>NZ_JBSWTI010000002.1:750000-3695571 GCF_056158465.1 Ruegeria sp. ABV4_181
TCCTAACCAAACTCCGAATACCCGGGAGTACTAGATGGCAGACACACTGCGGATGCTAACGTCCGTAGTGGAGAGGGAAACAACCCTGACCTACAGCTAAGGCCCCCAATTCATGGCTAAGTGGGAAAGCAGGTGGGACGACCAAAACAACCAGGAGGTTGGCTTAGAAGCAGCCATCCTTTAAAGATAGCGTAACAGCTCACTGGTCTAAACAAGTTGTCCTGCGGCGAAGATGTAACGGGGCTCAAGCCATGAGCCGAAGCTTAGGATGCCGTAAGGCATGGTAGCAGAGCGTAGTGTGACATAGAACTCATCCGTATTTGCATCCCTAGTGGATGTAATGACGGATCGAGTTCTTTCGATGAAGCCGGCCTGTGAGGGATCCGGTGGAGAGATCACTAGTGAGAATGATGACATGAGTAGCGACAAAGAGTGTGAGAGACACTCTCGCCGAAAGTCCAAGGGTTCCTGCTTAAAGCTAATCTGAGCAGGGTAAGCCGGCCCCTAAGCCGAGGCCGAAAGGCGTAGGCGATGGGAACTAGGTTAATATTCCTAGGCCAGGAGGATGTGACGGATTGCAGATGTAGTTCAGCCTTATCGGATTGGTTGGGCTGCTGAGCAGTTCCTGGAAATAGCCCTCCATCAGACCGTACCCTAAACCGACACAGGTGGACTGGTAGAGCATACCAAGGCGCTTGAGAGAACGATGTTGAAGGAACTCGGCAAAATACCTCCGTAAGTTCGCGAGAAGGAGGCCCGGTTCCTAGGCAACTAGGGGCTGGGGGCACAAACCAGGGGGTGGCGACTGTTTATTAAAAACACAGGGCTCTGCGAAGTCGCAAGACGACGTATAGGGTCTGACGCCTGCCCGGTGCCTGAAGGTTAAAAGGAGAGGTGAGAGCCTTGAATTGAAGCCCAGGTAAACGGCGGCCGTAACTATAACGGTCCTAAGGTAGCGAAATTCCTTGTCGGGTAAGTTCCGACCTGCACGAATGGCGTAACGACTTCCCCGCTGTCTCCAACATCGACTCAGCGAAATTGAATTGCCTGTCAAGATGCAGGCTTCCCGCGGTTAGACGGAAAGACCCCGTGCACCTTTACTACAGCTTCGCACTGGCATCAGGATTGTGATGTGCAGGATAGGTGGTAGGCTTTGAAGCGGAAACGCAAGTATCCGTGGAGCCTCCCTTGAGATACCACCCTTCGCACTCTTGATGTCTAACCGCGGTCCGTTATCCGGATCCGGGACCCTGCGTGGCGGGTAGTTTGACTGGGGCGGTCGCCTCCTAAAGCGTAACGGAGGCGCGCGAAGGTTGGCTCAGAGCGGTCGGAAATCGCTCGTTGAGTGCAATGGCAGAAGCCAGCCTGACTGCAAGACTGACAAGTCGAGCAGAGTCGAAAGACGGCCATAGTGATCCGGTGGTCCCGAGTGGAAGGGCCATCGCTCAACGGATAAAAGGTACGCCGGGGATAACAGGCTGATACTGCCCAAGAGTCCATATCGACGGCAGTGTTTGGCACCTCGATGTCGGCTCATCTCATCCTGGGGCTGGAGCAGGTCCCAAGGGTACGGCTGTTCGCCGTTTAAAGAGGTACGTGAGCTGGGTTTAGAACGTCGTGAGACAGTTCGGTCCCTATCTGCCGTGGGTGTAGGAGACTTGAGAGGAGTTGCCCCTAGTACGAGAGGACCGGGGTGAACGATCCACTGGTGGACCAGTTGTCGTGCCAACGGCAGTGCTGGGTAGCTATGATCGGACAGGATAACCGCTGAAGGCATCTAAGCGGGAAGCCCCCCTCAAAACAAGGTCTCCCTGAGGGCCGTGGAAGACCACCACGTCAATAGGCCGGAGATGTAAGCGCAGTAATGCGTTCAGTTGACCGGTACTAATCGCCCGATAGGCTTGATTTGATCCAGTAATGGAAAGACAAATCAAAAACATACACCTTGAACATGGACGGCTGTGTCGCACCAAGCGGCACTGTTGATCGACATAACAACCGAGTGGCAACGCGCCTTTGCAAGCAAAGACGCTGCCTGCCACCTGTCGCTTTCTTGCACAGCAAGAAAGTCGACATGGGCTTTTCCTCGGTTTGGTGGTCATAGCGCAAGTGAAACACCCGGTCCCATACCGAACCCGGAAGTTAAGCACTGCCGCGCCAATGGTACTTGGGCTTAAGCCCCGGGAGAGTAGGTCACCGCCAAACCTAGTAAAAGCCCATATTCTCTCTAACACGATGATACAAATCTGACTCTGACGCGGGATGGAGCAGCCCGGTAGCTCGTCAGGCTCATAACCTGAAGGTCGTAGGTTCAAATCCTACTCCCGCAACCAGCGTCAGAAAATCTCAGTACAGCCCGTTCAGACTACAATTGATCCCCCGGATCAATTGCTTAACGTCTTCAACTCGTCAGGCTCACAACCCGAAGGGCAGAGGTTCAAATCCTGCTCCCGCAACCAAAATCCCAACAGCCCGTTTGATCTACAAACAGTCCACCGGACTGTGTGCTTAACGATCAAACCGCGTCAGGTTCATAACCTGAAGCGCAGTGGGGCAAATCCTCCCACCGAAACCAAGCTTTCGCAACGAAAGCAAAGCATTAAGGATCGGAGCAAGCGGCAACACCGCTGCCCGCTTATCTCTCTGGAAGCATTGTGGAAGCAACCCAGATGGCAGAGCCGCACCAGACAATACACACAAAAATACCGGCAACAGGGTCGCAATGAGCCCAACCGGACCTCCGCCAGCACAACTGATTTTGCTAGCGCAGCACGTCGTGAAAGGGTCTGACCGTTCCGGCGTATTCTACCGGCACGCAGACGAACATTCCTTCTCGCTCACCGTGCTGCTAGGGGTGGTCACATCCGCCTGACCTAACCAAGCCGTACCCACGGCCTGCGCCTGTTCACAAGCCTGTCGGCCGCCCTTTCGCCGCTCCGCAGTGTTGGATATGTGTAGCTGGACAACAGCGGTGCCGCTTCGGCCCTCTGGTTCTGCGTTGAACAACTGGGAGCGTATCCATGATGTTTCGCCGTTCGGCTCTGGCTGCCATGCTTGTCACCTTGCCCTTCGCGGCGCTGGCGCAATCCTCAGATGCGCCGCCGACGGGGCTGACGCTGGAGCTGAATAAAGTTCAGGATGTGGAGGGGGCGTGCCGCCTGATCTTTCTGGTCGAAAACGAACTGTCGACGGCGATCGACAATGCCGGATATGAAATCGTGATCTTCGACGCCTCCGGCACGTTCGACCGGCTCGCCTTATTCGAGTTTCGGGATTTGCCGGCAGGGCGGCCGCGTGTGCGCCGGTTCGACATCCGGGACACCACCTGCGAAAATCTGGGCCGGGTGCTGATCAACGGTGTCAGCAGCTGTATCGTCGATGGATCTGAAAGCGACATATGCGATGACACGCCGACCCTGCGCAGCCGAACCGAAGTGGAGCTTTTGGGATGAGTTTTCTTGACGCGCTGCGCGAAATTCTGGTCCTTGGCGGCCCGGTGGTGGCCATCCTGATCGCGATGTCCGTGATCACGCTTGCGGTTACGCTCTACAAGCTCTGGCAGTTTGCAGTGTCCGGCGTTGGACGGCATCGGGTGCTGTCCGAGGCTCTGGCCGCCTGGGATGCCGGCGATGAACTGGCCGCCCGCGCGCGTCTGGCGCAAAGCCACAGCTACCTTGCGCCGCTGGTGAGCGTTGCGATGGATGCGCCGGACACACCCGGTCTGGATCAGCGACTGGATGCCGAGGCCGGGCTGGCGCTGGCCGGTCTGGAGCGGGGATTCCGACTGTTGGACACGGTGGCGCAAATGGCGCCGCTGCTGGGGCTGTTCGGCACGGTTCTGGGCATGATCGAGGCGTTCCAAAGCCTTCAGTCCGCCGGATCCTCGGTGGACCCGTCCCTGCTGGCGGGCGGGATCTGGGTGGCGCTGGTGACCACGGCGGTTGGACTGGCGGTGGCGATGCCGACTTCGATGGTGCTGTCCTGGTTCGAAAGCCGCACCGCGCGTGAACGGGTGTTCGCGGACAAGGCGCTGCGCACGGTTCTGGTGCCGGGGCAGGCGATTCCGCTGGCGGACGACACGCGGGCCCCGACGGCCGCGCCCGGACATGCGTAACGCGGCACCCTTTGTCCGACGCCGGATGGCGATGACACCGCTTATCGACGTGATCTTTCTGCTGTTGCTGTTTTTCATGCTGACCTCGACCTTTTCGAAGTATGGCGAGATCGAACTGAGCAACGCGACAACCGGAGGTGAGGCAGCCGAGGCACCGCAGAACCGGGTCTTTGTCCAACTGGGGGCCGAGCGGTTGGAATTGAATGGCGTGCCGGTCACGCTCGCGGAACTGGCTCTGCAGGTGACGACCGGGCAGGTGCTGATCAGCCTCGATCCCGACACGACAGCGCAGCGGCTGGTGGACCTGCTGGTCGAGCTGCGCGGGCGTGACGGGCTCAGCGTGCTGGTGCTGGAATGATCCGCCTGACCCGCCCCCGCCGCAGGCGCGATTCGACCATCGCGCTGATCAATGTCGTCTTTCTGATGCTGATCTTCTTCCTGATCGCGGGCACCGTGGCGACGCCGCTGGACCCGGATCTGAATCTGGTGGACACCGCGCAGCTTGAAGGCCGCGAGCCACCCGATGCGCTGGTGATGCACAGGGACGGAACGCTCAGCTTTCGTGGGGTGGCGACCGATCCGGAAACCTATATGGCCGGCCGTGATCCGGGGCCGGTGCGTATCGTACCGGATCGCAACGCGCCGGGGTCCCGGCTGATTGAGGTCACCGGAACACTGCGCAGGCTTGGGGCTGCGTCCGTATTCGTCGTGACCGAGAAGGCGCTGGAATGATCCGGGGCTCGGCTGTCATCGCGGCCGTCGCCGTTCTGGTTTCGCTGCTGTTGCACGCCTGGGGTCTGACAATGACCGCATCGGGTCTGGACCAGCGATCGGTACAGCAAAGCCCCACAGATGCGGTCGAGCTTGGAAACCGGTTCGAGGATCTGGCCGAAACCGTCACCGAACCGGTCACGCCCGAGCCGGCCCCGACGCCCGAGCCACCGGTCGAGGAGCAGCCGCCGCCCGCGCCGGAACCGGCTGAGATTCCGACCAGCGAGGTCCATGTGGCCTCAGACGATCCGCAGAAAACGTTTTCACCCGATACCGGCACCGCCGAGGTGCTGCGACCGGTCGAACCCGAACCGGTTCGCCCGGAGGATACCGGAACCGCAGAAGCAGAGGATGGCGAAGACGCGGCCGCCGATGATGTGGAGGAAACTCCGTCGGCGGAAACCGCCGATGCGGTCGAAACGCCCCAGGGCGACCCCGAAACCGTAGAGCCGGTGGTTGAGGCCGCACCGACGGCTTCGGCCCCGCAGCAGCTTGCCGCATTGCCGGAACCCGCCGAAACCCCTGAGACGCTGATTGCCCCGGTCGAGGCAGAACCGGTACCTGAAACGACAGAGGATGGCGCGGATTCCGAACTGGCCGTGGTGACTTCGATCCGCCCGCGTTTGCCGGATCGCCGCGCGCCGGCCGAGCCGCAGGGCGTTCTGAGCGGATCGCGGGATTTCAGTGACCTGCGCTTTCCGACCCGCGAAATCGAGTCGCCCCTGACTACCTACCGGCGGAGGGGGATCGACACTTTCACCGTCAGCAACAGCGGGTCCGGCGCGGGTGGGCGCGGGCCCGGAAACTCGGACCGGACCAATTATGCCGGGCAGGTTCTGGTGCATCTGAATCGCGCGCCCATCGTCTACACGGCAGCCCGCGGGTTCGCGAAAGTGTTTTTCGAAATCAGCCCGGATGGAACCCTGGCCTGGGTCGATGTTGTGGACAGCACCGGCACACCTGATGTCGAGCGTGCGGCCAAGGCGCAGGTGCGCGCCGCCTCGCCCTTCCCGCCACCGCCGGGCGGCGTCAGCCGGAAACTGTCCTTTGTCTATTCCAGCAACTGACTGGTCTGAACGGGTTCCGAAACTGAGTCGCAACTGTGGGAGACGACCGGGCTGGTCAGCGAAGCATCGCGCCCAAACAGACAGCTCTGCCCAAAAAATATGCACAGGCGCAGCACTGGTAATCTTTCATCATTTAAAGAGGTGCTGTCGCATTTTTGTGATCAACTTTCTGTAACACGGGCCGGCGAAGTGTCAAAACGAGCGTAAACAAAGGAAAATCTGCGCAAGCTTCCCAAACCCGGTTTTGCAAAGATGCAACAAAATCCGGGCCCTGGCAGAAGAAGCGCCGCAGATCTGTTGTCCGCGCGGGGAATTTATTCGAATAGGCCGACAGTCGCCTTTGGCGGCTGCACTCCTCTCAAAACCTATGGGTTAACCATGAAAAAAGTTCTCATCGCATCGACCGCGTTGATCGCAACTGCAAGCGTTGCCGCCGCGGAAGTTAAGTTCAGCGGTTACGGCCGTTTTGGTATCGGATACCAGGAAGACCGTGTTAACCAGACCGGAACGACCACAACGGCCAGCGGCGCAACCGTTCCGCTGTTTGCGGAATCTGACGACACCATCCTGGTTTCGCGGTTTCGTCTGAACATCGACGCCAATGTCGAAACCGATGGCGGCGTTGAATTCCAGGGCCGCGTCCGTTTGCAGGCGGATGAAGACAGCGACACCGGCGAAGCCGACTCGGCCGGTCTGAACGGTGCACGTTTCTCGGTCATTTACGGTGGTCTGCGCGTTGACGCCGGTAACGTATCCGGCTCGTTCGACAACCTCGACGACTATTTCGGCGTTGAGCCCGGCCTGGAAGAATTCCTGGGCCAGTACTCGGGCGTCGACTACTCGTTCCTGGAATACAGCTCGACCGGTTCCGGTGCGAATGCCGTGTTCTTCCGTTACACGGTTGGCGACTTTGCTTTCTCGGCGTCTTACGATCAGGACACCCGGTTCCTGGGTGGTGGTCTTACCGACGACCGCGACCGTTGGGATGTCAGCGCCTCGTACACTTTCGAAAACATCACCGCGTCACTGGCCTATGGTGAAACCGACGAAGGTGCGGGCGTGGACAAGGAAAGCCTGACCGTCTTCACCCTTGGCGCGGATCTGGGCGAATTCTACGGCACCCTGTTCGTGGCGGATGACGACGTTGCGGACAGCGCTGAAAACGGCACTGCCTATGGTGTTTCGGCGTCTTATAACGTTGGTGCTGCGACCACGCTGCAATTCGTTTACGGCGACGGTTCGGCGGATGACGATACCCGCAACATCGGCATCGGCGCCATCTATGATCTGGGTGGCGGTGCTTCGCTGCGCGGTGCCATTGGCGAGATCAAGGAAGGCAACGCAGACGGTTACTATCGCGCCGATTTCGGTGCCCAGTTCAACTTCTGAGTTGGCCTGAGCCACCAAAGAACAAGGGCGGGTCTTCAGACTCGCCCTTTTTGATTCCTGATCCCTGAACCTATTTCTTTTCGAAAAACAGGATGACTTCGCCCAGCCGCACCCCATAGCGCGAGACATAGGCGCGGTTCAGCAGGCGGTCATCCTCCAGCAGCCACATCCAGTCATCGAAATTGACGCGCATCGTGCCATCCTTGACCGGCAGGTCGATCTTGTATTTCCAGTTGAAAGTGTCGCCGCGCTCGATACCGCTGGCGGTGCCCAGAACCCCCGGCGCAGTGCCGGTCCAGCTGTCTTTGCCGGTTTTGGTCAGGGTCCAGATCCGCTGTTCGGTTGCGCCGTCATCATAGAGAAAATCCTCGGTCAGGGTCAGGGTTTCTCCATCCCATGTGCCGTCGATTTCCACGGTAAAGCGGCGCGGAACATTGCCCAGCACATCCTGAAACTGACCATAGGCGACGGTCTTGCCCGCAAAGAACTCCTCAAGGTTCAGTTGCCGGTCGGACAGAAAGGTCTTGGGTACCCGTGGCTTGGCGGAACAGGCGGCCAATACCGCAAGCCCGGTGATCGCAATGGCACCGATCAGAACACGACGCGAGATCATTGCAACGGCCTTGCGTCGGCAGTTGCGTCATATCCGTTGGCCCCGTTCAGATGGGCTGTCGCGGTTTCGGGGGCCGGACGCATGGTGGCGACCAGCTCCGCGACCTTGACGCCGAACTTGCGCATCTCGGACCGGTTCATGATCACGCCGTTTTCCGTCAGGTACATCCAGTCGGTGACATCAAGCGTGTGACCCCCGGCATCCTCGGGCAGGATGATGCGATAAGTCAGCTTGACGGTGGACCCCGATATGATGCCGCGGCCTTCGCCCACGATATCGTCCGCCGTGGCGGTAAAGCTGTTGCCGGTGCCCAGCGTCAGATACCATTTGCGGGTCATCTTCTTGCCGTTGGAATAGGTGAAATACTCGGTCAGCGTGCCGGTGTTTCCCTTCCATTCCCCCACCATGCGGGCAACAAAGCTGTTCGACATCTTGCCGTTTGGTCCATAAATCAGACCTTCGGACAGGATTTCCCCGTTCAGGTTTTCCGTCATCCGGAAATCGGGTCCGGTGCCCGTATAATCGGCCGGGGATTGCGATCGGAAACTCAGGAACCGACGTTTCGCGATGATCAGAGCGAGCAGGGCAAGCAGAAGGATGGCTGTAAGTGTCATTTGGCTGAGACCTCAGTGGGCAGCGTCAGGACCATTCCGAACGCGCCGAGTTTCAGGATGCAGGGCAGCACGGCATAGGCGAGGTTGAGCGTCTCCAGCGCCTGTGCCGAATTTGCTTGTCCCGGTGTGAATCCGCTGCGTTCCAGCAGCGGCAGAGTGAAAAAGGCAGCCAGCGCAAGGCCCAGCTTGCCCGCGAAAGACCAGATGCCGAACGCGGCCGAAGCGTTCAGCCCGGCCCGCGTCAGCACAACCGAGAACATGGCGGGCAGAACCACCATATCCGCCCCCAGCGCCGCGCCGGAGGCCAGGCAGATCACCGCAAAGCCGGTCAGATTGCCCGCGGCCAGCGTCGCGGCACCGATGAAGCCGGCGATTGACAGCGGCATCGCGATCATCAGGGTCTGTTTCGGACCGATGCGGTTGCTGAGCCGCGCCCAGAGCGGCACGCTGGCCCCCGCGCTGAGGAAAAACAGGATCAGCAGAGGCCCGGCCTTTCCGGGCAATTGCAGGCGGTCTTCGACAAAGAACAGAAACAGGGTCGAGGTGATTGCCACCGGCAGGCTGTTGACCAGCGCCAGCGCCAGAAGGCGCAGCGCACCGGCCTGACCCAGCCCGGCAAAGGACAGCCCCTGACCGGTGATCGGCGTACAGCGCCAGATGGGGAAGGTCAGGATCAGTGTCAGCGCGGCAAGAACACCCAGAAACAGGCCGAATGCCGGATAACCCTGGGCACCGGCCCCCAGCGCCAGGAACAGGGCCGGAGCGCTTGCCGCAAGGACCACGCCGGTCAGTTGCCCGCCTTCGCGCCATGCGGCCAGCGTCATCAGCTCTTTCGGGTCGGGATGTCGGGCCAGTGTCGCACTGCGGCCATAAAGCAGGATGGTCCCAAGGCTATAGGCGGAGAACAACAAGACCAAAACGGCAACCAGCGCGGCAATGCTGGCGCCCTGCGGCAGGCCGAACAGCAGCGGGAACCCGATGGCCAGCCCGATCGCGGCGGTGGCGGCAAACAGCATCTGCGCCCCCGGCCAGCGGTCGATAGCCCAGCCGATCAGCGGATCCTGTATCAGGTCCACCAGCCGGATCACTAGCAGCACGGTCCCGATGACCCCCAGCCCGATGCCCAGATTGACGGCCGCGAAACGCGGCAGGTGGATATACAGCGGGATACCCGCCGCGGCGAGCATCAGCGCATAGAGACTGACGCGCGGATACAGCATCACTGGCCCTTCAACCTGCGTGTGAAACTTGCGGACCGGGTGTCGGTGCCCAGAAAAATGGACATGAAGGCACGTTTTGCACCCGGATAGGACAGGGTGCAGGTCTTTTTGTCATTGCGCCAGAGCCCGACCTTGTCCGGCCCTTCAGTAATGGCGACATAGCTGTCGCCTTTGCCCACCGCCTGAAAACACTGTTCCAGCTGTCCCTGCGTCGGGGCCGGGTTGCCCTGCCGGGCCATTTCGTCCAGCGTCGATTCAACCAGCGCCTTCTGCTTCAGGGTCTTGCGATAGGTCAGCTGCAGGCCAAACTCTTCATTCCAGCTGAACGCCGCGCCCCCGGGTGTGAACAGCCTGGCGTCATAGACCGGAACGCCCAGAAACCGAAATGTCGCGCTGCCCCTGAGTTGAGCATCGTCCAGCGTTTGCGTGATCGGCGATGCCGCCAGCCCGCCCGGGGCCAGCGCGACAAGGCAGATCAGCGCCGCGCGGACGACGTCAGACGGCGGCCGGGGCAGCGATTGCAGCATCTTCTGCAGGATTGCCATTGTCTGCTCCGATTGTGTGCTGGGTGCCGCTCAGCCGGTCGACGACATGCATCGCGCTGGCGATTCCGTCTTCGTGAAACCCGTGCCGGTTATAGGCCCCAGCAAACCAGGTCCGGTTCTGGCCCTGCATCGCGCGAATCTGCCCCTGCGCCTTCAGTGCGGCCTTGTCGAAAACCGGATGGGCGAATTCGACCTGGTCATAGATTTTATCCTCAGAAATTTCCGACGACGCATTCAGTGTCACGAACAGAGGGTCACTGTCCGGAATGCTCTGCAATCGGTTCATCCAGTAGGTGACGCCGACATTGCCGGCCTGCGAACGATAGGTCCAGCTTGACCAGCAGGCGCGCCGCCGCGGCATCTGGCGCGGGTCGCAATGCAGGATGGCGGTGTTCGGCTGATAGCGGATCGCGCCCAGCGCCGCCTTTTCGGCATCGGTGGCGGCCCCTCCCAGTATCGCAAGAGACTGATCGGAATGGGTGGCCAGAATGATCTCGTCAAACAGGTCGGCCTGACCCTGGCTGTGGACCGTGACGCCGGTATCGTCGCGCTGAACATGTTCAACCGGCGATGCCAGCCGGATTTCGCATCCGCGACCGCGCAGGGCGGCGTCGATCCGGCGCACATATTCAATGCTGCCGCCCTTGACCGTGTACCACTGATGCTGACTGGCACGGCCGCTGGCCAGCAGGGCATGGTTGCGGAAAAACTGCACCAGAGACCGGGCCGGGAACTGATCGACGAATTCGACAGGGGTGGACCAGATCGCGCCGCACATCGGCATCAGGTAATTGTGGCGGAACCAGTGGCCCAGGCGCAGCTGGTCCACCAGCTCTCCGATCGTGGTGTCGTCGTCCTGCGCGGCTTCGGGGGCCTCTTTGCCAAAGCGCAGGATGTCGGCGATCATCTTGTAATAGGCCGGGCGCGCCAGATTGCGTTTCTGCGCTGTCAGGGTGCGCAGGTTGTTCAGCCCGTATTCGATGCGGCCATTGTCGATGGTCGCACCAAAGCTCATTCTCGCTTTCGATGACGGGCACGTTCAGTTCGTCAAACAGCCGGGTCAGATAGGGGTAGGTCACATAGTTGAAAACGATAAAGCCGGTATCGACGGGCTGATCCCCGTTCCGGCCCGCCATGACCGTGCGCGCATGCCCGCCCAGCCGGGGTTCGGCCTCGAACACGGTCACATCGTTGTTTTCAGAAAGATAGTAAGCTGCGGAGAGACCTGAAATGCCTGCGCCAATGATTGCGATTTTTTTCCGGACGCCCCGGGTTTCGTCGAACATTTAAGCCTCGTTATGTGACATTTTACAATAAGATACGCAGGATGGGCGGGGGTGGATCAATAGGACGGAGGTTTTTCTTGGCACCATCCGGTCGTGACATGAGGGGGACAGTGCATTTTACTTTGCAACAGGCTGATCCAACGCAGCGGCGGGGCCGTAGATACAGCAAACAATGGTGAAACGGTCCACGCATGAGCAGCTTTGACGGAAAAACCTACTGGATCATCGGCGCCAGCGAAGGTCTGGGTCGCGCACTGGCCTGCGCGCTGAGCCGTCAGGGCGCACATCTGATCCTGTCCGCGCGCAATGCCGGGCGTCTGGATGACATTTGTGCGACCCTGCCCCATGCGCGCCCGCTGCCGTTTGATGTGACGGACCTTGAGGCCGTGCGCCGCGCGGTGGACAAGGCCGGCGCGGTGGACGGTCTGGTCTATAATGCCGGTGCCTATGACCCGATGAAGGCGGCCGACTGGAACACCGAGGCCGCGCTGGCGATGAGCGATGTGAATTACACCGGCGCGCTGCGCGTTCTGGGTGAAACGGTGCCCGGTTTTGTACGTGCGGGGCGCGGGGATATTACGCTGATCGGCTCGTTGGCGGGGTATCACGGGCTGCCTGCGGCGATCGGATACGCTTCCAGCAAGGCGGCGCTGATCTCGCTGGCCGAGACCATGCGGCACGATCTGGCGGGAACCGGGGTGACGGTGCGGATCGTCAATCCGGGGTTCATTCGGACCCGCCTGACGGAAAAGAATGCGTTCAGCATGCCGATGCTGATGAACCCCGAGGACGCCGCCGACCGGGTGGTCAGGGCGATGTCGCGCCGCCGGTTCCGCACCGATTTTCCGGCCCCGTTTTCCTGGCTGATCCGCCTGATCGATTATCTGCCGGATTTGCTGGTCTATCGCGGAAAATAGACTCTGATCAGCGCAATCTACCCAAACTGCCCCTGACAGAACCAGCCCGCCGACATGGTGCCGCCATGGCCGTAGAACAGCCACAGCCGCTCGCCCTGTTCGGTGACCACCACCCAGTAATCCCGCACGCCGCTGCGCCAGTTGGGATCGTCCAGCCACCATTCCGGCGCAATGCGTTCGGGGCCGGTGGCCTGCGCCAGTTGCCAGTCGCGCCCGCGCCAGCGGAAGGCGGCGGGCACATCCGGCGTTTCCGGGGCCATCACCGGTTCGGGCTGCCACATCAGCAGGGGCCGGGGGCGCGGCGGGGCCGGCCAGTCGCGGGCGGGTTCGGACCAGGCGGCGGCCAGAACCTGCGCGGTTTTCTCGGGGATATGCGAGGCCGCCGGGTGGTGCCGCGTGATCGCCTCAAGCCCCACCCGCGCGCCCAGCTTGCCGATCAGATCATCCACGGCAGTATTGCCCTCCAGCCGATCACGCACGGCGCGGCGGGCCTCGGCATGGCCGGCCATGGTGCGGGCGTGGATGGGCTCAGACTGGATCGCCTCAAGGCGCATCATGTCGATGCCATAACCCGCGTCGATCTTGTCTATTTTCATCTCTAACAAAGGGCGAATACGGCGTTTGTCACAGGTTGGGCGGGCCAGACCCACCTCGACAATCTCGGCCGCCTGATCGGCGCGATGTGCCTCCAGCCGCAGGACCCGCACCCCGCGGCCCTTTTCCTCCAGCTTCGCGCAGAGCGTCGGCAGCATCCGGTCGATGGCGGCCATCACGTCTTCGGTCAACCCGATCGGGTTGGGCAGGGTCATCCGCACCGCAAAGTGATGTGGCGGGCGGGCGGGCGAGACCGGCTCGGGCGCGCTGCCCATCGCCTGATCCAGCCGCAGCACCAGCCCCCGCCCGAACCGCCGCGCCAGGGACGCGCGGGGTTGCCCCAGCAGATCGCCAATCCGGCGCAGGCCCAGACGGTTCAGTTGCGCGACCACCTGATCCTCAAGCCGCAGCGCCGCGATGGGCAGAGGGCTGAGCGCCCCATAGGACTGCCCCGGCGCGGCGATCCGCGCGCCGCCGCCCAGCGCCATCACCCGCGGTGCGGCGCCGCCTTTGGTCCAGTGCCGCCGTTTGGTGGCCCGGGCGCGGGTGGCGCGGGCCTCCTGACTGATGGCGTCGCCGCTGCGGTCCGATGTGGCCTCTTGCCCGGCATAGCGCGCCAGCGCCCAGGCCGCGCCCAGCGTGTCGGCGATGCCCATCTGCACGCTCAGCCCCATATCGGCGCAATCGGTCTCGATCACGCTCAGCAGCGCCTCTTCACCGCCGAACAGATGCGCGCAACCCGACAGGTCAACGACCAGCCCGTCCGGCGATTCCTCGGCCACCCAGGGGCTGAACTTGCCCACCCAGCGGCGCAAAGCGGTCAGAAACGCGGCCTCGGCCGGGGCGTTGCGGGGGCGGGTGATCAGGGCCGCGCACATGGCATGGGCGTCGCGCACCGGCTGACCGACGCGCAGACCGGCGGCCTGGGCCTCGACGTTCAGCGAGGTGACGACCTGCATGTTCGACTGTTCCGCCACCACAGCCAAAGGTCCATCCTGCAGGCCCCGCGCGGCGCGGACCAGCCGTTCCGCCCCCAGACGAGGGAACCAGAGCGAGAGTATTCGGCGTTTGGGCATCGGGCAGACATCAAAATGTTCTCATTTTGTTCTTAAATGAGAATCACCTGCCGAGTCCACGCCTACCCGCAGGTCAGGCGCTGAATGATCCCGGCTTCGTCGACGAATACGTTCAGACGGTCGATGCGGTAATCCTGCGTCGCGATCCCGTCCGGGCCCAGAACCCGCGCACGGTCGGGCAACACGCCCTGAACGGTCGAAACCGGCTGACCCACCGAACCGGCCAACGCCGCGCCCTCGCAAAAGGCCAGATCAACCGGCGCAGGTTCGGGCGGCAGCGGGGCATCCTCGGGCGGCGGCGCTTCGGTGCAGGCGGCCAGCAGGATCAGTGCGGGAATAAAACGGTGCATTGGCGTTCCTCTTTCCGGCAATGTCGCATCTGCAATATCAATAATTTACCCAGGCTGCCACCAAAGCACAGTTGAAAACGCCCTGCAATTGACGCAGGGTCGGGGCAAAATAGACAGGGAGACAAGCACAATGCGTACCCGTGCCGCCGTCGCCGTTCAGGCAGGCAAACCTTTGGAAGTGATGGACGTGAACCTCGAAGGGCCCAGGGCGGGCGAGGTTCTGGTCGAGATCAAGGCCACCGGCATCTGCCACACCGATGAATTCACCCTGTCGGGCGCTGACCCCGAGGGCCTGTTTCCGGCCATTCTGGGCCATGAGGGCGCGGGCGTGGTGGTCGAGGTCGGCCCGGGCGTGACCAGCCTGAAACCCGGCGATCACGTGATCCCGCTCTACACCCCCGAATGTCGTGAGTGTGAATACTGCCTGCATCCCAAGACCAATCTGTGTCAGGCGATCCGCGAAACGCAGGGCAAGGGGCTGATGCCGGACGGGACGTCCCGGTTCTCGACCCTGGATGGCGATCCGATCCTGCACTACATGGGCTGCTCGACTTTCTCGAACCACACGGTCCTGCCGGAAATCGCGCTGGCCAAGGTGCGTGAGGACGCGCCGTTCGAAAAAATCTGCTATATCGGTTGTGGCGTGACCACCGGCATCGGTGCCGTCATCAACACCGCCAAGGTGGAAATCGGCAGCCGCGCCATCGTATTCGGTCTGGGCGGTATCGGTCTGAACGTGATCCAGGGCCTGCGACTGGCCGGGGCCGACCAGATCGTTGGCGTCGACCTGAACCCGTCGAAAGTGGAAATGGCCGAGAAATTCGGCATGACCGATTTCGTGAATCCCAAAGAGGTCGAAGGCGATCTGGTCCCCTATCTGGTCAACCTGACCAAGGGCGGCGCGGATTACACATTCGACGCCACCGGCAATGTCGGCGTGATGCGCGACGCGCTGGAATCGGCGCATAAGGGCTGGGGTGAATCGATCATCATCGGCGTAGCACCTGCGGGCGCCGAAATCTCTACCCGACCGTTTCAGCTGGTCACAGGCCGTTCGTGGCGCGGCACCGCGTTCGGCGGCGCACGCGGTCGGACCGACGTGCCCAAGATTGTCGACTGGTACATGGACGGCAAAATCGAGATCGACCCGATGATCACCCACACGATGGGTCTGGACGACATCAACCACGGTTTTGACCTGATGCATAAGGGTGAGAGCATCCGCTCGGTCGTGGTCTACTGAACGACCTGAAATTTGCGAAAGGGGCGGGCCTTTTTTCCGCCCCTTTTGTGTTTTCACATCCCTCGTATTGAACGACAAATTTGAGTTGAGGGAAGAACGTGACAGCAGGCAGAACGGACCGCCTGGCCGTGTTGATTGATGCGGACAACGTACCGGCAAAACACGCAGCAGAAATTTTCGAAGAAGTCGCTTCCTTGGGAGAAGCCAGCCTGAGGCGGATTTACGGAGATTTTTCCAATGGCTCGCCCCAAGGATGGGAGGCAAAATCTCTCGCCGAGTATGCCATCGTTCCCCATCAGCAATTTGCAAATACAACCAAGAAGAACGCAAGCGATATCGCGTTGGTAATCGACGCAATGGATAACCTGCATTCAGGCCGGTTCAGCGGCTTTGTTCTGGTATCTTCAGACAGTGATTTCACCCGGCTCGCCAGTCGCATCCGGGAACAGGGGTTGGATGTCTTTGGAATTGGAGAACGCAAGGCTCCTTCTGCGTTTGTGGCTGCGTGCAACCGATTTATTTACATAGAAAACATTGAGAAAACGCCCTCGGATTCGCAGGAAGCCAAAAAATCCAACGACGCTAAGCCAAAGCACGATCTGAATCACGCCTACCAGCTCATTCGGAATGTTGTTCTGAACACTAAAGAGGCTGACGGTTGGGCAAGCTTGTCTTTTGTTGGCAGCCAGCTTGGGAAAATCTATCCCGATTTCGATTCCCGCACTTACGGCCAGAAGCGCCTCGGTGATCTGGTCAGAGCGATTGACCGCTTCGAGGAAAGCGGCATGAATGGCGGTTTCAAGATCAGGTGCAAGGACACCGAGTAGGCTTCACCGAATTAAATGGCCGATCACTCCCCCGGTCGCGTCGCCCCGGTATCCGACCGTGGCGAGCGCACCCTCAGGACCGGGGTGTTGGCCGATGTGTTCGCCCGGCTTTCCCGCCAGACCACAAAGACGCCCGAGGCGATGATGATGCTGGCCCCGATGGCCACCCAGCCGTCGGGCTTTTCGCCAAAGAAAATCATGCCGAACAGCGTGGCCCAGATGATCTGGCTGTACTGGCTGGGGGCGACGACTCCGGCAGGTGCGGCGCGATAGGCCAGGATGATCAGGTGCTGCGCGATCACCGAGAACACGCCGACCAGCGCCATCATCGCCAGATGCAACAGGGACGGGGGTTGATAGACGGCGGGCTGGGCCAGGCTCATGACCAGAATGGCCAGCAGCATCGGATAGAGGATCAGCACGGCCGAGCGTTCCTCATTGCCGATCTTGCGCACCAGCACGGACGCAAAGGCGCTGCAGAAGGCGGCGGTCAGGGCGGCGAGATGCCCCAGCGTGATGTCGGTCGTACCGGGCCGCAGCACGATCAGGACGCCGATCAGGCCGACACCCACGGCCGCCCAGCGCTGGGCGCGGACGACCTCGCCCAGAATCGGGATCGACATCACCGTGACGATCAGCGGGAAGGAAAACAGCAGCGAATAGACCTCGGCCAGCGGCAATGTGGAAAAGGCGTAAAACGCGCAGGACATGCCCGTCACCATCAACGCGGATCGCAGCATGACCAGCACGGGATGGCGCGGCATGAAATTGCCCGTCGCCCGATCGGTCAGGATCGTGACGGCCATGGGGACAAAGGAAAACAGCGTGGCGAAGAAGATGATCTGCATCACCGAATAGGTTCCGCCCAGCACCTTGATCAGCGCGTCATGGCTGGCAAAGACCGCGAATCCAAGAAACGCGAAGCCAAGTCCCCTGAGGGTGGTGTTTTGAGTGCTCATCGAATTGGCCTCGGGTGATGTGTCGGTGTGTCATCGCAGCGCGGGCAAAGTCTCCGGCTGGCCTGCCTCTGAGTAAACCCATTTCGGCAAGGCGCAAAGCCCCTATTTTACCGCTAACATGACAAACCTGCCATGTCGTGAGATCAACGCAGAACCGGCGGCTCGTCCTTTGGTTGGCGGGCCGACTGAACGCCGGCCTTCATGCCCATGCCAATGCGCCGGGCCAGTGCGACCCACGGGGTTGCTGTTTCCGGGGGCAGCGTCTGCGTGGCAACCTCTTCGAACAGATCCAGCCAATGGGCGAACATCTCAGGGCGCACGTCGGGCCGTTCGATATGAATGCGTTGCGGATTGCCGTCATAGCTGCGTTCAAACAGGATCGCGTTGCGCCAGAAGGCGGCGATCTTTTCCTCATGTACGGGCCAGTCGGTGACATGGTTGGCAAAGACCGGACCCAGCAGCCCGTCCTGCCGGACACGGGCATAGAACGCGTTGACCTGTGCGTTGATCTGGTCAGGTGTTGCAGGGAAGCGCGGCGGCAGGATTGGTCTGGTCATGAGGTGCCCGGTTTCGACTCTGTTCCCGGCCAATATCCCGTTCAACCGTCAGGCGACAGGGGTGGTTTTGTCGCGCGGCTCGGGCGTCAGCAGATGCCGCAGCAGGGCCACCGGATGCGCCTTCAGGCTGAGACGGGTGGCCACGTAATCCTCGACCACCTGTTCGCCCAGCGTCATCTGCGGCAGATAGGCCTCGGGTTCCTCCAGCGCCTCGCCCTCCATATCCTGTGCAAACAGCGGCAAGGGCTTGGCGGTGGCAATCGCCTTGGCCTGCCACAGCGCCTCGCGCCGGGTCAGGTCGCAGGCGGCAAAGGCGTCGGCCTCGGCCAGCCGTTCGATCACCGATGGGCCCAGCCCGGCGCGGCGCCAGACGTCGTCGACCTGATGGTAGCCATTGCCGCGCGCGGCGGTGAGCCAACTGGCATCCTCTTCGCTCAGCCCCTTGATCTGACGGAACCCCAGCCGCAGGGCCAGCCCACCGTGGCCGTCGGGTTCCATCACATTGTCCCAGAAGCTGGCATTGATGCAGACCGGGCGCACCTGCACCCCGTGTTCACGGGCATCGCGGACGATCTGGGCGGGGGCATAGAACCCCATCGGCTGTGAATTCAGCAGGGCGCAGGCAAAGATGCCCGGGTGGTGGCATTTGATCCAGGCCGAGGCATAGACCAGCAGCGCAAAGCTGGCCGCGTGGCTTTCGGGGAAGCCATAAGAGCCAAAGCCTTCGATCTGCGAGAAGCAGCGCTCGGCAAAATCCTGTTCATAGCCGTTTCGTTTCATGCCGCGCAAGAAGAGCGCGCGGAACTCGCTGACATTGCCGTGTTTCTTGAAGGTTGCGAGCGAGCGGCGCAGCCGATCGGCCTGTTCCGGGGTGAACCCCGCGCCGACGATGGCGATCTGCATCGCCTGTTCCTGAAACAGCGGCACGCCCAGCGTCTTGCCCAGCACCTCGCCCAAAGCGTCCGAGGGGAAGCTGACCTCTTCCTCGCCATTTCGCCGCCGGATATAGGGGTGGACCATGTCGCCCTGAATGGGGCCGGGGCGGATAATGGCGACCTCGATCACCAGATCATAGAAATTGCGCGGCCGCATCCGCGGCAGAAAGTTCATCTGTGCACGTGATTCCACCTGAAACACGCCGATACTGTCGGCTTTGCACAGCATGTCATAGACCGTTGGGTCCTCGGGCGGCAGCGTGGCCAGGGTATAGCTGGTCTGGTGATGCTGGGTGATCAGATCAAACGCCTTGCGGATACAGGTCAGCATGCCGAGGCTGAGGACATCGACCTTGAGGATGCCCAGACTGTCGATATCGTCCTTGTCCCAGCAGATGACTGTGCGGTCCTCCATCGTGGCGTTTTCGACGGGGACAAGCTCGTCCAGACGTCCCTCGGTGATGATGAAACCGCCGACATGTTGCGAGAGGTGGCGGGGGAAGCCGTCAATCTCATAGACCAGCATCAGAGTCTGTTTCAGGCGGCGATCCTCGGGGTCGAGGCCGATTTCGCGCATCCGCTCCGCTTCGAGTCCGGCGGCTGAGAAAAAGCCCCAGAGCTGCGAGGAGAGCGCCGAGATGGTGTCTTCGGTCAGGCCCATGGCGCGCCCGACCTCGCGGATGGCGCGCTTGCCGCGATAGTGCACGACCGTGGCGCAGAGGCCGGCGCGGTGGCGGCCATAGCGGTCATAGATGTGCTGGATCACCTCCTCACGGCGTTCATGTTCGAAATCCACGTCGATATCGGGTGGCTCGTCGCGGGCCTCGGACACGAAACGTTCGAAGACCATGGTGCCCATCTCGGGGCTGACCTCGGTGATGCCGAGGCAGAAGCAGACGACGGAGTTGGCGGCCGAGCCGCGCCCCTGACACAGGATGCCGCGGGAGCGGGCGAAATGGACGATGTCGCGGACGGTCAGGAAGTAGGGCTCGTATTTCAGCTTGCCGATCAGGGCGAGCTCATGCGCCAGCATCTTTTGCGCCTTCTCCGACGCGCCCGCCGGATAGCGCCAGTTCAGCCCCTCCTGCGCCAGACGGTGCAGGCGTTGGGTCGGGGTCTCCTGTTCGCTGCCTTCGCTGGGATATTCATAGCGCAGCTCGTCCAGCGAGAAGGTGAGCTGTTCACTGAGCGCATGAGCGCAGGCGACAGCCCCCTCATGGCCCTTGAAGATGCGCAGCATCTCACCCTCGGACCGCAGGCGCTGTTCGCCATTGGCCAGCGCGTCGCGGCCCAGCTCATCCACCTTGCGGCGCAGGCGGATGGCGGTCAGCACATCCCCCAGCTTGCGGCGCGCGCCGTGATGCATCATCGGCGTGGCGCTGGCGAGGGTGGGCAGGTCGAGCTGTTTCGATTTAGTCTCTAACAAAGAGAAATGCGTGCTGTCCGCACCATCATATCGGGGATGCATCAACAGATGCATCCGCCCGGCAAAGCGGCGCGTCAGCTGTTGCGCCTGTGTCCGCCACGCGTCCGCGCCGCCCTTGGACCGGTCCGCCTGTGGCCAGAGCAGCAGGTGGAGGTCGTCGGAAAATTCCAGCAGGTCGGACAGGTGCAGGATGCAGTCGCCTTTCTCGGCGCGCAGGCGACCTTTGGAGAGGATGCGGCACAGGTTGGCCCAGCCCTGCCGGTTCAGGGGCAGGGCGGTCACGGTGGGCGCGTCGGTGAAGATCAGTCGCGCTGCCGGGATCAGGCGCGGGACAGCGTGGACCGGATAAGAGGGTGGCTTGGGGATGTGATCGGGGCAGGGCGGGCCGATGGCGGTGTTCTGCGCCCCCCATTCCAAGCGCTCACGCACCTTGCGGGCGATCTCGCGCCCCTGGGTATGGGCGCGGACGATGCCGGCAACCGAGTTGTCATCGGCAATCGCAATGGCAGGCAGGCCCAGGGTAACGGCGCGCTCCATATACTCCTCGGGGTGTGAGGCCCCGGTGAGGAAGGTGAAGTTCGACGTGATCGACAGTTCGGCATACATGGCGATTCCCTATTATATTCACGTTTTGTTCTTTTTCGAGTCCTTTGCGCCAATGCGCAGGAAACGGGTCGCCTCGGAGGCAGGCGGGCGGGCATGGTCGCCACAAAACAGGAGACCCGATATGTTCAAGATCACTGCCCTTCCCACCGACGAAGTCCGCGCCTATCAGGCCGGAGGCCCGGATGCCTATGGTGCCACCCCCGAGCGCGCGGTGTCAGACGGGCACGGCAACCCCTGCCGGCACTGTCTGCGCAACATTCCAGAAGGAGAAGACATGCTGATACTGGCCCATCGCCCCTTTTTAGAGACACATCCCTATGCGGAAACGGGTCCGATTTTTCTGTGCGCCGCGCCATGCGAACGGCATCAGGGCGATGCGGTGCCCGAGATTCTGACGACCTCGCCCGACTATCTGATCAAGGGCTACGGGGCGGATGACCGGATCGTCTATGGCACCGGGGCGATCACGCCCACGGATCGGATCGGAGATGCGGTCAGCGATATCTTTGCGCGTCCGGATGTGGCCTATATTCACGTCCGCTCGGCCCGCAACAATTGCTATCAGGCAAGAATCGACCGGGTCTAAAGCTTGACCCGGTGCATCCCCCGACGGGGCTGATTCCGGTCCTCGGCCGGGGGATCGTCGGCCCGGCTGGAGGTCAGGGCTAGGAAGACATCCTCAAGATCGGCCTCTTCGGTGCGCACGTCGCGGATGCGGATATCGGCGGCTCGTACGGAGGCCAGAACCTGCTCGGCGCTGGTCTGGGCGCTGCGGTATTGCAGCACCAGGCTGCCGTCATCGCGCAGCGCGGCGTCGACGCCTTCGGCGACCGGCAGGTCGATGACCGGGCTGTCCGGTACGATCACCATGGTGCGGCTGTCCATGCGGCCCAGCAGGTTGGCGGTGCTGTCCTGCGCGATTTTTTCGCCGTGGTTGATGATGGCGATCTCGTCACACATTTCCTGCGCTTCTTCCAGATAATGCGTGGTCAGAATGATGGTCATGCCCTGTTCATTCAGCCTGCGCACATTGGTCCAGAGCATCTGGCGCAGTTCGATATCCACGCCCGCCGTGGGTTCGTCCAGCACCAGAATCTTGGGGTGTTGCACCAGCGCCTTGGCCAGAAGCAACCGCCGCCGCATCCCGCCCGAAAGCGTGCGGGCATACGCCTCGGCCTTGTCGCTGAGGCCAACCAGTTCCAGAATCTCGTCGCTGCGGCGTTCGGATTTCGGCACGCCATACAGCCCAGCCTGAACTTCCAGCGCGCCGCGCGGGGTGAAAAAGGGGTCAAGGTTCAGTTCCTGCGGCATCACGCCGATTGCAGCGCGCGACTGGCGCGGGTTCCGGTCCTGATCAAAACCCCAGATCGACACGGACCCCGCCGATTTCACCACCAGACCGGCGAGAATGTTGATCAGGGTCGATTTGCCGGCCCCGTTCGGCCCCAGCAGACCAAAGACCGAGCCGCACGGGACAGTCAGGTTGATGCCCTTCAGCGCCTGCTTCTCGGGCTGACCCTTGCCGCCGCGATAGGTCTTGCGCAGCCCTTCGATCCTGATTGCCGCATCGCTCATGTGGCTCTTGCCCCCGGTTTGCTCATCGCTCATAAACGCACCTATTACATGCCCGCGAGGCCGACAACCGAAGAAGGATCGCCAGCCGTGACCATCGAAGCGCCGGAAACCAAGATCGTCGAAACCGCCCGTATCGCCTGTGACGGCGGCGAAGGTGCGTTGGGCCATCCGCGCGTCTGGTTGCAGATCCCCGAGGATACCGGCTGGGTCGAATGCCCCTATTGCGACTGCAAATACGTGCTGAAAGGTTCCGGGGCGGAATAAGTGCGCCGGGCCGCCCGACGCGTCGCGCTGGGCGGGGGTCTGCTGGTTATTCTCTATTTTCTGGCGGCGACGCTCGGGGCGATCATACCAGGGCGCACCAGCCCGGATAACGGCCGGGCGACTGTAGACGTCGGGCTGATCCGGGGTCCGATACATTACGATTTTCTAATCCCGCTGACCCCGGATGTGCGCCAAAGGCTGCGCGCCCTGTCCGATGCGGGGCTTGCACTGGATCAGCCGCAGGCCAGGTGGCTGTTGATCGGCTGGGGCGCACGCGAATTCTATACCACCACAGGCACCTATTCGGACGTCAGCGCCATGGCCATTCTCAAAGGGCTGACAGGCGACGGTTCGGTGATCCGAGCCGACGTGCTGGAACCGCTGCGGCCGGATGCCGAGCTGCCGTGGATCGTGATGACGCCCGCTCAGTTCGACCGCTTCCTGATTGCGATCGAGGCCAGCTTTGCCCGATCAGATCAGGGCGCTTTGCGGCCGCTGGAAGTGCCGGGATTTTCCGCGACAGACCGGTTTTTCGAGGCACGGGGCCGGTTCAACCTATTCCAGACCTGCAACGTCTGGGTGGGACAGATGTTGCGTGCGGCGGATATCCGGTTTGGTCTTTGGGTGCCGCTGCCCTATTCCGTCACGCTGTCGCGCTGGCTTTTCCAAAGCTCCGCACCGTGAACCCGCCCCAGAATTGCCGTTTTGTTGCGGTAATGGCGGGTCAAACAACGTGAGCAGTACCCATGTCGCATGTTTCGGTTCAAACGCCCCCGTCGCCTGTATTCGGCTGGCTGGGATTTGCGGTCAGCGCGGTTTCTCTGTTGTCCGCCCTGTTCGTTTTCTGGGCAGGGCCATTTGCGCCGCAACAGACAACCGGCGTCACTCTGGGTGAACTGGCGGCTGAGATCGGCAAGTCCACCCTGCGCGCTGCGGCCGGGATGGAACAGCCCGCGCCCGTCACCCCCACCCGTGATCTGGATGATCTTCTGCGCATCGGTGTGGCGATGCTGGGCGGGCTGGCCATTATCCTTTCGGCCATTGGCATTCTGCGCCACGAAAACATGCGCCCGGCCATCGCAGGCGCGGTGATAGGCACGGGCGCGATCCTGTTTCAGTTCTTCGCCTTCGCCTTTTTTGCCTTCCTCGGGGTGCTGGTCATCATGGCGCTGCTGCACAGTTTCTCGGATTTCTTCTCGGGTCTCTTCGGCGGCTGAAAGACGTTCTTGACTGGCCACCCGTCCGACCCTGTGGCAGAACCATCCCTGACCGACAGGGAGAGCGCGCATGAGCAATTTCGGAAAAGGGTGTCACCTGCATCTGATCGACGGATCAGCCTTTATTTTTCGGGCCTATCACGCGCTGCCGCCACTGACGCGGAAATCCGACGGTTTGCCGATCGGGGCGGTTTCGGGCTTTTGCAACATGCTGCAGAAATATGTCGAAGGGAATGACGGGCCGGACGCGCCGACCCATGTGGCGGTGATCTTCGACAAGGGCTCTCATACGTTCCGCAACGACCTTTATGACCTCTACAAGGCCAACCGCGAGGCAATGCCCGAAGACCTGCGACCGCAGATGCCGCTGACCCGCGAGGCGACCCGCGCCTTCAACATCGCCTGCAAAGAGCTGGAGGGGTATGAGGCCGACGACATCATCGCCACGCTCGCCGTTCAGGCGCGTGAGGCCGGGGGCCGGGTGACCATCGTCAGCTCGGACAAGGACCTGATGCAGCTGGTTGGCGACGGCGTCGAAATGCTGGATGCGATGAAAAACAAGCGCATCGACCGGGACGGGGTGATCGAAAAATTCGGCGTCGGCCCGGAACGCGTCGTCGATGTGCAGTCCCTGGCCGGGGACAGTGTCGATAACGTCCCGGGCGCGCCGGGCATTGGAGTCAAGACGGCGGCCCTGCTGATCAATGAATATGGCGATCTGGAAACCCTGTTGGATCGCGCCGAAGAGATCAAGCAGCCCAAACGCCGCCAGACCCTGATCGAAAAGCGCGACCAGATCGAACTGTCGAAAAAGCTGGTGCAGCTGGACGAAAACACACCGCTGGATTTCACGCTGGACGATCTTGAAGTGAAAGACCCCGAGCCGGACGCGCTGATGGGTTTTCTGGCCGAAATGGAATTCCGCACCCTCACCAAACGCATCGCTGACAAGCTGGGGGTCGAGACTCCGGTGATCCCCGAAGCGCCCGCCGCCGAAGTTGAGAGCGAAACTGAAACCGTCCCGTTCGACGCAGAGAAATATGAATGCGTGCGGGATATCGCGGCGCTGCAAAAATGGATCGATCAGGCGTATGAACGGGGTTGGGTCGCCGTGGATACCGAAACCACCGGACTGAACGAGATGATCGCCGATCTGGTCGGTATCTCGCTGTGTGTCGAAGCGGGCGAGGCCTGTTATATCCCACTGACGCATCGGGACGGAGCCAGTGATGACCTGTTCGGTTCGGACGCGCTGGCCGAGGGGCAGATGCCGCTGGATGAGGCCCTGACCCTGCTGAAACCAATGTTCGAGGACCCGTCGATCCTCAAGATCGGGCAGAACATGAAATATGACGCCAAGATATTCAGGCGTTACGGAGTCGACGTCACACCCATCGACGATACGATGCTGATGTCCTATGCGATGCATGGCGGCGAGCATGGGCATGGCATGGATACCTTGTCCGAGCGTTACCTGAGCCACACGCCGATCCCGATCAAGCCGCTGTTGGGCTCGGGCAAATCGGCGATTACTTTCGACAAGGTGCCGATTGACGAGGCCACGGCCTATGCCGCCGAGGATGCGGATATCACGCTGCGGCTGTGGAAGCTGTTCAAACCGCAACTGCATCAGGTGCAGGTGACGACGGTCTATGAGACACTCGAACGCCCGCTGGTGCCGGTTCTGGCCGAGATGGAGATGCACGGTATCAAGGTCGACCGTGATGTTCTCAGCCGCATGTCCAACGCTTTTGCGCAAAAAATGGCTGGCTTAGAGGCTGAAATCCACGAGTTGGCGGATGAGAAATTCAACGTCGGTTCCCCCGCGCAACTGGGCGAGATCCTGTTCGACAAGATGGGGCTGGAAGGCGGCAAGAAGGGCAAGACCGGGAAATACTCGACCGGGGCAGACATTCTTGAAGACCTCGCGACCGAACATGAACTGCCGCGCCGGGTGCTGGACTGGCGGCAGCTTTCCAAATTGAAATCGACTTACACGGATGCTCTGCAGACCCATATCAACCCTGATACGGGGCGGGTGCATACGTCTTATTCGATCACCGGGGCCAATACCGGACGTCTGGCCTCGACCGATCCCAACTTGCAGAACATCCCGGTGCGCACCGAAGAAGGGCGGCGCATTCGCGAGGCGTTTATTGCTGAGCCGGGCAATGTGCTGGTCAGCCTCGACTACAGTCAGATCGAGCTGCGCATTCTGGCGCATATCGCGGATATTTCGGCTCTGAAACAGGCGTTTTCGGATGGCCTGGACATTCACGCCATGACCGCGTCCGAGATGTTCGATGTACCGCTGGACGAGATGACGCCGGATATCCGCCGTCAGGCCAAGGCGATCAATTTTGGTGTGATCTATGGCATCTCGGGTTTTGGTCTGGCGCGCAATCTGCGCATCCCACGGGCCGAGGCGCAGGGCTTCATCGACCGCTATTTCGAGCGGTTCCCGGGCATACGCCGCTACATGGACGACACTGTCGCCTTTGCCAAAGAACATGGCTATGTGCAGACGCTGTTTGGTCGAAAAATCCACACGCCCGAGATCAACGCAAAAGGACCGCATGCGGGATTCTCGCGCCGGGCTGCAATCAACGCGCCGATTCAGGGCACGGCGGCGGATGTGATCCGGCGCGCGATGGTGCGGATGCCGGATGCCATCAACGGGCTGCCTGCCAAGATGCTGTTGCAGGTGCATGACGAATTGCTGTTCGAAGTGGCCGAGGATGCGGTGGATCAGGTGATCGGTGTGGCCCGCGACGTTATGGAAGGCGCATCCGATCCTGCCGTGAAACTGGATGTGAAGCTGAGCGTGGATGCCGGGCAGGGGGCCAACTGGGCCGAGGCGCATTAAGGGCGGCGCTGCTCATCCGGCCCGGCGGGCCCTCTTCGCAGCGGGTCAGTCCTGCGGCCTGACCATCCGGCCGACCAGCCGTTGCACCGATGGGCCCAGCACAAGGATTACTGTGAAGGCTATGGGCCAGCAAAAGGCCCAGGATGCCATCCAGTCCCCCAGTGTGCCTGGCCCGAAGCCGATCGCCTTGACCGTTGCGATGCCGGTCACGATGCAGGACATCAATCCCGACATGATCAGGCTGAACAGGGCACGGGCATAGCGGCTGGGGATCATCTGAGGCATCCTGAGAATCGCGTTGCCCCGGTTTGCGGTATTTTCCAGCCGATTTCCAGACAGGACGTCGTTCCGGGACTACATCCAGCCCAGCGATGCAACGGTGCGCGGGGTGGACGGGTTGTATTCGGCGCTGACCCAACCGGAATAGCCGGTGTCATCCATGGCCGCGTACAGGCGTGTGAAATCCGTTGGCCCGCGGCCCGGTTCCGCCCGGTCCGGGGCGGCCCCGATCTGAGCATGGGCGACTCTGGGGTGAAAGCGATCCCAGACGGCCAGCGCATCGCCGTGGATCATATGGGCATGAAAACTGTCGAATTGCAGACCGATATTGGGGCGGTCCGCCCGGTCCAGCACTTCAGCCGCCAGATCATAGTCATTGAGGAAATACCCAGGCTGCGAGGACGGGTTGAGCGGTTCGATCGTGAATTGCTGCCGGGGTGCGATATCCGCAGCCCATTGCAGGTTCTGCACAAAGCTGTTCAGCGCCTCGGCCCCGGCCGCATAGCCTGACATGATGTGGATCAGACCCGGCCGCAGCACCTCGGCATAGCGCAGGACGCGGCGGATATCCGACCGGAACCGGGCCTCGCCGCCGGGCACCGCCGCGTATCCGGGTGCGCCGCCGGTGTAATTCGGGGGTGGCGCGTTGATCAGCACCAGTTCCAGATCGTTGGCCAGCAGGGCGCGGCGGGTCTCTTTCGCGGCCAGTTCGTAAGGGAACAGAATCTCGACAGCCCTGAAACCCGCATCCGCCGCCGCCTGAAACCGGTCCAGATAGGGAAGCTCGGCAAAGAGCAGGGAAATATTGGCGGCGAATTTGGGCATGTGTGACCTCGGGCAAAGGGTGGGGGGACCTTAATCGCGCGGTGCCTGCCGGGAAAGGGACTGAAAACGACAGATTGTCGAAAATCAGCCAGATCGCCCCGCCGGTTTCAGGAACCTTTGGGACAATACGGCGAATCATTTCAACGGCGCCGTACCAACAGAAGGTCCGAATACCATGGCGATGAGCCCTGACCCCGTGCGCGGGAACACCCTGTCTGTGTCTGGCGGGCGCAGTTCCGCCTTTTCCGGCAACGGGTTGGCGGTGGCGTCCATGCTGACCTGGGCGGCCGGGTTTCCGGCGGCCGAAGTGCTTCTGCAAAGCTGGCCTCCGGTCGCGTTGTTCGCGGCCCGGCTGGCCCTGGCGGTGGTTTTTCTGGTCCCGGTCTGGATACTGATCGACGGTCCGTCGCGGGTGCTTCGCGCCCGCTGGCGGCATGCGTTGCTGGTCGGCGGAACGCTGGGCGCCGGCATGTTCCTGATCATTCTGGCGCAGAAACTGACCGATCCGGTGACCGTCGCCATCATCGCCTCCTGCGCGCCGTTGTTTGCGACCCTGCTGGAAATGGCGACCGGAACGCGGCGATTGCGGCTGAACTTTGCCCTGGGTGTGCTGGTGTCGATCATCGGCGGGCTGATCGCCACCAGCGCGGTGGCTCCGGCCCAGCTGGGGTTGGGTGCTGGCTGCGCCATCCTGTCAACCGGGCTGTTCTGCTGGGCGAGCATGGCGACCGCGCGCGACTTTCCGGAACTCAGCCAGATCGGGCGCAGCTCGATCACGCTTGTCGGCGGGTTGGTCGTGGCCGGGGTTCTGTTCTTTGCAGCGGGACAAATGGGAATGGAGGTCATGCCCGCCGCAGCGGTCGATCTGCAACAGGTCGGTATGCTGTTGATCTATGCTCTGGTCTCGCTGGGTCTGAGTCAGGTGTTTTTCATCGCTTCGGTGGGCAGGCTGGGGGTCGCGCTGGCCTCATTCCATATCAATGTCGCACCGTTTTACGTGATGTTGATCATGCTGGTGTTGGGCGAGGAATGGAACTGGACCCGTGCGCTGGGCGCGGCGATTGTCGCTGTGGCGGTGATATTGGCGCAGGATCGCCGGACGGCGCAGCGGGCCTAATCCGGGAGGTCCCCGGACTTGATCAGCGGAAAGAACTGCCCGCCGGACCAGACGCCGAACCAGTCGCCATTGTGTTCGGCGATGTCGACAAGGCGGTAAAAGCTCTTGCGGTCGATCCGCGCCTCAAGGTTCGCGCGCACCAGTATATACGGGGAAGGTTCTTCTGTTTCGGGATCGGTGACAATCCGGATCGGATGATCCGGCCCCGCCATCGCGCTGTCGCCGACATGGGTGGAAAACGTCAGAACCTGATCCCGGCCCTGGCCTTCGGCGTCGAAGTCCACCGCCACGAATGGTGCGTCCTCGACGGTGATTCCCACCTTTTCGACCGGGGTCACCAGAAAGTATTTCCCGTCTTCTTTCTTAAGAATTGAGGAAAAAAGCTTCACAAGCTCGAACCTGTTGATGGGTGACCCTAAGTAACTCCATGACCCATCTTTGGCGATCCGGATGTCCAGATCACCGCAAAACGGAGGATTCCACAGATGAACAGGCGGCAAACCCCTGGTTTTGGTTGCTTTGACTGATGCTGCCAAACCATCCGGCGAAGGTGTCACAGGTTTTTGTCCGCTCATTGCTTTTGCCATTTCCTTTTCGCGCGATACACTTCAACCATATTAGTCCACGGAAGGGAAAGTCATGACCGAACCTGCCGACCTCGTGTCCGAGATCGAAGCGCTGGAAACCAAACTGCAAGAGGCCAAGTCCTCGATCACCCGCCGCTTTATCGGACAGGAAAGGGTTGTGGATCTGACCCTGACCGCGCTGCTGTGCGGCGGGCATGCCCTGCTGATCGGCCTGCCCGGCCTGGGCAAGACGCGGCTGGTCGAGACGCTGTCAACCGTGATGGGCCTGCATGGCAACCGCATTCAGTTCACGCCCGACCTGATGCCCGCCGATATTCTGGGGTCCGAGGTTCTGGACACCGCCGAAGATGGCAGCCGCCATTTCCGTTTCATTCCCGGTCCGATCTTCTGCCAGTTGCTGATGGCGGATGAAATCAACCGCGCCAGCCCGCGGACGCAGTCGGCGTTGCTGCAGGCGATGCAGGAACGCACGGTGACCGTTGCCGGTGAAGACCGCGCGCTGGGCGTGCCGTTCCACGTTCTTGCCACGCAGAACCCGATTGAGCAGGAGGGCACTTATCCGCTGCCCGAGGCACAACTGGACCGGTTCCTGGTGCAGATCGACGTGGATTACCCCGACCGTCAGACCGAACGTGACATTCTGCTGGCGACGACAGGTGTCGAAGAAGAAGAGTCTCATCAGATTTTCAGCATGGACGAGTTGCTGGCCGCACAGGTTCTGCTGCGCCGTATGCCGGTGGGCGAGTCGGTGGTGGAACTGATCCTCGATCTGGTCCGCGCCTTCCGCCCGGAAGAACCCGGCGCCTCGGAACGGGTTGCGGAAACCGTGGCCTGGGGCCCCGGCCCCCGCGCCGCGCAGGCGCTGATGATGACGGTGCGGGCGCGGGCGATGCTGCAGGGCCGACTGGCCCCCAATGCCGAGGACGTGCTGGACATGGCGCGCCCGGTGCTGAGCCACCGGATGGCGCTGAACTTTGCGGCGCGTGCACGGGGTGACAGCCTGGCCGAGCTGATCGAATCCACCGCTGCCGGACTGATCCGCACCGAGGCCGCGGCGTGAATGCCGCGCTGACCCTTCGCGAAAGATCCGAAGCCGAGGCGTCGCGGCTGCCGCCGCTTTTGGCGCGCGCCGAACATCTGGCCGGTACCGTCCTGCTGGGGGATCACGGACGCCGGCGTTCGGGCCTTGGCGATGATTTCTGGCAATACCGCCCCGCCCAGATCGGCGACAGTCGCCGCATGATCGACCACCGGCGCTCGGCGCGCGGGGATCAGCAATATGTGCGTGAACGGGAATGGCAGATTGCGCAATCGGTCATGTTGTGGGTGGATCAGGGTGCCTCGATGCGGTTTGCTTCGGACAAGTCCTTACCCACCAAGGCCGATCGCGCGCGGCTGCTGGGGCTGGCGACGGCCATCCTTCTGGTGCGCGGCGGCGAACGTGTGGGGCTGACCGGCACCACCCTGCCGCCCCGGCGCGGCAATGCTCAGATCATCCGGCTGGCGCAGGCCTGGTCCGAAGACGCCGCGCCAGATTATGCCCCGCCCGAACACCGCGCCATGATTCCCCATGCCCGGGCCGTGTTCATCTCTGATTTTCTCGGCCCGCTGGGCGAGGTCGAACTGGCGCTGACCAAGGCCGCCGACCGCGGCGTGCGCGGCGTCCTGCTGCAGGTTCTCGACCCGGGCGAAGAGAGTTTTCCCTATCGCGGGCGCACGATCTTTGAAAGCGTCGGAGGTTCTGTCCGGCATGAAACCCTGAAAGCCGCGGACCTGCGCGACCGCTATCTGGACCGGCTCGCCGAACGCAAGGATGCGCTGACCCATCTGTGCCGCGCGACGGGGTGGCAGCTGGGCCTGCATCACAGCGGCGACAGCGCGCAGGTGGCCTTGCTGTGGCTCTATCGCGCGCTGGACGGGGGGACGGTATGACGGTTCTGGCGGGCATCGGATTCACCGCGCCCTGGGTGTTGCTGGGTCTTCTGACCCTGCCGATCCTGTGGCTGATCCTGCGCGCAGTGCCGCCCGCGCCAATTCTGCGGTTGTTTCCGGCAGTGACGCTGCTGCTGGGTCTGAAGGATGACGAAAGTGTCTCGGACCGGACGCCGTGGTGGCTGCTGTTGCTGCGGATGCTGGCGGCGGCGGCTATCATCATCGGACTCGCGGGGCCGGTGCTGAACCCGTCACGGGACGAGACCGGGTCAGGGCCGTTGCTGCTGGTGCTGGATGCCAGTTGGGCTGGGGCGACGCGGTGGTCCTCGACCCTGGATCAGATCGACGCGCAACTGACCGAGGCCGGTCGGGCGGGGCGCACCGTGGCGATCCTGGGGCTGACCGAACCTGAAACGCCGGTGTTTCAGGCGGCAGAGGCATGGCGCGGACGTCTGCCGGGGCTGGAACCGATGCCATGGCAGCCGACCACGGCGCAGATCGATCAGGTGCTCGCCGCGCTGGATCAGGTCGAGGGCGGCTTTGACTCTCATTGGTTCAGCGACCGGCTGAGTTATGACGGGCATGACAGGGTACTGTCGGCGCTGCAGGCGCGCGGGGCCGTGACCGTGTTTCAGTCACCATCGCCTGTGGTTGCAATCCTTCCGGCCGCCTATCAGGACGGGGTTATCGAACTGACGGCCCGGCGGGCCGTTCCCGGCCCGGCCGACCGCATCACCGTGCTGGCACAGGGCCGGGATCCGGCCGGTGCCATGCGCGTTTTGCAGTCAGCCGAGATGGAATTTGCCGGCGGCGAAGGGCAGGCTCAGGTGGAGCTGGCCCTGCCATCCGAATTGCGCGCCCGTATCACACGGTTCGAAATTCAGGGGCAGCGTTCGGCAGGGGCGGTGACCCTGACCGATGACAGCCTGCGCCGGCGCGAGGTGGCGCTGATTGCAGGCACGCTGAACCGTGAAGGGCTGGAGCTGCTGTCGCCGCTGCATTACCTGACGCAGGTTCTGATCCCGACAGCGGATTTCGTCGAAGGCGGTCTGCTGGACGTGCTGCCCGCCAATCCCGATGTCATCGTGCTGGCGGATGTGGCTGGTCTGGCGGATGCGGAACAGGCCGCGCTGGTCGAATGGGTCGAACAGGGCGGTCTGCTGCTGCGCTTTGCCGGGCCGCGGATGGCCGCCAGCGATCTGGGCCGGGCCGAAGAAGACATTCTGTTGCCCGTGCGCCTGCGCAGCGGCGGTCGGTCGGTCGGCGGCGCGATGAGCTGGGGCGAGGCCAAGGGGCTGGCGCCTTTCCCGGAAAACTCACCCTTTTTCGGGCTGCGGGTGCCCGGTGACGTGACGGTTACCACCCAGGTCATGGCGCAGCCGGACCCCAATCTGGCCGACCGGGTGATCGCCTCGCTGTCGGATGGCACGCCGCTGGTCACACGCAAGGCGCTGGGGCTGGGTCAGGTGGTGCTGTTCCACGTGACCGCGGATGCCGAGTGGTCCAGCCTGCCGCTGTCGGGCCTGTTTGTGGAAATGCTGGACCGTCTGGCCGTGGCCTCGGCGGCGAAATCCCGGCAGGTGTCCCAGTTGCAGGGCACCACGTGGGAACCGATTCAGGTCATGGACGGCTTTGGCACCCTGTCCGACGCGGGCAATCTGGCCGGGGTCGACGGGGCGGCGCTGGTGTCCGGAACCGTTGGCCCTGACCTGCGGCCCGGCCTGTATGAAAGCGGCAAGCAGAAGCTGGCCCTGAATGTGCTGCCCGATGACGCGGAACTCAGCCCGGTGGTCTGGCCGCCGGGTGTTCCGGTCAGGGGGCAGGAAGTGACGACAGAGACGCCGGTCGGGGGTCTTCTGCTCAGTCTGGCGCTGCTGCTGCTGACCGTGGACGTAATCGCCTCGCTGGCCTTGTCCGGACGGCTGGGTCTGGCAAAGGCCGCGGCGGTTGCGCTGGCGGCGGTGATGCTGGTGCCGCAGGCACAGGCGCAGACACCACAGGACACGGAATTTGCGCTGAATGCCACCAAAGAGCTGGTGCTGGCCCATGTGCTGACCGGCAACGCACAGGTCGACGATGTGGCGGGGGCCGGCCTGCGCGGTCTGGCGCAGACGCTGTTCTATCGCACGTCGGTCGAGCCCGCCGAGCCCATCGGAATTGATCTGGAACGTGACGATCTGGCGTTTTTCCCGTTGCTCTACTGGCCGATCACGCCGGATCAGCCACAGCCCTCGGCCGAGGCGTATGCCCGGCTCAACGCCTATCTGCGGTCCGGCGGGATGATCCTGTTCGATACGCGGGATGCGGATGTGGCCCGGTTCGGCGCCTCCAGCCCCAACGGACGCAAGCTGCAACAACTGGCCGGGCCGCTGAATATCCCTTCGTTAGAGCCTGTTCCGCGTGACCATGTACTGACCCGTGCCTTTTACCTGTTGCAGGATTTCCCGGGCCGCTATGCGGGCACCGAGGTCTGGGTCGAAGCCGCGCCGCCGGATGCGGAACAGATCGAGGGCATGCCCTTCCGCAACCTCAACGACAACGTGACGCCGGTGGTGATCGGCGGCAATGACTGGGCCTCGGCCTGGGCGGTGGACCGCAACGGGCAGGCGCTGTTGCCGGTGGGGCGCGGCTATGCCGGAGAGCGCCAGCGCGAGCTGGCCAGTCGCTTTGGTGTCAATCTGGTGATGCATGTGCTGACCGGGAATTACAAATCCGATCAGGTCCACGTGCCCGCCCTGCTGGACAGGTTGGGACAATGACAGGAACCGTCATCTTCGATCCGCTGATTCCCTGGCCCGTTCTGGCCGTCGTGGCCGCAATTGCGGTCGGCGGCATCGTTCTGGCCCTATGGCGCGGCCTGTCAGGCTGGGCCTTGCGCGGTTTGGCGGCGCTGGTCGTGATCGTCGCATTGGCGGGTCCGGTCTATCAGGTCGAGGACCGCGCGCCGCTGACCGATATCGTGCTGATGGTCGAGGATCAAAGCGCCAGCCAGACCCTGTCGGACCGGGCGGATCAAACCTTGCTGGCGGCTGACGCGCTGGCGGCCGAGATCGAGTCGCGCGACAACACCGAGCTGCGCCGCATCCCCTTGGGTGACGGGGACGGCGACGAAGGCACGCAGGTGATGGCGGCGCTGAACGCGGCGCTGGCCGAAGAGCCCCGCGCACGCATCGCGGGCATTCTGGTGGTGTCGGACGGGATCGTGCACGATGTCGATCAGGCCCCCGATCTGCCCGCGCCGATGCACCTGTTGCAAACCGGGCGCGCCGCCGACTGGGACCGTCGCCTGATTGTCCGCAACGCCCCGGCCTTTGCCATTATCGGCGAGCCCGTCACCCTGACCCTGCGGGTCGAGGACAGCGGTGCCGCGCCCGGCGGGGCGGCCACCGCGCCGCTGGAAATCTCGGTGGACGGGGATGAACCGCAAAGCTTCAGCATCCCGATTGGCGTCGATGTGGAACTGCCGATCACGCTGCCCCATGGCGGGCGCAATGTCATCCAGTTCACGGTGCCACAGGCCGAGGGTGAGCTGACCGACCGCAACAACACCGCGCTGATCCAGATGAACGGGGTGCGTGACCGGCTGCGTGTCCTGCTGGTCTCGGGCGAGCCGCACCCCGGCGGGCGGACATGGCGCAACCTGCTGAAATCTGACAGTTCGGTGGATCTGGTGCATTTCACCATCCTCCGTCCGCCCGAGAAGCAGGACGGCGTGCCGGTGGACGAGCTTTCGCTGATCGCCTTCCCGACGCGCGAGCTGTTTCTGGAAAAGATCAACGATTTCGATCTGATCATCTTTGACCGCTACAAACGCCGCGGCATCCTGCCGGCGATCTATCTGGACAATGTCACCAACTACATCAACGAAGGTGGCGCGGTGCTGATCGCTGCGGGCCCGGATTTTGCCAGCGCCGACAGTATCTTCCGGTCCCCGCTGGCACCGATCCTTCCGGCCCAGCCGACGGCCCGGATCATCGAGGAACGCTTTGTCCCAATGGTCACCGATCTGGGCCATCGCCATCCGGTGACGACGAACCTCGGCGATTCCGAGGATTGGGGCGCGTGGTTGCGTCAGATCGATGTCAATCACCGCACTGGCGAGCTGTTGATGACCGGCGTGGACGACCGCCCGCTGCTGGTGCTGGACCGGGTGGGCGAGGGCCGCGTGGCGCTGCTGGCCTCGGATCATGCCTGGCTGTGGAGCCGCGGCTATGAAGGTGGCGGCCCGCAGCTGGAGCTGCTGCGGCGGCTGGCCCACTGGATGATGAAAGAGCCCGACCTTGAGGAAGAGGCGCTGTGGGCCGAAGCCAACGGTCAGGTCATGCGCATCATCCGTCAGACGCTGGAGGACGAGGTCGGGCCGGTAACCGTGACACGCCCGAATGGCGAAACGCTTGATATTACCCTGGACGAGGTCAGCCCCGGCCGTTTCGAAGCCCGGTATTTCGGGCCGGAAATCGGCCTCTACCGCCTGCAGGAAGGCGAGCAAATGGCAGTGATCGGTCTGGGCCCTGCCGCACCGAAGGAATTCGAACGCACCATAGCCACGGGCGAGATACTGGAGCCCGTGGTGGCGGGAATGCGCGGCGGCGTCATCCGGCTGGAGGACGGGCTGCCCGCGATCCGCAATGTGCGGGCCGGACGGCCCGCCGCGGGGCGCGGCTGGATCGGTCTGACACCCCGCAATGCCTATGAAACGCGCGATGTCACGCAGGCCGGCCTGCTGCCGCCTTGGCTGGTGCTGGTGCTGGCCGGCGGCTTCCTGCTGGGTGGGTGGCTGCGTGAGGGCCGGCGCTGATCAATCGAACACGACGCGGACCGTCGGATCGCCCGGCAAGCCCCGATAGGTGGCAGTTGCGCCACCCTTGCCCTTTGACGGCGGGAACAGCGGCCCGAACGACCCGACCGAGATCAGGTCTCCGGGCTGAAAGACGATCCCCCTGGAGATCAGCCACAGCGCTGCGTTGGCCGGATGGCCCAGTACCGCCACCCCCGGCACCTGGGCCAGAACTTCACCATCCGCCGCGCTGAGCGTTACTGTCATATCCGACAGCGCCCGCGTCATCTCCGCCGGGTCGGTGACCGGAACTGCCGGGCCCAACACGCCCAGTTTCGGCGCGACACCGATGGCCGTCAGGGTCACCGGCGTGATCGATTCACCCTCGGCAAGCGTCAGGTCAGGCAGTTCGATAAAGGGATGGATGGCCGAGACATGTTCCAGCACTTCTGCCGGTGTTGTCGCCTGATTGATCCGCGCGTCGCCGACCACCAGAATAAGGTCGGCTTCAAAGACCGGACGCGCGCCCCATGCGGCGGGAACACTGGCCCCATCATTCAGCATCATATCGCGGAACAGCACGCCCTGAACCGGCTCGGACGCGCCGAACCTTTCCTGCGCGGGGGCGCTGGTCAGACCGGTCTTGTATCCGATGACCGGACCCAGATGCGGCTCTAACGCGGCGACAAGCCTGCCCTGCGTGCACAGCGCGTCCGCCATGCTGCCACCGGGCGACAGCGCCACCGTTGGCGTCGCGGTCAGGTAATCCTGTACAAAGCGGTCGATCTGCTCTGGTGAGGCGCATTCCGCCATCGCGTGCGTGGCACCAAAAACAAGGGCGAACAGAGCGGGGAAGTACCGGGTTCGACGCATCGCAGACCTCCGTATCAGACCACAGACTGACACGCCCGCCGCCGGGGTGGCAACGGCTTAAACACTTTTTCACGCTCTGCCCGGATGCTGGGCGCGGATTGGCCCGGGATCACCGACTATGAGTTTTGCAGGAAAACTGGCACAGGAACGGCGCGCGCGACTGGCGGCCGAGCGGCTGCTGGACATGAAACAGGCCGAGTTGTCGGCCGCGAACCGCAAGCTGGGCCTGCATGCCATGGCCCTGACCCGGCGGATCGGGGAAACCCAGGCCGAGGTGGAAACCGTCCGGGATGAGAATGAAAAGGTGAAATCCGATCTGACGGTGGCCAATGCCAAGATCGAGGTGGCCGAGCGACGGCTGTGGCACTCGATCCAGACCATTCAGGACGGGTTCGCGTTTTTCGACGGGGAAAGCCGCCTGATCGGGGCCAATGCCTCTTACTTCAGCCTGTTTGACGGGCTGGACGAAGTGGCGCCGGGCATCCCCTATGCGCGAATACTGGAGGTTCTGACCACCGAGGGGCTGGTCGATATCGGCGACGAACCCGCCGCAGACTGGCAGGCCAGAATGCTGGCGCGGTGGGCCGAACCGCACCCCGATCCGGTCGTGATCAAATTGTGGAACGGTCAATATTTCAAGATGATCGATCAGCGCGGCAATGGCGGCGATGTGGTCAGCCTGGGTCTGAACATCACCGCCTCGGTCCGTCATGAGGCCGAGTTGAAGGCCGCCCGCGAACGTGCCGAGGCCGCCAACCGCGCGAAATCGGCTTTTCTGGCCAATATGAGCCATGAAATCAGAACTCCGATGAACGGAATCGTCGGGATGACCGAATTGCTGTCGGAAACGCCGCTGGATGAGGAACAGCGGCTGTATCTCAACACGATCCGCAATTCCGGCGAAGCGCTTCTGGTGATCATCAACGACGTGCTGGATTATTCGAAGATTGAGGCCGACAAGCTGATCCTTCACCCCGAACAGTTCGACTTTGAGCGCTGTATCCTTGAGGTGGCGATGCTGCTGCAGCCCAGCGTGCGGGACAAGGGGCTGTCGCTGCTGGTCGATTATGACCTGTTCCTGCCGACCCTGTTTGTGGGCGATCCCGGTCGCGTCCGGCAGGTGCTGACCAATCTGGTCGGCAACGCGGTCAAATTCACGTCCCAGGGCCATGTTCTGATCCGTGTGACCGGGGTGCCGGACTCGGATACCGATACCTGCGACATCCATGTGGCAATCGAAGATACCGGCATCGGCATCGAAGCGGACAAGGTCGGGCATATCTTTGGCGAGTTCAATCAGGTCGAAGACGAACGCAACCGCCAGTTCGAAGGAACCGGGCTGGGGCTGGCCATCACCAAGCGGCTGATCACGCTGATGGGCGGAACGGTTTGGGTCGAAAGCGAGCCGGGGCAGGGGTCCTGCTTTGGCTTTCGCGTCACCTTGCCGACAGCGGAAGGCCCGCAACCCACGCCACCCGATCTGGCCGGGCGTCTGACCCATGTAATCGTGGTCGAGGATCTGGCGGCCAACCGCGCCATCCTTGCAAAACAGCTGGGGCGGCTGGGGTCGCGGGTGACGGTCTGCAAAACCGGGGGAGAGGCATTGGCCGCAGTGGATGACAGTGTTGATTTGCTGCTGTGCGATCACGACCTGCCGGATATGGATGGGCTGGAACTGGCGACAACGCTGAAAGACCGCGGCTGGGGCGATCTGCCGGTGGTGGTGATGTCTGCCAATCCGGGCGTCATCCACGCCAACCCGGCCCGCCACCTGATCGAAGGGGTGTTGCAGAAACCCATTCCGCGTGCCGAACTCTATGCGCGGCTGACAACGCTTGGCCCGGTGCCGCGCGAACAGGGCGCGGCGATCCCGCCGGACTGTCCGGGTCGCGCGTCGAAAAAGACGCACGGCGATCAGCGGTTGATGCGGGTTCTGGCCGCTGAGGATAACCGGACAAATCAGCTGATCCTGAAAAAGATGGTCAAGGACCTGCGCATCGAGCTGCGCTTTGCCGGCAACGGGATCGAGGCGGTTGAGGCGCATCGGGACTTTGACCCGGACCTGATCTTCATGGATATCTCGATGCCCAGGATGGACGGCAAGCAGGCGACGGCGGAAATCCGGCGGCACGAAATTGATACTGGGCGTCATGTGCCCATCGTGGCCCTGACCGCCCATGCCATGGCCGGGGACGATCAGGGTATTCTGTCGGCGGGGTTGGATCATTACTTGACCAAGCCGTTGCAGAAACAGAAGATTCTCCAGATGATCCGGGACCACCAACCCAAGGGGACCGCGCCCGCCATTGCCGAAGGTGGGCAGGCTGACTAGGCTGGCCGCATGTCAGACCGTGGATTTCACCCTCGTGCCCTGGGCGAGATTGCCATTCGGTGCGCCGATATGGGCGCGATGGTGGCATTTTACGAGAACGTGATCGGGCTGGAGCGCCTGACCGGCGATCACAACAGCGCCATCACCTTTTTCCGCATTGCCGAGGGCTTCGGCGGGCACACGCAGGTGCTGGCGCTTTTTCATCATACCGCCGCCCCGCGCCCGGGGCTGCATCCGACGGGTGACGACGGGCCCGCGACCGGAGCAGGGTCATCGCTGCATCACATCGCACTATCCCTGCCGTTTGAGGAACAAGAGGCCGTGATGCGCTGGTACGACACAATCGGCCAGCCCTACCGCGTTGAACAGTTCGGCTGGATCGGATGGCGCGGCATCTTCACCGAAGACCCCGAGGGCAACACGGTCGAACTGGTCGCTTATGACCCGTCGATGCTGGATCAGGCCTGATAGGGGCGCGTGAAAACGGGTTTGTCCTGTGCTGACAGGTCGGGGCGGTAGGCGTAGCCGCCGGCGTCAAAATCCAGCAAACCCCCGGGATCGGTCAGCCGGTGCTGGATCACATAGCGCGCCATGGCACCGCGTGCTTTCTTGGCGAAGAAACTGACAACTTTTGGAGTGCCGCCCTTGTCCTCCATGAACACCGGCGTGATCACCCGCAGTTTCAGCGCCTTGGGGTCTACCGCGCCAAAATATTCCTGGCTGGCGCAATTCACCAGAACCTCTGAGCCGACCTCTGCCGCCTGCCCGTTCAGGGCTTTGCTCAGGTGATCGCGCCAATATTCATACAGGTTCCTGCCGCGCCGGGTTTTCAGCTTGCTACCCATCTCAAGCCGATAAGCCTGAATCGCGTCCAGTGGGCGCAGCACACCATAGAGGCCGGACAGAATGCGCAGGTGATCCTGCGCCCATGCCAACTCGTCTGCATCCAGCGAGGTGGCCTCAAGACCCTGATAGGTGTCGCCAGCAAAGGCCAGCGCGGCGGGGCGGGTGACATCAGTTGAGGGGCTGTCGGAAAAAGCGCGGTACCGGTCGCGGTTCAGGCGGGCCAGATCGTCGCTCAGATCCATCAGCTTTTTCAGATCACCCAAAGTCAGGTTGCGGGCGGTCTTCGACAGCCGGATCGCGTCGTCCTGAAAGTCGGGCTGCGTGACCTCGATGTCCCGTTCTGCCCAGTCCAGCCGCTTGGCCGGGGAAATGACTACCAGCATATCCGCCCTCGTTTCTTGCCTGTTGTTGGGTATCTAGCCCGCCTGCCGCAGCACGTCCAGAAAGGCGGGCCCAAACCTTTCGTGACGCCGGTCGCCCAGAACCTGAGCCAACGCGCTTGGGTCGTCGCTGCGCAGTTGCGCGACCCGGGCCAGTTGCGCGGCGGAACAGGTCAGCGGTTTGTCGATCCCGTCAGGACCGCGCGACAGCTGCGTTTGCACCTCCAGTAGGCGGTCGTAGATGCCGCCCTGATCACGCCCGGCCAGTTTGCGCCGGGCCGGGTGCAGTTCCTCGACCGCGCCGGTCAGAACTTCAAGGAAGGTGGCCCCGTAACGCTCAAGCTTTTTTGCGCCAATCCCGCTGATCCGGGCCATGTCGTCCAGCGATGCAGGGCGGGTTTCGGCCATCTCGATCAGGGTCCGGTCGGGGAAGATGACATAAGCCGGCACGCGCGCGGCCTCGGCCAGCGCACGGCGTTTGGCCTTCAGCGCGGACAGCAAGGGCGCGTCCTCTTCCGACACCATCATCTTGACGGCGGGACGGCGTCCGGCTTTGCGCAGCGTGTCCTTGCGCAGGTTGATCTGCGCCGCGCCTTTCAGGATCGGTTTGGCGGCCTCGGTCATACGCAACGCGCCATGGCGCTCGGGGTCTGGGCGGACCAGATCGTGACCCATCATCTGCCGGAAAATCTCCTGCCATTGCGGGCGCGACCAGTCCTTGCCGATGCCCCAGGTGGACAGGGTGTCGTGGCGGCGGGCGCGGGTCTTGTCGGTTTCGTTGCCCAGCAGGATGTCGATCAGGTGACCGGCACCGAACCATTCCTCGGTGCGCAGAATTGCAGACAGCGCCATGCGAACCGGGGTGGTGCCGTCAAACACCTCGGGCGGAGTGTCGCACAGGTCGCATTTGCCACAGGGTTCGATCCGTTCGCCAAAATAGCCCAGCAAGCTCTGGCGGCGGCATTCCAGCGCTTCGGCCAGCCCCAGCAGAGCGTTCAGGCGCGCGTGATCGGCCATGCGGCGCTCGGGCGGGGCAAGCCCCTCGTCGATCTGCGAGCGGCGCAGGCGAATGTCGTCGGGGCCGAACAGGGTCAGGGTCTCGGCAGGCCCGCCATCGCGCCCGGCGCGGCCGATTTCCTGATAGTATGCCTCGATGGATTTGGGCAGGTCCGCATGGGCGACCCAGCGGATATCGGGTTTGTCGATGCCCATGCCAAAGGCCACGGTGGCGACCACGATCAACCCATCCTCGCGGGCAAAACGGGTTTCGACGATGCGGCGGTCCTCGGCCTCCATCCCGCCGTGGTAATGGCAGGAAGTGTGGCCTTCGTCGCGCAAGGCTTTGGCCAGCACTTCGGTCTTGTTGCGGGTGCCGCAATAGACGATGCCGGACTGGCCTTTGCGGGCGGCGGCAAAGTCGAGGATCTGCTTGCGCGGCCCGTCCTTGGCGGCAAAGGCCAGATGGATATTGGGCCGGTCGAAGCCGCGCAGGAACTTGCGGGGTGCGGTGCCGTCGAACAGTTTTTGAACGATTTCGTCCTGCGTTTCCGCGTCCGCCGTGGCGGTGAACGCCGCCAGAGGCACGCCCAACGCGCGCCGCAACTCTCCGATCCGCAGATAGTCGGGGCGGAAATCGTGGCCCCATTGGCTGACGCAGTGCGCCTCATCCACCGCGATCAGGCTGACATTGATGCGCCGTAGCATCCCCAGCGCCGATCCGGCGGCCAGACGTTCGGGCGCCATGTAGAGCAGTTTCAGCCGCCCGGCCTCCAACGCCTCCCACACGGCATCCGTTTCCTCGGGCGTGTTGCCGGAAGTCAGAGCGCCTGCTTCAACGCCCGCCTCTTGCAGCCCGCGCACCTGATCGCGCATCAGGGCGATCAGGGGCGAGATCACCACCGTCACCCCGTCACGCAACAGGGCAGGCAGCTGAAAACACAGGGATTTACCGCCACCGGTGGGCATGATGGCCAGCACGTTCTCGCCTGCGGTCACGGCATCGACAATCTCTTCCTGACCGGGGCGGAAATCGTCGAATCCAAAGACATCTCGCAGCAATGGCGCGGCGTCGAACATGTGCGGGGTTGCCCTGTTTTAAGGTTTATCTGCTCTTAAGACAGGACAATCACATACTAAGATTCGGTGAACAAGAGGTCAGACGAAATAGACCGCATTGTTGATCAGGATGATCCGCAGCGCATAGACCCCGATCAGCACCACAAGCGGCGTCAGATCCAGCCCGCCCATATTTGGCAGGATACGGCGGATCGGAGCATATATAGGCTCTAACAGGCGATTGAGGCCGTACCAGATTTGCGCGACAAGCTGTTGGTGCAGGTTGAGCACCTGAAAGTTGATCAGCCAGCTCATGATCACATGGGCCAGGATGATGAACCAGACGATGTCCAGGATCAGCAGCAGAATTTGGATCAGCGACAGCATGGGGCCTCCGGGTATTGCATCTGCTGAGACCTAAGCGCCGTGGCGGCAAAGAGCAAGCCCGCGCCAACAGAACGCTTGCGAAACGGGCCAAAGCCCCGTCTTATGATGGCAACGATAACAGGGGCAGGCATGGCAGAAATATCCAAGCGCAAGCGCATCTGGGGCTGGTGGTTTTTCGACTGGGCCAGCCAGCCGTATCACACTTTGCTGGTCACCTTTGTCTTTGGTCCCTATTTCGCCGGGGTTGCGGCGGGGTATTTCTCGGGCACCGGGCTGGACGCGCAGGCCGCTGCTGCCCGGGCACAGACGGTCTGGGCCAACTGCCTGACCATCACCGGGCTGATCATCGCCTTTGGCGCACCGCTGCTTGGGGCGATGGCGGATGTCTCGGGGCGGCGCATTCCCTGGATCTTCGGCTTTTCGGTCATGTATGCGGTGGGGTCGGCGGCGCTGTGGTACACGATGCCGGACGGGTCGAACATGTGGCTGATGCTGTCGGCATTCGGGCTGGGCTTTGTGGGCGCGGAATACGCGCTGATCTTCATCAACTCGCAATTGCCGGATCTGGGCGACGATGAAGAAGTGGGTGAGATTTCGGGCTCGGGCTTTGCTTTTGGCTATTTCGGCGGCCTGATCTCGCTGGCAATCATGCTGGCGCTGTTCGTGGAGCAGCCCAACGGCAAGACACTGATCGGGATGGCGCCGGTCTTCGGCCTGGACGCCGCCCAGCAAGAAGGGACACGGTTCGTCGGGCCGTTTACCGCCATTTGGTTCGTGCTGTTTATGGTGCCGTATTTCCTGTGGGTCCGCGACGACCCGGACAGCGGCAAGCATGGCAGTCTGGGTCAGGCGCTGCGGCTGCTGGGCAAATCCATATCCGACCTGCGGCACCGGGGCAGCCTGGCCAGCTATCTGGGCTCGTCGATGTTCTATCGCGACGCGTTGAACGGGCTTTACAGCTTTGGCGGCGTCTATGCGCGGCTGGTGCTGGAATGGGGTCTGATCAAGATCGGCGTGTTCGGCATCGTCAGCGTGCTGGCTTCGGCCATTTTCGCCTGGATCGGCGGCAAGATGGATCGCAAATATGGCCCAAAACCGGTCATTCTGGTGGCGATCTGGGTGCTGATCTTCGTCTGTATCACGGTCGTCTCGATGGACAGGACGCAGATCTACGGGATTGCGCTGCCCGAGGGGTCCGGCCTGCCGGATATCGTGTTCTTCGGCTGTGGTGTCCTGATTGGCGGAATGGGCGGCATCCTGCAATCGGCCAGCCGCTCGCTGATGGTGCGCCACACGGATCCGAAAGCCCCGGTTGAAAGCTTTGGTCTTTATGGTCTGTCGGGCCGTGCCACCGCCTTTGCCGCTCCCTTGCTGATCGGGATTGCCACAACCGCCACAGGCAGTGCGCGTCTGGGGGTGTCACCGATCATTCTGTTGTTTATTCTGGGTCTGTTCCTAATGCGCTGGGTTAAACCGGAAGGGGATCAGAGCAGATGATTTTACTACGTTTTTTGGCGATAATTGCCGCGATTACATTGGCAGGCACGGCGGGAGCGGCCCCCCTGGCCAAGCAATTGTTCGGCGCTCAAAAGCAAAGTTCACAGCAAAAACCGGCCGCCTTCGGCAGTTATTCGCGCGGATGTGCCGCCGGGTCGGTGCAACTGCCCGAAACGGGGCCGACCTGGCAGGCAATGCGCCTGTCGCGCAACCGCAACTGGGGGCATCCGCAGGCGATCGACTATGTGCAGGACCTGAGCAAGTTCGCGGCGAAACAGCCGGGGTGGAACGGGCTCTATATCGGAGATATCAGCCAGCCACGGGGCGGGCCGATGACATCGGGGCACCGCTCGCACCAGCTGGGTCTGGACGTCGACATCTGGATGCTGCCGGGCGGCAACATGCGGCTGAGCCGCAAGGCGCGCGAAAGCGTCTCGTCGATTTCCATGCGCCGCGCCAACGGGGCCTATGTCAACGGCAACTGGACCAAACAGCACCACGCGGTGCTGCGCGAGGCGGCGAAAGACAAGCGCGTGGCGCGGATTTTCGTCTTTCCCGGCGCCAAGGTGCAGATGTGCAACGATGAGAAAGGCAACCGCGCCTATCTGCGCAAGATCAGGCCGTGGTGGGGGCACCATTACCATTTTCACGTCCGGCTGGCCTGCCCGCGCGGATCGCGCGGCTGCGTCAATCAGAACCCGCCGCCCAAGGGCGATGGCTGCGCCGAGGCGCAGCAATGGGTGCGCAATATCCTGAACCCGCCGCCGCCGGACCCCAATGCACCACCGCCGAAAAAGCGGCGTGAATATGTGCTGGCGGATCTGCCTCAGCAATGCTCGGCCGTCTTGCAATCCAACTGACCGCGGCGCTGGTGCTGGCCGGATCGGTTTGGGCGGTCGAGGTCAGGACTGCGACCCTTATCGACAGCTATGTCTGGCGGCACAAGGCCGTGTGGTTTGGCGGATTTTCCGCTCTGCACATCTCGGAAAACGGGCATCAGATGATCACGCTAAGCGACCGGTCAACGATGGTGTCCGTGCGCATCGCCCGGGATGGCGACAAGATATCCGGCCTTCGGGTTCTTGGTCAGTGGCCGCTTTTGTCCAGTACGGGGCGCAATCTGCCGGGCCATGTCGGCGATTCCGAAGGAATTGCGATTGCGCCGGACGGCGGGGTCTATGTCTCGTTCGAAGGGGTGCACCGCGTTGCCTATTATGGCGCGCCTGGTGACCACGCGCGCGTTCTGCCCCGTCCCGAAGTGTTTGACGATCTGGACGGGAACGGGTCCTTCGAAGCGCTGGCCATCGACGGCCGGGGGCGGCTTTACACGCTGACCGAAAAGAACCGGACCGCGCAGGGTGACATCCCCGTCTATCGCTGGAACGGCCATGTCTGGTCCACGCCTTTTGTTCTGCCCGCGCGCGGCAAGTTCCTGCCGGTCGCCGCAGATTTCGGTCCGGATGGGCGGCTTTATCTGCTGGAGCGGGCTGTATCGCTGACCGGCTTCCGGTCGCAATTGCGGCGGTGGCAGATCGACGGGGACGCGCCCGTTGCCGAAGAAACCCTGTTGGAAACCGGCACCGGCACGCATGACAACCTCGAAGGGCTTTCGGTCTGGCGGGACGATCTGGGGCGTTTGCGGGCCACGATGATCTCGGATGACAACTTCCTTGCCCTGCAGCGGACCGAGCTGGTCGAATATCTGCTGCCCGATTGACAGGGCTGGATCAAAGGTCTAAACGCACGGCTTGCCTTGGGACGGTCCCTTGGCCAAGTCGCCGCTACCTTGTCAAAACGGGCATCTGAAAATGCAACGCTCTTATATTCCCGGCATCATTGCCATGGCTGCCATTGTCGTGGCCTCGAACATCCTGGTTCAGTTCCTGATCTTTGACGGGCTGCTGACCTGGGGTGCCTTCACCTATCCGCTGGCCTTTCTGGTCACCGACATCATGAACCGCGTCTATGGCGTGGCGACCGCCCGCAAGGTCGTGTTCGCCGGGTTTGTCACCGGCATCATCTGCTCGCTGATCGGCAGCCAGATCATGCTGCAGGGCGACGGGTTCACCTATGCCGCCGTGCCGCTGCGGATCGCCGTCGCGTCGGGCACCGCCTTCCTGATCGCGCAGCTGACCGATGTCACCGTGTTCAACGCGATGCGCGGTGGCCGCTGGTGGCGCGCGCCGCTGGTGTCCACACTGGTCGGTTCGGCGCTGGATACCGCACTGTTCTTCACCATCGCCTTCTCGGCCTCGGTTGCGGTCTTCGGGGCCAATGCCGACGCGGCGATCAACTGGGCGTGGGAGCCCGTGCCCTTCATGCTGTCCGGCCCGATGGCCCCTCTGTGGGTGACGCTGGCCTTTGCCGACTGGTTGGTGAAACTGTCGCTGGCGCTGATTGCGCTGATCCCGTTCAAGGTGATCGTTGCGCGACTGACCGCGCAGCCTGCGTAAAAAAAGTGCTTTGAGATTGGCACAACTTGTGTCACGCTCAATCTCAACCGCAACAGATAGAAAAGGAGGTGATCCAGTGTCGAGAAAGAGATTGGAGAGAGGTGTCGGAACAACCAGGGGGAAAACCTGCTGAGGCAGCCCTTGGCCGGGCATTCGCCCTGGCTGGTCGACTGATCTAACCGACCCGACCTCCTGAACTTTCGAAGGGCCGTCCTGCCGGGGCGGCCCTTTTTGTTTTCCCATGCGGCCTGTAAGGTCCGCCCCATGTTGCGCATCACCGACGATATCATCCTGCAGGACTGGGAACTGACCGAAAGCTTTGTTCGTTCGTCGGGTCCAGGCGGGCAGAATGTGAACAAGGTCTCGACCGCTGTCGAATTGCGGTTCGAAGCCGCGCGCTCGCCTTCATTGCCGGATCCCGTCAAGGCGCGGCTGAAGCGACTGGCCGGGCGGCGCTGGACCAAGGACGGGGCCATCATCATTCAGTGCGAGGAAACCCGGTCTCAGGCCCGCAACCGCGAGATCGCGCGCGCCCGACTGGCGGAACTGATCACCCGCGCCCTTGTGAAACCCAAGCGGCGCGTCGCGACCAAACCCACCTATGGGTCGGTCAAGCGCCGGCTGGCGGCGAAAAAGGCGCGGTCCGGTGTCAAGGCGTTGCGGGGCAAAGTGTCCGAAGATTGATCTGGTAGTTTCGCTGCGCCTTGCTAGTCTGACAAGGCAAGGGAGAGCAACGTCATGAGGTTAGAGGGAAAAACCGCAGTTGTCACCGGCGGCGCGTCCGGCTTCGGGGCCGGGATCGCGCAGAAATTCCTGTCCGAAGGTGCCCGCGTGATGATTGCCGATGTCAACGGCGATGCCGCCGAGGTGCAGGCCAGGCAGCTTGGGCCGAATGCGATTGCTCAGATGGTTGACGTGGCAGATGCGGCCTCGGTCAACGCCATGGCCGACATAATGCAGGAGCGGTTCGGGCATCTGGACATTCTGGTCAACAATGCCGGTATCACGCACCTGCCGATGCCGCTGGAGGAAGTCACCGAAGAGGATTTCGACCGGGTCTTCAACGTGAACATGAAATCTGTCTATCTGACGGCGCGGGCATTGGTGCCTGCGATGAAGGCGCGGGGGGCGGGGGCGATTCTGAACGTGGCCTCGACCGCCGGTCTGTCGCCGCGCCCGAACCTGAACTGGTACAACGCCTCCAAGGGCTGGATGATCACCGCGACCAAGACGATGGCGGTGGAACTTGCGCCCTCCGGCGTGCGGGTGAACGCGATCTGTCCGGTGGCGGGCGAAACCCCCCTTCTGAAATCCTTCATGGGCGAGGACACGCCCGAGATTCGCGCGAAATTCCTGTCGACCATTCCACTGGGTCGCTTTTCAACGCCTGGCGATATGGCCAATGCCGCCTGTTTCCTGTGTTCCGACGAGGCCAGCATGATCACCGGCACCGCGCTTGAGGTCGATGGCGGCCGCTGTATCTGAGGACAACCTATGAAACCCGGACCCAGAAACCTGATTACGGATGTCGCGGGGCTGACAGTCGGCAATGCGCAGGATGCGGCGCTGAAATCGGGCACGACCGTTCTGACCGGACAACGCCCGTTCACGGCTTCGGTTCATGTGATGGGCGGCGCGCCGGGCACCCGCGAGACCGACTTGCTGGGCCCGGACAAATCGGTCACGCATGTCGATGCGCTGGTGCTGTCGGGGGGGTCGGCCTTTGGGCTGGACGCATGTTCCGGTGTATCGGATGCGCTGCGGTCGCAGGGCCGAGGATTTCCGGTTGGCAATGCCGTCGTGCCGATTGTGCCGGGCGCGATCCTGTTCGATCTGTTGAATGGCGGTGACAAAACCTGGCGCGAAAACCCCTATCGGGCTTTGGGGCGCGCGGCTTTCGATAACGCTTCGGACGTTTTCGCGCTGGGCACGGCGGGGGCCGGCACCGGGGCATTGGCGGCCATGCACAAGGGTGGGCTGGGTTCGGCGTCGTTTGTGCTGGACAATGGTGTCACGGTCGGCGCGCTTGTCGCGGCCAGCCCCGTGGGCAGCGTCACAACCTCCAGCGACCGCCATTTCTGGGCCGCGCCGTTCGAAGTTGACGGCGAATTCGGCGGGTTGGGCCCTGATCCCAACGCAGCACTGGGGCGCCACGTCTTTAGCCGCAAGGCGCAGGTCATGTTTCCCGCCACGCCGGACAATGCCAATACCACCATCGCCATCGTGGCGACCGACGCGGCGCTGACGAAACCGCAATGCCAGCGTCTTGCGGTGGCGGCCCATGACGGTATTGCCCGGGCCATTCTGCCCTCGCATGCGCCGTTCGACGGTGACCTTGTGTTCGGTATCAGTACCGGCGCGCGCCCGCTGGTTGCGGAAACCGAACTGGGGATGATCGGGCACGCCGCCGCGCTGTGTCTGGCGCGGGCCATCGCGCGGGCGGTATACCTGGCAACCCCGGCCGAGGGAGACCTTTTGCCCTGCTGGTCCGCCGTACATGACAAAAGTTAAGGACGGCACATATGCCGCAGTGCGACAGTACCCTCGCGCGGCAATCTGCGCGTTGACTCTTTTCTGTGCCGAATGTCCATTCGGGGCAGCCAATTCCTATCGGAGCAAAAGCCATGAATCGCATCCTCGCTACCGCAGTTATGGGCCTTCTGGCCATGCCAGCCTTCGCCGAAGGCGACGCAGAAGCTGGTAAAAAGGCCTTTAACAAATGCAAATCCTGCCACCTGATCGCCGACCCTGCGGGCGAGGTGATTGTCAAAGGCGGCAAGACCGGCCCGAACCTATATGGCATCGCAGGCCGCACCGCCGGCACCGTTGAAGGTTTCAAATACGGCGACAGCATCGTCGCCGCCGGCGAAAACGGTCTGGTCTGGGACGAAGCCACCTTCGTCGAATACGCACAGGACCCGAAGGCGTTTCTGAAGGACTATCTGGGTGAAACCTCGGCCAAGTCGAAAATGACCTTCAAGCTGAAATCGGGCGCCGAAGACGTTTATGCCTATATTGTCAGCGTGTCCGGCGAATAACGCCTGATCCCGACCTTCTGAAAAATGACGAAAAGGCCGCAGCCCCTGCGGCCTTTCGTGCGATTGATAACCGAATCGATCAGCGCCACGTTGGGGATGCGCGGTTCATCATGCTTTGCTCGCATGGTTTCGCAAAGCCAAGCCGATCCGGCCGCAGCCAAAATCCAACGTCCGGCCCTATGGGCGGATCGGCAGCAGGAGACGACAGATGGGAATCATGATCCCGGCCTGGGTTGATGGCGAATTGACCCCCGTAGAAAAGCTAGAGGCGCATGAGAAGGGCCTGAAGCACAAGGCGGTGTCGGTTTTCGTGGTTCGCGGAACCGAGATCCTGCTGCAACGCCGGGCGATGGGCAAATACCACACGCCGGGCCTGTGGGCGAATACCTGCTGTACCCATCCCGACTGGGGCGAGACGCCCTCGGAATGCGCTGTGCGCCGTCTGCGCGAGGAACTGGGAATCACCGGGCTTTACCCCGAATATCGCCACCGGCTGGAATATCACGCCGATGTCGGCAACAACATGATCGAACACGAAGTGGTTGATATCTTCCTTGCCCATGTCCGCGGACCGCTGAAAATCGAACCTAACCCGGACGAAGTGATGGATATCCGCTGGATCGATTACCACGATCTGCTGGCCGAAGTGCAGCGCCACCCGCAGCGGTTCACGCCGTGGCTGAAGATCTACCTGCACAATCACGCCGACACGATTTTTGGCCCTGACCTGATCATATCAGCGACGACCTGAGCGCTACGGCTTGCAAGGCCCGCCCAAGCCGCCTAAATCAACGCGTCATGGCCAAGCAAAAGCAGAAGACAGACCCGAATTACAAAGTCATCGCCGAAAACCGGCGGGCCCGCTTCGATTATGCGATCGAAGAGGATATCGAGTGCGGCATCGTGCTGGAAGGGTCCGAGGTGAAATCCCTGCGCGCGGGCGGGTCGAACATTGCCGAAAGCTATGCCTCGGTCGATGACGGAGAGTTGTGGCTGATCAACAGCTACATTGCGCCCTATGAACAGGCCAAGGTGTTCAAGCACGAAGAACGCCGCCGCCGCAAGCTGCTGGTATCGCGCAAAGAACTGTCGAATTTGTGGAACGCGACCCAGCGCAAGGGTATGACGCTGGTGCCGCTGGTTCTGTATTTCAACCACAAGGGCCGGGCGAAGCTCAAGATCGGCATCGCCAAGGGTAAGAAGCTGCACGACAAGCGTGAGACTCAGGCCAAGCGCGACTGGTCACGCCAGAAACAGCGGCTGATGAAGGATCACAGCTGATCCTTCGCTGATTTCAGAAGGCCATGGCCGCGGACACCGCGCGTTGCCAGCGGTCATAGGCGGCATCGCGTTCTTCTTCGGACAGTTCGGGTTCAAACCTGCGGTCCAGCGCCCAGGTTTCCGAGAATCCCTGCTGATCCGGGTAAACGCCCGCCCGCATCCCCGCCAGCCAGGCCGCGCCCAGCGCGGTGGTTTCCTGCATCACCGGGCGGTCGACCGGCGCGCCCAGATAATCTGACAGCCCCTGCATCGCCCAGTCGGAGGCGCTGGCGCCGCCATCGACGCGGAGCGTCACCTCGGTATCCGCGCCCCAGTCGCCCTGCATGGCGTGCCACAGGTCGCGGGTCTGATAGGCGATGCTTTCCAGCGTGGCGCGGGCAAATTCGGCGCGGCCGGAATTGCGCGTCAGGCCAAACACGGCACCCCGGCAATCGGGTTTCCAATACGGCGCGCCAAGGCCGGTAAAGGCGGGCACCAGCACCACATGCTGGTTCGGGTCCGCCTGTTGCGCCAGTTCACCGCTTTCGGGGGCCGAATCGATGATCTGAAGCGCATCGCGCAGCCATTGCACGGCGGCCCCGGCCACAAAGATCGACCCTTCCAGCGCATAGGTGCGCTTGCCCTCCAACTGATAGGCGATGGTGGTCAGCAGACGGTTTTGCGACTCGACCGGTTTGTCGCCGGTGTTCAGCAGCGCGAAACACCCTGTGCCATAGGTCGATTTCATCATGCCGGGGTGGAAACAGGCCTGCCCGATCGTGGCGGCCTGCTGATCGCCTGCAACGCCCAGAATAGGAATGCTTCCGCCCAACAGGGGCGTTTCTCCGAAATCCGACGCGCAATCATGCACCTTTGGCAGCATGGACATGGGCACATCCAGCAGATCGCAGATTTCACTGCTCCATTCGCCCTTGTGAATGTCGAACAGCAGGGTGCGGGCGGCGTTGGTGGCGTCGGTGGCGTGGCTGCGCCCTTCGGTCAGTCGCCAGATCAGGAAACTGTCGATGGTACCGAACATCAGCTCTCCGGCCTCGGCCCGCTCGCGCGCACCCGGGACCGTATCCAGCAGCCACTTGACCTTGGTGCCCGAGAAATAAGGGTCCAGCAGCAGACCGGTCTGGGCGGTCACATCATCCTCGCAGCCGGCCTGTTTGTAGCGCGCGCAAATCTCGGCTGTGCGGCGGTCCTGCCAGACGATGGCGTTATGGATGGGCTTGCCGGTGGCGCGGTCCCAGACCACGGTGGTCTCGCGCTGGTTGGTGATGCCGATGCCCGCGATCTGGTCAGAGGTGACGCCGGTGCTGTCCATAACCTCGCGGCAGACATTCAGCACGCTGTCCCAGATTTCCTCGGCATCGTGCTCGACCCACCCCTCCTGCGGGAAATGTTGGGTGAACTCGTGCTGCGCGGTGCCTGCGCGCTGCATGTTTGCGTCGAACAAAATGGCCCGCGACGATGTGGTGCCCTGATCAATGGCAAGAATAAAGGTCATGCCTGCGCCCCTCTCGGTTGGTTTTGCAGGACTTTAGCGCAAACAGTGACGCACGTGCCAGAGCGTTCAGACCGGAATATTGTCAATCAGCCGCACGCCATCCGCCCAGGCCGCTGCAAACAGCCGCGCAGGGCTTGTTGCGTGGGTCAGCGGCTCCAGCGTTTCGGCGCAGCGCAGGTGGATATACTCGACCTGTGTGAAGCCCGCCGCCAGCAGGTCGGTGCCGGCCTGCTCGGCCAGCGGCTCGAACGCGGCGCCGGTTTTCAGTGCCTCGGCAAGATCGCGCATGACGCGGTGTTTTTGCGCCGCCACTTTCAGCCCTTCAGGCGACAGGCGCAGATTGCGCGAGGACATGGCCAGACCCGACGCTTCGCGCACCGTGGGGCAACCGATCACCTCGACCGGGATATCCAGATCCCGCGCCATCCGGCGCACCACCATAAGCTGCTGATAGTCCTTTTCCCCGAAATAGGCCCGGTCCGCCTGCGTTTGCAGGAACAGCTTGGCGACCACGGTGGCGACTCCATCGAAATGTCCGGGGCGGAACTCGCCCTCCATCACGTTGGTCAGGCCGGTGACGGATACAGTGGTGGCAAATCCCTGCGGATAGATTTCCTCGGGCTCGGGCACATAGATCGCGTCGACACCGTAGGGGGCCAGTTTCTGCGCGTCTTCGTGTTCGGTGCGCGGGTAATTGGCCAGATCCTCGGGGTTGTTGAACTGTTTCGGGTTCACGAAGATCGTGACGATGACCCGGTCTGCGCCGGCTTTGGCGGCTTCGACCAGCGACAGATGCCCCTGATGCAGCGCGCCCATCGTGGGGACAACGCCGATCACCTCGCCGTCGCGGTGCCAGCCTTCGGTCAGCACCCGCAGGTCGGCCAAGCGGCGCAGGATCGGGGCGGTCATGTCTTGCGGCCCCTGGCCGGGGCCTGATCGGCAAACACATGTTCGGCCGCCGGGAAGGTCCGGGCGCGCACCTCGGCCGCGTATTCGGCAATGGCGGTTTCGGCCAGCACGCCCAGTTCGGCGTAGCGTTTGACGAATTTCGGTTTGAAGGCGGTGAAAAAGCCCACCATGTCATCCACCACGAGGATCTGCCCGTCGCACCCGGCCGACGCGCCAATGCCGATGGTCGGGATGGCGACCTCGGACGTGATGCGGTCGGCCAGGCCCTGCGGAACCTTCTCTAAAACGACCGAAAACGCGCCCGCATCGGCCACGGCACGGGCATCGGCCAGCACGGTTTCGGCCTGCTCGTCACGGCCCTGAACCTTGTAGCCGCCCAGCGTGTTGATCGACTGTGGGGTCAGGCCGATATGGGCCATCACCGGGATGCCGCGCCTGACCAGAAAGCGGATGGTGTCGGCCATCTCGACCCCACCTTCCAGCTTGACCGCGCCGGCGCTGGTTTCCGCCATCAGGCGGGCAGCGTTGCGAAACGCCTGCGCCGGGTCATGCTCGTAACTTGCGAAAGGCATGTCGATGACCATCATCGCCTTGCTCAGCCCGCGCGCGACGGCCTGTCCATGCAGGATCATCATCTCCATCGTCACGCCCAGCGTCGATTCCAGCCCGTGCAGCACCATGCCGACGCTGTCACCGACCAGAACGAAATCGCAATGGTCATCCATCAGCCGCGCCATCGGTGTGGTATAGGCGGTCAGGCTGACCAGGGGCTCGCCCCCTTTGCGGGCGCGGATGTCCTCGGCATTCGGGGCTTTTTTGCGGGCGGTGGCGCTCATGATCGCTCCTCCGGGGTTCATGTTGCAGCGCGGCATAGCAGATCGGAGCAAGCCATAGAAACCCCGATTGCGCGAACATTTCCTTGATTGACCCAAGGTTTAAAGGGACATTGGTCGCAGAACGGCCCGCAAACGCACGAGGCCGCATGTTTTCCGTGGGGAGAGATTTACATGACAAAGCAGACATTTCGGTCCTTTGCCTCGGCGCTTGTGCTGGGTGCCAGCCTGATTGCCTCGCAGGCGTCGGCCAAATCCGACATCACCATCGCGATGCAGCTGGAACCGCCGCATCTGGACCCGACCAGCGCGGCGGCGCAGGCCATCGATTCGGTGGTCTACACCAATATCTTCGAGGGCCTGACCCGGTTCATGGGCGATGGTTCGGTTGTGCCCGGCCTTGCCGAAAGCTGGGAGATTTCGGATGACGGAACCGTCTATACGTTCAAGCTGCGCGACGGCGTGACCTTTCACGACGGCACCGCGATGGATGCCGAGGACGTCAAATTCAGCCTCGACAGGGCCACGGCTGAGGACAGCGCCAACGCGCAAAAGGCCCTGTTTGCCGGGATTGAAAGCGTCGAGGTCGTAGACCCGCTGACCGTCAAGGTCACCCTGTCGGAACCCAACGGCAATTTTCTGTTCAACATGGCCTGGGGGGACGCGGTGATCGTCGCCCCCGAAAGCATCGACGCAATCAAGACCGACCCGGTCGGCACCGGCGCATTTACCTTTGGCGAATGGGTGCAGGGCGACAGCATCACCCTGAACCGCAATCCCGATTACTGGGGCGATCAGCCGGCGCTGGAGACAGCGACGTTCAAGTTCATCTCGGACCCGACCGCCGCCTTTGCCGCGATGATGGCCGAGGATGTGGACGTCTTCGACAACTTCCCGGCCCCGGAAAACCTGCCGCAGTTCGAGGCTGATCCGCGGTTTCAGGTGCTTGTCGGCTCGACCGAAGGGGAAACCATCCTGTCGACCAACAACAAACAGCCGCCGTTTGACGACATCCGCGTGCGTCAGGCGCTGGCCCATGCCATCGACCGTCAGGCGATCATCGACGGTGCGATGTTCGGCTATGGCACGCCGATCGGCACCCATTTCGCGCCGCACAACCCGGCCTATGTCGATCTGACCGGCAATTCGGCCCATGACCCGAAAGAGGCCGCCAGGCTGCTGGCCGATGCCGGATATGCAGAAGGGTTTGAAACCACCCTGCACCTGCCCCCGCCATCTTATGCGCGCCGGGGCGGCGAGATTGTCGCCGCGCAACTGGCCGAGGTTGGCATCAAGGCCGAGATCATCAATGTGGAATGGGCGCAATGGCTGGAATCGGTGTTCAAGGGCAAGGATTTCGGCCTGACCATCGTCAGCCATACCGAACCGATGGATATCGGCATCTACGCGCGTCCGGATTACTATTTTCAGTATGACAGCACCGATTTTCAGGCGCTGATGGACTTGCTGAACTCAACCACTGATCCCGACGAACGTACCCGTCTGATGGGTGAGGCGCAGCGTCTGATCGCCAGTGACTATGTGAACGGATACCTGTTCCAGCTGGCCAAGCTGGGCGTCGCCAAGGCGGGTGTTCAGGGGCTGTGGGAAAACGCGCCCACGGCGGCGATTGACCTGACGCAGATCAGCTGGTCCGAATGAGTGTTCGCCGGGGCTGCAACCTGCGGCCCTGGCTATCCGCCGTGTCAGAGTACCCGTCCAAGATGATCCTGTTTCGTACGTTGTGTTTCTGTGTTCTGGCCGCCTGCCTGGTGTTTTTCCCGCTGGGCAGGGCCGCAGCCCAGAACGTGCTGGACGGGCGGATGGATGCGCTGGCCGGTACGCCCGAGAACCCGCTGAAAGTGGGTATCGGTATCCAGATCGACCAGATCACCAGTGTCGACCAGAAGGCCGAGAATTACGGCGCGGTTGTCGTGCTGCGGGTGCAATGGACCGATCCGGCGCTGGCCTTTGACCGCGATGCGGCGGGGCGCGAGTTCCGCGTCTTCAACCCGCCAACCCTGGCAGAACATGCCACCAGTATCGGGGCGGTGCTGCCGGCCTTTGTGATCCACAATCAGCAATCCAACAAATGGATTCACGAATCCGCGGCCTCGCTGCGCTATGACGGGCGTGTCGTCTATGTCGAAAAGTCGTCGCTGACCTTGCAGGCACCGCATTTCAACTTTCGGAAATACCCGTTCGACACGCAGGAGTTTCACTTCGAGGTCGTGTCGATCCTTCCGTCCGAATACGTCTCGTATTTCCCGCTGGATGACCATTCGGGCCTTGGCGATCTGCTGGGCGAAGAAGAATGGATACTGGACAACGCCCGGGTCGAAGCCTCGAAGGTGATCGGCATCTCGGGCCGCGAAAGCGATCAGGTCGAGCTGGTGTTCGAGGGTCACCGCCACCTGACCTATTACGTCATACGGGTGTTTCTGCCAATGCTGGTGCTGATCACCGTCGGCTGGGCGCTGTTCTTTCTGGACGAATATCGCCGGCGGATCGAGATCGCCGGCGGCAACCTGTTGGTTTTCGTGGCCTTTAACTGGGCAATTTCGGCCGATCTTCCCAAGCTGGGGTATCTGACCTTTCTGGACTTCGTCCTGCAATGCATGTTCCTGATGACCGGGGCGCTGATCGTCTTCAATGTCGCCCTGCGCCGGATGAAAGTTGCGGGGCGCGAGGACGCCGCGCGAAAGCTGGACAATTACGCCATCAAGTGGATCTACCCGCTTGGCTATGCGGCGATCGTCGGTTACGCGGTTTTCGCCTATCTTCTGGTGCCTTAGGTGCTGGACCCGCATCCGCTGTGACCCTAACGTGGTCCTGATGCTGCACTATGCGTTCAAACGTCTGCTTTCACTGGTCATCAGCCTGATCGTGGCCTCGGTGGTCATCTTCGCCGTGATCGAGGTTGCGCCGGGCGATCCGGCCTCTTTCATGCTGGGCGTGAATGCGCAGGCCGACACGCTGGCGGCGCTGCGGGCCGAGCTTGGGCTGGATGTCTCGAAGGCGCAGCGGTATTTCAACTGGGTCGGCGGCATGCTGGTGGGGGATTTCGGCACCTCCTACACCTACCGCACGCCGGTGTCGCAGATGATCGCGGACCGGCTTTGGGTGTCGCTGCCTCTGGCGCTTTATGCGCTGACTCTGTCCACCCTGATCGCCTTTCCCGCCGGTATTTACGCCGCCGCGCGCCGCGGCAGGCCGGGCGACCTGACGGTGATGGGGGCAACGCAGCTGGGCATTGCAGTTCCGAATTTCTGGTTCGCGATGATGCTGGTGCTGATCTTTGCCATCAATCTGGGCTGGTTCAACGCCGGCGGATTTGCCGGCTGGGACAAGGGCGTCTGGACCGGGCTGCATTCGCTGACCCTGCCCGCGATTGCACTGGCCCTGCCGCAGGCGGCAATTCTGGCGCGGGTCATGCGGTCGGCGCTGCTGGATATTCTGGGCGAGGATTTCATGCGCACCGCCCGCGCCAAAGGGCTGACGCGTCGTCAGGTTCTGTGGCGGCACGGGGTGCGCAACGCGCTGATCCCGGTCCTGACCATCATCGGATTACAGTTTTCCTTCCTGCTGGCGGGGTCGATCATCATCGAACAGGTCTTCTACCTGCCCGGTCTCGGTCGGCTGGTGTTTCAGGCGATTTCCGCGCGGGACCTGATCGTCGTGGAATCGGTTGTCATGCTGCTGGTCTTTGCCGTCATCACGGTGAATTTTCTGGTCGATCTCGCCTATGCCACCGTCGACCCCCGCCTGAGGAGCCGGACATGAGCCGCAACCTGACCCTTGGGGCGCTGTTGTCCTCGCTGGTGTTGCTGGCGGCGCTGGTCTCGTTCGTTTGGACGCCCTACGACTATGCGGCCTTGAACATTCCCGACAAGCTGCAACCCCCGAACGCGCTGCACTGGTTCGGTACCGATCATTTCGGGCGCGACATGTTCTCGATGATCATGGTCGGCGCGCGCACGTCGATCGCCGTGGCCCTGGTCGCCGTGGGCATCGGCATGGCGCTGGGCGTGCCGCTGGGTCTGACGGCGGCCGCACGCAAGGGGTCGTGGCTGGATGAGTTGATCATGCGCGGCAACGATCTGGTCTTTGCCTTCCCGTCGCTGGTCATCGCCATCCTGATCACGGCCGTTTTCGGCGCCGGCGCCATCAACGCCATCATCGCCATCGGAATCTTCAACATCCCCGTCTTTGCCCGTATCACCCGCGGCGCGGCGCTGTCCCTGTGGGAGCGGGAGTTCATTCTGGCCGCCCGCGTGTCGGGCAAGGGCGCGTCGCGAATCTCGGCCGAGCATATCCTGCCCAATGTCGCCAACCTGCTGATTGTGCAGGGCACCATCCAGTTCTCTCTGGGTATTCTGGCCGAGGCGGGCCTGTCCTATGTCGGTCTGGGCGCGCAACCGCCCACGCCCAGCTGGGGGCGGATGCTGGCCGATGCGCAGACCATGGTCAGTTTCGCCCCGCATCTGGCATTGATCCCGGGTCTGGCGATCATCGTCACGGTGCTGGGTCTGAACCTTCTGGGCGACGGTCTGCGCGATTGGCTCGATCCCCGGATCAGGGTGGCCCGCGCATGAGCTTGCTTGAGATCGAAAACCTGTGCCTGTCGATCCACGGCATAGACATCCTGAAACAGGTCAGCCTGTCGATCGCGCCGGGTCAGATCGTGGCCGTGACCGGCGAAAGCGGATCGGGCAAGTCGATGACCGCGCTTGCGGTGATGCAACTGCTGCCGTCGGGGGCAACGGCACAGGGCGCGATTCGTTTGCAGGGCCGGGACCTTCAGAACTGTCCCGAGGATGAGATGTGTGCCCTGCGTGGCGCGTCGATCGGTATGGTGTTTCAGGAACCGATGACCGCGTTGAACCCGGTCAAGACGATCGGCGATCAGGTGATGGAAACCATCCTGATCCACAAAGCGATGCCTGCGCCGCAGGCCCGCACACGCGCGCAGGAGGTGCTCACGCGCGTTGGCCTGCCGCCCGACCGGTTCCCGCTGACCCGCTTTCCGCACGAATTGTCGGGCGGTCAGCGCCAGCGCGTCGTGATCGCCATGGCCATCGCCCTGCGCCCGACGCTGCTGATTGCTGATGAGCCGACCACGGCGCTGGATGTGACGACACAGGCGCAGATCCTCGATCTGCTGAAGGGGCTGGTGCGCGAATATGGCATGGGCCTGCTGATGATCACCCACGATCTGGCGGTTGTCGCCGGTCTGGCCGATCAGATCGTGGTGATGCGCCACGGCGCAGTGGTCGAAAGCGGTGCCACCGATCATCTGCTGCGCAACATGCAGCACCCCTATACCCGCATGTTGTTTGAGGCATCGGGCCATCAGGTGGCGCTGCCAGAGCCTCAGCACCCGCGCCCGCTGCTTGAGGTGACGCAGGTTGTCCGGGATTATCGCCTGCCCCGGAAACGCCTGTTCGGCACGCCAGGAAGCCACCGCGCGGTGGACCATGTCAGCTTTGTCCTGAACAAGGGCGAGCGTCTGGGCCTGGTGGGCGAGTCGGGGTGCGGAAAATCGACCCTGACACGGGCGATTTTGGGGTTGGAGGAGGTGCAGAGCGGCGAAATCAAATTGGATGGTCAGCCCGTATTTACCGGTCACAAACCCAACCTGGCCGTTCGGCGCAAGATGCAGGTGGTGTTTCAGGACCCATATGGCAGCTTCAACCCGCGACACCGCGTCGCCCGCCTGATCACCGAGCCGTTTCACCTGCTGGACACGCCGCCCACCGGGACGGAACGTCAGGACCGGATTGCCGAGATGCTGCGCGCCGTGGGTCTCAGCCCCGATGATGCGGGCAAGTATATCCACGAGTTCTCGGGCGGGCAGCGGCAGCGGATCGCCATCGCCCGCGCCCTGATCATTCGCCCCGAACTGATCCTGTTTGACGAGGCGGTATCGGCGCTGGATGTCTCGGTCCGGGCGCAGATCCTGGACCTGCTGGCCGAGCTTTGCGCGGCCTACGATCTGACATACCTCTTCATCAGCCACGACCTGAGCGTTGTGCGCACAATCACCGACCGGGTTCTGGTGATGCAGGCAGGCCGGATCGTCGAACAGGGCGAGACCGAGCAGGTCTTTACCGACCCGCAACACCCTTATACCCGCACCCTGATCGAAGCGGCGCCGACGCTGCCTGAGATTGGGGGAAAAGTGGCCTGAAACCCCTGTATTAGAGCCGAAACGGAGCGCCTCATGTCCAATCCCCTCTGGTTCGATCCCAGCCTGTGCCTGATCGGTGGCGCATGGGTCCATCCCGCGTCACAGGCGGATATTCCGATGATCAACCCGTCGGACGGGTCCGAGATTTGCCGGATCGCGCGCGGCACAGGTGCAGATATCGACGCGGCGGTGGCGGCGGCGCAGGCCGCGCTGGATGGCGACTGGGGCCGCAAAATCGCGCTGGAGCGGGGGCGTATCCTGACCCGTCTGGGGCAACTGGTGCTGGAACGCGTCGACGATCTGGCCGCGCTGGAGGCGATGGATGTCGGCAAGCCGCTGTCGCAGGCGCGGGCGGACGCTGTTGCGCTGGCACGCTATTGCGAATTCTACGGCGGCGCGGCGGACAAGGTTATGGGTGAAACCATTCCCTATATTGACGGTTATACGGTTTACACCCTGCGCGAGCCGCACGGGGTCACGGGCCATATCGTGCCGTGGAACTATCCGATGCAGATCATCGGCCGCTCGGTGGGGGCGGCGCTGGCAATGGGCAATGCCTGTGTCCTGAAACCGGCGGAAGAGGCCTGCCTGACCGCACTGGCCTTTGCCCATCTGGCGCAACAGGCCGGGCTGCCCGCCGGGGCACTGAATGTCGTTCCCGGACTGGGGTCCGAGGCCGGGGCGGCGCTGTCGGGGCATCCGGGCGTGCACCATATCTCGTTCACCGGGTCCGTCGCCACGGGTGCGCTGGTGCAGCAGGCGGCGGGGCGCAACGTGGTGCCGGTGACGCTGGAACTGGGGGGGAAATCCCCGCAACTGGTCTTTGACGACTCCGATCTGGACGCGGCGCTGCCGTTTCTGGTGAATGCAGGGATTCAGAATGCAGGGCAGACCTGTTCAGCCTCGTCCCGCATTCTGGTGCAGCGCGGCGCTTATGCGCAGGTCAGGGCCCGGATGGCTGCGGCCTATGCCGATCTGACTGTCGGCCCGGCGCACGAGGATTTGCGCGTTGGTCCCCTGATCTCGGCCCGGCAAAAAGAGATTGTTTCGGGTTTCCTGACCCGGGGCGCCGATCTGGATATCGCGGCGCAGGGGCGGATCGTAGATCACGCGCCCGCGAACGGGGCCTATGTTCAGCCCACGTTATTTGCCGACGTCCCACCCGACCATGTTCTGGCCCAGGACGAAATCTTTGGCCCGGTTCAGGTTCTGATCCCGTTCGACACCGAAGAGGACGCGGCGCAGATCGCCAATTCCACCGAATACGGGCTGGTCGCCAGCATCTGGACCCGTGACGGGGCGCGGCAGATGCGGCTGGCGAAAAACCTGCGGTCGGGCCAGGTTTTCATCAACAATTACGGCGCGGGCGGCGGGATTGAATTGCCCTTTGGCGGGGTGGGTAAATCCGGCCATGGCCGCGAAAAGGGGTTTGAGGCCCTGTTCGGCTTCTCACAGGTGAAAACGGTCGCCGCATACCATGGTTAGGGTCTAAACGATTACCTCGATCGCTTGTTGGGCCCCAACGCCGAACACCCGTTTGTAGCGTTCGATCTGGTCCTTCGGACCCATTGCCTTTTCCGGGTTGTCCGACAGTTTCACGGTTGGGCGGCCATTGGCCGATACCGCCTTGCAGACCAGCGAAAACGGTGCCAGCGCGTCACCCGGGACAAGCTTGCGGAAATCATTGGTCAGCAATGTGCCCCAACCGAACGAGACTTTGGTTCGGTGGGCAAACTGGCTGTGCAACTCGCGGATCTTAGCCACGTCCAGGCCGTCTGAAAAGATCACGCGTTTCTGCATCGGATCTTCGCCGCGCGATTCCCACCAGTTGATCGCCGTTTCCGCACCGGTCGCCGGGTCGCCGCTGTCGACACGGATGCCCGTCCAGCCGGCCAGCCAATCCGGGGCGCGGTCCAGAAAACCCTGGGTTCCGTAGGTGTCGGGCAGGATGATGCGCAGGTTGCCGTCATGTTCGTCGTGCCAGTCGCTGAGAACGTCATACGGCGCCTGCGCCAGGTCCGCATCGCTGTCAGCCAGCGCGGAATACACCATGGGCAGCTCATGGGCGTTGGTGCCGATGGCCTCGACCTCGCGCCGCATGGCGATCAGGCAGTTCGAAGTGCCGGTGAACGCAGGCCCCAATCCTTCGATCATGGCCTGAACACACCAGTCCTGCCACAGGAAGGAATGTCGCCGCCGGGTGCCGAAATCGGCGATGCCCAACCCGCCAATACCCCGTAACTGTTCGATTTTTTCCCAGACCCGCGTCATGGCCTGGGCATACAGCACCTGAAGTTCAAACCGGCGCATATGGTTCAGAACCGCACGCGAGCGCAGCTCCATCAGCACCGCCAGCGCCGGAATTTCCCACAGCATCACCTCGTGCCATTTGCCTTCGAAGGTCAGTTCGTACTGGTCGCCCTTGCGTTCCAGATGATAGGCCGGCAGACGCAGGTTTTCGAACCATTCCATGAAATCCGAACGGAACATCTGCCGCTTGCCATAGAACATGTTGCCGCGCAGCCAGGTGCTTTCTCCGCGGCTCAGGCTCAGCGACCGGATGTGATCCAGCTGTTCGCGCAGCTCGCCCTCGTCGATCAATTCCGCCAGCGGAATGTGATTCGACCGGTTGATCAGCGAGAAGACAACGTCGGTTTGGGGCTTATTTCGAAACACTGACTGGCACATCAGCAGTTTGTAGAAATCCGTGTCGATCAAAGACCGGACAATCGGGTCAATCTTCCATTTATGATTGTACACGCGTGTCGCAATATCGACCATGGGGAACTCCTGCGATTTCCGTTGTTAGATCAATAGGTGCCTGGAATGGCAAGAGTCGCCGGATCGACAACAATGACAAGGTCAGGTCACAAATCGAGCATATTGTGTGTTCTTTTCACCGGTTAGTGGGAAGAGGGGATGGAAAGACAAGGTTAAGACTGTGAATGGTTCTCGAGTACGATTTTGACATTGTAACGACTGAAGCTGGGGAAACGGATTCCAAGTCAGTACCGTCCGGTGCGCCGATTGCGCGCGCGGTCTTTCGTGATGTCAGAACGGCCGAGGCTCTGCGGGCCGCCTCGCCGAAAATCCGGGATATCTTCCAGCAGGCCGGATTCGATCTTGAACCGGTCAGAAGCGATGTTTCGCGCGGCTTTTACCGCACAGCGGACTCAGCCCATCGTGAACGCATCCTGCGCACGCTGTTTGCAAATATCCGGGATATGGGGGTTCGCGGCGAATATTGCGGCGCGTTCGATCTGGGGCAGTTCATCGATAGCGTTAAATATGCGCAACCGCTGCCCGAGACCATCAAAGAAGCCCCGGACACTGCCCCGACGCCAATCCCGGCAATGCCAGCCAAGCCGAAGCGCCGAACGGTTCAGGGGCGCATCGGCATTTCACTGGGTTTGGCCGTGATCCTGATTTTGGTGCTCAGATACCTGGCCTCTGCCGGGGCGGCGCCTTAGGCCAGGGACACGCCCGCCTCGCGCATCGCCGTTTCGGCCGCCGCCAGAGACCCGTCCAGATCGATGGCGCGGCAGGCGTCCATCCGCACGGTCACGTCGAACCCAAGCCTTGCGGCGTCCACGGCCGAATAGTGGACGCAGAAATCAGTCGCCAGCCCCACCATCGTCAGCTTGCGGATGCCACGCGTGTTCAGATACCCCTCAAGGCCGGTCGGAGTGGTCTGGTCGTTTTCGAAAAACGCGGAATAGCTGTCGATGGCTGAGCGGAACCCTTTTCGGATAATCAGGTCGCCATCGGTGCGCAAATCCGAATGAAAGGCCGCACCCTGCGCGCCCTGAACGCAATGGTCGGGCCACAGCACTTGCGGGCCATAGGGCATCTCGGTCATCTCGTACGCGGATTTGCCGGCATGAGAACTGGCAAAGGACGAATGCCCGGCCGGGTGCCAGTCCTGCGTCAGGATTACCGCGTCGAACCTGTCCATCATTGCATTGATGGGGGCCACGATCTCATCCCCTCCGGGTACGGCCAGCGCGCCGCCGGGGCAGAAATCGTTCTGGACGTCGATTACGATCAGGGCATGGGTCATGGGGGGCCTCGCTTTCGGTTGCCCTATCGGTAGGGTGCCGGGCAGGGGGCGTCAATCCGGTCTCTTGCGACTCTGCGCGCGCAGGTTTAGACCGCGCGCATGTATACGATCGCTGCTCTCTATCACTTCACCCGTTTTCCGGATCACGCCGCCCTGCGCGAGCCGCTGCTGGAGCTGTGCCGCGCCCGGTCTGTCAAGGGCACGCTGTTGCTGGCGAAAGAGGGGATCAACGGCACAATCGCCGGCCCCCGCGCCGGGATTGATGCGGTTCTGGCCCATATTCGCGCCTTGCCCGGCTGTGCCGATCTGGAATGGAAAGAGGCCGGTTCGGATCATCCGCCCTTTGGCAAGATGAAGGTGCGCCTGAAGAAAGAGATCGTGACCATGGGGCAGCCGGATGTCGATCCGCGCGCGCGCGTCGGCCATTATGTCGAGCCCGAGGACTGGAACGACCTGATCCGCTCGGACGATGTGGTGGTGATCGACACCCGCAACGATTACGAGGTGGCGATTGGCACGTTTGAGGGCGCAATAGACCCTGAAACCGCCAGCTTCCGCGATTTTCCGGCGTGGTGGGAGGCAAACAAAGAGCGTTTCCACAACAAACGCGTGGCGATGTTCTGTACCGGTGGTATCCGCTGCGAGAAATCCACCAACTACCTGCTGGGGCAGGGGGTTGAGGATGTCTACCATCTGAAAGGTGGCATCCTGCGCTATCTTGAAGAGATGCCCGCCGAAGACAGCACCTGGCAGGGTGAGTGTTTCGTGTTCGACAACCGTGTCTCGGTCGGTCACGGGCTGGTCGAAGGTCCGCATAACCTGTGTCACGGCTGCCGCCGCCCGATCCTGCCCGAGGATATGAAACGCCCGGAATATGAACACGGCGTCACCTGCCATCGGTGCATCGACGAGACGACCGAGGCCGACAAGATGCGGTTCCGCGAGCGTCAGAAGCAGATCCTGCTGGCCCGCCAGCGCGGGCAGGAGCATCTGGGGGCCGGTTAGACCCGTCTGCAATTCCTGTTGCGGGCGGGCGCAGGAATTCGGATGATCGGGGTCACGCAGTCCGGCCCGAGGTGTAATGTCCCGTAAACCCACAACTTTGGAAGAATGGAAATCGACCCTGCTGGCGGCGGTCGGGATGGTCGTGGCCAGCTTCTTCGCGTGGTTCGGCCTGTCGCGCCTCAGCGAGGCCACCGCCGGGGACACGATCGGCACGCTGGCAGCGGTAGGGCTGGTGCTTTGGATCGTGTCGCAATCCTGGTTTTACATGACACAGGTGAAGTCGCCGCGCAGGCTGTTGTTCCTGATGGGCGTGTCCTTCATTCAGGTGGTGCCGTTTCTGTTCGCCGCCGTCTATGGCGCCTTCGGATATACCGGAAACTGCGTGCTCGGCGCACAGGGGCCGGCCGATATCCTGTATTTCTCCTACGTCACCTTCACCACCGTCGGATATGGCGACATGACCCCCGTGGGCCTGTGCCGGGGCTTGGCCGTGGCCGAAGCTGTGACGGGCTATATCCTGCTGGGCATGTTCGTCGCCGCCGCCGTCGCCCTCTACACGCGCACCCACGGGCGCTGAGGGTCGCAGCGCCGAGTTACCTGTTGCTGTCGATCCAGCGCGACATCATCTGTTTGTCCCGAAAACACTCGGCCGGAATCGGGCGGCGCTTGCTGCGCGAAATCCGCTCGGCAAAGGCAACCTGCTTGCCGGTCGGGTAATTGGCAAATGGCGATGGATCAGCTGGTTTATGCGCCGAAATCCAAGTGGACATGGACTGACGGTCGCGCTGCGCCTCGGCCGGGATTTCCAGCGCGGATTGTTGCGCGATGGCACGGGCATAGCGTAGCTGCCGGTCCGTGACGGGCAGCAGGTGATAGTCGTTTGACGAGCCGCTCAGGGCGGTATTTCGCGAGTATTGGGCCATCGGGCGATCCTCTGACTATGTAGAACATAAGTAGAACATTAATATTTTCTTTCAAGGGGGCATGGCGGCACTGGGCAAGAAGTTGCCGGCATCCGGTTTTATTGACTGATCAATCAATTAACTATAGATGCGAAATAAACAGCCTCCGGGCGTCACCGGCGGGCACATTGCACAAAAAAAAGGACGCGGCATGAAGTTTCAGCCCAAGGCGAGCCATTTCATCAACGGCGCATATATCGAAGACACCGGCGGTGCGCCGATCGACGTGATCTTTCCGGCCACCGGAGAGGTCATCGCGCGGCTGCATTCAGCGACGCCCGAGATCGTCAATCAGGCTCTAAACAGCGCTAAAGCAGCGCAGGCCGAATGGGCCGCGCTGTCGGGAACCGAGCGTGGCCGGGTTCTGCGCCGCGCCGCCGACATCATGCGCGAGCGCAACCGCGAACTGTCGATTCTGGAAACTCATGACACCGGCAAACCCCTGCAGGAAACGCTGGTGGCCGATGCGACCAGCGGCGCCGACGCGCTGGAATATTTCGGCGGTCTGGCCGCATCCCTGACCGGTGAGCATATCCCTCTGGGCGGTGGCGATTTCGTCTATACTATCCGCGAGGCTCTGGGTGTCTGCGTCGGCATCGGCGCGTGGAATTACCCGACCCAGATCGCCTGCTGGAAAGGTGCCCCGGCGCTGGCCTGCGGCAACGCCATGGTATTCAAACCGTCCGAGACAACGCCCCTGTCGGCGCTGAAAGTGGCCGAGATTCTGATCGAGGCCGGTGCCCCCAAGGGAATCTATAACGTCATTCAGGGTTATGGCGACGTGGGCGCTTCGCTGGTGATCGATCCGCGTGTGGCCAAGGTTTCGCTGACCGGTTCGGTGCCGACCGGCCGCAAGGTCTATGCCGCTGCCGCCGATGGCATGAAGCATGTCACGATGGAACTGGGCGGCAAGTCCCCGATGATCGTGTTCGACGACGCCGACATCGAAAACGCCGTCTCGGGCGCGATTCTGGGCAATTTCTATTCTTCGGGCCAGGTCTGTTCCAACGGCACCCGCGTCTTTGTGCAGAAAGGCATCAAAGAGGCGTTTCTGACCCGCCTGTCCGAACGTCTGGCGACCGCAAAGATCGGCGATCCGCTGGACGAGGATGTCAATTTCGGCCCCATGGTCAGCGAAAACCAGATGAACATCGCGCTGGGCTATGTCGAAAAGGGCAAGGCCGAAGGCGCGCGACTGGTCTATGGCGGCACGCGGATCGACGGCGACGGGTTTTACATGCAGCCGACCGTGTTTGCCGATGTGACGGATGACATGACCATCGCGCGCGAAGAGATTTTTGGACCGGTTATGTCCGTGCTGGATTTCGAAGCGGAAGAAGAAGTGCTGGCCCGCGCCAATGACACTGAATTCGGCCTGGCAGCCGGCGTCTTCACCAATGACCTGACCCGTGCGCACCGTATCGTGGCCGGGTTCGAGGCGGGAACCTGCTATATCAACACCTACAACCTCGCCCCGGTCGAAGCCCCGTTTGGCGGGTCCAAGATGTCGGGGGTTGGCCGCGAGAACTCGAAACTGGCGATCAACCACTTCAGCGAAATGAAGACGGTCTATGTTTCGATGAACGATGTCGAGGCGCCCTACTGATCAAAACCGGCTATCCGGGCTCTGTTCCCGACATTTCGCGTCGGGAACAGAGCATAAGCTGGCTTTGACCTGTGGCTGACTTTCCTGCAGGGGCGCTGATCCGCGCGCCCGCAGCAGGAGGTCGCGCTCATGAAAACCCACGCTCAGGCCGTTGTGATCGGAGGCGGGCTTGTCGGCTGTTCGATCCTCTATCATCTGGCCAAGCTCGGCTGGACCGACGTGGTGCTGCTGGAGCGCGACGAACTGACCTCTGGTTCAACCTGGCACGCGGCCGCGAACATTCACGGCCTGCATGACAACAACAACATCACCCGCATCCAGCACTATACGATGAACCTGTATAAAGAGCTGGAGAAGGAAACCGGGCAGGGCTGCGGCGTGTTTCAGTCCGGCTCTCTTTATCTGGCGCAGACCGAAGACCGCGAACATCAGCTGCGCCTGCAAGAGGCCAAGGCCAGGTTCTACGGCCTCAACTTCTATGAGGTCAGCCGCGAGCAGGCGATGGAACTGCACCCGCTGGCGCAGTTCGACGACATTCGTTGCATCATGTTCGAACCCGATGGTGGCAATGTGGATCCTTCGGGCGTGACCCATGCCTATGCCGCCGGTGCGCGGGCGATGGGGGCCACGATTGAGCGGTTTTGCCCCGTAACAGGGACGGATCCGCAGCCTGACGGTTCGTGGATCGTGCGCACCGAAAAGGGTGATATTCATACCCAATGGGTGGTCAATGCAGGTGGTCTCTGGGGGCGCGAAGTGGCGGCGCTGGCGGGGATCGAACTGCCCCTGCAACCGACCGAGCATCAGTATTTCGTCACCGAAGCGATTGATGAGGTCGCGGAATTGGGCCGACGCCTGCCGTCTATCGCCGATCGCGATGGCGAGTATTACTTCCGTCAGGAAGGCAACGGTCTGCTGATCGGCGCTTATGAGAAGGACATGCGGTTCTGGGCGGAAAACGGCACCCCGCTGGATTTCGCCCACGACCTGTTCCCCGACGATCTGGACCGGATCATGGAAAACGTCATCCGCGCCACTGAACGCGTGCCCGTGGCTGCCACGGCAGGGGTCAAGCGGGTGATCAACGGGCCGATGATCTGGTCGCCGGATTCCAATGCGATCTGGGGGCCGGTGCCGGAACTGAAGAACTATTTCTGCTGCACCGGCATCATCCCGGGCTTTTCCCAATCCGGGGGTCTGGGCCTGCTGTCGGCCCAGTGGATGATCGAAGGCGAACCGCAATATGACATGTTCGCCTGGGACCTGGCGCGGTTCGGCGACTGGGCCGACAAGGCTTTCACCAGGGAGCGGGTCGAGGATGTCTATACCCATCGCTTCGCCATCCATTTCCCCAATGAGGAACGCAGCGCCGGACGCCCTGCCCGCATGCGCCCGGCCTATCAGATGCAAAAGGACATGGGCGGTGTCTTTGGCCTGAACTGCGGCTGGGAACATCCGCTCTGGTTCGCCGATCAGCCGGGGGTGGCCGAAACCAACGGGTTCACCCGTCAGAACTGGTTTGAACCGGTCGGCCAGGAAGTTCGGATGCTGCGCGAGGCGGTCGGCGTCATCGACATCTCAAACTTCGCCAACTACGTGGTCAAGGGGCCGGGCGCCCGGGGCTGGCTGGACCGGTTGGTTGCCAACCGGGTGCCGACCGAGATCGGGCGCTCCTGCCTGACGCCGCTGATTTCCGTGCGTGGCGGCGTGGCCGGAGATTTCACCATTACCATGGTCGCCGCAGACGAATACATGATGATCGGGTCCGGCATGGCCGAACGCTATCACCAGCGGTTCTTCAACATGGTCGACCTGCCCGAAGGCACAAGTTTTGAGGTCGCCACCAACCGCATTGCCGGTTTCAATGTCGCCGGGCCAAGATCGCGTGATCTGCTGCTGCGCCTGACAAGTGTCGATCTGACCAATGTAGGATTCCGCTTTATGCGCTCGCGCAGGATTGAGGTCGCGGGAGTCGATTGCCTGGCAATCCGCGTCAGCTTTACCGGCGATCTGGGCTGGGAGTTGCACTGCGCGGAAGAGGACCAGACCCGACTCTATTCAGCGCTTCTGGAGGCCGCTAAAGAACTCGGCGGTGGTCCGGTCGGTGGTCGCGCGCTGGGGTCTCTGCGCATCGAAAAGGGCTACGGGTCCTGGGGCCGGGAATATTCTCAGGAATACTGGCCGCAGGAGGTCGGGCTGGCGGGTCTGATCAAGCTGGACAAGGATTTTCTGCATAAAGACGCCTACCTGGCCATCAGGGACAACGCCCCGCGCGAGGTTCTGTCGATTTTCGAGGTTGAAGCGACCGACGCGGATGCAACAGGCGGCGAGCCGATCTTTACCCCGGACGGCACGTCGGTGGGGCGGGTGACCTCGGGGGCCTATGGCTATTTGGTCGGAAAATCCCTGGCGATCGGCTATGCCGATCCAAAGGTGGCGCAGCCCGGTGACACGGTTGAGGTCTTCATACTGGGCAAGCCCCACAAGGCCCGGCTGCTGACCGAGCCGCCGTTTGACCCCGCAGGCCACCGATTGCGCGATGTCACGCAACCCGTCATGGAACCGGTCAAATGACATCCACCTTCGACCGCTTTGCCGACTTTGCCCTGAACCGAACCGCAGCGGAGATGCCCGAAAGCGCCAAAGAGGCTGCGGCCCTGATGATGCTGGACACGATGGGCATCCTGATCGCGTCCGGTCCGATGGAGGCCGGGGTGATCGCGCGCGACACGGCGGCGCTGCTCTTTGCCAGCTCTGACCCGGCCTTTAGCGCACGGATGATGTTCGATGGGCGCCCGGTCAGTATGGCCGGGGCCGCCTATGCCGCCGCCACCCAGACCGACAATCTGGACGGGCATGACGGGTACAACCCGACCAAAGGACATATCGGCGTGGTGGTTCTGCCGGCGCTGGTGGCGCTCGCTGAACATTGCCCGGACTTGACCGGCCCCGAGGCGTTGGCCGCGGTGATCACCGGATATGAAATTGCCGGGCGCGCGGGATTGTCGCTGCATGCGTCCGTTTCTGATTACCACACCTCCGGCGCATGGAACGCACTGGGCGTCGTGGCCATGGCCGCACGCTTGAGGGGGCTGACACAGGAGCAGATGCGGCAGGCGCTGGGGATTGCCGAATACCACGGCCCGCGCAGCCAGATGATGCGCGAGATTGCCAACCCCACGATGCTGCATGACGGATCGGGCTGGGGCGCGCTGGTTGGCCTGTCGTCTGCCATTTTGGCCGAGCGCGGCTTTACCGGCGCTCCTGCCATTACGATCGAGGCAGAAAGCGCCGCGCCGCACTGGACCGATCTGGGCGAGTTCTGGCAGGTCGAACATCAATATGTGAAACCCTACCCGATCTGCCGCTGGGCCCACGCCGCTATCGACGGGGTGCGGGCGGTGATGCAAACGCACGATCTCAACCACGCTCAGATCCGGGCGATTCAGGTCAACAGTTTCCATGAGGCGGCCTGTCTTTTTGCCGGCATGCCCGGCACGACGTCGCAGGCCCAGTATTCCCTGCCCTTTGCTGTCGCCGTGCAGGCGATTCATGGCAGGATCGGCGTCGAACATATCTCGGGCGCGGGTCTGTCCGATCCGACCGTGGCCAATCTGATGTCACGGATCACCGTTGCCGAATGCGAGCGCCACAATACACGCTTCCCCCAAGGGCGCTGGGCGGATGTCAGCATCGTCACCACAGAGGGGCGCGTGCTGCAGTCCGGTGACATTCACGCCCGCGGCGGCCCCGAAGCCCCGATCAGCCGCGATGAGGTGATCGCGAAATTCACCGAGTTTGCCGCTCCGGTCATCGGTGACGCCCGTGCCGAAGCCATCCGCGCCGCGATACTGGGCTGGGTTGAACCCGGGTCCCGATATGCCGACCTGTCGCCGCTTCTCTTTGATCCTCCGGGGCGCTGACTTCCGGCCTGGGTTTGGGTTCAGGGCTGGACGTCAGCGCCGGCGCGTTTCTTGTTGGCAAAGCAAGACCGGGATAATGCTGGAACTCTAATCCTGCCCGAGCGCCGCGAACAACTCAGAAATCCGTTGCCGAGTTTCTGCGCTGTCCCGCAGCAGGCGCGTGGCCTCCGCCAACGGCGTTTCCGGCTGGCGGGGCGGAGCGGTCAGCAGAGATTGCGTCACACGTGCCACCGGGCCATATTTTGCGCCAGTCTCGACCTCAGCGTGATCCGGCAAACCGGCCAGCCAGAATAGCCTGTTCGCCTGATCCGGGTCGCCTGTGACGCGCATCAGATCAGCCGCCGCCCGATAATCGCCTGCTGCCAGTAGTGCCTTGGCTCTGAGCGCGGTTGCCTCAGACGATGCGTCTTCCGCCAATTCGAGCATGGCCTGATGCGGCCGCTGGTCCAACAGCGCCGCCTGCGCTCTGATCCGGGCACGCGCTCTGCGTTCGAGCCGATCCTGCGGTCGTTTCGCCAGCGCCGCGGCCTGTCTTGAAAATCCCAGCGTCGCCAATCTGCTGGCTGCTGCTATGGCGGTGTCGGTCGTCAGGCTCTGAATCTGTTTCTGGGGCAGGGCCAATACACGCCGCAGAAATGTGGCATCATCGGCCCGTTCGGTCAGGATCAGTACCACGCGGTTCAGGGCCTCTTGATTTTCCGCCTCTGTCTGTAAGCCGGACAGCACGTCCAGTGCAGCGTCAAATTCATGCGCCAGGCTCAGGGCCAGGGCATGGGTCCGGCGCATCAGGAACCCGATTTCGGAATTGCGGAACTCGACGGTGTAAGAGTCTGCAAGGTGCAGTTCCTGAGGTGATACCGCACCACGGTCCAGCCAGCGTTTGTCGACCAGCCGCGCCAATGCCAGCGGCGCCTCCAGCGCGGCGTCCGGTGCTGAAATGACCTCGGACAGCAAGGATTCGGACGCCATGTCATCGCCTTCGGCGGTCGCGACCCTGGCCCTGACCTGCGTGACATCTGGGCTGGTCCGGCTTTGAACGCGGTCGACCGAACGCAACACCCTGCGTGCGGCCTCAAGCCGGTTCGCATCCACCAGAATGTCGGACAGCGGCGGCCCGACATGACGCCGCAGGTGATCCGGCAGCCGCGCGAAGGATTGTTCGATCGCGGTCAGGTTGGCGTCCGACTGCAAACTGCCCTCGGTCAGCGCCGCCCACAGGGCGGCATCGCTGTCGCAGCGCTGCAATCCTGCAAACGGGTTGGTTTCATCCTGCCGGTCCCCGTCCAGAACCCGGGCGATGGCAAATATCCGGGCGGATACCTGGGACGGTTCCGCAAGCAGATCAAGCATCCTCAGCGATTCCGCACCAAATCCGGAATAGGCATAGAGTTTGGCCAGCCGCAGGGCGCGGGTTTCATCAAGAGCGTCGAATTCCTGAAACAACCCGGATCGCAGCGCGGCTACCTGTTCCGGGAAGGGACGGTTGTCGGACCAGTTTTCAAAGGCCAGTTCGGCAGTGGATATGCAGGGCGGCCGCCGTTCCGGCTGCGGTATGTGCGGACCCAGCAGACCGTTCAAGTCGTCCAGAACCGATGTCACGCTGACGTTCAACTCCAGTTCGGGCGGTATGAACAGGCTTTGGTTCAAGGCGGACGCCCTCGGCCCCACCGGCGCAATGTTCAGATCGACAATATTGCGGTCAACACCCTGCAAGAGCCGGGTGGAAAGCTGGTTTTCAAGCCCCTGCGCGTTCTGGTTGAACAACGGCAATGACAGCGCATCGAAGGTTTCCGCCGCGACGGGAGGATTGGCCGGACTGACGGCCTTTGGCAGCACCGGGGGCGGGATATTCCCGGCGATATCCGGCAAAACGGGACCGGGCGCGATATCGATCACGATCATCGTTTCCTGGAACAGAAAGGCCGAGGCCGCGCAGTCGCACCCAAACTCGATCTCAAGCGCAGCCCCGGGCTCTGTCTGCGAAATGGTCGCCAGCCGGTCATTGGTGAGGCGTTGAAAGACGGATTCTGTCCGGAACGTCACATCCTCCAGCGCGACGTTCAGGCGGGCGCCGTTCTTAGTGTGTTTCAGAGCCCATCCGGTGTCGGGCGGCACCTGCACGACCAGCCTTGTGTACCCGTCATGTTCACCCGACCGCACAGTCGCGTCGCGCGCGTCGGCGTTGCCTGCGGCCGCGATCAGGGCTGACAGCACTATCGCAAACCGGATCATGCCGCCGCCTGTTTGAGTTCTTTCAGCGCCTCTTCAAGCTCGGTGAAGTCCGGGCGGTTATGGGTCGGCGTGTTCTGGCGGCCGACCTCGATACACATGGCCGGGTTGTGATTGTGCAGATTGGCGACAAGAACCTCTTTGATCAATTGGTAGAAATGGTTGTCTTCCTCGACCACGGCCTTCAGCTTTCCGGCAAAGGGGCCGACCAGCCCATAAGCCAGAAACACTCCAAGAAAGGTACCGACCAGCGCGCCACCGATCAGCTTGCCCAGCACTTCGGGCGGCTGGTCGATGGATCCCATCGTCTTGATCACCCCCAGAACCGCGGCCACGATCCCCAGCGCGGGCAAACCGTCGGCAACGGTTTGCAGGGCATGACTGGAATGCATGGCGTGATGGAAATTGGCCTCCATCCGCTTGTCCAGCACCTCTTCTACCTGATGCGGATCGTCGTAATTCATCGCCGCTGACCGCATTGTGTCGCAGATCAGGTCCACCGCTTCTCTATCGGCCTGAATCTTGGGATAGGCTGAGAACACAGAAGAGTTTTCCGGGTCCTCGATATGCTGTTCGACCTCGACCGGGTTGGCCTTTGCGATGCGGATCAGCGAAAACAGCAGACACAGCAGATCGCGATAATCCTCGGGCTTCCATTTCGGGCCCTTGAACACTTTGCCCATGTCTTTGGCGGTGTGTTTCACCGCGCTCATGTCGTTGCTGATCAGAAACGCCCCGACGGCGGCTCCGCCGATCATCATCATCTCGAAAGGAAGCGATTTCAGGATGATGGCCATCTTGCCGCCCGCAGCCAGATAACCGCCGAACACCATGGCGAAGATGATGACAATTCCGAGTATTCCGATCATGGGAGATCTCCAGCAAATTCCGGGGCGCGGTTGAAGAGCATCAGCATCATTCCTGCGGGGCAGAGGCGTTTCGGCCGGCCATGATCACGCTGATCGTATAGGCGACCTCGGGGCTGAGTCCGGCCAGAATGCCGGCGGCCGCGTCCGGCGGCATGCGCGACAGAAAGCCTGCGCCAAAGCTTGGGTCCATCGTTTCGAACAGCGTGGCGGCGTCTTTCGGTTTCATGTTCTGGTAGACATCGGTCAGCCGCGTCAGGTCGGTTTCGGCCGCCGTTTCCGCGATGGCGAGGGTCGTGCGCAGGGCTTCCTCGGCCTCCAACAGCGCTGTAAGGCGGGTCTCAATCGCCTGATCGGCAAGGGCCAGCGCCATTTCCTTGTCCAGCGCCGCCGCCTCGCGTTGCTTCAGGGCGTCCTCGCGGCGCAGCAATTCGGTCAGCAAAACCTGCGCGCCCGGAAGTTCCGGCGTCTCGCTTTCAGAGGCAGGTGCCGTCGGCTCGGCACCTTTCGCCAGGGCCGGGCCAGCCTCAAGCCCCAGCCGAATCGCCGCCGACCCGATCATCAGCAGCGAGATCAACGCAAGCACACCACCCTTTGGTCGCTTATTGCTGGCCGGCGCAGTCATGTCGCGGCCTCGCTTCGGTTGCGATCGTGCCGGAAAAACATCAACCCGCCGGGGCGCTTGTTTTCCGGTGTTTTGGCGGCTTCCTGTTCCGGTGCGTCGGCAACCGAAGGCGCATCAGCAATCGGCGGATTATCATCGACAACCGGCTCCGGCTCGGCCTTGCTGTCGGTCCGTTGTGGTCCCGGTTCTGCGACATCTTCGGAAATGACGTCATGCATGGATGCCATCATCAATTCCAGCCGCTGCGCCACTGATTCCGCCCGTTCGGTCAGGTCTTTCAGGGCTGCGCCCGACCGGTCCGATGCTTCGCGCGCTGAGCCGAGCGATTTCTTCAGCTCTTCGGCCTGCGTGGACAGCACCGCGACCGCGCCGCCGACACCTTTCTCCAGATCGGTGAACCGTTTGAGCCGCCGGGACAGTACGAAACAATAAAGTCCTGCACCCAGCGCGCCGGCGACCAGCAAAATATCTGCAATCAGCTCCAACTTCGCCTCCTAATTCAATACGAATTCCATCACGAGAACGTCGCGCACCCGGCCTTCGCCGACGACGATCTCGATGCGTCGCAGCAGGTGACCGCGGATGCGCATCAGGGCCAGAGAATCCTCAAGATCCGACACTTCGATGGCACGCAGATAGCCGTTCAGAACGTCCATGATTCGCGGTTTCATCTTTTCAACATCGGCGGTGTAATCCGCGTTTACTTCCAACTGGGCGTGAAACTTCAGATGTCGCGAATCACCGGCGTTCACCGAAAGGATGACCGGGGGCAGATCAACGAACGCAACCTTTGGCAGAGCTTTCACCGGCTCGCCCTTTTCCATTTGCCCGGCCTGGTCCACCGCGGGCTGGCCACCAAAAGGCAATATCCCGGAGGTCGTCAGGACATACCCGCCAGCGGCCCCGGCCAGAGCCAGAATCACCCCGACGATCATCCCCTTTTTTCCAGATTTTTCCGGGGTTTCTGCCGGTTCAGCATTTGCGTCAGTCATGACGTCCTCATCTTTCCAATCTGCTGTCGTCATAACCCGGCAGGGACTAACCGATTGTTAAGGGCAATCGTCCAAACAGGGGATGCGCCGGGCAGAATGTCGGCGAGTTGGAGGTGAGCGTGCAGCAGATCGGAAATGTCTGGGCAAGTCTGGACAGGCGGAAACAAATCATCGTCGCCGGTGCTGTTGTGCTGGTGTTTCTCGGGGTTCTGGCGATGTCGCGACTGGTGACCGCGCCGTCGATGACCCTGCTTTACGCGGGGCTGGAAAGCGGGGCGGCGGGGGATATCGTCCGCTCGCTGGATCAGCGCGGGGTTCCGTATGAGATTCGAGGCGGCTCGATCTATGTGCCCGGATCGCAACGGGATGAGCTGCGCATGACTCTGGCCAGCGAAGGGCTGCCTGCCAATGGCAACCGGGGATATGAGCTGCTGGATACGCTCAGCGGATTCGGCACAACATCGCAGATGTTCGATGCCGCCTACTGGCGCGCGAAAGAGGGGGAGCTGGCCCGCACCATTGTTGGCAGCCCTCATGTCAGCCAGGCCCGGGTTCACATCGCCAATGGCTCGACCAACCCGTTTCAGCGCAGCGTGGCACCAACGGCCTCGGTCTATCTGGTGCCGTCGGGGGCGCAGATCACGTCCGATCAGGCCAAGGCGATCCGGTTCCTTGTCGCCTCGGCGGTCAGTGGTCTGGCACCCGAGAATGTCGCGGTCATCGATTCCAACGGCGCGGTGATCGGAGCGCAGGAGACCGCCGTTGCTGCCGATACAGCCGATGACAAGGCCCGCCAGCTGCGCGAACGCGTCATGCGGCTGGTCGAAGCCCGCGTCGGGGCCGGGAATGCCGTGGTCGAGGTGAGCGTCGACACGGTGACCAAAACCGAATCCATCCGCGAGCGACGCTTTGACCCAAAGGGGCGTGTCGCCATCAGCACCGATGTCGAAGAACGCTCGGACAGTGCCCGCAACCAATCCGCCGATGTCACGGTCTCCTCGAACCTGCCCGACGGCGACGGGGCCGGTGGTGACGAATTGAATTCCACGGCGACGCAGACGCGTGAGCGGGTGAATTACGAGGTTTCCGAAACCGAACTGGAAGTGCACACCGCCCCCGGTGCGATCAAGCGACTGACGGTGGCGGTATTGGTGAACGGGACCCGCTCGGTGGATGCGGCCGGGGTCGAGACCTTTGTGCCGATGCCGGCCTCCGAAATGGACGCCTTGCAGGAATTGGTCGCCTCGGCCGTCGGGTTCGACGCAGAGCGCGGGGACGTCATCACGCTGAAATCTCTGGACCTTCCGGTTGTCGAGCCGCAGGGGGCGGTGGCTTCGGCCTCGCTCTGGCAAAAGGTGCATTTCGACGCGATGTCGCTGATCCAGATGGCGGTTCTGGCCGTGGTGTCGCTGGTATTGGGGCTGTTCGTGATCCGACCGATCCTGACAAAGCCAACTGTCGCCCCGGCCCTGTTGCCAGCCGGAACCGCGCCTGAGTTTGACGCATATCTGACCGGTGAAATCGCGACAGATGAAAGCGGGCAATTCGTGCCTATCCCGGGGCAGGCGCCCGCCGGCGACGTTCCGGCCCTTGCGTCGCAACCCGGCGCGGACCCGGTGGATCGGCTGCGCGCAATGATCGGCGACAAGCAGGAGGAGACCGTCGAAATCCTGCGCAGCTGGCTGGAAGAAGGGGAGGAACGTGTGTGATGTCGATTGCCCATCTTCTTGAGGATTTCACCCTGCAGGCCGGCGGCGGCAAGCTGCATCTACTGGACGAGGACGCGTTGGAGGAACAGCGGCTGGCCGCCTTTGAACAAGGGTACAGCGCCGGTTGGGAAGACGCGGTTCAGGCGCAGGAGCAGAGCCAGGCGCAGGTTTCGGCCGGGCTGGCCAATTCGCTTGGCGACATGTCTTTTACCTATCACGAGGCGGTCAACCGGATGGCCCTGTCGCTGGAGCCGATGTTCCAGAGCCTGGTCCAGGTCGTCCTGCCCGAGATGCTGGATCGCGGCTTTGCCGCCCGGCTGGTTGAACAACTGACCGAAATGGCGCGCGAACAGCTTGGCCAGCCGATGCAGGTTTTTGTGCCCGAAGGCAGCGCGGAACAGGTGGAGGCCATGATGCCGCAGGACCTGTCCGTGCCCGCACAGGTTGTCGCAGACCCGTCGATGCAGGCCGGGCAAGCCCGACTTCAGGTCGGCACGACCCGGCGCGAAGTGGATTGCGACGGGCTGCTCGCCGCGGTGGCCGGCGCGTTCGACGCTTATGTTTTTGAGGCAAATGAGGCAGTAACCAATGAGTGAACCGCAATCGCCAAAACCCGAGAAATCCAACCCGTTCGAAGCCGTCCCGATCGAGGTCACGGTTTCGGTCGGCCGCGCCCGGCCCTTGATCCGCGATTTGCTCAGCATGGGCGAAAACGCAGTGCTGACGCTGGATAAACGGATCGAGGACCCGGTTGATCTGTATGTCGGCGATCAACTGGTCGCCCGCGGCCTGCTGGAAGAGATGGAGGGCGATCAGGTCGGGCAACTGGCTGTGCGCCTGACCGAAATCGCGGATCTGCAAAACGGAATCGGCTGATGCGGTTGCTGCTCTGGCTGGTGCTGGCGCTGGCGGCCCTGTCCCCGTCGCTTGCCGCAGCGCAGGATTTGTCGTTGTCACTGGGAGACGGCGGATCGATCTCGGCGCGGACCATCCAGCTGATCCTTTTGATCACCGTGCTCAGCCTCGCGCCCGGGCTGGCGATCATGATCACCTGCTTTCCGTTTCTGATCACCGTTCTCGCCATTCTCCGGCAAGGCATCGGCTTGCAGCAGTCGCCCCCCAATATGCTGATCGTCAGCCTGGCCCTGTTCCTGACCTACTTCATAATGGAGCCCGTCTTTTCCGAAGCCTGGGTCACGGGCATCCGCCCGATGGTCGAGGAAACGATGGAGGTGGAGCCGGCGCTGGAAATCGCGATCCGGCCGTTCCGGGCCTTCATGGCCGCGCGGCTGGATGCCGACACGTTTCACGCCATGGCCGCCCTGCGACCCGGTGGCGATGCGATCGCCTTGTCGGCCGAGGCGCCGCTGTCCATCCTGATGCCGTCCTTCATGCTGTCCGAGATCGCGCGGGCCTTTCAGATCGGGTTCCTGATCTTTCTGCCATTCCTGATCATCGATCTGGTGGTGGCTGCGGTTCTGATGTCGATGGGGATGATGATGGTTCCGCCGGCAACCGTATCCCTGCCGTTCAAACTGGCCTTTTTCGTGATCGCCGATGGCTGGTCGGTGATCGCCAGCGCGCTGGTGCGCAGCTATATGACCTGAACGGTTACTGCCGGGTGATCTGCAGCCGCGCGCGCAGGCCCTGATCCCCGGCCTCGAAACTCAGCGTGCCCCCATGTTGTTCGGCAATGGTGGCGGCAATGGTCAGGCCCAGACCGAACCCGTCCGATGACCCTGTATTGGACCCTCGACGGAACGGGGCCATCAGCGCCTCGATATCCGACACGGACAGGTCGGTGCCCTTGTCCTCGACGGTGATGGTCGCCGTGCGGGCATCGGTTTCCAGCTGCACTTCGGCGCGGCGGCCATATTTCAGTGCGTTGTCGATCAGATTGGTCATCGCGCGCCGCAGCGATATCGGCCGCCCCATGACCAGCATTCGTCGCGTTTCCGGCAGGGATCCGTGCCCGCGCCGCGACATGAAGACCGACGGCGCGCCTTCGACCGCGACCGGGGCAATTTTCTTCAGGGTCACCGGCAGGTCCATATCCTGATAATCGGCGACCAGAGACTCGACCAGCGATGTCAGCGAAATCTGGCGCGGTTCCTCAACGCTCAGCTCGGACCGCGTATAGGTCAGCACGCTTTCGATCATCCCGGTCATCTGATCCACATCCGCCTCAAGCTTTTCGCGCAATTCGTCATCGGGGATCAGGGCCGCGCGCAGGCGGACGCGGGTGGCGGGTGTGCCCAGATCGTGGCTGACGCCCGACAGGACGGTGGCGCGTTTTTCAAGCTGCATGCGCTCGGCATCCAGATGGTCGTTCACTGCTGACACGATTTCGCGCAATTCCGCGGGACCGTCCGCGTCATAGCTGCTGGGCCCGCCATGTCGCTTGCGGTCGCGCAGGGCGGTGGAAAACCGTGTGAAGCTGTCCGAGACATTGCCGATCGAGGTCAGAACCACCGCCAGTGCCACGATGGCGGCCAGAATGGCCGGCAGGCGCAGGTCCGCCGGGGCCGCCCTGCACCCCCACAGGCTGGTGCCGTCGATCTGCTGCCAGGGATTGCGGCCGAACCGCGCGATGACAACGGGTTCGCTGCAATAGGTGGCCAGCAGGCGGGTCAGATTGCCCATCTTTTCGGGTGCCGTCTGATCAATCCCCGACAGAATGTCCGAGACCGGATAGACCAGGCGGTCGGACATCACCGCCAGTGTCAGCTCGCGCCCGGTCAGGGGGGCCGAACTGTCGGTCAGGATCGACAGGTTGGTCACGAAGCTCCGGTCTGACAGGCCCGGCAGTTGCTCGAACTGCCCGGCATCCGCCAGATGCGCGGCGGCCGCGGACAGGTTGGTGATCGTGACGCCGTCGGGCGGCGGATTGCCGACCCGCAGGTCTTCGTAGATGGCAAACCCGGCGACATAGGCGCGGGTCAGAAATTCATCCCAGGCGCGGGCCGAGGCGAACCACAGCCCCGCCGACAGCAGTCCCGAGGCAAAGGCCGCTCCGGTCCAGATCCAGCCCAGGCTGCGCAGGCGCGGCGCGCGCGATGTCATGCGTCCTCATCCACCGAAACATCGGCGGCGAACACATATCCGACCCCGCGTTCGGTGCGCAGCATCTGCGGGTCTTTCGGGTTGGCTTCGATCTTGGACCGCAGCCGTCCGACCAGCATGTCGATGGCGCGTCCCCGCGCCTCGGGCTTTTCGGCGCCGCCGGTGACATCCAGCGCTGCGGCGATCTCATCCCGGGTCAGCGGGATATGCGGGTTGGCCAGCAACACCTTGAGCAGTGCGGTTTCCCGTTGCGACAGGGACACCAGATAGCCCTCGGGCGAATGCACCTCATCGCTTTTGCCGTCGTAATTCCAGTCATTGAACCGAAAGTTACGTGTGCGGCGGCGATAGACCAGGGACGGGGTGCGCCGGGCACGCTGCATCACCGCGCGGACACGCGCCAGCAGCAATTGCGGGTTGAAGGGCTTGGCGATGTAATCGTCGGCACCGACTTCGTACCCCGCCATCCGCTGATGGTCGGCAGACAGGGCCGAGACCAGAATGATCGGCACATCCTGCTCAGCCCGCAGACGGGCGCAAATCTCGACGCCGTTCTCATCGCCCAGCATCACGTCCAGCAGGATCAGGTCAATCCGCCCCGCCGTCAAATGCGCGCGGATTTCGTTTTCCGAACTGGCGGGCAGGGCGATGAACCCGTTCTGTTGCAGAAACTGAGTCATCATTGCCCGCATATCCGGGTCGTCATCCACCACCAAAAGCCGCGGAATGCTCACTCTGATTGTCCTCCTGATCTCTGCCCTCCGACACCGTCAATTGTAACGAACGGAAACAGATTTAATGTCAACGTAACACGCTGTAACAAAAGCGGTGAAAATTTGGACGGTGGCGGGCAATTGCCCCGGATTACGCGTTGCCAGACAGCGTTACGGTCGCAGTATGGCCGGCATCGCTGCTGTTGCAGTCACCGAGTTCTCAGGGAGGAGACACGAAATGAAGCGTTTTGCATTTGCCACCGTATTGACGCTGGCCGTTATGGCCGGGTCGTCGGTTCTGGCCGGGCCAGAGGCCGAAGTTCTGCATTGGTGGACGTCGGGCGGTGAGGCCAAATCGGTCGCCGTTCTTCAGGAAGAGTTCGCCTCGAACGGCGGGACCTGGACCGACATGCCGGTTGCGGGTGGGGGCGGGGATGCCGCGATGACCGCACTGCGCGCCCGCGTTCTTGCCGGTAACGCGCCGACCGCGGTTCAGCTGAAAGGCCCTGCCATTCAGGAATGGTACGAAGAGGGCGTTCTGGCCGACATTTCCAGCGTTGCCGAGGCTGAAGGCTGGGCCGACGTCCTGCCCGCCTCGATCGCCGGTCACATGAAATGCGAAGGCACCTGGTGCGCGGCACCTGTGAACGTGCACCGCGTCGACTGGATCTGGGCCAATGCCGACGTGCTGGCCGCCAATGGCATCGAAATGCCGACCACATGGGAAGAGTTCAACGCCGCAGCTGAAAAGCTGCAGGCCGCTGGTGTGATCCCGCTGGCCCATGGTGGTCAGGCGTGGCAGGACGCCACCGTATTCGAAGCCGTTGTGCTGGGCGTAGGTGGACCTGAGTTTTATCAAAAAGCGCTGGTTGACCTGGACCCCGAGGCGTTGACTTCGGACACGATGGTTCAGGTGTTCGACCAGATGCGCACCCTGCGCGGATATGTGGACGAGAACTTCTCGGGTCGCGACTGGAACCTGGCCACCGCGATGGTGATGAACGGTGAAGCCGCGTTCCAGATCATGGGTGACTGGGCCAAGGGTGAGTTTCTGGCGGCTGGCAAGAAGCCCGGCGAAGATTTTCTGTGCGCCTCGACCCCCGGCGATGGTTATCTGTACAACGTCGACAGCTTTGCCATGTTCGACGTGGACGGTGACGACAAGAAAGCGGGTCAGGACCTGTTGGCCAAGCTGATCGTCGCGCCCAACTTCCAGAAAGTGTTCAACCTGAACAAAGGGTCGATCCCGGCGCGGACCGATGTCGGCCTGGAAGACTTCGACATCTGCGCAAACCTGTCGGCCGAAGATATGGGCGCGACCTCGGCGGCTGGTTCGCTGCTGCCGTCCTACGCCCACGGTATGGCGCTGCGCGGGTCGCAGTCCGGTGCGATTACCGACGTTGTGACCGCGCATTTCAACTCGGATATGTCCTCGGCTGACGCGGTTCAGCAACTGGCGGACGCGGTGGCAAACAGCTACTGATCCAATACGCTCTGCCCCTATAGTGCGGGGCAGAGCATCTTTCCCCGGAGGCTAAAATGTCCGAATGGCTGGAAAACCACCTGCCCAAGGTGGTGCTGGCACCGTCGTTCATCGCCGTATTGATCTTTGTTTACGGATTTATCGGATGGACCGCATGGGTGTCGCTGACCCGATCGAAACTACTGCCGAAATACGAGATCAAAGGCTTCATTCAATATGAACGCCTGTTTGACTCGCCCCGCTGGGACACGGCAATCAACAACCTGTATATCTTTGGCGCACTGTTCATCGTGATCGCGATGGTGCTGGGCCTGCTGCTGGCCATCCTGCTGGATCAGAAGATCCGCGTCGAGGGGGCGATCCGCACGATTTACCTCTACCCGATGGCGCTGTCGATGATCGTGACCGGTACGGCGTGGAAGTGGATTTTGAACCCCGGGCTCGGCATTGAATCTATGGTCCAAGGCTGGGGTTTCACAAACTTCGAGTTCGATTGGCTGGTGAATCCGGATTACGCCATTTACACAATCGTGATGGCCGCGATCTGGCAAAGCTCTGGCTTTGTCATGGCGCTGTTTTTGGCTGGGCTGCGCTCAGTGGATGGTGAGATCATCAAAGCCGCTCAGGTCGACGGTATCCCCACATGGCGCATCTATACCGCGATCATCATTCCTTCGATGGCCCCGATCTTCCTGTCCGCCTTCATCGTTCTGGCCCACCTTGCCATCAAGAGCTTTGACCTTGTCATCGCCCTGACAGGCGGCGGTCCGGGCTACGCGACCGACCTGCCGGCAACCTACATGTACGCCATGGCGTTTTCGCGCGGTGACATCGGTCAGGCGGCCTCCTCCGCGATGATCATGATGCTGGTCGTCTTTGCCATCGTGGTTCCTTACCTTTATTCAGAGCTGAGGGCGAAAAATGACTGATCTGTCGATGCCCCAAACCCAAACCCGCACGCAAAGTGCCACTGGCAAGATTGCCCTGCGTTGGCTGCTTTACGTTCTGCTGGGCCTGTTCGCGCTGTATTACCTGATGCCGCTGTTCGTGATGCTGACCACATCGCTGAAAAGCCTTGAGGAAATCCGCACCGGGTCCCTGATCTCCCTGCCACGCGAAGTCAGCTTTGACGCCTGGAAAACCGCGTGGTCCGGGGCTTGCACCGGTATCCAGTGTGAAGGTCTGCGACCCTATTTCTGGAACTCGGTCCTGATCGCGGTGCCTGCGGTTGCCATCTCGACCCTGTTGGGCGCGCTGAATGGCTATGTCGTCGCGCAATGGCGGTTCAAAGGCGCCAACATCATCTTCTCGCTGATGCTGTTTGGCTGCTTCATCCCATTTCAAGTGGTGCTGCTGCCGATGGCGCGCCTGCTGGGCATGATGGGCATCGCCGGGACCATTCCCGGCCTGATCTTTGTACATGTGATCTACGGGCTGGGATTCACCACGCTGTTCTTCCGCAACTACTATGTCACCATTCCGGCCGAGCTGACCAAGGCGGCACGTGTCGATGGTGCCGGGTTCATGAGGATCTTCTGGTCGATCTTCCTGCCGCTGTCGCTGCCGATCATCGTGGTGACCGTGATCTGGCAGTTCACGCAGATCTGGAACGACTTCCTGTTCGGCGTGTCGTTCAGCCAGGCGGGGACGCAGCCCGTGACCGTGGCGCTCAACAACATCGTAAACTCCACCACCGGCGTCAAAGAATACAACGTCGACATGGCCGCCGCGATCATAGCGGGGCTGCCGACGCTGCTCGTCTATGTCGTTGCCGGTAAGTATTTCATCCGCGGTCTGACCGCTGGTTCCGTGAAGGGATAAGACCCATGGCTCCCATCCTCGATATCAATAATCTCTACAAGAATTACGGCGCGACCGAGATTCTGAAGGACATCAACATCTCGATTGAACCGGGCGATTTCCTGGTGCTGGTTGGCCCTTCGGGCTGCGGTAAATCCACCTTGCTGAATTGCATTGCGGGGCTGGAACCGATCACCGGTGGCACGCTGTCCATCGGCGGCAATGACATGACCCATGTCAGCCCCAAGGACCGCGACATCGCGATGGTGTTCCAGTCCTACGCTTTGTACCCGACGATGACCGTGGCCAAGAACATCACCTTTGGCATGAAAGTGCGCGGGGTCGATCAGGCGACACAGGACGCCAAGCTGAAAGAAGTCGCCCAACTGCTGCAAATCGAACCGTTGCTGAACCGCCGCCCCAGCCAGTTGTCGGGCGGTCAGCGTCAGCGGGTGGCTATGGGCCGGGCGCTGGTGCGCGATCCCAAGTTGTTCCTGTTTGACGAGCCGCTGTCCAACCTCGACGCCAAGCTGCGGGTCGAGATGCGTACCGAAATCAAGAAGCTGCACCAGACGCTGGACGCGTCGATCGTCTACGTCACACATGACCAGATCGAGGCGATGACGCTGGCCACCAAGATCGTCGTGTTAAAAGGCGGCATTGTGCAGCAGATCGGCAGCCCGGCTGAGATTTACAACAACCCGGCCAACCTGTTTGTGGCCGATTTCATGGGCTCGCCCGCGATGAACCTGATCCCGGCGCAAGCCAGCAGGAACGGGTCCGGCACCCAAATTGCCATCTCGCGCCCATCGGGAGAGACGCTGGTTCTGAACGACGCCCGCGACCTGTCGCTGCCGCAGGACGTGATCCTTGGCCTGCGTCCCGAAGACATTGCCGAGGCCGGGTTCCGCGCCGGGGCCGGTGTGCAGGAGGCCGAATGCATGGTCGATATGGTCGAACCTGCCGGGGCGGATACCTATGTCGTGTCCGAACTGGGCGGCAAACAGGTCACCGCGCGGCTGCATGCGGAAACCAGCGCGCAGGCGGGCAAAGTGCTGAACCTCGCCTTTGACATGAGCAAAGTGTCATATTTCGCCCGGGAAACCGGCGAGCGCCTGAACTGAACGCAAAACGCCGCGCGAACCCAATCGCGCGGCGCTTTTTCAAGATCCGGCTTGAATCAGCTGACCTGATTCTTGTTCATGTCCTTGATCAGCCGGTTCAGATCACCGCCACGAGCATCCAGCATGGCACCGATCTCGGTCCGTTCGGTCAGCAGCATGTTCACCCCTTCGATGAACATGTTGAAGAACCTGTCGCGCCCCGACTTGTCCGAAACCAGGAAGGTCACTTCGAACGGGGACGTTCCCTGCAGCTTGACCGAAGTGCGCACCTCGTAGCCAGCCTTGATTTTGCGGGCGTTGCGGACGGTGACCTGACCGCCGATGAACTCCCGGAAACGCCGGCCGTATTTGTTCGAGATATAGCCCTGGAACGCCTGGGTGAACTTTTTCAGCTGCGATGGGCTGGCCGAGCGGCCGTCGGCCCCCAGCACGTATCGCGCCATGATCGGCACATCGGCATATTGCACGAAAATCTTTTCGAAATCGCGGATCATCGCCTTTTCGGATTTGCCCGAGGCGATCACCCGATTGATGTCGTCCACGACATTGACGACCAGCGCCTTGGCGCTGGCTTCGGTCTGGGCAAAGACGGGCAGGGGCAGGGCAGTCAGCGCCAGACCGGCAAGGCTGGTCGCGACAAAACTGCGTCGGTTCAAATGGTTACTCGGCATAGGGGTCCTCGTAAGGGTCTAGGTAGGGGTCCCTGACTGGGTCGGTCCCGATTTCAGCGTAGGGGTCGTCATACAGACCCAGATAGGCCTCCTCATCGTCCCTCGCCAGTTCGAAACGCCGGTTTTGCAGATAAATTGTCTGTGCCTGCGCATAGCTGTCGGCGCTTTCATACAGGATCGAGTCGACAGTGTCCGAGAACCGCCCACGATCCCCCATCCGGCGCACGACCTCGGCATAGACGCCGATATTGTCGACCGGGCGGGTGGGGCTGAAATTGATCGGGTTCGAGAACAGGTTGACCACAACCCCAACCGCGTCCCGCGATGTCGACGGGCCATAGAAGGGCAGTTCGACATAGGCGCCCTCGCCAAAGCCCCAGACGTGAAGGGTTTCACCAAAATCGGTGTCGACGGGCGGCAGGTTCAGTTCGCTGGCAGGATCGGACAGGCCCGCGCCACCCACGGTCGTATTGACCACAAAGCGCAGCAGGGCATTGCCGGATTGCTTGAGGTTGCCCTGCAACAGATAGTCCAGCGCCTGGCCCGGCATCGTCAGGTTTTCGGCGAAGTGGTTGAAGCTTGTCACCATCGGGTCGGGCACGATCTTGACATAACCCTTCGAGGCCGGTCGGAACAGGAACCGGTCTACGCCCAGGTTGAATTTATGAATGCCCCTGTTGGTTTTTTCATAGGGATCAAACACTTCGCCCCGCGCGGCTTCCTCGGCGGGCTGCGTCGCGCAGGCGCTGAAGACCGTCAGCAGGGACAGGACGATCAGGGGCTTCAGGCTGATTTTGCTCAACACGGTCTTTGCCACTCCAAACCGTTCGGTTGTTGGGTTTCCGAACTTTCAATCAATACTGCAGGTGGTCGCTTTGCACGCCCCAATCCGATGTCACATAGATGTTTCTCAACGATTATGAAACAGCTAGCGTTTAACCTGCCCGAAGGGTTGAGGTAAAGTGACACAAGTTCAACAGTTCGGAATAAGAAAAGTTACGCCCACCTTTCAGGCAGGCCGTGCACTGAATTCACACTTTTCGAACCGGGTCTTCCCGGTTAGCTTCCCCCAACTCAAGATTGGAAGGAAACCGCATGAGCATCGCAGCAAAACTGGAAAGCCTGGGCGTCACCCTGCCGGACGCGCCGGCACCAGCGGCCAATTACGTGCCGTTCGTGCGCGTGGGCAACATCGTCTATGTCTCGGGCCAGATTTCCAAGGATGACGATCTGATCACCGGCAAGCTGGGCGATGACATGGATGTTGAGGCCGGCGCCGCGGCCGCAAAGGTCTGTGCCATCAATCTGCTGGCGCAGGTCAAGGCGGCCTGCGGCGGTGATATCGAAAAGCTGGTGCGCGTGATCAAGCTGACCGGTTTCGTGAATTCCACCGCTGATTTCACCGCACAGCCGCAGGTGATCAACGGCGCCTCGGATTTTCTGGTCGAGGCGCTGGGTGATGCCGGGCGCCATTCACGCTCGGCCGTCAGTGCGGTCTCGCTGCCGCTGGGCGTGGCGGTCGAAATCGAAGGCATCTTCGAGGTTCAATGACACCGCCTCTGCCAGCAGAATTCCTGCGCGTCCCGCTTGCACATCGGGCGTTGCACGACATTTCGGACGGCCGTCCCGAAAACAGCCGCGCGGCCATTCGCGCCGCTGTTGCAGCGGGCTACGGGATCGAGATCGACCTGCAATTGACCGCCGACAACCGGGCGATGGTGTTTCACGACTATGACATGACGCGCCTGACGGGGCAGTCCGGGCCGATCCGGCAGATCAGCTCGGCCCGGGCCTCCGGGACCCGGTTGCTGCATGCCGAAGATGGCATTCCGACACTGGACGAGGTGCTGGACATGGTCGCGGGCAAAGTGCCGCTACTGATCGAGTTCAAGGATCAGGACGGTGCGATGGGCACCGATATCGGCGCGCTGGAACAGGATGCGGTGCGCGCGCTGCAAGGGTATGACGGGCCGGTGGCGCTGATGTCTTTCAACCCCAATTCGGTGGCCGAACTGGGCCGGCTGGCCCCGCATCTGCCGCGCGGTATCGTGACCTGTTCCTACCAGCCCAAGGTCGAGCTGTTGCCGCAGGCGGTTTGCGATCACCTGCGCGACATTCCGGATTTCGACCGGGTCGGTGCCAGTTTCATCAGCCATGAGGTGGCGGATCTGGACCGCCCCCGCGTGGCCGAGCTGAAGGCGCGCGGCGTGCCGGTTCTGTGCTGGACAGTGCGATCGCCCGCGCAGGAGGCGGAAGCCCGCGAAGTTGCCGACAATGTGACCTTTGAAGGGTATTTGGCCCCGCATCCGGGTTGATCCCACCCCGCGCCGTCACAGATAAAGATCAGAGGCGGAGGGCATATGGATCAGGCGCAGATCGAGGTTCGGGTACTGGGATCGCTCTCGCAGATTTCTGCGGCCGAGTGGGACAGCTGTGCCTGCCCCGAGGCCGCCGATGGCGGGCGTCCTCTGGATCCCTTTACCACCCATAGGTTCCTGCTGGCGCTGGAGCAAAGCGGCTCGGTAGGGCGCGGCACCGGCTGGCAGCCGCAATACCTGACCACCTATCTGGACGGGATGCTGATCGCGGCGGCCCCGATGTACGCCAAGTCCCACAGCCAGGGCGAATACATCTTCGACCACAACTGGGCGCATGCCTATGAAAATGCGGGCGGGCGCTATTACCCCAAGCTGCAGATCGCCGTACCCTTTACCCCCGCGACCGGACGGCGGTTTCTGGTCCGGCCCGGGTATGAGGCGGTTGGCATGTCGGCGCTGGTGCAGGGCGCGGTGCAACTGGCGGCGGACAACCGCGTTTCGTCGGTTCACGCCACCTTCTGCACCGAGGATGAGGCCCTGGCGGGTGAACAGATGGGTCTGATGCGGCGCATGTCGCAACAATTTCACTGGCTGAATGACACCTACACCGATTTTGACGGGTTTCTGGGCGTGCTGTCTTCGCGCAAGCGCAAGAACATCCGCAAGGAACGGGCGCAGGCCCGCGGCTTTGGCGGTGAGATCCGCACCCTGACCGGGCCCGATCTGCAACCCGAGCACTGGGATGCGTTCTGGCAGTTCTATCAGGACACCGGGTCGCGCAAATGGGGCGCCCCTTACCTGACCCGGCAATTCTTTGATATCGCTCAGGAAACCATGGCCGACGACATGGCGCTGGTGCTGGCGGAGCGGAACGGCTATCCCATCGCGGGAGCGTTGAACTTTATCGGGCGCGAAACGCTTTTTGGCCGCTACTGGGGCTGTGTCGAACACCACGCCTGTCTGCATTTCGAACTGTGCTATTATAGGGCGATCGACTTTGCCATTGCCGAAGGCCTGGCCCGGGTCGAAGCCGGCGCACAGGGCGAACACAAGCTGGCGCGCGGCTATCTGCCAACGCGCACGCATAGCTTGCATTGGGTAGGTGACCCCGGCTTTGCGGACGCGATCAGAACATATCTGGACGCCGAAGCCCAGGCAGTGGGAGAAGAGATCGAGATTCTGACGGAATACGGCCCGTTCAGGAAATCGAACCCGGAGGAACAGCAATGACCGAACTATTGTCGACCGAGACCCGCGGCCCGCTTCTGGACCCGCTGTTCAAGAACGGCTGGACCATGGTCAAGGACCGGGACGCGATCACCAAGACCTATATCTTCGAGGATTTCGTCCACGCCTTTGGCTGGATGACGCAAGTGGCGATCTTTGCCGAGAAATGGAACCATCACCCCGAATGGTCGAATGTCTACCGCACGGTCGAGGTCACGCTGTCCACCCATGACGTCGGCGGTTTGTCGGCGCAGGACGCCAAGCTGGCCCGCAAGATGGACAGTCTGGTCTAGCGGCGGGTTCAGCCCCGGTCGCTCTGCGATCCTTCGCCGCCGGCCAGCGATGCCGCAGTCCCCATTTGCCGGAATTCCGCGGGTGTGACGGTGCCGTCGCTGACGTCGATATTGCCCGGTATGCGGGTTGTCCGGTTGCCGATCTGGCGGACGCTGCGCGCCGCAAGATTTACGTCCAGACAGCGGTTGTTATAGCAGGTCAGGCCAGAGGTGTTGATCTGAATGCGCGGCTGTCCGTCTGGCCCGGTCACCACCGGTGCCTGCGGCACGTCACAGGCGGCCAACGCGCCCAGAACGCCAAGAAGTACCCATTTGTTCATTGCACGTCCCTGTTTGCTCAAATCAGCCCGGCCGCGGCCGGGGCTGTTCCGGTTCAATCCAGTTGACCATTCCCATCCTTGTCCGCGGATGAGAAATCTTCGTTCATCTGTGCGTCATATTCTGCACGAGAGATAAAATCATCATTGTCGCGGTCAACGTTCTGAAACTGTTTTATGTCCAGAAACGGCTTGGCCTCGTCCAGACCCAGCGTGCCGTTCTTGTCTTCGTCCATGGTCTGAAAAGCATAGTCGGAAAAGGCGTTGAACTCGTCTTTGGACAGGAAACCGTCATTGTTTGTGTCGATGGCGTTCAGTTCTTTTTCATGCAATTCCGCAACCGTTTCGGCCACGGCGGTGCCGGCCAGAATGATGGCCGCAATCACAATAAATCCACGTGTCATTCCGTTTCTCCTCAGCATGCAAATCTCTGGCCTTCGATCCCACCGGCTGCCGCGCCGGCCGCCGTCAGAATGGCCTTGCCGGACCCGCCGCCGAACTGGTTGCCGATGGCGCCGCCGATCAGCGCGCCGCCCAGTGTGCCGCTGAGGCAGGCAATCTCGTGCTGTCGCGCCGCCTGTTGCTGAGGTGTCGGGGCTGGTCCGCAGGTGGCCAATGCGCCTGCCGCGCCCAGCAAAAGCGTGAATAACTTCAGTTTCATAAACGAACTCCCTGAATGTATGGGGCAAGTATTGGCCCATCAGGGAAACGCATCAAGTTAAATTGGGCCAATGGCCCCGGGCGTGCCGGGGCCGCCGGGGATCACATCGCGTCCAGCAGGCTTTCACCGGCGGAAATCTCGCAGGTGCCCGGGTTTTCTTCCAGATTCAGCGCAACCACCTTGCCATCTTCGACCAGCATCGCATAGCGTTTCGACCGCGCGAACAGCCCGACAGGCGGGGCGTCGAATTCCATGCCGATGGCTTTGGTGAATTCTGATGCTGCGTCGGACAGCATGGTCAGTCCGGCGGCGGTGGCCCCCGTCGACTCGCCCCAGGCGCCCATCACAAACGGGTCGTTGACCGCAACGCAGATTACCTCGTCCACACCCTTGGCGTCGAACTGGCCCTTGGTGCGGATAAAGCTGGGCACATGCGCGGTCGTGCAGGTGCCGGTAAACGCGCCGGGAACGGCAAAAACAACAACTTTTCGTCCCTTGGTCTTGTTGGAAATCCGAACTTCTTCGGGGCCTTCGGCGCCCATCTGGATCAGGGTTGCATCGGGCAGCGTGTCACCTGTTGAAATCATTTCTAAGCTCCTGTCGTTTGGATTTGCAGAGTCGGGCTCAGCCGCAATATAGGTGAGCAAGTGAATGAAACCACGGGAATTCGACAGGGTGGGAGGAACATGAGCCATATTGTCGTGATCGGTGCCGGGCAGGCAGGGTCGTCGCTGGTCGCCAGGCTGCGCAAGGACGGGTTCGAGGGTGAGATCACGCTGATCGGGGCCGAACCGCATCTGCCCTATCAGCGCCCGCCGCTGTCCAAGGCGTACCTGCTGGGCGAGATGGAGCTTGAACGCCTGTTTCTGCGGCCCGAGAGCTTCTATTCCGAGAACGATATCACGCTGCGCCTGGGGCAGCGTGTGACAGCGATCGACCCGCAGGCCAAAACCGTGTCGCTGGGCGATGAGGTCATCAACTATGACATGCTTGCCCTCACCACTGGCTCGGACCCGCGCCGCATGCCGGCCGCGATTGGCGGTGATCTGGAGGGTGTGCATGTGGTGCGTGATCTGGCCCATGTGGATGGGATGGGTCCTGACGTGACCGAAGGGGCACGGGCCCTGATCGTGGGCGGCGGCTATATCGGGCTTGAGGCTGCGGCGGTCTGCGCCAAGCGTGGTGTCAAAGTGACCCTGGTCGAGATGGCCGACCGCATCCTGCAACGCGTGGCCGCACCGGAAACCAGCGATTACTTCCGCGCCCTGCACACCGAATACGGGGCCGATATCCGTGAAGGCGTGGGGCTGGATCGTCTGGTCGGCGAAAACGGCAGGGTCACCGGGGCAGTTCTGACCGACGGCACCGAGCTGGAGGTCGAGTTCGTCGTTGTCGGCGTCGGTATCGCCCCCGCGACCCAACTGGCCGGGATGGCGGGGCTGGAACTGGACAACGGCATCAAGACCGACGCCCATGGGCGCACATCCGATCCGTCGATCTGGGCGGCGGGCGATTGCGCCTCTTTCCCGCACAAGGGTGACCGCATCCGTCTGGAAAGCGTGCCAAACGCCATAGATCAGGCCGAGGTGGTGGCCCAGAACATGCTGGGTGCGGGCAAAGATTATGTGGCCACGCCCTGGTTCTGGTCGGATCAGTATGATGTGAAACTGCAGATCGCCGGCCTGAACACCGGCTATGACCGGGTGGTGACGCGGCAGGGTGACGGCCAAACCGTGTCTTTCTGGTATTACAAAGGCGATCAGTTGATCGCTGTGGATGCGATGAACGATCCCCGGGCCTATATGGTCGGCAAACGCCTGATCGACGCGGGCAAGACCGCCGATCCGGCGGTTGTCGCCGACCCCGACGCGGATCTGAAACCGCTGCTCAAGGCGTGAGGATCATCGCCGGAGCGTTCCGGGGCCGTGCCTTGGCCTCGGTCGGCAAGGGCGACGCGGGCGCGCATCTGCGCCCGACCACCGACCGGGTACGCGAAAGCCTGTTCAACGTGCTCAGCCACCAGATCGACTTCGACGGGCTGCGCGTGCTGGACCTGTTTGCAGGCACCGGCGCGCTGGGGCTTGAGGCGCTGTCGCGCGGCGCAGCGCATGTCACCTTTGTCGATGACGGGCGTGTGGCGCAGGGTCTGATCCGAAGGAATATCGACCTGACGCGCAGCGCCGACCGCACGAACCTGATCCGCCGCGATGCCACCCGGCTGACAGCCAATCCCGGACCGGCCTATGACCTGATTTTTCTGGACCCGCCTTATGGCAAGTCGCTGGGTCAGAAGGCGGTTGCCGCGCTGTCGGCCGGTTGGATCGCGGAGAGCGCCCTGCTGGTCTGGGAGGAAAACGCCCCGATGCAGGCCCCGGACGGCTTTACCCTAAAGGACAGCCGAAAATACGGTGACACTCATATCTCTTTGATGTGGCGCGACACGCCAGCGTGAACGGAGCCTTGCCATGCATGACCTGATCATCTTTGACTGCGACGGCGTTCTGGTCGACAGCGAACCCCTGTCCAACCAGATACTGGTCGACAATCTGGCCGGATACGGGCTGAACCTGAGCGTCGAGGACAGTGTCGGGTTCTTTCTGGGCGGTACCATGGCCGGGGTTCACGCCAGGGCGCGCCAGATGGGGGCGGATCTTCCGGACGACTGGGTCGACGAGATCTATGCGGAAATCTACGAAGGATTGCGTGGCGGCGTTGCTCTGATGCCCGGCATTCCCGACCTTTTATCGGCGCTGGATGCCGAGGGCGTGCCGTTTTGCGTCGCCTCGAATGGCAGCCCGGAAAAGATGCAGATCACCCTGGGTCAGAACGGACTGTGGGACCGGTTTCGCGATGTGATGTTTTCGGCCCATGTTCTGGGCACCGCCAAGCCGGATCCGGGCATGTTCCAGATGGCAGCGCAAAAGTTCAGTGCCTCCCATCCCGTCGTCATTGAGGACAGCGCAAGCGGCGTGACCGCTGCAGCCCGCGCCAACATGCGTTGTCTGGCCTATGTGCCGCACGGAGACGGGTCGAAGCTGGCCGATCTGGGGGCGGAACCGTTCACAGACATGGCTCAGGTGCCTGCGCTTTTGGGGATTTGAGGCCGCCGTGCTAATATCCAGGTCATGGACCGTGCCCTGACCCCAATGACCTGGACCCCGTCACAGGAGGCTGAAGCCACAACCGGCCCCGAGCGCAAACCGATGCGCGCGCCGGTGTTCATCCATGACGCGGTGACGCCATGGGGACACGGCACCCTTCTGCTGAAGCTTCTGCGCGATCAGGCGACCGATCAGGACGAATAGGTCGGGTGGAATTTGCCGCCGGGCGAAAGCGTGAAAATCTCGACCCCGTCCGCAGTGACACCTACCGAATGCTCGAACTGCGCCGACAGCGACTTGTCGCGTGTCACGGCGGTCCAGTCATCGGCCAACGTCTTGGTCTCGGGGCGGCCCAGATTGACCATCGGCTCGATGGTGAAGAACATGCCCTCTTCCAGCTTGGCGCCGGTTCCCGGACGGCCATAGTGCAGCACGTTCGGCGGGGCGTGGAACACACGGCCCAGACCGTGGCCGCAGAAATCGCGGACAACGCTCATCCGGTGCGCTTCCACATAGGCCTGAATGGCATGGCCGATATCGCCGAAGGTGTTGCCGGGCTTTACCATCTCGATACCCTTGAACAGGGCGTCATGGGTCACCTGGATCAGCCGCTCGGCCTTGCGCGGCAGTTTGCCGGCCACGTACATGCGCGACGTGTCGCCAAACCAGCCGTCGACTACCACCGTGACGTCGACATTGAGGATGTCACCGTCCTTCAGCCTTTTGTCACCGGGAATGCCGTGGCAGACCACGTGATTGACGCTGATGCAGCTGGCATGCTGATAGCCCTTGTAGCCAATCGTCGCCGAGGTTGCGCCCGCGTCCTCGACCATCCGGGTGATCAAGCGGTCGATCTCGCCGGTGGTCTGGCCGGGAAAGACATGTCCCGCGATATCGTCGAGAATCCGCGCAGCCAAGGCCCCTGCCGCGTGCATGCCGGCAAAGTCTCCCTGTTCATAGATGCGGATACCGTCCTTCGTCAGACGGCCACGATGTTCCTTCATCGGTGCGAGGCTCCAAAAGTTTCGCGCAGCATTTCTTTTACGCTGCTTGTGCAGAAAGTACCAGAGGGTGTGGAGTTGCGTCTCTTTTGCCCCCAGTGAGATGGAGCCGACCCGCGAAATTTCAAGAAAAGGAACGGTTTTATTGGGATTTCAGGCCCTGGACCTGCGCTGCCGCCCGGGGTGCAGATACAAAAAAGGACCCCACGGATTCGCCGGGGTCCCTTGGAAAAGCGCCGGTCTGATCAGAGGCAGGTGTAAAAGATCGTGTGCACCGGCCGAACCGAACCGTCGCCCTGGGTTCGGTTGCTGATGCCCAGGTCCTTCTTGATGGCGGCCTGCCCGCTCAGCCTGGGGTTGGCCTGCCGGGTGCAGAACGATGCAACGCGGCGCCTAACTTCGGGCTCCGATACCTCTTCCGGGAAAAAGCCGACTTCCACGGTTCTGAACACGCCCCCGGATTCCAGCGGGAAAGCAAGGTCCAGCCCCTGCTGATCGGCCGGGTTCGGAAATACGCTCTGAACCAGGCTGGCACGGCGTGTCGCGGCGGCCTGCGGGTCCACGGAACACCCTGTCAGGGCAATTGCTGCTGCGATAAATGCGGTAAATTTCTTCATTTGTGTCTCTGGTTTTTGCCTCGGATACTCTGGGTTGCGCCCCGGTGCGCGGGGCACTCTCCTGTGTCGTGTGTGTTTCGATTCTGTGGCACTTTTAAGGCGAGCGACGGGGTTTTTCAGAGCCGGTACGCCAAAAGCCGGACCCGCCACGTCGCACGTCAGCCAGGGCGTGGATTCAGGCCATGCGGGTGGTGTTCACCCAGAACCCGTCCGGTGAAATCCGGGTCTCATACACCAGCTTCTCGACCCCCTGCGCCTGCGCTGTCGCAAAGGCGGCGGCATAGGTCGGGTCGATATCCGCGGCCAGCGCAAAGCGGTCGCAATCGGTGCGCTGTACCAGATAGAGCAGGATCGCCCGATGCCCCTGCGCCACCATCGCGGTCAGCTCGCCCAGATGTTTGGTGCCGCGGGCAGTGACGCTGTCGGGAAATTCGGCCAGACCGGGGGTCCGCGACAGGGTCACACATTTGACCTCGACATAAGCGTCGGGCAGGCCGGGTTGGCGCAGCAGAAAGTCGACGCGGCTGTTTTCGCCGTATCTAACCTCGGGCCGTACAGCTTCATAGGCCGCCAGTTCGGGGATTTCGCGGCCCATCAGCGCCGCGCGCAGGGCTTTGTTGGGAACCGATGTATCGACCCCGGTAAAATGGCCGTTTTCATGATCGACCAACCGCCAGCCGAATTTCAGCTTTTTCTTCGGGTCGTCATTGGGCTCCAGCCAGATTTTCTCGCCCGGTTCGGCCAGCCCCATCATCGACCCCGGATTGGCGCAATGGGCGGTCACCTCGCGCCCGTCCTCCAGCGTGCAGTCGGCCAGAAAGCGTTTGTAGCGGCGGATCAGGCGGGCGGGGACAAGAGGGGTTTCAAATTTCATGCCACAGGGCCTATACCTGCCCAAAGGGTCGATCAAGAGGAGCGCGCGTCATGGCCAATCCAACCGCTGCAATGCTGGTGATCGGGGACGAGATCCTCTCGGGGCGCACCCGTGACGCGAATATGCATTTCCTGGCCGGGGAACTGGCCAAACACGGCATTGACCTGAAAGAGGTTCGCATCGTCAGCGACGACGCCCCCGCGATCGAGGCTGCGGTCAAGGCGCTGTCTGCCGCCCATGACACTGTGTTCACCAGCGGCGGCATCGGACCCACCCATGACGATATCACCGCCGACTGCATCGCGCGGGCCTTTGGCGCGCATATCGACATTCGCGACGACGCCCGGGCGCTGCTGCAGGCCCATTACGACAAGTCGGGTCTTGAGCTGAACGAAGCCCGCCTGCGCATGGCCCGCATCCCCGACGGGGCAGTTCTGATCGACAATCCGGTATCGACCGCACCGGGGTTCACCATCGAGAATGTGCATGTGATGGCCGGGGTGCCCCTGGTGTTTCAGGCCATGGTCGCCAGCGTTCTGCCGGGTCTGACCGGCGGCAGCCCCCTGCTGTCTCAGACCCTGCGGGTGGACCGGGGCGAAGGCGATATCGCCGCCACCCTGTCGGTTCTGGCCGAAGAATTCAACGACCTGTCCATCGGTTGCTATCCGTTTCAGATCAACGGCGTCTTCGGGGCCAATGTGGTCGTGCGCGGTACGGACGGGGCGCGCATAGACGCCGCAACCACCCGGCTTGCGAAAGATCTCGATCTGTGAACGTCAACTGGGCGGAGGTTGTCGACGGGACCTGGCCCGCCGCCGGGTATCGGCGGCTGGGTCCGTTTCAGATGCGCCAGGGTCAGGGTGGCGGATCGCGGGTGTCCGCTGCCAATGCTCTGGGACCTGTGACGGACGAGGATATTTCAGCCGCCGAAACGGCAATGCAGGCCATGAACCAAACGTGCATCTTTTGTCTGCGCCCGGGTGATGAGGCGCTGGATGCCCGGCTTGACGCACGTGGCTATGACATTCTGGATCCGGTCAACATCTACGCCTGTCCGGTGATGGCCCTGACCGACCTGCCGATCCCTCCGGTGACCGTTTTCACCGTCTGGCCGCCCCTGTCGATCATGAAGGAAATCTGGGCGCAGGGCGGTATCGGGCCTGCGCGACAGGCGGTCATGGATCGGGCGCGGGGTCCCAAAACCGGCCTGTTGCTGCGCCACAAGGATCACCCCGCCGGAACCGGCTTCGTCGCCCTGCACGGAGACATCGCAATGGTCCATGCGCTGGAGATTTTGCCGGATCACCGCCGTCAGGGGCTGGGCCGGTGGGCCATGCGCGCCGCCGCGTTCTGGGCGCTGGACAATGGGGCGCAAACGCTCAGCGTGATCTGCACCAAGGCAAATGCGGGGGCCAACGGCCTTTATCGTGCGCTCGGGATGGAGATCGCCGGCGAATACCATTACCGTCAGCTTGCCCAAGGAGAGAGCCCGAAGTGACAGACCAGAACATGCCGACCGCGCTGAACCTGCCGATGGTGGACCCGCTGCCGCCCGAAACGCAGAAATATTTTGATATCTGCGTTGAAAAACTGGGGTTTGTCCCGAATGTGCTGCGGGCCTATGCCTTTGACATCGACAAGCTGAATGCCTTCACGGCGATGTATAACGACCTGATGCTGGCCGACAGCGGCCTGACCAAGCTGGAACGCGAGATGATCGCGGTGGTGGTGTCCGCGATCAACAAGTGCTTTTATTGCCTCGTGGCGCATGGCGCGGCGGTTCGGCAGCTGTCCGGCAACCCGCAACTGGGCGAAATGCTGGTCATGAACTACCGCGTGGCGCCTTTGGACACCCGCCAGCGTGCAATGCTGGACTTTGCCGCAAAGATGACGACAGCCAGCACCGAAATCGAGGAACCCGACCGCCAGCGCCTGCGCGACGCCGGAATCTCGGACCGTGACATCTGGGACATTGCCAACGTGACCGGCTTTTTCAACATGTCGAACCGGGTCGCCAGCGCCACGGCGATGGCCCCGAACGACGAATACCACGCGCAGGCCCGATGATCCGGCGCGCCCTCCTTTGCCTGACGCTGATGGCCGGGCCGGTTGCCGCGCAGGATCTGACGCTGCCGCAGGGTGCGCGCCAGATCAGCGATCGCACCAGCCCGCTGGACAGCTATGAGCTGCCGACCGGCCCCTATGCGGACGGCCACGTTCCCGCGCGGATGGTTGAAGGGCGGGTAGAGCGGTTCACCTGGCGTCTGCAATCGGGGTCCAGCACGACGCTGCAACTGCTTGCACCCCTGCGCGATCAGATCGCGGCGCAGGGCTATGACATTCTGTTCGAATGCGAGGCACGCGCCTGCGGCGGTTTCGATTTCCGCTTTGGCACCGAGGTGGTGCCAACCCCCGACATGTATGTGGCGATTCAGGATTACCGCTTTTTGTCCGCCACCCGCGGCGATGAGGTCCTGAGCCTGCTGGTCAGCCGCAACCCGCCGGACGGCTATGTGCAGATGATCCGCGTCACCCCGGCTGATGCCGCCGCCCCGCCGCCGCTGGTGATTGAGGAAACGGTCAGCCAGGCCGGCGGGCTGCTGGAGGATCTGCAACAGAACGGGCATGTCATTCTGGATGACCTGCATTTCCGCACCGGTGAGATCACGCTGGGCGCGGGGCCCTTCGCCTCGCTGGCGCTGATCGCGGCGTTTCTGGCCGACAACCCGGATACGCGGCTTGCGCTGGTGGGCCACACCGATGACACCGGCGCGCTTGACGCCAATATCTCGGTCAGCACCGGCCGGGCGCAGGCGGTGCGTGCGCGCCTGATCGAACAGCATGGCGTCGCCGCGGACCGGATCGAGGCGCGGGGCATCGGCTATCTGGCGCCGCTCACGTCCAACGCAACACCCGAGGGGCGCGATCTGAACCGCCGGGTCGAGGCGGTTCTGCTGGTGAACTGAAGGTTCCGGGCAAAAAAAGGCCCGCATAGTCGCGCGGGCCGTCGAAGTTCACCTTGGGAGAAATTACCAGTCCATCGGACCCTTTTCGTTGAAGGATTCGACAAGAAAATCTATGAAAGCCCGGACCTTGGGCTGGGTAAACCGGCCGGGGGGATAGACAGCGTACACGCCCTGCACCTCGTCCGGCAGCGACGGCATCGCATCCAGAACCGCGCCCGATTTCAGAGCGTCGGCATATAGGTAGCTGGGCAGATATGCGATCCCCAGACCGGATATCGCGGCGTTCAGCAGCGACTGGCCGTCATTGACGCTCAGCCAGCCGGCGGTGCGCACCTGCCGCTTTTCACCGGAGGGCGCGGTCAGTTTCCACACATTGCCCGAGGACTGGCTGGAATAATGCAGCAGCTTGTGTTCGTTCAGATCGTCGATCTTGTGCGGACGTCCGTATTTCTCGACATAGCTGGGCGCGGCGACCATACGTTTGACGGTCTCGGTCAGCTTGCGGGCGCGCAACGTGCTGTCTTCCAGTTCACCAATGCGCACGGCAACGTCGAACCCTTCCGAAATCAGCTCTACATAGCGGTTGTTCAGCACCATGTTCACGGTGATGTCGGGATAGGCCGCAAGAAATTCGGATAATACCGGAGACAGATGATTGACGCCGAAATCCGTTGCCACGCTGATCCGCAGCAGGCCGGACGGGGCCGATTGCATCGAGGTGACCAGCGCGTCGGCCTCGCCCGCATCATTCAGCACGCGGCGCGCCCGATCATAGTAGGCCAGCCCGATTTCGGTCGGGGACACACGTCGGGTCGTCCGGTTCAGCAGCCGCGCACCCAATCGGGCTTCAAGGCTCGAAACGTGCTTTGACACGGCCGACTTGGAGATGCCCATCTTCTTGGCCGCATCGGTGAAGCCACCCTGGTCCACCACGTTGGCAAAGGCTTCCATTTCGGTCAATCGATCCATTCTCGTTCCCCGGGTGTTTGTTCGTTGCCTGACTTTGGCCGCCAATCTGGGCGGAAACTGGGCAGACATGGGATAATATCAGGGATTCAATTCGGATCGTTTGCAGATGGGAAACGTCGAAACAGTGGTTTCCAGGATCGCCACAAGCCTGTCAGGGCAGGGGATTTAGGGGGTCCGGCGCAGGTATGCTATGGTGAGAATGGCAAATTTGTGACCACGGAGGAGATCATGAAAGCCTTTTTCACCATTGCTGCCCTGTGCCTGTCCGCCGCCGTTGCGCTGGCCGGAGGTGAAACGCCGTCCAACCCCGACGCGAAAGTTTATTTCGTGAATCTGGCCGATGGTGACACCGTTCAGTCACCCGTGACCGTGGTCTTCGGGCTTAGCGGCATGGGCGTGGCCCCGGCCGGGACCGAGAAGGAAAATACCGGCCATCACCATCTGCTGGTCGACCGTCCTCCGCTGGGTGAGGGCGAGGACGGCGCGGATGAACTGGCCTATGGTCTGCCTTCGGATGACAACCATCTGCATTTCGGCGGCGGCCAGACCGAGGTGACGCTGGAACTGGCCCCCGGCCAGCATACGCTGCAGCTGGTTCTTGGTGATGCGGGCCATGTGCCGCATTCCACGCCGATTGTGTCCGAAGTGATCACAATTACGGTGGAGTAAGTCACCGGATCATCAGCGAAATCGGTTTACATTGAAGCGGATGTAAGAAACTCTGCCGCCGATAACAGGAGGGCGGCATGTCGCTTGAGTTTTTCATAACGTCACTGATTGTAGTTCTGTTGCCCGGAACCGGCGTCATTTACACGCTGGCCGTTGGTCTGGGGCGCGGGTTTCGCGCCAGCCTGGCTGCGGCGGCGGGGTGTACTTTGGGAATCGTTCCCGCCGCGCTGGCAAGTATCATCGGTCTGGCCGCCCTGTTGCACACAAGCGCGCTGGCGTTTCAGGTCATCAAGTATCTGGGTGTCCTGTACTTGTTCTACATGGCCTGGGGCATCGTGAAAGAGGGCGGCGCGATGGAGGTCAGCGAAGAAAAGGTTGCGGTGCGTCCTTTCAGGATCGCGATGACCGGGGCGTTGATCAACGTTTTGAACCCCAAACTGTCGCTGTTCTTTCTGGCGTTTCTGCCGCAGTTTCTGCCTGCGGGTGCAGCACATGCAGGTTTGGAACTGGTCAAGCTCGCCCTGGCCTTCATGGCAATGACCTTCGTGGTCTTCATCGGATACGGCGCCTGCGCGGCGCTGGCGCGAGACTATGTCATACGCAGGCCATCGGTAATGGCCTGGATAAAACGGTGTTTCGCGACGGCGTTCGGCGCGCTGGGGGTCAAGCTGGCGCTGGCCGACTGATCAGAATTCCGCAGCCAGCCGCGTGCCCTGATTGATCGCCCGCTTGGCGTCCAGCTCGGCGGCCACATCCGCGCCGCCGATCACATGCGGGGTGATGCCGCGTTCGATCAGCGCGTCCGCCAGGCTGCGCTCGGACACCTGACCGGAACACAGCACAATCGTATCGGCGGCGATCACGGTCGGGTCAGCACGCTCTTCGCCATAACTGATATGCAGGCCATTTTCGTCGATACGTTCATAGTTCACGCCGCCCACGAAATTGACGTCCTTCATCTTGAGCGTGGCGCGGTGAATCCACCCCGTTGTCTTGCCCAGCCCCTTGCCATGCGCCTGTTTCTTGCGTTGCAGCAGAGTGACCTGTCGCGCGGGCGCTTCAGGCTGCGGGCCTTCGGGCGCCAGGCCCGAGCGGTGTTCCGCCGGGTCGGTAACGCCCCATTCCTTCATCCACAGCGGCAGGTCTGTGGTCGGGCTGTGGCCCTCTTCCAGCAGGAATTCCGACACGTCGAACCCGATGCCGCCGGCACCGATGACGGCTACGGACTTGCCCACGGGGGCCTTGCCGCGCAGCACATCGACATAACTGAGCACATTGTCCCGGTCCTGCCCTGGGATTTGCGGGTCGCGCGGGGTGACGCCGGTGGCGATGACCACCTCATCATATCCGGTCAGATCATCGGCGCTGACCTCCCGGTTCAGTTCCACCTTCACGCCCAGATCGGACATCATCGTCCGGTACCAGTCGACCAGACCCCAGAACTCTTCCTTGCCCGGCACCTGTTTGGCCATGTTCAACTGACCGCCGATCTCTTCGGACCGGTCGAACAGCGTCACCGTGTGACCGCGCTGGGCCGCCGTCATCGCCGTGGACAGGCCCGCCGGGCCCGCGCCAACAATAGCGACGGTCTTGGCGGTGTCGGCTTTGCCGATCACCAGCTCTGTCTCGTGGCACGCGCGCGGGTTCACCAGACACGAGGTCAGCTTGCCGTTAAACGTATGGTCCAGACAGGCCTGATTGCAGGCAATGCAGGGCGCAATCGTCGCGCCCTGTCCGGCAATGGCCTTGTTCACGAAATCCGCATCCGCCAGCATTGGCCGGGCCAGCGACACCATGTCGGCGCAACCCGAGGACAGAACCTCTTCGGCCACTTCCGGTGTGTTGATCCGGTTCGAGGTGATCACCGGAACCCCGACCTTGCCCATCAGTTTCTTGGTGACCCACGCGAACGCCGCGCGCGGGACGCTGGTGGCGATGGTGGGAATGCGTGCCTCATGCCAGCCGATACCGGTGTTGATGATCGTGGCCCCGGCCGCCTCGATCCGCTGGGCCAGTTCCACCACCTCGTCATGGGTCGAGCCATTGGGCACCAGATCGATCATCGACAGCCGGTAAATGATAATGAAATCGGTGCCGACGGCCTCACGCGTGCGGCGCACCACCTCGATCGGCAGGCGCATCCGGTTCTCATACGACCCGCCCCAACGGTCCGTGCGCTTGTTGGTGTGGGTCACAAGGAACTGGTTGAGGAAATAGCCCTCGGAGCCCATGATCTCGACCCCGTCATAGCCCGCTTTTTGGGCCAGAACGGCAGCGTTCACGATATCGCTGATCTGTTTCTCGATGCCCTCTTCATCCAGCTCCGTTGGCGGGAAGGGCGAGATCGGAGATTTCACCGGGCTGGGGGCCACGCATTTCGGACCATAGGCATAGCGGCCCGCATGCAGGATCTGCATCGCGATCTTGCCGCCCGCCTGATGCACGCGGTCTGTCACGATGGAATGGTTCGCCACGTCCTTGTCGCTGGTCATCATCGCCGCGCCGGGCAGAACCGAGCCTTCAAGGTTTGGGCCGATCCCGCCGGTCACCATCAGCGCCACGCCGCCGCGCGCCCGGTCGGCATAGAACTCGGCCACCCGGTTCCAGTCGCCGGTTTCTTCAAGCCCGGTGTGCATGGACCCCATCAGGACGCGGTTTTTCAACGTGGTAAAGCCCAGATCCAGCGGGGCCAGCATGTTTGGGTACGCAGTCATGGCGAACTCTCCCTCCCGATATTCGCACGCTAGATTGACGTTCGCGTCAACTTTGTCACGCGAAACCTAACGTCACCCCCTTTGCGGGCGTCGCGGTGCTTGTTACAGAGTTTTCGTAGCACATTTGTGAGGCCGCGCATGACCCCCGAAGAGATCGCCAGACTACCCTATCGCCCCTGCGTCGGCCTGATGCTGATGAATGCCGAGGGCAGGATTTTTGTCGGTCAGCGCAATGATCGCCACAGGGATGCGTGGCAGATGCCTCAGGGCGGGGTGGACAAGGGCGAAGACCCCCGCGATGCGGCGCTGCGCGAATTGTGGGAAGAAACCGGCGTCACCGCCGATCTGGTCGAGATCGTGGCCGAAACCGAAGGCTGGCTGCCGTACGATCTGCCCCATGACATCGTGCCGAAGATCTGGAAGGGCCGCTATCGCGGGCAGGAACAGAAATGGTTCCTGCTGCGCTTTACGGGCCGCGATGACCAGATCGACATTCAGACCGAGCACCCGGAATTCACCCGCTGGAAATGGCAGGAACCCGCCCGTCTGGTCGCGGAAATCGTACCCTTCAAGCGCGAGGTGTATGAGCAGGTGGTGGACGCCTTTGCCGACCACCTGTCATAAACCGATATGCGTATCGAAGACATCTGGCCCAAATACCGGTCCCGCCTGAAGGCGTTTCTGAGGTCCCGCGTGGCAAACGCGGCGGATGTGGACGATCTGCTGCAAGAGATTTCGATCAAGGTATTCACCGGCCTGCCGGGCCTGAAGGATCCGGCCAAATTGCAGCCCTGGCTGTTTCAAACGGCGGATCGCGCAATCATCGACTATTACCGCAAGTCGGGCCGTGCTCCGGCCCATCCGGACGATCTGTGGTATCACCGCGACGACCCCGAAATACGTCAGGAACTTGAGGGTTGTGTCGAGCCGTTCATTCGCGGCCTGCCACCGGAAACCGCGCGGATGCTGATGGCCATCGACATCCAGGGCATGTCACAGCGGGACTATGCGCAGGCGCAGGGGCTGTCCTATTCCACGCTCAAGTCACGCGTGCAAAAGGGCCGGACCGAACTGCGCAGGGCGTTCGAGGAGTGCTGCACCATCTCGATGGATGTGCGCGGCAATATCGCCGAAGTTCAGGAAAAACCGGTTAGCTGCAAAAAATGTTGATCTGATCGTCGTCATTTTGGCGCGGGCTTCGTCTGACAGATGAAACCAGCAAAAGGAAAGACCAATGATCCGTATCATAAGCCTGAAGATCTGCCCCTTTGTTCAGCGCGTGACCGCGCTGCTTGCGGCCAAGCAGGTGCCCTGTCAGATCGCCTATATCAGCCTCAGCGACAAGCCGGACTGGTTCCTTGATCTGTCTCCGACCGGTCAGGTGCCGGTGCTGGTGACCGAAGGTGGAACGGCGCTGTTCGAATCTGACGCGATCACCGAATATCTTGACGAAGTGACCGCCCCGCTGCAGCCCGGGCTCACACCCGAAGAACGCGCCCTGAACCGCGCCTGGAGCTATCAGGCCAGCAAGCATTATCTGGTTCAGTGCAGCACGATGCAAAGCGCGGACCGGGCGGTGTATGACGACCGGGTCACCAAATTGAACGCCGCTTTTGCCAAGGCCGAGACCCAACTGGGCGACGGTCCCTTTTTCTCCGGTGAGATCCTGGGAAATGTCGATATTGCATGGCTGCCGCTGCTCCATCGCGCGGCGATCGTCACGGAACACAGCGGTCATGACATGCTGGCGGGCTATCCCAAGGTGAGGGCGTGGCAGCAGGCGTTGCTGGCAACCGGAATCCCGCAGGACTCCGTGTCTGCGGATTTCCATGCCCGGTTCACCGATTTCTATCTGGCCGACCGGACATGGCTGGGGCGGGGCGCGAACCTGAATGAAGCCCCGGGAACAGTCCAGGTGAAACAATCCGGCGGGTGTTGCGGCTAATTCGATCACTGCGCCGCACGTTGGCGTGAGGGGGCGTGGTTCGGTTCCGTCTGCGCCTCTAGCTTGGGGCACATGAAGGACACCGTGCACCGCCGTCCCGGCATTGCCCCTGCCGGGCGCAAGTTTCAGGGCACCGACCGTCGCGCGCCCTTGCGCGACGGTTTGCAGGGCTGCGGTGAATACGGTCCGGACCAGACCGCCGGGCGGTTCTATCCCATCGCCTGCGTCGCGCTTGAGGTCACCCAGCGCTGCAATCTGGACTGCACGCTGTGTTACCTGTCGGACCGGGCCGAGATGACCTATGATCCGCCGCTTTCGGTCCTGTTCGCGCGGATTGCCACCATCCACAGCCATTATGGCCCCGGTGTTTCTATACAATTGACCGGCGGGGATCCCACACTGCGCAAGGCGCGGGATCTTGAGGCGCTGTGCCGCGAGATCCGCCGGCTGGGCATGCGGTCCTGTCTGATGACCAACGGCATCCGGGCTAGCCGCGCCCTGCTGACACGGCTTGCGGCAGCCGGGCTGGACGACGTGGCCTTTCACGTCGACACAACTCAGAACCGCAGGGGGTTCCACAGCGAGGCCGAGCTCAACACTGTGCGCTGCAGCTATATTCGCCGGGTGCAGGGGCTGCGGCTGCGGGTTCTGTTCAACACCACCGTCCATGACGGGAATTTCGACGAGCTCCCGGCGCTTGCCCGGTTCCTGCGGGATCAGCCCGAAATTGCCTTTGTGTCCTTCCAGATGCAGGCCGATACCGGCCGGGGCGTTCTGCGCCAACGGCCGGACAGGATCACGCAGGACAGCGTGGCGGGTGCGGTTGAGCTGGGCTACGGGACGCCGCTGCATTTCGGCGCGGCGGCGGTCGGGCATTCGAAATGCAACCGCTATGCCAGTGTCGTCACCGCAGGCGGTCGGGCAGTTCCCGTGCTGTCGAACCGGCGGCTGGTGCATCAGGTGATTGCCGCGCTGGAAAAGGCCGGCCGGTCGGCAGAGGCACATCTGGATATCCGCGACAGTGTGCGGCGCGTGGTCCTGCGCAACCCGCTGCTGGCGTTTCGGGCCGGGATGCACCTGATCGGGTGCATAATGCGGCTGGGGTCCGGGCTGATGCGCGGCCCGGTGCGTCGTCAGGCAGTGTTCATCCACAATTTCATGGCCGCTGACGCGTTGGACGCAGACCGGTGCGCCGCCTGCGTGTTCATGGTGGCCACGGCCAATGGCCCGATGTCGATGTGCGCCCATAACGCCCGGCGTGACCAGCATCTGTCGGTTCCCGACCGGATCGACGGACCGACCGGCCCAAGCTGGTGGAATCCAGCCGTGCCGCGCTTGTCCGCTGTTCCCGATCTGCCGGATCTGGGCGATCCGGCGCTGGCACCGCTCAAACGGCTCAAGGGGCAGATGCGGGCGGAACGGCAAAGCCGGAAAACTGCGTCATGAGAAGCATCCTCATCGTGCTGCTGATGCCCTTGCTGGCTGCTTGTGCGAGCGTTGAACGTCTGGCGCTGCCGACCGCTGCGCCTTTACCGGGCACGGCGCTGACGCGCAGCGCGCCACCACCGGGGCAACAGGTCGATCATGGCGACTGGACCGCGTTTCTGACCCGCCATGTCGCTGCTGACGCGCAAGGCGTGAACCGGGTGGCTTATGGGCAGGTCACACCTGCGGACCGGGCGCAACTGGATGGCTATCTGGCGGATCTTCAGGCCGTGGATCCGGCCCGTCTGACCCGGGATCAGCAACTGGCATACTGGATCAATCTGTATAATGCGCTGACAGTTTACGTGATTCTGGACAACTACCCCGTCGCCTCGATCCGGGACATCACCGACGGTCCGTTTTCCTTTGGCCCATGGGATCGGCCTCTGGCACAGGTGGCGGGCCGCATGCTGACGCTGAACGACATCGAACACCGCATAATCCGCCCCACTTTCGACGAACCCCGCATCCATTATGCCCTGAACTGCGCCGCAGTAGGGTGCCCGAACCTGATGGCCCGGGCATGGCAGGCCGAAACCCTGGAACGCGATTTCGCCGCTGCCGAGCACGCCTATATCAATGATCCCCGCGGCGTGCGGTTCGACGCGCGCGGCGGGCTGGTCCTGTCCAAAATCTACATCTGGTTCCAAGAGGATTTCGGAGCGGATCAGCGCGCTGTGCTGGCGTATATCCGGTCAGCGGCCGATCCGGAATTGCGCGCGCGGCTGCAAGAGGTTCCGCGCGTCCGGGCCTACAGATACGATTGGGCGCTGAACGACGCGGCCACGGGATCGTAGCCGCGCAGTCTTTTACAGCAAGCCTTCGGCGCGCAGCAGGTCTTGCAGGTTGGCTTCGGGTCGGGGGCCGATATGGCTGATCACCTCGCGGGCGCAGACATTGCCGATCCGGGCGCAGGTTTCGTAATCGCGGCCCGTGGCCATGCCATAGAGGAACCCGGCCGCAAACTGATCGCCAGCGCCGGTCGCATCCACCGGCACCACCTTTTGCACCGGAACGTCGATACGCTGACCCTGGTTCAGCACGGTCACGCCATCGCCCGAGCGGGTGCAGACGACAAGGGGGCAAATCTCGGCCGTTTTCGCCAGCGCTTCTTCAAGGTCGGCGGTTTCGAACAGCGATTTGATCTCAGCCTCGTTGCCGATGACGAAATCCAGCTCATTCTCGATCAGCAGCAGGAAATCGACCCGGTGGCGTTCGACGCAGAACGGATCGGAAATGGCAATGCCGGTCTTGCCGCCGCCCTTGTGACAGTCGCGCGCGGCCTCAAGAAACGCGGCCTTGCCCTTTTCCTTGTCGAACAGATAGCCCTCAAGAAACATGATCTGGCTTTTGCCCGCCACATCGCTGGAAACGTCCTGCGACGATAGTTCGGAAGATATCCCCAGATAGGTGTTCATCGACCGCTCGCCATCCGGCGACACAAAGATCATCGAACGAGAGGTCGGCAGTTCCCCGCCCGGCACCGGCGGGTTGACGAAATCGACGCCGTCCTCGTTCATCGCGTCCGCGTAGAACCGGCCCAGAGCGTCGTCATGCACGCGCCCGATGAATGCAGCTTCCAGCCCCAGCGCGCCGGCGCCGGCGATCGTATTGGCGACCGAGCCTCCGGGCGTCTGAACCCGGCTTTCCATCGCCGCATACAGAACCTCGCCGCGCTCGCGCTCGATCAGTTGCATGATGCCTTTTTCGATGCCCATCAGTTCCAGGAAACTGTCATCGGCCTGGGAAATGACGTCGACAACGGCATTTCCAATGCCGACCAGCTGGTAGGTTTTCATAGGTTCTTGTCCTCGAATTGACAGAGATCGCGGATGATACAGGTGCCGCACAAAGGCTTGCGCGCCTTGCAGTGATAACGTCCATGCAGGATCAGCCAGTGATGCGCATGGAGTTGAAAATCGGCGGGGATGTTGTCTTCGATGGCGCGTTCGACCGCGTCCACGTCCTTGCCCGGGCAGATGCCGGTGCGATTGCCGACGCGAAAGATATGGGTGTCCACCGCCTGCGCCGGTTGCCGCCACCACATGTTCAGCACCACATTGGCCGTCTTGCGCCCGACCCCCGGCAGCGATTGCAGCGCAGCGCGGGAATTGGGCACCTCACCACCATATTCGTCGACCAGAATGCGGCTGAGCTTGATGACGTTCTTGGCCTTCTGCCGGAACAGGCCGATGGTCTTGATATGTTCGATCAGACCCTCTTCGCCCAGATCCAGCATCTTTTGCGGCGTGTCGGCGATTTTGAACAGCGCGCGTGTGGCCTTGTTGACGCCGGCATCGGTCGCCTGCGCCGAAAGCGCTACGGCCACGACCAGCGTGTAGACGTTCACATGCTCCAACTCGCCCTTGGGTTCGGGGTCGGCCGCCTGAAAACGCGTAAAGATCTCGCGGATCGTGTGGTAATCGAGTTGTTTTGCCATCCGCGCCTTAATGCCGCCCGCAGGGCCATGACACAAGCCCAAAGCCAATGCGCAAGTTCCGGGTCGCGGGGGCGTGACCTGCGCGCTATGTTTGACCCAAGACAATGAGGTGAGACCGATGAACGTTCAGACCCCCGAGACCGGCTATCATTACAACGTCATGCGGCGCGCGATCGAATTGATCGACCAGGGTGGCGAAACCCTCAGCCTTGAGGAACTGGCCTGCCAGATGGACATGAGCCCCGCGCATTTCCAGCGCCTGTTCTCGCGTTGGACCGGCGTGTCGCCAAAACGGTACCAGCAATATCTGACGCTGGGCCATGCCAAGGCGCTGCTGCGCGAGCGGTTCACCACGCTTGAGACCGCCCATAACGTCGGGCTTTCCGGCAGTGGCCGCCTGCATGACCTGTTCCTGAAATGGGAATCCATGAGCCCCGGCGAATACGCCCGCAAAGGTGACGGGCTGACCATCTTCTGGGGCTGGTTCGAAAGCCCGTTCGGCCCCGCGCTGGTCATGGCCACCGATAAGGGCATCTGCGGTATCGCCTTCAGCGCGGAATCCGGTGAGGCCGCCGCGATGGAGGACATGCTGTCACGCTGGCCACGGGCGGAATTCGTCGAAGACCCGATGCGCCTGCGCCCCTGGGTGCTCAGCGCCTTTGGCGCGGCCAGCGACCGGCTGGAGCCGACGCCGCTGTTCCTGATCGGCTCGCCCCTGCAAATCAAGGTGTGGGAGGCGCTGATGCATATCCCTACCGGTCAGGTCACCACCTATTCCGAAATCGCCCAGCGGGTGGGCTCGCCGCAGGCCGTGCGCGCGGTGGGTACAGCCGTCGGGCGCAACCCGGTCAGCTGGCTGATCCCCTGCCACCGGGCACTGCGCAAATCCGGGGGCCTTGGCGGCTATCACTGGGGCCTGCCGGTCAAACGCGCCATGCTGGCCTTTGAAGCGGCGCAAGCAGAGGCGTGATTGACAGAAAGTCTTTCCGGTGCCAAATACGCGGCAGGTTCGGGTCCCCTGCCGTTCGCGGCCCTTCGGCTTTGGTGAAACCCGGTTGATATCTCATCTGTTGCCCTTTCCAGGCGCGCGGATGGCAATGCGAACCCCGTCCAGATGTCGCGCCCGTTCAAGGAAACGAGGCAAACAATGACGATACAAAACTACATCCCTCCGGTTGACGAACTGAAGGCACAGGCGAAACGGCTGCGTGAGAGATTGCGCATAACAGGCGTTTCGCTGTCGCACAGCGAGGCATTGGAAACGCTGGCCCATCAATATGGCGCGCGGGATTGGAACACCTTGCACGCCCGGGCCGGAAACCGCATGCATCTGCACGTCGGCGATCGGGTCGAGGGGCGATATCTGGGTCAACCTTTTTCGGCCGAGATTCGCGGAATGACCATGCTGGGCGACGGCGCGCATCGCCGGGTGACCCTGCAGTTCGATGCGCCCGTGGACGTGGTGCGTTTCGACAGCTTTTCGGCGTTCCGCCAGCGCGTGACGGGTGAGATCGGCTGGGACGGTCGATCCACCCGGTACACCTCGGACGGGGAGCCGCAGCTGGAGGTTCGACCCGCCTGAAAACAATGCGAGGCACCTTCGGGTGCCTCACAATTTGATATCATCAAATGGGGATTACTCGGCGGCCCAGCCGCCGACGGCCTTGACCTCAAGAAAGTCTTCCAGCCCCCAGATCCCGCCTTCGCGGCCGTTGCCGGATTGTTTCATCCCACCGAACGGAGAACCGGCGCTGCGTGACTGGCCGTTCATCTCGACCATGCCGGATCGCAGCACCCGCGCCATGCGGTTGGCTCGCGCGCCGTCCTGCGTCTGGACATAGTTGGTCAGCCCATAGGGCGTGTCATTGGCAATCTCGACGGCCTCTTCCTCGGTGTCGAAGGGGATCATGGTCAGGACCGGGCCAAAGATTTCCTCGCGCGCAATGGTCATCTGGTTGTTGGCGTCGGCAAAGACCGTGGGGCGCACGTAATAGCCCTTGTTCAGACCCTCGGGGCGGCCGGTGCCGCCGGCAACCAGTCGCGCGCCCTCGTCGATCCCGGCCTGAATCAGGTCCTGAATCTTGGTCCACTGAACCTCATTCACCACCGGGCCAATGTGGCGGCCTTCCTCTGCGGCGCTGCCGACGGTGACCTTGTTCGCGACCTCGGCGGCGGTTTCCACCGCCTGATCATAGATCGGCCGCTGCACCAGCATGCGGCTGGGCGCGTTACAGCTTTGGCCGGTGTTGTTCATCATATGCAGAACACCGCGTTTGACGGCCTTTTCATCGGCATCCGCAAACACCACATTCGCACCTTTGCCGCCCAGCTCCAGATGCACTTTCTTCAGCGTATCGGCCGCGTTCTTGGAAATTGCCGTTCCGGCACGGGTAGATCCGGTAAAGCTGACCATATCCACATCCGGATGTCCCGATAGCTGCGACCCGACACCTGCGCCGTCGCCGTTGACCAGGTTGAACACCCCGGGCGGGAACCCTGCCTCGTCCATCATTTCGGCAAAGATCATGGCGTTCAGCGGGCTTTGTTCGGACGGCTTCAGAACCATGGTGCAGCCCGCAATCGCTGCCGCGCCCACCTTGAGCGTTATCTGGTTCATCGGCCAGTTCCAGGGTGTGATCAGGGCGGCCACTCCGACAGCCTCATAGATGATGCGGTCATTCGGGGCGTGATCGCCCAAGGGGCGTTCGAACTGAAACGCCTTTGCGGCGCGTATGAAGTTCTTCAGGTGCCAGATTCCCGCGCCTGATTGCTGCGTGCGCGCCATGTCGATCGGGGCGCCCATTTCTTGCGACATGGCCCGGGCCAGATCCTCGGACCGGCTCTGGTAGATGTCGGCCAGCTTTTCAACCAGCGCAATGCGCGTCTCGGCCGGGGTTGCCATCCATCCCGGCAGGGCGGCCCGGGCCGCGGCAACCGCGGCATCCGTATCCGCCTGCGCCCCCAGTGAAATCACCGCGCAAGGCTCCTCGGTCGAGGGGTTGATGACCTTGAAATCATTGGCCGCCGACGGGGCAACCCATTGTCCGTTAATGTAGAAATTTCGCATTTCGATCATGGCGTGTCCTCCCGACCATGTTGCCGAACCCGGTATTCGGGGCACTGTGTCATCGGGTCCGGGGCGCGGCAAGTGGGAAATTTGATCAAATCCGCGGGCGCAGGGAGAGCGTTGAAAAACCCCGGAAGTGAATTGCCGACTGTTTAACTATTGCGCAAAGTGGTTAGGTTCACAGCAGCCGACTCGGTTAACAATCAGCAGAGGAGATGCACCATGGGTTTGCGCATCAACGATACGGTTCCGAATTTCACCGCTGAAACGGATCAGGGCACCATTCAGTTTCACGACTGGATCGGGGACAGCTGGGCCATCCTGTTTTCGCACCCCAAGGATTTCACTCCCGTCTGCACCACCGAGTTCTCGGCCGTTGCGCAACTGAATGACGAATGGGCGAAGCGCAATACCAAGGTTCTGGGCGTATCGGTTGACGGGGTCGAGGACCACAAGAAATGGAAGAAGGACATCGAAGCCTACGGCAATGCCAATCCGGGCTTTCCGATCATCGCCGATGACGGGCTTGAAGTGTCCAAGGCCTTTGACATGCTGCCGGCCGAGGCATACCTGCCCGACGGTCGCACCCCGGCAGACAGCGCCACCGTGCGGTCCGTCTTTATCATCGGACCGGACAAGCAGCTGAAACTGTCGATGACCTACCCGATGACCGTGGGCCGCAACTTTGCCGAGATCTTGCGGGCGCTGGACGGGTTGCAGATGTCGGCCAAAGGCGTCGCCACGCCGGCGAACTGGGTGCCGGGTGAGGATGTGATCATCCCGCCGGCGGTGTCGAACGAAGAAGCGGCCGAGAAGTTCGGCGAGTTTGAGACGATCTTCCCCTACCTGCGCAAGACCAAGGCGCCGTCGTGAGGCGGATGCCGGGGCGGGGGGCTGTCTGCCCCCCAATCGCGCCTTTGGGCGCGATCCCCCCCGAAGGTATTTTCAGCCAGATGAAGCAGGCGGGCGCTGCGGATGCAGGTGGAGCTGCGCCCGGTAAACCGCGCGTTTGAATTCCCGGGTCAGCTTGTCGCTGAGCGGCGGTTTGGTCTGAATGGTCGAGCCGCCGATTTCCCCGGCCACTTCCTGATTGCCAGTGCCCTGCAGGGCGTGGATGGGCTGACCGGTCAGCCAGTGCATCTGCAGGAAAGTATCCACGGGGCGGTCGATCCGGTTGGTGGCGGCCAGCAGGCGGTTGGCGGCGCGCCGTCCGACCACCTGACAGACACATTGCAGCCCGATGATTTTGGGCAGGATCAGGCGCAGCCCGTCGCGTTCGGCCAGTGTCTGAGCGGGCACCTCGCGCTGTTTCACCGGAATGCGGATGTAGTGATCAGGTGTTGCGATCGGGGCCAGCAGATCCAGCGCCTGGGCCATGCGGGGGGCGTCGATGCGCAGATCGTCCTCGGTGATGATCGCGAGGTCGATCTCTTCCTCGACCAGTTTGCGCCAGATGCGGCGATGGCTTTCGAAAACGCCGATTTCCGCCGGGCGCAGGGCAAACGGGTAGTGCGGGCGATACAGGTCGCCCGGATGCAGGTGAACGCCTGCGATCTGGTCGGGGTCGCGCCCGTTCACCGCCTCGAACAGTTCGGCATTGGGCAGATCGGCGCACAATTGGTCGGCATTGGGTTTGCGCGCGGTGCTGGAAGACATGTGGATGACAAAGGATCGCATATTCCCGTGCATAGAACAGGCGGAGAGGCGGGGGAAGAGGAAGTGGTCGCGGATCGCGGGCTGAGCGACTTTCGGTGAGGGCGAGATGGCATGTACCGCTTGGAACGCGAAGGTCACAGGCTGAACGCTGCGGATCAGGCTTCGCCAAAGTCCACCAGAACGGGAGCGGTGTCATAGATGATCCTGACCGTCTTGAACCGCTCCAGATCGTCGGTCAGTTCGAACAGGTCCACGCATTCGATGGTTTCGGGATGCCCGTCACGGATGGTGCGCGTGTAGTTGAAGTGCACCGCCATGCCAGGACCGCCTGATATGTCGGCAAAGGTATTCCTGTGGCGGATGGACCGGTCATGCGTGATCTGCATCACGTTGCTGTAGAAATCCCGCGCCGGTTGCTTTCCGGAAACCGGCGAAACCGCGGTCGCATCTGCGGCGAACAGGCCCAGCAATCCGGGCAGATCGCCGTTTTCCATGGCTTGCAGGTAGTGCCGCGCCATCGCTTCCATCCGGGCTTTGTCGGGCATTGGAAATCCTCCCTCTGAGCGTGACGGGAGTGTACCACAAAAAAAGCCCCGGCATTGCGCCGGGGCCTTCGTCACTGGAAAAAGGGGCAGATTACTCTGCGCTTTCCTCTTTCTTTTCTTTCTTCTCGGGAACGATCTCTTCGCCGGTTTCCTGATCGACAACTTTCATCGACAGGCGCACCTTGCCGCGATCGTCAAAGCCCAGCAGCTTGACCTTCACTTCCTGACCTTCCTTCAGAACATCCGACGGATGGTTCAGGCGGCGGTTTTCGATCTGGGACACGTGCACCAGACCGTCGCGCTTGCCAAAGAAGTTCACGAAGGCACCGAAATCGACGATCTTAACCACTTTACCAGTATAGATCTGACCTTCTTCCGGCTCGGCCACGATCGAATAGATCATGTCATAGGCCTTCTGGATCGATTCACCGTCGGGCGAGGCGATCTTGATGACGCCGTCGTCGTTGATGTCGACCTTGGCACCCGACACTTCGACGATTTCGCGGATGACCTTACCGCCCGAGCCGATCACTTCACGGATCTTGTCGGTCGGGATGTTCATGGTCTCGATGCGCGGGGCGTGGACCGAGAATTCGTTGGTCTCGGACAAGGCTTTGCCCATCTCACCCAGAATGTGCATCCGGCCTTCTTTGGCCTGAGCCAGAGCGGTTTCCATGATCTCGGGCGTGATGCCCGCAACCTTGATGTCCATCTGCAGTGAGGTGATGCCGTTTTCGGTACCCGCCACTTTGAAATCCATGTCGCCCAGGTGGTCTTCGTCACCCAGAATGTCGGTCAGAACAGCGTATTCGCCGTCATCTTCCAGGATCAGACCCATGGCCACACCGGCAACCGGCGCTTTCAGCGGAACGCCCGCGTCCATCATCGACAGCGAACCGCCGCAGACAGAAGCCATCGAGCTGGAACCGTTGGATTCAGTGATCTCCGACACCACGCGAACGGTGTAGGGGAAGTCGGTCGGCGCAGGCAGAACCGCCTGCAGCGCGCGCCATGCCAGCTTGCCGTGGCCGATCTCACGCCGTCCCGGAGGGCCAACGCGGCCCACTTCACCCACCGAATAGGGAGGGAAGTTGTAGTGCAGCAGGAAGTTCGATTTGAAGTTGCCATGCAGCGCGTCGATGAATTGCTCATCGTCGCCGGTGCCCAAGGTTGTCACGGCCAGCGCCTGCGTTTCACCACGGGTGAACAGGGCGGACCCGTGGGTACGCGGCAGCATCGAGGTTTCGGCTTCGATGGCGCGGATATCGGTGGTCGAGCGACCGTCGATACGCTTGCCGCCCTTGACGACGTCACCGCGCAGAATGCCGGCTTCCAGCTTTTTCATCGCCGAACCAAGATTGGCGTCTTCCAGCTGTTCCTCGGTCAGCGCTTCCTTGATTGCTTCACGGGCAGCGGCAACAGCGGCGGTACGCTCTTGCTTGTCGGTGATTGCGAAGGCGGCGCGCATCTGCTCTTCACCAGCAGTTGCGACGGCAGCGTACAGTTCTGAGTAGTCCGGGGCCTGGAAGTCAAACGGTTCTTTCGCGGTGTCTTCGGCCAGATCGATGATCAGGTCGATGACCGGCTGGATCTGCTCATGCGCGAAGGTCACCGCGCCCAGCATTTCGGCCTCGGACAGTTCGTAGGCTTCCGATTCCACCATCATCACGGCGTTCTTGGTGCCGGCGACAACCAGGTCCAGACGCTGTTCGGGGTTCAGGCGCAGGTCCTGCATGTCGTCCACGGTCGGGTTCAGGACGTATTCGCCATCGACGAAACCAACACGGGCACCGGCGATCGGGCCCATGAACGGCGCGCCGGAAATGGTCAGCGCCGCAGATGCAGCGATCATCGCGACGATGTCGGGGTCATTGACCAGATCGTGGGACAGCACGGTGCACATCACCAGCACTTCGTTCTTGAAGCCGTCAACGAACAGCGGGCGGATCGGACGGTCGATCAGACGCGCGGTCAGCGTCTCTTTCTCGGTCGGGCGCGCCTCGCGCTTGAAAAAGCCGCCCGGAACCTTACCGGCGGCATAGTATTTTTCCTGATAGTGCACGGTCAGCGGGAAAAAGTCCTGACCGGGCTTTTGGCTCTTGGCAAAGGTCACGTTCGCCATCACGCTGGTTTCGCCCAGCGTGGCGATCACGGTGCCGTCGGCCTGACGGGCAACCTTGCCGGTTTCCAGTGTCAGCGTCTCTTCGCCCCACTGAATCGATTTCTTTGTTACATCAAACATTTGCGTATCCTAGAAGGGAGCGCTCCCGGCCCTCCGGGTCTCCCGTTTGCTTGGCGGCCCCATTGCCGCCGACCCCAATTTATCTTCCGTTCGAGTGCCGGGGTCAGGGCACAACGTCTCAGATGCACGGCGCATACATGAGATTGCGCCCAAAGGAAAGCGAAACTGCATCACCTGGGCGGTATGGTGCTGTGGCCATCCGGGCATGGCGCAACGTCGCGCGGGCGGCTAGGATATGAGGGCGCCAAATCCGCCGCAGGCGAGGATGAAGATGAATAAATGGTTGAACATTGCTGCCCTCGTGATGCTGGGCCTGAGCGGCCCCGCGGCCCTTGCCGCGCCGGGCACGCCCTTGGAATGGGCCGAATTGCCGGACCCGTCGGCGCAGGGGTTCGAGGACCCGTTTCGCGACCTCAAACCCGAACAGTTCGACGATCTGCTGTTCGTGCTGCGCCTGCGCAACCGCTTGCAGCAGGATGCCGGCAGCCCGCAAGAGCGGCAGAAATGGCAGGCCCTTCTGATCGAGACCGAAGATGCGCTGGCCGCCGATCAGGTCGATGTCGACTGGTTGCTGTCGCAGCGCCAGCTTGTCACCGACCGCAGGGCCAAGGCGGCGACGGCCGGAAATCCGACCCTGGAAGGTCGGACCGTGACAGTCACTGGCTTTGCCATTCCCGCACCGCCCGATGCGGACGGACGGCAGGTGGCTTATCTGGTGCCGCAGGCCGGCATGTGCAGCCATTACCCGCCGCCGGCGCCCAATCAGATGATCCGGGTGACGCTGAACGGCGACTGGACGCCCGGATATGTCTACGAACCGGTGCGCCTGACCGGGCGGTTGGCCATCGCCCCATCAGTGCAGAAAATGCACATTATCGACGGGTTGGTGCCGATGCGGGCCACGTTCCGGCTGGAGGCCGAGATGGCCGAGCCGCTGGAGGGTGCGAAAAACCGGGACGGGACGCTCGGTCGCCTGAAGGATCGCCTGCGGGCGGCGACCGGCCGGAAAACGGGTGGAACACTGGGGGCGGACTGAACGCCGAACGGTGGTTGCGCGCGGAATTAAATTCACGAAAATGAATGCATTTTGTGAAATTTCGATGACAGTGTAGGCTCTTAACCCAAGACCCAGGGTCGAAATGACGGGAAACGCGCCAAGGGGAAACCGAGATACCTGCCGTCTATCGACCGAAAGCCTTGGCGTTTGCACGCAGCAAACAGAGGGAAAGTCGAATGTCTCAAACCAAGAAAATGTTGGATCCGGACCCACGGATCTATGATTTCGAGACCGAATACGAGCTGGGGCAGGATAACGTCCGGCCCTTCGGTCTGGACATCCACAACCCGGTCTTCCTGATTTCAAGTATCCTGATCTTTGCCTTTGTTCTGATCGCATTGGCAAATCAGGAAGCCGCCGCTTCGTTCTTTGGCTGGCTCCGGCCCTGGCTTACCAGTACATTCGACTGGTTCCTGGTGTTGTCCGTGGATGCCATAACCCTGTTCTGTCTGGCGTTGATCGTGCTGCCCGTGGGCAAGGTCCGGATCGGCGGCAAGGACGCCAAGCCCGACTATTCCTATGCCGGATGGATTGCGATGATGTTCGCCGCCGGTATTGGCATCGGTCTGCTGTTTTTCGGCGTGATGGAACCGGTCTATTACAACTTTGCCGAGGGCGGTAACGCCGCCCCGCTGGGCATTGATATCGCGGTGCCGGGCAATGAATATGCCGGCATCGTCGGCACAATCCATCATTGGGGGCTGGAAGGCTGGGCGGTCTACGCCGCCGTTGGTCTGAGCCTGGCAATCTTCAGCTACAACCTCGGCCTGCCGCTGACCCTGCGGTCGGCGTTCTACCCGATCCTGGGCGAACGTGTCTGGGGCTGGTGGGGCCATATGATCGACACGCTGGCGGTTTTTGCAACATTGTTCGGCCTGACCACGTCACTGGGTCTGGGCGCACAGCAGGTTGCGGCCGGCCTGTACGAAGTGTTCGGCATAGAATCCAGCCCGACAGTGGTTGTTCTGCTGATCATCGGCATCACCATGATCGCGCTGGGTTCGGTTCTGATGGGCATGGATGCAGGCGTCAAACGGCTGAGCGAGATCAACATGGTCATGGCCGTCGGTCTGTTCATCTTTGTCATCGCGGTCACGGGCGTCGGTACAGCCATTTCGCGCTATTTCAACGTGATGGGCGACTATGTGATGAAGCTCCCGGCGCTGTCGAACCCGTTCGGGCGTGAGGATACCAGTTACTTCCACGGCTGGACCACGTTCTACTGGGCCTGGTGGATCGCCTGGTCGCCCTTCGTGGGCATGTTCATCGCCCGCATCTCCAAAGGTCGCACGGTGCGCGAGTTCGTGATCTGCGCGCTGCTGGCCCCGACGGCGGTCTGTGCGCTGTGGATGTCGACCTTTGGTGGCGCCGCCATCGACATGCTGAACGCAGGCGGAGCGGAAGGCGTTCGCGCCACGGTGATCGACAGCTATGCCCCCGAGGGCGCTTTGTTCGGGTTCCTCAAGGAATTGCCGCTCTATTCCATCGTGGCCCCGATTGCGCTGGTCCTGATCGTGGTGTTCTTTGTCACCTCGTCTGACTCGGGATCGTTGGTGATCGACACGATCACCGCCGGCGGCAAGATGGACGCCCCGGTGATCCAGCGGGTGTTCTGGTGCACGCTGGAAGGTCTGGTGGCGATTGCCTTGCTGCTGGGCGGCGGCCTCAGCGCGTTGCAAGGCGCGGCGGTGTCGACCGGCATCCCGTTCACGCTGGTGGTTCTGATGATGTGCTATTGCCTGTGGCTGGCGCTGAAGTCCGAGCGGTCTAAGATCTGAACGTTCGCGAACGACCTGAATAGAATACAAGGGGCCGCCATGCGGCCCCTTTTTCTTGCGGGTGACTCTTGCATATAGTCCGATATCGAACTAAATAGTGCGATATCGAATTATATTGGAGATACAGATGCCCCTGTCCCGCCGCAAAGCCCTTGCCGTCCTTGGGGGCGGCACCATTCTTGTAGCCACCGCTGGCGTCGGATACGCGGTGACGCGAACGCCGCGCCGCGCGCTTGCGCCTTGGGCGGCTGCAGGAGAGGAGACCGAAATACGCCGCAAGGCCCTGTCCTTCGCCCTGCTGGCACCGAACCCGCACAACCGGCAGCCGTGGATCGTGGATCTGAACACCGAGAATGCGGTGACCCTGTATGCCGACACTGGCCGCCTGCTGCCCGAGACGGACCCGTTCAGCCGACAGATCACCATCGGTCTGGGGTGTTTTCTGGAAGTGATGCGCATGGCCGCCGCGCAGGACGGGTACCGGGTGGAACTTGACCTGTTTCCCGAGGGTTCGGACGGAGCAGCGCTGGACAGCCGCCCTGTTGCGTATGCCCGGTTTGTGCCAGATGCCACGATCACGCCTGATCCGCTTTTTGCTCAGGTTCTGGCGCGCAGATCGCTGAAAGAGCCCTATGACATCACACGACCGGTTGCCGCGGATGTCCTTGAACATCTGGCAGAGGCGGCCACTGGCACGGATTTTGGCGCCTCGGTGGATCCCGACAGCATCGCCGCGCTGCGAGTGCTGTCGCGCCGGGCGCTGCTGATCGAAATCGAAACACCGCACACCTACAAGGAAAGCGTTGATCTATTTCGGATCGGTCACCGCGAGGTGAACGCCGATCCGGATGGCATCGATTTCACCGGGCCAATGTTCGAGGCGCTGAACCTGACCGGGCTGTTCACGCGCAAGGCTGCGCTGGATACCGAATCCATGACCTACAGGGCCGGGATCGATGCCGTGCTGGCCAATACGGAAACCGCCATGGGCCACGTCTGGCTGGTGACACCGGCCAACACCCGGCACGACCAGATCGCGGCGGGCGCGGATTGGGTGCGGGTCAACCTGGCGGCCACGGGGCAGGGGCTTGGCACCCAACCGCTCAGCCAGGCATTGCAGGAATATCCGGAAATGGCCGAACTCTACCGGGACATCCACAACCGGCTTGCGCCCAACGGGGGAACCGTTCAAATGTTTGCCCGTATCGGTTACGGGCCCGACGTGGCCCCAAGCCCGCGCTGGCCACTGGAATCCAAGATTGCACGACCCGAAACATAACCTTGGAACCGTCTTTGCGGTTTTCAACGAAATTGGCATCATCAGCCAGCTGTCGGGGGCGCTGTTCCAACGGCACCTGCCCGACGGCTTTCTGGTTTCCCATTTTTCGGTCCTGAACCATCTGGTGCGCGTGGGTGAAGGGGCGACCCCGCTGGCCATCGCGCAGGCGTTTCAGGTTCCCAAAACCACGATGACCCACACGTTGAGCGGGCTGGAAAAGGTCGGGTTGATCCGTCTGGAACCCAACCCGAAGGACGGGCGTTCGAAATGCGTCTTCCTTACCGAAGCAGGGCGGGCGTTTCGCGAAAACGCGATCGCGACCCTGGCGCCGGATGTCGAGAAACTGGCCCAAGTCATCCACCCGGACCGCCTGTCCGCCATGCTGCCGCTGTTGTCGGAACTGCGCGTCTATTTGGATGCAGAGCGCGACGGCACGGACTAGCCCGTCGCGGTTATGGACCTAAGCACCGGAACAAAAAACGCCCGCCGGATCGGCGGGCGCAAAAGGCGTAGATTACTTACCAAAAAGCGATTAGCGGCGGATGCCCAGCTTTTTGATCAGGTCCTGGTAACGCGCTTCTTCCTTGCCTTTCAGGTAGTCCAGCAGCTTACGACGCTGGGCAACCATCTTCAGCAGACCGCGACGACCGTGGTTGTCTTTCTTGTGGGTCTTGAAGTGTTCGGTCAGGGTGTTGATGCGCGAGGTCAGGATGGCAACCTGGACTTCCGGCGAACCGGTGTCGCCGTCCTTGGTTGCGAATTCTTTCATGACGCGTGCTTTATCAGCGGCAGTGATCGACATCGGGGTCTCCTTTAAAAGGTTAGAGTGAATGGCGCAGGCCGGGATGTCGTCCAGCACAGGCCCATGGAGAAAACCGCACCGATTCCGATGCGGATGGGCGCGTATAAGCGCATTTCCCACAAATGGCAAAGGGATTCTGCCGGCTCAGCCAAAGCTGTTGAGCTGCGCCAGTTCTCCGTCTGAGATCAGCTGAATATCGTCCGCGGTCAAGCCTCCGGCCCCCAGCAGGTGAGCCACTTCCTGCCCGTCGATCAGAACATGGGTCAGGTTCTCGTTTTCGGTGTCCGTTTCAATCCGGATATCGGGGTCTTCCTGACCGTCCCAGGAAATCAGCAGCTTGTCCTGACCAGGCTGGAAATCCATCACGGTGACGGCTTCGTCTTCTGCGTCGGGGTCCAGAACGATGTCATCATCGCCACTTCCGCCGGTGACAATGTCGCCGCCATCTGCCAGAATCGTGTCGTCACCGGCACCGCCATTCAGGAAATCCACCGCCTGCGCGCCTGCACCGTCATGGCCCGACAACCTGTCGTCGCCATCGCCGCCGAACAGGGCATCCGCGCCCGCGTCCCCCTCCAACACATCGTCGCCATACCCGCCCTGCAGGGCGTCGTCGCCTTCGCCGCCAGACAACGCGTCATTGCCCTGACCGCCAAAGAGTTCGTCATCCCCCTTGCCACCGTCCAGTCGGTCTGCGCCGAAATGACCATAAAGGGCGTCGTCGCCTTCGCCCGCCTCCAACTGGTCATCGCCACCCTCACCGTGAAGAACATCGTCGCCCTGCCCGCCGGTCAGGATATCCATGCCGTCACCGCCAAACAGCACATCGTCGCCGGCACCGCCGTCGATCCTGTCATCGTCAGCGTAGCCGTTGATCTGGTCGTTGCCATCCTGCCCGGTCAGGTCGTCCGCATCGTCGCTACCTGCAATGACCAGATCGCCTTGGAACTCAGAGATGACAGTGCCGGTCGAAGGGCCGGAACTGTCCGGCTCGACGGGGTCTTCGATGTTCTCGCCGACCTCCAGAAAGTTGCCTTCGGAAATTTCATCGGGCTGATCATCCACGATGTCGTCGTCTTCCGGGTCATCATCGGCGACAAACGCGTCGCTCATGGCGTAGGCCGCGCCGCCGACGGCCGCGAGGCTCAGCAATCCGATCAGAAACATGGGCCCCTCCGTGAACGCATCGCTCCGAGGGTGAAATATCCCATGGATTCAGACGCCTGGTCAAAGCCAGGTTGACCTCGTGGTTAACCTTTTGTCACCACGCCTCGGGTTGCTGCGTGTAGGCGATGTAGAGCGGGTGCTTTGGATGCCCGGCCTTGGTCAGCCCCAGATGGAACAGCGGCTGGCCGGTGCCGCGCAACAGGGTTTCGACAGCCGGCCCACGGTCCAGATGCGCGCCATGGGCGCCCCAGGCGGCGATGACCTGATCGGCCCAGTCAACGCCATCCAGAATCGCGGCGTCATTTGCCGGACCCACCGGATCGGTCGCCGCCCGCATCTTGCGCGGATCGGTGTCGCGCCAGGCAAAGATGTTGGTCACCTGAAATGCACCGAACCCCAGCGCCCGCGCGCGGCGTTCGCAGCGCTCCACCGTCGGGTCATTCTGGACCTCGGTCGCGGTCGAGGGGTTCAGCATCACGAACAGCGCCTTTTGCCCCGCCGGATCCCACACGCGGGTCAGGCTGTAGCGATACTTCTCGCAGTCGGAATAGATGGCGGTCGAGGGCGCGTCGCCCTTGGTATGCGTTCGGGTGATCATGTCACCCGCCTAACACGGCACTCAGGCAACGAACACCCGGCGGGGATGCAATTCGCCGGATTTGTAGATGCCCACCGCGACGGCCCTGCCGTCCAACGAGGCCCAGGCCTCATCGCCATATTCCACGTCCGAGGCCAGCACCATGCCCGGATTGCCGTTGCGCAGGCGGGTGGCACCTTCGGGGGTACATTTCAGCTCGGGCAGGTCGGCGAGGCCGATTTCCAGCGGATGAAGGTAGTCGTCCAGCGCCTCGGTCTTGGCCATCTCGTCGATTTGTTCAATGCTTAGCCCGTCTTCGGCCTCGAACGGTCCGGACCAGATGCGGCGCAGTTCCCTGACGTGGCCGTGACACCCCAGCGCTTCGCCCAGATCGCGGGCGATGGAGCGGACATAGCCGCCTTTGCCGCAGGTCATCTCCAACACAACGTGATCTTCGTCAGGGCGGTCGACCAGCACCAATTCCTCTACCCATAGAGGGCGGGCGGTCAGTTCGACGTCCTCGCCATCGCGGGCCAGTTTATAGGCGCGCTGGCCATCGATCTTCACGGCCGAGAACTTGGGCGGGACCTGCATGATCTCACCCAGAAACGGGCTCAGCGCCTGTTTGATGTCGTCATCCGAGGGGCGCGCATCACTGGTCGCAATCACCTCACCCTCGGCATCGTCGGTGTTGGTGGCCTGACCCAGACGCACGGTGAAAGTGTAGGCCTTCAAAGCGTCGGTGATATAGGGAACGGTTTTGGTCGCCTCGCCCAAAGCCACCGCCAGAACGCCGGTCGCCTCAGGGTCCAGCGTACCCGCATGGCCCGCCTTTTTGGCGTCCATCGCCCAGCGCACCTTGTTGACCACCGACGTCGAGGTCATGCCCGCAGGCTTGTCCACCACCAGCCAACCGGAAATGTCGCGACCCTTGCGTTTGCGTCCCATCTTGCACCTTGAATCTTACTGAGGCGCGCGACCTAACGGATCGGTCGGGCACTGTCAATTTAGCATGCGGGGCTGCGGGCCGTCAGGGAATATCCTGCACCACGCCCACAATCGGGCCCAGCGAAAACCCGACATCGGACCGGTTGCTGGCCCGGTCATACATGCGTGAGATATTGCCGTCGAAGAACAGCGCATTCGGCGTGCCGATCACATCCCGGAACAGGCTGCCGAATTCGTGGAAAGTGACGTAATCATCCGAGATTGCAAACACCGCGCGGGTGCCGTCCGCGCTGGTGCCGACCCCGTTGCGCACATAGCGCGAGGTCGAATCGGGCAGGAAACGCGGGTGCAGCGCGCCGTCGATCACCAGCATCGGGCCGGATTGGCTGGCGAAACGGCAGACCGGGGCCTCAGCAACGTAATCCAGCGTCTCGAACACATCGGCGCGGCCATCGCGGATGCAGAACACGCCGTTTGGCAACAGGCCGAAATTGCCGGGGCCGGGGTTCGGGATCACGCGCATGATCTCGTCGCCTTCTTCGACGTAATGCCCCACGGGCGAGCGGTCGTCGTGATACATGCCGGCATTCATGGCAAAGGCCAGACGCTTGCCATTGGGGGTCAGCGCCTCGTTCACCGTCGAAAAATGCCCCAGCAGCTCGCCATTCGCGTCATGAAGGAACAGGCGCAGGTCTTCGTTGGCGGCATCCACCTCGCAGATCGTGTACCGCTTGTCCTCATGGGTCAGCTTTTCACAAGTGACCGCCGAGGCTTGCGCGGCCCAAAGGACCGCGCCCAGCGTGGCCAGAGCCCTTATCACTCGTCAAGATCGCGGCGCACCGCGTCCTGATCGAACATGCGACGTGTGTCGTCCAACCGATCAAACGTGTCATCCAGTCGGAATCGCAGATCGGGTGAGAATTTCAGGCCGACCTTCTTGCCGACCATGCGCCGCAACTCGCCCTTGTTGCGGGCCAGCAGTTCGATCACATCCTCCTGCCCTTTACCGCCCAGTGGCAGCACATAGGCGGTGGCGATCTTCAGATCGGGCGAGGTGCGGACCTCACCCACGGTGATCGACATGCGGTTCAGGTCGGGGTCGTGGACATCTCCGCGTGCCAGAACTTCGGACAGGGTGCGACGGATCAGTTCGCCGACACGCAGCTGTCGTTGGGAAGGGCCGGGGCCATCGTGGAATTTGTTCTTTGCCATATCCCCGATCTAAGCCCAAAGCCGGGCTTTGCCAAGCGGGCGCGAACCGGGTAGGAGGCTTTGAGCCGACTTATACAAAAAGGACCAGCGCAATGACCCATATTCCGGGGATCGTCATCACAGGGGCTTCGGGCCGTATGGGGCAGATGCTGATCAAGACCGTCACCGACAGCGATCAGGCGCGTCTGGTCGGCGTGGTCGAGCGCGCGGGCCATGACTGGATCGGTCAGGATGTAGGCGAGGCGATGGGTGGGCAGGCGCTGGGCGTAAAAGTCACCGAGGATCCGCTGGAGGCGTTTGCGCAGGCGCAGGCGGTGATCGACTTCACCGCGCCCGAGGCAACGCTGGAATTCGCCGCGCTGGCGGCACAGGCGCGGTGCGTGCATGTGATCGGCACTACCGGCATGACCGACGAACAGATCGCCGCGCTGGAACCGGCCGCGCGTCATGCGGTGATCGTGCGGGCGGGCAACATGAGTCTTGGCGTCAACCTGCTGGTGCAATTGACCAAAAAGGTCGCCGCGGCGCTGGATGAGGATTTCGACATCGAGGTGATCGAAGGCCACCATCACCACAAGGTTGATGCACCATCCGGTACGGCGCTGATGCTGGGCGAGGCCGCCGCCGAGGGGCGCGGGGTCAAGCTGGCCGACGTGTCCGACCGGGGTCGCGATGGCATCACCGGCGCGCGCAAACGCGGCGATATCGGCTTTCACGCCATTCGCGGCGGCGACATCGTGGGCGAGCATGATGTGCTGTTTGCCGCCCCCGGCGAACGCATCGTGCTGCGCCATCTGGCCTCGGATCGCGCCATATTCGCCCGTGGTGCGCTGAAAGCGGCGCTGTGGGGGCAAGGCAAGTCGCCTGGTCAGTACGACATGGTAGATGTGTTGGGGCTGTAGGGCATAGACGGATCGTCATCCGGCATTAAGCTCTGCATATGCGGACCCTGACGGCGCGCCTTGCAACCGGACTGTTACTGGCAGTGTTCTATCTGACGCTGCTGCCGTTTCTGACGCACGGTTTCGGCATGATCGGGGTCGGGCTGTCAGATGATGCCGCCCGGCAGAGCTATCTATTCGCCGACGGTCAGAGGGTCGGCAACGCGGCGATGATGCTGCATATCCTGACCGGTACGCTGCTGGTGGCACTGGTCCCGCTGCAACTGCTCATGGCACTTCGGCAAAGATTCACCCGTTTTCACCAACTGTTGGGCAAGGGCCTGATCACGCTGGCGCTGATCACGGGGCTGGCCGGGATGGTGTATATTCCCCTGCGCGGCACGATCGGGGGGCCGGTGATGTCTGCCGCCTTCTTCCTGTATGGGCTGTGCTTGTTCACGGCCGCGCTGATGGTGGCGCGCATGGCGCTGGACGGGAACCGCGCGGGGCACTGGGCCTGGGGATTGCGGCTGTTCTGGCTGGCGCTGGGGTCCTGGCTTTACCGGGTCCATTACACGCTTTGGTATCTGCTGACCGGCGGGTTGTGGTCCGCGCCCGATTTTTCGGGCCCTTTCGACCTTGTGCAGAATTTCGCGTTTTTCATCCCTTATCTGCTGGCGGTGCAGGTCTGGATATCTCGACGGCGTTCCGCCCATCAGGGCGCGCTGATCACAAATCCCTGATCCGGTCCACCCGCAGCGGGCAGGCCAGATAAACGCCGAACTCTTTCCCGATATCGGCGCTGACCCGGGCGTGGACCCGGCCCTGCCGGTCGAGGAAGCGCTGGTCGTCTTCGACGGGGAAAATCCCCTCGTGCCAGATGCCGGGGTGGATATAGAGACCACGCGAGCCGTCACACCAGAACGCCACCACTTTATCGGGCGTCAGGTTATCGCCGGGCAGGGCGGCGGGGATGATGAAGGGCTTGTTGTCGAGCGGCCAGAACATCTGACCTCCATCAGGGTGATAGTTCATGTGCCACAGCAGAACCTGATCGCGCGGTGCGGTTTGCCGGCTGGCCTGCGCCTGTTGGGGGTCGGTGGACCAGCCAAGAACATAATGGCCGTTGACAGCCTCGTTCCGGCCATACAACACGTCGCCCTTCCATTCCCCGTGGAACGTGCCTTCGACCCAGCCGCCTTCGTCGCCGGTACCTTCGTCGATGGGGCGCCAGCCCTGCTGCGGCCAGCGCACGATCTCGATTTCAAAACTCTCTGGGTCGTCGACCAGACAGCCATAGCCTTTGACCGATGTGTCAGTAGCGCGAATAAGCGGAACCTCGTGCCAGGGCAGGGACGGTTTGGTGCTGGCCTCAAAGATGTATTCCGGCGCGTTCATGGCGTGCCCACATGTTTGTCGACCATGCGCTGCACCATGGGCGCGAAATGGGTGAAATCGGGGGTTTCCATGTTCGGGCGTTTGCCGGCCTCGTCCAGATAGCGGACCTGAACGATCTCTTTCAGGTTTGGATTTGCCTCGAATTCGGCGACTTCATCCGCGCTCATCGGGCCACCCTGCAGTTCCAGCGTATGGACCGAGGCTTCGGACAGGCGGTCGAAATATTCCGGCTTGGTGGCGCAGAGATAGCGCTTGGCCGCGACGTGATAGCGGCAGCAATCGGTGATGACCGACGGGAAGAACTGTTCCAGCACCGCAGCCCCGGCATCTTCGTGATGGCGGTCCTCGGTGTCATCCGGGTGATAACTGCCGAATTCTGAGGTGAAATGGCCGATGTCGTGCAGCAACGCGCCGACGATGATTTCTTCGGACATGCCGTTCTGTTCGGCGATGGTCGCGCCCTGCAGCATGTGTTCGGCCATGGTGACAGGCTCGCCCAGATATTCCTCACTGCCCCGGCGGGTGAAGATGTCGCCGATGAAATCCACGATATTGTCGCGGTTCAGGGTCGAAAAATCCGGTTTCATTCCGCTGCCTCCGGTTGATCCATGTCCATTGCTGCCAGCGTCGACAGCAACCCGTCCTTGTCGGCGTAACAGCCCTGCAACCAGCGCGAGCCTGTGCCGGAATAGCCCAGCCGCGCATGCAGCACGCGGGTATTGTCGACAATGAAGCTTTCGCCCGGTTCCAGTTTGAACGACACGCCCATGGCGGGGTCATCAATGATCGCAGCCAGTTGGCGATAGGCGGCGTAATAAGCCTCCATCTTTTCAAACGGGATATCCACCAGCGGTGCGGTCGAGCGGTTGTTGAAGCGGATGCCAACCAATTCGCCATCCGGCGACAGTTCAATCATCGGGCGGCGCGACCGCAGGCAGACCCCGTCCGCGCCTTTGTATTCGAAGCGCGCGGGGTAACCGGCCAGCAGGGCAAAACCATCCGGATTCTGGTCGCGCAGGCGCTCGGCGGCGCGGAATCCGTCCACAACGATGGACTCGCCGCCCTCGGCGCTGTTTTCCAGGCAATAGAGGATTTGCAGCGTCGGCACCGGGTCGCGATAGGGGTTGTCGGTATGGGCCTGCAAGCCAAGGCCGGTATAGGCGAGGTTGGTGGGGTTCACCTCGGTCCGGACCTCGAAATAGGCGCCATAATTGGTCTTTCGGACGTAACCGAACAGATCGGCCACTTTCAGCAGCAATTCCGGCTCGGTCGGGCCGCCGGTCAGCCTGGCAAAACCGAATTTGGCCACAGCCGCCAGCCAGTCGTGTTTGGCGGTTGGATTGGCGTGCACCTCAGTCCAGTCGGCACTGGGCGCGTCCATACCGCTTTGCCAAGTGCTGATGCCGGGGGCGGTGCGGCCCATGGGGCGGCTGTGGTCGCGGTCATAGATATGGTCGGCCAGCCAGGCGGACGGGAAAGCGACGGTCTTGCCTTCGGGCTGAAAGGTGACACACAGATCGCCGTTCACGACCTCGGCGGCGCTGACCGAGATGTCCGTGGGGATGTCGCCGATGGTGATCAGGCGTTGCCCGTTCCCCGGTGCGCGCGTTTCCGCATCCAGCGCATTGTCGCGCAGCCAGATGGCGTGAAAGCGGGCCCGGGTTCCGTCGTCAAATTCCAGCGTCAGGACCGACGGGTCAAACGTAGCGGTGCGCAGCATGGGCGGTCTCCTGTTCGGCGCGGGCTTTGGTTGAGCAAATACGCGCTTCGTGGCATTACGACAATTAATCCTTCTTTCTGCTGAGGCTTGGAAAAACTTATGGCTAAGAAAGAGATCGGATTGCCGCCGCTGGACTGGCTGCGCGTGTTCGAAGCGGCCGGGCGGTTGGGCGGGTTTTCCGCCGCCGCGCGGGAGTTCGGCCTGACGCAGGCAGCGGTCAGTCAGCGGATCGGCAACCTTGAGGCGTGGCTGGGGCGCACCCTGTTTGTGCGCGAGGCGCGGGGCGTGTCGCTGACGGTTGAAGGCGAAAGCTATCTGCCGTTGGTGCAGGACAGTCTGCAGGCGCTGGAACGCAACACCGAGGATCTGTTCGGGAAGTCCCCGCGCGAGCTGCGGGTGGCCGGGTTGTCGTCGCATATCTATGCGCTGGTTCTGCCCTGCATCCCCCGCTTTCAGGAACTGCGCCCCAAGGTTCGCCTCATGACCGATTCCGTTGCCCGCCGGTCGTCGCTGGATGAAGAAAAGACCTGGCTGCAAATCCGCTATGGGCGTGGCGTCTGGCCCGGGCGCGAGGCTGCCCTGATCGCGCAGGAAGTGCTGATTCCCATGGCCGCCCCGGTTGTGGAATGGGGTGCGCCCTTGGTCGATCAGCGAGGCGAACGTCCGGGGTGGCGCGATTGGGCGCGGCACGCGGGGATTTCGGATTTGCCGCCGTCGCGCGTCAGTTTCGATTCAATGGGACATGCCATTGCTGCGGCGCGTCAGGGGATGGGGGTTGTGCTGGGGTCTGTGCCTTTGGCGGCAGGCAATGTCCAGACGGGTCAGTTGCGCCGGCTGGATCTGCCCGAGCTTGTAACGCGCGAAGGCTATTGGCTGACCTGGCCCGAAGACCGCTTGCGCTCGAAAAAGCAGCGCGCGCTGATTGACGACTTTCTGGCGGCGCTGCGGGGATGAGCGTTCAGAAATCGACCGCGATGCCCTTCTTTTCCCAGTCGCCGTAACGGGCGGGGTCCGGGCCGTCGCGCCCGCCCAGCTCTTTCGGCATCTCCTTCGCCTCGGCCTTGGCCTTACGGCGGCGCTCCGCGGCCTCGGCCAATGCGCGCCGGGCGGCGGGCGGCAGGTCTGTGCGGTCGTCACTCATGACATCGGGTTCCTTTCCGTGCATGGGCTTGATATACGCCCCCGTCCGCCCTTGGCAATGCGGGCGAGGGTCACAGCAAAGGCGGTTTTTATGTCCGACAACGCAACAGCGGCGCGACGCAGCGCGATCTACCAGCTGGATCAGATATTGGGGGAAGGGCGGCTTTTGTCCGAATGTCTGGCCGCCGGTGCGCTGGATCGTCTGGGGCCCGAAGACCGGGCCCGGGCGCAACGCCTGACACTGGAAACCCTGCGCGGGCTGGAACGCGCCGACCGGCTGCTGGACAATCACCTGAACCGGACACCGGCCCTGACCGTGCATAACGCTCTGCGTCTTGGCGCGGTCGAGCTGTGTCACGGCGAGGCCGCGCATGGCGTGGTCAATTCGATGGTCGAGATCGTCGGCCGGTCGCGCAAGCACGGGCGGCTGAAAGGTCTGGTGAATGCGGTGCTGCGCAAAGTGGCCGCCGAAGGCCCCGACGCCTGGCCAAAGATGCGGGTGCCGCGCCTGCCCGACTGGCTGCGCGATCCGCTGATCATGGCCTGGGGCGCCGAGGCTGTAACTGGCATGGAACGGGCGCAGTTTGCCGGTGCACCGCTGGATATCACGCTGAAACCCGGCGCGACCGGACCCGGCGAGGTCCTGCCGACAGGGTCGATGCGCATACTAGATGCCGGGCAGGTGTCCGGCCTGCCGGGATTCGACCGGGGCGACTGGTGGGTGCAGGACGCCGCCGCCGCGATTCCGGTGCGGGTTCTGGCCCCGAAGACAACAGAGAAGGTTCTGGACCTCTGCGCCGCGCCGGGCGGCAAGACGCTGCAACTGGCCGCCGCCGGGGCCGGGGTTACGGCGCTGGACATCTCGGATTCGCGATTGGAGCGGGTGCGTGAAAACCTCAGACGCATCGGGCTGACCGCAGAGGTGATCGCGGGCGACGCTCTGGAGCATCAGGGACAATACGACGCCATCCTGCTGGATGCGCCCTGTTCCGCCACCGGCACCATCCGCCGCCACCCGGATCTACCCTTTGCCAAAGACGGGTCCGAGTTTGGCGGGCTGATCGAGTTGCAGGCACAGATGCTGGCGCATGCCTGGACCCTGCTGAAACCCGGCGGGCGGCTGGTTTACTGCACCTGTTCCCTGCTGCCGGACGAAGGCGAGGTGCAGATCGAAGAGGCGCTGAACCAGTATCCCGACATGACGGTGGATCGCGCTGCCCTGAAGATCGCCGGAGTCGACCCGGACTGGATCACCGAAGAGGGCGGCCTGCGCCTGCGCCCCGATTACTGGGCGGATCGCGGCGGCATGGACGGCTTCTACATCGCCTGCCTGAACAAAACCGGCTGAGCGCACGCTTTTCGATGACTTGACGATCAGCGCGGTCTATCGTTGGGTCTCAGGCGCCAGCAGAGCGCAAGGGGCAGAGTAACGAGCGGCATGTCGAACTCAGATACCATGTCAAACCGGTGGACGCGGTTTCAAAACCGTCTCTACGCGCGGCTCAGCCAGCGGCGCAAGGCGGCGACCGGTTTCGTCGGCGAGCCCGAGCCGCGCACCATCGGATCCTTTGCGCGCGGACGGCAACTGGTGGCGGGCAACCTGCTGTTTGCCGGCTATCTGGTCGAGGCGCAGGACACCGGCCTTTGGGATGTCGCCGCCCCCAGCACGGGGTTCGACAGTGAACGCCACGGTTTTGCCTGGCTGGACGATCTGGCCGCTGTAGGCGACATGCGGGCGCGTGATAAAGCCCAGCGCTGGGTCTGGGGATGGATCGATGCGCATGGCCGTGGGCAGGGGGCGGGCTGGGCACCGGATCTGACCGGGCGGCGGGTGATGCGCTGGGTGAACCATGCGGCGTTTCTGTTGCGCGGCGTCGATGACAAGAAAAGCGCGCTGTTCTTTCGGGCCCTGGCCCAGCAGACCTGGTTCCTGTCCAAACGCTGGCACGCGGCCACGCCGGGACTGCCCAGGTTCGAGGCGCTGGCCGGTCTGGTGCAGGCCGGGCTGGCGCTGGAAGGGCAGGAGCGGTTGGCCGATCCGGCGCTGCGTGCGCTGGCGCGCGAATGCGACAGGCAGATCGACCAGCAGGGCGGCATTTCCACCCGCAACCCCGAAGAACTGCTTGAGGTGTTCACCTTGCTGGCCTGGACCTCGGCCGCGCTCAGCGAATTGGGGCGGGGCACGCCCGGCGCACAGGCCAACGCGATCAAGCGCATGGCCCCCACGTTGCGCAGCCTGCGCCATTCCGACGGCGCGCTGGCCCGGTTCCACGGCGGCGGGCGCGGGGTCGAGGGGCGGCTGGATCAGGCATTGGCGCAAAGCGGGGTCAGGCCGCATCACGCCTCGGGTCTGGCGATGGGATATGCGCGGCTTTATGCGGCCCGGACCAGCATCATCGTGGATGCCAGCCCGCCCCCCAGGGGCGCGGCGTCCTTCAACGCGCATGCCTCAAGCCTGGCATTTGAACTGACCTCGGGGCGTCGACCGCTGATCGTGAATTGCGGATCCGGTGAAAGCTTCGGGTCCGAATGGCGGCGGGCCGGGCGGGCGACGCCTTCGCACTCGACGCTGTGTCTGGATGGCTATTCCAGCGCCCGGCTGGCCGCCCCGACACCCGGCACCGAAAAGGAGGCGCTGGTCGACGCCCCGCAAGAGGTGCCGGTCGATTTCGAAGAGGCGTTCGAAGGTACACGGTTCATGGTCGGGCATGACGGCTATGCCCGGGTATTTGGCCTGACCCATGCCCGGACGTTCGAGCTGCGCTTTGACGGGCGGGAACTTGCGGTCGAGGATATCTTGCTGACCGCCACCGACAAATCCAAGCGGCAGTTCGACAAGGCGCTGGACGCTTCTGGGTTGAACGGCATCGGGTTTGACATCCGGTTTCACCTGCACCCCGACGTGGATGCCGCCATTGATCTGGGCGGCGCTGCGGTGTCGATGGCGCTCAAAAGCGGTGAAATCTGGGTATTCCGTCATGATGGCGTTGGAAAATTGTCTGTTGAACCAAGCGTTTATCTTGAAAAGGGCCGTCTGAAGCCGCGCGCGACAAAACAGATCGTTCTATCCGGGCGCGCAATGGAGTATGCGACGCGCATCCGGTGGACGCTGAGCAAGGCACAGGATACAGCCTATGCCGTGCGCGATCTGCACCGGGACGAGCCCGAGTTTGACTGACGCCAAAAGGACCTTTGGACCCATGACCGATCTTCACCCCGTGCGCCGCGCGTTGCTTTCCGTTTCCGACAAGACCGGGCTGATCGAGCTGGGCAAGGCGTTGGCCGAACGTAGGGTCGAGCTGTTGTCGACCGGCGGCACCGCCCGCGCGCTGCGCGATGCGGGGCTTGAGGTTCGGGACGTCAGCGAGGTCACCGGTTTCCCCGAGATGATGGATGGCCGGGTCAAGACGTTGCATCCGATGGTGCATGGCGGCTTGCTGGCGCTGCGCGACAACGACACGCACATCGCCGCGATGGAAGAGCACGGCATCGGTGCGATCGACCTGCTGGTGGTGAACCTTTACCCGTTCGAGGCGACCGTCGCCAAAGGCGCAGCCTATGACGAGTGTATCGAGAATATCGACATCGGCGGTCCAGCGATGATCCGCGCGGCGTCCAAGAACCACGCTTTTGTCAACGTGGTTGTGGATGTCGAGGATTACTCGTCGCTACTGGATCAGCTGGAGGAGAATTACGGTAAAACATCCTATGGCTTCCGCCAGTGGCTGGCGCAAAAGGCGTATGCCCGCACCGCCGCCTATGACGCCGCTGTCTCCAACTGGATGGCCGACGCGCTGCAGCTTGAAGCCCCCAAGCGCCGCGCCTTTGCGGGTGAGCTGAAACAGACCCTGCGCTATGGCGAAAACAGCCACCAACAGGCGGCGTTCTACACCGATGGCACCAACCGCCCCGGCGTGGCCACCGCAGTACAGCATCAGGGCAAGGAACTGAGCTACAACAACATCAACGACACGGACGCGGCTTTTGAGCTGGTGGCCGAGTTCGACCCGGCGCAGGGTGCCGCCTGCGCCATCATCAAACACGCCAATCCCTGCGGCGTGGCCACAGGTGCAACCTTGTTAGACGCCTACAAGGCGGCGTTCGATTGCGACCGCACCTCGGCCTTTGGCGGCATCGTGGCGCTGAACCAGCCGCTGGACGCGGAAACCGCGCAGGAGATCACCGGCATCTTCACCGAGGTTGTGATTGCCCCCGGCGCATCGGACGAAGCCAAGGCGATCTTTGCCGCCAAGAAGAACCTGCGCTTGCTGACGACCGAGGCTCTGCCGGATGTGACCGCAGGCGGCAAGACCGTGCGTCAGGTGGCCGGTGGTCTGCTGGTGCAGGACAAGGACAATGGATTTGTCGGCATGGATGACCTGAAGGTCGTGACGAAAAAGGCACCGACCGAGGACCAGATGCGCGACCTGCTGTTTGCCTGGAAAGTGGCGAAACACGTCAAGTCCAACGCTATCGTTTATGTCAAAGATGGCGCGACCGTCGGTGTTGGCGCGGGGCAGATGAGCCGTCTGGATTCGGCCATGATTGCCGCGAAGAAAGCCGAGCGCATGGCCGACGTGCTGGGCCTGCCGCAACCGCTGACCATTGGGTCCGCCGTGGCCTCGGATGCGTTCTTCCCCTTCCCGGACGGGCTGATGGAGGCGGCTCAGGCCGGTGCCACCTGTGTCATCCAGCCGGGCGGTTCCTTGCGCGATGACGAGGTGATCGCAGCGGCGGACGAGGCCGGGCTGGCCATGGTCTTCACCGGCATGCGCCATTTCCGTCACTGATGCGCTTTCGGCTGCTTTTCTGGGCCGGGCTGGCCGCGTTTCTGATCGACCAGATCAGCAAATATCTGGTCGTTCACGTCATGCGCGTGGCCGAAGGCAATATCGACGTTCTGCCGCCCGTGCTGGTGCTCAAATACGGCGAGAATCGCGGCATCAATTTCGGGCTGTTTCAGGGCAATTCCGAGGCCGCACGCTGGGTGCTGATCAGCATCTCGCTGGTGATTTCGGCCGGTGTCCTGATCTGGCTGATGCGCACGGCGCCATCAAAGCTGATGCTGATCTGCGGCGGGTTGCTGATCGGCGGTGCGCTGGGCAATGTCGTGGACCGGCTGCTTTACGGGTATGTTCTGGATTTCCTCAACATGTCCTGCTGCGGGATCAACAACCCGTTTGTGTTCAACCTGGCCGATGTGTTCATCTTCGCCGGGGCCATCGGATTGGTACTGTTCGAGGGTAAAAAGCCCTCGTGACGCGCCCGGGGAAATGGGATAAAAGCGCCTGAAACAGGCTGGAGACTCTGATGCGGTTGCCGCGATCCATACTTGCTGTGACATTGGCCTTTGCGGCTGCGGGATGTTCCGACATCGGCCTGCGCCACCTTGAGGCGCCGGGGCCGGGACCGGATGAATTCTCGGTCATGCCGGTCAAGCCGCTGACGCAGCCGAAGGATTATCAGTTTTTGCCGGCACCGACGCCGGGCGGCAGCAACCTGACCGACCCGAATCCCAAGGCCGACGCCATTGCGGCGCTGGGCGGCAATGCCGCCGCTGTGAATACCGGAACCGCGATTCCGTCTTCGGATGCGGCGCTGGTCACTGCCTCCAGCCGCTATGGCGTTCCGGCCAATACCCGTCAGGTCGTGGACACCGAAGATGCCGAGTTCCGCAGGAAGCAGGGCCGCTGGACCCGGTTGCGCCTGTTCAAGGTGGATCGCTATGCGCAGGTGTACCGGCGCGAGGCACTGGACCCGGATGTGCAGACCGAAGCGGCGCGCCGCGCCGGGATCGAAACGCCCTCTGCCCCTCCGGCCGATGAATAAATCTTAACTTTCCGTCATCGGCCTTGAACCTGCGCGGCCCTACCGTAGTTTGAACACCATAAACGAAACGGAGGATGCCCCATGGTTCGGGCTCTGGCCTTGTCTGCCGCCCTGATTGCCGCCGCCCCGGTCTTTGCCGGGGATGGCCACGAGGCGGTCACCACTTTCACGCTGGACAACGGCATGGATGTTGTCGTGATCGAGGATCACCGCGCCCCGGTCGTGCAACACATGGTCTGGTATCGCGCCGGCTCGGCGGATGAACCGGTCGGCTCGTCCGGCGTGGCGCATTTTCTGGAACATCTGCTGTTCAAGGGCACCGACACGCTGGCCCCGGGCGAGTTTTCGGCCACGGTTGCCGCCAATGGCGGCAATGACAACGCCTTCACCTCTTACGATTACACCGCCTATTTCCAGCGCGTCGCCGCTGATCGTCTGGAACTGATGATGCGGATGGAGGCGGACCGGATGCGCAACATCCGCCTCACCGATGAGGATATCGCCACCGAACGCGACGTGATTCTGGAAGAGCGCAACCAACGCACGGAAAACAGCCCCCGCGCCCTGTTCGGCGAACAGATGAGCGCGGCGCAATACCTCAATCACCGCTATGGCGTGCCGATCATTGGCTGGCGGCACGAGATGGAGACCCTGGACATGGAGGATGCGCTGTCCTTCTACCAGACCCATTACGCGCCCAACAACGCCATTCTGGTGGTCACCGGCGATGTCGAACCGGATGCGGTCAAAGCGCTGGCCGAGCAATATTACGGCGTGATCCCGGCCAATCCGGATCTGCCGGAACGGGTGCGCTCGCAGGAACCGCCGCAAACCGCGGAACGTCGCCTGACCTACAAGGACGCACGGGTGTCGCAACCTTACGTGCAGCGCAGCTATCTGGCACCGGAACGCGATCCCGGCGAACAGGAAAAGGCCGCGGCCCTGTTCCTGCTGGCAGAGCTTCTGGGTGGCAGCACGACGTCCTACCTGAACGAAAAACTGCAGTTCGAGCAGCAGAAGGTCGTCTATGCCGGCGCCTTCTATCGCGGATTGTCGCTGGATGACACGACCTTCGATCTGTTGGTTGTCCCGGCACAGGGCGTTTCGCTGCAAGAGGCCGAGGAGGCGATGGATCAGGCCGTCGCCGACTTCATCGCCGAGGGTGTCAATCAGGAGGATCTGGACCGGATCAAGATGCAGCTGCGCGCCGCCCAAACCTATGCCCGTGACAATGTCGACGGGATCGGCAACCGCTATGGCCGCGCCCTGACCAGCGGCCTGACGGTTCAGGATGTGCAGGACTGGCCCGATATCCTGCAGGCCGTGACCAGCGATGAAATCATCGCCGCCGCCCGCGACGTGCTGCAACCCGAGGCGTCGGTCACCGGCTGGCTGATGCGGGATGATGAGGTGACGCAATGAAACGGATTTTCGCAACCCTGATCGCCTTTGTCATCGCATTGCCCGCCTGGGCAGAGATCGAGATCGAAGAGGTCACTTCCCCCGGCGGCATCACCGCCTGGCTGGTCGAAGATCACTCGATCCCCTTCACCGCGCTGGAACTGCGCTTTCGGGGCGGCACCTCGCTGGACGAGCCGGGCAAGCGCGGTGCGGTTTACCTGATGAGCGGACTGATCGAGGAAGGCGCGGGCGACATGGACGCCCGGACCTATGCGCGCGAGCTTGAGGCGCTGGCAGCGTCGTTCCGATACAATGCCGCCGATGACTCGGTCTCGATTTCCGCGCAGTTCCTGACCGAAAATCGCGACGCGGTGATCGACCTGCTGCGCACTACAATTCACGAGCCGCGCTTTGATCAGGATGCGGTGGATCGCGTCAAGGCACAGGTTCTGTCCGGCCTGCGGTCGGACCAGACCGATCCCAACGACATCGCCGGGCGCAGTTTTGCGCGGATGGCCTATGGCGATCATCCCTATGGCACCGAGGGCAAGGGCACGATCGACAGCGTCACGGCCCTGACCCGTGAGGATGTGGTCACAGCCTATGACAATGTCTTCGCCAAGGACCGGCTATATGTCGGTGCCGTGGGCGATATCACCCCGGAAGAACTGGGCGCGCTGCTGGACAACCTGCTGGCCGACCTGCCCGAAACCGGCAAGTCGATCCCCGGCCGCGCCGACGTGTCCATCTCCGGCGGGGTCAGCGTGGTCGAATTCGACACGCCGCAATCCGTGGCCCTGTTCGGCCATGCGGGTATTGACCGGGACGATCCCGATTTCTTTGCCGCCTTCGTCCTGAACCACATTCTGGGCGGTGGCGGGTTCGAAAGCCGCCTGATGCAGGAAGTGCGCGAAAAACGCGGCCTGACCTATGGCGTGGCGACCTATCTGGTGCCCAAGGATCTGGCTTCGGTCTATCTGGGGTCGGTGTCCTCGGCCAATGACCGCATTGCCGAAGCGGTCGAGGTGATCCGCGATGAATGGGCGCGGGCGGCTTCCGAAGGCGTGACGCAGAAGGAACTGGACGACGCCAAGACCTATCTGACCGGCGCCTATCCGTTGCGCTTCGATGGCAACGGACAAATCGCCGGGATCATGGTCGGGATGCAGATGGAAAACCTGCCGATCGACTACATCGCCACCCGCAACGACAAGGTGAACGCGGTGACGCTGGATGAGGTGAACCGGGTGGCCCGCGAATTGCTGGACCCTGAGGGGCTGCACTTTACCGTTGTCGGCAAGCCCGAGGGTCTGGAAACCACGAACTGATAGCAAAGGGGCTGAGCGGTGCTCAGCCCTTTTTCATGCTGCGCAGCATCTGCCCCATCATCTGACCGAACTTGCCCGACCCGCGCTGATACAGCGCGCCGTCCACCGCCAGAACCGTCCCGCTGATATAGCTGGCCAGATCGGAACTGAGGAACAGGCAGGCGTTGGCGACGTCCTGCGGCTGACCCCAGCGGCCAAGGGGCACATCGCGGCGCAATTCCTCATGGGCGTTTTCGGTCGGCGCCAGACGCCGCGCGCCTTCAGTACCTTCGATGAACCCCGGCACGACCGAGTTCACGCGGATGCCCTCGACCCCCCATTCCATCGACAGGGTCCGGGTGATTTGATCGACGCCCGCCTTGGCGGCGCAGACATGGGCCTGACCCTCATAGGGCAGATAGGATTGCGGGGCCGAGATATTGATGATGCTGGCCCCCGGGCGCTTGAGGTAGGGATAAGCCCCTTTCAGCACATGGACCGTGCCCATCAGGTCGATATCCACCACCGTCTTGAACGCGTTGACCGACATCTCGGCCGTCAGCGCCGGGAAGTTGCCCGCCGCGCCCGAAACCAGAACGTCGAAATCGCCATATGCGTCGTGGAACTGTTTTAGCCCCTCCGTCACCGCCTCAGGGTCGCGCACGTCAAAGGCCGCGCCGATGGCCTCCGCCGCGCCTGCTTCCTTGAGCGCCGCGACCGTATCGTCCACCTTGTCCTGCGACCGGCTGGCAACCGCCAGCCTGGCCCCCGAGGCCGCAAAAGCCTCGGCTATGCCCCGGTTGATGCCGCTGGTGCCGCCGATGACGATGACGGTTTTGTTCGTAAAATCCATTTGGGCCTCCCTGACGCGGGAGCCCTACTCGCCGTAGGGCACCCAGATGTTCTTGACTTCGGTTGCAGCCTGCAGGAAGCGGCGCGAATGGTCCACGCCCCAATCAATTGCCGTGGCGTTATTGACCCAGGTGCGTTTCAGATTTCCGGCCGAAGCTTTCTCGATCTCCGCCGACAGGTCAGTGGACGAGAAGCACCAGACCGCATCTACGTTCAGATGCGAAGCCAGCGGTTTCGCCAGTTCCGCATGGCTGCCGGTCAGGATGTTGACCACGCCTGCGGGCACGTCCGAGGTTTCCAGGATCTGGTAGAAATCCGTTGCCACCAGCGGATGGGGTTCGCTTGCGGCCAGCACCACCCGGTTGCCCATCGCAATCGCGGGCGCCATGGCCGAGACCAGACCCAGCAGGGGCGCTTCATCCGCGCAGAGTGCGCCGATCACGCCGACCGGCTCTTTCATAGCAATGGCAACACCCCGGATCGGCACGCCATGCACCTGACCGTCATATTTGTCGGCCCAGGCAGCAGCGGTGAACAGGCGCTGGATCGAGACCTCGACCTCTTTTGCGCCGTCTTTCCTGCCGGTCATGGCGTCGATACGCGCTGCGAATTCGTCGGCACGGGCCGAGAGGTTTTCACCAATGTAGTACAGGATTTGCGCGCGCAGATGGCCGGTGGTCTTGGACCAACCCTTGGCACCCGCCGCAGCCTCAACCGCGTTGCGCACGTCCTTGCGGTTGGCCAAACCCACATGACCCAACAGGCCGGACTTGCCCCAGACGGGCTTTGAATAGCCACCATCGGGCCGCGCCTGTTTGCCGCCGACATACATCTTGGCGGTGCGGTCGATGGGATCGACCGGTGCGCCTTCGCCCGTGGACGCCTCGACCTTCGCCAGCGGTTTGGCCTTGCCTTTGGGCTTGGTATAGGCCGTCAGCCCTTCCCAGCCGCCCTCGCGGCCAAAGCCGCTTTCACGCACACCGCCGAAGCCTGCGGCAGCGTCGAACAGGTTGGTGGCATTCACCCAGACCACGCCCGCAACCAGCTTGGGCGCGATATCCAGAGCGAGGTTCACATTCTCGGTCCAGACCGTCGCGGCCAGCCCGTAGCGGGTGTTGTTGGCCAGTTCCACTGCCTCTTCCGGGGTGCGGAAGGTCGAAGACACCAGAACCGGGCCAAAGATTTCCTCCTGCATCAGAGGGTCCGAGGTCTCGAGCCCTGAGATCAGCGTCGGCGGGTAGAAGCATCCGTTTGCAGGCAACTCACAGGCCGCCTGATGCACGTGTCCGGCGGTGTTGCTGTCGACCATACCCTTGATGGTCTGCAACTGGATCGGGTCAACGACCGCGCCCACGTCGATGCATTTGTCCAGCGGATCACCGATGCGCAGCGTGTCCATCCGGGCGCGCAGCTTGGCGTGAAAGCGGTCGGCGATGCCCTCCTGCACCAGCAGGCGCGAGCCCGCGCAGCAAACCTGACCCTGATTGAACCAGATCGCATCGACCAGACCTTCGATGGCACTGTCGATATCGGCATCGTCAAAGACGACGTAGGCCGACTTACCGCCCAGTTCCAACGTCAGCTCTTTGCCCGAACCGGCGGTCGCCTCACGAATCCGCCGCCCCACCGAGGTCGAGCCGGTAAAGGCGATCTTGTCCACGTCCGAGGCCACGATCATCTCACCCACGGCCCCATCGCCGGTGACGATATTCACGACCCCTTTCGGCAACCCGGCCTGCGAGCAGATGTCAGCAAACAGCAGCGCCGTCAGCGAAGTATATTCAGCCGGCTTCAAAACCACCGTATTGCCCATCGCCAGAGCCGGCGCGATTTTCCACGCCAGCATCAGCAGCGGGAAGTTCCACGGAATGATCTGCCCGCACACACCCAGAGCCTGCGCGTCGGGCAATTCGCTTTCCATCAACTGCGCCATGCCCGCGTGGTAGTAGAAATGGCGCTGCGCCAGCGGGATGTCGATATCGCGCGATTCCCGGATCGGTTTGCCGTTGTCGAGGCTTTCCAGCACGGCAAAGAGGCGCGAGTGCTTCTGTAACAGGCGCGCGATGGCATAGAGATACCGCGCGCGTCCCGCGCCGCCCAGCTTCTCCCATTTCGGTTGCGCCTTGCGGGCGGCGGCAACGGCGGCGTCCACATCGGCCTGTTTCGCCTGTGTCAGCTTGGCCAGAACCTCACCGGTCGCGGGGTTGCGACTGTCGAAGCCCTTGCCCGGCTTGGTGAAGGTACCGTCGATATAGTGGCCGAATTTGTCGCCCTGATCGACCAGCCAGGCCAGCGCCTCGGCAGAGCTTTCTGGGGCAGGGCCGTAATCCATGGTCTCGAAGATTTCTTTGACTGTCATTGTTCTTGTCCTTTTCCCGGGGCTTCGCCCGTTCGGCGCTGAAACTGCTGCGGCAGAGCGGTTTCCGGGCGCGCCTCACCCCATAGAGTGACGGTAACCGGCCGAGTAGGCGCCGGTGACATAATGTTCCAGCTGGCGTTCGATATCACCCAGCAGAGACGACGCGCCAAAGCGGTACAGGTCCGGCTCCAGCCAGCGGTCGCCCAGCTCGTCCTTGATCAGCGACAGGTAAACCAGCGCGTCTTTTGCCTTGGAAATCCCACCGGCCGGCTTGTAGCCGACGCGGTATCCGGTGCGGTCATAATAGTCGCGGATCGCGCGGATCATGACCAGTGACACGGGCAGGGTGGCGTTGACGCTTTCCTTACCGGTCGAGGTCTTGATGAAATCCGCCCCCGCCATCATGCAGACCAGAGAGGCGCGCGCGACGTTGCGCAGGCTGCCCAGCTCACCAGTGGCGAGGATGGCTTTGACATGCGCATCGCCGCAGGCCACGCGGAAGGCTTTCATTTCATCATACAAAGCCTGCCAGTCGCCCGACAGAACATGGCGGCGCGAGATGACGATGTCGATCTCCTCGGCCCCGGCCTTCACGCTTTCCTCGATCTCGGCCACGCGCAGATGGAACGGAGACAGCCCGGCGGGAAATCCGGTGGATACGGCGGCAACCGGAATGCCGGTGCCTTTCAGCGCGTCAACAGCGGTTTCGATCATGTCGTGATAGACGCAGACGGCCCCGGTGGTGATCGGCGGCATGTCCAGCGCCTGCAGAACCGAAGGGGACACCGGCTGGCGCGCCTTGGCGCACAGGCGGCGTACGCGGCCCACCGTGTCATCGCCTGACAGGGTGGTCAGGTCGATCATCGTGATTGCCTTCAGCAACCACGCGGCCTGATAGTCCTTCTTCACCGACCGCCGACCGGGCAGGGTAGCGGCGCGGCGCTCGATCGCCGAGGTGTTGGCCTGCACCGCCCGCACCCAATCCAGATCCAGATCCATGCCCGGGTTCCGGGGTTCGGTCACTTGCGGCAGATGCGCGGTGCGCACGGCGCTGTCTGAGCTCTGCGTTTCCATCTTCACGTCCTTTGGGAGGTTTGCGCCAAAATCGCACGGGTCGCGGTCAAATGGAAGGCAAACCGGGTCCGCTGGGGAAAATTTTTTGACCAAATGGACAAAATCGGCGTTTTCTTGCGAATAATTCGCAATAGCGTTGACTTAGTTGCGAATGGTTCGCATATTCATTCTCAACAGGAAACCAGATCGGGGTCTGATATGATTCGTCGCAGCTTTCTTGCAGCACTGGCCTTTGCCGCTGCATTGCCACTGACGGCCTGGGCCGAGGCGCCGCTGAAGGTGGTGGCAACAACCGGCATGATCGCCGACGCCGCGCGTCAGGTTGGTGGCGATCAGGTCGAGGTGAAGGGCCTGATGGGCCCTGGTGTCGACCCGCATGCCTATCGCCAGACCCGCAGTGACATCGTTGCCATGACCCGCGCCGACCTGATCCTGTGGCACGGCCTCTATCTGGAAGCGCAGATGGAGGACTTTTTCCACGATCTCGGTCGCAAGCGCACAGTGGTGGCGGTGGCCGAGGGGGTCGACAGATCAAAGCTGCGCGCCCATGACGATTACGCCGACAAGTTCGACCCGCATGTGTGGATGAGCCCGGCCCTGTGGCGCGATGTGGTGGTCGAAGTTCAGAAGGCGCTGACCGAAGCGCGCCCGGATTCGGCGGATGTCTTCGCCGCCAACGCGCAGGCGCATCTGGCCGATATTGACCAGCTTGAAGCCTATGGCAAACAAGCGCTGGCGGCGGTGCCGGAAAACAACCGCGTACTGGTCACCGCGCATGATGCGTTTGGCTATTTCGGTGCCGAATACGGCTATGAGGTTCTGGGCATTCAGGGCATCTCGACCCAGTCCGAGGCCGGCCTGAACCGGATCGGGGAACTGGTGGAGACGCTGGTCGACCAGCAACTGACGGCGGTGTTCGTGGAAAGCTCGGTCTCTGACCGGTCGATGCGCGCGCTGATCGAAGGGGCCGCCGCCAAAGGGCACGAGGTCGGTGTCGGCGGCGAGCTGTTTTCGGACGCCATGGGCGAGCCGGGCACTTACGAAGGCACTTATGTTGGCATGCTGGATCACAACATCACGGTCATAGCCGGTGCCCTGGGGGCCGACGTGCCCGCGCGGGGCATGAACGGCAAGCTGTCGGCGGGGTTTTGAGTGATGCTGGAACTGGCCGCAGATCAGGGTGTTTCGATTGCTGAGCACGGCGTGGACGACAGCCCTCTGGCCATTCGCGGCCTGACGGTATCCTACGGACAGAAGCCTGCGGTGTTTTCGGTGGACATGACCGTAAAGCCCGGCGCGATGACAGCGATTATCGGACCGAACGGGGCGGGCAAGTCCACGCTGCTCAAGGCGGCATTGGGAATCGTCTCTCCGCTGTCCGGGCAGGTCACCGTTTTTGGTCAGCCGCTGGAACAACAGCGCGCCCGCATTGCCTATGTTCCGCAGCGCGCCAGCGTCGACTGGGATTTTCCGACCCGCGTGATTGACGTTGTCCTGATGGGGCTGTCGCGGCAACTGGGCCTGCTGGGTCGGGTTCGGGCGCGGCATATGGCCTGCGCGATGGATTGCCTGAACCGCGTTGGCATGCGCGATTTTGCGGATCGTCAGATCGGCCAGCTTTCGGGTGGTCAGCAACAGCGGGTCTTTCTGGCCCGCGCGCTGGCGCAGGACGCCGATCTGTACCTGCTGGACGAACCTTTTGCCGGGGTCGATGCGGCCACCGAAAAGGCGATCATCGCGGTGCTGAAATCGCTGAGAGAGTCGGGCAAGACGGTTGTTGTCGTGCATCACGATCTGGCCACCGTCACCGACTATTTCGATCATGTCTTCCTGATCAATACGCGCAAGGTGGCCGAGGGGCCGGTGGCCGAGGCCTTCACCGCCGAAACCCTGCAGTCGGCTTATGGCGGCCGTCTGGCCACCGCCCAGATCGATCAGATCTCGCGCGCGCTGGGATAGGCCATGCTTTGGGATGCTCTGAGCTTGCAGCTTGGCTATAACGCCACGCTGGTCGCCATTGGCGCGACCCTGCTGGGCGTGTCCGCCGGGGTGACCGGCACCTTCCTGTTTCTGCGCAAACGCGCGCTGGTCAGCGACGCGATCAGCCATGCGACCCTGCCGGGTGTTTGCCTGGCCTTCATGGTGCTGGTCGGCTTTGGCGGAGATGGGCGCAACCTGATCGGCCTGCTGGCCGGGTCCGCCGTCTCGGCCTGGATCGGGCTTTTGTGCATGAACTGGCTGACGCGCCGTACGCGGCTGGCCGAAGATGCCGCCATCGGGGCGGTGCTTTCGGTGTTCTTCGGGTTTGGCATCGTCCTGCTGACTGTGATCCAGACCATGGGCGTGGGCCGTCAGGCAGGGCTGGAAGGCTTTCTGCTGGGCTCGACCGCCGGGATGCTGTGGGCCGACGCGCTGATCATCGCGGTCGGCGGGGCGGCCACGCTGGTTCTGGTCATGATCATCCGCCGCCCGATGACCATGGTGGCTTTTGATCCTGAGTACGCGGCGGCCCGGGGCCTGCCTGTGCATCGCATTGATCTGGCCATGATGGGATTGGTGATGGCGGTCACCGTTGTTGGCCTGAAGATCGTCGGGCTGATCCTGATCGTGGCGCTGTTGATCATTCCGCCGGTGACCGCGCGGTTCTGGACCGACCGGTCGGACCGGGTTGTGCTGCTGGCCGGGCTGGCGGGCGGGCTGGCCGGGTATCTGGGCGCGGCGCTCTCGGCCTCGGCCCCCAATCTGCCCACCGGTCCGATCATCGTGCTGGTCAGCTTTGCTTTTTTCGCCGTTTCGCTGTTGCTGGCCCCTGTCCGTGGCGTTCTGGCGGCGATCCTGCGGCATCTGCGGTTTCAGCGGCGGGTCCATATCCGTCAGGGGTTGCTGGCGCTGGCACAGGGGCAAAAGATCTATGAGCCGCTGACGATCCGTTTGTTGCGGCGCGCCGGGCTGGCCCGCGCCGATGGTGTCGCCACCGAGGCGGGCAGGGCGCGCGCCGCCAAGGCGCTGCGCGACGAAAAACGCTGGGAAATCGTCCGCGCGGATCAGGCGCACGAGGCGACAGCGGCGCTGTATGACGGGTTGCGTGACATCGAAACTGTTCTGACCCGCGACCAGATCGCCGAAATCGACCGCCAGATCGGCGCCCCGCAGGAGGTGCCGGCATGAGCGGCCAGGAATTTGTCCCCTTGTCGCTGACACCGCTGCTGATCGGAACCTTTGCGGCCATCGCCTGCGCGCTGCCCGGCAACTTCCTGGTGCTGCGCAAACAGGCCCTGATCGGGGATGCGATCAGTCATGTGGTGCTGCCGGGCATCGTCGTGGCCTTTCTGCTGACCGGCGCGATCTCGACCTGGCCCATGATGCTGGGGGCTGCCGGCGCGGCAGTTGTGGCCGTGGTGATGATCGAGGCGGTCCGCCGGCTGGGGCAGATCGAACCCGGCGCGGCGATGGGGGTGATTTTCACCACCATGTTCGCCGGGGGTGTGCTGTTGCTGGAACAGACCGATACCTCGACCGTGCATCTGGATGTTGAACATGCGCTCTATGGCAATCTGGAAAGCCTGATCTGGCTGGATGCCGTCGGGTGGTCATCGGTTCTGGACCTCACCGCGCTGGCCGGTCTGCCGCCGGAACTGCCGCGCATCGCGCTGACGCTGGTCGGCGTGGTCCTGTTCATCTGGCTGTTCTGGCGGCCGCTCAAAATCTCGACCTTCGACGAAGGGTTCGCCCGCACGATCGGCATTCGCACCGGTGCGCTGGGTATGGCGCTGGTCATCATCGCGGCGATTGCGGCGGTGGCGGCCTTTGATGCGGTGGGCTCGATCATCGTGATCGCCATGTTCATCTGCCCGCCCGCCGCGGCCCGCATGATGGCCAACCGGCTGGAAACCCAGATCGCGTGGAGCGTCGTTTTCGCCTGTGTCTCGGCGATTTCGGGCTATGTGCTGGCCGGCTACGGGCCGCTGTGGCTGGGCGGTGCGGACGCGGTGAGTGCGGCCGGGATGATCGCGACGATGTCCGGGCTTATCCTGGCTGGCGCCGCGCTCTGGGGGCCGTGCCGAACCCGCGTCGGTGCGCCCGGCACCGCTTGACCCGGCATGTTCCCGCCACCGCCTTCTGCGGCGGGTCGGCTGAACTTCGCCCAGATGAACCGGCGGGCCAGAGTTAACAAGCCTCACCCCCTGTTTCATGGTAGGTCACCCGCAATTACTAAGCGCATGACCACCACTCACTTCGGATCGTTCGGACAACCGCGACCGGTATCGCCAGGTTTTGCCTGACGCAACGCGGTTGTTCGAACGCCCCCTCCCGCAAAATAGAGCAGCCAAACCGGTGGTAGAATCGTGCCCGCCTGTGCTAGGTCTAGCGGTATGGCGCAGGCAAACCCCAATATCCGCGAAAACCGACCGGTAATCCGACAGCTTGACGATGCTGCGATCAATCGAATCGCTGCCGGTGAGGTGGTGGAACGCCCGGCCTCGGCCGTGAAAGAGCTGGTGGAGAATGCCATCGACGCCGGATCGACCCGGATCGCCATCGATATTGCCGACGGTGGCAAGACGCTGATTCGGGTTACGGATGACGGGTGTGGAATTGCGCCGGATGACCTGCCGCTGGCGCTGTCGCGCCATGCGACATCGAAAATTGACGGCTCGGACCTGTTGAACATCCACACTTTCGGTTTTCGGGGCGAGGCGCTGCCGTCGCTGGGCGCTGTGGGCCGTCTGACCATCACCAGCCGGGTGCCGGGGGCCGAGGCCGCCTCGGTCCATGTTGCGGGCGGCAATGTGGATGCGGTCAAACCCGCCGCCCTGCGTTCCGGCACGGTGGTCGAGCTGCGCGATCTGTTCTTCGCCACGCCTGCCCGGCTGAAATTCATGCGCACCGACCGGGCCGAGGCGCAGGCGATCACCGACACAGTCAAGCGTCTGGCCATGGCTGAACCGGCGATCACCTTCACCCTGCGCGACGTGTCCGGCGGCGGCGAGGGCCGCGTGACCTTCCGCGCCGACCGTGAGAATGGCGATCTGTTCGACGCGCTGCACGCCCGTCTTGCCCGTGTGATCGGGCGCGAATTTGCCGAAAACGCCTTGCAGATCGACGCCACGCGTGAAGGTATCCGGCTATACGGATACGCCGCCCTGCCGACCTATTCGCGGGGCGCGGCGGTGGCGCAGTACCTGTTCGTCAATGGCCGCCCCGTGCGCGACAAGATGCTGACCGGGGCGTTGCGGGCGGCCTATTTCGATTTCCTCAGCCGCGACCGCCATCCGGCGGCGGCGCTGTTCATCGACTGTGATCCGACGCTGGTGGATGTGAACGTGCATCCGGCGAAATCCGAGGTGCGGTTCCGCGATCCCGGCGTGGCACGCGGGCTGATCGTCTCGGCCCTGCGCCACGCGCTGGCCGAGGCCGGGCATCGGGCGTCCTCAACCGTGGCCAATGCGACGCTGGGCGCGATGCGGCCGGAACCGGCGCAACCAGCCCCTGCGCGTGTCTATCAGATGGACCGGCCCTCAGCAGCGGCGCGGCAGGCCGCCTTTCAGGCGCAATCGCCGGGGTTTGCGGAACTTTCGCGGGATTACAGCGGCTCCATCGTCGAACCGACCCCCGCTGCCCCGACTGTCGAAGACCCGCCGGCGCTGGACCTGCCTCTGGGCGCGGCGCGCGGGCAGGTGCACGAAAATTACATCATCGCCCAGACCGCCGACGGCATGGTGATCGTTGACCAGCACGCCGCGCATGAGCGGCTGGTCTATGAAAAGCTCAAAACCCAGATGGCCGAAAACGGGGTCGCCGCACAGGCGCTGCTGATCCCCGAAATCGTGGAACTGTCGGAGGGCGACTGCGCGCGGCTGATGGCTGTGGCGGACGACCTGTCGCGCCTTGGTCTGACGCTGGAACCTTTCGGTGGCGGGGCTGTCGCCGTGCGCGAAACCCCGGCCATTCTGGGTGAGGTCGACGCCCGCGCGATGATTCTGGATATCCTGGACGAACTGGCCGATCAGGGTGAAAGCCAGATGGTACAGGCACGGATCGAGGCGATCCTCAGCCGCGTGGCCTGCCACGGCTCGGTCCGGTCCGGCCGCCGGATGCGCGCCGAAGAAATGAACGCCCTGCTGCGCGAGATGGAGGCGACGCCCCATTCCGGCCAGTGCAACCACGGGCGGCCGACTTACGTGGAGCTGAAGCTGAGCGATATCGAACGTCTGTTCGGGCGCAGTTGATCCCTTGGCCTTGCCGGGTTATGAAGAATAAAACAAGAACATCCGAGGCGACATGATCGAGATTGCTGGCACCCAATACGCGCTGACCGACCCCGGGATCCTGATTGCGGGCAGTGCGATCGCGTTGATCCTGCTGCTGCTGTTCCTGTCGCTGCGGGCGGCTCAGCGCTCGGCCCGGATGGCGGAACCTCTGGCGCGGCAGATGGCGCACCTGGGCCAGCATGTGCAGCAGTTGGGACAGGGGCAGGAACAGTTGCGCGGTGGTTTGAGCCATGTCTCGGACCAGCAGGCCAATGCGCAGGTGCAGGTGATCCAGACGGTGGAATCGCGCCTGTCCTCGGTGCAGCAGCAGATGAACGACCGGCTGGCGGACAACGCGATGAAATCCGCCCGCGCGCTGGCCGAGATGCAGGAGCGGATGAAGGAATCGCTGCATGGCTCGTCCAAGCAGACCGCGACCTCGCTGACGCAGTTGCAGGAACGTCTGGCCGCCATCGACAAGGCGCAGGACAACATCACCAAGCTGTCGGGCGATGTGCTGTCGCTGCAGGATATCCTGTCGAACAAGCAGACGCGTGGGGCGTTTGGAGAGATTCAGCTGAACGACATCGTCTCCAAAGCACTGCCTTCGGACAGTTTCCAATTGCAAGCGACGCTGTCGAACGGGCGACGTGCCGATTGCCTGATCAACCTGCCGAACCCTCCGGGGCCGATTGTGATCGACAGCAAGTTCCCGCTGGAAGCCTATGAGGCGCTGATCGGGTCCACCAATGACATGGAACTGAAGGCCGCGGTGCAGATGTTCCGCAGCACGGTGCGCAAGCACATCAACGATATCGCCGAGAAATACATTCTCGACGGTGAAACCGCCGATGGCGCGCTGATGTTCCTGCCGTCCGAGGCGGTCTATGCCGAGCTGCACGCCAAGTTCCCCGAACTGGTGCAGGAGAGCTTTTCCAAACGGGTCTGGATTGTGTCCCCCACCACCTGCATGGCGACCCTGAACACCATGCGCGCGATCCTGAAAGATGCCCGCATGCGCGAACAGGCGGGCGCAATCCGCAAGGAACTGGGCCTGCTGCACAAAGATGTGGAGCGTTTGGGCGACCGCGTGTCCAACCTGGACCGCCATTTCGGACAGGCGGCCAAGGATATCTCGGACATCAAGATCAGCGCCGAAAAGGCGGGCCGCAGGGCTCAGCGTCTGGACAATTTCGATTTTGAGGAACTGGCCCCCGAGGATCAGACCAATGTCGTCCCGCTGGGCAAGACCGAAGGCTAGCGTTCTGCGAAACAAATTGTCCGGCGATCACGCGGGTCCTGACCGGGATTGCGTCAATACAAGGCCGGTCAGATACGCAGAAAGGGCTGAAACAGGCGCGGCATCAGCTTGCTGAATTTCAGCGGCGCATCGGTCACGGCCAGGCAGATACAATCTTCTGAGACGTCTGCCGTCGGCGTGTGATGCACGCTTTCATCCGCGATCTCGACATCGCCCCGGGCAAAACGGTCGACCTCGTCCGAAAACGCGCCCTTGAGCACCATGGTTAGTTCCACGCCATTATGGCTGTGATCCGGTACAGCGGCCCCGGCCGGGATCAACAGCAGGCGCGCGGAGGCTTCGCGGGTGGTCGGCAGGATCGCCTGTTTCACACCCATCCCGATCGAGCGCCACTGAATATCGTCGACATCACCGCCCACGTAATCCTGCAGCGGCGCCGGCAGAACGGAACATCCCGGGCGCGCGGGTTTTGCAATCGGCGCACCCTGGGCGATCAGCGCCATCGTCGCCGCCAGCGACCCGTCGCTCATTTCAGGGGCGTCATCCTGCTCCTGCAATACGCAGCCGCCGACCGCGTCAAAGCTCTCTGCCCGCGCCCGGCAATGGTCGCACAGGGACAGGTGGGTGGCGATCATCAGGTCGAACGCTTCGGGCAGAGTACCCGCGGCGTAAGCCATCAGCAGGTCGTCCGTCAGGTGATGTTTGATCTTGTTGCTCATCTTCATCATCTCAGTTCATCGCATGGCGCAGGCGATCCAGCGCCAGCCGTATCCTTGATTTGATCGTTCCCAGGGGCAGCCCGGTTTCAGACGCGATCTCGCGGTGACTCAGGTCACCGAAATACGCCTTTTCGATCAGTTCTCTTTGCGCTTCCGGCAACGCAGTCAGCGCGTCACGCAGTTGCGCGGTTTCCTGTTGCAGCGCGATCACGTCGCCCTGATCCGGTTCCGCTTCGGGGCCCCATCCCAGATCCTCGGGTTCGGGGCGGCGCTGCTTGCGCAGCACGTCGATGCGCTTGTTCCGGGCGATCGTGAACACCCAGGTAGCCACGGTGGCCCGGGCCGGATCGAACAGATGCGCCTTGTGCCACAAGGTCGCCATCACCTCTTGCGCGCATTCCTCGGCCAGCGTGGCGTCGGATCCCGATTTGATCAGGAACGCCTTGATCCGTGGCGCGAAATGCTGAAACAGCTCGGCAAACGCCGCCTGATCCTGCGCATCCCGTATGCGTCTGACGTGGCTCACCCACTCTGTTCTGGTGTTGCAACTGTCATCCGCTCGGTCCACCGGCTTGCCCCTGATGCGTTTCTTTGCGCGCCAAGGTTTCAGTGCAGGCCCGTCGGCCGACGGTTCATCCAAGGTCACGGTATCGATCTCGGTAAACATAATCACATTACGCGGGTCAGCCCAAGGCGGATCACTTTATTCGGCCATTTTGATCCGAACCGCGCTATATTACGTAAACTCTGATACAGCGAACCGGGGAAAAGAATGCCGTTTAAACGGGTTACAGGCGGATTGGACATCAGGGTATGAACAGGGTCGACTATATCGCAGGCCATACCTATCACGGGCGCAAGGGCGCGACCCGGAACGCCTTTCGATATTCAATCGACTACATCCTGCTGGACCCGGAAAACCCACCGAGGACGCCGGCCCTGTTCTCGGTGAACCGCGCCAATGTCACGAACTGGCGCGACCGTGATCACGGCGGCGCGCCGCACCAGGGCCGTGGTGCAGCGTGGCTGCGCGACCGGTTTGACGAGATGGGGGTGGCCCAGCCAAAGACGATCCGCCTGCTGACACAGCCGCGCGTCTTTGGCCATGTGTTCAATCCGGTCAGCTTCTGGTTCTGTTTCGACGGGGAGGGGCAGCTTTACGCGGTGGTGGCCGAAGTGACCAACACCTATGGCACGCGCCACAGCTATCTGTGCCACAACCCGAACTTTGCCCCTCTCGGGCCGTCCGACCGGGTGGTGGCGGACAAGCTGATGCATGTCTCGCCGTTTCAGAAGATCGCAGGAACATACACGTTCCGCTTCGATTACCGCCCCGACCGGGTGGGCGTCTGGATCGATTACGGCCGCGCCGGGGGCGGGTTGATCGCGACGCTGACAGGTCCCCGGGCGCCGTTGACCAACCGCGCCATCCTGTGGTCCCTGCTGCGGCGTCCATTCGGCGCGCGCCGCGCCTTTGCCCTGATCCTGTGGCAGGCGCTGAAACTCAAGGTCAAACATGCCCGGTTTCGCCCGTTTCGCAGCGCCCCCGTTCCCGATCACCCGATTTCCCGCATTCGCGAACGCTGAGCGCATAGTTTGTTTGCGTAAGATCAAAGACTCAGCCGGCGCAGAGTGATTGTGGTAGGATGGAAACCGCGAACACGAGGAGTTGGGTCATGTTGGAAATCTCGGCAAGAAAAATCGCTCAGGTCGCCATGATGGGGCGCGAACTGGACCGTGCCGAGGGCGAGCTGCGCGCGTTCATCGACCGGATGGGAGAGGACGAACAGGCCGAGCTGGTTGCTGTCATGTGGATCGGGCGCGAAAGCTTTTTCGCCGAGGATCTGGCCGAGGCCATCGCCACCGCAAAATCCGAAGCCTCGACCCCCTGCGCCGATTACCTGATCGGCACGCCGCACCTGTCGGACCATCTGGAAAACGGATTGGATGCGCTGGGCATATCCGCCGAGGATGTGGAAAACGACCTGATGTAGGCGGCGGTCAGGTCAGGACCTGCATCATGAACAAACCTTAATAATTCCATCCTGCTACATTAACGCGGGCCTCCTTAATCAGTTGTGTGACGGGTATCGCAACACTGATGAGACGGAGGAAATTATGGGATACGCACAGACAGTCAGCCCGCAGAAGGGCCTCTTTTTCGGCCTGTTTTCCAACTACGCCGAAGCACGGGTCGAGCACTTTCGCCAGGGGATCTACGCCAGAACCGTTCGCGAACTGGAAAACCTCAGCGACCAGCAACTGAACGACATCGGAGTGCCGCGCGACGAGATCAAGGAACGCGCCTATCAGAGCGTGTATCACAAGCAGCCCTACCGCCGGCAGGTGCAGTAAGGCCGGTCCAACGCGAACCGTGGAGGAAAACAATGCTGGATACACATTCAATCCCCGAGACCAGGGTCATCGCCAGTGCGTTGCTGCTGTTTGACCGGGCGATGAAGCTTCAGACCATCCGGACGGACATCGTGCGGGCCGCTCAGGACCTCAACCGCCTGACGGATCACCAGCTGTCCGAGCTTGGGATCAACCGCAGCGATCTCGACGACACGATCGAAAGATTTATCTGACCGGTCGCTGCAGAATGTCCCGAAACTGAAAGGTCGACGGGTCAACGCCAAAAGCCATTCCGATATTCCGGAATGGCTTTTTTTTAAAGGTTCTGAAACTCAGGCCGTATGATCCACGACCTGAAGATGTTGCGCCAGTCTGTCGATCTCGGCCATCCAGCCCTGAACCAGCCTGGGGTCGCTGGGGGCGGCGTGCACGCCCGCCGGTATCGCGCGGTTCAGAACCGCCTCAACCGCCAGCGACACGGGGATCGACACCAGCCGCGCCATGGCCGTGCCGCGCGCGTCGCCCCAGGCATCCATCACATAAGTCTTGTGCCAGACCGCCACGCCGTCCTTTTCCGCCTTCAGACCGACGCAGAGAACAACGCGGTCCGGTTCGCCCTCGTCATAGGCGTTTTCGTCCCAGAACTGGTCCGACATCTCTTTCAGGCGCGCGTCGCCTTCGGGGCCGGACAGGGTTTCGATTTCCCGAAACACATCCGACCACGCATCCGCCCAGCCGTTCAGGCGCAGGGTGCCGCGGACGAATTCCTTTACGGTCCAGTGATCCTCGAACCGGTATTCGGCCATAAAGGGGATCGAGTCGCGGTTGGGATAGACCTCGAAGCTTTCCGGCATCGGCAACGGCGCGATATAGCTGCTGATCGCGTCCCACGGGCGCGCAACGTCCAGCGGGGCATAGTCGCGGATCGACCGCGACGGCGACCGCAGCGCCTTGAGAACGCCCAGCGGCGACCAGCTGAACTTGTAGCGGAACGGGTTGGGGTGTTTCGGGATGCCGCCGCAATAAGAGATGAAGCTCAGGTGGTTTTCCGGATCGAACGCGTCCGATGCGCGGTAGTCATCGACCAGAGCATGCGCCATCAGGTGGTCGATGCCCGGGTCCAGACCCACCTCGTTGACCAGCGCCACGCCAGCCTCACGCGCCCTGTCGTCCAGCGCGCGCATCTCGGGCGCGATGTAGGAGGACGAGACGAAATTGGCCTCTTTCGCAATCGCCAGCTCCGCCAGCGGCACGTGCCAATCACCCGGCAGCATCGAGACGATCACGTCGCCCTTTGCCAGAACCCCGCCAATCGCGTCGATGTCGAAGGCGCGGATGTCATCGGTCAGATCTCCTACTTCGGTCCTGGCCTTTTCAACGGTCCGGTTCCAGACGGTGAGTTTGTGCCCGCCTTCGATCAGGCGGCGCAGGCCGGGAATGGCCGACAGGCCGGTGCCACACCAGTGAATCGTCATGCGTAAGCTCCTTTATGGCGGTTCAGCCGAATTTCAGTTTCGCGGTCACAATTGCCCCGACAAGCAGGATCGATATCACATTCCCCAGGATCAGGGGCCATGCGGCGATCATCAACCCATAAGCCAGCCACAGGGTCAGCGTTGTCAGAATCAACAGGTTCGCAGGCAGCGACAGGTCCTTGGTCTCGCGCGTGCGCCAGGTTTTCAGGGTCTGTGGCAACCAGCAAATGGTTCCCAGAATTGCGGCCGCTGCCCCGATCAGATGTTCCATGGATGCACTCGCTTAAACATGGTTGCGGAACGTGTCCCGCGCGCGGCCCCAGACACCGGTTTCGATGTCGCCAAGCGTCAGCAGAGAAGGCAGCAGCTGTGCCGCATAATCTTCCGAGCTTTCGACCGGCAGCATCGACGGCAGGTTGTCGATCGCCATCACATCCATCACCGGGTCCGTCGCCACGCGCAGGGCCGGCGCGTCCCATGTGGTGGCCCGGTCATAGACCGGCACCGGGTTGTAATCGCTGTCCGGGTCGCAGGCCACGTCGCCGATGGCGGTCAGCTTGCGCGGCATGGTCAGGGCCGCGCGTGGGACAAAGACCGGCGTGCCGGGGCGGGCGAAGATGCAGTTCAGGAACAGGTCGTGGTCCAGTATCTCGGGGAAAGGTCCGCCGCTGGCGGTTTCCGCCATGTCCCATTTGGTGACGGGCACGCCCATCGCTTCGCACAGATCCGCGGCGCCGGTACCGACCCGGCCGAGGGCGCCAATGACGATGGCGCGGGGCCGGTCCGCGCCGGTTGCGTCCAGTTCCGCCAGCAACTCGGTGTTCAGCGCGTCCTTGCCCGGATAGACCCCAACTGGCGGGCAAACCTGCCCGCGCTGCTGCGCCGCCCATGTCTTCAGGGTCACAGCCGCCCCGGCATAGCCGGCCCAATATCCAAAGGCGGCAACGCGGCGGCCATCCTCATTCACCAGATATTCCAGATCATAGAGCGTGCCGCCCCCCGCCCTGAACCGGTCCAGCAGCGCGCGGCCCGAATGCTGGCCCTTATAGGCGTGGCCGAACATGATGTGACGATGGGGCAGGGGCGTGCCGTCCTCGGGCAGTTCCTTGAGGCCGAAGATGATCGCATCCGACGGGGCGTCGGGCCAGGAGTTTTCAGCCGCGATGTCACACCCAACTTCCTTGTAGCCGTCAATCGCAATGGCGCGGACATGGCTTTCCTCGACTGTCACGCGAATGCCCGCGGCGATCAGTGCGGCGGCGCCTTCGGGGGTCAGCCCTACCCGTTCCTCATTCGGGCGTTGCTCTGCCCGGACCCAGAGATGTGTCATGCGATATCCTTTTGTCAGAGCATTCCGGCGGCGCGCACCGCCTGAACCGAAGGTCGCGCTTCCATCGCCGCGCGGAAGGCTTCGATCTTGGGAAAGGCGGTGACGTCGACGCCGTCCCCCTCAAGCCAGCTGCACACCACATACAGGTACGCATCAGCCAGCGAGAATTCCGCGCCCAGCACAAACGGCCCGCGCAGCCCGTTCGAACAGATGTGATCGCAGGATGCCGTCATATTCTGCGCCACCTTGCCCGTCATGTCCGTCCAACTGGATTGCTGGTCGGCCCAGCGGTGCCCGCGCTGCTTGTGCGCGTGGTTCACATGCATGGTCGAGGCAAGGTAGAACATCACCTCGCGCATGCGCGCCGCCAGAATCGGGTCGCCAGGCACCAGCCCGGCTTCGGGCGCTTTGGCTGCGATATATTCCAGCAACGCCCCGGTCTCGGTCAGAATGCCGCCGTCAACGGCCAATGCGGGCACGCGGCCCTTGGGGTTGATCTGCTGATAGGCTGGCCCGGTCTGCTCACCGCCGGCGAAATCCAGTTGTATGGCCTCATAGTTCAGCCCGGCCTCTTCCAGCGCGATGGCAACGGCGACCGAAATCGTACGGGGGGCGTAGTATAGCTGCATCAGGGGACCTCCGGGCCGGGGTTACAGATGGGTTTGCGCGAACTGCCGGTCGGGCGCCTCTAGATGTGGCACGGCGTTGAACAGAACCGGGCTCAGCTGCGCGCCGATCGGGTGCAGACGATGCATTGACGTGTTCATGATGGCAAGGGCCACCCGCGCCATCGACGGGATGTCCAGCCCCATCGCCTGCCGCACCACCATCGAGATCAATCCGCCCGACGTCACGATAATCGCAGGCCCGCCCTCGGTGCCGATATCGCGCAGCGCATCCGAAACCCGGGTCTCGAATTCTTCAAAGGTCTCGGGCGTATCCTCGATCTCGCCATTCGCCCAGGCGGCGAATGTGCGCGGCAGGTGTTCCACAAACCCTTCGCGGTCGACCGGAACGGGGACGCCATGCTGTTCCTCGAACAGTTTGGCGAGCGTGAAATATTCGATCTCGTTCAGGCGCGCGTCCCGGACCGGGTCCGGCAAGCCCATGCTGGCGGCGGTCTCGGCGTGACGGACCAGCGTGCCGCAATAGGCCCGCGGGTAATGCGCCCGCGTGTCCTGCAGATGCGCGCCCAGCCAGCGGGCCTGCTGGTGGCCCAGTTCACTGAGCTTGTCATAATTGACTTCGTCACGCGCAGCCGTGTTGGCCTGGCCGTGACGGACCAGTGTGATATGTGACATGGCGGCCCCTTTCTGGCGAAGTCTTAGGGCAGGTTGCGGGCAGGGGCCAGAGGTGTTCCACCAGCTGCCGGCAAAAATCGTTTCCGCTAATGCGCTTGGCTGCCGGCTACCGAAACGGGTCAAAAAGGGCCTCGGTTTCAATACGCGGATGTTGCCTAACGGAAAAAAGTTTCCTATAGGATACAAACCTGCATGCCGCCGCATACATTCCCGATGGTCCGGCAACCGGGGCGGGCCGTTCCCGCCCATCCAAGCCTGTTGACTTGCGATGGTCTCCCGGGAACCTTGGGGTGGCACGGCTTTAGTGCAAAGCAGCCGGACCCTGCCGCGCTGCGCTCATGGACACTGGATTACGAAAGGTCTCTGACATGACATCTTCGCCAAACCGCACGCCTCTTCACTCGTTGCATGTTGAGTTGGGGGGTAAGCTGGTTGATTTTGCGGGATGGGAGATGCCTGTTCAGTATCCATTGGGGATCATGGGGGAGCACAAGCAGTGTCGTGAGAAGGCGGCGGTGTTTGATGTGTCTCATATGGGTCAGGTGATTTTGCGCGGTGAGAATGTGGGGGAGAAGCTGGAGGCTTTGTGCCCGCAGGCTTATGCGACCCTGAAGCCGGGCAAGGCGCGGTACGGGTTTTTCACCAATGCGGATGGCGGGATCATGGACGATCTGATCGTGTCGAATGCGGGGGATCACTACTTTGTGGTGGTGAACGCAGCGCTGCGGCATCAGGACATTCCGCATATGCGCGAACATCTGGACGGGGTTGAGGTGACCGAGATTTTCGACCGCGCGCTGGTGGCGGTTCAGGGTCCTGCCGCGGAAAACGTGGTGGGTGAGCTGTGCCCGGCGGCGCGGGATCTGACCTTTATGGAAACCACAATGGCCGACATCCTGGGCGTCGAATGCCGGATCTCGCGGCTGGGCTACACGGGTGAGGACGGGTATGAGATCTCGATCCCCGAGGACAAGGCGATCGAGATCACCCGCGCGTTTCTGGCGCATGAGGAGTGCGAACCGGCGGGTCTGGGCGCGCGCGACAGCCTGCGGCTGGAGGCGGGGCTGTGCCTTTATGGCAATGACATCGACCAGGGCACCTCGCCCATCGAGGCCAGCCTCGGCTGGGCGATCCAGAAGCGCCGCAAGGAAGAGGGCGGCTTTCCGGGCGCCGAGCGGGTGCAAAAGGAACTGGCCGAGGGGCCTGCGCGCAGGCTGGTGGGCATCAGGCCCGAAGGCCGGGCGCCGGCCCGTCAGGGCACGGAAATCCGGTGCAGCAATGGCAACCCCATTGGCCAGATCACCTCGGGCGGGTTTGGTCCCACGGTCGGCGGACCGGTGGCGATGGGCTATGTCGCGGCCGGCCATGGTGAGCCGGGCGAGGTGGTGCAGCTGATCATCCGGGGCAAGGCGCAGCCGGCCGAGATTGCGGCGCTGCCCTTCGTCAAACAGAATTACAAGCGTTGAAGTCAGGAGAGAGACACCATGGCAACCTATTATTCCGAAGAGCATGAATGGCTGGCCGTTGAGGGCGACATCGCCACGCTGGGCATCACCGCGCACGCTGCCGAGCAGCTGGGCGATGTGGTGTTTGTCGAGCAGCAGGAAGTGGGCGACACGTTCGAGAAAGATGGCGAGATCGGGGTGATCGAATCCGTCAAGGCCGCGTCCGAGCTCTATGCCCCGGTCGATGGCGAGATCACCGAAGTGAACGAGACGCTGGCCGACAATCCCGGCGCGCTGAACGACGACCCCGAGGGTGAGGCCTGGATCTACAAGATCAAGGTGACCGACGCCGCGCAGCTCGAAGATCTGATGGATGAGGCCGGCTACAAGGCCTTCATCGGCTAAACCCATGTCGGGGCCCTGATTCCGGGGCTCCGCCCGTTCGGGCCTGAACCAGTCCGCCGGACAGGTTCCGGGACGGCCCTTACCCCACGCCGGAGGCCTCTGCCGCCTCCGCCCGACCTGACCTATTCGACAGGAGCGCTGCAATGGCCTTCAAACTGACCGATTACGAAGCCTATGACTTTGCCAACCGCCGCCATATCGGCCCGTCGCCCACCGAGATGCGCGACATGCTCAAGGTGATCGGCTTCAAAACGCTGGACCAGCTGATTGATGCCACCGTGCCGCCGGCGATCCGGCAGAAGGAACCGCTGGACTGGGGCCCGGCGATGACCGAGCGCGACGCGCTCTTTCATATGAAAGAAGTGGCGGGCAAGAACAAGGTTCTGACCTCGCTGATCGGTCAGGGCTATTACGGCACCACCACGCCCGCGCCGATCCTGCGCAACATCCTGGAAAACCCGGCCTGGTACACCGCCTATACGCCTTATCAGCCCGAGATCAGCCAGGGCCGGCTTGAGGCGCTGTTGAACTTCCAGACTATGGTCAGCGACCTGACCGGGCTCGATGTGGCCAACGCATCCCTGCTGGACGAAGCCACCGCAGCCGCCGAGGCGATGGCGATGGCCAAGCGCGGCGGCCGGTCGAAGGCCAATAACGCGGCTTTCTTTGTCGACAAGAACTGCCACCCGCAGACCATCGCGGTCATTAAAACCCGGGCTGAGCCTCTGGGCATCGAGGTGCAGGTCGCCGATCCGGATACGCTGGATGCGGGATCGGTCTTTGGTGCGATCTTCCAATATCCCGGCACCCATGGCCATGTGCGCGACTTCACCGCCGAGATCGCGGCGCTGCATGAACATAAAGCGATTGCCATCGTGGCCGCCGACATCCTGTCACTGGCGCTGCTGAAGTCACCGGGTGAGATGGGCGCGGATATCGCCATCGGCTCGACCCAGCGCTTTGGCGTGCCGATGGGCTATGGCGGGCCGCACGCGGCCTATATGGCGACCACCGACAAGCTGAAGCGGGCAATGCCGGGCCGGATCATCGGCGTCAGCATCGACAGCCGCGGCAACAAGGCCTATCGCCTGGCGCTGCAGACCCGCGAGCAGCACATCCGGCGCGAGAAGGCGAACTCGAATGTCTGCACCGCGCAGGCGCTCTTGGCGGTGATTGCCTCGATGTATGCCGTGTACCACGGCCCCGACGGCATCAAGGCCATCGCGCAATCGGTGCACCGCAAGACCTCACGCATGGCCGCCGGTCTGGAAGAGGCGGGCTTTGCCGTTGAACCCGAGGTGTTCTTCGACACCATCACGGTCGAGGTCGGCCATCTGCAGAAAACGGTCATGGAGGCCGCCGTGGCCCGGGGCGTCAACCTGCGCAAGGTGGGTGACACGAAAGTGGGCATCAGCCTGGACGAACAGACCCGCCCCGAGACCATCGAGGCGGTCTGGGGCGCTTTCGGCATCGACCGCAAGGATGACAGTTCGAACAAACTCTATCGCCTGCCGGACTATGCGCTGCGCGAAAGCGCCTATCTGACCCACGAGATCTTCCACAAGAACCGGGCCGAGGCCGAGATCACGCGGTACATGCGCCGTCTGGCCGACCGCGACCTGGCGCTGGACCGGGCGATGATCCCGCTGGGGTCGTGCACCATGAAGCTGAACGCCACGATCGAGATGATCCCGGTCACCTGGCCCGAGTTCGGCAACCTGCACCCGTTCTGCCCTGAAGATCAGGCGCAGGGCTATCACGAGATGATTGCTGATCTGAACGACAAGCTGTGCCAGATCACCGGCTATGACGCGATCAGCCAACAGCCCAACTCGGGCGCGCAGGGCGAATACGCAGGCCTGCTGACCATCCGCAACTATCACTTCGCCCGCGGCGAAGGGCACCGCAATGTCTGCCTGATCCCGACCTCGGCCCATGGCACCAACCCGGCCTCGGCGCAGATGGTGGGCTGGCAGGTTGTGCCGGTGCAATCGGATGAGAACGGCAATATCGACCTGAACGACTTCCGCGCCAAGGCGGAAAAGCACAGCGACCATCTGGCCGGCTGCATGATCACCTACCCCTCGACCCATGGCGTGTTCGAGACCACCGTGCAGGAGGTCTGCCAGATCACCCATGATCACGGCGGTCAGGTCTATATCGACGGGGCCAACATGAATGCCATGGTGGGTCTCTCGCGACCGGGGGATATTGGCGGCGATGTCAGCCACCTGAACCTGCACAAGACCTTCTGCATCCCGCATGGCGGCGGCGGCCCCGGCATGGGTCCGATCGGCGTCAAGGCGCATCTGGAAGAACATCTGCCCGGCCACCCGGAATACGGCAGTGCCGTCGGTCCGGTCTCGGCGGCGCCTTTTGGCTCGCCGTCCATCCTGCCCGTCTCATGGGCCTATGTGCTGCTGATGGGGGGGGCAGGTCTGACGCAGGCCACGAAAGTGGCGATCCTGAACGCCAACTACATCGCCGCGCGTCTGGCCGAGGCCTATCCGATCCTCTACACCTCCGAGACTGGCCGGGTGGCGCATGAATGCATCCTCGACACAAGACCGCTGGACGAGGCGGCGCATGTCAGCGTCGATGACATCGCCAAGCGACTGGTGGACAGCGGCTTCCACGCGCCGACCATGTCCTGGCCGGTGGCCGGCACCCTGATGGTGGAGCCGACGGAATCGGAACCCAAGGATGAGCTGGACCGTTTCTGCGACGCCATGCTGTCGATCCGCGCGGAAGCGCAGGACATCATCGACGGCAGGATCGACGCGGAAAACAACCCGCTGAAAAACGCCCCCCACACGGTGCGCGATCTGGTCGGCGACTGGGACCGCCCCTACACCCGCGAACAGGCCTGCTTCCCCCCGGGCTCCATGGGCGTCGACAAATACTGGTCCCCCGTCAACCGCGTCGACAACGCATACGGAGACCGAAACCTCATCTGCACATGCCCACCCATGGCAGAATACGAAGACGCAGCAGAATAGCGACAACGCCCGCCTCGGCGGGGGTTTTCTTAGGGTTGAAATCCTTCGGGCACGCCAAAAGGCGGCGTGTCCACACTGGTTCCGGTTAGGGCGTGCAGAAACGCGATGAGGCTGTCAATTTCAGCGTCGGACAGATCAACAGGGGAGATGTCGATCTTGCTGCGCTGGCGGGCCATTTCCAGTTGGTCGTCCCATACGATGAAGTCTGCCCTTTGCAGCCACGGAACCTCGGGCAGCGCGGCCATGTCCGGGCTCCATGCCGCAAGGCTGCGTTCGGGGTCCAGATGGTGGCGGATCATGCTTTCGAGGTCGGGGAATGCGCCGTTATGCCCGTATGGGGCGGTCAGGGCGATATTGCGCAGCATCGGTGTGCGGAACCGGTAGGCGTCCTGCACCCGGTCGCTTTCGCCCATGCGGCCGACATCACGGACATACGGGTCCCACTGACGGGTACGACCGGGGCCAAAGGGCGGCAGCGCCAGTGCGTGGAACTTCTGATCGGACAACAATGAACCGGAATGGCAGCTGGAACATCGGGCTTTGCCATAGAACAGGTCCATACCGGCCCTTTGCGGTTGTGACAGCGCATCGCCCTCACCGGCCAGATACCGGTCAAACGGGCTGTCAGTGCTGCGCCATTCGGTGGCCATGAAGGCGGCGAGCGCGTTGGCGATCTGGGTGATCGTGATGTCTTCGGTCGTGGTGATTTCGTCGAAGGCCGCAACCATGGCCGGGCCATAGCGCGGATCGGTGCGCACGCGTTTGGCAAGGATCGGCCAGCCCTTGTCGATCCGGTCGTGTACCGCGCCGGTCACCTGATTTTCCGCGACATTTCCGGCCATTTCGAATTGCGAGGTCAGCGGGAATAGCGCCTGCGCGGCCAACAACGAGTTCAAACCTTCCGGCAACCATTCCTGCGCAGGCGAGTTGAAACCGTTGCCATAGACGTCCGACAGACTCAGGCGGCCGTCGTGAAACAGGGTGTGAATGTCCCGCGCGCCCAGGTTCCAAAGGCCCGGCGAATTGCGCGGGATACGTTTGCGGATCCGATCCGCGCCGGTGCCGGGCGTGCGGTCGGGGCCCAGGCCCTCACCGCCTTCGCCGATGCCCAGCGACAATCCGTCCGAGGTGCCGAAATCCGGGTGGTGGCAATGGGCGCAGGCGATGTTCCGGTTGCCCGACAGGATCGGGTCGTAAAATAGTTGATGTCCGATGGCCGCCTGTTTCATATCGAAGGACAGAAAATCATCATCCGTCAGCGGGCGCGGCAAGTCTTGCGCCGCCGCAGCCCCTGCCAAAAGGAACGCAAACCCATGCGCCAGTTTGTATTTGCCCTTTGCCTGTTCGCGACCCCGGCTCTGGCCGAGCTGGAGCAGGCCCGTGATCTTATGGAGGCCGGCGAGTTCGAAGCCGCGCGCGAGGAACTTCTGCCCGCCGCCCGGTCGGGCAATGCCGAGGCCGAGGAACTGATCGGGGTGATGTACGGGCTTGGTCTTGGGGTCGAGCAGGATTACGAACGCGCTTTTGACTGGTATCTGCGCGCCTCGATGAAGGGTCATCCGGGGGCGCAGTCGGGTGTGGGCTGGTATTACGAACTGGGTCTCGGCATGCCCGCGCCCGATCTGGTGCGTGCCTATATGTGGTACACGCTCAGCGCGATTGGCGGTGACCCGGACGCCGCGATCAGCCTTGAGGAAGTGGTCAAGAAAATGTCGCCGGAGCAGATCGAAAGGGCGCATGTTCTGGTGAACGACTACAAAGGGTGGATGTACCCGTTTCGGTAAAGGGCCGGGCTGAAACCGCCCGGCCCGGTTTGCATCAGTTCAGGTCCGCGCTGCGCGACGCGTTGACGTCCGCCTCGGCCGCGGCCACGGCTTCGGTCAGGGCGTTAAAGACTTCGTCGCCACGGGTCACGTTGGACTGGAACCATTCATAGACCGGGGTTGCGGCCTCTTTGAACGCGGCTTTCTGATCCGGGCTCGGAACATAGAGGTCACCGCCACCGGCGACGAAATCCTCATAAGCCTGGATCGACTTGCGCTTGGGTGAGGCGAATGTGGCCTGCTGCAGCGCATAGAACCCGTCCACCACGACGCGGCGCATATCCTCGGGCATCTCCTGGAACTTGGCGTTGTTCATCCACCACAGGGCACCCATATAGGCGTGGCCGTCCAGCGTGACATATTGCAGACCCGCATCCGGGAATTTCATGCCCATGATGTCGGTTATGCCGTTCTTGGACCCTTCGACAACACCGGTCTGGAAGCTGGTGAACAGTTCCGGCCACGGGATCGGGGTCGGTGACGCGCCAAGCGCCTTGACCAGTTCCTGCGGCAGGTCGGCAACCACGGTGCGGATTTTCAGCCCTTCCATGTCGGCGGGTTCCGCAATCCGGCGCTGCGTGTTGGCGAAGTTGCGCCAGCCACCGGTATTGCCGATGGTCATCAGGCGGATCGCGCCGCCGGAATCCTCAAGCGCCATATCGCGCATCTTGCGGGTGAAATCACCGGACAGCACATGTTCGGCGATGCGGTCATCGGCCATCAGGTAGGGCAGGTCCAGAACCTGCACGTAGGGAAAGATGCCCGAGGCGCCGCCCGAGGTGGAAATGTAGACGTCGATGGTGCCGTCCGCCACGCCCTGCAGGCATTCGGCCCCGTTCGAACACAGCTGCGTGCCGATGAACAGTTCCACCTCGATGGCGCCGTTCGAGGCCGCTTCGACATAGTTCTTGAAGACGATCAGACCGTCGTAATCCTCGTCGTTTTCATTCGAGTTTGCTGTGGCGCGCAGCGTGTAATCGGCTGCGGTTGCGGCAATGGCGGACGCGGCCACCAGCGATGTGGCCACCGCTGCGGTTTTGATGAAGCTTCTGAGCATGCGTTTCCTCCCTGTGATACTCAGTTAGTTTGCAAATCCCGTTATCCTCGGGATCGTCATGGAGATTGCGGGGACATAGGTGATCAGGAAGATCACTATGATTTCGACGGCCAGGAACGGCAGGATGGCCTTGGCAATGGTCTCGACCCGTTCGCGCGACACGGCGGCCGCCACAAACAGCACCAGCCCCATGGGCGGCGTGGCCAGGCCGACAGTCAGGTTGACGCTCATGATAATGGCAAAGTGGATCGGGTCCACACCAAGGCTGGTGAAGATCGGGGCCAGGATCGGGCCGAGGATGATGATCGCCGGTCCGGCATCCAGAAACATGCCGACAATGAACAGCAGCAGGTTGATCAGCAGCAGCAGGATCAGCGGGTTTTCCGAAAGGCTGAGGATCAGCTGCGCCAGTTGTTCCGGTGCGTGGCTGAGGCTGACCACGGTCTTGAACGCCATCGCCGCACCCACCAGCAGCAGAACAACGGCCGAGGTCAGCCCGGCATTGCTGAGGATCTCGGGCACTTCCTTCAGGGTCAGCGTGCGCAGGACGAAGAACCCGATGATGAAGGCATATCCCACCGCCACGGCGGCGGCCTCGGTCGGTGTGAAGATGCCGCCCAGGATGCCGCCCAGAATGATCACCGGGGTCATCAGCGGGAAAAAGGCCTTGAGGCTGGCCTGACGGCGTTCGGGCCATGTGTATTTGCGGCTGGCGACGGGAAAGTCATATTTGTCGGCCATGAATTTGATCATCAGCATCAGGCCCACACCGACCATCACGCCGGGCACGATGCCCGCCAGGAACAGCGCGGCAACGCTTTCGCCCATGACATAGGCGTAGATGATCATGATGCCCGAGGGCGGAATGATCGGACCGATCACCGAACTGGCGGCGGTGATCGCAGCGGCAAACTTCCGGGAATAGCCCTGCTTTTCCATTGCTGGGATCAGCATCGACCCCAGAGCCGATGTGTCGGCCACAGCTGAACCGGACAGCCCGGCGAACAGGATGGAACTCAGCACATTCACATGCGCCAGCCCGCCCCGGAAATGGCCCATCAGGGCCTGGCTGAACTCAACCAGCCGGATGGTGATACCGCCCCGGTTCATCAACTCGCCGGCCAGCATGAAGAACGGAATCGCCATCAGCGGAAAACTGTCCATCCCGTTATAGACATTGCGATACAGCAGCGTGATGTCATTGGTCTGACCGTTCAGCCACAGCAGGATGCCCGGCGCGGCCAGAAGCGCGAAAAAGACCGGCAGGCCGATCATCAGGAAGATAAGGAAGGTGGGCAGGAACCAGATCAGCATTTATTCAGCCCCCACCGGTGCTTCGGCAATTTCAGGCAGCAGGTCACCGCCGCCCAGCAAGGTGATGACGGCGCGCAGGATCAGCTCGATATTGACCGAGATCAGCAGAATGACCCCCACCAGCAACGACGCCATCATCCAGCTGCGCGGGACGCGGAACCATTCGTCAAAACCGAAGGAGGTGGGCAGGTACAGCGCCGCAGTGGCGAATTTGCCGCCAAAACCGGTGACCTCGGACCAGCCAATGCCGACCGCAACCAGCAGCACCGCCAGCGACACCAGCAACAGAAAGATGTTCAGCGTCTGGCCCAGCAACCGCGGCAGCATCATCGGCACCATGTCGATGGCCACGAACCCGCCGCGCCGAAAGGCGGTCGGGGCCATCAGCCCGGTCATCCACAGCATGCAGAACCGCGCGGCTTCGTCCGGCCAGGGCAGGGCGTTGCCCAGCACGTACCGAAAGAAAACCTGAATCAGGATCGCGACCACCATCAGCGCAATTGCAACGACGCCAACCGCGCGGCCCAGGCGCAGCGCGGTTTCGTTCATGAATGCAATCGGCGCAAGCACCGATGTCAATCCGCCCATGCGGATCCTCCCTTTTTCAGCCGCAGGTTTTTCCCGCGGTCGTCATATCGCGCTTATTTATGCGCGAATTGGCCGAGTTTTCCGGCGTAAAAGGTCAGCGCGTCTCCATCCGCCATGCTGGCCCTCAGAACCTTGCCCACCACAATAACGTGATCGCCCGCATCGTGATACGCATGTTGTTCACATTCGAACCGCGCCAGGCAATCCGGCAGCAATGGCGTGCCGTTCTTGCAATGGTCGTGGTCGATTTCCTTCAGGGCATGGGCGTTTTTCGAACACCCGAAACAAAGCTCGGCCTGTTCGGTGGACAGGACATGCACGGTAAAGTGCCGCGCATTCCGAAAATAGGGGAACCGGCGCGAATTGCGATCTGCCGCCCACATCACCAGCGGCGGGTCCAGCGACAGCGAGGAAAAACTGTTCGCGGTGATGCAGATCGGGCCGTCATCGCTGTTGCAGGTCACGATCGTGACGCCGGTGGCAAAGCGGCCAAAGGCGTCGCGCAGGGTACGGGTGTCGTCCTTGTGCGGGACGAACGTGTGGGTGAAATCCTTTGAGATTGCATTCATCATGGTACCTCATGTCCCAGCGCCGCCTCGTACAGGCGGAACCAGGTTTCGCGATCCAGTTTGACTTTCAAAGCGTCTGAAATGCCTTTGATGCGGTCCAGGTTGTTGGTGCCCAGAACCGGCAGGATGCCCGCCGGGTGCGCCAGCAGGAAGGCCACCGCAACAGCGGCGCGATCGACGCCGAATTCCACCGCGACCTCATCTGCCACAACGCCCACCGGAGGGTTACCGGCCATCAGCATGCCGCCGCCCAGCGGCGACCACGCCATCAGCGGGTGCCCGTGCTGCTGGTGAAACGCCAGATCGCCATTGGTAAAGGCGCTGATTTCGCCCAGCGAGATTTCGATCTGGTTGGTGACCAGCGGGGTTTTCATTGCCGATTGCAGCAGTGTCCAGTCCCAGGGCCTGAAGTTCGACACGCCCACCGCGCCCACCTTGCCGCTGGCGACAACCTCATCCAGCGCGGCCCCGGTTTCATGGTGATCCATGAACGGGTCGGGGCGGTGGATCAGCAGCAGGTCGATATGGTCGATGGCCATCTCGGACAGCGAGGTTTCGACCGATTTCACGATATGCGCGCGCGACGTGTCGTAGTATTTCACCTTCGCATGCGCGTACCGACCGCAGGGCGCGACGATATCGCATTTGGTGACAATCTCCATCTTCTGGCGCAACGCGGGATTTGCGCGCAGCGCCGCGCCCAGCACGGCCTCGGCGTTGTAGTCGCCATAGATATCGGCCTGATCGAAACTGGTGATGCCCTGATCCAGACAGGCCTGGATCTTGGCCTCGACGTGACCCGCCGACGTATCGCTGTCATCGCCCAGCCGCCACATGCCATAGACCAGGCGGCTCATCTCCAGCAACTCGGTTAGTTTCACGCGTTGCATCAGCGGCGGACTCCGTTGCCCAGCGGGGTGGCCGGGGTATTTAGCGGTACGCGCCCATAGGCCTCGGGCAGCGAGCAGGTTTTCAGGTTCGGCATCACGCGGGTGCCGAAATGGCGAGCTTCATCCATATGCGGATAGCCCGAGAAGATGAAAGCGCGAATGCCCATCTTCTGGTATTCCTCGATCTTGGTCATAACCTGATCGGTCGACCCGACCAGCGCAGCGCCGCAGCCCGAACGCGCCCGGCCCACGCCGGTCCACAACCCGGGTTCGACATAGCCGTATTCATCCGCAAGATCGCGGTTCTTGGCCTGATGCGCCACGCCCAGCGAGGTTGCGTCCAGCGCCCGTTCGCGGATGGCGCGGCCATATTCGTCGTCCAGTTTGGACACGATGTAGTCCGCGTATTCCTGCGCCTCGGCCTCGGTGTCGCGGACGATCATGTGCACGCGCAGACCGTAATCCAGCGTCCGGTTATAGTTCTCCGCCACAGCGTGGACCGCCCTCATCCGTTCGGCCAGCTGGTCCTTGGTTTCCGGCCACATCAGGTAGACGTCGCAATGCTCGCCGCACAAATCCAGCGCAGACGGAGAATAACCGCCGAAATACAGCAGCGGCCCGCCGGTCTGATAGGGTTTCGCGGGATCGGTGGTCAGGCCCGAGAAGTTATACACCTCGCCCGCATGATTGATCTCATCCTGCGTCCAGGCCTGTTTCAGGATTTCCACCACTTCGCGCGAACGTTGATAGCGATAGGCGCTGTCGTCCTTTTCGCCGGGGAAGTCGGATGAGATGATGTTGACCGTCAGCCGCCCCTGCAGCATGTGATCCAGCGTAGCGATGGTGCGGGCCAGCATGATCGGCTGCATCTCGCCACAGCGCACGGCAGCCAGAAGGTTGATCTTTTCGGTGATCGGCGCGCAGCCCGCGACAAAGCTCAGCGTGTCCTGACCCACCTGATACGAGGACGGGCACAGGATGTTGCGGAACCCCTGCGCCTCGGCCTCTTTGACGATGCCGGAACAATGGTCCCAGCTTGATCGCAGATCGCCCTCCGGCACACCGAGGAACTGATAGTCGTCCGAACACAGCGCCGCGAACCACGACACTTCGGCCGCGTCCAGATCGGGGGATGTGATGGGGACGATGGTCATTTGATTCGTTCTCCGGACAACTTTGACTTTCCTCTTGCGTAGCAACCGCTTTGATGTAGATCAATAGTGTATCAATTTTTTCTGCAACTCAGTGAAGCGCCTCAGAATGTCCACCAACGGCCGAAACCCGAACGCCCTTCCGATCTATGTTCAGATCGCCGAGCTTCTGATCCGCGATATCGCCGCCGGACGGCTGATCGACGGTGAGCGTCTGCCGCCCGAACGGGACATGGCGGCAAACCTGAATGTCTCGGTCGGAACGCTGCGAAAATCACTCGCCGAGCTTGAGAAAAAGGGAATGCTTGAGCGTATACAGGGGTCGGGTAATTACATCCGCGAGACCGGAACCCAGAACAGCGTCTATGCGATGTTCCGCCTGGAACTGCCCGAAGGGGGCGGCCTGCCGCGGGCGGATGTCCTGTCGGTCGATCATCTGGCCAAGCCCGGCGATCTGCCGCGTTTCGGAACTTCGGACCGAGGCTCGCGGGTGCGGCGGATGCGCTATCTGAATGACACAATTATCGCGGTCGAGGAAATCTGGCTGGACGAATCGGCCGGACGGATCGATCGGGCGCTGTTGTCGGACTCGCTGTATCGCTATTACCAGCACCAGCTGGGGTTCTGGATTACGCGGGCGGAAGATCGGGTGACGGTGCGCCCCTTGCCCGACTGGACGCCGCTTGCCTTTACAAAGCCGGTCGGTGAAACGGCAGGTTATATCGAACGGTTCAGCTGGTCCGACCGGCCCGAGCCGGTGGAGTTTTCGAAAACGTGGTTCGATCCGGATCGGGCCACCTATGTCCAACGCCTGAAGTAAAAGGAAACACGCATGACCCGGACCATCAATTACGGGCTGATCGGATGCGGCATGATGGGGCAGGAGCACCTGCACAATATCGCCCTGCTGGAAGGTACGCGCGTTTCGGCGGTGTATGAACCGGATGCCGGCATGGCGCAGGCCGCGCGGACCATTGCGCCGGATGCGGTTCAGGTGTCCTCGGTTCAGGAGCTTCTGGCGGTCGGGGATCTGGACTGCATCGTGATCGCCAGCCCCAATCACCTGCATGTGGATCAGATCGACGAGATCGCCCGGACCCGGCCGCTGCCTCTGCTGGTGGAAAAACCCCTGTTCACCGATCCCGCAGACGTGGCCCGGCTGGACGCCATTCAGCAAAGCTATCCGCATCCGATTTGGGTGGCGATGGAATATCGCTACATGCCGCCAATCGCGGCGCTGATTTCGGAACTGCAGGCGACCGGCGGCGTCAGAATGCTGTCGATCCGTGAGCACCGCTTTCCGTTTCTGGAAAAGGTCGGAAACTGGAACCGTTTCAACCGCAATACCGGCGGCACCTTTGTCGAGAAATGTTGCCATTTCTTCGACCTGATGCGGCTGATCCTGCAATCCGACCCGGTCCGTGTGACTGCAAGCGGCGGTCAGGCGGTCAATCACCTGTCCGAATCTTATGACGGCGAGGTGCCGGATGTTCTGGACCATGGCTATGTCATGGTGGATTTCGCCTCGGGCGCGCGGGCGATGCTTGAATTGTGCATGTTCGCCGAAGGCTCGCGCTATCAGGAGGAAATTACAGCCATCGGTCCTGACGCAAAGATCGAGGCGCTGGTGCCCGGTCCGGGCCGGTTCTGGCCCGCCCATCTGGGTGCACCGCCAGTGCCGCAGGTCATCGTCAGCCCGCGCAATCCCAAGGGGCCGGTGGTCAAGGACATTCCGGTTGATCCGCGCCTGCTGGCCGCAGGTGATCATAACGGATCGACCTATTATCAGCATCAGGGGTTTCTGGCGGTTCTGCGCGGTGAAAAGGCGCAGCCGGATGTCAGCCTTAAGGATGGTCTTTGGGCCGTGAGGATCGGTCTGGCGGCGCAACAGGCGCTGGCAAGCGGCGAGACGGTTCGCTTTGACGATTGAAGCCGATAGGAAACCTGCGTTCCGGATTCGCACAAAAAGGGGTGTCGTTTTTGACGTCTGATGGGTCTTTTTCACTTGCTGAGTGAATTTTGACGCAATAGCTCTGTCCGTGGGACACCCCTCCCCAACGAGGGGCGTGTATCTGGAAGGGTAATACAGATGACTATAGAACAACCGGTGTCGCACGACACCGTGCGCAAACCTGACGTGCGGCCGGCGAATCCGCGTTTTTCCTCGGGCCCCTGCGCCAAACCCCCCACATTTGATCTGACCAAACTGGCCGATGCCGCGCTGGGCCGATCACACCGGGCCGCCGTCGGCAAGGATAAGCTGAAGGCCGCCATCGAAGGCACGCGCGAGGTGCTGGGCATTCCGGCGGATTACCGGATCGGCATCGTTCCCGCCTCGGATACCGGCGCGGTTGAGATGGCGCTGTGGTCGCTGCTGGGCGAACGCAAGGTCGAGATGCTGGCCTGGGAAAGCTTTGGCGCTGGCTGGGTGACCGATGTGGTCAAACAACTGAAAATCGACGTCGAGGTGAAAACGGCGGATTACGGTCAGATCGTTGATCTGGCTTCGGTCGATTTCGCCAAGGATGTGGTGTTCACGTGGAACGGCACGACCTCGGGCGTGCGGGTTCCCAACGGCGACTGGATCGCCGATGACCGTCAGGGCCTGACGATTTGTGATGCGACCTCGGCGACCTTTGCGATGGACCTGCCCTGGGACAAGCTGGATGTGACCACGTTCAGCTGGCAGAAGGTTCTGGGTGGCGAGGCGGCCCATGGCATGCTGATCCTGTCCCCACGCGCCGTGGAGCGGCTGGAGAGCTACACCCCTGCATGGCCGCTGCCCAAGATTTTCCGCCTGACCAAAGGTGGCAAGCTGATCGAAGGCATCTTCACCGGGGCCACCATCAATACGCCGTCGATGCTGGCGGTCGAAGATTACCTTTTTGCTTTGGACTGGGCGCGCTCGGTCGGTGGGCTGCAAGGGCTGATCGCCCGTGCTGACGCCAATGCCGGTGCGGTGCACGCGTTCTGTGACCAGAACGATTGGATCGCCAATCTGGCCGAGGACGCGGCGACGCAGTCGAACACTTCGGTCTGCCTGAAATTCACTGACGCGCGCATTCAGAACGGTGCCGCTTTTGCCAAGGCCGTGGCCAAACGGCTGGAGGCCGAAAATATCGCGCTGGATATCGGTGCCTATCGCGACGCGCCCGCGGGTCTGCGCATCTGGTGCGGCGGCACGGTCGAGACCTCGGATATCGAGGCGATGCTGCCCTGGCTGGCATGGGCTTTTGAAACCGAGATCGCGGCGCAAACCGAAGCTGCCTGACATATTTACCGGGCCGTAACTGGCCCGGGCATTTTCCAATACATCAAGGACCAGAGATATGGCCCCCAAAGTACTCGTCTCCGACAAGCTTAGCGAAACCGCCGTGCAGATTTTCCGCGATCGCGGCATCGACGTGGATTTCATGCCCGATCTGGGCAAGGACAAAGACAAACTGGCCGAGGTGATCGGCCAGTACGACGGCCTTGCCATCCGTTCCGCCACCAAGGTTACGCCGACCATTCTGGACAAGGCCGACAAGCTGAAGGTTATCGGCCGCGCCGGGATCGGTACCGACAATATCGACAAGGAAGCAGCCAGCAAGAAAGGCGTGATCGTGATGAACACGCCGTACGGAAACATGATCACCACAGCCGAACATGCCATTGCGATGATGTTCGCCGTGGCACGGCAAATTCCCGAAGCCAGCACCTCGACCCATGCGGGCAAGTGGGAGAAGTCCAAGTTCATGGGGATCGAGCTGACCAACAAGACGCTTGGCGTCATCGGTGCGGGCAATATCGGCGGCATCGTCTGTGAACGGGCGCTGGGCCTGAAGATGAAAGTGGTGGCCTATGATCCCTATCTGAGCCAGGAGAAAGCCGCCAAGATGGGTGTCGAAAAGGTCGAACTGGATGATCTTCTGAACCGCGCCGACTTCATCACCCTGCACGTGCCGCTGACGGACCAGACCCGCAACATCCTGAGCCGCGAGAATCTGGCCAAAACCAAGCCGGGCGTGCGCATCGTCAACTGCGCCCGTGGCGGTCTTGTGGATGAGGCCGCGCTGGCCGAGATGCTGCAATCGGGTCACGTCGCCGGTGCCGCCTTTGACGTGTTCAGCCAGGAACCGGCCAAGGACAACCCGCTGTTCAACCTGCCCAACGTGGTCTGCACGCCGCATCTCGGCGCGGCCACGACCGAAGCGCAGGAGAATGTGGCGCTGCAGGTGGCCGAGCAGATTTCCAACTATCTGCTGACCGGGGCCGTGGAAAACGCCCTGAACATGCCCAGTGTGACGGCCGAAGAGGCCAAGGTCATGGGGCCGTGGATCAAGCTGGCCGGTCATCTGGGCAGCTTTATCGGCCAGATGACGGATGAACCGATCAAGGCGATCAACATCCTTTATGACGGTGTCGCGGCCGAGATGAACCTGGCGGCGCTGAACTGCTCGGTCGTGGCGGGGATCATGAAAAAGGTCAATCCCGAGGTGAATATGGTCTCGGCCCCGGTTGTGGCCAAGGAACGCGGTATTCAGCTTTCGACCACAAATCAGGACAAATCCGGTGCCTTTGAAGGTTATATCAAGGTGACCGTAGTGACCGAAAAGCGCGAGCGTTCGATCGGGGGCACCGTGTTCAGCGACGGCAAGCCGCGTTTCATTCAGATCAAGGGTATCAATATCGACGCCGAAGTTGGGGCGCACATGCTCTATACCACCAACGAAGATGTGCCGGGCATCATCGGGACGCTGGGCCGGACCATGGGGGAAAGCAACGTCAACATCGCCAACTTTACCCTAGGCCGGTCTGAGGCGGGCGGCGAAGCCATCGCGCTGTTATATGTGGACGAGCCGGTTCCGGCCGAAGCGCGTGCCAAACTGGCGGAAACCGGTCTGTTCACCCAGATCAAACCGCTGGAATTCGACGTTGCCTGAACGGAAGTGTTGAATTTCCGAGACAATTCCTGCCCGCGCCCGCACCGGCGCGGGTATTTTCTTTTCCCGATCCGAATTTCGCGCCACAAGCAAACCATTCAAATCTCTGAGGGTTTTTCGTGACATCCCCCATTTACGCCATTGGCGACATTCATGGTCAGCTTGAGATGCTGGAACATGCCCTGCACCTGATCGCGGGCGACGGCGGGCCGGATGCCCGGATCGTGTTTCTGGGCGATTATGTGGATCGCGGCCCCGACAGCCGCGGCGTTCTGGACCTGCTGATCGCCGGGCAGCGCGCCGGGCGGAACTGGGTCATGGTCAAGGGCAATCACGACCGGATGATGGCGCGTTTCGTGCAGGATTGCGAGATTGCGGACAGGCACCTGCCGGTCACGCTCAGCTGGTTGCACCCCCGGCTGGGAGGTCGCGAAACGCTGGCCTCCTACGGCGTCGAGGTGACGGACAATGACCGCATTTTTCAGGTGAACGAACGGGCCCGCGCCGCTGTGCCGCCTGCCCATGTCGATTTTGTCAACGCTCTGCCGAGCTATCATCAGAACGGTGATTTGCTGTTCGTGCACGCAGGCATCCGCCCCGGTCTTCCGCTGGAGCAGCAGTCCGAGGACGATCTGGTCTGGATCCGGCACGTCTTTCTACGCCACGCCCAACCGCACCCGTGGCTGATCGTGCACGGGCACACGCCGGTGGACCGGGCCGAACATTGCGGCAATCGCATCAATCTGGATGCGGGCGCGGGCTATGGCCGGCCGCTGGCGACGGCGGTTTTCGAAGGGCGCCAATGCTGGTTGCTGACCGGGGCCGGGCGCGTGCCGCTGGTGCCTAGCCCGTCGTGAACAGGTCTTTGTACGTGTCACGCAGCACGTTCTTCTGAACCTTGCCCATGGTGTTTCGGGGCAACTCGTCCAGTACGATCAGCCTGCGGGGATGTTTGAACCGGGCCAGAGCATCATTTACACGGGTCAGAATGGCCTTTGGATTCAGGATCTGGCCCGGTTCCGGCACCAGAATGCCCAGAACGGTCTCGCCGAAGTCGGGATGTGGCACACCGATTACAGCGCTTTCCAATACGCCGGGCTGGTCGTCCAGCACCAGTTCGACCTCTTTGGGATAGATGTTGTAGCCGCCCGAGATGATCAGGTCCTTGCCGCGCCCGACGATATGGACATAGCCATCCTCATCCACGCGGCCCAGGTCGCCGGTGATAAAGAACCCGTCTTCGCGCAGTTCGGCAGCGGTTTTCTCGGGCATCTGCCAATAGCCCTGAAACACGTTCGGGCCGCGCACCTCGATCATGCCAATCTCGCCCTGCGGCAAAGCCTCGCCCGTTTCGGGGTCAGTCACTTTCAACTCGACATCCGGCAGAGGGATGCCCACCGTCCCCGCGCGTCGCTCGCCGTCATAGGGGTTTGAGGTGTTCATGTTGGTTTCGGTCATGCCATATCGTTCAAGGATGCGGTGGCCGGTGCGGGCTTTGAACCTCTCATGGGTTTCCGCCAGCAATGGGGCCGAGCCCGAGATGAACAGCCGCATATGCCGGGCCAGATCGCCGGTGAAACGATCGTCGCCAAGCAGGCGCGTATAGAAGGTCGGAACCCCCATCATCGCAGTCGCGTCAGGCATCAGGTGCAACATGTCATCCAGATCGAATTTCGGTAGAAAGATCATCGACCCGCCCGAAACAAGCACCACATTCGTCGCCACAAACAGCCCGTGGGTGTGAAAGATCGGCAGCGCGTGCAGCAAGCAGTCCTGTGGCGTGAACCGCCATTCCGCTACCAGCGTTTCGGCGTTTGACAGCAGGTTCTGTTGCGTCAACATCGCCCCTTTGGACCGGCCTGTTGTACCCGATGTGTAAAGAAACGCGGCCAGATCGTCCGCCTGACGCCGGACCGGCGCGAACGCGGGCAGCATTCCCAGCGCCCGCCGTGTCAGGCTGCCTGATCCATCGGCGTTCAGCGTTTCAAGCCGGGCGTTTTGCGCCTGCGCAAACGGTGCCAGCCCCTCTTTCCGCGCCGCGTCGCAAACCACCAGCGCCGCGCCGCTGTTTTCTATGAAATAGCCGAGTTCGGCCGTTGTGTAGGCGGTATTCAGCGGCAGGAAAATCAGCCCGGTCTGTACGCAGGCCGCATAGAGCGCCAGCGCCTCTGGCGACTTTTCAACCTGAACCGCCACCCGGTCGCCGGGTTCAAGCTCGAACCCGTTCAGCGCGTTGGCGATCCGGGCGGCGGTGTCCAGAAAATCGGCATGCGTCAGGGTCCGCCCGTCAGGCAAATGCAGGAACGGCGTGTCCTTGCCCGCATAAATCCCAAACAAGCGATCATAAAGCGGGTTGCCCATTCCATTGTTCCCTCGTCCCGGATCAGTCTGGTCTGAATCTGGCGCGGATTGAAAAGGGGGTAAAGCCCCGTGCGCAGAATTTGGACCGATGATCAGAACTGTGTGGTCATGCGGTACCCGGCGGCAAAGAACATCTTGGCAAACGTCACCGGCTGGCCCTGTAGCCAGGTGATCCGCTCGGCCGTGAATACCGGTTCGCCTTCCGGCACATCCAGAAAGCCCGCGACCGTGGCATCGGCACGGCTGGCCAGAAAGCTCAGTTCGACATTGGTGAAAGGAACGGTCTGGATCAGCCATTCATTCGGGCCGACATCCGAGAAATCCGCCTGCGCGACCTGGGGAACCGAGGCGGTGACGATCCAACGGTCCTCGTACTGAAACGGGGTGTTGCCGTTGAAATGCATGCAGCGCACATGCATCACGCTTTGGCCCGGCGGCAGCGCCAGCCGCGCGCTCAGCCATTCCGGAGCGGTCTCAGAGCCGGAGGCCACCAGCGCATAGCGATAGGTGCCGCCCAACGCCTCGACCTCATCGCGCACCATGGGGATGGTGAAACGGGCCTGTCGCTGCGGCGCGCTGAGAACCCGCGTGCCGGCCTTGCGCCGGCGTTCCAGAAACCCCTCATCCGCCAACTCCCGCAGCGCCCTGTTGACGGTGGTGCGGGTGCAGGAAAACTCGACCGCAAGCTCCTGCTCGTTGGGCAACAGGGAGTCGGGCTGCCATTCGCCAGACCGGATCCGCTCAAGCACGGTCTGCTTGATGTCCTTGTAGCTGGTGGTGTCATTGGGTTGGGGCATGGTGCCGGTTCCTTTAAACCGAGGCCAAAAGGCCCGCAATCGCGGATCTGTATGCAGGAAGGATCTGGTCGCGGGCAACGTGGCGGCCTTGTTTGACCATATGCCGCCCGGCGCTCCACAGGTCGGTGACAAGCCCGTCGGGCGCGGCAAAGCACAGGCCATCCAAAAGCTGATCATCGGTCAGGGCGCAAAGCGCGGGATGCTGCCGGTCGATCGCCACCAGATCAGCCAGCTTGCCTTTGGCGATCACCCCCGCATCGCGGCCAAGGGCCTGAGCGCCGCCCTGTGCCGCGCCGGTATAAATCGCCTGTCCGACCGACCCCTCGCCCGTGATCAGAATGGCGCGTTCCCTGTCACGCAGGCGCTGGGAATATTCCAGCATTCGCAATTCCTCGGACATCGAAATCCTTATATTAGAGTCTGATCCCACGCCAAACCGCCCGTTTTCGACGATGTAGGTGGCACCGTTGAAAATGCCGTCGCCCAGATTGGCTTCGGTGATCGGGCACAGCCCCGCAACCGCACCAGAGCGGGCCAGCGCGCGGGTTTCCGCTTCGGTCATATGGGTGGCGTGGATCAGGCACCAGCGCGCGTTGACCTCGGCATTCTCCAAAAGCCAGGCCACCGGGCGCTGCCCCAGCGCGGCCTGAACATCGTCCACTTCCTGAAGCTGTTCCGCGATATGGATATGCACCGGCCCGTCGGGCACGGCCTGAAGTACCGCGTGCAGATCGGCCGGGGACGTTGCCCGCAGAGAATGCGGTGCGATGCCGATTACGGAATCTGAATGGGGCAGGGTCGCGCGACACTGTTGGACAAGGTCCAGAAACCGGCCCACATCATTGCCGAACCGCACCTGCCCACCGGCCAGCGGCTCCTGCCCGACGCCGCCATAAGTGTAGAGCACCGGCAGGTGGGTCAGGCCGATCCCCGTCAGGCTTGCGGCGGCAAAGATACGCTGGCTCAACTCGGACAGGTGATCATAAGTCGCGCCGCCGGGTTGATGGTGGACATAGTGAAATTCACCGACCGAGGCATAGCCGGCCTCCTGCATCTCCATGAACACCAGCGCAGCGATGGCTTGGATCTGTTCCGGGGTCAGCCTGTCCAGGAACCGGTACATCAGGCTGCGCCAGGTCCAGAAACTTTCGCGCCCGGCCGCCCGGCTTTCCGTCATTCCGGCCATGGCCCGCTGAAACGAATGGCTGTGCAGGTTGGCCGGCGCGGGCAGCAGAACGTCAACCCGCGCGTCCTCGGGCGATGCGGGCACATCGTGTTGCACGTCATTGATCCGCCCATGGTCAAGCTCGACCCGAAGGTTGCTGACCCAGTCAGAGCCTAACAAGGCCGTTTTGGCGTGAATCGACATTTCGTTTCCATTTTGTGTAGACTTTATCAAGTTACACATATACGAAAAATCAAAACAAGAGGGGAGCCCAAAAGAATCGCCATGCCGAAAAAAACGGTCCTCACCAGCGCTCAGGTCGCAACGATGGGTGGCGGTGGTACACCCTATGGGCTGTGTCAGGATGCGGCCATTGCCATGTCCGGCGCCGCAATCGCCTGGGTCGGGCCCAGGCAGGATTTACCCGCGGAGTTCGCGGATTGGCCGGTCAGGGACTTCGGCGACAGGCTGATCACGCCCGCCCTGATCGACGCGCACACGCATGTCGTGTTTGGCGGTAACCGCGCGGCCGAGTTCGAAATGCGCCTGAACGGTGCGACTTACGAAGAAATCGCGCGCGCGGGCGGTGGTATTCTGTCCACGGTCAACGCGACACGGGCAGCCAGCGAAGACGCCCTGCTGTCCGATGCTCTGACGCGCGTGGATGCATTGCTGGCCGAAGGGGTTGGCTGCATCGAGATCAAGTCCGGCTATGGTCTGGATACAGAGACTGAATTGAAGATGCTGCGCGTTGCCCGCCGGATCGGTCAGGCCCGCCCTGTGCAGATCAGAACCAGCTTTCTGGGGGCGCATGCGGTTCCGCCAGACTATGCCGGGCATCCGGACGCCTATATTCAAAAGGTCTGCATCCCAACTCTGCGTGCGGCGCATGCGCAGGGGCTGGTGGATGCGGTGGACGGGTTTTGCGAAGGCATCGCGTTCACCCCGGACCAGATCGCACAGGTATTCGACGTCGCGCATGAGCTTGGCCTGCCGGTTAAATTGCACGCGGAACAGTTGTCAAACCTCGGCGGGACGCGGCTTGCAGCCTCATACGGTGCCCTGTCGGCGGATCACATCGAGTATCTGGATGCCGACGGCGTGGCGGCGATGGCGCAGGCGGGCACGGTTGCCGTGCTGTTGCCGGGTGCGTTCTACACGTTGCGGGAAACGCAGATACCCCCGGTCGAATTGCTGCGCAGCCATCAGGTTCCGATGGTTCTTGCCACGGATTGCAACCCCGGCTCGTCCCCTCTGGCGTCGCTGCTGTTGACCCTGAATATGGGGTGCACCCTGTTCCGCCTGACCCCCGAAGAGGCGCTGGCCGGTGTCACACGGAATGCCGCGCGCGCGCTGGGGATCGAAAACGCAGGCACAATAGCGCCCGGCCAACGCGCGGATCTGGCGGTCTGGGATGTCGCGCATCCGGCTGAACTGTCCTATCGCATCGGGTTCAACCCGCTGCACACACGAATTTTCGGAGGATCGGGATGACCCCCTTGTCGCTTCGTCCCGGGCAGGTATCGCTGCCGCAATTGGCCGAGATTTATTGGAACGAAACCGCCGCGGTGCTGGATGCCGGGTGCCGGCCAGGGGTCGAGGCCGCAGCGCAGCAGATTGCCAAAGCCGCTCAGGGCGCGGATCCTGTTTACGGCGTTAATACCGGGTTCGGCAAGCTGGCCAGTCACAAGATCGCGCCTGCGGATACCTCTACCCTGCAACGCAACCTGATCCTCAGCCATTGCTGCGGGGTCGGGCCAGCGGTGCCTGTTCGGCTGACCCGGTTGATGATGACGCTAAAGCTTTTGTCCTTTGGCCGCGGCGCTTCCGGGGTGCGGTGGGATTTGATCGAACTGCTACAGCAGATGCTGGCCCGTGGGGTGACACCGGTGATCCCGGCGCAGGGCTCAGTCGGGGCATCAGGTGATCTTGCGCCGCTGGCCCATATGACAGCGGTGATCATAGGCGCGGGTGAGGCCGAGGTGGACGGCACCGTCCTGCCGGGTGATCAGGCCCTCAGATCCGTTGGGTTAGAGCCTGTTGAGCTGGGCCCAAAGGAGGGGCTCGCCTTCATCAACGGCACCCAGTTTTCCACTGCTTTCGCGCTGGCCGGTCTGTTCGAGGCCTGGCGCGCCGCGCAAAGCGCGCTGGTCATCTCGGCCCTGTCGACCGACGCGATCATGGGGTCGACGGCCCCGTTGCAGCCCGAAATCCACACCCTGCGCGGCCATCGCGGCCAGACCGAAGCCGCCGGGGCCATGCGCGCCGCATTGGCCGGGTCCGAGATTCGCGAAAGCCATCGCGACGGCGACACACGCGTGCAGGACCCCTATTGCATCCGCTGCCAACCGCAGGTCACCGGGGCGGCCATGGATGTGATGCGGCAGGCGGCCGCGACACTTGAGGTCGAAGCCAATGCCGCCACGGACAATCCGCTGGTGCTGGCCGAGGCGGGCGCCATCGTTTCAGGCGGTAATTTCCATGCCGAGCCGGTGGGGTTTGCCGCCGATATGATCGCCCTCGCCGTGTCCGAAATCGGCGCCATCGCACAGCGGCGCATCGCGCTTATGGTGGACCCGACGCTCAGCTTCGACCTGCCACCGTTCCTGACCCCCGATCCCGGCCTGAACTCGGGCCTGATGATCGCCGAGGTAACCACCGCCGCGCTGATGAGCGAAAACAAACATCTGGCCAATCCCTGCGTGACCGACAGCACGCCGACCTCGGCCAATCAGGAGGATCACGTGTCGATGGCCGCCCATGGTGCGCGGCGGCTGACGCGGATGGTCGATAACCTGAGCTATATCCTTGGGGTGGAACTGCTCTGCGCGGCGCAGGGCATTGAGTTCCGGGCCCCTCTGACCACCAGCGCAACCTTGCAACGGGCCATCCAACGGTTGCGCATGGATATCCCCGCGCTGGCTGAGGATCGCTATTTGGCGCCAGAGCTGGAAACGTCCAAACGTCTGGTGGCTGAGGGCGCGATACTCGGGGCCGTGGGCACGCAGATGCCGGAGCTGGCGTGATGCAGGTGGTCAGCGTGCAGCGTGGTGATGGTCCCATTGTGCTGGGGCAGCCGCATGGCGGAACCTTCGTTCCCGACGATATCGCTGTCCGCCTGAACGAAACGGGGCGGGCGCTGACGGATACGGATTGGCACATAAACAGGCTCTATGAAGGGCTTTTGGACGATGTGACGGTCGTTCAGTCTCATGTCCACCGCTACGTGATCGACGCCAATCGCGACCCCGCCGGCGCCTCGCTGTATCCAGGTCAGAACACCACGACGCTGGTGCCGCTGACCGATTTTGACGGGCAGCCGATCTGGGCCGGCGGGCAGGAACCGTCCGAGGGTGAAATCGAGGACCGGCGGGCCAGATACCACGCGCCCTATCACGCAGCGCTGGAACAGGAGTTGGAACGGGTGCGCGCAAAACACGGCGTGGCGATCCTGTTCGATTGCCATTCCATCCGTTCGCTGATCCCGTTTCTGTTCGAGGGTGAATTGCCCGTCTTCAACACCGGCACCAACAACGGTGCCACCTGCCATCCGGCCATCGAACAGGCCGTGCACGGCGTGGCGACCGGGGCGGCAGGCTTTACCTCGGTTCTGAACGGCCGCTTCAAGGGCGGCTGGACCACCCGTCACTATGGCCGCCCCAACGAGGGCATCCATGCGATCCAGATGGAAATCGCACAACGCGCCTATTTGGACGAAACCCCGCCGTGGAACTGGCGCGAGGACTGCGCCGCCACACTCCGCCCGCATCTGAAAGCGATGCTAGTGCGCCTCCGCGACCTCGCCCTGTCGGGCGCATTGACCGAAAAAGGAGCCCAGACATGAGCGATCCGCGCAAGAACACCCGCGATATCTATCCGCCGACCGGCCCCGAACTGAATGCCAAAAGCTGGGTGACCGAAGCACCGCTGCGGATGCTGATGAACAATCTGCACCCGGATGTGGCCGAAAACCCGCATGAACTGGTGGTTTATGGCGGCATCGGGCGCGCGGCGCGGACGTGGAAAGATTTCGACACTATTGTGGCTGGTTTGAAGGATCTGGAGGAGGATGAGACGCTGATCGTGCAATCCGGCAAGCCGGTCGCGATCATCCGTACCCACAAGGATGCTCCGCGCGTGCTGATCGCAAACTCGAACCTCGTGCCGCATTGGGCAACCTGGGATCATTTCAATGAGCTCGATAAGAAGGGCCTGATGATGTATGGCCAGATGACCGCCGGCTCGTGGATTTACATCGGCACGCAGGGCATCGTTCAGGGCACCTATGAGACCTTTGCCGAGGCCGGGCGTCAGCATTATGACGGTGATCTGACCGGCAAGTGGATTTTGACCGGCGGTTTGGGTGGCATGGGCGGTGCGCAGCCGTTGGCCGCCGTGTTTGCGGGCGCCTGCTGTCTGGCGGTGGAGTGCAACCCCGACAGCATCGACTTCCGCCTGCGCACTAAATACCTCGACGAAAAGGCCGAGACGCTGGACGAGGCGCTGGAGATGATCGAGCGTTGGACCGAGGCGGGCGAGGCGAAATCCGTGGGTCTGCTGGGCAATGCGGCCGAGATTTTCCCCGAGATCCACCGCCGCATGAAAGAGGGCGGAATGCGGCCCGACATCGTCACCGACCAGACCAGCGCCCATGATCCGATCAACGGCTACCTGCCATTGGGCTGGACCATGGCGCAGTGGCGCGAAAAGCGGGAAACAGATCCTAAAGCGGTGGAAAAGGCCGCGCGTGCCTCGATGAAGCAGCATGTCGCGGCGATGGTGGATTTCTGGAACGCGGGCGTACCGACGCTGGATTACGGCAACAACATCCGGCAGGTGGCGCAGGATGAGGGGCTGGAAAACGCCTTTGCTTTCCCCGGTTTCGTCCCTGCCTATATCCGTCCGCTGTTCTGCCGTGGCATCGGCCCGTTCCGCTGGTGCGCCTTGTCGGGCGACCCCGAGGATATCTACAAGACCGACGCCAAGATGAAAGAGCTGTTCCCCGAGAACGAGCATCTGCACCGCTGGCTTGACATGGCGCGCGACCGGATCGCGTTTCAGGGCCTGCCCGCACGGATCTGCTGGATCGGGCTGGGCGACCGGCACCGTGCCGGGCTCGCGTTCAACGAAATGGTGGCTAATGGCGAGTTGAAGGCGCCGGTGGTGATTGGCCGCGACCATCTGGACAGCGGCTCGGTCGCCAGTCCCAACCGCGAGACCGAGGCGATGCTGGACGGCTCGGACGCTGTATCCGACTGGCCGCTGCTGAACGCGCTGATCAACACGGCCAGCGGTGCCACCTGGGTGTCACTGCACCATGGCGGCGGCGTCGGGATGGGGTTCAGCCAGCACGCGGGCGTGGTGATCTGCGCCGACGGGACCGAGGATGCGGCGCGGCGACTGGAGCGCGTGCTGTGGAACGATCCTGCCTCGGGCGTCTGGCGGCACGCGGATGCGGGCTATGACATCGCCAGGGATTGCGCCCGCGAACACGGTCTGCGCCTGCCCGGTATTCTGGGCTAGGCACCAAAATCTGTCTCTGGCGAAATCCCCTCTGCTGCGATATGCGCATGTGACCTTGCCGGAGATCGAATATGTACGTTGCCACCCTGTTGACGAACCCAAATGCGCCATCGCTGGAACAGGCTCTGGTCGAGTCCCTGCGTAACGCGTGGGGCGGGGGCGATGTTGTCTGGCTCAGCCCGGATGAGGCGGCTGAGTTCAAATTCGCCGAACTGCCCGACAACCAGTGGAAGGTTTGGGCCGAACTGCAATTGCTTGAGGTCGACCTGATCGTGCAGCCCGTCGAAAAGCGGCGCAAGCTGATGCTGCTGGCCGATATGGACAGCACCATGATCCGGCAGGAATGTATCGACGAACTGGCCGACGAGGCCGGTGTCGGGGACCGGGTGAAGGATATCACCGCCCGCGCGATGAACGGTGAACTGGATTTCGAAGGCGCGCTGACCGAGCGGGTCGGCCTGTTGAAAGGTCTGGATGAAGCGGTGATCGACAAGGTTCTGGATGAACGGATCACGCTGATGCCGGGCGGCAGGGAACTGGTTGCGACGATGCGGATCAATGGCGGCTACACGGCGCTGGTTTCGGGCGGGTTCACGGCCTTTACAGCCAGGGTGGCGGACAGGCTGGGGTTCGACGAAAATCGCGCCAACACCTTGCTGGCCGAAAACGGCAAGCTGACCGGAGAGGTGCAGCGCCCCATTCTGGGCCGGCAGGCCAAGGTCGACGCGCTGGAACAGATCACCCGGCGGCTGCGTCTGTCCGAGGCGGACGTGATTGCTGTTGGCGACGGGGCCAATGATCTGGGGATGCTGGGCCGGGCCGGGACCGGCGTGGCGCTGCATGCCAAACCCTCGGTGGCCGAGAAATGCGACATCCGGGTCAATTACGGCGATCTGACCGCGTTGTTGTATCTGCAAGGTTATGCACGAACGGCCTTTGCGCAGGTCTGACAGCTCGGGGCTTCCCTTAATTTAACTTGAGTGTTAAATAGTGGTCATGAACACACTTCTGACCACTTTTTCCGCGTTGTCGGACGCCACGCGCTTTTCGATTGTCGAACAGTTGATGCAGGACGGAGAGATGCCCGCCGGCGACCTGATCCGGGGGCGGGGCATGACGGGGGCTGCGATCTCGCGCCATCTCAAGGTGCTGCGCGAGGCCGGTCTGGTCAAGCAACGGGTGCAGGGCACGCAGCGGATGTATTCGATCCGGCCCGAAGGGCTGCGGGCGATTGCCGAATGGACCATTTCGAAACGGCAGTTCTGGGAAACCAGTCTGGACCGTCTGAACGACATGATTGAAAGGGAGAATTCATGGCCGACCTGAAACTGGAACGTGAGTTCCCCACCAGCCCCGAAAACCTGTTTGCCTGGATCAGCGATGGCGCCAAGCTGCTGCAATGGTGGGGGCCCGAAGGAATGCATGTGCCCGAACATGATCTGGATTTCTCGCGCCTCGGGCCGTGGTATTCGGTGATGGAGAATGCCGAGGGCCAGCGGTACAAAGTGTCCGGTCAGGTCACCCATGTCGACCCGCCCAACTCGGTCGGGTTCACCTGGGCCTGGCATGACGATCAGGATCAGCGCGGGGCGGAAAGCCACGTGATCTTTACGGTAGCGCGAACCGCGACCGGTGCCCGGTTGGTGCTGGATCACCGCGAACTGGCCGATGCCGAGATCGCCGCAAACCACAATACCGGCTGGACCTCGTCGCTGCGCAAACTGGAAACCGAATTGAGATAGATTTCATCAGGGAGGAAAGAAATGCCCCAATATCTGTTTGTCTATCATGGCGGTCATACCCCGACCGATCCCGCCGAAATCGAGGCAACCATGGCCGCCTGGGGCGCATGGTTCCAGAACATGGGCGATGCGCTGGACATCCCCGGCAATCCCGTGGGCCAGTCCTATACCGTCAGTTCGGGCGGCGTTGTGGACAATGGCGGCGCCAACCCGGCGTCGGGCTTTACCGTGGTCAAGGCTGACAGCATCGACGCCGCCACCGAGATGGCCAAGGGTTGCCCGATGGTTGTGAACGGTTCGGGCTCGGTCGAAGTGGCCGAGGTGCACGAGATCGAGATGTAACGGCCTCAGCCGGGGAACCCCGGCGCAGGTCGGATCACGCCGCATTCCAGCCCCCGGCGGCTGAATTGCGTGGCGTTCATGAAGGTGCGGGTGGCCGGGTGATCGGCCTCCAGCACGCCAAGGTGGACCAGAAGGGCCGCGATCGCACATTCGCTGGCCCGGGTTGTTCCGTCAGCGATCTTCAGGGCGATGCCCATGCGTTTTTCCGGGACGATGGCCACAAAGACGGCTTCAGCCCCCGTTTTGATGGCGGCGCGGCCATTCATGGCGCGCATCAGTTCGGTGCAGGCGCGGGTTTCACCTGCGACCAGTTCGGGGTGCTTGACCATCGCCGCAACCAGATGCGCTGCCGCGTCGCTGGCCCGGTCCGACCGGTCCGCAGCCGACGCGAACCACGCCATCGACCGCGCCAGCCCCGCCAGTGAGGTAGCGAAATTCGGTGCCGAGCAGCCATCAATGCCATAAGCCGGGCTGGTTTCGCCCGTAGTTTCCTCGATCGCGGCAAGGCAGGCCTGTTGCACCGGGTGGTCGATTTCCAGATATTCCGGCCCCGCACCCATATGCTGCGCCACGGTCAGAAACCCGCAATGCTTGCCCGAGCAATTGTTGTGAAGCTGGCAGGGTGTGTCATCGGCCAGGATCAGCCCGTCGCGCGCGGCCATGTCCTGCGGCTCCTGCGGGCCACAGCGCAGGTCGGGTTCCGTGAGACCCAGATGATCCAGCCAGGCCGCCGCCCGATCCGTGTGGATTGCCGCCCCGCTGTGGGACGCGCAGGCCAGGGCCAGATTCTCGCTGTTCAGACCGTATTTCGCCGCTGCGCCGGATGTGATCAGGGGCAGGGCCTGGATCATCTTGGCCGAGGATCGCGGATAGATCACCGCCTGGGGATCACCCCAGCTCTGCACGATCTGGCCGCTGTCGTCGCAAATCACCGCGTGGCCCAGATGCAGGCTTTCCAGCAAGGGGCCGCGCCACAGTTCGGTCATTGGTACTGGCTGCGTCATCGGGACCCTCCGTAATATGCGCAAAATTCTGCCAATCGCCCTTTCGCCTGTGGCGAAACCTGCGTTAGTGTGTGTATGTCGGCAATCATCGGAATACGCAACTTACAGACGAACCGGCAGGGTTCGCAGGCAGTTCCGATGGGTATGAGGTATTAGGTCGGGCTAGGAGGCTGGACAGATGGGATCAAAGCTTGTCCGCGTGATCGCGGGCCTGTGCGTGGCAGGGATGGCCACAGCTGCAACCGCTCAGCAGGCGACCAGCACCAATCGCGTGGCAGCAAAAACGGATTGGAGCGTGTTCGTCGAGGATGATCCCACCGAATGCTGGAGCGTGTCCGCCCCCAAGGAAACCGTCAACACGCGCGGCGGCCGGGTAGTTTCGGTGCGCCGCAGCGACATCCTGCTGTTCGTGTTCTATCGCCCCAATGCCGAGGTCAAGGGACAGGTCACCTTTACCGGTGGCTACCCGTTTGCGGCCGGGTCGACCGTCAACCTCGATATTGATGGTACCAAATTCGAACTGATCACCGAAGGCGAATGGGCATGGCCCGCAACCGAAGGTGAAGACCTGAAAGTGGTCGCCGCCATGAAGCGCGGCACCGAGGCGGTGCTGACTGCCCGGTCCGAGCGCGGCACACAGACCAAAGACACGTTTTCGTTGCTGGGCTTTACCGCGGCCATCGAAGACGCGGAAAAGCGTTGCACCAACTAAGCAACCGCGCCACGTAGCCAAAGGCCCCGTCATCCGCCGGGGCTTTGTTGCGTTTTGGGATCGCCTGATCCGCCTTTACGCCACGTTCCTCGCCCGAATTGATCCGCATCAATGTCAGCCTCGCGCCTGTCTGAACTAATCGGTTCAAGAGCATGGAAGGAGCTTGCAAATGCTGAACAAACCTCTTGCCGCCTTGTTGATGATGGCAGCCGTGGTGCTGGGCGCCTGTGACAAGAGCAACGAAACCTACCCGGTCTCGGGTGAACAATGCGGCCCGGAAGACCCGGTCAAAACGCTGGATGCCGCGGATTGCGATATCCTGCCTGCGGGTGTCTGACCGTTCAACCGCACGGATGACCAGATGTATTCGGTCGCTTCGGCCTTGCCGTTGCGGCCGATCTGTAATCGAGGTCCGCACCACCGCGATCTGGCAATCCACGCGGGGGTGAATGGCTGCTATGCGCGCAGCGGGCGCACGATTTCTTTTGATCTTTGCGCGCAGTCCTATATAGAGGCGCATCCCAAGCCAGAATCCTTCGAGATAGCCACATGTCGCCCAAAGCGCCGATCACTCAAGACGTCATGACCATCCCTCGCAAGCTGCCCGAGGGGAAGATCAACCTTGTCGGTCTGACCCGCGATCAATTGCGTGAGGTGCTGATCGAGCATGGCACACCGGAAAAGCAGGCCAAGATGCGCACTGGCCAGATCTGGCAGTGGATCTATCAATGGGGCGTGCGCGATTTCGGCGAAATGACCAATCTGGCGAAAGCCTATCGCGCGCAACTGGCCGAAAGCTTCGTGATCGAGATTCCCGAGGTTGTGACCCGTCAGGTTTCCGAGGACGGCACCCGCAAGTATCTGTGTCGCATCGCGGGCGGGCATGAGGTCGAGGTGGTCTACATCCCCGAAGATGATCGGGGCACATTGTGCATTTCATCGCAGGTCGGCTGCACGCTGACCTGTTCCTTCTGCCATACCGGTACACAGAAACTGGTGCGCAACCTGACCGCGGCCGAGATTGTCGGGCAGGTGATGATGGCCCGCGACGATCTTGAGGAATGGCCGACCCCCGGCGCGCCCAAGGACGAAACCCGCCTTCTGTCAAACATCGTTCTGATGGGCATGGGTGAGCCTCTTTATAACTTTGAAAACGTCCGCGACGCGATGAAGATCGCCATGGACCCCGAGGGGATTTCCCTGTCGCGCCGTCGCATCACCCTGTCGACCAGCGGCGTTGTGCCCGAAATTGCGCGGACGGCAGAAGAGATCGGCTGCCTGCTGGCGATTTCCTTCCACGCCACCACGGATGAGACCCGCGACGTGCTGGTCCCGATCAACAAGCGCTGGAATATCGAGGAACTGTTGCAGGCGCTAGCCAGCTATCCCAACGTGTCGAATTCCGAGCGGATCACCTTTGAATATGTGATGCTGGATGGCGTCAACGACAGTGACGCGGACGCGCACCGCCTGATCGCGCATATCAAGCGCCATAACATCCCGGCCAAGATCAACCTGATCCCGTTCAACGAATGGCCCGGCGCGCCGTACAAGCGCAGTTCGAACAACCGTATCCGGGCCTTTGCCAATATCATTTACCAGGCGGGTTATGCCTCGCCGATCCGAAAAACACGGGGCGAGGACATCATGGCGGCCTGCGGCCAGCTGAAATCGGCAACCGAACGCGCCCGCAAGTCACGCAGGCAGATTGAAGCCGAAGCGGGGCTTCAAAGCCAGTAAACCCAAAGTCGGAACAGCGGCCTTAATAATTTAATGTTTCCGCCGTTGTTTTTTGTATGCACAATTTGATATGTTTCAGGTGTCAATCCCGGATGGGCGCAATTCACTCTTGCGCACAAAGCGGTGAGAGTCGCGATCCGGGTGTGGCACGTTTGTTCAGGGCCGCTATCTTTTTTCAAGCATGACGTGCGGCGTTCAGGCGAACCTTACGAACCAGGTGGGCCATCCAAATGTTATTACGATTTACACGATTGCTATTCATCTTCATTGCAGCATCGGCGCTCTCGGGCATTGCCGCAACGGAATCTGCGGCTCAGTCCAGCGGCGAAGATGCGCATCTTGCCATTGAAAACCCCGCGGATCTGTCCAAGGAAGAGGCGTTGCGCATCTACGCATCGTTGCAGCGGCGCATGGCGCGCGGATATGCGGCGGCGCAACTGGATCTGCTGCTGAACTATCAAAACTGGCCGCTGTTCAACGATGCGCCCTATATCTCGGCGACGCATGGTCAGCGCTATGTGAACAGCTATGCCAATCGCATGGCGCATAATTACGGCACCCTGAAAGAGGGTGAGAAACTGCCCCTGGGCTCGGTGCTGGCCAAGGACAGCGTAACGGTCACGGATGAGGGCAACGTCCATCCGGGCGCCCTGTTCGTGATGGAAAAGCTGGCCGAGGGTGCCAGTCCCGAAACCGCCGACTGGCGCTATATCATGGTGATGCCGGACGGGTCGCTGTTTGGCGACACGATGGGCGCGCGCTCGGGTGCGGTGGTCTATTGCCATGAATGCCACGAAGCAGTGGCCGACCGCGACTACACGTTCTTCGTGCCCGAGGATTACGCCACCGGAAACTAGGCGCCGGTTACTTGCGGCCGAACCGGGCGGTTCCGATGACCTCGATCAGGGTCTGCCGGACCGGCTCGGGCTGTGCGTCCACGGCGTTCAGCACCTCGCGCAGTTCGGCGCGCAGACCGTGCAACTGGTCGATCAGCGATATCATCATCGACAGGGCGTCCGGCTCCATCTCGTACTGGTCATGCAACTCGCAGGCCAGTTCCAGCCGGGCCACGTCGAGGCTGTGATAGACCAGGCCGCGCTCGGTCTGTTCCGGGATCACGATCTCTGCCGCCAGATACTGGGACAACCGGGTCGAGGTCAGCCGGGCGACCGCCGTGATCAGTTCGTCTTCGGTCAGGGTGCGGGTCATGACGGCATTCCTTTGCGCGGATCATAGCGGTGGGTGTCGCGCCATTTTTCCATGAACTGCTTCAATTCGTCGTCGATCCGGTCGGGCATCGTAACGGTCAGTTCGATCAGCTGATCCCCCCGTTCGGACGAGCCGCGTTTTTTCACCCCTTTGCCACGCAGGCGCAGGGTCTTGCCGCTGCTGGTGCCGGCCGGGACGCTGACATTGACACCGCCGTCGATGGTTGGCGCGGGGACCTTGCCACCAAGAACGGCCTCATCAATCGTGATCGGCAGGGTGATGTGGATGTCATCGCCCTGACGGTCGAATACCGGATGTTTCGCCACCGAGACGGTCACCAGCGCGTCGCCCGGCGGCCCCTCGCCAAAACCCGGGTCGCCCTTGCCGCGCAGGCGGATGGTCTGGCCGTCGGTGATGCCGGCGGGGATTTTCACCTCGATCCGGTCGCCATCGGGCAGCGTCAGCTTTTGGCTGGCGCCGAACACAGCATCCAGAAAGCTGATCTGCAAACTGTAGCTGCGATTGTGCCCCGGTGCATGAAAGCCCTGCGTGCGTTGGCCATATCCCTGCCGTCCCCGCATGAATTCGGCGAAGATATCCGACATGTCGTCGGGGTCCGCCGCGCGCCCGCGATAGGGGTTGCCGGCGGCTTCGGCGTAATCGCGGTAATAGTGCTGCTGGGGGCGTTCCTGCCCCGAGGCGTCAATCTCGCCATTGTCATATTGCGCCCGTTTTTCCGGGTCCTTGAGCAGATCATAGGCGGCCGCGGCGGCCTTGAATTTGGCTTCGGCTTCGCCATCGCCGGGTTTCAGGTCCGGGTGGCATTCTTTGGCGATCCGCCGGTAGGCCTTTTTGATATTTGCGTCGCTGGCGTCTTTGGAGACACCGAGAACGGAATAGGGATCGTCGCTCATCTCACCTCTCGTCAATGTGGGGTGGGTCTGATCTGGATGACTGGGTTTTATCATGCGGTTTCATCGGCCCAAAAGGAAGAGGCATTTGAAACCGCTCGCAAAATCCCGCAGGTCTGTTACCATCTGTCCAGTTCGAAAACGTGCTGACGGGGAAACGCATGTCGCGCAGAATCAAGTCCGTACTGGCCCTTTTGGCGGGGAATGCCATCGGATTGCTGCTTGCGGCGCTGATTTTGTCGGGCTTTGCGATCAGGCCGATCTCGTTCATCGTCGTGGTGATCGTCTTTACGCTGGTGCAGGTGGTGGCCGAGCCGCTGATCCTGAAGCTTGGGGAAAAGAAGGCGCCGGCACTGAAGGGCGGCATCGCGCTGATCGTGACCTTCGTGGGTCTTCTGGCGACCGATCTGATCACCGCCGGGCTGACCGTCGGGGGCATATCGAACCTGCTGGCCGCGACGCTGCTGGTCTGGCTGGGCGCGCTGATCGCCAGCGTCGTGCTGCCGATCTATGTGTTCAAGGAACTGCGCGAGACCAAGAAGTAGTCAAAGCGCGTTCAGACTGGCCTCAATCGCCTGCCACAGTTCTTCCACCGGTTCGCAACCGACAGACAGGCGAATGAAGGCGGGGTCAACGTCATCGCCCCACCGCGCGCGCCGCTCGGCCGAGCTGTGGACGCCGCCGAAGGACGTGGCGGGGCGCAGCATCGGGCAGCTGTTGATGAAGGCGTCCGCCCTGGCCTCGGAGTCCAGGGTAATCGACAGCAGAAAGCCGAACCGTGCCGTTTGCGCCTTGGCCAGCGCGTGCGAAGGATCGCCGGGCAGGCCGGGAAAACGGATATGTTTAACCGCCGGGTGATCCGCCAGCCGTTCAGCCAGCACCTGCGCCGACGCGCACATACGGTCGAAACGCACGTCCAGCGTTTCCAACCCGCGATGCAGCAGCCACGCCTCATGCGGGCCGGGGATGGCACCCGAAACGCGCCGCCATTCCTCGACCCGCTCCATGATTTTGGAGTTGCGGCAAGCCACATGCCCCATCAGCAGGTCGGAATGCCCGCCCATGGCCTTGGTGTCCGAGGCCACCACGATGTCGATCCCCATATCCAGCGGCCGTTGGCCCAAAGGCGTCAGGGTTGTGTTGTCGGCAATGGTGAGACCGCCAGCGGCGCGCACGGCAGCGGTGATGGCGGGCAGGTCAATCATGTCCAGCCCGGGGTTCGAGGGGCTTTCGACAAAGACCACATCGAACCCGTCAAACCCTCCGTCGGCAAATGCGGTGGTGGGGCATTCGGTGACGGAAACACCCAAGTGGGACAGAAACCGACCCGCAAGCAAACGCGTCACATAATAGCCGTCCGACGGAATCAGGATGCGTGACCCGGCCTGCACCGTGGCAAACAATGCGGCCGAAATCGCCGCCATGCCCGAGGGAAAGCTGAGGCAGGGCGCGTCTTCCAGATGGGACAGAACGTGTTCCAGATGCTCCCATGTGGGGTTGTCGACCCGACCATAGGTCGCGTGCCCCTCGGGCGCGCCGGGCAGGTGGAACATGCTGCTTTGGGTCAGTGGCAGGGCGACCGGGTCGCCCTTGTTTAGGGCGTTTCCGCGCAGGTGCAGCATCTCGCCGGTCTTGGGTGCCATCGTTCAGCGCCCCGGGATTTCGTCGCGCGCGGGGGCGGGTTCCCAGTTCTCGATGATGTCGACCGCCTGTTGCGCGGTGTCGACAAAACGGAACAGGTCCAGATCCTCGTCCGATATGGTGCCGGCGTCGGCCAGCGCCTCCCAGTTGATGACCTTTTCCCAGAATTCACGCCCGAACAGCAGGAAGGGCACGCGCTCCATCCGCCCGGTCTGGATCAGGGTCAGGGACTCGAACAGTTCGTCCATGGTCCCGAACCCGCCGGGGAAGATGGTGATGGCACGGGCGCGCATCAGGAAATGCATCTTGCGGATCGCGAAATAGTGGAAGTTGAAGCTGAGGTCGGGCGTGACATAAAGGTTTGGCGCCTGCTCATGCGGCAGCACGATGTTCAGACCGATGGAACAGCCACCCGCGTCCTGCGCGCCGCGATTTCCGGCCTCCATCACACCGGGGCCACCGCCGGTGACGATGACGTTCTCGCGGCAGCCGGTTTCGTTCGATTTTTCGGTCATCAGCCGGGCGAATTCGCGCGCCTCGTCATAATATTTCGACAGGTTGGCCAGCGTGTCCGTACGGGCGGTGTGCTTTTGCGACGGTTCCGGAATACGCGCGCCGCCGAACATGACGATGGTCGAGGTGATCTCACGCTCGGTCATGATCATTTCCGGCTTCAGCAGTTCCAGCTGCAGGCGCACCGGGCGCAATTCGTCCCGGCACAGGAAATCGTCGTCGGCAAAGGCAAGGCGATAGGCAGGTGAGCGGGTCTGCGGCGTATCCGGCACCTCGCTCGCGGTCGAACGGTCGGTCTGCGCGTCGCGGAAGGGGCTGAGGCGGTCTTCTCTCATCGGTTGTGGTTCCCTGCTTGCGTGTTTCTCAAACAGCTATAGGGTTCGCGCCCAGAGTGCCAGTCACGGAAAGACAAGAATGAATTGGAAGAGCGAGATATTGGCCGCGCGCGAACGCATCGCCGGATACGCGCAGGTCACGCCGGTGATGGAAAGCCACGCCCTGGGGCTGAACCACCCGGTTGAGATGAAGCTGGAACAGTTGCAGCACACCGGCAGTTTCAAGGCCCGTGGGGCGTTCAACACATTGCTCAGCCTGGAGGTGCCAGAGGCAGGTGTCGTGGCGGCGTCCGGTGGCAATCACGGCGCGGCGGCGGCTTTTGCCGCGCAGCGGCTGGGGCACCCGGCCAAGATTTTCGTCCCGGAACTTGCCGGACCGTCCAAGATCGCGCTGATCGAGCAGACCGGCGCGGATCTGAGCGTGGTGCCGGGTGAATACGCCAATGCGCTGACTCTGGCGCAGGCGCATGAAGAAGCCAGCGGCGCGATGCAGATTCACGCCTATGACGCGCCGGCCACCGTAGCCGGGCAGGGCACCTGTTTCGCTGAGTGGGAGGCGCAGGGTCTTGCGGCCGATACCGTGCTGGTCGCGGTCGGTGGCGGCGGCCTGATCGCGGGCGCTCTGGCGTGGTTGCAGGATGCGCGCAAGGTCGTGGCGGTTGAGCCGGAGACCTCCTGCGCGCTGAACGCGGCATTGCGGGCAGGCGGGCCGGTGGATGTCAGCGTCTCGGGCGTGGCCGCCAATGCGCTGGGCGCGCGGCGGATCGGTTCGATCTGTTTCAGCCTGGCCCGGGGGATGACTTCGGTTCTGGTGAGTGACGCGGCCATCACGCAGGCGCAAAAGATGCTGTGGCAAGCCCATCGCATCCTTGTCGAACCTGCCGGCGCAACCGCGCTTGCCGCTTTGCTGTCCGGCGTGTACCGGCCGGAACCGGGTGAGAAGGTGGCCGTTCTGGTTTGCGGCGGGAATATCGCCTCGGACCCGTTGCGGGATTGAAATCCTGGCTTGTGAAAGCAGAATGTGGATTTTATCTATAATTCATGACCGCGACGATCGCAGACCGAATCTATCAGGAACTGAGCCAGCAAATCATCACCGGGGACCTGACCGCCGGGGAAAAGCTGCGTCAGGACCATATCGCGCGGGCGTTTGAGGCCAGCCATGTGCCGGTGCGCGAGGCGCTGTTGAAGCTGCAGGCGCATGGGCTGGCCAAAAGCGAACCCCGGCGCGGCATGCGGGTCACCGCGCTGGACCCGGCCGAAGTGCGCGAGGTGATCGAAATGCGTGTGGCGCTGGAAAGTCTGGCGCTGCAGCATGCGGTGCAGAACATGACGCCGGCCGCCCTGAAGGCGGCCAATGACGCCCGGGTCGCGTGTGATCAGGCCGAAACCATGCCGCAATGGGAAGCCCGCAACCGGGTTTTTCACAGGACCATTCTGACACCATGCGGGATGCCGCGGCTGTTGCACACGATTGACGATCTTCACATCGCAAGCGCCCGCCATCTGTTCGCACATTGGCGACCGAAATGGGTGCAGCGTGTCGACACCGACCACGCGGCCATCGTGCAGGCCCTGAAAAGCCGCGACGCCGCCTCTGCCACGTCGATTCTGGTGCGCCACATTCGGCGGGCAAGCTAGACCGCAGGAATCCTTTGAAAACAGGGCGAAAATTTCACAGTGAAGATTTGTCTTGATTTTTAATAGATAATAATAATGCTGCTGTGCAGAAATGAATCAAAAAAATCTATAAAAGAGGGAAAGATGAAAATCGCACTCGACTCCGCTCTGCCATCCATAGGCGCTCTGACACCCGCCGGTCAGATACTGCGCATTGTGGCAGGTATCCTGCTGCTGACGGCAAGCGCCAAGATTCAGGTCCCGTTCTGGCCCGTGCCGATGACATTGCAGGTGGCCGCCGTCATGGGCATAGCCGCGGCCTATGGTCTGCGGCTGGGAGGTGCGACGGTGATCGGATACATGATCGCAGGGGCAGCCGGGTTGCCGGTCTTTGCGGGTACGCCTGAAAAGGGGATCGGTCTTGCCTATATGATCGGCGGCACTGGCGGGTATTTGCTGGGCTTTGTCCTTGCAGCCCTGCTTGTCGGCTGGGCCGCCGATCATCTGCGCAGGCTGTTCCTTGTTCCGGCCATGCTGGCGGGTCTGTCCGTGGTTTACGCCCTGGGTCTGGGATGGCTGGCGCAATTTGTGCCGGCGGACAAGCTTCTGGCCTATGGGTTCACGCCTTTCATTGCCGGTGATCTGGTCAAAGTCGCACTGGCCGCGGTTCTGGTGTTCGGCCTGCCCGCCGGGCTGATGCGGAAGATCCGCGGGGCGCAACCGGATGCCTAATACGGCTCAGGATCTCCGCGCCGACTGGACCGTGGACGAAGTGGAGGCGCTGCTGCGTCTTCCGCTTCTTGAACTGATCGGGCGCGCCAACAGTATCCACCGCGCTCATCACGATCCGGATGACATCCAGAAGGCCAGCCTGCTGTCGATCAAGACCGGCGGCTGCCCCGAGGACTGCGCCTATTGCCCGCAATCCGCGCATCACCGCGAGGTGGAACTGACCCGGGAAAAACTGATGAACCCGGCGCATGTCCTGTCGCTGGCCAGACGCGCGAAACAGGCCGGAGCCGAGCGGTTCTGCATGGGGGCTGCCTGGCGACGGGTTCGCGATGGCGAAGAATTCGACAATGTGCTGAAAATGATCTCGGGCGTGCGCGAGCTGGGCATGGAGGCCTGCGTGACCCTTGGCATGTTGCAGCCGCATCAGGCCCGGCGCCTGGCCCGGGCCGGTTTGACGGCCTATAACCACAATCTGGACACGTCACCGGAATTCTACGGCGAAATCATCGGAACCCGCACCTATCAGGACCGGCTTGAAACCCTTGGATATTGTCGGGACGCGGGGATCGATCTGTGCTGCGGCGGCATTATCGGCATGGGTGAAAGCCTGCGTGACCGCGCGTCGATGCTGCAGGTGCTGGCGAGTTTCAGCCCGCACCCCGAAAGCGTACCGATCAACGCCCTGATCCCGGTTGAAGGCACCCCGCTGGCGCATCGCGACAAGGTCGGCATCTTTGATCTGGTACGCATGGTTGCAACGGCGCGCATCACGATGCCCAAGACCCGGGTGCGGCTGTCGGCCGGGCGGTCCGATTTCTCGGCGGCCGAGCAGACGCTGTGCTTTCTGGCCGGGGCGAATTCGGTATTTTACGGGGATGTGCTGCTGACGGCGCCGAACGCCGGTACCGACAGCGACCGCGAAATGTTTGCCGCTTTGGCCGCCCAGACCGAAGACTGACGTAAACGGGCCCGCCTGCGTCGCATTGCGCCATGGGTTGCGCTTGCGTATAGGCAAAACCAACGTGAACAGATTCAGCAGGGAGAATCCCATGTCCAACGCGCAACTGGAAGCCGCCATCGAAGCCGCCTGGGAGGCGCGCGACACCATTACCCCCGCCACCACCGGCGAACAGCGCGAAGCGATCGAAGACACGCTGAACGCGCTGGACAGCGGGTCGCTGCGCGTGGCGGAAAAGCTGGAGAACGGCGATTGGCACGTGAACCAGTGGGCCAAAAAGGCGGTCCTGCTGGGCTTTCGCATCAAGGACATGGAAATCCAGCCGGGCGGTCCGCAAAATGGCGGCTGGTGGGACAAGGTCGACAGCAAATTCGCGGGCTGGGGCGAGAACCAGTGGCGCGCGGCGGGTTTTCGGGCCGTGCCGAACTGCGTGGTGCGCAAGTCGGCCTATGTCGCGCCGGGTGTCGTTCTGATGCCATCCTTCGTGAACCTCGGCGCATATGTCGACGAAGGCACGATGGTTGATACCTGGGCCACAGTCGGGTCCTGCGCGCAGATCGGCAAGAATGTCCATCTGTCGGGCGGTGTCGGCATTGGCGGCGTGCTGGAGCCGATGCAGGCCGGGCCGACCATCATCGAGGACAATTGCTTTATCGGTGCCCGTTCCGAAGTGGTCGAGGGCTGCATCGTCCGCGAGGGCTCGGTTCTGGGCATGGGCGTCTATATCGGTAAGTCGACCAAGATCGTGGATCGCGAAACCGGTGAAGTCATGTATGGCGAGGTGCCACCCTATTCGGTGGTTGTCGCCGGCGCGATGCCGTCCAAGAACAACATCAGCCTCTATTGCGCCGTGATCGTGAAGCGGGTCGACGAAAAGACCCGCTCGAAAACCGGCATCAACGAATTGCTGCGGGATTGATGTAAAAGAACGACAGAGGAAAGGCCGGGGACTCTGGGTTCCCGGCCTTTCTTCGTTTTGTGAAGCTCGGGCGTGTCTCTGCCCGGAGGTCACGCCCGAACTTGTCTGTAAGGACAGTTGTAACTGCCGTTACTCGGTGGTGATAACCCGTGCGGGAGTCTCGCCGTCCTTGTCGCGGCCATATTCGTCCTCGGACTCACCGTCGTCGCCGTTGGACTCGCCTTCACTGTCGTCGCCGTTGGACTCGCCTTCACCGTCGTCGCCGTTGGACTCGCCTTCACCGTCGTCGCCGTTGGACTCGCCTTCACCGTCGTCGCCGTTGGACTCGCCTTCACCGTCGTCGCCGTTGGACTCGCCTTCGCCGTCGTCGCCGTTGGACTCGCCTTCGCCGTCGTCGCCGTTGGACTCGCCTTCACCGTCGTCACCGTTGGACTCGCCTTCGCCGTCGTCGCCGTTGGACTCGCCTTCACCGTCGTCGCCGTTGGACTCGCCTTCGCCGTCGTCGCCGTCGGACTCGCCTTCACCGTCGGATTCGCCTTCGCCGTCGGATTCACCTTCGCCGTCGGATTCACCTTCGCCGTCGGATTCGCCTTCGCCGTCGGACTCACCTTCGCCGTCGGACTCACCTTCACCTTCGGACTCGCCTTCACCGCCATTGGTGCTTTCTTCCGCATAGGCCGGGTCTGAAGAGAACATGGTCAAAACAAACGCCGCTGGCGCCAGTGCCAAAGCAAATAGGCTCGCCAAGGTCGTTAGTAGTCTGGACAACTTACTCATCGAACGTCCTTTCTCTAAAAATTTTTTCAATGCTGATATTCTAGATTTTGCTGTTTTCACCTCGTAACGGCTCGGTAAGGCAGAGCCGCGGTAAGCCAAATCCCGCGCATAGCATTGCAATCCGTCGGCGAACTGACGCCGTTTTCAACTTAGCGGATTCTTGCTGGAAACCATGTCAATCTCCCGGAGATAATTTTGCTGATTGGCTGTGTCTCTTCGGCACGGTTCGACGGGCCAATTGAACAGGACATGACACCGGACGCCTGTGAGAATCGCGAATCGGACTGCACCGAAAGACGGTTGAATGAGTTGACCGTCCCGCGTTCCGCTCGTAAGGCAGGCGGCATGGAAAAGCATAAAAAACCCTCGCGTCAGCAAGTCTATACTCTTCTGGTTCAGATCGGCCGCAAGGATGGCGACGGCCTGCCTGACGGCGCGACCGGCGCGGCGCTGATGTGTTTCGCCAGCGGCGTCGATGAGGCCGAAGCTGTACGTGAAACGGTGGCTATTCTGAAACAGGCCGATACTGCGCCGCTGGATGTGACAGGGTATGGCACGCTGGCCGAGCGCGAGGCGCAGGGGCATGAGATTGATCCGGATGAACGGGCGCTGATGCAGCGGGCGCTGGATGAAAACGCGGTGATTGTTGCGCAGATGACGCCGTTCTACGGGGATCAGGACCCGGCCTAGTTCCGGGACCCGAACCACTTGCGATAGATTTCGTCATAGGTGCCGTCTTCACGCAGCGCCAGCAGCGCCTGATTGACGTCCTCGACAAGAGGTGATCCGGTCGGGAAGGCGATGCCGTAATTTTCGCGCAGGAAGACACCGCCTGTCACCGATGCGATCCTGCGGCCTTCATGCGCCGCGTAGTAGGACAGGATCGGCGCGTCGAATACAACGGCATCCAGCTCGTTGGTCTGGAATGCGGTCAACATCTCGTCCAGACCCGGATAGCCGGTGAATTCGATGTCGCGACGGTCCAGAAAACCCGCGGCGGTGGAACCCGAGATCGTGCCCACCTGCTTGCCGTACAGGTCGTTGACGGAATTCACGTTGCCGCTGATCGCATCCACGGTCATGACCGAGGTGATCCGGGCTGTGAAAACCGACACGATGAACAGCGACGACACGACCAGAACGACGCCCAGCAACCGACCGAACGGCGTGCGCGGCATGCGCTCTTCAAAACCGCCGTTCACCACCAGGTTCAGGGCCCACCAGAAGGACGGAAACCATGCCTCATCCAGGTTGCGGTCGAAATAGGGTTGCGCGCGCCGCTCGAACAGCCACATCAGCATCCCGCCGCCCAACAGAATGGCAAAGGCCAGGCCGATGGCGATGAACAGCTCGCGCGACAGCAGCGCCTGCAACAAAGATGGCCGGCGCGCGGCATCGGACGGCACCATGATTTGCAGGCCGGCCTCGAATATCGGCTGGCTGAAATCCATCTGCGTTTCGCGCGACGCGGTGATCGAGATATTGGCAATGGCCAGATCCGCAGACCCGTCCTGAACCGCGCTCAGCATGTCGCTGAAGACCTCGACCCGGTTGACCGAATATTCCCAGTCCAGCGACTGGGCGAGGGCCTGAAGCAGATCCATGGAAAACCCCGACTGTGCCCCGTCCTCGACATAGGAAAACGGGGGGCGGGTCACCGTGGTGACGGTCAGTGTCTGGGCCTGGCCTTGCTCTGCCAGAACGGCGAAAGTCAGGCAGATCCATGTGAAAAGGGCGCGTATCATCGGCATTTCACCTGTTTCGCGGCGCTGTAACGTATTTTTGAACGGGGCAGCAAGGTGATCGCAGGGTCAATGTCCATGATTTATTGGGGTATCAATTCGGGACATGGGCGAAAAAGCAGGCCAATCTGGGCGTGTTGGGGTTGGCAATCTGTCCAAATCGTTGAATCTGTGCGTGAACCTGCGCACGCACAATCCAAGGGGGCCAATCCATGACAGATCCGGTACAGCTGACAGCGGATCTGATCCGTTGCCCATCGGTCACACCCGAGGAAGGCGGCGCACTGGTTCTGCTGGAGACTCTGCTGTCGGACGGGGGGTTCAGCTGCACGCGCGTCGATCGCGGCGGCGTCAGCAATCTGTTCGCGCGATGGGGCAACAAGGGCCATGCGCGCAGCTTTGGCTTCAACGGCCACACCGATGTCGTGCCGGTCGGGGATCAGGCGGCGTGGACGATGCCGCCTTTTGGCGCCGAAATTCGCGATGGCGTGATGTACGGGCGCGGCACCACAGACATGAAATCCGGCGTGGCGGCCTTTGCGGCAGCGGCGGTCGATTTCGTGCGCGCCACGCCGCCGGAAGGTGCCATCATCCTGACAATCACCGGCGATGAAGAGGGTGACGCTGTGGACGGCACCACCGCGCTGCTGGACTACATGGCTGAGGCCGATGAGAAGATGTCGGTCTGTCTGGTGGGCGAGCCGACCTGCCCCAACACCATGGGCGAGATGATGAAGATTGGGCGCCGCGGATCAATGACCGCGTGGTTCACGGTGACCGGCGTGCAGGGCCATTCCGCCTATCCGCACCGGACAAGGAACCCTCTGCCCGCCATGGCGCGGCTGATGGACCGGTTGGCCAGTCATGAACTGGATCGCGGGTCGGACCATTTCGACGCCTCGACTCTGGCGGTTGTGAACATAGATACGGGCAACGAAGCGACCAATGTGATCCCGGCGCAATGTTCTGGGGCGGTGAATATCCGGTTCAACGACCTGCACTCCGGCGCGAGCCTGAGCGAGTGGTTGCAGGCCGAGGCCCGTTCCGTGGCCGACGCCTATGACGTCGAGGTGGGTGTCCGCATCAAAATCTCGGGCGAGAGCTTTCTGACCCCGCCCGGCCCGCTGTCCGATCTGGTGGCCCGGGCGGTCGAGGCGGAAACCGGTATTCAGCCCGAGATGTCCACAACAGGGGGCACCTCGGACGCGCGGTTCATCAAGCATCACTGTCCGGTGGTCGAGTTTGGTCTGGTCGGTCGCACGATGCATCAGGTGGATGAATGCGTTGAGGTGGCGCAGATCGAAAAGCTCAAGGCGATCTACACACGCATCCTGCGGGACTATTTCGCCTGATCCATGCAGCGCACTCTGGTGATCATGGTGAAAGAGCCGCATCCGGGCGGGGTCAAGACCCGGTTGGGGCGCGATATCGGTATGGTCGGCGCGGCCTGGTGGTTCCGCCATCAGACCCGGTCGCTGATCCGGCGATTGCGCGACCCGCGCTGGCAGATCGTTCTGGCGGTCTCGCCCGATCACGCGGGGCTTATCAGCCGCGTCTGGCCCGCCGACCTGCCACGCGCGGCGCAGGGGCGGGGGGATTTGGGGGATCGCATGGGCCGGATGCTGCGCGGCATGCCGAAAGGGCCGGTCTGCCTGATCGGCGCGGATATTCCCGGCATCCGACGCGCACATATCGCGCGGGCGTTTCAATCGCTGGGGCGGGCGCAGATGGTGTTCGGTCCGGCCCCGGATGGCGGCTATTGGCTGGTGGGCGCGCAACGGTATGGCGCGCTGCCCTCCGGCTTGTTCGACAAGGTTCGCTGGTCCACCGAACACGCGCTGGCCGATACGCTGGCCTCGGTCCGTGGGTGCCGCGTGGCGCTTTTGGACACGCTGCGCGATGTCGATACGGTGGCCGATCTGCACGCCTGAGCCGCGCAGTGGTTTTTTTGGTCATGACGCAGTCGCATCCCCGTGCTAGGCCGAACCCATGACTCGCATCCCCACCAAGCAAGAGGTCCTGGACTGGATCTCGGCGAACCCAACCCTGACCTCGAAACGTGACATCGCCAAGGCCTTTGGCATCAAGGGCGCGGACCGCATCGACCTGAAGCGCATCCTCAAAGAGCTTGAGGCCGAGGGCCATCTGGAAAAGCGCAAGCGCAGCTATCGCGACCCGGATCGTCTGCCGCCGGTCAGCGTATTGCAGGTGAAGGCGCCCAATGCCGATGGCGATCTGTTCGCGCGTCCGCTGGAATGGCATGGCGAAGGGGTTGAGCCGATTGTCCTGATCGTCGCCCGCGCCAGCGATCCGGCGCTGGGCGAGGGCGACCGCATTCTGGCCCGGCTGACCGTGGTGCATGAGGAAGACCACAATTACGAGGCGCGCCTGATCCGCCGCATCGGCACCAACCCGCGCAAGATCGTGGGTATATTCCGCAAGGGGGCTGAGGGCGGGCGGATTGTGCCCATCGACAAGACCGGGCAGAACGAATGGCTGGTCCATGATGGGGCCGTGATGGGCGCAAAAGACGGGGAGCTGGTCGAGGCCGAACAGGCCGGGCCAAAGAACCGCATGGGTCTGCCGCGGGCGCGTATCGTGGAACGGCTGGGCGATCCCTCGGCCCCCAAGGCGGTGTCGCTGATTGCGATCCATCAGCACGGCATCCCCGACGATTTCCCTGACAAGGTGATTGCCGAGGCCGACAAGGCCAAACCCGTCGGCCTGAAGGGGCGCGAGGACCTGCGCGACATGCCGTTGCTGACCATCGACCCGTCGGATGCGCGGGATCATGACGACGCCTGCTATGCCCATGCCGATGATGACCCGAAAAACCCCGGCGGCCATGTGATCTGGGTCGCCATCGCTGATGTCGCCGCCTATGTGCAGCCCGGCACCGCGCTGGACCGCGAGGCGCGCAAGCGGGGCAATTCCAGCTATTTCCCTGACCGCGTTGTGCCGATGCTGCCGGACCGCCTGTCGGGCGATCTGTGCTCGCTGCACGAAGGCGTCCCGCGCGCCTGTATCGCGGTGCGGATGCAGATCGACGCCGATGGCAACAAGATCGGCCACCGGTTTGTGCGCGGGCTGATGCGCTCGGCCGCGTCGCTGCATTACGCCGAAGTGCAGGAGGCCATAGACGGCACCCCCAATGACCGCACCGGGCCTTTGCTGGAGCCGGTGCTGAAGCCGCTCTATGCCGCTTACGCCGCGTTGAAAAAGGCGCGCGCTGCGCGCCAGCCACTGGAACTGGACCTGCCCGAGCGCAAGATCGTGCTCAGCGACAAGGGCGAGGTCGAGAGCGTGGCTTTCCGCGACCGGCTGGACGCGCATAAGCTGATCGAGGAATTCATGATCCTCGCCAATGTGGCCGCCGCCGAGACCCTGATCGCCAAGCGCCGTCCGCTGCTGTTCCGGGTACACGAGGAACCCGCGCCCGAGAAACTGGAAAGCCTGCGGGAAACGGCGCAGGCGGCGGGTCTGAACCTGGCCAAGGGACAAGTGCTGCAAACCCGGCATCTGAACGCGCTTCTGAATGCGGCGGCAGGGACCGAGGATGCTGAGCTGATCAACCTGACGACGCTGCGGTCGATGGCGCAGGCCTATTACAACCCTGAAAATTTCGGCCATTTCGGGCTGGCGCTGCGGAACTATGCGCATTTCACCTCGCCCATTCGCCGCTATGCCGACCTGATCGTGCACCGCGCGCTGATCTCGGCCCATGGCTGGGGGCAGGACGGGTTGACCGAGGATGAAATCGCGCGGCTCGACGAAACAGCCACGCATATCTCGGACACGGAACGCCGCTCGATGATGGCCGAGCGTGACACGACCGACCGGTATCTGGCGGCCTATCTGAGCGAGCGGGTAGGCAATGAGTTCTCGGGCCGGATCAGCGGCATCGCCCGCTTTGGCGCTTTCGTGAAGATGGACGAAACCGGCGCAGATGGGCTGGTGCCTGTACGCTCCCTGGGGCGCGAGTTCTTTCATTTCGACCGCGAGGCGGGGACGTTGATGGGCTCGGATACCGGGCTGATCATCGCCATCGGCCAGCATGTCACCGTGCGTCTGACCGAGGCGACGCCAGTGACCGGCGGGCTGGAACTGGAACTGCTGTCCATCGACGATCAGGCTTTGCCGCGCGGGCGTGGTCCGAAAGGCCGGCCGACCCGCCGCAAGGCGGTCAGCGCCAAGCGCAAGAAAGACAAGATCAAGCGCAAGGTCGAACGCAAACGCCGTCAAAGGTGATAGGTCAGCGCCCGCGCAATCAACCAGCCGTGGCGGGTATCGTCGATCTGATCCGGGTCGTCGAACAGCACAGCGCGATTGCCGTCGATCCGATCCTCACCCGGAAAAGCCGAGGTGAAGTCGCCCATGAGGCGGCTCTGACAATGCACGAACAGGGCAAAGCTTGCAGCTTTGTGCCCGCCCAGCCGGATCGTAGAGCCTTTGGGCGCCAGATAGGCAGGCTGACCCCAGCGCAGCGCCTCTTGCAGGGGTTGCGCCGCGGGCAGCGACCCTGCCGTTTCAAATACCAGCTTGCGTAGGGCCAGAACACCCGCGCGGGTGTTTTCGGGAAATGCCTGAAAAGCGGCTTCTACGGCAGGGTCGTCAAACGGTGTCATGTCAGCGGGATCGCCTGTTCGATGCGGTCAATATAGCTGCTGAGCAGGTTATCCTGTTTGATCCGACGGGTCAGCGCCGTTTCCGCAGGTGTCGCGCGCATCGCGCCCAGAACCGGCCCAACGCTCATATCTGCCGCGGTCGGGTGCTCGCCCAGCAAAAACGGCGACTGCCACAGAAAGGCCGAGATCGCCTCCAGATCGCGTTCCAGCCTGTCCGTGCGATCTGCGTCCGAGAATCGCGACACACCGACACCATCCATCCGTTTCAGCACGGATTTGCGAATTGAGTTGGTCACGGGCCGGCGGATCAGGGCCGGGATTTCGCTGAAAAACGTGTCCCGCAGGATCGGCCAGACCTGATCATTGCCCCAGCGGTCCAGAACGATGTGGTAATAGATATGCTCTTCGGCCATGCGGATCAGCGCGCGGGACTGAGCTTTCTGCACATCGCTCAGACCTTTGTCAAAGTCGGCACCCTGCGTTTCCAGCCAGTCGCGGATCAGGTCGCTGTCCGGCAGCAGGCGATCCGGCGTGCGCAGAACCGGCAGCTTCTGATGCGGCATCTTTCTGGGGTCCAGCATATCCGACCGCTGCCAGTGCTGGCCGGATCGTTGCAGCATCAGGGCGGTCTTGACGCAGAAGGGGCTGGCGCTGAACAGGCCAAAGGCAGAAGGGAAGGTCAGTAGGGTCAGCATCGGTGGCTCCATGATTGGGATGCCAGAGGGATACGTTGGGCTAATGACAGTTCCTGTCATCAGGTTTAGGGTAGCTTGCAGTATGTCCCGCACCGCCCGCCTGTTTCAGCTGATGCAAGCCCTGCGCTCTGGCCCGTCACCCAAGACCTCGGTCCAGCTGGCGCAGGATCTCGGCGTATCGCCCCGAACGGTTCATCGCGACATCGACGCGTTGCGCGGCCTGGGCGCGGTAATCGACGGCGAGGCCGGGTTTGGCTTTACCCTGATCGAAGACGCCACCCTGCCACCGCTGGGCTTTACCGACGATGAGCTTGAGGCGCTGGTCCTGGGTCTGCGCGAAGTGCAGGCGATCGGCGACCCCGGCCTTTCGGACGCGGCCGGTGCAGCGCTGCACAAGTTGCAGGGGCGCTTACCGCACCGGCAATCTCATCGGCTGAGCCACGCCGTCCTGACGGCGACACGTTTTGACCGCCCGAAAAAACCAACCATCGACGTTTCAAGCCTGCGGCAGGCGACCTGGGACGAGCGGGTCGTTCAGTTCGCCTATACCGACGCCAAGGGGGACGACACCCGACGCCGGGTCAGCCCGCTGAGTATCGTCTATATGGATCGCGCCAGCGTGCTGCTGTCATGGTGCCACCTGCGCGAGGATTTCCGCGTCTTCCGGCTGGACCGGATGCAGGAGATGACGGTGACCGACGACAGTTTCAGACCCAACCGGGTGCCGATGCTGCGCGCGGCGCTGGCGCAGATCCGCGCCGAGCGGGAGGCAAAAGAGTGTGATCCCCCGTCCTGAGCGCTTTGTGAATTTCCGATTTTGCGCTATCCTGCTGTCGAGCAGTGATCAGGACAATTCGGAATGCGTGTATGCACAGGTGGCGTCATGACCGCCGCACTATGGGCATCCGTTCTACAGGCGGATCCAACAGGACATTCATCACAGTCACCGGACGGCAATCAGCCCGGCACGTATCAGCTGGCCTCGGCGGATGTGGCGGTGTCGATCCGGCCCGTCCTGCGGCCATCGACAAGGGAGTACCGGGTGTCGACCGAAGGAAATGCGCGCTTTCAGGCGTGGCTGGGGGCGTTCCGTGAGCGGGCGCTGTCGCAGGGCATCACAGCATCCACGCTGGACCGGTCGCTGGCAGGCCTGACCTATGACAAAGAGGTCATCGCCCGCGACCGCAATCAGGCCGAGTTTTCCAGACCCATCTGGGAGTATCTGGATGCAGCGGTTTCCGACGCGCGCGTCTCCAATGGCCGTGCAGGGCTGGCGCGCCATCACGCGGCGCTGACCCGGATCGAGGCCGAATATGGCGTCAGGAAAGAGTTGGTGGCGGCGATCTGGGGGCTTGAAACCTCGTACGGGACGTTCCGGGGCAGCGATCACACGATCCGGTCGCTGGCGACCCTGGCCTTTGATGCCCGGCGTGCGTCGTTTTTCGAATCCCAACTGATCGCTGCGTTGCGAATTGTTCAGGCCGGGGATGTCCGCCCCGCGGACATGGTCGGCAGCTGGGCCGGGGCGATGGGGCATACGCAGTTCATGCCGACCTCGTATCTGGATCACGCGGTGGATTTCGACGGTGACGGGCGGCGCAATATCTGGTCGGACGACCCGACCGATGCGCTGGCTTCGGCGGCGGCTTATCTGACGCGGCACGGCTGGACGCCGGGGCAACCCTGGGGCGTCGAAGTGCGCCTGCCCAGGGGGTTCGATTATGCGCTGGCCAGACGGGATCTTACCCTGTTGCCGTCGGAATGGGCGGATCGCGGGGTCATGACGCCGCAGGGCGAGCCTGTGCCGGATCACGGGCAGGCGGCGATCCTGCTGCCCGCGGGCGGGCAGGGCGTGGCGCTGATGATCTTTGACAATTTCAGGGTGATCGAGGCCTATAACGGCGCGGACGCATATGTGATCGGCATAGGCCACCTGTCCGACAGACTGGCGGGGCAAGCCCCTTTCCACGCCGCATGGCCGCGCGATGACCGGGTGCTGAGCTTTACGGAGCGCAAGGAACTGCAATCTCGCCTGACCGAAGCCGGATTCGACACGCAGAGCGTTGACGGCCGCATCGGGCCAAACACGACCAACGCCGTGCGCGCCTATCAACTGGCTCAGGGATTGCTGCCCGATGGATATGCCAGCCTGAACTTGCTGGAGCGGTTGCGGTAGCCTTGTGTCAGGCGGCCCGCCGCCGCCTGTACCCGTAGCCGTCCTTACTCAGTGCACGAAATGCAGGCGCGAGAACTCTTTCCGCCAGGCGGCGACCTCGGGCTGGATCGGCTCATCGTTTAACCCGCGCCGGATCAGATCCGCCAGTCGCGCTGCGTCCCCGGAGGTCATACCCCAGCGCACCAGTTCGGGCGTGCCGATCCGAAGCCCGTTCATATCACCCTCGACCGTTGGAACAGGCAAGCCGATGCCGCAGCCGAGGAACCCGTTTTTGCGCAACTGTTTGGACGCTGCCTGCCCGCCGCCAAAGCCCTGTGCCAGAACCGCAAACTGGTGCGAGTTGGTGAACCCATGCGCGCCGGAAAACACCGGCACGCCATTTGCATCCAACGCCGCGGCCAGCGCCTGCGCCATAGCAATCATCTCTTGCGCATAGGCGGTGCCAAAATCCTTCCAGTCCAGCATCGTCACCGCCAGAGCCGCCGTTTTCGCCGCGTCGAAATTTGCCGTCATGCCCGGGAAAGCGATGGCATCAAGCGCTTTTGCAATCGCGGCGTCGTTGGAGACGATCAGGCCGCCGGCAGGCCCGCCCAGGCTTTTGTAGGTGCTCATGGTCATGAAATGCGCGCCTTCGGTCAGGGGGTTTGACCACGCCCGCCCCGCAATGATCCCGCATTGATGGGCGGCGTCAAACATGACCTTCGCCCCGACTTCATCAGCGATTGCCCGGATGTTGGCCACAGGATGTTCGAACAGGTTCAGGCTGCCCCCGATTGTGATCAGCCTGGGGCGTTCAGACAGGGCAAGGGCGCGCAACTGGTCCAGATCGATGGTATAGCCGTCGGCATTGACCGGGGCTTCGACGATACGCAGACCGTAAAGACCGGCACATCCCGAAACGTGGTGGGTGACGTGACCGCCGATGGATGCCGGTGGCGCTATAATAGTGTCACCCGGCTTGCAGGTCGCTATGAAGCCATAAAGATTGGCGATGGCCCCGGAGGGCACCCGCACTTCGGCATATTGCGCATCAAAGACTTCGGCACATAGCTGAGCGGCGATCACCTCAATCTCTTCTATCGCTTCCAGCCCCATCTCATATTTGTCGCCGGGATAACCAAGCGACGGGCGCGAGCCGATGCCCGAGGACAAAAGCGCCTCGGCCTTTGGGTTCATCACATTGGTCGCAGGGTTGAGGTTGAAACACATTTCCTCATGGATAACGCGGTTCTGTTCCGCAAGATCCCCGATCCGTTCAAGAAGCGCCCCGGAAGAAGTCGACGCGGCGCGGGTCGCGATTTCCTGAACCAGAGTTTCGCAGTTGCCGGGTACCCAGTCTCTTTGTGCAAGTGTCATGTCACGCCTCCTTGGTCGCGCCCATCTTGGAAGCCGAACGATGACAACGCAAAGCAGATTTGCTATTTCTTGCCGTAGAAAAACTAAGGCTATAAAATGAGTGTCGCCCCCAAGCGCCCCAAAGGCCCGCCCCTGAACGCCATGCGCGCCTTTGAATCCGCCGCCCGCCACGTCAGCTTTGTCGCCGCCGCCGAAGAGCTGAATGTCACGCCCGGCGCGATTTCTCAGCATATCAAGACGTTGGAAGGCTGGGCCGGAATGCCGCTGTTTCGCAGAAATGCGCAGGGTGTCGAGCTGACCCGGGCAGGAAAGGCCCTTGTGCCGGGTTTCACATCGGCCTTTGACGGGCTTGCAGATGCCACCCGCGCCCTGCGCAACCTCAAGCCGGACGCCGAATTTCACATCGCGGCCCTTCCGTCGATTGCTCAGCTCTGGCTGCCGAAGCGGCTTGGCAAGATCCGCGCGCAATTTCCCAAGATCAGCTTTTCGGTCACCGCGATGGAAAGCCCGCCCAGCCTGTCACGGGAATTGTTCGACCTGTCGATTTTCTTTGCCGTTCCCAACGGTTCCTCATGCCAGATCAGCATTTGCCGGGACGAAATCGCCCCCGTCTGTGCCCCCGCACTTCTGGATCGTGCACGGGGCGATAACGGCTTTGACACCTTGCCTCTCTTGCATGACCTGACCTGGGCGCAGGACTGGTCCCTTTGGTCACAGGAAACCGGCGTTCCCATACAGGACCCGGAAAGCGGCCCACAGTTTTCCTTGTACAGCCTGGCGGTAGAAGAGGCCAAGGCAGGGGCAGGAGCGCTTATGGGGCATCTGTGTCTGATCGAAGACGCGCTGTCCGCCGGAGAGTTGAGGCGGATGCACAGCACCTCATGTTTCGCGGGACAGTCGCTTGTGCTGCAACAGCCCCGAAAACAGCAGCGGCGCTCTGAAACAGATCAGGTCGTCGCATTGCTGACCGACAGTGCCTGAGAGCGTCCACCGTCGATCGGCAACCCTGGCTTAAGACGCGGCTTTCATCAGCCCCTGTTCAATTATGTCAGACTGCGCCTCATCCAGCGATTTGTGGATGCGGACGAACATCTCGTCGATATCCTCAGGTGTCAGGATCAACGGTGGTGAAATGATCATCCGGTCGCCGACATGGCGCATGATCAGGTTATTGCCAAAACAGCGGTCGCGGCAGACATAGCCGACCGTGCCCGGATCCGACGCAAATTTGGCGCGGCTGGCCTTGTCCGGTGTCAGCGCGATGGACGCCATCATGCCCACGATCTTGGCCTCGCCCACCAGCGGGTGATCGACCAGAGCTTCCCATTTCTTTTTCAGATAAGGGGCGGCGACATCGCGGACGTGGTCGACGATCTTTTCCTCTTCGAGGATGCGCAGGTTTTCCAGCGCCACGGCAGCCGCGACAGGATGACCGGAATAGGTGTATCCGTGGTTGAACTCGGTTCTGCCGATCACCTCGGCGATCTCGTCATTGACGATCGAGCCACCGATGGGCGCATAGCCCGAGCTGAGGCCCTTGGCGATCGTCATGATATGCGGCCTGATCCCGACAGTCTGCGATCCGAACCAGTTGCCGGTGCGGCCAAAGCCGCAAATCACCTCATCCGCGATCAGAAGGATATCGTACTTGTCGCAGATGCGCTGAATCTCGGGCCAGTAGGTATCCGGCGCGACGATGACGCCGCCAGCGCCCTGCACCGGTTCTGCGATAAACGCCGCGACCCGGTCTTCGCCCAGTTCCAGAATTGCCTCTTCCAACTCGCGCGCGCGGGCCAGTCCGAAATCCTCGGGCGTCATGTCGCCACCTTCAGCCCACCAGTTCGGCTGGTTGATGTGATGGATGTTCGGGATCGGGATGCCGCCCTGCGCATGCATCCCGGCCATTCCACCGAGCGAGGCCGAGCCCACGGAGGAACCGTGATAGGCGTTCTTGCGGCTGATGATGATGTTCTTGTCGGGCTGGCCCTTCTCGGCCCAGTAAGTGCGCACCAACCGGATGTTGGTGTCATTGGCCTCGGACCCGCCTGCGGCGAAAAAGACATGGTTCAGATCACCCGGCGCGATTTCGGCCAGTTTCGCGGCCAGTGCAATGGCGGGCACGTGGGTCGTTTTGAAAAACGTGTTGTAATAGGGAAGCTCGCGCATCTGGCGGGCTGCGGCCTCGGCCAGTTCGTCGCGGCCATAGCCGATATTGACGCACCACAGGCCCGCCATGGCGTCCAGAATCTCTTCGCCTTCACTGTCGGTCAGGTAAACGCCCCGGGCCCGCGTGATCACACGCGCGCCCTCGGTTCCCAGCGGCCCGTTGGCCGAGAAAGGGTGCATGTGATGCGCCGCATCCAGCGCCTGCAATTCGGCGGTCGGCATGTGATTGGTGATGATGGACATCAAAGAATCTCCTGCAAGCGAGGTTGGCGATCACAATATGATCAAATTTTTTCCTGTCAATCGAATCGGGTGGCGCTAGGGGGCTGTCAGCGCGTCCGCCATCAGTTCCATCCCCTGTTCGATGTCCTGCGCGGTTGCTTTCGCCACGCCTTCGGCATCGCCGGCGCGCAGGGCCGAGATGATGTCCTTGTGCCGATCTGGCAGGCTCTGAGTGCCAAACCGGCCGCAGACCACGCGCAGGGACGGACCGAATCGCAGCCACAGCCGTTCTGCAAGATCGCTGAGAATCGGTGCGTCCGCATGGGCATACAAGGTTTCGTGGAACACATGGTTCAGATGCAGATACCCGCTGACGTCGCCATCCGCGATGGTCCGATCCAGACGCTGATCCAACCGCTCAAGCCGGTCGATGTCCGAGGCGGTCATTTTGCTTGTCGCGCGCCTGGAAAGCTCTGATTCTATTGATGTTCTTGCAAAAATCAGCTGTTGAACATCACCGTCGCACAACAAGGGCACACTGACCCGACGGTTGCCCTGAAACACCAGCGCGCCATCTGAAATCAACCGACGAATCGCCTCGCGCACCGGCGTCATCCCAACGCCAAGGGAATCGGTCAGGCCCTGGATGGTCACAGGCTGCCCAGGCACCAGTTCCCCATACAGGATCTGCGACCTGAGGGTCTGATACACCGTCTCATGCGCGGGCCGTTTCTGATCACCCGACGTTGATCCGGGTGCCGTATTTTTGATCAAATCCAATCGATTTGCCCTGTTTCCATTGAAGTTAACTTGTCAGGTGCCAGACCCCGTGAAACCATACGCGGGATCAGGGGAAAACGCAAAACTTGATCAAATCCAAAAAAACGGGAAAATACCCGTACACTTGCAGGGAGAATAAAATGTCAATCAAAACGCTGACCATGACAGCGGTCATCGCATTGGGGACTTCGGCGGCTTTCGCTGAAGAGGTGCGTGTTTACAACTGGTCCGACTATATCGACGAAGAACTGCTGGAGAAGTTCGAGGCCGAAACCGGTCTGACCCTTGTCTATGACGTGTTCGACAGCAACGAGGTTCTGGAAACCAAAATGCTGGCCGGGGGATCGGGCTATGATGTGGTGGTGCCGACCGGGACGTTTCTGCAGCGCCAGATTCAGGCCGGCGCTTTTCAGGAACTGGACAAGGCGAAACTGTCGAATGCGGGCAATCTGTGGGACGTCATTCAGGAACGCACCGCGGGCTATGATCCGGACAACGCGTATTCCATCAACTACATGTGGGGCACAACGGGCCTTGGGGTGAATGTCGCCAAGGTCAGGGAAGTGCTGGGCGATGATGTTGCGCTGAACAGCATGGATCTGGTGCTGAAGCCCGAGAACATGGAAAAGCTGGCCTCATGCGGCGTGCATTTCCTGGACGCGCCGACCGAGATCATTCCGATGGCATTGCAGTATATCGGTGAAGATCCCGACAGCCACGACAAGGACGTCATCGCCAAGACCGAAGAGGTCCTGACCGATGTGCGCCCCTATGTGCAGAAATTCCACAGCTCTGAATACATCAACGCGCTTGCAAATGGCGACATCTGTCTGGCCGTCGGCTGGTCGGGCGACATCCTGCAGGCGCGGGACCGTGCGGCCGAGGCGGATAACGGTGTGGAAATCGAATACCACCCCTTTGCCGAGGGGTCGCTGATGTGGTTCGACCAGATGGCGATTCCGGCGGATGCGCCAAACCCCGAGGGCGCGCATCAGTTCCTGAACTTCATTCTGGACGCCAATAACATGGCGGCCGCGTCGAACTATGTGTATTACGCCAACGGCAACAAGGCCTCGCAGGAGTTCCTTGAGGAGGATGTGATTGGCGATCCGGCGATCTATCCGGATGATACCACGATGCAGAACCTCTACATCACGACACCCTATCCGGCGAAAACACAGCGGACCGTTACCCGCCTGTGGACCAAGATAAAATCGGGCACCTGATCCGATCTGTCTGCGCAAGGCGGCCCGTCCGCCTTGCCCCTTTTTTCAGATAGTCGAACGGGGGCCGTTTTGAACTCTGACGTCTTTGCGCCGTGGGATGACCCGCAGGCGAAACCCTTGATCCAGTTCCGGAATGTCACCAAACGGTTTGGAGAATTCACGGCCATCGACGATCTGTCCCTGGATATCTTCGAGAAAGAATTCTTTGCCCTGCTGGGCCCCTCGGGCTGCGGCAAGACCACGATGATGCGGATGCTGGCCGGGTTCGAAACCCCGACCGAGGGGCACATCCTGCTGGGCGGACAGGATATCGACCCGATCCCGCCGAACAAGCGGGCGGTGAACATGATGTTCCAGTCCTACGCCCTGTTCCCTCACCTCAGCATCTGGGACAACATCGCCTTTGGCCTGCGCCGGGACAACATGCCCAAACACGACCTTGAAGACCGGGTCGAGGAAATGCTGCGCCTGACCCGGCTGGAACAATTCGCCCGACGCAAGCCGCATCAGATTTCGGGCGGGCAACGTCAGCGGGTGGCGCTGGCGCGGTCACTGGCCAAGGCGCCCAAGCTGTTGTTGCTGGACGAACCCCTGGGGGCGCTGGACAAGAAGCTGCGGCAGGACACGCAGTTCGAACTGATGGACATTCAGGAAAAGACCGGCACCACCTTTGTGATTGTGACCCACGATCAGGAAGAGGCCATGACCGTCGCCAGCCGCGTGGCAGTGATGGATCAGGGCCGGCTGATGCAGGTGGCGACGCCGGACAAGATTTATGAAAACCCGAATTCAGTCTATGTGGCCGATTTTATCGGCGATGTGAACATCATCGAAGGTCGCGCCACCGCAAACGGGGATGACACCTATCAGATCGACTGGGCCGAAGGTCAGGCGCCGCTGACGGCAACCTCGTCGGCGGGTTTGTCGAACGGGCAGGGATGCCATCTGGCGATCCGGCCCGAAAAGGTTACGATTTCGGCCGACCGTCCGACCGACGCGATCAACGCGGTACAGGGAAAAGTGCATGACATCGCCTATCTGGGCAACCTGTCGACTTATCACGTCGAGCTGCCGAACGGCACGATCATCAAGGCGCAAACGGCCAATACCCGCCGCATCTCGCGCCGGTCGTTTACATGGGAAGACCCGGTCTGGCTGTCCTGGACAGCGACGGCTGCGGTTCTGTTGGCCAGCTGATGCGCCGCGCGTTTCTGATTGCGGTTCCTTATGTCTGGCTGCTGGCCCTATTTCTGGTGCCGTTTTTCATCGTTCTGAAAATCTCGCTGTCGGATATCGAGCTGGCGATCCCGCCCTATACGCCGACGCTGGACCTGTCGCAGGGCTGGGCCGGGATCAAAGAGTTCTTCAGCCAGCTGGATTTCGAGAACTTCGTCTGGCTGACCGAAGATGATCTTTATTGGAAAGCCTATCTGTCCAGCGTCAGGATCGCCGTGATTTCGACCTTGCTGACGCTGCTGGTCGGCTATCCCATCGCCTATGGTATGGCCCGCGCGCCTGCGGAATGGCGCCCGACGCTGATGATGCTGGTCATTCTGCCGTTCTGGACTTCGTTCCTGATCCGCGTCTACGCGTGGATGGGGATTCTCAGCAACGAAGGCTACCTGAACCAGTTCCTGCTGTGGATCGGCATCATCTCGACCCCGCTGACCATTCTGAATACCAACACGGCGGTCTATATCGGCATTGTCTATACCTACCTGCCCTTCATGATCCTGCCGATCTATTCCGCGCTGGAGCGAATGGACGAATCCCTGATCGAAGCGGCCGAGGATCTGGGCTGTTCGCGTGTTCAGGCGTTCTGGCTGGTGACAATCCCGCTGTCGCGCCCCGGCATCATCGCCGGGTGCTTTCTGGTGATGATCCCGGTAATCGGTGAGTTCGTAATCCCCTCGTTGCTGGGCGGGTCAGGCACGCTGATGATCGGCAAAGTTCTGTGGGAGGAGTTCTTTTCCAACCGCGACTGGCCGGTGGCCAGCGCGGTGGCGGTTGTCCTGCTGCTCATCCTCGTGGTTCCGATCGTGCTGTTCCAGCGCAACCAGCAAAAGCAGACGGAGGCCGAACGATGAACAGGCTCAGTTGGTTCAACGCGGTGTCGCTGACGCTGGGGTTTGCGTTTCTTTACATCCCGATGATCATCCTGATCATCTTCAGCTTCAACGAAAGCAAGCTGGTGACGGTCTGGGCCGGATTCTCGACCAAATGGTACGGCGAACTGGTCCAGAACCAGGCGTTTCTGGACGCTGCATGGGTGACCTTGCGGGTTGCGGTATTCTCGTCAACTCTTGCGACCATTCTCGGCACGGCGGCGGCCTATGTGCTGGTTCGCGGTGGGCGGTTCTTTGGCCGAACGCTGTTTTCGGGCATGATCTACGCGCCGCTGGTGATGCCCGAAGTGATCACCGGCCTGTCGCTGTTGCTGCTGTTCATCGGAATCGGTCTGGATCGCGGTATCCTGACCATCGTGCTGGCCCACACAACTTTTTCGATGTGTTTCGTGTCGGTCGTCGTGTCCTCGCGCCTTGTGACCTTCGACCAGTCGCTGGAAGAGGCGGCGCTGGATCTGGGCTGTTCGCCCGCGCAGGCGTTCCGTCTGGTGACATTGCCGATCATCGCGCCGGCGGTGATCTCGGGCTGGTTGCTGGCCTTTACGTTGTCGCTGGATGATCTGGTGATCGCGTCGTTCACCTCGGGCCCGTCGGCCACGACCCTGCCGATCAAGATTTTCTCTGCCGTGCGTCTGGGTGTCAGCCCCGAGATTAATGCATTGTCGACGATCATGATCGCGGTGGTGACGGTGGGGGTCATCACCGCGTCTCTGGTCACGAAACGCGCGATGGTGCGGCAAAAACAGGATGAAATGGCTGCTGCGCGGGTCGAATGAAACGGGTGTTTCCAGCCTATGCCTATGGGCCCGGTCCGCGCGCGGAATGTTGGTGGGACGAGACGATTGCCAGCCCGGACTGGCCGGTTCTCAGCGGCGACCTCAGCGTTGATGTCGCCATTGTCGGTGGCGGTTTCACCGGCATTTCGGCTGCGTTGCACCTGGCCGATGCCGGGGCCACGGTCGCTGTTTTCGAGGCCGGTACGCCCGGTTGGGGCGCTTCGGGCCGGAACGGCGGGTTTTGCTGTCTGGGCGGCTCCAAGCTGAGCCCGGCCACCATGGCCCGGCGGTTCGGGGAAGGTTCCGCGCAAAGCTATGCACAGGCCGAAGCGGATGCCGTTCATCTTGTCTCGGACCTTATGGCGGCACACCGGATCGACGCGGATGTGCATTCGAAGGGTGAAACGCAGCTTGCCCACAACCCGCGCGCGATGGAGCGCCTGCGCCGTACCGCGGACGCATCAGGGGTGTTGCACGAGGCCGCCGACTTGCCGGGGCAGGGGTTCGGCGGGGCATTTCACGGCGGCTATTCCGTTCCGGTGGGCTTTGGGCTGAACCCAAGGAAGTACCTGTTCGGTCTCGCCCGGGCTGCCCGATCGCTGGGTGCCGGCGTTTTCAGCCAAAGCGCGGTTCAGAGCATCCGCAGAACACGGCACGGCTTTGACCTTTTGGCGGCGTCGGGCCGGGCCACGGCGTCGCAAGTGCTGATCTGCACCAACGGATATTCCAGCGAGGATATCCCGCCCTGGTTGTCTGGCCGCTACATGCCCGCGCAGTCCACGGTATTGGTCACGCGTCCGATGTCGGATGCCGAAGTGCGGGCGCAGGGCTGGACCACTGATCAGATGTGTTACGACACGCGTCATCTGCTGCACTATTTCCGGCTGATGCCGGACCGGCGGTTCCTGTTCGGGATGCGGGGCGGCCTTCGGTCCTCTCCGCGGGCCGAAGCGGCAATCCGTCAAAAAGCCCGGCGCGATTTCAGGCGCATGTTTCCGGAATGGTCCGGCGTTGACGTGACGCATATGTGGTCGGGCCTGGTGTGCCTGTCCCGGGGGCTGGTGCCTTTTGCAGTGCCTGTTCCGGATCAGCCGGGGATGTTCGCCGGCTTGGCCTATCACGGCAACGGCGTGGCGATGGGCACCTATTGCGGGCGGGCACTGGCGCGGTTGGCTCTGGGCAAGGACGCCGGATTGCCCGATCCGATGTCGCAACCTCCGGCACGGTTCCCGTTGGGGCCGTTGCGGCGCATTTTGATGCCGCCCGCCTATGCCCTGATGGCGCTTGCCGATCTATGACGACTGCAGCGCGGCGGTTTCCAGTTCAAGACCCACCGCGTAATCCGGCGCGCCGTTTTCGACACGCCATAGGCAATAGGCCGCCATCCGCCACGCGAACCATCGGCGCAGGGTTCTGTACCGGTCCGTCAATTCCGGGTGATCATAGGCGTCCAGAAACTGATCTTCTTCCATTTGGGACAGGGGCGGGCCGCGATACAGGTGCTGCATCGCAGGCGACAGGAACAACGCCAGATCCTCGCAAGGATCCCCCTGCGCGGGGCATTGCCAGTCAATCAGGGTCAGGCCGGATGCCGCGACAAGAATGTTTCCCGCAACCGGGTCGCCGTGAATCAGGCATGTGTGCGGTGTCGGTGGCACCGCTTCGCTTGGACACAACCGCTGAAGGTCGTGGCGCGTATCTGACTTACAGCCTTGCAGAATGCTCTGCCCGTGTCGGGCAAGATCCGCGCTGCCATTGCATCCTTCGGGCGCCTGCACGGCCAAATCCAGGCTGTGAAGGTGGCGAAGCAACCTGGCCACGCGGGCTGGCCCTTTCTTCCAGGGGGACCCGGGTGCGTGATCGTAAAAGACCCAGCGGCTGTTTTCATGCTGCCCCGCCGCGCGCAAACGCGGGACGAATCCCGACGATTCAAGCGCCCGCAAGCACTCGGCCTCCAGCTCTGCGTCGTTTCGGAAAAGCGGGTTGCGGAACGCGGTGCGGTAGAGTTTCAGAACCTTGCCGCCATTTTCCCCCAGCACCTTCCAGACCTGATTTGTGCGCCCGCCATACAGCGTTTGGAACTGCGCGTCGGCGTCCAGAAGCCCCCGGCGGCGCAGGTCGTCAACAAGATCCAATGGCGGGAAGGTCGGGTCAGACAGTTGGGTCACCGATGCAGCAAGCGAATCGAAGGTTGCATAGGTTTCGCCTGTCCGGCCCCGCAGATCAAGCTCCGGTTCGGACGGCCGAGACAATCCCGGCCGGAACGACCTGACCACCTTCCAGTGTCAGAAGGACGGTGTCGTCACCCACCTGGGCCTCAATCACCCGGTTGTAGGCGGACACCAGTTTTTCTGAAAGCAACTCTTCCCCGTCATAACTTTCCAGCGTTGCGGTATAGTTTCCGGCGGTAAGCGGAGTGCCTTCGCTGTCGGTTCCGGCCCAGACGAATTCCATCTCAGATGCGGATACCGGGAACCTGTCGATGACCGTGTCATCCTGATCGCGGATCACGATCTGCGCGCCGTCCGCCGCGGCATCCGCCTGCGCGAAAAGGGTCACGGGTGCGCCATCAAAGTGAAAGGCCCCTGCCGTGCGGACATCCATACCCACCCAGCTTGCAAGTTCCTCAAGGTTGACACTGCCCAGCGACAGCGCCAGTTCGGACAGCAAGTCGTTGGTCTGGACCTGCTGTTCAACCATTGAAAACTGCGCCAGTTGCGAGGCGTATTCCGAGGAATCCAGCGGCTCCAGCGGGTCCTGATTCTGCGCCTGCGTCGTCATCATCAACAGGAAGGTTTCGAAATCGGATGTCAGGGCCGAGGTCCTTGACTGTGTCGCCGGCTGGGGTTGCGTGTTGGTCTGGGCCGTTGATTGCGTTGCGGTGATCATCCTCAAATCCTTATGTCGATGCGCCCGTCCGGGCTCATTCCTGGAACAGCCGGGCCAGCCTCGGCGATATGTTCGGCGTGCGATGGCGGCACCTGATCGCCCCCTTCCGGCCCGGGCTCATCCTGCCCGGGGTCAGAGGGTGTTCCCAGATCCAGCGACAGATCGCCAAGCCCCAGATTCCGGAATTCCGCCTCAAGAACAGAGAGATGCCGCCGCATCATGTCCAGCGTTTCGGGCCGTTCCGCCGCGATCGTAAGGTGCAGGCCGTCGTCGCGGCCGTTCAATACTATCGAGACGCGCCCCAGTTCCTCGGGGTTAAGCGCGATTTCCACAGCGCCGGATTGGGGGCGCGCATTGATGACCGACGCCATCTGACCCGCGACCGCCCGGGCCGTTTCCGCCCGCGCGCTGGCCGAAACGGATTGCGCGGCATGCCCGGCGTCACGGGTTGCGGAGAAAACGGAGGTCTCCTTGATCGCGTGAGCCTCCTCGGTATCCCCATCTGGCATTGCCTTGCTATCGGCGGTGTTTGATTCGGATGCCATCAGCTGCATCTGAACGAATGAGGGCGCGCGATCCGGCAGGGCGGACCTGTTGGGTGCCGGGCCGGGCGTAGCCGGCGCGGGCACCTCGCCGCGTGCGATTTCACCGGACGCGGCGTTGCCCGTCACGTTACGCGCGCGCGGTTCGCCAATCGCTGAACGGGTATTCTTTGGTGTCAGGGCCGCGCCAGTCGCACCGCCGGACGGCTGAGACCCCTGCGAAATTGGGGCGACAGTCCGGGGAATCGCCTGATGATCGTTGCGGTGCGACGGCGTATGCAGGCCGGTCGGTTTCGCGTCGGGCACAGTGACACTCTCAGTCGCCTCCTTCGGCATGGCAGCCGTGGGCATTTTTGCAGGCGGTTCAGCACGCGTCGCAGCCAGCGCGTCCGGGCGGGTCCCAATCGGGTGCTCATCCATGTCAGAATGCGGTTTGGCCTCCGCCTCAGACGAGATTTCAACCGGCTCCGTTTCGGTACTGAGTTCTTCCGATTCCGGCGCAGCCTCTGGTTCCTGTGCCTGCATGACGGCGATTTCAGGCGCTTCGTCTTGCTGATCCGCCTCCTGATCCATGACCGTCTGAAACGACGCCGCACCGTTCGGCGCGCGTTGCTCTTTTGTGTTCGCGTCGCTCTTCGCGGCGGCAGATGGCGGCGACAGCACTGCTGATAGAGGGTTGGGCATTTTGCTCCGGCTCCGGTTGTGTGACCCGAAACCTGCCCGCAGGAAGTTACGTTTATTTTAACCGCTTTCGCCTTTGATCAAGAAAGTTCGATGCAAATTTCGGAGAAGGCCATGAAAATTTCCGCACCCCCTCCCACAGCGCAGCCGCCAACCGTGACTGAGAAATTAAAGGCGGCTGCGGTTGAGCTGGAGGCCGCATTTCTGACGGAAATGCTGAAATCGGCCGGTCTGGGCGAGGCGCGCCAGACCTTTGGTGGCGGCACGGGAGAAGATCAGTTTTCCTCATTCCTCGTCCAGCAGCAGGCCACGCAACTGGCGCGATCCGGTGGTGTTTGCCTGTCCGAAATTCTGTTTCAATCCATGATGGAGAAAACCGATGCCGATCAAAGCTGATCCTGAACTGATCAGGTCCCTGGAAGACGTTCTGGATCTGGAGCGCACCGCGCTGGTCGAGGGGGACCTTGACCAGATGAACACGATGGCCCCGGAAAAGGAAAAACTGATCGGGGCGATCAATGCGCTGGAGGTCTATGACAGTGACGATTTGATCCGACTTCAGAAGAAGGTCGAAAGAAATCAGGCCCTGCTGAACAGTGCCGCCGAAGGGATACGCGCCGTCGCCAGCCGGATGGCCGAATTGCGGCGGGTGCGGCAGGAATTCAGCACTTATGGGGCGGACGGGCAACGCAGCGGCTTTGCCGTGCGCAGCAATGCCAAGCTGGAAAAACGGGCATAGCAGAGGGTTTGATTCAAATCCGAATTTTCCGGCCGGGGCGCTTTAGCACTCCGTTAGGAGATCGACGGCAAAGGTGATCGGGCACCTGAAACAGCAGGTGGCGCGAACAGCCCGACGGCGGGTCGCACAGATCAGAAAGACGTCAAAGCCCGCATGTGATGCGGGATAGCATGGGCGCAAAGGGCCCGAACGGAAAAGGAAGAAAGCTATGTCCAGCATTCTGACCAACAATGGCGCAATGGTTGCGCTGCAGACCCTGAAATCGGTCAACAAGAACCTGGCGCAAACCCAGAACGCGATCTCGACCGGTAAGGACGTCGCAACGGCAAAGGACAACTCGGCCGTCTGGGCGATTTCCAAGGTCATGGAGTCCGACGTCAACGGGTTCAACGCGATCAAGGACAGTCTGGCACTGGGGGAATCAACGGTGGCGGTCGCGCGCAACGCGGCGGAAACGGTCACCGACCTACTGACCCAGATGAAAGGCAAGATTGTCGCGGCGCAGGAAGACAATGTCGATCGTGGCAAAATCAACGACGACGTGACCGCGCTGAAGGATCAGATCGCATCGGTCGTCAGCGCGGCGCAGTTCAACGGGCTGAACCTGGTGGATGGCTCGTCGGGCTCTGCCTCGATCCTGGCGTCGCTGGATCGCGACAATACCGGGGCCGTGACCGCGTCGTCCATCAACGTCGCCGGCCAGAACCTGTCGACCGGTGGCTACGTCGCGGCCCAGGTGTTTGACGGATCGACCGGCGCGTCGACCGGCAATGACCGCGTCGGTGCGACGATCGACAATGGTGCGACCTCTGCAACCGCGCTGGTGACCGATGAAACCAGCGGGGCTTTTGCCGCCGGGGACAAGGTGGTTGTTGCAATTGACGATCAGGTTGTTTCCTACACGGTGTCCGCGGCGGACGCCGCAGCCACCACCACCGGTGACCTTGTTGCCGTGGGGCTGAAGGCGAAAATCGAAGAGCTGGGAATCAACGGCCTGACCGTTGATTACGACTCGGGCACCGCGGGCACCCTGTCCGTGACCAACGGCACTGGCGAGGATATCTCGTTCTCGGCTCAGTTCGTGAACGCGGGCTCCGGCGGGCTTGGCGCGCTTACGGGCATTGACGTCTCGACCGGTGCGGGCGCAACTGCCGCTTTGGCCGCGGTCGAATCGCTGATCGACACCTCGATTGACGCTTCGGCGGCCTTTGGTTCGTCGCAGAGCCGGATCGAAACCCAGAAAGAGTTCATCTCGAACCTGGCGGATTCGTTCAAATCCGGCATCGGGTCGCTGGTCGACGCCGACATGGAAGAAACTTCGGCCCGTCTGCAGGCGCTCCAGGTGCAGCAGCAGCTGGCCACCCAGTCGCTGTCAATCGCCAACCAGGCGCCGCAGTCGATCTTGTCGCTGTTCCGGTAAGTTTCGGAACCCGGCCGGGGCGTGATGACGCGCCCCGGTTCTGACCGCCCCAAGACGGACTACAGGAAGGACTTCAAGTGACACCGCAAACTCTTGCACAGCGAGCCTATGCGCAGACCGCCGCGCCGACACGGACGCCTCGCGACACCGAATACGAGGCGATCTCGAAAATCACGCATCGGCTAAAGGCCGCGGCCGCCCGGCAAAAAGCCGATTTCGGCGGGTTTGTTCAGGCGTTGCACGAAAACCGTCGCCTGTGGACCGTGCTGGCAAGCGGAGTTGCGGATTCGGACAATGCCCTGCCCAATGACCTGCGCGCCCGGATCTTCTATCTGGCCGAGTTCACCGAGCAGCACAGCAGCCAGGTTCTGGGCAACAAGGCTTCGGTCGAACCCTTGCTGGAAATCAACATGGCCGTCCTGCGCGGCCTGCGCCAGATGGGGGCCACCTGATGGGCGGGCTGGTTTTGAAACTGGCACCCAAGGAACGGGTGCTGATCAATGGCGTGGTGCTGGAAAACGGCGATCGCCGCAGCCGGTTCTCGATCATGACGCCACAGGCCAATGTCCTGCGCCTGCGCGACGCCATTCACCCGGAAGAGGTGAACACCCCCGTGCGGCGCGTCTGCTACGCGGCTCAGCTTGTTCTGTCCGGGGATATGGCGCCGGAACAGGCGCGTCAGCAATTGCTGCGGCGCGTCGAGGAGTTGAGCCAGGTCTTTACGGACGCTGACAGCCGTCGCGTCCTGTCCGAAGCGACCGAGGCTTTGCTGGCCGAGCAATATTACAAATGCCTGAAAGCCCTGCGCGCGCTGTTGCCACGCGAAGAACGACTGATGGCCTACCAGCAGTGACTTTTCAGCCGGTCATCCCCTCTGGCGGCCTGGTCGGCTGGCGTTTTCTGCAGCGCACCTACGACGCGCAGCTTGACAGCTTTTCAACCTCGGCCGTCAACGAAAGAGAGGCTGCGTATTTTCTGGAAAACATCAGGAATGTGCGATCGGCGGAGGATCTGGTATCGGACCGGCGCCTGCTGCAGGTCGCGCTGGGTGCTTTCGGGTTAGAGGATGACATCAACAACCGGTACTTCATTCAAAAGGTTCTGTCGGATGGAACCAGCGCCGAGGATGCATTATCGAACCGGCTGTCCGACAAGAGGTACCGCAAGTTTTCCGAAGCTTTCGGGCTGGGTCCGGGAGATATACCCAAGACGGGCCTGATCACAAACATGGAAGAAATCGCACGGGACAATGTTGTGTCCCGGTTCGAGGTCTCGGTTGGTGAAGCCGACGAATCCATGCGCATCTCACTCTATGCCCGGCACGCACTGCCTGATCTGGCCGCCCAGAGCGGAAGTGCAGATACCAAGTGGTTCGAACTGATGAGCCTGCCGCCATTGCGGAACATGATGGAAACCGCGCTTGGGCTTCCACCGAGCTTTGCGCAACTGGACATCGACCGGCAACTTGACGTTTTCAAAGACCGGTTGACGGGCCTGACCGGGTCCGACGACCTGGGCCAGTTCACCGACCCGGCGGCCGTTGATCAGCTGACCGACCGGTACCTTGCCCGCAGTCAAATCGCTCAGTTACAGAACACGGTTTCGCCGGCCCAGACCGCCCTGATCCTTCTTGGCGCGCAATAGGACGGTTCCCGCATGCAGTTGGCCGCCCTTTGTTCTGATTGGAGGTCGCAGCACCCCAAAAGGGGTTTGCGCGGCGCGGTGGGGAACACCACCGCAACCGGGCATCAGGCGTTCAACACCTCATCCGCAGAGGTTCGGAGCGCAAAGGAAGGCACCGGCTGTGAAACATTGTGCAGCTTGATATCCCCCAAAGGCAGCGCATCGGCGCATGCGGGTACGATATCGGCTGACACGACGATCCGGTGATTCACCGTCTTGCCGTATTCACCCAGACGCGCCGCAATATTCGCGGCCTGCCCGATCACGGTGAAATCCAGCCGTTCGCGAGACCCGACATTGCCATAGGTCACGCGCCCATAGGCGACGCCAATAGAACAATCACAATGATCGTCCGTTCCCGACAGGCGCAGCTCGCCGAGTTTTTCAACAATTTCGACGGCCGAGCGCTGGGCGTTCTTGCGCGCCGAGATCGAGTCATCACCGGCAGGGAACACCGCAAGAACAGCGTCCCCAATGAATTTCAGCACTTCGCCACCGTTTTCATGCACAATGCCGGACACAGTTTCAAAGAACTCATTCAACAGGTTGATATAGGCGGTGCGCCCAAGCTTTTCTTCCAGACTGGTCGAATTGCGCAGATCGCAGAACATGATGGCGGCGTCGATCTCGTCGCCGTCACCGCGCCGGATTTCGCCCCCTAGGACGCGCGCGCCCGACCGCTTGCCCACATAGGTTTCCAGCAGGACCTGCGCGTTTTCGCGCTGCATGAACACTTCGTAGTATCTTGCAATCACCGTCGAGCATTCAAAGACCAGGCCCAGATTCGCGGTGGTGAAACCGTCCGGGTGGTCGCAGGTCAGAGTCAGCACATTGGTCCGGCCATCCGAAAACGGCAGCGGCATGGCGACATAATCGGTTGCGCCTTTTGCTCTCAGATCCTCCATGATCGGAAAACTGTTCTTGGGGTTTTCATCATTCAGTCGCTGACGCACACCGCCCAGCCCGTTGGACACATGGCGCAGGGGGCTGTTGATATAGGCCGGGTGGTCGTGGATTTCATAAGTGGGCACATTGGTCGAGATTTCGGCCTCGCCTTTTTCCCAGATGTAATGTTTGCCGGCGATCAGCGGATGCAGCGACCATGCCAGGATGCTCAGGCGCTGAATGGCAATGCCGTGTTCCAGCATCTTTTCGGCCAGCGCCTTGGTAAAGGCTTCGGGCGTGTCATTTTCGGATGCACCGCGCATCAGCCAGTCGATCAGCGGGCCGCTGATATTGCCGTCATCGGGGTCGCGCAGCCTGTTTTCGCCCAGGTCGATCCGGGTATAGGCACCGGGCATGAACCCGATATGGCCCTGAATGGCGACGCTTTCTGGCAGCGCCTCTTCATAGGCCCAGACGGAGTTCGCCAGTCGCTGCCCGTCAAGAACGACATCGTGATAGGTTGCCGTCCCCTTGAAGGGGCAAAAGGTCTGTAAATCGGTTTCTTCGCCCAGATCGATGCTGACATCTTCACGCGGAATATAGATCGTCGGCGGCAGCCGCGTTTCGTACATGACCTTGGCGTTGGTGCTAGCGGCCAACAGAGTCTCATCCCGGTAAATCGCGATTCGACCGTTCAACCGCTCAACTGAGATCCCATAGCCCTTGATTTTTGGCGTGGCGTGGACGTTCATCATCAACCTCCCTGGCACGGGGTCTATATATGATGGTGCCTTGTCCGAGGTTTTCCAAGGGGTGTAACCGCCATTTTATCACACAAGCTCTGTGCGATGCTGTGGCTTCACACCATCTGGATCACGTCTTTCTCGATCGACAGCATATAGCCTTTCTTGGCGATATTCTTGACCAGCAATTCGCTGACCATCTGGTTGCCAAGCGCATCCCGCAGCCGTTTGATGCGGGTCGCGCCTGCGGCCTCGTCGCAATCTGCCGCATTCTTGCCAGAGATCATTGCCTCGATCTGGGCACCGGACAGAACCTCGTCATCCAGCCGGGATTCCGCCAGTACTGACAGAGTCTCCATCGCGGCGGCGGTCAGTTTGAAGTCCATATTGTTCAGATAGACGGTGTTTTCCTCGCGGCTGATCAGCAGGGACGTCACCTGAATCCCGGTGCGTTCGATCTGCGCCATTCGGCGGTTCAGCATCACCAGCATCACCAGAAACACCAGCGCCGTCACCAGCATGGCGCTGGCAAAGACCAGCAGAACAAAGATCACCATGCGGTAGCTGGACAATGTGTCGGCAAAGGCCGTGCCCGACTGGGCCAGAATCTCAAGCAGGCGGATCTCGGTCTGCGAGGTCAGGTCGCTTTCGACGAAAAGCCGTTCAACCCGCGCGTTGAAGGCGTTGGCGTCGGGCAGGGTCCAGAACAGGAAAATCGCGGCGGTCACCAGAATCAACACGATCGCCACGATGCCCGCGCCGACCAGTCTGACGCCTGATCGCCGGGCCTCAGTAACGGAGATAGAATTTTCCGGCATTGGCCTTCCTTTTATCCAACCCTTCCGGCCCGAAAACGGACATCACGTTCAGCAAGGTCCAGCCGGACCCTTTCAGACGCTGGGCGACTTCTTTCCTTGCCTGCCCCTTGCCGCAGGCCGAAACCTGCATGACGCCATAATGCAGGCGCAGCGGATTGTCCTGCTTGGCCTTGTAGTCGGCGTAACATTCCGCCGCCGGAGCCGCAGTGCCCAGCGATATCAGGGCCAGGATGGCCAGAGAAGAGAGGATCTGTTTCATAGGCCGCATCCTGCGCATGGGTTGTACGGATATTCAATAACCTAAGGGGTTTCGCGGGGCTGATATCGGATAACAGAGGGGCGTTATTGCTTGTCTGCGCGGGGGGCGGCCAGTGTTGGGCATCGAACACACGGCCTGCAACCGGGCCCTCCTGAGACTTCAGAAGGACAAGCATCATGCATAAGAAATTCATCGCACTGATCGTTGCATCGGCAGTCGCCATCACCGGCGTATCGGCGTCTCAGGCGCGGGCTGCCGATACCGGAGACATCCTTGGCGGCCTGGCGGCCATTGCCCTGCTGGGGGCGGCCGTCAAGCATTTCAGCGACGAAAGCAAAAAGAATTCGGTGACGCACAACTACAACCACGTTTATAAGGCGCCCAAGAAGCACGTGTATGTCACGCCGAAGATTCGGCCGCACTATGTGCGCCCGCTGCCGAGACATGTTGCGCGGTATGACCTGCCGCAACGGTGCTTGCGCACGTTCAAGGCGTATCCTCACAAGCGCCCGCTGCTGGGGACGCGTTGCCTGAGCAAGCATTACAAATACAGCAATAGCCTGCCGCAGCAGTGCAAGGTCGGGTTCTGGAATGGCAGAGAGGTCAAGCGGGCATACGAACCCGCCTGCCTGCGCCAGAAGGGATACCGCGTGAGTTACAAGTAACGGTTTTCGAGCAGGAGCGGCGCCACAGAAGCGCCGCGTGGGAGAGGGCGGTGCAAACTGCTCTCTCCCTTTTTTCTTGCGCAATGGCGCGAAACCCGGTTTTTCGGCGATATGAAGAACCCGGATTACGGATTTGAAACAGCGGCGGCGGCGCAGGGCTATCTGCGGATTGCCGGCGTGGATGAGGTTGGCCGCGGGCCGCTGGCCGGGCCGGTGGTTGCGGCGGCGGTGATTCTTAACCCGGACGATATCCCCCAAGGCCTGAACGATTCCAAAAAGCTGACGGCCAGGCGGCGCGGTGCCCTGGATGCCGTCTTGCGCGAAAAGGCTGAATTTGCCGTCGCGAACGCTTCGGTCGCCGAGATTGATGAACACAACATCCTGCGCGCCTCGCATCTGGCGATGGAGCGCGCGGTGGCCGCGCTGGACCCGCCGCCGGATTACCTGCTGATCGACGGCAATATGATTCCACGCAACCTGACGATCCCGGCACAGGCGGTTGTCAAAGGGGACGCGCGCTCGCTGTCGATTGCGGCCGCTTCGATCATTGCAAAAAACTGGCGCGATCAACTGATGGTGGATTTGGCGCAACAGCACCCCGGCTACGGGTGGGAGACAAATGCCGGTTATCCGTCGAAACAACACAAGGATGCGCTGCGAAATCTTGGTGTAACCCCACACCATAGACGTTCGTTCAAACCGGTCCACAATATCTTGTATCAAGAGTAAATCGTAAGTCGCTGATTCAAAAAAGAATTTGACGGCGAATCGTCTTTGACTCATCCTTGTCTCAACCAAATGAGCGCAAAAAGCGCCGTGGACACTTGAGGCAGTGATATGACGACAACCACCAAAAAGGGCGCAAAAGCGCTCCCTTTAAACACGATTCTATCCGGGGACTGCATCGATGTGATGAACAGTCTGCCCGAGGCATCGGTTGACCTGATCTTTGCGGACCCTCCGTATAATCTGCAGTTGAAAGGCCAGTTGCACCGCCCGGATAATTCTCAGGTCGACGCGGTCGATGATCACTGGGATCAGTTTTCCAGCTTTGGGGCCTATGACCAGTTTACGCGCGACTGGCTGAAGGCGGCCCATCGCTTGCTCAAACCCAATGGCGCGATCTGGGTGATCGGGTCGTATCACAACATCTTTCGCGTGGGTTCGGCGCTGCAGGACGCAGGGTACTGGATTCTGAACGATGTCGTGTGGCGCAAGTCGAACCCGATGCCAAATTTCCGCGGCAAGCGGTTTACCAACGCGCACGAGACGATGATCTGGGCCAGCAAGCAGGAGGGAGCGAAATACACCTTCAACTACGAAGCGCTGAAGGCCCTGAACGAAGGCGTGCAGATGCGCAGCGACTGGGTGCTGCCGATCTGCACCGGGCATGAACGGCTCAAGGATGAAAACGGCGACAAGGCGCATCCGACGCAAAAGCCGGAATCGCTGTTGCACCGGGTTCTGATCGGCTCGACCAATCCGGGCGATGTGGTGCTGGACCCGTTCTTCGGCACGGGCACAACCGGGGCGGTCGCCAAGATGCTGGGTCGCGAATTCATCGGGATCGAGCGCGAGGAAAGCTATCGCAAGGTCGCTGAGAAACGCATTTCCAAAGTCCGCAAGTTTGACCGCGAGGCCCTGGAAGTCAGCGCCAGCAAACGCGCCGAGCCGCGCGTGCCCTTTGGTCAGCTGGTCGAACGCGGCATGCTGCGCCCGGGCGAGGAACTCTATTCTATGAACCAGCGCCATAAGGCCAAAGTCCGTGCCGATGGCACGCTGGTGGGCGACAATGTCAAAGGCTCGATCCATCAGGTGGGGGCGCATCTGGAAAACGCGCCATCCTGCAACGGCTGGACCTATTGGTGCTTCAAGCGCGACGGCAAGACGGTGCCGATCGACGTGCTGCGGCAGCAGATTCGGGCCGAATTGCACAACTGATTTACCTATACCGCCGGTGCCTGTGGCCTGACACATGGCACTATGCCTTGCCCCGCCGATTCCGGCGGGGTCTTTTTGTTTTCTTCACTGCCCGCTTCCGATATGAGCCATTGGTACCCTGCTGCGCATCGAAGGAGCCTCAGCAATGTCGGATACAACAGCCAGCCAGTCTCGCTTTGCCCGGTTCTTTGTGACGCGCCCGGATCAGTTCGATCTGGACAACAAATACACCGAAGCCGCGCTGGAACGGCACAAGCGCGAGGGGCTGGAACTTGCGGTCCGCGCCCGCTGGATCGCGATGGCTCTGACCGGTGTGTTGCTGATCTTCCTGAACCCCCAGTGGGAGATTCTGTGGTATCACTTCATCCTGCTGCTGATCTGTGCAAATGGCTGGCTGATCCGGCGGGCGGGCCGCGTGGGGCAGTCGCGGACCGAGCTGCTGCTGATCTTTACCGATCTGTTGATCATGACGCTGGGGATGATCGTACCCAATCCGTTCAGTGACGATGTCAGGCCGCTGGCGATGCAGTACCGGTTCGACAATTTCCAGTATTTCTTCATCATTCTGGCCGCAGGCACGCTGGCCTATTCCTGGCGTACGGTTGTCGCCATCGGGTCCTGGACCGCGATGATGTGGACGGTCGGATGGATCGTCGCCTGGTATGTGTCGACGCCGTTTCCGGGTCTCAGCGAACGTGTGGCCGAGGCCTTGGCGGGGTATCCCGATGTGGCCGAACTGCTGGACCCCAACAGTTTCCGGGGCCCGCTGCGCATTCAGCAGGTGATCGTTTTCATGATGGTTGCCGTGACGCTGGGTGTGTCGATGCGGCGGCTCAACCGTTTGCTGATGACAAATGCCGGGCTGGAACGCGAGCGGGCCAACCTGTCGCGCTACTTCTCACCGAACGTGGTTGAGGAACTGAGCCAGAATGATGAGCCTCTCAAGCAGATCCGGAAAGAGAGTATCGCCGTTCTTTTCATTGATATCGTCGGCTTTACCAAATACGCCGCCGGACGGGACCCGTATGAGGTGATCGAGGTGCTGCGCGGGTTTCACGCCCGAATGGAGACCGAGGTGTTCCGGCACCACGGGACGCTGGATAAATATCTGGGTGACGGGCTGATGGCCACGTTCGGCACTCCGGTTACAACGCCGCTGGATGCCAGCAACGCGGTGGCCTGTGCACGGGGTATGATGCAAGTGATCGACCGCTGGAACCTTGAACGCCGCCGGGCCGGAGAACCCGAGATTCGGATCGGGATCGGGGTACACTATGGTTCGGTGGTGCTGGGCGATATCGGGGCCAACCGGCTGGAATTCGCGGTGATCGGCGATGCCGTCAATGTCGCCGCGAAGCTGGAGGCGCTGACGCGCGAATTGCAGGCCGGCGTGGTTCTGAGCGATGCCGTGCGGGCGCAGCTTGAACAGGAAGGTCAGGGCGCGTCCGAGTTGATGGCAGGGTTTGAAAAACACACCAACCGGGCGGTCCGGGGCGTCGAGGCACCGATGGACATCTGGGTGATGTAGGGCCAGCGGGCCGGTCAGCGCGCTGTCACGCGTGGGGCTGCGGGTTTTGCGAGCGGTTATAGGGCGTCCAGTCCGCGACTTCGGGGTAGTATTGCCGCCGCCATGCGCGGACCCGCGGATTCATCACACGACGCCACAGCGGCGGGATCATGGCGGCCACGGTCATCACCGGATAGCCATAGGGCAGTTGTGGTGCCGCGTCTTCGGAATGGTGTTGCAGCAGCGGGAACCGACGGTTGGGCTTGTAATGGTGGTCCGAGTGGCGCTGCAGGTTGATCAGCAGCCAGTTCGACGCCTTTTGCGCCGCGTTCCACGAATGGCGCGGTTGCACATGTTCGTACCTGCCGTCGCCAAGATATTTCCGGGTCAGGCCGTAATGTTCGACGTAGTTGACCAGCTCAAGCTGCCAGATCGCGACACCGGCCTGCAGAAGAAACAGCCCCAGTCCGGACCAGCCACCAATGGCAAAGGCCAGCCCCAGCATCCCCGCCTGCAGCGCCCAATAGCGCCAGAACGGGTTGGCGCGGTCCGTCCAGGGGCGGTCTTTACGCGCCAGCCGGTCGCGCTCGGCCCGGAAGGCCGACAGAAGACATTGTTTCAGAACGCGCGGGTAGAACCGGTGGAACCCTTCATTATAACGCGCCGTGACCGGATCGCGCGGGGTGCCGACATAGCGGTGATGCACCAACAGATGTTCCGACCGGAAATGCGAATACAGTACCATGGCCAGCAGGATATCGCCCAGCCAGCGTTCCATCCGACCTTTCTGGTGCATCAGTTCATGGCTGTAATTGATCCCGATCGTGCCCGAAATCACGCCCATTCCAAAGAACAGCCCGATCTTTGCTGGCAAGGATAAGTGCCCGCTGTGGGTGGCGTACCAGATCAGGCCGAAAAGGGTCAGGAACTGAACCGGAACCCAGAGCCTGGTCAGCAGGATATACCACCGCAGCCCGGTATCCGGCGTATCCGGGTCGGCGTTGTTCAGCTCCAGCCCGGTCAGCCGGTCCAGGACCGCAAAGGCCCACCAGGTGGAGAGCGGCACCAGCAAGACCCACCAGCCGCCCGCATTTGCAGTGACCCAGATCAAGGGGATCAGCAGAAAAGAGACCCAGAAGGGCAGGGCCGATTGCCAGCGGGACAGGGTATCTGGTGCGATCATTCACAGGCTCCGAACAGACGGGCCGAGTTTAGCCACACTATACGTCGCTGCACAACGCGTTACTGCCCGCGCCACAAGTCATATGCCTTGCGCATCACGGTTGGCAGATCACCGGGACGAAACGCGTGTTTGGCAACGGTGGTCAGGCCGTTTATATCCGCATCTGTCGGCAATCCCGCCGTCCAGATGCGCAGAATCAGGTGAAAATGGGTGAAAGTATGCCGGACCTCGCCCGACACCGCCCGCCAGTTGGCGGGGAACGGCGGTGCGAGGGCCGGATCCTCGGACCAGTCGGACCCCGGCCAGCCCAGCATACCACCCAGCAACCCCCGGTCCGGTCGGCGTTCCAGCAGCAGCGTGCCGTCGTCGGCCTGCGCGATATAGACATGCCCGTACCGGGTTGGTTTTGGTTTCTTCGGGGATTTGCGAGGCAATTCCGGTTGCGTACCGGCTGCGCGCGCTAGGCACGGGTCGCGCAGCGGGCAAATCCCACAGGCCGGGGATTTCGGCGTGCAGATCGTGGCCCCCAGATCCATCACCGCCTGCGCGTAATCACCGGGGCGCGTCGCGGGCGTCAGCGCGGCAGCTTTGGCCTTCAGCAGCGGTTTCGAACCCGGCAAAGGGTCATGGATGTCGAAAAGGCGGGCCATGACCCTTTCCACATTGCCGTCCAGCACGGTTTCGGGCCGGTCGAAGGCAATAGCCGAAATGGCGGCGGCCGTATAAGGGCCGATGCCGGGGAGTTTCAGCAGCGCGTCGTATGAGTCGGGGAAAGCCCCTCCATGCTCACCGGCAACGACGCGTGCGCATTTCAACAGGTTTCGGGCGCGCGCGTAATAGCCAAGCCCGGCCCATTCGCCCATGACCTGATCGTCGCGGGCGGCAGCCAGCGCCCCAACCGTCGGCCAGCGCGACGTGAACCGCAGGAAATAGTCGCGCACCGCGGCAACGGTGGTCTGTTGCAGCATCACTTCGGACAGCCAGACGCGGTAAGGATCGGGAACGATCCCAATGGCACGGTCTGCCGGCCCGACCCGCCACGGCATTTCGCGGGCGTGGCGGTTATACCAATCCAGCAGCGCCGCGCTCACGTCGAATTCAGCAGAGTCACGCAAGTTTTATCTATCTCCCTGTCGGGTTTCGCTGGCGCCCGTTGTCATGCCCTTTACAATAGCGGTGCAGGAGTTGGAAACCAGATGCAGCGCAGACGTTCTTCGACCCGCGGGTTCAAACGCACCGCGACATTGCTGAACGACCAGATACGGCGCGCCGGGGAAAGCCGGGGCTTTGCCATATCACGCCTGCTGACCCATTGGGCCGAGATTGTGGGCCAGGATATGGCGGCCATCGCGCGACCGTTAAATGTGGGCTATGGCAAGGGCGGGATGGGCGCGACCCTGACCGTGCTGACCACCGGCCCGCAGGCCCCGATGCTGGAGATGCAAAAGGAACAGCTGCGCGGCAAGGTGAATGCGGTCTATGGCTATAACGCGATCAGCCGCGTGCGCATCACCCAGACCGCTCCGACCGGATTTGCCGAGGGGCAGGCCAGTTTCGACCACAGGCCGAAACAGGCGAAACCCAAGATCGAACCAGAAATCGCAGCCCAAGCGGACCGGGCCACGCAGGACGTGCACGACACGGAATTGCGCGCAGCCCTTGAACGTCTGGGCCGTAACGTTTTATCCAAGCAAAAACGCTGAGAAAGGGCTGAGTAATGAGCCGTATTGCAACCGGAATTTGTGCGGCCGTCGCCGTGGCCGCGGGCGGTTATTGGCTGTCGCTGTCGAATTCCTCCCCCGCTTATCCGCTGGTCAGCAGCGCCGAGGCGCAAGAGGCCGATCTGGACACCTCGACCATCGTCGAGATGGTGCAGGGCGCCGAGGATGCGCCGGTCGAGATCATCGAATATGCCTCCTACACCTGTCCGCATTGCGCGAATTTCCACATGGGGCCGTACAAGCAGCTCAAGAAGGATTTCATCGACACGGGCAAGGTGAAGTTCATCTATCGCGAAGTGTATTTTGACCGCTACGGCCTGTGGGCTTCGATGGTCGCGCGCTGTGACGGCCCCGATAAGTTCTTTGGCATTTCCGACCTGATCTATGAAGGTCAGTCCGAATGGACCCGCGCAGGTGGTCCAGCTGAAATCGTGGACGAGCTGCGCAAGATCGGGCGTCTGGCTGGTATTGATAATGACCAGCTTGAAGCCTGCCTGCAGGATGGCACCCGCGCGCAGACACTGGTGGCCTGGTATCAGGAAAACGCCGAGCGTGACGGCATTCAGGCGACCCCGTCCTTCATCGTGAATGGCAAGAAGGTCGACAACCAGTCTTACGACGAGTTCAAGAAGCTGATCGAAGACGAGTTGGGCAGCTAATTGCGATTGCGCCCGGCTCAACCCGGGCCGGTCGCCTTTCAGGGTGAAGGTGCTGCCTGCAACAGCATGTCCCTGACCCTGTCACCTTGGGTTACGTTCAGGCGGACAGGCAAGGTGATGACCTTGTTGCGAAAGGCCGCAGGCAGGCGCACGGCATCTTTTTCCGTTGTCACCATCTGCGCGCCCAGTTGCCGGGCTTCATTCTCAAGCCGCGACATCAGCGCCGGGGTCAGCGGCTGGTGATCATCCAGTGCTTCGGCCCGCAGCAGCTTTGCCCCCTGTTGGCGCAATGTGGCAAAGAATTTGTCCGGGTGACCGATGCCCGCGAAGGCCAGAACCGGAGTACCGCTCCAGTCCATTCCGGTCTGCAGCGGTTCGACCGCGCCGGTGGCATGGGGCACGGTCAGGCTGTGGCCCCAGCGGTCCGCGAATTGTTGTTGCGCGTCTGCGTCCCCCAGTGACAACACCAGGTCGGCGCGTCGCAATCCGACGTCAACCGGCTCTCGTAAAGGACCGGCGGGCAGGCACAGCCCGTTCCCGAATCCCCGCGCCGCATCAACGACGATGACCGAGAAATCCTTGACCACCGAGGGGTTCTGAAACCCGTCATCCAGAACGATCACCGTTGCGCCAGCGGCGGCGGCGGCCTGCGCGCCGGCGGCGCGATCTTTCGCGACCCAGACCTCGGCAAAGGCCGCCAGCAACAAGGGCTCGTCCCCGACCTGCGCGGCGGTGTGTTTGCCGGGATCGACGCGCACGGGCCCTTCCAGGGACCCCCCGTGGCCACGGGTCACCACATGGGTTTGGTGCCAGGCGTCGCGCAATCGTTCGATCATCCAGATCACGGTGGGGGTCTTGCCGGTTCCGCCGGCGTTCAGATTGCCGACACAAATGACGGGCACGCCCGGATTCGTTCCGGCCCCGGACGCGACCCGGCGGGCGGTTGCGGCAGCGTAGATGCGACCTAAGGGCGCCAGCATCCGGGCCCGCAGGTCCAGCTGGTCGGGCGCGGTGTTCCAGAAATCAGGTGCCCGCATGGTTTGCGCTCCGCTGGTCCAGATAATCCTGCACCATCTCGATCAGTTTATCCGATTGCGGCGCACCTTCGGACACGATCTGCCACCCGGCCAGCGCCATGTCGGCGGCCCGGTCCGGTGCCAGCAGATCGACCACGGCGTCGCCCAGTTCGGTGGCCGTTCTGACCGTCAGCGCCGCGCCGGCGCGGTTCAGCTGATCGTATAGCTGTTGATGGTGGTGCACAAAAGGTCCGTGGATAAGTGCCGAGCCCAACGCCGTGGCGACAAGGGGGTCGTGACCGCCTGCGCCGCGTTCCAGCGAACTGCCCATGAATGTCACGGCCGAGACGCGGTGCCAGAGGCCCAGGTCCTCGGTAACGGCCGACAGGATGACCTGCGTCGTATCCTCGATCTGTCCGCTGGTGTCCCAGTTCGTGCAACGCAGGTCCATGTTTTCCAGCCGCCGGTGCAATGGCTCGGCTTCGGCGGTATCCGCGACATGCAAAACCAGCGCCAGCCGGGGCAACATGCGCATCGCCTGGCGGTGGGCGCTGAGCACCGAGATGAATTCCTTGTCCTGCACACATGCTGCCAGCCAGACCGGGCGCCCGGACAGGGCGTGGTTGGTTTCGATCAGCTCGTCCTCGGGCCAGGGCCGGGGGTTGGGGCTGACCAGAAGCGGCGGCGATTCACTGACCTTGCCGGAGGAGATGCCCAATCGGCGGATATTCCGGGCCGCATCCGGAGTCGTCGCAAGGATCATCCTGAAACAATCGAACGTATAGCGGGTGATATCGGGCAGCCATCGACCGCCGCGGGCCACGTCGATGTCGATCTGCGCCTCGACGAGGATCAGGGGGATGCCGCGTTCCTCGGCCCGGGTGATCACGTTCGGCATCAGCCCGCCACCGACCCAGATCCCGATATCGGGGCGCCAGTGATCCAGAAATGCCCGCGCTGCGCCGGTCTGTTCCGACGGCAGGTTCACAACCAGGTAGTTGCCGCAGTCCCACCGTGTCAGATCCGTTTCGGGCCGCGCGGTCAGCAGGACTGAGAGATCGGGGCGCGCCTGTTGCAGCCTTCGGCAGAAATCGACGACGGCGCGCTGCCGGTCCGGCGCGCTGATGTGGACCCAGAGCAGATCGCCTTCCGGGCGCGGGAAATAAGGCGTGTCGACATTGCCGGGTACGCCCCATGACAGAACCCGGTATGCCGCCAGGCTGAGTGAGCGCGGCTTGCTCATGGGTTGATCCCCGGCCCGTCCGGGGCCAGCCGGGCTCTGAGCGTTTCGTAAATTGGCGCACCTGCTGCCAGCACGCCGTTCAGACGGGGATGTTGGTTGTTGAATTGCAGCGGCTGGCCCAGCCGGTTCGAGCATTTGCCGCCGGCCTCGCGGATGATCAGGTCCCCGGCGGCGATGTCCCATTCCCAGCTTGGCCGCAGCGTCAGCATCCCGTCGAACCGCCCCTGCCCGACCAGAGCCATGCGATAGGCCAGCGACGGCCGGTATGTCCGCCGGAAGGCGGGCACCTGACCGGATCGCCAATGGCGTGCATCCAGATTGGGTTTTGCCGCCAGAACCTCGGCCGTCTCAAGGTCGGACGCTTGCGAAACCTTGATCGGTGTGCCGTTCAGGGTCGCCCCCTGGCCGCGGGCAGCTGCATAAATCAGGTCCCGCAGCGGCAGATAGATCACCGCGGCAGTCACTTCGCCTGCCTCAGCGACGGCCAGAGAATGCGCCCAGGTCCGCGACCCTTCGGCAAAGCTGCGGGTGCCGTCAATCGGGTCGATGATGAAGGCGCGGTGTTTTGACAGGCGGTCAGGGGAATCCTCGGTCTCTTCGCTCAGCCAGCCATAGCCGGGCCGGGCGGCCTGCAGCCGTTGCTCCAGCATGGCGTTGACGGCCAGATCCGCCTCGGTCACCGGACCGGCGCCGTCCGGTTTGTCCCAACGCTGCGCCGTGGTGCCCGAATATCGAGTGGCGATTTTCCCGGCCTCCAACGCGGCGTCGATCAGAAGGGGCAGGTCAGGTGCCGGCAAGTGTCATTCCTTCGATCAGCACGGACGGGACCACCCGGGACAGATACGGGCGCGCGTCATTCGCGGGCACGAGACGCTTGAGCATGTCGCGCAGATTGCCTGCGATGGTGCATTCGTTGACCGGGTAAGTGATCTCGCCATTCTCGACCCAGAACCCGGACGCGCCCCGGGAATAGTCGCCGGTATTGGGATTGATCGTCGATCCGATCATCGACGTGACCAGCAGGCCGGTGCCCATGTCGCGCAGAAGGTCGGCGCGGCTTTGGTCGCCTTGTGTCAGGCTCAGGTTCCAGTTGCTTGGGGATGGCGGTCCGGACACGCCGCGCGTCGCATTTCCGGTCGAGGTCATGTCCAGTTTGCGGGCACTGGACAGATCCAGCGTCCAGCCGGTCAGAACGCCGTTTTCGACAATGGCCCGGCGCCGGGTTGCCAACCCTTCGGCGTCAAACGGGCGCGAACCCGAAATGCGCGGGCGGTGCGGGTCTTCGATCAGCGACAGATGGTCAGGCAATACCTGTTCCCCAAGACAATCTTTCAGCCAGGACGCGCCCCGGGCCACGGCGGCCCCGTTACTGGCCGCCAGCAGATGACCGATCAGAGAGGATGAGATGCGTTCGTCGAACAGAACCGGAAAGCTTCCGGTTGCAGGTTTTCGGGCACCGGCCCGCGCCACTGCGCGGTCACCTGCGGTCCGGCCGATCTCATCCGGGCTGCGCAGGTCGCTTTGGAACGTGCGGCTGTCGCCGTCATAGTCGCGTTCCATCGCAGTGCCTTCGCCGGATATCGCCACGCATGAGGTCGAACGGCTGCTGCGCGCATAACCGCCGGAAAACCCGTTTGTCGCCGCCAGATGCACGCGATGGGTCCCATAGGCCGCCGCCGCGTCGGACACCTGCGAAACGCCCGCTACCGCAAGCGCAGCGGCCTCGGCGGCCAGCGCGTCACGCAACAGTTCCTCGGCCGCCGGTTCAGGTGCCGGGTCGAACAGTTCCAGCGCGGAAAGGTCCCAGTTATCCGCCAACTGATCCGAAGCCGCCAGACCGGTGAAGGGGTCTTCGGGCGCCTCGCGTGCCATGGCGACGGCGCGTTCGGCCATCGCGCGCAGGGGTTCGGGCCGGCTGTCCGAGCTTGATACGATGGCCTGCCGCTGCCCCAGAAACACCCGCAACCCAAGATCGGTGCCTTCCGACCGCTCCGCGTGTTCCAGCGCGCCGCTGCGCACTTCGACCGATACCGAAGAGCCGTCGATCACGATGGCATCCGCCGCTTCGGCTCCGGCCTTGCGGGCCGCGTCCAGCAGGTTTTGGCTGATTTCTTCGGGTGTAAGGGTCATGCGGCCTCCGGTCTCGATGCATTGGACCTAGCCTTGGACCGCCCGTCCCGCAAGACCTGCGGTTGTAATCGACTGGGTAAAAAAGAGTGAAGGTGGCGGGATTTGATCATCCCGCAGGATGGGGAAGGCAGCGCAGCCGCCTTCCCGCAAAATCGTCACTTGATGCGCTGGCCATTTGCCAGGATCTGACCATCCTTGGTGAATTCGATCTTGGAATTCAGCGTGTCCGGCTCTTCGCCCGGAACTGCCATCAGGCCCATCATCATCCGGGCACCCATCGCGTCGCTGTCGGAGACCAGACCCATGCCGATCAGCTTGTCGATCAGCGTGTTGGCCCCGACCAGCGTCAGGTTGGCAACCCCGGACGGGGCGGGCAAACCGTCGAATTCCTCGGTATTCGAGTTGTCGAAGGTAAAATCGCCGTCGCCCGTCAGCTTTGCGCCGACCAGCGACACCAGAAGTTCGTTGATCCGCAGCGAATGCAGCTCACCCGGGGCTTCGTCCGAAAGCTCCAGCGCTTCGGTCGCCACCGGGTCAAACAGGTTCGTCAGGATCTTCGCGGTTCCGGTCGTGTCCAGAGCAATGGTGGCGGGGTCGCGCGGCAGGGCGCCAGCGGGGTCAAAGATGCTCCACAGCACGTCCGACATGGTGAAATCCGTCAGGTTCATGGCGAAACCAAAGGGCTGAATTTCTTCGGACTGCTGCACCGGAAACTCGAATTTCAGCCCGGCATTGGCCATGGCGATTTCGATCGGAAACGGCAGATCGGCAGTGGTCACGGCCAGCTTCGAGCTGTTCTGTTCGACATCATAGGCGATACGCTTGGCGTCAATGCTGGCGCCGAAGCGGCCGCCCTGGGATTCGCTGCCCATCGAAAACGCCTCGCCCTCGCTGGTGCCGGCAATGGCGGTCTGACCGGAGGCATAGTTAAACACACCCGAGAAGGCGAACCCGTCGCCATAAAATGCCTGCGGGTCCGCAACATTGAAGTCCGACGGGATCAGGCTGGTGCCTGCAAAGGTCAGATCATTCAGCGATCCGTTGATCTTGGCGTCGTCATCGCTTTCCGGATCATCGAACACCAGATCATAGGTCAGACCGGCTGCGGTGAGTTTCTGATCGACTTCGCGAATCTCGCCGATCTTCATCCGCGAACTGCCCGCCAGATCGGTCATCTGCATGTTCACGCCCAGAGCGTTGTCGGGCATGGGTTCACCATCGACCATCAGATCATCCAGCTTGATGCCGAGGGATTTTGCCGAATAGTCATAGGTCATGTCCTCCGGCGTGCCGGAGACGACCATTTCCAACCCGTCATGCGAATAGCCGACATCGACGGAAAACGACTCGTCGCCTGAACCGCCGGTCACGGTCATGGGGAAGCTTTCCGGCAGCCCGATGCTGACGGTTCCATCGCCGTTTTCGGTCAGCGTCATTTCCGGGACGACCATCTGAAACTGCGCCTCGTCCTCGGGCAGGTCCATCACAACGGTCATGTCGGCAATCGAGGTGACGTTGCCAGAGACCGATTGTGTCCCGGAAACGGTATAACCCATCTGCGTCAGATAGGTCTGCCAGTCATTCCAGACATCGTTTGCAGTGACATCGGCAAACGCGCCCTGGGCGACAATGGCATAGGCTAGAACTGCGCCGCTGCTGCGACGAAGGAAAACGGACATCAGAGAACCCTTCTTGGTCAAATTCGCGGGCATCGTCGTGCCTGTGGCCCCGGGCGTCAAGGGGCAAGGGCTGGACCCTTTCCCCGTTAGCGCGGTAGAGATTCACACAATCTCAAAACAACGGAGGTACAGGGTCCGAATGCAGGGGAAAACCGTACTGATAACTGGGGCCAGCCGTGGCATCGGCGCCGAAGCGGGGCGCGTATTTGCCGCAGCCGGGGCAAATGTCGCGCTGGTGGCCCGAAACCGGGATCAGATTGATGCGCTGGCTGCGGCGCTGGGTGACAAGGCCATCGCGTTGCAATGCGACGTCAGCGATTTCGCACAGGTGGAACAGGCCGTCGCGGATTGCGTCGACCGGTTCGGCGGGCTGGACGTGCTGATCGGCAATGCCGGCATAATCGATCCGATCTTTCATTTGTCCAATGCCGATGTCGCAGCCTGGAGCAAGGCAATCGATATCAACCTCAAAGGTGTGTTCCACGGCATGCGCGCGGCCTTGCCCGTGATGCGGGCCGCCGGCGGGGGCACCGTCCTGACCGTATCGTCGGGCGCTGCCTCCAATCCCGTCGAAGCCTGGAGCCATTATTGCACCTCGAAGGCGGGGGCGAAGATGCTGACCGAATGCCTGCATCTGGAAGAGGCCATACACGGGATCCGGGCCATGGGCCTGTCGCCGGGAACCGTGGCCACGGATATGCAGCGGGTGATCAAGGCCAGCGGCATCAACGTCGTCAGCCAGTTGGACTGGAGCGATCACATCCCCGCCGACTGGCCCGCCCGCGCCCTGCTGTGGATGTGCAGCGACGATGCGGATGAGTTTCTGGGCGCCGAAATCTCGCTGCGCCGTGAAGATATCCGGCAAAGGGTTGGGCTGACGTGATCGAACTGACCAAGTCGGACGGGTTGTGGACCGTCACGCTCAACAACCCGGACAAAGCCAACGCGCTGACGCAGGAGATGCTGACCGAACTGGTTGAGATAGCCGAAGGCGCGACCGGGGCACGCGCGCTTATCCTGACAGGTGCGGGCAAGGTGTTCAGCGCCGGGGCCGACCTTGAACAGGCGCGCGCCGGGCTTGCGACCTCGGACCTGTGGGAACGGTTGTCCGGCGCAATAGCGGCCTTGCCGTGTCTGACAGTTGCCGCCCTGAACGGAACGCTGGCAGGTGGGGCCAACGGGATGGTGCTGGCCTGCGACATACGCATCGCGGTCCCGACAGCCAGGATTTTCTATCCGGTCATGAAGCTGGGCTTTCTGCCGCAACCTTCCGACCCCGAACGCATGGCCGCGCTGATCGGGCCATCGCGTACCCGGATGATCCTGATGGCGGGGCAGAAGATTTCGGCAGAAGAGGCGTATGCCTTTGGTCTGATCGACCGGGTCGTGCCGCCCGATATGCTGATGACGACGGCGCATGAACTGGTCGCAGACAGCCTGAGCGCGGACCCCGAAATCGCCGCCGGTATTTCGCGGTTATGCCCATGAGGCTGTCCGCCCTTTATCTGCGCGTCGCTGATCCCGAAGCTTTGGCCGGGTTCTATGGGGACATGTTGGGGATGTCCGTGCGCAGGCAGGGGCAAAGCCAGCGCGCGGGATATGCCGGCCCGGATGCCGATCTGGTGCTGATGCCCGGCGGCGGCGGATATAGCCATGATCGGGGGCAGCGCTACTGGAAGATCGGTATCACCCTGCCGGATGTCGATCTGGCCGCCGCGCATTTGCGCAAAAACGGGGTCGAGGTTTCAGAGCCCAGACAGTTTCTGGACATCGGCTATATGTGCCACCTGCGCGACCCCGAAGGGTTTATGATCGAGCTGTTGCAGCACGAGTTCGAGGGCAATCGCCCCGAAAACGCAGCGGACCCCAAGGCGCCGTTTGCCCGGGCCCGTGTTGGTCAGATCACTCTGCGCACCGGAGACATTGCGGCCGAGGACGCGTTTTGCCGGGCGCAGGGCATGCAGCTGTTGTCGGTTCAGGAGGTCGCGCAAAACGGTTTTGATCTGCATTTCTATGCGTTTACAGATGAAACGCCGCCCGATGCCGACCTTTGGTCCGTGGACAACCGCCCCTGGCTTTGGCAGCGCCCTTACACGACGCTGGAATTCCAGCATCTTGCCGGAGTGCAATTTGCCCCGGTGCCCGATTTTCGCGGGCTTGGGTTCGCGGGGTTGGCCGCGCCGACCCAGGACGCTTATGGCGATCCGGTCCTGCCGGACTGATCAGCGACCGCGCCGCTTACCGGGAACCTTCGACCGAAACCCGGGCGGACGTTTGCGCACCCAGTTGAGGAATTTTTCCAGACGCGGGTGCGCCCGCAACGCGTCGACCGAATTGAACTCGCGGGCCAGTTCCGCCTCGGTCAGGGTGGCGTGAACCTCTTTGTGGCAGATCACGTGCAGCAAAACCGTGGGTCCGCCCTTGCCCCCTTTGAGTTTTGGGATCAGATGGTGCAGGCTGCCGCCCCCATCCGGGATGGGGCGGTCGCAAAGCGGGCAGATCGGATCACTGTTCGGCATCATAATCACAAGGTTGCGCCACGGCGCGCGGAAGGCAAGAGGACAGCAATGGCACAGGCAGTGGTGATCGGGGCCGGACCCGCCGGCCTGATGGCAGCAGAAGAACTTGCCAGTGCAGGTCACGATGTTCTGGTGGCCGAGGCCAAACCATCGGTCGCGCGCAAGTTTCTGATGGCGGGCAAGTCCGGTCTGAACCTGACCCGGGACGAACCTTTTGGAACGCTGATGGATGCCTATGGCGATGCCGCGGACTGGTTGAGCCCGATGATTGCCGATTTCGATGCCGCCGGGGTACAGGACTGGGCGCGCGAACTGGGGCAGAGCCTGTTCACCGGCTCGACCGGGCGGGTGTTTCCGACGGTGATGAAGGCCTCTCCTCTGCTGCGCGCCTGGCTCGGGCGGCTTGAAGCCGCAGGGGTTCAGATCAGGACCCGCTGGCGCTGGGTCGGCTGGACGGGCGATGCGCTGGCCTTCGACACGGTACAAGGCCGGCAGACAATCACGGCGGATGTCACGGTTCTGGCCATGGGCGGCGCAAGCTGGGCGCGTCTGGGTGCGGATGGTCTGTGGGCCGGGATCCTGCACGAAAAGGGGGTCAAGCTTGTCCCGTTCGCGCCTGCCAATTCCGCGCTTTCGGTCGATTGGAGCCATCACATGCAGCCGCATTTCGGCTCGGCCCTCAAATCTGTCCGCTGGTCGGCTGGCGACTTGCACAGCCGGGGTGAGGCGACGATTTCGGCGACCGGGCTGGAAGGCGGCGGCTTGTATTCCCTGACGCCGGCCTTGCGTGACGGCGAATCGTTGCATGTCGATCTGGTACCCGATCTGGACGAACCGGCGCTGCTGGCGCGGCTGGCTGCCAAAAAGTCAAAGACAACCCTGACCCAGTGGCTGAAAAAGTCGCTGCACCTGTCGCCGCCGAAAATTGCATTGTTCCACGAAATGGCCAAATCCGGCGCACCGTCGCAGGCACATTGGGCGAAGGCGATCAAGAATCTGCCCATATACCACGCCGGTCTGCGCCCGATGGATGAGGCGATTTCAACGGCTGGTGGTGTGACCCGCGCGGCGCTGGACGACGGGCTGATGCTGACCTTAGTGCCGGGGGTGTTCTGCGCTGGCGAAATGCTGGACTGGGAAGCGCCGACAGGGGGGTATCTGCTGACCGCCTGTCTGGCGACCGGGAAATGGGCCGGACGCTCTGCCGCGGCCTGGCCGGGTCAGGCGGGTTAGCGCGACCGCGCCAGCATCGCGAGGCGGATCATGGCCCGCTCGACCAGCGCCATGGCCGGGGCGGTCTGCCCGGCGGACCGCAGCGACAGATCGGTGTCGGTCAGCACGGTCAGCGCGGTTTGCAGTTTTGGCGCGCCCCAGCCTTGCGCCTGCCGCAAGATCCGGTCGCGGCGCTTGCCATAGATCGGCGGGCGCAGTTTTCCGATACCCTGCGCCGCGCCGCCGGGATCAGAGGCACAGGCATAAAGGGTGCGAAAATGCCGGGTCGCGCCGATGCACAGGCTGACCGCGTTGGTGCCCTGCGATTGCAGACGCCGGATCAGCGGCCCGATCTCACCGGCGCGGCCTTCGGCGACGACATTCAATACATCGTCCAACGCGGCCTCGGTCGAGCGTGGCGCACAGGCGTCGACATCTTCAATCGCGAGTTCCGAAGTGTCGCCGCGTTTGTAGAGCGACAGTTTTTCAATGGTCTGGGCAAAATCACCGGGGCTTATCCCGGTGGCCAGTTCGGCAATCGCCGACATCGAATCGCGGGGGATGTTCCGCAGCCCGGCTTCGGCCAGGATCCGTTCGATCTCGGCCCGCGACGGGGGATCGTCGTATATACCTACCGCATAAGCCGTTGGATGAGCTTCGAACGCCTTGCGAATCTTCGAACTGGGTTTGAGCTGCCCGGCCGTGACGACAATCTGGGCATCACCGGGGGCCCAATCCTCGAACGCAGCAAGGATCGCAGGGGCCGCCGTGTCTGTTGCGTCTTCGACGAAAACCGCGCGGGGACCGGGAAAGAACCCAACTGCCTTGACCGCATCCAGCAAAAGGGCGGGATCGCCGCGCAGATCGGCGCCGGGCATGCGGGTCAGGCGCATCTCTTCCTCGGCGGCGGGGCCCAGTAATGCAGCCAGTACCTGTTGGCGTTTCAGCGCCACACGCATTGCGTCCGCGCCGTAAATCAAAAGCCCTGCCTTGTCCGCGTCCGGGCGGGCGAAATACCCTTCGGCCTCGCGCGGGCTCAGTTTCATTGGAACAGGCTCGGTGTCGCGTAAAGACGGTTCACGATCTGGTCCGACAGAATCACCATCAGACGCTCGGTCGCGTCCCGTTCATCCGCCAGCGTGGACACGGTGGACCCAGCGGCGGAGTAACCGGCGAAATCCGACACATCGCCCGAGGCCACGATCCGGCCCGTTTCATTGGACTTGAGCGTATAGTCGGCACGCCCCTCAATGGTGTAGCGGGATGTTTCGTTGGTCGTGGTCACCGCGGCACGCCGGGTGACAGTCACCACTTTCACGTCCAGCGCATATTCCTTGCCGGAATTGGCGCTGCGGCCCAGACGTTGTTCCAGATTCTGCACCAGCAGATAGCTTTCCACGGTGTTCGGGGCGGATACGGCAACCCTGCCGTTCAGCGCCGCGCCCGAGCCGCCGGGTGCATAGACCGGCTCAAACCCGCAGGCGGCCACAAAAAAGCAGGCTGCCAGCGGCATCAACACGAATTTTCTGCGATCAAACAACGACATTCACGATCCGGCCCGGGACTACAATCACCTTCTTGGGCGCATTGCCATCCAGCGCCTTCTGCACAGCTTCGGTGCTGAGCGCGATTTTTTCAACCTCGGCCTTGTCCAAATCCTTGGCCACGCTGATTTCCGCGCGGCGTTTGCCGTTGATCTGGATCGGCAGGGTAACGGTGTCATCGACCAGCATCGCCTCATCCGCGACGGGCCACGGGGCCGTCGCAACCAGGCCCTCTCCGCCCAGCACTTGCCACAGCTCTTCGGACAGGTGCGGTGTCATCGGGGACATCAACTGCGCCAGGGTTTTGGCCGCGGCGCGTTTCGCGGCGCTGCCTGCATTGGATTTGGCCAGCGTATTGGTAAAGGCGTAGAGCTTGGCGATCGAGGCGTTGAAACCAAAGGATTCCACGCCGACCGTCACATCATGGATGGTCTTGTGCATCTCGCGCAGCAGGACCTCGTCGTCGGCATTTACCGGGATGTCCGACTGGGCGATTTCCGATGCAATGCGGTGGACGCGGCTGAGATGTTTGAATGCCGCCTCTGCGCCCGAGGCCGTCCATTCCACATCCCGCTCGGGCGGCGAATCGGACAGCACGAACCAGCGCGCGGTATCGGCCCCGAAGGCCGAGATGATGTTGACCGGATCAACCACGTTTTTCTTGGATTTGGACATTTTGGCCGAAGGGATGATCTCAACCTCGGTGCCGTCGGCCAGTTTGCCGTCGGTCACGTCTTCGGGCAGGTGATAGACCGGGCGGCCCTTGCCGTCGCGGGTCTGGTAAATCTCATGCGTGACCATGCCCTGCGTGAACAGCGCATTAAAGGGTTCGATGGCCTTTTTGGGCAGATGGCCGGTAATGTTCATCGCCCGCGCGAAAAAGCGGGAATAGAGCAAGTGCAGAATCGCATGCTCGATCCCGCCGATATACTGGTCGACATTCATCCAGTATTCCGCCTCGGCAAGATCGGTGGGTGTTTCGGCGTGCGGCGCGGTGAAACGGGCGAAATACCATGACGAATCGACGAACGTGTCCATCGTGTCGGTCTCGCGCTTGGCGGGCGCACCGCAGGACGGACATACGCAATCGCGCCAGGTCGGGTGACGGTCCAGCGGGTTGCCCGGATTGTCGAACGTCACGTCATCGGGCAGGCGGATGGGCAGGTTCTCATTCTTCTCAGGCACCACGCCGCACGCATCGCAATGTACCACAGGAATCGGGCAACCCCAGTAACGCTGACGGCTGAGGCCCCAATCGCGCAGGCGGTATTTGGTGACACCTTCGCCCCAGCCGGCCTTTTCGGCGAAGTCGACGGTGGCGTCGATGGCTTCGCCGCCGGTTGCTTCGGTCAGGCCGGCGAAATGGTTCACCCAGCGGACCTTCTCGGTCTTGGGCGGGACAAAGGCGATCTTGTCCACCGGTGTGTCGTCATTCAGCGCAAAGAAGGTGTCGACCACCGGCAGGCCGTATTTGCGGCAGAAATCGAGGTCTCGCTGATCATGCGCCGGACAGGCAAAGATCGCGCCGGTGCCGTAATCCATCAGGATGAAGTTGGCGATCCAGACCGGCAGTTCCCAATTCGGGTCCAGCGGATGCCTGACGCGGATACCGGTGTCATAGCCCAGCTTTTCAGCGGTCTCGATCGCCTCTTCGGTGGTGCCGCCCTTGCGACATTCGGCAACAAATTCAGCGACTTCTGGGCTTTCGGCCTCAAGCTGCTTGGCAATCGGATGGTCTGGCGAGATGCCAACAAAAGACGCGCCCAGCAGCGTGTCGGGGCGAGTCGTATAGACCGTGATCGGTTCATCGCCGTCGGTGCGTTCGAACCCGAATTGCAGGCCGCGCGACTTGCCGATCCAGTTTTCCTGCATCAGCCGCACTTTGGCGGGCCAGTTGTCCAGCGTGTCCAGCGCGCTCAGCAGTTCCTCGGAATAGTCCGAGATTTTGAAGAACCACTGCGTCAGCTCGCGCCGTTCCACCAACGCACCCGAACGCCAGCCGCGCCCGTTTTCCACCTGTTCATTGGCCAGAACGGTCATGTCGACCGGGTCCCAGTTGACCACGGCGTTCTTGCGGTAAACCAGCCCGGCTTCGAGCATATCGAGAAACAGCGTCTGCTGCTGGCCGTAATATTCCGGATCGCAGGTCGCAAATTCGCGGGACCAGTCGATCGACAGGCCCAGAGGCTTCATCTGCCCGCGCATGTCGGCGATGTTGCCGTAAGTCCAGTCTTTCGGATGACCGCCAATGGCCATCGCTGCGTTTTCGGCAGGCATCCCGAACGCGTCCCAGCCCATAGGGTGCAGAACATTGTGCCCGGTGGCCAGCTTGTGGCGTGCGATCACGTCGCCCATCGTATAGTTGCGCACATGCCCCATATGGATTCGGCCCGACGGGTAGGGGAACATCTCAAGCACATAGTATTTCGGCTTGTCCGCCGTGCGGTTGGCAGAGAATATTCCGGCCTTGTCCCAGGCCTCTTGCCATTTTGCTTCGATTTCGTTGGCCGAATAGCGAGACATCTTGCGGTCCTTCGTGAATGAAAACGCCGGGTCAGAACCCGGCGTGGTAATATTGTGATTTTCGACCGGTTGCTAGAGCCTGTTGTCCGCAATGCGCAACTGACGGGCGCGGGACAGGATCGCATCTTCGACCGCCCGGGTCGTGGCAGCACTGACCGGAGCGCCGCCGCTGCCCTGCAGTGCAACCGACAGAGAGCGCGCCGCCAGTGCCGGGTCACTGATGTGAACTGTGGCGCGGTAAGACCTGCCGCCACCGGGCGGTGTGCCGTAACCCGTTACGATTACACCGGTAAACGGATCAACATCCTGTACGGGCAGGAAGTTCAGAACATCCAGGGAGGCGGCCCACAGGTAGCGGTTCACATTGGTGACCTGTTCCGCGTTGCGGGTGTCGAACACGTCCCAGATGGTCGAACGATTCGGATCGTTCAGCTCACGCTCGCTCGAACGGCTGCTGTCCGTATAAAGCAGATCCGGGTTCGGAGACGCGCCCCGATTCTGTCCGCAGGCCGACACGGCGGCAGTCACTATGATCAAACCGAAAATCGTCTGCAAGCGCATTGTCGACTGGTCCCGTTCACTATGGTCTGTGTTGTTAGGTGATACTCCTAGACAAGGTCCAGTTCAGCAACAACCCCATTCTTGTCACATATAAGCAGGCTGGCCCGTCGTTTAGGGGGAAAATCGACTGTGACATCCTTGCACCAATCCGGGCTGAATGCAGGCCCTCCATTTATGCCAAGCTTGCGTGATGGGGGCAAAAAGAGCGAAACGGTTCCCGTGCTGAGACATGTGCTGAGGCATGTGTCGAGTAGAAAAACTTTGAAACCGAGGGAAACAAGATGAAAAAAGTTCTCTTCGCATCGACCGCACTGATCGCAACAGCGAGCGTTGCAGCGGCCGACGTTAAGTTCAGCGGTTACGGTCGCTTTGGTATTGGTTACCAGGAAGATCGTTCCGCGGTCACCACCACCACTACCACCACTGCAAGTGGCGCGACCAACGTAAACGTCAACAACCCCGACACCGACGATGCCATCCTGGTCTCGCGCTTCCGTCTGAACATCGACGGCACCGCAGAAACCGACGGCGGCGTTGAGTTCTCGGCTCGTGTTCGTCTGCAGGCTGACGAAGACAGCTCGACCGGCGAAGCCAACTCGGCTGGCCTGAACGGCGCACGCTTCTCGGTCATCTACGGCGGTCTGCGTGTTGACGCGGGCAACGTTGCAGGTGCCATCGACAACCTGGCAAACTACTACGGTAACGAAGTAGGTCTGGAACTGTTCGCAGGTCAGTACTCGGGCGTTGACTACAGCTTCCTGGGCTACTCGTCGACCGGTTCGGGTTCGAACGCTGTGTTCTTCCAGTACGCAGTCGGTGACTTCGCGTTTGGCGCGTCGTATGACCAGCGCACCCTGTTCACCGGCGGTGGCAACACCACCGACGCAGACCGTTGGGACATCAGCGCGACCTACACCTTCAACAACATCACTGCAGCTCTGGCTTATGGTCAAACCGACTCCGGTATCTCCGGTGTTGACGATCCGAGCCTGACCGTTCTGACCCTGGGTGGTGAATGGGGTGACTTCTCGGGTACCCTGTTTGTTGCAGACGATAACACCGAAGTAAGCGCCACCGATGGCACTGCTTGGGGTCTGTCGGCTGCCTACAACCTGGGTGCGGCAACCACCCTGCTGTTCGCCTACGGTGACGGTAACGCAGACGCTGACACCCAGCAGGTCGCAATCGGCGCCATCTACGACCTGGGCGGCGGTGTAACCCTGCGCGGTGGTATTGGCCGTGACGACTGCAACTCTTGCAGCAGCGACACGATCAAGGCTGACTTCGGTGCACAGTTCAACTTCTAAGTTGATCTGAAACCGCAAGGTTTAAGGGCAGGTCTTCGGACCTGCCCTTTTCTTTTGCGCCGACTTGGTGTTTCTCTGCCCTTGAAGCTGATTGAGGAACGCAATGTCGCTGCAGGAAATCACCGTCCGCATCACAAAAGCCGAAACTGCCGCCGGGCGGAACGCAGGTTCTGTCAAACTTATCGCGGTGTCGAAAGTTCAGCCCGACGCCCGCGTGCGGGCCGTGTTGGACGAGGGGCATCGCTGTTTCGGAGAAAACCGGGTGCAGGAGGCCGCGGGCAAGTGGCCGGGCTTCATGGAACAATACCCGGATGTCGATCTGCACCTGATCGGTCCGTTGCAGACCAACAAAGCCCGTCAGGCCATGGCGATGTTCGACACCATCCATTCCGTGGACCGTCCCAAACTGGCCAGAACGCTGGCGCGACTGGCGCAGGAGATAGGCCACTGCCCGGACCTGTTTGTTCAGGTCAACACCGGGGAAGAGGACCAAAAGGCCGGCATTCTGCCCGCGGATGCCGATGCTTTTGTCGCCGAATGCCGCGAATTGGATCTGCAGGTAAAGGGTCTGATGTGTTTACCACCGGTTGACGAGGAGCCTTCGCTGCATTTCGCGCTGCTGGCCAGGATTGCCGAACGCAACGGGCTGGAAGGTCTGTCGATGGGGATGAGCGGGGATTTCGAACAGGCCATCGCGCTGGGCGCGACCCATGTGCGCGTCGGTTCCGCCATCTTCGGCGAGAGGGTCAAGGCGCAGGAATAATCAGCCGCGTGCCGAAGGACACTTTTCCGGCAATCCAGTGCAGGTGATCGCGGCGGAAAGCCACGCAGCCTTCGGTCGGGTATCCGGGGCGCCGCCACTGGTGAACAAAGATCGCCGACCCGCAATCGGGCACGGCGTTGGGCCAGTTCCAATCGCTGATCAATACCAGATCATACAGCGGATCAGCCCGGCGCAGCTTTTCATGGCTGTGGGAATAAGGCGCGCTGACCAGTTGGTTATAGCGGCTGTCCCGCACGTCATCGGACCACAGGTCACGCGGTCCGATGGGAATTGCCCACGGGGCAGGTCGCGCGATCCGGTCCGGGCGGTACAGCATACCGACAATATGATGCACTCCAACAGGTGTGGCGCCATCCCCCTCGCGTTTGGCGCTGGCCCGCCCGCCTTTGCCGATCGTGCAGGGAAACACCCGCCCGTGAAAACGCACGCCGCGAGGGGTCAGGACAAGATCCTGCGGCGTCACAGCAGATGGCCGGATTTGGCCGCCTTGGTTGCCAGATATCCCCGGTTATGTGAGGTTTCGCCGACCTTGAGCGGCACACGCTCGGTCACCGCGATTCCGGTCTTTTCCATCATGGCGATCTTTGCAGGGTTGTTCGTCAGCAGCCGCACCGAACTGAACCCCAGAGATTTCAGGATATCCGAACCCAGCCGGAAATCCCGCTCATCATCTTCAAATCCCAGCCGATGGTTTGCCTCGACCGTATCGAAACCCTGGTCCTGCAGGAAATAGGCGCGCATTTTGTTGGCCAGACCGATGCCGCGCCCTTCCTGGTTGAGATACAGCAGAACTCCGGCCCCTTCGGACCCCATCTGGGCCAGCGCCCCGCGCAACTGGGGCCCGCAATCGCATTTCAGGCTGCCCATCAGATCCCCGGTGAAACAGGCCGAGTGCAGACGCGCCAGAACCGGCTTGTCCCGGTCAGGGCGCCCGATTTCGACGGCGTAATGTTCCTCGCCGCCATCTTCGGGGCGGAAAACATGCAGCCGCCCGGCCTCGGACACCTCCATCGGCAGGCGTGCGGCGACAACAGCGTGCAGCGCGCTGCGGTCTGCCAGATGCGGCGCTGCGCGGGTGTGGTCGATACAGGTCAGGCCATGCGCGGTCGCGAAGGCGCGGCCGTCTTCCACCGGAACGACGACGGCTGCCGGCAACAGGCGCGCGGATTTGGTCAGGGCGATGGCAATGCGATGCAGGTTGGCGCTGCCGTGGCGTTCCGTCATCAGAGGCCCCTTCATCGGCGCATTCAGGTCGTCCGACGGGTCGGCAACCGCCTGAACCCAGGATATCCCGGCATCTGCGGGAATGATCACCCGGGCCAGATCGCCGTCATAGGCCCGCGCCTTGAGCGTTTCCGCCCGCCGCACGGTGACCGTAACCACAAGTTCCTCGGCAATCCCCCGCAAATCGGCGAGCCGCTGCGCGCTGAGCGTTTCCGTCGCACTGGCAAGCACACTGAACCCAGTGTCATCCGTCAGTGCCACCGGCACCCCCATGCGCAGGTCTGCGCGGGCGCGGGCCAGCAATTCTGAAATATCCGGGATAAGACTCATCTATGTTACCCTGTAACGTTCAGGTTTTCTCCTAGCCTGATCAGATGGAAATGTGAAACATTTCCTACGCGTCAGACACGAGGGCGTGAAAGGATTGCAGCAAACCTTGCTGATTGCATCTTCCGCGCGCAAGTGGTGGAAAAGGCTTAGGAGGACCGGATCATGGCTCAGCTCAAGAAAATCCTGCTGGTGGATGACGATGAAGACCTGCGCGAGGCGCTTAGCGAGCAACTCGTGATGACCGAGGATTTCGACGTGTTCGAGGCGCATGACGGTCAATCCGCGATGGAACGGGCACGCGAGGCGATCTACGATCTGGTCATTCTGGATGTCGGCCTGCCGGATACGGACGGGCGCGAGCTGTGTCGCCTGATGCGCAAGCAGGGCGTGAAAAGCCCGATTCTGATGCTGACCGGCCATGACAGCGATGCGGATACGATTCTGGGGCTGGATGCAGGCGCCAACGACTATGTCTCAAAGCCGTTCAAATTCCCGGTTCTGCTGGCCCGCATCCGGGCGCAGCTGCGCCAGCACGAACAATCCGAGGACGCGGTGTTCGTGCTTGGGCCCTATACGTTCAAGCCGGCGATGAAGATGCTGATCACCGAAGAGGATCGCAAGATCCGCCTGACCGAGAAAGAAACCAATATTCTCAAGTTCCTGTACCGGTCGGCCGATGGCGTTGTGGCGCGGGATGTGCTTTTGCACGAGGTCTGGGGATATAACGCCGGTGTCACCACACATACGCTGGAAACCCATATCTACCGCCTGCGTCAGAAGATCGAGCCCGATCCCTCCAATGCGCGCCTTTTGGTCACAGAATCGGGTGGATATAGGCTGGTTTCCTAACTGGATGTGGAATGACTTGGATCAAAGTGATACTCTGAAGTCATAATTAGGTTACTCCCAACCCGCGCATGTCCGGGTTATGACATGCACCTCCCTGTTGGACTGCCGGGCCTGATGGCCCGGCCTTTTTCTTGCCGACACGGAATTTCGACCTTGCCCGGGCCAACGCCAATGTTGCGAGTCCGCAAATGTTCCTGTATTGTTCTCATCGCTGGATAATGCTGCGAGGTGTGTGTGTGATGATTGAGGGAAGCTGTTTATGCGGGGCCGTCAGGTTTCAACTGAGGTCCGAACCCTCGGTGATGGGAACCTGCCATTGTTCCCGGTGCCGGAAGGCCGGGGCCAGCACGGTTGTTTTCGTCAAGAAAGACGACCTGACCTGGGTCAGCGGCAAGGACAACGTGGCGCTGTATCAGCCCGGGGCGCCCTACAAATATGGCAGGTGTTTTTGCAAAACCTGCGGATCGTCGCTGGGTGAAATTCTCGCCGAAGCGGACAGCTTTCCAATCGCCGCCAACGCGCTGGACACCGCATTTGACCAGAAAGTGCAGTTTCACGAGTTCGTTTCCGAGAAACCGGGCTGGTACGAGATTTGCGATGATGCACCGCAGTCCGAGGGGCACCCGTCATAGGCGCTCTTTTCTGATGGCACCTTGTTTACGCCCACGATAGGCTGCGCCAACCGCGACAGAGGAATCCCCCATGCCTTTTACCCTTGCCACCTGGAACATCAACTCGGTCCGCCTGCGTGAGCCCATCGTGCTGAAATTGCTTCAGGAAGAGGCCCCAGACGTGTTGTGTTTGCAGGAGTGCAAGTCTCCGGTCGAAAAAATTCCGACCGAAGGGTTCGCCGAGCTGGGCTATACCCACATGATCGCGCGCGGGCAAAAGGGTTACAACGGCGTTGCCATCCTGTCGCGCCTGCCGATGGAAGAGGTGGGCGACAAGGATTTCGCGGGCCTCGGCCACGCCCGTCATATCGCCGGGCGGCTTGAGAATGGCGTGACGATCCACAATTTCTATGTTCCGGCGGGCGGCGACGTGCCGGACCGCGAACAGAATGAGAAGTTCGGCCAGAAACTCGATTACCTGACAGACATGCGCGACTGGTTCCATGCGGAAAAGCCCGAGAAATCCATTCTGGTCGGTGATCTGAACATCGCCCCGCGCGAGGATGACGTCTGGTCGCACAAGCAATTGCTCAAGGTCGTGTCGCATACGCCCATCGAAGTTGAACATCTGGCCGAGACGCAGGATGCGGGTGGCTGGGTCGATATCACCCGGCAGGACATCCCCGAGGGGCAGCTTTACAGTTGGTGGTCCTATCGCGCGCGCGATTGGGACGCGGCGGATAAGGGGCGGCGGCTGGATCACGTCTGGGCCACGCCGGATATTTCCGGCGCCGGCCACTCAAGCCGCATTCTGCGCGACGCACGCGGATGGGAGAAACCCAGCGACCACGCGCCGGTCTTTGCGACTTTCGACCTGTAATTGCGCAACTGGCCCCTTGGTTTCTGCCCGCAGCGGTTGCATATAGGGCGCGAGTTCGAACGAGAGAGTGAATGCCATGGATCTTCTGAACGCCGCAGCCGGCCCTGAAACTTCCGATCTGATCAAGGACGGGTCCGAGGCCACGTTCATGGCCGATGTCGTCGAGGCTTCGCAGGAAACGCCGGTCATCGTGGATTTCTGGGCGCCCTGGTGCGGCCCGTGCAAGACCCTTGGGCCGGCGCTGGAAGAGGCCGTGACCGCCGCCAAAGGGGCGGTGAAGATGGTCAAGATCAACGTGGACGAGGCGCAGATGATCGCGGCGCAAATGCGGGTGCAGTCGATCCCGACCGTATACGCCTTCTTCAAGGGCCAGCCTGTCGACGGGTTCCAGGGCGCACTGCCGGGATCCGAGATCAAGGCTTTCATCGACCGTGTGATCGAAGCCGCAGGTGGCGAAAGCCCGGGCGGTCAGCTGGAAGATGCGGTGCAGGCCGCTGAGGAAATGCTGACCGAAGGCGCAGCCGTGGATGCGGCGCAAACCTTTGCCGCCATTCTGGGCGAGGACCCGAACCACGCTGGTGCTTATGGCGGGTTGGTACGTGCGCATATCGCGTCGGGGGATCTGGAACAGGCCGAGGCCATCCTGAACGGCGCGCCGGCCGAAATATCCACCGCGCCCGAGGTCGAGGCCGCGCATGCGCAGCTGGAACTGGCCAAACAGGCCGCTGACGCGGGGCCCGTCGCCGACCTGACCGCCGCGGTCGAGGCCGAGCCCGACAATCATCAGGCCCGGTTCGATCTGGCGCAGGCGCTGCACGCCAATGGCGATGTCGAAGAGGCCGTCGCGCAATTGCTGGAACTGTTCCGCCGCGATCGTGAGTGGAATGAAGGCGCCGCGAAGTTGCAGCTTTTCACGATTTTCGACGCCCTCAAACCCAACGATCCGATTGTTCTGAACGGGCGCCGCAAGCTCAGCTCGATGATATTTGCCTAATTCGGGATCAGAGCTACACTCGGGTACATGATGCATCCCGCTGACCTGCCGGAAACGGTGTCCGTTTTTCCATTGCCCGGGGCGCTGTTGCTGCCCCGTTCGCGCCTGCCGCTGCATATATTCGAGCCGCGCTATCTGCAAATGCTGGACGACGCCCTGAAAACGCAGGAACGCCTGATCGGCATGGTTCAGCCAAACCCGTGCCACAGCAACGAAAACAAGCTGCACCATATCGGGTGCGCCGGGCGGGTGACGCAGTTTTCCGAAACCGAAGACGGCCGTTATCTGATCACCCTGACCGGAATTTCGAGGTTCCGCATCATGTCGGAACTGGACGCCTTTACCCCATATCGCCGGTGCGCGGTGTCATGGGACGGGTTTGACCGCGATCTGGGCAAGGCCGAACATGATGACGGGTTTGATCGCGACAGGTTTCTGCATCTGCTGGAGCGGTTCTTTTCCTCGCGCCAATTGTCGACCGACTGGGACACGCTGAAGGACGCCGATGATGAGTTGCTTCTGAACTCGCTGTCGATGCTGCTGGATTTCGATCCCGAGGAGAAACAGGCGCTGCTGGAGGCCCCCTGTCTGCGCACGCGGCGCGAGACATTGGTGACACTGATAGAATTCGCCATGCGCGGCGGATCGAGCGAGGAAAAACTGCAATGAGTGAGCCCGAACAGCCCTTTGACCGCCACATGCTTGAGGCTCTGATCTGCCCGCAGACGCATACGACACTGCATTACGACGCCGAAAAGCAGGAACTGGTGTCCAAGGCTGCGGGGCTGGCCTTTCCGATTCGCAACGGCATTCCAGTGATGCTGGTCGATGAGGCGCGGAAGCTGGACTAAATCGCGCGACCCTGCAGCAGCTTCGGCAGGTCCCCGGTCAACCCGGCGGCCTCGCGCACGAAGCCGCGGCGCAAGCCCGGCAGCGCGCCGACGATCCCCATGCCGATGTCACGCCCAACCCGCAATATCGGATTGTCGTTGGAAAACAACTTGTTGAACACATCCGTCGCCATGGCTAGCGCGGCCGTGTCGAACCGCCGCCATTCCTGATAGCGCTCCAGCACCAGCACCGAACCGATATCTTCGCCGCGCCGTCCGGCCAGCGTCAGCACCTCGGCCAGCGCGCCGACATCGCGCAGCCCTGCGTTCAGCCCCTGACCCGCGATGGGGTGCATGCCGTGGGCGGCATCGCCGACCAGCGCCATGCGGTCGCCGATAAACGAATTGGCGATGGTCAGGTTCAGCGGGTAAGTGAACCGATCCCCCTGCAGACGGATGTCGCCCAGAAAATCTCCGAACCGGGGGCGCAGCACCTGCAGGTAATCTGCCTCGGGCATTGCGTTGATGCGTTGCGCCATCTCGGTGCGCTCGCTCCAGACGATCGAACTGCGGTTGCCGGTCAGGGGCAGGATCGCCAGAGGTCCGGGCGGCATGAAAAACTGATGCGCGACGCCATGGTGCGGCAGGTCATGTTCGATCGCGCAGACCAGCGCGGTCTGGCCGTAATCCCATCCGGTGCGCTTGATACCGGCCCGGGCCGCAGTGCCGCTGCGGCGCCCGTCACAACCGACCAGCAGGCTGCCGGTCACGGTGGCGCCATTGTCCAGCGTCAGGGTCACGCCGGTCGCGTCGGCCACTTGACCGGTCACGGTCTGGCCACTGAGCTGAGAAATCCGGTCGTCCTCGGTCATCGCATCCAGAAACGCTCGGCGCAGGTGGCGGTCTTCGACCATGTAGCCCATCGGGCCTTCTTCGATCTCGGCATGGTCAAAATGCATGAAGAACGGTGATGGCCCGGCGCCTGCATGCCCGTCGGTGACCTTGATCTCCAGCATAGGCTGGGCGTGTTCGGCGACACGTTCCCACACCCCGATTGCATCCAACAGACGCTGCGACGCCAGCGCAAGCGCATAGGCGCGCCCGTCAAAGGCTGCGTTTTTGCGCACTTTTTCGGCCAGCGCGTCGATGACGGTCACCGAATGCCCGGTCTGCGCCAGTGCCAAAGCCAGGGCCGGGCCGTTCAGGCCACCGCCCACGATCAGGATATCGGACTTGTGTTCCATGCCCCGCAATATGCGCGCCCATTCGGGATTGTCCATGTGCGGTCCTGTCGCTACCGTCCAACACAGCACAAAATTCCAGAAGGGGGCAGGGATGCAGGACTGGCTGACCATGACGGCATGTGATCTGGGCCGGGGCATCGGCATGGGGCGGATTGATCCGGTTGAGCTGACCGAAACCTACCTGTCCGCCATCGACGCTCATCCGCACCGCGACCGGATCTATGCCCGTGTCACCCATGACCGCGCCCGGGCCGAGGCCGGGGCCGCGCAGGCGCGGGCCCAACAGGGTCAGCGCCGGTCCCTGCTGGATGGTGTGCCGATCAGCTGGAAAGACCTGTTCGACACGGCGGGCATCGCGACCGAGGCCGGAACAGCCCTGTTGAAAGGACGCGTGCCCACGGCGGATGCGGTCGTGCTGCGCAACGCCACCGAGATGGGAGCGGTCTGTCTGGGCAAAACCCACATGAGCGAGCTGGCCTTTTCCGGGCTGGGCCTGAACCCGATCACCGGAACGCCGCCCTGCATCGACGATGAGGACGCGGTGCCAGGCGGTTCATCCTCGGGCGCGGGGGCGTCAGTGGCCTGGGGGCTGGCGGCCTGCGGGATCGGCTCGGATACCGGCGGATCTGTTCGCATTCCGTCGGCCTGGAACAATCTGGTCGGCCTGAAGACCACCGCGGGACGGGTCAGCCTTGAAGGCACCGTACCGCTGTGTTTGCGGTTCGACACAGTTGGCCCGCTCGCCCGGTCGGTCGAAGATGCCACGCACATGCTGGCCCTTCTGGAAGGCGGCACGCCTGCCGATCTGCGCGGCGCAAGCCTGAAGGGCCGGCGGTTCGCGGACCTTCAGAACGTGGCCAAGGATGATCTGCGGGACGCGCCGCGCCAAGCCTTTGACGACGCGCTGGACCGGCTGCGCGAGGCCGGCGCCGAAATCGTTCCCCTGGAAGTGCCCGAACTGAACGAAGCGATGGGCCTGTCCGGCATTCTGTACACGACCGAGGCCTACGGCCTTTGGCGGGACGTGATCGAGGCCAACCCGGAAGCGATGTATCCCGAGATTCTGGAGCGTTTCAGGGCAGGCAAAAACAACTCGGGCCCCGATTATGTCGCTGCGTGGTCGCGGCTGAAGGCGTGTCGTGGCGCGTGGGATGCGGCCACGGCCGGGTTCGATGCGGTTCTGGCCCCCACCGCCCCGATATTGCCGCCGAATCTGAAACGGTTGATGAGCGACCATGACTACTATGTCACCGAAAACCTACTGGCGCTGCGCAACACCAGAATCGGCAACCTGATGGGGTTGGCGGCCTTGTCTTTGCCCACCGGAATCCCGGGATGCGGGCTGATGATGATGGGCTATCCGGGTTCGGAAGAGGCCCTGTTGCGGCTTGGATCAGCGGCCGAGGCGGCATTGGCCTGAATGCCACAATCCCCTGATTCGGAACCTCTTTGTCTGGACGAAACAGGGCGCGACCTGTAATCTGCCAAAAAAACGGGGCGCAAATGACCCCGGTATTGAGGCAGCACATATGGATTTCCCCGAGCGGTTTTCGAACCTACCGGCATATGCATTCCCGCGTCTGCGCGCCCTGTTGGATCACCACCAGCCGGGCGGCGAGGTGATTCACATGACCATTGGTGAGCCCAAGCATGATTTTCCGGCCTGGGTGACCGATGTAATCATGGAAAACGCCGCCGGGTTTCAGGGCTATCCGCAGAACGAGGGTACGGCAGAGTTGCGCGGCGCGATTACCGACTGGATCGCCCACCGTTACGGCGTGACGATGGATCCGGACACAAATGTGATGGCGCTGAACGGAACGCGTGAGGGGCTGTATAACGCCGCCATGGCGCTGTGCCCGGAACGGAAGAACGGCCAACAGCCGGTCATCCTTTGCCCGAACCCGTTTTATCAGGTCTATATGGTCGCCTCGATTTCGGTCGGGACCGAGCCGGTTTTTGTGCCCGCCACTGCCGCAACGGGTCATCTGCCCGATTATGCCGGTCTGCCCGAGGACGTGCTGAACCGGACCGCCGCGGCCTATATCTGCTCGCCCGCCAATCCGCAGGGGGCCGTCGCCTCGCGTGAATACTGGGCCGACCTGATCCGGCTGGCCGAAAAATACGATTTCCGTATCTTCGCCGACGAGTGCTATTCCGAGATTTATCGCGCCGAAGCCCCGGCGGGCGTGCTGACCGTGGCGCAGGAACTGGGCGCAGACCCCGAACGGATTACCCTGTTCAATTCGCTGTCGAAACGGTCGAATCTGGCCGGGCTGCGGTCGGGGTTGATTGCGGGCGGGCCCGAGACGATCAAGCGCGTCAAACAGCTGCGTAACTACGCGGGCGCGCCGCTGCCGTCCCCGTTGCAGGCCGCCGCGGCCAAAGCCTGGGCGGATGAGGCGCATGTGGCCGAGAACCGCGCGCTCTATCAGGAAAAATACGCGATTGCGGATGAGGTTTTTGCCGGAGTGCAGGGCTATATGCCGCCCGAGGCCGGGTTTTTCCTGTGGCTGCCGGTGGAACATGGCGAAGAAACCGCATTGAAGCTGTGGCAGGAAACCGGTGTCCGGGTCCTGCCGGGCGCATATCTTTCTCAAGGTGATCCGGGGCAAAACCCGGGCGAGCAATTTATCCGGGTCGCGATGGTGGCCCCAAAAACAGAGATGGAGCGCGGTCTGATCACACTCCGCGACTGCATCTATTCGTGAGGTACGAGGGCAAAATGGCATCTTATAACGCGCGCAACCGCGATCCATTGCTGGACAGCACCACGCAGGCCGCTATCGAACGGCGCAGCAAGGAACTGATCGGGATCGCCCTGATCCTGCTGGGGCTGGCCTCGGCCGCGATGATCTGGTCTTACACGCCGGATGATCCGAACTGGATGGTGTCGACCGACGCGCCGGTGCAGAACTGGATGGGTCGGATCGGGGCTTCTATCGCCGCGCCGTTATTCATGATCGTAGGCTGGGGAAGCTGGAGCATTGCGCTGGTGCTGATCGGCTGGGGCCTGCGCTTTGCCGGGCATTTCGGCGAAGACCGCGCCATCGCCCGGCTGATCTTTGCCCCGATCTGGATCGCTGTTGTTTCGGTCTATGCCGCAACGCTGGTGCCGGGCGACGCGTGGCGCGCGACACACAGCTTTGGTCTGGGCGGATTGTTTGGCGACACCGTGATGGGTGCGCTGCTGACACTGCTGCCGATTTCCTCGCATTTCATGGTCAAGCTGATGTCGCTGGGCATGGCGGCCGGGATGCTGACGCTGGGTATCTTTGTGCTGGGCTTCACCAAGGCCGATGTCCGCAAAGGTTTCCGGGCCTTCCTGCTGGGGCTTGTTATGTCCTATGACATGCTGATGAACCTGTTGGGGCGTGGGGCCGCTGCCACAGCGCAAGCGGCCCGGGACCGACGCGCACAGTGGGACGAGCGTAAGTCTGCCCGTGCTGATACGGTCGTTGACGATGAACTGGCCTATGCGGACCCGGTTTTCGAAGATCCCGATTTTGACGAACCTGAGCCTGCAAAACCCGGCCTGCTGGCCCGGATGCCCAGCCTGATCCGTCGCCCGGACCCGATGCCGGAACCCGAGCTGATCGACCGCGAACCCCTTGCCGGGTTCGATGAGATGCCGGGCGAGGATCGCATCCGGTCCAAGATTTCCGCCGCCGTGCGCAACCGCAAGGTCGCCACCGGCGAGATGACGCCCGAGCCCGATCCCAGCCTGCCTTTGACAAAGGGGCGCGGCCGGGGTCCGGACCCGCTGATCCTGAATGCAAAAGGCGCCGAAGAATTGCCGCCCGAACCACCGGTGACCTCTGCCGGGTTGCCGCCTGAGCCGGCGCTGTCGGCTCAGCCCGCGCCCGACTGGCAGGAGCCGCTGCATCAGGACTTTGCGCCTGAGCTGTATGACGAGGATGAGGCCGTATTCGAAGACACGCCCGAACCCGTGCCGCAACAGCGCCCGGCGATGAAAATTCCGGTGGCCGAGCCGCGCAAACCCGTGGTCGCGCAGCCGGTGCGTCGCACGCCACAGCCCTCACGTCGCGCGCAGGCCGAGGCGCAGCCGGCTCTGTCTTTCGAAGACAAGCATTCCGATTTCGAACTGCCGCCACTGGGTCTGTTGTCCAACCCGGCCAGCATTCAGCGCCACCACCTGAGCGATGAGGCGCTGGAGGAAAACGCGCGGATGCTGGAAAACGTTCTGGACGACTATGGCGTCAAGGGTGAGATCGTCAGCGTCCGCCCCGGCCCCGTGGTCACCATGTACGAACTGGAACCCGCGCCGGGCCTTAAGGCCAGCCGTGTGATTGGTCTGGCCGACGATATCGCACGCTCGATGTCGGCCCTGTCGGCGCGGGTGTCGACCCTGCCGGGACGCTCGGTGATCGGGATTGAATTGCCGAACGAAAACCGCGAGATGGTGGTGCTGCGCGAAATCCTCGCCAGCCGCGATTTCGGCGATGGCAACCATGCGCTACCGCTGGCACTAGGCAAGGATATCGGTGGTGAGTTGGTTGTCGCGAACCTGGCCAAGATGCCTCACCTGCTAATCGCGGGGACCACGGGTTCGGGTAAGTCGGTTGCGATCAACACCATGATCCTGTCACTGCTGTATAAGCTAACGCCGGATGAATGCCGCCTGATCATGATCGACCCCAAGATGCTGGAGCTCAGCGTTTATGACGGCATCCCGCATCTGCTCTCACCCGTTGTGACCGACCCGAAAAAGGCGGTCGTCGCCCTGAAATGGGTCGTGGGCGAGATGGAGGACCGCTATCGCAAGATGTCCAAGACGGGTGTCCGCAACATCGCCGGCTACAATGGCCGCGTGAAGGATGCCTTGGCCAAGGGCGAGTTGTTCAGCCGCACGGTGCAGACCGGATTTGACGACGAAACAGGCGAGCCCGTGTTCGAGACCGAGGAATTTGCGCCCGAAGCGATGCCCTATATCGTGGTCATCGTCGACGAGATGGCTGACCTGATGATGGTCGCGGGCAAAGAGATCGAAGCCTGCATCCAGCGTCTGGCGCAGATGGCGCGAGCCTCGGGCATTCACCTGATCATGGCTACGCAGCGGCCTTCGGTCGATGTGATCACCGGCACGATCAAGGCGAACTTCCCGACCCGGATTTCGTTCCAGGTGACCTCGAAAGTCGACAGCCGCACCATTCTGGGTGAGATGGGGGCCGAGCAACTGCTGGGGCAGGGGGACATGCTCTATATGGCTGGCGGTGCCAAGATCACGCGCTGCCACGGTCCGTTCGTCTCGGACGAAGAGGTCGAGGAAATCGTCAACCACCTGAAACAGTTCGGTCCGCCGGATTACGTCGGTAGTGTTCTGGACGGTCCTGCCGAAGACAAGGCAGACAATATCGACGCGGTTCTGGGCCTCAACACCGGTGGCAACACCAACGGAGAAGATGCCCTCTACGATCAGGCGGTGGCGATTGTGATCAAGGATCGCAAATGCTCGACCTCCTACATTCAGCGGAAACTCGCCATTGGCTACAACAAAGCTGCGCGGCTGGTTGAGCAGATGGAGGATGAAGGCGTTGTTTCGGCGGCAAATCACGTCGGTAAGCGCGAAATCCTGGTCCCCGAACAATAGGATATTTAATAACATTGGCAGAAGGCTTATCTGGGTCTCATGAAACAGATTGCCTTTGCCCTTGCCCTGACACTGGCTGCGCCAGCAGCCTGGGCTGCCGACAAGCTGCCGCTGTCGCAAATCTCAAATTATCTGAACGGGCTTAAAACCGTTCAGACCACGTTCACGCAGGTCAATGACGACGGCTCGCTGAGTACCGGCAAGCTGTGGATGGAACGGCCCGGAAAAATGCGGTTCGAATACGATCCGCCCAATGACGCCGTGGTCCTGGCGCGGGCAGGAACCGTTCAGATTTTCGACCCGAAATCCAACCAGCCGCCCGAGCAATATCCGCTGAAGCGCACCCCGTTGTCACTGGTGCTGGCGCGGAACGTCAATCTGGGGCAGGCGAATATGGTTGTTGGTCACGATTTTGACGGCACCGCCACGGTGGTCACCGCGCAGGATCCGAAAAACCCCGACACCGGGCGTATTGAACTGATGTTCACCGACGATCCGATTGAACTGCGCAAATGGGTCATTCACGACAATGCAGGCAGCCAGACAACCGTGCTGCTTGGCCAGTTGAACACCGGCGGGAATCTCAGCAACGATCTGTTTTCCAGCTCGAAGAAAAGCGGGTCAGGCAACCGCTGACCCGCCACATTCTCAGTACCGGCAACCGGCCAATTGCGCCTGGTACAGCTTGGAGCGGGCATCGACGTCATTGGCGACGTTCAGCAGCCAGGTCTTGCCGTAATGGCTGCCGCGGGCATAGCCGGTATGGCCTTCGTGATAGGCCAGATACTGGTTGCGCGTGTCGCTGGGATGAATGCCGTTCCGCTCATAGCTTTTGTTCATGTACCAGCCGATGAAGTCCGACGCGTCCCGGATGCGATCCCGCTTGGCGCGGCGCTTGCCGGTCTCGCGCTGATATTGCTCCCATGTGCCGTCCAGTGCCTGGCTGAAGCCATAGGCGCTGCTCTGGCGGCCCATCGGAATGACGCCCAGCACATATTTATGCGGTGTGCGCGCATCGTGCTTGTAGCGGCTTTCCTGATAGATCGTCGCCATCTGAACATGAACCGGGACACCCCATTTCCGTTCAGTGCTTTTGAACGCCTTGATGTAATCAGGGCGTTCGCGCGCAATGCTGCACGCGTCATTCAGTTTGCTGGGCGGTTGCTTGGACCCGCCGCCACAGGATGCCAAAAGCAGCACCCCGAAGAGTACGATAAGAATTCTGCTCATGTGCCTCGTGCCTTTTTTCTTTATTCTAGCGCAGATTGAGCGTTGAGGAAATCACAATCGTTACAGATCAATCGCAGCATTTCACCGGAAGGGGCTCAACGGTTTCAATCCCGAACCAGCGCCAAAGTAACTGCTGGTTACCGTGATCCCGGCCACTGTCTGCCTTAGGTTCACAGTCTGTTTCCCTTAATTTCAGATCAATGATTGGCATTTCCGCCCGGAAAGGGGTAGTAAAGCCCTTGGGGGCAAAGAAATGTTGAAGACTCAAGCCAAGTACCGCCTGGGACAGGTGGTCCGTCACAAAAAACATCCCTTCCGAGGGGTGATTTTCGACGTGGACCCGGAATTTTCAAATACGGAAGAGTGGTATCAGGCCATTCCCGAAGACAGCCGCCCGATCAAGGATCAGCCGTTTTATCACCTTTTGGCGGAAAACGACCAATCCTTCTATGTCGCTTATGTTTCTGAACAAAATCTGGTTGCCGATCAGTCGGGCGAGCCGGTGGAACACCCCGATATTCCGGACATGTTCGGACCTTTCGAGAATGGTGCCTACCCGTTGCACTTCCATCTGAACTGAGTATCCGGGCCCGCTCGTGCGGTCAGTACCCAAGGGCGCATCCGTCTTTTCGGGGGTCGCTGCCACCTTTCAGAACACCGTCCTCGCAGATTCGGATTGCCTGCGCGCCGCCCAATGGCGTTTCCGGAACCTGAACATTATGACCCATTTCCGACAATTGTTGCGCGACTTTGCGCGGAATTCCGCGTTCAAGTTTCAATATGCCGTTGTCGGCAAATGCCCGTGGCGCATCAATGCTGGCCTGAAGGCCCAGCCCGTGATCGGTAAGGTTTGAGACAAACCGCGCGTGTCCGGTGGGTTGATATGCTCCGCCCATAACGCCGAAGGGCATCAGAACGCGGCCCTTTCGCCTGAGCATTCCGGGAATGATCGTGTGCATGGGGCGTTTGCCGGCCCCAAGCTCATTCGGGTGACCCGCTTGCAGCGTGAAGCCCGATCCGCGGTTCTGAAACAGTATTCCGAACTTCTCTGACGCGATGCCCGAGCCGAAGCTGTGGAAGATGGAATAGATCAGCGAGACGGCCATCCGGTCGCGGTCAACCACGGTGATGTACACGGTGTCCTTATGGATGGCCTCGGTCAGCGGGGCCGCCGCCGGCATGGCGCGATCCGGATCAATCAGCGCGGCCAGCCGATCCGCTACCGCCTGATCCACAAACCGCCCCGCATGGGTCGTGTGGTCGGGATCAGCAATGAACCGGTTGCGCGCGTCATAGGCAAGTTTTGAGGCTTCGGCTTCAATGTGAATGCGCTCGGCGCTGAACGGCTCCATACGTGCCAGGTCGAAATTCCGAAGAATATTCAGCAGCAATATGGCCGTGGCCCCTTGTCCGTTGGGCGGGTGTTCGACCAGTTCGATACCGTCATAGGTGCCACTGACGGGCTGAGCCTCGCTGCACGCTGTGGCGTGAAAATCCTCGGCCGTGTGGACGCCGCCCATGTCGTTCAGCGCCGCGCGCATATCCTCGGCGATTTCGCCGGAATAAAACGCATCCCTGCCATGTCGCGCGACCCGGCGCAGAACGTCGGCCTGACCCGGCGACCGGAAAACCTGACCGCTGGCCGGGGCTGAGCCATTGATCAGATAGTGTGTGCGCGCGGCGCCTTGCAGGGTCTTGGCCCCGGTCTGCCAGTCGAACGCCACCCTTGGGGCGACCGGGACGCCAATCCCGGCATAGTGGATGGCTGGCTGCAAAATTGCGTCCAGCCCCAGCTTTCCCTCGGTTTCCGCCAGATGGCAATACGCGTCGACAGCTCCGGGGACGGTAACCGCGTCCGGGGTGTTCAGGGGAACCGCGGTCAGGCCCTGTGCCCGCAGGCGGTTGGCATCGGCTGCGGCGGGGGCGCGGCCCGAACCGTTCAGGGCGCGGATTTCATCCTCGCCCGCGCGGTTGAACAATACAAAGCAATCGCCGCCCAGCCCGGTCATCTGCGGTTCGCATATACCCAGCACGACGGCCCCGGCAATGGCGGCATCCATCGCGTTGCCGCCCTGCTCCAGAATGTCCAACGCGACTTTGGCAGCCAGCGGGTGAGAGGTTGCGCACATTCCTTCGGTTGCCAGAACTTCTGATCGGCCCGGTAAGTGAAAATCCCGCATCGCGCTGCAATCCCCCTTGAACGCGACGAACCTATAGCGCGGTTTGTGGTTGTCCAGTCAAATCAACGGGAAGGTCCTCGGCGCCAGTCACTGGGTGGGGGCTGTGATATGAGGCGCCGAGGGAAGCTATCTGAGCTACAGTTAGCTTTTTGCCCGTTGTTTGCGGCGTGACAGTGGTTCGATCTGGGCCTTATTGTGACCATTTCTTGCCGTCAAACCCTCTGAGGGAAGTCAAAACGCAGGGACAGCCTGTTGCAACCCTCGCTGCGCTCATACTGGATATCACTGGTCAGTTCATGGATCAGGAACCAGCCAAACCCGCCTTCGGGCAATTCGTCCAGACTTGTTCCCAGCGCCGCCGGAATGCCGTCCGGGACCCGAAACCCCGGCAGCGGGTTGCCGGTGTCCGAGATCAGAATATCAAGCCAGTTCCGGTGCAGGCGGCAGCGCACCTGAACCTGGGCCGGCGTGATGCCCGCATAGGCATGTTCCACGACATTGTTGATCGCCTCGGCCAGGGCGATCTTCACATCGCCCGCCTTGTGATCCGGCAGCCCTTGCGCGGCCAGGCATCTGCTGAGCTGAGCAATGCCGGAACTGGCCTCAGATTCGGTGGCCGCAAAGCTCAAATCCAAACATTTGCCGTTACACATGGGCGTCGCGCCTGTTCAGGTTCACACCGGAGTCAGTCCACCGACGCGGACAGGGCGTCGTCCAGCGTCGGGTACAGCCTGAAAACCGTATCCATCCGTGTCAGGCGAAAGACTTTCTCGACAAAGGGGTGCAGCCCGGCCAGATCCAGCCTGCGGTCGTCACCCAGCTGCTTCATCGAGGCCACGATCGCGCCAAGGCCGCTGGAATCGATGAACTCGACACCGGTCAGGTCCAGAACAAGCCGGGCAGCTCCGCCTTGGGCTTCGCTGCGCATGTCTTCCTTGAATTGAATGGCCATCGCCGCGTCGATCCGGTCGGAATGAACGGTGATAACCTGCGTTGCGTCGTTGGTTGTGCTGGTCAGGGCCATGCGTGACGGTCCTTTTTACTGAAAATCGCTGGTAGAAATACGCTAGACGGCAATTCTTACCATTCGGTATCCATCAACCTGGAAAGCAAAAGGAGCATCCGAATGAAGCACGTCGTGATCGCCGGGGCCGCACGCACCCCGATGGGAGGATTTCAGGGGATGTTCGACGGTGTCGGCGCGGTTGAACTGGGCGGGTCCGCCATCCGCGCCGCGCTGCAAGGCGCAGGCACCGACACGGTCGATGAGGTGCTGATGGGCTGTGTACTGCCCGCCGGGCAGGGCCAGGCACCGGCGCGTCAGGCCGGATTTGCCGCAGGCCTGGGCGAAGAGGTGCCCGCGACGACGCTCAACAAGATGTGCGGTTCGGGGATGAAAGCGGCGATGATGGCCTATGACCAGATCGCGCTGGGCCATGCGGATACGATGATCGCGGGCGGCATGGAAAGCATGACAAACGCGCCGTATCTTCTGCCGAAAATGCGCGGGGGCGCGCGTATCGGGCACGGGCAGGTACTCGATCACATGTTTCTGGACGGGCTTGAGGACGCCTATGACAAGGGCCGGCTGATGGGCACTTTTGCCGAGGATTGCGCCGAAGCCTATCAGTTCACGCGCGAGGCGCAGGACGAGTATGCGTTACAGTCCCTGTCCAATGCATTGGCGGCACAGGAGAGCGGGGCATTCTCTGACGAAATCACTCCGGTCGTTACCCGGACTCGCAAGGGCGAGGTCACTCTGGCCGCTGACGAACAGCCGCAATCGGCGCGGCCAGAAAAGATACCGACGCTGAAGCCGGCGTTTCGCAAGGATGGCACGGTGACGGCGGCCAATTCCTCGTCGATCTCTGACGGGGCCGCGGCGCTGGTTCTGGCGTCAGCCGACGCTGCCGAGGCCCGGGGCCTGACCGTGCGTGCCCGGATCGTGGGTCATGCCAGCCACGCGCAGGCCCCCGGACTGTTCACGACCGCCCCGGTTCCGGCGGCACAAAAGCTGCTGGCGGGCATTGGATGGGCCAAAGAGGACGTGGACCTGTGGGAAGTGAACGAGGCTTTTGCCGTTGTGCCGATGGCCTTCATGCATGAGATGGGGCTGTCGCGCGACGTGGTAAACGTGAACGGTGGCGCCTGTGCGCTGGGTCATCCGATTGGTGCATCGGGGGCGCGGATCATGGTGACCCTGCTCAACGCGCTGGAAAAGAGAAACCTCAAACGCGGCGTGGCGGCCATCTGTATCGGAGGCGGCGAGGGCACAGCAATTGCGCTGGAACGTGTTTGACGACCCGTCGTTTTCTCAATACTGCCGGGGCTGACAATTGCCAGAGATCCCGACCATGACCGCCGATTACGACACGCTTGCCAAGACCATCGCAGCCCTGACCGAAGGTGAAACCGACGAGGTCGCCCTTATGGCGACGGTGACTTGCGAGGTGCATCATTCCGATGCCCGGTTCGACTGGACCGGATTCTATCGCGTGACCGAGCCCGGCGTGTTGAAGATCGGGCCCTATCAGGGCGGTCACGGCTGTCTGGTCATTCCTTTCGGGCGCGGCGTCTGCGGCGCGGCGGCCCGGACGGGCGATGTGCAACTTGTGCCGGATATCGATGCGTTTCCGGGCCATATCGCCTGTGCTTCTTCGACGCGGTCGGAACTGGTTTTGCCGGTGCGAAACGCCAAAGGCGAGGTCATTGCGGTTTTTGATATCGACAGTGACCGGCCCGATGCGTTCACCGCACAGGACGCGGCGTCGATCGACGCGATACTTACCAGCGTTTTTGCCAAATAGCGCTGGCCGGGGAGGACCACCGGCCAGCCGCTGACGATGCCCTCAGCCTTTGAGGACTTTCGACTTTTGCGCTTCGAATTCGTCGTCCGTCAGCACACCTTTTTCCTTCAGCGCGGCCAGGCGTTCCAGCTCGTCCACCGACGACACTGAGGCGACCGAGCGGATATAATCCTTCTGCGCCTCTTCGATCTGGTTCATTGTGTCGACACTGTGCTGGTGCATCTTGTCCCCGCGCACAATCAGATAGGCCAGAACGCCCATCCACGGGATCAGGATCACAAAGGCGATCCACAGCGCCTTGCCGCCGCCGCTCAGATCCTTGGAGCGAAACACATCGGCGACAACCGATATCATCACCCAGAACCACGCCACCATCAGGAACAACCAGAAGATTGACCAGACGATGTCAAAGAAACCAATTCCACTGTCCATTTTTATCCAACCCTTTGCGACTCTGTTTAAAATCTATGGCGTGAGCGGAGCATAAGACCGTAACGCCGAGGTTTTCAAAGGGTATGAACCGCAGTCGGGTTGAATAATGTCACCCTGTTCCGGGCAGGACCTCTGACATCAGCAAGTGGATCAGCAGGGTTTGGCTTGCGAAAATCATGATCAGGTAAAGGGAAAAGCCGCGCTTGCGCGTTTTGTGCTTGAATATCCAGCGACCCAGTATCGCGGCCGGGCTGCCGCCCAGCGCTGCCAGCCACAACAGGCGCCGCTCGGGGATACGACGCCTGCGGCGTCTCGCCTTCAGCTTGTCGCTGCCGATTGCGAACAAAGTCAGGCCGTTGACAGCCCATAGATAAATCACTGCGATCCACATGCCTGACGCTAACCGAACAACGGTGTGCACCCAAGTGAAAAAACGCTTGGAAATTTCACCGACTCAGGCCATCGTGAAAAAGTTAGGAAAAATTTCACGACAACTCCGGAGCGGCCAGTGAACAGCCAAGCCCCGCACAGTGCGACCCTCGGAGCGGACATCCGCGCCCTGCGCAAAGCCCGTGGGCTGACACTGACCGAAATTGCCGCGCGGCTGGACCGGTCTGTCGGATGGCTCAGCCAGGTCGAGCGGGATATGTCCGATCCCTCGATTTCAGACCTGCGCCAGATCGCCGAATGTCTGGGCGTGCCGATGTCGATGCTGTTTGCGCATTCTGCCGCTCCGGCGGATGAGCAGGGCTATGTGGTGCGCGCAGGCTCGCGCCGACCAATGGGATCGGGCGAGGAAGGCTTGATCGAGGAACTGCTATCGCCGGACCTGACAGATGATTTCGAGATGGTGCATTCAACCTTCGAGCCGCAATCGAAAATGCAGACCCCGGCGGACCGCCCGACGCAGGAGGTCGGGTATGTGGTCTCCGGCCGGCTGGATCTGACCATCGGCGGGCGCCGGTTCTCGGTCGGTCCGGGGGACAGTTTCCGCATCAAGCACGAACCCTATCAATGGGCGAATCCTTATGATGAGCCCGCTGTGGCCGTCTGGGTGATTGCCCCGCCGGTGTATTGATGAGTTTCGAGGGCTGGACCATATTCGCGCTGTTCTGGGTGGTCTTCGTGACCACGCCGGGCCCGAATGCGGTCAACTGCATCTCGAATGGAATGAGCCTGCCGATGTCCAGGGCGATGTTGGGGGTGCTGGCGATCCTGACGCAAGCCAGCGCGTTTCTGGTCCTGTCGGCATTGGGTGTGACGGCGCTGATCGCCGCCTCGCCAACCGGGTTCTTCATCGCCAAGCTGATGGGGGCCGGGTTCCTGATCTGGTTGGGTATCCGTGGCTGGATGAATGCCGCAAAACCCGCACCGGCGTCCGAGCGTCCTGCGCGGCATGTCTATCTGCATGCGCTGGCGGTGGCGACGATCAATCCAAAAAGCGTCGCCGGATATCTCGCGGCCTTTTCGCAGTTCGTGCAACCCGATGTGCCGATCTGGCAGCAGATGGGGGTGATCATGCCCACCGCGCTGATCATCACAACGCTCAGCTATACCGGGTTCACCCTGTTGGGCGCACTGATGGGCCGGGCCGCGCTGGGCGCAGTTTTCAACATCTGGGTGCGCCGCGTGATGGCGGCCTGTTTCATCATCTACGGCGTGGCGCTGGGCACCAGCACCGCGCCCGCAGCAAGGGGGTAATCACATGCACACCGGTTCCTGCCTATGTGGCGGCGTCGCGTTCAGTATTGACGGGGAGCTGTCTGCGCCTTCGGCCTGCCATTGCGGCCAGTGCCGCAGGCAATCGGGCCATGTCTGGTCATCGACCTCGACCCATAAGGACAACCTGAGCTTTGCGGCCAGTGACACGCTGAACTGGTATCGCGCTTCGGATATCGCCCGCCGTGGGTTTTGCGGCGCGTGCGGCTCGTTTCTGTTCTGGCAGCATAAGGACGAGGACACGATTTCGATTTCCATGGGCGCGCTGGATGCGCCCACGGGGCTGCGCCTAAGCCGGCACATCTTTGTGGCGGACAAGGGCGATTACTATGACATCACGGACGACCTGCCCCAACGGGCACAGTAACAGGGATCAAGACAGATGAGCGATTTTCCGACAAAAGCCCGCGTGGTTATCATCGGTGGCGGCGTGGTGGGGGCCTCTTCGCTCTACCACCTTGCCAAGAAGGGCTGGACCGATTGCATCCTGCTGGAAAAGAACGAACTGACCGCCGGTTCGACATGGCACGCAGCGGGCAACGTGCCGACATTCTCGACCTCGTGGGCGATCATGAACATGCAGCGCTATTCGACCGAGCTCTATGCACGGCTGGCGGATGAGGTCGATTACCCGATGAACTACCATGTCTCGGGTTCGATCCGGCTGGCGCATAACAAAGAACGGATGCAGGAGTTCGAGCGCGCCTGTTCCATGGGCCGCTATCAGGGCATCCCGATGGAAATGTGGACCCCGGAAGAGGCCAGGGAACGTTATCCGTTTCTGGAAACCCACGATCTGGAAGGGGTGCTTTACGACCCCACCGACGGCGATATCGACCCGGCACAGCTGACGCAGGCGCTGGCCAAGGGCGCGCGCGATCTGGGGCAGAAGATCCTGCGCTTTACCCCGGCCACCGGTGTGACCCAGCACGACGACGGCACCTGGACCGTGCACACAGATAAGGGCGACATCGCCTGTGACTATGTTGTCAACGCCGCCGGATATTATGCCCAGCGCGTCGGGGAATGGTTCAAGCCCTTTGGTGGCCGAACCGTGCCTGCAATGGTGATGAGCCATCAATACCTGCTGACCGACGAAATCCCCGAGATCGAGGCTTGGTCAAAGGAAAACGGCGGCAAGCTGCCGCTGCTGCGCGACGTCGATGTGTCCTATTACCTGCGGCAGGAGAAGAATGGCTTCAACCTCGGCCCGTATGAGCCCAACTGCAAGGGCCACTGGATGACCGAGGACGACCCGATGCCCGAGGATTTCAGCTTCCAGCTGTGGAACGACGATCTGGACCGGATCGAGGATATCGTCACCGACGCGATGGAGCGGGTGCCGCTGATGGCAACCTCGGGCGTGGGCCGGGTGATCAACGGTCCGATCCCCTATGCGCCGGATGGTCTGCCGCTGATTGGCCCGATGCCCGGTGTAAAAAACGCATTCGAGGCGCACACCTTCACTTTCGGCATCGCGCAGGGTGGCGGGGCCGGCAAAGTGCTGGCCGAATGGATTGTCGATGGCGCGACCGAGTGGGATATGTGGGCCGTCGATCCGCGCCGCTATACCGATTACACCGATCAGGACTACTGCAATCAGAAGGGCATGGAAGTGTACGGCAACGAATACGCCATGCACTTCCCGCACCATGAATGGCCCGCCGCACGCGACAAAAAGCTGTCGCCTGTCCATGAAAAGGTCAAAGCGCTGGGCGGTGTGATGGGCGCCTATAACGGGTGGGAGCGCGCCAACTGGTTCGCCAAGCCGGGTGATGACACCTCGCTTGAGGCGACCCATACCTGGGGGCGTTCCGGCCCGTGGGAACAGCGTATCCAGGAGGAATGCGAGGCCGTGCGCGACCATTGCGGTGTGCTCGATCTGCCGGGCTTCTCGCGCTTTATCGTCAAGGGCGAAGGCGCGGCAGAGGCGCTGCGCGGCCTTGCGACCGGCGGTTTGCCGAAAGTTGGCCGGATGAACCTGATCTATGTCTCAGACGACCGTGGCCGCATCCTGACGGAAATGTCCTGCATCCGTCTGGGCGAGGATGAGTTCATCATGATCACCGCCGCAACCGCGCAATGGCATGACCGCGACATTCTGGTGAACGCGATGCCCGCCGGTGTTTCGGTCGAGGATGTGACCACCACGCGCGACACGCTGATCGTCACCGGTCCGAAGTCGCGTGAGATCCTGTCGGGACTGACCGATGCCGATCTGACCGCCGGGTGGCTGACCCACCAGTCCGCCACCGTTGCGGGCCAGCCTGCCTATCTGATCCGCGTTTCATTCGCCGGAGAACTGGGATGGGAGGTTCATGCCCTGAACGAACATATGCCTGCGATCTATGACGCGATCATCGATGCCGGGGCCACACCGTTCGGGATGTATGCGCTGAATTCACTGCGCATCGAGAAAGGCTATCGCGCCTGGAAGGGCGACTTGAGCACCGACTACTCGCTACTGGAAGGCGGGCTGGAGCGGTTCGTCAAATTGGACAAGCCGCAGGACTTCCCCGGCAAGGCTGCAATTCTGAACGAAAAGCAGCAGGGCGTGAAAAAGGCCTTTGTCACCATGACGGTGGAGGCTGGTGACTGCGACGCGCCCTATATGTCCTGCATCTGGCAGAATGGCGAGATCGTGGGCGAAACCACCTCGGGTGCGTGGGGCTACCGTGTCGGTAAATCCATCGCGCTGGGCATGATCAAGGCCGAGCTGGCAAACCCCGGCACCGAGCTTGAGGTGGAAATCTACGGCCAAAAGTGCCGCGCTGTGGTAGAGCAGGATCAGCCGCTCTGGGATCCCGAGAACGAGCGGTTGCGCGCTTAACTTCTCACGGAGACTGCCATGAGCAAACGATACGCCAAATTGGGGCCCGGTGAGGGTCCCAACTATGACTGGGAAAACGACCATACCTTTGTGAAGGTTTCCGGTCAGGACACCGCCGGCGCATACACGCTCATGGAAGACAATCTGAAGGCCAGCTTTGCGCTTGGCCTTCATCGCCACGATAGCCATGCCGAGACCTTCTATTTTCTCGAAGGCGCGGTGGATTTCTATGTCGATGGCGATTGGCATCGCTGCACGACGGGTACGACAATGCATGTGCCGCCCGGTGTACCCCACGCCTGTCGTGTGGCCGAAGGCGCACCCGCCAGAATGTTGATGATCTTTCAGCCCTCGGGGTTTGACGGTTTTCTTGCCGAACTGGCGACGATGGATGAGGCAGACTTCGCGAATGAGGCGAAGATGGCCGAACTGAACGCCCGTTATGACATCGTGCCGATGGGGCCCGTCCCGACCCGTCCGGATGATCAGAATTAAAGGGGCGTAAATGGCTGTTCCTGCAACCATGTCTGGCGTTTACCTGACCGGCCACGGCGGGCCAGAGGTGTTGGAGTGGCGCGAGAATATTCCGGTGCCGGAACCGGGGCCAGGACAGGTTCTGGTTCGCGTGGCGGCGGCGGGGGTCAACAACACTGATATCAACACGCGCGTCGGCTGGTATTCTTCTGACGTGACCGGTGCGACGGGTGATGTCGATCAGGATGTCGACGCCGGCGGCTGGGGCGGCGCGCTGCAATTTCCACGCATTCAGGGCGGTGATCTGTGCGGCATTGTGGAATCCGCCGGACCCCGAACCGGGTTTCGGCCGGGACAGCGCGTGACATGCCCGATCAACCTGCCGCGCCCGCGGCCGGGAAACCCGTCCGGCTTCGTGGCGCTGGGTTCGGAATTGGACGGGGCGTTTGCCCAGTACTGTCTGGTCGAGGCTGATGATCTTTACGATGTGTCGTCCTCACCCCTGTCGGATGTGGAAATCGCTGCCATCCCCTGCGCCTTCGGCACCGCCGAAAACCTGCTGACGCGCGCGGGTGTAACATCTGGCCAAAAGGTTCTTGTCACGGGCGCGTCCGGGGGTGTCGGGCTTGCCGCCGTACAACTGGCGGACCTGCGCGGCGCGACGGTCTGGGGGGTAACCAGCCCGGCCAAATCCGATGTGGTGATTGGGCAGGGTGCGACCGCCACCTTTGACCGCAACGCCCCGTTGCCGGCCGATATGTTCGATGTGGTGATTGATGTTGTGGGCGGCCCCGCGTGGCCGGGGCTGATCCTGACGCTGAAACCCGGCGGCCACTACGCCGTCTCGGGCGCGATTGCAGGCCCCATCGTTCAGGCCGACCTGCGCGACATCTACCTGCGTGACATCACCATCCACGGCTGCACCCATCAGAGCCTTGACGTGTTCGGACGGCTGGTCGAGTTGATGAATGCGGCCCGGATCAGGCCGCTGATCTCGAAAACCTACGCGCTGAGGGACATTGCGACCGCGCAGGAGGATTTTCAATCGAAGGCATTTCCGGGGAAACTCGTGCTGATTCCCTGAGGAGGCTGGAACATGGCAGATATCACACTTCTGGATGGCTCCGTCGGGCAGGAACTGGTCAGGCGCAGCGGCAAGAAGCCGACCCCGCTGTGGTCGACCCAGGTGATGATCGACCACCCGGAACTGGTGGGCGACGTACATGACGAATATTTCCGCCGCGGCGCGACCATTGCGACAACGAACACCTATGCCGTGCACCGCTCGCGGCTTGAGCGTGTGGGCATGGAGGACCGGCTTGCCGATCTGGTCGATGCGGCCCTGTCGCAGGCGGAACGGGCGCGTCTGGCTTCCGGCGGCCGGATCGCGGGGGCGCTTGGCCCGTTGCTGGCGACATACCGCCCCGACCTGAACCCGGATGTGGAGGAAGCGGCCGGGAAATTTGCCGAACTCGCGCGCCTGATGGCGGACCGGATCGACCTGTTTCTGATTGAAACCGTGTCTTCGGTGCAGGAGGCCGAAGGCGCGCTCCGGGGAACGGCGACAAAGGACAAACCCGTATGGCTGGCGCTGTCGGTCATGGATGACGATGGCACCCGCCTGCGCTCGGGCGAGCCTTTGTCCGATATCGCGCCGGTGGTCGATCGCTTCACACCCGAGGCCGTTCTGATCAATTGCACCCGCCCCGAGGCCGTCGGACCCGCGCTGCAAATCATAGCGACGCTTGGGCGGCCTTTCGGGGCCTATGCCAACGGATTTACCGAAATCTCGCAAGGGTTTCTCGAAGACGCGCCAACCGTCGACGCGTTGCAGCAGCGTCAGGATATGGGGCCAGAGGTCTATGCCGATCACGCGATGGCCTGGGTGGCGCAAGGGGCAACGATTGTCGGCGGATGCTGCGAGGTCGGACCGGATCACATCGAAGCACTGGCCAACCGGCTGCGCGCGGCCGGTCACCGGATCGTCTGAGGGAATGGGTATGCACAAAGGGCGAAACCCGGAAACCCCGCCAGACAAGGCGCAGGTTCATTTCGATATTGTTGTCGCGCCCGGCTACGTATTGCTGGAACTGGCATCGCTGGTCGAAGTGTTGCGCCTGACCAACCGGGTTTGCCCGCACCCGCCCTTTACCTACACCTACCGGTCGCTGAAAGGCGGCCAGGTCAACAGCAGCAGCGACGCGTTGATTCAGACCGAGCCTGTTTCCCGCAACCCGCGCGCCGATTATCTGTTCGTGATCGGCAATTCCGACCCTGATCACCCCGACCTGTCGCTGGGCCGGGTGGTGTCCGACTATACATTTCGGGGCGCGCAAGTCTTTCTGCTGGCCGAGGCGGCCAGCCGTTACATCGACGAACATGGCACGGCCGACATGGCAACCCACTGGGAAAACGCGTCTTTCCTGCGCGAACGCGGCGCACGATTCGAGGCCAAGCTGTCGATTGCAACACAGCAGGGGGCGGTGGTGACCTGCGCGGGGATGGAGGCAACGACCGATGTGGCGCTGTCGGTGATCGGGCGTCATGTCTCGGGCCCGGCCAAGATGACGGTCGCCGATATCATGCTGCACGAAAACATCCGCGACTTCTCCTCGATGCAGCCGTTTTCCGGCGCACAGCTCACGGCGACGGGGGATGCCAAGCTGGACCAGTGCATCAAGCTGATGCAGGCCAATATCGAAGACCCGCTGCCGATCCACCAGATCGTCGAGGCCCTGCATCTGTCGAACCGGTCTCTGGAGCGCAAGTTCAAGACGTTTTTCGGAACCACACCCAACGGGTTCTATCGCGAGATGCGGCTGGCCAAGGCCAACAACCTGTTGCTGAACACCACAATGAGCGTCCGCGAAATCGGTCTGGCCTGCGGTTTTCCCAACGGGTTTTCCTCGGTCTACAAAAGTTTCTTCGGCGTCACGCCCTTTGTTCTGAGGCGGGAAAAGCGGGCGTCTTCACATCGGTGATTTTTGCGGATGCCTTGACGTTTTTGGCGCATTTGTTGTCGATCTTCCGTGGCAATTTGGCGCAAACCTGACACAGCGGAGATTTCAGGATGGTTGATCTTCCCAGCAAGGCCCGAGTGGTCATCATCGGCGGCGGCGTCATCGGATGCTCGGTCGCCTATCACCTGACCAAGAAGGGTTGGACCGATGTCGTGCTGCTGGAGCGCAAGCAACTGACCAGCGGCACCACTTGGCATGCAGCGGGCCTGATTGCGCAATTGCGTGCGACGGCGAACATGACCAAGCTGGCGAAATACAGTCAGGAACTTTATGGCTCGCTTGAAGAAGAAACCGGCGTTGCCACCGGGTTCAAGCGCTGCGGCTCGATCACCGTGGCCCTGACGGACGAACGCAGGGAAGAGATCTATCGCCAGGCCGCGATGGCGCGCGCCTTTGGGGTCGAGGTGGAAGAGATTTCCAATGAGCGGGTGCATGAGCTGTATCCGCACCTGAACCTCGAAGGCGTCAAGGGCGCCGTTTATCTGCCGCTCGACGGGCAGGGTGATCCGGCGAACATTGCGCTGGCATTGGCCAAGGGCGCGCGCCAGCGCGGCGGGATTGTCAAAGAACGGGTGAAGGTCACCGATATCGTCAAAGAGGGCCGGAAGGTGACCGGCGTGGACTGGGTTGCCGATGACGGCAGCGCTTCAGGCCATATTGAATGCGACATGGTCGTCAACTGTGCCGGCATGTGGGGGCACGAGGTCGGCCGGATGGCCGGTGTGAACGTGCCGCTGCATGCCTGCGAACATTTCTACATCGTCACCGAAGGCATTGACGGGCTGACCCAACTGCCGGTGCTGCGCGTGCCGGATGAATGCGCCTATTACAAGGAAGACGCGGGTAAAATCCTGCTGGGTGCGTTTGAGCCGAACGCCAAGCCCTGGGCGATGAATGGCATCCCGGATAGTTTCGAGTTCGACCAGTTGCCCGAAGATTTCGACCATTTTGAGCCGATCCTCGAAGCGGCGGTGAACCGGATGCCGATGCTGGCCGAAGCCGGTATCCACACCTTCTTCAACGGGCCTGAATCTTTCACCCCCGACGATGCCTACCATCTGGGTCTGGCGCCTGAGATGGACAATGTCTGGGTCGCGGCGGGCTTCAACTCGATCGGTATCCAGTCGGCAGGTGGCGCGGGCATGGCGCTGGCCGAATGGATGGATACAGGCGAGAAGCCGTTCGATCTGGGGGACGTGGACATCAGCCGGATGCAGCCGTTCCAGGGCAACAAGAAGTACCTTTTCGAGCGCTCGAAAGAGACGCTGGGCCTGCTCTATGCCGACCACTACCCTTATCGCCAGAAAGCCACCGCGCGCGGTGTGCGCCGGACGCCGTTCCACCATCACCTGCTGGAACAGGGCGCGGTCATGGGTGAACTGGCCGGATGGGAGCGCGCAAACTGGTTCGCCAACGAAGGGCAGGAGCGCGATTACCAGTATAGCTGGAAACGCCAGAACTGGTTCGGGAACTCGGCCGCCGAGCATAAGGCCGTGCGCGAGAATGTGGGCATGTATGACATGTCGTCCTTCGGCAAAATCCGGGTTGAAGGCCCCGATGCCGAAGCGTTCATGAACTATATCGGCGGCGGCGACTATTCGGTGCCGGAGGGCAAGATCGTCTATACCCAGTTCCTCAATCGCGCGGGTGGGATCGAGGCGGACGTGACCGTCACCCGCCTGACCGAGACCGCCTATCTGGTCGTCACCCCCGCCGCCACTCGGCTGGCCGATCAATGCTGGATGCAGCGTCACGCGGGTGATTTCCGCGTCGTTATCACCGATGTCACCGCGGGCGAGGGCGTGCTGGCCGTCATGGGCCCGAATGCGCGCGCGCTGCTGGAAAAGGTCTCTCCGGCGGATTTCTCGAACGCCACTAACCCGTTCGGCACCGCGCAGCAGATCGAGATCGGCATGGGCCTCGCCCGCGCCCATCGCGTGACCTATGTGGGCGAACTGGGCTGGGAGGTCTATGTCTCCTCCGACATGGCCGGACACGTGTTCGAAACGCTGCATGCGGCGGGTCAGGACATGGGGCTCAAGCTCTGCGGCATGCACATGATGGACAGTTGCCGGATCGAAAAAGGGTTCCGCCATTTCGGCCACGACATCACCTGCGAGGATCACGTCGTTGATGCGGGGCTTGGCTTTGCGGTCAAAACCGACAAGGGCAGCGATTTCATCGGACGCGAGGCGGTGATCGCGCGGAAAGAGAGCGGGCCAAAGTCACGCCTGGTTCAGTTCCGGCTGACCGATCCGGAACCGCTGCTGTTCCACAATGAACCCATTGTGCGCGACGGCGAATATGTGGGCTACCTGAGCTCGGGCAATTACGGGCACACGCTGGGCGGCGCGATCGGCATGGGCTACGTGCCCTGCGCCGGAGAAAAATCCGCCGATGTGCTGGGTTCGACTTATGAGATCGACGTGTGCGGCGTGAAGGTCCGGGCCGAGGCGTCGCTGAAGCCGATGTATGATCCGAAATCCGAACGCGTTAAGGTCTGATCCAACTGTCGGGGCGCAACAGCGCCCCGGCTCTGTCTTCAAGGGGGACAGATGCAGAGCGTGACATATCAGAAATCCTGATACCGCACTTCACAGTTTTCGCAGTTCCCTACCCGGTCGGATTTGCCGTAAAGAAAAGCGGTATCAGCCGGAGACCCGCAATGGCAGACGTAAACACATCCTCGCAGAATGCGGACACTCCGAAAGGGCTGGCTCTGGCGGTCACTGCTTATGTGCTGTGGGGGTTCCTGCCGCTTTACATGAAGGCGATGGCCCATATCGGACCGGTCGAGATCGTGGCCCATCGGATCATCTGGTCAGTGCCGGTGGCAGGTTTGTTGCTGATTGCCCTTGGCCGCACGCGCGACCTGAAGGCGGCGCTGCGGAACCCGCGGATGCTGGGCATGGCCTGCCTGACCGCAGCGCTGATTTCGGTGAACTGGGCGATCTATGTCTGGGCGATTGCCAGCGGCAACGCGCTGGATGCGGCACTGGGTTATTACATAAACCCGCTGTTCAGCATCGCGCTGGGCGCGGTTCTGCTGCGAGAGCCGCTGAACAGAACCCAGTTGGTTGCCGTTGGTCTGGCCGCGGCAGGGGTGCTGGTTCTGGTGTTTGAGGCCGGAAGCCTGCCCTGGGCGGCGCTGGGGCTGATGGTCAGTTGGGGGTTTTATGCTTTCTTCAAACGGTCGCTGCCCATCGGGCCCAATCAGGGGTTTCTGCTTGAGGTTCTGATCCTGCTGATCCCCGCGCTGGCTTATGTCACCTGGCTGGGCGCACAGGGCACCGGGCATTTCGGGCTGGCGGCCCAGGACACGTTGTTGCTGGCCGGTGCCGGAATCGTGACGGCCATTCCGCTGCTGGTCTATGCCAACGGGGCCAAGCTGGTGCGGCTGTCGACGATGGGGATATTGCAATACATCGCGCCGACGATGATTTTCATCACCGCCATCACCGTATTCGGCGAAGAGATCGACCGCGGCCGCATGGTTGCGTTCCCGCTGATCTGGGCGGCTTTGGTGGTGTATTCGATCCCGATGATCCGGCAGATGCGGGCTCAGGCCTGACGCAGCAGGCGGGCGGCCTGATCGGCCCAGATGGCATAGGTTTTCGGGCTGGGGTGATACCCGTCCGGCGCGGCAAGCGCGGGGTCGTCCGGCAGGTTGAGCGTCAGGTGACGCGCCTGCGGAAACTGTGAAACGACCTGTCGCAGCCCGCTGTCCAGACGCGCGGCCTGCTGCCCCAGCACCCAGGCCAGCGGTTGCGGCAGCGCCGGAAACCTGCCCATCTGCGGCACGCAGGTGACAACGACCCGCCGAACCCCCAGCGATCCGGTCAGCAGGGACAGCAGCCGGGTTTGCCTGTCGATGAATTGCCGGCGGGTGACGCCGCGGGTGACATCATTGACGCCCAGCGCCGTGACCGCCATGTCAAACCGGCCGTCCAGCTTGCTCAGCCGGTCGATCGTGTCCAGCGTTGTGTGGCCCGTCGTCGCTTCGAGAAGCCATTCAACCGTATAGTGTTTTCCCAGCGCGCGAACGAGTTGCCCGGCAAGCGCCTGCGCCTGTGTGCCCGCGCCGACCCCGGCGGCGGAACTGTCGCCGGCGATCAGCAGACGCCGCCCGGGTCCGCGCCCGTCGCGCCCGTTGCGCGGGCCGGTCGGCTCGGGCAGCAGTTGTGCGTTGCGGCGTACCGAAAAGCCCTGCGCCGCCAGAACCGGCAGCAGGGGCAGGCGCAATATCTGATCGGCGGCGATCGGCGCGGGCATGGTCAGCTCAGCGCGTTTTTGAATTCCAGAAACCGTGCGTCGGTCATCACCCGCGCCATCATCGCCTCGCGCAGGGCGCCGATGGTCTTGTAGGGGCGCATGACAACCTCGAATTCCTGGATAAGGCCAGCGTCGTTCAGGGTGATCAGGTCGACCCCCACCGCATCCAGATCACCGACCTTGCACTGGAACTCCAGCGCCCAGTCCTTGCCGTCGCCCATGATCCGGCGGTATCGGAAATCCGAGAAGACCTGACCGACATGCCCCAGCACCGCCGCCACGGGCGCGCGCCCGGTCCAGGTGCTGTAATAGGTCGGCGGCGAAAACCGCACATCTTCGGCCAGCAATTCGTGGATCAGGCTTTCATCGCCCTTGGCGACAACTTCTTGCATGCGCGCGATTGTGGGATGCATGGTTTCTCCTCGGCTTTGGTCCAAGATTTGCTGAACCGTTCCGTTCAGGCAAGGCCGACGTTGCGGGAGGTTGCGCCGTGCGGTAGGCAGGCGCGCATGAGCGAAACCTATGATCCCCCGACAACGCCCCTGGACGTGCTGCACGAAGACGCGCAGCTGATTGTGGTGAACAAGCCGTCTGGCCTGTTGTCCGTGCCGGGGCGGGGCGCGCATCTGGCGGATTGCCTGCTGTCCCGCGTACAGGCGGCGTTTCCGCAGGCCCTGTTGGTGCATCGGCTGGATCGGGACACATCCGGCGTCATCGTGTTTGCCCAGACGCCGCATGCGCAGCGGCATCTGAGCATGCAGTTCGAGAACCGCCAGACGCGGAAAACCTATCTTGCACGGGTCTGGGGAACGCTTGAGCCGAAAACCGGGACCGTCGATTTGCCGCTGATCGTGGATTGGCCGAACCGACCGCGTCAGATGGTGTGTCACGAAACCGGCAAACCTGCTGTCACCGACTGGCGCGTGGTCAAGCATGAAGGCGAAACCAGCCGTGTTCGCCTGTTTCCCAAGACGGGTCGGTCGCATCAGTTGCGCGTGCACATGCAGGCGCTGGGCCACCCGATACTTGGCGACCCGTTTTACGCCGAAGGTGCGGCGCGGGATTTCCCGCGCCTGATGCTGCATTCCGAGGAACTGCGGCTGAAAAGCCCCGAGGGCGGCGTTTCGATGAAATTCCGCGCCCCGGCGGACTTCTGAGCTTAGGCGGTACTGGTCCAGAACATTTTCAGATTGCCCAGTGAAAACCGTTTCATCCTTTTGCGCGGGGCGCAGGGCTGTCGGGCGGCCATGATCTCGCGCTCGATTTCAAAGGCGCGCAGGGTGTGATCCTGCGACCAGCGATCCAGTTTCAGTGTCATCATTACGTGATTGTCGCGGCTTGGCATGGGAATTCTCCTGTCTGCTGGGGCTCAACCTGACGCATCACTGCTGACACCACCCTGTCAGTGGGGTGTGCTAGAGTGTCAGCAGATCATCCCGGAGACCCCCATGCGCCGCTCGACCCGCCTGTTCGAAATCATCCAGATCCTGCGTGCCGCCGAAGCACCGGTGACGGCCGAGATGCTGGCCGACAAGCTCGAAGTGTCCGCCCGCACGGTCTACAGGGACATCGCCGCCCTTCAGGCGCAGCGGACCCCGATCGAGGGCGAAGCAGGCGTTGGGTATCTGATGCGGCGCGGCTATGACCTGCCGCCGCTGAATTTCGATGCCGAAGAGGTCGAGGCCCTTTGGGTCGGCCTGTCCATGCTGGCGCGCACCGGTGACAGCACACTGCAACAGGCTGCCGACCGGGTGTGTCGCAAAATCGATGCGCTGCGCGCGCCGGCCGATTGGTTGCAGGTCGCGCCATGGGGCGCACCGATGGATGACCCGGCCAAGGGCTGCGTGCCTGTCGTGAATTATCGCGAAGCCATTCGCGACGAACGCAAGATTCGCATCACCTATGTCAATTCCGGCGACGAGCGGACCGAGCGGACCGTGCGGCCCGTCGCGCTGATCTATCACATCGAATGCACGATGCTGGCGGCGTGGTGCGAACTGCGGAACGGGTTTCGCCATTTCCGCACGGACCGCATCTGGGCCTGCGACCTGACGGACGAGCATTTTTGCGGGCAGGGTCAGCCATTGCGGGCGATCTGGCAGGAACAGAACCACTGGGACGCTTCCTCGGGCACTCATTGAACGGCAGTAAATTGCCGACTTCACCGGATTGTTGCTTGAGACTGCGTGCAACCGGCGCGATAAACTGTGCCTAACAAAGCGTACCCGGTGAACGGGTGCCTGAGCAGAAGGTGAGTCCATGACGATTTCCAAGTTTGTTTTATCCGCCGGGCTGTGCTCGGCCATGGTTTTGGGGGCCTGTACGGACCCCGGCACGCTGAACCTGCCTGCCGATCCCAACCAGAACACCAAGCAAGGCGCGATTCTGGGCGGTCTGGTCGGGGCTAGCGTTGGCGCGATTGCCAATGATTCCGACCCGTTGCTGGGTGCGCTGGCCGGGGGTGCCATCGGCGCAGCCGGGGGTGGCCTGATCGGCAACCAGCTGGACCGTCAGGCGGCCGAGCTGCGTCAGCAACTGGCCAATGACGGCATCACCATCGTCAATGCCGGGGATCGCCTGATCGTCACCGTGCCAAACGACATCACCTTTGACACCGACAGCTCGACCGTGCGTCCGCCGCTGCGGGCCGATCTGGTGCGCGTGGGCCAAAACCTTGTGCGCTATCCCAACTCGAACGTTCAGGTCATCGGCCATACCGACAGCGATGGCGAGGCGTCCTATAACCAGGCGTTGTCCGAACGTCGTGCCCGGTCGGTGGCAGATATCCTGCAGGCCAACGGTGTGAACGGCGCGCGGATCACCACTATCGGGCTGGGCGAAAACCGGCCTGCCGCATCGAACCTGACACCCGCGGGCAAGGCGCAAAACCGCCGGGTCGATATCGAGATCATCCCCAGCGGACGCACCTAAAATGTCAGGGGGCGCCTGCAGGTGCCCCTTAATGCACATTGACCGTGCGTCACCTGGGCTTTGGCGGACGCACGACTTGGGCTAGCTATTGGGAACCATCATGACGGAGTTCCCAGATGTCCGAACCGATCCTTCTGAGCCTGTCGGGCTCGTTGCGCCAAAATGCCACCAACCGCAAGTTGCTGCGCGAGGCGGCGCGGCTGTTCGACCCCGGCACCCATATCGAGGCCGATCTGAACCTGCCGCTCTATGACGGAGACCTTGAGGAATCCGAGGGCGTTCCCCTGGCGGTGCAGGTGCTGGCCGATCAGATCGCGCAGGCGCATGCGGTGATCATCTCCACCCCGGAATACAACAAAGGCCCGTCGGGCGTTCTGAAGAACGCGCTGGATTGGGTCAGCCGGACCAGCGGTCGGCCCTGGGCGGACAAGCCCGTTGCCGTGATGTCGGCAGCTGCGGGACGTGCCGGCGGCGAGCGGGCGCAGATGGTCCTGCGCGGCTATATGGTGCCGTTCCAGCCGCGCATTCTGCAAGGACCCGAGATCCATCTGGCCAGCAGTTCGAACGAGTTTGACGATGACGGCAAACTGATCAGCGAACGCTATGAGACTGCGCTGAATACCCTGATGCAGAAACTGCGGTCAGAGGCGGGTTTCTGACCGCAGGGTGTGCTTGCCCCGACGGGGCGGGCTGCTACGCTGCCGCCATGGCAGAAGAAATCCAGACCGACGTGATGGACCCGGCCCGTGCGGCCGCATTTGAAACCGCGCTGGGGCGCGACGTGACGATTGCGGCAGGTGTGCCGCTGCCGCCGTTTTTTCACCAATTGTATTTCTGGTCGCCACGCGCGCCGTGCGATCTGGGCCGTGATGGTCATCCCCAAGTCGGCGGTGGCCTGATCCCCGACTTGGGCCTGCCGCGCCGGATGTGGGCCGGGGGCCGGTTGCAGTTTCACGCGCCGATGATCGCAGGGACCAGTGCCCGGCGAATATCCGTTCTGGAAAGCGCGGTGTCGAAAACCGGGCGCAGCGGGCCGCTGGGGTTTGTCACGCTGCGCCACGAATTCCGGCAGGGCCAGACGCTGTGCCTGACCGAGTGGCAGGATCTGGTCTACCGACAGGACCCCTCAGCCGATGAGGTCAAACCCGAACCGCCTTTGGCCCCGACGGATGAAACGGACAGGCGCGAGGCTGCGTTCGATTCCACCCTGCTGTTTCGCTATTCGGCACTGACGTTCAACGGTCACCGTATCCACTATGACCTCGACTATGCGCGCGATGTCGAAGGCTATGCCGGGCTGGTTGTGCACGGCCCGTTGCTGGCGCAACATCTGATGCTGTTTGCTGAGGACCTGATGGGACCGCTGGAACAGTTCTCGTTCCGCGCATCCTCACCTTTGATGCATTTCGAAACGGCAACCCTGTGCCGCAAGGGCAAGGCAATGTGGGTGCGCGGCCCGGACGGGCGGCAATGCATGGCGGCCAAGGCCAAACCGCGCTCAGAGTGACGCTTCGGGCCGGAAGCCGTCAGGAATTGCGTCCCGCCCGTCCAGCACCAGATCGGCCATGACCTCGGCCACTTTCGGGGCCATGCCGAAACCGATCTTGAAGCCACCATTGGCGATGAACTGCCCCTTGTGCAATGGATGCGCGCCCAGCATCGGCGCGCGGCTTTTGCTGCGGGGGCGGACCCCGGCCCATCGTTCGATTACTTCCGAACCGTGCAGAAGGGGAACAGCCCGCATGGCGCGGTCCAGCACGTCATCCAGGGCGCTGTCGGTGCTGGTCGGGTCGTCGTAGTCGCGCTCTGACGTCGATCCGATCGCCAGGGTGCCGTCGGCATGGGGAACGATGTGAACGGCATCCGCAAAAAGCTGCGGGACTTCGCCCGCATCGAACCGAAGCAGCGCGGCCTGCCCCTTGACACCACTGCCCACCGTTCTGCCAAACGCTGCGCTAAGTTCCTGCAACCCGGCGAGCCCCGTGGCGTGGATGACCCGCCCCTTGTCCGCTGCCTCGGTCTGAACCCCGACCCCCATCACCGCCAGCGCGGAGACCAGAGCGGCACAGGCACGGCGCGGGTGCATCCGCGCGCTCAGCGTGTCATGGATCACGAAGCCGGTCGGGCTGGGCGGGCACCACGCGCCGATTTCGGCGGTTTCGACAACCCGCCAGTCGGCCCGCCCCTGCCACAGTTCTGCCGCCGAAACCGCACGTGCACGCGCCAGCGCCAGCGCGGCTGAATCCGGGATGGGCTGCAGACGGCCCAGCCGCGCATATCCGGGCGAGACGCCGCCGGTGGCCTCGACCTGTTTCCAGAACGGCTCGGCCAGGATCAGACTGTCGAACTGAAACGCTTTCTTGACATTCCAGTTCTCGGGCACATGCGGGGCCAGCGCGCCGACCAGCCCGCCGCTGGACCCGGAACCGGGACCAAAGGGATCGACGACCTGCACCTTTGCGCCGCGCCGGGCGCAAGTCCAGGCGATGGACAGGCCGAATATCCCCGCGCCGCGCACCGTCACATCGACCATTGCCATTCCCCTTTTCCTTGTTCAGTGTCGCGCCGCTTAGCTACAGGATTCCCCGATGGCAGACCAGCGTGCCGAACTGACATGGACCGAGGATCAGATTCCGGTCTCGGATCGTTTCGACGACCCGTATTACTCGTTGCAGAACGGGCTGGAAGAAACGCGGCATGTATTTCTGGCGGGCAACGATTTGCCGGCGCGGTTCGCACCGGGTTTTCACATTGCCGAGCTGGGTTTTGGCACCGGTCTGAACATGCTGACCGTGTGGTCCGAATGGGAGAAATCCGGCCAGACCGCGCCCCTGTCCTTCACCAGCTTCGAGGCTTTTCCGATGGCAACGGCGGATATGTCCCGTGCGCTGGCCGCCTTTCCCGAGCTTGCCCAGTGGAGCGCGCGTTTCCTTGACAACTGGCGGGGCAGAACCTGCGATCTGGGCACCTTGCGGCTGGAGGTGGTCGAGGGCGACGCCCGCCAGACCTTGCACGGGTGGGCCGGCGCTGCGGACGCGTGGTTTCTCGACGGTTTCTCTCCGGCGAAGAACCCGGAACTGTGGGGGGGCGATCTGATGCAGCAGGTTGCGGATCATACAGTCAGGGGGGGAACCGCGGCCACCTATACCGCCGCCGGTTTCGTGCGGCGCGGGCTGGAAGAGGCCGGGTTTACTGTCACCCGCGCGCCCGGTTATGGCCGCAAACGCCATATGACCCGGGCGGTCAAACCATGACGCAGCAAAACAACGTGCGGGCGGGGATTGGTCTGATGATCGCGGCGACCATCGTCTTTGCGCTGCAGGACGGTATCTCTCGCCATCTGGCCGGGACGTATAACACCTACATGGTGGTGATGATCCGCTATTGGTTCTTTGCGGCGTTTGTCATCGCGTTGGCCGCGCGTGCGCCCGGGGGCCTGCGGGCAGCGACGCGAACCAGCCAGCTGGGGTTGCAGGTGTTTCGCGGCATATTGCTGGCGGCAGAGATCTGTGTTGCTGTTTTCGCCTTCACGGTCTTGGGCCTGATCGACACGATGGCGGTGTTCATTTGCTATCCGCTGCTGGTCGCCGCGCTCAGCGGGCCGGTTCTGGGTGAGCAGGTCGGATGGCGGCGCTGGTCGGCCATCGGGGTCGGTTGCATCGGGGTTCTGGTCATCCTGCAACCGGGGGTCGGCGTCTTTAACCCATGGGCCATAATTCCGCTGATTTCCGCACTGATGTTCGCGCTTTATGGGTTGCTGACCCGCTATGCGGCCCGCAAAGACAGTGCGGCGACCAGCTTTTTCTGGACCGGTGTCGCCGGGGCCGTTGCCATGACACTGGTCGGGATGTGGTTCTGGGAGCCGATGGCGCGCGCGGACTGGGCCTGGATGGCGTTGCTGTGCGTCAGTGGCGTTCTGGGTCATTGGCTGCTGATCAAATGCTATGAAATGGCCGAAGCCAGTGCTGTACAGCCCTTCGCCTATTTCCATCTGGTCTGGAGCGCGATTCTGGGCATTTCGATCTTTGGGGAATCGCTGCGCCCCGAGGTCGTGATAGGCGCAGCACTGGTCGTGGCCGCCGGGCTGTTCACCCTATGGCGCGAAAGACGCCAGGGTTGACCCGACCAGCTCCTGCGAGAACGGGATCGGCAGTGCAGGCTGACCCAGCCGGGCGCGATAGACCGGCAGGCTTTCCGCCACCCGCATCACGTAATTGCGGGTCTCGCTGAACGGGATCATCTCGATCCAGTCGACCATGTCGATCTCGCCCGCGCGCGGATCGCCGTATCGGTCCATCCACGAAATCGGCCGGCGTGGCCCGGCATTGTACCCGGCGGCCATCATCACGATATTGCCGTTGAAATCGGCCGCCAGACCGGACAGGTAATTGGCGCCCAGTTTGGCGTTGTACTGCCAGTCCGAGGTCAGCTTGATTGTCTTGTGACCGCTGAGAATGCCCAGTTCCTTGGCCACCAGTTTGGCGGTGGCCGGCATCACCTGCATCAATCCGCGCGCACCCGCGCCGCTGATCACCACCGGGTCGAACTCGCTTTCGCGGCGGGCGATGGCAAGCGTCATCTCTTTGGCCATGGGCAAGCCGATATCGGCCACCGGGTGCACCGGGTAATAGGCGGCGGGCAGGACGATGCCGGTTGTCGCCGCGCGTTTGGCGATCATCACCGCCAGATGCGGCTCTTTCAGTTCGATCACCAGATCGCCCAGCTGCGTCGCCTGCACCTGATCCAGCTCTTCGACCAGATGCGTCAGGAACCGCTCGGACAGGTTGTCCTCACCCGCACGCAACAGCAGCAACCCGGCCTCCAGCACGCTGGACTCGGCAAAATTGGCCTGTTTCCAATGCGGCGCGCGCCAGGGATTCGCCAGTTCACCGTCAAAGGGCCGCCCGATCCGTTCAGCTGCCAGCAGTCCATAGAACGAGGTCTGGTAATCCGCGCCTACCGCATAAGCCTCATGGGCTTTTTCCGCGTCGCCCAGCGCGGCATAGGCCCGACCCAGCCAATAGCCGCCGCGCCCTTTAGAAATCGGCGACTGCACCGCGCCCGAGAAGTTCTGGAAATGCCGGACAGCGGTGGCCGGATCGTTCAGCCTGCGCAGGGCCAGAAACCCGGACAGCCATTCCAGATCGGCATAGCCATAGCCCATTTCCGGCGTCATGTGGTGATTGGCAGCGATCGCATAGGCGCGGTTTGCATCGCCATTGCGCATCTCAAACCGGGCCAGACGGCGGCGGCCTTCGGCCCATTTGTCCGGCTCACCCAGCGCATCGGGCCCGGTGGACCGCGCCAGCATCAGGTCGATGGCACTGTCGTCCAGTTCCTTCCTGTCGCGCCAGACGAACCGGTCGAAGGCGAGGCCAGGCGAGTCGGCCAGAGGTTTCGGAACCGCCGCAACCTTGCCGTCGACACCGGGCTGGCGTTTTTGCAGGGCGATCCGTGCCTCGGCCAGCTTGCGCTGATCGGTGCCGACCAGCGGCAGCATCTGTCCGGCGCTGATCAGGTGATTGTCCCACAGCATCCGGTCCAGCCGGGCCGCGTGATGGGGTATCAGCAATTTGCCAAAGTTTTCAATGTAATCCTTTTGCAGACCCGACCCCATCGGCATCGTGCGCCAGGCGGTGACGATATCCGCCTCGGCATCGCCGGGCCGCCCCCTGGCCTTCAGGGCGACGGCATGGTTCAGCGCGCCCTCGGCGGTTTGCGGCGGTGCGTCGGCGTAAAATCTCAGCACGCGATCAGGATCGGCGCCGGTAAAAGCCGGCTCGCTTTTGCGCCGCAGCCAGGCCAGACCGGGCCAGTCCGGACGACGGTCCAGAAACACCAGCACATCGCCGGAACTGCCAAACCCTTCGCGCAACCAGTGCCAGACGATGATGTCGCGGGACACCGACCCGCGCGCGCCCGACTTGCGCAGCGCGGCGTTCCAGTCGCCCTTGCGCATCTCGCTCATACCGGCACGCAGATCACCGACCGCGTCGGCCTGCGCCTGTGTGAAAAACCCCAGAAACACCGCTATCAATAGCGCCTGAACGCGTGTCATCCCTTGCATTTCCCAACCAACCAAGGATAGAGCCAATCAGGATAAACCTTGCACCGCCGGGATCAACTCACAAAGCCCAAATCGGGATGGTCTGTGGCGAAAAAATTACCACTGCACTCTAAGGAGCGTGCCATGATCAAAGGCTCTATGCCAGCCCTCGTCACCCCGTTCAGCAACGGCGAGTTGGACCTGGACACGCTCAAACATCTGGTGGAATGGCAGATTCAGGCAGGATCGACCGGACTGGTCCCCGTCGGCACCACCGGCGAAAGCCCGACCCTGAGCCATGAAGAGCACGAGACTGTCGTCGAAGAGGTCGTCAAAGCGGCTGCTGGGCGGGTGCCGGTCATCGCCGGAGCAGGGTCCAACAACACCGTCGAGGCGATCCGCTTTGTGCGATTCGCCCAAAAGGTCGGGGCGGACGCCGCGCTGGTTGTGACGCCCTATTACAACAAGCCGACCCAAAAGGGTCTGGTGACCCATTTCCGCGCGCTCCACGACTGCGCCGATATTCCGATCATCATCTACAATATTCCCGGCCGGTCGGTCATCGACATGACGCCCGCGACCATGGGTGAACTGGCAAAGCTGCCGCGCATCGTCGGCGTCAAGGACGCCACGGGCGATCTGGCCCGGGTCAGCCAACAACGCGCGGCCTGCGGTGCCGATTTCTGCCAGCTATCGGGCGAAGACGCGACTGCGCTGGGCTTCAACGCCCATGGCGGCGTGGGCTGTATCTCGGTTACTGCAAATGTCGCGCCGAAACTGTGCGCCGAATTCCAGCAGGCGACATTGACGGGCGACTATGCCAAGGCGCTTGAGTACCAGGATCGCCTGATGCCGCTGCACGAAGCGATCTTTATCGAACCGGGTCTGGTCGGCGCCAAATACGCGCTCAGCAAACTGGGACTGTGCAGCCCCGAAGTCCGCTCGCCCCTGACCACGCTGGACAGCAGCACCAAGGACGCAATCGATGCTGCGATGGCCCATGCTGGTCTGATCTGAGTCTGAATCGATCTTCGACCGGGCGCTGCCCGGTCTGTTCCGGAATCCGGCTTCATCTGGCTAAAAATACCTCGGGGGAGGCGCGGCATGCCGCGGCGGGGGCAGAGCCCCCTCACCGTTTGCCGTAGTACAGCCCGACGACATGTTCTGCCTGGGCGAAGAACAGCCAGCGCGAAATCGCGACGCCGGTCAGGTGCGACAGAACCGCAAACAGCGCGAAAAAGTGGTTGAAGGGCAGGAACAGCAGGATAACCGGGACGAAAAATGCCAGCAGAAACGAGATGACCCGCAGCTTTTCCGCGTGTTTGCGGCCAACCACGTGTACAAATTCCCGCAGCAGATAGTTGGTGCCGGTATGAGGCGGCTCAAACGCCCGGACCGCGCCCCGCTGCCCCAGGCCCGTTGCGGTTCCCAGCGAAGTCCCGGATTTTTCGAACGCCTTGTCGCCCTGCCACCAGTAAAGCGCCTGTACAGTCGCGGCGATCAGCAAAAGCGGAAGGGCGGCGCCGACCTGTCCGGCCAACAGCGCGCCGCCGGCCAGGCTGTAGCTGAGAAACATGGCCGGGGTCAGTTTCATGTTCCAGCGCGGGATGGTCCTGAGCTGTGTGTAGATCATGGACGTGGTGAACACCGTGGCCAGCGCAAACAGCGCGCCAATGCCGCCGAGGATCCCCCAGTGCCGGCCGAAAAACACCGCGCCGATGGCATAAAGCCCCATGACCACCAGGGCGATCACCGCGCACCAGCCTTCCCGGCTGAGCCAGCTTGATTTCCACTGCGTGAAAGCTTTCCACGCCCGTTCGGGATGCCCCAGATGGAAGGTCGAGGCCATCAGGCCGCCGACGGACAGGCCATAGGCGATGACGTAGAACGCGAAGGCCGCCCAGCCCGAGACGTCCGGCAAGCCAAGCCCCAGAAAGAACAGCAGGCCAAAGCCCAGACCGGAAAGGGTTGTGAAGATGATGACGGAAGGGGCAGGATGCATCAGAGCTTCTCCAATGTCTTGTCGAGCCAACCAAGAATGCCCTTGGGTTCTTCGGCGACCGGAGCCAGCAGCGGCGCCAGAATGTCGATCTGGTCTTCGATCTGATCCTTGGGCCGAGGCGGCAGGTATTTGTTGACGGGTTTGGTGCCCAGTTCAGGCATCAGGTCCATGCCCTCGCGTTCGGCAACCAGTTTGCTGACATCGCTGTTAGGGTCACCCAGATCGCCGAAATGCCGCGCGCCGGCGGGGCAGGTGCGGACACAGGACGGGACGCGGTCCACCTCGGGCAGGTTTTCGTTGTAGATGCGATCGACGCAGAGGGTGCATTTCTTCATTACGCCTTCGGCCATATCCATTTCGCGCGCACCGTAGGGGCAGGACCAGGCGCACAGGCCGCAGCCGATGCAGTCGCTTTCATTGACCAGAACGATGCCGTCCTCGACCCGTTTGTAGCTGGCCCCGGTGGGACAGACGGTGACGCAGGGCGCGGCATCGCAATGCAGGCAGGACTTGGGGAAGTGGATGAGCTGGGCGTGGCCGTCGTCGGGCTGCACCTCATAGGAATGTACCCTGTTCAGGAATGTGCCCGAAGGGTTGCCGCCATAGGCGTCCTGATCCGACAGCGGCGCACCATAGTTTTCGGTGTTCCAGCCTTTGCAGGAGATCACGCAGGCATGGCAGCCGACGCAGGTATCAAGGTCGATAACCAGACCCATCTTGCGCTCGGTGGATTGGGGAAGCTGGGTCATGTCAGGGCAACTCCGCTTTGGTGGGTGGGGCAGGGGGCCAGCCCCCTCTTGAGCCTGCGGCTCAATTCACCCCCGAGGTATTTCCGGCCAGATGAAGTGCGGATCCGGATCATTTGCCCACCTTCCACGCCAGATCCTTCGGACCGGTGCCCACGGGTGATTTGATCGGGCCGAATTCGGGCTGGCTTTCGGCGTCTGCCGGAGGGGCGGCTTTTTCGATTTTCACCTTGAGGTCAAACCACGCGGCCTGTCCGGTCACCGGGTCTGAGTTTGCCCAGCGCATTCCGTCGCCCTTGGGCGGCAGAAGCTCGTGGATCAGGTGGTTGAGCAGGAAACCCTTGGTGGCTTCGGGGGCGTCTTCCTGCAGGGCCCAGGCGCCTTTGCGTTTGCCGATGGCGTTCCAGGTCCAGACGGTGTTTTCATTCAGTGCGGCCATTTCCATCACCGGCACTGTGATCGACCCGTGCGGAGAGCTGACTTTGGCCCAATCGCCGTCCTGCAGCCCATGCTCGCGCATCAGCTTGGTCGGGACATAGAGCGGGTTGCGCCCGTGCAACTGGCGCAGCCAGGCGTTCTGGGTGCCCCAGCTGTGGTACATGGCCATCGGACGCTGGGTCAGCGCGTTGATCGTATACCCATCGTTGCCCTGCTGATCGGTTTCGTACCAGATGGGCAGCGGGTCCATCGTGTCTTTGATCCGTTGGCGCAGGTAGTCAGGCGGTTGGCGGTCGCCGTGGCCTTCGGCGGCCAGTTGGAATTTGCGCATCGGCTCGGAATAGAGCTGGAACAGGTAGGGTTGCGGGCTGTCATAGATGCCCATGCCGACCGCCCAGTCCTGATAGGCGGTGTTCCAGGGTTTGTAGTAATCCGCACCTTCGGGGATATGTGCGACGTAGAAGCCGCCGTTTTCGATATAGCGGTTGAGCTGGTCGGGGTTGACCTCTCCACGCCCTTCCTTGTCGCCGTCCGCGCCCCGGAACCCGGCCAGCGGGCCAATGCCCGGGCGGCGTTCGTGGTTGACGATATAGTCGGCATAGTCCTTCCACTTGGCGCTGCCGTCTTCGTTGGTGAAGCCCGGCAGGCTCATGCGGTTGGCCAGTTCGATCAATACCGACTGGAAGCCCCTCACGTCGCGGTCGGGTTCGATCACCGGCCAGCGGATGGCGTCAGCGGCGGCGTCGGCCTCGCAGATCGGGCGGTCCAGAAGCGAGATACAGTCGTGCCGTTCCAGATAGGTGGTGTCGGGCAGGATCAGATCGGCATAAGCCACCATTTCCGAGGAATAAGCATCGGAATAGATGATATTGGGGATGACATAATTGCCGTCATCGTCGCGGGCCGTCAGCATCTCCATCACGCCCCTGGTGTTCATGGAGGAATTCCACGACATGTTCGCCATGTACATGAACAGCGTGTCGATCTTGTAGGGATCACCGGCGGCTGCGTTTGAGATCACCATATGCATCAGCCCGTGGGCCGACATCGGGTTTTCCCATGTAAACGCCTTGTCGATGCGAATGGGATTGTCGTCATCGTCCAGCAGCAGATCGTCGGGGCCGCGGGGGAAGCCCAGATGCGGCCCGTTCAGCGGGCGGCCCGGTCGGCGGTCGCCATGGGGGGTCGGGTGCGCCTCGACCGGTTTCGGATAGGGCGGTTTAAAGCGGAAGCCGCCGGGAACCTCGACTGTGCCCAGCAGGATCTGCAGCACATGCAGCGCACGGCAGGTCTGGAACCCGTTTGCGTGGGCTGAAATTCCGCGCATGGAGTGGAAGCTGACCGGGCGGCCGATCATTTTCGAATGCGTCTCGCCCCGGAAATCGGTCCATTCGTGATCCAGTTCGATTGCCTCGTCAAAGGCGACGCGGGCGATCTCGGCGGCGATGGCGCGGATGCGGCTGGCCGGGATACCGCAGCGCCCGGCTACGGCCTCGGGGGCGTGATCATCGCTGAGGTATTTTTCGGCCATCAGGTGGAAGACCGGGCGGTGGGTGACGCCGTCTTGTTCATAAGTCGCCGACAGATCCGGGCGCACGCCCGGCTTGTCGAAGGCGGTCAGTTCGCGCGTTACACGGTCGATCACCAGCGGTTTTCCGTCGGCATCGCGCAGGAAAAGGCCCTTCTCCGGCCCCTCTGCGGCATTCACCAGAACCGGCGCGTTGGTGTAACGGCTGAGATAGTCGAGGTCGATCTTGCCTGCCTTCATCAGCACATGGATCAGTGACAGGATGAACAGACCATCGGTGCCCGGAGTAATCCCGACCCAGTCATCAGCGACAGCATTATAGCCCGAGCGGATCGGATTCACCCCGATCACCCGCGCACCGCGCGCCTTGATCTTGCCGATGCCCATCTTGATCGGGTTGCTGTCATGGTCCTCGGCGACGCCGAACAGCATGAACAGTTTCGTGTGCTCCCAGTCGGGTTGACCGAATTCCCAAAACGCACCGCCCATCGTGTAGATTCCACCCGCCGCCATGTTGACGGAACAGAACCCGCCATGGGCCGCGTAGTTCGGGGTGCCGAAATTCTGTGCCCAGAATGAGGTAAAGCTCTGGCTCTGGTCGCGGCCGGTGAAGAAGGCCAGTTTCTGTGGCGCGGTCTCGTGCAATTCGTTCAGCCAGCCGACCGCGGTGCTGATCGCCTCGTCCCATTCGATCTCGCGGAACTCGCCCGAGCCGCGCGGGCCGACGCGGCGCAAGGGCTTGCGCAGGCGAGAGGGGGCGTTGACCTGCATGATCCCGGCGCTGCCCTTGGCGCAGAGCACGCCCTTGTTTACAGGGTGGTCGCGGTTGCCTTCGATATAGGCGACCTTACCGTCCTTCATATGAACGTTGATGCCACAGCGGCAGGCGCACATGTAACAGGTGGTCTTGCGGATCTCGTCCGAAACCTTGGGCGAAGTGTCGATAACTGGCTGGTTCATGTGCGCCCCTGTAGCTTGCTAACCGATCTTTCTCATATTTCGCGGAATACCGGAATATCGTTTGTTTTTGCGGTTCGGGTGAGATTTATTTCCCGGGTTCATTGTGCTGGGCCTGAACGGCCGTGACCGCGATCATGTGCAGAACATCCTCGGCAGAGCAGCCCCGCGACAGGTCGTTTGCGGGTTTGGCCAGCCCCTGCAAGACCGGCCCGATGGCTTCGACCCCGCCGACACGCTGCGCGATCTTGTAACCAAGGTTGCCGGCGTTCAGGCTGGGAAAGACGAAGACATTCGCCTCGCCTTTCAGGGGCGAATCTGTAGCTTTTTTCGCTGCGACTTCCGGAACGAAGGCGGCGTCGAACTGCAATTCACCGTCGATCAGCAGGTCAGGGTCCTTTTCGCGGGCAATCTGCGTGGCCTCGACGACCTTGGATACTTTGGGATGTTCGGCGCTTCCGGATGTGGAAAAGGACAGCATGGCCACCCGCGCCGTTTCGCCGGTCAGAGCCTCATAGGATTTGGCCGAAGCCCGGGCGATTTCCGCCATTTCCTGCGCGTCCGGGTCCACCACCAATCCGCAATCCGCAAAGATGCGGGCGCCCCTGACCGCGTGATGGTCCCGACAGAAGAGCATCAGAAAGAACGACGACACCATCGCGGCCCCGGGGGCGGTGCCGATGATCTGCAAGGCAGCCCGCACCGTGTTCGACGTGGTTTCGACCGCCCCACCGACGGTACCATCGGCCAGGCCCTGCTGAACCAACAGGGCGGCATAGATGAGCCTGTTGGTGACCTGTTGCTGCGCCATCTCAGGCGTCATGCCCTTGTGCTGCCGCAACTCGAACAGGGCCTGCGCAAGCTGGGGGTTCAGAGGCGAGGTTTCTGGGTCGTGAACCTCGATCCGGTCGGGATCGAAGCCTGTATGCGCTTCAAGCAGCGCCGACACCCTGGAGGTGTTGCCGACCAGGATGATCCGCGCCACCTTCTCTTTGACGGCCATGACCGCCCCTTCGACAATACGCGGATCATCGCCCTCTGACAGGGCGATGATCTTGTCCGAAGCGGTTGCGGTTCCCAGGATGGCGCGCAGCGGCTCCACGCGTCTTACGCTCCGACCTGCGGGGCCATATCGTCCGAGGAGATCCCGGCCACAGCAACGGGCTTTTTCATCGCGTCGCGGCGGAAGGGCTCGCCCAGTTCCTGATTGATCATGGCTTCGATCAGGGTGGTTGTGCCGTTCTTCTGATCTTCGATGGCCTGGTTCAGTGCGGCGGTCAGTTCGTCCATCGTGCGGGCCACGACACCTTTCAGGCCGCAGGCCTGCGCGATGCCGGCGTAAGACACCTGAGTATCCAGTTCGGTGCCGACGAAGTTGTCATCGAACCACAGGGTCGAGTTGCGCTTTTCCGCGCCCCACTGGTAGTTGCGGAAGACGATCTGAGTTACAGCGGGCCATTCCGAGCGGCCGATCGCGGTCAGTTCGTTCACCGCGATGCCAAAGGCACCGTCGCCGGCAAAGCCAACAACTGGCACGTCCGGCTGGCCGATTTTTGCACCGACGATGGCGGGCAGGCCATAGCCGCAGGGACCAAACAGACCCGGAGCCAGGTATTTGCGGCCCGCGTCGAAATCGGGATAGGCGTTGCCGATGGCGCAGTTGTTGCCAATGTCGGAGGAGATGATTGCCTCGCGTGGCAGGGCCTGCTGGATTGCGCGCCAGGCCATACGGGGGCTCATCCAGTCGGGCTTGGCCGCACGCGCACGCTCGTTCCAGGTGGTGCCGGGATCGTCTTGCTCATGCGTCAGCGAGGTCAATTCCTGCGCCCATGCAGATTTCTTTTGCGCAATGGCGGCCTTACGCGTTTCGCGCCCGGCATCACCCGCGTCATCGGACAGTTGGTTCAGGATGCCATTGGCCACTTTGGCCGCGTCACCGACGATGCCGACAGTCACTTTCTTGGTCAGGCCGATACGGTCCGGGTTGATGTCCACCTGAATTACGGTGGCATCTTCGGGCCAGTAACTCATGCCATAACCGGGCAGGGTCGAGAACGGGTTCAAACGGGTGCCGAGTGCCAGAACAACGTCGGCTTCCTTGATCAGTTCCATCCCGGCTTTCGAGCCGTTATAGCCCAGCGGACCAGCAAACAGAGGGTGTTTGCCCGGGAAGGCGTCATTGTGCTGGTAACCGACGCAAACTGGCGCATCCAGACGCTCGGCCAGCGCGATCGAGGCGTCGATTCCGCCTTCGGACAGAACCACGCCTGCGCCGTTCAGGATAACCGGGTTTTTCGCGTTCGACAGGATTTCAGCCGCTTTCGCCACCGAGTTCTCACCACCCGGGCTGCGTTCGAATTCAATCGGCTCGGGGATTTCGATGTCAACGACCTGAGTCCAGAAGTCGCGCGGGATGTTCAGCTGCGCCGGGCCGGACAGGCGCTTGGCCTGGCTGATCACACGGGTCAGAACCTCGGCCACGCGGGTGGGATCACGGACCTCTTCCTGATAGGCGACCATGTCCTCGAACAGCTTCATCTGCTCGACTTCCTGGAAACCGCCCTGACCGATGGTCTTGTTCGCTGCCTGAGGGGTGACCAGCAGAAGCGGGGTGTGGTTCCAGTAGGCTGTTTTCACGGCGGTGACGAAGTTGGTGATGCCGGGGCCGTTCTGCGCGATCATCATCGACATCTTGCCGGTTGCGCGGGTGTAGCCGTCGGCCATCATCCCGGCGCTGCCTTCATGGGCGCAGTCCCAGAACATGATGCCCGCCTTCGGGAACAGATCCGAAATCGGCATCATCGCCGATCCGATGATCCCGAACGCGTGTTCGATCCCGTGCATCTGCAGAACCTTAACAAAAGCCTCTTCCGTGGTCATTTTCATCTGACTGTTCTCCGCGCATGTGTGGAATGGCCGGGCCCGGTGCCCCGCCTTTGCCTACGGTTTTGACCCATGGGGCAGGGCGGCGTTAGGGCCAGAACGCTTCGCGGAATAGGTCCAGAGTTGCGCTAACTGGCGCGAATGGCGTCCGCGATCAGTTTCACACCCGGCGCGATGCGGTCCGCGGTGATCGAAGAGTAGCCGAGGCGATAGAAATTCCGGGGCTGATCCGGACCTGAAAAGAAGGGCGCGCCCGGTTCGATATGGACGCTCTGGTCCTGAAGCGTTCTGGCCAACCGGGTCGTATCGACATGATCCGGGGCGGACATCCAAAGAGAGGACCCGCCCAATATGCCGCGCCCTGCCACGTTCAGCCCATGCTGTTCCACCGCCTGGTCCAACGCCTCGCGCCGCTGCGCCAGCGCCTTGGACATGCGCCGGATCTGCGCGTCGTAATGGCCCAGTGACAGGAAATACGCCGCCGTGCGCTGGATATGCCCCGGCGGATGGCGCAGCACCAGTGACCGCAAGGCCCGCGCCTCGCGGATGAAGGGTTCGGACCCGACCATGTAGCCCAGCCGCAATCCCGGGAAGAGCGATTTCGAAAAGCTGCCCACATAGATTACGCGGCCATCCCGATCCATGGATTTCAGCGCCGGGGACGGCGCCCCGAGAAACGCCATTTCGAATTCATAGTCATCCTCGACCACCATTGCGTCCAGTTCGCGCGCCCGTTCAAGCAACCGGTGACGGCGATCCACCGGCATGGTCGCGGTTGTCGGGCTCTGGTGGCTGGGGGTGGTGAAGATGACATCGGTGTCGTCCGGCAACGCATCCGGCGGCAGGCCGTCACGATCAACGCTCAGCGGGGTTACGTCACAATCCCAGTGGTCCAGAAGACTGCGCAGGGCGTAGTAACAGGGGTTTTCGATGACGGCTGTACGGTTGTGGGTCAGCAGGATGCGCGACGCCAGCCACAGCGCATTCTGCGCGCCCATCGTGATCAAAATCTCTTCGGGGCGTGCGGCGATGCCCCGGCGCGGCAAGGTGTGGCGGGCAATGAACTCGACCAGCAGCGGGTCGTCCTGATCCACGTAATCGCCGGTCAGCGAGTCGAAATCCTTGTGCCCCAGTGCGCGCACCGCGCATAGGCGCCAATTGGCATGGTCGAACAGCGCCCGGTCGGCCTGACCGTAGATGAACGGATAGCGATAATCGCGCCAGTCGCTGGGCTTTGACAGGACGTCTCCGTCCGAGAACCGGCGCGCAAGGGCCTTATCCCAGTCCACGGTTTCATTGCCGCGCTGAACGGGCGAATATTTCGGCGGCACCGGCGCGTTCTGCGACACGTAATAGCCGGACCTGCCCTTGGCGGTCAGGTAGTCATTTGCCAGCAATTCCGTATAGGCCAGTGTCACTGTGATCCGGCTGACACCCAGATGCGCGGCGAGTTTGCGCGACGATGGCAGCTTTTCCCCGACATGAAACCGGCCCGACAGAATGCCTTCGGCGATCATCTGCTGGATCTGCGCCTGCAGCGTGCCTTGTCCGTTCAGTTCAAGAAAGAAAGTGTCGACCGATATCCCCATAGGGCCTTATAGGGTGGACTTATGAGGCGGGCAATCTGGACTTAGCGGAAGTGTGAAAAATTCTGACACATGCGGTTGACCGCGCGAACTGATTGAACTAAATAACCAGAAATCTAGTTTAATGGAGTGTATGAGATGTGGGAAACCGCAGCAGCAGGTTTTTCGGCCATGGGGTCCGAGGCCCGGCTGAAGGTTCTGAAAACTCTGGTCCGTGCCGGACAGGCGGGTCTGACCGTCGGCGAGATCCAGGATCGGACCGGGATTGCCCCGTCGACCCTGGCCCATCATCTGCGGTTTCTGGCCGCGGGCGGGGTCGTCGAACAGGAAAGGATCGGGCGCACGACGATCAACCGCGCCAGTTACGACGAACTCAGAAATCTGGCGCAGTTCATTCTCAGCGAATGCTGCGCCGACGAAGTGGGAAAGGCCGCCAACGATGGCTGAATTGACGCAAAACCCCAGGGTTTCGGCCAAAGCCGCCCTGGATTGGATCAAAACGCCTTGGGCGGTGATTGTGGTCATCCTTGCCGCCGTGGCGGTTCTGGACCCCGGCAACTGGACCGAGGTCGTGACCTTTGCGGGCAAGGCACTGGTGCATACCGGGCAGTATATCCTGTTTGCCGTCCTGTTGTTGTCTTACCTCAAGGCCACCGGGGCCGAGGTGATGGTGGCGCGCGCCTTCGAAGGCCGCGAGACGCGGATGATCCTGCTGGCGGCCCTGTTCGGCGGGCTGGCGCCGTTCTGTTCCTGCGAGGTCATCCCCTTCATCGCCGGATTGCTGGCGCTGGGCGCGCCGTTGTCCGCAGTGATGGCATTCTGGCTAAGCTCGCCGCTGATCGACCCGCCGACCCTGCTGATTACGGCGGGTGCTCTGGGCTGGCCGTTTGCCATCGGCAAAGCCGCGGCCGCAGTTGCGCTGGGCCTGTTCGGCGGGTTCGTTGTGCGAGCCCTGATGCGCGGCGGAGCCTTTGCTCAGCCGCTGCGGGAATACAAGCCGGCCGGGTGCTGCGGCTGCGGACCAAAGCAGGATGACAAACCGGTCTGGCGGTTCTGGCAGGAGCCCGAGCGCCGCGTGCGGTTCCGGTCGGAATTCGTCCACAACGGGTTGTTCCTGCTGAAATGGCTGGCGCTGGCCTATGTGCTTGAGGCGCTGCTTGTCATCTATGTTCCCGCCGATCTGATCGCCCGCGTGGTAGGGGGCGAGGGCATCGTTCCCATCGTGATCGCCGCGCTGGTCGGGATGCCCGCCTATCTGAACTCCTACGTCGCGCCGCCGCTTTTGGCGGGACTGACGGAACAGGGCATGAGCGCCGGGGCGGCCATGTCGTTCATGATCGCGGGGGCGGTCAGTTCGATCCCGGCCATGGCTGCGGTCTGGTCACTGGTTAAACCGCGGGTCTTTGCCACCTATCTGGGGCTGGGGATCACAGGTGCCATTATCGCCGGCGTCCTGTTTCAGATGGTCTGAAGAAAAAGCCGCCCGGTGGTCTCACCGGGCGGTTATTCCGTTCAGCCTGCCTCGCAATAGCGCGGCAGTTTGAAGCGATACCTAGGCTCGCCGCTTTCCACGTAGACACGTTTTTCGATACAGGCGCTGGCTCCGACGGTTTGCGAGATCGGCGCCTCGGTCGAGGTGATCGACGTGGCAGAGCCATCGGGCAGCCGAACCGAAGCGATCACACCGTTCTTGAGATCGCCGTTGATCGCAGTGGCCGACAGGACAGGCACCGTCATGAACGAATGGTGCTTGTGTTCACCGCTGTCATTGAGCAGCAGCAGAGCGGCCGCAACCACGATGACACCGACGCCGCCCGCAACGGGAAGGCCCCGGGTCTTCAGAAACGCATAGATCGAAACGGCGCGGTGCGGGCCAAATAGTGCGGACAGAACGGTAAGCATGGGATTCCCGTAAAAAGCCCCGGCTAGTTCGGACCGGGGCCAAATGGCGCATCAGGGGCGCAGATCGTCTTCGTCTTCTTCCTCGGCCCCGCCTTTGGGCAGGTTGAAGAAGCTGTCGGCGTCGATGACCGGCTCTTCCTCTTTCTCTGCCGCAGGTTCATCGGACAGCGAGAAGGTTTCCAGACCTTCAATCGCGGTCGGGATCTTCGGCGCGGCGTCCATTTCCAGCGACTGCTCGGTCGAAACCAGCTTGCGGCGCTCGTCATCGCTCATGACGCCGCCTTCTGCGGCTTTCTTGGCGGCGGCCTTCTGCACGATCGCATCCAGTTCCGACTGCTTGCACAGGCCCAGAGCAACCGGGTCGATCGGCTGCATGTTGGAGATGTTCCAGTGCGTGCGTTCGCGGATCGACTGGATGGTGGGCTTGGTGGTGCCGACCAGCTTGGCGATCTGACCGTCGCTGAGTTCGGGGTGGAACTTGACCAGCCACAGGATCGAGTTCGGGCGGTCCTGCCGTTTCGACAGCGGGGTATACCGCGGGCCGCGACGCTTTTCCTCGCCGGTGGCGGCGGGGTTGAACTTGAGCTTCAGCTTGTGCAGCGGGTTGTTCTGCGCGGTGTCGATCTCTTCCTGGGTCAGCTGGTTGTTGGCGATCGGGTCGAACCCTTTGACGCCAGCGGCCACATCGCCATCTGCGATGCCCTGCACCTCAAGCTCGTGCATGCCCACGAAATCCGCGATCTGCTTGAAGCTGATCGTGGTGTTGTCCACCAGCCATACGGCTGTTGCCTTGGCCATCAGGGGTTTTGCCATCAGCCCGTCTCCTTTGAATACATCTGTCCCGTCGCCGGAATTCGGCGGCCCCTTGGGTTTGGGGCAGGTTTCCGTTGTCGGGGAACTTGGGCTGTATATAGTCTCGCTAAGGCGAGAAGGGAAGAGGCGAATGCGTTGGCTGATCTGGTGGCCTGTTCTGTGGGCGTTCGGCGCGATGGCGGCGCTGGCCGATGGAGAAAAGGCGGGTGAATTCGACTATTATGTGCTGGCGCTCAGCTGGTCGCCCAACTGGTGCGCACGCGAAGGTGACGCGCGAGGGTCAGACCAGTGCGAAGCGCGCCATGATCACGGCTGGATCCTGCACGGGCTTTGGCCGCAATATCATCAGGGCTGGCCCGCCTATTGCCGCACGCCCGAGGCGCCGCCATCGCGCGCCATGACCCGCGAAATGGAAGATATTCAGGGCAGTTCCGGACTGGCCTGGCATCAGTGGAAGAAACACGGCACCTGTTCGGGCCTCAGCGCGCGCGACTATTTCACCCTGTCGCGGCAGGCATATGGTGCGGTCGAACGGCCTGCGGTGTTTCGGCAACTGGACGCATCGGTCAAGCTGCCCGCCTCGGTCGTCGAAGAGGCGTTTCTGAAAGCCAACCCGGCGCTGAACCGCGACATGATCACTGTCACCTGCAATCAGGGTTACATCGAAGAGGTCCGGCTGTGCCTGTCCCGCGACCTTGAACCCGTGCCCTGTGGACGCGATGTGATCCGTGACTGCACCGCGAAGGATGCCTTGTTCGATCCGATTCGTTAGAGTTTCTTATTCTGGCAGTCCCGCGCATATTCCAGCGCCTTGGCCGTGCCTTTCAGATCAATCGCCATGACCGTTTCGCCCGCCGGGTTGTACACCGTCATCGTCCGGTTCTGCGCAATGGCATTGACGAAATTCCGGTCGGTGAAGAACACCGTCGCGCCCGGGACGCCGTCCTGTCTGAACCCGGTGGCAGTGGCGTCAAAGCTCTTGCCATCCAGCTCGAACCGGATGGGATAGCTTTTGCCCGGCTCGATCTGGCCCCAGGCCTTGTTGAAGACCGTGAAATAGCCGCGATTGTCCAGCGCGTCATAGCCCAGCCGCACCACCGACAGATCCTGATAGATCGTCTGGATCAGGCACCCGTTGCCCAGCGCCGGGTCCATCATGATGTTCCAGCCTTCGGCAAAGCCTTTGTCGATCAGGTCCTGTGACCAGGCGGAGGTGGCGGTGGATAACGCGAAGATCAGCGTGAAAAAGCGGGTCATGATACGAACCAAAAGCTGTGTGTCCTGTCGGTTGCGATCCACGTTACCGCGACTTTGAGGCGCGCCAAAGGTCTTTTTCCACTGGATTTTTCCGACAATGTACCCGGGTTGATCCGACTTGCGTGGTCAGGCTTTGTCCGCACTCCTACGCCTGCGCCCTGACGGTGGCGCTGTTTCGGTCAGGCCGAGACGAGAAGCCCGGCCTCGAATTTGCGCAAGACCCGCGCGGCCACGGGTTTGGAGCGGGCAGCAGGCGCGCGACGCAACTCGGGAAACAGCGACAGTATTTCATCCCGCGCGTCCTGCCCGACGCTGCTGAGCGCGATGTCACCGGGATGCAGGCTTTCGCTTTCCGCACCGTTTGAAATGACGATCTCGTGCCCGTCAAACAGAAAGTGGTAATAGGTCACCTCCCGAGGGCGCGTGTCCTGCGTCACGCCGGCCATGGTGACGAGGTGTTTGGCGGGCACAAGTACCGAGAATGCGCCAAACAGAAGCTCGTTTTCCGGGCGAGAGTTCAGCACGCGATGATTGGGCGAAACCAACAGGTCTGCCGCAGGTACGTTCAGCGACAATGCCCCTTGCGCGATCCTGACCGGGTTCAGCCGCCCGGCGCTGTCGTCATCGGTTTGGACGGTTTTGCCGCCAATCCACCGGATCGGGCAAACCCTTCCATCGGACATCTGCACCAGATCGCCGACCTCAAGCTCTTCGATCGGAACATCTCCGCGAGGGGTTCGGATGCAGGTTCCCTTTACGAAGCACGGCACGTCCACAAGCGCATCGGGGTCCGAGGTGTCGGGGGCCGTGATGCCAATGACATTCTGGATTGCAAAGGTGTATGCCGTGCCGGGGTCCAGCGGTTCGGAGGTGATGTATCCGACATTTGTTCCGAAAAAGCCGGGCCCATCAATTTCCACCCTGTAGAGGTCAATGGTTCCGCCCTGGGGATCGGTCAGAACGTATTGTTCCTCCAGATAGATGGGGCCGCTGGCGATCTGCGTCGTCCCGTCAAGGCTGGTGACAACGCCGGTCTGGGTGAAATCCTCGCCCTGCTCGTTTCGGAACTGGTCCCCGTCAAACGTGGTTCCGGTGTCGGGTTGCCCCGCAGCGGTGGTGCCGCCGGGGTCATCCGTCACGTTGAACACGCGACGGTCCGAGCCCGGATCGAAAGACGCCGAGAGCGTGACCGTATTGCCGGAGAAGGAAATGACGTCGGGCGAATAGCCGATAAACGAATAGTTTGCCATTAGGAAAGCCTGCCAGTTTTTCATCCGGGATGGCGACCGAGCGCGGCGGAAACCCGTTGAATTTGCTGGGGGTTTAGATGCGGATTCGTCGAAATGGAAGAGCGGAGAGGATCAGAAAACCGTGAACCTTACGGCACTTGCGATCAGGGGCAGGATCGGAACATTTCCTGTGCGATTTGGCGGAATACACTTTTCGCGCTCCCTTCAATATCCTCACATCATACTGGCGCGGTTTCCCAGACGCACTTAGTGCTTTTGCGCTGGCCGGAAAGTGCTAAACAAGGCCAAGTGAGCTTTCGGTGCTTACAAAGACAAAAAGCAGGCTGATCCATGAATCGACAACAGATACGGTTTTTGCGCCGCACATGCGCTTCGGTTCAGCTGCGCCTGTCAGAGAACAGTCCCCTTTGCGGCCAGTTCGAGGCGGGCAACGAGATTTCGCTGCGCACCGACGGGTCGATCTTCCCGCATATCGCGCAGCATGAAGAATGGCATTTCGGCGAAACCCGGTTCATAGCGCAAGCCTGTCCTGCGGACGCCTATCACCTGATCGACGTGGGCGCGAATGTCGGCCTGTTTTCCCGTCAGGTGATGATCAATTACCCCAGGGTCCGTTCTGCTTCTTGCTTTGAGCCAAGCCCCGAAAACGTCGAACATCTCAGGCGAAATCTCAACGCGTTCCCCACAGCGATGGTGCACGGGTTCGGTCTTGGCAAAACCGACGGGGAACTGGCCTTTTTCACCGACAGCGTGAATGGCGGGAATTTCTCGTTCAACGCAAACGCGGTCGAAGGGCGCGATCATCAGGCAACAACCGCGCCAATCAGAAAAATATCTCAGGAATTTCTGGATGAATGCATGGGACCAGACGCGGCCAAGCGGCGTCTGATCTGGAAATCCGATACGCAGGGGCTGGACGAAGTGCTTATGGCCGAACTGCCCGAACAGTTCTGGCAGCGCGTCGATCTGGCCATTTTCGAAGGCTGGCGCATTCCCAAACCCGCGTTCGATCCGCAGGCGTTCCGCGCTGTGCTTGAGGCATTCGAACATGTCTACCTTATGGGCAGCCGCAATAAGCGGTTGCAGCAAACAAACTCATCGGATTGCATGGAATATCTCTCGGGCACCGACCGCAGATGGGCGGACGTTTTCCTGTCACGGCAGGAGTTGCACTGAGCCGGGACTGATTCCTTGACCGTTGCGGGTTGCCCTTGGAGAGTTTTCAGACCTGCGGAAGCCCCGGCCTAAACGTCCTTCCGCGCCCTCAGCGCCGCCGAAATTGTCCCGTCATCCAGATAATCCAGCTCGCCGCCGATCGGCACGCCCTGCGCGAGCGAGGTCAGTCGCACCTGCCCCTCCAGCTGATCCGCGATGTAATGGGCGGTGGTCTGGCCGTCGACCGTGGCGTTCAGCGCCAGAATGACTTCGGTGATGCGCTCGGCCATCACCCGGTCCTTGAGCCGCGGGATACGCAACTCGTCCGGACCAACCCCGTCCAGTGCGGAAAGGGTGCCGCCCAGTACGTGGTAGCGGCCTTTGAAAACCCCCGCCCGCTCCATCGCCCACAGGTCGGCCACATCCTCGACCACGCATAATTCGCCGGTCGCGCGGCCTTCGTTGTCGCAGATGTCACAGATATCGGTGGTGCCTACGTTGCCGCAGTTCAGGCATTCGCGGGCGGTGGCGGCCACCTGCTGCATCGCGTCAGCCAGAGGCGTCAGCAACAAGGCGCGTTTGCGGATCAGGTGCAGTACCGCGCGGCGGGCCGAGCGGGGGCCGAGGCCCGGCAGCTTGGCCATCAGGTCGATCAGATTGTCGATGTCGCTGTTCGAACTCACCGCGCGTGCTCCTGCAAAAGGGCCGGGCAAGGGTGCCCGGCCGGTATTCCGTCAGGAGTGTCTATCAGAACGGCAGCTTGATGTCTGCGGGCAGGCCCATGCTTTCTGTCAGCTTGGCCATCTCGGCCTGAGAGCGCTCGGCCGCCTTGGTCTGCGCGTCCTTGATGGCGGCCAGGATCAGGTCCTCGACCACTTCCTTGTCCTCGCCGTTGAAGATCGACGGGTCGATGTCCAGACCTTTAAGTTCGCCTTTTGCGGTTGCGGTGGCCTTGACCAGCCCGGCACCGGATTCGCCGACAACCATGATGGTGTTCAGCTGTTCCTGCATATCCGTCATTTTGGTCTGCAAATCCTGCGCGGATTTCATCATCTTGGCCATGTCGCCCAGACCGCCGAGTCCTTTGAGCATCTTATTTCTCCTGCAAATCGGTTTGCCGCCTAAATACGGGCGGTGTCCACGCGGCACAAGGGGCCAGACTGCTCCCGCCTGTCGTCAGGGTCTTTGGCAAGACCTTTCCTCCCGTTGGGCCCGGCAGCGCGGGCCTTGCCCGCGCTGCCGGGCCCAAGGCCGCTCAGGGGTATCGGCGTCAGCCGATGGCCCGTGGCGGGCGCGGGAGTGTTCCGGGATTTGGGCAGGCTGGCGTCAGTCTTCCTCGAACGGGTCCCATTCGTCTTCGACCTCGGGCAGCGCTTCGGTTTCGACCTTGGCGGCGCGTTGTTCCGGCGTTTCGATCCGCTTGATGCGGGCCTTGGGAAACTGTGTCAGCACGGCCTGCACCAGAGGGTGCGCTTCCGCCTGCGCCCTGAGCGCCAGATCGGCGGCATCCCGAACCTCGGCGATGGTCGCGGCCTCTCCGTCGGCGACGATGGACACTGCCCATCGGTTTCCTGTCCACCGCTGCAGCGCCGAACCCAGCCTTTGGGCCAGATCAGTCGGCGCGTTATCCGTCGGTGTAAATTCGATCCGCCCCGGTTGGTAGGAGACAAGGCGGACACCGTTTTCAACCTCGACCAACAGTTTGACGTCCCGGTTCGACCGGATCAGTTCGACGACGTGGTCAAATGTCGGATAGTGTGCAAGCGCGCTCTGAACCTCCTGCGCCAGGGCCGCTGTCGGTGCCCCGGCGGGACCGCGCTGGGCTGGCATATAGGCGGCTGAGACTGTCTGCGCGGGGGCCTGCGTCGGCACTGCAATACCTCCGCCGGGCCCGCCGTTTGGCGCAGGCGGCGGCGTGTCCTGCAACCGTTTGATCAGTTCTTCGGGGCTGGGCAGATCGGCCACATGGGTCAGGCGAATGACCGCCATTTCAGCTGCCATCATGGCGTTGGGCGCGGCCGAGACCTCCTCAAGCGCCTTCAGCAACATCTGCCACATCCGGGTCAGAACGCGCATCGGCAGCGCCTCGGCCATCTGCTGACCGCGCGCGCGTTCGTCCGGCGAAACGGTCGGGTCTTCGGCGGCATCGGGCGTGATCTTCACTACGGACACCCAATGGGTGATCTCGGCCAGATCGCGCAGCACAGCCAGCGGATCCGCGCCTTCGGCATATTGCCCGCTCAGTTCCGTCAGTGCTCCGGCCGCGTCCCCGCGCAGGATCATGTCCATCAGGTCCAGCACCCGACCCCGATCCGCAAGCCCCAGCATTGCACGCACCTGATCAGCGCTGGTTTCCCCGGCCCCGTGCGAGATCGCCTGATCCAGCAGCGAGGTTGCATCCCGCGCCGAGCCTTCCGCAGCGCGGGTGATCAGCGCCAAGGCGTCATCCGCGATCTGAGCGTTTTCCGCCGCGGCGATCTTACTGAGCAATCCGATCATGTCTTCGGGTTCGATCCGGCGCAGATCGAACCGCTGACACCTCGAAAGCACTGTCACCGGAACCTTGCGGATTTCCGTTGTCGCGAAAATGAACTTCACATGTTCCGGCGGTTCTTCCAGCGTCTTGAGCAGCGCGTTGAACGCACTGGTCGACAGCATGTGAACTTCGTCGATGATGTAGATCTTGTAGCGCGCGCTGGCGGCGCGATAGCGGACACTGTCGATGATCTCGCGGATATCGTTCACACCGGTCCGGCTGGCGGCGTCCATCTCCATCACGTCGACATGGCGGCCCTCCATGATCGCCACGCAGTGCTCGCACTGCCCGCAGGGTTCGGTCGTGGGACCGCCTTCGCCATCGGGGCCGATGCAGTTCATGCCTTTGGCGATGATCCGCGCGGTGGTGGTCTTACCGGTGCCGCGAATGCCGGTCATGATGAAGGCCTGCGCGATCCGGTCCGCTTCGAACGCGTTTTTCAGCGTGCGCACCATTGCGTCCTGTCCCACCAGATCGGCAAAGGTTTCGGGGCGGTACTTGCGGGCGAGAACCTGATAGGCGGGGCTGGGCGTGTCGGTCATGTCTGCTCTGTCGGATTCGGTTCAGGGATGCAGCGTAGTGACCCCCGCCGCCCGCGTCCACAGCGCGCTTGCGAAATTCGGTTTGCAATGCGGCTTGCGCGTCATAGAAGTGCGGAAGTTGTTGAAAGACCGGTTTTCCGGAAAGGACGCGTCTTATGCCTCGGTTCGCAATCCATGCCTTGCCGGTGGGAAACGGATTGGTTGCGCTGACGCAGATGCCGGGGCGCGACGGAACCTATGCGCGTGATCGTGAGGTGATCCGCGAATGGCGGCCCGATCTGGTGATCTCCATGACAACCGAACGCGAAATGGCGCAGGGCGGAGCCGGCGGATTTGGCCGGGATCTGCGGGACCACGCGATAAGATGGGTGCATTTGCCGGTTGAAGATTTCGGTGCGCCGCCATTGCGAACCTAGATGTTGTGGGAAGAGGTCGGCGCGTCCGTCAAACAGATTCTGTCCCGCGGCGGCAGGGTTCTGGCGCATTGCCGCGGCGGATGCGGCCGGTCCGGCATGATTGCTTTGCGCATCATGGTCGAAATGGGCGAACCCACCGAAACGGCATTGAAACGCCTGCGCGCCGTGCGGCCTTGTGCCGTCGAAACGGATGGCCAGTTGGACTGGGCCGCGCAGGCAGCCCTGCCTTGATTCCGGCCCGGCCTCAGAGCGCGATCTGCCCGGCGGTTTGAGCGACCGGTTGCGGCGCCAGTGCCGACACTTCGAGCATGGCGCAGGGCGGGTTGGCCATAAGTGCCGCAGGAAGCGCCGGGATCGCGGTGCCGAACATCATCTCGGCGTAGTCATCCAACGTTTCGATCGGGGTTTCGGCATCTGTGTCGCAGAACACCCTGATCTGTTTTGCCCGCGCCCGGAACCGGGCGTTGCAGCCCTGCGCGCAGTGGGTCAGTTCGCTGCTGCCTTCGATCTCAAAATCCGGCGTCGTCGCTGGTGCGGCACTTTCCATCGCTTGCGCAATGGCCCGGGCCATGCGGGCCAGCGCCGGGCAGGTCTGGCCGGTTCGCTGACACACGGTTGCGGTGTATTCGTGCGTTTTTGTCTTCCACATCATGTTGCGCCCTCCGCGCGTGGGACGGGGGGCGTGGGTCAGGTATGACAGCGTGCTGACGGCCTGTCCCGGACACCCCGCCCGAGTTTCGGTTTCGGTTCGATGGCAGGTCTCCTGACTTGCGGGTCATCGCTTTGCCGACCTTCCCAGCCTTTCGGCCAGTGGTGTTCCGGCATTGCTCGCCGCTTACAGTTGCGGGGGCAGTCGCGGCCTTGGTCCGTTCCGGTTGTCCGGGCAGAACCGCACCGTGTTCCCTTTTCATCCCGCCCCGTGACCGGGGACGAGAACCATCACGTCATCGCTAGCGGGTGCCGGCGGGTCGAGTCAAGCGGGCTGTGTCAGGGATCAGGCGGACGCAGGGTCATCCTTGATCGGTCTTGACTCGCCGGGGGAAAAGATGCCGACTGAATTCGCTGAACTGAACGGTTCAGATCGTGGATGAGGGCACCATGCTAGACAACTCGCAGGCTGTGTTGACTGAGGATTTTCAGTTTCCCGCCGGCCCGGCCATGCTGTCGGCGCGGTTATACCTTCCCGTGGCCGAACCCAGTGTGGCGGTTGTCATCCATGGCGCGACGGGCGTGCCGCGGGACTATTACAAGCATTTTGCTCATTGGCTGGCGGCCGAACAGGGCATGGCCTGCCTGACCTACGATTACCGCGATTTTGGCCATTCGCTGCGCGGACCATTGAACAAGGCGCAGGCAACGATGGCGGACTGGGCTTTGACCGACATGCCTGCCGCCCGGGCCGAGATGCGGCGCAGGTTCCCGGGTGCGCCGCAATGGAGCATTGGTCATTCCGTTGGCGGGATGCTGGGGCCGGTTCAGCCGGATATTGACCAGATCGACCGCATGATCTGCGTCTGTTCCGGTGCGGTGACGGTTTCGGATCACCCCTGGCCCTATCGCGCGCTGGCAATGCTGTTTTGGTACGGTCACGTGCCGTTGGCGGTAAAGTATCTGGGCTACCTGCCCGGCAAGGCGGTGGGATTCGGGGCAGACCTGCCTGCCAGCGTCTATTGGCAATGGCGCAGATGGTGCACCGCACCCACCAACTACTTGCCCGAGATTGGTGCGACCTTGCCCGAAGCCCGTTGGGCGCAATCGAACACGCCCGTTGATCTGTTCGCCTTTGAGGATGACGATGTGGTTCCGCCCGAGGCTGTCTGGCGACTGGCCGATCTCTATGGGCCGAATGCGCGCCGACACCAGTTGTCCCCAGCTGAATTCGGCCTGTCCGAAGTCGGTCACATCGGCGCTTTTGCCCGCCGCAGCGCAGCCGTCTGGCCGCAGCTGATCGAGTAGGGCGCCGGAACCCAGCGCCCCGAAGGTCAGAGCCTTTTCCGGGATTTCCTGTCCTGCATCACGGACCGCACCATTTTCCCAAAAGCCTTGTCGCGCGCCCGGGATTGCGCTACGGTTTCCGAATTCCGCGCATCCTCGCGCCGCAACTTGCGCCACCGCTCCAGCCGTTGTCGATCAAGCGTTTCGGCCTCAATAGCCTCTTGTACGGCGCAGCCGGGTTCCGAAATATGCTGGCAATCGGAAAACCGGCACTGATCCGCCAGGTCCATAATGTCGGAAAACACTTCATCCACACCATCCTGCGCGTCCAGCAGGCGCAGGGCCCGCATCCCCGGCGTGTCGATCAGCCATCCGCCGTTTCGCATCCGGTGCAGCGCGCGCGCCGTGGTGGTGTGACGGCCGCGGGCGTCATCTTCCCGGATGCCCGCTGTCGCGGCATCATCACCGGTCATTGCGTTGGCCAGCGTCGTTTTACCAACACCGGACGATCCGACCAGCGCACCCGTCTGTCCAGCGGGGCACCAGGCCAGAACCTGATCCGCCGCTGCCGCGTCCAGCGCGTTGATCGTCAGAACGGTCAGAAACGGTGCCACAGATTGGGCCTGTATTTCATAATCTCGGGGATCGTCGCACCTGTCTGCCTTGGTCAGCAGCACAACCGGATAGCATCCGGCCTGATGAGCCAGTGCCAGATAACGCTCCAGCCGGGGCAGGCTGAAGTCAGCGTTGCACGAACTGACAATGAAAAGCACGTCGACATTCGCCGCGATCAGCTGCATCTGCGCACCCGTTCCTGCCGCCCGGCGCTGCAAAAGGCTGCGGCGATCGAGAAGGTGAAGAATGCGCATTTGCTCATCAGCGAGCACCCAGTCGCCCACCGCAAAAGCACCGGTGCTTTTGTCCGGCGTCAACAGCGGCGCTTCTCCTTGCGGGTTCAGGCCAATCAACCGGTCACGGTGAACGGCTGTAATGCGATAAGGGTCAAACGGGCTTTCCGCCGCGGTCTGCGCGGCAAAGTGAGAGGACCATCCGAGGTCCGGTAAACTAAGGGTCATTGATCTGCCTGTGTTCAGGTACAGCGAACCGCACAGATGGCAATCGCGCATCTGTCGGGTATGAGTTCAGGCAGTGACGGAATGTTTGCGTTCAGAACCGCGCTGCCTGAAGGGAAATTACTACAATCATAAAAGCCCTCCTTCGGCATGGGTTCAAAGTGAGAGGTTGGACATCGACCCAAGCGGGGCTCGTTGTGGCTGCTTCCTTCCGGACCTGACCAGGTTGGCGAGGCGCTCGCCCGCGCCAACCTCTCAGGGCTTGATATAGGCAATGATCCGGGGAAAGACAACCCGTCAGAGGGTCAGGCGAACCTGCAGAAACCCGGCATCGTCCTCGCCAATCACCAGGGGGTCGTATTCCTCAAGCTCTTTAAGATGTTGCCGGGCTTTTGCCCCGGTCCTCAGGATTGCCGATGCGCCGGGCAGGGGGGCAAGCCGAAAGGGGCGCGGCGCGTGTTCCAGCGGGTCTTCGGGCAGATCTCCGGACAGGTAGTCCTGAATCACCTGCTGGATGGGCAGCGTCGGCAAGGCAATCGGTTCGGCATTCCCGACAAACGGAAAATGCCCGCCGCCACTGGCGCGATAGGTGTTCAGGGCAACCACAAACATCTGGTCGTCATTGATCGGGCGCCCCCTGAACCGGATATCCGCGACCCGGCGCCGGGCCGGGTCGATCAGCCGCCCCTTCGCGTCATATCGTGGCGGCCCGGACAGATCGAACAGACAGCTCAGCCCCAGAATCACGTCGAAATTGTGCCCCGCGCGGTTCGGGTCGATCAGATCGGCGTTTGTGCCGGGTGTGATCCGGTTGAAGACCCCGGCGGACATTTCAAGCCAGTCCCGCAACTGGCCGCCCGTGACGACCAGCGCCTGCAATTCGTTGGGAAAAACATGCAGATCCGAGACATGGTGCCGGCGAACCTCACCCACCGGAACGTCCGTAAAGAACCGAGGTCCGGCACGACCGCCGAATTTGGTGGGCGACACCGCGGACAAGACGGGCAAGTCCGCAAATCGCGTTTCCCGAATGTGTGGGCGCAGCGCCGCCGCCTGAGCGGCCGCGACCAGATCCAGCCCGCGGTCCCGGGCGCAAAAGCTGAAATAGCTGTGCAGATGCCGCTCGGTTTGCCCGACGGGTTCTGCCGTTCGCCTGCGGGTTTCGGCATGACCCCGGGCAATAAGGCGCAGAACTTCGGGGTCTTCTGCAACCGGCTCCGGCGGGTGCCCGGGTATTGCGCGGCAGACAGGGCGCAGTTCGGTGCGGTGATCCGCAACCGACCATCTTCCGTCGTCGGACAGGATCAGCGTCAAGTCCATGACACCCAGATGCGACCCGGCCGAACCCGGCATTACAACGGGTTTGCCATGCACACGCCCCCGTAAGGCATCGACATGCTGTATACCGTCATGCGCTTTGCCGGGCAGGGTCAGATGCGAATGCCCGGCGATCAGCGCGTCGATCCCTTCGATTGCCGCCAATGGCAGAATCGCGTTTTCAAGATCGGGCTCGGCCTCCGCCGGTCCCAGCCCAGTATGCGCAAGGGCAAGTATCAGATCGCAGCCCTGCGCCCGAAGGTCCGGCACCACGTCCTGCGCGCAATTCAGCATGTCGTCGATGGCGACCCTGCCCGCCAGTCGATGTGCCTCCCATCTGGCGGTTTGGGGTGGCAAGACGGAGAATAGGCCGATCTTTAGGGGAATATGACCCGCATGCGTCGGCAATGTCCGGGTCAGGATCAGACGATCCCGCCAGGCTGTAGCGGCGTCCCGGCGGTATGCGTTGCTGCACAGAACGGGGCAAGGCGCATCCGCAATGATGCGTTCCAGCGTATCCAGCCCAAAGCCAAAGTCGTGATTGCCCAGCCCGATCGCGTCATAGCCCAGAGTGGCGAAAGCCCGCATCAGAATATGCGGTGCATTGGCCTCTTCGGCCGCCCACTCGCCAATCGGGGTGCCCTGCAGGGAATCTCCGTTGTCGAACAGCAAGACCTGCGCGCCTTCGGCCTCGGCTTCTTTGCGTGCAGACCGGATCCGGCTGGCGGTTCGCGCAAAGCCAATTGTCGGTTCCGGCGCGTCGGTGAAATAATCGAATCCGCCAAGATTCATGTGCAGATCCGACGTTGCCAGTATGCGTATCTGCAAGGAGGGTGGCGAGGCAGCAGGGGGAGGTTTCAAATTTCTACTTCTGGCAGTTTTGTATTAATCATTTTCAACAAAAAGAGTAGTCATTGCAATCTGTAAGGTGCACTTGCCGCCATTCGACTGCGTCGGGTGATGCACGCTGTCAGGAATTGTCGTTGCAACGGGTCGATTGCCGTGGCAGCCCTGTGCGGGGGACCCAAAGGAATTCCGATGAAAAACGCAGAAACTGTGACGTTTGGTGGCTCGGGCCTGGATCGCGCCGCGCATTTTCGTGGCAGCGCCGGGGACATTTTGCGCATGCGGGCGGATCCGCATGCAAAATGCCTGCTGCTGTGGCGCGGTAAGGTGCTGGTTCAGGGCGCAGCGCTGGATCGGCTGGGATTGGTCCAGATGGCACATGGTCTGGTCACCGACGGGCCGGGCGGTCGGGTGGAAGAACCCGTTTTTCTGGGCCTCTCGGAAGACGCGCCTGTGTTTGCCGTCGATATCTCGGACTGGTCCGCCGAGGGTCTGGATCTGTCTCAGGTCGGCGCGTTTCTCGACCGGTCAGAACAGCAGCATCCGGATCTTCCGCAGGGCCACGTCTTTGCCGAACTGCGCCGCGTGATGACACGGCTGTCGGCGCGGGATGCCGAACTGGCGGCGGCGGCCAAGGCTGTGATCGGGTGGCATGAGATTCACCGGTTTTGCGCGCGCTGCGGCGCACCCAGCGTATTGGCGCAGGCCGGGTGGCAACGCAGCTGCCCGTCCTGCGGGGGTCAGCACTTTCCACGCACCGATCCGGTGGTGATCATGTTGATCACGCACGCAGACTCGGTCCTGATGGGGCGATCGCCGGGCTGGCCCGAGGGGATGTATTCCCTGCTTGCCGGATTCGTCGAACCGGGCGAAACGCTGGAGGCTGCTGTCAGGCGCGAAGTCATGGAAGAGGCTGGAGTACCTGTCGGAGCCGTCTCGTACCTGTCCAGCCAGCCCTGGCCCTTCCCGGCCTCGCTGATGTTCGGCTGCGCGGGCGAGGCATTGTCGCGCGATATCACCATTGATCCGGTTGAAATCGAGGACGCAATCTGGGTCAGCAAATCCGAGATGTTGCAGGCATTTGCAGGCGAACATCCAACCCTGCTGCCCGCCCGAAAGGGCGCCATTGCGCATTTTCTGCTGCAAAACTGGCTTGCGGATACGCTCGACTGACAAAATACTGGGTGAAAGTCCAAGAGAACCAAGAGCCGACATGCAGTTTACAGCGCGCGAAGATATCGAAGCCCCCATCAATGCGGTGTTCGATATGGTTGCCGATTTCGAACGGTTCGAACGGATGGCGATGCGCCGTGGTATCGAGGTGCGCCGCCTGTCCGGTCACATGGCTGTAGTGCCCGGGACCCAGTGGGAAACCGAGTTCAAGCTGCGCGGCAAACCGCGTCAGGTCGCGATTGAGATGGCCGAGTGCGATCCGCCGTCGCACATGCGTTTCGTTGCGAAAAGCAAGGGAATGAACGGTGTCACGCTGGTTGAGTTTCTGGCCCTGTCACAGCGCAGAACGCGTCTGAGCGTGGAAATGTCGCTTGCGGCCAGATCCCTGCCGGCGCGGCTGTTGCTGCAATCGCTCAGGCTGGGTCAATCGCGGTTCCGCCGCCAGTTTCAGGTGCGCCTGCGGGAATTCGCCCGCGAAATGGAAGAGCGCCATTTGCACGGCAGCTAACGGTCGCTGTGCGTCAATGGGATCGGGGGTGTGATGGACAGTGTGACGATCCGCCAAGTTGACCCGGACGATGCCGTTGGAATCTCCGAAGTGCTGCAGGATATCGCGGCGGCGGGCAAACGCACCAAGCCAACCGATGCCGTATTCGCGCAGGCGCGCTACGTGGCGCATCCCGACCGGGTGCAATGCTCGGTCGCGCAGGACAAAAGTGGCAGAATTCTGGGGTTCCAGTCGCTGATACAGGCGGTCGACAACAACGCCTATGACGTGGCTGTCGGCTGGGGCATCATCGGCACGCACATCCGCCCGTCAGCAGCGCGTCGCGGAGTTGGGCGCGACCTATTCCGGGCAACGCTGAATGCGGCGCAAGTCGCCGGAATTCCAGCTATTGATGCGACGATTTCCGCCACCAACGCCGAGGGGCTGGCCTATTACGACGCAATGGGGTTCCTCGACTACAAGTGGCACAGCGGTGCCGTGTCGAAAAAATACGTCCTGCGATGACCTTTGCAAACCTGCCGGGTGTCAGCCGCGGGGCCGGGCGGCCGGGTAGACGCCCAGAACTTCGACATTGGTGGTGAAATGCTCAAGCTCTTCCATGGCCAGCTTCACACTCCGGTCGTCCGGATGCCCGACGATATCGGCATAGAACTGGGTCGCGGTGAAGGATCCGTCGACCATGTAGCTTTCCAGCTTGGTCATGTTGATGCCATTGGTCGCAAAGCCGCCCATCGCCTTGTAGAGCGCCGCCGGGATGTTGCGGACCTGAAACACGAAGCTGGTGATCATGCCGTGTTCGCCTCGCCGTGACAGATCCGCCTGCCGCGTCATCACCAGAAACCGGGTGGTGTTGTTGTCGCGGTCCTCGATATGGCGGGCCAGAACGTTCAGCCCGTAGATTTCGCCGGCCAGTTCGCTGGCCAGAGCCGCCGAGTGCAGCTCACCCTGTTCCGAAACCTCGCGCGCGGCGCGGGCGTTGTCGGGGCTGACCCGGCCGCGGATGTCATGTTTCTTCAGGAACCCCGCGCATTGCGGCAGCAGGACCAGATGCGAATGCGCCTCGGTGACATCCGCCAGCGTTGCACCGGGCACCGCCAGCAGGTTGATGTGGACACGGACGAACGCCTCGTCGATGATATGCAGCCCGCTATGGGGCAGCAGCCGGTGAATATCGGCCACCCGTCCATAGGTCGTGTTTTCGACCGGCAGCATCGCCAGATCGGCGTCACCGGCGCGGACCGATTCGATCACATCCTCGAAAGTGCGGCAGGGCAGGGCCTCCATATCGGGGCGGGCATTGCGGCAGGCCTCGTGGCTATAGGCGCCGGGTTCCCCCTGAAATGCGATACGTTTGGTCATTTGGTCGATTCCGTGCAACAAGTTCTTGAATTGGGCGTTTAGTCGCGGTGTCTATACCTTGCCTCTTGTTAGGGGAAGCCTTAGACACCCCGCAGACAGCTGAAATGGACTCGCGATCAATGTTCGACACGATGACAGTTACCAAGGCCGCAGCAGGCCTGTTTGGCACCTTCCTGGTGCTGCTTTTGGCCAAATGGGGTGCCGAGGCTCTCTACCACGCCGATGGGCATGGCGAGACGGCCTCTTACATCATCGAAACCGAGAGCGCAGGCGAAAGCGCCGACGGCGAAGAGGTGGTGTTCGAAGATATGCTGGCAGCGGCGGATCCCGAAAAGGGCGCCCGCGTGTTCCGCAAATGCACCGCCTGCCACAAGCTGGAAGATGGCGCCAACGGCACCGGTCCGTACCTGTATGGTGTGGTTGACCGCCCGGTTGCGTCGGCCAAAGGCTTCGGCGGGTATTCGGCGGCCATGCAGGCGCATGGCGGCAACTGGACGCCCGAAGCGCTGGACGCGTTCCTGGAACGCCCAAGCGCCTATATCTCGGGCACATCGATGAGCTTTGCCGGCCTGAAAAAGCCGCAGGAACGGGCCGATCTGATTGCTTATCTGCAGACCATCGGCAACTGATCCGGCGATCACGCGCGCAAAATTCAAAGCCGCTGCCAAGTGCAGCGGCTTTATTTTTTGTCTAAGTATAACTTCACAAAGCGTTCACGCATTCTAAACTTGCAAGTGTCAGTGCTGGTCTTTTAGCTGGCGCGGGCAAGATAAAGGTTAATGCGAACCGCAGGAGAGGCAGTTATGGCGAAAAATGAGTCCCGGACCTTCAGGTTCGACATGAACCGCAGAACCACCTTGCAACTGCTGGGGGCCAGCGCGCTGACAACAAGCCTGCCCGCCCTTCCCGGATTTGCCGCTGGCGTTGAAGAGGAAGAGGTTATCCGGGCGCATGGTTATTCGTTTTTCGGCGACCTGAAATACCCCTCGGATTATACGCATTTCGACTACGTAAACCCGGATGCGCCGGTCGGGGGCGAGATTTCGGTCAGCACGCGCGGCACGTTCGATGGCATGAACCGGTTCAACTGGCAGGGCAAGGCCGGGCTGTATTCCGGGCTGATCGCCGAGGGCATGTTCGGGGACGGACCTTTTGGCACCTCGACCCCGGCCGACAGCATTACCGAGCAATATTGCCTGATCGCCGAGGCGGTGGAATATCCGGTCAGCAAGACCTGGTGCGTCTTCCATATGCGCCCCGAAGCCCGGTTCGCTGATGGCACCGCGCTGACGGCGCATGACGCCGCCTTCACCCACGATCTGTTTCTGGAACAGGCGATCCGCAGCTATTCCCGCGCCGTCAAGCAACGCATCAAGGGTTACGAGATCATTGATGATCACACCATCAAGTACAATTTCGTCGATGGCATATCCCGCCGATCGCTGATTTCGCAGGTCGGCAATACACCGGTCTTTTCGAAGGATTGGTACGAAAGAACGGGTGAAAGGCTGGACAAGCAGAGTTGGAACACCCCGATGGGCAGCGGGCCTTACGTGGTCGACAGCTATGAGGCCAACCGGTTCATCGTCTATAAACGCAACCCGGATTACTGGGGTTGGCATCTGCCGATCAACAAGGGGCGGCATAATTTCGAACGGGTCCGCGTCGAGTATTTTGCGGATGACGCCGCTGAGTTTGAGGCGTTCAAAGCGGGTCTCTATACGTTCCGGGCCGAAGGCAGCACCAAGAAATGGGCGACCGGTTACAATTTCCCCGCCGTCGAGAAAGGGTATGTCAAGCTTGAGACGCTGCCCGACATGACGCCGCCGGCGGCCTCCGGGTTCGTGTTCAATTTCCTGCGTGAACCCTTCACGGATATCAAAGTCCGTGAGGCGCTGGGACTGGCATTCAATTTCGACTGGACCTCGGCCTCGCTGCAATATGGGCTGACGACGCAGCGCCACTCGTTCTCGGAAAATTCCGAAGTTCAGGCTTTTGGCGTGCCCGAAGGGGCAGAGAAGGCGTTTCTGGAAGGCCTGGGCGATGTCGTGCCGGCCGAGCTGATGACAGAAGAGGCGGTATTGGCCCATTCGTCCAACCCGGCCCGACCAACGGACCGTCGCAACAAACGCCGCGCGCTGAAACTGTTCGAAGAGGCGGGCTGGACCGTGGATGGAAGCGGCAAGCTGCGCAATGCGGATGGCGATCTGATGCAGTTCAAGATCATGCTGTCGGGTGCGTCCTCGGATACTGTCGAAGCGATCATTACGACCTATGTCGAAACCCTGCGGAATTTCGGCGTGTCGGTCGAGGCCGAGAAAGTGGACACCGCCCAGTACACCCAACGCTACTACGACAAGGACTGGGACATGATGTTCTTCCGGAACCAGCCCTTTGAGGTGGCCAGCACCGCGCTGAAACAGGCTTATGGGTCTGAAACCGCTGTCGTGTCGTCGTATAACCCGCAATCGCTGCAGGACCCGCTGATCGACGCGATCATCGAGCAATCCCTGCACACCAAATCGCGCGAAGAAGAGATCGCGGCCCTGCAGGCGCTGGATCGCGCCCTGCGGTTCCGGCGCATTCAGATCCCCGCCGGATATGTCGCCGAACACTGGGTTGCCTATTACGACATGTACGAGCATCCGGAAGAATTGCCGCCAAGGGGGCTTGGCTATCTCGATTTTTGGTGGTTCAACGAAGAAAAATACGAGGCCCTGAAGGCCGCTGGTGCGTTGAGGTAGCAAACCCTTGGGAGCATACATTCTCAGACGCCTGCTGTTGGTGATACCAACATTGCTGGGCATCATGATCGTCAATTTCACTTTGGTGCAGTTCGTTCCCGGCGGACCGATCGAACAAATTCTCGCGCAGATGCAGGGCGAAGGCGATGTTTTTGCCGGTTTCGCAGGGGGCGAAGGGGCCACCAACGAAGAGACATTTGGCTCTGACAGTGAATACATTGGTGCGCGCGGACTGCCGAAAGAGTTCATCGAAGATCTGGAAAAGGAATTCGGTTTCGACAAACCGCCGGTCGAACGGTTCCTGACGATGATGGGGAATTACCTGGTTCTGGATTTTGGAGAGAGCTATTTCCGCTCGATCAGCGTTATCGACCTGGTGCTTGAGAAGATGCCGGTTTCAATCTCTCTGGGCCTGTGGTCGACCCTGATCGCCTATCTGGTGTCGATCCCGCTGGGTATCCGCAAGGCGGTGAAGGACGGGTCGAAATTCGACACCTGGACCAGCGGCACGATCATCGTGGCCTATGCCATCCCCGGCTTCCTGTTTGCGATCCTGCTGCTGGTTCTGTTCGCCGGCGGGTCCTACTGGCAGATTTTCCCGCTGCGCGGACTGACATCGGATAACTGGGAAAGCCTCAGCCTGTTCGGCAAGATCGCGGATTATTTCTGGCACATCACGCTGCCCATCATTGCGCTGACCATTTCGGCTTTTGCGACGCTGACACTTCTGACCAAGAACTCGTTTCTGGACGAGATCAAGAAACAATATGTCATGACCGCCCGCGCCAAGGGGCTTAGCGAAGGCAAGGTTCTCTATGGGCACGTATTCCGCAACGCGATGCTGATCGTCATCGCCGGTTTTCCGGCCGTGTTCATCGGCGTGTTCTTTGGCGGTTCGATCATTATCGAAACGATATTCTCGCTGGACGGGCTGGGTCGTCTGGGGTTCGAGGCCGCCGTGGCCCGCGATTACCCGGTGATTTTCGGCACGCTGTTCATCTTTGGCCTGATGGGTCTGGTTGTCGGGATCATCAGCGACCTGATGTATGTGCTGGTGGACCCGCGCATCGACTTCGAAAAGCGGGAGGGGTAGATGGCGCTTTCCCCGCTGAACCAGCGCCGCTGGCGCAATTTCCGGCGCAATGGCCGGGCGTTCTGGTCCCTGATCATCTTCTCGGTTCTGTTCGGCCTGTCGCTGTTTGCCGAGTTTATCGCCAACGACAAGCCGATCCTGGTCAAGTACCGCGGTGAGTTCTACACCCCGATCTTCAATTTCTACGCCGAGACCGAGTTCGGCGGCGATTTCCAGACCGAGGCGATCTATAGCGACCCCGAGGTGAAATGCCTGATCGACAGTGGTGGGTTGGAACAGTGTTTCGACGACCCCGAAGGAATTGTCGACCAGATCAGGGCCGGGACGTATGAGGCCGAAGGCTTTGAGCGCGGCTGGGCCATCTGGCCGCTGATCCCCTATTCCTACAACACCAGCGTGGACCGTCCCGGCGCGGCCCCCCTGCCGCCCAACGGGCAGAACCTGCTGGGCACCGACGACACCAAGCGCGATGTTCTGGCGCGGGTGATCTACGGTTTCCGGCTGTCGATCCTGTTCACGCTGCTGGTGACCGGCGCGGCCAGTCTGATCGGGATATTCGCCGGGGCCATTCAGGGCTTTTTCGGCGGCTGGCTGGACCTGATCTTTCAGCGGATCATCGAAATCTGGTCCGCCACGCCGTCGCTTTATGTGATCATCATCATGTTTGCCATTCTGGGACGAAGTTTCTGGCTTTTGGTGGCGCTGATGATCCTGTTCGGCTGGACGGGTCTGGTTGGCGTTGTGCGTGCCGAATTCCTGCGTGCGCGGAACCTGGAATATGTGCGCGCCGCGCGGGCGCTGGGCGTGGGCAACATGACCATCATGTTCCGCCATATGCTGCCCAACGCCATGGTGGCGACACTGACCTTTATGCCCTTTATCGTGACCGGCACCATCGGCGGTCTGGCCAGTCTCGATTTCCTTGGCTTCGGCCTGCCGTCTTCGGCCCCGTCACTGGGCGAACTTACGCTGCAGGCGAAACAGAACCTGCAGGCGCCATGGCTGGCATTCACCGCTTTCTTCACCTTTGCCATCATGCTGTCGCTGCTTGTCTTCATCTTCGAAGGCGTCCGCGATGCGTTTGACCCCAGAAAGACCTTTTCATGAGCCTGCTCGACGTGAACAACCTCAAGGTCTCGTTCCGGCAGGACGGACAGGTTTCGGCGGCGGTCAGGGGCGTGTCCTTCACCGTGGACCGCGGCGAGACCGTCGCGCTGGTTGGTGAATCCGGGTCGGGCAAGTCGGTAACCGCCCTGTCCACCGTGTCCTTGCTGGGCGACAGCGCATTGGTCGAGGGATCGGTTCGGTATGACGGGCAGGAGATGATTGGCGCATCCGAGGACAGGCTGATGGATGTGCGCGGCAACGACATCAGCTTTATCTTTCAGGAGCCGATGACGTCGCTCAACCCGCTGCACACGATCCACAAGCAGATGGCCGAGTCGCTGGCCCTGCATCAGGGGCTGAAAGGCGACGCGACCCGCGACCGGATCGTCGAACTGCTGACCAAGGTGGGCATCCGTGATCCGCAAGAGCGGCTGGACAGCTATCCGCACCAACTGTCCGGGGGACAGCGCCAGCGGGTGATGATCGCGATGGCGCTGGCCAACAAGCCGGACATTCTGATCGCTGATGAACCGACGACTGCACTGGACGTCACGATACAGGCGCAGATACTGGAACTGCTGGCCGAACTGCAGAAATCCGAGAATATGGGAATGCTGTTCATCACCCACGATCTGGGCATCGTCCGCCGCATTGCCGACCGGGTCTGCGTGATGAAGGACGGCGAGATTGTCGAGACCGGTGCCACCGCGGAAATTTTCGACAACCCGCAACACCCCTATACGCGCAAGCTGCTGGCGGCTGAACCGTCGGGTCATCCCGACCCGGTGGCGACAGATGCCGAAGAGGTGGCGCGCACCGATCACCTCAAGGTCTGGTTCCCGATCCAACGCGGGTTTCTGAAACGCACCGTGGGTTACGTGAAGGCGGTGAATGATGCCACGCTCAGCGTGCGCGCGGGTGAAACGGTGGGCATCGTGGGCGAAAGCGGATCAGGCAAGACAACGCTGGCGCTGGCAATCATGCGGCTGATCGCGTCCGAGGGCGGCATAACCTTCCGCGACCGGGATGTGCGCCGCTGGTCCACGCGTGAGCTGCGCCGGCTGCGCAAGGACATGCAGATCGTGTTTCAGGACCCCTTCGGCAGTCTCAGCCCACGGATGACGTGCCAGCAGATCATCGCCGAGGGGCTGGCGATCCATAATGTCGACCCTCACCGCGCCCCGCGGGAACTGGTGGCCGAAGTGATGACCGAAGTTGGTCTGGACCCGACCGCGATGGACCGTTATCCGCACGAATTCTCGGGCGGGCAGCGTCAGCGCATCGCCATCGCGCGCGCCATGGTCCTGCGGCCCAAGCTGCTGGTTCTGGATGAACCCACCAGTGCGCTGGACATGACCGTGCAGGTGCAGATTGTCGATCTACTGCGTGACCTGCAGCGGAAATACGGTCTGGCTTATCTGTTCATCAGCCATGACCTTAAGGTCGTGCGCGCCATGTCGCATAACGTGATCGTCATGCGGAACGGGGATGTCATCGAGATGGGATCGGCGGAAGACCTGTTTGAAAACGCGCAAACGGACTACACCCGCGAACTGATAGCGGCGGCGGGCTGAAATCCGCCCGCCACCCGTTCTCAGGCGCTGGCTTTTTCGCGATCGGCCCCTTTTGGTACCGGTCCGCGCAGTTCCTCATAGTGATCAAAGCTCAGCTTCACCCACCCGGTGCCGCGCGTGGCGCTGGCGAGGGTGCGATGCAGCTCGTCTTCGGCAACGGCAGGAAGCTGGGCGTTGAAAATCTCCCACCCGGACGCGTTGGGATTGCCTTCAAAGCCCAGAACCTGACCTTGCAGCGAACTAATGGTCGGGACCAGATCACCTACGAAATCTGACGGCAGGTGAATCTCGGCGTTCAGGATGGGTTGCAGAACCACGGGCTTGGCCTGTGGCAACGCCTCGCGCACCGCGTTCTTGCCGGCAGTGCGGAACGCATAGTCCGAGCTGTCCACGTTATGGTGCTTGCCATCGCTCAGCGTGACTTTGACGTCAACAACCGGGAACCCTTCGGGACCCTGTGCCAGCGCGTCCTGCGCCCCGTGTTCGACCGAGGGGATATAGTTCTTGGGCACCGCGCCGCCCTTGACGATTTCCTCGAACTGGAACCCCGATCCGCGCGGCATCGGCGCGATCGAAATCACCACGTCCGCAAATTGCCCCGCGCCGCCGGATTGTTTGCGGTGGCGGTGCCGGTGCTCGACCGGCGCGCGGATCGTTTCGCGATAGGCGGTTTCGACCTGTTCGGTTCCGATCTCGATCCCGAAATCTTCGTCCAGCTTGGCGGTGACGCGCCGCATATGTTGCGGCCCTTGCGAGCCTAGAATGGCATGACCGCTCAGTTCGTCCTGTGCCAGTTGCAGGCCCGGATCAATCTCGACCAACCTGGACAATGCGTTGGACAGGCGCACATCGTCGCGCTCGTGCGCCGGCAGAACGATCTGCCGGTGCGCGGCGGGGTGCGACGCCGCCCATTCGGGCAGCGGGGTCGCCGCGCTGCTGTCGTACAGGTATCCGGGATTGAGGTGATCGGACTTGACGGCCAGCCCGATTTGCCCGGCTTCTATTTCGGAAATCTGTGTCTTGGCATCCAGCGTGGTCAGGTTGCCGACCGTTTCACCGCCCAGGTTTTCATGCGCCTTGACGCCTGCACCCAAACCGCGCAGCACCACGATCTTGCCGATGTGCTTTTTGACATCGGCAAAGCCCGCAATGGCGCGCGCGTCTTCCGCGGCTTCGTCGCGGCCGGCGGCGATATCGAATTCCGGCGCCTCGTGCCGCAAAGCCTTCATCAGACGGGTCAGGCCGTTGCCATGGCTGGCCGCGCCCAGGCAGGCGGGAATCAGCTGATGGTTCTGCAAAACCTGCGCGGCGAGGTCATAGATTTCCGCGCTGGGCGGTTGCTTGTCCTCGATCAGTTGCTCCAGCAAGTTGTCATCGAAATCCGACAAGGTCTCCAGCAATTCGGTCCGGGCTTCCTGTTCGCGGTCTTCGACGGATTGCGGCAGTTCGATCAGGGCCGAGGGTTTGCCTTCCTGATACTTCCACGCCCGTTCCGAGATCAGATCGACCGCGCCCACGATAGTGTCCCCGTCGCGGATCGGAACCTGGCGAAGCGTGATGTGGTGCGCGCAATAGGTCTGTAGGGACGAGATGATGTCGCGGATTCGGCCGTTGGGATTGTCCATCCGGTTGATGAACAGAAAACAGGGGATGCCCGCCTCTTCAACCAGTCGCAGGTAAGGTGCGCACAGAACGGCGGCATTCGGGTCCGGTGGCACAACGATGACCGCCGCGTCCGAAATTGCCAAGGCTGGGCCGACATAGGCCAGGTTGTCGCCGCCACCGTCCACATCGACGGCGCACCAGGGCTCGCCCAAGTAAGAAAAACCGTGCAAATGCACGGTTCCGGATACGTCGAATGTGGTGGGTCGGTCGTCGAGGCGGCTAATGGCCTCGACCAGAGTGGTCTTGCCCGATTGGCTGGGGCCGAGGACGGTGAAAACGCGCATGGGTGTTGTCCCTCTTTCCGGTTGCAGAACGGCTGCGCGAAAGGGGTGGCCTGACGCGGATGCGTTGGCACGGGATGTCTTGTACTCGGCCTGCCTCGGGCGCGGGCGGGATGATGCCCGCCCTGCGAGTGTGGAAAAAACCGACCCGCCGCGTCAAGCCCTGTCCTCTTGTCGGGTCAGATTGCTGAACTGTGGCCGGCTTTGCTCAGGTCATATGCGTCAAAGCTGCGGGCGATCATGCGGGTCAGCGCGCGCGCTTCGGGCGGAATGAACAGGCCGTCATCGGTGATCCGCAGCAAGCCGTCGAACGCGGCATTGGCGTTTCGGTACATGTCCTGCAATGCAGTGGCCGAGATGTCGTGATCGCGCAGAATCTCGGCCGAGCTGATGCGGAAATCGCACATCAGGGCTTCGATCAGCCGGGCGCGCAGAACGTCCTGCCCCTTGAACAGATGCCCGCGCGAGGTTGAGAAGCGGCCCTCGCGGATTGCTTTGGTATGGGCCGACGTCGCCGGCGCGTTCTGCGCGTATCCCTGCGGAAAGCGCGAGATCGAGCTGGCCCCGACGCCGATCAATATGTCGGCCTGATCGTCAGTGTAACCCTGAAAGTTCCGCCGCAGCCGGCCGGTCCGCAGTGCATGGGTCAGGCCGTCATCCTGCGTTGCAAAATGGTCGATGCCGATCTCGGCGTAATCGTCCCACATGAACAGGCGGCGCGCTGTGTCGAACAGGTCAAGCCGCTGTTCGGGGGTAGGCAGGGCATCGGACGGAATCAGCTGCTGGCGCTTGGCCATCCAGGGCACATGCGCATAGCCGTAAAGCGCCACCCGGTCCGGGCTGAGCGACAGCAATTTCTGCACGCTCTCCGTCATCCGGGTCTTGGTCTGGTGCGGCAGCCCGTACAGAATGTCCGCGTTCAGGCTGGCGATACCGCGTGCGCGGATCATGTCCACTGCCGCGCGGGTGGTGTCATAGCTTTGAATGCGTCCGATGGTTTTCTGGATTTCATCGTCGAAATCCTGAACCCCGATCGAGGCGCGGTTCATGCCGGCCTCGGCCAGCGCGTCCAGCCGGGCCTCATCAATCTCGTTCGGGTCGATTTCAACCGAAAACTCTGCATCCGGCCCCAGCGGCACCACATCCAGAATGCGGGCGGCCAGATCGCGCATCAGGTCGGGGTTCAGCAGGGTTGGCGTGCCGCCGCCCCAGTGCAGGCGCGACAGGGTGACGCCCGCGGGCAGGCGTTCGGCCAGCAGATCCAGTTCCGCCTTCAGGACATCCACATAGGCAATCACCGGGTTGTCCGTCTGCGTGCCCTGCGTCCGGCAGGCACAGAACCAGCACAGCCGGCGGCAGAACGGAACATGGATATACAGCGACACGGCGCTGCCCGGTTTGATCCCGGAAATCCAGTCAGCATAAAGGCTTGACCCCACATCGTTGCTGAAATGCGGGGCGGTGGGATAGCTTGTGTAACGCGGGACTTTCGCGTCAAATAGTCCAAGCTTGGCCAATTGTGGTTTCACTATCATGGCGATACCGTTAAAGGACGGCTCGCCTAGATACCTTGACCGAGATCAAGTGGAAACGTGCATGACACCGATTGTGAAATTCGACCATACGAACTGTGCAGATTGCCCAATCCGGCACCGGGCCGTGTGCGCCCATTGTGATGCGGACGAGCTGGAAGAGCTTGAAGGGATTAAGTATTATCGCAGTTTCGAGGCCGGGCAGACGATTATCTGGTCCGGGGACCAGATGAATTTCGTGGGATCCGTCGTCTCGGGGATCGCTTCGTTGACGCAGACGATGGAAGACGGCCGCACGCAGATGGTGGGCCTTTTGCTGCCCAGCGATTTCGTCGGGCGGCCGGGGCGCGACACGGCGCCCTATGACGTGCAGGCGACAACCGATCTGGTCATGTGCTGTTTCCGCAAGAAACCGTTCGAGGAGCTGATGGGCAACACGCCCCACATTGCGCACCGGCTGCTACAGATGACCCTGGATGAGCTTGATGCCGCCCGCGAATGGATGCTGGTTCTGGGCCGTAAGACCGCCCGCGAAAAGATCGCCAGCCTTCTGTCGATCATCGCGCGCCGCGATGCGTCGATTGGCCAAAACGGGAGCGCGGCACCGATCGTGTTCGACCTGCCCCTGACGCGCGAAGCGATGGCCGACTATCTTGGGCTGACGCTGGAGACGGTCAGCCGGCAGATTTCAGCCCTGAAAAAGGACGAGGTCATCACTCTGGAAGGCAAGCGCCATGTCACCATTCCGGATATGGGTCGCCTGATGGAAGAGGCGGGCGACGATTCGGATGGCGGGTTTCTGGTCTGAGCCCGTCATTGCGTGACTGGACGCGCAGGTCGTGATTTACTGACGCCCTGAGAAACAATTCGCAGGAGCAGGCCATGGTATTCAGTAGTATTCTGGCGATGTTGTTCATCGGCGCCGTTGCCGGATGGCTTTCGGGCAAGATCATGGAAGGCCGCGGGTTTGGCCTGATCGGCAATATTATTGTCGGCGTCGTGGGCGCGTTTCTGGCCGGAACGATCTTTCCGGCGATGGGGTTTGCCGTCGGTGGCGGATTGTTCTCTTCAATCCTCTTCGCCACGATTGGCGCGGTCATCCTACTGTTTCTGATCGGGCTGGTGCGGCGCGGGTGAAAACCGCCCCGAGGGGCGGTTTTTCTTCGGACACGCGCCGCCTAGTGGGCCAGAAATACCGGCACCAGCGATTGTTCCAGCATATTGCGGGTCGCTCCGCCCAGAATCGCCTCGCGGAACCGGGAGTGGCCGTACGCGCCCATGACGATCATGTCCGCCTCGGTATCGGAGGCGTGGCGGTTCAGGATATCCGACACCCGTGTCATGGTCTTGCTCAGCACGTCAATTTCGCATTTCACCCCGTGGCGGGCCAGCATTTGCGACAGCATCCCCCCCGGATCCGAGCGGTCCGGCCCGTGGCGCGGCGGGTCGATCACGACGATGCGCACCAGTTCAGCCTGCTTCAGGAAGGGCAGCGCCCGGCGAATGGCGCGCATCGCTTCGACGCTTTCGTTCCATCCGATCAGGATCGTGCCCGGGCGCTCGACGGGTTTCGTATCATCCGGTGTGATCAGAACCGGCGCGTGGCCCTCGAACATCGCCGCCTCGACGATGGGCTCGGCCTCGGCACCGCGGTCTTCTCCGTAGGGTTGCGGCAGGATAACAAGGTCGGCGAACCGGGCACGGTGGGCGACATGACGGCCAATATCTGCGATCTGTGCCACGCCGCTTTCCGCGGACCAGCGGATACTGGTCTTGGAAAGGTAGTCCTTTGCATGCGCCAGCAATTCGTCGGCCTCGGCATTGGCGCGGCTTAGTGTTTCCTGAAGGATCAGGGCGTTGGCCCCGGCATAGTAATATCCGGTCTGGCTGCGGTCGACGCCCAGGCAGAGGGCTTCGGCATGCGCGTCCTGCGCACCTGCCAGAGCCGCCATCTGCGTCAGCGCCAGCTCGCCCTGTTTGGCGTCTGTCATGACAGTGAGAAGGGATTTGTAAGCCATATTTTGACCTCTTGCCTTGGGGGCGTGTCGGGCTGCGGCCTGATGGCCCAGTTGTTTGTTTACGATTGTCACAGAAATCAGGCTATTGTCTTGACACAGATCAAAGCAGTTCTGGCCACTGTTCGACAAAACGGCAGCCAGTCAAAAGGGTCCTGCGACAAACAAGAATCGCGCGGGGCATGGCAAAGGGACGCAATATGTCAAATTACATCAAGCTGATCGTGCTTGGTCTGGTCGTGGTATTTGCCGCGATCGGAACCAATTATGCACGCGATTTGGCGTATCAGGTGCACGCAATTCTGGTGATGCTGATCGCCGGTGGGTTGTTCATCTGGACGCTTCGAAACACGGATGAGCCAGATATTCTTGTCGATCGTTCGGGAGAGTACATGGACGACGTGATCCGCTATGGCGTGATCGCGACCGCATTCTGGGGCGTCGTCGGGTTTCTGGCAGGGACCTTCATTGCGTTCCAGCTGGCCTTTCCGGTGCTGAATTTCGAATGGGCGCAGGGTTATCTGAATTTTGGCAGATTGCGTCCGTTGCATACTTCGGCCGTCATTTTTGCCTTTGGCGGCAACGCGCTGATCGCGACCTCGTTCTATGTGGTGCAGCGCACCAGCGCCGCGCGCCTGTGGGGTGGGAACCTCGCGTGGTTCGTATTCTGGGGCTACCAGCTGTTTATCGTGCTGGCGGCGACAGGTTACGTTCTGGGCGGCACCCAGTCCAAGGAATACGCCGAACCCGAATGGTATGTTGATCTGTGGCTGACCATCGTCTGGGTTGCTTATCTGGCCGTCTACCTCGGCACGATCATCAGGCGGAAAGAGCCCCATATCTATGTGGCGAACTGGTTCTATCTGGCTTTCATCGTCACCGTCGCCATGCTGCACCTGGTCAACAACATGACCATCCCCGTCAGCATCTGGGGTTCGAAATCGGTCATAGTCTGGTCGGGTGTGCAGGATGCGATGATCCAGTGGTGGTATGGCCACAACGCGGTGGGCTTCTTCCTGACCGCGGGCTTCCTGGGCATGATGTATTACTTCATCCCGAAACAGGCCGAGCGTCCGGTGTTCAGCTACAAACTGTCGATCATCCACTTCTGGGCGCTGATCTTCCTGTATATCTGGGCTGGTCCGCACCATCTGCACTATACCGCGCTGCCTGACTGGGCCTCGACGCTGGGCATGGTGTTCTCGGTGATCCTGTGGATGCCGTCCTGGGGCGGTATGATCAACGGTCTGATGACCCTGTCTGGTGCCTGGGACAAACTGCGCACCGACCCGGTGATCCGGATGATGGTGATCTCGGTTGGCTTCTACGGCATGTCCACATTTGAAGGTCCGATGATGTCGATCCGCGCTGTGAACAGCCTCAGCCACTACACCGACTGGACCATTGGTCACGTGCATTCGGGCGCGCTGGGTTGGAACGGCATGATCACCTTTGGTGCGCTGTACTTCCTGGTGCCTGTCCTGTGGAAGCGCGAGCGTCTGTATTCTCTGCAGATGGTCAGCTGGCACTTCTGGCTCGCCACCATCGGCATCGTGCTCTACGCCGCGTCGATGTGGGTCACCGGTATCATGGAAGGTCTGATGTGGCGCGAAGTGGATGCCAACGGTTTCCTGGTGAACTCGTTCGCCGACACCGTGGCCGCCAAGTTCCCGATGTACGTGGTGCGTGCGCTGGGCGGTGTCCTGTTCGTCGCCGGCTCGGTGATCATGTGCTACAACCTGTGGATGACTGTGCGGAAAGCGCCGGCCAAAGAGGCCAGCCTGACCGTCGCGGTCCCGGCTGAATAAGGAGGGCCGGAGCAATGGCAATTCTCGACAAACATAAGATCCTCGAGACCAACGCGACCCTCCTGCTGATCTTCAGCTTTCTGGTCGTGACCATCGGTGGCATCGTGCAGATCACCCCGCTGTTCTATCTTGAGAACACCATCGAAAAGGTGGAGGGCATGCGCCCTTACACCCCCCTGGAGATGGCGGGGCGTGAGATCTACATCCGCGAAGGCTGCTATGTCTGCCACAGCCAGATGATCCGCCCGATGCGGGATGAGGTCGAACGCTATGGCCACTATTCGCTGGCGGCCGAGTCGATGTACGATCACCCGTTCCAATGGGGGTCGAAGCGGACCGGGCCGGACCTGGCCCGCGTCGGTGGCCGCTATTCGGACCAGTGGCATATCGACCACCTGCGCGATCCGCAGTCGGTTGTGCCGGAATCGGTCATGCCGAAATACGGCTTTCTGGAGCATCGCAAGATTGACGGCAAGTATATCGCCGACGTCATGAAGGCGAACGCGCTTCTGGGTACGCCTTATACCGAAGAGATGCTGGAGAACGCTCAGGCCGACTTCCGCGCGCAGGCTGACCCGGACAGCGATTTTGACGGATTGCTGGAACGCTATGGCGACAAGGTCAGCGTGCGCAATTTTGACGGTCAGCCCGAGCTGACCGAGGCCGATGCGATGGTCGCTTATCTGCAAATGCTGGGCACGCTGGTCGACTTCTCGACCTTCACCCCGGTCGCCAACCGCTGAAGGAGGGTGTGATGGAAGAATATACTCTCTTACGGCAGTTCGCGGACAGTTGGATGCTGCTTGTCCTGTTCGTCTTCTTCGTCGGCATCGTGATCTGGGTGTTCCGCCCCGGTGCCAGCAAAGAATACAAGGACACCGCCAACATCCCGTTCCGGCACCAAGATAAACCGGCCACATCCGAGGAGGCGCGGAAATGAGCAAACCATCTGAAAAACTGCCGGGCGATCCAAACACAACCGGACATTCCTGGGATGGCATCGAAGAGTTCGACAATCCGATGCCGCGCTGGTGGCTGTGGACTTTCTACGCCACCATCTTCTGGGGCGTGATCTACACCGTCATGTACCCGGCATGGCCGCTGGTGCAATCGGCAACCGCCGGTGTGCTGGGCTGGTCGTCGCGGGCTCTGGTTCAGGAAGAGATGGTGGCCTTCGAAGAAGCCAACGCGCCGTGGAACGCCAAACTGGTGGAAACGCCGCTGGAAGACATCTCGAAGGATGCCGAGTTGCAGCAATATGCCGTCAACTCGGGCGGAGCGGTCTTCCGGACCTGGTGTGCTCAGTGCCACGGATCGGGTGCGCAGGGCGCGCCGGGTTTCCCGAACCTGCTGGATGACGCATGGCTTTGGGGCGGTTCGCTTGAGGATATCGAAACCACAATCGCCTATGGCATCCGGAACGAGGAAAGCGACGATGCGCGCTATTCCGAGATGCCGGCCTTTGGCGAAATCCTTGAAGGTGAAGAGATCACCCAAGTGGTGCAGTACGTCATGTCGCTGACCAATGCGCAAACCGACGACGCGGCAGCGCAGGCAGGCAAGGTTGTCTATGAGGACAATTGCGCGGTCTGCCATGGCGATGACGCCAAGGGCGATGTCTTTCAGGGCGCGCCGAACCTGACCGACGCGATCTGGCTTTACGGTGGCAGCGAAGAGGCGCTGACCGAGACGGTCACATACAGCCGCTTCGGCGTGATGCCCGCCTGGGAAAACCGTCTGACCGACGCGCAGATCCGCGCGGTAACGGCCTATGTCCACCAGTTGGGTGGCGGTCAGTAACGGCAAAAGAATACCTTCGGACGGCTTGCCGCCCGAAGGTTGCGGCACCGGCTGTTCCATCTGTTCGCGCGTTTCCTGAACAGCCGGTGCTTTTTTCGCAGATTACCGATCCGTTCCGATCCGGTCCAGAGGACCTGTCATTTCCGCCTGGAACGATCCGCGCGCGTGTCTTCTTTCCACCAGTGACTTTCCGGCAGCCATTCGCGTTTGCGTGTTTCACCGCCCGTATCCGTCTTGGTGGCGACCATGAAGGATTTCGCGAGAATTGAGAGCATCAGACCTCTCCTGAATTGGGTTTCGATTGAAACCAAGATTGACCCCAGGCCAGAGAAATGCGACTCAATTGGCATTTCAGTATGTAATCAGGGCTTACATATGGATTGGTTGAAGATGCCGCCCCTTGCTTCGCTCAAGGCCTTTTCTGCCTTTGCCCAGGCAGGGAATGTCGTTCGGGCTGGCGCAGCGCTGAATGTCAGTCATGCTGCCATCAGTCAGCAATTGCGCGCGCTGGAAAAGCATCTGGGCGCCGCTCTGCTGGACCGGAGCGGAAAGTCCCTGACCCTGACACCCCAGGGCGAGAAACTGGCCCGCGCCCTGCATCTTGGATTTGGCGCCATCGGAGACGCCGTGGCCGACCTGATGCAGTTTGCCGAAGATCGCCCTGTCCACGTCTCGCTGACCGCGTCATTTGCCGCGTCCTGGCTGATGCCGCGACTGCCCGCGTTTCAGGCAGAGCATCCGGACATCCCTCTGGTGCTGGATCCGTCCCCTGCGCTGGTCAGCCTTGGGCCGGGTGGCGTGGATGTGGCGATCAGATATGGCACGGGAAACTGGCCCGGCGTGAACGCGCAAATGCTGCTGGCAAGCCCGATCGTGATCGTAGCCGCGCCATCTTTGCTGGACGGCAGGACCGCGATGACGCCGGATGAACTGAGCCAGTTGCCGTGGCTTGAGGAACTCGGCACCACCGAGGCGACCTCGTGGCTGGCGCGGCAGGGGGTCGCACACGGACCCCGTGCCGGGCGTATCGCTTTGCCGGGGAATTTGCTGCTGGACGGGTTGCGTGCCGGGCAGGGTGTAACCGTGACGGCGCGACATTTTGTCGAAGGTGACATTGCATCGGGCCGTCTTGTCGAACTGTTCCGTGAACCCGGTGAGCGCGGCTATTTCGTTGTGACAGGGGATGCGGCCCTTCGTCCCTCGGTCAGAACTTTTGTTGGGTGGATCAGGCGGCAAGCTGCTAGGATGTGACAAAAGGTGTCTGTGCGATGCGCTTTTGACCCATGTCAAAGAGCCTATCTTTGTGATCTGGAACAAGACGCCCAAAAACAGCCACATCTGGAGCTTGCCCGTGAGCGATTCCGACCCCGCCCCCAGCCTGTACGCTGCAAGGGAGCCCATTTTTCCCCGGCGCGTTTCCGGACCGTTTCGCAACCTGAAATGGATCATCCTCGCGGTCACATTGGGAATTTACTACATAACGCCCTGGATCAGATGGGATCGCGGCCCCAGCCTGCCGGATCAGGCGGTGCTGCTGGATCTGGCAAACCGCAGGTTCTATTTCTTCTGGATCGAAATCTGGCCGCATGAGTTCTATTTTGTCGCGGGCCTGCTGATCATGGCTGGTCTGGGCCTGTTCCTGTTCACTTCGGCGCTGGGGCGCGTGTGGTGCGGCTATGCCTGCCCGCAGACGGTCTGGACCGATCTGTACATTCTTGTCGAACGCTGGATCGAAGGCGACCGGAATGCCCGGTTGCGGCTGCATCGTCAGGAAAAGCTGGATTTCCGCAAGGTGCGTCTGCGGGTGACGAAATGGACCGTGTGGCTGCTGATCGGTCTGGCGACAGGCGGGGCCTGGGTGTTCTATTTTGCTGACGCGCCGACGCTGGCCCGCGATCTGGTCACGGGCGCGGCCCATCCGGTGGCTTATACGACCATTTTGATCCTGACCGGCACGACCTTCCTGTTCGGCGGCTTCGCGCGCGAGCAAATCTGTATCTATGCCTGCCCCTGGCCCCGCATTCAGGCCGCGATGATGGACGAGGATACGCTGGTCGTCGGCTATCGCGAATGGCGCGGCGAGCCGCGCGGCAAAGGTAAACGCACGGCGGATTCCGAACTGGGCGACTGCATCGACTGCATGGCCTGCGTGAATGTCTGCCCGGTGGGCATCGACATCCGCGACGGACAGCAGCTTGAATGCATCACCTGCGCGCTGTGCATCGATGCCTGCGATGACATGATGGCCAAGATCGGCAAGCCCCGGGGCCTGATCGACTATATGGCGCTGAGCGATGAGACCCGCGAACGGTCGGGTGAGCCCCCCAAGAGCGTGTGGAAGCATATTCTGCGACCCCGCACGATCATGTATACGGGGCTTTGGGCGGCGGTTGGTTTCGCGATGCTGTTTGCCCTATTCATCCGGTCCGATATCGACCTGACCGTGGCACCGGTGCGAAACCCGACATTTGTCACCCTGTCCGATGGCACGATCCGCAACACCTATGATGTGCGCCTGCGCAACAAGCATGGCGAGGATCGTCTGTTCAAACTGTCGCTGGCCGGTGATCCGGCGATGCGGGTGGTGATCGAAGGGACAAACCTTGATACCGTCAACGTGACGGCGGACACGGCCCAGCTGCAACGCGTGTATATCCTTGCCTCTAAGGACACAGGCCCGGCAGGCGCGGATTCAACGCCGGTCCGCATCTGGGTCGAAGATCTGCAAAGCGGCGAGCGGGCCTATAAGGACACCACCTTTAACGGACGGGGAAACTGAGATGGCCGAGCGGCAATTTACCGGAAAGCACGCCCTGGCCATCTTTGTCGCCGCCTTCGGGGTGATCATCGCCGTGAATCTGGTTCTGGCCTACAATGCCGTCAAAACCTTTCCGGGGCTTGAGGTCAAAAACTCTTACGTGGCCAGCCAGGAATTCAACGAGCGCCTGCAAGAGCAGCAGGCGCTGGGGTGGACCATCCGTGCCGAGGTGTCGGGCGGTCTGCTGATCCTGCACATCACCGATCAGAACGGCGCCCCGGTTGAGGTCGCCGAACTGCAGGCCGTTGTCGGGCGCGCCACGCATGTGAAAGAGGACTTCTCGCCGGATTTCACCTTTGACGGACGAGTGTATGCAACCCCGGCATCGTTGGGCAAGGGGAACTGGAACATCCGGCTGGTCGCCAAAGACGGAAACGGTGCCGAGTTCGCTCAGCGTGTTCCGCTTTATGTGAAAGGCTGACGGGATGACGGCGCAGCTGACATCCGGCACCGCGGCCTGTCCGGGATGCATTGCCACCCCGGCGGAACCGGCCCCTGACGCCTCCCGCGACGCGCAGATCGCGCTTTCCTTGCCGGGCATTCACTGTTCGGCCTGCATTGCGAATGTCGAGCGTGAGTTGAACGCTCATCCCGGCGTCGAGGACGCGCGGGTGAACCTGACGCTCAAACGCGCCATGGTCAAAGCCGCGCCGGATCTGCGCGCTGCCGATCTGATCCCCTTGCTGGAACAGGCCGGCTATGAGGCGCATGAACTGGACCCCGGCACCCTGTCGGCCACGCAGTCCGACAAGGCCGGGCGCGATCTGCTGATGCGGCTGGCGGTGGCCGGTTTTGCCACGATGAACGTGATGTTGCTGTCCGTATCGGTCTGGTCCGGGGCCACGGACGCGACGCGCGACATGTTCCACTGGATTTCAGCCGCCATCGCGCTGCCTGCGATTGCGTTTTCCGCGCAGCCCTTCTTTGCCAATGCCTGGTCGGCTTTGCGTGTCAAACGCCTGAACATGGATGTGCCGATCGTTCTGGCCATATTGCTGGCGCTGGCGACTTCGCTGTGGGAAACCGCACTCAGCGGTGAACACGCCTATTTTGACGCCGCCCTCACGCTGACCTTCTTCCTGCTGGCCGGACGGTATCTGGACTACCGCACCCGCGCCGCTGCGCGATCTGCCGCCGAGGAACTGACGGCGCTGGAAGTGCCGCGCGCCATTCGTCTGGCCGATGGGGTCGAAGCCGAAGTCGCGGTTGCCGCGCTGTCGGTTGGCGATCTGATCCTGGTCCGACCGGGCGGGCGCATGCCGGTGGACGGAGAGATCGTCTCGGGCCAATCCGAACTCGACCGGTCCCTGCTGACCGGGGAAACCCTGCCGGTATTTGCCGAGGCCGGGCAGACCGTCAGCGCAGGTGAGGTCAACCTGACCGGCCCGCTGACAATCCGCGCGACGGCTGTAGGTGAAGATACGTCGCTGCACCGGATGGCCGATCTTGTTGCAATCGCCGAGTCGGGGCGGTCGCGCTATACCTCTCTGGCCGACAAGGCGGCCAAGCTCTATGCGCCGGGTGTCCATATCCTGTCCGCTCTCAGCTTTCTGGGCTGGTATATCTATTCCGGTGATATTCGCACCGCACTGAACATTGCGGCGGCGGTTCTGATCATCACCTGCCCCTGTGCGCTGGGTCTGGCAGTGCCGGCAGTGACCACGGCGGCCTCGGGCCGGCTGTTCCGCAAGGGGATGCTGATCAAACATGCCACCGCTCTGGAACGTCTGGCCGAGGTGGATACGGTGGTGTTTGACAAGACCGGCACGCTGACTTCCGGCGCACCCGAGCTGACCAATCTCAACGCCCATTCGTGCGCCGATCTGGAAGTGGCGCTGGCATTGGCCGAAGGGTCGTCTCATCCGCTGTCTGTCGCGCTGGCGAAATCCGCCCGCGCGGCCGGAATCCAACCGGCGGATGTAACGGAGATTGCCGAGGTGCCCGGATACGGCGCGGAAGGTTCCTTCAATGGGCAACGCGTGCGTCTGGGCCGTGCGGCTTGGACAGGCGGTGAAGGGGGCAGCCAGACGGCAGCCTGGCTGTCCGTTGGCGCGCAGGCTCCGGTTGCGTTCCATTACGAAGACACCTTGCGCCCGGGGGCAGCGGAGGCCGTTCAGGCTTTCCGCCAGACAGGAAAAGACGTCATTCTGATCTCGGGCGATACGCAGGGCGCGGTTGAGACGCTGGCCGGCAAGCTGGGGATCGAAACCTGGATTGCGCAGGCGTTGCCGCAGGACAAGGCGGCGCATGTACAGGACCTGCGGGATCAGGGCCGCCACGTTCTGATGGTGGGCGACGGGCTGAACGACACGGCCGCGCTGGCGGCGGCGCATGTGTCGATCTCACCGGCATCGGCGCTGGATGCGGCGCGGGTCGCCTCGGATATCGTGCTGCTGGGCAATGATCTGTCCCCGATTGCGGATGCCTGCACCACGGCGGTCAAGGCCACGAAACGGATTCGCGAGAACTTCCGCATCGCCACCGTCTATAATATCATTGCCGTGCCGCTGGCCGTGGCCGGGCTGGCCACACCCCTGATTGCGGCGCTGGCGATGTCGACCTCGTCGATCACCGTCTCTCTGAACGCCCTGCGGCTGAGGTGACCGATATGGAAGTTCTGGCCTATCTGATACCGATTTCCCTGCTTCTTGGCGGGGTTGGCCTTGTGGCGTTCATCTACACGGTTCGCTCGAACCAGTATGACGACCCCGAAGGCGACGCACGGCGCATCCTGAGCGATGAATGGGACGATAAACCCAAGCCGTGACACGATGCGCTGAGTGCCCTTGAAATTGCCGCAATGCCCGGTTATGTCCGGCCCATCCGCTAGCAGAGAGAACAAAGCCAAATGGCAACTATGAATCCGATCCAGTTCATTCAGCAAGTCCGTGCCGAAGTTGCAAAGGTCGTCTGGCCAACCCGGCGTGAGGTGCTGCTGACCACGGTCATGGTGTTCATCATGGCGGCGCTGACCGCCGTGTTCTTCGCGCTGGTCGATCTGGGCATTCGCGGCGGTCTGCAGCTGATCCTGGGCGCGTTCGGTTAAGCCCGTTCCGGCACGGCGGAAACGCCACTGCCCCCTTGCACAGCGCGCGATGTCAGAGTAGGTGACGCGGAACTATTCGGAATGGGCGTGCGGCGATTCGGGCTGTGCGCCGCTTTTTATTCCGGGTGACGTGACAGAATTTTCAATTACGGGTGCGGACCGAACTCGGGACGCGCCGAAGGCAAACAAGGACGACAGGTTCATGGCGAAACGGTGGTACTCGGTCAGCGTTCTTTCGAATTTCGAAAAGAAGATCGCAGAGCAGATCCGCACGTCCGTGGCCGAGCAGGGCCTTGAGGACGATATCGACGAAGTTCTGGTGCCCACCGAAGAGGTGATCGAAGTGCGCCGGGGCAAGAAGGTCACGACCGAACGCCGCTTCATGCCCGGCTATGTGCTGGTGCATATGGAAATGTCCGATCAGGGCTATCACCTGGTGAACTCGATCAACCGCGTCACCGGTTTCCTGGGCCCGCAGGGTCGCCCGATGCCGATGCGCGATGCCGAGGTGAACCAGATCCTCAACCGCGTTCAGGAAGGTGAAGAAGCGCCCAAGCTGATGATCACCTTCGAGGTCGGCGAGAAGGTCAAGGTCAATGACGGCCCGTTCGAGGATTTCGACGGTATGGTCGAAGGCGTGGACGACGAGAACCAGAAACTGAAGGTGTCGGTCTCGATCTTCGGTCGCGAGACGCCGGTCGAGCTGGACTTTACGCAGGTGACGAAGCAGGGCTGATCGAATTCTGCAGAATCGAAATACGGGGCGTCCTTTGGGCGCCCTTTTCATTCAAGGCTCTTGGATGCGCCAAACAGTCTGATCTTTGCCGAAACCCTTCAGGGATACGGTTCCGACCCGTTCGCATTCTTCCGGCAGAATTGCCGCCGCTGCCGCCGATAGCACGTTGTCGCAATCCAGTTCGGTTGCAGCCGAAACCAACCGCGCCGTCAAATTCACATCCGGGCCGATTGCCGTAAAATCCAGACGGTCTCCACCGCCAATATTGCCATAGTGAAAACGACCGTAATGGATCGCTGTTCGCACGCCGATCTTGTCGTCGAAGTCGGCAGCATTCAGTGCCTCACGGCCTTCGCGCACAGCCGACGCGGCGGCCTTGAGTTGTTCCTCCGGAGGTAACGTCTCGCTGGTCGGAAAGATGGCAAAAAAACCGTCCCCCATGAATTTTAGTATCTCGCCCCCCTGATCCATTACCGAGGGGGCCAGACAATCGAACGTATTGTTGAGCAGGCGGACAAGCGCGTCGCCCGAGACCGAATTCGACAGGCGGGTGAACCCCTTGAGATCGGCAAACAGGATAACGGCCTCAATTTCACCGCCATCGCCGCGATGTACCTTGCCGTCCAAAATTTGTGCGCCGCTGTTGCGACCGACATAGGTTGACAGAAGATAGGTGGCGTCCAGCCGCAGCATGTAAGCCTCGGTCAACCGCGCCAACGGGCCACGAACCCTTTCCAGAATCGCCAGATCCCGGTCCGAGAAACCGCCGGGCGAGGCGCTCGACCAGGTGCAGACATGCGTGTCACCATTGATGTAGATGAGCGGCTGCGCCAGATAGTCGGTGAACCCTTGCTCGCGAAGCTCTCCGACAATGATGTAGTCTTCGGGGCAGTTGGGGTCTTCCAGATGGCGGCGAATGGACACTTTGCGTTCAATGACGTGTGGCAGTGGGTTTTCAGTATAAATCTCGGTCGTGAAAATCTGAGACGGTGCGTCGATACGGTCAACGCCGCTACCTGTCTTCCAGATAAACCTGCGCCCGGTCAGGTTCGGGTGCATGGTCCAGATGAACAATCCAAACCGGTCGATCGCGACGCCTGCGTCCAGCAAACGCGCGCAGATACCTTCGATGATATCGACAGCGTTGGCCGCAGGCCGGGCGCCGTTGACCATCCATTCGATCAAGGCGTCTATCTTCTTTGTCTGCTGCGTGTTTTCTGACATGCCGCACGAACCGTAGGTTTCACCTGGGCGCAACCGATCGGGATTTCGGTGCGCATGTTCTGGATTTTGACGGTCTTGTACCGCAACATCAAGCTTCGGCCATGGCACTGTACAGCACGCAAAATACGTCTTGCCAATCCTGTGCTAGGCTAGTAAGGCCCGGTTTGTTGCCAAAGGCAGCAATCCCTGTGGAAGGCGAGGCGCGCGCGCGCGGCGGACCGAACCACATCACACATATCTTTCGGGTCGCGACCTGAAAGAGTTGAGCAAGGAGAAACCAAATGGCCAAGAAGCTTGCTGGTACAATGAAGCTGCAGGTTCCTGCAGGTCAGGCGAACCCGTCGCCGCCAGTTGGTCCAGCGCTGGGTCAGCGCGGCATCAACATCATGGAATTCTGCAAGGCGTTCAACGCCAAGACCGCAGACATGGAGCCCGGCGCTCCGTGCCCGACCGTGATCACCTACTATCAGGACAAGTCCTTCACCATGGACATCAAGACGCCGCCCGCGTCTTACTACCTGAAAAAAGCAGCTGGTCTGAAACCGGTTGGCAAGCGTAACCGCCCCCGTGGCGCGGAAAACCCCGGTCGCGAGACCGTGGCCACCGTGACCTCGAAGCAGGTTCGCGAAATCGCCGAAGCCAAAATGAAAGATCTGAACGCCAACGACGTCGAAGGCGCAATGCAGATCATCCTGGGCTCGGCCCGCTCTATGGGCATCGAGGTGAAGTAAGATGGCAAAACTCGGTAAACGTACCCGCGCTGCGCGCGAAGCTGTCGCTGGCAAGGAAAACCTGTCGGTGGACGAAGCAGTTGCCCTGGTCAAAGCCAATGCAACCTCAAAATTCGACGAGACCATCGAAATCGCTCTGAACCTGGGCGTCGACACCCGTCACGCGGACCAGATGGTTCGCGGCGTTGTCGGTCTGCCGAACGGCACTGGCAAAGCGATGCGCGTTGCTGTTTTCGCTCGCGGCCCGAAAGCTGACGAAGCGAAAGAAGCTGGCGCGGACATCGTTGGCGCAGAGGACCTGATGGAAACCATTCAGGGCGGCACCATCGAATTTGATCGCTGCATTGCCACCCCGGACATGATGCCGATCGTCGGCCGTCTGGGTAAGGTTCTGGGCCCCCGCAACCTGATGCCGAACCCCAAGGTCGGCACCGTGACCATGGACGTGAAAGCGGCCGTGGAAGCAGCCAAGGGCGGTGAAGTTCAGTTCAAGGCGGAAAAAGGCGGCGTTGTGCACGCCGGTGTTGGCAAAGCGTCCTTCGACGAAGCCAAGCTGGTTGAAAACGTCCGTGCCTTCATCTCGGCCGTGGCCAAGGCCAAGCCGTCGGGCGCCAAAGGCACCTACATGAAGAAAATCGCGCTGAGCTCGACCATGGGCCCGGGCGTGACCCTGGACGTGGCGGCTGCTGCGGGCGAATAAGCCTCAGCCGGATACGTTAAAAAATGAGCCCGGGCCGCTGAAGCGACCCGGGCTTTTGTTTTCCCCTTCCGCTCAGGCATGGCGAATCTATTCGGTTTGGAAGGCGATGCGCAGGCGGTAGTTCAGCCGCTGACGCCGGTCTTCTTCATAGGCGGAACACTTGTGATCGGTCTGCCATAAAGCCAGCCAGTCTTTCAGCAATCGTCCACGGATGCAGAAATCCAGAATCCCGAAATGGGCCGGGTGTCGGTAACGCCGGAAGAACATGTCCTTATTGACCTTCAGGATACCGCTGCGGTCCACATCTTTCGGACTAGCGTCGCGGAAGATGTCGGATTTCAGGAAGTCAACGATGTCGTAGACGGCCAGTTTTGCGCGTGCCTCGGTGAAATCCAGCCCGATCATTTCACCTTGGCCGACAATCAGGTTCTGGCCGTGGAAATCCCCGTGCGAAAAGACCTGCGTTTCCGGGATGCCTTTCAGATGCTGTGCGTCTTTTTCCAGCATCTCGGCCATGAGGCGGCCCGACCGCTGGACCTCGGGCGGTACCGCGCGCAGCAGCGCCTGAATGCCGTCAATCATCCAGCGCGGTCGGAACCCGTATTCCTTGGCGGGTTCAAAACCGTGCAGGTCGTGCAGCCAGGCCCCGGCGCGGCGGTAGATCTGCGCCACCTGTTCAGCATCCGTGCTGTTGTGGATCACATCGACAGCGGTGGGCCGGTCGATGAATTCGGTCACAAAAAACGCGCCTCCGGGGGACAGGTATTGGGGGCGTACAACGCGGGAGGTCCGGTGCTGGTCGAAATACTCACACAATCTGGTCAGAAGTTCGAACTCCTGCCGCAGCCTGCCTGAAACGGGTGAGGCGGTGTCGACTTTCAGCGCATAGGCCTGTGCCGGACCCTGCACTTTCAGCACCATGCGCGTGTCGGGGAAGTCATGCGACCGGTAAACGCAATCGAACTCAAACGAAGCGCCCCCACCGACCTGGCGAGAGAACTCTTCGACAAATTCAGTGGCGTGTCGGTGTTCTTCGTCGGAAAGGGTCAGCATTTGTGGGTTGATCAGGCAGGATCTTATGGGAAAAACGGCGGCTTTTGTTGACAGGACCCCAGTGCGCGTTGCATGTCAATCGCCGACCTCCGCTGGGGCCTGGCGGCACGGTCCTGCCAATCCGCCGAATACGGTAATTTTGCCCTTGGAAACCCCCTCCAACTGCCCTATGAAGACCTGCGGAGTAAAGCGTGCGATTCGTCGTGCGCTTTATTTCGTTTCGTCCAAGACGGTGGGTGGGGCCATCCGGTTCCTTAATTCCCTGCCTGAGACGGGTAAGACCAAAGAATTCTGAGGGTCACGATCCTCGGGCGAGTTTTGGCCAATCCCGTAACAACGGACCTGAACGCCGGAGTGAAAGCTGCGGCAAATATGAGCCGGGGTGAGATTTCACCCCTAACTTGGAGAGAACTGTGGATAGAGCCCAGAAAGAGAAAGTGGTCGAGGAACTCGGCCAGATCTTCGAAAGCTCTGGCGTCGTGGTGGTTTCGCACTACGCCGGTCTGACAGTTGCCGAGATGCAGGACCTTCGCGCACGTGCTCGTGACGCGGGTGGCGCCGTGCGTGTTGCCAAGAACAGGCTCGCCAAAATCGCCCTTGAGGGTAAGCCGTGTGAAAGCATGGCCGACCTGCTGACAGGGATGACCGTTCTGACCTATTCCGAGGACCCCGTGGCAGCAGCCAAGGTGGCCGAGGACTTCGCCAAGGATAACAAGAATTTTGAGATCCTCGGCGGTGCAATGGGCGAGAACGCTCTGGACCGCAAAGGCGTCGAAACAGTTTCGAAAATGCCGTCTCGTGAAGAGCTTATTGCTTCGATCGTGGGCTGCATTGGCGCACCTGCTTCGAACATCGCCGGCGCGATTGGCGCACCTGCAAGCAACATCGCAAGCATCCTTTCCACCATCGAAGAGAAGGCGGAAGCTGCGTAAGCGGTTGGCACTGAATGATCTGCGTAGGGCATTTGCCCTGACGTTGGAACACACACTGTAAACGGAAAGAGCTGATACAATGGCTGATCTGAAAGCACTCGCAGAAAGCATCGTGGGTCTGACCCTGCTGGAAGCACAAGAACTGAAAACCATCCTCAAAGACGAATATGGCATCGAGCCCGCAGCCGGCGGCGCAGTTGTCATGGCAGCCGGTGGCGACGCCGGTGGCGCAGCTGAGGAAGAAAAAACCGAATTCGACGTCGTTCTGAAGAACGCCGGCGCTTCGAAAATCAACGTGATCAAAGAAGTTCGCGGCATCACCGGTCTGGGCCTGAAAGAAGCCAAGGAACTGGTCGAAGCTGGCGGCAAGATCAAAGAAGCTGTGTCGAAAGACGAAGCCGAAGAGATCAAAGGCAAGCTGGAAGCAGCTGGCGCCGAGGTCGAACTGGCCTAAGCCTGACTATTGGTGCAATTCGGTTGCACCGCAGAATTTGGCTGGGTCCGGAGAAATCCGGGTCCAGCCGAACCTGTCTTAGAAAGGGCCTCAACGGGTTGGGGCGTTTTCTAAGACGCGGTTCGCGGATCGGGAGGCCGCCACTCGGGACGGTGGCCATGAATTGATCCGGACGTGTCGTCTCTAATGTGCAAGGCGCCGGGGCCCGACGGTGTCTTTGCCCGCTGAGAACATCGAAAGGTGACATCTGACATGGCTCAAACGTTCCTTGGCCAGAAACGTCTTCGCAAATACTACGGCAAAATCCGCGAAGTGCTGGAGATGCCGAACCTCATCGAGGTACAGAAATCTTCTTATGATCTTTTCCTGCGCTCCGGCGATGCAGAACAGCCCACTGACGGCGAAGGCATCAAAGGCGTGTTCCAGTCGGTTTTCCCGATCAAGGATTTCAACGAAACCTCCGTTCTGGAGTTCGTGAAATACGATCTGGAAAAACCCAAATACGACGTCGAAGAGTGTATGCAGCGCGACATGACCTACAGCGCGCCGCTGAAGGTTACCCTGCGTCTGATCGTGTTCGATGTCGATGAGGACACCGGCGCCAAGTCGGTCAAGGACATCAAGGAACAGGACGTGTTCATGGGCGACATGCCCCTGATGACACCGAACGGGACGTTCATCGTGAACGGCACCGAGCGTGTGATCGTCAGCCAGATGCACCGCTCGCCCGGTGTGTTCTTTGACCACGACAAAGGCAAGACCCATTCCTCGGGCAAGCTGCTGTTTGCCTGCCGCATCATCCCGTACCGCGGCAGCTGGCTGGACTTTGAGTTCGACGCCAAGGACATCGTGTTCGCCCGGATCGACCGCCGCCGCAAACTGCCTGTGACCACTCTGCTCTATGCGCTGGGTCTGGATCAGGAAGGCATCATGGATGCCTATTACAACACCGTGTCCTACAAGCTGGACAAGAAGAAGGGCTGGGTCACGCCGTTCTTCCCCGAGCGTGTGCGCGGCACCCGTCCGACCTATGATCTGGTTGACGCGAAATCTGGTGAAGTGATTGCCGAGGCGGGCAAGAAAGTCACCCCGCGCGCGGTCAAGAAGCTGATCGACGAAGGAACCGTCACCGACCTGCTGGTTCCCTTCGATCACATCGTCGGCAAGTTTGTCGCCAAGGACATCATCAACGAAGAAAACGGTGCAATCTATGTCGAGGCCGGTGATGAACTGACCCTGGAATACGACAAGGATGGCGACCTGATCGGCGGCACCGTCAAGGAACTGCTGGATGCGGGCGTCACCGACATCCCGGTTCTGGACATCGACAACGTCAATGTTGGTCCCTACATGCGCAACACCATGGCTCAGGATAAGAACCTGAACCGTGAAAGCGCGCTGATGGACATCTACCGCGTCATGCGCCCGGGCGAGCCGCCCACCGTCGAGGCGGCGTCGGCCCTGTTCGACACCCTGTTCTTCGATAGCGAGCGCTATGATCTGTCTGCCGTTGGCCGTGTGAAGATGAACATGCGTCTTGCTCTGGACGCACCGGACACCCTGCGCACTCTGCGCCGCGAAGACATTGTGGCCTGCATCAAGGCGCTGGTGGAACTGCGTGACGGCAAAGGCGACGTGGACGATATCGACCACCTCGGCAACCGCCGTGTGCGTTCGGTCGGTGAACTGATGGAAAATCAGTACCGCGTCGGTCTGCTGCGCATGGAGCGCGCGATCAAAGAGCGTATGTCGTCTGTCGAAATCGACACCGTCATGCCGCAGGACCTGATCAACGCGAAACCGGCTGCGGCTGCTGTTCGTGAATTCTTCGGTTCGTCGCAGCTGTCGCAGTTCATGGACCAGACCAACCCGCTGTCGGAAGTGACCCACAAACGCCGCCTCTCGGCGCTTGGCCCGGGTGGTCTGACGCGGGAGCGTGCGGGCTTTGAGGTGCGCGACGTGCACCCGACCCACTATGGCCGGATGTGCCCGATTGAAACGCCGGAAGGTCCGAACATCGGTCTGATCAACTCGCTGGCCACCTTTGCCCGCGTGAACAAGTATGGCTTCATCGAAACACCCTACCGCGTCGTCAAAGACGCCGAGGTGACCGATGAGGTTCACTATATGTCCGCGACCGAGGAAATGCGTCACACCGTGGCGCAGGCGAACGCGACGCTGGATCAGAACGGTAAGTTCATCAACGATCTGGTTTCGACCCGTCAGGCCGGTGACTACACTCTTGCACCGCGTGAGAATGTGGACCTGATCGACGTGTCGCCGAAACAGCTGGTCTCGGTTGCCGCATCGCTGATCCCGTTCCTTGAAAACGACGACGCCAACCGCGCTCTGATGGGCTCGAACATGCAACGTCAGGCGGTTCCGCTGCTGCGGGCCGAGGCACCGCTGGTCGGTACCGGGATCGAGGAAAAGGTTGCGATCGACTTAGGCGCTGCGATCCAGGCGAAACGCGCCGGTATCATCGACCAGGTCGATGCCCAGCGTATCGTGATCCGCGCCACCGAGGATCTGGAACTGGGCGACGCTGGCGTTGACATCTATCGTCTGCGCAAGTTCCAGCGTTCGAACCAGAACACCTGCATCAACCAGCGTCCGCTGATCAAGGTGGGTGATACCGTCCAGAAGGGCGAGGTCATTGCCGATGGTCCGTCGACCGATATGGGTGAACTGGCCCTTGGTAAGAACGTGGTCGTCGCGTTCATGCCGTGGAACGGTTACAACTACGAAGACTCGATCCTGATCTCGGAACGCATCGCGCGGGATGACGTCTTCACCTCGGTCCATATCGAGGAATTCGAAGTCGCCGCCCGTGACACCAAGCTGGGCCCGGAAGAGATCACCCGCGACATCCCGAACGTCGGTGAAGAAGCGCTGCGCAACCTCGACGAGGCGGGCATCGTTTACATCGGCGCGGATGTTGAGCCGGGCGATATTCTGGTCGGCAAGATCACTCCGAAGGGCGAAAGCCCGATGACCCCGGAAGAAAAGCTGCTGCGCGCCATCTTTGGTGAGAAAGCATCTGACGTGCGCGACACCTCGCTGCGCGTGAAGCCGGGCGACTATGGTACAGTGGTCGAGGTCCGCGTTTTCAACCGTCACGGCGTCGAGAAAGACGAGCGTGCGCTGCAGATCGAGCGTGAGGAAGTCGAACGTCTGGCCCGTGACCGGGACGACGAGCTGGCGATCCTTGACCGCAACATCTATGCGCGTCTGCAAGGCCTGATCCTGGGTAAAACCGCTGTCAAAGGCCCGAAAGGCGTCAAGGCAGGCTCGGTGATCACCGAGGACCTGCTGGAAACCCTAACCCGTGGTCAGTGGTGGCAGCTGGCGCTGGAAGGCGAGCAGGACGCACAAATCGTTGAGGCTCTGAACGAGCAGTACGAAGTGCAAAAGCGTGCTCTGGACGCCCGTTTCGAAGACAAGGTCGAGAAAGTCCGCCGTGGCGACGACCTGCCGCCGGGTGTGATGAAGATGGTCAAAGTCTTCATCGCCGTGAAGCGCAAGTTGCAGCCGGGCGACAAGATGGCCGGTCGTCACGGGAACAAAGGTGTGATCTCCAAGGTTGTTCCGATGGAAGACATGCCGTTCCTGGCCGATGGTACGCCGGTTGACTTCTGTCTGAACCCGCTGGGTGTGCCTTCGCGTATGAACGTTGGTCAGATCCTTGAAACCCACATGGGTTGGGCCGCACGCGGTCTGGGCCTGAACATCGACGACGCACTGGGTGAATACCGCCGTTCCGGCGACCTGACCCCGGTACGCGAAGCGATGAAGCTGGCCTATGGCGAGAATGTCTACGAAGAAGGCATCACCGGTCTGGACGAGGATGGTCTGATCGAGGCGGCGGGCAACGTGACCCGCGGTGTTCCGATCGCAACCCCGGTCTTCGACGGCGCCAAAGAGGCGGACGTCAACGACGCGCTGGTGCGTGCGGGCTTCTCGGAAAGCGGTCAGTCGGTTCTGTTCGACGGTCGTACGGGTGAGCAATTTGCACGTCCGGTGACCGTGGGCATCAAGTACCTGCTGAAACTGCACCACCTGGTGGACGACAAAATCCACGCGCGTTCGACTGGCCCGTACAGCCTGGTGACCCAGCAGCCGCTGGGTGGTAAGGCGCAGTTCGGTGGTCAGCGCTTTGGTGAGATGGAAGTCTGGGCTCTGGAAGCTTATGGCGCCGCCTACACCCTGCAGGAGATGCTCACCGTGAAATCGGATGACGTCGCCGGCCGGACCAAGGTCTATGAGTCGATCGTCAAGGGCGAGGATAACTTTGAAGCGGGCGTACCGGAATCGTTCAACGTTCTGGTCAAAGAAGTCCGCGGCCTCGGCCTGAACATGGAGCTTCTGGACGCAGTTGAGGACGAAAGCTGAGGGCGAGCCCCTTCCTGTTTTCAACTCAGTGCGGGATGGGCGTCCAGCCCATCCCCAACCGCCAGATCATGAGGGTTCTGAATGAGCCATGACATGTTCATAAACCAGTTTGGAATTCGTGCAGTGCCCGGCGTCCGACCCCACGGGGAGGTGGCGTAATGGCAGAGTTTCCGCGAGTGACTGGTTCTGAGCTCTCGAATTCGGGAGTGGCCACCGTATTCAAGGATACGGTCCTTCTTGTCGTGACCGAAGCCGAGAATGAAAAGTATATTCCTGCGATCCAAGAAAACCTTGATCGGTTTTGGCCAGGGCATCCGGATTGTTTTTTTGCTACGGACGGTGACCACAAGGGTGCCACAACACTTAACTTCAAAGATGTGACTTTCCTTCAGAAGCTAGAAGGCGCTGTACGGCAAATCCGCAAGGACCGTCCGGACTCCCGCCATCTGTTCCTGCTGCAGGACGTGTTCTGCCCGCTTGGAATTGTTGATACATCGATGCTGGAAACAGCGATGGTCGAAATCCAGACGCAGGACCTGAAGTTTGTGCTGTTTCAATGGCCCGGTAACTTCGACGCAGTTCTGGACCCGAAGGTCGCCCCGACTGTGGTTGCCGAGGGCGTCGAGTTACAAGCAATGAATCCGCGATTGGACGGTATCAATTCACTTGCTCCGGCAGTTTGGGATATCGACCACCTGCTTTTTGTCATTGATGTCAAGCTAAGTGCTTGGATTTATGATGCCGAGAGGTTCCCGCAGCCGATCCCCGATAATCCGGCCGTTCATTACATGCAGCAGGAAGGATGGCCAACGCTGGACGGCGGGTTCCTTGAAGATAGCGTGGTCAACCCCAAAGCCGTAACCAGAACCTATTTCCCGGCGTCTCCGCTGGTCTCGCAATTGCGTGCAGAATATTGCGGAGAGGATGACTTGGACAAAGCCCGCAAGAAATACGGCCTGGCCAAGGCAACGCGCGGTCTGAAGAAAACCAGGAAAGACAAAGCGTTCAAAGACATCATACTGAGGAACCCCAAAGAGGGGCCGGCGGAAATATTCAAGGACACAGTTCTTCTTGTTCTCACCGAAGGCAAGAACGAGAAATACGTTCCGGCGATCCGTGATACGATTGACCTGCTTTGGCCGGGCCATCCGGACTGCGTCGTTGCAACAGACGGTGCGCTTGGGGGGGGCGACACTTTGCGTTTCCCCAATACGACGTTCCTGCAAAAACTTGATAGGTCAGTACGGAAAATCCGGCAGGACAGACCGGGTACGCGTCATATCTTTTTGCTGCCCGACGATTTTTGCCCTCTTGGACCGGTTGATACGCTGATGTTGCAGACCGCGATGGCCAAAGTCATCGACCAAGGTCTGAAGTTCGTGTTGTTCCAATGGCCTGGAGATTTCCAGATCGCACTGGACTCGGATGTTGCTCCGTCGGTAGTTGCAGGCAATTGCGAACTGGCGGCAATGCGGCCGTACTGGGAAACCTTCAACACGGTTGCGCCCGCCATTTGGGATATTGACCATCTTCAATGGGTGATCAATGCGAAAACGGACGCGTGGATCCATGACATCCGCGGTTTCCAGCATCCACTGCCTGAAAGCCCGGCCGTGCACTATATGCAACAGGATGGCTGGCCGGCACTGGACGGTGGATTCCTGATTGACGATCAGATCAACCCGAAGGCTGTGACCAGAACTTATTTCCCGCCTTCTCCGTTGCTGTCGCAATTGCGCACGGAATACTGCGGTTCCGACGATCTGCGTAAAGCTCGCACAAAGTATGGGATGGCAAAGATGACGCGTCGTCTGGCCATCGGAACAGAGCCGGGCAAGGCACAGAAACAGATCGCCCGGTGCGATCCGGCGGACGGCCCTGCGGAGGCATTCCAGGATACCGTCCTGCTTGTGTCAACGTACTCGCGAAATGAGCATTACATTCCTGCGGTTCTTGAAACGTTGGATATGTTCTGGCCCGGCCATCCAGAGTGTGTTGTTGCAACCGATGGGGAACTGAAAACTGCTGGAACCATCTGTTTTAAGGACACCTCTTTCGTCGAATTGCTGTTGGCTTCGGTCCGCAAGATCAAAGAGGACAAGCCTTCGACCCGGCACATTTTCCTGATGCTCGAAGATTTGTGCCCGCTGGCCCCGGTGGATACGCAGATGATCGAAGCGGCAATGATGAAAGTCCGCGAACACGATCTGAAATATGCGCTGTTCCCTTGGCCGGGCGATTTTAGCTGGACCTTTGATCGCGCATCCGCGCCGACGATCATCGGACCGGACGTCGAACTCGCGCCGATGCAAAAGGATTGGGAAGCCCCCAATTCCCTTGTAACCGCTATCTGGAACATTGATCACCTGATCTGGATGGCCGAACGAAAACTGGAAGCCGGAATAAACGATCCTTGGGGGTTCGAGCACCAACTGGAAGAAAACCCCCATACACACTATATGCAGCTGAACGGGTGGCCCACGGTTCAGGACGGCTTTTTTGTACGTGGTAGGCTGAACCACAAAGCCGTGACGCAACCCGAATTTCCGCCATCTCCTATCACCTCGTTGCTCCGAAAGGAGTATTGCGGGGTCGACAACTTACAAATTGCCCGATTGAAATATGGCCTGACAGCTTTTTCAGAACACGTTAAAGCGCGTAAAGAGCGCAAGCGTGGACTGAATGCCAAAGCACCCGAGACGGCCAAATCTGCTGGAGACCTGTGATGAACCAGGAATTGACTCAAGGAAACAATCCTTTCAACCCGCTGACCCCGCCGAAGGTATTCGACGAGATCAAGGTCTCATTGGCCAGCCCGGAACGCATCTTGTCCTGGTCCTATGGTGAGATCAAAAAGCCGGAAACCATCAACTACCGGACGTTCAAGCCTGAACGTGACGGTCTGTTCTGCGCGCGTATCTTTGGCCCGATCAAAGATTACGAATGTCTGTGCGGCAAATATAAGCGGATGAAGTATCGCGGCGTTGTCTGCGAGAAATGCGGTGTGGAAGTCACCCTGCAGAAAGTCCGCCGCGAGCGTATGGGCCACATCGAACTGGCCGCGCCCGTCGCACATATCTGGTTCCTGAAATCGCTGCCGTCCCGCATCGGTCTGATGCTGGACATGACGCTGCGCGATCTGGAACGCGTTCTGTACTTTGAAAACTATGTCGTCATCGAGCCCGGTCTGACCGACCTGTCCTATGGCCAGATGCTGACCGAAGAAGAGTATATGGATGCGCAGGATGCCTATGGCATGGACGCGTTCACCGCCAATATCGGTGCCGAAGCCATCCGTGAGATGCTGGCTCAGATCGATCTGGAAGCCGAAGCCGAGCAGCTGCGCGCTGATCTGGCCGAAGCAACCGGCGAGCTGAAGCCCAAGAAGATCATCAAACGTCTGAAGGTTGTCGAATCCTTCCTCGAGTCGGGCAACCGGCCCGAGTGGATGGTCATGACCGTGATCCCGGTCATTCCGCCGGAACTGCGTCCGCTGGTTCCGTTGGATGGTGGCCGTTTCGCGACCTCGGATCTGAACGATCTGTATCGCCGCGTCATCAACCGGAACAACCGTCTGAAGCGTCTGATCGAACTGCGCGCGCCTGACATCATCGTCCGTAACGAAAAGCGGATGCTGCAGGAATCCGTGGACGCTCTGTTCGACAACGGCCGTCGTGGCCGTGTGATCACCGGCGCCAACAAGCGTCCGCTGAAATCGCTGTCGGACATGCTGAAAGGGAAACAGGGTCGCTTCCGTCAGAACCTTCTGGGGAAACGCGTCGACTTTTCGGGCCGTTCGGTCATCGTGACCGGTCCGGAACTGAAGCTGCACCAGTGTGGTCTGCCCAAGAAGATGGCGCTGGAACTGTTCAAGCCGTTCATCTACTCGCGCCTTGAAGCCAAGGGTCTGTCTTCGACCGTGAAACAGGCGAAGAAACTGGTCGAGAAAGAGCGTCCCGAAGTGTGGGATATCCTCGACGAGGTGATCCGTGAACACCCTGTCATGCTGAACCGTGCGCCGACGCTGCACCGTCTTGGCATTCAGGCGTTCGAACCGGTCCTGATCGAAGGTAAAGCCATCCAGCTGCACCCGCTGGTCTGCTCGGCCTTTAACGCCGACTTCGACGGCGACCAGATGGCCGTTCACGTCCCGCTGAGCCTTGAGGCGCAGTTGGAAGCGCGTGTTCTGATGATGTCGACGAACAACGTTCTGTCGCCTGCAAACGGCGCGCCGATCATTGTTCCCTCGCAGGATATGATCCTGGGTCTCTACTATGTGACCCTGGAGCGCGAAGGCATGCCGGGCGAAGGCAAGGTCTTTGGTTCGATCGAAGAAGTTCAGCACGCGCTGGACGCGGGTGAGGTGCATCTGCACTCGAAAATCACCGCGCGGATCACGCAGATCGACGACGAAGGCAACGAAGTTCAGAAGCGTTATGAAACCACTCCGGGCCGTCTGCGTCTGGGTGCGTTGCTGCCGATGAACAACAAGGCGCCGTTCGAGCTGGTCAACCGCTTGTTGCGGAAGAAAGAAGTGCAGCAGGTGATCGACACCGTCTACCGTTACTGCGGTCAGAAAGAGAGCGTCATCTTCTGTGACCAGATCATGTCGATGGGCTTCAAAGAAGCGTTCAAGGCGGGCATCTCGTTTGGTAAGGACGACATGGTCATCCCGGATGACAAGTGGGGCATCGTTGATGACACCCGCGGTCAGGTGAAGGACTTTGAACAGCAGTACATGGACGGCCTGATCACTCAGGGCGAAAAGTACAACAAAGTTGTCGATGCCTGGTCGAAGTGTAACGACCGCGTCACCGAGGCGATGATGAGCACGATCTCGTCGTCGGATCGGGCAGAGGACGGCTCCGAGCAGGAACCGAACTCGGTCTACATGATGGCCCACTCCGGTGCGCGTGGCTCGGTCACGCAGATGAAACAGCTGGGCGGTATGCGCGGCCTGATGGCCAAGCCGAACGGTGACATCATCGAAACGCCGATCATCTCGAACTTCAAGGAAGGTCTGACCGTTCTTGAATACTTCAACTCGACCCACGGTGCCCGTAAGGGTCTGTCGGATACCGCGCTTAAGACGGCGAACTCGGGTTACCTGACCCGTCGTCTGGTGGACGTCGCGCAGGACTGCATCGTTCGTGAGATCGATTGCGGCACCGAGCGTGCGATCACTGCAGAAGCCGCCGTCAACGACGGTGAGGTTGTCGCCTCGCTGGCCGAGCGTATTCTGGGCCGTGTGGCTGCCGACGATATCCTGCGTCCGGGTACGGATGAGGTGATCGTGGCCGCCGGACAGCTGATCGACGAGCGCATGGCGGACACAATTGATGAGGCCGGCGTTCAGTCGACCCGCATCCGTTCGCCTCTGACCTGTGAGTCCGAGGAAGGCGTCTGTGCAACCTGCTACGGTCGTGACCTGGCCCGCGGTACCATGGTGAACACGGGTGAGGCTGTCGGCATCATCGCCGCCCAGTCCATCGGTGAACCCGGTACGCAGCTGACGATGCGGACCTTCCACATTGGTGGTGTTGCGCAAGGTGGCCAGCAGTCGTTCCAGGAAGCCAGCCAGGAAGGTGTCGTTTCCTTCGAGAACCCGCAGATCCTGGTCAATGCCGCAGGTGAAAGCCTGGTCATGGGCCGGAACATGAAGCTGGTGATCAAGGACGAACACGGCGAAGAGCGTGCCAGCCACAAGCTGGGCTACGGCTCCAAGCTGTTCGTCAAGGACGGTACCAAAGTGGCCCGTGGCGACAAGCTGTTCGAATGGGATCCCTACACCCTGCCGATCATCGCCGAGAAAGCCGGTACCGCGAAATACGTTGACCTTGTTTCGGGCCTTGCCGTCCGCGACGAGACTGACGAAGCAACCGGCATGACCCAGAAGATCGTGATCGACTGGCGCGCCGCCCCCAAAGGCAGCGACCTGAAGCCCGAGATCATTCTGGTCGGTGAAGATGGCGAGCCGGTCCGCAACGATGCGGGCAACCCGGTTCACTATCCGATGTCGGTGGATGCGATCCTGTCGGTCGAAGATGGTCAGCAGGTCGAAGCGGGTGACGTTGTCGCGCGTATCCCGCGCGAAGGCGCCAAGACCAAGGACATCACCGGTGGTCTGCCGCGTGTGGCCGAACTGTTCGAAGCCCGCCGTCCGAAAGATCACGCGATCATCGCAGAAGCCGATGGTTACGTGCGCTTTGGCCGCGACTACAAGAACAAGCGCCGCATCAGCATTGAACCGGCGGACGAGTCCATGGAGACCATCGAATACATGGTGCCCAAGGGTAAGCACATCCCGGTCGCCGAAGGGGACTTCATCCAGAAGGGTGAATACCTGATGGACGGTAACCCGGCTCCGCATGACATCCTGTCCATCATGGGTGTCGAAGCGCTGGCGGATTACATGATCGACGAAGTGCAGGACGTCTATCGTCTGCAGGGCGTGAAGATCAACGACAAGCACATCGAAGTCATCGTGCGCCAGATGCTGCAGAAGTGGGAGATCCTGGATTCAGGCGACACCACCCTGCTGAAAGGCGAGCATGTCGACAAGCAGGAGTTCGACGCGGCCAACGAGAAGACGATCTCGCGCGGTGGACGTCCGGCACAGGGCGAGCCGATCCTCTTGGGGATCACCAAAGCCTCGCTGCAGACACGTTCGTTCATCTCGGCGGCGTCGTTCCAGGAAACCACCCGCGTGCTGACCGAAGCTTCGGTTCAGGGCAAGAAGGACAAGCTGGTTGGCCTGAAAGAGAACGTCATCGTCGGTCGCCTGATCCCTGCCGGTACCGGTGGTGCAACTCAGGCCGTGCGTCAGGTTGCCCAGTCGCGCGACAACGTCGTGATCGAAGCCCGCCGGGAAGAGGCCGAAGCAGCCGCAGCCCTGGCCGCGCCGATGGTGGACGACGACATGGTTGGCGACGAGCTGGACGTTCTGGTGGAAACACCGGAAAGCCGCGAGTAATAACACTTTCATGCTAGAAAAAGGCCCCGCAGCTTTGCGGGGCCTTTTTTGTGATCAGAACCCGGTTCTTAGACGCCTGAAAACCCTTGGTCTTTCTGAACAAGGCGCGTGATCCCAGGCTAAAGATTTCGCGCCCGGGCTTGGCATTTTGAGCAGTGTTATTCCTGAAATGCGCGTTTCATGCTATGGTTTTGACTTCCTTCACGCATTATTTGCCGGAGATCTGGAAGATGAGACCAGGAATGAAACTGTCTCGCGCGTTTTTCGTTTTTGGGATCGGCCTGCTGGCCGCCTGCACCGATTACGCTTATGTGGGTATGCCGCAGGGGCAGCCATCCCGCGAGGTTGAAATCCCGGATGGCACAACTCGTCTGATCCCCATTTCCGCGTCGATCGTCGGTCTGGCCTATGACGAGCCGAGGCGAAGGATTTTCCTGCGCAATCTTCCCGGTACGCAGTTGCAGGAGCTTGACCGGAATGGCAGCGTTCTGCGCACGTTTTCGGCCCAGCGCGTGCCGGCCGGATGCGGAGGCATGACGCCGGACCCGTTCCCGATCAAGGAATGCGGGCTGGCCATTCGGAACGCTGACGGCCACCTGTTTCTGGATCACCCGAACGGATTGAATATTTCGGAACTGACGCGCGACGGGCAATTCGTGCGCAATATCCGCCTCAGCCAGCCGCAGGGCCCGATCGGAGGGCTGGCCTTCGACGAACGGACCGGTACGCTGTATGTGCTGTTCATCCGCAATCGCCTAATTGCCGAGATAGACCTGAACGGCACGACCAAACGAGTCATCCGGCCCACCAACCCTGCGGTCGGGGCCGCGCTTCAGGTCGAACGGTTTGGCCTTGGGATCAACTCCAAACGGCGCGAACTTTACGTAGCGCTGCAAAACGGTAATCGGCTGGGTGTTCTGAACATGTCCGGCGGGCTGATCGCCACGCATACACTGAGCGCAGGGGTGACGGTCGAAGGTATCGGGGGCGGACGGGTCTTTGGCATCAGGTAGGCTGCAGCCTTTGATCCCAACCTGAGGTTCCGCGTCGAACCACGACGGGTTACAACGCTGGCCGTCACGCGCGATATTCTCATCTCCGACGATCTAAAGCGTTGACATCACATCGGCCAACAGGGCCAATGTGCCGATTGATTTGCGACCGGACCTGATCTCAATGACCCCGAATACGAAAGGCGCGCTGTTGATGATGGGCAGCATGGCCGCCTTTACTGTCAATGATGCGCTGATCAAGGCCGCCGGTGCGGACCTGCCGCTGTTTCAGATGGTGGCGATGCGCGGTGTTCTGGCCACGGTGCTCGTGTTCCTGTTGGCGCGCCACCTCGGGGCGCTGCATCTGAATTTCCCGCTTCATGACAAATGGCTTGTCGCGGCGCGGTGTCTGGCCGAGCTGGCGGCGACGTTCTTTTTTCTGACGGCCCTGCTGCATATGCCGCTGGCGAATGTGACCGCAGTGCTGCAGGCCCTGCCGTTGACTGTGACATTGGGAGCGGCCGTGTTCTTCTCGGAACAGATCGGTTGGCGCAGGATGCTGGCGATCGGTTTGGGGTTTGCTGGCATGCTGTTGATTGTCCGCCCGGGCCCGGAAGGGTTCAGCGTGCATTCGGTTTATGCCCTGATTGCGGTCGCGTCGGTCACGGTCCGGGACCTGATCACCCGGCGCATGTCGGTGCATGTGCCGTCACTGGTCGTCACTCTGGCGACGTCCTTGTCCATCACCTTTGCGGCCTGCGTTGCCACGCTGCTAACCGGCTGGGAACCGGTCCCGTCGGGGGCAGGGACGCTGGTGGCCAGCGCCGCCGTGTTTGTTCTGACGGGATATCTGTGCAGCGTCCTTGTCATGCGCGAGGGCGATGTCGGGTTCATCGCGCCGTTCCGCTATTCCAGCCTGATCTGGGCGCTGGGTCTTGGCTGGGCCGTGTTTGGCGATTGGCCGGACGCCGTCACGATGTTCGGCGCCGCGCTGGTCGTGGGCGCCGGGCTGTTCACCCTGTTCCGCGAACGTGCAGTTCACCCGGCGGAGTGAGCCCGCCGGACAGCGTCCTGTTCGATGGCAAAGCGTGCGATAAACTCGCCTTCCAACTCGGGCGTCAGGGGCGTCAGGCTGGCCGTGCTGTTGCGGGCATGCGGCGAGTCGTTGAACTGGTTCAGGGTACGCACCCACATCGGCGCGTCGGGATAGCTGATCACCGGCATGAAATTCCCGATCCGGTGATGCGCGAAATTCATGATCGTCAGTTCGCACCCGCCCCGAACATACATGCCCAGCCCAACCCCCAGCAAGGGCTGGAACTTCTGGGTGGCAAGAACGCCGTCGGCCCCGAACCGTGCAAGAAAACCATTGTTATAGTCGATGGCGACCGTCCGGTTGTTCTTGATCAACCCTTTGCCGTCTTCGGTGGCAAGGCGCAGGCGTTCGATGAAATCCACTGAAACGGCGTCATCGTCATCGTGGCGGAATTGCAGGCAGGGCGCGTCTGGATTGTCGCGCGCGGCGTTCAGAATCTGTTTCATCACTTTGCGTTGCCGCATCGGTTCGCGGGCGATGATCTTGACCTGTTTCATGCCTGCGGTCAGATCGTGAAGTCGTTCCAGCGCGGGTTTCGGCAGACATTCACCAATCACGATGAGAAACTGAAAATCCTCGTCGGTCTGTTCCTTGAAACAGGGCAGGGTGGTGGTTTCGAACAGGCGAAAACGTTCTTCCAGACGGGCCGGGTTATAAAGGTACTGCCTGCGCTCTTCGATTGTATCGTGTTCCACCTGAAAGCCGCCATAGGCAGGGTAGGAAAAGCGGCACAGGCCGATAACTTGCATGATACATCCGTGGCTCAGACTGATGACGAAACTATGCCCGCGCGTCCCGGGCGGTGCAATGTCCGCCGCACTGGAAATCCCTGTCAGGCACTGATAAATCTGTGTGACGCGGCCCACGGCCCACTTGATCGGGTGCACTGTTGACACTTGGGCCGACTCCCCCTATTACGCGCGTCATCTCGGTACCGGGGGCCGCCCCATAACCGATTTCAGTAATGAACTGGTCAAGGCCCGGACAATTTTGCCGTTCGCGCCCTCTGATAACCAACCGCGACGTTCACCTCGGAATGGGAACGCTCGCGGATTTTGCGCTTGTGGACGCATGAGTGCAGCGAATTTAACCGCACGCAACCGCGTGCATGTCATGTGTGTTGCAAAACGGGGAAAGAACCGGAATGCCAACTATTCAACAGCTGATCCGCAAGCCGCGGCAGCCCAAAGTAAAACGCTCGAAGTCCATGCACCTGGAGCAGTGCCCGCAGAAGCGCGGCGTCTGCACCCGCGTGTACACCACCACACCGAAGAAACCGAACTCCGCTATGCGTAAGGTTGCCAAGGTGCGCCTGACCAACGGGTTCGAGGTCATCTCGTACATCCCCGGTGAAAGCCACAACCTGCAGGAACACTCGGTTGTTCTGATCCGTGGCGGCCGTGTAAAAGACCTTCCCGGTGTGCGTTACCACATCCTGCGCGGTGTTCTGGATACTCAGGGCGTCAAAGATCGTAAGCAACGTCGTTCGAAATACGGCGCGAAGCGTCCCAAGTAAGAAGGAGAGGCTGATATGTCACGTCGTCACGCCGCCGAAAAACGCGAAGTCCTGCCTGACGCCAAATTTGGCGATAAGGTTCTGACCAAATTCATGAACAACCTGATGATCGACGGCAAGAAGTCGGTCGCTGAGCGCATCGTCTACAACGCCTTTGACCGCGTTGAAAACAAGATCAAACGCGCCCCGGTCGAAGTGTTCCACGAAGCGCTCGACAACATCAAACCGTCGGTCGAAGTTCGCTCGCGCCGGGTTGGTGGTGCAACCTATCAGGTTCCGGTCGAAGTCCGGCCCGAGCGCCGCGAAGCACTGGCCATCCGCTGGCTGATCACTGCTGCGCGCGGCCGCAACGAAAACACCATGGAAGAGCGCCTTGCAGGCGAGCTGCTGGACGCCGTTCAGTCCCGCGGTACTGCCGTCAAGAAACGCGAAGACACCCACAAGATGGCCGAGGCGAACAAAGCCTTCAGCCATTACCGTTGGTAATCCCAGAGGCTTAGACAAATGTCACGCGAATATCCTCTCGAACTATACCGTAACTTCGGTATCATGGCGCACATCGATGCAGGTAAAACCACCTGCTCGGAGCGTATCCTGTATTACACTGGTAAATCCCACAACATCGGTGAGGTGCACGATGGTGCAGCCACCATGGACTGGATGGAGCAGGAGCAGGAACGCGGCATCACCATCACCTCGGCTGCGACCACCACCTTCTGGGAGCGCACCGAAGACGGTAAGACCGCCGATACCCCCAAGCACCGCCTGAACATCATCGACACCCCCGGCCACGTTGACTTCACCATCGAAGTCGAACGCTCGCTGGCGGTTCTCGACGGTGCCGTCTGCGTTCTGGACGCAAACGCCGGTGTTGAGCCCCAAACCGAAACCGTGTGGCGTCAGGCTGACCGCTACAAGGTTCCGCGCATGGTTTTCGTCAACAAGATGGACAAGATCGGCGCAGACTTCTTCAACTGCGTCAACATGATCGAAGACCGCACCGGCGCACGCGCTGTTCCGGTTGGTATTCCGATTGGCGCCGAGTCCGAGCTGGAAGGTCTGATCGACCTGGTCACCATGGAAGAGTGGCTGTGGCAGGGCGAAGATCTGGGCGCAAGCTGGATCAAAGCCCCCATCCGCGACAGCCTGAAAGACATGGCTGACGAATGGCGCGGCAAGATGATCGAAGCGGCCGTCGAAATGGACGACGACGCGATGATGGAATACCTGGAAGGCAATGAACCCGACGTTCCGACCCTGCGCGCCCTGCTGCGTAAAGGTACTCTGGAAATCGCGTTCGTTCCGGTTCTGGGTGGTTCGGCGTTCAAGAACAAAGGCGTTCAGCCGCTGCTCAACGCTGTGATCGACTATCTGCCCAGCCCGCTGGACGTTGTCGATTACATGGGCTTCAAACCCGGCGACGAGGAAGAAGTTCGTGACATCGCACGTCGTGCGGACGACGACATGGCCTTCTCGGGTCTTGCGTTCAAAATCATGAACGACCCCTTCGTTGGTTCCCTGACCTTCACCCGGATCTACTCGGGCACCATGAACAAGGGTGACTCGATCCTGAACTCGACCAAAGGCAAGAAAGAGCGCATCGGTCGTATGATGATGATGCACTCGAACAACCGGGAAGAGATCGAAGAAGCGTTTGCAGGCGACATCATCGCGCTGGCGGGTCTGAAAGACACCACCACCGGTGACACCCTGTGTGACGCGAAGGATCCGGTGGTTCTGGAAACCATGACCTTCCCCGATCCGGTGATCGAGATCGCGGTTGAGCCCAAAACCAAGGGCGACCAGGAGAAGATGTCGCAAGGTCTGGCCCGTCTGGCCGCCGAAGACCCGTCCTTCCGCGTGGAAACTGACCTGGAATCCGGTCAGACCATCATGAAGGGCATGGGCGAACTTCACCTGGACATCCTGGTGGACCGTCTGAAGCGCGAGTTCAAGGTTGAAGCGAACATCGGTGCACCTCAGGTGGCATACCGTGAAACCATCTCGATGCCGGTTGAGCACACCTACACCCACAAGAAACAGTCGGGTGGTTCGGGTCAGTTCGCGGAAGTCAAGCTGGAGATCCAGCCGACCGAGCCGGGCGAAGGCTATTCGTTCGAGAGCCGCATCGTTGGTGGTGCCGTTCCGAAGGAATACATCCCGGGTGTCGAAAAAGGCATCAACTCGGTCATGGACAGCGGCCCGCTGGCTGGCTTCCCAGTGATCGACTTCAAGGTTGCCCTGCTGGACGGTAAGTTCCACGACGTTGACTCGAGCGTTCTGGCGTTCGAAATCGCATCGCGGATGTGTATGCGTGAAGGCATGCGCAAAGCCGGCGCGAAGCTGCTGGAACCGATCATGAAGGTCGAAGTGATCACCCCGGAAGAGTACACCGGCGGTATCATCGGCGACCTGACCTCGCGTCGGGGCCAGGTGTCTGGTCAGGAACCGCGCGGCAACGCCATCGCGATTGACGCATTCGTTCCGCTGGCAAACATGTTCGGCTACATCAACACTCTGCGTTCGATGTCGTCGGGCCGTGCCCAGTTCACCATGCAGTTCGACCATTACGATCCGGTTCCGCAGAACATCTCGGACGAGATCCAGGCGAAATACGCATAAGCGAAGATTTGAGGGAGCTCGGTTAGCGGGCTCCCTTCATTACCGACAAAGGAGGCCATCATGGCAAAGGAAAAGTTTGAGCGTACAAAACCGCACGTCAACATCGGCACGATTGGCCACGTTGACCACGGCAAGACCACGCTGACCGCAGCAATCACCAAGTATTTCGGTGACTTCAAAGCGTATGACCAGATTGACGGCGCGCCTGAAGAGAAGGCCCGCGGCATCACCATCTCGACCGCCCACGTGGAATACGAGACCGACAACCGCCACTATGCGCATGTCGACTGCCCCGGTCACGCCGACTACGTCAAGAACATGATCACCGGTGCCGCGCAGATGGACGGCGCGATCCTGGTTGTGAACGCCGCTGACGGCCCGATGCCGCAGACCCGCGAGCACATCCTGCTGGGCCGCCAGGTTGGCATCCCGAAGATGGTCGTGTTCATGAACAAAGTGGACCAGGTTGACGACGAAGAGCTGCTGGAACTGGTTGAGATGGAAGTGCGCGAGCTGCTGTCCAGCTACGACTATCCCGGCGACGATGTTCCGATCATCGCAGGGTCGGCTCTGGCGGCGATGGAAGGCAACAACCCGGAAATCGGCGAAGAGAAGATCAAGGAACTGATGGCGGCGGTTGATGACTACATCGACACCCCTGAGCGTGAAGTTGACAAGCCGTTCCTGATGCCGGTCGAAGACGTGTTCTCGATCTCGGGCCGTGGTACCGTTGTGACCGGTCGTGTCGAGCGTGGCGTGATCAATGTTGGCGACGAGATCGAAATCGTCGGCATCCGCGACACTCAGAAAACCACCTGCACCGGTGTTGAGATGTTCCGCAAGCTGCTGGATCGCGGTGAAGCGGGCGACAACATCGGCGCCCTGCTGCGCGGTATCGACCGTGACGGCGTTGAGCGTGGCCAGGTTCTGTGTAAGCCGGGTTCGGTGACACCGCACACCAAGTTCGAAGCCGAAGCCTACATCCTGACCAAGGAAGAAGGCGGTCGTCACACCCCGTTCTTCGCGAACTACCGTCCGCAGTTCTACTTCCGGACCACGGACGTGACCGGCACCGTGACCCTGGCGGCTGGCACCGAGATGGTCATGCCCGGCGACAACGTCGGCTTCACCGTCGAGCTGATCGCACCCATCGCGATGGAAGACGGCCTGCGCTTCGCCATCCGCGAAGGCGGCCGCACCGTCGGCGCTGGTGTTGTGTCGAAAATCATCGAGTAAGTCGGCTTTGCCGACTGGTGGGCGGCAGTTGCTCCGCTAGGAGCAATGAGAGCCCACACCGTCGAACTAAAGAAGGCCGCTCCCTCGGGGCGGCCTTTTTGTTGCTTTGACAAAGACACATATCCACTTCAGTTAGAAATTTGTGCCCTAACAAAAAGCAGGCTTCAAAACCATGATAAGGTGCTTTCGATTTATCACCACGATAATACTATTGAGTTCAGGTTTGCCCGTCCTCGCGGATTCCCGCATGTCAACGGTTTGTGTTGAGCCTGCAGACGGAACATTGGAAAATGCGGTTATTTGTGACCTTGGGGTGTTGGAAGGCGGCGATTTTAGCTTCGCGAAAGCCCTAAGCGACGATGGTTCAATAGTCGTTGGAGTGAGCGGTTCTTCTGAAGGAGAGCGGGCCTTTTTCTGGACCGCCGAGCGGGGAATGGTCAGTTTGGGAACTCTGCCCGGAGGTAAAGAAAGCAGCGCTACTGACATAAGTGCCGACGGCTCAGTCATTGTTGGAAAAAGCCACAGTTCCGCCGGCTGGCAAGCGTTTCGCTGGACAGAGGAAACGGGTATGGTCAGCTTGGAACCCAATGTGTGCCGACCAGAATATGGTGCGAGCGCAGCCAATGCAGACGGGACCGTGATCGTAGGACACATTGATGGTCCAAGGGGCCGTCGTGCATTTCGCTGGACCCAAGAACGAGGAATTGAGAAGATTGGTGCGGAAGATACCTACAATAACGTTGCTGCACTGGGTGTAAGCGGTGATGGTCAAACGGTGGTTGGGCGCGTCGGAGCAAACGCATTCAAATGGACTGAACAAGAAGAGTTGACACTACTTGATCCGATTCAAGATCAAGTTTTGCGGTATCCGCATGGCGTATCTCCGGATGGCTCAGTGATCGTTGGGGAAGCCGGTTCCGGGAGCAAAAGCAAAGGGTTCTATTGGTCTGCTTCGGGCGATAGCTTCCTTTTCGGAAATATCAAAAATGTCAAAAAAACTGATGCTGCCGCTGTTAGCCGACTGGATCAATCAATCGTCGGTCAATTGGAGTTTTCTGGGACTCGTTTGGCCTATATTCTCAATGTCGAAGGGCAGATAAATCTACTTGGACGTTTGCCGGATGATAACGGCTATATCTCTAGCAAAGCACGCGGCATCAGCGCCGACGGACTTTCTGTGGTTGGTTCTTCAACTGGAGAAAACGGAAATCGAGCTGTTCTTTGGAAGCTCAGCAAGGAAGAAAACACGGACATAAACCTCTCGATTTCTCCCAATCTCTGCATTGAACACGAACCCCCTTGCCAAACCTCACCAACCCAACTAATACGCGCGAGTTCTCACTAAGAACATCAAGGCGGGGTGATTCCCGCCTTTTGGGTTCGAAGAGGGTTGGCGATGCGCGTCTGTCCTCCTCTCAACCTCAACGCCTGATAAAAGGCTGTATCTATGCAAAGCCAAAACATCCGTATTCGGCTGAAGGCATTTGACTATCGCGTTCTGGATGCCAGCACGCAAGAGATCGTCAACACTGCCAAGCGGACCGGCGCGAACGTGCGCGGCCCGATCCCGCTGCCGAACAAGATTGAGAAGTTCACGGTTCTCCGTGGCCCTCACGTTGACAAGAAATCCCGCGACCAGTTCGAGATCCGTACGCACAAGCGTCTGCTCGACATCGTTGATCCGACCCCCCAGACCGTTGACGCGCTGATGAAGCTCGACCTCGCTGCTGGTGTGGACGTCGAGATCAAGCTGCAGTCGTAAGATCGGAGGGTATAGATTATGCGCTCTGGCATTATCGCAAAAAAAGTTGGCATGACCCGCCTGTTCATGGAAGACGGCAAGCAGATCCCTGTGACCGTTCTTCACCTGGACAACCTGCAGGTTGTTGCACAGCGCACCGCTGACAAAGACGGCTACACCGCCGTTCAGCTGGGCGCCGGTGCTGCCAAGGCAAAACGCACCTCGAAGGCCATGCGCGGTCACTATGCCGCTGCAAAGGTTGAGCCCAAGCGCAAGCTGGCCGAGTTCCGCGTCTCCGAAGACGGCCTGATTGATGTGGGTGCCGAAATTTCGGCAGAACACTTCCTGGAAGGTCAGAAGGTTGACGTTTCGGGCACCTCGATCGGTAAAGGCTTTGCTGGTGCAATGAAGCGCCACAACTTCGGTGGTCTGCGCGCCTCGCACGGTGTTTCGATCAGCCACCGTTCGCACGGTTCGACCGGTCAGTGTCAGGACCCGGGCAAGGTGTTCAAAGGCAAGAAGATGGCCGGTCACATGGGTGCTGCCCGTGTCACCACCCAGAACCTGGAAGTCGTCAAAACCGACGCCGACCGTGGTCTGGTCTTCATCAAAGGCGCCGTTCCCGGACCGAAATCGGGCTGGGTCACCGTCAAGGACGCCGTCAAGAAGAAAGCACCGGAAGGCCTGCCTTTCCCGGCTGCTGTGAAATCGGCTGCAACCGAAGCACCTGCGGAAGAAGCTCCCGCGGAAGGTGGTGAAGCATGAAACTTGATGTAATCAAACTGGACGGCGGCAAAGCCGGCGACATCGAGCTGAACGCCGATCTGTTCGGTCTCGAGCCGCGTGCGGACATCCTGCACCGTGTGGTCCGTTGGCAGCGTAACAACGCGCAGGCTGGCACCCACAAGGTCAAGACCCGCTCGGAAACCAGCTACTCGACCAAGAAGATCTATCGCCAGAAGGGCACCGGTGGCGCACGCCATGGTGACCGCAACGCGCCGATCTTCCGCAAGGGTGGTATCTACAAGGGCCCGACCCCTCGTTCGCACGGCCACGACCTGCCGAAGAAGTTCCGCAAGCTTGGCCTGCGCCACGCTCTGTCGGCGAAAGCCAAGGCAGGTGAACTGGTTGTGATCGAGAGCGCCGAAGCCGAAGGCAAGACCGCCGCTCTGGCCAAACAGGTTGCAAACCTGGGCTGGAAACGCGCTCTGGTCATCGACGGCGCGACCGTGAACGAAGGGTTCCTGAAAGCGTCCAAGAACATCGAAGGTCTGGATATCCTGCCGTCGATGGGCGCAAACGTCTATGACATCCTCAAGCGTGACACCCTGGTGCTCACCAAAGCGGCTGTCGAAGCACTGGAGGCTCGTCTGAAATGAGCGCGAAGGCAGAACACTACGACGTGATCCGCAAGCCGATCATCACTGAAAAGTCGACCATGGCCTCTGAGAACGGCGCGGTTGTCTTTGAAGTGGCGATCGACAGCAACAAGCCGCAGATCAAAGAGGCCGTCGAGGCGCTGTTTGGTGTGAAGGTCAAAGCGGTGAACACCACCGTGACCAAAGGCAAGGTCAAGCGGTTCCGCGGCCAGCTGGGCCGTCGCAAAGACGTCAAAAAAGCATATGTGACCCTGGAAGAGGGTAACACCATCGACGTGTCCACCGGTCTCTGATCGAACCTGTCTTTGGAGAGAGATAAAGGCCCCCGCGCAAGCGGGGGTTTTTTTTGTTTTTACCAAATGAACAAAGGCACCTGGCAGGAAGGCGCTTGGTACTCGGGGTCATCCTTGAGAGCATAAAGTACACCTAGAACATTGGTGTTATTAAGCCGCTTACCTTGTTCAAGCCACTCTCCGGCGTGGTCGACCAACTCAGAGAACAAAGCCGGGTTCTCGGTGCGATGGACAAGGCCAACATCTGGTCGGAAGATAAGGCCGGTCGCTGAGCCCCGACGATCATCGATATCCACCCAAAAAGCCGTTGTCTTTGAAAAAAAGAGTCTTTCATCGTTGCCGACAGATAAAATTTGAAAGTCCGGGTCCCGGACGACCGGAACTGGAGTTCCAAAGGGCTGAGAGAGATCAAACAAAGCCTGATAGGAGACAATCACGCCGTTAGGCAGGCGCACACAAGTTCCAAATTCTGCTATTCGGTGGCGCAGAAACAGAACCGAATACGCCATCACTAAAAAGATCAAAAGCGCACTGAGTGTCAGAAGGAGGTATCTTGCGCCTGTGGTCATCCGTGAGAAGACTGTACTCATATTAGCCATCGAAACGAATCCAGCTTTTGTTTCTGTCGGCGATTACCGTGCCTGACATTCGCGCTGACCAGCTGTCTACAATTGGGTATGGGGTGCCTCCCGGCAGTTCAATTCCTATATCCAATGGATCGGCAAATTCGTCGGCAAGTTCAAAGTCGCAATCACCACTTATGCGAAGGGTACCGTCCTTCTGAAAAGCGACTCGACCCTTTGCTTCCCCTTCGATTGTCGTGTGCCCAATACTGAATACAATGTGCTGCATCTGATAGATATTTGTGAACGGGTAAGAGAATTGACCAGATGTTTGTATACGCGCGGCATCTGCAATTTGGCCAATCAGTCGATTTGAGACGGTGCCCCAGTATTCGTTAACGATTTTTTGGAGGTGGCCAATATCTCGCACCCTGATAGATGAACCGTTGCCGTGTCTGTAGTGATTGATGAAGTCGCGGTTGGTCCATGGTCTGCCAGTGTCGGTCACACCTATCATATACATATTAAGGGATTCACTTACGGCTGGATCATATGGTTCAGCTTTGCACCGACATCCAAACCCTTCACCGGAATGACCGGTAGAAGGCGGGTTGTTCCAGGCAAAAACCTTACCATCATGGGCGGCATGAGATGAACGTACTTTGTTGTCGCCGCGGGTTCGCCAGATATAGTAGCCTGTCGATTTGTTCTGTTTAATCGAAAGCTCAATTGGGGTGCCTTTTCTTAGGTAGGTATCGAAGGCTTTCCGGTATGCGTTTTGGTCGATGATCATGGTGTGTGTCCCGGCGAAAGTTTGCCAAGAAATTGTGAGTGGTTGGTTAAGAAAATAGAAACAGTGAGGGCGATGTGCTTTTTGTTCGGTTGATCAAAATAGGCGCTCCACCCTATAGACACCCACCCCCAACCCTGTTACACGCTCCCAATCTTGCGGCCTCGGATTCGTTCCGGGGCCTCTGATATTTGAAACCGGGGACCTTCGGGGCCCTATACCCTTGGCACCTACGGGGGCCTATCACATAGCGGGGAAACTCCCTGCACTTGCTAAACGGAAGACAGAAAGCATGGCACTCAAGTCGTACAAGCCGACGACGCCGGGCCAGCGCGGGCTGGTGCTGATCGACCGTTCGGAGCTTTGGAAAGGACGTCCGGTCAAGTCTCTCACAGAGGGTTTGACCAAGTCGGGCGGCCGGAACAACACCGGACGGATCACTTCACGCCGCCGCGGCGGTGGCGCAAAGCGTCTCTACCGGATCGTTGACTTCAAACGGAACAAATTTGATGTCGCGGCAACCGTCGAGCGGATCGAATATGACCCGAACCGGACCGCATTCATCGCACTGGTAAAATACGAAGACGGCGAGCAGGCATATATCCTGGCTCCGCAGCGTCTGGCTGTTGGTGACAAAGTCATCGCGTCGGCAAAAGCTGACATCAAGCCGGGCAACGCAATGCCGTTCTCGGGCATGCCGATCGGTACCATCGTCCACAACATCGAGATGAAGCCTGGTAAAGGCGGTCAGATCGCACGTGCGGCCGGTACTTACGCTCAGTTCGTTGGTCGCGATGGCGGCTACGCTCAGATCCGTCTGAGCTCGGGCGAGCTGCGCATGGTCCGTCAGGAATGCATGGCCACCGTTGGTGCCGTGTCCAACCCCGACAACAGCAACCAAAACCTCGGTAAAGCCGGTCGTATGCGCCACAAGGGCGTGCGTCCGTCGGTTCGTGGTGTTGCAATGAACCCGATCGATCACCCGCACGGTGGTGGTGAAGGTCGTACCTCGGGTGGCCGTACACCGGTTACTCCGTGGGGTAAGGACACCAAGGGTAAGCGTACCCGCAACAAGAACAAAGCGTCCCAGAAGCTGATCATCCGCTCGCGGCACGCCAAGAAGAAGGGACGTTAATCTATGTCTCGCTCTGTTTGGAAGGGTCCTTTCGTCGATGCTTACGTGCTGAAAAAAGCCGAAGCAGCGCGCGAGTCGGGCCGCAACGAAGTCATCAAAATCTGGTCGCGTCGTTCCACCATTCTGCCCCAGTTCGTGGGTCTGACCTTTGGTGTGTACAACGGCCAGAAGCATATCCCCGTCAACGTCTCGGAAGACATGATCGGTCAGAAGTTCGGTGAATACTCGCCGACCCGCACCTATTATGGCCACGCCGCAGACAAAAAAGCGAAGCGGAAGTAAGTCATGGGCAAGGAAAAGAACCCCCGCCGCGTGGCTGAAAACGAAGCAATGGCGAAAACCCGCATGCTTCGCACCAGCCCGCAGAAACTGAACCTGGTTGCGCAAATGATCCGCGGCAAGAAAGTTGAGAAGGCTCTGACCGACCTGACTTTCAGCAACAAGCGTGTCGCGCAGGACGTCAAAAAGTGCCTGCAGTCCGCAATCGCGAATGCCGAAAACAACCACAACCTGGACGTTGACGAGTTGATCGTCGCCGAAGCATGGGTTGGCAAGAACCTGGTCATGAAGCGCGGTCGTCCGCGTGCCCGTGGCCGTTTCGGCAAGATCATGAAGCCGTTCTCGGAGATCACCATCAAGGTGCGTCAAGTTGAGGAGCAAGCCTAATGGGTCATAAAGTAAATCCGATCGGCATGCGCCTGCAGGTCAACCGCACCTGGGACAGCCGCTGGTACGCCGACACCAAGGACTACGGTGATCTTCTGCTGGAAGACCTCAAAATCCGTGAGTTCATCAACAAAGAGTGCAAGCAGGCCGGTGTTGCCCGTGTGATCATCGAACGTCCGCACAAGAAGTGCCGCGTTACGATCCACACGGCTCGTCCCGGTGTCATCATCGGCAAGAAAGGTGCAGACATCGAAGTTCTGCGCAAAAAGCTTGCGCGTATGACCGACAGCGAACTGCACCTGAACATCGTCGAAGTGCGCAAGCCCGAGCTTGACGCGCAGCTGGTTGCCGAGTCCATCGCTCAGCAGCTGGAGCGCCGCGTCTCGTTCCGCCGCGCGATGAAGCGGTCTGTTCAGAACGCCATGCGCATGGGCGCCCTGGGTATCCGGGTGAACGTCGCGGGTCGTCTGGGCGGCGCCGAAATCGCACGGACCGAGTGGTACCGCGAAGGCCGCGTGCCTCTGCACACCCTGCGCGCCGACATCGATTACGCACATGCCGAAGCGATGACTCCTTACGGGATCATCGGGATCAAGGTCTGGATCTTCAAAGGTGAGATCATGGAGCACGATCCGCAGGCACGTGACCGTAAAGCACAGGAACTCCAGGACGGCCCTGCACCTCGTGGTGCTGGTGGCGGTCGTCGCTAAGGAGGGAAAGATATGCTTCAACCAAAGCGTACTAAATTCCGCAAGATGCACAAAGGCCGGATCAAGGGTCTCGCCAAGGGCGGCTCTGATCTGAACTTTGGCACCTACGGCCTGAAAGCTCTTGAGCCTGAGCGTGTAACTGCACGCCAGATCGAAGCTGCACGTCGTGCCATGACGCGTCACATGAAGCGTCAGGGCCGCGTCTGGATCCGCATCTTCCCCGACACTCCGGTCACTGCAAAGCCGATCGAAGTTCGTATGGGTAAAGGTAAAGGTTCGGTCGACCGCTGGGCCTGCAAAGTCAAGCCTGGCCGCGTGATGTTCGAGATCGACGGCGTCAATGACGACATCGCCCGCGAGGCCCTGCGCCTGGCCGCGATGAAGCTGCCGATCAAGACTTGCGTCGTGGTTCGCGAAGACTGGTAAGCGATTGGGGGGGCTACCCCGTTCGCTAAAAGATTGACCCCTGTCGGGATACCGGCGGGGGTTCATTGTTTGGGGGCTCTGCCCCCGCCGCAGCAAGCTGCGACTCCCCCGAGGTATTTGGAGCCAGATGAAGCAGCGGATCCTCAATTCATCTGGCTGAAAATACCTCGGAGCGCGAGGCAGAGCCTCGCAAAACAGCCATCGCCTTCGCCGCGCGGCTGGTTTAAGACGACCTCATGCCAAAGATTGAATCACTCTTCGTAACTCGCCTGTATCGTGCCTCTTTGTCCGAGTTCGGTCCTAAGATCGACCCGGACGAACTGGAAAGCTCCTGCCTTGTTATTGCCGAGGATGATGAGGCCGGGCAGGAGTGGTGCGAGGAAAACGGCTATCCCGGTTACACCAGTTATGCCTCGCTGACCGATCTGCCCTGGCGGTTCCCGATTTTCGCTGATCTGGTCACGGCGCTGGATCAACACGTCGCAGCCTTTGCCAAGGATCTGGAATTTGATCTGGGCGAGGGCGAGTTGAAGCTCGAGGACCTGTGGATCAACATCCTGCCCGAAGGCGGGATGCACTCAAGTCATCTTCACCCGCACAGCGTGATCTCGGGCACAACATATGTGGCGATGCCGGAAGGGGCGAGCGCGCTGAAACTGGAAGACCCCCGCTCGGGCCGCATGATGGCCGCGCCGACACGGATCAAAGGCGGGCGGCGCGATTTGCAGCCTTTCATCTATATGAAACCTCAGGTGGGTGATGTGCTGCTCTGGGAAAGCTGGCTGCGCCACGAGGTACCGATGAACATGTCCGAGGAAGAGCGGATCAGTGTCAGCTTTAATTACAAATGGGAATAGCTGCGACAGTGGCTACTTCGCAGTGACGCGCGCACGAAACCGTGGATAGCCTATACAGTTCCCGTTGACTGAGCCGGACCTGTAAACGCCATTTTTGAATTTAAGGTCGAACTTCATAACGCTTCCCGAAGAGCAACTGTTTTGTTTCGAGATCACCGCATCGAACTGAAGCCGGTCGTCGGTAACTTTTCGAACGGAGATTCCTTCAGGTGTAATGCCATGGGCAGCAAGTACCTGCGGTGTATTGTCCTGAACTGATATGTCCATTTGCCAGGGTCTGCTGGAGTTGATTGTAAGCGTCCAGTTTCCGTCGGGCGCGGCTTTAACAGCTGTTGCCGCCGTCAGCGTTGCAAAAGTAATAAGAGTAAGTCCTGAGCGTTTCATAAGAACCTCATCCAATAGCTAATAAAACAGACCATAATGCTACGTCGGATCGGGCCGTTCCTGCAACAACCTCCCTCTTTGGGCCCATTAGTGTAGCGATTGAAATCGCCTGTTCTTATGGTCCTGGAAACTTCCTCTTGCCACCCACCCCCCAAACCCTTATACGGCGGCATCCTGCGGTCTCCCGGCGTTGTCGGGCGATTCGTATGTCTATCATTCATCCACCAGGTCCAAGGTGACCCTGTCAGGGGGCCTTCTGGTGTTTTGAGCAAAGGAAAAAGGCGATGAACGCCCAAGAATTGCGTGACAAGACCCCGGACCAGCTCCGCGAGGAACTGGCCAACCTGAAGAAAGAAAGCTTTAACCTGCGCTTTCAACAGGCAACCGGTCAGCTGGAAAACACAGCCGGCATCAAAGCGGCCCGCCGCAATGCTGCCCGCGTCAAAACCATTCTGAACGAAAAGGCCGCTGCTGCGGCATCCGAGGAGTAATCTGATGCCCAAGCGTATCCTGTCCGGCACCGTAACAAGCGACGCAAACGAGCAGACCGTAACCGTTCTGGTCGAGCGCCGTTTCAAGCACCCGCTGCTGCACAAAACCGTTCGTAAGTCCAAGAAATACCGGGCTCATGACGAAAAGAACGCCTTCAAGGTCGGCGACACCGTACGCATCATCGAATGCGCGCCGAAATCGAAGACGAAACGTTGGGAGGTTCTGGAAGCGTAAGTTTCCGGGATTTTTCATTTGTCGAAACCCTGGGGGATCTAACCAGACCAGCCCCCACAGGTCGGGAGAAACCACATGATCCAGATGCAGACCAATCTGGATGTCGCTGACAACTCCGGCGCACGCCGAGTTCAGTGCATCAAGGTCCTGGGTGGTTCCAAGCGTAAATACGCCTCCGTCGGCGACATCATTGTCGTCTCGGTGAAGGAAGCCATCCCGCGCGGCCGCGTAAAGAAAGGTGACGTCCGCAAGGCCGTCGTCGTGCGCACCGCCAAGGAAGTCCGTCGCGAAGACGGCACCGCGATCCGTTTCGATCGCAACGCCGCCGTCATCCTGAACAACAACAACGAGCCGGTAGGTACCCGTATCTTTGGCCCGGTTGTTCGCGAACTGCGCGGCAAGAACTTCATGAAAATCATCTCGCTGGCTCCGGAGGTGCTGTAATCATGGCTGCTAAACTCCGCAAAGGCGACAAGGTCGTCGTGCTGGCCGGCAAGGACAAGGGCAAAGAGGGAACTATCACCTCGGTTGACCCGAAAGCCGGTAAAGCTGTTGTCGACGGCATCAACATCGCCATCCGCCACACCCGCCAGACCCAGAACAGCCAGGGCGGCCGTTTGCCTCAGGCAAACCCGATCGAGCTGTCGAACCTGGCACTGCTGGACAAGAACGGCAAAGCAACCCGCGTTGGCTTCCGCATGGAAGGTGACAAGAAGGTGCGTTTCGCCAAGACCACAGGGGACGTGATCGATGCTTGATAACGCAACTTACACCCCGCGTCTGAAAGCTCAGTACGCCGAGACAATCCGTGCCGCTCTGAAAGAAGAGTTCGGCTACAAGAACGAGATGCAGCTGCCCAAGCTGGAAAAGATCGTTCTGAACATCGGCTGTGGTTCTGAGGCGGTCAAGGACTCGAAGAAAGCCAAAGCGGCTGTCGAGGATCTGACTGCGATTGCCGGCCAAAAGGCCGTTTCGACCAAGGCGAAGAAGTCGATTGCGGGTTTCCGCGTCCGTGAAGATATGCCGCTGGGTGCGAAAGTAACCCTGCGCGGTGACCGGATGTACGAATTCCTGGATCGTCTAATCACCATCGCGCTGCCGCGCGTTCGTGACTTCCGCGGTGTTAAGCCGTCTTTCGATGGTCGTGGCAACTTTGCCATGGGCATGAAAGAGCACATCGTGTTCCCGGAAATCGACTTCGACAAAGTCGACGAGGTCTGGGGCCTGGATATCGTAATTGCCACCACAGCGAAAACCGACGCTGAAGCAAAGGCACTGTTGAAAGCATTCAACATGCCCTTCAACGCCTAAGCGCCGGGAGGATTGAGACATGGCTAAGAAAGCAATGATCGAACGCGAGAAGAAGCGCGAACGCCTGGTGGCCAAATATGCCGCAAAGCGTGCCGAGCTGAAAGAAATCGCGAATGACGAGAGCAAGCCGATGGAAGAGCGCTTCAAAGCGCGTCTGAAACTGGCGAAACTGCCGCGCAACAGCTCGGCTACCCGTCTGCACAACCGTTGTCAGCTGACCGGTCGTCCCCACGCTTACTACCGTAAGCTGAAGGTCAGCCGTATCGCGCTGCGCGAGCTGGGTTCTGCTGGTCAGATCCCCGGCATGGTGAAATCGAGCTGGTAAGGGAGACATAGATATGAATGATCCTATCGGCGATATGCTCACCCGTATCCGCAACGCGCAAATGCGCGGCAAGTCCACCGTTTCCACCCCGGCGTCCAAGCTGCGTGGTTGGGTTCTGGACGTGCTGGCGGACGAAGGTTACATCCGTGGCTACGAAGCGACGACCGGTGAAAACGGTCATCCGGCCATCGAAATCAGCCTGAAATACTACGAAGGCACCCCTGTCATTCGCGAGTTGAAGCGGGTCTCGAAGCCCGGTCGTCGCGTGTACATGGGCGTCAATGACATTCCGCAGGTCCGTCAGGGTCTGGGCGTGTCGATTGTCAGCACTCCGAAAGGTGTGATGTCGGACGCAAACGCTCGCTCCAACAATGTTGGCGGCGAAGTGCTCTGCACCGTCTTCTAAGGAGGTCTGCAATGTCTCGTATTGGTAAAAAACCGGTCGAGCTGCCCAGCGGCGTTTCCGCCTCTGTGTCGGGTCAGACCATCGAAGTCAAAGGTCCGAAAGGCACCCGCAGCTTCACCGCAACTGACGATGTTACTCTGTCGGTCGAGGACAACGTGGTCAAGATCGACCCGCGTGGTTCGTCCAAGCGTGCACGTCAGCAGTGGGGCATGAGCCGTACAATGGTTGCCAATCTGGTGACCGGTGTGACCGAAGGCTTCAAGAAAGAGCTGGAAATCCAGGGCGTGGGTTACCGCGCTCAGATGCAGGGCAACACCCTGAAGTTGAACCTGGGCTACAGCCACGACGTCGATTTCACCGCTCCGGAAGGTGTCACCATCACCGCGCCGAAGCAGACCGAGATCGTTGTGGAAGGTATCGACCAGCAGCTGGTGGGCGAAACCGCGGCCAAAATCCGCGAGTGGCGCCGTCCCGAGCCGTACAAAGGTAAGGGCATCCGCTATAAGGGCGAGTTCATCTTCCGCAAGGAAGGCAAGAAGAAGTAAGGACGCAAACAATGGCAAACAGCAAAAGAACCCTGTTTCTGAAGCGCCGCCTGCGCGTTCGGAACAAACTTCGCAAGGTCAACGCGGGTCGTCCGCGTCTGTCCGTCCACCGTTCGAACAAGAACATCTCTGTTCAGCTGATCGACGACGTGCGTGGCGTGACCCTGGCCTCGGCCTCGACCCTGGAAAAAGATCTGGGTGTTGTTGGCAAGAACAACGTCGAAGCGGCCACCAAAGTGGGCGCAGCCATCGCCGAGCGTGCCAAGAAGGCAGGCGTCGAAGAGGCCTATTTCGATCGTGGCGGCTTCCTGTTCCACGGCAAAGTGAAGGCTGTCGCCGACGCTGCGCGTGAAGGTGGTCTGAAGATCTAAGACCTGCGGGCGGGTTTCGATCCGCCCCGATGATCCGGGGGCCTCGGCAACTGTCGGGGCTCACTTGGGTTGAAGAAAACGGCGCCGTATGCGCCACATGAGAAAAGGGATGCCAAATGGCAGAACGTGAAAACCGTCGGGGCCGTGGCCGCGACCGTGAAGAAGCACCGGAATTTGCAGATCGTCTGGTCGCAATCAACCGCGTGTCGAAAACCGTAAAAGGTGGTAAGCGCTTTGGCTTCGCCGCTCTGGTGGTTGTCGGCGATCAGAAAGGCCGCGTCGGCTTTGGCAAGGGTAAAGCGAAAGAAGTACCTGAGGCCATCCGTAAGGCGACCGAGCAAGCCAAGCGTCAGATGATCCGCGTGCAACTGCGCGAAGGTCGTACTCTGCACCACGACATCGAAGGCCGTCACGGCGCCGGTAAAGTGGTTATGCGTACCGCACCTGAAGGTACCGGTATCATCGCCGGTGGTCCGATGCGTGCCGTGTTCGAAATGCTGGGCGTTAAGGACGTTGTGTCCAAATCGCTGGGCTCACAGAACCCGTACAACATGATCCGCGCCACCATCAACGGCCTGCAGAAAGAGCAGAGCCCGCGTTCGGTTGCCGCACGTCGTGGCAAAAAGGTTGCTGACATCCTGCCCAAGCGGGACGAAGCCCCCGCGGCCGAAGCACCTGCTGCTGAAGCAGAAGCATAAGGAGAGCGACCCATGGCAAAAACCATCGTCGTCAAGCAGATCGGTTCGCCGATCCGCCGCCCCGCCGAACAGCGCGCAACCCTGATCGGTCTGGGCCTGAACAAGATGCACAAAACCCGTGAGCTGGAAGATACCCCTTCGGTTCGCGGCATGATCCGCAAGATCCCGCATCTGGTAGAGATCGTCGAAGAGCGCGGCTAAGCGCACTTCCATCGAACGAAGAAACGCCTCCGATCATTCGGGGGCGTTTTTTTTGCCATTCAGAAGGATGGTCTTCCCTGATCATGCGTTCGTGGCTGGAACTATCGTGAGATCTGACCTCGACGATCCCGTCGTTCAGAAATCCGACCGGAGGGATAGGCAGATTTCTGTTTGGCGGACCTGCACGTACTGCCCCAGCCGATTTATTGCGCATTGGGTCAGCGCGTTTTCCTGCGCCATTCCCCTAACGCATAACGGCTAGACCGAAACCTTCGTTGTTAGCGATACCCTGCGCGCCTATCTGAGCTTTGTCCTCAAAAGGAACAGCATAGAAACCATCGGGGAATTCGCCCCGACCAGTAAAGGAACTCAGAAATGGCCTATACAGCAACAACATCGACCGGCGGCATCACCCTCACCGCGCGTTTCGCAGAATTCGTCGCAAAGGTGAAAGAGGCTTATGCCCTGCGCGCCGAGTTCAACCGCACTTATTCGGAACTGCAAGGTCTGACCGACCGCGAACTGCACGACATCGGTGTACGCCGGTGTGACATCAGTGATATCGCACGCGAGCACGTTTACTGCTCGTAACCGGACATCCTGACCGACCGATCCAGAGGCGCCATTTGGCGCCTCTTTTGTATTTGGGCGTGCGGGTGCAACACAGCCGCCGCGAATTCCGGCAGCGCCCGTTGCGGCCCGGGGTGAAATGGTCCAGAAACGCCCAAGTAGCCCCTCGGGCCGCGTATTTGCAAGGCAGAGAGACCAGTCGCGGTGAAAGAATACCAAATTGGCATGCTGTGGATCGATGGCCCGCTGAGCTTTCTTGAGCAGCTTTGCATCAAGTCGTTTCTGGATGTGGGCCAACATGTCCGCCTGTATACCTATGGGCCGGTCACGAATGTCCCCGATGGGGTCGAAATGTGCGATGCACGCCAGATCCTGTCCGATGACGAAGTAATCCTGCACAAGCGCACGGGCAGCCCGGCTTTGCACTCGGACAAGTTCCGCGTTCAGATGCTGGCGCAGGAGCAGGACATAATCTGGGCCGATACCGACGCCTATTGCGTCAAGCCGTTCACCACCGAGAACGGGCACCTTCACGGCTGGCTGGCCCCGCATGAGATCAACGGTGGCGTGCTAGCGCTGCCCCAGGACAGCCCCACCCTTTTCGACTTGATCGACTATACCAATGACCCGTACCGGATCCCGCATTGGTTTCCGCCGAAAATACGTGTGCCGTTGATTCAGGATGCCATGGCCGGGAACCGCAAACATGCCAGCGAGATGCCCTGGGGGGTCTGGGGGCCGCGCGCTCTGACCTGGCTGCTGAAGCAGAATAACGAGGCCCGGTTTTCCCAGCCGCAGGATGTTCTGTACCCGGTAACCTACAAGGATCGCCGGTCGATGGTGCGCGAAGGCGGCAATGCGCAGCGTTTCCTGACCGAAAACACTATGTCGATCCATTTCTATGGCCGGCGTGTCCGGGCGTTTATTCGGCACCGGTACGCCGGCATCCCGCACCCCGACAGCATGATCGGGCAACTGGTTGCAAAACACGGCATCGACCCGCATGCCGCCCCGTTGCAGACGCCGGTCGCGGACGGCGATCAGGTGGAAAACGCCGAAGGCTGAGACCCTGCCGCGTCTGCGGGCTTGCCAATGCGGTCTCATGCGCCTATACGCCTGCGGTGGCCTTGTAGCCACGAGAATCAAAACCAAGAAATGCCGTGTTTGGCCCATCACGCTTCGGGGTCATATCCGGCTTAGGAGAAGCGACATGAAACTGAACGAATTGCGCGACAATCCCGGCGCCAACCCCAAACGCACCCGCGTTGGCCGTGGCCCCGGTTCCGGCAAAGGTAAGATGGGTGGCCGTGGTATCAAAGGTCAGAAATCCCGTTCGGGTGTGGCCATCAACGGCTATGAAGGCGGCCAGATGCCGCTGTATCAGCGCCTGCCCAAGCGTGGCTTCAACAAGCCGAACCGCAAGGAATTCGCCGTTATCAACCTGGGCCTGATCCAGAAATTCGTCGACGCCGGCAAGCTGGACGTCAAGGCAGCGATCACCGAGGACGCACTGGTCGCCTCCGGTCTGGTCCGTCGCAAGCTGGACGGTATCCGCGTTCTGGCCAAGGGCGAAATCAGCGCCAAGGTGAACCTGGAAGTGACAGGTGCTTCGAAAGCTGCCGTAGAGGCAGTTGAAAAAGCGGGCGGTTCACTGACGGTCACAAAAGCTGCTGCGGCAGAGTAAGCGCTTGTGAGCGGGCCAAGACCCGCTTACATAGACCTCAGAGTTTTCCAAGACGCCGTCCGAGCCGGAAAACGGTTCCGGGCGGCGTTTCCATAAGAGAGACCGATTTATGGTATCAGCAGCAGAACAAATGGCAGCCAACACAAGCTGGGCTGCCCTTGGCAAAGCCACCGATCTGCGCAACCGCATCCTGTTCACGCTGGGTCTGCTGATCGTCTATCGTCTGGGCACCTTCATTCCGGTGCCGGGGATCGACGGGCAGGCACTGCGCGAGTTCATGGAGCAGGCGGGGCAGGGCATCGGCGGCATGGTTTCGATGTTCACCGGCGGGGCGCTGGGACGGATGGGTATCTTTGCCCTCGGCATCATGCCCTACATCTCGGCCTCGATCATCGTGCAGCTGCTGACATCCATGGTTCCCGCGCTTGAGCAGCTCAAGAAAGAGGGTGAGCAGGGGCGCAAGAAGATCAACCAGTACACTCGGTTCGGTACCGTGGCTCTGGCCACTGTTCAGGCCTATGGTCTGGCCGTTTCACTGGAATCGGGCGATCTGGCGACTGATCCGGGCATGTTCTTCCGCCTGTCGACCATGATTACTCTGGTTGGCGGCACCATGTTCCTGATGTGGCTGGGTGAACAGATCACCGCGCGCGGCATCGGCAACGGTATTTCCCTGATTATCTTCGTCGGTATCATTGCCGAGGTTCCGGCCGCGCTGGCGCAGTTCTTTGCCTCGGGCCGTTCGGGCGCCATCAGCCCCGCCGTGATCATCGGTGTGATCGTGATGGTCATCGCGGTAATTACCTTCGTGGTCTTCATGGAACGCGCACTGCGCAAGATCCACATTCAGTACCCGCGCCGTCAGGCCGGTATGAAGATTTACGAAGGCGGCTCCAGCCACCTGCCGGTCAAGGTCAACCCCGCAGGCGTGATCCCGGCGATCTTTGCCAGCTCGCTGCTGCTGCTGCCGGTGACGATCTCGACCTTCTCGTCGGGCGCGACCAACGGTCCGGTCATGTCGTGGCTGCTGGCCAACTTTGGCCCCGGACAGCCGCTCTATCTGCTGTTCTTCGCGTCGATGATCGTGTTCTTTGCATATTTCTATACGTTCAACGTCTCGTTCAAGCCGGATGATGTGGCGGACAACCTGAAAAAGCAGAACGGTTTCGTTCCCGGCATCCGTCCGGGCAAGAAAACCGCCGAATACCTGGAATACGTGGTCAACCGCGTGCTGGTTCTGGGTGCGGCCTATCTGGCGGCGGTCTGTCTGTTGCCTGAAATCCTCCGGGGCCAGTTTGCCATCCCGTTCTATTTCGGCGGCACTTCGGTTCTGATTATCGTCTCTGTGACCATGGACACGATCCAACAGGTTCAGAGCCACCTGCTGGCGCATCAATACGAAGGGCTGATCGAAAAGTCCCAATTGCGCGGCAAGGGTAAGAAACGCGGCAGGAAGGGACCCGCTCGTCGATGAACATCATTCTTCTCGGCCCCCCGGGGGCAGGTAAAGGGACGCAGGCGCGCCACCTGGTCGAAACACGCGGCATGATCCAGCTGAGTACCGGCGACATGCTGCGCGAGGCCAAGACATCGGGCACGGAAATGGGCCAGAAGGTTGCGGCGATCATGGATGCGGGCAAGCTGGTTACCGACGAGATCGTGATCGGCCTGATCGAAGAGAAACTGACGACCCAGAAAGGCGCAGGTTTCATCTTTGACGGCTTTCCGCGCACCCTGGCGCAGGCCGACGCACTGGCGGCGCTGCTGACCAAGGTGGGCCAGTCCCTGCACACGGTGATCGAAATGCGTGTCGATGACGACGCGCTGGTGGATCGCATCACCGCACGCTCGACTTGTGCTGGATGCGGAGAGGTCTATAACGACAAGACCAAGCCGATCCCGACGGATGGCAAATGCACCAATTGCGGCAAGGAAAATGACTTCGTGCGCCGCGCGGATGACAACGAAGACAGCCTGCGCACGCGTCTGATGGAATACTACAAGAAGACCTCGCCGCTGATCGGCTATTACTACGCCAAGGGCGATCTGCGTCCGGTGAACGGGCTGGCGGATATCGGTGAAGTGACCGCCTCGATCGAAGCAATTCTGGGCTGACTTGAGGTTGGGGCTTGACGGCCCCAGCAAAAGCCCATATCGACCCACATCCCTATGGGAATCACTACCGCGTGCGGGATTCGTCCCCTGCGCCCCGACTACCTCGTACAAATGCTGGGCCCTCTGGCGTCACTGCCACGGTCAGGTGTTGTGAAAAAAGGTTCCGGAGCTACGGAACCGCAACAAAAAGGAAAGTGACACGTGGCACGTATTGCCGGCGTAAACATCCCGACTGCAAAGCGGGTACCTATCGCCCTCACATATATCACCGGTATCGGAAACACTTCGGCCAAAGCGATCTGCGAAGCCGTAGGCATTGAAGCGCATCGTCGCGTCAACGAACTGTCCGACGCCGAAGTTCTGGCCATCCGCGAGCACATCGACGCGAACTTCACCGTCGAAGGTGACCTGCGTCGTGAAGTTCAGATGAACGTCAAGCGCCTGATGGACCTGGGCTGCTACCGCGGTCTGCGTCACCGCCGCAACCTGCCGGTTCGCGGTCAGCGTACCCACACCAATGCCCGTACCCGCAAAGGCCCCGCAAAGGCCATTGCCGGTAAGAAGAAATAAGGGAGGGTCTGACTGATGGCACGTGACAAGACTCGCGTTAAGCGCAAAGAGCGCAAGAACATCGCATCGGGCGTCGCCCATGTGAACTCGACCTTCAACAACACCAAGATCCTGATCTCGGACGTACAGGGCAACGCCATCTCGTGGTCGTCTGCCGGTACCATGGGCTTCAAGGGATCGCGGAAATCGACGCCCTACGCCGCTCAGATGGCTGCGGAAGATGCAGGCAAAAAGGCGCAGGAACATGGCGTCAAGACGCTGGAAGTCGAAGTTCAGGGCCCCGGATCGGGTCGTGAATCGGCTCTGCGCGCGCTGGCTGCAGTGGGCTTCAACATCACGTCGATCCGCGACGTGACGCCGATCGCTCACAACGGTTGCCGCCCGCCGAAGCGCCGCCGCGTCTAAGCGAATTTGAATTGAGCTGGGGCCAGTGTTTCTGCACGGCCCCAGCACGTCATTTTGAACCTCGGGCGTCTGCACCTTGTTGGTCATGGGGCGCGGACAGGAATGGAGGGATTACATGATCCACAAGAATTGGGCAGAATTGATCAAGCCGACCCAGCTTGACGGCAAGCCGGGCAACGACCCTGCACGTCAGGCAACCCTGGTTGCGGAACCGCTGGAGCGTGGCTTTGGTCTGACCCTGGGCAACGCGCTGCGCCGCGTTCTGATGAGCTCGCTGCAAGGCGCGGCCATCACCAGCGTTCAGATCGACAACGTCCTGCACGAGTTCTCCTCGGTCGCGGGCGTTCGTGAAGATGTCACCGACATCATCCTGAACCTCAAGCAGGTCGCCTTGCGCATGGAAGTCGAAGGCCCCAAGCGCCTGTCGATCAATGCCAAAGGCCCCGCTGTCGTCACCGCAGGTGACGTCAGCGAAAGCGCCGGCATCGAAGTTCTGAACCGCGATCACGTCATCTGCCACCTTGACGATGGCGCTGACCTGTTCATGGAACTGACCGTCAACACCGGCAAGGGCTATGTCTCGGCTGAGAAGAACAAGCCAGAAGATGCGCCTATCGGCCTGATCCCGATCGACGCGATCTATTCGCCGGTCAAAAAGGTTGCCTATGACGTTCAGCCGACCCGCGAAGGTCAGGTTCTGGACTATGACAAGCTGACCCTGAAGATCGAAACCGATGGTTCGATCACGCCGGAAGACGCGCTGGCCTTTGCCGCACGCATCCTGCAGGACCAGCTGTCGATCTTCGTGAACTTCGACGAGCCCGAAGCGGCTGGCCGCCAGGACGAAGACGATGGTCTGGAGTTCAACCCCCTGCTGCTGAAGAAAGTGGACGAGCTGGAACTGTCGGTCCGTTCGGCAAACTGCCTGAAGAACGACAACATCGTCTATATCGGCGACCTGATCCAGAAAACCGAAGCCGAGATGCTGCGCACCCCGAACTTCGGCCGCAAGTCGCTGAACGAGATCAAGGAAGTGCTGTCCGGTATGGGTCTGCACCTCGGCATGGATGTCGAGGACTGGCCGCCCGACAACATCGAAGATCTGGCCAAGAAATTCGAAGACGCGTTCTAAGCGCGTCTTCCCAAATGCCCGGAGTTCCGGGGACAATATGGGCACTTCCGCCCCAAGGAGAGCCGGTGACACGCATCGCCGGCCAGACAAAGCAAAACGCGAAAGAAGGAACTAGAAAATGCGTCACGCACGTGGTTACCGCCGCCTGAACCGTACTCATGAGCACCGCAAGGCTCTGTTTGCGAACATGGCTGGCTCGCTCATCGAACATGAGCAGATCAAAACAACTCTGCCCAAGGCAAAAGAACTGCGCCCGGTCATCGAAAAGCTGATCACCCTGGGCAAGCGCGGCGACCTGCACGCCCGTCGTCAGGCCGCTTCGCAGCTGAAGGAAGACAAGGACGTCGCCAAGCTGTTCGAAGTTCTGGGTCCCCGCTATGCCGAGCGTCAGGGCGGTTATGTCCGCATCCTGAAGGCGGGTTTCCGCTATGGCGACATGGCCCCGATGGCGATCATCGAATTCGTTGATCGCGACGTCGACGCCAAAGGCGCGGCTGACAAGGCCCGCGTTGCCGCCGAAGAGGCCGCAGACGAAGAATAAGAAAGCCCGGCTTTCTGAATTTGACCCCCGCGTCCCGGACGCGGGGGTTTTTTGTTGAAAACGAAAGTTGGCCGCGGTGGTTTTAGTCGCCTTCCGCTTTGTGAATGTTGTCTTCCGACGCTCCGGCGGACAGATTAGCGTCGGAAAAGGCGCGGGTTTCCGGCAGTTCCAGATGTAAGGCCGATGTGTGGTCAATTTCTACCCGCCCGCCAGCCAGAGTGTAGTCCAGCACATGCCCTCCGGTACTACGGTCCTCGGAAATGAAATGCAGGTGATAACCGGGAACTCCGATCCCCACGGCATAGTCGGGGCACCGAAACCCAAGAATTGTACCGACCGCATCGTCCAGTTCAAACTCGGCTTGCGTTTTCACGACTTCCAGCAATGGCTTGTAGGGGCGGTCCTGCCGCAAGACATTCCGATACTTGATATGCTTGATCTGACCCGTGAAACAAACGGCATAGAACAGGTTCTTCTCTGCCGCCAGCGCGTCCAATTGCGACTCAAAGCCCTGTTTGCCGGTTTCGGCACTGAGTTCAAAGGATACCGTCGGCCGAAAGTTGATGACTGCCGCATAAGGGGTCAAATCGGTATCGCTTGCTCCATTGGCTTTGCCTTCACCGTCCAGCCGGTAGGCAACCCCATTTAGAACGATCATCTCGCCGTCCAATGCGTTGAACGTGCCCAGCCCAAAGTCGCCATGCTCAAGCAGTTCTCCAATTGAAAGGGTGCCGTCATAGACGCCCTGCATGATCGCGCTGAGCAGTGAGGCCTGGTAATATTCGTGTGCATTGCCGTCAGCGTTCAAATGTCCGGCCTGCTGGTGGCTGGCGACTGCAGTTGCAAAGGTCAATTCCCGGTCCTGATGCATGAGATGCTCTCCCTCGGGTTCAATGGCTTTGTGGTCAATAAGGGGCATCCTACGCGATTGAGCCCGGGTAGGGTACTGCGCGGGCGGCGTGATCTCTTGCAATCTGGTCCGCAGCCCCGCATATCCATCTGGCAAAATAGACGGAGGGGCGTTTAATGCTGCGGATCCTGTTTTCCCTGTTGTTATTGACGGGCGCAGCCAGCGCGGATACCCGCGTGCCGACATCGCAGACCGAAATCAGCCTTGGTTTTGCGCCTGTGGTCAAAGAAGCATCTCCGGCGGTGGTCAATATCTATGCCAAGATCGTGCGACAGGGGCGCGCCAATCCGTTTTTCTCGGACCCGTTCTTTCAGGACTTTTTCGGCCGGGGATTTAATGAACCCCGCCAAAGGGTGCAGAATTCGCTGGGGTCCGGCGTGATCCTGTCCGAAAACGGCTATATGGTCTCGAATTACCATGTGGTCGGCACCGCCACTGAAATTCGCGTGGTGACAACCGACCGCCGCGAATACTCCGCCCGGGTTGTTCTGGGCGACAAGGAAAGCGACATTGCCATTCTGCGGCTGGAAGGGGCCAGCGACCTGCCCTATCTGCAGCTGCGCGATTCCGATCATGTTGAGGTGGGCGAACTGGCGCTGGCCATCGGCAATCCGTTCGGGGTGGGGCAGACGGTGTCATCCGGCATCATCTCCGGGCTGGCGCGGTCCGGGACGGCCACCGGCAATGCGCGGGGATATTTCATTCAGACCGACGCGGCGATCAATCCCGGCAATTCGGGCGGGGCGCTGATCGATGTGAATGGCGATCTGATCGGGATCAACACCTCGATCCTGACCCGTTCGGGCGGGTCGAACGGTATCGGCTTTGCCATTCCCGCCAATCTGGTGGCCGAGTTCCTGCGCCAGGCTCAGGATGGCAATGACAGTTTCGTCAGCCCCTGGGCCGGGATGGCCGGCCAGCACATGAGCGCGGATATCGCCGAGTCGCTGGGTCTGGTGATTCCGCTGGGCGTTGTGATTTCGGACCTGCACCCGCTCAGCCCGCTGGCCGATGCCGGGCTGCGTGTGGGCGACGTCGTGACCCATGTCGACGGGGATGAGGTCAACTCTCCGGCCGAGATGAAATTCCGCATGTCTGTGGCAGGGGTCGGCGGCAGTTCGGTGGTGACCCGGCTGCGCGGGGGCGAGCGGTCGGACGTCACCGTCGCGCTTGTCAGGGCCCCGGAAACACCGGCGGCCGAGAAAACAACGCTGGACGACCGGACCGTGATGCCGGGCCTGACGGTATCGCGCGTCAACCCGGCGGTGATTGCGAAAATGGGGCTGTTGCTGTCGCAGACAGGCGTCGTCGTGGTGGATGCCGGACCCTATGGCGGCCGTTCGGGGCTGCGTGCCGGGGATGTGGTCAACAGCATCAACGGCAGACAGGTTGAGCGGCCCGACGATGTTGTTGAGGCCCTCACCGAGCCAGGGCGCAGAGTAAACCTGAATATCCTCAGAGGCGGGCGGTCCGTGTCCCTGCGGTTCCGGCTGTGACAAGGTGAGCGACCTGTTCGACACCGGGGCGGCTGAGCCCGCAGCACCAGCGCATCGCCCGCTGGCAGACCGGTTGCGGCCGCAATCGCTGTCTGAGGTGATCGGTCAGGAACAGGTCCTGGGTCCGGATGCACCGCTGGGGGTTATGCTGGCCTCGGGCAGCCTGTCCAGCCTTGTGTTCTGGGGACCGCCGGGGGTGGGGAAAACCACCATCGCGCGGCTGCTGGCGCAGGAAACCGACCTGCATTTCGTTCAGATCAGCGCGATCTTTACCGGCGTGCCGGATCTGAAGAAAGTGTTCGAGGCGGCCAAGATCCGGCGTCAGAACGGGCAGGGCACGCTGCTGTTCGTCGACGAAATTCACCGGTTCAACAAGGCCCAGCAGGATGGGTTCCTGCCGCATATGGAGGACGGAACGATCCTGCTGGTCGGGGCCACAACGGAAAATCCGTCCTTTGAACTGAATGCTGCTGTGCTGAGCCGCGCCCAGGTGCTGGTGCTGGAACGGCTCGACCTGAGCGACCTTGAGCGGCTGACCCATCGGGCCGAAAAGGAACTGGACCGCGCACTGCCGCTGACAGGCGCGGCGCGCGAGGCGCTTCAGGAAATGGCCGATGGCGACGGGCGGGCGCTGTTGAATCTGATCGAACAGATCGCGGCGTGGAAGGTCGATGCGCCGCTGGACCTCGATGCTCTGTCGACGCGTCTGATGCGCCGCGCGGCGAAATACGACAAGTCGGGGGATGAGCATTACAATCTGATCTCGGCCTTGCACAAGTCCGTGCGCGGCTCCGATCCCGATGCGGCACTCTATTGGTTTGCGCGGATGCTGACGGGGGGCGAAGACCCCCGCTATCTGGCACGGCGGATCACGCGGATGGCGGTTGAAGATATCGGGCTGGCCGATCCGCAGGCTCAGGCGATCTGTCTGCAATCCTGGCAAACTTATGAACGGCTGGGTTCCCCCGAGGGCGAATTGGCGCTGGCGCAGGCGCTGGTCTATCTGGCGCTGGCCCCGAAATCGAACGGGGCTTACATGGGCTTCAAAGCGGCGATGCGCCTGGCCAAACAATCGGGCAGCGAACCGCCGCCCAAACATATTCTCAACGCGCCGACTTCTCTCATGAAAGATCAGGGGTATGGGGCGGGCTATGCCTATGACCATGATGCCGAGGACGGGTTTTCGGGCCAGAACTATTTCCCTGACGGCATGAAGCGGCCCGATCTGTACCAGCCCGTCGAACGCGGGTTCGAGCGTGAGCTGAAAAAGCGGCTGGAGTATTTCGCCCGGCTGCGGTCCCAGCGAAACGGCTGAGTTCCGCAGCGTCAGAGGCGACAGGCGGCACTTTTCAGGTTTCCCTTGGAGCACAGCAGCCGAGGGAGGAAACGCATGACCGTGTCAATCGACAAGACCGAGGATGTCTGGACCATCATCCACGACCGGCCAGAAGCCCGCAACGCGGTGGATACCGAGCATGCCGAAGCGCTGGCCGCGGCGTTTCTGGAGTTCGAGCGCAGCCCGGCCAAAGCGGCGGTGTTCTGGGGAAAAGGTGGCAATTTCTGCGCCGGATGGGATCTGAAACTGGCCGCGACTCTGTCAGACCCGGAATTGCGCGAGCCCTATCTGGAGCGGCTCGCCTTCCCAATCGGTGCAGCCCCGTCAACCCTTGCCCCGATGGGGCCGTCGCGGCTGGAGCTGTCCAAACCGGTGATTGGCGCGATCGAAGGTGCCGCCGTCGCCGGCGGAATGGAGCTGGCCCTGTGGTGCGACATCCGGGTCATGGCTGAAACCGCCCATCTGGGTGTCTATTGCCGGCGCTGGGGCATCACGTTGATGGATGGTGGCACGGTGCGCCTGCCGCGCCTGGTCGGCCAGGGCAAAGCGCTGGAGATCGCTCTGACCGGACGCAAGGTCGAAGCCGAAGAGTGTTATCGCATTGGTCTGGCCGAAAAGGTCGTGCCTCCCGGTGACGCCCGCGTGGCGGCTGAGGCGATGGCGCATGAGATCGCCCGCTTTCCGCAAGAGGCGGTGCGCGCCGATCGCCGTTCTATCATCGAAACACGCGGTATGTCGGTGCGCGATGCGCTGAAGGTCGAATGGGCGAACGGGCTGGATGCGATCCGTCGCGAGGGCACCGCCGGGGCGGGGCGTTTCCGTGACGGGGCCGGGCGGCACGGGGATTTTTCCGACATCTGACCGGGGGCTGTGCTGGCTTGACTCTTGCGCTGTGGCGCGCCACAGACGCGCATGTTTTCTTGGGCACTCACAGACACGCAAATCGCGCGGACAACCCGTGCGACGCAGGGGAAATCGGCATGAGCGGCGTACAGATGATCACCGTGGCGGAAGGTGACGGCGACCAGCGTCTGGATCGCTGGCTACGCCGTCTGTTTCCCCATGTCAGCCAGGGCCGCATCGAGAAGATGTGCCGCAAGGGTGAATTGCGTGTTGAAGGGGGTCGGGTAAAAGCCTCGACGCGGCTTGAGGCCGGTCAGGTGGTGCGGGTGCCGCCGCTGCCGGATGCCGATCACAAGCCTGTTGAGGTCAAACGGCGCATCTCGGATGCCGATGCCAAGATGATCCAGTCTTGCGTGATCTACCGCGACGATCATGTTCTGGCGCTTAACAAACCGCACGGCTTGCCGGTACAAGGCGGCAGCGGCCAGACCCGCCATGTGGACAGCCTGTCCGAAACGCTGCGGTTTGGCTATGACGAAAACCCCCGCCTTGTGCATCGTCTGGACAAGGATACTTCGGGCGTTCTGCTGATGGCCCGCACGCGCGAGGCGGCCAAAGGGCTGACCGCCGCATTCCGCCACCGCGACACGCGCAAGATCTACTGGGCGCTGGTGGCCGGGGTACCGACGCCTTATCTGGGCGAGATCAAGACCGGGCTGGTCAAGGCCCCCGGTCACGGCAAGCAGGGTGAGGGCGAAAAGATGGTCGCCGTGCATCTGAATGAGATTGACGACACACCCGGCGCCAAGCGGGCGCATACCCTGTATGCGACGCTCTACCGGGTGGCGGGTCGCGCCGCGTGGGTAGCGATGGAGCCGATTACCGGCCGTACCCACCAGTTGCGGGCACATATGGCGGCCATCGGCCATCCGATTATCGGAGACGGCAAGTACGGCGGCTCGGGTCAGGAAAATCTTGGCGATGGCTGGGGCGCGCAACTGGGCGGGATCATCAGCAAGAAATTGCACCTGCACGCGCGGCAGGCCACGTTTGAACACCCGCTGACCCGCAAGACTGTGACCGTTACGGCGCCCTTGCCCGATCACATGAAACACAGCTGGGATACGTTTGGGTGGACCGAGGATCTGGCTGCCGATGATCCTTTTGAGGCCCTGCAATGAGCGCACCCTTGCGTCTGGTGCTGTTCGATGTCGATGGAACTCTGGTAGATAGTCAGGCCAGCATCGTCGCCGCCATGACCGCCAGTTTCGACGCGCTGATGCTGCCGGTTCCGGACCGTCAGGCGATCCTGTCGATTGTGGGCCTGTCTCTGCCCAACGCGATGGCGCAGCTGGCGCCCCGGCTGTCCGAGGCGGATCAGCATCGTCTGGTCGAGGGGTACAAACAGGCCTATCACGCGCAACGTCTGGATCAGGGGGCGGCGAACTCGCCGCTGTATCCTGGGGCAAGGGACGTGATCGAGGCGCTGCATGCCGTGCCAGAGGTGCTGTTGGGCGTGGCAACCGGCAAGTCCAAGCGCGGTCTGGACGCGTTGATCGAGGCGCACGGGCTGGATCACTACTTCGTCACGCGGCAGGTCGCGGATCACCACCCGTCGAAACCGCACCCTTCGATGATCGACACCGCGCGGGCGGAAACCGGGGTGGCCGCCGCCAGCACGGTCATGATCGGCGACACGCGGTTCGACATGGATATGGCCCGCGCCGCCGGAGTGGCGGGCATTGGCGTGACATGGGGCTATCACGACCGGTCGGCCCTGAGCGCGGCGGCCCACATAATCGAAACCTTTGACCAGTTGCCGCGCGCGCTGGAAGAAATCTGGGCCTGAAGACATGAGCGACTGGAAACCGAAACGATTTTGGACCGACAGCGCGGTGGTCGCAACCGACGGCGGATTCACGGTCGAACTGGATGGCCGCCGTGTGAAAACACCTGCCAAGGCCGCATTGATCCTGCCGACACGCGCCATGGCAGAGGAGGTCGCCGCAGAGTGGGACGCGCAGGACAAAGAGGTCGACCCGACCTCGATGCCCTTCACCCGTTCGGCGAATGCCGCGATCGACAAGGTCCGCCATCAGCACGCCGAAGTTGCAGACATGCTGGCCGATTACGGCGATTCGGACCTGTTGTGCTATCGCGCGACGCACCCGCAGGAGTTGCAGCGGCGGCAGGCAGAGCAATGGGACCCCGCCCTAGACTGGGCGGCGGATGCGTTTTCGGTCCGGCTGACCCCCGTTGCCGGGGTCCAGCACCACCCGCAGCCTGAAAGCGCCCTGTCGGCTCTGCGGCAACGGGTCCACGGCTTCAGTGACTTTCAACTGGCCGCTTTCCACGATCTCGTCAGCCTCTCCGGCTCGCTGATCCTTGGGTTTGCGGCGGCGCAAAACTGGCGCAGCGCCGACGAGATCTGGCAGATTTCCCGGCTCGATGAGCTTTGGCAGATCGAACAATGGGGTCACGACGACGAGGCCCACGCGCTGGCCGAAGGCAAAAAGGCGGCTTTCCTGCACGCTAAACGGTTCTACGATATCTCGGTTTGAGCCCTTAAAGCCTGATTTTCGGAACCTGAAAGAGTCATCTCATGATTAACTCATCGTTTTCCCTGATCCGACCCTTGACGTTTGTTTATGAATGCGACCAAACTCATGCTCACTAAAGGGGAGACACCTTTGGGGAAACCTTTCTGGTGCCAGAGGTGCCGGACAGAACCGTCCTGTGACAGGGGCGGAGAATCAGGAAGAGGTAAAAATGAAAAAATCCGTAATCTTGGGCGTGGCAACAGTTGCCGGTCTGGCTGCAGGCGCTGCCGTGGCGGGAACTGTGGACGACGTCAAGGCCCGCGGTAAGCTGAACTGCGGTGTGACCACCGGTCTGGTCGGCTTTGCCGCGCCCGACGCGAATGGCGAATGGAAAGGCTTTGACGTGGCTGTATGCCGTGCCGTCGCCGCCGCCGTTCTGGGCGACGCCAGCGCTGTCGAATTCGTTCCGACAACCGGCAAGACGCGCTTTACCGCGCTGGCCTCGGGCGAGATCGACATGCTGGCCCGCAACACCACTTGGACGTTCAGCCGCGATGTCGACCTGAAGTTCGAATTTGTCGGCGTGAACTACTATGACGGTCAGGGCTTCATGGTTCCCAAGGCGCTGGGCGTCAGCTCGGCCAAGGAACTGGACGGCGCAACCGTCTGCATCCAGACCGGCACCACCACCGAGCTGAACCTGGCGGACTTCTTCCGCTCGAACAACATCAGCTACGAGCCGGTACCGATCGAAACCAACGCAGAAGCACAACAGCAGTATCTGGCTGGTGCCTGTGACGTGTACACCACCGACGCATCGGGCCTGGCCGCAACCCGCGCCACGTTCGAAGATCCGTCGGCTCACGTCCTGCTGCCCGAAATCATCTCGAAAGAGCCGCTGGGCCCACTGGTCCGTCACGGCGATCACGAGTGGGGCGACGTTGTCCGCTGGACGCTGAACGCGCTGATCTCGGCAGAAGAGCTGGGCGTGACCTCGGCCAATATCGACGAGATGGCAGCCGGCACCGACAACCCCGAAGTGAACCGTCTGCTGGGCGCTGAAGGCACTCTGGGTGAGATGCTGGGACTGGACGCCCAGTGGGCCATGCGCGCCGTCAAGGCGGGTGGAAACTACGGCGAAGTGTTTGCCCAGAACATCGGTGAGGAAACCCCGATCGGTCTGGCGCGCGGCCTGAACGCACAGTGGACCGATGGCGGCCTGCTGTACTCGCCGCCTTTCCGCTAAAATCCACGGAAAAGGGCGCGGGGCAACCTGCGCCCTTTTTCCATCCATAAGAAACACGCCCGGAGAGTTCTGAGCAGAGACAAACTCTGCCTACAAAAAACCGGGATGCACGGGGATTTACATAGGTCATGACGACTCTCACTGACCCGCCGAAGGAGCAGTTCCGGCTGTCCATGCTCCTTTACGATACGCGGTACCGATCTGCGACCATTCAGGTCATCGCACTCATCGGTTTCATGCTTCTGGCAGCCTGGATCATTTCCAACACAATTCAGAACCTTGAGGCTCTGGGCAAACCGGTCGAGTTTGGCTTTTTCGGGGAACCAGCAAGCTATGACATCAACCAGCGCCTGCTGGAGTATACCTCGCGCGACAGCCACCTGCGGGCGGCCTTCATCGGTCTGCTGAACACGCTGGTCGTGGCGGTTCTGGGTTGCATCACAGCGACAATCGTCGGCGTTCTGGTTGGTGTCTTGCGCCTGTCCAACAACTGGTTGGTCGCGCGGATCATGACCGTCTATGTCGAAATGTTCCGCAACGTGCCGGTTCTGCTGTGGATCGTTCTTGCGATGGCCATTCTGATCGAAGGTCTGCCAGCTCCTAACGCATTCCGGGGCGATAACCCGACAGCTACGATGGATTTGTTCAATTCTGTCGCTGTCACTAATCGCGGTGTGTATATCCCCGAGTTCCTGTTTTCCCGCAGTCTGGGCGACATTCACCTGTTCGGCACGTCGAGCCTGCGGTTTGATGTTTCGCTGGACCTGATCGCGGTCCTGATCGTGCTGGGTGGCAGCATCTTCGCCATGCGCAAGGTTTCGGCCTGGGCCGCAGCCAAGCAAGAGGCGACAGGTGACCGTCCGAAAATCTGGCACATCCAGCTGGGCATTCTGTTCGTTCCGATGCTGATCCTGCTGAGCGTTCTGGGCTTCCACCTTGGCTATCCTGAACTAAAGGGCTTCAACTTCAGGGGCGGCACGCATATGCGCAACTCGCTGATTGCGCTGTGGCTGGCCTTGTCGCTGTATACGGCAGCCTTCATCGCCGAGATCGTCCGCGCAGGCATTCTGGCCATCTCCAAAGGTCAGACCGAGGCCGCATCTGCGCTGGGCCTGCGCCCGGGTCGCACCATGCGTCTGGTGATCCTGCCGCAGGCGCTGCGGGTGATCATCCCGCCGATGATCTCGAACTATCTGAACCTGACCAAGAACTCGTCGCTGGCGATTGCGGTCGGGTATATGGACATCACGGGAACCCTGGGCGGCATCACCATGAACCAGACCGGCCGCGAGCTGGAATGTGTTCTGCTGCTGATGCTGGTCTATCTGGCCATCTCGCTGAGCATTTCGGCGGTGATGAACTGGTACAACAACCGTGTCAAACTGGTGGAGCGGTAATATGAGTGATGTTTCATTTGTCCGCACGGAAATGCTGCCGGAACAGGCGCCGCCCGCGTCTGAAGTCGGCTTAGTCGGCTGGGTAAGACACAACCTGTTTTCTGGCTGGTTCAACACCATTCTGACGGTAATCTCGCTCTATGCGATCTGGTACGTCCTGTCGGGTGTTTTGCCCTGGATCTTCCAGTCGGTCTGGAATGCCAATTCGCTGAACGAATGCCGCGAGATCATGATGGCCACCTGGGGATCGACCCATGGCCACGCCTGTTGGGCCGTGATCAATGACCGCTGGCTGCAGTTGCTGTTCGGGTTCTACCCAAGCCACCTGTACTGGCGGCCGATCCTGTCGCTGCTGCTTCTGCTGGTGGCATTAGCGCCGGTTCTGTACTCGGACCGGTTCCCGACGAAAATGCTGATCTTCACCGCGATCTACCCGTTCCTGATGCCGTTCCTGATGTGGGGTGGTACCATTTGGGGGCCAATTTCAGCGGCACTGGGATTTGTTGTCGGCTGGGGTGTTTACACGGTCGTCAGCAAGCAGCTGAGCGAATTGTTCGGGATGATTGGCGCGGCTGTGGCGGCGTTGATCTGGTGGCTGGTGCTGTCCAGCTACTTCACCGGCGCAATGGATGCGATCCTGCCGATTGGCATCGAAGCGGTTGAAAGCCGTCAGTTCGGCGGCTTCATGCTGGCGATCCTGCTGGGCGTCGTGGCCATTGGTGTATCGTTGCCCATCGGTATCGTGCTGGCGCTGGGACGTCAGTCGGACCTGCTGATCGTCAAATACCTGTGCGTGGGCTTTATCGAGTTCATTCGCGGCGTGCCGCTTATCACCCTGCTGTTCGTGGCATCGCTGCTGCTGAACCTGTTCCTGCCGCCGGGCACCAACTTTGACATCATCCTGCGGGTGATGATCATGATGACCCTGTTCTCGGCTGCCTACATGGCCGAGGTGATCCGGGGTGGTCTGGCTGCCCTGCCACGGGGTCAGTATGAAGGTGCCGACAGTCTCGGCCTGAACTACTGGCAAGCACAGCGACTGATCATCATGCCGCAAGCCCTGAAAATCTCAATTCCGGGCATTGTGAGCACATTCATCGGGATCTTCAAGGATACGACACTGGTGTCGATCATCGGATTGTTCGACGTGATCGGACTGGCATCTGCCATCCGCGCCGACACCGCCTGGAACGGCATCTACTGGGAACTGTTCGCCTTCATCGCGGCGCTGTTCTTTGTCGTCTGCTTCTCCATGTCCCGTTATTCCATGTATCTGGAGCGCAAGCTTCAGACTGGCCACCGTTAAGGAGTTCAACACATGTCTGAACTTGCAATTGAACGCGAAATCGACCGCTCGAAGATGCAGGTGAGCGACGAGGTCGCCATCGAAATCAACAACATGAACAAGTGGTACGGGTCCTTCCACGTGCTGCGCGACATCAATCTGACCGTCAATCAGGGCGAGCGGATCGTTATCGCGGGGCCGTCGGGGTCGGGCAAATCCACCCTGATCCGCTGCCTGAACGCGCTGGAGGAACATCAGCAGGGCACGATCATCGTGGACGGGACCGAGCTGTCGAATGACCTCAAGAACATCGACAAGATCCGGTCCGAGGTTGGCATGGTGTTCCAGCACTTCAACCTGTTCCCACACCTGACCATTCTGGAAAACTGCACGCTGGCCCCGATCTGGGTGCGCAAGACGCCTAAGAAAGAGGCCGAAGAGCGTGCGATGCATTTCCTGGAAAAGGTGAAGATTCCTGAGCAGGCCGACAAGTATCCCGGCCAGCTTTCGGGTGGTCAGCAGCAGCGTGTGGCGATTGCCCGCTCGCTCTGCATGATGCCGCGGATCATGTTGTTCGATGAACCGACCTCGGCGCTGGACCCCGAGATGATCAAAGAGGTGCTCGACACCATGATCGAACTGGCCGAGGAAGGCATGACCATGCTCTGCGTGACGCACGAGATGGGCTTCGCCCGTCAGGTGGCTAACCGCGTGATCTTTATGGACGCCGGTCAGATCGTGGAGCAGAACGAGCCCGAAGAGTTCTTCAACAATCCGCAAAGCGAACGGACCAAGCTGTTCCTGAGCCAGATTCTGGGGCACTGATTCCGGTCACGAAACCAATGAAGGCGGGGCAGGTCCCCGCCTTTTCTATTCCAGCAACTCGCGCGGGATGACAAAACCCTGAACAGTACCGCTGTGCCATCGAATGTCCGCCCAGTCGTCGATTTCAAAGCGGATCACCGTTGTCGCGCAGGTGGGATAGTCATGAAACCGGGCGTGCGCGGGTGCCTGTCGCACAATCTGGTTAGCAAAGAATGCGATGCCGGGGTTATGGCCCAGCATCAGAACCGTCTGCCCGGTCGCCCCGGTCAGCACGGTCAGCATCCCCGTGGGGTCCGCGTGATAAAGCGCGCGGTGAAAGCCCACTTTGTCGGCGGTCAGGCCCATCCGCTCCCAGGTTTCGCGCGTTCGGGCCGAACTTGAGCTCAGAACCTCATCCGGCAACCAGTCGTTTTCGCGCAACCATGCCGCTATCGCCGGGGCCGATCTGCGCCCGCGTTTGTTCAGGGGCCGATCGTGATCGCTGGCCGCGGGGCTGCTCCAACTGGATTTGGCGTGCCGGGTCAGGATCAGGGTGCGGGTCATGACGGGTGAAACGCTTTCATGTGATGCGCGGACTGTTCCGGGTCGCGCCCGGCGCCCCGGCTGAGCGGACAGGACAGCCGCACCAGACAGCCGCCGGTCATGCAGGTTTGCCCTTCGGAGGTGGACAGGTGGCTGTGGCAGGCATCGACGTTATAGAAGCTTTGCGTGTTCAGCGCACCCACCGGGCAGGCTCGGGCGCACGGGGCCGGGCACGTGGCGCATGGAGAGATGCCTGCAGGTTCAGGGATCGCGAATTCCTCGTCAAAATGCAGCGCCCCGCGGAATGAGATCATCGTGCCGACCGTATCGTGCACCAAAGCCCCCACCGGACTGCTGAAGGTGCGACCAGATTTCAGCGCCCAGTCGATGAACGGCGCATAGGGCGGGCCGCCAAAGGGGAAATGGGCGTCGGCGGCCAGATCCTGCGCCATTTTGCCAATCACCCGCAACGACCAGCGATCCACAGGATCGCCGCCGCCCCATTCAGGCGCGGATTTCAGTGTGGGCCAGAATTCCGGTCCCGCACCCAGCAGGATCAGGGTTCCTCCGTGCAGCTGTTTGGCATCCGCACGTCGCGGATGCAGCGCGCCCATGACGATCAGACCGGCACGCTGAGCAGCCCCTTGAACAAGATCGTAGGTTCCGGATGCGGCGGCAGAGAAGGGCGGGGCTTGTCCGGTCATGTCTTCTCGGCCCTCCGGGGTTCAATCGGGCCGGATCAGCGACCCGGCACCGTGTTCTGTGAACAGTTCCAGCAACACGGCATTGGGTGCACGCCCGTCCAGAATGACAACGGCCCGAACACCGCTGTGCAGCGCGTCCAGCGCGGTTTCGGTCTTGGGGATCATCCCGCCTGCAATCGTGCCGTCCAGCGTCATCTCGCGGATCTGGCCGGCCTTCAGCTCGGTCACGACCTCTCCGGCCGCGTTCTTGACGCCCGAAACATCGGTCAGCAGCAACAGGCGGTCGGCTTTCAGCGCCGAGGCAATCGCTCCGGCTGCGGTGTCGCCATTGACATTGAACGTCTCGCCCTCGCGGCCTGCACCCAAAGGCGCAATGACCGGGATCACATCATGCGCAAACAGATCGTGCAGGATTTTCGGGTTCATTTCCGCAGGCGAGCCGACAAAGCCCAGCGACGGGTCGGTCTGATCGCAGGTCATCAAATTCGCATCCTTGCCCGACAGGCCGACAGCAGAGCCGCCCTGACCGTTGATCGCCTGAACGATGCGCTTGTTCACAAGGCCGGACAGGACCATTTCAACCACTTCCACGGTGGCCTTGTCGGTGACCCGTTTGCCGTTCACGAATTCCGACCGGATATCCAGCTTGTCGAGCATTGCGTTGATCATCGGACCACCGCCATGCACGATCACCGGGTTCACCCCGACCTGACGCATCAGGACGACGTCGCGGGCAAAGCTTTCCATCGCCTCATCACTGCCCATGGCGTGCCCGCCCAGCTTGATGACAACAATGGCCCCGTCATAGCGCTGCAGATAGGGTAGGGCGCTGTTCAAGGTGGCGGCGGTGGCGATCCAATCCCGGTTCATGTCTCTTGTCTTCATGGCTGCTGTCCCTCTGGGACACCGTGTTAGGACCTTTGGGGGGTGCTGCCAAGACCAGATCGCGGAAACCCGTGTTCCGGAGGGGCCGCACCCTGCCAGGGCGCGACCCGGGCGCATCAGTTCATCGCGCGTTTCATTGCCGGTATGTTGCTGACCAGCAGGAGGTCAAAGACCAGCACGGCCAGCAGCGTCAGCCCGACCAGTGGAATGGCCATCGCGGTGAACAGGCCAATCAGCACTGCCCCTTTCCACAGCGGCAATTCCGCAGGCATCGGCGGCGCGGCCAGCCGCCGGGCGCCTTGTGGCCGTCGCTTGACCCACATCACGACGCCCGAGACGCAAACAAAGATGACCGACAGGCAGAACATCAGGTTTAGGGCGAAGTTCCACATGCCCATCAGACCCATGTGAAACGGAATACCCACGGCCATGGATTTACCCATCAGCGAGTAATCCTCGTACCGGATATCCGCCAGTATCTTGCCGGTGAACTGGTCTACATGGACGGTGCGATCATTCACCGGGTCGGTCGAATCGCTGCTCATGCTGTCCCGGTTCAGGGTCCAGACACCTGTCTCGCCACTTGGATAGGCCACGCGAAACCGCCCTGTCATGTCGAGTGCCGTTCCAAGGGCAATAAGCGCGTCGATATCCACGGGCGCACCCTGCGGAACACCGTCAACCCCGGCCTCAGAGCCCGAGGCCGGCATCGGTGTCTGCTCCAGCGCCCATGGGACGTCATTCTGGTGCCCGTGGTTCATACTGGCGTGCGTGTCGTCCGAGAGGGGTACGTTGTCCCATTTCTCAGCGGGGAAGCTGCTCCACGGCTGGACGATCATACCGCCCCAGACACCCGCCCAGGACAGGCCGGAAATCAGGAAGACGACCAGAAGGGCGGACATCCAGAACCCGATCACGGCGTGCAGGGATTTCCACAAGGCACGCCCCCGCGCCTGCAGGTTGGGAACCAGAACAGCCAAGGCGTTGCCGCGCGGCCACCACATGTACAGCCCGGTGAAGACCAGCAAGAGGCTCAGCCCGGCGGCGATCTCAAGGATGCGGTCTCCGGTCGTGCCGATCAGCAGGGTCGAGTGGATGTTGTCGGCCAGATCGTACCATCCGGCGCGGCGATCCCAAATCTGCAGGACCTCTCCGGCATAGGGGTCGACCGCCACAAGCCGCTGGCCCACGTCGGTCTTGATGCGAAAGACCGTCGCCAGATCGGCGGCCTTCGGGCCGATCCATTCAACGACCGTGCCCGGCACCTCGGTCAGAGCGATTGCGGCCTGTTGCGATGCGGGCAGGGCTGTGTCCTGGACCGGGACGGCGATCTTTTCCCCGTCGCGACCGTCAAACTGGGTGATGAACATCATCATCAGGCCCGTGGCGGCCAGAATGATCAGGAAGGGAATTACAAAAATTCCCGCGTAGAAGTGCCACCGCCAGGCGGCGAAGTAGAATTTTTGCGCAGCAGTGTTTTGCGTCGGGGTGTCCCCCGGGGTTTGGCTATTGGGTGCCATTGAAGTCTCCGGATTCGAAAATTGCCCCGCGCAGCGTCTGCGCAGGTTTACAAGTCTTGCGAAAATTCAGGAGATCAGAGGCGGGGCGCGCGCATCATAACGGGCGTAGAACCCGGCGCTGCGATGGGTGAAGTCGCGGTGCGTCCGGCGTGGCTGCAGCGGCACAGAAAAGGGCAGGGTAGCCCCAACCACAGGCAGATCGACATCGGCGGTCAGGCCCGCGAAAGGGCAGAGGGTACGTTCGTCGCTGTCGTCATGAATGGGATCGTCGGGGTCCAGATCGACCCATTGCTCGACCGTGCCTTCACCGGTGCAAAGAACCAGCAGCACTGTGCCGTCATTGCCCATCGCTGGCATCCAGCCCTGCGGTATGGCGCCGGTCAGCAACAGCGCCAGCGTTGTCAGCAAAGTGAAAAAGCGCAGCGGCAGGGTCATTCCAGATGGGCGACGATCGAGCGCAGCGTCGGTATCCCGTCGCCCTTTTCAGATGAGGTCAGAACGATTTCAGGAAAGGCCGCCGGATGTTTCGACAACGCCCCGCGCACTTGGTCCAGAACCTTCGCACGATCATTGGCCTTCACCTTGTCGGCCTTGGTCATCACGCACTGAAACGTCACGGCGCTGGTATCCAGCAGCTTCATGATCTCGGCATCGACGGGTTTGACCCCATGGCGTGAATCGATCAGGACAAAGGCGCGGCGCAAGGTCTGTCGCCCGCTCAGATACTGTTTCAGCAGCCGCTGCCACTTTTCCACCACCTTCACCGGCGCGTTGGCATAGCCATAGCCGGGCAGGTCCACCAGATACAGATCGGGGCCCTGGGTGAAAAAGTTGATCTCTTGCGTGCGGCCCGGCGTGTTCGACGCACGTGCCAGCCCCTTGGTGCCGGTCAGCGCGTTGATCAGGCTGGACTTGCCCACATTGGAACGGCCGGCAAAGCAGACCTCCAGCCGGTCGGGCGCGGGCAGGCCGTCCATGGCCACCACACCTTTGACAAACTCGGACGGACCCGCGAACAGTTTGCGGCCGCGCTCAAGCGCGGCATCGTCGGGATGTTCTGCCAGGGGGAAGGGAAGGGTGCTCATATCAGATGTACCTTGTCACCGACCGAGATCGCACCGCCGCGAATAACCTCGGTATAGACGCCGAAATCCTGATGGCCCCATGTTTCGAGCGCGCCCAGCGTATCGGCATCGCGCGCGCCGGTTTCCGGATTGGCCGTCGTCGCCAGACAGCGGGTGATGCGTTCGCGCACATGGAACACGGCCTCGCCGATCTGGACCTCACGGCCAAGCCAGTCGAACTCTTCCCACAGGGGGTGGCCATCGAACCAGATGTTGCCGCGCCAGCGGTGAATGGACAGGTCCTGACCCAGCTTTTGCCCAACGGCGCGGTGAGACGCCATGTTGCACAAGCTGATCGACGGGAAGTCACTGTCGGTCATTCCCCGGCCCGGTGCCCGGATGATCCGGGCCGAGGCGGCCCGATCCGCGGGCATCAGGGGCTTAGCCCAATCCAGAAACGCCTGTGTTTCGCTGTCGGGATCAAAGGTCAGGTCCGGGCGTTCTGGATGGCTTAACGTCAGCGTTTCGCCGTTCAGCCGCGCCGAAATCGCCATCAACTGCGGCGCTTTCGCACCCCGGCTGAAATTGGCGCAAGGGACCCATTCCGAGCCATCAGCCCTGGACGCCTCATGGGCAACCGCCCAAACGCGATCCCCGGGCATGGTCTGCCCGGGGGTCACGATTACGGTATCCACGGCTTCACGACCATGACTTTTGATCGGATGCCGCCAAAGCTGGGTCACTTCAGCAGTCATTTATCATCCGTTTTTGGCGTGCGCTTGAAGCCGGATTTGATGTTACCGAACACGTCCGGCTTATAGCCCTGACTGCGCATGATCAGGTACTGCTGCGTGAAAGTGATGGTGTTGTTCGCGATCCAGTAGACCACCAGACCGCTGGCAAAACCGCCCAGCATGAACATGAACACCCATGGCATCCAGGCAAAGATCATCGCCTGGGTCGGGTCGGTTGGCGCCGGGTTCAGCTTTTGCTGCAGCCACATCGAGATACCCAGAAGCAGGGGCAGGATCCCGATAAAGATCAGCGCCATCAGGGTTTCAGGTTGCGGGCCGGCCCAGGGCAACAGACCAAACAGGTTCATGATCGAGGTCGGGTCGGGCGCGCTGAGGTCCTGGAACGGGCCGAACCACGGGGCCTGACGCAGTTCGATGGTGACGAAAATCACCTTGTAGAGCGAGAAGAAGATCGGGATCTGCAGCAGGATCGGCAAGCAGCCCGCGGCCGGATTTACCTTTTCCTTCTTGTACAGCTCCATCATGCCCTGCTGCATCTTCTGGCGGTCGTCGCCCGCCGCCTCTTTCAGGGCTTCCATCTGCGGCTGCAGTTCCTTCATTTTCGCCATCGAAACGTAGGATTTGAACGCCAGCGGGAACAGGATCGCCTTGATGATCAGGGTCAGGCCGATGATCGACCAGCCCATATTGCCGATCAGGGCGTTGATGTTGTGCAGCAGCCAGAAGATCGGCTTGGTCAGGAAGTAGAACCAGCCCCAGTCGATGCTGTCGATGAACTTCTGAACGCCTTCTTTCTGGTATTCGCGGATGGTTTCCCATTCCTTGGCACCAGCGAACAGCTGTGTTGTGACCTCTTCGGTTGCGCCAGGCGCAACGGTCAGGGTCGGCAGCACCGTTTCGGTCTGGTAGATTTTGCGGCGGGCGTCGTATTTTGCGGCCGCCTTGAAGGTCGAGCCCTCGGCGGGGATCAGGGTGGTCATCCAATAGTGATCGGTGAAGCCGACCCAGCCGCCCTCTTTGACCTGAAAGACCTCTGCCTGGGCGCGTTCGTTGGGGTCGATGTCGAAATCGCGCACATCGCCATAATCGATTTCATCCAGAACGCCATCGGCCATGACCATCACGCCTTCATGTAGGATGAAGAAGTTCTTCAGGCCGGGCAGGTCGCCGTCCTCGCCAATGCCGTGGCGAGCCAGAATGCCGTAGGGGGCCATACCAACCTCGGCCTGGGTACTGTTTTCAACGGATTGGGTGACGGTGAACATATAGTCATCGTCAACCGAAACGGTGCGGCGGAAGGTCAGGCCGTTGCCATTGTCCCATTTCAGGGTGACCGGGGTGTCAGGGGCCAGAGCTTCACCGCTTTCCACGGTCCACAGCGTATTGGGGCCGGGCACGTCAGCGCCGGTCAGACCGGTTCCCGGAGCCCAGCCGTACAAAGCGTAATAGGCAGAGTCTGATCCTACCGGGGACAGCAGTTCGACGATGGGCGCACCTTTGTCGATGGAGACCTTGTAGTCCTTCAGGAACAGTTCATCGATCCGTCCGCCTGACAGCGACAGGCTGCCCTTCAGGCGGGGGGTGTCGATCTGAATGCGCGGCGCTTGTGTTTCAGGCAGTGTTTCCTCTGCGGTGGCCGCGGCTTCGCCGACAGTGCCGACATCCGAGGCGCTCGGGGTCTGAACCTCGTTGCCTTCCGTGACGCTGATCTCGGTCTGATCCGGCGCGGGCACTTGCTCGGGTGGTGGGAACAGCACGAACCACACAAGGATCACGAGAAAGCTGAGCGCGGTTGCGAGGATGAGATTCTTGTTCTGATCGTCCATCGGGGACAGCCACCTTAAGCAGTGAAACACACCCGGTGGGTTCAACAGAGTGCAGGGCCAAAGGTCAAGCGGATTCGCCCGTCATTTCGTCACGGATCGCGTTTCAGTGGGGTAAAACAGCGATTACGAGCCCGTTTGACGACCGATCTTCGGAACGCCGTTAACCTTGTTCTGATGCGCGGCGATCCAATCCAGCGTCTTTTCGAACGGCATTGGCTTGCCGATCCCGAACCCCTGAACGTGGTCGCATCCCAACTGGGCCATCAAAGCGTGTTCGCCCGGCGTTTCGACACCCTCGGCCAGAGTTTCGACATTCAGCCGCTCTGCCATGGTCAGGATGGCGCTGACCAGTTGTTGCTGGCTGGCGTCGCGATCCGCTTTGGCCACAAAGGTTCGGTCGATCTTGATGCGCGATACGTCAAAGCGCTTGATGGATGCGATCGAGGCATGACCGGTGCCGAAATCGTCCAGATCTATGCAGCACCCCAGGTCGGATAAACTGGTGACATTCCGGGTTATCACATCATCCGGTCTTCGGGAGAACACGGTTTCCAGAACCTCGACCGCCAGCCGGTCGGGGGTGAGGTCATTCTGATCCAGCTCCCATTTCAACCGGTCAATCAGAGTGGGGTCGCGCAGCTCGTCGGATGAGAAATTCACGCCGATCCGGGGAACCGCAACCCCGGCGCCGTCCCAGGCACGCAGGGCTGCAAAGGCGTGGTGACGCATGGCTTGACCAAAGCGTTCCATCAATTCGGCCTGTTCGGCAAAGGGCAGAAAAACCTGTGGTCCGAGGACGCCCTTTTGCGGATGCTCCCACCTTGCCAGCGCCTCAAACCCCGTGACCCGGCCGGTATCCGATGAAATTTGCGGCTGAAACCACGGCCGTATCTCGCCGTTGTCCAACGCGGCCTCGAATTCCTTTCGCAGATTGGCCCGGATTCGCGAGCGGCGGCGGGTTTCGCTGGAATAGGCGCGAATGGTGGATGGCCCGTTTCTTTGCGCTTCTGCCAAAGCGTCCGAGGCTGCGTCGATCCAGCCTTCAAACCCTTTTTCTCCGATGCCGGACAGCAAGCTGAACCCGATCGAGCAGGACACATAGACGCCCGCGCCGTTCAGGGTAACCGGGTCCTCGACCACGGATTGTATCCTGCCGGACATCTGAATGCAGGCCTCAAGATCCAGGTGTTGGGACGGGTGCAAACCTATGGCAATCTTGTTCTGGTCCAGCAGCGTCACAAGGTCCTGAGAGCGGATGACCGACAGGACGCGGGTGCTGAATTGCTGGGTGAGGTGGCCGGCGGCGGCATTGCCGTGCAGGTCCAGGAAGTCGGAGTAATCGTCCAGCGCCACGATCATACAGGCCGAGTTTTCACCGCGATTGCCTGCATCGGCGAATATCCTTTCCATGCGGGCGGCAAAGACGTCGATGGGCATCAGCCCGCTGGTCGGACCGCGGCGGAGCCTTCGCGCCTCGGCCCTGGCGCTGATGGCAAAAACCACCGACAGAACAAGCGGCAGGCCCAGCGCAACGATGACAAGCGCACGTTCACCGCCAATCCAGAACGCGGCCAGGCTGATTGCCGGAGCAAATGCCAGCGCCGGCGGCCCGCTCAGGACGGAGGCAAGTGAATCAAGAGCTCGATTAACTGAGATATGTTTCCACATCGGTTTTCAGGGCCTTTACCTTTGGCATCGCACGCATAAAGCAACCGTAGAAAACCAATCTGAGTCAGTCGTTAACGCAACTGCGGAATTTCATCCGAATTTTCGCCAGTTTTGCCGGGATTCAGGGCAAGGTTCTGGAAATCAAACAGTTTCGGGTCCAGCAGGTGCGACGGCCGCGCGTTGGTTAACGCCCGGAACATCACCTGACGTCGACCGGGGCTGTTCTTTTCCCATTGATCCAGAATTTGCTTTACCTGCTGGCGCTGCAACCCGTCCTGACTGCCACACAGGTCGCAGGGGATGATGGGGTATTTCATGGCGGTGGCGAATTTTTCGCAATCGGCCTCGGCAACATGGGCCAGTGGGCGGAACACAAACAGGTCGCCTTCTTCGTTCACCAGTTTCGGCGGCATGGTCGCCAAACGGCCGCCGTGAAACAGGTTCATGAAGAACGTCTCAAGAATATCGTCCCGGTGATGGCCCAGCACCACGGCGGAACATCCCTCTTCGCGTGCGATGCGGTAGAGGTTACCGCGGCGCAGGCGCGAACACAGGGCGCAATAGGTACGACCCTGCGGAACCTTGTCCATCACGACGGAATAGGTGTCCTGATATTCGATCCGATGGGGCACACCCATGTGTTCCAGAAATTCAGGCAGAACGGTGGCGGGAAAACCCGGCTGGCCCTGATCCAGATTGCAGGCCAGCAGATCTACCGGCAGCAAGCCGCGCCACTTCAGCTCGTAAAGCACCGCCAACAGGGTGTAGCTGTCCTTGCCGCCCGACAGGCAGACCAGCCAGCGGGGCGGTTTGCCGTCTTTGTCATGGGCGGTCGGGTCCACCATCCCGTATTGCTCGATGGCCTCGCGGGTCTGGCGCACGATGCGTTTGCGCAGTTTCTTGAACTCGGTGGTCGAGGGCGCGCCGGCAAAGAGCGGGTGGATATCGTCAGCTTCGTCAAACATGCGCAGCCCCTACAGCAGAAGGCGCATCCGGGCAAGTGGGCGGCTCAGCCCAGCCGTGCCAGCAGCGCGTCTGTGTCCAGCCCTGCGACGGACCCGGGGACGCGTCCGCCGTCGCCCAAAATGCGGGTCGAGATAAATCCGTCGGCCACCGCGCCGGGCGCGTGCCGCAACAGTTGCGAGGCCGTCAGCAACAGCGCCGTGCGCTCAGCGAACCAGCGCGCCTCAGCCTCGGGCGGGGGGGCGGGCCAGCGGTCGCGATGGGCAGTCAGGGCCGCGTCATAGGCCCTGTCATCCCCTTGGGCTGCATCCAGCTCGGATTGCAGCGTTTCGGCCGCCAGCGGCTCACGTGTCAGGGTGCGCAGGATATCGAGGCAGATCACATTACCCGACCCTTCCCAAATGCCGTTCAGCGGCGCCTCGCGGTACAGCAGAGGCAGGGGGGTATCCTCGACGTAGCCCATGCCACCCAGCACTTCCATCGCCTCAGCAACAACGACCGGGCAGCGCTTGTTGTTCAGGAACTTGGCTAGGGCAACGCTGATGCGGGCAAAAGCCCTGTCTTCCGGCGCGTTGCTGTCGAATGCCTGAGCGACGCGCATCCCCAGCGTCAGCGCGCCTTCCCAGTCCAACACCAGATCGGCCAGCACGGTGCGCATCAGGGGCTGGTCTATCAGTCGGCGCTGAAAGGCGCTGCGATGCGACACCCAGTGGTGTGCTTCGGTAAGGGCCGCGCGCATCAACCCGACCGGGGCCATTGCGGTGTCGAGCCGGGTGTGGTGCACCATTTCAAGTATGGTGCGAACACCCGCGCCTTCATCCCCCAGCTGATAAGCCAGCGCGTCCTGGTATTCGATTTCTGCAGACGCGTTGGATCTGTTGCCCAGCTTGTCCTTCAGCCGCATCAGATGGATGGCGTTGCGCTCATCTTCCAGCCAGCGGGGGACGAGAAAGCAGGTCAGCCCGCCGGGGGCCTGCGCCAGGGTCAGAAACCCGTCCGACATCGGCGCCGAACAGAACCATTTATGCCCGCGCAGGCGCCAGTGATCCTCATCCCGTGTGGCAACAGTTGAGTTGGCGCGCACGTCGGAACCGCCCTGTTTCTCGGTCATCGCCATCCCGAGCGTGGCGCTGGTCTTTTTTTCGACCGGTTTCGTCGCCCGGTCATAGCTGCGGGCTGTCAGTTTCGGCCGCCAGTCCGAGGCGATCTGAGCATTAGCCGCAAGGGCCGGGACTGCCGCATAGGTCATCGTCAACGGGCAGCAATGGCCGGGCTCGACCTGACTGGCCATGTAGATCATCGCCGCATGAGTTGCGTGACCACCGGGCGCCCCGTCCCAGGGCAGCGCGGCGTAGCCCGCCGTCTGGCTGATCTGCATCATCTGATGATAGGCCGGGTGGAACCGAACCTCGTCCAGACGTCTGCCGCCCGGGTCGAACAGCCGGAGTTCAGGGATATGACGGTTGGCGTCGCGCGCCATATCGCGCGTCTCGGCACGCCCCAGCGTTTCACCGTAAACCGCCAGCGGCTTTGGACGTCCGCCTGCCGCGTGCAGAGTGTCTTGCAACGCCGGGTCAGAGGCCCAAAGGTCAAGGTCCCCGCGCGCAGGGGGTTGGTTCGTGACCTCGTGCGTGGACAGGGAATGGCGTGCTTTGGATGTCATCTGGACCTCGGGTTCAACAGGTCCAACTGTTCAGCGCTGGCGTGCGCCGGTCAAGTCTGACCGGAGGTCAGGATGTGGGGTCATGATCCTTGTGATCCGGGACCGGGTCATACCCGTCGCCGCCCCAGGGATGGCACCGGCCAATTCGCCGTGCCGCCAGCCACGCGCCTTTGATCGCACCGTGTTTCTCCAGCGCCTCAAGCGCATAGGCCGAGCAGGTAGGCTGATAACGGCAGTTGAATCCGACCCAGGGGCTGAACACCAGCCGATACGCGCGGACCGGCAGAGCGAAGATATGTGAGAGCAAGGTCATTTGCGCGCGCTATGCACTTTGCGCAGCGCATAGCGCAGATCGTCCAGCAGCGCCGCATAAGGCCGCGCGGCCGTGGTTTCCGCCCGTCCGATCAGCACATAATCCCACCCGTCAATTCCGTGCACGGGCAGGACAGCGCGCGCAGCTTCGCGCAAACGCCGTTTGGCGCGGTTGCGGGCCACGGCATTGCCGACCTTCTTAGAGCAGGTAAAGCCGACCCGAATGCCCTCCGCCTCATCAAGCGCACGTTTGCGGGCCTGGACCATCATCGAGGACGTGCCTTGCCTGCGCGCTCGGGCGGCTTTCAGGAAATCGGACCGCTTCCGGAGGACGGTCAGAGTTTCAGGCGCGCAAACGGACGCCGCCGGGGGCGTATCCCCGGGCTGGTTTCTACCATCCTCAGGGGCCTCCGGCGGCGTCATGTTCACAACCTGAAAGGTTGAGCGGCTTACGCGCTCAACGATTTGCGGCCACGTGCGCGGCGCGCGTTCAGGATTTTGCGGCCGGCCTTGGTGGCCATGCGCGCACGGAAACCGTGGCGGCGTTTGCGAACCAGGTTCGAAGGCTGATAGGTGCGTTTCATCGCTCCGTCTCCAATCTATAGCGGTCGGGTGCGGCGCGGATTCGCCTGGCCCAAGTGTTCGAAGCCCGTTCTCTACTGGGTAGCGGGGGGTAAGTCAAACCCCTAGGTGGGGGTTTTGTCGCCTTTTGCAACAATTCTGTAACCCGGCCGTACAAAAGGTTTCAAAATGGCCGGTTTGGTGCCCCAAACCCTCACATTCCCGGCCCCAATCATCAACGCAGCGTGAGGCCCCTGTTGCCGCAGCCGCCGGTGTCGCATGTTGGGGCAGAATGAAACGCACAAAACCGGACAGCCTTATGAGCGATACGACTCAGGCCCCGCGCAACGGGTTTGCGCGGCATATCCCTTTGCTGGTGATTCTCGCCGTCGCGACGGTGGGGTTCTTTACCCTGGGCGACTATCTGACCTTCGAGACGCTGCGCGACAACCGCGAGGCGCTGTTGGCGTGGCGCGATGCCAATTACTGGTCGATGGCGGCTGCTTTTGTGGCGATCTATATCGTCATCGTGTCCTTTTCCCTGCCCGGGGCGGCGGTGGCTTCGATGACCGGCGGATTTCTGTTCGGCCTTGTCGCCGGAACCGTCTTCAACGTGTTCGCGGCGACCATTGGTGCGTCTGCGATTTTTCTGGCGGCGCGCTGGGGGCTGGGCGAGACCCTGACGGCGCGTCTGGAATCCTCGGAAGGGACGGTCAAGAAACTGAAAGACGGGTTGCGCGAGAATGAAATCCCGGTGCTGTTCCTGCTGCGCCTTGTGCCCGTTGTGCCGTTTTTCGTCGCCAACCTGGTGCCTGCGCTGGTGGGCGTGAAGTTCCGCAATTTCCTGTTCACCACTGCGCTGGGCATCATCCCGGGCGGCATTGTCTACACCTGGATCGGCGTCGGGCTGGGTGGGGTGTTTGACCGGGGCGGTACGCCGGATGTGTCCTTGCTCTGGGAACCTTTCGTCATCGGCCCCATCCTGGGCTTGTGCGTGCTGGCCGCTTTGCCGATTGTCATCAAATCCCTGCGTGGCCGAAAGGACGCCTGATTCATGCAAGAACTGAAAACCGATATCCTGGTGATCGGGGCCGGGTCGGGCGGGTTGTCCGTGGCCGCAGGCGCCAGCCAGATGGGGGCCGATGTCATCCTTCTGGAAGGCCACAAGATGGGCGGCGACTGTCTGAACTTTGGCTGCGTGCCGTCCAAAGCGCTGATCGCCAGCGGAAAGGCGGCGTACGCGCAGGCCCATACCTCGGCGCTGGGCGTGGCGGATGTCACCCCGCAAGTGGACTACGCCGCCGCCAAGGATCATGTCCACGACGTCATCGCGCAGATCGAACCGATGGACAGTCAAGAGCGGTTCGAAGGCTTTGGCGTGAAGGTCATTCGGGAGTATGGCAGCTTTGTCTCTCCGACCCAGGTACAGGCGGGCGATCACCTGATCACGGCGCGGCGTGTGGTCATCGCCACAGGGTCGTCGCCTTTGGTGCCGCCGATCCCCGGGCTGGACAACGTGCCGTTCTACACCAATGAGACCATCTTTGATCTGCGGGAAAAGCCCGCGCATCTGCTGATCATCGGCGGCGGCCCTATCGGAATGGAAATGGCACAGGCTCATATCCGGCTGGGCTGCAAGGTGACGGTCATCGAGGGTTTGAAGGCACTGGGCCAGGACGACCCCGAAGCCGCGGCGCTTGTTCTGGACACGCTGCGCAATGAGGGTGTCGCAATCCAAGAACAGGCAATGGTGGCGCAGATACGCGGTGGGGAAGGCGCGGTTGAGGTCGTGACCGAGAACGGAGACATCTATTCGGGCTCGCATCTGCTGCTGGCGGTGGGGCGCAAGGCCAATACCGACCGTCTAAACCTTGAGGCGGCGGGGATCGAACCCACCCGCACCGGGATCAAAGTTGACGAGTCGCTGCGGACCACAAACCGCAAGGTATATGCCATCGGCGATGTTGCGGGCGGTCTGCAATTCACCCACGTTGCCGGATATCACGCAGGGATCATCATCCGCTCGGCGCTGTTCGGCCTGCCGTCCAGGGTGAAAACCGCGCATATCCCCTGGGCCACCTATACCGACCCGGAACTGGCGCAGGTCGGTCTGACCGAGGAGCAAGCGCGCGCGCAACACGGCGATAAGGTTGAGATTGCGCGCTTTGACTACCACCACAACGACCGGGCGATAACCGAACGCAAGACACAAGGCTTCATCAAGGTCATGGTCGTCAAGGGCCGTCCCGTTGGCGCCACAATCGTAGGGCATCAGGCGGGCGAACTGATCAACTTGTGGTCGCTGGCACTGGCCAATAACCTGAAGATGGGACAGATCGCCGCGATGGTTTCACCCTATCCGACGATCGGAGAGCTTAACAAACGCGTGGCGGGTGCCTATTTCTCGCCAAGGCTGTTTGAGAATCAAACGGTTAAACGAGTGGTCAGGTTCGTCCAGCGCTGGATGCCCTGACCAGAAAGGGAGCGTAATTTGAACTCGCTGTCGGGCCGATTTCTGATCCTGACGACGGTCTTCGTGATGTTGGCCGAAGTCCTGATCTTTGTCCCCTCGATTGCGCGCTTTCGCGAGGATTTCCTGCTGAACCGGCTTGAGCGCGCCCAGATCGCCTCGCTGGCGCTGTTGGCCGATGACATGCTGGCCGAGGATCTTGAGGCCGAGTTGCTGGCCAATGCGGGCGTCTACAACGTCGTGCTGCGGCGGGACGAGGTGCGGCAACTGATGCTGTCCTCGCCCATTCCGGAACAGATCACCAAGACCTATGACCTGCGCGATGCCGGTCCCTGGATACTGATCCGCGACGCCGTCACCCGCCTGTTCACCCCGGAAAACGAAGTCATTCGCGTGATCGGTGAACCGGTCAAGGGCGCGGGGCTGCTGATCGAGGTGACGACAGACAGCATGCCCTTGCGGATGGCGATGACGGACTATGGTCTGCGGATTCTGGGCCTGTCTTTTGTGATTTCAATCATCACTGCCTTTTTCCTGTTTCTGGCCGTGCGGGTCGTGCTGGTGAAGCCGATCAAAAGCGTGGTTGGCTATATGCAGCGCTATGCCAGCGCGCCGGAAGACGCGCGGGGAATAATCTCACCGGATTCCAGGGTGACGGAACTGCGCGAGGCCGAAGAAGCGTTGCAGCAGTTGCAGACCGAACTGACGCAGGCCCTGAAACAACGTGAACGGCTGGCTCAACTGGGCGGCGCGGTTGCCAAGGTCAGCCACGATCTGCGGAACATTCTGACATCTGCGCAGCTGTTCACCGACCGGATCGAGGCCAGCGACGATCCGCTGGTGCGCCGCATGGCACCTAAGCTGGTGAATTCGATCACACGTGCGGTGTCCCTGTGCGAGAGTACGCTGGCCTTCGGGCGCGCGGAAGAACCCGCCCCAACCCTGACCATGGTGCCGCTGCGCGACGTGGCCGAGGATGTCGTGGCCAGCGAACAGATGGCCGTAGCCGACGCCTGTGTCGAGATCGTGAATGAGGTCCCCGGTGATCTGGTGGCTCGCGCCGATCCCGAACAGATTTTCAGGGTCATGATGAACCTTGTCCGCAACGCGCGCCAGGCATTGGTGGCATCCGGCAAACCTGGAAAGATCACCATTGCGGGTTGCGCGCACGAAAATGACTGGTGCGTCGAGATCAGGGACAACGGCCCTGGCCTGCCGCCCAAGGCGCGCGAAAACCTGTTCACGCCGTTTCAGGGCGGCGTGCGCAAGGGCGGCTCGGGCCTTGGGCTGGCGATTTCACAGGAACTGGTGCGCGGCCATGGTGGTGAGCTGGTTCTGGCCGACACCGGACCGCAGGGCACGACATTTGAAATCCGGCTTCCGAAGGGCGACGGGACTTTTTAAAATATTTTTGCAGAATCGGCTTGCACGTCCTGAACACCGGGTCTACATAGCGCCTCACCAACGCGGACCGATAGCTCAGCTGGATAGAGTACTTGACTACGAATCAAGGGGTCGGGGGTTCGAATCCTCCTCGGTCCGCCATTTTTTCCTTAGACTAGCGGAAAACGTGGCGGAAGATTCCACGTTACAACTGCCGTTTTCGACCGAACCTGACAGGGTTCATGCTGATATTTCGCGCCTTTGATCAGCGGACTTCTAGGTCCGGACAATACCGGTGCCGAGTGCCCGGCACTATCGGAACCCACCGTCGCCATCGGTATGAAGTTTCGGTCCGCTCTCTTCGATAGGTTCCAGCGCGTTCTCTGCTGTCCGGTTCGGCGCCTCCTGAACATCTGCAAGGCGCGGTGTTTGGGGTTGCGCCCAGTGAACCGCGTTTTGCAGAACCCGGCGGATGTTTTCCTCATAATAGGTCGGGTAGGTTTCGTGTCCCGGGCGAAAGTAGAAGATGTTTCCCGCACCACGGCGGTAAGTCAGGCCGGACCGGAACACTTCACCCCCCTGAAACCAACTGACAAAGACCGTCTCTAAAGGTTCAGGGACGGCGAACGGCTCGCCATACATTTCTTCCTGCTCCAGTTCGAAGTAATCCGGCAGGCCCCGGGTGATCGGGTGCCCCCTGGCGGTGATCCAGATGCGTTCGCGCTCGCCGGCCTCGCGCCATGTCAGGTTGCAGGGGGTGCCCATGAGCTTTTTGAATATTTTCGAGAAATGCGCGGAATGCAGAAGGATCAGGCCCATGCCGGACCAGACGGCCTCGGCCACGCGATCCACCACCTTGTCCGATACGTCCGCATGCGCGGCATGGCCCCACCAGAGCAGCACGTCGGTCTCGTCGAGGCGCGATTGAGGCAGGCCGTGTTCCGGTTCTTGCAGTGTTGCTGTTGTCGCCTGGATATCGGGGGCAAGGTTCAGGGCGCTGGCAATACAGGTGTGCATCCCCTCAGGGTAGATGCCCGCGACGGTTTCATTGGTTCGCTCATGGACGTTTTCGCCCCACACAACAGTACGAATCAAGATGGGCCTCCTTCTGTCAGGACGCAGGCCGCGGGGAGGCGGTGCTGGCGCGCGGGATCAGTTCGGGCGTGATGATGACGGGCTGGTCCGCGCCGGGCTCGCCGTTCAGCAGGGACACGAGTTTGCGGCAGGCCAGCCGACCCCATTCGCGGCGCGGCAGGCGAACGCTCGACAGACCCGGATTGAAAATTGCCGCATAGGGCATGTCGTCATATCCGATCACCGAGATGTCCTCGGGCACCCGCACACCGGCGCTGACCAGGCCGTGCAGCAAACCTGTCGCGGTCTCGTCATTATGCACGAATACAGCCGTCGGCAGGTTGCCCGTTGCGATCAACCGGCGCGCCGCGTCAAGCCCGTAGTCGACAGACAGGGCCCCCTGCATTTCGCGGTCGCGCTGAACCGGGATGCCGGCGTTCTTGAGTGTTTGGGAGAAACCGCGATGCCGGCGCTCAAAACCATTGCTTTGCAGATGGCCGCAGACCTGCACAATATCACGGTGCCCCAGCTGAATCAGGTGGCTGGCGGCCAGCCGCCCTCCCTCTACATCGTCGGTGCTGACGGTTGGCAGGTCAATTTCCTTATGCCCGCCACAAGACACAACGGGCGGCCCGGAATAGGTGCCCTGGGCGTCGCTGGGCAGGAGGTCTTCGAGAAACCCGTTGGTATTCAGGATCAGCCCGCCCGCCTGATTCATCAGCAACATGTCCGAAAACGCGCGTTCGCTGTCCGCGTCTTCAGAGGTGTCGCCGATCAGAAGGACATAGCCATGCGCGCGGGCTTCTTCCTCGATCCCTTTGAAGAACTCGGCAAAAAACGCGTTGGTGATTTCCGAAACCAGAACCAGCAATGTCTTACTGCGTCCCCGCCGAAGATCCCCGGCGGCTTGGTTGGCCCGGTAGCCCAGCCGCTTCATCACCTCGAACACGTGGTCGCGTGTGGCGGGCCTGACGTCGTCGGGGCGCGACATGGCACGGCTGACGGTCGCGATGGAAACGCCCGCTTCCCTGGCAACATCTTTGACCGTTGGACGCTTTGTCTGCATATTTTGTTCCTGCCGATCAGGCCGCGACTGGCCGTCCTTCCCTGTTGAATTTATGGATGAATTCCGCCCGCGGCTGCAAGTACACAGTGTCGCCGACCTGTTGATCATGCTGCCCGTCAAGGCTGATGGTCAGAACGCCGGCATCAGGGACTTTCACGTACAGGATGGTGTCATGCCCCAGACGCTCGACCAGCGTGACCTTGCCTTCCCATGCATTGTCACCTGCGCCGAGCGTAAAATGCTCGGGCCGGACACCAAGGGTTTCTGCGCCGACGGCCTCGGCAAAGCGCCCTTTTACAAAGTTCATTTTGGGCGAGCCGATGAAACCCGCGACAAATTCGGTCGCCGGGTGGTTGTACAACTCCATCGGACTGCCGACCTGTTCTATGTAGCCGCCGTTCAGAACCACGATCCGGTCTGCCATGGTCATCGCCTCGACCTGATCGTGGGTGACGTAGATCATCGTTGTTTCCATGCGCTGATGCAGTTCGCTGATCTCGACGCGCGTTTCCGACCGCAAGGCGGCATCAAGATTCGACAGAGGTTCATCCAAAAGAAAGACCTGTGGCTTGCGGACGATGGCGCGCCCGATGGCAACCCGCTGGCGCTGTCCGCCTGACAATTGCCCGGGCTTGCGGTCAAGATACGGGCCAAGCTGCAGGGCGTCTGCCGCTTCCTGCACCTTCTGCGCGATCTCACCCTTGGGCCGGCGTTCCAGGCTAAGCGAGAACCCCATATTCTCGGCGACCGTCATCTGCGGATAAAGCGCGTATGACTGAAACACCATCGCGATGTCGCGTTGTCGCGGGGACAGATCGTTGGCGCGCTGATCGCCGATCATCAGGTCGCCGCCAGTCACCTCTTCCAGCCCTGCGATCATACGCAGCAATGTGGATTTTCCACATCCCGAGGGGCCGACAAACACGATAAATTCACCATCCTCGATCGACAGGTTGATATCGTGAAGAACCTCGACATTTCCGTATGATTTCGACAGGTTTCTGAGCTCTACACCGGCCATATGTTCCTCCGTTATCCTGCAACCAGCGGCGCGCGAATGATCTTGCGGACCGTGTCCAGCGACGCCTTTTGAAGCTGCCGATCCGGGCGATCCGACAAAATGGCGCGCACATCGTGCAGCACCATGTCGCCGATCGGGTGGCGGCCACCTTCGACCGCAGCCGCGCGGTGTGGCGACCAGATGACGTTGTCGGCCTGCCGCATACGGGCCCGTTTCGACACCGGTTCATGCGGAAAGACATCGCTGGCCACCCGGATGCGCCCCGCGTCCGCAGCTTCGACCAAAGCGTGAAAGTCAACCAGATGCGAACGGCTGATAACCACCACCAACGCGCCGCGCCGCATCCTTTCGATCAGACCGCGCGAGACCAGCTGATAGTTGTCCTCGGTCGGCGTGGCCGCAACAACGACACACCGGCAGCCGGTGACGACGTCGTCCAGTTCACAGAATTCGACACCGTCGATGCTTGTGCCCGTGGCCTTGAGCCAGGGATCGAAGGCCCGGATCTGCGGAGCGAAAGGTTCCAGCAGACGCGCGCATTCCTGCGCGATGGACCCGTAGCCGACAAAGCCGATCGTCTGGCCATACAGTGAAAAATCGGTGCCTATATTGTCGTTGAACCACCGTTCGGACCCCGAGCGGAAGCGTTCGTGTTCGTCAACGATCCCGCGCCCGCCCGCGATCATCAGACCCAGCGCCATTTCAGCGACTGAACGGCGGAATCCCGGTGCGCAGGACAGAACCTCGATTCCGGCTTCAAAACAGGCTTCATAGTCGAGACCGGTCTGGAATGTGCCCGAAACTTCGATGACGGCCTTCAGGTTGGGCGCCTTGGCGAGATCGTTACGGTCCAATTCGGGTTTTGCGGCGACGACGAACTCGGCGTCGGGCAGGCGGTCCATGAAATCGGCGCGCGCCATCGGCCAGTTGACCCCGCCGTGAATGTCGCACAGCGCGCTGAGGCCGGAGAAGGCGCTGGGCCGGAACAGTTCTTCGACCTGGCGAAAGTGCTGATCCATGATGAGGAGCGGTTTCGGCATGTCTACCCTCTACTTCACGGCGCCCGCGGTCATGCCGCGCACAAAGTGACGTTGAAAGAACAGGAACAGGATCACGACCGGGATCGCCATGATCACCGTTCCGCTTGAAAGCCCGGTCACGTCGCGGGTCATCGTGCCCTGAAAATTCAGCAGCCCGACGGACAATGTGCGCATCTCGTCCTGCGTCAGAAGCAGAAGGCGCAGCAGCAGGTCGTTCCAGCTCCACAAAAACTCCAGCAGTGCCGTTGTCACGACGGCAGGCGTTGCGATGGGCATAACGACACGGCGGTAGATCTGAAACTCGGTCGCGCCGTCAATCCGCGCCGCCTCGTGCAGGGCTTTGGGGATGCCGATGAAATAGGACGAGAACATGAAGACGAAGATCGAAACCGCAAGGGCCAGGTCCGCGAAGATCACGCCCAGATGCGTGTTCAGCAGTCCAAAGGACCGCACGATCTGAAACAGCGGCAGAACGATTGCCGTCACCGGGATCATCAGACCGATCAGGAACAGGACCTGAAGCACCAGCTTGCCACGAAACTCCATGAACACCATGGCGTAGGCCGCCAGCGAGGCGATGCCGATCATGACGACGGCATCAACCACCGAGATCAGCAGCGTGTTAAAGAAATATCGGCTGAAGCCACCATCGGTCCAAACGCGAAAATAGTGTTCGAAGGTCAGTTTGATGGGCGGATACCAGGGCGGGTTCACGAGCTCTGTCGTCGGTTTGAGCGACGTGAACACCGTCAGGATCAGCGGCGAAACCATCAAAACGGCAATCACCCCGAGAACGAACAGAAGAACCCACCGGCCCATCTAGCGGTCCTCCTTATTCTGAATCTGCATGTACAGGATGGTTGCGATGCTGACGATGACCAGCAGGGCGACCCCGATGGCGGAACCATAGCCATACTGGTTCTCAAGCGCGCCGCGTTTGTACATGTAGGTCGAAAGGATCTCGCTGTACCGGATTGGCCCGCCCTGGGTCGTGGCCCAAACGATATCAAAGACCTTGAACGACTGTGTCAGCGTCAGAATGAAGACAACCGCGGTGACGGGGCGCAACGCCGGCAATGTGACATAGCGGAAGGATTGCAGCGGGTTGGCGCCGTCAACGCGGGCGGCTTCGTACAGGTCCTCGTCAACCGCCTGAAGCCCGGCCAGAAAGATGATGACGCTCAGCCCGATAGTCGACCAGCTATGCGCCAGCGCCAGCGCGTAAAGCACCACGTCCGGGCTGCCCAGCCAGGGCGTGGCCAGCGCACCTAGCCCAACGTTTTCCAACATTTGGTTGATCACGCCCGTCGGCTGATACATCCACCGCCAGATCGTGGCGACGGCCATCGGTGAAATCACCACCGGAAGTACCACACAGGTCTGAATCAACAGTCGCGCCTTCCAGACCCGCGCCAGCATCGCCGCAATGACCAGCCCGAGCCCGACATTGATCACGATAATCACGCCGGACCAGACAAAGGTGTTCCGAAACGCCTCCCAGAAAATCCTGTCAGAGAACAGCTTTTGATAGTTCTCCAGACCGATGAAATTCCGTTTCGGACTGATGCCATCCCAGTCGGTGAACGAGTATTCGAACACCGAATAGGTCGGATAGATCGCAAAGACTATATAGATCGTCAGCGCGGGCAGCAGGAACAGAACGGGGTTCAGGCGCTGCGCCCATTTGGAATCCGGATCAGAAAACATGCGGCCACTCTCGGCTGGGTTTCATGATGTCTTGAGGTGCGGCCCGCCCCGCAGGGCAGACCCTGAGCCATGCGCGGCGTCAGCGTTCGGCAATGCCGCCGGGCAGCATGATTTCCCCCGCTTCCTTCGCGGCCGCCCATGCGTTTTGCATTTCAGCGGTGAATTCCTCGGGCGTCATCACATCCAGCAACAGGCCCTGCAACCCGTCATAGGACACGGTTGTCAGGCTGCCCGGGGTGATCGTGTCGAGGAAGGCCGGAACCGATCCGTTGTCAGCATAATCGTCCGACGCTTTCCATATGGCGACCGCAAGATCGGGCATCTTCGCCTCGGCCAAAGCGGCGTCAAGCGGACCCACGGGCACTGTTCCCGCGTTCAAAAGCGCAACCCGGCCTTCGGTCGATGTGAACATGAAATTCAGGAAGTCGACCGCGGCGTTCTTGTTTTCCGAGCTTCCCCGAATGTACCAGCCGCTGCCGATCGAGTTGGTGGGGTGGATTTTCTGGTCGTCTTCGAAAGGCGGCACCGCAAAAACGCTGAAATCGCCGATCCGGTCGCCCGCGGCCTCGGTTCCGCCGCCAATCACCCAGGGTCCGGTAAAGGTCATCGGGATCTCACCGGCCCAGAAACGGTCCATGAGCTCTCCGTACCCGATGGCGACAGGGGTCGGGCCGAACCATCCGGCCCTGCCCATATCCTGCAGCCTGGCAGAGGCTGCGACAAACGGCGCGTCGGTCCAGGCGCCATCGCCGAACAGGACGTTTTCAATCCCTTCCGGGCCCGCATAGCGGCCAAACATCATGGACTGCCAATGCGACACAGGCCACTTGTCGGCGGCACCAAGCCCGATGGGGGTGTCATAACCGGCCTCCTGCAATTTCGCGACGGCGGCCTCCATGTCAGCCCAGGTGGCGGGCACTTCGATGCCGTGTTCGGCAAAGATCGCCTTGTTGTAGAACATGCCGGTGGTTTCGACCTCGTTGCCGAACGCCCAGAGCTTTCCGTCGCTTGACGTCTGCACCACGATGCCTTCAGGGATGGTGTCGGCCCAACTGTGTTCAAAATACGCGTCGGTCAGGTCAGCCACCAACTGGCCGGCGATCAGGGCAGCAGGCTGGCCCGGGCCCGTCCCGAAGGAGAACAGGTCTGGACCTTCGCCGGCGGAAAGGGCAGGGATCAGCGCTGGGTTGAACAAATCAGACGAATTCTTGACGATTGTGACCTTCGCGTCTGACGCCTGCGCATTGTACGCCGCGGCAAGATCGTCATAGACGTTTGTTTGACCTGGTTCACCGGCGACCCAGACAACGACCTCTGATTGCGCAAATGCAGCCGATGGCGAAACGGCAAGCGCGGCAAGCAACGCGCACGATCCCAAGAATTTGGTCATGATAGTCCTCCCATAGGTATAGCACCTGCAGGGTTTGTATACGATTACATTCAAAATGTAAACGAATACATTTATGACTGGCGTAGCGTTGCCTGCCTGTGCGCGTAGCGTTCCGACGGAGCGGATGGTGCATGTCGTGTGCAACACAGACGTCGCCTGCCGTTCAAAGCAGGACGTTCAGCGAATCCGTAGTTTGTGGAAAAACGGCGTCACACAGGACCAAAGATGTGACTGTTCAGGGCATTACACTGTCGCTACAACAAGTGGCGAAATTCTGTGGCAATACGCACCGTTGTGGCAGTCCTCCTGCATCCAGCCAGACAGGCAAGAATATGAAGTCGAAAATCAGCCTAAAACAATTGCAGGCGCTGGAATCCGTGGTGCGTCTTGGCAGCTTTACGCTGGCCGCGAAAGAGCTTGGTGTTTCGCAGCCGACCGTGTCCAATCTGGTCTATGCGCTGGAACAGCATTACCAGTGCCGTCTGCTGGATCGGTCAGGGTCGGTCATCACGTCAACGCCGCTGCTTAATAAAATCAGAGGTGACATCAAGGCGTTGATCGCGCTGCGCGACAGTATCGACACAGTTTTGACATCGGAACGCGACCTGCACTCTGGCAGCTTCCATATCGGATATTCGACCTATCAAATCGCGATTCCGCTGATTTCCGAATTTGTCCGCGCGTATCCGTCTGTCGATGTCACGGCACGTTCACTGGCCACGCACGATCTGTTGCCGTTGTTATATACCGGTGAGTTCGATGTCGGGTTAGTCACTGCGAAGGAACTGCCACCGGATCTTGTCGGGAAAAAGATCTCGGAAACGCAGATCGGGTTGGTTGTTCCTGAATCCCATCCGCTGGCAGCCGCCGGCACTGCCCGCTGGGAAGACGTCGAACGCCTGAAGCTGATTCAGCGCGAACCTACATCCTCGACGCGGCGGATTTTTGATTCCGCGGCACAACTGCGCCGTGTGAACCTGACAACGATCCTTGGTCTGGGATCGTGGGGGTCGATCCGGACCCTGGTGGATTCGGGCGTTGGTATTGGCGTGGCCTTTGCGCAGGAATGCAGGGATGAACCGGGTATCCGGTTCGTTCCGGTTCAGGATAACAACCTGATTGCCAGCCATTTTCTGACCTGCCTGCCGGCGATGAGGCAGACGGCGGCGGTTGCCAGTTTTTTCAGAATTGCGGACGATATGCAGAATTGCGAAGCTTTTCAGCCACCTGTTTCGACCCGGAATTTTCGTTAGCTTCGCCATTCCCGTAAATTGTCTAGGCACCCTCTAACTGCGTCCTGATCACAAAAAGTGCAGGGGTCGCCACTTGACTCCTGACGCTCAATGTCTGATATTTCTGTCATGACAGAAATATCAGACATATCCCAGCCGTCGGCCAAATCACAGTTCATCCTGTATTGGGGAGACATGGGCAGCCAGTGGGGCGTCAACCGCTCGGTCGCACAAATCCATGCATTGCTGTATCTGAGCGAGTCGCCTTTGAACGCCGAACAGATTTCTCAGGAACTGGGTATTGCGCGGTCGAACGTGTCCAATTCTCTGAAGGAACTGGTCGGTTGGCGGTTGATCCAGCGTGTTCCGGTTCCCGGCGACCGGCGCGAGCATTTCGTCGCCGAAACCGATGTATGGGAAATGGCTCTGCTGATCGCCAAAGGCCGGAAAGAGCGGGAAATTGATCCGGCAATTCGCGCCATCGACATCTGCGTGCGACAGGCGGCAACGGAACCGGACCTTCACCCCACAGTCCTGGACCGTATGCAAAGCATGCAAGAGTTTCTGACGACTGCAGATCAATGGTCGGGCCAGATGCTCAATGTTCCGAAATCAAAACTCGCGATGCTCATGAAAATGGGTGACAAGGTCTTGTCCTTGCTCAGAATTGGCGGTCGTTAGGCGTTAGGAAAAAATTTTGAAACCATATTTCTCTTAATGCAGAAATAACAGTTTTTACGATAAAGGTGCGATATGAAGCAAATTGGAGTGCCGCAAAATCTGAAAACCACCACGGACAACCGTTTCAGCAGCTTATTGGGAACCAGGTCCTGGAACGCCTTGCCCGCATCCGTGCGGCGGCGATTTGGGCACCGGTTGGCTGGCGGTGCCAGCGTTGTCTATCAGGGCAAGGTCGTCGCGATGCGCCTGAACCCGGTCGGCCGGGCATTGGCCTTGCTGGCGCGGATGATCGGGGGACCGCTGCCTTTTGACGAAAGCTGCATCAACCAGCCCGCCATTGTCGCCGTGACCGAAGACTTTGCTGGTCGCGGTCAGTTCTGGGTACGCCAATACGGCCGCACCGGCGGTTTTCCACAGGTTATACACAGTTCGAAACGGTTTGCCGGGCCCACCGGGATCGAGGAATATGTGGGATACGGAATAGGAATGGCCCTTTGCGTCAGCGCAGACCGGGAAGGCATCTATTTCGAAAGCGCCCACTATTTCCTGCAGCTTGGTCGAAGAAAGCTGCGGTTTCCGCCCTGGCTGCGCCCCGGTGCGCTGACCATTGCCCACAAGGACCTGGGCGGGTCGCGGTTTCTGTTTTCCCTGACCCTGCACAGCCGCATGTTCGGCGAGTTGATCCGTCAGTACGCAATCTTTCACGACAGTTAGGAGGTCTTATGGACAATCCCATTCTTTGGAGCCTGATCGCCCTGCAGATTTTCATGGGGGCATTCGATACGCTGTTTCACCACGAAGGCACCGAACGGCTTGCCTGGCGTCCGCCGCAAAAGACCGAGCTGCGCCTGCACGGTATACGAAACTGCCTTTATGCGGTGATCTTCCTGGGTTTTGCCTGGTTCGAACCACGGGGCGGTTTTGCTATCGGACTGGGCGCAATTCTTGTGGTCGAAGTGATCATCACTCTGTGGGATTTTGTAGAAGAGGACCTGACCCGCAAACTGCCCGGCAGCGAGCGTGTCAATCACACGCTGCTGGCTCTGAATTACGGTGCCATCCTTGCGTTGGCCGTCCCCTATCTGTGGGCCTGGGCGCTGTTGCCGACCGGAATGGTGCCGGTCTCCTATGGCTGGTGGAGCGTTTTGATGACCCTGTCGGCCTTCGGCGTGGCACTGTTCGGCGCCCGCGATCTGCTGGCCGCGCAACGCAGCGACCGTCTGATCCGCGCCGAACCGGCCGGGCTGGTGGCAGACCTGAACCCGCGACAGCACATTCTGGTGACCGGTGGCACCGGCTTTATCGGTCAGCGATTGGTGCAGGCGCTTGTTTCCGCCGGGCATTACGTGACCGTCCTGACCCGCGACCCGCGCAAGGCGGACGCGTTGCACCATCCTGTACGGGTAATCCGCAGCCTGGATCAGATCGACGACGCCGAACGGTTTGACGCCATCGTCAATCTTGCCGGTGAACCCGTTGCGGGCGGGCTTTGGACCAGAATGCGGCGGGCAAGAATTCTGCAATCGCGGGTAGATGTGACAGCGGCTCTGGACGCGCTGATCCAGCGGCTGACGCACAAGCCGGACTGCCTGATCAACGGGTCCGCCATCGGCTGGTACGGTTTGCGTGGCGACGAAGCGCTGACCGAAACGGCTGATCCGGCACCGGCCTTTGTTCACGATGTCTGCGCGGCGTGGGAGCAAGCGGCCCGCCGGATCGCGGGCCATGGCGTGCGGGTGGTGGCGTTGCGCATCGGGCTTGTTATGGGCGTCGAGGGCGGCATGCTTGCCCGGTTGCTCACCCCGTTCGAGTTTGGCGGCGGTGGCGTTCTGGGTGACGGCAGGCAGTGGATGTCCTGGATCGAACGGGACGATCTGGTGCGCGTGATCGCCTTTGCCATGGCGCACAGTCAGGTGGACGGTCCGCTGAACGCAACGGCGCCGACCCCTGTGCGCAATGCTGAGTTCACGCAATCCCTTGCCCGGGCCCTGCGCCGACCTGCCGTTCTGCGGTTTCCCGATTGGCTGTTGTCCTTCGCGCTGGGCGATTTGGGGCGCGAGACGATGCTGGGGGGTCAACGTATTCTGCCCGACCGTCTGTTGCGGCTTGGGTTTTCCTTCCGTTACGCGGAACTGCCCCCGATGCTGCGCGACATCACCGGTGCCCGCCCGGAACAAAATACTGCGGCGGCTTCGGCCGATCAGGCACCGGCAGAATGAATTTGGCGCAGGGGCGCTAGGTCGCCCCTGTCTGGCCCGACACGTCCAGCCCACCGATCTGCGCCAGCAGGGTCAAAATGTCATCGACGCCCTGCCTGTGCCGTAAAGATGTGAACACGAAAGGCCGCCCCTTGCGCATTCTGGAGGCATCGCGATCCATCACCTCAAGCGAGGCGCCGACATGCGGGGCCAGATCGGTTTTGTTGATGATCAGAACGTCAGATTTCGTGATGGCTGGCCCGCCCTTTCGCGGGATTTCCTCGCCTGCGGCCACGTCGATAACGTAGAGCGTGACGTCCGCAAGTTCGGGGCTGAAAGTGGCCGACAGGTTGTCGCCGCCGCTTTCGATCAGCACCACCTCGACCTCCGGGTGACGGGCCTGCATCTCGGCCACGGCGGCGAGGTTGATTGAGGCATCCTCGCGGATGGCCGTATGCGGGCAGCCGCCGGTTTCCACGCCAATGATCCGGTCCTGCGGCAAAACCTGCATGCGCATCAGCGCCTCTGCATCCTCACGCGTGTAAATGTCGTTGGTGATCACCCCGACCGAGACCTTGTCGCGCAGCGCCTCGGACAGCGCGGCAGTAAGCGTGGTTTTTCCGGCACCCACCGGGCCACCGATGCCAACGCGCAGGGGGCCGTTCATATTGGTCATGATCGGAATATCCTTGAATACTGGGTTTCGTGTTTCATTGCCGCGATATCGGACAGAAAGGCGGTGGACCCAAGGTCGTCCAGCCCGCCGTCAGTCGCATCACGTGCCACGCGTTGCACCAATGGCGTCAGATCGCGGATCAGCCGCTGGGCGTCGGTCTGGCCAAGGGGCACCAGCCGTGTAGCACAGGCCACCAGATTGGACAGGAACGCCTGCAGGTACATCTGGGCCGTCAGTTGCAAGGGCAGGTTTTGCAGCCGGGCCGCGAGGCCGACCGCCACCGGATAGGTCAGAGAGCGCATGTCCAGCGCCCAGACCTCGGCTGTTACGCCACAGAACGCCTCACCCAACAGGTGCGTTTCAAGCAACCGTTCTGCCGAGGCGCAAAACGCCCGCGCGGTGCGGTCGGCTTCGGCCAGTGCCGGGGGCGTGAGTGCCTTGTAAGCCGCCGTCAGAAACAGGCAATCGTTGCGCCCGGACCCGTGTTCAATCACGTCGGCGATCCATCTGCCTGTCTCTGCAGCGCTGGTAACAACGCCGCCGTCAATCGCGGTTTCCAACCCGTGAGAATAGGCGAACCCGCCTATCGGGTAAGCCGGAGATAGCCATTGTGTCAGCGTCAGGATTTCCGCGTCAGTGGGCATGGCCATGGGTCCTGCCGTGACCATATGCGCCACCCTCGGGTGTGAACGGCTCCCGCACTTCCCGGACGGTTGCGCCGATCTTCAACAACATGTCCCTGATGACATGGTCCACCTGAATCAACAGGCGGTTCCGTTCGATCTGACAGGGCGTATGGCGATTGCCGATATGCCACGCGATGCGAGGCAGGTCGGCGGCCTGAACCTCCAGCAACATCTCGGGCGCGGCCTGAATCTCGACCTCTCGCCCGTCCTCCAGGATCAGGGCGCCGCCGTGTTCCAGCGACGTGGTCTGCGCCAGATCGACAAGAATCTGTTCGCCGCTGTTACAGGTCAGGACCTTGCGGCGCAAAAAACGGTCTTCGTAGGTCAGCGACAGATGGTCCGCGGGATCACCATGTTTGTGGTCGCTGTACTGGCGTGCTGTGCAGAGCAGGGCGGTCATTGGCACGCCCCCTCGGAACTGGTCAGAGCCAGATGGAATCCGCAAACACGTGATGTACGATCCGATCGCGCGTCAGACCGCGCTTGCGCAGTTCTTCGTCGCTCATCGACTGGAAACGTTCGATTTTCCGAACGCGGGATTGCGCCTCGGCCAGCCTGACCAATGCCAAATAGATCGACGAACCGATTGAAGAGAACAGGCCGGGAAGGGAAAAACCGCTGCGTGCCTGACTTGCTGTATGTGCCATTTGGACCCCCGAATACGAGCGTGGCGTTGGTCCTCCCATGGGTTTCATAGTTTGTCATTTCGTCCTCACTTTGTAGTGGGTGTTTGATCATGGCCGGGATGCAGGTGCTGCAACGCAGCACAAAAAAACAGTCAGAACATGAAATAGCGCTGCGCCATCGGCAGAGTTTCGGCAGGCTGGCAGGTCAGCAGCTCGCCGTCCGCGCGCACCTCATAGGTTTCCGGATCGACCGAGATTTCCGGCGTTGCGTCATTCAAAAGCAAGTCGCGCTTGCCGATGCCGCGGGTGGCCCGGACGGCGACCGTTTGTTTTGCCAGCCCCAGCCTGTCGCCAATCCCGGCCGCCTGCGCGGCGGCCGAGACAAACGTGATCGCCGAGTTTTCGACCGCCCGCCCAAAAGCCCCGAACATCGGGCGGCTGTAGACCGGCTGCGGCGTCGGGATCGAGGCGTTGGGGTCCCCCATCTGCGCGCAGGCGATGGTGCCGCCCAGCAAAACCATCTCGGGTTTCACGCCGAAAAAGGCGGGGTTCCACAGGACCAGATCAGCGCGTTTGCCTTCTTCGATGCTGCCGATTTCGTGACTCAGCCCATGTGCGATGGCCGGGTTGATCGTGTATTTCGCGATAAAACGGCGGACGCGCAGGTTATCGTTGTCGCCAGTTTCTTCAGCGAGACGTCCGCGCTGTTTCTTCATCTTGTCGGCGGTTTGCCAGGTGCGGATCAGTACCTCTCCGACGCGGCCCATGGCCTGACTGTCAGAGGCAATGATGCTGAACGCCCCCATGTCATGCAGGATGTCCTCAGCCGCAATGGTCTCACGCCGGATGCGGCTTTCGGCAAAGGCCACGTCCTCGGGGATGGATTTGTCGAGGTGGTGACAGACCATGAGCATATCCAGATGCTCCTCGACCGTGTTTACCGTGAATGGCCGGGTGGGGTTGGTCGAGGAGGGCAGAACGTGGTTTTCGCCGCAGATCCTGATGATGTCGGGGGCATGGCCGCCACCCGCGCCTTCGGTGTGGAACGCATGGATCGTCCGGCCTTTCATGGCCGCAACGGTGTTTTCCACAAACCCGGATTCGTTCAGCGTATCGGTGTGGATCATCACCTGCACATCCATCGCATCCGCGACCGAGAGGCAGCAGTCGATGGCCGCAGGCGTGGTGCCCCAATCCTCATGCAGTTTCAGCGCGCAGGCGCCCGCCTTGACCTGTTCCTCCAACGCAGCGGGCAGCGAAGCGTTGCCCTTGCCGGCAAAGGCCATGTTCATCGGAAAGGCATCCGCCGCCTGCAACATGCGCCCGATATGCCAGGGGCCGGGGGTGCAGGTGGTGGCCAGAGTGCCATGCGCCGGGCCGGTGCCACCGCCCAGCATGGTGGTCAGACCGGAATGCAGCGCGTCCTCAATCTGTTGCGGGCAGATGAAGTGGATATGGCTGTCGAAGCCGCCTGCGGTCAGGATACGCCCTTCGCCCGCGATGGCCTCAGTCCCCGGGCCGATGATGATATCGACGCCTGCTTGCGTATCCGGGTTCCCGGCTTTGCCGATCTTGGCGATGCGCCCGTCTTTCAGGCCCACATCCGCCTTGTAGATGCCAGAGTGATCGACGATCAGCGCGTTGGTGATCACCGTATCCACCGCTCCCTCGGCGCGCGTGATCTGAGATTGCCCCATCCCGTCGCGGATCACCTTGCCGCCGCCGAACTTGACCTCTTCACCATAGGTGGTCAGGTCGCGTTCAACCTCGATGATCAGGTCGGTATCGGCCAGTCGCAGTTTGTCGCCTGTGGTGGGGCCAAACATGGCCGCGTAGTCCGAGCGTTGGATGTGCGCCGGCATCAGAGCGCCCCCATGACCTTTTGATTGAACCCATAGACCCTGCGCGCGCCGCCAATTGGGATCAGCGTGACTTCACGGCTTTGCCCCGGTTCAAAGCGCACCGCAGTACCCGGCGCGATGTCCAGCCGATGCCCATGCGCAGCGTCGCGGTCGAACTCCAGCGCCGGGTTGGTTTCGGCGAAATGGTAGTGTGAGCCCACCTGCACCGGCCGGTCCCCTGTGTTCGAAACCATCAGAGTCGTTGTCGGCGCGTCGGCGTTCAGGATGACTTCACCATCGGCTGGGAATAGCTCGCCCGGGATCATTTTGGCAGCTTCGAGATCAGAACGGTCGCGACCAGTGCAATCGCGGCAAGGCCAAGGCCCAGCATGACATAGTCGGTTCCGTGGGCGTGAGCTTGGGTGCCCGTATGGGCCATGGCCGGGCCGGACAGAACAAGGGCGGGAAACAGCATGCGGTTCATTGGAAACTCCTTTGCAAGTTAACGAATGGGGTTGTGGACAGTGACAAGCTTGGTGCCGTCAGGGAAGGTGGCCTCGACCTGAACCTCGTGGATCATCTCGGGCACGCCTTCCATGCAGTGATCACGGGTGATGACCTCGGCCCCGGCCTGCATCATGTCCGCGACCGAACGCCCATCGCGGGCGCCCTCGACAACGGCATCGGTGATCAGAGCGATGGCTTCGGGGTGATTCAGTTTAACGCCGCGCGCCAGCCGCTTTCGCGCCACTTCGGCGGCCATTGCGACCAACAGTTTGTCTTTTTCACGAGGGGTCAGGTTCATGTCACAGCATCCAGCATCGGGGTAAAGTATCGTCATTCAGCCGGCGTAGAATCGGCATCAGCGCGCGGCGAAGGTGGAAACTGCTTTCCGCCAGTATCCGGATTACCAGCAGGTCTTTCCGGATCAGGCTGGCTCCGGCGGTGTCGGGCAGCATCCTCCTGACGTGATCCAGATGGCCCTCAGCGGTGGCTGAGGCAAAGACGATCAGCGCCATCGCGCCTGCTCCGTTTGCAACGTTCGGCTTGGAAACATGGGCGTGCAGATCACCGGAAAACCGCGTGGCATCGAGGAAAACGGGTGATCCGTCGCGCCGGATCTCGATCCGGTCGCGAAGGCGGATTTCGGTCAGTCTCTCTCCCATGGCCGCGCGTCCAAAGACCATTGGCTCGACCAACAGCATCGTCCCATCCGGCGCCATCTCGACAAGCAGGCGGCGGTCCAATGCGCAGGAGTCAAACAGGATGGTCTCCTGCGGCAACCAATTCAGCCGCGCGCCGGACTCGATAGTCAGATGGTTGATGATTTGCGCGTATGGACCGGGTTGCGCTTTGTAGGCACGCTCGCAGGCCTGGGTTGTCAGGGTCAGCGCGGTATCCGCAGCGGCCTCTCCGGTAAAGCGGAACATGTCGCCGCCTGTAACACCGCCTGCCGTGTTCAAAAGGACTGCATCCAGCCCGGGCGTCGAAGTTCGGGGAAACAGGCATTTGAATGACCCGGACTGACGAAATGAGTCCAAAACCGACCTTTTGCCAAGCTGCTTGGTGCTCAGGCTGACAACGCCCTTGGCACGCGGGGGCGTCGCACGCTGCTTGGGCACTATGGTGGCAAGTTGAGTAATGGGGCACCTGTGGCAGGTTGTTTCGTGCAACTTGTTTCCCCGCTGGGGCGTCGGAAAACTATTCCACGGTGCCGCAAGCAGGCGTTATTCCAACGCGCGTGACCAATTATTGACCACAGGCCCGAGCAGTAGATTAAAAATTAAGCGGCAGCGGCTGATTTTCGCAAATGCAACACAGGCTGGTTGCTTAGTTCGCTGCGATGCAGAAACCGTATGGGTGCCCGTAGCGGGGGAAAATCCCAGGGTGTGTGACGGCTGCGCGAATTGGACCTCGGACACAACCGCCACACGGAACGCAACAACAGTTGCGGGGAACAGGTAGAAGAAAAGTGCGTATTTGCGCAAGCCCTCTCGCCGGTCCCCGCCAGGAGGATTAGATGAAATCTCTCAAATCCACGCTCGCCGGATCGGTCGTATTTGCTGCCACGGCCACTTCCGCGTTGTCGGCTGAAGACACGATCAAGATCGGCGTCCTGCATTCGCTGTCGGGCACGATGGCGATCTCGGAAACCACGCTGAAAGACACCATGCTGATGTTGATCGACCAGCAAAACGCCAAGGGCGGCCTGCTGGGCAAACAGCTTGAAGCCGTCGTGGTCGATCCGGCATCCGACTGGCCGTTGTTCGCCGAAAAGGCGCGTGAGTTGCTGACCGTGCACGAGGTGGACGTGATCTTTGGCAACTGGACCTCGGTGAGCCGGAAATCGGTGCTGCCGGTGATCGAGGAACTGAACGGTCTGCTGTTCTACCCGGTTCAGTATGAGGGCGAAGAGTCTTCGAAGAATGTGTTTTACACCGGTGCCGCACCGAACCAGCAGGCGATCCCTGCGACCGACTATTTTCTGGAGGAACTGGGGGTCGAGAAAATTGCTCTGCTCGGCACAGACTATGTCTACCCCAGGACCACCAACAATATTCTGGAAAGCTATCTGAAGGGTAAAGGCATCGCGGACGAAGATATCTTCGTCAACTACACCCCCTTTGGCCATTCTGACTGGTCCAAGATCGTGGCAGACGTAGTCGCGCTGGGTGCGGATGGTAAAAAGGTCGGCGTGATCTCGACCATCAATGGCGACGCGAATATCGGTTTTTACAAGGAACTGGCCGCCGCTGGCGTTTCGGCGGATGACATTCCGGTGGTGGCCTTCTCGGTCGGCGAAGAGGAACTGTCGGGTTTGGATACAACCAACCTCGTCGGCCATCTGGCGGCGTGGAACTACTTCCAGTCTGCGGATACCGAGGCCAACGCCGAATTCGTCGAAACGTGGAAAGCCACCATGGGCGAAGACCGCGTGACCAATGATCCGATGGAGGCGCACTTCATCGGCTTCAACATGTGGGTAAACGCCGCGACCGAGGCCGGGTCGACCGAAGTCGACGCTGTGCGCGCTGCGATGTATGGCCAGGAGTTCCCGAACCTGACAGGCGGCACTGCCGTGATGCTGCCGAACCACCACCTGGCCAAGCCGGTTTTGATCGGTGAGATTCAGGAAGACGGTCAGTTTGATATCATCAGCGAAACCGACGTTGTGCCCGGCGACGCGTGGACCGACTTCCTGCCGGAATCGGCGGTGCTAAAGTCGGATTGGAAAGAGCTGGGTTGCGGTATGTACAACACCGAGACCGAGACCTGCGTTCAGACCCTGTCGAACTACTAAACGACACGCAAAGCGGGTGTGATGCCCGCCTTGCCCCTTAAGACACTCGGGTTTCACCACATGTTACGACTTTTCCTTGCGGGCCTCGCAATTCTATGCGCCTGCCTGACCGCCAACGCGCAAGAGGCGGGGCTGCAACCGATCCTGCAAGAGCATCAGGAGATCATCGCCAAAAGCTCGCGCAAGACGATCGGGCCTGCGATTGACGCGATTGTTACCAGCGGGTTGCCGCAAGCACAGGTGATGCTTGAGACTTGGGCCGCCAAGGACATGTGGATTCGCAAGTCGGATGGTCAGTTCTTTTCAGGAGAAAAGACCGAGGGGCGGTCTTATGAGTTGACCGATTTCGATACCGGCGAGGTCGTTGGTATCTTTGAGAAATCCGACCTGAAACAGCTGAAACCCAATAGCGGCATTCGTGCGCTGATCGGTACTGCGCTGGTGCAGTTCCAGTTGACCGACCCGGACCGCGCGAAACGTCTGTCCGCGTTGCAGTCCATCCAGCGCGATCCTGAAGGTGTTCTGCTGGAACCTCTGCGCGCGTCGATTGACGGCGAACCCGATGCCGGTCTGAAAGCCCGCAAGCAGCGACTGGAACGGCTGCTGACTATTGGCTACGACGCAGACCCGGCAGCGCGCGTAGCTGCGATAGAAGAGATGTCCGGCGATCTGGGGGTCGATGTGCGCGCGGCGCTGAACCCTCTGGTCTTCACCAGGCGGCAAGTGGCGGCCGAACCGCCCGCGAATGCCAATATCGCCACCATACTCGCCCCCGGCTCGGATACGTTGCCCGAGGCCGAAGCATATGATCTGCTCGTTGCAAACGATCTGGCGGCGCCGAAAGTGTCGCAGACCGATATCCGCTTGGCACTGGCTGCACACATCGACGGCGGTCGGGTTGGCGGTGTTCCGGTCGCCCAGCTCAACAGCAATGCTGCGCGCCTGCGGGCCTACAGCGCATTGGCTGATGCCGGGTTGGTACCGGACCTCGTTTCGCAAACCGATATCGACGCCGCTCTGGAAGCCTATGTGTTTTTTGAGGCCTACGCGGAGCCTTCCCCCGGGGTGACCGGAGCCGCCGAAAAGGCACTGGAACAGATCGAACTGAAGGTCGGCCTGAACCAGACACTCGATCTGACGCTCGATGCGATCTCGCTGGCGTCGATCTATTTCCTCGCCGCCATCGGCCTCGCCATCACCTTCGGTGTGATGGGCGTGATCAACATGGCCCATGGCGAATTCATCATGATGGGCGCTTACACTGGCTATGTCGTCCAGCAGTTTATCCCTGACCATACGCTTTCGATCATCGTCGCCATCCCGATGGCCTTCGCCGTCACCTTCGCCATGGGAGTCGCGATGGAGCGGCTGGTGATCCGCTGGCTCTATGCCCGTCCGCTGGAAACTCTGCTGGCGACCTTCGGCATCTCAATCGCCCTGCAGCAACTGGCCAAGAACATCTTCGGCACACAGGCTCGCCCGCTGACCGCGCCCGGCTGGCTGGACGGGGCATGGGTGCTGAACGATGTCGTCTCGATCAGCTATATCCGCATCGCGATCTTCGTTCTGGCGATGATCTTTCTGGGGCTGTTTCTGTACACCATGAAACGCACTCGCTTGGGGCTTGAGATGCGCGCCGTCACGCAGAACCCGCGCATGGCCGGGTCGATGGGCATCAATCCGGGGCGGGTGAATATGCTGACCTTTGGGCTGGGCTCGGGCATTGCCGGGATTGCGGGGGTTGCCATCGGACTGTTCGCCAAGGTGACGTCGGATCTGGGCAGCGACTATATCGTGCAAAGCTTCATGACAGTTGTGGTCGGCGGCGTCGGCAATATCTGGGGCGCGCTGGCGGGCGCGGGCATGATCGGCTTCCTGCAAAAGGGGATCGAGTGGATGAACCCCTCGAATACGCTCGCAGCGCAGACCTACATGATCATCTTCATCATCATTTTCATCCAGTTCCGGCCAAGGGGCATCATCGCCCTCAAAGGGCGTGCGGCGGGGGATTGAGCCATGGACCGCAGTTTTGTCGCCAAGAACCCCTCCGTACTGGTCTTTCTGGCCATCCTGTCGCTGTTCACTTTGGGCGTGACCGTCCTGTCCGAAGGGTTCGGGATCGGCGCTATCTCGACCAGTTTCGTCAAGACGCTGGGAAAGACCCTGTGCCTGTGCCTGATCGCTGTCGCGATGGATCTGGTCTGGGGCTTCACCGGTATCCTGTCGCTGGGCCATTTCGCCTTTTTCGGGCTGGGTGGCTACATGATCGGCATGTGGCTGATGTACGAGCGCACGCGCCTGATCGTGGTCGAGTCTTTGTCACAGGCCGATATCCCGCCAACGCCATCCGAGGTCGTGGACGCCATCGGTACGCAAATATTCGGTGTGGTCGGATCGTCGGATTTCCCACTGATCTGGGCCTTTTCCCATAGCCTGACCCTACAATTGATTCTGGTCGTGCTGGTGCCGGGCCTTCTGGCGCTGATCTTCGGCTGGCTGGCCTTCCGCAGCCGGGTGACCGGCGTGTATTTGTCGATCCTGACCCAAGCCATGACTCTGGCTCTGGCGCTGTACCTGTTCCAGAACGACAGCGGCTTGCGCGGCAACAACGGCCTTTCGGGCCTGCAGAACCTGCCCGGCGTCACTGCCTCACAGGACGTGGTATCGGTCTGGTTTCTCTGGGCCTCGGCACTGGCCTTGGGGCTGGGCTACATGCTGGCGGCGTGGATCGTATCGGGCAAGTTCGGCTCGGTGATCCGTGGCATCCGCGATAACGAGGCGCGGGTGCGGTTCCTTGGATACTCGGTCGAGGTCTACAAGCTGGCCGTTTTCACGCTAACCGCCTGCATCGCCGCCATCGCGGGCGCGCTTTATTACCCGCAGGCGGGCATCATCAACCCCGAGGAGATGGCCCCCATCGCCTCAATTTACCTGGCCGTCTGGGTCGCTATTGGTGGCAGAGGCCGCCTGTATGGAGCAGTGATCGGCGCGGCTTTCGTTAGTCTGCTGAGCACCTGGTTCACCGGCGGGCAGGCCCCGGATATCCCGCTGGGCTTTTACACGATCAAATGGGTCGACTGGTGGCAGGTGCTGCTGGGCGTGTCGTTCGTGCTGGTCACCCTGTTCGCCCCGCAAGGGATCGGAGGGTTGTTCGACCTGTGGACCAACCGCCGTCACCCCGACCGCCATGGCGCAAACCTAGGACCCGATGACGGTGCCCTGCAGGAAAAAGAGGCCATCGAATGAGCACGTTATTGGAAGTCAGCGGCGTTTCCGTCACTTTCGATGGGTTCCGGGCCATCAACAACCTGTCCTTTCGGATCGGTGAGGCGGAATTGCGTGCCGTGATCGGGCCGAACGGAGCCGGCAAGACCACGTTCATGGACATAATCACCGGCAAGACCCGGCCCGATGAAGGGCGCGTCATCTGGGGAGAAAAATCCGTGTCTTTGTTGCACATGACCGAGGCCAGGATCGCTCAGGCCGGCATCGGACGGAAGTTCCAGAAACCAACTGTTTTCGAAGACCAGACTGTGCAGGAAAACCTGCTGATGGCGCTGAAGAACAATCGCGGCTGGTTGAGGGCACTTTTCTACAGGCCCTCAAAGACCGATCTGGAGAAGGTCGAGCAGCTCGCGGCAGAGATTGGCCTCAAGGATGAACTGACCCGGAAATCGGGAGAGCTGAGCCATGGTCAGAAGCAATGGCTGGAGATCGGCATGTTGCTGGCGCAGGAACCGCGCTTGCTGTTGGTCGATGAACCCGCCGCCGGGATGACTCCGCAGGAACGCGAGCACACGACTGACCTTCTGGTGCAGTCGGCCAGGTCTCGCGCGGTGGTGGTTGTTGAACACGACATGGAGTTCGTTCGCCGCCTGAATTGCAAGGTTACCGTGCTGCACGAAGGTTCTGTTCTGGCCGAGGGGTCTCTGGACCATGTGACATCCAATCGGGACGTCATCGACGTCTATCTGGGGCGCTGAGCGATGTTGAAACTAACCGATCTGACCTTGCATTACGGGCATTCGCAAATACTCAACGGCATCTCGATGCGGGCTGAAAAGGGTGAGGTGACCTGTGTGATGGGCACCAATGGCGTCGGCAAGACCAGCCTGATCAAAGCCATATCCGGCACGCACTCTCGCTCGGGCGGAATGTTGCGTCTGAACGGTGAAGACCTGGGCATCCTGCCCGCACATCGCATGGCCTGGAAGGGCGTCGCCTATGTGCCACAGGGCCGCGAGATATTTCCGTTGTTGAGTGTGCGCGAAAATCTGGAAACCGGCTTTGCCTGTTTACCCGCCAATGCGCATTTCGTTCCGGACGAGATTTTCGACCTGTTTCCGGTTCTCAGGAAAATGCAGAACCGGCGCGGCGGCGATCTGTCCGGCGGACAGCAACAACAACTGGCCATCGCACGGGCGCTGATCACGCGGCCAAAGCTTCTGTTGCTGGACGAGCCCACCGAAGGCATCCAGCCCAACATCATCCAGCAAATCGGAGAGGTCATCCGCCACCTCAGAGAACAGGGTAAAATGGCGATTGTCCTGGTTGAGCAGTATTTCGATTTCGCATATGACCTCGCCGATAGATTTGTCGTCCTCAGACGCGGCGCGGTTCTGACCTCCGGCGCCAAGTCGGAACTCTCACGCGATCAGGTATTGCGGGGGGTTACGGTTTAGCAACTGTGGCTGGCGAACATCGACCGGCCCCCTTATCCGGGGCTTTCCCTTGATATTCATTTGCAAATCGGCGGCGCATTTTGAATAGGTTGATATGCCTGTTCTAACGGCAATGGACATACGCGTTTTGCGCCGGGCAATGTCCCGTAACGCTGACCGTCCAGCCGCCGGATGCAGGCAAGGATAATGAGGATTGAATGGCCAACAGATCTGTCTCACGCCGCGCGCTGCTGAAAACCGGTGCTGCCGCAACCGGTGGTCTGGCCCTGCCCACGATCTTTACCGCCGCGTCAGTCGCCGCTTATACGAATGAGCCGACGGGCCCTTCGGTGGTTTTTGGCTTCAATGTCCCGCTGACCGGACCTTATGTCGATGAGGGCGAGGACCAGTTGCGCGCGCAGCAACTGGCCGTTGACCACCTGAACGGCATTGGCGACGGCGGGTGTCGGAGCACCTTTACCTCCAAGGCGCTGACGGGGAACGGAGTCCTTGGAAAAAAGGTCGAATTTGTCACCGGTGACACGCAAACCAGATCGGACGTGGCGCGAAAGTCTGCCAAATCTATGATCGAAAATGACGGCGCGGTCATGATCGGCGGCGGGTCGTTTTCGGGCGTAGCGATTGCGGTTCAGGACCTCTGTCAGCAGGCGGGCGTTGTCTTCATGGCCGGTCAGACCCATTCCAACGACGTGACCGGCAGGGATCGAAAGGCCAATGGGTTCCGTCATTTCTTCAATGCGCAAATGTCGGCCGACGCGCTGGCCCCGGTACTGGCGACCGAACTGGGCCGTGAACGCCGCGCCTATCACCTGACAGCCGATTACAACTGGGGACGCAGCCAGGAAAAGGCGATGGTCGCATCGACCGAGGCCGTGGGGTGGGAAACGGTCAAATTCTTGCGGACGACGCTTGCGACAACGGATTTTTCACCCTTCATGCCCCTTATCCTGGAGTCGGGCGCAGATGTGCTGGTTCTGAACCATTACGGCGGCAGTATGGTGAACGCGCTGGTCAGCGCGATGCAGTTCGGTTTGCGTGATCAGGTTGCCAACGGCAGGGATTTCCGGATCGTCGTGCCGCTGGTCACTGAACTGACGGCCGCCGTGGCGGGGGAAAGCATCAAAGGTGTGATGGGTTCGGTGAACTGGAACTGGCAGTTGCAGGACGAAGGCACAAAGGCATTTGTCAACTCGTTTCAGGCGAAATACGGCAAGCCCCCTTCGAATGCGGCGCAGACCTGTTACGCGCAGACTCTGCTGTATGCCGACGCCTGCGAACGCGCAGGAACTTTCAACCCCTGCGGCGTGATCAAAGCTTTGGAGGATTTTGAATTTGGCGGGCTTGGCAACGGCCCGACCTTGTATCGCGGTGCCGATCACCAGTGCTTTAAGGATGTTCCTGTGGTGCAGGGCAGCGAAGCCCCCACCAATGCACACGACACGCTTCAGATCGTTGGGGTGACGCCACGCGCACAGGTCACCTATGACCCCGGGCATCCGATGTTCGACGGCGGCTTCCTCGGCACCTGCAATTCAGGCGCATAAGCCGGCCAGTGGCTGGCTGAGTTGCTGATCCCGTCCCGGGCAGGATTCGCGTGACAGGCAGCGAGTATTGGGCGCTTTGCACCCGGTTCACGTATTTTCGTCGATGAATGCAAGAAAAAGTCGCTGCGATTTCAACGTCATCTCGGGGTCTACGGGAATCCCCCAATATCTAGTTTCGGACCGATTCGTTAAGTATTGATTATCGAAAGGGTCATTCCGGACCATACCACTTTTCCCCCTGTGAGGGGCTGGCTTCTTACCCCCTCGGCCGGCCCCTCAGTCACCCTCCGGATACCGTTTCCATTCATCCCTGAGACGGCTTGGGCCAGGCTCCTGTTCAGGTGGTCTGGCTCAGCTTTTGCACCACCTCGCGGACCAGCGCGGGCAACTCGGATGCGTCGCCATAACTGGCGGTGTGGGCGATATCCGCGACAGGTGTTTTTCGGTATCCGTTGGTAAACAGCAAAAACGGAACCCGCGCCCGCCGGGCGGTTTCGGCGTCAACTTCGCTGTCTCCGACAAAGAGACGGGGGCCGGAGGGCGCGACGGCGTCAAAGCTGGCCTCAAGATGTGCCGGGTCCGGTTTGCGGGTGCTCAGACTATCGCCGCCAAGGACGGCATCGAAATAATGCGCAAGGTCCAGAGCTTGCAGAACATGGCGCGCTGGTCCTTCAGGTTTGTTTGTGCACACGCCCAGAACGCATCCCATCGCGCGCAGTTGATCCAGCGCCTGCGGTATACCGGCATAGGCAACCGTCTTGACGCAGGCAGCGGCATTGTAATGTGCCAAGGTTTGCCGGGTCAGATCCGCATGGTGGTCCATCGGCAGGCCGCAATGGCGGATGACACGTTCAACCAGTTTGGGCAGGCCGTTGCCCACAAAATGTTTCACCGTTTCCTGTGGCAGTTGCGCGACACCGGCGTCCTGCAACATCCTGTTCGCAGCCCCTGCGATATCGGGAAGGCTGTCCACAAGGGTTCCGTCCAGATCGAACATGATTGTCGCGCGCATCTGCTGCCTCATTGCATGGATATCTGCGCAACACGTATCGCGCCGGACAAACCTGCGCAATCTATGTGGTGCCGTATAACGGGGCTTGACATACCTGACTAAAATAATCAGATTAAATGGGAAGCTATCAGCCAACCCTCAGCCGGGTCAGCCAGATCGACCAAAAACGCGAACAGACTATGGCTTTCGCCCGAAAACTTCTGGAGTTGTCCTGATGAATGTGCAGAACCCGAATCCCGGCCAGTCCTATGCGGTTTCCATGCTTCCGGCTCATAAGGCCGAAGACCTGACCAAAGGTGGGAATCTGGCCCATATCGAACTGGGCGACCAGCTGTACACGCTGCGCATCACGCGGGCCGGTAAACTGATCCTGACGAAATGAGCGCGCCTTCGTCACGCGGCGGGGCTGCGGTGGGGCGGCTGTCCGATCTGACCCCGATCGAAGCCGGTGCCGTCATGTACCTGCGATTGTGGAGCGACGGCGCGCACGGTCGCAGAGATGCGGCGCATGATTTCGAGATCGCGCTGGGCGTCGATCAGGGCCAAGCCACGATGATGACGCTGGACCGGTTATGCGCTCTCTGCGCCCAACACGGCCGGCGGCCATTGGTTCGCCACGGGCTGAACTGTTCCTGCCTGGGTGCGGATGAAAACTGCTTCGCCCAGATGATCGCCGCAGCATCTGAAGGCGCCCGTGAAGACGCGATGATGATGGCGTCGCTGATCGTGCGCCCTGATTTTGCGCCGGCGCTGGCGTCATTGTCCGAAGAGCTCGGTCTGGCCCTGCGACGAATGACGGCATCAATCCCGGTGCCGACAACCGGCCATCAGACCCCCTCGGCCATGCTGCACTGAGCGGTGATGGCGCAGCCCCGGCAACATTTGCCGGGGTCGCAGCTCAGCAGCACCCGCACCCGGCATGGTGATGGTCGTGATCGCACGCGGGTGCCGGGGCATAGTCGCCGACTTCGGACAGAACTTCGCGCAGCGCCCACAGGATCATGTCCACATCCTCGGCCTCGATGGTCAGGGGCGGGCGGATCTTCAGGATATTGTCCTTGGGACCTTCGCTGCCAATCAGGATACGGTGATCGCGCATCCGGTTCTTGACGTATTTGCAGATTTCCGTGCCTTCCGACCCGTCCGGGTTGATCAGTTCCACCCCCAGAAACAGACCCATGCCGCGCACGTCGCCGACGCAGGTGAAATCGGCCTCGATCCGGCGCAGCCCTTCCATCAGACGCGCGCCCATGATGCGGGCATTCTCCTGCAACCCTTCGTCATCGACGATGTCCAGCACCTCTTTGCCGATCCGGCAGGACAGGGTCGAGCCGCCAAAGGTCGAGAAAAACTCGATCCCGTTGTCAAAGCTCTGCGCGATTTCCCTGGTCGTGACCAGCACGCCTAGTGGATGGCCGTTGCCGATGGGTTTGCCCAAAACAACGATATCCGGCAGCGCGCCCTGATGTTCAAAGCCGAAATAGTACTCGCCCAGCCGTCCGAGTCCGGTTTGAACTTCATCGGCGATGCAAACCCCGCCGGCGGCCCGGATTTTCTCATAAACCGCAGGCAGATAGCCCTTGGGGGGGATGATCTGACCACCGACCGAGGGGAAGGTCTCGGCGATGAATCCGGCCACGCCCTGTCCCTTGTCCTGCAAGGCGGCAATCGCGGGGTCTACGAGGTCAGCGTATTTCTGGGCGCAGTTGGGATCGTCACGTTTGAACGACCCCCGATAATCGTCCGCCACCTCGACCAGTTCGACCCAATCGGCCTGACCGATCCCTCCGGGTTTATTGAACTTATAGGCCGAGATCGCAACGGCTGCATTGGTGTTGCCATGATAGCCGTGATCCGGTGTCACGATTCCCTTGGCCCCGGTATGCGCGCGGGCCAGCCGCAGGGCCAGTTCGTTCGCCTCGGTGCCCGAGTTGACGAAGAAACAGACCTGAAGATGATCGGGCAGCTTTGACAGGATCTTGTCAGCAAATGCCGTCTGAGCCGGGTGAAGATAGCGGGTGTTGGAATTCATCCGCTTCAACTGATCGGCCGCGACCGCCTGAATGCGCGGATGCGCGTGACCCACATGAGGCACGTTGTTGTAGGCGTCCAGATAAGGGCGCCCCCATTCGTCGAACAGATGGTGCTTCCAACCACGCACCAGCATCACCGGATCGTCATAAGTCAGCGACAGATTGCCGCCGAAATGATCCTGCCGCCCCTGCAGGATCGCCTGCTTGTCGGTCGGCCGATAGAACACCTTGTCATCCGGCAGGTTCAGCAAGGCCGCCGGGTTGGGGCAGACCGCGTGCCAGAGGTCCATCTCGTCAGGATCACCAACCCCCGGCCAGTCGTTTTGCATCCCGTCCGTGGTCAGGGCCAGCTGGAAATGCACGTGAGGCACCCAACCGCCGTTTTCGCTGGCATCGCCGAGCCGAGCAAAGGCTGCACCCTGCGCCACCGGATCGCCCGGTTTCAGCCGGTCGCAGACCTCAGGGTCCAGATGACCATAGAGCGTATAGAACGGATCACCTTCGGGCGTTTCATGATGCAGGATCACGACACCGCCATAGTCCAGATGCGCCGCGCGGTTCTCGACCGCCTCGACCCGTCCGCTCATCGGCGCGTGCAATACAGTACCCGCCGGGGCAAACACATCCACGGCCAGATGAACGGTGCGCCGGTCCGACGCCTTCCATGGCCCTTTGCGAAACCCGGGCTCTGTATAGATCAGACGCGGTTCGTTGTAATAGCCCAGCCACAGGCCCTCGCCAAACTCCTCCCCCACACGCGCGGCCTCTTCCAGAGGCATGTGAAACGGGTTTTGAGGCCAGGTCGCGTTCTCTACCGACAGCGATCCCGTTGTGGCTTCGTTCAGGTCCTGCGCCATCATCTCGGCAAACTGACCACGATGCTCCGAAAGGTAGGCATGAATACGTTCCGCCCCATCCGTCACGGGCAATCCACAGGCCGCCCGCAGCCGTGCTGACATCAGCCCGCCATTGACAGTTCCGTTCTCAAGGAACCGCCACGCGGGCGCCTGGCTGATTGTCACGTAAGGATCGTCCGGATTTTCCGAGGCCATCAGGGTCGAATTCACGACCGACACGGCCAGCCGCATCCGCAGCAGAGGCCAAATCAGATCGACCTCATCCGCCCGCAGCCGGTTGGCCGCGTGGTATCCGCGCACCAATGCGGCCAGCGCCCGCTCGGGCCTGGGGTGGTCCAGCACGACATACGCGCCCGCTATGGCCAGATCGCAGACGCGCGGGGCTGAACACATGTCGCCCAGATCGATCAGCCCGGATATGCTCTGCCGCTGGCCCAATTCGCCTTCGACCAGAATGTTATAGTCATTTGCGTCGTTGTGGATCGCCTGTGCAGGCAGGTGCGCCAACTGATCCGCTATCGCGGTGAACCCGTCGCAAATATCCGCCAATATCGCCCGCCGCGCAGGGTCGGTTGCGACGTCGAGCTGGTCCGCGACCCAACCGGCCTGTGTCAGGTCCCATTTGAAATCGGACCGGTGCAGGCCGTCATGGGCAAAGCGTTCCAACGCCTTGTCGGTTGCGCCCAGCACCCGGCCCAATTTCAGGATCAGTTCCCCGGATTTGGGCGCAGCTTTGGCATAGCATTGCCCCGGCAGACATTCGAGCAGCCACACAAGCCGCTTTTGGCCCAGCATATCTGCAATTTCCGGCAGCATATTCCCGTTCAGATCAGGAAATACCTCGGGAAACGGCAATCCCGGAGCTGCGGATGCGATATGCGCCAGCGCTTTGACCTGCAGGTCGACAAGGTCAGCCTCGCAACCTGCGCGCATCACCTTCAGTACATAGTCCCGTCCGTTGGTGGCTCGGACCAGAAAGTTCTGGTCATATTCCCCATCCAGCCGTGTCAGCCCGGCCTCCAGCCCCCAATGCCGGTGCAGGGCCTCAGCCCAGAAAGCACATGTGTCGCTCATATCAGATCCCGTCCTGTCTGCACCGTGATCCTCTTCATCTGGCTAAAAATACCTTCGGGGGTGAATTGGCCCGGGGGGCCAAGAGGGGGCAGACAGCCCCCTTTCTTCAGTCCAATGCGCGCAACCGTTTGAACAGCGAAGACGTGTCCCACCGTCCACCGCCCAGTTTCTGCACGTCCTTGTAGAACTGATCCACCAGGGCGGTCACCGGAAGCGAGGCGCCGGTTTCGTTTGCCGTCGCCAGACAGATCCCCAGATCTTTTCGCATCCAGTCGACCGCAAACCCGTGTTCAAAGTGATCGTCCAGCATGGTTTCATACCGGTTTGCCATCTGCCAGCTGCCCGCGGCGCCCTGGCTGATCACCTCGACCACGGAACGTCCGTCCAGCCCGGCTTTTTCGGCGAAATGCAGCGCTTCGCTCAGGCCCTGAACCAGCCCGGCGATGGCGATCTGGTTGCACATCTTGGTCATTTGACCCGCCCCGCAATCACCGATGCGGCGACAGATTTTGGCATAGACCTGCATGATCGGCTCGGCCGTATCAAAGGCTGCCGCATCACCGCCGCACATGATCGACAGAACGCCATTTTCAGCCCCGGCCTGCCCGCCCGAGATCGGGGCGTCGACAAAGGCGATGCCCCGCGACTTTCCGGCCTCAAACAACTCGCGCGTCACCTTCGCGGAAACGGTTGTGTGGTCCACAAAGATCGCCCCTTCGGTCATTCCGTGGAACGCACCGTCTTCGCCGGTGCATACCATTCGAAGATCGTCGTCATTGCCAACACAGGACATCACGAATTCAGCACCCTCTGCCGCCTCGCGCGGTGTAGTTGCCAATGCGCCGCCAAACTGCGCCACCCAGGCCTCGGCCTTAGCGGCGGTGCGGTTGTAAACCGTTACCTCATGACCCGCTGTCTGAAGGTGACCGGCCATGGGATACCCCATGACGCCCAGACCCAAGAACGCGACTTTTGCCATTTGGTGATCCTCTCTGCTGTCCGGCGGCCGGCTTTTTCATCGGGCCGGAATGTTACGCAGAGACAAAGCAAAGCTGCGGCCAAAGGGCAACCCCGTGCTAACCGTTGCCACCCAAATCCTGCAGGATCGGGCAATCGGGTCGGTCATCCCCGGCGCAGGCGTCGATCAGGTGACCCAGCGTGTCGCGCATCGCGTTCAGGTCGGCGATCTTGGCCTCGATCTGGGCCAGATGCGCCCGAGCCACCTTTTTGACGTCCGCGCTGGCGCGGGTTTCGTCTTCGTACAGTGCCATCAGGGTGCGGCAATCCTCGATGGTGAAGCCCAGAGCGCGGGCGCGGCCCAGAAAGTTCAGTTTATGTACGTCGCTGTCGCGGAACCTGCGATAGCCGTTGTCGTCGCGCAAAGGTCTGATCAGGTCGATATCTTCATAATAGCGGATCGTCTTGGCGGGCAGGCCGGTCCGGGTTGCAACATCTCCGATATTCATGAGGTCACCGTTTGGGTTGTATGTTCGCTTGGGCCATCCGGCAGGTTGGGCCGGACGCGGCGCAACCGCAGCGCATTCGAGACAACGAAGACGCTCGACAGCGCCATGGCCCCTGCTGCCAGAGCGGGCGACAGAAGATGGCCACTGAATGGGAACAGCACGCCGGCGGCCACGGGGATCAGCAGGATGTTGTAGCCAAAGGCCCAGACCAGGTTCTGCCGGATGTTGCGCATGGTTCTGCGGCTGATGTCCACCGCGTTCGCGACGCCGCGCAGGTCGCCGGACATCAGAACCACGTCCGCCGTTTCGATTGCGACATCGGTACCTGTGCCGATGGCCACACCGATATCTGCCGCCGCCAGAGCCGGGGCGTCGTTGATGCCGTCGCCGACAAAGGCCAACGTGCCGAAGTGGTCGCGCAAGGCGTTGATTGCAGACAGCTTGCCATCGGGCAGCACCTCGGCCGTGACGTGGTCGATGCCCAGCCTGTCAGCCAGTGCCTGTGCTGTGCGAGCATTGTCGCCCGTCACCATCGCCAGCGTCAGGCCCATCGCATGCAACCGGTCCAGCGCCTGTGCGGTGCCGGGTTTGACGGGGTCGGACACGGTCAGCAAAGCCGCCGCCAGACCGTCAATCGCAACAAACAGAGGTGTGGCCCCTTCAGCCGCACGCCGCTCTGCCTCAGGTGTCAAATCGGTCAGATCCACGCTGTTGCGCGCCATCCATCTGGGTGAACCGATCAGCAGATTGCGCCCTTCGACAACCGCCTGAACCCCCAGACCGGTATGGGATGCAAAATCCGAAGGCGCCGGCTGTTCCGATGGACCTGCGCGGGTGATCGCGGTCGCGATCGGATGTTCCGACCGCGCCTCGACCGCAGCGGCCAGTCGCAGCACGTCGTCGCGTTCAAAACCGTTGGCCGTCAGAACGCTTTCCAATTCGGGCCGTCCCATTGTCAGAGTGCCCGTCTTGTCCAGTGCGACGACCCTGGCCTGCTGTAGCTGCTGCAACGCGTCGCCCTTGCGAAACAGCACGCCCAGTTCTGCGGCGCGGCCGGTGCCCACCATGATCGATGTCGGTGTGGCCAGCCCCATGGCGCAGGGGCAGGCAATGATCAGCACGGAAACGCCGGTGACCAATGCCATCGGCAAAGCAGGTGCAGGGCCAAAGATCAGCCAGATGGCAATCGTCGACAGGGCCACGCCAATCACCGCGGGCACGAACCAGGCGGTGATCCGGTCCACAAGCCCCTGAATCGGCAGCTTGGCGCCCTGCGCCTGTTCCACCATATGAATCACCTGTGCCAGCACTGTATCCGCCCCAACCCGCGTGGCGCGAACACGCAGCGCACCGGTGCCATTGACAGTGCCGCCCACCACCTGATCCGAAGGGGATTTGCCCACCGGCACCGGCTCACCCGTGATCATGCTTTCATCGACATAAGAGGTGCCTTCAAGCACCTCGGCGTCCACGGGAACACGCTCCCCGGGGCGGATTTGCACGATATCGCCGGTCACGATGTCGGAAATCGGGCGGTCCAGCGTCACGCCGTCCAATTCGACCCGCGCTGTTTTGGGCTGCAACCCCACCAGTTTGCGGATCGCGGCCCCGGTCCGGCCCTTGGCCCGGGCCTCCATCACGCGTCCCAGCAGGATGAGGACCACAATGACCGAGGCCGCTTCGAAATACACGTTGGCGCTGCTCTGCGGCAGAACCTGCGGCGCGAAGGTTGCCGTGACCGAATAGAGATAGGCAGCACCGGTCCCCAATGCGACCAGCGCATTCATATCAGGCGATCCGCGCAACAGGGCGGGGATGCCTTTTGCATAAAACACCCGCCCGGGTCCCAGCAACAGCACCGAGGTCAGCGCGAACTGAATCAGGTGACTGGCCTGCGTTCCTATGGTCGTGTGCACCCAATGGTGGAAGGCAGGTATCATATGACCACCCATTTCCAGCACGAATACCGGCAGTGCCAGAACCGCCGCAAATACTGTTGCGCGCGTCAGGGCACTGGCCTCGGCCGTTTTCTCGCTATCGGTCCTGTCTTCGCTGATGCTATCGGCCACGCGGGCGGGATATCCGGCATCCTCCGACAGTTTGGCAAGATTTCGGGGATCGGTTGCTCCGTCAATGTAGGTGACGGTTGCGCTTTCGGTCGCCAGATTGACCCGCGCCTCGATCACGGCCGGATCGGTCAACAGTGCCTTTTCGATCCTGCCCACGCATGAGGCGCAACTCATACCGCCGATTTTCAGGGTCGTCTGCCGGGTCGCAGCCGGATACCCGGCGCCGGACAACGCGTCGGTCAACGCATTGACCGGACCGTCATGCGCAACCTGCGCGGACCCGGTCGCAAAATTCACCGATGCTTCGGTCACGCCGGGAACGCCGTGCAGGGCGGATTCCACCCTACCTACGCAAGAGGCACATCCCATACCTGTAATCTTCAACTGGATCGTTTGTGGAGCGGCCATCCGACTCATCCTGCGCTATCATTACCCTCCAGATGAGGGTTCCAGTCACGGGAAGGTCAAGAGGTAAGGTGATCTTTCTTTGATGGCAAGACGCCGGACCGCCGAAAAAACAGGACTTACCGACGCGCCAGCTGCTCCAGCAGAAGCGAATTGTACAACCCGGGCGGAGATGTGCGCACAGCTTCCGGCGACGCAAAAAACCCAAGCATCAGAGCCGCGGAAAACAACACAAAGCCTACAAGGCAAACGCTGGCGACATTTAACGTAGAACGCGGCATGATGGGGCTTCCTTGTAGAAATGACGTGCTGCCGTTTCGGACCCGGTCGGGTCAGGACAGGTTTGCCAGTTGCTGTTTCAACTTTTCGTTTTCGGCCTGTAGCCGCGCCAGTTGCACCCCGAGTTCATTCAGGTGCGGACGAAGCTCGGCTTCGGTAAAGCGGGGCGTTATGTGGCGCGGGCAATTCCAGTCCAGCGCCTCGACATGGATAATGGCGGCCCGTTCAGCAGGGGCCTCTGCGTCGTCGGGGTAAAGGCCAGCGGCTGCGGCAGCGCCCTCGGAGAATTCAACGCGTCCCAGTATCTTGAGGCGCACCCGGTTGGCATAATCCATCAGGATCATGGCGATCCGGTCGTTGCCGTCCAGATTCCCGCGCGAAATATACTGTTTGTTGCCCGAGAAATCGGCATAGCCGAGGGTCCGGGCACCCAAAACCTTCAAAAACCCGCCCGGCCCGCCGCGATACTGAACATAGGGCCAGCCGGTCTCGGACACGGTGGCCTGATAGAACCCGTCCCGCGCCTCGATAAATGCTTTCTCCGCCTGGCCAATCTCATGCCCCTGCTGCGGGCCGCCCGCGATGAACCGCGCGTAGGTTTTCGCAGAGCCCATCCGCTCCTGATGGGCGCGGACGGCAGGGGTGAAGGTCAGTTCGGAAAACGCGCGTGGCATCGGATGTCCTTTCAGAGCCCCAATTCGGACAGGCCGGGGTGATCGTCGGGGCGCGGGCCCAGGGGCCAGTGAAAAAGCCGCTCGGCTTCTGTGATCGGCAAATCGTTCAGCGATGCGTGGCGATTGGCCATGCGTCCATCTTCAGCGAATTCCCAGTTCTCGTTTCCATAGGACCGGAACCACTGACCGCTGTCATCGCGCCATTCATAGGCATAGCGAACAGCGATCCGATTGCCGGAATACGCCCATAATTCCTTGATCAGCCGATAGTCCAGTTCCTTGTTCCATTTACGGGTCAGGAAGGCATGGATCTGGTCATGCCCGGTGAGGAATTCAGCCCGGTTTCGCCACTGGCTGTCATCGGAATAGGCGGGGGTAACCACATCCGCGTCGCGGCTGTTCCAGCCGTTTTCTGCCATGCGCACTTTCTGCGTTGCGGTTTCTTGCGTGAAGGGGGGCAGAGGGGGGCGTCTCATGTCTTGGTCTTTCATGTCAATGAGGCGGCAATCAGCGCGAGGGTCAACAGGAAGGGGACGTACTGGGATGAAAAGGGACTGGCACGGCGTCGCATCTGACTGCTCCAAGGTTAACAGATCGGTACATCTTAAGTTTAATGTGTACAGATCGGTAATTTTTTTCAAGAGATTTTTCTGCGTTTTTTCTATGGGCAGTCCTGAGATCCGAAAATTCCATTGAAAATAAAAGAAAAACGCGTTGAGGTTGTGGTTCGAACCGAAGCGTATTATGTACAGATCAGTACACTCAGGAGCCGAATCATGCGCCCGAACAAACGCGACGAACTGGTCCGCAAAGCGTTGCAGGTCTTTTACCGCGATGGATTTCATGCCACCGGAATGGATAAGCTGGTGACGGAAACGGGGGTGTCGAAGACCTCAATGTACAAGCACTTCCGCACCAAGGAGGAGCTGATACTTGCAGTTCTGCGGCTGCGGGACGAGAATTTCCGCAACTGGTTCCTGCGCCGGATCGAAGAACTGGCGGACACCCCGGCCGATCAGTTGCTTGCCAGTTTCGACGCGCTCAGCGAGTGGTTTGAAGAGGACGGGTTTCGCGGCTGCATGTTCATAAAGGCAGGGGCTGAGTTTCAGGACAGGGACCATCCGATCCACGCGCAGGCCGCCGAACACAAGCGCCTGCTGCTGGAATACTTCACGGATCTGGCCCGCAAAGCCGGCGCCCGCGATCCCGAAAAGCTGGGTTGTCAGGTGCTGCTGCTGAAGGAAGGCGCAATCGTGACGGCAGTTCTTCTGAAAAATTGCGATCCGGCGCGCGATGCCAAGGCGGCGGCTGGGGTTTTACTGGACGCCGCCCTGGCCTGACCGGGCCACGGGGGCCGCTGTATCAGCGCAGACGCGAAAAAGACGTTGCGTAGCAATCCGATGGACGGATTGGATTGCGCAAAGTCCAAAGCTACTCTGACCGAAATTTGAATCGGGAGGATGCTGTATGTCGCTTTTCACCACCACCGCCGGATGGGCAACCGAGGAACATCGGATGTTCGCCGAGATGGCGAACCGTTTCATGGACGATGAACTGGCACCCAATATCGAGCGCTGGAACGACCAGGGGGTCGTGGACCGTGATTTCTGGCGCAAGGCCGGGGATATGGGACTGCTGGCCGGCGCGATCCCCGAGGAATATGGCGGCGTTGGCGGCGGAATTGGCTTTGATGCGGTTACGATGTACGCGCAGGCCTCCCAGGGCGACTCGGGCTGGGGATATGCCATCCAGTCGATCGTGATCCATTATGTAACCGCTTATGGCAGCGAGGATCAAAAGCAGAAATGGCTGCCCAAGCTGGCATCCGGAGAAATGGTCGGGGCGCTGGCCATGACCGAACCCGGAACCGGTTCGGATGTGCAATCCATCCGGACGACCGCCGAAAAGGACGGAAACTCCTACCGGCTGAACGGGTCCAAGATATTCATCACCAACGGGCAGTCGGCGGATCTGATCCTGGTGGCCAGCAAGACGGACAAGGCCCTGGGGTCGAAAGGTGTGTCCTTGATCGCCGTGGAAACCGACGGCGCCGACGGGTTCCGCAAGGGGCGAAACCTCAAGAAGCTGGGTATGAAGGCGAACGACACCGCCGAGCTGTTCTTTGAGGACGTTAAGGTTCCGATGACCAACCTGATCGGTCCGGAAGAGGGGCAGGGGTTTTATCAGATGATGAAACAATTGCCGTGGGAGCGTCTGACCATTGGCATCGGCGCGCTGGGCGCAATTGATTTCGCCATTGCCGAGACCGTCCGATACACGCAGGAACGCAAGGCTTTCGGCCAGCGCGTGATGGATTTCCAGAACACACGCTTCAAGCTGGCCGAATGCAAAACCAAAGCCGAAGTTCTGCGTAGCTTTGTCAACGATTGCATCGCACGTCTTGAAGCCGGCACGCTGGATGCGGCGACGGCCTCGATGGTGAAATACTGGGGGTCGGAAGTGCAGAATGAGGTCATGCACGAATGCCTTCAACTGTTCGGTGGCTATGGGTTCATGATGGAATACCCGATCGCCCGCCTCTATGCGGATGCGCGGGTTCAGATGATCTACGGCGGCACCAATGAGATCATGAAAGAGCTGATAGCCCGCTCGCTGGACACATAATCAAGACGTGGCTTCTCCCGCCAGTCGTCGAAGTTTCTGACGAAACGTCTCCTTCTGTTGGGCCGGGCCGGCGCGGGCGCAGCCCGCGCCGGCCCGGCCTCCGCCGTCCGCAGGACGCAAGGCCGAAGGCCGCGCAGTTATTGCGCGGGCACCCGAACTTATCGGACCGAAACCACCTGTGCTGCGTCAACCTGCCCGCGCAACCACGCCCGAAAGGACTTGAGCGGTTCCGATTCCGCGCGGGATTGCGGCCAGACCAAATAGAAATCTCCCAGGCTGACACCCGGTCCGCGCCAGGCTTGCACAAGACGTCCGGCTTTCAGGTCTTCTTCGACCAGATAGCTGGGCAAGAGCGCCACACCCAACCCGTGAATGGTGGCCTGACCCATGGTCGAGAACTGATCGAACAGCATCCCGCGTATCCCCTGGACGTCACGGCCCTGCGCCGCGAACCATCTTTCCCAGGCATCGGGCCGCGTCTCCAGGTGAAGCAAGGGCGCTTGTTCCAGCCATCCGATGTCGTCGGTTATGTCCGGCAGCAAGCCCGGGGCGCAAACCGGCAGCACGTCTTCGCGCATGATGGGCAGGTAATTCACGCCGGCCCAGTCCCGCTGGCCAAAGTGAATGGCGGCGTCGAAATGCTCGGCGTCGAAATCGAATGGCCTCAGGCGGGTGTTCAGGTTCACCGTCACCTCGGGGTGGCGGCGGGCAAAGTCCTGAAGTCGCGGGGCCAGCCAATGCATACCAAACGCCGGTAGAATCGACAGGTTCAGCGATCCGCCGGTCGGGTTGGCCTTGAGCTTCAGGGACGCCTGCGCAAGCTGGTTCAATGCGGTTCGGGCGACACGGACATATTCCTGTGCCGCCGGTGTCAGGTGCAGCCGCATCTGACTGCGCTGGATAAGGTCGACGCCCAACTGCTCCTCCATCGACTTGAGCTGTCGGCTGACTGCGCTTTGCGTCAGGGAAAGCTCTTCGGCGGCGGCAGAGGCGCTGCCAAGCCGGTCAACGGCCTCCAGCGCCAGCAGCGACGGGATCGATGGCAGAAAGCGACGTGGGGCGATCATATGACAATTCCTCATACCTTTCGCACGGAATATCACTGGCATTTGCGCCGCGCCAGCCCGATATAGATGCAGATATTTCAGCGTGGATGATGCCCCATGACCGTGCAGGACAGGATCGTGAGTTTTCAGCGAGCGGACAGGCTGCGCGGAATCGAGCTATCGGAGATCGTGCAGATCTCGGAACGGGCGGCCCGCCTTCGGGCGCAGGGCGTGGACGTCATTGCGCTCAGTACGGGCGAGCCGGACTTTCCGACACCGACCCATGTCATCGACGCTGCCCATCGAGCCGCGCTGGACGGGCAGACCCGATATCCGGCGACAGCGGGCGTTCCAGAATTGCGTGCGGCCATCGGCGACACCGCCGGAATGCAGGCCGAAAATGTGATCATTTCGACCGGTGCCAAACAGGTGTTGTCCGGCGCGTTGATGGCAACCCTGAACCCGGGGGATGAGGTCATCACCGCAGCCCCTTTCTGGACCAGCTACGCGGACATGGTCAGGCTTGCGGGTGGGGTTCCCGTCGTGCTGGATTGCCCGCAGACACAGGGGTTCAAACTGACGCCCGCGCAGTTGGAGGCGGCGATCACCCCGCGTACGCGCTGGTTGTTGTTGAACACACCCTCGAACCCGACCGGGGCGGTGTATTCGCTGCCCGAGTTACAGGCTTTGGGTGCCGTATTGGAAAACCACCCGCATGTCTGGGTGATATCCGACGAAATTTACCAACATCTGTCCTACGTGCCGTTTACCTCATTTCTGAAGGCCGTTCCGGCATTGGCCGATCGGACGCTGACTGTGAACGGGGTGTCCAAAGCGTATTCGATGACCGGTTGGCGTATTGGCTGGGGCATCGGACCTGCGCCGCTGATCGGGGCGATGGCAGCGGTTCAGGGTCAGATCACATCAGGCGCATGTTCCATCGCGCAGGCGGCGGCGCTTGCTGCGATCACCGGCCCGAAGGACCTGTTGGCTGTGCGATGCCGCGAGATGCGGGCGCGCCGCGATCTGGTCGTGCGCGGGCTGAACGCCGCCGGTCTGGAATGCGCCGTTCCGCAGGGTGCGTTCTATGTCTTTCCCAAGACCCCTGCGCGCATGCCGGAAGACGCCGAGTTCTGCCGCCATCTGCTGGACGTGGCGGGCGTGGCCGTGGTGCCGGGGCGTGCCTTTGGGATGCCCGGGCATGTGCGGCTTTCCTTTGCCTATGCCACGGAAAGCCTGCAAGAAGGGGTGCGCCGCATCGCGGCGGCAACCGCAAAGCTCTAACTTTTCCAAGCCGGGGAACCCGTATGGACCGCGCCCAGATCGTTCACGACAATTTCCTGACCCGAGTCGCCGCGCGTGACCTTCCCGGTGGCGCTGCCCCGCAACCGGGGCTGAACCGGGCCGATGCGGTGTCCGTCTTCCGCTCGCAGGTTCTGAGCCGGACACTGGACCGCACCAGCCGGGCGATGCAGAAGGCGGGGCAGGGGTTTTATACGATCGGTTCTTCCGGGCATGAAGGTATGGCAGCGGTGGCCCATGCCCTGCGTCCGAGCGATATCGCCTTTCTGCATTATCGGGATGCCGCGTTTCAGATCGCCCGCGCCGAACAGGTGCCGGGGCAGCAGATCGCGTGGGATATGCTGCTGAGTTTTGCCTGTTCCCGCGAGGACCCGACCTCGGGCGGGCGGCACAAGGTTCTGGGGTCCAAGGCGCTGATGATCCCGCCGCAGACCTCGACCATCGCCAGCCACCTGCCCAAAGCCGTTGGGGCGGCTTATGCGCTGGGCGCGGCGCGGCGGCATGAGCCAGAGCATCGGGAGCTGCCATCGGATGGGATTGCGATGTGTTCGTTCGGCGATGCCTCGGCCAACCATTCCACCGCACAGGGGGCCATCAATACGGCAGGCTGGACCAGTGTTCAGTCCACGCCGTTACCGTTGTTGTTTGTATGCGAGGACAATGGGATCGGCATTTCGGTCAAAACGCCGAAGGGCTGGATTCAGGCCTCGATGGAGCATCGCCCCGGCATCAGGTATTTTCAGGCCAACGGGCTGGATATCTATGAGACCTATGCAGTGGCGCAGGAAGCCGCCGACTATGTGCGGACACGCCGCAATCCGGCATTCCTGCATCTGAAAACCGTTCGCCTTTACGGTCATGCGGGTGCGGACGTGCCCACCACCTACCTGCCGAAATCCGAGGTCGAGGCGGATGAGGCCAACGATCCCCTGCTGCACTCGGTACGCCTGCTGGATCAGGCCGGGGCGCTTTCACCGGATCAGGCGCTGAAGATCTATGAAGAGACCTGCGCCCGCACCGACCGGATCGCAGCTGAGGCTGCGACCCGCCCGCATCTGGCCAGTGCGCAGGAGGTGATGGCGAGCCTGATCCCACCAAAGCGTGCCTGCAAACCCACCAACGGACCCGGCGATGAAGCACGGGCCAGGGCGTTTGGCGGCGACATGCGGGCAATGGCTGAGCCGCAACCCATGAGCCGTCTGATCAACTGGGCGCTGACCGATCTGATGCTGGAACATGGCGAGATCGTCTGCATGGGTGAGGATGTGGGCCGCAAGGGCGGTGTCTATGGCGTGACGCAGAAACTGCAGGCGCGGTTTGGCCCGGACCGGGTGATCGACACGCTGCTGGATGAACAATCCATTCTGGGTTTGGCCATCGGCATGGGGCATAACGGGTTCGTCCCGATCCCTGAGATTCAGTTCCTCGCCTATCTGCACAATGCCGAGGATCAGATACGGGGTGAGGCGGCGACGCTGCCGTTTTTCTCGAACGGGCAGTTCACCAACCCGATGGTGCTGCGCATTGCCGGGTTGGGCTATCAGAAGGGTTTTGGCGGCCATTTTCACAATGACAACTCGCTGGCGGTGCTGCGTGACATTCCGGGCATAATTATCGCCTGCCCGTCGACCGGTGCAGATGCCGCAAGAATGCTGCGTGAATGCGTGCGGCTGGCGCGTGAAGAACAGCGGGTCGTAGTGTTTCTGGAGCCCATCGCACTGTACCCCATGCGCGATCTGCACGACGCCCAGGATGGCGGTTGGATGACCATTTACCCTTCGCCGGACCAGCGTACCGCACTGGGCGAGGTGGACGTTCATGGGGATGGCACCGATCTGGCCATCGTGACTTATGGCAATGGGCACTATCTGTCGAAACAGGCGCTGCCCGAGATTGAAGAGGCCGGCGTGAAGACCCGGATCATCGACATGCGCTGGCTGGCGCCTTTGCCGGTCGACGCCTTGCGCGCCGCCACCAGGTCATGCGCGCATGTTTTGGTCGTGGACGAATGCCGCCGCACCGGTAGCCAGTCCGAGGCGCTGATGACCTTCTTCACCGAAGAAAGCCCCGCGACCCCAATCGCCCGCGTCGTGGCCGAAGACTGCTTTATCGCGACGGGCCCGGCCTACGCGGCCCCCTTGCCGTCGAAAGATGGAATCGTGGCTGCCGCACTGAACCTGACCGGAGGCAAGGCATGACCCGCACCGCAGTTGTCATCTGCCCCGGCCGGGGGACCTATAACAAACCGGAACTGGGTTACCTGCACCGACATCATGCCGATCGTATAGAGATGTTTCAGGGCTTTGACGCCATCCGGAAAGAGGCCGGGCAGGAGGCCGTGACCGAACTGGACGGCGCGACCCGGTATACCGTCTCCAAATACTCGCGCGGCGATGTCGCCTCGCCCCTGATCTACGCCGCCTCGCTGGCCGACGCGCAGGCTTTGTCAGATGATATCGAGGTGGTTGCGGTCACCGGCAACTCGATGGGGTGGTATATCGCTCTGGCCGCCGGTGGCGCGCTGTCGCCGCAGGATGGGTTCCGGGTCGTCAATACGATGGGAACGCTGATGCAGGATTACCTGATCGGCGGGCAGTTGGTCTACCCCTTCACCGGTGTAACATGGGAGAACGACCCTAACCGCAAGGCCGGGCTGCTGGCGGATGTGGCGCGGATTGATGCCAAGGGCGGGCACGATCTGGCCCTTTCCATCGATCTGGGCGGGATGCTGGTTCTGGCAGGCAACGAAAAAGGGCAGACGGCTTTCGAAACCTCTCAGCCCACCGTACAGGAGCGTTTCCCGATGCGGTTGGCGAACCATGCCGCGTTTCACACGCCTTTGCAGGCGCCCGTTGCCGCAGAAGGGCGCGCGCGTCTGGCTGCGGAGCTGTTTGGCCAGCCCCAACACCCCCTGATTGACGGGCGCGGGAAGATCTGGTGGCCCGGCGCGACCGATACGCAGGCACTGTGGGAATACACTCTGGGCCATCAGGTGACGGAACCCTATGATTTCACCCGGACCATTCAGACAGCAGCGCGGGAATTCGCACCGGACCTCTTTATCGTCACGGGACCTGGCGGGACGCTGGGCGGCGCGGTGGCGCAGTCACTGGTCCTGTCAGACTGGCGGGGCATGGGTGACAAGGCCGCGTTTCAGGCGCAGCAAGAGACCAACCCGTTCCTGATCGCCATGGGGCGCGACGATCAAAGGGCGCTTGCAACCGGCTGATGCTGCCCCGATGATCCGCGCAATTTTCAGGAGTGCGAAGTGAGCGACCACGATCAGTCCCTCTGGCGCAAAACCTGCCGTGAGCATGTCGACAGCGCCCCACTGACCGACGAAATCACCGTCGATCTGGCGGTGATCGGCGGCGGCTATACCGGCTGCTCTGCCGCTTTGACGGCTGCGCAGGCCGGCGCGTCGGTCTGTCTGCTTGAGGCGTATGAAATCGGTCATGGCGGTTCGGGGCGCAATGTCGGGCTGGCCAATGCCGGATTGTGGCTGCCACCCGCAGAGATTCGCGCGCATCTGGGGGCCGAGGCCGGGGACCGGCTGATCGACATTCTGGCGGCGGCGCCTTCGGACGTGTTTGACCTGATCGACCGGCACGGGATCGACTGCGCGCCCGTGCGAAACGGAACGCTGCACTGTGCGCATTCCAAGGCGGGTTACAGGGATCTGCAAACCCGTCACGCCCAGCTGGTCGAAGCCGGTGCGCCGGTTGAGCTGCTGTCCAAAGAAGAGGCCGGTCAGCGGACCGGCAGTGCCGTGTTCCACGGGGCGCTGTTTGATCCGCGCGCCGGCACAATCCAGCCCCTGTCCTATGTCCGGGGGCTGGCCCGCGCCGCCGCCGAGGCCGGAGCCGTTATCTGCACGTACAGCCCGGTTGAGACCATGCGGCACGAAAGCGGCGTCTGGGTGTTGCAAACCAGCCGGGGCCTGTTGCGCGCCAAATCGGTGATCCAGGCGACCAACGCCTATCACCAGAATCTGGCTAATACAGCACCCGCATATGTGCCTGTATACTACTTCCAATATGCCACCGCCCCTTTGTCCGACAATCTGCGCGCCAGCATCCTGCAAGGGGGTGAAGGTTGCTGGGATACCGGCCTGATCATGACCTCGTTTCGGATGGATCAGGACGGCAGGTTCCTCATCGGCGCCATGGGCGATCTGGACCATGCAGGCGGCGCGACGCATTCGGCCTGGATCAGGCGCAAAACTGCCGAACTATACCCGCAACTGGCGGATCAGCCGCTGATCGAAGGGTGGCATGGGCGCATTGCGATGACGTCGGACCATATCCCGAAACTCACGCACATCGGCCCCGATGCGTTGTCCGTGCACGGATATTCCGGGCGTGGGATCGGGCCGGGCACCGTGTTCGGCAGGCTGGCGGCCAAGAGCCTGCTGAGCAACGATCCGTCGCTGCTGCCGGTGCCAGCAATTGCCGAATATCGTGAAAGCTGGACCGGTCTGCGCCGCGCTTATTTTGAAACCGGCGCGACGCTGACGCATTTCTTCAAGTCCCGGTTCTAACTTCAGACCGATCGGGTGATGCCGCCATCGACCCGGATATTCTGGCCGGTGATATAACCGCCGCCTTCCGAGGCGAGCATCGCCACGACTGACGCAATCTCGTCATAGCTACGCCCGTATCGTCCCAGCGGAATGCGGGCGCGGAACTCTTCCTTTTCGGGCAGGCTATCGATGAAGCCTGGCAGCACGTTGTTCATGCGGATATTGTCGGCGGCGTACTGGTCCGAGAACAGCTTGGCGAATGCCGCCAGCCCGGCGCGAAACACGCCTGAGGTCGGAAAGACCGGGTCCGGTTCGAACGCCGCGAAGGTTGAGATGTTGATGATCGACCCGCCACCCTGCGCCTGCATGATCGGTGTGACCAGTCGCGTTGGTCGCACGGCATTCAGGAAATAGACGTCCATCCCGCGATGCCAGTCGTCGTCTGTCAGCTCCAGCACCGGCGCGCGCGGACCATGGCCTGCGGAATTGACCAGAACGTCGATACGGCCCCAATGGGCCATCGCCGCATCGACCAGTTTCTGCAGATCATCGGCGGACTGGTTCGAACCGGTCACGCCGACGCCACCCAACTCATGCGCCAGTGCTTCGCCTTTGCCCGATGAAGACAGGATGCCCACTTCGGATCCATCTGCGGCCAGGCGGCGGGCCGAATCCGCGCCCATTCCGCTGCCGCCTGCCGTAATCAGCGCCACTTTGGTCATGTAAATCCTCCTGTTTTGTCGCCACACAGGATGCGCCGTTGGAACAGGTTTGACCAATCAGTTCTTCTGTCAGTATGCTGTAGAAAATCTACTGGATGACCTGATGGCTGCATTGCCACCCCTGAACGCACTCCGGGCCTTTGAGGCGGCGGCCCGCCATCTGAACTTTCGCCTTGCGGCCGAAGAACTGGGCGTGACGCAGGGTGCCGTTGCGCAACAGGTGCGCGGGCTTGAGGCACGGCTGGCCGAGCAACTGTTCACCCGTCTGCCCCGGGGTCTGGCGCTGACAGAAGCCGGCCGGCGATTTCACACGCCGCTGCGCCGGGCTTTCAGGTTGATCGAAGAGGCTGTGGCCGACCTGTCGGGTGATCGCCAGATCACGCTTTCGGTCACGCCCAGCTTTGCCTCGAAGTGGTTGGTTCCGCGCCTGCCGGATTTCACCGCGCGCCACCCCGAGATCAGCGTTCAGGTCGACGCGCAGGAACGGTTAGCGGAATTCAGGGCGGACGGTGTGGATCTTGCTGTCCGGCAGGGCCGCCCGCCTTTTGGGCCGAACCTGACTGTCGAACCGTTGTTTTCAACTGAGTTCATTGCCGTGTGCAGCCCGGCGCTTGCGGAGCGGATCGACAGGCCCGGCGATCTGATGGGCCACGTTCTGCTAAACGACACGCATGGTCTGTGGCCGCTGTATCTGGAACGGATCGGGGTGTCGGGCAAGCCGAGGGTGATGAATTTCAGCCAGACCAGCCTTGCGATTGACGCCGCGATCTCGGGGCAAGGTATCGCGCTGGCCAATGCGCCCCTGGTTGCGGCAGAACTGGCATCAGGCAAATTGGCCCAGCCGCTTGCGGAGGTGCTTGTCGAAGATCTGGGGTTCTACGTCGTGATCCCACGGCAGCCGCGCCAGCCTGGCCTTGTCGCGGTGATGAGGGACTGGCTGCATTCTCAGGTCTGAAGCGTCGTGGCAATCGTTTCGATCCGGTCGCGCAGCCAGCGATGGGCCGGGTCGTTTGCCGACCTTTGGTGCCAGACCATGTAGATCGACACCGGCTCGCACTCAAAGGGCAGGGGGACACAGTCCAGTTCCGCTAGCGGGCCTTGCTTCATCAGGGCCGTGTCCGTTGAAATCAGGTCGCTGCCTTTTACAAAGGACGGAATGGCGTTGAAATGCGGCAGGGTCACCGTGGGCGGTCTGATGCGGCTCTGATCCACGCCGCGCATGACGGCGCGCGAACTGCGCCCGTCGGCAAAGCGCACCTCGACATGCTCGGTTTCGCAATAGCTGGGCCAGTCGTGTGGCGGTGTACGACGGTTGCTGTCGAAATAGATCATCAGCGGGCTGCTGAGCACACGTTTCTGAAAGATATCGGGCCCGTCCGGCGGCAACGGCGTCAGCATCAGCTGGCAACGGTCGCTGCGCAGTAAATCCGGGTCGGGCACGCCCGAGGGAATAAAGCCCAGCCGCAGCCGTACGCCTTCGGACCGCACCGCAAGCAGAAGCGGGGGGAAGATCAGCTCACGCGGCATGTCGTTTGTGGCGATCTGGATGTGCATCTCGTCTGAGAGCGGATCGAACGGGCGGTCCTCGGTCAGCGCGCGCATCCCGTCAAGGACGCTCTGCACCGGTTCTTTTAGGGACAGCGCGCGCTCGGTCGGGGTCAGACCCTGACCGGATCGCACAAACAGCGGGTCGCCCAGCACCTGCCGTAGTTTGCCCAACGTGTGGCTGATGGCCGATTGCGTCACACCCAGCCGGTCCGCCGCCTTCGAGACCGAGCTTTCTTCGAGTATCGTCAGAAAGACGCGCAGAACCTTGCCATCCAGGTCAGTGAAATCAATTTTGTTCATACCGTCTATGACTATTCATGAATGGATTTACTGTCTACCGCAGGTTAGGCGATGTGCAGAAACAGGAGGCGCGCGATGGGGATCCGCTTTTTCTCGGACAAGAACAGGCCGGTCCATATGGGCCCCTATCCGCTGGAGCGTCTGGCCCGGCAGGGACAGATGCCGGATCTGTCTATGCTGCGACCAATGCCGGATCTCAGTTTCCACCGGCCGGAACAGCCCGCAAGCATCGTCAACGCGATGGGCGAATTTCAGGCCATGATGGACACGATCCGGGACGGGTTTGTGAATCCGGTGGCGTCCGAGATCCCATCACACCCGGCTGAACGGGCCAACCATCTGAAAGCGTTTGGCTATTTCAATGATGCGTCGATGATGGGTTGTGGTCCGCTGTCGCCCGGGGCGCTGCTGCCGGAACCGCGCCGAAATCCCGACATTGACCGTCTGGCCCATGCTCTGCGCACCCGCCAGACCAAGACGCTGGCCTCGGGGATCGACGTGATCATGGCCGGCCTTAAGGAAAGCATGGAGGCAGCGCCCAGACCGATAGAGTCGCATCGTCATGCCATCGTCTTTCTTTACGAACACAACCGCGATCCTGATCCCACCGAGCCGGGATCGGAGTGGATCATGGAGGCGCAGGATCACCGCGCCTGCCTGCTGGCGACAGAGAATGCGGTGGTGATTGCGAATTACATCCGCCTGCTGGGATATGACGCACGGGCGCACACCGCGATGTCGTCCGAGGTTGATCTGGGCAAACTGGCGGTGGCAGCGGGGCTCGCCTCGATCGAAGATGGCGACGCAGTGGTTCCGTGGCTGGGCCGGCGATTTGGTCTGGCCGCGGTGACGACCGAGATGGAGATTGCGCATGACCTGCCGCTGATGCCGATGGCGCAGCAGCCGTGGTTCCGCACTCAGGGTCCGGCGTGGTGGCTGGGCACGGGTTTTGCCAAGAACGCCCTGAACCGCGACCCTTATGCCAAGCGGCGCTATGTGGATGGGGCGCATCCGTTTGAAAAGCTCAAACGGGTGGACGATCCGACCACCTATATCGACGAGGACAACGTGGCCCGCGTGCCCAAACGCGCCGACATGTTCGCCCGGGCGCAATTCGGGGACATGGGCAAGACTTTACAGGATGCGGCCAAGGGTGGCCACTATGTCCGCAAGGCCGCCCCCAGCTTTGCGCAACGGCGCGCGCTGGGCGCGTTTGTCCTTCTGCAGGATGGCGACAGCGCAGAAGGACCGCCCCCGTCCGATGCTGACCGCAATGCGGCCAATGTGAAGGCGGCCACATACTTTCTTGGCGTCGACGCCGTGGGTCTGAGCCGCTGCCCGGACTGGACGTGGTATTCCCATGACGCCACCGGTGAAGAGATCGTGCCGCCCCATGATCAGGCCATCAGCATGATCATCGATCAGGGCTATGAAACGATGGAGGGCGCCAGCGGCGACGACTGGATCAGCGTGGCCCAGTCGATGCGCGCCTATCTGCGATTTTCGCTGCTGGGCGGCGTGATCGCGCAGCAGATCCGCAATCTCGGTTATAAGGCCCGGGCGCATACGGTGATGGACGGAGAAGTGTTGCAGCCGCCGCTTCTGCTGCTGTCCGGGCTGGGTGAGGTCAGCCGGATCGGAGAAGTCATCCTCAACCCCTATCTGGGTCCGAGACTGAAATCCGGGGCGGTGACGACAGACATGCCGATGACGCATGACAAACCCATCGATTTCGGCCTTCAGACCTTTTGCGAAAGCTGCAACAAATGCGCGCGGGAATGCCCCTCGGGGGCGATTACCGCCGGACCGAAGCTGATGTTCAACGGCTATGAGATCTGGAAATCCGATAGCCAGAAATGCGCCACCTACCGGATCACGACGCCGGGGGGCGCGATGTGCGGACGCTGCATGAAGACCTGTCCGTGGAACCTTGAAGGCATCTTCAGGGAACGCCCCTTCCGCTGGGCGGCGATGAACGTTCCGCAATCCGCACCTGCGCTCGCGAAACTGGACGATGCGGTCGGCAATGGCGGGCTGAATGACATAAAGAAATGGTGGTGGGATATCGAGTTGCAGCCGGACGGGGCCTATCGCCCGTCGCAACACGCGCTGAACCGGCGCGACCTTCAAACGGATCTGGACCTGAAATACGAGGATCAGACGCTTGCGGTCTATCCCGCCTATCTGGCCCCGCATCCGTGGCCCTATCCCTTTGCGATGGACCGCGAGGCCGGAATAGCCGCCTATGAGGCGATGGTGACGGCGCAGGAATACAAGGCCCGCAAGGCGGCGGGCGATCTGTCCATGGTGCATCGCTATACCATCGCTGGCGATGCGCCGGTGATGCGGGTCGAACTGACCAAAGTTCACAAGATGACCGCAGATGTGACCAAGTATGAGTTTTCAGCTCTGAATGGCGCGCCGCTGCCCGACTGGACCGCCGGGGCGCATCTGGATGTGCTGGTCGCCCCCGAATTCCTGCGCCAGTATTCGATGTCCGGCGACCCGTCCGACCGGTCCGTCTATCAGATCGGCGTATTGCGCGAGGATGACGGACGCGGCGGATCGGCCTTGTTGCATCGTATCTTTGACGAAGGCCGCAAGGTTTTCATTTCGAAACCCATCAACCATTTCGAGTTGGACGAGACGGCCACCAAGACCTTCCTGATGGGCGGCGGGATCGGAATCACCCCGATGATCGCTTTTGCCCACCGTCTGCACCGCCTTGGTAGGCCGTTTGAATTGCATTACTCGGCCAGCACCCGCGCCGGGGCCGGGTATCTGGATGATCTGGCCGCGATGCCCTGGGCAGACAACGTGCACTACCACTTCTCGGACGAAGGCACGCGGGCCGATCTGAACGCGGTTCTGTCAGGCTATCAGGATGGCTGGCACGTTTATACCTGCGGGCCGGATCGCTATATGGACGGCGTCATACAGGCGGCAGAGCGGCAGGGCTTTCCTGAAGAAGCGCGGCATTTGGAATATTTCTCGGTACCCGAGCAACCGGATTATGAAAACCATCCCTTCACGCTGAGGCTGGCAAAATCAGGACGGGACCTTGCCGTGCCGGCCGACAAGGACGCCGCGCAGGTGCTGAACGAGGCGGGTATTCACGTCGACGTCAAATGCTCGGACGGGATCTGCGGTGTTTGCAAATGCGGCGTGATCTCCGGTGATATCGAACACCGTGATTTCGTGCTGTCCAACAAGCAGCGCGAAGACGCGATCATCCTGTGCCAGAGCCGCGCGGCCCAACCGGAAGGCGTGATCGAGATCGATCTGTGACCCGTGGTCCGGAAACGACATTTTGAATCACAAAAATTGGTCGTTCCAGCCATGGACGCAGGGTGCCTGCTGCACTAACGTCCCCAGCGAACCCCAGTGAACCCTGATCAACAGGTGCGAGGTATTTTCATGGATTATCACAGCCCCGCCAGCTTTGCCGAAGCTTCGGATCTGGCCGCGAACGCGACGGGCATCACACGGTTTCTGGCAGGCGGTACGGATGTTCTGGTGCAGCTGCGCTCGGATCTGGTAACGCCTGATACGCTGATTGACGTCAAGAAAATCAACGGTGTATACGACATTACACGCAACGCAGACGGAAGCTGGACGCTGGGCGTCGCCGCGACCGGTGCCGAGATGAGCGAGCATCCCGAACTAAGCCGCGACTGGCCGGGTGTGGTCGAGGCGATGGACCTGATCGGATCGACTCAGGTGCAGGGACGGGCGACGCTGACCGGCAATCTGTGCAACGGCTCTCCGGCGGCGGATTCGGTTCCGGCCATGGTGGCGGCCGGTGTGACGGTGACGGTAACGGGTCCGGATGGCGACCGCGAGGTTGCGGTCGAGGACATCCCCACAGGCCCGGGCAAGACGTCTCTGACCAGGGGCGAGCTGATATCGGCCATCAACATCCCGGCGCGGGGCGAACAGGGCGGCGACGCCTACCTGCGCTTTATCCCGCGCACGGAAATGGATATCGCCGTGGTCGGCGTTGGCGTCAGCCTGCGTCTGGACGGGGATACCGTCACCGAAGCCCGCGTATCGCTGGGTGCCGTCGCCCCGACCGTTTTGCTGGTTGAGGATGCGGCCCAAGCCATCATCGGCACTTCGCTGGATGATGCTGCGCTGGATGCGCTGGCCAATGCGGCCTCGGCCGCCTGCAACCCGATTGATGACAAGCGCGGAACGATCGCGTTTCGCACCGAGGTCGCTGGTGTTCTGGCCAAGCGCGCCGCGAATATCGCCTATGCCCGTGCCAAGGGAGAACAAGCATGAGCAAGTTCCACGTATCCACCACCGTGAACGGTGACACGGTCGAATACCTCTGTGACCCGCGCGAAACCCTGCTGGACTGCCTGCGCGACAAGCTGAACCTGACCGGTGCCAAAGAGGGCTGCGGGACCGGCGATTGCGGCGCGTGCTCGGTCACTGTCGATGGCCGTCTGGTCTGCTCCTGCCTGATGCTGGGCGTCGAGGCGGACGGGAAGAACATTGAGACGGTCGAAGGTATCGCCGACGGAGATGTTCTGCATCCGCTGCAAAAGAAGTTCATCGAACACGCGGCCCTGCAGTGCGGTATCTGCACGCCGGGCATTCTGGTGGCGGCCAAGTCGCTGCTGGAGAAGAACCCCAACCCGACCGAAGAGGAGACCCGGTACTGGCTGGCAGGCAACCTCTGCCGCTGTACCGGTTATGACAAGATCATTCGCGCCGTGATGGAAACAGCGCAAGAGCTGCGGGAGGCTTCGTAATGGCACTCGACGATCGCAAATCGCAATTCACTTTCGTCGGAACCCGCCCGGATCGACCGGACGGTCTGGACAAGGTAACGGGTCGCGCCAAATTCGGGGCCGACGCCTATGCGCCGGGAATGCTGCACGGTGCGGTGCTGCGCTCGCCCCATGCACATGCGCGGATCGTGAAGATCGACGCCTCGAAAGCTGAGGCGCATAAGGACGTCAAGGCCGTCGTCACCCGCGCGGACTTCGCAGAAGTGCCATTCAAACCGGGTCTGGAAGGCGAGTTCTGGAACGTTCTGGAAAACGTCATGGCGGGTGAAAAGGCGCTTTATGACGGGCATGCGGTGGCTGCCGTTGCCGCGACTTCGGCACTGGCGGCGCGCGATGCGCTCAAGCTGATTGAGGTCGAGTACGAGGTGCTGCCGCACGTCACCGACGTGGACAAGGCGATGGCTGCGGATGCCCCGGTTATTCGCGAAGGCGCGGCGGATTATTCCGTGCCCGCGGGGATGCACCCCAACGTCGTACGCTATCACGAAAGCGGCCACGGCGATGTCGGGGCCGGGTTCGCCGAGGCCGATCTGGTCATCGAAGACAGCTTTGTGACCGAAGCGACCCATCAGGGTTACATCGAACCCCACGCCTGTCTGGCGATGCTGGGCAATGACGGCAAGGGAGAGCTGTGGTGCACCACCCAGGGTCACTGGATCGCGCAAAAGACCTGTGCGGCGCTGCTGGGGATCGAAACATCGCAGCTGCGCGTGACCGCGTCCGAGATTGGCGGCGGATTTGGTGGCAAGACCACTGTCTTTATCGAACCCGTCGCGCTGGCGCTGAGCCGCAAGGCCAACCGTCCGGTCAAGATCGTCATGGCCCGGTCCGAGGTTTTCCGCGCCACGGGTCCGACCTCGTCGGCGTCGATGGACATCAAGATCGGGATGAAGAAGGACGGCACCATATCGGCGGCGCAGGGCGTGTTCCGCCTTCAGGGTGGGGCCTTCCCGGGCGCGCCGGGTGACATGACCGCCATGTGTGCCTTTGCGCCCTACAACCTGACCAACGTCAGGCAGATCGGCTATGACGTCATGGCCAACCGCCCGAAACAGGCCGCCTATCGCGCGCCGGGGGCGCCGATGGGGGCCTTTGCGGTGGAGTCGGTGATTGATGAACTGTGCAAGAAGCTGGGCCTCGATCCCATCGACGTCCGCCTGAAAAACGCAGCGCATGAAGGCACCAAGGCCAGCTATGGCCCGCGTTACGAACGCATCGGTCTGGTCGAAACGCTTGAGGCCGCCAAGGCGCACCCGCATTACTCGGCTCCGTTGAAGCCGGGGCAGGGACGCGGGATTTCCTGCGGGTTCTGGTTCAACCATGGGGGCGAGACGTCCGTGTCGCTGGCCCTGTCCGAGGACGGTTCGGCACAGTTAATGGTCGGGACACCCGATATTGGCGGGTCGCGCGCGTCCATGGCGCTGATGGCGGCCGAGGTTCTGGGTATTCCTTACGAGAATATTCGCGTCACCATCGCTGACACCGCAACGCTGGGATATAATGACGTCAGCCACGGCTCGCGCGTGACTTATGCGTCGGGTCTGGCGACAATCAAGGCCGCCCGCCATGCGGTCGAGAAGCTGTGCGAGCGCGCCGCGGCCAAATGGGGCATCCCGGTCGACGCGGTAAAGTGGGAGAACGGCAGCGCGGTGCCGTCCGGCCCGAACGCAGGCGATTTCGATCCGTTGCCGCTGGCCGATATCACCGCCGATATGGGCTCAACCGGCGGCCCGATTTCGGGCCATTTCGAGGCGACCCCCGAGGGCGCGGGTGTGTCCTTTGGCACCCATATCGTCGATGCCGAGGTCGATCCGGAGACCGGTAAGACCAGCGTCACCCGATATACGGTCATTCAGGACGCCGGTAAGGCGATCCACCCGACCTATGTGGAAGGCCAGTATCAGGGTGGTGCCGCGCAGGGCATCGGCTGGGCGCTGAACGAGGAATATATCTATGGCGACGACGGCCGTCTGCAGAACTCGATTTTCCTCGATTATCGCATCCCGGTCGCCAGCGATCTGCCGATGATCGACACGGTGATCGTCGAAGTGCCCAACCCTGGCCACCCGTTCGGCGTGCGTGGCGTGGGTGAGACCGGCATCGTGCCGCCGCTGGCCGCAATTGCCAACGCGGTCTCACACGCGGCGGGCGTACGGATGCGGGAACTGCCGATGTCGCCGCCGCGTATTCTGGCGGCACTCAAGGACAATGGTTGAGGTTCACCTCTGGTCCGGCCTCCGGTCTCTGACCGGGGGTCAGCAGGTGGTGGAGGTCGAGGCCAGGACCACCGGCGACTTGCTGAAGGAACTGGTGCGGGCGCATCCGCAGCTTCAGGGGCCGATCGACGCGGGTGTCTCCATAGCAATAGATGGCCGCGTCATCGCCAGCGGGCTGACCGAACCGATCCCCGAGGGCAGTGAGGTTTACCTGATGCAGCGTCTGCGCGGGGGTTAGCCTGCGGGCGACCACGGTTCGCGCCCGACCATCCGGTCGGCTTCGGCGGTGATGTCGTTCATGTGCTGCTCCAGGCTTTGGCGCAGCGTTTCCATCTGTTCTTCTGTGGCCTTGCGTGGCACGGCATCCGTCCATTCCCGGCACAGAAACACGCCTTCGTTGCGCCAGGGGCGGGGCATCAGCAGGCGGTCCCAGGTGCCGGCTTCGCGCCCGTGTTTTGCAGAATAGGTGATCCCGAAAACCCGTTTGCCCGAGGTGCGCGCCCAGATCAGCGGCACGGTCGAGGAAATCCGCTCGGGGCCGCGCGGCCCGTCCGCGGCAATTCCGATAGAGATGCCCTGCTTCATCTTGCCCAGCACTTCGCGCGACAGGGCGACGTGGCGCTTGTGGCTGGACATGGCGATCGTGTCCATGCCGAACAGCTTCTGTACCCGTCCCACCATGCTGCCCGCCCGCGCGGCCGAAGTGATCGAACAGATGCGCCCTTTGTCCAGCGGAAAGAAATAGGGCGACTGCGCCAGCCGCTGGTGCCACAGAACCACGATCACAGGCTCGCCCTGTTCGGCCAGAAGGTCCAGCTCTTCATATCCGATGCGCTGCCATCTGGTGTTGCGATTGACCATCCGGATATAGCCGGCGATGCGCCGCGCCGCCCAGTTCAGAACGGCTTCGCTGTCGGCAATCTTTTTGCGGATACTCACGGATGGCGTCCCTTGTGCTGGCCAAACCGTGTCTTATAGAACTCGACGCCGCGCGCAACTTGTTTGTCATTCCGATAAGTGTCGTGGAATCTGAAAAAGCCTCTTGAGTCCGCCGCGCGGCTGGCATATCTGAGGCGCACCTTAGGGGTATAGCTCAGTTGGTAGAGCGACGGTCTCCAAAACCGTAGGTCGCGGGTTCGAACCCTGCTGCCCCTGCCATTAAAATCAATCACTTACATCATTATTGATCTGTTTCCGCCAGGAATATTGCGCGCTTTGCTAAAGAATTGCGTGAATCGGGCCGGGATACTGACTTGAATGCAAGGTTTGCCAGTTTCGACCGCATTCTGAAGGTGGATGCCAATCTCTTACCGATAACTGCCTGAACGGAGTAATAACCCGTACTGGTTTCCACCATTGTGGAAAATCTCGCATTTGAATGATATGGTAACGTCATAAAAAACAACTGATTTCAGAGCGATTGCTCAAATTTCACGCTGGAAAAGGATAGACAATATGGCAACATTTACGAGAACAGACGGCGCATCCCTGAATATTCCTGGCAACACAGTCATGCGTGTCCGACGCACCATTAGCGGAGAGGACAGCGCGGCCAACACACGTATCGACGCCGCTGTTACCTCATATGTCATCGAGAGCGTCAGTGACGTCGCTCAGAGCATTCGAGCCGAGAATGAAAACTTTACCCATCTGAATTCCAGAGATGGATCTGAAATATGGTTCAATGCTACCAAAGTGGTTGGCCCTCTGGAAATCACTCAGCAGATGCGGAACCATGGCTACAACTCATCAATAAAGCTATTGAGTTACAGGCAATATGTGGTGCAGACACACGAAGAAGTCATCGCAGTGCTTTCAGGGGCAGGTGGTACGCCTTTGCCTGCTCCAACTAACTGAGAATCCAAATTTTCTCGGCATATTTCGCCGTCATCGACTGCTTCTGATGACAGCAGGTGACTCAGCTCAGAAACTGCCGCATTAGCTCTTTCGGGTTTTATGCGTGCCTAAATGTCATACTGGCTGGAAGCACTTGCTTTTCCTCTGTGCCGTGCCCGCGCAACATCGCATTGAATGTCTGCAGCAGGCCTTCAATCGTCTGGGCTTCAGTTTGCATCAGGTCGCGGACCTTTCTCTTTTGAACGGCCATTTCTGGCCGAAACGGGGCTCGACTGTGCAAAAACCGCGGATTGTGGTAGGCTAAAGCCCAGATTTCAGTTCAGAGTTTACTGTAGGATTATTCCGATGAATGAGCATTCTGGGCTGCCGCAGGATGCGGCGGATAGCGGTATTAGTAAGGCAGCAAACTGCCAAATCACAGACCAAGACAGGATAGTAAGGGGTGAGGATGACCCCCTTGGCGATACGGTGGACCGTGTTTTGATAGGAACTGAAAGGTTCATTATCTACTCGGTTGTGCAAGAGGTTTCTGCTCATCGCGAAAAAAGTTCCGATGGCAAAAAAAGCCCTTCGCAGGGCGGTGTGTTTCGGGGAATTCGCAGCGGCAGAGTGGATCATATCTGGTTGCGAACCAAGTTTCCAAGTGATTACAACTGCGCAAAAGAACTCCGCGCAAACCTCGGTGCCATTGCAGTTGATTTGGCTTACATCTGCGACCTGGTCGATAGTATTTGCAGGTCGGGCAGCCTTGATATTGGCAGTTCCAATTCGCTGCGCAGAAGGGCGACTGAGTTGATGGCGCGCGCCATGGAAATGGCCTACGAGGGTAATCAGAAGGAAGCCAAGGAACTTCTCAATAACCTTCGCACGCACATCACAAAGCTTCGCGATAGCAAGAACCGCATGCGTTATGTGCAGGGAAACCTGTTCGCACTCATCACGATCCTGATACTGTGGGTCGCCTTGCGCTTCTCAAGCCTGACGTCCTCGTTGATAGTGACCGGCTCGTCCGGTTCATTCAACGTTCACGCGCTGGATATTCTGGCCCTGGGTGCAATTGGCGCGTTTTTTTCTGTTTCGGGATCAGTCAGCAGCATACGTGTGGATCATTCCGTATCCCTTTGGGAAATGGTTTACACGGGGTTCATCCGTATCCCTATCGGCGTCATCGCAGCAGGTATCACCATATTCCTGATTTCCGGCGACTGGCTGCTTGCATCTATTCAGCCCGCTCTAAAGCCTTGGACCTATCTGCTGTTTGGGTTCATCGCGGGGTTTAGCGAGTTGTTTGTGCCAAATGCCCTAAGGCAAGTCGAGGCGGCTTCGACCGTGGCGCCACCATCTAGCACTACTTAAGCGGGCTGTTTTTTAAAAAACCAAGACCGCCAGGTTTGGTTGGCGGTCGCTGAACGGTGTTATAGCTGGGGCAGGGGTTCTCAGGTGCCAGTGGTTCTGCCCAACGGTCGTTTCGGTGGTTTATGCCTTGTCCGCCAAGTGCACGCGCCCAATGACCTGATACACTTCCATCATCGCTTCCATAGCGTTCTCAACCTTTGCAGCGATTTCTGGATTAGCCACTACCCAAGGATGCTCGCCAACGTGTGATCCGTAACAGTCCATTAGGACGTGCGCGGTGTGCAGGGCTTCATGTGCTGAATATTTGCTCATAGCAATCCTCCTTCAAAAAAAGAGGTCCGGATATCACGGAAGCACACGCAAAGCCAAACGAATTCCCGAGTTTGTGACCCACTTCACGGACAACATCAGTTCATCCGGCGATACTGAGGACATTGATGAGTGGCGCTCATGATTTTTTAAGAGCGCAAATTTTTACTATCCTCCCTGTGGACTGGGCGCGCTTTTTTTGGCGCGCCTTTTTTACCGCCGACATTCCTGCTGTCTTTTTGAGGCGGCTTTTCATTTATCCCCCTGAGATGAAGCCCATCGGGCGTGCTTCCCTTAAAGGCGAGTCCGCTTTGACGTAACGTCGCGGTGTTCGGCGCCAAGGATTACAAAGTTGACGCAAAGGTAAGTACTGCATCAGTTTTTTGATCAGTCAGTCAAAATGTGACGCAAAACTCGGTTTTCTTCCCCCTTACGCAGCCACAGTGCCTCACTACATGCGCTTTGTCGCTGCGGATCTCCACTCACGACACAAGGTCCTTGAGCCCATTTTGCAGGGTTCGGATCAGGTTCGCAGCGGCACTATTGTTTTGGACCATGAGTTGAAGGAAACCCAGATGCATTTCAGAGATTTTCTTACTCGCCTAAAGACTTCAAAACCGGATCAGGAGTCCGCTTCACACGTGAAACTGACCGGCAGCCAATCTCTGGGCGGCAAGCGCCCGGTGGTCGAGAAATCTGAACTCGCAACACTGTTCCGAGCTGTGCTTGACGAAAAACGGAACGACTTGCTGACACGCCGCAAATAACGGGGTGATGCAGTGGCGCTACAGGTCAAGGTTCAAACCATCCTTAATTAGCCCGGGATGTCGGTCTTGGCTCAATCCCTTGGCAATTATGCGCCGCTTGGAAAGCAGATTTCCGCTGCGTAAAGATGCAGCCCCTATGCGATCCGTGAGAGTTGTTCTATCCCCCGACGGAAACATTCTGTGGGGGCAGATATGAAACTAAGTGCACTGGAAGTCTTTTGCATACTTACGGCCGGAGCAGTAGCAATTGCAGGGTTCGTAGGCGCCGCAAGCGTACTGATTTCGGTCGCTTAACTTAGGCTCCTGCCTTTTGCTGCCCCTGCCACTCCAACCCGCTTTTTATGTAACTTCGCGGTGGACAGGCGCTGTGCTAGGACTCCCCTATGACGGATTTTCGACCCCTGACCCAAGACACCCTGCGCGCCCTGGCCAATCTGAGCGTTCGGGATGAGCAGACCGGATTTGTGGCGTCCAATCTGATGACCATGGCGCAGTCGATTTTTGAACCGGGCTCCGAGATTTATGGCATGTGGAAAGAAAGCGACCCGGTCGGGTTGCTGGCCATTGTCGACATGTCGCATCCCGATGCCGACCTTGACGAAGGTGATGACCCCGATGGGGTCTATATCTGGCGGCTGATGGTGGATCAGGCGCATCAGGGTCAGGGCCACGGGTGGGCGGCGCTGAATTATGCGAAATCCCTTGCCCGGACAAAGGGCCTTTCGCGGCTGGTGATCAGTGTCGTGGATGAGCCTGGCGGTGCGCTTCCCCTGTATGAGGCGTTTGGATTCAAACGCACCGGACGGATCGTGGAAGGTGAGGTCGAGTTGCTGTTGTTGCTGGCCTGATGACGGTTGTGACAGCAGGGAGGGGAATGTTTGGTGGACGAGGAAACGGGCGAACCCGACAACTTGAGCCACCAGTTTTCAGCGCGCATCAACCCGGCGGAGATATCCCGATGAGGCAGGCCATGATGAATTGGATTTTTGTCCGGCAACATGGTTTCCTCGACCGGTCGATTGGCATATTGTCCGACCGGATCGCTAACGGCCGGATGAGGATACATGTCGCGCTTTGATGGATATTTCCTGCGGCAATTGCTGATTCTCTTCGGCTTTTTCACCCTTGTTCTGGTGGGCGTGTTCTGGATTACCCGCTCGGTCAGCCTGTTTGACCGTGTGATCAGCGGCGGACAGTCCGCGATGGTCTTTCTGGAGTTCACGGCCCTGACCCTGCCGACCCTGATCCGGACGGTGATGCCCATGGCAGTGTTTGCGGCCGCCGTCTATGCCACCAACCGCCTGAGTCGCGAAAGCGAGATGACCGTGATGCTGGCCACCGGGTCCAGCCCCTGGAGGCTGGCGCGTGCGGTTTTCCTGTTTGGGCTGGTGGCGGGGATGATGATGGCGGCTATCAGCATCTTTCTGCGCCCGGCCTCGGTCGAACAACTGGAGCAACGCCAGGCCGAGGTGGCCGGGGACGTCACCGCGCAATTGCTGAACGAAGGCGAATTTCTGCATCCGGCACGGGGCGTTACCGTTTATATCGGCCGCATTGATCTGGACGGAACCCTGCACGAAGTCTTTGTGTCGGACCGGCGGGACAAACAGAACCCGGCCAGCTATTCCAGCAAAACAGCCTATCTGGTCAACAACGGCACCGGCATTCATCTTGTGATGGTGGACGGCATCGCATTGCGTTTGGATCAGCAGGGCAGGACCCTGTCCTCGACATTGTTTGATGACGCGTCCTACGACATTTCCGAACTGACAAATTCAAACAGCATGGCCGAGCGCAGCCTTGAGGCGATCCCGACGGTCGAGCTGTTGCAGGATCGCGATGCCATAATTGCCGCCGAGGGTTTTACCGAAGGCGAGTTGATCGACGAACTGCACCAGCGGTTTTCATGGATCGCGATCTGTGTTGCCGTGGCTCTGGCCGGTTACGCGACCCTGATGCTTGGCAGTTTTTCGCGCTTTGGTCTGTGGCCACAGATATTGGGCGCGTTCACGATACTGGTGTTGCTTGAAGGGGTGCGGGGCTTCGTGTCACCCATCGTTATCGACGATCCAGATCTTTGGGTGTTGTTGTACCTGCCGGCGATCATCGGCATCCTGATCTCGTGTCTTTTCCTGCTGGTTGCCGGTCGCCCGTTGCTGCCTGCCCGGACAAAGGACGCGGGCGGGGCATTGTCCGAAGCCTAGCCATTTGCGCGCAGGTCAGTCAGGCAGGTCAGGATTTCGGTGCCTGTGTCACTATCGCGGCGCGTCACCAGATACAGCGGCAACATCAGATCCAAGGCACCGGATACCGGGGTCAGATCACCTGCGGACAGGTGGTCCCGGATGACGTATTCGGGGAAATACCCGATCCCGCCACGGCGCAGCACATACCGCAAGGCCATCAGGCAATTGCCCAGAAACACCGTTTGGCCCGACGCCCTGCGCGCGGCCGAACGCACATGATCCTGATAGACCTCGCCTAGTTCCAGATTGACGAATACCGGGTCGTCGCCGGATGCCGGGGTGGTCACCAGCACCAGGCGTTCGGGGTTCAGTTCATGATTTTGCACGCGCGGGTCCGACGGGCGTTCATGGGTCAGGGCCGCGTCCAGAACATGGGTGGCCACGGCGTCGATCATGTTGACGTCGTGATCGTAATTGAGCGTCAACAGAAGCTGACCAAGCTGCTGTTCGAACCGCACCGCCAGATCGACCAGCAAAGGATCCCAGATACTCAATTGTGCCCCCAGACGGAGAGAGATCCGGTTCTGGGTCTGGGCCGGAAGATCGCGCGACGCAAAGGACCAGAGCGACAGCATCTGCTCGGCATAGGGGCGGAATTGCTGCCCGAACTCGGTCAGGCCGGTGCCTCCGGCGCCCCGCGTGAACAGGGCCTTTCCGGTTTCTTCTTCAATCAGGCGAATGCGGGCGCTGACCGCGGTTTGGGTCACGTTCAGCTTGCGGGCGGCAGCGTGGAAGCCCCCGGCCTCGGCCACACATAGGAAGGTTTCGATTGCCTTGATTTGCATGCCGATAGTATTTTTTGATCGAAGCGATGAAATCAAATCATTTTGTTCACCATTGCTTCCGGGATAGGCTGACACGGCAGATCAGCCAGAGGACCGCGCCATGCTGGACAAGAGCCACAAACCCACCTGGACCAGTTTCGAAGAGGCGACCAAAGCCGATTGGGATGCCGTGATGGAATATGAAGAGGCGTATAACGCCGCGCTTCCGGACCGGATTCTCGACGCCATCCGCTCATTGGACGAGGAGTGGACGCCATATCCGGTCAACCGGTATCAGCACAGCCTGCAGGCCGCCACGCGCGCCTATGAGGATGGCGCGGATGAGGAACTGGTCGTTGCTGCCCTGATCCATGACACTGGCGACATCCTTTCGCCCTATAATCACGGTGAGTTGTCAGCAGCGATGATGAAACCCTATGTCAGCGAGAAGACCTATTGGATTCTCAAGCATCACTGCGTGTTTCAGGGGTATTACTACAACCACCATCTGGGTGGTGACCGCAACGCCCGCGACAAGTACCGCGACAGCCCTTATTGGGAGGACTGCCGCTATTTCTGCCATGAATACGATCAGAAAGCGTTCGACCCGGACTATCCGACGAAACCCCTGGAATTCTTTGAACCCATGCTGCGCCGCGTCCTGAACAAGGGCGAGGGGCATATGGAACTGAACGAAACCGCAGAAGGCTAGCAGGCGGCCATCAGGCGATAGACGATCTGTGCCGCCGTAAAGTCCCAGGCGGCATTGCCGTCGGGGGCCAGTTCGACCACGTCGAAGCCGACGCAGCTGCGCCCTTTGAGCGCGTGTTCCACCAGCTGCAGCGCCTGATAATAGCCCAGCCCGCCAGGAACCGGTGTGCCGGTTGCAGGCATTTGCGACGGGTCCAGACCGTCGACATCAAAGCTGACATAGACCAGTTCGGGAAAATCCTCGGGCAGGTCGACCGCGTGAATGTTGCCGGTGACCAGTTCTTCGGCATCCACGTGAAAAACGCGGTTCTTCAGACGGCTTTTGGCTTCTTCGGTCGAAAAAGCGCGGACGCCGAATTGGGCCAGTCGGATTCCCTCTTCCGCCAGCAGGTGCATGACCGAGGCGTGGGAGTGTTTCTCACCCTGATAGGCGTTGCGCAGGTCGGCATGGGCGTCGATCTGCACGATGCCGATCGGTTGCCCCAAGGCGCGGGCAACACCCATCACAGCGCCATAGCTGAGTGAGTGCTCACCCCCCAGAACAACAGGTACCTTGCCCGCTTTGACGGCGGCTTCGGTGCGTTGGGCGAGACGCTCCATGATCTCGGGCAGGGCCGCATCGCAATCCAGCGGCGGTTCGGTGTGGATACCTTCGACGCAGGGTTCGGCGTGGCCGGTGATCCGCTCCAACTCGTTACTGGCCTCGATGATCGCCTCGGGACCCTTGGCGGTGCCCGATCCGTAAGAGACGGTACGTTCCAGCGGTACAGGGATCACGCGGAACCGGGCGTTTTCAGTGCGCTCGAACGCGGTCAGTTCGCTGTTGAGGAAAATGCTCATGAAAGTCTGTCCTTGAAGTCGTCATAGCCGAACTGCCTGATGATTTTCAGCGCATCCGTTTCGCTGTTCCACAGGGCAATTGCCGGCAGGGGCACGCCGTTGAACGTGTTGGTCTTGACCATCGAATAATGCGCCTGATCAAGGAATGCGAAGCGCTGACCGATCTCAAGCGGTGTGTTCCAGGTGTAGTCTCCGATCACATCACCCGCCAGACAGGAGGGACCGCCCAGACGGTAGGTATGGCCCGTGTCGGCCTCGTCCATCAGGGCCGGGCGATAGGGCGCTTCGATGACGTCCGGCATGTGGCAGGTGGCCGAGATATCGGTTATCGCGAGGCTCATGCCATTGGTCGGCAGGTCGAGGATTTCGCCAACCAGAATGCCCGCGTCCAGCGCCACGGCCTCGCCGGGTTCGAGGTAGATGTCGATGTCATAGGTTTCGCGGATGGCTTTGATGAAGGCCACCAGCCCGTCGCGGTCGTAATCGCCACGGGTGATGTGGTGGCCGCCGCCGAAGTTCAGCCATTTGAGCTGGTCGATGAAAGGCGCGAGTTTTGGTTCGACCGAGGCCCATGTGCGTTGTAGCGGCGCAAACCCCTGTTCGCAGAGCGTGTGCATGTGCAGGCCGTCCACACCGCTCAGCGCCTGCGCGTCAAGCTGGCTGACCGGCGTGCCGAGGCGTGAGCACGGGGCGCAGGGGTCATATTTCGGAACCTCGCCTTCCGAGTGTTCGGGGTTGATGCGAAGACCGATCTGCACGCCTGTATTTTGGGCTTTGGTCAGGAACCTGTCTTTTTGCGCCGGGCTGTTGAAGATGACATGGTCGGACAGCGACAGGATTTCGTCGATGTCGCTGTCTTTGTATCCGGCGCAAAAGGTCGCGACCTCGCCCCCGTATTCCTCGCGGCCGAGACGGGCCTCATAGATACCGCTGGCGCAGGTGCCGCCGAGATTCCGGCGCACCAGCGGCGCCAGTGAGAACATCGAAAACGCCTTGAGCGCGCTGAGGATATGCGCGCCGGATTGTGTGCCGATATCGGCGAGGATGGCCAGGTTCCGTTCCACGGCCTTTTCATCGACCACGAAACAAGGGGTTGGTACGCGGCTGAGGTCGAGCTTGCGGAAAGCTCCGGCGTCTCCGGCCTGTGTGGTCATCATTTCTGCCATGGTGGTGCGCCTTAGATGTTGGGGAGGCAGGGGGCGCTGCCCCCTCTTGCCCTGCGGGCAACTCACCCCCGAGGTATTTTTGGCCAGATGAAGCTGCGCGGATCAGAAATCGACCGGGCCGTCGAGTTCGTGGACCTGCCATGGAAGGCCATGGGTGTTCAGCATGTCCATGAAATCATCCGGATCGAGCTGTTCCATGTTCCACACGCCCGGCTCGGTCCAGTTGCCTTTCAGAACCTGTGCCGCGCCGATCATGGCAGGGACGCCGGTGGTGTAGCTGACGGCCTGGCTGCCCACTTCGCGGTAGCATTCTTCGTGGTCGCAGATGTTGTAGATGTAGTAGGTCTTCTCGCCCGAGCCGTCCTTGGCCTGACCTGTGGCGATGTCGCCGATACAGGCCTTGCCCTTGGTTTCCGCGCCCAGGTCACCGGGATCGGGCAGCAGGGTTTTCAGGAACTGGATCGGGATGATTTCCTTGCCGTCATGCATCACCGGGTCGATGCGGGTCATACCGACATTTTCCAGCACCTTGGCGTGGGTGATGTAGGCATCGCCGAAGGTCATCCAGAAACGGGCGCGCTCGATCTCGGGGAAGTGGGTGCTGAGCGACTCCAGTTCCTCGTGATACATCAGGTACATGTTCTTGGGGCCGATCGCGGGGAAGTCGAACTCGACCTTGTGGGTCATGGCGGGGGAGTGTTTCCACTCGCCACCTTCCCAGTGGCGCACTTCGGCCAGTACTTCGCGCAGGTTGATCTCGGGGTTGAAGTTGGTGGCGAATTCCTGATCGTTGCTGCCGCCATTGGCATCCAGCACGTCGATCTGACGGATCGTGTCCAGCTTGTGTTTTTTCAGCCATTTGGCGAAGACGGAGGTCACGCCCGGATCGAAGCCCGAGCCGAGGATGGCAGTCAGGCCCGCCTGCCGGAACCGTTCCTGATAAGCCCATTGCCAGTGGTATTCAAACTTGGCTTCATCTTCGGGCTCATAGTTGGCGGTGTCGAGGTAGTGGATGCCGGCCTCAAGGCATGCGTCCATCAGCACCAGATCCTGATAGGGCAGGGCGAGGTTCACGAGGATCTCGGCCCCGGTGTCCTTGATCAGCTTGACCGTGTCTGCGACCTTGTAGGCGTCCAGCTCGGCGGTGGCGATATCAACACCCACACGCTCTTTCACAGCTATAGCGATGGCGTCGCATTTCGATTTCGTGCGGCTGGCCAGAGTGATTTCTGTGAAGATGTCAGAATTCATCGCCATCTTGTGAACGGCAGCGTGGGATACGCCGCCTGCGCCGACAACCAGTGTTTTGCCCATGGGGTTTTCTCCTCTCAAGGGGTTATTCGTAATAGGTGTAGCCATTGATCGAGTCGCGATAGGCGCTCATCAGGGTTTTGCGGTCCTTGGCTTTCAGAGTACCGGTCGAGATCGCCTCGTCCACCATTTTGCGGAAGGCGGCGACACAGTCCTGCGGGTCGAACTCGACATAGGACAGGACCTGGCTGATCGTGTCGCCCTCTTGTTCGTGCAGCAGGTCAAAACCGCCATCGGCGCGCAGGTCGATGGTGACGACATTGGTGTCCCCAAACAGGTTGTGCAGATCGCCCAGCGTTTCCTGATAGGCACCGACAAAGAAGACGCCCATCAGGTATTCTTCATCCTCTGGCAGGGAATGCACCGGCAGGCTGGGGGAAACGCCGTCGGCCAGAATAAAACGGTCGATCTTGCCGTCACTGTCACAGGTGATGTCCGACAGAACCGCGCGGCGGTCGGGGGGTTTGTTCAGCCCTTGCAGCGGCACGATCGGGTGTAGCTGGTCGATGGCCCAGACATCCGGTAGCGACTGAAACAGAGAAAAATTGCAGTGGTAGATGTCGGCCACTTTCTCAAGCTGATCGTCAACGTCGGTTTCCAGATCGTCGGAGGCGGCCAGGGCCTTGAGGCGGGCCATCAGCGATAGGTAGATGCGTTCGGCCCGGGCCATCTGGCGCAGGTCGACGTAACCGCGGCGGAACAAAGCGCGCAGCTCGTTGCGATAGAAGGTGGCGTCGTTCCAGCATTCCTGCAGGCGGTCGCTGCTGAGGTAGCCGTGCACGGCGGCAAGGTCCGCAACCATGTGGTGATCGTCCGACTGGACCTCTGGTCCGTTGGGCGCGTCATAAAGCGTACTTTCCAGAACATTGAACACCAGCATCGAGGAGGTCGCCACCACCGCACGCCCACTTTCGGTGACAAGTGTGGGGTGATCCACTTCGGCCTCATCCATCGCATAGGCCACGGTTTCGACGACATTGGCGCAGTATTCCTCGACCGTGTAGTTGATCGAGTTTTCGGCGGCCTTCTTTTCGCCGGTATAATCGACGCCCATGCCGCCACCGAGATCCAGGTGGGTCAGCGGCACGCCCTCGCGCGTCAGTTCGGTGTAATAGCGGCACGCCTCGCCCACCGCGCGGCGCACGTCGTTCACGTCTTGCACCTGGCTGCCCAGATGCGAGTGTTGCAGCTTCAGGCAATGCAGCAGGCCCGCCGCCTTCAGCTTGTCTACTGTGGCGACCAGTTGATCAGTGTTCATGCCAAAGGCCGAGCGGTCGCCCGAGCTTTCCTCCCATTTCCCGCTGATCTGGTTGGTCAGTTTGACGCGCACGCCGATAAGGGGTTCGATGCCCAGTTCTTTGTAGACCTCGATCACCGTATCCGCCTCCTTCGGGCTTTCCAGCACGATCACCGTGTTGAACCCGATCTTGCGGCTCAGGATGGCGAGTTGGATGAATTCAGCGTCCTTGACGCCGTTGCAGACAATCAGAGCCTCACTGGCCAGCCGATGTGCCAGCGCAACAACCAGTTCGGGTTTGGAGCCGGCCTCAAGCCCGTAATTGTACTTCTTACCGAACTCGACAATGCGGTCGACCACCTGCGCCTGCTGGTTGACCTTGATCGGGAACACCCCGCGATAGCTGCCCTTATAGCCCACCCGCGCGATGGCATTGCGGAAGCTTTCATTCAGGTGGGCGATCTCATGTTCCAGATAAGAGGTGACGCGCAAGACCATCGGGGCCTTGATCCCGCGGTCATCCAGATCGCTGAGAATGCCGGGCAGGCTGATGGCCGCCGCCTCGGGGGCCATCGGATTGCGCAGACCGATCTCGCCCCGCTCTGTCACCTCGATGAGGCCTTTGCCCCATTTCTCAACTCCGTAGACGGAATGCGGTGCGTCGGGCGTCTGTTTCAATCAAGTCGGTCCTTACAGCAGGGGTGCCAGTTTCGCGCCCGCCAATACGGCAGCAGTTTGATTCTTCCAAGTGTAATCTATGTGACGGGTTTTGCCGAATTCACGCTGTTGGGCGAATTGGGATCAGGTGGTTGTCCCACAGGCAGTCCGACCGGGCGAAAACGCGGACCCCGTCATCTGTCAATTGGCCGATGGTCCCGGTGCCGGTGGTGAAGACGAACCCGTTGCCGCCGGGGCCAAGACCGCAGACATCCTCCAACGCGAAAACGCCCGCAATCTGGCCGTCCGCCACCCTGAACCAGTGCAGTGCGTTTCCGCGCGGGCAAGTTATGGCAACAGTGTTTCCGTCCTTGGCAAAGGCGACGCTGCCGGCATAGCCTTGCGTCCGGCTTTGGGCGATGTCCGGGGCCGTCAGCAGGCGCGGTGCCCCGCCCCGTTGGTGCAGGCCCAGCAAGGGCGGGTGCCGGGACTTGTCCCCCTGCCATTGCATGGCAAACGCCACCAACCCGTCCGGTCGCACGGCCAGATGACGGATCGAGTTCTTGTGCAACTCCCGTGGCAGCTCAACCTGCTCCAGCAGCGCGCCGGAAAGGTCTAGATAGCTGAGCCGCGGCTGCATCACCGGCAGGTTCAGCTTGGTGCGGCCGGTTTCGGGATGGGTTTCGATCCCGCCATTTGCAACAACAAGCGTCTTGCCGTCGGGCATCAGCCGCATGTCATGCGGGCCAACGCCGCCCGAGGGGAATTCGCCGATCCGGGTATAGCTGGTGGTGTCCCAGATGCCGATCACGCCCTCGGCGGCCTCAAAATCGTTTTCGGTGGTGTAAAGCCGCGCACCATCGGGCGAGAATACGCCATGGCCATAAAAATGTCGCCCGACCGGGGTGTTCAGCCGGGTCAGTTCGGTGCCCGAGGCACAGTCGATGACAATGGCAAAGGTGCCGGGGCGGCGGGCAAAGGCAACGGCTTGCGGACGATGGGGATGCGCCGCCGCCGCATGGCCGCGCGCGGGCAGGGGTAATGTGAATAATGAATCGCCCTCTGCGCCCAGCCCGGCCAGCCGATAGCTGCCGTCTGGGAACAAGGCCGCAGCCAGATAATCCGGCGCGCCGACTGATGCCCAGCCGCGCATCGGTGCAAGGCTGGCGGCGGCCAGACCTGCCAGAAAGTGGCGGCGGCTGGTCATCGCTTAATCTCCATCCAATGAGTTGAACCCGGCGCTGATACCGAGCGTCGGGCCAAGCTCGGCCGAAACAATCGCGCGGATATCGTTGATCGACTGCTGCAACGCCTCGATCCGGAACCGCGTCCGGGCTGAGGCCACACCAGCCAGCGCCGGCTCGTCCAGAGACTGCGCCCGGTCAATCGCCGCTGCAAACGCCCGGTCTAGATCCGCCGCGATCACCGTGTGATCCACCGACAGATGTGCCGCCAGATCCCGCAATGCGATCAGGGAAAGCTCTACGTGGCGCAGGGACCGATCCGACCGCCGCGCCTCGGCCCGGTTGGGACGCGGGCGGTCGAAAGTGCCAAGGGGGCGGCCCAGCCTCGTGTCGGCGGTAAATTCCAGACCGGTGGTCAGGGCCCTGAACAGCTCTTGCATGGCCTCGTTGTCTGAACGGTAGGGGCTGTTTGCGCCCGGCTGGGTCAGGGTCAGGGCATAGCTCTTCCAATCGGTGCTGATGTCACGGGCATTGCGGTCGATATCGGTGGAAATCGCCTGAATCAGCGCACAGCGATAGGCGACGTCGCCCTGTTCCGCAATTTGCGGGTCATACAGCATCTGCTCCAGGGCAAAGAAACCGCGCCCCGCCACCGATGTTTCCGCAAATGTTGCCGGGTTCTGAACGGCTGCGTCCCCGGCGGCGATGAGACCGGACAGCGCTTTGGGTGTAAAGCCTTTCGTGTCCGGCCAGAAGGCCAGCGCAAATGCGCGGTCTTCAACCTCGGATGGGCCAAAGCGCAGGTGGCTGACTGAAATCCAGTCGTCGAAAGCCGCGTGGTAGGCTGCGCGCAACTGCGGCGAGTTCGGTGTGCAATCCGCCTGCGCCGCCTGTGCCAATGTCTCGGTCGCGTCGGACAGGGCGGCAAATCCGGGCAGGATATGCTGGTTGACCGTGCTGGTCAGGATCGGCGCGCGATCCTGCGCAAGTGCCGAAAAAGGCAGCGTCAGGGCGAGGACATAGACAAGGGTACGCATTGGTCAAAGGCTTTCCAGAAAACGGATCAGGGCGTCGCGGTCGGGTTTGGGCATGGAAACGACCGTATCGCGGGCGGTCTGCGCCTCGCCCCCGTGCCAGAGGACGGCCTCCAGCAGCGACCGTGCGCGGCCGTCATGCAGAAACTGCGTGTGGCCCGAGACCTGTTCGGTCAGACCGATCCCCCACAGGGGCGGCGTGCGCCATTCGCGGCCGGTTGCACGGGCTTCGGGGCGGTTGTCGGCCAAGCCTTCCCCCATGTCGTGCAACAACAGATCGGTGTAGGGCCAAATCAGCTGAAAACTGTGTTCCGGCTGGTCTTCCATGCGATGAGTGACAAATGCTGGCGTATGGCAAGCCGCACAGCCGGTATCGTGAAACACTTTCTTGCCGCGCAGAACCTGCGGATCGTCCACATCGCGCCGGGCCGGTACGCCCAGATTGCGGCTGTAGAAGGCGACCAGTTCCATGCCGACCTGATCAATCTCGAACCCGCGCACGTCACCATCCCCATGCGGCGCGTTTGTGCATCCAGCCTGTGCCTGGGTGCAGCCACCGTGGCCCGCTGGATAGAGAGGGCTGGAGATACCGATATCGCCCGCAAAGGCGGCCGCCGATTGCTCCATGATCGTGGGCATCCCGGCCTTGTGGCCGAACCGGCCCATCATCGGAGCGCCATATTCGATGGACCAGACGACGTTGGGCCGCCCTGAAATTCCGTCGCCGTCGGTATCGTCCGGGTCCGCGTTTGCCAGCAGATCGTCTACCGGGATCGACTCGAGCAAACCCAATCCGATCATCTGCGGCGCCACCCGCGGGCTGAACATCGCGTCGGGATGCAGCGGTCCGTATCCCAGATCGGCCGCCTTGTAGTCGGGTTGGCGCAGGGTGACGGTGTCCCCGCCCGACAACGTGACCGGAATCTCGTCATAGGTGATGTCCAGCCGGTACTCTGCCGGATGTCCCGGCAGTGCCAGATCCTGCATCTGGTTGCCATAGTTCGGCTCGGGCAGCGTGGCGATATAGTCCTGAATCTCGGCAAACCCGTTTTTAGGCCCACCGGGGATCGAAACACGCAGGAACATGGAAATCGCATTGTCATCCGGGCCGTTCGGAGTGTGCCCGCGCCCGTCCTTGATGTGGCAGCGCTGGCAGGATCGCGCGTTGTACAGGGGTCCCAGCCCATCAGAGGCCAGGGTTGAGGAAGGTGAAGACACCCAGATTTTTCTGAACAGGCCGTTGCCGACCCGGAAGTCCAGTTCCTGTTCAAAGCTCAGGTTGCCCGATGGTTGCGAAAACGCATCCGCATCGTTGCGCGCCCGGACGGTCGCGGCCCCGGCAGGCAAGCCCTCGAACGGCTGCGGCGCGCTGAAATCCTCCGGGGCTGCAGTGGCCTTGGTGATCCGGGCGCGTTCGTCTTCGGTTCTGGGAAAGTGGTTCAGATGATAGTCCCGCAATTCGGCGGACAGGGACTGGGTGGCCGCCAATGCGGCCACCGTCAGGATGACGGGCCTACTCGCCTTCGTCCATTTTCGATGCGTTGAGTTGCGCATAATTGGCTTCGCCAATCCTTTCGTACAGGTCAAGCTGCGTTTCGAGAAAGTCGATATGACCCTCTTCATCCGACAGCAGTTGTTCGAACAGACCCATCGACACGTAGTCGCCGGCCTCGCGGCAATATTCGCGCGCCTCGTTGTACAGCGCCCGGGCGTCGATCTCGGCCGCCAGATCGCATTCCAGCGTTTCCTTGGGCGTCTGGCCGATCCTCAGGGGGTCCAGCTTTTGCAGATTGGGATGACCTTCCAGAAAGATGATCCGTTCGATCAGCTTGTCCGCGTGGCCCATCTCTTCGATGCTTTCCTCGCGACTTTTCTTGGCCATATGGCCAAGGCCCCAATCCTCCTGCAGGCGATAATGCAACCAGTACTGGCTGACGGCCGTCAGCTCATGCCGCAGGGATTTGTTGAGATATTCTATGACTTTGAGATCGCCCTTCATCTTCACTCTCCTGTGATGCTCCGGTGCGCAGTGCACGAAGCTGCATGGGGACTTCCAGCTTATCGCTGGAACGCATCGAGTCTAGGAAAAGTGGCATGCACCCGCCACAATCCGCTGACTTGCCAAGGGCGTGGTAGATCTTGCCGGGCGTGATGACCGCGTAAGGGTCCGATGTTCGCATCCAGTCAATCACGGCGCGAATGTCGTGGTCCGAGATTTGGGTACAGTGGCAGACGATCATGGTTTCAGGGCTTCGAAGTCGATATCTTACAAGAATAGTAAGTTATTATTTCCGCGTCCAGATGCAAAACGCGCACTTGCCGTAACAAAGGCGCGAATGGGCGGAAAGTGACGCACCGGAACAGGGCCGGGTCGTAACTGACCCGGCCCGGAAGATATCACTGAAACACCGCGTTGGGGTTGTCCAGGCTGTCCGATCCTTCGAACTGGATCTGGTCCAGCTCCAGCGTACTGACGATCCGTTCGATGGTCTTGGTCTGATCCACCAGACCGTTCACACCGCCCATGATCAGCACCTCGCCCCCCTTGTTGCCGCGCTCCAGCATCTGGTCATAGGCGAACCCGGCCTCAGCGGTCGATTTCAACCGACCCAAAGCCTGCATGGTGTTGGCCAGCTTGACCTTCATTTCGGCGTCGAGTGACGGGTCGGTGGCAATCACCAGATCGGACAAGGACGCGCCGCTGACCGGGGTGCCGTCGATGCGGGTGTAGCGGCCCAGATAGACGTTCTGAATCCCCAACCCATCATAGTAGTGGCTGTTGTGGGTATTGTCCGAGAAGCAATCATGCTCTTCCTCGGGGTCGTTCAGCATCAGGCCCAGACGCATCCGCTCACCCGCCTGCTCGCCATAAGACAACGAGCCCATACCGGTGAGAATCGCGCTGACGCCTGCGGTCTCGTTCGCGGTCAGGGCAGCCCGCGCGTCGCCACCGTCCTGCCATTGGGCGGCCATCCATTCCAGATCGCTGACCAGAAGTTCCGTCGCGGCGCTCAGGTATTGGGCGCGGCGGTCACAATTGCCGCCGGTGCAAGCGTCACCCTGGGCATAATCGGTCCATGAACGGTTGCCGGCGCCGGCGCCATGACCGTTCAGGTCCTGACCCCACAGCAGGAATTCGATGGCGTGATAACCGGTGGCAACGTTGGCCTCGATCCCGTCGGCCTCATGCAGGGTTTCGCCCAGCAGTTCAGGGGTGATCTGGCTCGCATCAATAGTTTCGCCAGACAGCACGAAGCTGGGGTTGGCGATAACGTTCAGGGCGGCGAATTCATTCTCGTCGGTGGGGCCACCGTATGCGGCGTCTACATAGTCAATCAGCCCCTCGTCCAGCGGCCAGGCGTTTACCTTGCCTTCCCAGTCGTCGACGATGGCGTTGCCGAAACGGTAAACCTCGGTCTGCTGATAGGGCACGCGCGCCGCTATCCAGGCCGCGCGGGCCAGATTCAGCGTGACGTCCGACGGATCGGCGATCAGGGCGTTGACCGCCTCCTGCAACCGTTTTGCCGCGATGAGGCTGTCATCATACTTGGCCTCGGCGATATCCGCATAGGTGTTCAGAACATCCGCCTTGGACGGTGCATCGGCGGCAATCGCTGCCGAGGCGAGGCTGAGCGTCAGGGCGGTTGAGGCCACAAAATATCGGGTCATGGGTATGCTTTCCTGTCAGAAACATATTTCAAGCGCCTGCTGCGCGGCGCTACGTGAGGCAATAACTGAGTGAAATAGTCACCTATGTCAACCTGAGTTTTATTGTCAGGTATGTGACACCTATACTGCACATTGACTGGGCAAGGACGGGTGCGCCAACGCCCTGAGTTTGCGTGGTTTCTGAAACTGACTAGTATGAATCCCGTGATTCCCTGTTAGGTGGTGACCGGTTTATGAAAAGCGTTTTTCTTTCACTGATCCTGTTTCCTTCTGCTGTCTTGTCGCAAACTTCGGGAGAAGTGGCACATGAACACGGCACCGGGCATCTCGATATCACCTTTTCCGAAGCCGGGTTTTCGCTGTCCCTGGTGGTTCCGGCGGCCGATATCGTCGGCTTCGAAGGCCCGGCGGAAACCGATGATGATCGCGCGCTGGTCGCGGTTGCGATCTCGGAACTTTCCAAGCCGCTTGAGTTGTTTGTCCTGCCGGAAGAGGCGGGGTGCTTTTCAGCATCCGCGAATGTGACACTGTCCGGCGAGGCGCTGGGCCAGGACAGCGGAGACGTGCAGTCGGCGGATCAGACGGAACACACAGAATTTCGCGCCGATTATCAGATACAATGTCAGGATTTCGGCCTGGTTGAAGGAATCGAGTTCTTGTACTTCGACAACTTCCCAAACGCGCAGCGGCTGATCGTCCGGACGACCCAATCCGGTGAAACGGGCACAACCGAAATCACGCGAGACCAACCCAGGCTGGCGTTTTAGCGGAGCGTGCAACTTGGGAGCACTCGTGTTTCTGGCAAACCGAAAATTGGCAGTTTGCAAAATATGAATTGCCGTACGCAGGATCGCTTTTGGAGGGATTTCCGCCGGTCAGCCAAAGTGACAGTTATGACGGACATCGCAATAGAACAATTTCTCATTGGGATTGCTGACCTCTCTTGCATAAAAGGCACCGTCCTGAACTTTGAACCGACGGCAAAACCTACGCGCCTGCAATTGAATTACAGGTCTTCGACTGACGCAGTTTCACAGCCAATTGATCCCATAGAAACGCTTTGCTGTGCCATGGCAGACATCAGGTTGCGCCCCGTTCGGGATGAGGCCCAGATATCGGGAATCAAGTTCTTCGAACGTGGAAGAGAGGCTGTCGACCGGAAAATTTGATCCAAACATACAAAGATGGGCTCCAAACTGCGACAGGCAGGTTGAAACGATGGGCGAAACGCTTTGGGGGGTCCAGCCATGATCGAACATTCCGAGGCCGGAAAGCTTACAGTAGACATGCGGCAAGTTCGACAACGACGCCAGCGCCTTTGCCCAATCCCGCAGGCCCTGTGTGGCGCGGTCGTAAGGGGAACCTGCATGACACAGGGCGACATCGGTTTGAGGGGCTTGCCCCAGAACATCTGCGGTTTGCTCCATCAACTCAGGCAAGAGTTGCAGATCAAACGTCAAACCGCGCTCGCCCAGCTGCCCCAGACCGGCCAGGAATCTCGGGTTCTTCAGTAGCTCATTGGTGCCCGTTTTCGTATCCTCACCCGGTGCTCGCCCGATAATCTGACGAACGCCGCGTGCCGACGGTAGGTTTTGAAGACGGTCGAGTTGCGCAGTCAGATCGTCTGCGGTCAGATCGCAGAACGCAACCTGCACCAAAGGCCAGTCGGGGTTTTGATCGGCGACAGACTGAACCCACTGCGCCTCGGCCCACGGGTCGGCGGCACCGACCTGGATGTGGACTGATGCTGTGAAACCATGGGCCGAGGCGTCTGCGCGATACTCGGGCACAAATGGTCCCGCTGAATTGGCGTGGTGTCGCCGAAAAACCGAACGGCGCCTTTCTCCAAAAGCCAGGGGTAGTTGACAGCGGACAGGTTCCACAGAAGGTGATGGGCGTCGATCCTCATGGAGCTTCGGCCCGCGTCGCGCGTTCCAGTATGTCGACGCCCTGTTGTTTCCAGAAATGCACCAAATCGATGAAGACCCAGTTCTCGGCAAGCTTGTCGTTAGCGCGGTGATAGATGTCGATCACACGGAACGCGCCGGGTTTGTCAGTCGCCGGCATGCCCATGAGTCCGCCTGATGGAACAGCCGTCAAATTGGGCCAGCCGAAGAAACCGCTGTAATGCCCTTCGGCCAGACGACAGATGTGATCCGTTTTTGACGGGTCGGAAAAAGCCGCGCGGAACAGGCCGGAGTGTTGCGGGGCATACTCCTCTGCGCGCCTGTCGTGGACTGGCCGCAAGCAGGGCAGACTGGACAGCCAAAGGCGGCATCAGGCACAATCGCGGCATTTTATGGAGTAGGGTTTATGGCACAGCGAATTATCATGATCCACGGCCGCAGCACGAAGCCGGCAAAAGCCAGACATGCCGTCTTTTTGCGTAAGGCGCTGCTTCAGGGCTTGAACCGGTACAATCCGAGCAAGGCCGAAGCCCTGGAAAATGGCGATGTCGAAATCGACTATGTTTACTATGGCGACTTCAACAACCGCCTTCTGGCGGAGGCGAGCGACGAAGTGCGCCAATCCCTGACCCACACCGATCCTCATTCCGGCAACGCGCCGTGCATTCCGGATGACGGTTATTTTGAATCGATTGACGCATTGCTGAACTTCAAACGCTTTGACAAACGTGCCTACAAAAAGGTCATCAAGGAAAACGATGATCTGCGCTTCGTCGATGAGGTCGCCAGCGCGATATCAACGATTGCCGCCATTGCTACGGCCACTTTTATGAACGAGTTCGCGATCAAGCTGGCAACAGCGGATATGGGCGCATACCTCTTGCAGCGAAAGGTCGGGTCAGCGATCCGCGAGCGTCTGCAGGAACCGTTGCGCAAAGCGCTGAAACGCGGCGATGATATTTGCCTCATCTCTCACTCCATGGGCTGCATGGTCGCCTATGATGTATTGTGGAAGTTCTCGCGGATGAGCGAGTACAAAGACGTGCGGGCAAATGAAAACCGTGTCAGCAAGTGGATCACTCTGGGCTGCCCGCTGGGTGAAGCCGGTGTAAAGGCAAACCTTTACGATGCGAATGAACGCACCTTCAACGACGGGACAGACAAACACCCCTATCGGATCATAAAAGATTGGGAAAACGTGGCGGCCGTAGACGATTTCATCAGCCATGATTCAAAGATGAAGGACGACTACAAGTTGATGACAAAGTTCGACCACCTAAACAGTATCAAGGATACGCGCATCTACAATTGCTGGGCAATGGACGGCAAAGCCAACCCCCACAAATTTTATGGTTATCTTGCGAACCCTGCCACGGCCAAGATCATTGCTGACTGGATGGGCTAGCAACGATATTTCTCAACCGGTCTGAGGCAACCAATTATAGTCTGTTTTTATCAGAGCATTCAGGCTTGTGACGAGTTTCCGCCGACAGCCGTCATGATGGCCTCACGTTGCTTCCGTTCGGAGATACACACCACCTCCCATTCTGGTGTCGCTTGGCCCCCACATCGGCAGTAGTTGGCTTTTTGTGACAGTAGGGAACTGGGTTTCTCGCAACAACTCATGGTGTAGTCCAAGGTCGGAATTGGGATGGCGCTTCGTTTTTACCCAGGATATTGGTCCTACCCTGAACCCTCTTTTGGGCGCAGATGTGGCCGATTTTTTGATCCGATAGACAGGTCACCTGCTGTGGACCGCTGGTACGACGCGAACGCTCTAGGTTTCAAGCCACCCCATGTTCCACAACTTGTTCGGGATGCGATTTCGCCCAATCGGCAAGAAATGCGGACATTTCGGGCACCGTCGCAAGCTGCGGTGCCTTTCTGGGAAGAGCGACACCGTTTTCCAGCGCCATACGTGCGCACTCGATGTGGTCACGGCGCGCCCTTTGCGGGCAGTTTTCCGATCCGTGAATGATTGTCGACAACAATGTGCCTCCGTAGGCGTTGGTGTGATCGAGGTTGGGGTTCTGGTGCAGAAAGTAGGACATTACATCGACCATCCCTTCCCAACCTGCCAAGTGAAGCGGTGGCATGCCCATTTCGTCGGGCAGGTTGGGGTCAAAACCAATTGCGACAAGACGTTGCATATGCGGCAGGGTGCCTTCGCGCCAGACGAGGCGGCACAGAAGATACCTCATCTCATCCGTCAGAGTATTCATATCGATCCGATCTTCCGGGTTCGGCTTGCCGTCCGCTGCCCGTGCAAGTAGCTCTTCTGCAGACGAAAGATTTGTGGACGCACCGCCGCGCACCAGAACATTGGCCACATCACGGTTCCCGAAGATGCGGGCAAAGGCATAGGGCGTATGGCCGCGACTGACAGCATCGGGGTTCGCCCCATGTTCCAGTAAAAGCCGGGCGATTTCACCCGAAGCCAAACGCCGGGCCGCTTGATGCAAGGCTGGGATTACCAAGGACGGTTCGCCCGAGGGATGCGGAGCAATGCCTTCATTTGGGTCCGCGCCGTATTCCAGCAACAGGCGAACGGCTTCCGCGCTGTCGAAGTCGATTGCCCGCGGCAATGCATTTGTACCCTTGGGATTTGCACCATGCTCCAACAATAAACGAAGGCCCCTAGTATGTCCGAGTTCGGTTGAATGATACAGGGACTCGTGGTCATTCGGATCCGCGCCATGTTCAAGCAACCATTTGGCCAATGGCAAATTGTCTGCGTGGCCGACAGCTCCGTAAAGCGCGGACAGCCGGTGCTCTGCGTCCGGTTCGAATGCAAAACTGTCATTCACATCCGCACCATGGGCAATCAACAGCTCGGCCATGGCCAGCATGTCACCCTCTTTTTCAGGTGCGGCCTTGATGTGCTTTGAAAACGCTAGATGGCACATCGGGCGACGCGGTGGATATTCACGGATCGCGGCATCTGCATCCCGTGCCAGGACTTCGCGCATCGCATCCACGTCGTACAGCGCGATGAGCAGAGGCACTTGACTGTCGGCAAGGTCTGGATCAGCCGCTAGCAGGTGCGCGACCGTCTCGGACGAGCCGTTGTACAGCGCCCAACGCAGCCGCCCTTGTTTCTGCGCGCGGTCCATGCCCTGGGTTTCGGCGGCCAGTTTCAAGGCTGGCCATGACGCATAGCCTGTCTCACGCGCGATTACGTGCAGGCAATCGGCGTGTTTGTATGTTCCGTTCACGGGCGTTGGAATTATGCCCAGAACGCGCAGGATTGCGCCTTCGTCACCTGTTGTCAGTGCTTTGCCCAAGGCTTTGGCATCACGGCGCAGTTGATCGAGAGATTTGGTCATCGGCATTCCCTCCGCTGCCCGACTGTCCGCTAATCCGGGCTGAGAAACCGATGTGGTTTTCATTCATTCTCTGAGAGGCGCCGATGACAGCTTTCCGCGGACCGGGTGGCCGCCTCAAACGGCCTCAGGTCAGGGTATCTCTTGCTAGCCTATCTCGCAAGCAGGATGGCTACAAGGTAACGCCGCGGGTTCTTGCGCATATTCAATGCTGCTATGAATATGAAAATCAGGGTCTTGAGTGGATGCCCACGCAACTATTGATGTCCAGGGAGCACGACCATGCGTTATGACAGGCTGTATGCTGATTCAGATGGGCAAAGCCATTGGGAAGACGTGGGCATTACTTTACGGGAACGCAGTTTTGCGCCTCCGGCGAAGCCTATTGAGATATCGGACCCGGAACCGGTCAAACAGACTTTGTTTCTAAGGTTGCGAGCAGGTTGGAATGAACCGATACATCCGACTCCGGTCGCGCAGAGCCTCGTCTGTCTCGCAGGTTCCGTGAGAGTGACGGCAAGCGATGGTGAAGCGCGTGATATTGGTTCTGGCGATGTTTGGTTTATGGAAGATAAACATGGGGTGGGCCACCATACTATGGTGACGAGCAAAGAAGATTTCGAAGCGATAATTATTCAGTATGAGTGATCTGAACTTGATCCAACTTTCTAAACAAAGTCCTGTAACTATTAACTATTCAAGCAATTTGACGCCGTGCGGTCGATTTCGTGCCGGCTTAAGGAAGCTGCCGCGTGGGTCTCGGTAAAAAGGTATTGGGCTGGCTGATGGCGATCCAGGTTACCTGCCACAAGGTATTGCCTGTGTTCGCAATCTTGGTACAGAGGTCGGCTCAGCGCCTGTCTTGATTGTCTTCTAGATGTCCGCGAGCAGGCCATTTTCCAAAGAACTCGCTTGGGCTGACGCCGAGTGCCTGACGAAACATGTAACTGAACGCGCTGGACGACCCATATCCCATCTCGAAGGCAACTGTCGTCACCTTTTGGCCCGCGGCCAAAAGTGAAACAGCGTGTAAAATCCGAGCGTGTCGCAGCCATCGCGAGGGCGGCATCCCCGTCTCGGCGATGAACAGACGTTCAATTGTCTTGCGACTCGCGGGCGCATCAGCCAGCCAAGTTTCAACCGAACGAACGGCACCGGGGTCATCAAGTGCTGCCTGGGTGAGATCTCGAATTCGATCGTCCCGCGGGAGAGTCAGTGACAGGGGCACGTCGCGCGCAGACAGCAGTTCGTGACGGAGCAGCGTGTGCAGGGCATCGTTGTGTTTCGACATTCTTGCCTCTGTGCTGTCAGGCATCGTCGCTGAAAACAATGCACCGAGCAGAGGGGTCATGGAGATTACCCGACAATCCCGACCAAGCTGATCTGCTTCATCTCGATTAACGTCCACGTAGACCATGACATTGTTGGCGCCGTACCGCATCCAATGTTCGGTATCTGGCGGTATCCAAACAGCCATGGCTGGGCTCAACAGCAAAACGCGGTCAGGTGTCCCCACATACATGGAACCCGAGGCAGCGGAGATGAACTGGCCGTAGTCGTGCACGTGCCAGTCATAGTTTTCACCCGGCTCAGGTCTGATCGTCTCGCCAAGGTACGGGGGGCGATTGATAGTCTTGGTCTGAGTTTTTACCACTGACGAATCCTCGACACAAAATGCCCAACCTTCGACTGACAGACATATGCGCTTGGGGTAGGTTTTGACAAGTGGCCGGGTAAAACGCCCAAACTTCCACATCAGGGTTTCCAATTCGCATGAACAAGCGCGCTTTCATGACATGGCTCGTTCTGGGCCATCTTGCCAACGATTGGCCAATTGCTGCGTTGTGGCTGATTGTGCCGACCGCCGGGATTGCAATGAATCTCACACCCACAGAAGTCGGGCTGCTATTCACCTTGTTCAGCATAGGTGGGGCGCTGGCTTACATCCCGGCGGGGTTGCTGGTTGATCATGTTTCGCACCGGGGGCATCTGCTTGTGGCGACCTTTTGGTGGGTTGCGATCGGCTACGGGCTGGCAGCGCTTGCGCCCGGGTTCTGGAGCTTCGCGTTGCTTCTTGCCGTCGCAGGCATGGGAAATGCGGCGTGGCACCCGATAGCGACAGGAATACTGACCCGCGACAATAGAAACGGTCGCGCACACGCTTTGGGGATACACGCGATAGGCGGATCCTTTGCCGAGGTGTTGGCCCCGTTGTCTGTCGGGTTTCTTCTGTCTGCGGTTGACTGGCGCGTTGCGCTAGTCATCTCGGTTGCTCCCACAGTGCTGCTTGGTTTTTGCTTTTTTTGGATCGCGCGCGCCATTCCACCTGTCAAAAGACGCTCCGCGAACCGACGAAGCTTTTTTGACATTCTGCGGGTGTGGCCCTTGGGTAGCGGTTTGCGCATCGTCGCCCTGATCTGCCTCTACAATATGGCGTTGATCGCGCTTTTGAGCATGATACCGTTTTACCTGGCGTCCATCCATCAGCTCGCGCCAGCGACGATAGGTGTGACCTTTGCGGCTCTGCTGACAACCGGCGCGCTTGCGCAGCCATGGGTTGGATGGTTGTCCGACGGCATTGGGCGGGGGCTGGTTCTTATCGTCGGTAACGGAGTCGCGGCATTGGCGGTCACGGTGCTTGCTTTTGCTCCCCCATTCTGGGTGATGATTTCGATGATGATAGCCGGTGTCGCCGCCCTTGATGCAATCCGCGCGGTGGTGTTGGCCAGCGCTGTGGATTATTCGGAGCGCAGCGAAGGCACGACGCTTGGCCTCGCGTTCGTTCTGATGGACGGGGTTGGTGCGTTAGGTGCGGTGCTGGCCGGAATTGCGGCGGGCGTCTCGTGGCCTTTCATGTTTGGCCTAGCCGCTGTGTTTGCCTGGGTTGCGGCGATCTTGAGTGTCCGCATTGCCACCGAAGACGCGGAGAAGAAACAAATGCGCTAGGCCGTTCGCAGAAACTTGCCCATGGCTGAACCGAAGGCGGCCGCGAATGCGATACCCCTACGAAGCGAGAGTTGGCCCACCACATGGCCGCATACACACAGTGCAACCAAGTGTCCCGAAAGGAATACACAGCATGATTGCCTATGTCACAATCGGCGCCGATGACATCTCTCTCGCGAAGCGGTTTTATTCTGCGTTCCTGCCCGCGCTTGGATACGAACTTGAGGAAAGCCCCGAAGGATTAAGCTGTGCGCTGCCCGTACAACCCGGCCAATCCGTTGCTCTGCCTGAGCTTTACGTAAAAGCACCATTCGATGGGCATCCCGCCTCGGCGGGCAATGGCACCATGATCGCATTCGAACTTCGCAGCCAACAGCAGGTCCGTGATCTCCACTCTGCAGCGCTTGCCGCAGGGGGATCTGACGAAGGTCAGCCGGGTTTCCGGGACTTATACGGTCCACGTTTCTACGTTGGCTATCTACGGGACCCTCAAGGCAATAAGATCGCATTGTTTTCCAATGATCCAAGCGAACCCGGACGGGATGGGTAGAGCGGGTTAGCCTTTGGTGGACGCGTTACGTGCCCTCGGTTGGAACCGCATCTTTCCGGCGACGGCGACTATTTCAAAAAGAGAGTTGGCGCAGGTGAGCTAAAAGGATCGATCAGTGCCCACCCTCTGTCTGTTTGAATAGTACGTTGAGATTGCCAGTCGACACTAAAGTCGCCGCCGAAAAACCCGTTGTAGCCAGGCCTTTGCAACACAGCTCTTGACGACGCCGGTCCTGCACGCAGACGATACTTTTTTCTACGCGCCTCAACCACTGCTTGATTTTTCGTCGCTTGTTCTGCACAACTATAGCGACACTGGCCAGAGCGCCATCTTGGCCGGTGTTCGGGAGGCCGGTGATTTCAGAATAGCGCCGATTTCGGGATTACATATGGTGGCGTTGATACCATTGGGAGATTAAGCATGAGTGTTGAAAACCTGAAGGAATATGCACGACGTTGCGCCGCAGATCCTGAATTGCGCGCCAAGGCCAAGGAAATCGGCGCCACGGATCTGGATGGGCAGATTGCTCATGCCGCATCAATGGGTCTGGCCTGGACAAAGGAAGACATGCAAGCCTACCAGGAAGAGATTCAGGCCGATGGCGAGCTTGGCGAGGATGATCTTGAAAAAGTTGCCGGCGGCGTCGTGACAACCACCGCAGCCGCCGCAGCGGCCGTTGTGTCCGCAGCCGCCGCTGTGGTCGGGACCGCGACCGCGGTGACCTCGACAACAACCGGCAGCGGTTGGTAATAGACTGGCGCAGCCTTCGGGGCCTGCGCATTTTCAACGCGACCCTCCGGGCGGATGTTCGGAGGGTATTTTGTTAGGAAATAGCGAAGCGATGCCGCGCTGGGAATTGCCTCGGTTCGCGCTAATCAAATCAGTCTGGCAAGATTCGGTCATCCAGTTTCGCCCGGTCAGACATCAGCAAAAGACCCTTTGATGCCACTCGCTGATTACGGAAAACTATATCTTACGCCGCTCGGTCCGTCTTTGCGCGCGCCCCAATCCGATGCGGAAGCTATCGCGCAATGGCGCGAGGAACTCTCTCGTGGACAACGGCTGCGGGTACGGGGCAGCGGTCATAGTCTGAGCGGCGCAAGCCTGCCCAGAAGGGGCGAAACACTTTTCCTGACGCATGGCCTGAACCAGTTCGAAGTCTTGGAACCCAACCTGTTGCGGGTCGGCAGCGGTGCCATCATGTGGGATATCCGCGATTTCGCAGCGGCTCATGGGATGAGCTTGCCGGTCTTTAACGGTGGATGGGCAGGCCCGACACTAGGTGGCTATGTCAACGCCGGAGGCATGGGGCTGCGCGTGCCGCCTACCACGCGAGAGGCTGCAACGCGCGGCGAGTCCAATGACGGTTATGTCTCTATCTCGGAAACACATGGCGGCTTTTGGGCTCATGTCGCGGCACTTACTCTGCTTGATGGCCGCGGAGAATTGCGAAAGCTGACTCCGGAAGATTCAGATTTCCATTGGATTTTCGCGGCAATGGGTCAATTTGGTTTGATCCTGGACGTGACCCTTCGACTTCAGCCCGTTCCGGGCGAGAACAATCGGTTTTCTGTTGGCCAAAAGGGCAGAATACCGGTCACCAACCCGCTCAACCCCTCCGAAACAAACGACCTGCCGGGACCGGATGGCATCGACTGGCTCTATTGGTTCTCGGCCATGGTTCCGGTCGCCGACGAAGACCGGTTCTGGACGTTGCTCGGGGATTGGAGCAACCGACACTCCGCCACGCTGGAGCCCAGCGGTGGATGGGTCGGGCCGCCTCTGAACGGAGAGCCCATCGGCTTCCGGTACCTTGTGAAGCGCCGCGCCCCGGTGCCGCCGCTGCTGTACCCGCGGGACGAAGATTTCGTTCTAATGGGGGTGATGGCGCTGTGCCGTGGCATCGGCAGGCCAGAGGTGGAAGCCGCGCTTGTCGCAGCCGAGCAGGACTTTGTCTCGTCCGTTATTGATGAAGGCGGTCGTCTTTATGTACAAGCCGAGAACCTGAGCCGGTCGCTGGACTATGCCGACTATTACGACGCAGAGACTTGGGCGACGTTTTGTGCTTTGAAGAAGAAGTATGATCCGCAAAGCCTTGTGAACATCGGAGAGATTCAGCGATCAAAAGAGACGGAACCTGTAACCGTCGCTCAGATTCGCAGGCTTGCGGCCGCCACGCAGCGTGTTCTGAATACCTAGCCCGTCGGCCTGAGAGGCAAAAATGGACGTAGCGCACACAGCAGATGTCGCGGTTATTGGCGGCGGTCCCGCAGGATCGGTGATGGCGGGTCTGTGCGCCAGGGCTGGTCTGTCTACCGTCCTGCTGGAAAGAGAGACCGGGCCGCGCTATCGCATCGGTGAATCGTTGCTGCCAGCCACACTGCGGCAGGTTTTGCCGTTGATCGGTGCACAGGGTGCCGTTGACGCCCAAGACTATACGGTGAAGCGCGGGGCCACCTTTTGCTGGGGCGCTGACAAACAGGACATCTGGACCCTCGCCTTCGGCCCCGACCAGGCCGACGATCCGCCTCTGGCTCTCAACGTTGATCGTGCGAGTTTTGACGAAATCCTTCTGTCCAGCGCGCAGAATTGCGGTGCAACGCTCCTCAGGGGGTGTGACGCAATTTCCGTCGGTGACGGCGACGCGCAACAAGGCCGCAGCGTGACCTACGCTCACCGACAGAGCGCAAAGCAAGATGCGCTGCACGCAAGGTATGTCGTGAATGCCACGGGACAGATGCGCCTGAATATCCCCGAGTTGGACAGGCGCGAGCACTCGCACTTTTTTCGCAAAGTGGCCGTTTGGGGATACTGGACAGGCGGAGGGCGGCTTGACGCGCCGCTGGACGGGAACGTGTTTTTCGAGACACTGGAAACCGAACACGGGACGGCCTGGGTTTGGTATATTCCGTTGCGAAACGGGCTGACCAGCGTGGGCGTGGTTGCCCCGCGCGACTGCCTGGCCCATCTTCGTGTGGACCCACGAGCAGGTTTGGAAAACTGGCTTTCGACCTGCCCACGGATAACCGAACTGTTGCGCGACGCCTCACCGGCAGAGCAGGCCCCTTACGATCAGGTGAGCCTGTGCGCCGATTACTCTTATGCCTCCAACGCCTTCAGCGCGCCGGGCGTCGTGCAGATTGGCGATGCAGCCTGTTTTGTGGATGTGCTACTGTCGTCAGGTGTGCATCTGGCCACCTACGGAGCGCTTCTTGCAGCCCGTTCGATTAAGGCGACCCTGTCTGGCGCGATACCGGAAGATATCGCCATGGCCGAATACGAGAGCCGCCTGCGACAGGAATTTGCCGTGTTCTACGCCGGGCTTTCGGGTCTTTACGATATGGAGAAGCGGTCACAGGATTATGTCGGCTGGCTGCGCGCCTTGTTGCAAAACAGCAATGGGGTGCTCATGGAATGGGGGCATTCATCGGAAAATCCCGGCGGGCTGAATGTAAGTGGCGCGTCCTGCTCCGATGCGGATCTGCACGCGCGGGCACAAAGAAACCTGACCATGATGCGCGGGTACAATTCCTACCAATTGGCTTATTATGGCCCGCCAAAGGCGACGCCGATTGCTGCTTTGCCCGCGATCCGCAATGTGTTGGTAATTGATGAGCATGGTGAGTGGGTCATGCCCGAGCATACGCCGCGCGCACCCAGGCCGATTACCTCGGTCACCTGAACCAAGCCCCCATCGGCGGGTAGGTGATGTGGGGGCCCGGACATTCACCGTGTGGGGTTAAGCGTTTCAACCTTAAGTGGATATTGCTCAGGTCGGAAATAAAAAAGGGGCGGGTGTTTCCCGCCCCTTCGAACCGATTGTCTAATCAGATTACCAACCGCTGCCGCTGGTGGTTGTCGTAACTGCGGCAGCAGTGCCAACCACGGCGGTCGCTGCGCCGACAACGGCTGCTGCGGCCGCGGCGGTGGTGGTCACAACGCCCCCGGCAACTTTTTCCAGATCATCTTCGCCAAGCTCGCCATCGGCCTGCATCTCCTCCTGGAAAGCGGCCATGTCTTCCTTGGTCCAGGTCAATCCCATGGATGCAGCATGCTCAATCTGGCCATCCAGATTGGTTGCGCCAATCTCTTTCGCCTTGGCCCGCAAGTCCGGATCGCTGGCACAGCGGCGTGCATATTCCTTAAGGTCTTCGACACTCATTGCATTGTCCCTTCTCTCGTTTTGCCACGGGTCAAATCAATGCTGGGTTTGCGACCGGTCGCACAACCAAACCAAATGGCTTTGTTTTTCTTTACACGAATAAATTGTACCGAGGACCTATCAAAAATCAAGCGCCGTAATTTGAAACCGGAATGAAATTGCCTGAGCTGCGGGATGTGCGAAGGAAAACCCCGCCCGCTGAATGCGCGGCAAACACGAGCATATTCGGCGGGCTTGGTTCACGTCGACATTTACGCTGTGCCTACCCGGAAGTCAGCGACGGCCCTTCGGTCACCAGAGAAACCACGTTGGCCGTCCCGTCGAGTCCGGCGCGAGCCCGTAGGGCTGATTCCGTGAGTAGTTCCTGCAACCCCGCGAAGGCCGCCGCTCCGGATGGCTGGGTGAAAACCTGTGAAGATCGTAGATCATTCATTGCCTTTAGGGCCGCGGGGTCGGAAATGGCCATGGCGCCGAAAAGCCGCTCGTGCAGAAGGTTCCAGGCAACATTGGACGGTGTCTCACAGGCGAGGCAGTCCATCGAGGTTTTAGCGCCTTCGGGAACACTTCTCAGTTTCCCAGCCTCCAGACTGGCGGCAACAGGCGCCACATGATCAGGTTCAACGGTGATGATGCGCGGCATCCGCGGGCCTAACCTTGTGGCAAACCGCGCCGCCACACCCGCCGCCAACGCACCGACTCCTGCCGGAACCAGGACATGTGTGGGAGGGGATGGCAATTGTTCAAGGATTTCATCCACGATCCGGCCGTAGCCAAAAAGCGTCAGATAGGGGATCTCCTCACAACCGGGGCGACCTGTGTCGGAAAACTCGACAGCCCCGGTCTTGTGCGCGTCGTCGGCCGCTGCGGCGATCGCCTGATCGTAGCCGCGCTCGACCGCCACGGTTTGCGCGCCAAACTGCCTGATCCGGTCAAAGTTCTCTTGCGGCACGGATGCGGGCAGATAAACGGTCGCGGCAACATCCAGACGCTGCGCGGCCCAGGCGACGGCGCGACCGTGATTGCCATCGGACGCGCAGACGAACCTGTCCGCATGTGCCAGATCCGGTTTTGCGGCCAGAACGCCAAGAACACCAAGCGCCTTGAAGCACGACAGGCCCTCGTTGGCAAAGCGTTTGCCTTCATCCTTGATCCAGCAGTTTACACGCCCCTGGCTGTTGCGCATGTCTTGGATCATAGGGGTTACCGTCATGGCGGGATGATCTGTGATGTCCGAAAGGATACGGTCGGATTGCGCGGCAAATTCCGCTCCGGGATGTGTGGGCGACCAATGGGCGTTCCGAAGGTAGGTGGTTGAAGAACCGATTGGCACAGTTGCACACTCCGTTGGGGTGATTTGAAATTTCTTCTAGCTGTCATTTGGGTGAAGCTATACAATCTAAGATAGAAGCAAGCACAAATTTGTGAATAATGCGCGCTGTTTGGCGGATGGATCAGAAGGTGACATTTCAGATGTTGAAAGCCGAAATCCAGCTCGCCAACACACTTTCGGCTGTGCCGGGCTTGCTGGACCGGCTGGATCAAGCCCTTGTGGCCATGGATGTGCCGGATGCCGATGCATTTCAGGTCAAGCTTGCACTGGAGGAACTGGTCACCAACGCCATAAACTATGGGTTTGATGAGGGGCAGACATCCGAGCTTGAGGTTGCCCTGCGGCGTCAGAACGGGGATCTCATCTGTGAGTTGAGAGATCATGGCCGGATGTTCAATCCACTGGACGTTGTCGAGCCGGACGTGACGCTGGATGTTGACCATCGCAAGGTCGGCGGGCTAGGCGTGTTTCTCGTTCGCCAGGTCATGGACGACGTAAGCTATGAAAGAGCCGGCAATATGAATGTGATGCGTCTGCGTAAATCGTTGGGCCGCGAGGGCGAATAGGAAGGCGAAGACAATTATGCGTGAGCTGGTTGGGAGCTTTGCAGCAAGGCTCATCGCCTATCTGGCGGTTGCATTTGCCATTGCTCTGGCTGCGGCGGTCGCACTGACGATGGCAAAGCTTTCTACCGCTTTGACTCAGGCAGTTGACGGGCGCTACAGAATTGTCGCGTCCGACCTGCGCGCCAATATCGAAACCGGGGTGAATTTTGGCCTTGGGGTCGAAGAGATCGTATCCAACGTATCGGCGCAGATCGAAGACAGGCTGGAGTCCGACGCCGAGGTTCTGGCCATCCGGCTGGTTGCCGAGAATGGCGAGGAGATCCTTTCCCGTCAGTCTCAGGCAGAAGGTCGGGAAGGGGCGCAGGCCACAGATATTGCAACAGTGTCAGAGCCGATCATCAACTCATTTGGCGCGGTTGTCGGGCGCGTTGAGGTGTCTTATGACCCGACAGGCGCACAGACTATTCTGGCCGAGTCCGCCCGCATTCTGTCCATGGAAGCCGCAGTGTTGCTTGCGGCCTGTATCGGCGTGATCGGAGTGGCCAGCCTGATGGCCGCGCGACGTATCGATCAAAGGCTGGACCGTCTGACAGCGCAGTTGGACAGCGGGATGCCGTCTGATACAGCGCCTGAGGTGAGTGGCGATCAACTGGATCAGCTATCGCACAGCGCCATGAACGCCTATCGCACCAGCCAAACAGAACTGGATGATCTGGACACAGAATTACAGCGCTTGTCTCGCCCGTCGCAGACAGCCAAGCCGGGCAGGGGGTGACCTGATGGACCAGATGTCCAGACGTTTTGCCTTCTTTATTCTTTCGGTGGCGGTGTTATGTCTCGTTTTGTCCGTGGGCGCCTTGGGCCTGCGCTCAATCGGGTTGCTCGAACGCAACGTTCGACCCATTCTTGAGACCAATGCGCTGGTCGTTACCGAACGCGTGCGCGGGCGCATCGAAAGCGCCGTGGCGATGGGGATACCCTATGAAGGGCTGGCCAAGGTGGACGAGTATCTTGACCGCGCACTGGAAGGCAGCCATGGCATTTCCAGCATCGTTCTGAGATCCCCCAGCGGCGTTGTGATGTATGCCTCGGGTCGGGCGCAGTCGAACCCGAACCAGACCGGAGCTGATACCGAGGCGTCGAACATTACGCAGCAGGCGGACCCCGATCGAATGCGGGACCGTGGCCTGCAGGTGTTGCCCGCCACGATGCAAAGCGAACTGCTGCGCTGGCTGTCGCCTGAAATGTCGAGCCTGGGCAGCTTTACACACGGTGATACCAACGGAAGCGGCGTCGTCGTGTTGCCGCTTGTGACCCCGGATGGAACAGAATTCGGGCAGATCGTCACCCGAATTGACGAAACATTTGTTGCGCAGCAACTGCTGGATGCTGCCGCCGATATCATGGTTATGGTCTTTGTGGCTGTCGTGCTGGCTGTCGAGATATTGCTGGTTGTAATGTCCGCCAGCATCAGCGGCCCGCTGGCCCAGGTGACCAGACTGCTCAATGCGCTGGTAGGCAAAGATTTCCGTCGGTTGGAAAAGCCGGCCGGCGGGGTATCCATGCGCCGCGCGATACGGGCAGGCAATGCGCTGCTTGAGACGCTGTCGACGCGGATGGCGGATCTGAAGGCGCGCATTGAAGCCGGGTTTGCCGACGCAGCCGATGCGGATCGGATGCGCACTCGCCTTAAAGCGGTTGGCGAGTTTGTGGAGGACGGGCGCAACAAGATTGGCACGGCTGCCCATCTGGCAGGTGTGCGCGGCGCCGCGTTCCTGTTTGTGATGACGGAAGAGCTGACGCGACCGTTTCTGCCGCAATTCATCTCGGAAGTGCTGGGCAGCGGACCCGCGCAGACGATCAACGGTACGGACAGCACCCTTCTGATCGCGGTTCCGATCTCGGCCTTCATGCTGGGGGCCGCGGTGGTCGGCACGCTTGCGGCGGGTTGGGCCGACAGGGTCGGGCGCAGGAACGGCTTTATGATTGGCGCTGCGCTGGCCAGCCTCGGGCTGGTGGCTACTGCATTTGCTCCCAGCCTGGCCACTCTGATTTTGGCCCGAACTGTTTCCGGGGTCGGGTATGCATTGTGCTTTTTGTCCTGCCAGGGACAAGTGATTGACCAGACCACCACGGCCAATCGCACACGCGGCATGTCTGTTTTTGTGGGTGGCATCATGGCGGCGGATGTCTGCGGGCCGGCGATTGGCGGCATTCTGGCCGAGCAGTTCGGTTTTCAGCCCGCGCTTTTGGTTGCCGCGGGACTTGGCGTATTCAGCATATTGCTGGCGATGCGGTTGCTGGATGGCCGCAGCGATGCGGCGCAGTCCTACAAGTCGACGCATTTCGGGTTCGAACCCAAAATCGTCATTGAATGCATGAGCCAGCCGCGATTTGTGGTCGCCGCCCTGCTGGCGGCATTGCCGGCTAAACTTCTGCTGTCAGGTTTCCTGTTCTTTCTGGTGCCCCTGCTTCTGACCGATATAGGGGCGACGAGCAATGAAATCGGCCGTATCACGATGCTATACGGGGCGTCGGCATTGATCCTGATGTCTCTGTTCTCCCGGCTGTGCGACCGGTTCGGGCTGCACGCCTTTATGGTAAGCGTCGGAGCCCTGTTGACAGGATGGGGGTTGGTGCCCTTGGCATATGGCGCAACCGTTTCGGCCGTCGCCTGGTCGGTCCTGATCCTTGGCATTGCGCAGGCCATGAGCATTTCGGCCCAGTCGGCCCTGTTTACGATCCTGGCGCAGCGCGAGATCGAAACATACGGGCCGGGTCGGGTCCTGGGTATCTATCGCATGACTGAACGGGTTGGGTCGGTCATCGGACCACTGCTTGCCGGTATCCTGTCGCAATATTGGGGTTTGGCAGGCGCAGCGGCAATTCTGGGCGGGTTGTCCGTGGTCACAGGCACCGGCTTTGCAGCCTTCTTCCTTGTTTCAGGCTTGCGGTCCGAGGATTACGACCTGAAGACACGCGGGGCGAGGGGGTACGATGTTGAGGCTGTGTAATCCCCGCGCCGCACTCGCACGTTGCTGTGCCCTGATGTTGGCGATGCTATTTGGTGCCGGTAGCTTGCAGGCGCAGGAGCAGATGCCAGACCTTTGCGAGCGACCGCATGTGGACGGAGCGCCCCATATCGTAATGATCCTGTGGCGCGGCCCGACACCCGTTGAGCAAGGGGTACAGGCCTATCTCGACAGCCGTGAGCTGACGTTCAACGTCACCTGCCTCAGTGCCAATCGCAACAGCTCGCGTTTCGCACGCCTTGTTCGGCAAGCAAAGGAGCTTGAGCCTGATCTGCTGTACACATGGGGGACATCAGCAACTTTGGCCGCGGTCGGAACCTATGAAGAGGACACGGCCGCGTTTCCGACATCGCAAACACCGGTTCTTTTCACGATGGTGTCTTATCCGGTTCAGTCCAAAGTCGTCCCTGATTTTGATGGCAGTGGGCGAAACCTGACAGGCAGTTCACATACGGTGCCGTTGGATTCGCAACTCAAGGCGATGCAGGCCTATCGCGAGGTGACCCGGATCGGGATGATCTTCAATCCACGCGAGGATAACTCGGTTCTGAACATGCACCAGATGCGGGCGATTACCGAAGAGATCGGCATTGAGCTTGTGGCTATCCCGGTTCCTCTCAAAGAGCGGCAGGCCGAGACCCAGGGCGAAACCGGCGCGGAAGCCGAGGCAAACGGAAGCGAGGAGGACGTTTCCGAAGGCCAGCCTGACCCCGCGACCTTACCGGAATTGATCGCCCGGATGGCCGCGCAGGACATCCAGTTTTTGTATATAGGTCCGGATAATTTCGTCGGTGCAAACCAGGAAACCATAATTGGCGAGGCCCTGTCATACGGAATCCCAAGCTTTACCGGAACAGAGCTTGAAATCCTTGAAGGGGATGCATTGGTCGGGCTGGTCACGCCCTACTACAATCTGGGCCTTCTCAACGGATCGCTGATTGAACGAATTCTTCTCGATGGTGAAGCGGCCGAGGAAATTCCAATCAGCACTCTGGCGCGGTTCACCTATATCGTGCGCATGAACGTGGCGCTGCGTATCGGAGTGTTCCCGCCCCTGGATATTTTGGAGTTTGCCCGCATCCTTGAAGGAGAGCCCGAATGATGGCCGCCGCATCCCACGAGCCGGCCAACGCAGACGGAGGTCAGGCGCCGTTACAAGGCGATTGGCCCGGTACGCTGCCAAACGGTCTGGCACTGCGCAAAATGGATATCGGCGATCTGGACATGCTGACGGCATTGCATGCAAAGCTGCATCATCTGAGCGATCAGCAGCCTGCACCCTTCGTACGCGAAAAAGATGAATTCTTTGCCGAACACCTTACAAGCGCCGGGGAGGTCTGGGGCCTTTGGGAGCATGCCAGGCTCAGGCACCAGTTGGCTGGATATACCGTTGTCGGTTTGCCAACCGCGTCCGATCCGGCAAATTTTGGCCATGACCTGGGGATGGAGGACGCGGCACAGCTTGCCCTGGTTGCGCATTTGGACGGGACAGGCGTTTTGCCGCATCGGCGCGGGTTTGGCCTGCAGCGCTATCTGACCGGGTATCGCATGGAGCGGGCGCGGGTATTGGGGCGCAAAACCATGATCTCGATGGCGTCTCCCCAAAACAGTTTCTCCTTGTCGAACCTGTTGCGCTGCGGCCTGACGGTTCAACGTTTGATCCGCAAATACGATGCCTTGCGATTTGTTCTGGTTCGGACCCTGCCGGACCAACCTGCATTTGCGGTTGACCGCCAACCGGTCCCGCTGATGACAAACGCAGAAGAACATGAGCAACGCCTAAAGGCAGGCTATGAAGGCGTCGCATTAAAAAATGTCGGCGGCACCCTGTCGCTCGTCTACGCAAAGCGCGGGAAGGAGTCGGCCCGATGACGTCCGGCTCCGACACTGCGGCGCTTGCACGGCTCAGCTTGCGCAGCCGGATCACCACGATCGTCTGTGTCGTGTTTCTGGTTCTCACGGCGCTTTTGCTTTTCGAGATGCACAGCCGCGAACGGGCAATGCAGACGCGGCTGGAAAATGCGCTGCTGACCAGTCTTCAACTCAATCTCGAAAGCCTGCAGGATGTCGAATTCCAGCGTGCGGAAGCCTATGCGCGCCGGTTTCAGGAGAACCGCGAGCTCGCTCAGGGACTGCTGGACGGGGACGCCGATCTGATCGAGTTGCAACTTGTGGAATTGCAGGCCGACCTTGACCCCACCGCTGCGCAGTTTGTCCGCTTCGATGGCACGTATCTTGGCGGTTCGGACAGTCCAATGGTCGACACACCGATATTGCAAGCGAAGCATCTCGACCAGTTGCGGGCTCAGGGGCGCGTAACCACAGGGCTGACCTTTGGGGCTGATGGATCTTTGGTCCATGTCGCCGCAGCCCCGCTGTTCTTGAAGGCGCGTCCGGTGGCGGCGGCAATCGTCGTCAGCCCTTTCCAGCGCACAACCGACAAGTTGGCCAAAGGGTTTGGTTCGCAGGTTCTGACCTTGTCGGCGGATGGAGACATCCTGCAAAGCAGCGGCTCGGCCATGATTGAAGAAGAGCGGGCCAACCTCGGTGCGCAGGCGACCCGGTCGGGCATCTCCCTTCTGGAAGATGGTAGCAGGTTTCTTCAAATCGCCAGCCTTCCAGTTCCCAGCGCATTTCTGGACGCGCCACTGCATATTGTGGGTATTCAGGATGCCTCTGCCGCGCTGCGCGAAACAAGGATCGGGAACGCCATATCCGTACTGGCGCTCGCCAGTGGTCTCACACTGTTTCTTGCGTTCATCAACTGGTCGCTCAGGCAATCGTTCTTTCCTTTGAACGCGGTGATCCGGTCGCTCAACGCGTTGTCCGAGGGCAAAACCGACCAGGCCGTGAACGTGCCGAAGACGGATGACGAAATTGGCCGGCTGGCCGGTACGTTCGAAGGTTTCCGGAAAGGCATGGAAGCCCGGACCGAGTTGGAACGGGTCAACCGTGAACTGGATGTGGCGACGCGCATTCAGCAGCAATGTCTTCCAACGACATTTCCCGAGTTGGCAGAGATGGACTTTGCCGCGGATATGGTGCCAATGCGCGAGGTTGGAGGGGACTTCTACGATGTGTTCGACTTGCCGTCCGGCAAGATCGGGTGCGTGATCGCGGATGTTTCCGACAAAGGCATGGGCGCGGCCCTGTTCATGGCCATCTCGCGCACCGTGATGCGGGCAATTGCCGCGTCGGCACAGGGGCCCGCGGACTGCGTGACGATGGTGAACAACTACCTTTGCGTCGACAATGACGCGATGCTGTTTGTCACCCTGTTCTATGTCGAAATCGACCCCCGGACCGGCGCGATGGTGTATTGCAACGCCGGGCATAACCCGCCTGTCATCGTCGGCCCCGAAACCGAACCGCGATACCTGAAATCCGATCAGGGCCAGCCCGCGTTGGCGGTGTGGGAGGATTTCGATTATGAGGAAGAGACCGGCGTGCTTGAACCGGGAGAGACCCTGTTTTGCTATACGGACGGCGTGACCGAGGCGATGTCGGCCGAACTGGAAGAATATGGCGAGGCACGCCTGCTGGAGGCGATGCGCCCGCTGATGGGGGCCACGCCCTCGGACCAGCTCAAAGCCGTCATGAAGTCGGTTTCGATCTTTACCGAAGGCGCTGATCCCAGTGACGATATCACCTGCCTGTCGATCGAGTTCAAAGGTCAGGCGTCGCAGGGCGATGGTGTGGAGCAGGCGGCGTGAACGGCCCGTCTGACGGGAGATGGGTATGAGAACCATTGCAACCTGGCTGGTGCATGTTGTCCGCGCAACCCGCATCGGATGGAGTTTGTCCCCGGCTCTTGGGGCCGGGCCGAAAGGTCAGCTTTTTGCCGATCTGATGCAGGAACAGATAGCAGGGAAACTGTCGGCAGACCGGTTGCTCAGCTATGAAGCCGTTCGCGACACGGTGCGCGACGCGGTATCCGTGCTTCATCGCGACGGAACCGAGGCTGCCGGGCAAGTCTTTGAAAAAGCACAGCGTTTGGCCGAACCATTTGCTGACGATCCCGAGCTGAACGCCCTTTCGCAAAGCTGGATCGAGCAGGCTATGGCTTTCCACGACGTTCGCCTTGGTGATTTGCCGTCTGCCGAGACACGGCTTGAACGGGCCATGACCGCTGATACGCAGTTGGAGCAGGATTTCGGCTATGACCTGATGCATATCGGGCGCATTCACACGCTTCACCTTTGGGTGCGGGTTCTGGCGGCAAAGGGCGATGTTTCGACGGCGCTCAAAGCGGCGGATGCCGTCCTGATTTATCTGCATGGCGGCGGCGAGGATCTGCCGTTTGGTTCCGGGTGGTCTGCGGGTCTGGCCGCGCAAATCCGGCCCGATCTTGCCGAGGCCATGACCTACAGGATCTGTAGTGAAATCGGTACCATCGTGCAGTCATTGCCTCAGGCTGAGGCGCAACAGCATGTGTTGGCGCTGCCGGGACTAAAACAGGTTGCGGAACTGGATGGCTACGGCGAAGTCGCCGTCTGGCGCCGCGCAAAACTGGCTTGGAGCCAAGGTCAGGTCTACGAGTTTTTCGAGGCGGTTGTGCCGGCTTTGATGGCCGGACGCGGCCAAACTTGTCTGTGGTACGCGATGGTGCTGGATGCGGTTTCGATCGCTAAGGTGCTGAGAGAACAAAGCGGTCTTCTGTTTGCAGAGGACGTCGTGCATCGGGCCAAGGAAGACACGGCAGACCCGATAATCCTGCCCGGTTCAATTCGGGCTGCTTTGCGAAACTGCGATGCCGTGCCCCTTTCGGCCCCGCTCGTTGTGAATTGGCCGAAACGCCGGTTTCATTTGATGTGTATGGGATTGCCCAGGTCGGGAACGACATCGCTGTATACCCTCTTCCGTCCTATGCGCGCGGCAAACGAGTATGCCGAGAAGGCAACGATCGAAGCCCTGACACGTCGGATGCCGGCTTCGGATCTGGCTTCGTTTCTGGCGCGGCGCGACCGGGAAAGCGCGTTGGAGATGGATGCGGCCAGCTTCCTGCATCTTGCAGCGCCTGAGTTGGTGGCCCAATGTCCCGACGCCGGTTTTGTGCTGCCTATCAGGCCGCCTGCGGAGTGGTTTGAAAGCTATCTGAAAATGCTGTTGCGCTGGCATGACGGCTTTCGGGCCAAAGGCCGCACTCCGCCAGGTTGGATGGAAGCGTATGGCCAGCTTCTGTTTGGCCATTTTGACTGGGCCGAAATTGCCTCGGAAGAGGCGCGGGCGCGGTTCATGCCGAAGGTTGCGGAACGGTTTCTTTGCCATTGGGCAAACGCCACGTTGCGCACGCTCGATGCTCTGCCGCCGCAACGCTGGCTGGTGCTGCACACCCATGACCTTGGCAGACGCCGTGCCGATCTGGCCCGATTGGCAGGCATATCCGAAGACCTCATCACGATGGAAAGCCACGCCAATATCAGCCCGCCCGTTCCGGACATTCTGCAGGGAATATCCGGAACGGAACTGGCGCAGATGGCGCAGGACATCTGCGGCGTCGCCTATTCCGCCGCCTGCGCCGAAGCCGATGCGCACCGGGTGACTGTTTAGAATATGACAGAGCAAAACTGCCAGATGCTCTCGGGCCGAGATCTTGTCTTTCTGGGACCATCCCTGTCCTTGCCTGAGGCGGCGGCGCTGCACCCCAAAGCCGTCTTCCGGCCACCGATCAAGTTCGGCGATCTTTATGCCGTTCTTGCGCGCCCACCCGCCCGAGTCTTGATCATAGACGGATATTTTCACGCCCAGACTCCGATCTGGCAGCGCGAAATCCTTTCGGCGCTTCAGGCGGGTATTGAGGTTTTCGGGGCATCCAGCATGGGTGCGCTGCGGGCGCTGGAACTGGCACCGTATGGCATGGTCGGGTTGGGAGAGGTCTTTCGGCTGTTCCAAAGTGGCGAGATCGAAGGGGATGACGAGGTGGCGTTAAGCCACGGTCCGGCCGAGATGGGGTATATCGAGCTGTCCGTTCCTTTGGTCGATCTGCGTTGGATCGTGGGAGAATTGTTCGAAGGCGGCCCGCAGGCCGGTGAACTGATTGCACAGGTCAAGTCCTGGGGGCATGTGAACCGGACAGTGGATCGGATCGTCACAGCTGCCGACCGGTTGGGGTTAAGCGGCGCGGTGTTGAAATGTGCGCTTGAGGGCCGGACGCGATTGAAAACCCAGGACGCAAGGGCAGCGTTGGCGCTGTTGTCCGACAGCGGTCCTATGGTCGGCAATGAGGTTGATCTATGGCCCCTCCCCAACCCGGCGCCGCTTGATGTTGAACCGCGGCTGTCGCGTTTTGTAACCGGGCCAGATGGTCAGCCGCTCTCGCTGAGGGCGCAGTTGCAGGCCCGCGCCGCACAACCCGGAGCCTTGTCGGACGCATGGCGTCTGAGCCGACGTCGTTGGTTTCTTCAAGATTGGTGTGCGTTGACAGGGCAAGGCCCGAGCGAGGCGGAGGTATCGCAATTTGCTGTTCAGGCCGTAAGCGAATATGCGAAGGCTAGGGGGCAAACCCAGGAAAGCTGGCTGGCGTTACATGGGCTGCGGCTTGAGGAGCAATCATCCGTTTTTCGGGGCGCTGCCACCAGTGCCTGGATCGCGCTGCGATCCCATCAGGAACTGAACGTCACGTGCCGATTCGGTTCCGACGTGCATTCGGAAATGGCCGTTTTGCTGGATTGGGCGGCGCGCGCCGGCGTCACACCGCCTGAGGAAGTGGCGACTGAGGCAACCGCGATTGCCGTTTGGCTCGTGCAACACGGCCCGCTGTTTTTCGGAGCTGCGGACTGGCATGAGGACCTCGCCTTGCTTGATACGTCAATCGCTGAAAACCAGCTATTCGCGCAGGCCGAGCCATGACCGCCAACACGCAGGATCTAAGCGGATTGCAATTCGCGGATGGATTGTCGAGACAGTCCAGCCAACTGGACCAGATGCGTAAGTATTCCGTGGACGAAACCTGGACACGCATCCAGCCGGATCTGAAGTCATGCGGCGTGACCCGCGTGGCGCCCATTACGCAACTGGATGTTCTGGGTGTACCCTCCTGGGTGGCTGTGCGCCCGGGTGGCATGGTGTTGCAGGTGTCCAATGGCAAGGGGTTGTCCGACGCCGCCGCGTGTGTCTCGGCCGCCATGGAGGCCTGCGAGTTGCATCGGGCCGAAAACCCGTTGCCCGGTCGGATTTGGCAGGGCTCAGCCCAATCCCTTCCGAACGAACGGAGCGGGGGTGCCAACCACATCCTGCGCCCGCATGAACTGCCGGGCAAATTGCAGCGATACTATGATGACCAGTTTGTGGGCGAATGGACCCTGGGTGTAAACCTGAGTAGCGGGCAGGCGTGTTTTGCGCCCTCCAGCGCCGTCTATTTCCTGCGCAGACCGGGGTACTACGAAACCAGTTCCAATGGTCTCGCCTCGGGGAATTCACTGGCCGAGGCCTACCTGCATGGGCTGTACGAAGTAATCGAACGCGACGCGATGTGCGCCGTGCGACAGAACGGCAAGCTGCTGCTGCGGCAGCGAGCGCAGATCATCGACACCGACAGCGTCGACGACCCGGTTGCACGATTGGTTCTGGATCGTTGTCGCGAAACGGGTTCTGAAATGCGGCTGTTCGCGCTTCCGGGTGCTGTCAATCTGCCGGTCATCTGGGCTGTCTTGTTGGATCAAGGCTCTGGTTCTGCCCGTTCGAGTTGCAATGTCGGGTGGGGATGCCATGCGCTGCCGCAGATCGCACTGTACCGAGCCATTACCGAGGCAGCCCAGTCCAGACTTGGCATGATCCATGGCGCCCGGGACGATATTCTGCGCAAACCCGTCCACGCGGTGACGGGTCCCGCGGCGAGCCCGGTCTTCGCGTTTTTTCGAAACCTGAAATCCGATACCTCCTGGGCCACAATTTCCAAAGCCCCGTACCTGAATCCAGGGTCTGGGCCGGACATCGCAATCAGAAGGATTGTTAAGGCGCTTGAGGAAAATGGCCGTGGTCCGGTATTTGGGTTCGATCTCAGCGATCCGGCGCAAAATTTCTCTGCTGCTCGGATATTGGCCCCCAAGCTCAAATTCGACAAAACACTATTTTAGGTTGTATCGCGTGGAATAGTGCGAAACTATATTTGCAACGCGGTTCTTAGAGGAGCGATATCGTGACCAGCATGATCGAGACCGGGCGGGGGGAATCCACCGTAGAAATGCGCAACCGCAACCGATATGTCGACACGCTTAGCGATTTTTCGCCGGAAGAGATGGAAAGCCTCTGCCAGGTGAAGCGTTTCATCGAGTGCTATGAAGGCGATCGCGACTTCCGCAAAGCACTGGACGACGGCGGCAAATTCTCTGACGACCAGCGAAAGATGCTGAAAGATATCGGAGTGACCTTTGAACCCGAAGAGCTTGCCCTGCTGTGGGAGCAGCCGAGCTTCAGCGCCGAGTTCAGTCACCATGCGTTCCCGGTAGACAGTTTCGAAGAACTGCCGACTGACATTCACGAGACTCTGGCGGGTTACCCACGTTTGCGTGCGTGGTTCTTGTGGCGGTTCCGGCGCGAGAAGACAGGCTTTGTTCAGAAGAAAATGGTGCTTTCGACACCGTCGCTGAGCAGAGAGTACACGGTCTGGCGCGCACGACGTATCGCAACCACACGGAACGAACTTGGCAGCTACGGCTGGGATATCGATCATCCCTGCCATGCGGTCGAGATGGCCGTCGGGTGCTCGGTCGGCTGCCACTTCTGCGCGTTTGATGCGCCGAAGCTGCAAACGGTCTACGACGTATCGGTTCCGGAAAACCGGGCAATGGTGGCAGGGGTCGCGCAGGGCATGGCTGACGTGCTGGGGTGGCCGGCCGCACATGGGATGCTCTACTGGAGCACGGAACCCCATGACAATCCGCATTACGTAAAACTGCTGGAGATCTGGCAATCGGTTACCGGCGCGTCCTTGTGCACCGCGACGGCCCGCGCCAAGGAAGACTGGGTCGGTGAACTGATCGGGCATTACAGCAAAGTTCCGGCACCGTGGCCACGTATCAGCGTCCTGTCACGCAACATCATGCGACGGCTGCACAAAACGTTTTCGCCTTCGGAAATGCGCGACACGATCCTTCTGATGCAGCAGGCTGATGCCGAGGTTTTCCGTGCCAAGGTGCCCGGCGGCCGCGAACGTATGTTGCAACAACTGGTTGAATCGGACGACTTGCGCAATATCGACACGGACAATCCGCCGGAAGGATTTGACGTGCCCCAGGGATCGATCGCCTGTGTGTCTGGCCTGTTGGTCAATATGGTCAACCGGTCGGTTCAGTTGATCAGCCCCTGCTATACCACGCTGGAGAACCGCTATGGCTATCGCGTGTTCGACAAGGCGACATTTGAAGACGGAGAGGACTTCAAATGGGTTTTGGAGAAAATGGTGGCGCGGTCGATGGTGGCCGAGCCTTATCAGGAGATGCCCATAAAATGGCGCGACGACCTGAAGTTCGTCGAGCAGGAGGACGGTTTCACCTTGATTTCCCCGACCACCCGGCGCGATTTCCGCCGCGGAACGTTGCATCTGGTCACCGGCGCGCTGATTTCCGAAGGCACGCACAGCTATGGCGAAGTGTTTGATCATCTGTCCGACCATCCGGAAATCGGTCCGATGGCGGCGATGGCGCTGCTCGAAAACCTATTTTCGGGTGGGTATCTCTGCGAAATGGCAATCACCAAGGATTACCGCGCCAGAAAAGAAGCGGAGAATCCTTCGCTGCGAGATGTCGAAATCGCGTAGTATTGCAATCAATTCAGAGATTGATCTGGCGGCCTTTTCGGCCGCCATTTCTTTGCAACCCGCCTATCTCCACCCGCCGCTGCCTTCGGCCTCGCCGCCTTGGGTCGGTGATTGATTGAAGGGCGGACGCAGCACCCCGACATAGGCTTTCGCCTCGATAATCTCGGCTTCGACAACGACCAGTTTAAGATGGTGCAGATTGCACGACAGGGCCGGGTAGATCACTTGCGGCCCGTCAGGGGTCCAGGTCGGCAACGCATAATGTTCGAAAAACGGCAATTCCCGCAACGCGTCGATCTTTTCCGGGCGCGCCAGACCTGCGGATTGAAGCCGGTCGAAAGCAGCCTCCCAGGGTTGTGTCGAGAACGCGTTTTCCTTGGCGTATAGTTCAATGCCCAGCTTGGGTCCGACACCATCGGGCATCAGGTCGATATTCAACGCAGGCTCGCCCAACGGGTCTATGTAAGTCCGCCATACGGTTTCGACTGTGCCCAAATCCCCGGGCCAGCCGATCTGGTCAAGCCAGGCGATCGCGGCGTCGCAATCCAGGTTGGTCAGGCATAGCCGGGTGACCACGATATCCCGGGCCCCCATCACACCCATCTGAAAGACAGTGGCGCCTTCGGGAAGCGCTTTGGCAAACTTCGCCAAATGGCTCTTGTCTATATCCAGACCGAAGAACCGGCGTCCAAGTTCGGGCAGCGCGGCAAGAAGGGCGCGGTCGGTGCCTTTGGACTGTCTGTTCGGCCCCCAAAACATGCAGGGCCTGTCAAGACAGCCTTCCAACTCCTGCCCATCAGTGCTTGCGCTGTCCACTTCCAGCCAGACATTGCCAAGCATTGGTTTCCACTGCGACCCGTCGCGCCATTCCAGCGCGAAATTCGACAGATCGTCCCAGAACGCGGACCGGTTCAAAACAGAAGCCCGAGGCGCTGACCCGTCCCCCCCGGCAAGTGCACTGATGGATCCGTTGCCCTGAGCGATTTCCCAAAGAATGTCCGCGCGTGCAGCAAGCTCGCCCAATCGGAGTTCAAGACCCCAAAACGGTGCCATTTCCGCGGACAGTTGATCGGCCACATGGCAGAGACGCGCCATGCCGGTTGCATCGACAAGTTCGGGTCGAATACGCGGCGCGACCAGTCGCAGCACGTCGCCGATGCTTTGGCAGCGCGGCGCCAGCGACCTTTTTCCGGCGGGCGCGGTCAGGATGTCGTCGCCGATCCCGGGTGACGTCGCAGAGTTGGAAGCGGTGGTCATAGCCCGTTACCTCAGAACCATGTTGCGGGTCAGGAAATGCCCGTCGAATGTAATCGGGACCGCAGTCGCGGTCGAGATTGCAACAATGATATCATCCACCCGCCCTTCCACGGCATGGATATGCAAATGCGGTTCCGTCGAGTTGCCCGAGTTTCCGACGCGTCCCAACTCCTGCCCCGTGCTGACGCGGGTTCCCACATCGACGGACAAGCTTTCCGGTTGGAAATGGGCCAGCAGAACAGTGAGGCCGTCGCAGGCCAGCAGAGCGAAATTTCCGGCCGGTGCCTGTTGGTTCGAACCTCCAACAGGGGTTTCGGGCTGATCGTCACGTGTTGCAGTTATTTCTCCGTCACAGGGCGCGATCACGGGCATGCCGAATACCGCGTAATCCTCAAGTTTCTCAGAGGAAAGGGTTTTGACGCTCTGGCCATCAGGCCAAAGAGCCACCAAATCTGCGGCGTATTTCTGGCTTGGCGTGGTAAAATGGTGGTTGAGGATGATCGATTGCCCGCCCTGCATGACGGCGACGCGATCACCGCCCAGCGGCATGGCCAGATTGACGGCATCGGCGGGAACTCGTCCCGCTGTCAGGACTTGCTGGAGATAGAAGAGGAACAGGGCCGCTGGCAAAGCAAAGGCTACCAGCGAAATCCATCCGCCCCATTTGCCCGGGACAGATCGTGTCTTGGCGGGCTGACGGATCGGGCAGGACCAAAGCACTGAGGCGACTGCCAGCACAACCAGGATCCATCGCCATGGCAATCCGATGGCCAACCAGATAACGCCACCGAGAACCATATAGGCGGACAAACTCAACAGAAGGACTGACCGAACAATCCAATCCGCCCAGCTGCGTGGTTGCCGAAAGGTCAGATCGATTGCGCACATAAGCGGAAGGCCGAAGGTCAGGATCAAGGCCAGCCACTGGCTCTGGATCATAGCAGCTGCCTCCGCGCCAGCGCGGCAAATGACCCATCGCGGGACATCAATTCGCTATAGCGGCCTTCTTCAATGATCTTGCCGCCTTCCAGCATGATGATCCGGTCGGCATTGACAATGGTCGTCAGGCGATGTGCGACGACGATCCGGGTCAGGTTCTGTTTGTCGAGGCTGGAGTTCACGATCGCCTGGGTCTTGTTGTCCAGCGCACTTGTGGCTTCGTCAAGGATAAGGATGCGCGGTGTTTGCGCCATCGCGCGCGCGATCATCAACCGTTGCTTCTGACCGCCGGAAAACGTGCCTGCGCCTTCAGAAACCACAGTATGAAGCTTCATGGGCATGGCTTCGATGTCGTCTTCAAGCCCGGCTGCAATCGCGGCCTCCATCGCATCATCCTGCGTCAGCCGCGTCGACCCTACGATGTTCTCGAAAATCGTGCCTGAAGTGAGACGGCTGCCCTGAAGCACCACGCCGATCTGACGGCGCACGGCGCCAAGGTTCAGCCCGTGCAAATCCTGCCCGTCAAAGTAGACGCCGCCGGCCTCGGCCTGTTCAAAACCAAGGATCAGGCGCAGGATTGTGGATTTCCCGGAACCGGACGCGCCGACAAAGGCGACAAACTCCCCGGGGCGGATTTTGATCGAGATGTTGTCCAGCACCGGAGGGCCTTCCGGATCATAACGGAAGGTGACGTTTGACAGCTCAATCTGACCGGTCAGTTCCCCCGGGTCGATGGCGTCGCTGCGTATCTCGGGCACCGCTTTGAGTATCGGGTCCGCGCGGCGATAGAGAGGGACGATTTCGATGATCTGCGAAGCAGCGGCGGCGAAAGCCATGACCGAGGCGTTGAATTGCCCCAACGCCGCGTTGAAGGAGAGGAAATCACCAATGGTGAAGCTGGGACCGTCAAGGCTTGAGTCATTCAGTTGATAGTAGACATAGGCAAATACCGTGATCGAGGCCGCCACCGGAAACATCGCGTTGAACACCTCCTGTCCGGCATTCAAACGGGACGCGGCGTAAGTGTGGCTTTTGGTTTTCTGGTAGAGTTTTGCCCAACGTGCAAAGGCGCGGCTTTCGCTGTTTGAACTTCTGAGTTTGCCAATACCCGCGAGGAACTGGAACACCTGACCTTCAATCTTGCCCATCGTTTCCAATGCAGCCTGTTTGTGCGGAATCATCGCCCACGTGAAAAATGCGGTCACAAGGATTACGATCAGGATCAGCCCTGTGGCAACCAGGGCAAGCTCCCACGAGTAATAGAACAACAGCGCGAAGGAAAAGAGCGAGAAAATCAGCGAAAACACGGATTGCAATGTGGCACCCGTTAGTACTTCGCGGATCGAGTTTATGCTGTTCGCCCGGTCGGCCAGATCACCGGACGTGTAGTCTCTGAAAAATCCCAAGGGCAGCGCAAGCAGCCTGTCCCAGACGGCGGATTGAATGCGGCCGTCCATCTTTCCGGTCACACGTAAAACGGTGAAGCCACGGGTTATGTCAAAAATGAAGACGCCCAGGGCGGCCAGGATCAATGCACCGACTACAGCCGTGAACGTGTTCAGATCAGCGCGCGGGACCACGTCGGAGAACAGGTAGCCAATTGAAATCGGCACGGCGAGGCCGAGCAGCCCGGACAGCAATCCCAGGCACAGTACCAGCCACAATTCACGCCGCATGCCGCGCAAACCAAAGGAAAGAACTTCCTTCACATTCAGGCCCTTCAACGGGAAGGGCACATAGAACATGTAGGCAAATGCATTTAATTCGGCGGCGTTGCGCCGGGTCAGCTTGGTGCGCTTCCCGGACGCGGGATCTATCATGACGTAGTCGCCAGAGGCAGAGCCCGGCATGAGGGCGACGGGCTGTGTTTCGTCCTCGTCCAGGTATCCGACCAGCGCCCCGACATCCGATCGATGCCAGTTGTCGCGCAGCGCGACGCGCCGCATACGCAACCCGGATGCGCGGGCGTATTCCTTCAGCCGATCCACCCATTTGCGGTGTGTGCCGTGCTTTGGCTTTTTCGCCACCGTGCCCTGGCTGCGTACGACATGGGAAAACGCTGTGAACAGCAGGTCTTCGCCGGTGTCGATATCGCCGCGGATCTCGGCCTCGGTCTCCAGGTCCGGACGCAATACGCTGCCCAATGTGGCCAAAGCGCCTGTGAACCGGACTTGCCGCTGTCCGAAACGCGCTGCGCGTATTTCGGTCGCCTCTGCACGAGCCAGATCAATCTCTTCCTGGATGATCGGCAAGAAGTAGCGATGGAAATTGTCCATGGCTTCCCAGAGACCGCCCAGGAACAGAAGCGTTGGGGTATAGGCGCAGCTGATCGAACTGTCGGTTCCAAAGCTGATCCAGCTCTGATCCGTAATCGGAACTGCTACACCGTCTTGCTCCAACTGGCATTCGTCGCGGTCCAGAAACTTGGCTTCGCCATCATCCAGCGTACCCCAGACCACATCCTGAAACTGTGCGCAGGCATCAGTGCCCTCGGAAAACGTCTGCGCCGGTTCCGCTTCTAGCACGAGTGCGTTGCGCGGAATCCGGTTCTGGACCATGGCGCGCGACAACAGCCCGACCCAGGTGTCGATCCAGTCCACGACGATAATGTCGAAGTCTTCCCCCTGAACATCTGCGGCATTGCCTTCGTAAAGCTGCGTGCCCATGGCCGCCACGGCCCGCAGCGCCAGCCGGTTGCCATTGGGCAGTTCAAGGCTGGGTACACCAAACAGCACCGCGCCGGGGCCGACATGCATGACGTGCCGTCCGGTGGAAACCACCTGATCCCCTGACATTTCGATTGCGTAGACGTCGATATATCCCACCAGCACGAGCCAGATTTTGGACGTGTCTTCGATCAGGAAGGGACGGTGCCCGCCCACCGCCATGCGCGTGCCGGTGATCTTGCCCAGCAGTTCCGCGTCAAAGGCGTCATGAGTTTCGGTCTGGGCCATGTCTGTTTGTGTCATGTTCTCAAACCTCCTACTCAGCCTGCATCAGGCTGCGATAGGGCCCGTCCTGTTCGATCATCTCTTCATGAATGCCGCGCTGCACCACGGTTCCCTGGCTCAGCACGATAATTTCGTCGCTATCCCGAACAGTCGAAAGCCGATGCGCCACAACCACGCTGGTGCATCCGCGCCGCCGGACATTGTCGTCGATCTGTTTTTCCACAATCGGATCAAGCGCAGCAGTGGCTTCGTCCAGCACGAGGATCGAAGGGTTAACCGTCAGAGCGCGGGCGATTTCGATCCGCTGGCGTTGGCCGCCGGAAAAGTTCGAGCCCATCTCGGACACCTGTGTGTCATATCGCCCGGCGCGCGCTTCGATAATGTCCAGAATGGCGGCATCGCGCAGCGCGTTCACAATGTCACGCTCCTGCACCATTGCGTCCCACATCGACAGGTTGTCGCGCAGCGATCCTTCGAACAGGAAAATCTCCTGATCCACAGTCGAGAGAGATTGCGAAAACACCCGCTGCGGGATCTCGCTCAGGGGTTTGCCGTCGAACAGGATATCTCCGCTCCAGGGTGCGTAGAGCCCTGTGATTAACTTGGCCACCGTTGATTTACCGCTGCCGGACCCGCCGATCAGCGCCACGCGCTGTCCCGGTTCAATCACCAGCGACAGCCCGTTGATAAGAGGCGGTCCGGCCTTGGAATATCCGAAAACAACGTCGCGCAATTCTATCCGCCCGTTCAGCTTCATGAGGGCGGCTTCGGCCGGTGTTCTTTCGTCGTGCGAGCCGGACCGCGGATCGAGCTCGTGGTTGAGAACGTCATCAAGGCGCGCAAGGTCGCCTTTGATTTCCTGCAGGCTGCCGGCAAGGTTAACCATTTGCTCGATGGGGCCGGTGAAGCTTCGCATCAGGCTCTGGAACGCGACAAGCATGCCGATGGTCATCGCCCCGTCCATGACCCGAAGCCCGCCGAGAAACAGGATCGCCACGGTGATCAAGGCCGACACCAATGTAGGCACCGATCCCAGGATCGTCGTAAAGAATGAAAACTCCTGCCGGGATGTCAGGTATTTCGCCTGATATCCGGACCATTTGGAAAAGAAGTCATCCTCTTGCCCCGATGATTTCAGAGTTTCCATAAGTTGAATGCCGGCGACCGACGTGCCCGCAAGCTTGCCCTGATCCTGCATCAGCCGTCGGCTGCCGTCTTCACGTACCCGATTGAGCAACCTGAGGACCAAAACGTTCAGCAGAGCGAGCCCGGCACCCACCATCGCCATGATCGGATCAAAGGCGAACATCACCGCCAGGTAAAAGACAACCGTCGGAAGCGAGGCGAGATTGGTTGCCAGTGGCCCAGACAGCAATGTGGCCACGCGGTCATTTGCCGTTACGCGCGACAGGATGTCTCCGGCAAACCGCTGGTCGAAAAAGCCCTGGGGCAGGCGGAACACATGCCACAGAAAGGCCGATGCCTGCGTCAGGGCAATCTTGGTGTCCAGTCGCACCAGAGCAATTTGTTGAAGCCATGTCAGCGCACCGCGCATCAGCGCGGTAAGCGCCATCCCGATAAGCAGCGGCATGACCCAGTTGTCGAGGTTCTGGATCAGTATTTCATCGACGAAGATCTTCGAGAAAACCGGGATGACCAGTCCCGGAATGACAAGGGACAAGCTGGTCAGCAAAACGAAGGTCACGGCGGCTTTGGAACTGCTCAGACGCCGGAAAAGACCGGCCAGATCCTTGGGGCGTTCACCGCCCTTCTGGAACTCCGGCCCCGGTTCGAAGGTGAGCACAACGCCCGTGTAACCTTCGTCGAATTCTTCAAAGCTCAACGTGCGCGGACCCATCGCCGGGTCGTTGATGTGGACTTTCTTTCCCCGGATGCCTTCCAGGACAACAAAGTGATTGAAGTTCCAGAAGACGATGCAGGGCATCTTGAGATCGAGCAGTTTAGGCAGGCTGTATTTATATCCCTTTGCCGTCATACCGTGCTCGCGCGCGGCTTTCAGTACGTTTGATGCCTTGGAGCCGTCACGGCTCACGCCGCATTCGGTCCGCAAACGCTCAAGCGGGACATAACGACCGTAATAGCGCAGGATCATGGCCAGAGCGGCGGCACCACATTCCACAGCTTCCATCTGAAGCACGGTCGGGACCGACTTTCGGCGTCCCTTTTTGCGGGCCGCTTCCTTGAAGGCCTGCAATTCCTTGTCGGCGCTCTGATCGTCTGAGGCGTTGGATTTGGGACCGTTAAACACGTCAGATCAAGCCTTGTGCAAAATATGAGTGCGGCGAAGGGAGGGTTGGCGGGGCACCTTACAGCCCCGTCCATTCACGCAGCAATGGGATCACCATTTCAATGGGGCGCTGGGTGCGCACGGTCACTTCCGCTTCGGTCAAGGTGCCGGAGCGAAGTTCCAGCCCGGCGCCCCTGTCCGACGTCCACGCATAGCCGGAAACTGAACCCGGATCCCGCTCAAGCCGCACGATCGCCCTGTAGGGCGGGCCCGAGGCGGAAAACTGCCGCACAAGCTCGCTGTTGCGCAGCACCGCCATCATGCCATCAACGGTCGACGGAAACTCGGACACCTGTGTGACCTGACCGCGGATGGTTCCATATTCTTCACGGGCCGCTGTCAGCGGTGAAATCTGAACCGGCATGCCCGGTTCCACCGACTTGCCGTCGGATGGTCCGACATACAAAACCAGTTCAAGACTGTCGCCCAGTGTCTCAAAAGACAGTGCGGCTTCGCCACGGCCTAACAACTCGCCAGCCGTGGCCTGCAATTCGGTCACTCGACCGGCAGCCGGAGAAATGATGACCGAACCGCGCTGTAGCTGGCTTTCGATCGCGGCTTGCCGGCGTTCAGCTTCGGCGACCCGCTGCCGGGCCTGCTCAACGCGCTCGTTACTGCTCACCAGGGCGTCGAAACGGCGTACTTCAATGTCGGACAATACCTGCCGCTGTTCACCCAACTCCTTGAGGATGGCATCTACGGCCAGCTGACGTTCGAGAACTGCGTCATTGGTGGCGCGCCCCCGTTCCAGAAGTTCCTCGAATTCCTCCAGACGCTCACGTGCGTTTTTCAGCCGTTCCTCGGCGACCGCGATCCGCTGATTGGTGGCGTCGATTTGTTCCTGAAGCGCATCACTTTGCAACTCCGACTGCCGATTCACGTCTGCCTGGACGCGCCCCAGTTCTGTCTTTGCCTCTTCGACGGTGGCAGTTATGTTATCCAGTTCGATCTGCAAATCCCGCTGCGAAAGGCGCGCAACGATCTGGTCCTTTTCGACCAGATCGTCGATCGAAACCTCCAGCCGTTCCACGATTCCGTCAGCCTGTGCCACGGCGTCAAAGACGCGACCGCCTTCGATGATCAGGATGCCGTCACCTTTTACGCGGGACGGGAGCGAGCCCAGAAAGCTCCAGGTGACCGCCGCGGCGAGCATCGCCATGAGCATCAGCATCGCGAGCCAGGATTTGCTGTCGGTTACCGGAACCAACCGGTCAAGCTGCTCCGGAGAGGCAAGTCGGTCCATCGCACTTTTGCGGAAGATATTCTTGCTCATCTCTCACGTCCCGACGTTTTTGCGGGCCTGTTTCCGGGTATCCGGTGGCTATCTGCCACGCTCCGGTTCAGTTGACCCTCTGATTGAATTGTCTGCGGTGAAACCCGTTCCGTCAAGAGGATCATGGGACACCGCGCCGGTGCTATCGACTTTTGAGTTCAACAGGTTCCTGATCTCCTGTCCCAAAACGGCACCGACAACTCTAAGTTGAGGTTCTGTCAGGGAATTTGTCTGGTTCTTGGCGAGCAGAGGCTTCGGCTCATGAAGGTCATGTTGGTAGCGCTCGTTTGTTTCAATTCGCGAATTCAGGCGCTCCAGAGTCGGTGACAGCCTGTCAAGCATCGCGGTCTGAACGCTTTTTGCAGGGTAGGCAGCGTGCGCGGCGACCTCGGGCAGCGCACTGCACAACGCGTCAGACAGGACGCGGCCGCGCCGGCCGATTTCCTTATTCAACGCCAGTTGTATCACCGTTTCGGCACCGGTCAGGCTGCGGTTGATTATTGGGGCCTTTGGCTCAACGAAATCATTTGCAGCAAGGCCAAGCCAGTCTGCGAGGCGTTCAGTCAGATGCGCCTTGTGGCGGCTGTAGTTGAACAGATTGATTGATACGTTCGGCTGATCGCCGTATGCGTCCAGAAAACGCAGGATCAGATCGGGCACCGAGTAAAGGCCAAAGAAACGCTCCAACGACGCGGTCCCGCCCGAACGTTTCACATATTGCATCCACAGCGACGCCGCGTGCGAAACGGGGTCTCGGGTCGCAAGCAACATGGAAATTTCGTCATAACCGGCCTCGGTGGCGAGCTGCACCAGGCGCTTTGGGTCCGAGGCCGTTGCCAGTTGCGGAAAAAACTCTTCGCTGGACAGGATAAGCCCGCAGTCGGGACGCGGGCGGTCATGAAGCAGGGTCCGCATCGCATCCGGGGATTGCGCCGCTACGAGGCCATTGCCCTGTCCTACTTCGGCGTTTTCCTCTTCGTTCTCCTGCCAGGACGGTGATGGGTATTCATAACCAAACCGAGCCAACACAGATCGGTTTTCCCTCAGAAGCGCCTGCAGAAAACTGGTGCCAGTCTTGGAGTGGCCTACATGCAGCAAGAGTCTTGACATGGAACCTTCTGAAATTGCTAAGAATGCCGGGTGGCGCCGTGCCTACAACGTCTCCGCGCCCGGAAGATACCGGGAAGTAAAGGTGATTTACGATGCTTGAGCAAGCACCCAACGCGTTGCGCGTCGCAGGTGTGACAGGGGCAGACGCAGAATGTCTTCTGGGGGCGCTTTCGCCACCTTTCGAAGGCCCGGACAAAGCTCCGAAATTCCCATTGCCGGATGAACCCTTTGTGGAGGCGTGGAAGAGATATGCAAGCAGCCCGGACCTCTGGTTGACGCTGTCCCAATCGCTCCCGCATCTGCGCTTTGCGATTGCGGAAATGCAGGGCCGGAACCCCGCCTACCTCGCCGCGACCAAGCGCGGAGATCTGTCTTTGGCTCCAGACCCCGGTGACGGCTTGCAACTGGAAGCGCCTCAGGCCCTGAACCTGACGCTGCACCAGACACCGGCCGGGCGTATTCCGGTTCTTGAGCCCGCCACGCGCGCGGATTTCGAAGCTCTCCTGCGCGCATTCCTGTATCGCTGCGAACCCGTTGCGGTACCTCGCAGTATGGGGGCGGCCATGGTCGCAGGCTTCAACAACTGGGACCGGATAGCGCGGCTCAAGGCAGACTGGCTTGCCGACGGCAACGCAGAGTACGGCTGGACGGCGCATTTCAAGGCAAAGATTGTGCCCGATAAGTCGCTTTATCAGGATCGGTTCATAATCCTCTCGCAAGGTACCTACAGCAACGTCACCTTTGATGACTTGCCCGGTGGTCAGGAAAAGGTTCTGAAGCAATCCCGGGTGATCCGGCTGGAACATGAATGCGCCCATTACTTTACGCGGCGCGTTTGCGGCCAAATGCGCAATGATCTGTATGACGAATTGTTGGCAGACTATGCCGGGCTTGTGGCCGCGACCGGCCAGTTCGACGCGGAGTTGTTTCTGACGATGATCGGGCTGGCACCTGACCGGGCGCTTCAGTCTCAGGCCCGCGCCCGAATATACCTTGACGAAAATCTTACGCCCGCAGCCGAACGCGGCATGCTTCGACTTCTGGCCCACGCAGCATCGACACTGGACAGGTTGCATCGTGACCATATCGCGCCGCGATTGGGCGCCTCTTCAGGTCTCGGGCCGGTCTTGCTTGCCCTTTCGGCGTTGTGCTTCGAGGATTTCGCAGCGGAAGACCTGGAACACCGGTTTCTCCGAGGCTTCGACCGGGCATGCGCTACATGAGGCCGCGTGGAAATGCTACGCGTTTGGCAAAGTTTTTTGCAACCTGGCGTGGTGGCATCAATTGACTTTCGGCCGGTTAGCCTGCCAGTTTAGCGCCAACCAAGACGAGCAGACAAAGCCCTTAGGCGACATAGGAGCGACCGATGGAGATTAATGTCATCCAGCACGACGGCTACGCACAGCTGATTGTTACTGGCCGTATCGACAGTTCAACCGCCCCTCAGTTCGAAGGCGCATTGATCGCTCAGCTCGACGGGGCGGCAACATCCACGCTTGTCGACATGACGGCCGTCGATTTCGTCAGCAGCGCCGGGTTGAGGGTGTTCCTGATGGGCGCAAAAAAAGTCAAGGGAACCGCTGTGCAAATGGTCCTTTGTGCGATGAATGACAACATTCGCAACGTCTTCAAAATGAGCGGGTTTGATCGCATTCTGGCGATTGCCGACAGCCTCGAAGACGGTGTGGGTCAAGTCAGCAGCTAAGGGGATTTGCGCGGCGATGTATTTCCCGCGCCCATTATTGGCAGCGCTTTCGAACGCTGTCCTTCCTCCGTTGATGGCGGCTCAGATCGTGTTTGCATCAAGCCTGATCGAGCAACTATCCGGCGTTCTGACTTTTTCTGCATTTTGCCTGTTCTTCCAGATCATGCTGCCGCGCACGCCACCCTGGGACAGGTGGATCGTGCTGATCAGCGCGGTCGCGATAGGTTTCGCCGTGTTTGCGCGATCCGATATTCCGGTAGGCCCATGGTCCGACGCATTTGTGGGGCTGTCGATCAGTCTGACAGTGGGTGTATTTTGCCTTCTTGTGACACGCCAACGCATTGCCAGTGCAACCGAATTGCAATTGCACAGCCCGATATCCGGAGGCCGATTTCTGGTTGTGCAAGGTGGCACCAGCCGATTTTTGAACCATCACCTGAAGTGCCTGCATGTTCCGGAGCTGCGCGGCCAGTCCTACGGGGTAGACATCGTCGCTGCGGGGCCGCTTGGTCTGCAAACGCGAAAGGTCTGGCCGCAAAGCGTGGACGATTTCTGGATACACGGGCATCCGCTGCTCTCACCGGTTAACGGGCTGGTTAGCGCTGCAAGCGACGGGGCAGACGATCAGGCGCTGGGCAATTCGGATCAAGAAGCCCCCTTGGGAAACCATGTCTGCATTCAGTGTGACGATCCGGAATTTGGCAGGGTCGAGATCTGTCTGGCGCATCTGCGCAAAGCTAGCGTTGCGGTCGCCGAGGGGGAGGTTGTCAGGATCGGGCAGTTCATAGGCGAAATTGGCAATTCGGGAAACTCTTCGGACCCGCATCTGCACATTCATGCGCACCGGCCCGACGGATCGGGCAACCCTCTGAGCGGTGATCCAATTCCGATCAGGTTCCAGGGCGTCCGAGCATTGCGGCGCAACCGTGTTTTCACGGTTCCGGTTTAGACGCCACGCACCGCCCTGTCGGCAACCTCGGCCAAGACGATTAACAGGTGAGACATCACAATGTTTAAAAAACGACGGGCACGAATCCGGCGCGGCGCATGTCGGCACAGTTTGCAAACGCTGGCCAGTAAAGCTAGGTCGGAGAGGTCTTCGGATCCGGCAACTTGTCCGCGTTCTGTGCAGCCCACTCATGCATTTCGAACAGCAGGGGGATCAGGCTTTGGCCCAAGGGCGTCAGGCTGTATTCGACGTGTGGCGGTATGGTCCGGAAGTCCTTGCGAGAGACAAACCCCGTCTCCTGCAATTCGGTGAGTTGGCGTGTCAAAGTGCGATGCGTAATGCGCCCGAGGTTGCGTTGCAGCTGGTTGAACCGGCAGTTTCCCTGCGCAAGCCAATAGATGATCAACAGTTTCCACCGACCAGAAATGGCGGAGATCAGCGCCTCGATTTGGCAGTGTTCCTCTAGCTCGGTATGTTTCAACGCAGTATCCTAAATGACCGTACTTGTTCGTATGAACGTAAAAAACTACCTAGCGATCTGAACGCTGTGCTGCAATGGGGGACCCGATGGCCAAAAAGAAAATCGTGATCGTGGGTGGGGGCTATGTCGGGTTCGAAGTCGCCCGGAAACTGGACGCCCATGCGGACATCACGCTGGTTGAACAACGCGAGGCCTTTGTTCAGCCCCCTGCTGCGATCCGGGCTTTGGTCGAGCCTGCGTTGCTGGACCAGATCATTCTTCCATATGACAACCTGCTGCAATCCGGGAAGGTTGTGCGGGGTCGTGCCGTGTCGGTCTCTCAGTCAGAGGTCACGTCGGATTCTGGGGCCGTTCTTCCGGCGGACTATATCGTAATCGCAACCGGATCGTCCTATGCCGCCCCGTTCAAACCATCGGGCGACAGCATCGCTGATTTCCGTCAGGCCAGCACGGAAATCAGTGCGCAACTGGCCGAGGCGAACTCGGTCGCAATTGTCGGGGCCGGCGCGGTTGGGACGGAACTGGCGGGTGAGATCGCCTCGGCGCAGCCTGGCAAATCAATTACCTTGATATCATCGGACGATACGTTGTTTCCAGCCTATCCGAAGAGGTTTGGCGCGCAACTCAAGCGCAAGTTGGAACGCCTTGGCGTTACTGTTATTCTTGGTCAGAGAGCACAGGACCTCCGCCATTCGGATCGTCCCTACGAAGAGGCTGTGAGTTTGACCGACGGCAGAGTGATTGCGGCAGATCTTGTATTTCCGGTGATCGGATCGAAACCCCAGACATCGTTGGTGCAAAACCTTCCGGGTGCGTCTCTGGGTTCTGCCGGCCGGTTCAGGACCGACAAGTGGTTGCGGCCATCCGACTATCCGAATGTCTTCGTTGCCGGTGACATTGCCGACATTGGCGACAGAATGACAATCGTCGCGACAACCCGGCAGAACCCATGGCTCATCAAAACTTTGAAAAAGGTGTTGGATGGTGAAACCGTGGAGAGCCAGAAACCCTATGCGCCCTGGAAAAGGGCACCCATTCTGGTGCCGCTCGGCCCGGTTATCGGCAATAGCTGGCTTTTCGCGACAGTTGGTGACTGGATCACCCGCAAGATGAAGGGGAAAGACCTTTTCATTCCGAAATACCGCAAGGCCTTTGGCTTTGCCAACGCTGAAAGATAGCGCGGCTTCTCGGGGACGGCTTCTCAGCGCCTGTCAATAGAAACACCTGCACTCGAAAACGTTGAAATATGCCGGCATGTGTCTGAGCCACATGCCGGCAGGGAAACGGTTAGGAACTCCGAGATGACACCCACTGACCAAACCAGGAACTATAAGGATGCGTTCAAGGCAATGTCTGGCCTTGAATTCCTGCAGCTCTCCATGGAACCAGACTTTCCGCAACCCGAAATAGCCCGCACCATGAATTTCCAGCTATCCGATGTCGATGACGGAATGGCCATCTTGGATTGCGCGCCTGGGGGTCACCATTTGAATCACTTAGGTGCGGTGCATGGCGGCTGGGCGATGACCGTACTCGACGCGGCGCTTGGTGTGGCTGTTCAAAGTAAGCTGCCCGCAGGGAGGGTTTTTACGACGCTGGAGACCAAGGTTAACATGGTGCGCGCCATTCGCCCCGACCTCGACGGCCTGCGCTGTGAGGCGCACGCCATTCATGTGGGAGCAAAAACCGGCACGGCCGAAGCTCGATTATTGGGTAAGGATGGGACGCTTTATGCACACGGGAGCTCGACGTGTCTGGTTCTGGAGGTCTGATCAAAACGAGTAATCTCAACCCCATAGTCTGAAATCAGATCGTTTTTCGACCGATGTTCACGCGCTTCCAGTCGCGGCAAAGGAACGCACAAGCGCCCTCATCTCAAAACAAGAATCGAAAGTGGGGATTTTTGGTAGCGGAGGAGGGACTTGAACCCCCGACACGCGGATTATGATTCCGCTGCTCTAACCAACTGAGCTACTCCGCCACGAGTGAGAGGCGATTTAAGCGAGGGGGTGGGGAGGGTCAAGAGGGAAAACACGGTCCGGCCGGGATTCTTTTTCGCTCCGGATCATCCCGTCTCTGCTGCGGGGTCAGGCTCAGCAACTGCTTTGTCGGCGATCCGGCGGATGAAGGCGGCGCAGGTGTCCGGGGCGGTTATCGGTATCATGTGGCCTAGACCTTCGATCTGCTCGTCGGAGAGGCCAAACCGTGTCATGGGTGCGCCCTGTGCGAAGGGCGAAAGGATCGCATCCTGCGCGCCGTACAGAATGCCTCCGGGGACAGTCAGGTCGCCATAGCGCGCCATCTGCGCCTCGATACTGTCATCGACGCCCACAACGTCCTGCGAGCCTGTGATGAAGGCCGACGGGCGCAATCCCAGCGCGCCGCCGGCACGGTCCAGAAAATCCGCAGGGGCGGGCTCGGGATCAAACACGGTGTTCAGCGCGTGGGGGGCGGTCTTTGCGGCCAGCGGGACGGCGATCGTGTTGCCGATCAAATTGCGCAGCCACTCTGTCCGGATTTCCAGCGGTTTGAATACCTGCGGCGTGCTTGGCAGTTTTTGGGTCAAGGGAGCCAGTAGCGCCAGCGCCGTAATTCTGTCGGGATAGTCCAGCGCCATGGCCAGGGACACCGCCCCGCCCAGAGAATGGCCGACCAGAACGGCATTGGTAACACTTTTTGCGTCCAGAAACTCCTGAATCATGCGCGCCTGTTCCGGCAACCTGCCCAGATCGGCGCTGTCGCGGGTCGAATATCCGCAACCCGGCCGGTCGACAGCGAGAACGTGATAGTCATCGGCCAGCAGATCCACCAACGCGTAGGTGAAATGCTGCAATTGCCCGGTCAGCCCGTGGATCATGACGATGGACTGTTTGGACGGATCGCCCTTTTCCACATAGTGAATACGGCCGCCGCGCACAGGGACGATCTTTCCAAGTTGCGGGACCCGCTCGTGGCCCTGCCTTGTCAGGTTTCGGGTCCACAGATTCATGCCGATCAGGAAGGCGGCGAACAGAAAGGCGATAATCAGGATTGTGGTCATCTCAGCGGTCTCCGCCTTTGGGTGGGGCAGGGTGGTATTGTTCCATCCCGGATTGGGCCATGCGCCTTTCATACTCTGATACGGTGCCCGGCCAAAGCGTTGTGTTACGGCCGTTCGCGTCCTGATACCAGGATGTGCAGCCACCGGCCTGCCAGACACTGTCGGTATGGCGATCCTGCATCTCTTGTGTAAAGGCGGCCTGTCTTGCGGCGTCGGGTGAGATGGTCCGAATGCCCTGACGGCGCATCTGATCCAGTACGCGGCCAATATGGCGCACCTGGGCTTCGATCATCAACACAACCGAATTGTGGCCCAGACCGGTATGCGGGCCCAGCAGAAGGAAAAAGTTCGGGAACCCGGCAATAGCAGTGCCCAAGTTGGCCTGCATCCCGTCGGCCCATGCTGTGCGCAGGGTCAGGCCGTCGGCACCGGTGATGTCCAGCCGCTCGACCGCGTCGGTGACGTGAAAGCCGGTGCCCCAGATCAGAATATCGGCCTGTGTCTCGCTGCCATCGGTCGCGATGATCCGTGCGCCGTCAATCGACGTCACGCCATGCGGGATCACGGTCACGTTGTCCCGGGCCAGTGCCGGATACCAGTCATTCGAGCTGAGTATTCGTTTGCAGCCGATCCTGTAATCGGGGGTGAGGATCTGGCGTTCGGTCGGGTCGCTGATCGCCTTCTCCAGCGACTTGCGCCACATTTTCATGGCAAAGTTCACCATGCGCTTTTCGCCGCGGAACACGCGGTGCCGGTATTCGAAGATCATGTAGATCAGCTTGCGCCGAATACGGGGCAACAGGGGAACCCGCCGGTAGAGGCTGCGCTCCCATGCGGCAATCGGGCCGTCCGGCCGGGGCAGAACATAGGGCGCTGAACGCTGAAAAATCGTGACATGGGCGGCGGTCTCCGCAATCTTGGGCACGAATTGAACGGCGGATGCACCAGTACCGACCACAGCGATCCGTTTACCAGCCAGCTCGATGTCGTGATCCCATTCGGCGGAATGGAAGCAGGGGCCGGGAAAGCTGTCTGCTCCGGGGATATCGGGAATGCTGGGCAGATGCAGTGCGCCTATGGCCGAGACCAGAAATCGCGCCGACCAGCGGTTTCCGTCCTCGGCTTCCACCCGCCAGCGGTCGCCATCCCAGCAGGCAGACTTTAGCTGTTGGTGAAAATGGCACAGATCGTATAGCCCCTCGTCACGGCAGACTTTCTGCAGATATGCCTGAATTTCTGGTCCACCGGCATAGGCGCGGCTCCAGTCCGGGTTGAGGTGGGTAGCCATGGAATACAGATGCGATGGGATATCGCAGGCCACGCCCGGATAGGTGTTTTCGCGCCACGTTCCGCCGATATCGCCTGCTTTTTCAAGGATGGCTATGTCGTCGATCCCGCGCTTGCGGGCCTCGATCGCCATGGTCAAACCGGAAAACCCGGCGCCGACGATCAGCATGTCCGTGCTGTGTTCCATGCACCCGCCCCTCCCAAAGCGCGTGTTCGGTTCCGCTCAGGATAAAAGCAGAGAGGGGCGTATGAACAGCCTCCCGTAAGGTCAGGTGCCGATCACGGTTGGATCAGCCGCGCAGGATTTCTCCTTTCGGGTCAAACGGGGGTTCATGCAGGATGGTGGCCCTGTGCGGGCGTCCCAGCACCATCACCTCGACTTCATCCCCCGGTTCCGCGCCGGATACATAGCCAAGCGCCAGCGACATGCCGACACTATATCCATAGGTTCCCGAGGTGACCCGTCCGATCCCCTTGCCGTTCCTGAAGATCGGCTCGCCCCCGGTTGCGTCCGCGTTGGACGCGGCAGTGTCTTCGTCATCCAGATGCAGCAGAACCAGATGTTCGCGAGCGGGAGAGCCAAGAACTGATTTGGCGGCGTCTTTGTTCAGGAAATCCTTGCCGAACTTGCACAACCGGTCCAGCCCCACCTCATGCGGCCAGTATTCGGGGCTGTATTCACGGCTCCACGAGCCATAGCCTTTTTCCACGCGCAGCGACATCAGTGCGCGGCTGCCCACGGGGCCTGCGCCGAACTCTTTGCCGGTCTCGATCAGCGCGTCATACAGGCGGGCCTGATCTTCGGTGGCGCAATGCGCCTCCCACCCCAGATCGCCGGTGAACGAGACGCGCAGGGCCAATACCTGAATTCCGGCCAGCTCGATCAGGGCGGATCGCATGAAGGGGAAGTCCTCGGTTGCCAGCGACGTATTTGTCAGGCGCTGAAGGATCTCGCGGGACTTTGGCCCAGCTACGTTAAAGCCGCACATGCCCTGCGTCCGGGTTTCAAAGCTTGCGCCCGCGGGCAGGGGCACCTGTTTGAAAAAGCGCTTGTGATAGCGTTCGGCCATGCCCGATCCGATGATCCAGAATTCATCCTCGGCCACGCGGGTAACGGTGAAATCCCCTGCGATGCCTCCACGTTTCGAGATCAGAGGCGTCAGGCAGGACCGCCCGACCGCATTGGGCATGGTGTTGGCAAAAACGGCATTCAGCCAATTCTCAGCCTCCGGACCTTTGCAGACATACTTGGCAAAGTTCGAAATATCGATGATGCCTGCGCGTTCCCGCAGCATCCGGCATTCATCGCCCACCGGACCCCACCAGTTTTGCCGGGTAAAGCCGTTGGTTTCGACCACACCCGGCGCGTCGGCAAACCACAGCGGATGTTCCCAGCCTGCGTTCAGGCCAAACACAGCCCCCATATTCGCCTGCTTTTCATAGACGGGGCGGGTGCGGGCCGGGCGGCCCGCGCTGCGTTCCTCATTGGGGAAGTGGATGGCAAAGCGATGCGCGTACTGGTCCTGAACGCGGTCCATGGTGAACTCTTTCGTGGCCCAGGCGTCAAACCGTGCCATGTCCCAGGCGAACATGTCGTACTGGGTCTCGCCTTCAATGATCCACTGCGCCGCCATCAGACCCATGCCCCCAGATTGCGAGAAGCCGGGGATGATGCCATTGCAGCAGAAATAACCTTCAACTTCGGGCACCGGTCCCATCAGAACGTTGGAGTCGGGCGACCAGATCATCGGCCCGTTGATAACCCGCTTGATCCCGGCCTCACCGACGGCAGGAAGACGTTCGATGGCGTTCATCATGTTCTCTTCGATCCGTTCCAGATCGTCAGGGAACAGGTCATGCGCGAAATCCAGCGGCGTGCCGTCCTCGGCCCAGAACTTCATGTCCTTCTCATAAGCGCCGACCAGAAGGCCCTGACCTTCCTGCCGCAGGTAATACTCACCATCGCGATCACTGACCGAGGGCAAGCGGGTGCCATGTGCGGTCACGTCGGCCATGGCCTCGGTCACAAAATACTGATGCTCGGTCGGTTGCAGGGGCAGCTCGATCCCGGCCAACTTGGCCACTTCACGACCCCACAACCCGGCGGCATTCACAACCCAGGGCGTGCGGATGTCGCCCTTTGGCGTTCGGACGATCCATGTGCCGTCTTCCTGCTGATCGGTTGCGGTCACGGGGGTAAAGCGGTGAATTTCCGCCCCGCGCTGCCGCGCGCCCACCGCATAGGCATTGGTCACGCCAGAAGGGTCCACATTGCCGCCGTCGGGTTCAAACATCACGCAGCGGATGCCGTCATAGTTGACCAGCGGGTGCAGGCGCCGTGCCTCGTCGATGCTGATTTCATAGAAATTCATACCATAGAGCCTGGCCTTGGCGGCTTGCAGCCTCAGCTGATGTTCGCGCTCTTCGGTCTGCGCCAGATACAGCGAGCCGGGCTGAAACACGCCGCAGCTTTGGCCGGTTTCGACCTCAAGCTCTTTGTACAGGTTCATCGTATAGTGCTGAATGCGGCTGATATTGGTGCTGTCATGCAGCCCGTGGATGTTCGCCGCCGCGTGCCAGGTGGACCCAGACGTCAGTTCATCCCGCTCCAGCAGCACCACATCCGTCCATCCCAGCTTGGTCAAATGATAGAGGATCGAACACCCGATCACCCCGCCGCCGATCACCACCGCCTGTGCATTCGTTTTCATGGCCCTGCCGTCTCAAAGTTGGTTCCCGCGCCATGTGTCACCAACGGCGTGGGGCGGGCAACGGACATAAATTTCACGCTGAGTTGAGTGAATTTAACCCGAGACTAATCTCAGAATTCCAACCGGTGTGCACGACCATATTCAGCCAGTCGGGCGTTCAGGCCGTCAGCCTCGGGCGCGCCGGACTCCAGTGCGAAAACAAAGGCATGGGTCAGATAGAAACAGGCCGCGTCGATATCCTGCGCCGCTTCGCTTTCATCTGCGGCCAGGGTGTAATAGCGGATCAGGGCCGCATGATCCTTGCGGTCATGGGCCTCAAGCAGCAGGCGATCCAACTCGTCTTTGTTCATTGGCTTTCCTGTTCGAACCGGCCAGCCGGGACCGGCCGGTTAATTGACTTATTCGGCGCGACCGTTTTCGATCTGCGTCGCGACCCAATGGTGGAAATTATGCGTCGGTCCGTCCATCGCCGGCGAAAAGCGTCCACCATCGAACAGCATTCCGTGCCGTCCCTTCTGCATACCTTCGACCACGAACACGTCCTCTTCGAACACGGTCTTCCACAGTTGCGCGTTCGAGGCGCGCAACCCGTCATGCTGAGGTGTGTCTTCGACGCTTTTGGCGTAATAGAGCTCGATATGCTCAACGGTGTTTTCCTGATCCACCGGTTCCAGCACAATGGCAAAAGCATGGTCGCGCTGCACGCCCAGCAGGACGTTCGGATAGAGCGCGACATATTCCGCGCCTTCGTTCCATTGGTCGCTCAGCCCTTCGAAATCCGGAAAGGTCGCGCCGTCCTGATCTGTCAGCTGACGGTAGACCAGCGAACCCTGACCGGAATAATGTCCGCGGGCTTCGATGTTGTAGTGATCCTCCAGCCGGGAATAGCTGTTCAGGCCGGGATGAACCCAGGGCAGGTGGTAGCTTTCGCAATAATTCTCGACCGCCAGTTTCCAGTTGGTCTTGACCTCCAGCTTGAACGAGGACGTCTCGCCGCCGTGATGCACAGGCTGGTCAAATTCTTTCCAGCGCTCAAGCAGGGCACTATGGGCGTCTTCGAACTCGGGGGCGTTGCCATCGACATTCACAAAAATCACGTCGCGCCAGACGTAAGAGCGCACCCGCACCAGCCCCAGATCCTCGCGTTTGACATCCTCATGCTTGTTCTGACCGGGGCCGCCCACATGCGGGGTCGCGCGCAGCTCGCCCTTCAGGCTGTAACACCAGCTATGATAGGGGCAGCGGATGGCGCCGCCGATCTTGCGCGGCGTATCGACCAGGATCATGCCGCGGTGGCGGCAGGTGTTCTGAAAAACACCGACTTCACCATCACGGTCGCGAACGATCAACAGAGGCATGCCCAGAAAATCCACCGGTCTGGCGTCGCCTTCCTCTGGAACGTCCTTGCCAAACCCGATCCCGGACCAGTTGGCATACAGCACCGATCGTTTTTCCTCGGCAAAGATGGCCGGGTCGATATAATGCTCATTCGGCAGGCCGTTGGCGACATTGACATCGGCCAGAACGGATGACAGCGCGCTGTGCTTGTTCATCGGGCTCTCCTGAGGGTTTGCTGGAAGCGTCTTATTCCTATTGGCGGATGGAACTGGCTCCTCTCAATATCAGAAAACTTCATCAGAGGGTGATTTCACCTAAACCGAAGTGGTTTGAACCTCTTGCAATATCCACGTTTTCAGGGCGCGGGCGCTGTCTGACAGCTCGTCATCCGGGCGACCGACCAGATAGAACTGATTGGGCGCGGTCAGCTGGTGAGGGCCAATTGTCACCAGCTTTCCCGATTTCAGCATGGGCCGGATCAGGCGTTGCCAGCCCAGCACAAGCCCCGCGCCCTTGCGGGCGAGCTGCAGCGCGACCGAGTAGCTGTTGACGCGGGATTCGATCGGGATGGTGCCGTTGTAGCCCAGCTGCTGAAACCATTCGGGCCAGGTGGTCCACGTGCGATCTTCCGACTCCAGGTGGATCAGGCGTTCGGCCGCCAGCGCCTTTAGGCTGGTACCCTGCAACCGTTCCGCCACCTCGGGGCTGGCGACCGGGATCAGGTGATCGCGAAACAGCGGGGTGTGGGTCAGGTTCGGGTCGCTGTCCTGCCCGTAGCGGATAAAGAAATCCACTTCGGGACGATCCCGGAACGGGCGGTCCTGCGAAAGTTGATCCACGTTGACTTCGGGCATGTCCCGCCAGAACCGGATCACCGCCGGGGACAGCCACAGGGCCGCCACCGCCGTTGTCGACCCGACCGTGACTTTGCCGCCCGACTTGCGGTCGCGGATCGTAGCCAGCACTTTCGAAATGCGCCCGAAGGACGAAGACAGTGCCTCGAACAGGGCCTTGCCGTCCTCGGTCAGGTCAACACCGCGGTGCTTGCGTTCGAACAGGACGGTTTCCAGGTCGCCCTCAAGCGCCTTGATCTGATGACTTACCGCGCCCGGTGTGACGGACAGTTCTTCGGCGGCGTTTTTGAAGCTGAGGTGCCGGGCCGCGGCTTCAAATGCTGACAGCGTGGTCAGCGGCGGTAGCTTGTAATGGCGTCTGGACATGATGCGTTGGAATCGTTGCCTGGTTTGAGTTTAGCTGGCTTCACCTGATTATGATTTTTTTTGAGGGTGACGGCCAGAGCACGTTAAGCAAAAGGTGTTTTTGGTGATCACCTTTCCCCCAGAGGTCGTCAAATCGGGTCAATATGTCGGTTCTGGCCGAATTAGCGACAGGAAGGCCCTGTAGTCAAGCAGACCAAGAGACGTTGGACTCCATTGGGGAACGGGTGGCCGTCTGAGGCCCGGATCAGGGTTCGCCAGAGGCACCTGGCCTTGCGGACGAACCGGAGGCACCGACGAAAAAGCGGATGGAGGCGCTTTGCATAAAACCGGGATTTGACGCCGTTTCCGGCCTCAGCCCCGGGTCAGTTGAATGTCACGCAACTCAGACATTTGGGCATGGACCGTAAATCCGTCAGACCGCCCCTGCGTGATACGAGGAAAACAAGACCGGTTCGGTGGTGCCACAGGCGTACTGACGGGCCCAAAAAAGAAAAATGGACGGCACCCGATTTACGACGGGTCCGCCAATATCATACGACAACACGGAGGAGAAAATGTCGTTACCAGAACCCTTCACGGACGTTGAGATAGAAACGGCCGACGCCGGTTTCTACGAAAACTACAGTGTTCCGATTGCATTGATCAGTAAGGCCATCATGGTTGCGCTGGTGTTGTGGGCACTGGTCTTCCCGGCCAATGCCAACAGCACCCTCGGCAGCCTGAACAGCCAGCTTCTGGAAGTGTTCAACAGCTTCTACGTTGTCATCGTGGGCCTGTTCTTCTTCTTCCTGGCGGTTGTCGCCATTATCCCGTCCACCGGTCGCCGGATCATGGGAACACCGGGTGAAAAGCCCGAGTTTTCGAACTTTTCCTGGTTCTCGATGATGTTCGGTGCCGGTCTGGGTGTGGGCCTGATGGTCTTTGCCACAGCCGAGCCGCTGGGCCTGTGGGGGTCCAACCCTGTCGTCGTTTCGGGCTCGGTCGAGGGCAACACGCCCGAGGCGCTGCAATCAGCCTATCGCTTCACTTACCTGCACTACGGCTTTCACGCATGGGCGATCTATGTGGTGACCGGTCTGTCGCTGGCTTATTACGCCTATACGCGGAACATGCCCCTGACCATCCGCTCGGCTCTGACCCCGCTGTTCGGTCGTTTCGTCAACGGCTTTTTCGGCCATGTGGTCGATGTTCTGGGCGTTGTTGCAACGATCCTCGGTGTGTCGGTCACCATCGGGTACGGTGTCAGCCAGTTCATTGACGGCCTGTATGCCATCACCGGGATGGAGTGGGTCATGGATCTGGGCGGCGAAGTTCCGACCCCCAGCAAGGTGGGCCTGATCTCGGGTCTGGTCGTGATCATGAGCCTATCGATCATCTCGGCGGTGTCGGGTGTCGGCCGCGGCGTCAAGTACCTGTCGAACCTGAACCTGGTGCTGTCGATCATTCTGCTGGGTACATTTGTTGTGTTCGGTTCCTTCGTCTTTGCCATGACCACTTATGGCACGGCGATGGTGGACTATATCCTGCACTTCATCTCGCTCAGCTTCGGCGCCTATGGTCCGCTGTCGGTCGAAGCCTTTGCCGCGGCTCTGCCCGCAGAAGCGCAGGCCCATGCCGCCGACCTTATGGGCGGTGCCACCAACGCATGGGGCAGCTTCGATGGCTTCAAGAGCGGGCTGGAAGGCGCCGCTGCCGAGCTGGACGAAGCAACGCTGGCCGCAGCCTACGCCGCAGGCGAACAGGGTCGTCAGTTCGGCTGGCAGGCCGGCTGGACCACCTTCTACTGGGCGTGGTGGATCGCGTTCTCGCCTTTCGTGGGCCTGTTCCTGGCGCGCATCTCCAAGGGTCGTTCCGTGCGCGAGTTCATTCTGGGCTGTGTCTTTGCACCGGCGCTGGTCTGCTTTGCATGGATGACCATTCTGGGCGGTACCGCAATTGATCTGGAACTGGCAGGTGCCGCCGAAGGCGCGATCATCGGGGCCTCGAACACCAACAAGCTGTTCGTGACCCTGTCTTACATGATCGACGGCGGGCTGTTGTCCATGCTGAACGTCATGTGCGTGATCCTGATCATGACCTTCCTGGTAACCTCGGCGGACTCGGGCATTCTGGTGATGAACACCATCATGTCGGGCGGCAGCCAGGAAACCGGTGTCAAGCACCGCATCATCTGGGGTGTTATCCTGACCGCCGTGATCGGTGCGCTGATCCTGGCAGCGGGTGAGAACAACCCGATGGACGCGCTGCGCAATGCGATGATCATCGGTGCGCTGCCCTTTACCATGGTGATGGGTCTGATGTGCATCGCGCTGGGTAAGGCGCTGTTCCGCGACAGCCAGCGGGACAAGCACGGTGTCACAACACAGGCTGCTGAATAAGCGGGCCACCAGATGCGAAACTCAGCGCCGCCCCCACCGGGGCGGCGTTTTTCGTTCCTAAAACGGTGTCGCTTCCTGCAAACAGATATCGCAATCGGTGAGGCGCGAACGCGCCGAATCCCCCAATTTGGAAAACAAGATTGGAGGATTGCCCCGTGAACATTCGTACCGCGACCCGCTCGGGCGGGCGTTCAGCCCGGCGCGCCATGCGCACCGCCCCGAACTTTGAAATGCTGCCCGGTCTGACCCGAGGCATTCCCTTGTGCGAGGTGATGGAGGGCAGCCAGGTCGAACGCATCGACAACGCCTCGATGGACATACTTGAGAATGTCGGCGTTCAGTTTCGCGACCCCATCGCGCTGGAAGACTGGAAGAAAGCCGGCGCCAAGGTCGAGGGCGAACTGGTCTATCTGGATCGGGGTTTGGTGCGCGAGCTGATCGCCACGATTCCAAGCGATTTCACCTATCATGCGCGCGATCCGAAAAAGAACGTCCGGCTGGGTGGCAGACATTCGATCTTTGTACCGATGACCGGTGCGCCCTTCCTGCGCGATCTGGACGATGTGCGCCGGAATCCTACGCTGGACGATCTGGCCATGTTCCATAAACTGAGCCACATGATGCCCGCGTTGCATTCATCGGCGCATCATATCGTGGAACCATATGATCACCCGATCAGCCAGCGGCATCTGCGCATCACCTATTCGTCGATGAAGCACTCGGACAAGACGTTCATGGGTATGACCACCAGCCCCAAGAACGCCGAGGATGTGATGGAGATGTGCGCGATCCTGTTCGGCGAGGATTTCCTTGAGGATCACCCCGTCACCACCGGTAACTGCAACGGCAACTCACCGCTTGTATGGGACGAGACGATGCTGGGCGCGATGCGGGCCTTCTGTCGCCGCAATCAGCCGGTGCTGTGCTCGCCCTTCGTGCTGGGCGGGGCGAACACACCCGCCAGCGTTCCGGCTACCGTCGCGCAGCTGAATGCCGAGGCGCTGAGTGCGCTGGCCTATACGCAGGTGATCCGCAAAGGCGCGCCTGCGATTTACGGCCATTACCTGTCGACTGTGTCGATGAAATCGGGTGCGCCAATGGCCGGTACGCCTGAGATCAGCCTGATGAACTTCATGATCGGCCAGATGGCGCGGCATTACGACGTGCCGTGGCGCACCTCGAACACATTGGGCGGCGCCAAGACATTCGACGCGCAGGCGGGGTATGAATCTGCAACCACGTTGCAGGCGGTGATCCATGCCGGGGCCAACTATATCTGGCATAGCGCGGGCTGGAATGAGGCCGGAATGCATTGTTCCGTTGCCAAGTTTATCGTTGATGCCGAACAATGCGCGATGGCCTATCGCATGGCCGAAGGACCGAAATGGCATGATTTCGATCAGGCCCTCGCGGCGGTGCCGGATGTCGGTCCCGGCGGGCATTATCTGGGTCACCCACATACGCAGGACAACTTCCAGAACGCGTTCTTTATGCCAGAGCTGTTTGACAACAATTCCATCGAACAATGGGCGGCAGAGGGCGAGGTTGAGATTACCGAACGCGCCCTGAAGCGTGCCAGGGCTTTGCTGGCCGAATACCAAGAGCCCAAGCTGGACGAGGACAGGAACGAGGCGCTGCTGGATTACATCGCCCGGCGCGAGCGCGAAATCCCGGCGGCGGACGAATTGAACCAAAGCTACTAAGATCATCTCCCCCGAAACTCACCCGCCCGGACCATCGGGCGGGCTTTTTCAACCCGGCCGGAGGAACCATGGAACTTCAGGGAAAGGCAGCCCTGGTAACAGGCGCTGCAGGTGGAATTGGGGCTGCAATCGTCCAGCGTTTGCGGCAGTCGGGCGCACGTGTCGCAGCCGCCGACCGGGCGGTCGAAGGGATCAGCGCCGAAGTGCATTTGCCCGGTGATCTGCTGGACGGGTCTTATGCTGATGCGCTGCCCGGGATGGCCGCGGATGCGCTGGGCGGTCTGGATATCGTCATCAACAACGCAGGCGTCATCGCGCGCGGTCCGGTCACCGAAACGTCGGATCAGGACTGGGCGCTGTCGCTGGGCGTGAATGTCGAGGCTCCGTTCCGAATATGCCGGGCCTCAATCCCGATCATGGCGGCCGGGGGCGGTGGCGCCATTGTCAACACAGCGTCCTGCTGGGGGTTGCGGCCCGGACCCAATCACGCGGTTTATTGCATGACGAAAGCGGCCATCGCCTCGCTGACTCAATGCATGGGGATGGATCACGCGCATCAGGGCATCCGCATCAATGCCGTCTGTCCGAACGAGGTGAATACACCGATGCTGCGCTCGGGCTTTGCAAAGCGCGGGTTTGATCCTGATACTGCCGTGGTCGAACTGGGCCAGTCCGTGCCGCTGGGCCGCATCGCCGAACCCGAGGACATTGCCGATGTAGTGATGTTTCTTGTTTCGGACGCGGCGCGCTATGTCTGCGGTGCGTTGTTGGAAGTGAACGGAGGCAAGCCAGTGTCATGACCCGGTTCAACGGAAAATCCGCTCTGGTCACAGGCGGGCGCAGCGGCATCGGGCGCGCCATCGCCGAACGGCTGCGCCGGGATGGCGCGCGGGTATTCACAGCACAACGCGGGCCGGATCCCGAGTTCGAGGGGATCGAAGCTGATTTCAGCGTCCCCGACAGCCCGCAAGCTGTGATTGATCAGGTCATCGACAGGGCGGGGCGCCTGGATATCCTGATCAACAACGCGGGCATGATGCAGGAGGCTTCGGTCGAAGAAATGAGCCTTCATGACTGGCAGCGCAACCTGACCGTCAACCTGACCGCTCCGTTCCTTCTGATCAAAGCGGCGTTGCCGCACTTGCGGAAAACCCGCGGGGCCATCGTTAACACCGGGTCCATCGAAGGTCTGGGCAGCAATCCCGGCCACGCTGCCTATTGCGCGTCCAAGGCCGGGTTGCACGGGCTGACCCGCGCCGTGGCTGTGGATCATGGGGCCGAAGGTATCCGTTGCAATGCCGTCGCGCCGGGCTGGATCGACACCGAACTGAACGTGGATTTCATCGCCTCAATGCCGGACCCTGCGGCCTTTCACGAGAATATCAAACGTATCCACCCTATCGCCCGCACCGGCGCGCCCGAAGAAGTTGCGGCGCTGGTTGCTTTCCTTGCGTCTGACGATGCGAGTTTCATAACAGGGCAGGTTTTTACGGTCGATGGCGGCCGCATGGCCAGGCTGAGCCTGCCGTGATCATTCATCCCGTGCGCGCCATTCCTTCCAGCGCAGCACGGCATTCGCGCCGATTTCCCGGAAGGGCTGCGGGGGCAGGCGCTTGGGTTGATCTTCGGCCTCGAAATGCCGGGTGATGTCCGAACTGTGGCCACAGGCCCGTTCCGCCGCTGCGATCCCGGTCAGGGTTCCGCGAGCCGTGCCCAGCCCGTTCTGGACGCAACCGGAATAAACGCCGGGCTCGATCTCACGCGCGACCGAGACGCCGTTAAGGCTCAGGCACAGATGACCGGCCCAGTGATATTGCATCTCTAACCCGGCAAGCTGCGGAAAGCGCTGGTCGAACTTGCGTTGCATCACCCGTGACGCGCGCGCCAGATCGCGCCGCGATGCGGCCATGCCCGGGCGCAGCGCAGCGCAGGTACGGGTGATGATACGGTTGCCGCCCTGACCGGTATCAATGCGCCGCATCGTGGTGCCCATCGGATCGGATGGGGTAACGCCCCAGCGCGACCTCCCGCTCAACCGGGCCAGCGCGTCCGTGTCCAGTTCGGGCGTCATCGCAGCAAACAGGAAGAGCTGCATCAGGCGGTCCTGCTCGATACCGAAACTTTCGAGGTGACCGTTGACCGTGAGTATGACTGCCCCCGTGCTTACCGCGCCGCGCGCGGTTCGGACCTGCCAGGCACCACCCTGCTGGTCGAACCCGGTTACGGCCGAGTTTTCAAACAGCGAAACGCCGTCCGCGACCAACCCGGCGGCCAGCCCGCGAATGTATCCGGCCGGCTGCAACATCACCGTACCGGGGGTGTAGAGGCCCGATCTGTAATGCCGGGACCCCGTCAGATCCTGCATCTGCTGCGGGTCCAGCATTTCGCTGGTCTCGCCCAAGTCGGTCAGGTGCTGCGCATAGCTGACATTGTGCGCGTGGCCTGCAGCGCTGGCCGCGCCGTTCACCTTGCCCGCCGGGTCAAAGAAATTCGGGTCGATGCGGTATTGCTCGACTGCCGCGCGTGCAAAGGCAATTGCCTGCCGGTTCAACGCAATCATTGCCCTGTCATCGCCCGCGCCCGCGTAATCCGATGATGACAGGTCATGAGGCAAGTCAATCATGAAACCCGAGTTCCGCCCCGCTGCACCCTCGGCCACGCGACCCGCCTCCAGCACAACCACCGTTGCGTCAGGCTGCAACTGCAACAGCCGACGCGCCGCTGACAGACCGGCGAACCCGGCCCCGACGATGACGACATCGGCCGTCAGATCACGATCCAGAACCTGCGCGGGCTGTGGATCGCCCAGAATGGCGCTCCACGCGGCCGGTCCGCGATGGACGGGCAGGGTTCTGGCAGCGTAAGGGCTCAATCGACGGCCTCATCCGCGTCGTCGGCCAGATCAATCCAGATGGTCTTTAACTGAGTGTATTGATCATGCGCATGGACCGAGTTGTCGCGCCCGCCAAAGCCCGATTGTTTGTAACCGCCAAACGGCGTCGTGATATCGCCCTCGCCAAAGCTGTTGACCGTCACGGTGCCCGCCCGGATCGCCCGCGCACCGCGGATGGCACGTTTTGCATTGGCGGTGAAGATCGACGCGCAAAGGCCGTAATCCGTGTCATTCGCGATCTTGATGGCCTCGTCGAAACCCGAAACTTCGATCACCGACAGGACCGGGCCGAAGATTTCCTCGCGGGCGAGGGTCGCGTCATTGCCGGGCACTTCGACCACTGTGGCTTCGACAAAGCCTTTTTCGGCCTTGCCGCCAATCACCACATTCTCGGCCTGCTCCAGATAGCCGCAGACCTTGTTGTAGTGGCCTTCGCTGACAAGTGCACCCATGCGGGTTTCGGGGTCCAGCGGGTCGCCGATGTTCCACTGTTTTGCGTGATGCGCGATGCGGTCCAGCAGTTCCACCTTCACATCCTTGTGCACGATCAGGCGGGACGAGGCCGAGCAGTTCTCACCCATGTTCCAGAACGCGCCATTGACCACATGCGCGGCAACGCGGTCCAGGTTTTCGGCGTCGTCCATCACGATGGCCGGGTTCTTGCCGCCCATCTCCAGCACGACCTCCTTGGCGTTGCTTTCCGCCGAATAAGTCAGGAACCGCTTGCCGGTGACCGTCGACCCGGTGAAGGACACCATGTCGACATCCATGTGCCGCCCGACGGGCTCGCCGACGGCGGCTCCGCCACCGGGGACAATGTTCAACACCCCGCGCGGCAGACCGGCCTCCATCGCCAGTTCGGCCAGACGCAGAGCGGTCAGCGTGGTTTCAGCCGCAGGCTTCACCACGACCGAGCAGCCCGCTGCCAAAGCTGGCCCGATCTTCCACGCCAGCATCAGCAGAGGGAAGTTCCAGGGCAACACGAGCCCGACAACACCAATCGGTTCACGCACCACCATGGCGATGTGATCGTCACTGGTGGGCGAGACCTGATCGTAAATCTTGTCGATCGCTTCGGCGTGCCATTTCACGCAATAAATCGTTTCGGGCACATCGACGGTTTCGCAGTCATAAATGGTCTTGCCGCTGTCGAGGCTCTCCATCACCGCCAACTCGCGGGCGTTGCGGGTCATCAGCTTGCACAGACGGATCAGCACGTCCTTTCGGTCCGACGGGTGCAGTTTCGACCACCGGCCATCGTCAAACGCCTCCCGCGCCTTTTCGACGGCGAAATCCACATCCGCCGCGCCGCAGGCCGCGATATCGGCCAGCTTTGCACCTGTTGCCGGGTTTACAGTCTCGAAGGTCTCGCCCGAGATCGCCGGGCGGAACGCGCCGTCGATGAAGGCTCCGGTCGGCAGGGTCAGGCCCGCAGCGATGGATTTGTATTCGTCCTGTGTCAGCAGTTCCATTGCTCAGCCCTCCGCCACGATGTCTGCGATTTTCTTCTTCAGCACGCGCGTCACCTGTTCCAGCGCCCGCTTGTCGTCCTTGTTCAGACCCTTCAACGGAGCCCGCATGGCGCCCGCGTCGATCCCGTTCATAATGACGCCATGCTTGATGGTCTGGATAAACTTGCCGCCCTGTTCCAGCACCCGCATCAGCGGCATCATCGCCGACATGATCCGGCGGCCCTTGGCAAAGTTACCCTCGATCACGCAAGCCTGATACAGCGCCACATGCTCGGCCGGCAGGAAGTTCGACCCGCCGCAGACCCAGAATGGTGCGCCCCAGGCGAAGAACTCCAGCGCCTGATCGTCCATACCGCAGCCCAGCTGGATATGGGGGTAATCCCGCGCCAGTAGGTGCACCCGGTTGATGTCACCCGAGCTTTCCTTGATGCCGCAGAAATTCCGGCTGCGGCCCACGCGGTCGAGGAATTCCGCGCCCATCATCGTGCCAGTGCGGTGCGGGTAGTTATACAGCATCACCGGCAGATCGGCCGCCTTGTCGATGGCCAGTGCGTTCAGCGCGTTTTCCCGGTCGGTCGGCACCGAATAGGGCGGGCTGGCCAGCAGGACGGCGTCCGCCCCGATCTCACGCGCGCCCGAAGCAAGCGCAATCGAATCCGGCGTCAGCATCGCGCCGGTTCCGACCACCAAGGGCAACCGCCCTTGCAGCTGTTTATGCGTGAAGCGCGCCAGTTCCAGCCGTTCTTCGACGGTCTGGGCGTAATTCTCACCGGTCGACCCGCCCGAGATCAACCCGTGCACGCCGTTTTCGATCAGGTATTCGATCAGCTGCGCCAGAGCATCCCAGTTCACGCTGCCATCGTCGTGATAAGGCGTGAGCACAGGGGTGTAGATCCCCTCAAATCTGAAAATCGGGTTCATTCCGTCCTCATGCAGGTTTCGAAAGGGGCAAGACGCCCATCGGGACATCCAGCGCGTCAGGCATCACGAACAGTTCGATCTGATCGCGCGACAGGTTCCAGTGATCCTCGGCCAGCTGCGCCGCCGCGGCATCGTCGCGCGCCTCGATGGCGGCGATGATAGCGTCATGCTGGCGGCTGGCTTCGGACAGGTTGTCGGACATCGCGGCCGTTTGCGGGCGGTAAAAGGTCATCCCGATCCGCGCATGATCGATCAGCAGCCGGTTGAACGAGGGCAGCAGGTAGACATTGCCCGACATCTCTCCGGTCACGTCGTGAAAGCGGTTATTGGCCAGCGCGCGGTCTTCGGCCGACCCGGATCGCAACGCCGCCTTGAACGCCTGTTGGGCATCCTTCAGGGCATCTATCTGGGCGGGGCGGGCGTTCAGGGCTGCCAGTCTCAGGATCGCGCCATAGACCATGGGGGCGGCCAGAAAGAAATCGCGCAGCGTGGTATAGGACATTTCGGATACCCGAGCACTGCGATTTGTGCGCAGGTCCAGATAGCCTTCGCCGGCCAGTTGCCGGAACACTTCCCGCAGCGGGGTGCGCGACAGGCCGAAGGCGTCGGACAGATGCGCCTCGTCCAGATCCGCGCCGGGTTGCAGGCGCAGGGTCAGAATGGACACCTTCAGATGCTCTCTCAACTCGGCTTTGCGGGATTTGGCCTCGTCCCTCATCCAGTCCCCCTTTCCGATCCGATGCGAATCGCATCACGGTTTCCTCGCTGTCTCTGTATTCTACAAAAATACAACTTGTATACAGAAAAAAATCGTGCAGCATAGCCCATCGACTGAGACTCGGGCGCCGGACGCCAAGCAAACGGAAATTCACATGCCCCAAACCCGGCACATAACCTTCATTCTGATCGAAGAGTTCTCGCACCTTGCCTTCTCTTGCGCGGTCGAGCCGTTGCGGATCGCAAATCTGGTGAGCGGTGAGGAACTTTACGACTGGTCTTTCATCTCGGAACATGGCGCGCATGCCGTTTGCTCCAACGGGTCGGTCACGCTGGTGCATGGCGGTGTGAACGACCTGCCAAAAACCGATCAGCTGTTTGTTCTGTCCGGGATCCATATGCGTAATCACGTCACCCGCCCGCTGTTGGCGACCTTGCGGCGCGAACGCGCCCGCGGGACCGCCATTGGCGCGTTGTGCTCCGGGGCGTGGTTGTTGGCCGAAGCGGGGTTTCTGGACGGGATGCAGGCGGCGATCCACTGGGAATACCACGATGCTTTCATGGAAGCATTTCCCGAAGTGAACCTTGTGCGCAGTGTCTTTGTTGCGGAAGAAAAGCACATCACCGCCTCGGGCGGTACGGCCACGGCGGACCTGATGCTGCATCTGATTGAACGCGATCACGGCGAGGAACTGTCGGTCGCTGTGGCGGATCAGATGGTTTATAATGCCGTGCGCAACGCAACCGCCAAGCAGCGTGTCTCGTTGCAGTCGCGAAACGGGATGCGCAATGCCCATCTGGCCAAGGCCATCCACATCATGCAGGATTGTATCGAAGCCCCGGTATCCCCGTCGCAAATCGCAGAAGACCTCGGGATTTCCACGCGTCAGTTGGAACGGCTGTTCGGCAAATACCTCAATACTTCGCCCAAGAAATACTTCATGGAACTACGGCTGGAACGGGCGCAGAAGCTGCTGTTGCAGACCGAAGCGTCGGTGACCGAGGTTGCCATGGCCTGCGGGTTCGAAAATCCCGGCCATTTTTCGCGCGTGTATCGATCCAGTTTCGGGGTCACGCCACATGCGCAGAAAAACAAGATCGACTGAGATAATGCGGCGGGGGGAGCATCTCTGGCCAACGGCGAGCCCGGCTTGGTCAGGTGCTCACCCCCTGGTCCCGCTCGTACCCCCTCGTTAAAATTGAAACTAGTAAACTGATCAGCAGGATTGAGTATTCATAGATGCTGAAATGGGCATAAGTATTACAAGATCGTGTCAGATATATGTGCGTTCCGTTCGAAATCGCGGTGCCTGCCGCATTTCGCCGTGACGCGGAAAACCCGCAAAGGACTGTTTTCTGATCCCTGCAGGGCGCTTATGTTTGCGTTAAATTCTACTTTGTGGCATTGATTAATTGCCAGTAAGTGGACAGATTTGGCAAAAAATGGCGATTAATCACAATCGATTTTCTTTGAAAGTTTCCATGTCCTCGTCAGGAGTTAACGACGGAGGACAATTATGAATCTGGGAACCCACGAAGCCGCAGTGGCCTTTGCGCCGCGTGTGATTTCCGTCGCCAGACGCGAGCGTCAGATTTGTGAAGCCTCCAAAGCTGCCGAGACCGCATTCGGGCAGATCGCCCGCACGGCAACCAGTGGCGCCGGAGTAAATGGCGAGTTACAGAATCGCGTCTTTTCGATCTTCCGCTGGTACTTTCTGTCCGCGTTCTGCACGCGTCTGCTGACGGACACCGCGCATCGGCTGGATCACCAGACATTGCAGGTTTCGGTGGATATCTTCAGCGCCGTTCGGATGGTCCTGCCGGCGACCGAAGTCGAAAACTGCATGGCTCTGGTCAGTGCCGAGCGGACCTGCCCGACGCTGGTGCGGGCCAATGACATTGGCGGTCGTGGCCACATGGTCGGATGGGTCGCCGCCGGTCTGGTCGAACGGGGCAGAGATTTCCCAGCCGAGATCCAGAATGCGCTGGCGGGCGCGCTGGCCGCGTCCGCGCGGATAAACTGAGCGAACGGCACCGGAAACGGCGTCGCCGACCCAACAGTTTACACAGACACATTTCCCTGCGTACGATCCGGATGAATTCATCCGATTGTTTTACCAAGGGTTTGAAGTCATGACAGAAACGCTGGACCTGCATAAATTCGAGAACCTGAGTCCTTTTGAGATCAAAGACGAACTGATCAAGCTGGCGCAGAAAGAATCCCGGCGCACGACACAGCCCTATCTCAATGCGGGGCGCGGCAATCCCAACTGGATAGCCACCAAGGCCCGAGAGGCGTTCTTTCTGCTGGGCCAGTTTGCAATGACCGAAGCGCAACGGCATCGCAATGAGCCGCAGGTTGGTCTGGCCGGGATGCCGCAGGGGCCGGGATGTTACGAACGGCTCAAGGCCTATTGCGCTGCCTCCGATGGTCAGAACGGCCCTCCGGGCGCGGATACGCTGGCCGCTGCGGTGGATTTTGCGATCGGGAAATTCGGTTTTGACGCGGATGAGTTTGTGCTGGAACTGACCGACGGCATCGTCGGCGATCATTATCCGATGCCGGATCGGTGCCTGCAACATAACGAAACGATCGTGCACGAATACCTGATGTGGGCCATGTGCGCGGGTCACCGGCCGGATACCAAATTCGACATCTATGCCGTCGAAGGCGGAACCGCCGCGATGTGCTACATCTTCAAAGCGCTCAAGAACCAGCGGCTGTTGAACGCGGGGGATACCATTGCCCTTGGGACGCCGATCTTCACGCCTTACCTGGAAATGCCGGTGCTTGAGGATTACGCGCTGAATGTCGTGGACGTGTCTTCGGAAGAAGAAGACCATTTCCAGCTCACCGATGCCGACCTTGAAAAACTGGCCGACCCGAAAGTCAAAGCGCTGTTTCTGGTCAATCCGGGCAACCCCTCCTCGGTCGCCATCAGCCCCGAGGTTCTGGCCCGCCTGGTTGAATTCGTCAAAACCCGCCGGCCGGATCTGATCATCCTTACGGATGACGTGTACGGTACCTTCGTTCCGAATTTTCAGTCGGTGATGGGCCACCTGCCCGAAAATACGATCGGGGTCTATTCCTATTCCAAGTATTTCGGCTGCACCGGTTGGCGTTTGGGCGCGATTCTGGTGGCCCAAGATAACATCTTCGACAAGATGATCGCCGACGCGCCGGAAGAGACCAAGGCCCTGGTCAACGCGCGCTACGCGCCGCTGACACCGGACCCGTCCTCCTTTAAGTTCATCGACCGGATAGTGGCCGACAGCCGTGACGTGGCCCTGAACCACACCGCCGGACTGTCGCTGCCTCAACAGGTGATGATGACCCTGTTTTCGCTGGTCGAGATGATGGACGAAGACAAAAGCTATCAGGCGTTCTGCTGGGGCATCCTGAAACACCGGTTTGACGAGATGGTCGAAGGTATGGGCATCGATGTGCCCGACAACCCGCTTTACGACCGGTATTACGGCATCATCGACTTTGAGTTCTGGCTGCGCAAATACGTGGGTGAGGAAGTGGTCGGCTGGATCAAGGAAAACGTCCACCCGCTGGATATCTCGTTCAAGCTGGCGCGGGATCACGGAATCGTATTGCTGAACGGGTCTGGCTTTGATGCGCCAAACTGGTCGGCACGCGTGTCCTTCGCCAATCTGGATGACAGCGCCTATCGCCAGATCGGGCGCGCGGTGCGGGCGGTGGCCATCGGTTATGTGCAGGCCTATCGCGCCTCGAAGGGTCTACCGCTGCACGGTTGAGGTGGCGGGCGGGGACGGGGGAAGCCTATGCAACTGATCGGCTCGATATTCGGTGCCCATCCCGAACTGGCCCTGTTCTGCAGCCTCGCCCTTGGCTATGCGATCGGTAAAATCACGATTGGCTCGTTCACGGTCGGGTCAGTTGCGGGGTGCCTGTTGGCGGGGGTTCTGGTCGGCCAGACCGGCGTGGTCATATCCGATGATCTCAAGCAGGCTTTCTTCATGCTGTTCCTGTTTTCCATCGGATACCGCACCGGGCCGCAATTCTTCCGATCCCTGAACCTTGGCGCGTTGCCGCAGATCGCAATCACCGCGCTGCTTTGCGTCGTGGCCCTTGTGGTTGCCGCCCTGCTTGCGCCGGTGATGGGTCTGTCGGTGGGAATCGCCGCAGGGCTTCTGGCGGGTGGTGTCACCGAAAGCGCAACGCTTGGCGTGGCCATCGACGCCTTTGCCAAGACAGGCGCCGATCAGGCGGCGCAGCAGATTTTCGATGGCGAAATCGCCACCGGGTTTGCGGTGGCTTATTTTGTCGGGGTCATTGCCACGATCTTTTTCCACACGCAGATTGCCCCAAGGTTTTACGGCCGGTCCCTGCAAGAAGCCTGCGCAGAGTATGAGGCCGAACTGGACAGCGACGACGCCCCGATAGTGTCCGAACACCGCGACTTCGAGGCGCGCGCCTATCGTATCAACCCGGAATTCGCGGGCCATACCATTGCCGAGCTTGAGGCCCGCGTTCCGCCGCATGTCCGCGCGTTTTTCGACCGCGTGCGCCGGGGTGACAGGATCCTGCCCACCTTGCGGGACATGGTGCTGCAACCCGGTGACATTGCCGCCATCGCCGGGCTGCGATCCTACCTGATCGACCATACCGGTGTTCTGGGCGAGGAGGTCGAAGACCCCGAACTGCTGGACCTGCCGGTTGAAACCAGCGACATCGTCGTGACCAACAGCGAAGTGGTCAATCAAACCCTGGCCGACTTTTCTGCCCGGCCTGAGGCGCGCACCGTCTTTCTGCGCGGGATCATGCGCAGCGGCGAGCGTCTGCCGATCTTCCGCGGCGTGACCCTGCACAAGGGCGACGTGCTGACCGTTTCAGGCACCCGCAGCCATATCGAAGACGCCGCGGCACGGCTGGGTTATCTGGATCGCGAAACCAACAAGACGGACATGGTCTTTGTCGCCTTTTTCATCCTGATCGGCGGATTGATCGGCATTCCAGCCTTGAAATACGGCGCGGTTGAACTGGGTCTGGGTACGTCCGTCGGTGTGCTGCTGGGCGGTCTGGTGGCGGGCTGGCTGCGCTCGGTCCGCAGGACGTTTGGTTTTGTGCCCGAAGCGACATTGTGGATCTTCGATTCAGTCGGCCTGTGCGTGTTCGTGGCTTGCGTCGGCATCACCTCGGGGCCCAGTTTTGTGACCGGAGTGCTGGAAAGCGGGCCATCCCTGATCCTGGGGTCGGTGGCCATCGTGATACTGGCCCACGGTACGGCCGTGTTCGTCGGACACAAGCTATTTGGTATCAACGAGGGCGTGCTGGCCGGAACCTGCTGCGGGGCAGGGACGTCCGCCCCCGCCCTTGCCGCCGTTCAGGAGGCAGCGCAAAGCCAGGTGCCCACATTGGGGTACGGGCTCGGCTACGCGGTGGGGAACGTGTTGCTCGCCCTCTGGGGATCGGTCATCGTTCTGCTGCTGGTCTAGGCCGCTTCACGGCACGAATGCCACAACCAGCGGCCCCCAAAGCGTGAGGAAAATATTGGCCACTGCGTAGGTCATGGTGAATGCCGGCGTCGGGGTCGAGTTGCCAGCTTTCTCCAGCAGGGTGGCAAAGCCCGGATTGCCCGAGCGTGAGCCGGTGACAACCGCGCAAGCCTCGACCGGATTGCGGATGCGCAGGGCGAAGTAGTTGATCGGAAACTGCACGATCATCGGCATCATCGTGACCACCACACCCAGCAACAGCAGCGTGATTCCATATTGCTGAATTGCCTCCAGCGCGGGTTTGCCCGCGTTCAGGCCGACAACTCCGACGAACACCGCAAGCCCGAAGCTTTGCAGAAAATTCGCAGCCCCGCGGTTGATGCCCCCGATTTTTGGTCGCCGGATCCGTAGATACCCGATGATCAGACCCGTCACGAGGCAACCCAGACCCGAACCAAGCGCCACCTTGGTGCCAGCAATGACAAAGCTGATTTCACCGATCAGGTAGCCGACGGCCACCCCGATTCCAAGGGCAATGAAATTGGTGACCGAGGCGGAAGGCGGCACGTAGCCCGCCACTTTCGAAACCCGGTTCAGATCGTCCTTGTGGCCCACAATGCTGACTTCGTCACCCGCGTGGATTTCCGTATTGTGCAGGACCGGTACGTCATGTCCCATACGGGTAATTTTCGAGATATGTACGCCCCGACGCTGATCGGCGGTCAGTGCCTTGCGCAACTCCGCAAGTGTTTTACCCGTCAGCTTGCGGTTGGTGATGACGACATTGCGGCGTTCTTCCACGATGGTCAGTTCCGGCGGGTATTCTCCGATCTCGCCGCTGGCCGTGCCCTGAAACCGCGTCAGCGCCGCGACAAGTCCGGAAACCACGATTACATCGCCGTCGCTGATCACCGTGTCCGGTGTCGGATCGAGGGGGGCGCCGGCGTGCAGCAGCCGCTCAACCACGATGTCGCCGTCATAACTGCCCTCGATGTCAGATACCGACCGACCGATGATCGCCGCGCCGTTCAGTGCCTGATAGGCACGGGCCTCGAAGCGGTTCATCGGAAGGAATTCTCCTTCCTCAAGTTTGCGACCGCCACCGCTGAGCTTTTGCGCAAGCTTGATGGCTTCCTGCCGCAAGTCGCAACGCATGATGATCGGTATGATGCTGACCGCCAGAATCGGACCGATCGAGCCAAAGATGTAGGTCACCGAATAGCCAACCGCGATGTTGGTCTTGAGCTTTTCAGCCTCATCCGCCGCCAGCCCCAGCAGATCGATGGCGTTTCCGGCGGTGCCGATAATGGCCGATTGCGTCAGGCCCCCCGCGGCAAGTCCCGCGGCCAGCCCCTTGTCCAGTCCCGCCAGGCGGGCAACGACGATGACAAAGAACAAGCCCCACAACGTCATCATGAACGCTGCCAGCAACTTGGTCAGCGCGGTCCGGTTCAACGCCGCAAAAAACTGCGGCCCGCCATTATAGCCGACCATGAAAATAAAGAGGGAAAAGAAAATGTTCTGAACATCCGTGCTCAGGTTGATCCCACCGATCTGGCCCACCACAACAGCGACCAGCAAGGTGCCGGCAATGCCGCCGAGCTCAAACTTGCCGACGCGGAACTTGCCGACGCCGTATCCGAGGCCCAGACAAAGAAAAAGCGCCATGATCGGAAAGGCGCGAAGCTGTTCAGTAATCAATTCCATCATCAAATCTCCAGGTAGCAAATCCGGAAGGAGCCACGCCCAAAACGATACCTCAGGGCGCTGATAATGCTCAGAAAAACTGTTCACCCTTTGCGTATTGGGGTCAGGTAAGCACCACGTTTGGATTCTGTCAAATCGGGGCGTGCTGGAAGGGCGAGCTGATCCGCGCGCAAAAGGGCTTTTCAGGGGCTGGAATGACTCACCGACCCGAGCCTTGATGGATAGACTTGAACGCTTGCGAAGGGATGGTGCTGCTGGAGAGAATTGAACTCTCGACCTCTCCCTTACCAAGGGAGTGCTCTACCTCTGAGCTACAGCAGCGCTGTGGGCGGGTGATTAGACTCAAACGAAACGGGGCGCAAGGGTGTCTGGACGGTTTTTTTCGCCTCCTGTAGAGAAAGACAATGGCAGACAAAGATACACCCAAAAAACACGGCAAATCCGGGGATGCGCGCGAAGAGCGGCTGAAGGCGGCGCTGAAGGCCAATATGGCGCGGCGCAAGGCGCAGGCGAAGGCACGCGCGGCATCCGGGGACAAGGCCGGCAAGGACGAGGGATAAGAGCAGATGGATTCGATTCTGGTGACAGGCAACGGGCCGCTGAACGGTCAGATACCGATTGCGGGGGCCAAGAATGCGTGCCTGACGCTGATGCCCGCGACCTTGCTGAGCGAAGAACCGCTGACGCTGACCAATGCGCCGCGGTTGAGCGACATCAAAACCATGACCGCCCTGCTGCAATCTCTGGGGGCCGAGGTTTCGGCTTTGCAGGACGGACAGGTGATCGCGATGTCCAGCCATGATCTGACCAGCCAGACCGCCGACTATGACATCGTGCGCAAGATGCGCGCGTCGAATCTGGTGCTGGGTCCGCTCTTGGCGCGGTTCGGGCAGGCGGTTGTGTCGCTGCCCGGCGGCTGCGCGATCGGGGCGCGGCCGATGGACCTGCACGTCGAAGGCCTTGAGGCGCTGGGCGCTGAGATTGAGCTGAAGGATGGGTACCTGCACGCCAAGGCGCCGGGCAGGCTGAAGGGCGCCGTGCATGAAATGCGGTTCGCCTCGGTCGGGGCGACGGAAAACATTGTCATGGCCGCGACGCTGGCCCAGGGCACTACGGTTCTGAAAAACGCCGCGCGCGAGCCCGAGATCGTCGATCTGGTCGAATGCCTGCGCAAGATGGGCGCGCAGATTTCGGGCGAGGGCACCTCGACCATCGAAATTCAGGGCGTCGACCGGTTGCATGGCGCGACGCATCAGGTCGTGACAGACCGGATCGAACTGGGCACCTATATGCTGGCCCCGGCGATTTGCGGGGGCGAAGTTGAACTGCTGGGCGGCCGCATGTCTCTGGTCGAATCCTTTGCCGAGAAGCTGAACGCCGCTGGCATTGACGTGTCCCAGACTGAAAACGGCCTGAAAGTCACCCGCAGAAACGGCCGCGTCGGCGCAGTGGATGTGGTGACCGAACCCTTCCCCGGCTTCCCCACTGATCTGCAGGCGCAGATGATGGCGCTGATGTGTACGGCCGAAGGCACCTCGGTTCTTGAGGAACGCATTTTCGAGAACCGCTTTATGCACGCGCCGGAACTGGTTCGGATGGGGGCGGAAATCGAAGTGCATGGCGGAACCGCCACCGTGACCGGGGTGGAGCGCCTGAAGGGCGCGCCGGTTATGGCGACCGATCTGCGGGCTTCGGTCTCGCTGATCCTGGCTGGACTGGCGGCAGAAGGCGAAACAATGGTCAGCCGGGTCTATCATCTGGACCGCGGTTATGAACATGTGGTGCGCAAGCTGGAAGGCGTGGGCGCAAAGATTGAACGGATTAAGGGCCAATGACAGACGCAAGTTTCAAGGACGGGCGCGAGGCCCCGCTCAATCTGGGGGCCGAGGACGGGGATGACCTGCAGGTGATCTCCAGCCTGACCCAGGACGCGGTGTTTCCGGTGACGGAAATGACATGGCGCCCGTCCGAGCGCCGCTTTGGGCTGTTGCTGAACCGCTTCCGGTGGGAAGACAAAGACGCCGCCGCCCGCCGGGACCGCCCCTTCGAGCGTGTGCAATCGGTTCTGGTGTTCGATTCTGTACTTTCGGTGTCCAGCCAGGGCATCGACCGCAGCGACAAGGATATGGTGATGTCGCTGCTGTCCGTCGATTTCGAGGCGGGCGAGGAGGGGGCCGGGCAGATCATGTTGACCTTGGCCGGCGACGGCGCAATCCGCCTGTCAGTCGAGGCGTTGGAGGTCACCCTCAAGGACGTGACCCGGCCCTATCAGGCCCCATCAGGCCAGGCGCCGCATCATCCGGAATAAGCGTGGCATAGCGCAGGCTTTTCCCGGTCCTTCGACGGGTCTGGTGCTGCGCCGCGCGACCGTGTTTGACGTGTTCCACATCAGCCGGGTGCTGACCCGGTCGATCACGCACTTGTGTGTTGCCGATCATCGCAATGATCCCAGCCTGCTGACGCTGTGGACTGCCAACAAGGACCCGCAGACGATACGGCGCTGGGTACAGTCCGGTGCCGCGCTGTGGCTGGCCGAGGCGAACGGGCAGGTGGCCGGCGTTGGCTGTCTGGGCAATCGGTCAGAAATTTCGCTGCTCTACGTCGATCCCGCCCACGCGCGGCGCGGCGTGGGCTTATCCCTGTTGATCCGGCTGGAAGACGAACTGGCCCGGCTGGGGTGCACGCAGGCGCATCTGGTTGCCACCGCTACTGCCAGAGAGTTCTACCGCAGATATGGCTGGCAGGATGACGGCATCCCGGATGACTGGCACGGGATCGTGCAATTCCCGATGCGCAAATCGCTGCACCCGCCGGACGAAGGGTTGAGGCCGGCGGGCCCCGGCGATATGTCCCGGTGAAACGCCCCGGAGTGCCAGACAATGCCCGTTTTTCTTGATACCACCTCGTCCGATTTCGAGACCGCCTTTCAGGCATTGTTGTCGGCCAAGCGTGAAGACAGCCCTGACGTGGACGCCGTTGTGGCCGACATCATCCAGGACGTGCGTTCCCGCGGCGACGCAGCTGTGATCGAACTGACTGCGAAATTCGACCGGCTGGACCTGACACCCGAAACTCTGGCTTTTTCGGCCGCTGAAATCGACGCGGCGGTTGCGCAGGTTTCGGATACGGACCGTGCTGCGCTGGAACTGGCTGCGGCCCGCATCCGTGCTTATCACGAGAAACAGATGCCGGCCGATCAGGAATGGACGGACGAGGCCGGCGCTACTCTGGGCTGGCGCTGGTCGGCCGTGTCGGCGGCGGGGCTGTATGTGCCGGGCGGGTTGGCCTCTTACCCGTCTTCCGTGCTGATGAACGCGATTCCGGCCAAGGTGGCGGGGGTCGAACGGCTGGCCATTGCCGTGCCCACGCCTGACGGGCAGGCGAACCCATTGGTTCTGTTGGCGGCCTGGCTGTCGGGGGTGGACACGATCTATCGCATCGGCGGGGCGCAGGCGATTGCGGCGTTGGCCTATGGCACCGCATCCATTGCGCCGGTGGACAAGATCACCGGTCCGGGCAATGCCTTTGTCGCCGCGGCCAAACGCCGGGTCTTTGGCAAGGTTGGCATCGACATGATCGCGGGACCGTCCGAGATTTTGGTCATCGCCGACAAGGACAATGACCCCGACTGGATCGCGCTGGACCTGCTCAGCCAAGCCGAGCATGACGAAAGCGCGCAATCAATCCTGATCACTGACGATGCCGCGTTTGGCCAGGCCGTTGCCGCGGCGGTCGAGACGCGGCTGGAAACGCTGCAACGGCGTGTCATTGCGGGCGCAAGCTGGCGCGACTTTGGCGCGGTGATCACCGTGCGCGATCTGGATGAGGCGGCGGCCTTGTCGAACCGCATCGCGCCCGAACATCTGGAGCTTTGCGTGGCCGATCCGCAGGCGCTGAGCCGTAAAACCGTCCATGCAGGGGCCATATTCCTGGGGCAGTACACGCCCGAGGCCATCGGCGATTATGTCGGCGGCCCGAACCACGTTCTGCCCACCGCGCGCTCGGCGCGGTTCTCGTCGGGGCTTAGCGTTATGGACTTTCTCAAGCGCACCACGCTCAGCCATATGACGCCCAAAGCGCTGCGCGCCATAGGTCCCGCCGCCGAGCAGTTGGCCCGGTCCGAAAGCCTTGAGGCACACGGGTTGTCGGTGACTGCGCGGCTGAAACGCCTGAACGGATGATTTGGCGCAACGTCCCTCGCGCCGGGCGTTGCCGATCCATTTCGCTTGTTATAGGTCTGTGCTGACCTGAACGGACCAGACACCAATGACCCGCATTTCGCATATCGAACTGGACGACCGAAACCTGCCGCCGCCGACCCCCGAGATCGAGCAGGAGCGCAAGGTTGCGATCTATGATCTGCTTGAGGATAACCGCTTTGCGCTGCCCAAGCGCGACGACCGGGTGGTGCCGGATGGCCCCTATCACGTCCAGCTATCGATCCGCGACAAACGGCTGGTCTTCGACATCGCCACCGAGGCCGAGGAAAAAGCGGCCGAATTTCACCTTTCTCTGGGTCCTTTCCGGCAGGTGGTCAAAGACTATTTTCAGATCTGCGAAAGCTATTTCGACGCGGTGAAATCCCTGCCGCCCAGCCAGATCGAAACCATCGACATGGCCCGGCGCGGCATCCACAACGAAGGCAGCCGGGTGTTACAGGAGCGGCTGGAAGGGAAGGCCGACATCGACACCGACACCGCCCGCCGCCTGTTCACGCTGATCTGCGTGCTGCATTTCGGGGGGTGACGGGTGAAGCCTCTGCCGCAGTCGGTCCTGTTTTGTTGCGACCACAACTCGGTTCGGTCCCCGATGGCCGAAGGCATCATGAAGAAATTCTACGGTACCGGCACTTATGTCCAATCCGCCGGTGTGCATAACGACCTTGAGATTGACGGCTTTTGCATTGCGGCCTGTCATGAGATCGGTGTCGAACTTTCGCGCCACCGGTCACGCTCGTTCGACGAGATGCAGGAATGGGGCGACGACCTCAGCTCGTTCGACCTGATCGTGGCCCTGTCGCCGGCCAGTCAGCGCCGCGCGCTGGAACTGACCCGGATTTTTCATCTCGATGTCGATTATTGGCCAATAATGGACCCTACCGGACTGGGCGAAAGCCGCGAAGAAAAGCTACATCACTACCGACAGACCCGCGATCAGATCATCCAGCATCTGACAGAGCGCTGGGGCGAACCAACGGAGTGATCATGAACCAGACCGTCAAAACCTATTTCGATGCTTTCAATGCCGGGGATGTGGACGGCATGCTGGCCTGCCTGTCCGATGACGTCGCCCATCACGTGAACGAGGGGCAGATTCGCGTCGGCAAGGACAAATTCGCGGCCTTCAGTGCCCACATGAACCGCTGCTATCGCGAGAATCTGACCGATATCGTGGTATTCGAGGCTGAGGGCGGCACACGTGCGGCGGCCGAGTTTATCGTGAACGGCACCTATCTGGAAACGGATGAGGGCCTACCGGATGCGCGCGGCCAGACCTATCGCCTGCCTGCGGGGTCGTTCTTTGACCTGAAAGACGGCAAGATCACCTGCGTCACCACGTTCTACAACCTCGCCGACTGGACCAAACAGGTGGCAGGTGGCTGAGGTCACCGACATCCGCGCCCTGACCGGCGCGGCGCTGGAGACCGCGCTGGACGATGTCGCGCGCCTGCGGATCGAGGTGTTTCGGGCCTGGCCCTATCTCTATGACGGCGATCTGGCCTACGAGCGGAAGTACCTGCAATCCTACCGAGACAGCGACAAGGCGATTGTCGTGGGCGCATTTGACGGCGAAGACCTGGTTGGCGCATCGACCGGGGCGCCACTGACAGACCATGCCGATGATTTTGCCGCCGCCTTCGACGGCACCGGTCTGGATCTGTCGGACATCTTCTATTGCGCCGAATCCGTTTTGCTGCCGGATTATCGCGGGCAGGGAGTCGGCCACAAATTCTTTGACCTGCGCGAAGCTCATGCTCTTGCGTCAGGCTTCACCAAATGCGCTTTCTGCGGCGTTCAGCGCCCTGCGGATCACCCGATGCGGCCCCGCAACTACCGGCCTCTGGACGCCTTCTGGCGCGCGCGCGGATATGAGCCACTGCCCGGCGTCATCGCCCAATTCTCGTGGAAGGACATCGGGGACGAGGCCGAGACGCTGAAGCCTTTGCAGTTTTGGATCAGGGATCTGTCAGCGTAATTGCGACGGTGGTTTCTGCGTATCAAGCCTGACGTTTGCGACTGAGAAGGCCGTATTTCACAGCCCACGCCCTGAACGATCGGCGCTTCCGCTTTTCCTGCTTCAGTGCCGTTTTCGTTTGTGCACCACTTTTTCGGTTGAATTCGAACACGTCGATGATGCGCTCGGCACAGCCGCAGGCTTCGCCCATGCCAACTTTGGCGAAATAGAACTTTTCGAAGCTTTCCCGGTTCTGCATGGTGGTCCTCCAGTTCCTATTGAACCAAATCAGGCGTTGTATGCCAACTCACATTCCCGTCTTCGCGTCACGGGGCGAAAAAGGCGGCTGTACACTTCAAGACATCCTCAATTAGTGTCTCGCCAAACCAGTGCTGAAGGATCCGCCCGATGAGAGTCGCAACTGCCGCATATGATCTCAACTGGCTCGACAGCTGGGCGCAGTATGAGGACAAGCTGGACCATTGGGTTTCGGATGCCGCGGGGCAGGGGGCCGAGCTACTGGTTTTTCCCGAATACGGTGCGATGGAATTATCGACGCTGGATGGGGCGGAGGTGGCCGGAGATCTGGAGCGTTCGATCCGAGCGGTTTCGGATCGGATGGAGGATGTGCAGACCCTGCATCAGCGCCTCGCACGGGAATACAAGACCTACATTCTGGGTGCATCGGCCCCGGTTGCGGAAGGGTCGGGGCGTCCGGTAAACCGGGCTGCGTTTTATGCCCCGGACGGTGGACAGGATCATCAGGACAAACAGATCATGACCCGGTTCGAGCGTGAAAACTGGGATATTGCCCCCGGCGGCCCGCTTAAGCTTTTCGATACGGCCCTGGGGAAGATCGGTGTTCTGATCTGCTATGACAGCGAGTTTCCCCTGCTGGGGCGCGCCTTGCAGGAGGCCGATCTGATCCTCGTCCCTTCTTGCACCGAAGCGCTCTCGGGATATTGGCGGGTCCGCATCGGGGCGATGTCGCGTGCGCTGGAAAATCAGTGCGTTACGGTAATGGCGTCACTGGTCGGCAGCAACGACTGGTCCGAGGCGGTGGATATGAACACCGGGACCGGCGGCGTCTTTGGCCCGCCCGACAAAGGGTTCCCACCGACCGGAGTTCTGGCAGAAGGCGCTCTGAACCAGCCCGGATGGACGTATGCAGATGTCGACCTGTCGGCCATCGCCGGGGTCCGCGCCGATGGTCATGTGCTGAACCGAACCCATTGGGAGGAGCAAACTCCCAGAGCCAATTCAGTCACAATATCCTCTCTTTAGGTGATTCTGGCCTTGAAATAAGGCGAAAATAGGCTCATTTAAGCCCACATCCCCGCAGATTCTGCGGGTGCAACGTAATGATGGAGACAACATGGCCAAGGAAGATACGCTCGAATTTCCCGGTGTCGTGAAGGAACTCCTGCCTAATGCGACGTTTCGGGTCGAGCTGGAAAACGGCCATGAGATCATCGCACATACGGCAGGCAAGATGCGCAAGAACCGCATCCGTGTTCTGGCCGGCGACAAGGTTCAGGTCGAGATGACCCCCTATGATCTGACCAAGGGTCGGATCAACTACCGCTTCAAGTAACGCCTGCCGCAATGGCGTTTATCTTAGGATCGGGCAGCCCAAGGCGGCTGGACCTGCTGGCTCAGCTTGGCGTGCAGCCCGATGCCATCCGTGCCCCCGATATCGACGAAACGCCCCTGAAAGGCGAATTGCCGGTTCCCTATTGCCACCGCATCACGCGTTCAAAAGTGCAGGCGGTTCAGGCAGATGACGATGACGTCACCCTGTGTGCCGATACCACCGTTGCGTTGGGTCGGCGCATACTGGGCAAGCCGGCGGATGTAAGTCAGGCGGCCGAATTCCTGCATGCCCTGTCCGGCCGGCGGCACCGCGTGATCACTTCGGTGGCCGTGCGGCGCGGGGACCGGGTGTTGCAACGCGATGTGGTGTCTCAGGTCAAGGTCAAACGGTTGTCGGACGTTGAGATCAACGCCTATCTTGCGACCGGTGACTGGCAGGGCAAAGCCGGCGCCTACGCAATTCAGGGACCGGCCGGGGCATTCATCCCGTGGATTTCCGGGTCTTTTACCGGAATTGTCGGCCTTCCTTTGTCCGAAACCGCCGCCCTGTTGCAGGGCATCGGTTTCCCCCTGTATCGTGAGGCACCATGAAGGGTCGCACCATCGTTCTGGATCACATCGACAACCGCGAAGCAGCGGCGCTGATGGTCGATGGCAGGCTGGACGATTTCCTGATCGCCGGAGACGCCCCGGCCCCCGGCACAATCTATCGCGCCCGCGCCGAACGTCCGGTCAAAGGGCAGGGCGGCATGTTCCTGACCACACCCGATGGCCCGGCATTTCTGAGGCAGGTCAAGGGACTGGCACCCGGAGCGCCAATGCTGGTGCAGGTGACGGGTTATGCCGAACCGGGCAAGGCGCTGCCTGTGACCGACCGCATCCTGTTCAAGAGCCGTTATGCCATCGTCACGCCGGGCGCGCCCGGTCTGAATGTCTCGCGCAGTATCCGGGACGAGGATGAACGCGACCGGCTGCTGGAGATTGCCCATGACTGCATGGACGGCAGTAAATATGGTCTGATCCTCCGGTCCTGCTGTCAGGGTGAAGATTCCGCTGAAATTGCGGAAGATATCAGTGCGATGCTGGCTCATGCAGAACAGGTGCTGCACGACCCGGGGATCGAGCCGGAACGGCTGCTTGAAGGCGACGCCCCGCATGTTCTGGCCTGGCGCGACTGGACGGATCCCGCCGAGGTTGTCACGCAGGCCGGCGGTTTTGAAACGCATGGCGTGCTGGACGCGCTTGACGTCGCACGAGGGATCTCCGAACCCTTGCCCGGGGGCGGTCACCTGTTCATCCAGCCTACCCGTGCCCTGGTGGCCGTAGACGTAAACACCGGTGCGGATACCTCGCTGGCGGCCGGAACAAAAACAAACTTCGCCTGCGCCAAAGCGCTGGCCCGCGCCCTGCGCGTTCGCGGTCTCGGCGGCCAGATCACGCTGGATCTTGCGCCCATGCCGAAGAAAGACCGCCGCGGGTTCGAGTCGGCCTTGCGCGCTGCATTTAAGGCGGATTCTGTCGAGACAACTCTGGCTGGCTGGACGCCGCTGGGTCACTATGAACTGCAACGCAAACGGGGCCGGATTCCCCTGGCGGAGGTGCTGAAATGAGCTGCCCGATCTGCGGTGAAGATACGGTGACCAAGTTTCGCCCCTTCTGTTCCGGACGCTGCGCCGACATAGATCTGGCCAAATGGCTGAACGGGTCTTACGCAGTCCCGTCGCAGCGCGAAGAGGACCTCGAAACGGAAGTTTCCGAAACCGAGGGAAGTCCGCAGCGGCCGCACTGAAAAAATGTCAAAAAGCCTCTGGACACTGCCTGTGGCAAGTCATAGAAGGCCTCCACCCAACGGCAAAAGCCGTTCCCGTGCCCGGGTAGCTCAGGGGTAGAGCAGTGGATTGAAAATCCTCGTGTCGGTGGTTCGATTCCGCCCCCGGGCACCACTCCCAACAGCTAAGCTATTGTTTCCCTTCAACTTCAACTGAAGCTGACCAGAGGCGTAGTACGTGTCGGAGTAATTGAGGACATTTTAGCTTAACTTGCTCTAAGTATCCCATTTCTTATCTAATTTTTGCGCTCTCGCATGTCCTTCACACGGGCGGACTCCCAATACAAGCTTGTCAATCGCAGATCCCCGCTGCACCTCATCAAATCAGCCGTCGCAAGGCAGGGAGAGTGTCAGGCTTGCGCCGTTTTCAACTTTGTCGATCGAGATTTGTCCGTTGTGGCGTTGGGCGACGGCCTGGACGATGGACAGGCCGAGGCCGCTGCCGGCGGAGTGGTCCAGTTGTGAGAAACGGCCAAATGCCTTTTCGCTCTGCTCCGGGGCAAGGCCTTTGCCGTCGTCTTTCACCGTGACTGCAATCGTTCCGGGATCGCAGGTCAGGGTCACTGAAATCAGGCTAATGTCCTTCCCGCCATGTTTCAGGGCATTGTCCAGCAGGTTCTTGATCGCTTCGCCCAGAAAGACACGGTCACCAGACACGGGAACCGGGAAGTCGGGCATCGCAACGTCAAATTCCACCCCTTTGGCAAGGATCTGAACCCCCATGTCCGTGCAGGCCTCTTCGACGACGTTGCGAAAATCGATAACCTCAAACTGATCCTGCTGTGACGGTTGTCTGAGGCGTTCAAGGGACAACAGTTGTTCCGCCACGGACGCTGAATTTCTTGCGGCGGTCACAAGCTCGGAAATGCGTTTGTCTTTATCGCCTTCTGTTTTTGCGTCCTGAAGAGCCTCGGCCATCGACTGAACGGCCGCCGCCGGGTTTCGCAATTGATGCGCCGCCTCTGAAATAAAGGTCTGATGGGCGCTGATGCTGCGTTCCACCTGTCCGAACAGCCGGTTCAGGGTTTGCACGACCCCCAGAACTTCGACCGGGACAGGCCGTTTGATTTGGCTGAGGTCGTCGGGCGACCGCAGATCGATTGCATCCTGCAAGTCCAGCAAGGGTCGAAGCCCGCGTTCGACACCAAACCAGACCACAAGTGCAAGCGTCGCCAGCAGAACCCCCATGAGTATGGCCGCCCTGACCGACAACTGATTGGCAAACGCATTGCGGTCTGCCAGCAATTGCCAGGCGGTGACCGTGGCATCCCCGATCAGATTGTCCAGGGCAACCCTCTCGGTCATTTTGAGCACGCGAACCGGTTCACCGCGATAGATCGCCTCGAAGAAATGCGGTTTATAGGGGTCGCGATCGCCCGACGCACCCGGAGCGGGCGGATAGGCATATCCGGTCACGTAAAACCCGCCGGGACCGGTCACGTGGTAGAAAATCTCGCCTCCGGAGGCATCCCGGATCAGGTTTCGCGTCGATGGCAAAAGCGCGTCGCCGTCCGAGATGGCGACATCGCGGGAAATTGCAAGGCCCGCAGAGAGCAGGCTGTCGTCGAACAACTCCTGGGCGGTGCGCTGAGCCACGGTAATCCGCCAGTAACCCAGCAGGACCGCGATCAGCACCAGGGGCGTCAGGATCAAAAGAAACAGTCTGAGCCTGAGCGACCGACGCTGGATCACTTGTGCACCTCCAGCAAATACCCCAGGCCCCGGGCGGTTTTGATCCTGATACCCAGATCCTGCAACCGCTTGCGTAACCGCGAAACATGGGGCTCAACGGCTGAATCCTCGACATCTGCCCCCACGCCGTAGACATAATCCGTCAGCTGGCTTTTGGGGACGATCCGCCCCCGTCGCTCCAGCAGGCATTCCAGAACCGCCATTTCGCGGCGCGGCACGTCCAGAACCTTGCCGCGCACGCTGACCTGTCGGGCGGTGCGGTCGAATTCCAGCCCGCCGATGGACTCACGCGCGCCGTAATCCAGCTGTTTGCGGCGGGACAGCGCCCGGATGCGCGCCTCCAATTCGTCCATCTCGAACGGTTTGACCAGATAATCGTCGGCCCCCATGTCCAGGCCGGTAACCCTGTCGCTGGTTTCCGAACGCGCGGTCAACAAAATGACCGGCACCCCGTCACCGCGCTGGCGCAGCGACTGCAGAATCTCAAGCCCCGAGCGGCCGGGAAGATTAATGTCCAGTACGACAAGGTCCGCGCCTTCCTGCTCCAGATACAGCTCCGCGGCCTCACCGTCATACAGAATGTCGGCCGCATGGCCCCGGTCGCGCAACCGGTAGGCAATGGCGTTGGCGAGGGTTTCGTTGTCCTCGACGATGACAATCCGCATCCGGGCTCCTGCAAGTTTCGCGCAAGGTTGGTCCCTCATGATTGCCAGATGGGAGGGGGAATCAACCCCACAGTTCTATTTGCGATCGCGGTGGCGGATGAAGTGCCGTCGTGGTTGTCTGGTCAACAGGGAGGAACCAATGACCATTTCCAGCTTTACCCGCCGCGCCGTCGTGGGGCTGATTGCCGCCACCGGTCTGGCCGCGCCCGTTGCAGCCGAAGTTGATTTTTCGGGCAAGACCGTTGAATGGGTCATTCCGTTTTCGGAAACTGGCGGGTCGGCCAAATGGGCCAACTTCTTTGCGCCGCTTCTGTCCGAGGCTCTGCCGGGTCAGCCGACCGTCGTGGTAAAGTTCATGCCGGGCGCGGGTTCGACCAAGGGCGCCAACTGGTTTCAGGAGCAAAAACATGACGACGGAACGTTGCTGTTCGGCACATCCGGCTCGACCCAGTTTCCCTACCTGCTGAGCGATCCCCGTGTACGCTATGAATATAATGACTGGATTCCGGTCATGGCGTCGGGCACCGGTGGCGTGGCCTATCTGAATGCCGAGGATGGCGCTAAGTTCGACGGGTCCGCGAACGCGCTTAAGGACACCAGCTTTATCTATGGCTCTCAGGGCGCGACGCGCCTTGATCTGGTTCCGCTGCTGGCCTGGCAGATGCTGGGCATGAATGTTGAACCGGTGTTCGGCATCAAGGGGCGCGGCGATGGCCGCCTGATGTTCGAGCGTGGCGAAGCCAATATCGATTACCAGACCTCTTCAGGGTATCTGGGTGGCTCGACAGACCTAGTGGACGCTGGTCAGGCGGTTCCGATGATGACCTGGGGTGCCTTGGACGCGGATGGCAACATTGTGCGTGATCCGACGTTCCCCGATATCCCGACCTTCAAGGAAGTGTGCGAAGCGACGGATGGCTGCGAAACCAGCGGTGAGGCCTGGGACGCGTGGAAAGCGTTCTTTGTCGCAGGCTTCCCGGTTCAGAAGCTCGCATTCCTGCCTGGCGACACGCCGCAAGAGGTTGTCGATGCCTACACTACAGCCTTCCAGGCGGTGACTGAACGTGGTGATTTCGCTGATATTTCGTCAAAGCGCGTCGGCAAATACCCGGTCTTCGTTGGCGACGGGTCCAAGGCGGCGTTGCAAACGGCAACCAGCGTCGATGACAATGCCAAGGCATATGTTCTGAACTGGCTCAAAGAAGCCTACGGTGTCGAGCTGAACTAAGCCGACCTCTCACAGCGCGCCCCTGAAGACGGGGCGCGTTTTTTTCACACAAGAACAACAATGAAAGGCGGCCGCTATGGAGGTTTTCGCCACCGCTCTTCCCGCGCTTGGTGATGCGTGGAGTCTGATCCTGCAACCTGTCGTTCTGGGCTACCTTGTCCTTGGCGTTGTCATGGGGCTGGCCGTCGGTGTCTTTCCCGGGCTGGGCGGTATCGCCGGGCTGTCGCTGTTGCTGCCTTTCATGTTCGGGATGGACCCGATCCTGGGTCTGGCCCTTATGATCGGGATGGTCGCTGTTGTTCCAACTTCCGATACGTTCGCGTCGGTCCTCATGGGCATCCCCGGAAGTTCGGCCTCGCAGGCGACTGTGCTGGACGGTTTTCCGATGGCCAAGAATGGCGAGGCGGCGCGGGCATTGTCCGCCGCTTTTGCCTCATCCCTGTTCGGCGGTCTGGTTGGCGCGACCTTCCTGACAATGTTCATTCTGGTCGCCCGGCCCATCGTTCTGGCCTTCGGTCTGCCCGAAATGCTGATGATCACCATCCTTGGCCTGTCCATGGTCGCCATTCTGGCCGGGCGCATCCCGTTGAAGGGCGTGGCCGCCGCTGGCCTTGGCCTGATGGTCGGCACCATTGGCGAGGCGGATGCGGGCGGGTCGTTGCGCATGGCCACCTATGACATTCCCTATCTGACGGATGGCCTGAAGCTGGTTATCGTCGGTCTGGGCATCTTTGCGGTGCCCGAGATCGTCTCGCTGCTGCGGCAGGACCGGTCCATCGCCAAAGGGGCCTCGCTGGGGGCCGGGTGGATGGATGGTGTTCGGGATTGGTTCGCCAATATCTGGCTGTCGGTCCGGTGCTCGATCATCGGCGTTGTTGTCGGTGTTATTCCCGGTCTGGGCGGCTCGGTCGTGGACTGGATCGCCTATGGCCACACCGTCCAGTCGACCAAGGACAAAAGCAAGTTCGGCAGCGGCGAAGTGCGCGGCGTCATCGGCCCGGAAAGTTCGAACAATGCGAAGGAAGGCGGTGGGCTTGTGCCGACCCTGCTCTTCGGCATCCCCGGGTCAGGGTCGATGGCAATCTTCATCGGTGCGGTCGCATTGCTGGGATCGGGGGATATCGAGGTGGGTCCGAGCATGCTCCAGGACAACCTCGACATCACCTATTCGATCGTGTGGCTGCTGGCGCTGGCCAATGTGGCGGGCACCATCCTGTGTATCGCGGCGTCGGGCGGTATTGCCAAGCTTACGACAATCCGCTTCACTTATCTTGCGCCGTTCCTGTTCATGCTGATCAGCTTTGCGGCGTTCCAGTCGGGTCAGAATTTCGAAGACCTGCTGGCCTTGTTCGCCATCGGTCTGATCGGCATCTTCCTGCGCCGGTTCGACTGGTCGCGCCCGGCCTTTCTGATTGGTTTCGTGCTGTCCAACCCGGTCGAGAAGTTCACCAACCAGGCGTTCCAGATCGCCTCCTTCCGGTTCCGCAAGAGCTTTGGCGAGGGCATGGAGTATGTCTTCAGCCCCATCGTGATCGTGCTGATCGTGGTCACGATCGTATCGGTCATTCTGGGTATTCGTCAGGCCAGGATGATCATGGCCGAAGGGGACGTGCAGGCAGGAACCAAGCGGGCGCCCCTGGTCTTCCTGCTGGTCATCATGGCCTATCTGATCGTCGCTCTGGTCAATGCCAATATGATCCCCGACTACAACATGACCGACAAGATCATCCCGCTGGTGATCGGTGGCGTCTCGCTGTTCTGTTGCGTGATCCTTCTGTTCCAGATGATGCGGCGGTCCGAGGGTGACGCGATCTTCGCGGATAAGGAAGTTGCCGGAGAGGACGCCAGCGCGCCGCATGGCCTCTGGTCGACACTGGCATGGTTTGCAGCGCTGATTGCGACCACCTGGTTTGTTGGGTTCATCCTTGCGCTGATCGGGTTTCTGATCACCTTCTTCCGCGTTCGTGCGGGGTCGAGCTGGCAGATGACACTGCTTCTGACCGCCTGCGGTATCGGTTTCATGTGCCTCATGGCGGGTGCCCTGAACCGAGACTTTCCGCCCGGCCTGTTGCAGGACATGGTCGATCTGCCCTGGCCATTGAAATGAACAGCCCCCTGAAGCTGCTCTGCCTCGAAGGCGACGGCATCGGACCAGAGATTATGGCTGCAACGCTGGCGGTCTTGCAGGCCGCCAGACCGGCGCTGACACGGGACATTCGGATCCTGCGCCGGGATATCGGCTTTGCGGCGCTGGCGGCGGATGGGTCAACCATCCCGCTATCCGTGATCGACGCCGCGAAGGCGGCCGATGGTGTGATCCTCGGCCCGGTCTCGCACAACGCATACCCTCCGGCAGAGCAGGGCGGGCGCAACCCGTCGGGGGTTTTGCGCAAGGAACTGGACTTGTTTGCCAATCACCGCCCGGCCAGAACATGGCCGGGGTTGGATGCGCCGTCTCGCAAAGCCTTCGATCTCGTCGTGATGCGCGAAAACCTTGAAGGGTTCTATGCCGATCGCAACATGTTTGCGGGTGGTGGGGAGTTCATGCCTGAGCCGGACGTTGCGCTGGCATTTCGCAAAGTCACCCGCGCCGCCAGCCTTGACATCGCGCGCGCGGGATTTGAACTGGCCACCGCCCGCCCCGCCAGACATGTGACCGTCATTCACAAGGCAAATGTTATGCGTATGACGGACGGGCTATTTCTGGATTGCACCCGGGCGGTTGCAAAGGAATACCCCTTTGTCACCTATGACGAGATGCTGGTGGATGCGGCGGCAGCTCACTTGGTCAGGGACCCGTCGCGGTTTGATGTGCTGATCACCACCAACATGTTCGGCGACATCCTCAGCGACCTTGCGTCGGAACTGGCCGGGGGGTTGGGGCTGGCCGGATCTCTCAATTTCGGCTCGCGCCATGCGGTCGCGCAGGCCCAGCACGGTTCGGCCCCGGACATTGCGGGCAAGGACATGGCGAATCCCATCTCGCTTGTTTTGTCGGTGGAAATGCTGCTGCGGCATCTTGGTGAGGGCGCCGCCGCTGACCTGATCCGCGCCTCTGTTGGGGCTGTTCTGGCTTTGCCTGAAACGCGGACACGCGATCTTCAGGGGGCGCTTGGCACGCGTGAATTCACCGAAGTTCTCACGAAACACGTCGAGGAGGGCGCAGGATGACCCAAACCGCAATCCCCTATATCTTCATGCGCGGCGGCACCTCGCGGGGGCCCTATTTCCGCAGATCCGATCTGCCGGATGACCTGGACACGCTGGCCCAGGTCCTGATTGCTGCGGTCGGGGCCGGGCATCCGCTTAACATTGACGGAATCGGAGGCGGCGCTGCGGTTACCACCAAGGTTGCGATGCTGTCGGCCAGCAAGGATGGATGGGCGGATATCGACTATTTCTTTGCGCAAGTCTCGGTGGAAGAAAAGCTGGTCGATTTTAAACCCACCTGTGGGAATATCCTCTCCGGCGTTGGCCCGGCGGCAATTGAAATGGGCTTGATCAAGCCAGAGGGTGACGAGACCGAGATCCGCATTCGTGCCGTCAACACAGGGGCGCAGGTGGTTGCCAGGGTGCAGACACCCGGCGGTCAACTGACTTATGAGGGCGGGACGGAAATCGCCGGTGTGCCGGGCCACGCAGCGCCGGTTCAACTGAGTTTCATGGGTGTTGTCGGATCGTCCACGGGTGCGTTCCTGCCCACCGGCAATCTGCGCGATTCGGTACAGGGGATCGAATTGACCTGCATGGACGTCGCAATGCCCATGGCCATCGCCCGCGCTGCGGACTTTGGCCTGACAGGTTATGAAAGCGCCGAGGAACTGGACGCCAACCGCGCCTTTTTTGACCGGATGGAGGCCGTTCGGATCGAGGCTGGTCAATTGATGGGGATGGGCGATGTCACCCAGTCCGTAACCCCGAAATTCGGGCTTCTGGCGGCAGCAAGGGAGGGCGGAACCGTAGCTGTCCGGTATTTCATGCCCTGGAAGACCCACCCGACGATGGCTGTCACCGGAGCGCAATGTATGGCCTCTTGCGCGTTGACGCCTGGCACCGTCGCGGACGGGTTGCTAAAGCGTGCCGAGACCGGGCCTGCCGAGGTGGTCTTGGAGCATGCATCAGGCAAGATCGACGTTCTGGTCGATTTCTCGACCAGGGATGGTTTTGCGCTGAACTCGGCTGGTCTGGTGCGCACCGCGCGCAAGCTGGCCGATGGTCACATCTACGTGCCGCAGGACGTGTGGCAGGGGCATTGATCGCGTGATGAGCAAATGGTATACTGTAGTATACAATTTGTGAGGTGTGAAAATGTCCGACTATACTGAATGCCTCGATATCGCGCGGCAGGAACTCAGGCTTGCACAGGCAGCGCTCCGGCGGGACATGGCGGATTACCCGACGCCAATTGCGGGTTGCGACGAGCAATTCAATCATCTGCTGGACCAAAGCGAGCGAATCCGAAATGCGCTGGCCGCTCTCGACGCTCCGCATTTTGTACCGACGCCACGAAAGCTGGAAACCGGGTTGGGTATTGAAAGCCGATGAACGTTCACATACTGGACGACTGGTTTGACACGCTGCGCGGTTTGCCTTGCTTTGCAAAACTGGCCGCCCATGACGTGACGGTCTGGACAGATCATGTCGAGGATACCGATACGCTTGCCGCGCGGTTGCAGGATGCCGAAGTGCTGGTCCTGTTTCGCGAGCGTACGAAGATCACCCGAGAGTTGCTGGACCGGTTGCCGCGCCTTCGATTGATCAGCCAGCGCAGCGTATACCCGCATGTCGATGTGCAGGCATGTTCCGACCACGGCGTTTTGTTGTGCTCGAATATGCATGGCGGCACGCCTTCTTACGCCGCTGCCGAACTGACCTGGGCGTTGATCATGACCGGAATGCGGGACTTGCCCGCCCAGATGGCGTCGGTAAAGGCCGGGCGCTGGCAGGCAGGTGTGGGCAAAACCCTGCGCGGGCGCAGGCTGGGGCTGTACGGGTACGGGCGTATCGCCCGTGCCGTCGCCGGCTATGCCGACGCCTTCGGAATGAACGTTGTCTGGTGGTCCTCGGAAGAGGGGCGCGCGCGGGCGCGGGCCGACGGGGCCACTGTCGCGACCAGCCGCGAGGCGTTCTTTGCCGGCAGTGATGTGGTGTCGGTTCACGTTCGTCTCAAACCGGACACCCTGGGCATCATAACCGCAGACGACTTCGCGGTGATGCAGCCGGGCTCGGTGTTCGTGAATACATCACGGGCGGGGCTTATTGCGCCGGGCGCCTTGTTGGAAGGGCTCAATAACGGCCGGCCCGGAAAGGCCGCGATCGACGTATTCGATACCGAACCGCTGACCGACGTCGCGGACCCGCTGCTTTCGCATCCCAACCTGATCGCAACCCCCCATATCGGTTTCGTCACCGAGGACGAGTTCGATCTGCAGTTCGCGGACATTTTCGATCAGGTGAACGCCTATGCGGACGGCGCACCGTTCCACATGATCAATCCCGGCGTTTGGACCAGCGCGCAATAAGACCGGCGGCGATCGGAGCGCCGATGATCACCAGAACGATCCGGGTCAGGTGGTGGGTGATCACAAAGCCCAGATCGGCGCCCGAAACGATCGCCAGAACAGTCATTTCCGCCTGTCCGCCCGGGGCAAAGGCCAGAAAAGCCTCGACCGGGTGGCCCAGGCCAAGAGTTGTGACAATGGCGGTGAAGCCTGCCGCGAGAATGGCGAGGATAACTACATAAGTGACCCCGGCGGCAACGACGCGACGAAGTTCGCTCCAGGTCACACCGACGAATTGCACGCCGATCCCGCAACCGATGAAGAACTGCGCCGCAAGAATGGCCTCGCGGGGCGGGCGGGAATGGATGATATCCCCCAACGAAAGTGCCGCCGTCAGGATCAGCGGGCCCAGAATTGACGCTCCGAAGAGGCCAAGTCTCTCACCGCCTTTCCAGCCGACAAGGGCGGCTATGGCCATCAGTAATAGCTCGTGAACGGGAAGATCGGCGGCGGGTTGTCCAATGGGATTGGTCAACTGGGCGTCATAAAGCACCGTCAGAAATATGGGGGCCAGCGTTACGATTATCAGAACGCGTGTTCCGTGCACCAAAGACAAGGTGCGCGGGTCGGCACCGGCCTCGGTGCCGAAGACAATCATGTCCTGCAACCCGCCGGGCATGGCCGCGTAAAAAGCGGTCTTGTCGTCGAACCCCCACACTTTGCGAAAAAACGGCACTCCGACAAGCGCGATCAGGATGATGAAGAACGGGATCAGCATGACCGACCCCGCCATCTTAGGAAGCTGGGAAAACAGGACCGGCGTAATCGCGGCGCCGACGGCGACCCCAAGGATCGTTCGGGCCGCAACCGAGACCTGACCAAACCCTTTGAGCGGAGCTTTCGCAAGGGCCGCAAGCAGACAGGCTGACATCGGACCGAACAGAAAAGGCAGCGGCAGGTTCAACGCCCAAAAGACTGCGGTGCCCAGCACGGCAAGACCAAAGGTAAGTGACCTTTGCATCAGAGGTTTCATCCGTGAATTCGACGCGGGCAAAATACGGGTTCCAGAGCTGTTGACTTGATGTGTATCCAAATGTATACAAATGGACGCAAATTGCAAGCGTGAGTGTTATGAGCCTTCAGGACGACCCGATACAACACGGCCCCCAGGGCAATTCCGCCTATCATCGCCTTTTGGATGAGATCCGCGACGGCAGCCTGTTGCCGGGCGACAGGTTGCGGGAAATCGAACTGTCCGAGCGGCTGGGCGTCAGCAGAACGCCGGTGCGCGAAGCGATCCGGCAGCTTGAGGCCGATGGTCTCGTCACCCATGTCCCGCGACTGGGGGCGACGGTACGCAGTCTCGATTATGCCGAGGTCATGGAACTCTATGAGATGCGCGCCGTGCTTGAAGGCACCGCGGCGCGGCTTGCAGCCCGCGCGGCCTCGGATGTCGAACTGGACGAGCTTGAGGTTCTCAATGACCGTCTGGCCGAAGCTGGCACCGGACCTGACGCGGCGCAGATCAACCGCGTGTTCCACGCCACGCTGCTGGATGCGGCCAAGAACCGTTTTCTTGCGAAATCCATGCATACTCTGCAAAAGGCCCTGCTGATCCTTGGGCCATCGCAATTGCTGGACAGCGACCGGGCAGAGGCGGCCGTTGCCGAGCACCGCCATATCATGGCCGCGTTGAAGGCCCGTGACGGGGATGCGGCCGAGGCGGAAATGCGATCCCATATTCAGGCCGCGCAACGTATGCGTATCCGTGCCTTGCAGGACCGCGACCGCGCCTCTGACCGGACCTGACAGGGAAGGCAGGAATGACGAACGAACCCAACACCTATGATGTCGCGATCATCGGCGGCGGTAACGCGGCGCTATGTGCTGCCATGACCGCGGCCGAAGCGGGCGCCAGCGTTCTTATTCTTGAAGCCGCGCCCAAGCCGTACCGCGGAGGCAATTCGCGCCACACACGCAATTTTCGCTGTATGCATACCGAGCCGCTGGGCCCGCTGACCGAGAGCTATGGCGAAGAGGAATACATGTCCGACTTGCTGAAGGTCACGGGAGGTAAGACCGACCAGCATCTGGCGCGAATGGCGATCAGGGCGTCCGAGGAATGTCTGCCATGGATGGAGGAGCGTGGCGTGCGCTTTCAGCCCTCTCTGTCGGGGACCCTGTCGCTGTCGCGGACGAACGCCTTCTTCATGGGCGGCGGCAAATCCCTGGTGAACGCCTATTACCGGACGGCGACGGGGCTTGGCGTCAAAGTCCTGTACGAAGCTGCGGTCACACATCTTGAGTTGGTCGGCGATCAGGTCGAATGGGTCGATTACACCTTTAAAGGGCAATCCCATCGCATCACGCCAAAGACGGTCATTGTCGCCTCGGGCGGGTTTCAGGCTGACACTGATTGGCTGACCCGCGCATGGGGTCCCGCGGCGCGAAACTTTCTGATCCGGGGCACGCCCTATAATCGCGGTGTTGTTCTGGCCGATCTGCTGGATCAGGGCGTGAACAGCGTCGGAGACCCGACACAGTGTCACGCCGTGGCCGTCGACGGGCGTGCGCCTAAATTCGACGGCGGGATCGTCACTCGTTTGGACTGTGTTCCCTTTTCGATTGTTGTGAACCGGAATGCCGAACGGTTTTACGACGAAGGCGAGGACGTCTGGCCGAAACGATACGCAATCTGGGGGCGGCTTGTAGCGGCGCAGCCGGAACAGGTGGGCTATGTGATCATTGATGCCAAGTCGCTGAACCTGTTCATGCCATCCGTGTTCCCGCCACTGAAAGCGGACACATTGGATGAACTGGCCGGATTGATGGGCCTGCCGGAGGACAAGCTGAAGGCGACCGTGGCCGCATTCAACGCCGCCTGCGGCGACACCAGCGGGTTTCACCCGACCGAGTTGGACGGTGTTGCGACTAAGGGCCTTGCGCCGCCGAAAACCAACTGGGCGCGACCGATATCCGAGCCGCCCTTCTATGGCTACACGTTACGAACTGGCGTGACCTTTACCTATCTGGGCCTGCAGGTTGACGACAACGCGCAGTGTTCGACCCCCAAAGGCAAGATCAGAAACCTGTGGGCCGCCGGAGAGACCATGGCCGGGTCCATTCTGGGGCAGGGGTATCTGGCCGGGTTCGGCATGACCATCGGAACTGTTTTCGGACGCATTGCAGGACGAGAGGCCGCCGCCCATGCAAACTGAACAGATACAGGAAGCCCGGCGTCAGGCCGAGATATGCAACGCCTGCCGGTACTGCGAGGGGTTTTGCTCGGTCTTTCCGGCGCTGCATGCCGGGCGTGCGTTTTCGGATGGCGACATCACCCAGATGGCCAACCTCTGCCACAACTGCCGGGGGTGTTACTATGCCTGCCAGTATACCGCACCGCATGAGTTTGATCTGAACCTGCCCAAAGCGCTGGCAGAGGTTCGCCGCGACAGTTGGGAGAGTTTTGCCTGGCCGCAACCTTTGGCGCGCCGGTTCCACACCCACGGAGGGGCCATTGCGCTGGCGCTGGTCCTTGGGTTCGCCGCTCTGTTCGTGGCAATGCGCATAATCGGGTCGGCGGGGGGAGAGGGCTTTTATGCCGTGCTGTCGCATAATGCGATGGTGGCCATCTTTGCTTCGACGTTTCTGTTTCCGGTGGTCAGCATCACCATCAGCCTACGGCGCTATTGGCGCGCGGTTGCAGGCAGCCCTGTCCGGCTGGTCGACCTGTCGGCGGCTTTCAAACGCGCCGGGAATATGCAGGACCTTGCCGCCGGCCATGGCGAGGGATGCAATTTCGAAGATGAGGACCGGTTCAGTCAGGCCCGCCGCCACACGCATCACGCCATCATGTACGGCTTTCTGCTGTGCTTTGCCTCAACTTCCGTCGCCACGGTCATGCATTACGTCTTTGGGCTGCACGCTCCCTACGAGTTCTGGTCGCTGCCGAAGCTGCTTGGCATTCCGGGCGGCGTTCTGTTGACGGTCGGTTGTGGTGCGATGGTTGTGCTAAAGCGCAAGTCCGATCCTGACCTTGGCGATATTTCGGCATGGGGCGGTGACATAGCCTTTATTCTGCTGCTGGGATTTGTCGGGTTCAGCGGGCTTGTGCTTTACGCGGTGGGGTCCACCGCATTGATGCCCTCTGTGTTGGCGATACATCTCGGATCGGTGCTGACGCTCTTTCTGCTGACGCCCTATACGAAAATGGCGCATGGGTTCTATCGTCTCGCCGCACTGATCAGAGACGCGCAGCGAAAACGAAGCACATAGGAACAAAAGGCTACTTCGTCGTTCCGCTGAAACCATAACCCGAACGGGTTTCAGCGTATTTTGAGAGCACTGAAAGGAGTCAGAGGCGCACGCGGTCGCGGGCCAGTTTGTTCCAGTGTACGCAACGGAACTGTGGCAGCCGGAGGAATGAGGCACTTTACTGGGATCGGATTGAAAAACAGCATGGGGCCCGGTCGACCGGGTCGTTTTGGCAATGATTGGAAAAGCTCTGAAATTCCTCGCAGGTGCAGTTGTCGCTGCGGTCGTCGCGCTGGTGGTCTATCTGCTGATTGCGCCGCCCGACCTGCTGAGGGTCGGAACAAACTATGCGGCAAAGATTGTCTGTTCGAATGTCTTCATTGCGGACCGGGATGCTGATGAGGTACTTGCCGAGGACGTTCAGGCGCCGGGCCACCCATTGCTGAAACAGATATCGATCACGGTGGACCGGGATGCGCAAACCGTCGAGGCGCGCATCTTCCGGTTCTTTGCCTCCGCCAGATCACAGTACCGTCAGGGGCTGGGATGCACCAACCTCCACTCTGCTCCGCTGAGTGATGAAACGGTTGCATCGCCAACCTCGTCACCCACCGGGCTTTGGCCGGACGGCGATGAGGTTGCAGTGTCTCAACATCCGGATATCGCCAGCGTCCTGTCCGACGAAACCCTGCTGGGTGCGGGGCATCGTGCGGTCGTTGTGGTGAAAGACGGGCGGATCGTTGGGGAAAGCTATGCCGAAGGGTTCGACGCAAACACCCCTCTGCTGGGCTGGTCGATGACCAAAACGGTCACCGCCGCCCTGATCGGCACATTGATCCAGTCGGGTCAGATGTCTCTGGACGACAATTTGACGGACAGCTTTGACAGCTGGGGACAGGACAGTCGCAAGGACGTCTCGGTTAAGGACATGCTTGCCATGTCCAGCGGCCTGCAATGGAACGAGGGTTACGGGAACGTTTCGGACGTCACCAAAATGCTCTATCTCAATGACGATATGTCGGGTTTCGCCGCGGCCCTTCCTGCGGAAACCAGTGTCGGGGCGGATTTCAACTATTCCTCGGGCACATCCACAATGCTGTCGCGGGTTTGGCAGGACAGGGTGGGTGCCGATGCGCTGAGCTATCCAAAAGATGCGCTTTTCCAGCCACTTGGGATGAGCTCGGCGGTTCTGGAAACCGATGCCGCCGATACGTTTGTCGGTTCAAGCTATATGTATGCGACGGCGCGGGACTGGGCGCGGTTCGGGCAGTTGCTGCTGCAAAACGGGGTCTGGGATGGGCAACAGATATTGCCCGCCGGCTTTACGGATTGGATGTTCGCGCCGGTCGCGGCATCGGATGGGGCGTATGGCAAAGGACATCTCTGGATCGAAGCGCCCGGGGATATGCCGGCCTTTGAGGATGCGGTCTGGCTGCAGGGGCATGACGGGCAATCCATCGGGATTTTCCCGTCTTATGACATGGTAGTGGTGCGGCTGGGTTTGACGCCGTCAAAGCTTGGGTATTCCTCGCTACCCCTCGCCAAAGAGCTGATTGCTGTATTAGAGGATTAGAGAGCAGGCATAAGGCGCGCTGCGCGGACCATCAGAGCCGGAAAGACATTCGCCCTTGCGATCCAGTTAACCACTGATCCGCAGCCACAGTGCGGTGGCGTCGTCGCTGACCTTGAACCTCGGAAAGCGCACGCAGGCCGCATCGTCTTGTTCGATCTCACGAAGGATTTGGGTAAGGTGATTCAGCCCCGTCTCGCGAGTGGCGCCCATCAGCGAGCGGGCTGAGTACTGACGGTAATCGCTGACCAAACTCGCAAAGCCGTCGCTCATCAGCAGGATTTCGTCTCCGGTGGTGACCGGGACGGACGCATAGCGCGCCGCCTGCGCAGACGCGCGTGCGTCGGGGCTCAGGGTGCTATGGCCCGCCTTCGCACGGTGGGTGCGCCGGTCTTGCAGCGCCTTGCCGGCAATCTTCCGGGACGCGCCTGTCCCGATACCCAGCGCAAGGGCCGCTGCGGACTCAGCGCTTGAATCAGGTGCGTCGGTACACCAGCGAACCGCATCACCCGCCGCATGCAGGACCGGGCAATCCGCTGTCCAGGCCACTTCGAGCGTGCCTGCGACAAGCTGAACGGCCGCAAAGGCCGCCTTGGGGACTTCCCATTCCGCGACGGCGTCCCGTGTCCGGTCCGCGTCAAACTGCGCCTCGATCTGTCCGAACACGGCGTCGCATGTGGCCTTGATACTCCCTGCACTTGATCGTCCAAAGCAGGTGTTGGCTGTTGTCGCCAGCCACGCAGCCCCGCCCTGATGTCCAAGCAGCCCGGGCTCGGTCAGATCGGTCGCCCCGTCGATAACCCAGGCGCGATCCCCCAGACAGCCTGAACGATCATCGTTTGGCATGCCTGCTGTGCCGTTCAGGCTGATGGATTGAAGAACTTCGAAATGCATATGCCGGTCAATTGATCTGGGGGCGCAATCACGTCAGGATCTATGCGATTGCGCAGATGATCAAGTGCGCCGGGCCGCCTTTGTGTTCTTTTGTCCTGTCAACTCAGGATGGTGGCGATCTTGTCCAATGTCGCGGTATTGACCGCAACGCCCTCGGACGCGGCCGTTACCCGTTTTGAACGGCGCCCGTCGCCCGGCAGATGCGCATTGGGCTGCGATCGGATCGCGTCCACAAGCCCGGTCAGGCCGGATGCAAATGCGTCACCAGCCGTTGCGGACGGGTCGATTGCGATAAAGAACTGACCCGTGCGCGGTGGCCCGCCAACCGTGCCGGAAAAGGGCGAGGCATTCAGGCCGAGCGTCGCACCTGTCAGCGCGGCGGCCATGATTTCGGTCAGCAGTGCGACACCGACGCCCTTGTAGCCACCCGATGGGGCCATCGAACCCTTCAGGCCGACATTGGGATCGGTGGTCGGATTGCCATCCGCATCCAGCGCCCAGCCGACAGGGATCGGCTTGCCCTCGCGGGCGTGTTTCATCACTTCGCTTTTGGCAATTGTGCTTGCGCTTTGGTCGATCAGCAGAGCGGGCTGGCCATTCGACCCCGGTGCCGCCACCGAGAAAGGGTTGGTGCCGACAACTGCGGTTGCGCCACCCGACGGGGCGATCGAGGCGGGCGCGTTGGTGAACCCAAGCCCGACCAGCCCGGCCTGCGCCAGCCGGAAAGTATGATACCCAAGAACGCCGCAATTATAGCTGTTGCGGATAGCCAGCGCGGCGATGCCCTGTTCCCGCGCCGCCGGGATCAGCGACGCGAAACCCAGGTCGATGGCGGAATGCGCAAAGCCGGTTGCCGCATCGACATTCACCACTCCGGACCGGGGCTGAGACAGGACAGGCTGGGCAGAACCGTCGACTTTGCCGCACTGAACATGCTCGCAATAGATCGGGATATAGGCCAGACCGTGACTGGCGACCCCGTCGGCTTCGGTCGCGGCGGTTGCGACGGCCAGCGGGCGGGCGTTGGCTTCGGTCGTGCCGGCGGCCACCAGCGCGCGGAAGGCGAGGTCTTCGATTTCAGCAAGGGTCAGGGTGCGGGTCTCTACCATTTTCATCTCTTCAATCGTTGTCGGACAAGCCTGCCCCGGCCCCGCGCAGGCGGGATTCCTCGGTGGCAGGGGCATAGGTTCGATGCGCAAACCGGTTCAGAACGGCCCACCGCTCCGGGTTTGGTGTTGAACGGGATTGGCGCGTTGCAGGTTCGGACAAGGTGCCGCCAAGCTGCACACACACGTTCATTGCATGATCCGGAATGTCGGATGGCACTGCGGCGGAATACCAGTCAGTGACTGCGTCCACTCCATCGCACGTGACCGTCACCGGCGTATTCAGCAGCCGTGCTGCGTTGGCCGCAAAAGGCAACAGCAGGGCAGGAACAGCAACGTCTTGCAAGGTGACGGCTGTTCCTGCCAACTGCCGTGCGTTGTCTGAAAGGATGGCCCCGGCAATCAACGGACAACGGGCCTGCCGGGCAGTGCTGTCCAGACTCTGTCCCGCAGGTGCCGGACTTAGGGGCTGACGGGCCGGTTCTGTTTCCAGAAGCAAGGCCAGGGCTTCGACACCGTCCAACCCCTGCGCACAGAGCCAGCGCGCGGCTTTTGCCGCCTCTTCGGCATGTCCCCAGTCATATCCGGCCCCGCGGGCGGCGCGTTTGGCGGTGGCCTCGACCTCGTTCAGCGAATAACTCATGACACGGGCTCCGGGTAGACCCACAGATCCGCCGTTTCCGGCGTCAGCTCTTCGGGATAGGGGGCGCCGGCATACATGCAGATCCGTACCCAGCGGTCTGAACGCGGATCGAAATGGGTGGCACCGAAGAAGGACAGTTTCGCCCGCAGCATGTCGATGGGCATGACTCTGGCGCTGATCGTGTTGTCGCGGATTTCGCCATAAGGGGCGACGCGCCCGATCTGCGCCCGACGGATGGTGTGGCGGTGTTCGGGGTGGCGCAGCAGGAACTCGGCAATCGGCGTGTCGCCTTGCCAGTCTGCAAGCGCGGCAAAGGCGAATGCAGCATCCCGCGCGGGGGCCAGAGGCTGTTCGTAGTCGGCAATCGGCTCTTCGAACCGTTCGCCCAGCCGTGGTTCCAGCTTCTCTTCGGACACGTACCAGGCGCGGGAACAATTGGCTGCGTCCGACCAGTTCAGATCCAGCGCCCAGTCAAAGCTGTTGCGGATCAGGTCGCGGACCACGGCAACGGTCATGGCGCCGTCAATGACCTGCGCCTGCGCATTGCTGTCGGACATGCAACTGGCCAGCCCGTCGACCAGATCGCCATAAGGCTCCAGGATCAGCGAGGCGACAAGTTCCTGCCCCTCCTGGCTCAGCGACGTTTCGGACCACCGGATCAGACGATCCCATGGGTGACCCTGTGTCAGATCAGACTGGCGCACATAGTCTGCGATCGCCGAAAGGTCAGCGTTCAGGTCGGCCAGTTTCGCAACCTGTACCGGGTGCTCAGACCGCCACCACGACATCGACAGTTTGCTGCGCTCAAAGATGTCGCGAAATTGCCGGACTTCATCGCCTGACGCAGCAGGCAGGGATCGCACGCGCGCAATCGCCTCTTCCCGGACCATGATCCAGTTGTTGAACAGAATCGGGTGGTTCACGATGAACGGTGCCATGCCCAGACCGGTGGAGTTGCCGATGCCCAGCCAGCGTGCAATGGCAGGGTCCAGCTCTGCCGTTTGCTCGCCACCTCTGGCGCGGGCCATATGCTGGACCAGATCGCGGACAAAAACGCGGGTCAGGTAGACCGACAGCATCTCGGTCTGAAACGGGGCGCTCAGCTCGGGCCGATCCGAGGTTGTTTCACGGTCCGCCGCCCCGAACTTGCCCGAGCCATAAACGGCTGTGGTGCGCATCAGGTACCCGACCTCGTAAATCTGCTCCAGATCCGGCTGGTGTCCTGCCGCAAGACGATCGACCACATGCGCCCACAGACGGACCGAGCGGTTCGCGCGCGACAGGGACAATTCGGTTTCGCTGATGCGCCCGGCCTCTTGCAGGGGCACGTTTTCGGACAGACGTTGAATGTCCTGCGCCGTCGGCACACCATCGAACAGGGCAAAGGTCGCGTCCCACGCTTCCGCGATAACCCGGTCCGAGCGTTGCTCGGGCGGCAGGTCATGGGCAAAGGCCACAAGAGAATAGGCGTTTTTGCGGCCTTGTGCGGTGTAGACTGCGTGACCCACGCCATTTGCGTCGATGTCAAAGACAGGTCGGGTGAAGCTCCAGTCTTCCTGCGCCATGCGCCGGGTCAGTTGCCGCATGAAGCTGAGCCGGCACTGATGCAGCGACCCCAACCGCGACAGGCGCATCACCTGCGCGGGATCGCGTCGCGGGATATGAGGGCTGGCCTGGGTCATGCGGATTGCGGCCCGAAGTTTTCAGCAAAGAAACGGTACCAGTTACCGCCCATGATGCCCGAGATTTCGCTGACATTCATGCCGACCTTTCGCAGCCCGGCCTCGATATTTCCAAAGTCGCGATTGTCGCGGAACCAGTCCGGCATTGGCGGAAAGCCGGGGGCAGAGGCCGAGCCTTCACCATAGTCGATCTCTTTAGTCCAGCGTCCCACGCGCATCCATTCGACCACGCTGTCGGGCTGGTCCTGACACAGGTCCGTGCCGATCCCCAGATGCTGAGCCCCGTATTTGTCAGCAGTGCGCGCGATCATTTCGCAGAAACTCTCCAGCGTGCAGGCGGATTTGTCCTTCAGGTGATGAGGGTAGACCGAAAAGCCCAGCATCCCACCGTTTTCCGTGACTGCACGGATCACCGCGTCACGCTTGTTGCGCAGCGCAGGGGCCCAGTCATGCGGATTGGCGTGGGTGATGGCGATGGGGCGCTCGGACAATTCGGCCGCCTCGATGGTCGAGCGATCCGCCGAATGGCTCATGTCGACAACCAGGCCGACGCGGTTCATCTCTTTGATGACCTGTTTGCCCATGCGGGTGATACCGGTGTCTTCGGCCTCGTAACATCCGGTGGCCAGCAGCGACTGGTTGTTGTAGGTCAATTGCATGAACCGCGCGCCCAGATCGTGCAGGATTTCGACCAGCCCGATATCGTCCTCGATGGGCGAGGGGTTCTGGAACCCGAAGAACACCGCCGTCCGCCCGGTTTCGCGGGCGGTGTCAATGTCACTGGCCCAGCGGCCTTTCATGATCAGGTCCGGATATTGCTCGAACCAACGGTTCCACTTTTCAAAATTCAGAACCGTTTCACGGAAATTCTCATGGTACGAGATAGTGACGTGGATTGCGTCCACGCCACCCTCGCGCAGTTGGCGGAAGATCTTTTCCGACCAGTTGGCGTATTGCAGCCCGTCGATCCGCATCAGACCGGCGATCCCGCGCTGATATAAGCCGTTTTGACGGTTGTATAGAACTCGGCCGCCGCCTTGCCCTGTTCGCGCGGCCCGTAAGAGCTGTCGCCCCGGCCACCGAAGGGCACGTGATAATCGGTGCCCGCCGTCGGCAGGTTGACCGTGACAACCCCGGTGCGCGCGTTGCGGCGGAAATGGGTGGCGCGGGCCAGCGATTGGGTCACGATGCCCGAGGTCAGGCCGAAATTGGTGTCGTTGACCACGCTCAGCGCCTCGTCATAGCTGCTGACCCTGATAACGGATGTCAGCGGCGCAAACATCTCCTCGCGGTTGATCGCCATGTCGTTGGTGGTGTTCAGGAATACGCCGGGGGACATGTAGAAGCCCTCATGTGGCATCTCAAGCCGCTGACCGCCGCAGGCCAGTTCCGCGCCTTCGGATTTACCCAGATCGACATAGGCCAGGTTTTCCTGCAACTGCTGCTGGCTGACGACCGGTCCCATCTGAGTGCCGTCCTCCAGCGCGTGGCCGACCTTCATCGCCTGTGCGCCGGCGACCAGCTTCTCGACAAAGGCATCGTGAATGCCTGCGTGAACCACCAGCCGCGACGAAGCGGTACATTTCTGCCCGGTGCCGCCAAAAGCACCGCCAAGCGCCAGCGTCACCGCAAGGTCAAGATCGGCGTCGTCCATCACGGCAAGCGCGTTCTTGGATCCCATCTCCATCTGCACCTTGGTCAGGTTCTGGATCGCCGCAGCAGCGATACCCTTTCCCACCGGAACCGATCCGGTGAATGAGATCGCATTGACCTTGGGGCTTTCCACCAGACGCTGGCCGATCGAACGGCCCGAACCCATGACAAGGCTGAACAACCCTTTGGGGATGTCCTGACGTTTGATGATCTCGGTCAGGGCTACGGCGGACGCCGGTGTAATGTTCGCAGGCTTCCAAACAACCGCGTTGCCATAGCACAGCGCCGGAGCAATCTTCCAAGACGCGGTTGCGGTCGGGAAGTTCCACGGGCTGATGATCGCCACCACGCCCACGGCTTCGCGGCGAACGTCGATCTCGACGCCGGGGCGCACGCTGTCGGCGTTCTCGCCGATCTGACGCAGGCACTCGGCAGCGTAGTAGGTAAAGAACTGACCTGCGCGATAGACCTCACCCCTGCCCTCGGCCAACGGTTTGCCTTCTTCGCGGGACAGCAAGGTGCCCAGTTCTTCGGCGCGCGACATCAGTTCATTGCCGATGCTCATCAGAACGGCCTGCTTGCGTTCCGGCAGATACGCAGCCCACTCAGCCTGCGCCGCCCGCGCCTGATCCAGCGTGGCCTCCAGCTGATCCGCGCTGGCCTGGGCAAATACGCCGACAAGATCGCTCAGGTCCGAGGGGTTGCGGTTTTCGATTTCGGATTTGCCCGCCAGCCATTCTCCGGCGATCAGGTTCAGTTTGGTCACAATGCGCCCCAGTGTTCAGAAAGTGTCCGGCGCAGGATGGAATCTTTGACGGACATCAGTCAAACTCAAATAAGTTTAATAAACTTCAGAAAGTTTGAAGTATGTCGCTCAAGATTGAAGCTTTGCGCTGTTTTTGCACGGTTGCGCAGACCGGCACCCTGGTCGAAGCCGCCGACCGGCTGGGCCGGACGCAGTCTGCTGTGTCCATGACCCTTAAACAACTGGAAGATCATCTTGGCAAAAAGCTGTTCGAGGGTGAGCGGAAGAACCGGCTGTCTCCTCTGGGGCAGCAAGTGTTTGAGATGGCGCTGAAACAGGTACGTCAGTTCGATCAATCCGTTCTGGATATCGAAGCAGCGGCAAATGCCGAGCATGGGCTTTTGCGGATCGTGTCGGTGCCTTCGATCGCGGCGCTGGTGTTTCCCGGGGTGCTGACGCATATGACGCAGACTTATCCCGGGTTGAAAATCGAACTGCGCGACACGGACACCCAGCAGGTTTTGGATGCGCTGGTCGAAGGCAAGGCGGATATCGGCATCGCGTCGGGGCAGCATGCACTGAACGGGGTGCGGGCGATTCCACTGTTTCAGGACCGGTTCGGGCTGGTCTGCGCTGCGGATCACCCGCTGCTTTCCCGGTCCGGGCCACTTTGGCAAAAGGATCTTGCCGGGTTTCCCTTTATCCGCAATGCGCTGTGCGAGCAGATACAGTCTCCGCAATTTCTGGCGGCCATCGCACTGGCCGACATCACAGTGCAGAACACGCATTCCCTGATCACGCTGGTACGGACGGGGTGCTGGGTGACGGTACTGCCGCAGACCGTCGCCAGATTCATGCCCGAGGCGACGGCCTTCCGGCCTATTTCGGATCTGGAAGACCGGCGGCAGGTCTATCTATATGTTAGCGAGAGGTCCCGTTTCCGGCCTCTCGCCGACGCCGCGGCCGCGTTCATTCTGGAACAAAGCTATGACTAAGCCGGTGTGCCGCTTCAGTCCTTTTTCACATCGCCGGAAAAGCGGGCCGCGTTTTCTTTGGCAAAGGCGCTGGCATCCGCGTTTGCATCCCAGAATTGGGGGTTGGCTTTCGGAATGGTCAGCGCCTTCTGAACGGCGGGTCGGACGTCGATACGATCAAACCACGCCTTCAAATGCGGAAGATCATCGACATTGACCCGCGCCCAGACATAGGCCCGCGCCCAGGGGTACAGCATCATGTCGGCGATGGTGTATTCATCGGCTGCAATCCAGTCCCGCCCGTTCAGGCGTGTGTTCATCACTTCCAGCAGGCGACGGCTTTCATCGACATAACGACGGATCGAAAACGGCTCAACCTGACCATTGGGTGCGGCGATATGCTGAAAATACATGGCCTGGCCCATCATCGGCCCGACATGGCCGACCTGAAACAGCATCCACTGCATGACTTCGGCGCGTTTGGCCGGATCGGACGGCAGGAACTTTCCGTATTTCTCCGCCAGATGCCAGAGGATCGCGCCACTTTCAAAGATCGCGCGGCCCTCGGCCCGGTCTTCGATGGTTGGAATCTTCCCGTTTGGGTTCAACGCCAGAAACTCTGGCGTTTTCTGTTCCTGCCGGGAAAAGTCGATATGGGTCAGGTCATAAGGGACGCCGGCCTCTTCCAGAAAGATGACGGGCTTATACCCGTTCATCGTACCTGCAGTATAAAGATGGATATCAGGCCGCGACATCTTCGACCTCTGCAAACGCGGTTTTCAGATGCGTTGCGAACCGGGTGAAATCTTCCTGAATGGCCGGGTTCTTCATGACGTCGAACGCTGCGAAGGTGGGCAGCGGCTGCATCGCCATGAACTTGGCTGTCAGGTGCAGCGGGCGCAGCAGATCATCAACGCTGTCGCCGGCAAAGAAAGGTTCCGCGGTGTTTTCAAATGCCTCGGCCGGAGCGTTGAAAGTGACGGAAAGCATGTATTTCTTGTCGCCGAGCTTGCCCCCCATTCCATAGTTTTTCTTGGGCGCGTCAGAGGTGCGGCCGTCGCCATCGGCAAACCGACCGTCCATCGCCGAAGTGTACACCTCATCCATGTATTTCTTGAACGACCAGGGAACGCCCATCCAGTTGACCGGGAACTGCATGATGACGGTATCTGCCCACAAATGAGCATCAATCTCGGCGTTCGTGTCATAGCCGTCGGCCACTGTGGTGACGCGAACATCATGACCCAAAGAGGTGAGGACGTCGCGCGCCTGTTCCGTCAGGCTGGCGTTAAGCCCCCCTGGCGCAATTTCATAGGGCTGTGTTCCGTTTACGATCAGAATATTGCTCATGTCTCTGAGTCCTTGCTGCGTTGTGAACTGCTTGACTTGTGGCGGGTTCCGGACGAAGTTGTGCATTGTGGTTACGAAAATCAACCAGTATACTTTAGGTAACCTGGTGTCAGCATAGGGGCTACGCTATGAAGGCAAGGATTTAACCAGATGAACAGGGGCGGAAAACCGCCGCCGACGCTTGTCTGGTGCCGTGCTCGATCGAACGCGGCATGCGGATTCTGGGCGGCAAATGGACCGGATCCATCCTGTGGCACCTGAAAGACGGTCCGGTCCGGTTCAACGATCTGTCGCGGATGATCGAAGGGGCCAGCAAAAAGATGATCACCGAACGGCTGCGGCAGTTGCAGGCTCAGGGTCTGGTGCGCCGAAACGTGTTGCAGACAGCACCGGTTTCTGTTGAATATTCCCTCACCGACCTCGGGTGCACAGCGCTGGGTTTTCTTGATGAACTGCGCCAGTGGAGCGAGTCCTTGCCAGAGCCTCCGGCAGACATTGGACAGACCTAAATCGGAAAAAACCGAAACAATTCTATGATAATGCCGCATTCGCGGTTTTGTCTCAGCTAGGTCTTGATGGGCAGCGCGTTCGCATGCTTCAATTTTTCAGCCAACCCGGCGTGTCGGGCTGTTGGCCAAAAAGCCCGGGAAGCAACGCCTTCCCGAAAGTGTCTGTAAGGTGTCTCTGCCCCGCCGGGCAAGAAAACAACAAGCACCGCGGACGTCCAACATGGAGATATCAAATGAAAAAACTTGCTACGTTACTGGGAGGCGCATCCATGGCGATCGCCGGGCCTGCCATGGCCGCGGATATCGTGATCGGCGTGCCGAACTGGCCGTCGGTGAACGCAACGGCGCATATTCTGAAGGTAGCGATTGAACAGAACCTCGGGCTTGAGGTTGAACTGCAGAACGGGACAAACCCGATCGTGTTCGAGGCAATGGATTCCGGCGCCATGCATGTTCACCCCGAGGTCTGGATGCCGAACCAGCAGAACCTGCATGACACCTATGTCACCGACAAGGGCACCGTAGCCTTCAACCCCAACGGCGTCGAAGCGTTTCAGGGTATGTGCGTCGACAAGGCGACCGCTGACGCCAACGGGATCAAGTCCATCGAGGACCTGACCAACCCCGATATCGCGGCACTGTTCGACAGCAACGGCGACGGACAGGGAGAGCTTTGGATCGGCGCGCCCGGCTGGGCTTCGACCAATGTCGAAAAGGTTCGCGCCAAGTCCTATGGCTATGACCAGATTTTCGAACTGACCGAGATTGATGAAACCGTGGCTTATGCCAATCTCGACAATGCCATCAAGGCCGGCGACGCCTGGGTCGGGTTCTGCTACACGCCGCATTACGTGTTCGAACTGCACGAATTGCAGGTTCTGGAAGAGCCCGCCTATGATGCGGCCAAGTGGAATGTTCTGCAGCCGACGGATGACCCGGAATGGCTTGAGAAATCCGAGGCCGCGGTTGCCTGGGATCTGGCCTATCTGCACCTGCATTACGCAAAATCGCTTGAGGATGAATACCCCGAGGTCGCGCGGATGCTGTCCAACATGAAGCTGGACACCGACACGGTGTCGGCCATGACCTATGCGTTGGTGATCGATGGCAAGGAGCCACAGGCCTACGCGGAAGAGTGGGTTGGCGCGAACGAAGATGCCGTTCTGGGCTGGATGTCCGAGTGATTGACTCCGACCGGAACTGAAACCGGACAGGCCGTCGGCAGCGCCCGGCGGCCTGTTTTGCATCAAAGGGACAAGTATGACCGAAACAGTCGTAAAACTGACGGATGTCTGGAAGATCTTCGGCGCCCGCGCCGAAGAAGCCATGACCGCAGTGCGGAACGAAGGCATTGGCAAGCCCGAAGTTCTGGAAAGATTCAATTGTGTCGTCGGCGTGCAGGGCGCGACCTTCGAGGTGCCGCGAGGTGAGATTTTCTGCATCATGGGCCTGTCCGGCTCGGGCAAGTCCACGCTGGTGCGCCACGTCAACCGCCTGATCGAACCGACCGCTGGCAAGATCGAAATTCTGGGGCATGACGTGTCGCAGATATCCGAGACTGAACTGCGTCGCATCCGGGCGCAGCAGATCGGAATGGTGTTTCAGCACATGGCGCTGATGCCGCACCGTTCGGTTCGCGATAACGTGGCCTATCCTCTGGAAATCCGCAAAGTGTCCAAGTCCAAACGCTGGGCGGTGTCTGACCATGCGCTGGGGCTAGTGGACCTGACGGGGTATGAGGACCGGCTGCCCAAGGAACTGTCGGGCGGGATGCAGCAACGGGTGGGGATCGCCCGCGCGCTGGCGTCGGACCCCGAGATCCTACTGATGGACGAACCGTTCTCGGCCCTTGATCCGCTGATCCGGCTGCAATTGCAGGACCAGTTCAAGGCACTTGTGGCGCAGTTGCAGAAAACCACGCTGTTCATCACCCACGATCTGGACGAGGCCATCCGCATCGGCCACCGCATCGCCATCATGAAAGATGGCGTGATCGTTCAGATCGGGACGCCCGAAGACATCGTCATGAACCCCGCCGACGACTACGTGCGGGAATTCGTGCAGGGCATCTCAAAGCTCAAACTGGTCAAAGCGCATTCGATCATGGAACCGCTGGCCAGCTATTCCGGCCCAACCGACGGAGCGCCGCGCGCGGATGAAGGAGCGGATCTGGACCAGCTGATCGATCTGGCCGTGAACACGGACCTGCCGGTGGTCATCACCGATTCCGGCAGCGACGTCGGTGTTGTCACAAAACCGCGCCTGCTGCGCGGAATTCAGGGGGGCAAAAATGACTGATGCAGCAATGGAAATGAAGGTCACCGCCGCCTCGGATATCGAAGTAGACCGCGACGCGCTGGACCGTTCGATCCACGATTTTGCTGGGCCAAACGGCGACTATTACGTCAACGCGTTCCACAAGATTCACGACGCGACCAGCCCGGTTCCCAACACCTTCAACCTGTGGGCGGCGGTTCTGGGGCCGTTCTGGTCGGCCTCCCGAGCGATCTGGGGGATGTTCTGGACGTTCCTGATCTTGGAAATCATCGCTTGGGTGCAGATCGGGCGGGGCGCATGGGGCAATCCCGGTGCAGACCTGGCGGAACGCGCCGCACGGCAGCAGGAACGCGCAAACGAACTGCTGGCCCGCGCCGCCGACGCCACGGAGAAGGCTGATATCGACCGCTTCAACAAGCTTGCGGAGAACATCCAGAAGGCGGCGGATTCCAGCTTCGAAAAAGCGACAGCGGCGCAGTCCGAGGCGCTGGGCATCATGATCACCGGGTTGCTGATGCTGCTGGTGTTCAAGCTGGTTCAGGGGTTCTACGCGGATCGCGTCTATGAAAAGCAGTATTCGAAATGGCGGATCGACCCCAACAGCACCGAAAGCGGCCGGTCCAACCGCAATACGATATTGGGGGCGGTTCTGGTGGCGGCGATCGGGCCGCTGATCGTCTACAAGTTCACGGTCAATGCCTCGTTGGCGATGCTGGATGCCTTCCCTGAAAAGGAAGTGTCGGCAATGATCCTGGGCGATGACGGCGGTACGCTGTTCTCCAGCCTCGCCAGTTGGATGGAGGCGCAGATCGACGCAGCCGCCGCCGCGGGTGGTGACGTTTTCGATGGCATCGTCGGTGGCGTCAGAACCGTTCTGGACGGGCTGACCATTGCACTGATCGGGTCGCCCTGGCCGGTGGTCATGTTGGTGATCTGCGTTACCGCGTGGCGGGCGGCAGGGCCTCGGGTCGCGATATTCACCGCGTCCTCGCTGGCTTATATAGCCCTGCTGGGGTACTGGGATGTTGCGATGGAGACGGTGGCGCTGGTGGGTGCGGCCGTGCTGCTCTGCGTGGTGTTCGGTATTCCGCTGGGCATCTGGTTCGGAAAGTCCAAACGCGCATATCGCGCGGCGGAACCGGTGCTGGACCTGATGCAGACGCTGCCGGCCTTCGTCTACCTGATCCCAATCATCGCCTTCTTTGGCACCGGCAACCCGCCGGGCATTCTGGCCACGATCATCTTTGGCATGCCGCCGGTGATCCGCCTGACCGCGCTGGGAATGCGCGGCGTGCCGGAAAGCATCAAAGAGGCCGCCGTGGCCTTTGGCGCCTCGAAATGGCAGTTGCTGAAGGATGTCGAAATCCCGCTGGCCTTGCCGTCGATCATGACGGGTGTGAACCAGACCATTCTGATGTGCCTGTCGATGGTGGTAATCATCTCGCTGATTGGCGGCGGTGGTCTGGGCAAGGAAATCCTCGAGGCGCTGCAATACGCAGCCAAGGGACCGGGCCTGCTGGGCGGGTTTGCCATCCTGTTCCTGGCCATGGTGATGGACCGGATCGTCCAGGGGGCATTCCGCCGAGAAGACGAGAAAATCTGATCCCTTCCGCCCCCGGTTACGACCGGGGGCGTTTTCCTTGAACGAGAGACTCCATGACAGACCGCTATGAACAGTCCATGATGGACAACCTTTACTGGTGGGGTGTGCCCACCTTGTTCCGGTGCCCCAATGTCGGACCCCGGGATCAGGATATCGCCCTGGTTGGCGTACCGCATTCGACAGGCAACGGCACCACCGAACGGGACCAGCATCTGGGACCGCGCGCCCTGCGCCACGTTTCCGCTGTTCAGCGCCGTGTGCATTCGGTTTTTGAGATCGATCCCTGGAGCCGCGCGCGCATCGCAGACGTGGGCGACGTGCCCTTTCCGCGCGCTAACGACAATGAGGACTGCATCGAGCGTATCACCGCCTTTTACAAAGACATCGACGCGGCCGGTACGCGCCCAGTCTCGGTCGGCGGCGATCACTCTATAACGGGTGGGATCGTGCAGGCGCTGGGCCGGGGCAAGCTGGCGGGCGGTGAACCGATCAGCTTTCTGCATCTAGATGCCCACACGGATGTATTCACCAAGGTCGATCATTTTCTGGGCGCCAAAAAGTCAGCCGCCCATTGGGGGGCCTATCTGGCTGATCAGGGGCAGGTCGACCCGAGGCGATCCATGCAGATCGGGCTGCGGGGACATCCGCGCAGTCTGGACTGGCTGCAACCTTCCTACGACTACGGCTATAACATCGTCACCATGCGCGAATTCCGTCAGCGCGGTCTGGAGGACGTTGTGGCCCAAACCAAAGAGGTGCTGGGCGACCGCCCGGTCTATATCACCTTCGATCTGGATTGCCTCGACCCCACTGTTGCGCCGGCCGTGTCCAATCTGGAACCCGGCGAGAAGGGGTTTGATATTGACGAAGCCGTCGGCATCCTGCGGGCCGCGCGCGGGCTGAACATCGTGGGCGGAGACGTGGTTTGCATGATGCCAACCAAGGACAGCCCCAACAACATCACGGCGCTGACGGCGGCGGCGGTGATGTTCGAAATGATCTCGATGATCGCAGAGAATGTGGCCGCCGGTTAGGCGCGTCGCGCGTCAACGGCCTGTGCCAGAACGCAGAGCAGTTCGAACATCAGCGAGATACCCAGCCACGCTGTGCCCCCGTTTGGATCGAACGGGGGCGAGACCTCGACCAGATCGGCGCCAACCAGGTTCACACCGGACATCTGGCGAATGACCTGCTGCGCCTGAAAGCTGTTGGGCCCACCGATTTCCGGGGTGCCGGTGCCGGGCGCGTAGGTCGGATCGACAAAATCTATGTCATAGGTGCAATAGGTGCGCGCCGAGCCCACGATGCCGCGCACCTCAGCCATGACGTCGTCAATACCCCGGTCGAACAATTCCTCGATGCGGATGATGCGGATGCCCTGCGCCTCGCCCCATTCGATGTCCTCGGTGTTGTAGGCGGTGCCGCGAATGCCAACCTGAACAAAGCGTTTAGGGTCGACCAGCCCTTCCTCGACCGCACGGCGGAACGGGGTGCCGTGGGTGAACTTGTGACCGCCGAAATAGCCGTCGAACAGATCGGTGTGGCTGTCGAACTGGATCAGGCCCAGCGGGCCGGAGGCGGCCTGAGCCCGCAGAACCGGCAGGGTTGTCAGGTGATCCCCACCAGCCGTCAGCGGAGCAATGCCACGTTGGTTCAGTTCGGTGTAGAACGCGGTGACCCGGTTCAGCGTATCCGCGATATCGACCGGATTGGGTGCGACATCCCCCAGATCGGCGCAGTTTACCATCGCGAACGGCGCCACACCCGTGACCGGGTTCATTGCCCGGATCATGGTGGAAAAGTCGCGCAACTGACGTGGTCCGTGCCGCGCGCCGGGGCGGTTGGTGGTGCCCCCGTCCCACGGAATGCCCACGAGGCCCAGCTCAACCTCGGCAATGCGCTCATGTTCCAGCGTCAGGCTGGGCAGGCGCATGAAGGTGGGGATGCCGGCGAACCGCGCAAGCTCCATCGCCGAGACCGGCTTAAAAAACGAATTGGTCATGAGTTCCCCATCTTTAGAAGTATTGCCGGGCGAGCCTAGCGGCAGATCAGCGGCTTGGGAATGCTCGGATCCGGTCAGTCCAGGATGCGGAAGCGGGCGCGGATTTCGGCATCTTGCGCGTCGGTCAGGTATTTTGGGCAATGCGCGCTTAAAATCTCCTTGGCCCGAGCCCGCGCTGCGGACCATGCGTCTGTTGCGCCCTCCATTTCCCAGGTGCGCGGCTCGTTTCTGTCTGCAAGCGCGGGATAGAAGTAATCCCGTTCCATCGCTGCATAGGTATGCGCACTGCCCAGAAAATGACCGTCACCCAGAACCGACTGGCAGATCGCGTCAAAGCCCAGATTCTCATCGGTCACTTCGATGCCGCGCAGCGCCCGGTAAGTGTGCGAATGCATTTCGTTGTCCAGAACGAACGCTTCGAAGCTGGCACCCAACAGCGACGCCGTCATACCCGAACTTTCATAGATCAGGTTGCCCCCGGCCAAAGCGGCCGCAAGTGAGGTCATGCCCTTTTCGACGCCATATTGCGCATCGATGGCCTTGGCGTCGGTCATTGAAGAAGCAACACCCGAAGGCAGGCCCAGCCAATTGGTGATCTGCGCGGACGCCGCGTTCAGTACCGCAGTTTCTCCGCTGCCGCCGGCGAAGGATCCGGTGCGCAGGTCGACGATGAAGGGCCAGTTGGAAAACACCATCGGAAAGCCGGGACGGATCGTGTTGACCATGACAAGGCTGGCCAGTGTTTCGGCCAGCGACTGCGCAAGAAATCCGGCCAGCGTCGCGGGCGCAGTTGCCCCTGCCTGTGCGGCGGTGATGCAGGACATGGGGATATTGTGGGCGATGCACTCATAGACGACATCCACTGCATCCTCACCGTAGCGCAGTGGAGAGATCACAGGGCTGATATGGGCCTTCAGGAACGGCCGCTTAGCGAACTCACCCGGTCCGCCCGCCACGATGTCCAGCATTTCAACGATGGGCGCGACATGCGCGGCCAGCGTAAAGGATGTGGCCACCGGTTTAGTCGTGTTGCGTATCAGGGCGTAAACCGTGTTGACGTCAAGATCCAGCACATCGGGCAGGTCGGTCGCCACGCAGCAGCGTGTGAACCAACTGACATTGGCCAGCGTATCCTGCAACCGGGTAAAGTCGTGCAGATCAGCCAATGTCGAAGGACGGTAACGCCCGCTGTCGATGTCCAGCGTCTGCACCGCCGCCCCTCCGGTGCCGAAAAAAACCCGATCGCCGCCCACTTCGATCGAACGGCTTTCGTCCCTGCCGTGGAACACAAAGGTTTTGGCGGCCGACCTGACCGCGTTTTCAACCATCTCGCGCGGGAAAACCAGCCGGTCCTTCTGGCCCTTTTGCGCGCCTGCCGCTGTAAGGTCGGCGGCCAGCCGGTCGGGGATGTCGCCCATGCCAAGGGTTGCCAGCAGCCGCAGAGCGGTGTCGTAGATCCTCTCAATATCGGATTGTGTCAGCGGTTTGTACGCGCCGCCCGTCTGTCCGGGCGGGCAGGGGTCGACAACCGGTTTGGCTGCGCGTTGCGCGTGCCGGGCCCGCCGGCCGCTGCGTCTGGCACCTTCGGATGGCATCCGATCCCTTTCCCGCAATTCCCTGCCAGCACCGTAAGGGGCAGACTGCGCCCGTCGCAAAGCCGAACTTAGATTTTCAGAATCTTCAATCGCAGTTTCGATTTTTCAAAACAGGTGACTGCCCGGTTGTCGCGCCGTCCTGGAATTCCGCAAGACTTGGCGCAGGGTCAAAGGGAGCAGCGCAATGAAATCGCGCACCAAAGTTGTTGTGATCGGAGGCGGCATCGCCGGGTGTTCAACGCTGTACCACCTGACACAGGAAGGGTGGACGGATGTGGTGCTGGTCGAACGGAACGAACTGACCTCGGGCACGACCTGGCATTCGGCCGCACAGGTGACGAATTTCGGCATGAACCAGACGATGGTGGGGCTGAAATCGCACTCGATCCGGTTGTACAAGGAACTTGCCGACGACCCGGACTATCCGATCAACTACCACCACGGCGACGGCGGCATTCGTCTGGCCAATACCGAAGCGCAGATGCAGGGGTATCGCCATTTCGCCTCGATGGCGCGCGGGATGGATGTGCATTTCGAAATCATCTACGCCGACGAATGCGCGCGCCGCCACCCGCTGATCTCGACCGAAAACCTGATCGGCGGGCTGTGGGATCCGCTGGATGGCGATATCGACCCGGCGCAGCTGTGTCAGGCACTGGCGCGCCGGGCGCGCAAGGCCGGGGCCGAGGTTTATCGCAACACACCCGTAACCGCCCTGACGCAGCACGGCGACGAAACCTGGACCGTTCACACCGAACACGGTGACATCGACTGTGATGTCGTCGTGAATGCCTGCGGCTACAGGGTGAATGAGGTTGGCGCGATGATGGGGGTGCATCACCCCGTCGCGTCGATGGAGCACCAGTATTTCCTGACCGAAGAGATTCCGACCATCCGGGATGCAGGCCACCGAATGCCCCTGCTGCGTTGCCCGATCAGTGATTATTACTGTCGACAGGAAAAGAACGGGTTGTTGCTGGGGTTCTATGAGCAGGCCTGCAAAACCTGGGGCATGGACGGGATAGATCCGAATTTCGTCAACGCGCTGTGCCCGGATGATCTGGATCGGGTGACCGATGTGCTGGAGGGCGCGTTCGCCCGAATGCCTGCCCTGATGGAAGTTGGCGTTCATACCGTCGTCAACGGACCGATCACCTATACCATCGACGGGGCGCCTCTGGTCGGTCCGATACCGGGCAAGCGCAACGCCTTCTGCATCATTGGCCTGCGCGCCGGGTTGGGCGAGGGCGGTGGTCACGGCTGGCTGCTGGCGCAGCAGATCGTGCACGGCGAGGCGTGTTATGACACCTGGTGCCTTGATCCGCGGCGCTTCACGGGACACGCGAACGTGGAGCTGACGGCGCTGAAGGCGATCGAGGATTACCAGAACGAATTCCGCTTTCACTTCCCCCACGAACACCGCCCGGCCGGACGGCCGGCCAAAACCACGCCCCTGACACCTGTACTGGCCGCCGAGGGTGCGGAATTCACCGTGGTCAACGGGTGGGAACGGGTGGATTACATCAAGCCCGAACCGGAGTTTTCGCCCGCGCTCAGTTTCGATTTTGACGAAACATTTGACGTGATCGCGGCTGAGGTCGCGCAGGTTCAGACGGGCGTCGGCCTGGCGGAGGTCAACGGGTTCAACCGGATTGAGATCGCCGGCGCGGACCGTCATGCCTTTCTGGACCGGATGTTCTGCGGTGCTGTCAACCGGCGCGAGGGCCGGGTGGGGCTGGCCTATTTGCTGAACCATCACGGCATGATCAAAGCTGAAGCAACAATAGCCAACCTGCCCGCCAGCGACCGAGGCCCCGCCCGTCTGTGGTACGGTTCGGCCGCTGCCAGCGAGTTTCACGACATGGACTGGCTGACCCAGCATCTGCGGGCCGATGAGGATGTGAAGCTGCGCAGCCTGACCAATGATCAGACCATTCTGGTCCTCGCTGGTCCAAAGGCGCGCGACGTGCTGGCAGCGTGCGCGCGGGGGGACTGGTCTTCGGACGCGTTCCCGTGGCTGAGCGTGCGGGAATGTTTCGTCGGCATAGCCCCGGTAACGGTAATGGGCGTCAGTTTCTCGGGTGAACTGGCCTATGAGATTCATGTTCCGAATGCCTCGCTTTACGCCGCTTACCTTGCATTGCGTGACGCCGGCGCGGCACACGGGTTGAAACTGATCGGAGCCCGCACGATTGAGTCCATGCGGATGGAAAAAAGTTTTCTGCACTGGAAAGCCGATCTTATCACCGAATTTGACCCGTTTGAGACCGGGCTGGATAGGTTCGTGAAGCTGGACAAGGCGGAATTCATCGGTCGCGACGCGCTGCTGAAACGTCAGGCCGACGGGCCGAGAAAAATACTGGTCCACTTGCGGATAGACGCGGTCAATCGTCCTGCGCATGCAGGGGCGTCCCTGATGCAAGGCGCGCGAGTGGTCGGCACGGTCACGTCCGGCGACTGGGGGCATCGTACCGGCCTGAACCTGGCGCATGCGTTTGTCGATCCCGAACTGGCCGCCATCGGCACCCAGATGGAGTTGGACAGTTGCGGAGACCGGGTGCGTGCAACGGTCATCGCGCCTTCGCCATATGATCCGTCATTTGAACGGATTAGGGCCTAGGCCCGCCCCGGCGGATCAACTTGCCCATTGCCGTCACGGGAATTTTTTGCTTCGCTTGTTTCGAAGTAATCGAAACAATCGGTGCGTGCGGTGTCAAAATCTCTGAGCCTTCGATGGCTGGAAGTGTTCCGGCTGGTTGCCAAGTCGGGGTCGATCCAGCAGGTCGCTTCGGAAACGGGGCTGTCGATCAGCACCGTCTCGAACCATCTGCGCAGTCTGGAATCCGCGCTGGGCATCGAACTGGTGGATCACGGACGCCGCCCGATGGGCCTGACGCCCGCAGGTGAGGTCTTTGCGCGCTATGTGCGTGACGGGCTGACCGTGCTCAAACGCGGCGAGGCCGAGATCCGTTCGGGAAACTGGCGGCATGCTACGGATCTGCGACTGGCCCTGATTGACGATTTCGACAACCAGATTGCCCCCGACCTGTTCCGGTTTCTGGCCCAGGCGTTGCCGCGGTGTAATTTCCGCCATTTTACGCGCCCAAGTCACGAGATCATCGCCAAGCTGCAAGAGCATAAATTGGACGCCGGGGTCGCCACACGCCCGTCGGAACGGACCGAAGGGCTGATCGAATACCCGCTGATGCGCGACCCGTTCATCGTCATTTTGCCCAACACTTTCACAGGCGCGCCCGAAGACCTGTTTACCCCGGATGCAGAACTGCCCCTGCTGCGGTATTCACGCGACTACATGATCGGCAAACAGATCGAAATTCAGCTGACGCGCAGCAAATACAACCTGCCGAACCGGTTCGAGTTGGAGTGCAATCAGTCGATCATCGGTCTGGTCGCCGAAGGTAGCGGATGGGCGATCACGACGGCGGCATGCTTTCACCGCGCCCAAAGATTTCACGATAGCGTCAGGGCCATGCCGTTTCCGGGCCGGAACTTTGTCAGAACCGTTTCGCTGTTCACGACCGAAGTTTATCCGGAAACCACCTCGGCCCTGATCCAGAAAGTTATGGGGAAACTGATCCGGCAGCATTTTACCGGCCCGATGTGCGCCACGCATACCTGGCTGAAAGATGATTTTCGCACCATGGATGCCGAGGCCGCCTAGGACTGCGCCGGCGGGCCAAGGGATTTCCGTTCGACGATGTTCGTGGCCAGCCTGCTTCCTGCGCCGCGCGTCTGGTTCTCGACCATCTCAACCAGTTCCAGCGCGGCTTTCCGGCCCATTTCACGATGCGGAACATGCACGGTGGTCAGGGCCGGACTGGCGATCCGGGCCAGTTCGATGTCGTCAAACCCGGTTATGGACACGTCTTTGGGCACCCTCAGCCCCATCTCGTGCGCGCGGCGTACTGCCCCAACAGCAAGAACATCGTTGCCGCACAGGACCGCTGTCGGCGGAGTGTCCTGCGACATGAGCCGAGAAAACGCGTCGGCGCCGTTTTCAATCTCGTACGGAGTTTCGATGATCGACAATCCCGATGGCGGCAGATCGTTTTGCCGGGCGGCCTCGCGAATACCTTCGATCCGCAGGCGCGCCCGGTCGTTGCCCGTGCTGACGCCGGAAATGATCCCGATCTGCCTGTGGCCCAGTTCGATCACACGGCTGGCCAGTTCGAACATCGCCGCGCGGTTGTCGAACCCGATGGAGGGGACCTGCGCATCCGGCAGATACGACCACGCAACCAGTACCGGGACTTTCTGACGTTCCAGATAGTCATAGATTTGCGGATCACGATCATGTCCGATCAGCAGCAGCCCGTCCGCGCCGCGCGCCACCAGTGTGCGGATCTGTTCCTGTTCAATGTCGGGTTTATAAGCCGAGCTTGAAACCAAAAGCGTATAGCCATGTTGGTGCAACTCTTCCTGAAACGCCTGCAGACCACGGGCAAAAATCGCGTTCTCCATGGTGGGGATGATCGCGCCGATTGTCGATGTCCGTTTGGCGGCCATGACCCGGGCGGCAAAGTTCGGCGTGTAACCCAGCGCGTCAACAGCTGAAAGAACGCGCTGACGCGTTGCGTCGACAACCCGGTCGGGATTGTTCAGGCAGCGCGACACCGTGGCTGTCGAAACACCCGCCATCTTGGCCACGTCATCCAGAGTGGGCGCTGATCGAAGTTTCGACATTCTCAAACCCGCAATTCGCTTTTGCCAATAAGTGTAAACTCAACCGGGTGCCAAGGAAAGCAGATATGTAAGCGCTTGCATTTTCCATGTAAGCGCTTACAAATGAGATTGGGCCGAATCCAAAGGGAGTCCGGGAAATGTTTCTGACCGCATCCATCATCGTGTTCGTCATCTATTTTGCGAACGTGGCTTTGGGTGCCTTTGCGGGCAGCGCATTTCTGGGGGACGTCGGTGAGATGTTGGTCCTGTTCGCGGCGTCGATCCTGTTCGTTGTCGCAATTCTGAAAAAGGAGGCCGACCGCGACGCAGAAAGCGACGGCTGAATTTTTTGCTTGGGAGGGCACTAGATGAACAACGACAGAAATGAACTGGCGTCGGAAGAACGCCGCAATTTCCTGAAGCTCAGCGCCGGCGGCGCATTCACCGCCGCAATGGTGGCCGGGGCGGGCGGAATGCTGTGGTCGTCCGAGGCCGCAGCGCAGACTGCCAAGGAAGAGCGCGAGCGTGAAAACGCGGCCGAGCATGTCATGACGATTGCAACCGCCTATGTGCTGGGTGCGTCGCGCAGCTATCCGATCATGCAGCTGGATCTGAAGGAAAACATCCAGAATGCGACCAACGGCAAGGTCTATGTCAAGCTGGCCCCCGGCGGACAGTTGGGCGCGGGCGGGGCGCTTGTTCAAAAGGTGCAGGGCGGAACCATTCAGGCCGCACAGCATTCGCTGTCCAATTTTGCGCCGTTTGCTTCGACCGTTGACCTGATCAACATGCCGTATCTGTGCGGCTCGAACCAGCGTTTCACCAACCTCGTGCACTCGGACGCCTGGCAAAATGAAGTGCATCCCAAGGTCGAGGCCGCGGGATTCAAGGCGCTGTTCTACGTGGTGATCGACCCGCGTGTGGTCGCGGTGCGTCAGGGAGGCAATCCCATCGTCACCCCGGGCGACATGAGCGGTGTAAAATTCCGCGTGCCGGGGTCTAAGATGCTGCAGCAATATTACCGGATGGTTGGCGCAAACCCGACGCCGGTGGCATGGGGTGAAACACCTTCAGCGATCAAACAGGGTGTCGCGGATGCGCTGGATCCGTCGGTCGGCGCGCTGTTCGTCTTTGGTTTCAAGGACATCCTCAGCCACGTGACCTTTACGCAGGCGGTGCCGGACAGCCAGGTCTATTCCTGTAACCTTGAATGGTTCAATTCGATGCCCGCCGATGTGCAGGAAGGCATCATGTGGGGCTCGGAAATGACCAGCCACCAGAACCTTTCAAAAGTGCCTTCGGCCCGCGCCTATGCGATGGCCGAGCTGAACAAGGCCGGTGTGCAGTTCCAGTCGCTGACCGATGATCAGCTTGCGGAATGGCAGGATCTGGGCGGGTACCAGCGGTCGGAATGGGATCCGTTCAAGACGGAACTGGCCGGTTCGATGGACAATTTTGAAAAGCTGGTCGAAGCGGCCGGAACACAGGGCAAGTACTACGTCCACGACGCCTGATGCTTGCATCCGCGGGTGCTGGACCGGCGCCCGGTTTTTACCACTGACAGTCAGGCCTGAAAGGGCCCGAACCAGAAGGCCCGCGCCTGGCTGTTTTACCGCCGAGGAAAGTGATGACCGTTCTTCAAAACATAGACCGAAACGCCGAGCGCTGGTTGCTGCTGGTGTTCTACGTGATGCTGGTCATCACCATGGCCATCGAGGTCCTGCGTCGCGAGATTTTTGCGTTTTCCTCGATCTGGGGCGAGGAAATCGTCCGTTACTCCTTTATCTACCTGGCCTGGATCGGGGCGGCTGCGGCGGTCAAGGAACGCGCGCATATCCGCATCGACGTGATCATGCATTACCTGGGGCCGCGCACCAAGGCGGTGCTGTACATCTTCGGCGATCTGGTGATGTTCATCGTGGCGATCATCGCGCTTTATTGGTCGTATGAGGCGGTGCATGTCTCGGCCAAGTTCGGGTCGGTGACGGACGGTTTGCGTGTGTCCAAGGTCTGGTTCCTGATGGCCGTTCCGACCGGTTTTGCGCTGATGATCTGGCGACTGATCCAGTCTTTCCTGCGTGATCTGAAATCCCTTCGTGACGGCACTCCCGTCTTCGAAGGCGACAAGCTGTTTGACTGAGGAGAAACAGGATGCTCTGGGGTTCCCTCAATCAAACCGTTGAACTGGGCTGGGATTTCTACCTGCCCGTGATCATGTTCGTGGGCCTGATCGCGCTGGCGGTCCCGGTCTGGGCCGCCATCGGTTCCGCCGCGATCGTGATGCTGATCATGTCGGGCGACCTGCCGCTCAGCCTGGTTGGCGAAAGCCTGTTCACCGGCATCGACGCATTCGCCCTGACCGCCGTACCGCTGTTTATCCTGACCGGAGACGTCCTGGTGCGCACGGGGCTGTCGCGAAAATTTCTGGACGTGGCCGAGGCGCTGACCTGTTTCGCCAAAGGCGGGTTCGGCTCGGCAACCGTTCTGGTCTGCGGCATGTTCGCGGCGATTTCGGGCTCGGACGCGGCGGGGGCCGCCGCCGTGGGTCGTATGACCATCAACCGGCTGGTCGAGAGTGGTTACCCGCGCCCCTACGCCTGTGCCCTGGTGGCCGCCGGTGCCTGTACAGGCATCCTGATCCCGCCCTCCATCGCCTATATCATCATCGGGCTGGTGCTGGGCATTTCCGCATCGACCCTGTTCCTGGCTGCGCTGATCCCCGGTCTGGCCATTCTGGTCTCGATCCTGATCACCAACATCATCATGAACCGCATCTATGCCTATGAGGGCGGCGGCATGATGACGTTGGGCGAATGGCTGGCCAATCTGGGCAAGGCGCTGAAATCCGGCTGGTATGCGTTTATCGTGCCGGGCATCATCTTCTACGGCATCTTCTCGGGCCGCCTGACCCCGACCGAAGCAGGCGCAACCGCTGTGGTCGTCACCATCATCATGGGGTTCATCCTGCGCACGCTGACACTGGCCGATTTTCCCTCGATGCTGGTCAGCTCAGCCAAGGTGAACGGTGTGATCCTTCCGATCATCGCCTTTTCGGCCCCGCTGGCCGAGGCGCTGGCGATCATGGGCGTGCCGCAGGGGTTCGTCGCCTCGGTCACTGCCATGACGGACGACCCGCTTTTGCTGATCCTCTTGATGATCGGCATCCTGATTGCCGCCGGTTGCGTGATGGAGACGACGCCGAATATCGTGATCCTCGCCCCGATCCTGAAGCCGCTGGCCGACAATATCGGAATGAACGAGATCCAGTTCTGTATCATGATGATCACCGCGCTGGGCGTGGGCTTTATCACACCGCCGCTGGGCCTGAACCTGTTTGTCGTTTCCGGCATCACCGGTGAATCGATCCTGAAAATTGCCGCCCGGGCTGTGCCGTTCGTACTGACCATGCTGATCGTGGTAATACTGATCGCCTATGTCCCGGCAGTTTCGACTACGCTGCTTCCTGAAATCTACCAATAGGACCCGCTGAATATGCCGCGCGAGTATCTGAAAAAAGCAACGCTGACCCCGCAATCCCATGCCTCAGAGGTACATGAGACGGTCAAGACCATCCTCGGCGATATCGAGATCGGTGGCGACACCAAGGCGCTGGAATACGCCACCAAGTTCGACAACTACGATGGCAACGTTTTGCTGACCCAGGCCGAGATCGATGCCGCCGTCGCGCTGGTTCCGGAAAAGCTGAAGGCTGATATCCGCTTTGCGCATGATAACGTCCGTCGGTTCGCGGAAACCCAGAAGGCAACGGTGTCTGACGTGCAGATGGAAATCGTTCCGGGATTTGTCGCCGGTCAAAAGGCGATCCCGGTGGATGCGGCGGGCTGTTATGTGCCGGGCGGACGTTACAGTCATATCGCCAGCGCGATCATGACGGTGACCACCGCCAAGGTTGCCGGATGCCGCCACATCACTGCCTGCTCGCCACCGCGTCCGGGCGAAGGCGTTGCGCCGGCAATCGTCTATGCCGCGCATATCTGCGGAGCCGACAGCATTCTGGCGATGGGTGGCGTTCAGGGCGTGGCCGCGATGACCTTTGGCCTGTTCGGCCTGCCGCGCGCGAATATCCTGGTGGGGCCCGGCAACCAGTTCGTGGCCGAAGCCAAGCGCATCCTCTACGGCAAGGTTGGCATCGATATGATCGCGGGGCCGACCGACAGCCTGATCCTTGCGGACGGCACCTCGGATGCGCTTGTGGTTGCGACAGATTTGGTCAGCCAGGCGGAACACGGATATAACTCACCCGTCTGGCTGGTGACGGATGATCGCGGTCTGGCGCAGAAGGTTATGGAGCTTGTTCCGGTCCTGATCGCGGACCTTCCTGAACTGAACCGCGAAAATGCCTCGGCCGCATGGCGCGACTATGCCGAGGTGATCGTCTGCTCGGATCGTGAGGAAATGGCGGCGTGTTCAGACGAATACGCGCCGGAACACCTGACGGTTCAGGCCGAGGATCTGGATTGGTGGCTGGATCGCCTGACCTGTTATGGTTCGCTGTTTCTGGGCGAAGAGACAACCGTATCTTACGGCGACAAGGCAACGGGCACCAACCACGTGCTGCCGACCTCTGGCGCGGCCAGCTATACCGGCGGGCTGAGCGTTCACAAGTACATGAAGATCGTCACCTGGCAACGGGCGACACGGGAAGGGTCGAAGCCCGTCGCGGTGGCCACAGCCCGCATTTCGCGGCTTGAAGGGATGGAAGGGCATGCGCGGGCCGCGGATGTGCGTCTGGCCAAGTATTTCCCTGATGAACAGTTTGACCTGACCGCAGATGGATGACCCCCGAACCCTGTTTGATCTGTCGGGGCGGGTCGCATGCGTTACCGGGGCCAGTTCCGGCCTTGGCCGGCGTGTGGCTGCTGTGCTGGCCCGGGCCGGTGCAAAAGTGGTCGGCGTCGCCCGCCGCGAGGCTGCCTTGTTGGATCTGCGGGACGAGATCGGCGGAAACGCCGCCATGGTCGTCGGCGACGTGGCCGACCGGGCGCAGTTCGGGTCACTGACCAGTGAGGTGGCGGCCAAATTCGGCGCCCCGGACATCGTCGTGCACGCGGCCGGGATCAATACCCGCCAGGCGGCGGACGACGTGACGCCCGACGGCTGGGATGCCACGCTGGCCCTGAACCTGAGCGCGCCGTTCTTTCTGAGCCAGGCCATGGTCCCGGCGATGAAAGAACGCGGCTGGGGGCGGATCGTGAACTTTGCCTCGTTGCAGACGACGCGGGCCTTTCCGGGCGGCATCGCCTATGGCGCAACCAAGGGCGGGATCAGCCAGCTGACCCGTGCGATGGCCGAAGCTTGGTCGCCGTTTGGTATCACGGCCAATGCGATAGGGCCGGGGTTCTTCCCCACCGAGTTGACGCAGGCCGTCTTTGACGACCCCGAACGCGCGGCCCGCAACGCGGCGCAGACCTGCATCCGGCGCAATGGTCGGATGAAAGATATCGACGGACCGATCCTGTTTTTGTGCTCGGAAGCCTCGGGTTACGTCACCGGGCAGGTCCTGATGGTCGACGGGGGGTTCACCGCAAAATGAAAGCGCTGGTATACGAAGGTGTTGAACAGGTGGTCTTCCGGGATGTGCCCGATGCCACACCGCATGCGGCCGAACACCTCATCCGCATCGAAGCTGTCGGAATATGCGGGTCGGATATGCATGCCTATCTGGGCCATGACGCCCGCCGGCCCGCGCCCTTGATCCTTGGACACGAAGCGGCCGGAGTGATCATCGGAGGCCCGCGGGACGGTGACCGGGTGACGATCAACCCGCTGGTAACCTGCGTTAAGTGCGGTGCCTGCGCCACAGGGCGCGAAAACCTGTGCCCGCACCGGCAGATCATCTCGATGCCGCCACGGGAAGGGGCATTTGCCCAATATGTCGCCATGCCGGATGCCAATCTCGTCACGGTGCCGGACCACGTTCCCTTTGCGCAGGCCGCCCTTGCCGAACCTCTGGCCGTCAGTTGGCACGCAGCCCGTTTGGGGATTGAGGCGCTGCACCCCGGCATGGACAGAAAAGCTCTTGTCATCGGGGGCGGTGCGATCGGTGTGGCGGCCGCGCTGGCCCTGTTCGCGGCAGGTGTCGACGACGTCGTGATCGTCGAACCCAGCGATGCGCGCCGCGCGTATCTTCAAGCTGCCGGATCTTTCAATGTCCTTCGTGAAACTGACGATACCTTTCCTTTGGTGGTGGACGCGGTCGGGTATTCGGCGACCCGGGCGACAGCGTCTGCGCGGGTTCAGCCGGGCGGCGTGATCGCGCATGTCGGGCTTGGCGAGGATGCCGGTGGGCTGGATATCCGTCGCATGACCTTGCAGGAGATCACATTTATCGGCACCTATACGTATACGGCCCGAGAATTCAGACAGACCGCACAGGCCATTTTTGATGGCCGTCTCGGCAGGCTGGACTGGATTGAGGAACGGGCGTTGTCCGATGGGGCCGACGCGTTTCGCGACTTGCGGCGCGGTGCGGTAGCGGCCCCAAAGATCGTCCTCAGGCCGTGGGCTTAGACCCGGCAGAAACGGAGGTATTCATGTATAAGAAAATTCTTGTTCCCATGGCGCTGGATCACGGTATTTCGCAGCACACGCTGCAAGTGGCACGCGCATTGTCCGCAGAGGAAACCGAAATCGTCGCACTTCACGTCTATGAGATGCCACAGGGATCGGTCAGCGCCTATCTCGACAAGGATGTGGTGGCCGAAGGGTTTCGCGCTGCCCGCAACTTGTTGCGCGACAAGGTTTCCGAACTGGAAGGCGTCAAACCCGAAATTGTCAAAGGGCACACCGCCCGCACCATCATCGACTATGCCAACATCAACAATTTCGACTGCATAGTCATCGGCTCGCACAAGCCCGGTCTCAGCGATTATTTTCTGGGATCCACCGCATCGCGGGTCGTTCGCTATGCCTCTTGCGCTGTGCACGTACACCGCAGGGCTTAACCCGTCACTCGCGCTTTCGGCGCCCCAAACAGGACTGACAGACCGGACATGAATATCGACAAAAAGATCACCGACGATCTGGTCGCTAACGACATATCGTTCGTGACCACGGTGCCGTGCAAGCAACTGGCCGGCGTGATCGAGGAAATCGACGCGCGCGACGGCATTTATCATATCCCTTCGAATAAAGAGGACGAAGGGATGGGTCTGTGCGCGGGTGCGTGGATGGGCGGCAAACGCCCGGCCATCATCATGCAGAACACGGCCATCGGCGTGACGATCAATACGCTGGCCACGCTGATCCAGTATTACCGGATGCCGCTGCCAATGCTGATTTCGTATCGCGGAGAGCTGCGCGAGCCCATCGCCTGTCAGGTGGAAATGGCCGTGCACACCAAGGCGCTGCTGGCGCAACTGAATATCCCGACCTACCACTTCCACCACAGGGAAGATGTCGAGGAACTGGATGCGATCCTGAAATACACGTTCATGTGCAACAAGCCGGTCGCCATCCTGACCGACGCCAATTTCTGGGGAGGCTATGGCGACCAATGATCCGTTCTGAAATCCTGAAGGAAATCGCTCCGATCCTGCGTGATCAACTGGTGGTCTGCAATATCGGCATCCCCAGCCAGGAACTGCATGCCATCGACGACCAGCCGACCAATTTCTACATGCTGGGCACCATGGGTCTGGCCTCGTCCATCGGGCTTGGACTGGCGTTGTCTCAGCCCAAACCGGTGATTGTGATTGACGGCGACGGCTCGGTTCTGACCAATCTGGGTACTTTGCCAACCATCGCCAACAACGTGGCCGACAATTACATCCTGCTGATCGTCGACAATGGCTCCTACGGCTCGACCGGGGATCAGCCGACTTATGCGGGGCAGAAAACATCGTTGGCGAAAATGGCCGAGGCGGCCGGGTGCGAACGCGTGATCGAATGTCAGGCCGAGGATACCGGACGTGTTCTGCAAGAGGCGCTGGACACCCGTCAGATGACCATCATCGTCAGCAAGTGTGAAAGCGGCAATGCCAAGATGCCGCCGATCACGATGGACCCGGTGGTGATTCGCGACCGCTTCATGAAGGCCGTTCAGGCCGGATGAGGTCATCCGCCATCCACAGCGCTGAGGATGCCCGGCGCATTGCGCGGCGGCATCTGCCGTGGATGGTGTTCGACTATATCGACGGTGCTGCGGGCGCCGGGGTTGGCGCGGCCCGCAACCGGGCGGCACTGGACGCGATGACCCTGCGGCCCCGCATCCTGCGGGATGTCAGCGAACGATCCCTCGCAACGGAGCTATTCGGCAAATCCGCTCAGCGTCCCTTTGGCGTTGCGCCGATGGGGATGTGCAATCTGTCCGCGCCCGGGGCCGATCTGATGCTGGCACGTATCGCGGCGCGGTATTCGGTTCCGCTGGGCGTCTCTACCGTCGCTTCCACCCCATTGGAAAAGCTGATCGAAACGGCCGAGGGCCATGCCTGGTTTCAACTCTATTTCAGCGGAGACGGCGCGGGTACTTTCAAGCTGGCCGACCGGGCGCAGGCCGCAGGGTACGAGACGCTGGTGTTGACCGTGGATGTGCCCGAAGTGGGCCGCCGTCCGCGTGAGCTGCGCCATGGGTTCAAGATGCCTTTCCGAATTGGTCCGCGTCAGTTTGTGGACTTTGCGCTGCATCCAAGGTGGTCGCTGGCAACACTGCTGAGCGGGAAACCTCAGATGGCGAATTTCCTGATGGACGGTTACGACTTTGACCGCACCGAAAGCCGTGCGCGGGCGACATGGGAAACACTGGCCCGCTTGCGCGACCGATGGAGCGGAAAGCTGGTCGTCAAGGGTGTTCTGGATTCCGCGGACGCGCTGGCGGTCAAGGCGGCCGGGGCGGACGCTGTTCAGGTCTCAAGCCACGGCGCGCGGCAACTGGACAGTGCCCCTGCGGCGTTCCAGGCGTTGCGGGAGATCCGCGCAGCCGTTGGGAACGGTTACCCGGTCTTCTATGATAGCGGCCTTCGGTCCGGCGAAGACGCCGTAAAAGCCCTGATAAGCGGCGCGGATTTCGTGTTCTTCGGCCGTATCCTGCAATTCGCCATGGCGGCTGCAGGGGAAAGGGGGTTGCAGCAGCTTTGGGATGTCCTGAGTGAGGAATTCAGCATCACAATGGCGCAGATCGGTGTAACCGCTGTCGATCAGCTCAACGCAGGTCTGGTCGAACCGGCCAAGTAGCAATCACCTCGGCTGTACCAGCAACCGCCCGAATCCTTTGATCGGCTCACCTATGCCAAGCAGTTGCAGCGCCTGAAACAGCATTGCCTGATTTGAACTGATCACGGGTTTCCCGACCTCGTTTTCCAGACGCTCCAGCGTCTCGACGCTGCGCATATCCGTACAGGACAGCACCAGCACGTCCGCCTTCGGGTGATCCGCTGCAAGGCCAAGCCTGAAAACCGCATCCGGGTCCAGCGCGCCCTGTCCGGCATTGTCCAGTGTTTCGCTGGTTTCGGATCGCCGGATCGTTTCAAACCCCAGATCCGCAAGGAACTTGATCGCCATGTCGTTAATGGCAGGCACATAGGGTGAGGCAAACCCGATGCGTTCCGCGCCGAGTGTGGTCAGGGCATGGACAAGCGCTCCGGCCGCGGTCACCGTTCCTGCCCCGCTTTGTGGGCCGATCCGATCGGCCAGAGCCCGGTCGAATTCGGGGCCGTGGGTGAGTGTGGCCGACGTGCAGCCATACAGGATGACATCCGGCTTTGCGCCGGCCAGCAATTGCAAGGGGTCTTCCAGGTTTACGGCCCCCAAGCTTTGCATCTGGGATTCGTCGGGGATTTCATCCTCATCATATCCACCCAGCCGCGCCACATGGACCGAAACGCCATGCGGCTGCATCAGGGTCAGATCAGGTTCAAGGTTTGTGTTGGTAAAGGGCACCAACACGCCAAGCCGGGCGCGGCCTCGTGACCGGTTCATGGCTGTGTCTCCTCTTTCCATTGTCTGAGAAAGGTCAGGGCCTTGCCCATGGCCTCCTTTGGGCCGACGGTCATTCTCAGGCAATGCGCAAGCGCCGCCCCGCCCTGAGGACGCAGGAACACCCCGTCCGATCGCAGCACCCTGTCCGCACTTTGCGCCGCTTCGGCGCTGCCCATGTCCAGCAACAGAAAGTTTGTGAGACTGGGATAGACGTGAAACCCCGCGCTGGCCAACTCTGCTGCGGTCTGATCCCGCAGACGGGCGGTCATCGCGCATGTTTCGCGCATGTAATTGTCATCCCGGGCGGCTGCGGCTGCGGCCATCTGAGCGCTTGCCGGAATGTTGTTCGGGTTCATGACTTTGCGCAATTCGGCGGCTATCGCTGGCGGGAACAGCCCCCAGCCAACGCGGAACCCGGCCATGCCATAGGCTTTGGAAAAAGTCCGCAGAACCACCGTGTTTCCATCCTGAACCAGATCAAAGCACCGTTCACCCAGATGGTCGGCAAATTCGCCATAAGCTTCGTCAATGACAAGCAGAATATCCGATCGCAGCCCCAGACGCAGGCGGGTGATTTCGGATTTCGGTATGCGCGTGCCCGTCGGGTTGCCGGGGTTGGCGACGAATACAAGCCCGGTATCCGCCCGAACCGCCCCGAGCAGCGCGTCGACATTGACAACGGCCTCCGTTTCCGCCGCGATGTCGAACCGGGCATCCGCCAATTGGGCCGCAGTGCGGAAGAACGGATAGGCATGGGCCGGGGCAAGAACCGCGCGGTTCGGACCGGCAAACACCCGCGCAAGGCAGCCGATCAAATCCAGCGATCCACTGCCACACAAAATGCATCCGGCGTCCAGATCGTGCAGGTCAGCCAGCGCATGGCGCAGCTCGGTCCAGTTCGGATCAGGGTAGAGCATCGACGCCCCCAACGCCTTCGCCGCGGCATCCAGCGCCCTGGGGCTTGGCGGACGCAGGCTTTCATTTTGCGACAGCGATATCAGGGGTTTCCCTTCGGGCACGCTCAGTTCCGCCAGCGCGTAAGGGGACATTTGCGCGATGTGAGGAAGCGGGGTGGTCATTTCAACCTCTCATACAGGGTTCTGGCGCCTTCTTCGCTGACAAGGCCAGACCGGATGTCGTCCTGAACAGCGCGTTGCGCCCGTTCACCGGGCGGGCCGAACCCGCCGCCGCCCGGAGTCTCAAAGACCAGGGTTTCCCCGGCCCGGATCCGCACCTCGCCTTTCCCGGGCAGGATGTGCCCTCCGGGGTTGACCGTAATACAGCCGGGTGCGCCGTCATGTCCGCCGTCGCGCCCGGCGGCGGGGTTTCTGATCCGTTCGACCGACAGAAACAGCATCAGATCCTGATCCTTCGAAGCGCTCAGTTCGATGCGTTGCCCCAGACCGCCCCGGAACCGGCCTGCGCCGCCGGAATCCGGCCTCAGTTCGCGGCGGTGAAACAGGACCGGGGCGACCGCCTCGGTGGTTTCGACCTGGCTGCCCCAGACGCCGCTGGGAAAGGCCGTGGCGGACAGCCCGTCTAGTCTGGGCCGGGCACCGGTGCCGCCGTTGAACACAAGCTCAAGCGCGAAAAGACCGTCGCCCCTGTCGATGGCCTCGGGTGCGTGGCGTAGGGGCAGGTCATACATGCAAGACGCGCCTTCGGCCGGCACCTTCCCGGGCAGCGCCTGTGACAAACAGCCATAAACCAGATCTGGGGTCATCTGACCCAGCGTATGGCGCATGGCGACCGGTGCGGGTGGTTGCGCATTCAGGATACACCCCTCGGGGCCGGTCACCCGAAACGGCTCCAGCGACCCCGCGTTGTTCGGGATGTCTGCCCCGATGATGCAACGCAACGCGAACACCGAATAGGCGGTCGCGTAGTTCAGAGGGACATTGATCCCCTTGCCGACACAGGCTGCGGTGCCGTCGAAATCCAGCAACAGGTGATCATCGGCAATGGTCAGCGCGGCATGCAGTTCAATGTCCTGATCATATCCATCCACTTTCAGCACATGGCGCCACGTGCCCTTGGGCAGTTTGGCGACGGCTTCCAGAGTTCCCCGCCTGGATGTCCGGATGATGAAGTCGGACAATGCCTGCAGGTCGGCTATGCCGAATTCCTGCATCATCTGGGTCAACCGGACCGACCCGGCCTCGCAGCATGCGATAAGGGCGTAAATGTCGCCTTCATTGGCGATGGGCTCGCGCGAGTTGGCCTTGACGATCTCCAGTAGCAGGGCATTGACCTCGCCCTCGCTGACCAGCTTGCAGGGCGGGATCAGCAGCCCTTCGTCATAAATGTCCGATCCTTCCGGCCCCATGCCAAGCCCGCCGAGATCGACCAGATGGGACGTGCAGGCGGTAAACCCTATGACGGCATCACGGTGAAAAACCGGCATCATCAGCAGAAAATCATTCAGATGCCCCGAGGCAATCCAGGGGTCGTTCGTCATGTAGATATCGCCGGGCTTCATGGCGCCCGGATCAAAACGGGACCGCAGCGTTTTCACCGCTTCGGCCATGGTGTTGATGTGCCCGGGCGTGCCGGTCACCGCCTGCGCCAGCATCCGGCCCTTTGCATCGAATATTCCGGCCGAGATGTCGCCGCACTCGCGCACGATCGGGCTGAACGCCGCACGGATCAGCGCCTGCCCCTGTTCTTCCACCACGGCCAGCAGCCGGTTCCACATTACCTGCAGGCGTGTATCTGATGGGATCATCTCTGCGCCTCCTCTTGCCGTGTCAGCCAGATATTGCCCTGACTGTCCACGGATCCGTTGAAATCGGCGCTGACAAGAGTTGTGGTTTGCGCCTCGACAATCAGGGCCGGCCCCTCGAACGCCGCGCCCGGTTTCAGCTCGGCGCGGCTGAACACATCGGCGGTTCGCCAATCCCCACTGACGTCGCACAGAATTCGGCGTTTTGCCGCCGGCTTGGCACGATAGGCAGAGGGCGTGCCCGTACAGGCCGCGTGCGGCGGCGGGTCGGATGACACGGACAGACCCCAATTCAGGATCTCTACGGTCATACCCGGCACGACCCGGCTGAACTGCCGACTGTATTCCGCCTCGAAAGCGGTTCTCAAAACATCCACATCAGAAGTGTTCAGTGCCCGGTCGGGCAGGCGGATTTCGATCTCATGACCCTGACCGTGATACCGCATATAGGCGATCCGGCGTTGCCGCAGCAGACCTTCCGGGGCACCCGCCCGAACAACCTGTTCGGCTTCGGTCTGCATTTCGGCAAAAAAACGGTTCAACCCGTCGATATCCAGACTGTCCAGCCTGGCATAGCGCGACCGAATGACCTCGTATGAAACAGGGGCATACAGGAACCCGACCGCCGACCCGACGCCAGGGTCTTGTGGGATCAAAACGCGTTGCATCTGCGCGCGCCGCGCGACCCTTGTGGCGTGAAGCGGGCCGTTGCCGCCAAAGGCGATCATCACCCGGTTGCCCAGGTCCTTGCCGGATTCGACCGCGTGCATGCGGCCCGCGCTCGCCATGCTTTCGTCAACGATTTCACTGACCGCAAACGCCGCCTGATCGGGACGAAGGTCAAGCGGTTCAGCGATGTCGCGGGTCAAAGCCTTTTGGGCGGCACCGGGGTTCAGTTGAAGCCGACCTCCGGCAAACAGCCCCGGTTCGATAAGGCCCAGCGTCAGGTCGGAATCCGTGATGGTTGGCCGGTCGCCGCCCTTACCAAAAGCAGCAGGGCCGGGGTCTGATCCGGCACTGTGGGGCCCAACCTGAATACGGCGCAAACGGTCAACGCTGGCGATGGAGCCGCCCCCGGCCCCGATTTCAATCATCTCGATCACCGGAATTCGCACCGGCATTCCCGACCCTTTGATGAAACGCTCGGCCCTGGAAATCTCGAACTTGCGCGCTGTCTGGGGGCGGTAGTCGTCAATCAGGCAAAGCTTGGCGGTCGTGCCGCCCATATCAAACGACAAGACGTCCTTTTCGCCGGTGGCCTGCGCGATGCGGGCGGCAAGAACTGCGCCTCCGGCCGGGCCGGATTCGACCAGCCGGATCGGCAACCGGGCGGCGGTTTCAAGCGTGGTCATGCCCCCGCCGGCAGTCATCATCAGGATCGGGCAGGTCAGCCCCATCTGCCGGAACCGCGCTTCGAAATCCCGCAGATACCCGGCCATGAGGGGCTGCACATAGGCATTGGCGATTGTGGTGCAGAGCCGGTCGAACTCGCGCGCCTCGGGGCTGACCTCGTGACTTAGTGAGATGACCAGACCGGGCATCTGCCGGTTCAACAGATCCCGCAGCTTTAACTCATGTGCCGGATTGGCGTAGGCGTGCATCAGGCAGATCGCCACGGCATCCACTTTCTGCGCTTTCAGCGTGGCCACAATCGGTGCAATGTCCGTTTCATCCAGCGGCTCAAGCTCTTGCCCGCCTGCATTCATGCGTCCGCCGATGGTCAGCGAAAGCGCGCGCGGCACGATCAGATCGGGCTTTACCAGATCAATCGCGTATTGGCTGTAACGGCGCTCATAGGCGATTTCGAGAATGTCCCGAAATCCGCGGGTCGTGATGGTGGCCGTCGTGGCGCCCCGCCGCTCGATCAGTGCATTGGTTGCCAGCGTCGTGCCATGGATGAAACCGCTGAGCTGCGACCACTCAGCCCCTGCGGTTTCCAGCACATGCACGGCACCTTCCAGGGCGCCGAGGGCCGGGCGCTGCGGTGTCGTCGGGGTTTTGGTCGGTGCCACGACCTGCGATGCGCGGTTCAGAAGAACGGTGTCGGTAAACGTACCGCCGATGTCGATTGCCAAACGCAATCCTTCATTTTGGATCATTTGGGTATCAGCCTGAAGGAATGGAACAAACCCGGGGACGGGTTGGATGAGAACTGTCCGCTTTCAGCCGGTCAGGCGACCAGATCGCACCCGGTTTCGCGACGCATCGTAGGTTTGCGAAGGCTGGCTGACAAAACCGCAGCTCCCCATTGTTGGCTGGAATGACATTGAGTGAATCTCAGCCCGTCCGTCAACCGTTCTGTCTCAGTACGGGTCGGTTTTTCGGGCGCGGGTTCCGCTTTAACCCACGGATGAACCCTGTGTGGTCATGAACAGCGGCCCGCCGCGCCATCGGGGAAATCCGTAGCCGTTGACCATGACAACGTCGATATCCTCAGCCCGCCGCGCGATGCCCTCGGTCAGCAGCGTTTGTGCCTCGGCCTGCATGGTCGACAGGATGCGCCGCGTGATATCAGCGTCGGATATCGGCGCACGGGCAATGGTCTTGCGCGCGGATTCCGCAAGAATAAGGCTTTTTACCCATTGCGAGGGTTCCGCCTTGCCATCGGTGTAGTCGTACCAGCCTTTTCCGGCCTTGCGGCCGAACCGCCCGGCCTCGCACAGCTTGTCGGCGATGTTAACGTAACGCTCATCCGGATCGCGGGTTGAGGCGCGGTTTTTGCGCATCGCCCAGCCAATATCGAGCCCGGCAAGGTCCTGCATCTCGAACAGGCCCAAGGGAAAGCCGAAGGCTCGCATCGCCCGGTCCACGTCCCAGGGCAGGGTGCCATCTTCGATCATGTATTCGCATTCGCGCCGATAGGCCGACATGATACGGTTGCCGATAAACCCGTCGCATACGCCCGCAGGTACGGCGATTTTCCCCAGCTTTCGGGCCAGCGCAAACCCGGTGGCGACCGCAGATGGGTCAGCCTGTGCGGGGATGATGACTTCAAGCAGTTTCATGATGTGCGCGGGTGAGAAAAAGTGCAGGCCGATCATCCGTTCGGGGTGTCGGGTCTGGCGTGCGATGGCACCGATATCCAGGTATGACGTGTTGCTCGCCAACACTGCCTCAGGCCGCAGGATGGCATCCAAATCCTGAAACACTCGGGTTTTCAGGGACATGTCTTCGAATACCGCCTCAATGACAAGTCCGGTGTCTGAAAGGGCCTGATACGTCGTTGCCGTCGTCAATGATGCGATGAGATTTTCAAACTTGCTCTGGTCGATGAGGCCACGTTTCAGGCTGTCTTTCAGAATGCCCTCTACACGGCCCAATCCGGCTGCGCGCGCGTGTTCGTCCCGTTCGACCAGTGTGACCGGCAGGCCCGACAGCAGGCAGGCGGCTGCGATCCCGGCCCCCATGGTGCCGCCGCCGATCACCCCGACAGTGTTGAGGGGGCGGGGCGCAACACCCTTCAGTTCGGGTGGTTTCGGCGCGGAACGTTCCGCAAAGAAGATATAGCGCAAGGCCGCGCTTTGCGGGTCGGATTTCAGTGTCAGGAAAGCCTCGCGTTCCTTGATCAATGCCTCCGGCGCCGGAAGGTCGAGCGCATTCTGCACGGCAGCCACCGCCGCGGCAGGCGCATGGGCGCCGCGCGCTTTTGAAAGGATTGCGTGCTTTGCAGCCTGCCACGCCTCCTGATCAGCAATGGGTCGGGCGTCCGCACGGCTCAGCGCCGTTCTGGCCGGATTGTCCGCAGCCTGCTGCGCAAGCGAAACGGCATGTGCCGTAAGATCGGTGTCCGCAATATTGTCGATCAGACCCAGATCACGCGCTTTATTTGCGGATACGGGCTTTCCTGCCGCCACCATTTTCAATGCTTGGACTGGGTCGATCAGGCGCGGCAACCGGACGGTTCCGCCAGCTCCGGGGATCAGGCCAAGCGTTACTTCAGGCAGACCCAGCTTGGTATCAGGGCCTGCGATGCGATACGTGCAGCCAAGCGCGATTTCCAGCCCGCCACCCAGGACAGTCCCGTGCAAGGCCGCCACCCAGGGTTTCGCTGCATTTTCAATGGCGTGAATGACGTCGGGCAGATGAGGTTCCTGCGGCGGTCTGTCGAATTCTTTCACATCAGCACCGGCGGTGAAGGTCCGGCCCTCGGCCCGCAGGACGACCGACCGGATTGCATCATCCGCCTCAGCCACGGACAGCGCTGTCAGTAAACCTGCGCGCACGGCCTGGCTGGCTGCGTTCACGGGCGGGTTGTCGATCGTCACAACCGCCACATCACCGCGCGTTTCTATCCGAACCACCATCAGACAACATACCTGCCGCATTGGAAGACACCTGCAAAGCCTAGCCGCATCAGATAAAACTTCAAGCATAAAATATTTGAACTTGAAGGGATGGCCGACTCGGTCTAGCGTTTCAGGTACGGCAACTGATGAGGGGAAGGGTAACGATGCGCGTTGCATGCCTCGGCGGGGGACCTGCTGGTCTTTATCTCGGGATTTCGATGAAGCTTCGCGATCCGGATGCCGAAGTGATTGTGATCGAGCGCAACCGCCCTGACGACACCTTTGGGTGGGGGGTGGTCCTTTCCGATGAAACGCTGGATAACCTGGCGGCCAATGACGCGGTGAGCGCGGCAAGAATCCGTGACCACTTTGCCTATTGGGACGATGTCGCGCTGGTGCACAAAGGTCAGCGCACCCTGTCCAGCGGGCACGGGTTTTGCGGCATCGGGCGCAAGCAGCTGTTGCTGATCCTGCAGGCGCGCGCCCGCGAGCTTGGCGTTGAGATGCGGTTTGAAACCGAAGTCGCCTCAGCGTCCGAATATATGGAGGCTTACGACGTCGTTATCGCCTCGGACGGATTGAATTCGAAAACCCGTTCCGAGTTTTCGGATGTGTTCAGGCCGGACATCGACCAGAGGCTGTGCCAGTTTGTCTGGCTGGGAACGCATCAGAAATTCGATGATGCCTTTACCTTTATCTTCGAAAAGACGGACAAGGGATGGGTCTGGGCGCATGCCTATCAGTTCGACCCTGACACAGCGACCTTCATCGTCGAATGCACACAAGAGACGTTTGACGCCTACGGGTTCGATAACATGACCCAGCAGCAGTCGATTGCCGTCTGCGAAGAGATATTCAAGGATCATCTGGGCGGCCATCCCTTGATGACCAACGCCGGGCATATCCGGGGCTCGGCCTGGCTGCGGTTTCCGCGGGTTCTGTGTGAAAAGTGGAGCCACCGGAATGTCGTGCTGTTGGGGGACGCAGCGGCAACCGCGCATTTCTCAATCGGGTCAGGCACCAAGCTGGCGCTGGAAAGCGCGATTGCGCTGGCAGAGTTCATCACCACGGAAGCAACGCTTGAGGCCGCGTTTGCCCGCTATGAGGATGAGCGCCGGCTGGAGGTTCTGCGCCTGCAATCGGCGGCGCGAAACTCGGTCGAATGGTTCGAGGACGTGGAGCGGTACCTTGATCTGGATTCCGTGCAGTTGAACTACTCAATGTTGACCCGGTCGCAGCGGATCAGCCACGAGAATCTTCGCGAACGGGATGCGGGCTGGCTGGGCCGGGCCGAGGCCTGGTTCATGCAGCAGGCCGGAGCGGAAACCAACGCCCCCGCCCGTGCGCCCATGTTCGCGCCCTTTCGCCTGCGCGACATGGTGCTGAAGAACCGGATCGTGGTTTCGCCCATGGCGCAATACAAGGCCGTCGATGGCTGTCCGACGGACTGGCATCTGATTCACTATGGCGAGCGTGCCAAAGGCGGGGCGGGGCTGGTCTATACCGAAATGACCTGCGTCAGCGCGGAGGGGCGGATCACGCCGGGCTGTCCGGGGCTTTATGCAGAGGAACACGAAGCCGCCTGGCGTCGCCTGACGGATTTTGTCCATGCCGAGACCGAAGCCAAGATTTGTTGCCAGATCGGTCATTCGGGCCGCAAAGGATCTACACGGATCGGATGGGAGGGCATGGATCAGCCGCTGGAGAAAGGGAACTGGCCGTTGATTTCCGCCTCGGCCCTTGCGTGGTCGGATGAAAACGCGGTGCCAAAAAAGATGGACCGCGCGGATATGGACAAGGTTACCGACGAATTTGTTGCGGCAGCCCAGATGGCGGATCGCGCCGGGTTCGACATGATCGAACTGCATGCCGCACATGGCTACCTGATCTCGTCCTTCATATCGCCATTGTCGAATACCCGCGACGATGACTATGGCGGCAGTCTGGAAAATCGCATGCGCTATCCGCTGGAGGTCTTTTCAGCCATGCGCGCGGTCTGGCCGGATACAAAGCCGATGGCCGTCCGCATCTCAGCCAGCGACTGGGCGGGCGATGACGGCGTCACGCCGGAAGAAGCTGTTGAGATCGCGGCCATGTTCGACGCCGCCGGCGCCGACATCGTGGATGTTTCCGCAGGCCAGACCTCGATCAAGGCCAAGCCGGTTTACGGCCGGATGTTCCAGACCCCGTTTTCGGATCGCATCCGCAATGAGCGCGGCATCAGCACCATGGCGGTGGGGAATATCTACGAGGCCGATCACGTCAATTCGATCCTGATGGCCGGGCGCGCCGATCTGGTCTGTCTGGCCCGCCCGCATCTGAGCGACCCGTATTGGACCCTGCACGCGGCCACTGAACTGGGAGACCGTTTGGAAACCTGGCCCAAGCCGTACGAGGCAGGTCGGGATCAGGCCTGGCGGCTGGCCGACCGTGAGGCGGAAATGGCGGGCAAAGTATGAGCCATGTGATCATATCCGGCGGTGGAACAGGGGTTGGTGCGGCCATCGCCCACGCATTCGCGCAAAGCGGGGCAGCCGTAACGCTGCTGGGCCGGACCGAGACCAGTTTGCAGCAACAGGGGCTGCCATATGAGGTCTGCGACGTGACCGATGCCGCGCAGGTCGAAGCGGCCTTTACCGCCGCGCGTGCTGCGCGCGGCGCGGTTACGGTGGTTATAGCGAACGCTGGCGCCGCGCAGTCCGTTCCGTTTCGCAAGATGACGGCGGAGGACCTGCGCGCGATGACCGAGGTGAATCTGGTCGGCGTGTTCAATCTGTGGAAAGCCGGTTTGCCGGACATGCAGTCAGCGGGCATCGGTCGCCTGATTGCCATTGCCTCGACCGCCGGGCTGAAAGGGTTTGCGTATGTCTCGGGCTATTGCGCGGCAAAACACGGTGTAGTGGGCCTGACGCGCGCGCTGGCGGTCGAGCTGGCGCAGACCGGGATCACGGTGAACGCGGTTTGCCCGGGTTTTGTGGACACCCCCATGCTGGAGCGGTCGATTGCAAATATCGTCGAAAAAACGGGGATGAGCGCAGAGGATGCCGCGGCGTCTTTGCACAGTGGCAATCCGCAGCGCCGTTTTATCCAGCCCGATGAGGTCGCGGATGCGGTGATGTGGCTGTGTTCGGATGCGGCCAGATCCGTGAACGGCCATACGCTGTCACTATCCGGGGGTGAAGTATGACGCCAACCCTCGCCCAGACGCCGCTGGAAGGGGCCTCGAAGGAAAGGCTGCGCCTCTGGCTGCGACTGCTCAAGACCACGCGCAGCATCGAAGGCAAGTTGCGGGAAAATTTTCGCTCGGAATTCGATACGACGCTTCCCCGGTTCGACGTGATGGCCGCCCTGTCGCGGTTCGAGGGTGGCCTGAAGATGAGCGAAATTTCCGGCGTTCTGCGCGTGTCCAACGGCAACGTCACGGGCATCGTGGACCGGTTGGCCGAAGACGGGCTGCTGGTGCGCGTTCCGGTACCGGGGGATCGCCGCGCGCACCGCGTGCGGATGACACAGAAAGGGCGTGAGGAGTTTGCCCGTCAGGCGGCCGCGCATGAAGCCTGGATCGCGGACATGCTGGGCCAGTTCACAGCCGAAGAGGCACGGACACTCACCACAGAATTCAGCTTGCCGGAGGACCCCAATGACCCGTGACGCCACGCATTTCCGGTGCGAAATCAGAGACCGCATCGCCACGGTTGCGCTGGACCGGCCTGACCGTAAGAACCCTTTGACCTTCGACAGCTACGCCGAACTGCGCGACTGGTTTCGGGATCTGGTCTATTCCGACGACGTCGATGCGGTTGTCTTTGCATCGAATGGCGGCAATTTCAGTTCCGGCGGCGACGTGCATGACATCATCGGACCACTGACCCGGATGAATATGAAAGAGCTTTTGACCTTTACCCGGATGACCGGCGATCTGGTCAAGGCGATCGTGAATTGCGGCAAGCCGGTGATCGCAGCGGTGGATGGTGTGTGCGTGGGCGCGGGGGCCATAATCGCAATGGCCTCGGATCTGCGGATCGCCACGCCGCAAGCGAAATGCGCCTTTCTGTTCACACGGGTCGGGCTTGCCGGGTGCGATATGGGGGCCTGTGCAATTCTGCCCCGGATCATCGGTCAGGGGCGGGCGGCAGAGCTGCTATATACCGGCCGGTCGATGAGCGCCGAGGAAGGTCAAGCCTGGGGGTTCTACAACAGCGTCGTCGACGCCACCCAGCTTGACACAGCCGCACAGGACATGGCCCGGCGCATCGCCGCAGGGCCGAATTTCGCCCATATGATGACCAAGACGATGCTGGCACAGGAATGGTCCATGTCGATCGAACAGGCGATCGAGGCCGAGGCGCAGGCGCAGGCCATCTGTATGCAGACCGGCGATTTCGAACGCGCCTATAACGCCTTTGTCGCAAAAGAAAAACCGGTGTTCGAGGGGGATTGATGGCGGATCAGAGCTTCCTTTCATGGCCGTTTTTCGAACAGCGACACCGGGACTGGGCTGCGCGCATGGAAGAAGTCGCGCGGGGGCTTGAGATCGACCATCGCGATACGGATGCCGCGTGTCGCACTCTTGTTCGAACGCTGGGCGAAGCCGGGGTGCTGAACCCGACGGCCGATGACGGCGGACAGATTGACGTCAGAACCCTGTGCCTGGCCCGCGAAACGCTGGCGCGGCATGACGGTCTGGCGGATTTCGCCTTTGCGATGCAGGGCCTTGGGACCGGAGCGATATCCCTGTTCGGGTCACCGGAACAAAAAGCGACCTGGTTGCCGAAAACGCGCAATGGGCAGGCGATATCCGCCTTTGCACTGACGGAACCGCAGTCCGGGTCGGACGTGGCGAGCTCCACCATGTCCGCCACGCGTGACGGCGACCATTACGTGCTGAACGGGGAAAAAACCTGGATATCGAACGGCGGCATTGCCGACGTGTACACCCTGTTCGCCCGCACCGGAGAAGCGCCCGGTGCCAGGGGATTGTCGGCATTTGTCGTCACTCCCGATCTGCCCGGGTTTGAGATCGCCGCGCGGCTCGACACCATCGCCCCGCATCCGCTGGCCACGCTGCGGTTTGACGATGTGCGGGTGCCGGTGCAGGCAATGATCGGGTCGCCCGGCGCGGGGTTTCGCATTGCCATGTCCGTGCTGGACGTATTCCGCCCGACCGTTGCTGCGGCGGCCCTGGGTTTTGCCCGGCGGGCACTGGACGAAGCTCTGGCACGGGTTTCGTCCCGTCAAATTCAGGGTGCGCCCCTGTTCGATCTGCAGATGGTGCAGGGCCACATTGCGGATATGGCGCTGGATGTCGATGCGGCGGCGCTGTTGGTCTATCGCGCTGCCTGGGCCAAGGACAGCGGCGCGGACCGCATCACGCGTGAGGCGGCGATGGCCAAGTTGTTCGCCACCGACCACGCGCAACTGGTCATCGACAAGGCGGTGCAGCTTTTCGGAGGAGACGGCGTGAGGTCCGGCATGCCCGTTGAATCGCTGTATCGCGAAATCCGGGCTTTGCGGATCTACGAAGGCGCTTCGGATGTTCAGAAAGTCGTCATCGCGCGTCAGACGATGGCGGCCCATATGGAGGGGAAGTGATGCTGGGACCGTCCGCGCATACCGACACGTTCAGTCGCGACAGCCTGCCGCCGCAAGACCAGTGGCCGGAGTTCCTGTTGGACGGGTTCGACTATCCTGAATTTCTGAACGCCGGGTATGAACTGACGGATGCGATGGTCGCCAAAGGTTTTGGCGACAATATCGCGCTGATCGGAAACGGGCGGCAGCGGACGTATAAGGAGCTCAGCGACTGGACCAACCGGCTGGCGCATGTGCTGGTCGAAAACCTAGGAGTGGCGCCGGGCAACCGGGTTCTGATCCGGTCGGCCAACAATCCGGCAATGGTGGCCTGTTGGCTCGCGGCGACCAAGGCCGGGGCCGTCGTGGTCAACACGATGCCGATGCTGCGCGCCGGTGAACTGGCCAAACAGGTCGACAAGGCAGAGATTCAATTCGCGCTCTGCGACACCCGACTGATGGACGAGATGCGGGCCTGCGCCAGTGACAGCCGGTTCCTGAAGCGGGTCGTTGGATTTGACGGCACGTCGAACCACGATGCCGAACTGGACAGGCTGGCGCTGGAAAAACCGGTTCAGTTTGACTGTGTGCAAACCGGGCGGGATGATGTGGCCTTGCTGGGGTTTACCTCCGGCTCGACCGGTGAGCCCAAGGCGACGATGCATTTCCACCGCGATCTGATGATCATCGCCGACGGTTATGCCCGCGAAGTTCTGGATGTGCAGCCCGAAGATGTCTTTGTCGGCTCGCCCCCTCTGGCCTTCACCTTCGGGCTGGGCGGGCTGGCAGTCTTTCCTTTGCGGTTTGGCGCGACGGCCACGTTGCTGGAACAAGCCTCGCCACCCGGCATGATCGAGATTATCGAGAAGTATAAGGCAACCGTGTGCTTTACCGCCCCCACCGCCTATCGCGTCATGCTGCAGGCGATGGAGGATGGTGCCGACCTGTCCAGCCTGCGCGCTGCGGTCTCGGCAGGTGAAACGCTGCCCAAACCTGTCTATGACGATTGGATGGCCAGGACAGGCAAGCCGATGCTGGACGGTATCGGGGCCACCGAATTGCTGCATATCTTCATCTCGAACCGGTTTGACGATCATCGCCCCGCCTGCACCGGCAGACCGGTGGCCGGATATGAGGCGCGGGTTCTGAAAAACGATGGCACCGAAGCTGACACGGACGACGTTGGCCGGCTGGCCATTCGCGGCCCCACCGGCTGCCGATACCTGAACGATGACCGTCAGAGGGGCTACGTCTCGGACGGATGGAACATCACAGGCGACAGTTTCTATAAAGACGCCGATGGCTATTTCCATTTTGCTGCCCGCAATGACGATATGATCGTGTCGGCGGGCTATAATATTGCCGGACCCGAGGTCGAGGCCGCGTTGCTGGCCCATGAGGCCGTGTCGGAATGCGCGGTGATCGGCGCGCCGGATTCCGAACGCGGGCATATCGTCGAGGCGCATGTTGTTCTGGTCGAAGGGGCGACGGCGGATGACGCTATGCGTGAAGACCTTCAGGCCCATACCAAATCCGTCATTGCGCCCTACAAATACCCGCGCTCCATCCGGTTCTGCCAAGACCTGCCCAAAACCGCGACGGGGAAAATTCAGCGGTTCAGACTGAAATCGCCGGCAGCACAGAAAGAGTGATCGGAGATTGACGAGGCAACAAAAAAGATCGTCCTGTCAGGGGCATAGACCGAACGCAGGGAATAATGACATAAGTTGCGTTCAGAAGACCAACGAAGGGAGATGAAGATGAAAAAGTTTCTAGCGGCAGCGGCGGTATCTGCGCTTTGCGCGACGGGTGCGCTGGCCGAAGTCAAGGTTGGGATGATCACTACCCTTTCCGGTGGCGGTGCCGGGTTGGGCATCGACGTGCGCGACGGGTTCATGCTGGCGATTGCACAGTCGGGGCGCGACGATATCGAGGTGGTGATCGAGGACGATCAGCGCAAACCGGACATTGCCGTTCAACTTTCGGACAAGATGATTCAGTCGGAACGGGTCGACGTGATGACGGGTATCATCTGGTCCAACCTTGCCATGGCGGTTGTGCCTGCGGCGGTGAACCAGAACGTGTTCTATCTGTCTCCCAATGCCGGGCCATCGCCGCTGGCAGGGAAGGGCTGTCATCAGAATTATTTCAACGTCGCTTGGCAGAATGACAACCTGCACGAGGCCGCCGGGGCCTATGCCAACGGCGCGGGTTTCAAGAACAGCTTTATCATGGCGCCGAACTATCCCGCAGGCGTCGATGCGCTGACCGGCTATAAACGCTTTTTCGAAGGCGATCTGGCTGGCGAGATTTATACCGAACTTGGTCAGACCGACTATGCCGCCGAAATCGCGCAAATCCGCGCAAGTGACGCGGACAGCGTGTTCTTTTTCCTTCCGGGCGGTATGGGGATTTCCTTCCTCAAGCAATATGCCGACAGCGGCATCGACATTCCGGTTGTGGGTCCGGCCTTCAGCTTTGATCAGGGGATTCTGCAAGCGGTTGGCGACGCGGCCATGGGTGTGGTGAACACGTCGCAGTGGAACAAGGACATCGACAATCCCACCAACGCGGCCTTTGTCGAAAGCTTTCAGGCGGAATACGGGCGTCTGCCTTCGCTATATGCAAGCCAGGGGTTCGATGCGGCGAATCTGTTGCTGTCTGCTCTGGACAAGGCCGACCCGTCAGATGCAGATGCCTTCCGCGAGGCGCTGCGCGCGGCCGAGTTCAACAGCACCCGTGGCGATTTCAGCTTTGGGTCCAACCACCATCCGGTGCAGACGATCTATGCGCGCGAAGTGATCAAGGAAGGCGACGTCTTCACCAACAAGATCATCGGCGTGGCGCTGGAAAACCATTCGGACGCCTATGCGGCTGAGTGCAAGATGTAACGACCTGCTGCCTGCCCCTTTGCCGGGGGCGGGCAGATCACCGGAGTTTCCATGTCATCAATCCTGATTATTGAGCAGATCCTGAACGGGCTGCAGTTCGGCGTCATGCTGTTTTTGATGGCGGCTGGCCTGACGCTGATTTTCGGCGTGATGGGTCTGATCAATCTCGCCCACGGCTCGCTCTATATGGTCGGGGCTTTTGCCGCCGCTGCCGTTGCGGGGGCGACCGGTTCGTTCCTGCTGGCGCTGATCGCCGCCCTGGCCGCTGCGGCGCTGGCCGGGGCGATTGTGGAAATGGTGGTGATCCGGCGGTTGTATAACGCGCCGCATCTGGATCAGGTTCTGGCGACTTTCGCGCTGATCCTGATCTTTTCTGAAGGCACCCGTTGGGTGTTCGGATCGTTCCCCTTGTTTCTGGACATCCCCGACGCGCTGTCAGGCCCTGTGACGCTGCCGGGCGGGATTGAATACCCGCTTTACCGGCTGACCCTGATCGGAATTGGCTTGGCCGTGGCGGTTGGTCTTTGGGCGCTGATCGAGCGCACGCGTCTGGGCATCCAGATCAGGGCCGGTGAAAACGATCGCGAGATGATCGCGGCGCTGGGCGTCGATATCTCAAAGCTCTACACGCTGGTCTTTGCCCTCGGCGCAGCGCTGGCCGGATTGGCCGGTGCACTGGTGGGCGCGATCCAGTCGGTGCAGGTCGGGATGGGCGAGCCGGTTCTGATCCTTGCCTTTGTCGTCATCGTCATTGGCGGCATCGGGTCGGTGCGCGGCGCTTTCATCGGGGCGTTGCTGGTCGGGCTGACCGACACACTGGGCGGCGTGTTTCTGCCTGAGCTGTTCAAGCTGTTCATGGAGACTGGCGCGGCGCAGAAAAGCGGCTCGGCGCTGGCATCTATGGGGATTTACGTGCTGATGGGGCTGGTGCTGATCTGGCGACCCACTGGCCTGTTCGGAGTCCGCGCATGAGGTTGGATGAAAAATACCTCAACGGGCTGATGATCGCGGGCCTGCTGGCTCTGCCGCTCTGGGCGATGGTTGCGGATCAGCCGTTTACCATCACGCTGGTGACGCGGGCGGTGATCCTTGCGCTGGCGGCGGTTGGCCTGAACATCATCCTGGGGATCGGCGGCATGGTCAGTTTCGGACACGCCGCGTTCTTCGGGATCGGAGGTTACGCGATGGGCATTCTTGCCTATCACGCGCAAACCTACACCGCCCTTGATCTGGGCCTGTTCACGACGGATGGCACCAAGTCGATGCCTGTGATCTGGCTGGCCGCCATGATCACGTCCGGCATCGTGGCGTTCTTCATTGGGCTATTGTCGCTGCGCACCTCGGGCGTGTATTTTATCATGATCACGCTCGCCTTTGGTCAGATGTTCTTCTATTTCGCCATCTCCTGGGCGCAATATGGCGGTGAGGACGGGTTGTCGATCTATGTCCGAAACGACTTTCCCGGCCTGAACACCCTGTTGCCGATCCAATTCTACGCTGTCTGCTTCACGCTGCTGTGCACGGTGCTGTTTCTGTTCGCGCGCCTGCAGGCTTCGCCCTTCGGGCTAGCCTTGAATGCAGCGCGCCAGACGGCGACCCGGGTCGAAACGGTGGGGTTGAACCCCATGCGGCTCAAGCTGCTGGCCTTTGTAATATCAGGCGCGATCACCGGGTTGGCGGGGGCCTTGTTCGCCGACCTGAACCGTTTTGTCTCGCCCACGATGTTCAGCTGGCAATTGTCCGGTGAACTGATCGTGTTGATCATCATCGGCGGGGTCGGGCGTCTGATGGGTCCGGTGATTGGGGCTTGTGTCTTTGTGGCGCTGGAACATTTTCTGGGGGAGCTCACCGATTTCTGGCACGTCTATCTGGGGGCGATCCTGTTGTGTATCGTGCTGTTCGGTCGGGGCGGTCTGATCGGTCTGCTGACCGGGAAAGAGGGCGCGCATGTCTGATCCGGTTCTCGCCACGCGCAACCTGAACAAAAGCTTTGGTGCGCTGAAAGCCACGGACGATGTGTCCATTGACCTGAGATCGGGAGAAATTCACGCTATCATCGGCCCCAATGGCGCGGGCAAGTCCACTTTGATTCAACAGATTTGCGGCGGTCTGCAACCGGATTCCGGGCGGGTCATGCTGCGCGGTCAGGACGTCTCGCGTCTCAGCACGCAGGCGCGGGCGCAGGCTGGGCTGGGGCGCACCTTCCAGATTTCGCAGCTTTGCATGGAAGATACCGTTCTGGAGAACGCGGTTCTGGGCGCGATGGGCGCAGAGCGCCTGTCCTGGCGGTTCTGGCGACCGGCCCTGAAACGGTCCGAGCTGCGCGACATTGCCGAAGCTGCGCTGGAGCGTGTGGGCCTGAGCGATGAGCGCGACACGCGTTGCGCCAACCTCAGCCACGGGCAGCGCCGCCAGCTGGAGGTTTCGGTTGCGCTGACGCTGTCGCCGCGCGCTTTTGTGATGGATGAGCCGATGGCCGGGTTGGGGGCCGGAGGGTCAAAACGGCTGACCGGCTTCCTTGACGGGCTGCGCGAAGAAGCACCGATATTGCTGGTGGAACATGACATGGACGCGGTGTTTGCGCTGGCCGACCGGATCAGCGTGTTGGTTTACGGCAAGGTGATCGCCACCGGCACGGCGGATGACATTCGCACCAGCCCGGAAGTGCGCGATGCCTATCTGGGGGATGAGGCGTGACCCTGCTGCGAATCGAAAACCTCACCGCTACCTATGGCGTCAGCCAGGCCCTGTTCGGCGTTGATCTTGCGATGACGCAAGGCGAGGTCACCGCCCTGATGGGTCGCAACGGGATGGGTAAAACGACCACCGTGAAAGCCATTTGCCGGATGATCCAATCCGAAGGAACGCTGACGCTGGACGGCCAGAACCTGCACGTGCTGCCCAGTCACAAGGTCGCCCGCAGCGGCGTGGGTCTGGTGCCTGAAGGGCGGCGCTGCTTTGCCGATCTTACGGTACGCGAAAACCTGATTGCCGCCGCGCGCCCGGGGGACTGGACATTGCGCAGTGTCGCGGAGCTGTTCCCCCGGCTGGGAGAGCGCCAGGCACAGCGTGCCGCTTCGCTGTCCGGCGGCGAGCAGCAGATGCTGGCCATCGGTCGGGCCCTGATGACCAACCCGCGGTTGCTGATCCTGGATGAAGCGACCGAAGGTCTTGCCCCGATCGTCCGGCAGGAAATCTGGACCGCCCTGCATCGCCTGAAACAAGAAACGAGCGTGGCGATCCTGCTGATCGACAAATCGCTCAAGGAACTGGCGGCGGTGTCGGACAGGGCCGTGGTTTTGGAGCGTGGCAGAACCGTCTGGTCGGGCGCGATGGCTGATCTGACCCACGACATCACAGAAAAATACGTGGGGGTCTGATGCCGTTCGAGTTTCATCAAAAGGTCCTGTTCAAACATTGCGACCCGGCGGGGATCGTCTTCTTTCCACGCTATTTCGAGATGATCAACGATTGCGTCGAGGCGTTTTTTGATCAGGGCCTGAACGCGCCGTTCCACGATCTTCATCGCGTGGGGGCGGTTCCGACCGCGCAAATCGAAACCCGTTTCCCGGCCCCCAGCCGCCATGGTGACCAGTTGATTTTCCGACTTGGGATCGTGAAGATCGGGCGCAGCTCGGCCAAATACGCGATGACTGCGCGCTGCGGCGATGAGGTGCGGCTGACGACCTCTGCCACACTTGTTCACGTCGGCGCCAATGGCCGCCCCGTGGCATGGCCGGATACCATCCGCAGCAAGCTACAGACATTCAGGGATGACGCATCATGAGCCATAAGATCATTCAGCCAGAAAACTGGCTTCCGGCAAAAGGCTATGCCAACGGTGTGCTGACGAAAGACGGAACCTTGCATATCGGCGGCCAGATCGGCTGGGACGCAAACAAGAATTTTGTTGGCGGCGGCTTCATCGGCCAGATGAAACAGGCGCTGCGGAACATCGTTGAAATCGTCGAGGCTGGCGGCGGCCAGGTCACCGACGTCACGCGGCTCACCTGGTTTGTCACCGACAAACGCGAATACCTGGCGAAACAGGCCGAAGTTGGCGCTGCCTACCGCGAGGTGTTTGGCCGCCACTTTCCGGCCATGTCGATGATCATTGTCGCCGATCTGGTCGAAGATGAAGCCGTGGTTGAAATCGAAGCCACGGCGCATCTGTCATGACCGAGCGCGAGGTTTTTATCTGCGATTACGTCCGCACGCCCATCGGGCGCTATGGTGGCGCGCTGGCGCAGGTGCGCGCGGACGATCTTGCGGCGCTGCCGGTCAAGGCCCTGATGACGCGGTCCCCACGTGCCGACTGGGGTGCGGTGGACGAGGTGATACTGGGCGCGACAAATCAGGCAGGTGAGGACAATCGCAACCTTGCCCGTATGGTGGTGCTTTTGTCGGGCCTTCCCGAGACTGTGCCCGCGTTCACGATCAACCGCCTTTGCGCGTCGGGCATGGACGCCGTAATCGCCGGCGCGCGGGCCATTCGGACCGGCGACGCCGACCTGATCATTGCCGGGGGTGCCGAAAGCATGAGCCGCGCGCCACTGGTTATGCCCAAGCCGGACGCAGCGTTTTCGCGCCGGGCCGAAGTGTTTGACACAACGATTGGCTGGCGATTTGTCAATCCGGCGATCGAACGGGCCTGGGGTGTCGACAGCATGCCCGAGACCGCCGAAAATGTCGCCGCAGAGTGGAACATTTCGCGCGCCGATCAGGATGCCTTCGCGTTGCAAAGCCAGCAGCGCGCGCTGGCGGCTCAGCAAAACGGGCGGCTGGCGAGAGAGATCATTTCCGTAGAAATCGCGTCCCGGAAGGGCGACGCGACCAGTGTCGAAACGGATGAACATCCGCGCGCCACTACGCTGGACAGGCTTTCAGCCCTGAAGACGCCATTTCGCAACGATGGCTCGGTGACAGCCGGCAACGCGTCCGGCATCAACGACGGTGCGGCAGCGTTGGTTCTGGCCAGTGGCGAGGGCGCGCGCGCGCACGGGCTAATTCCGCTGGCACGGGTCGAAGGTGCCGCCAGCGCGGGTGTTCCACCAAGGGTCATGGGGATCGGCCCGGTGCCGGCCACGCAAAAACTCTGTGACCGACTAGGGCTATCACCCTCAGATTTCGACCTGATCGAGTTAAACGAGGCCTTTGCCTCTCAGGCGCTGGCTGTGGCACGAGGGCTGGGGCTGGACGCTATGGCGGATCACATCAACCCCAATGGCGGTGCCATCGCCCTTGGTCACCCGCTGGGTATGACTGGCGCGCGTCTTGTGGGTACGGCCGCGCTGGAGCTTTCGAGCCGTGGTTTGACGCGCGCGTTGTGCAGCATGTGCGTCGGCGTCGGGCAGGGGGTTTCACTGGCACTGCATGGCGTGTGATCCGATCCGGACGAGCCCATCCATCACCTGCGCCGGAACCACGCCAAAACGTCAGAACCGATAGGTGGCACCGACCAGAGGCCCGGATTGATTGAATTCGTAGGGACTGCCGTCGATATCATGATCAAATGAAATATAGCGGTATCCGCCGCGCAGCATCCATCTTTCATTGATGATATAATCGGCGGTCAGCAAGACCTGCCAGGTTTCACTGCCACTGCGAAACCCGCCATAGTCCAGATACGCCGTTCCGGTCCAGTCATCGGACAGTGTGAAACGCGCCCTTGCGCCGATAACCGGGTCAAACCAGCTGTCATCCGCGACAGTGTTGCGTCCCGGCATGGTCCCGGGGGTCAAAGTGAAGTCCGTTTCGGTGCTGTACCAACGAAAGCCGCCAAGCAGGTCCAGATTGACCGCAGGGTCCTGACGAATCCGGTAACCCAGCATCGCCGTTGCAAACTGTGTTTCGACCGAAGTGTCCAGTTCTGCGTTTGCGGGTCCGGGCGCGTTGTCGCTGAAGGAGAGGTCAGTATAGTTATAGTCGAACAAAACGCTCCAGCGCCCGTTTGTCGCAGCAAACGCACCCATAAAGGCAAAATCCAGGTTATCCAGCGCATCCGAAAAGCTGAGCGTACCATCCAGCGTTCCCATCGGTGTCTCGAACCTGGTCTCTGTCTCGGGCATGAACAGATAGATCGAGGCTTCGTAAGACCACCCGGACTGTTGGGATGCTGCCATGGTTGCAGATGAGGCCAGGAAAGCCAGACCAATCGCGCTACATGACGTCAATCGTTTAGTAAACACTGTGTCCCTCCGTTCACTCAGGTTCGTTCCGCTTGTTCGCGGGTTAGGTTCAGAACCACGACACGCGCCGATTGGTCGTAGCCTTGCGCAGATATGCGATCCGAAAGGGCGCAAACCGATCATGCCGCCACATCACTATTGCCCTGCGCGCCAGAACCAACGCGGTTGATGTCGGTTTTCGGGAAGAACTCGGACCAGACATGCCAGAATATTCCGGCGCGCAGGGTTTCGACGCGCTGCAACTGGCCTTGATCAGACATTCCCCAAAAGTCGCAGCGACTGACGGGTTTGCCGCTGTCGTTATACCAGACGCCAAGGCTTTCATATTTCGGGTCAAGGCTGACAACGATGTCGCGTCCGCCGACATTGGCGTTGACGATCCAGTTGTTCTCGATGACGAAATCATCCGTCCAGCAGACCGCGTCTTTACCGATGGTAATCCCCCAGACATAAGTCTTGTTGGGCAGGCGGTCGTCCGAACGGTCCATATTGTCCATCACGGGCGCGTCTTCCTGATGCTGGCGGCTAATTCCCCACCCAAAGGTGATCTCGGTGACCATATCCAGCAGCCGCAACAGGGGATTTGACGAGGGTTTGTTCAGAAAGACCTCGCCCTCCGGAAAGGCCTTCTGGAAACCGCGAAATGTCATCCGGTAGGTCGGCCAGGGTTTCATCTGTGCCTCTGGGCGCAGCGGGCAGGCGGGACCGTCCGCGCTCAAGTCACGATCCGCCTCGCGAAATCCGTATATGTGCTGAATGGGCTCGCCCGTCTCATTGTCACGCAGGATCAGGTTGTTGCCGTGCTGGGCCAGAACCTCAAGATCCAGCCGCTTGCCTTCGATGCGGGGGGCATAGCCCTGCCCAAGGTTCGCCATGGCGCAATAGGTCATGACCACGTCTTCGCCGCCCAGCCCGGTCGCGTCTCCGGCCAGATGAGGTCGCATGATCTGTGCGTCGGGATGCGCGCGGGCATGGCCGTTGTTTTCGATGACAATGACCGGCGCGGTGGGGCCGACAAACTTCTGCGCCTCGTTGATGGGAAAGAACGCGGCATCGTTCAGCTGGTTCCGCAGCCCCAGATGAACCCAGACATAGGGAAAGCCATAAAGCAGGAGGGTCAGCAAACCCGCGATTGCCCACAGCCACAATGGACCTGCGCCCATCAGAAAATGCGCCAGCGTCGCGACCAGAAACCCGCCCAGCCCGATTGCGATCAAGCGGTATTCGTGCCGGATAAAACGCACCATGTTCTCGCGCTTTACCTTCAGCAACATCTGCGAAATGTCGCCCAGATCGCGAAAGTACACAAAGCCGATCCCAAGCGCCACGACCAAGCCAAGAGCGAAAATCACCATTCCAGCCATTTGGACCACCTGTTGATTAGAGTTTCCATCCCCCGAACGGCGCGGGCCTATTGCTGTGGCGCGGCGCGCTTGACCAGAAAGGCGTCAACTGCCTGCTGCGTTTCGGGCCGCACATTTTCAATCCCCTCATAGGGCACGCCATAGGCTGGAGGCGTATCTGGGAATTTTTCCTTGCGGGCCATATGGCGGCCAAGGATGCGTGAGAATTCCTGCCCTCCCCAGGCACCAACTTCGGTCGAGACTGAATATTCCTCGCGCGTGTCCCGGTAGAGATCAAAGAACTTTGCCAGAATAGCGCTTTCCCCGGCTCCCGGCAGTTTCAGCTTAAGCTGATCCTTCACGATCGCCTCGGGTTTGTTCACCGAATAGACAATGACGTGATCGCGGCGGGCCTTGGATTCATCGGCAAACAACAAGGCGGCAGACTGATCCACCCCATCCACCAGACGATCCCGCGGAATGTACTGATCAGCCCCGGCGAAACGCGACAGTGTCGTATAGAGGTCCGAGACATGGATGATGCTGTTGAGCAATCCGTCCGCCTCGATCATGCCGGGCCAGCGAATGAAGGCGTCAACGCGGATGCCGCCTTCGGTCGTGTCACCCTTGCCGCCCGCATAGATCAACGGGGTGAACCCGGATTGCGGCGCGTATTTGGTGAAATGTCCGTTGTCGCCCATGACCACAACCACAGTGTTTTCCGTCAGGCCCAGCTCTTCCAGCCGCGCGAACAAGTCGCCCAGCCACTGATCCAGCAACTGCATCTTGTCCACATACAGACCTCCATTCACGCTCTCTGGTCCTGACCGCCCAGCGCGGGTGTTGTCCAGCGGGATCATCGGCCAGTATTGCAGGAAAAACGGGTCTTCGCCGCCTGCGAGGCGCTCCAGCTCTTCCAGTGTCTTGTCTTGAAACGCCTGGTTCATCTCATCGTATTTCGCAGCGTTCCAGCGTTCGCCGGTTTCCATACGGATTTCTCGGACTGGGCCGCCTGTTTCGCCTTCGATCACGGTCATCATTGCGGATGCATCGGGTCTGAACCAGTCGTCCAGGGTGTATTTGTCGTCATAATCCCGGATCGCCACCGAGACCTGTTCCTTGATCGCGTCGTCGTTGAAGATGGTCAGCTGACCCTGCTGGTGGATGGCGTGTTGGGCGTAATCGAACCCCTGGTTCATGGCCCAGCTTTCGGCGATGTCGCCCATATGCCATTTGCCGACATGACTGGTGGCATATCCTGCCTGTTTCAGCACCTCGGCCAGCGTCACCTCGTCTCCCGGCAGGCCAAAACCTGCGATGTCCACGGTCGTATCGCCCATTCCCATTCGCACCGGAAGCCGTCCCGTCATCTGCGCCACGCGGGTTGGGGTGCAGGACGGTTCGGTATACATCCGAACCATCCGCATCGCCTGATCCGAGAAATCGTTGATGTTCGGCGTCTCATATCCGCGCACGGCGTTAAGTTCGGGTATGCCCATGTCGCCAAAACCCATATCGTCGATCAGCACGCTGACGATGTTGGGAGGATTGCCGCCGTTGCTATCCCGAAAAGCGGCCAGCGCGTCGTCAACCGCGGCGTCGTCCTGCGCCCATTGCTGGTTGCGCTGCGCCTGCAGAATGTAAAACTCTGCATCGTGCTGAATTGGGTTCTCCTGCGCAGTCGCAGATGAGACCGCAAGGCCGGTCGACAGAAGCAATAACCACGTCAGTTTCATTCCGATCTTCCCCCCGTTTCTTGTTGTTCGATCCGGCAATATTTGCGCGAAATCGATATCATATTGAAACATTACGATATCTTTTCAGAAAACTCCACGCAGGCACCTCACTGCCAGCCCATGAAAACCTCGCGCGTCAGTTCCGATTCCGGGCGCAGATTCTCGATGCCTTCATAGGGCAGACCCGTGCCGATTTCGGAGTGCGGGTATTTGGCAATCATTTTCTGGTGGCGTTTGATCATGTCCTGAAAGGACGCACCGGCCCAAAGGGAATATCCGACAAGCGGGTGTTCCTCGCGCGGGTCGCGGTAGACGTTGTAAGTCGGCGCTGCCGCACCGGGCTGACCAGGGGCGGGCAGGTGCATCTTGAATTCCTGTTTGACCACCGAGCGCAGCACAGGACCTTCATAGACATACACGTAGTCGCGCCGCCCGTTGCCCTCACCGTTCAGCAACAGGGCCGTCTGGTCGATGCCGTCAATGATACGGTCGCGCGGAATGTGATCGGTTGCCCCGGCGATCCGTGCCATCGTGGTAAAGATGTCCGAGACGTGAAAGATGTCACCCGCGGCGCTGTTGGGCTCGATGACATTTGGCCAGCGAATGAACGCGTCCGTGCGCACGCCGCCTTCCAGATGCTGGGTCTTGCCACCGCGATAGATCAGCTGGTTCAGGCCCGAGGTCCCCTCGTAGTGATACATCAGGCCGTTATCCGCCATCAGAACCACGATCGTGTTGCCGGCCTTGCCGGTTTCTTCCAGTTTGGCCAACAGGTCGCCGATCCAGCTGTCCAGCAGTTGCAGTTTGTCTGCGTGAAACCCTCCGTTTCGGGAAATCGCCTGATCCGGATAGACGAAATTCAGGGGGTAAAGCGGCCAGTATTGCATGAAGAAGGGCGCATCCTCGGCGGCCACGCGGTCCAGTTGTTCCAGTGCCTGATGCTGATAGCGCCGGTTCATTTCCTCGTATTTCGCCTGCGTCCAGACCTCGCCTGTGCTCATATCGACTTCGCGGGCCTTGCCGCCGGCCTCGGCCTCAACACCGGTCACCAGCCCATAGGGCTTGAATCGTTCATCCAGCAGGAACTGATTGCTCTGACCCTCGGGCACATAGCCGAGCATGTTGTTGGCCCGCATCGCCTCGGGGGTCATGAGGCTTAGCTGAACCTGTTGATGCAGGGGGAAGGCAGCCCAGTCGAACCCCTGATTGTGCGGATAGGATTGTTCGATATCGCCCTGATGCCACTTGCCGACATGGGCGGTGTTGTATCCCACTTCTTTCAGGATTTCCGCCAGCGTCACCTCGCTGTCCGGAAGACCTTCGCCCACCAGCGCCACCTTGACCTCTTCGACCCCGGCTCGCACGGGATGACGGCCCGTCAGCATTGCCGTGCGCGTGGGGGTGCAGGAGGGCTCGGTATACATGCGCATCAGCGACAAACCTTCGGTCGCCAGCGTGTTGATGTTGGGGGTTTCGATCCCCATGACGTAGTTCATCTTGCGGTCACCCATCTGACCAAAGCTCACGTCATCAATCAGGATGTACAGAAAGTTCGGGGGGCGGTCGCTGTTAGCCTCGCGGATTTCGGCCAGGCGGGCATCGATCTCTTCGTCCTGTGCGTCCCAGACATCGCCGAATTGCGCGCGCAGATACTCAAATTCGCCGTCATGGATGATCGGGTTTTCCTGGGCCAGCGCCGAGCCGGCGCCAAAAACGATCAGGGGCAGAAGATTTCGGAGTTTCATGTCAAACCTTTCCTTCACTGGTACCTGCGTCATCCGGGGCGGGATCAAAGGCCAGCAGCTGCCTTTCGATACTGTTCCGCAAATCCGCCAGGCTTTCGGCCAAATCGGCGAGGTATCTGGGTTGCGTTCCGGCGACGGCCTGCGGCCCCCTAGCCAGTTCCAGAAACACCTCCTGGTAATCCGCGCACATCTGATCGAATTCCTTGTCACGGTCCCTCAACGCTTCAAGCCGGGGGGCCGAACCGGGAAACTGAGCGGAAAAGAACGCGTCTTCTGTCATTGCTCTGGTGTCCGTGCGATGTGCCACAAAAACATGCCCGGTCCAGAATATGTCTTGAACGTAATAAGTCGCATGCTACCGTAGCAACGCGCCGCCAAGTCCTTACCCAGAAAGGATAGTTCTTGACTGCCCCATCGAATGAAGACCGGCTTCGCGATGTGTCGTCGTTTTCGCCGGAACAGGTCCGGCTGGCGCTGGGCGCGATTCTGGAGTCGAAAGAATTCCGGGGTTCGGCCCGGATGCAATCGTTTTTGTCCTATGTCGTGACCGAGGCGTTGGCCGGTCGAACCGAAGAAATCCGGGCAAAGACAATTGCCATGGACGTGTATGGTTACGACGCGGATGACCTGACCAAACGCGAAGGGGTTGTTCGCGTCGATGCCGGACGTGTTCGGCGCAAGCTCAAGGCGTATTACAACGGTGACGGAGCGACGGCGGAGGTAATCATTTCGCTGCCGGTCGGCAGTTACGCACCCGAGTTCCGTGCGGGGGCAGCGGGCGGTGTCGAAGGGAAGCAAGGCGGCGTTCGGCTGTGGGCCGGACTGGGGGCCGGTGCCGCCGTGATTGGAATTGCCGGTATTCTGGCTGTGATGTTTTTGAACGACGCGCCCCGGTCATCGCCGGAAACAGATCAGCCCACAATCTATGACGTCTCGCCAACCCGCGTCGAAGCGATGAATTTGTGCAATGCCGGGCGCGATCTGATTTTCCCGGTCGTCGATCTTTCGCGTCTGCGCCCGGCTTTGCTGGTGTTTGAAACGGCATCCGAACGCGATCCGCTGTTCTATTGCGGCTATGCCGGCGCGGCTCAGGTTGAAGCCATGCTGGCCATTCTCCAGTCGGGCAACCCCGCCTCGGATGAATTGTTCGCAGCGTCGGATGAGCACAGCGCCTATGCTTTGGAACTGGCACCAGACGCGCCCTGGGCCCTGTCGGCACGGGCCTGGTATGAGTTTGGCGTGAGCAATCACAACAGGGCCGTCACCCTGTCCGAGCGCGCAACGGATCTGGCCCCCGATGATCCGCATATTGCCGAGTTTGACGCCTTGATATCGCTCTACACCGCGAATTTCGAACGCATCAAGTCTCATGCCAGCCGCTACAAGGCGCTGGCCGAAGGCGGTGATGCGCTGGTTCTGGGCAATGCGTTGGGGGCAGCCCAGTTTCACACCGGCGATTACGCGGCGGCGATCCGAACCTACGAAGAAACGATTGCAGAGGGTGGGCCGTTCGGGCCGATTTCCACCGCCTATCTGATGGCGTCTCGCTGGATGAACGGTGAACCGGTCGAAGCGCGCCGTTTGGCGGATATGTATGCCAGAACCTGGCCTGATTATCCGTTTGAAGCGATAAAATACAGGATCTTTGCCAGTCCCGAGCCTGTTCAGGAATTGCTGGCGGCAATGCGTGCCGCAGGGTGGACAAGCAATATGCCTGCAGGCGGGCAATGACGGCTCGTGACGACACGAACAGGCGGTGCCAAGACCCCTTAGCGCTCGGCCCCGCTTGAATTGTAGTCGGGCAACTTTGCCAAAGCGGATTTCAGAGCGTCACCCCAGCCGTCTGAAATGGTTCGGAAATACGCATCATCGGCCTCAAGCCGCGAACGCTGACCCTTTGTCAGGCTGTCTTCTTCGTACAGCAACAAATCCAGGGGTGCGCCCACGGAGAGGTTTGCCTTGATGGTCGAGTCGAAACTGACAAGCAACAGCTTGACCGTTTCCTCGAAGGTCATGCCGGGATCGTAAGCCCGTACCAGGATCGGGCGGCCATATTTTGTTTCTCCGATCTGGAAAAACGGCGTGTCCGCCCCCGCTTCGATGAAATTGCCTTCGGGGTAGATAAGGAACAGGCGCGATGGGCCGCCCTTGATCTGCCCGCCCAGAATAAGCGTGGCGTGAAAGGCGCTGTCCGCCTGCTGTCCTGCGCGGGCATGCAGTTCGATGACGTCCTTCAGTGTTTCAGCAACCAGTTGCGCGACCTGAAACATCGTCGGCGCCTCTAGGATCGACGGGGCGCGATCTTCGGGGGCTTTCGTGCGTTCTTCGAGCATGCTGACGGTTGCCTGTGTGGTCGCCAGATTGCCTGCGGTCAGCAACGTGATGGAGCGCTCGCCCTCGACCGTCCAGTTGAACATCTTTTCGAAGGTCGAGATATTGTCGACCCCGGCATTTGTCCGGGTGTCGGACATAAAGACCAACCCACGGTTCAACCGCATCCCCACAGCATAGGTCATTTTGTTCTCCGCTATTGCTGTGCGACTTGCAACTGTACCGAAAGTTGCTCGCCCGCTGCCCCAATTCTGCTTCCTATTACCGGTGCAGCCTGCGCGTAGTCCAGACCTGTCGCTACGCGAACATATCTGTTGTCGGGCGAAATTCCGTTCGAGACGTCGAAGCCCACCCAGCCCAGACCATCGACGTGCACCTCGGCCCAGGCATGGGTGGCGTCCTGAATGTCGACATCATTCATCATCAGATAGCCCGAGACGTACCGCGCCGGCAGCCCGAGTTTCCGCGCACAGGTGATGAAGACATGCGCATGGTCCTGACAAACACCGCAACCGGCCTCGACCGCGTCTTCGGCACTCCAGTCGGGTTTTGAGCTTCCAACCTTATATTGCACACGCTCGCGAACCAGATCGGACAGGGCGTGCAGACGGTCGAGCGGCTCGCCCTGCGGTAGTGAGCCGACAAGGTCCGCCACGCCTTTCTTCGGTGCGGTTTGTGGCGTTTCGCGCTTGAACAGCCACAGCGGCGTGGACCCCTCGTGCTTGCCAAGGACGCCATGCGTGTCCTCTACCTCGACGACGCCTTCCGACACCAGCGAAACATGGGATGTGTTGGGTTCAAAGCTGATCAGTTCGACCGTGTTTCTGTGACAGTCTTCGAAGCTCAGTTCCTTGCGCCCGCCGTCAACCTGGGTGTCCCAACTCAGGACATTCTGATTGCGGAAGGATTTTGGTGTTTTCCTGAGTTGTTGCAACCCGAAGGGCACCGGAGCATCAAAGTCGTATCGTGTTTCGTGTTTGATGTGCAGTTTCATGGGTCACTCATTAAATCGGTAATCGACTTCAATCTGTCGGCTCAACCCGGCAAGATCGCGCAGCGTGTCCTGGATGTATTCGTGCAGACCGTAGTCGAAAACGCCTGTGATCTTCTGATCCGCCAGGCGCGCGTAAAGGCCCTGAGATGCGTTGCCGGAAGGCATTTCCGATCCGTATTCCTTTTCCAGAAGCGACAGGCTTTCATGGATATGACGGCAACAATAACTGAGGCTGCGGGGCATCCGTTCGTCAAGGATCATGAATTCCGCAATCTCTGACGGTGACGTTTTTTGGCCATGGGTCATCCTGTATCCGCCCCCGGCCCCCACCGAACGCAGGATGGTTTCCCACTGGGCGTTGTCCAACGAAGACCCAACCGAAAAGGCGGTTGGCAGCAGGACGTAATATTTTACGTCCAGAATGCGCCCGGTGTTGTCGGCACGTTCGACAAAGGTGCCCAACTGGGCGAAATCATGGATGTCGTTGCGCAGCATGGTGCCTAGATAAGCACCCCGCACCAGCGCCGCCTGGTGGCGCACCAATTCCAGCACCGCGGGCAAGTCACGTTCGTTCACCCTGCGCTTCAGCGGTTCCTGAATGCGCATCCAGGTGGCGTTCACAGCGCTCCAGACGTCATAGGTGAGGGCGGTGCGCACAAGCCGGGCGTTGTCACGGGCCTGCTTGATGACCGATCGAACGGATGACGCATTGTCGGTGTCGCGCAGCATCCAGTCGATCGCGTTGTCCTTGGTAACCTCGTCATACTTGGCCTGATACCCCGCCAGAACTCCGGCGGTTTGCATCACCGGCACCCATTCGTCATTGCCGTTATTGGTTCTGGTCAGCGCCATCCGCTGGCCGGTTTCCAAAAGCCTTGCGGTGTTTTCAGCGCGCTCCAGATACCGGGTCATCCAGAACAATCCACCCGCAGTTTTCCCCAGCATGGCTCAGTCCTCCAGAACCCAGGTGTCTTTGGTGCCGCCACCCTGGCTGGAGTTCACCACCAACGAACCTTTCTTGAGCGCGACACGGGTTAGCCCGCCCGGCGTAATCCTGATCCCGTCCGGTGAGACCAGAACAAACGGGCGTAAGTCCACATGCCTGGGTGCCAGCCCCGAGCGGGCAAAGATCGGAACCGTCGACAGCGACAAGGTGGGCTGTGCAATGTAATTCCCCGGCCGCGCCTTTAGCTTGTCGCGGAACGCGGCGATCTCACGTTTGCTGGCCGTCGGGCCGATCAGCATTCCATAGCCGCCGGACCCGTGCACCTCTTTCACGACCAGATCGGTCAGGTTGTCCAGGACATAAGATAAAGAGTCGGGATCAGCGCAGCGCCACGTCGGGACATTCTGCAGCAGAGGTTTTTCGCCGGTATAGAACTCAACGATCTCGGGCATGTAGGAATAGATCGCTTTGTCGTCGGCAATCCCGGTGCCCGGCGCGTTGGCGACGGTTATTCCACCCGCGCGATAGACATCCAGAATTCCGGGTACCCCCAGCGCGCTGTCCGGATTGAAGTTCAGCGGGTCCAGGAAATCGTCATCCACGCGCCGGTACAGCACGTCGATGGGGCGGTACCCCTGCGTCGTCCGCATACAGACACGCCCGTGCACCACCCGCAGGTCATGCCCTTCGACAAGTTCCACCGCCATCTGATCGGCAAGAAACGCATGTTCGTAATAGGCGGAATTGTAGATCCCCGGGGTCAGAACCGCGACGGTGGGTTCGCCTTCGGCACAGTCCGGGGCACAGGCCGCAAGTGATCGTCTCAGGTTGCGCGGATAGTCCGACACGTTCCGTACATTTGTGGCGCTGAACAGTTCGGGAAACATCTTGAGCATGGTTTCCCGGTTTTCGAGCATATAGCTCACACCCGAAGGCGTGCGCGCGTTATCCTCCAGCACGTAGAATTCATCCGGTCCGGTGCGAACCAGATCAATGCCAACGATATGGGTGTAGACGCTGCCGGGGGGTGTGACGCCGATCATCTGGGGCAGGAACGCCTCGTTCTCTGAAATCATGCTGGCAGGTATGCGCCCGGCCCGCACGATTTCTTGCCGGTGATAGATGTCGTACAGAAATGCGTTGATGGCCCGGACCCGTTGGTCGATCCCCTTTTCCAAACGCTGCCATTCCCGGCCGGAAATCACCCTTGGCACGATGTCAAACGGTATCAGACGTTCTTCCGCTTCGGCCTTTCCGTAGACGTTGAAGGTAATTCCCGTAAGCCGAAAAACCTCTTCGGCCTCACGCTGTTTCGCGCGCAACCTCGATACGTCTTCTGCATTGAACCAGCGACCGATTTCCTCGTAAGGCCCACGAAGAGATCCATCCCCGTTGAACATTTCATCAAAATACTGACCCATGAGGAATGTTTGACGAACGCGTCCTGTTTTTCAAGCCAAACGCTTGAGGATGCCGCGAACCACGCGAATCCAGCCTGTTTTTTGGGCACAAAAAGAAAGACATGGCTACAGTCACCATTGCAAATCGCGGCCTCGTCCGGGTTAAAGACATGCCGTTTCGATGGATCAGGGAACGGAACGATCACGTCTGACGTTGAACCCAGTCAGAAAAAGCCCGCGCGGTTTCGGTTTCTGCCGCCCGGTTTGGCCGCACGAGGAAATAGCCATAATCAGAGAGTTCGGCACCGGAAAGCCGGACCAGTTTTCCGTCGTCCAGTTCCGGCCGGACAAGATCGTCCATCAACGCGATGCCCTGGCCGTCGATGACGGCCTGCACCCGCACATTCGGATCGGGAACGATCAAAACATCTCGCCGCGTTTGTCGGGGAAGCCCGGCGGCGTTCAGCCAATCGGACCAGGCGTTGCTGTCATCCCGGTCCCTGAGAAGGGTAAAGTTGGAAATCGCGCCTTCAATTCCCAGCGTTTCAACCTTATGCGCGGCAGCCTGATTGCCAACCGGAAAGGTGGGCATGGGCATGAACGGAGTCACGACCCCGTCGTCCCATTCCCCGTTGCCCCATCTGATAAGCAGATCGGCATCCCGTGTTTCGCGGGCCGAGAATTGGATCATGGGCTGGATACGCAATTGAACGTCCTGATGATCCTGCATGAAGGACATCAGCCGCGGCGACAGCCAGCGCGCCGCAAAGTAAGTCGACACACCGACTGTCAGCGTGTTTGAGGACAGCCCCCTGATTTCACGTAATTCCGCCTCGATCTGCTCGTATCGGGCCTGACAGGCCGCCAGCAGGCTCAGTCCGGGACCAGTCAGGCTCACGCCTCTTGTTGTGCGGCGAAACAGCGTCAGCCCCAGATCGGCCTCCAGCGTTTTGATCTGATAGCTGACGGCGCCCTTGGTCATGTTCAGCGCTTCGGCAGCATCCGAAAAACTGGAATGGCGCGCAATCTCGGTGAACAGGCGCAGAAGGTCATGATGGCGGAACAAGTCAGGCATGGAGTTTACGTACAAAAATTTTGCACGCAATGGAAAGAAAAATTCGATTTTCCGGTCCTGAACGCCATGCAAAATAGCGTTTATAAGAGTTGTCATACTGAATCGGAGTTGGCTGATTTGAACGCGATTGCGCAACCGGATGATCACGCCGAACCACGCGGCAGGGCGCGTCGGGGTCGGCTGTCGCGCCAAAAGGCTCCGCCAAATGCCCCCAGTTTCACAAGGCGCAAGATCCCCGCTTATGAGATTCTGAGCGCGCAGGCGCTTGCGCGGATCGAAGATCAGGCCGACTGGATTCTTGAAACCATCGGAGTGGAGTTTCGGGGCGACCGTACTGCCATCGACCTCTTCGCTCAGGCCGGAGCGGTTGTCGAAGGTGACCGGGTTCGCTTTGCGCCGGGACTGGCACGCGAGCTTTGCAAAACGGCGCCAACGGAATTTCGGTTGCACGGGCGGGATCCGGAAAAGACCGTGACCCTGGGGGGCGACAACGTTGTGCTGATGCCGGGTTATGGCTCGCCCTTTGTCAGCGACCTGAAACACGGCCGACGCTACGCGACGTTGGCGGATTTTCGGAATTTCATAAAACTCGCCTACAGCGCCCCGGCACTTCACCATTCGGGTGGCACGGTGGTCGAGCCCACGGATGTACCGGTGAACAAGCGCCATCTGGACATGATGCTGGCGCACCTGACCCTGTCCACCAAACCGTTCATGGGGTCGGTCACTGCGCCGGAACGGGCGCAGGACAGTATCGACATGGCAAGGCTGGTGTTCGGGCGCGACTTCATGGAGCGCAACGCCGTTATGCAGGCCAATATCAATGTGAACTCGCCCCTGGTCTATGATCACACCATGTCGGCGGCCTTGCGGATCTACGCCGACGCCAACCAATGCGTCTGCGTGTCTCCGGCGATATTTGCAGGGGCCATGGGGCCGCTGTTTCCGGCGGCGGTCGCGGCGCAGACCCTTGCCGAGGCGATGGTCGGCATCGCATTGGTTCAGTTGGTCCGGCCCGGTTGCCCCGTGGTTTTCGGCAGCTTCCACTCCACGATGAACCTGCGCAGCGGCGCGCTGACATTCGGGTCGCCCGAGGCCAATCTGACCACCATGGTTCTCGGCCAGTTGGGCCGCCGACTGGGTGTTCCCGTACGCTCTGGCGGCGGACAAATCACCGCGTCCAACACGCCGGACGGGCAGGCGATGCAGGATAGCGTCGGCGCGATGTGGGCCACGCTTTTGTCTGGCGCTCATCAGGTCTGGCATGCGGCGGGCTGGCTCGAAGGTGGGCTGGTCATGTCCTATGAGAAATTTGTCATGGACCTCGATCATTGCGGCGCCATGATGAAACTGTTGCAAGGGTTCGAAACGGAAGATGAGTCCTTTGGCCGGGATGCCTATCTGGAAACAGGGCCGGGCGAGAACTTTCTGTCCACCAGCCACACGCTGCGCCACTATTCCACCGCCAATTTCGAGCCGCAGGTCCCGGACGCAGGGCCGTATGAGGCCTGGATGGAAGCCGGTGCGCCCGCCGCCGATCAAAGGGCGTCCGCACGATGGCGTCAGATGCTGGCCGACTATCGGCAACCGGAAATGAAACCCGGCATCCAGACCGCGCTTGAGGCATTTGTCCAGGAACGCAAGGCTGCGATGCCGGATGAATGGTACTAGGAAGGAACCAACGTGACACAGGAACTCAGCCGCACATCCGCTCTTGCTTCGCGCCACAAGGCTCTTGGATCGGGCCTTGAGGATTGGAACGGAATGGGCACGGCCTGGAGCTATGACACCGACCCGAAGGACGAGCATGACGCGGTGCGCGAAAGGGCTGGCATGTTCGATATGTCGCCGCTGAAAAAGGTGTTTGTCCGCGGCCCCGAAGCGCAGGGTGTTCTGGATCATCTGACCACGCGCGATCTGTCGAAAGTTGCGCCCGGCAAGGCCGCGTATCTGTGCGTTCTGACCGAAACGGGTGGTATCGCCGATGACGCCATCGTGTCGAACAATGGCGGGGACGAGTGGATGATCGTGCATGGTTCGGGCGACACGATGGCCCTGTTGGAAGCCTCGGCGCAGGGGCGAGATGTCGAGGTTGAGTTTACGGATGACCTGCACGATCTGTCGGTGCAGGGGCCGGCGGCCTTGGAAATTCTTGATGCCAACGTGGACATTGATCTGGGCGGACTGGCCTATTTCGAACACGCAGCTGCTTCGCTATTCGGCCATCCCTGCCGGATTTCGCGCACGGGCTATTCCGGCGAACGCGGGTATGAAATATTCGCGGATGGCGCGGCCATCACGGACATCTGGGACCAGCTGGCCGCGGCGGGGGTCATGCCCTGCTCGTTCGCCGCGCTCGACAAGGTGCGGATCGAAGCCGGGCTGTTGTTCTATGGCTACGACATGACCGAAGACAACACGCCCTGGGAGGTCGGCCTTGGGTTTACCGTCTCACAGACCAAGGGCGATTTCCGCGGCAAAACGGCGTTGATGGCGGCAAAGGGCGGCGAGACCGTTATCAACGTCTGCCTCGATATCGACCACGCAGATATGGTTGAGGGCGGCGAGACCCTGATGATTGATGGTGAACAGGTTGGTGTGATCAACAGCCCCTGCCATTCGCATCGGCTGGGGAAATCGCTTGCGCTGGCCCATGTCCGCCCGAACCTGACGGTGGGCACATTGGTTTCGGTTTCGGGCAATGGTCTGGATACGACCGCAGAAATCGTTGCCTGTCCGGTCTTTGACCCGGAAAAGTCCCGCACACACAGCTAGAAGAGAGGGCGTTACATGTCGTCAGACGGCGCGACCAAGACTGTGGCCCGATTCCGGACCGTTGCGGCTATCCTACCTGAGACAGGAGTTGATAAACCGGCATCAATTTCTGCCATTCCGTGATGACCCGGGCGACCAGATCCGGTTGCGTGACAAAGCGGGGGTCCTCGTGTTCGATCCAGGCGGCAAAACCCTTCCGCCGCAGCGCTTCGCCGTTGGGATGGTTTTTGTCGAATTCTGACGGCACACGTTTCAGTTCCGGCTGGCCTATGCGGACACCCTTGCCGCGCAGGTCTGAACTCAGCTGCATCAGTTCCGTCCCTTTGGGTCCGGCCATAGCCTGGCGAAAACGCGACAAAGCGGCCTTGTCATATTGAAACACCCCGCAGCCGAGCGACAGGCGTTCGGGCGATACCCCAAAGAACCACATCGGCGGCTGGCCGGATTGCACTTTTGGAGTAAATGCGATGTGAAGGTGCGTGTTGTAGGGTGTCTTGTCTTTCGAGAACCGGAGATCGCGATTGATCCGAAAAATCCTGCTGCTGTGGCTCTGACCCGTTGAATCACGAAGGGCACTTGCCGTTTCACCCGCGAACTGTTTGCCCGGTCCTTTAACATGGGCCTCATAGGTCGCCTTGTTTGCGGTAAACCAGTCTTTCGTGTTGTTTGCCTGTAGACCTTCAAAAAACCGAAGCATGTCCGGTGAAAAACATTCAAAATCGGTCATCAAAGCCTCCGTTTACGATTTTGCAGGAAGCGCGGCCGCATGGTTCAGACACATTTGCAACCAGCGATGTAGAGCGGCGTCGTCACAGTCCTGGGCGGTAACGTGGATGAACCCGCCCAGCTTGCGGGTTCCGTGAATCACGGGTGCGGCCAACGGATCCCTGAGCGCTGCAGCTTCGTTTGCCTTGCCCACCCGGAACATGAACCGTCCGACACCGTCCTTATGGCGTCGCGCACCGCACAACATGTTACCATTCAGAAAGAAACACAGCCCGCCCATCATCCGTTTCTCGGAAATGCCCACATGCGCGACGAGTATGTCGCGCATGCGCTGGTTCAGGGTTTCATCAACCGGCATCAGACCGTCTTTCCCAGTTGCCACAGGATTGCCAGAGCAAGCACTAGCATCGTGGATACCGTCAACCCGGCACCAATCGCTCGGCCCTTGCTGTCCGCGGCAGCGCGCAGGCTGAAATAGTGAATAAGACGCCCCAGCAGCAGAACTGCGCCGCAGGTCGCGACCAGCCATGTTGCGACACCGGAAATTTCGGCCCCGGCAAGCGCTAAAAGCGCCAGCGGAACGTATTCCACAAAGTTCCCATGCGCCCGCATAAGCCTTAACAGGTTGTCATCCCCGCCATGCAGCAGAAGGATACCGGTTTTTGTCCGCCGCACGCCGACGGCAATCGCCATCGGTATGCTCATCAATACAAACAATGCTGTCACGCCAAGCGCGATATGGGGTGCCTGTTCCATCTGATACCTCCTTCCCGTTCGCGCCTAGGACGCCATGCTTTCGTAGGTGATCAACGCAAAGCGCGCGCCCTGTGGATCGGTCAGGGTTGCCATCCGCCCGACACCCGGCATGTCCATCGCGGGTTGCACGACCGTTGCACCCTTGGCCTCAGCTGTGGTCACGCTGCTGTCAACGTCAGCGACGGTGAAGAAGATCGTCCAGCTGCCATCTTCTTCCGGCACGGGCGAGAACCCCCCGATTGCCGTTTCCCCGACAACAGCAGCGGAATAACTGGAACCGTCCTGCATCGGCATGTCGTTGATCGTCCACCCCAGCACATCCCTGTAGAAGGCTTTGGCCTTGCCCTGATCCGGGCCGGAATGTCCGATCCAACCGGAATTGCCGACGGTGGTCATGTCAAGAATACTCATGTTCATCTCCCTTGTAAGCGCCCGCGACATGCGGGTCTGATCCAAGGACGGATGAGCGGGCGTGTTCCCTACAACTGCCCCAGTTCTTTTTTGCTGACGGCGATTTTGTTCGTAACTGCAATGCTTTCGGGTGTCGTGGGTTCCAGTGTCAGGACGGTTTCAAAGGCGGCTATCGCGGCCCGGTGGTTGCCCGTTTCCTGCAATAGCGTACCCCGCATCGCATGGAACCACCGATAGAGCGCCAGATCCTCTGCCAGCGGTTCCATCGCCTGCAGGGCAAATTCCGGCCCGTAAATCTTGGCCTGCGCTGCAATCTGGTTCAGGCGGATGACCGGAGTTGGCAACAGCGTGTAAAGCGCTGCGTAATGCGCCTCGATCATGGTCCAGTCGGTATCTTCCGATGACTTCGCACGTGCATGCGCCGCAGCGATAGTCGCCTGAATGATGTAGACTCCACGGTGGTTGATCCGTTGCGCCTTTTGCAGCAGCCCGGTTGCCTCGGCGATGTTCGCGCGGTCCCATTGCGTCCGATCCTGATCGTCAAGGGCCACGATCTGACCGTCAGCCCCAATTCGGGCGTGCCGCCGCGCATGCTGAAGCAGCAGCAGGGCCAGGAGAGCCACCTGCTCACCCATGGCCGGAAACAATACGACAAGCAGACGCGCCAGGCGGATCGCCTCTTCACAGAGCGTCAGCTTTATCTGATCCGGCCCGGCCGAAGTGGACCAACCTTCGTTGAACATGAGGTAGATCATCAGGGAAACCTCGCCCAACCGCGTCCCGCGTTCCTGCGGACTGGGCGTCTCAAATGCAACAGGGTTGCTGGCGATCTTCTTCTTGGCGCGGGTGATCCGCTGTTCCATCGCCTTGGGCTTGACGAGAAAGCCGCGCGCGATTTCCTCAACGCTGAGCCCGGCAACGATCCGAAGCGCCAGGGCGATCTGATCCCTGCGGTCCAGCTCGGGATGGCAGCAGATGAACAGCAGCCGCAGCACATCATCGCGCATCTCGTCGGGGTCTGGTGTTTCCGCAGGCACCGGCTGAAACTCCTCGTTGTGGCGCGAAAGAATGGCCGAACGGCGCTGCGACTGGCGCAACCGGTCCAGCCCTGCGTTCCGCGCGGTTGTCAGCAACCACGCCAGCGGATCGCGCGGCGCACCATCCTGCTTCCAGATCGTCAGCGCCTTGAGGCAGGCATCGGCAAAGGCCTCCTCAGCCATATCGATGTCTCGGAAGTATCGGGTCAAGGCCGCGATGGCCCGCGGGCGCTGCTGTGTAAACGCTGCCTCCAGCCAGTCAGACATGGGTTATTCCGAAGATATCGCACCCCCCGCCCAGGCGACGGGCCGGACTTCCAGCCGGGCGACCGGCGAAGAAATCATCTTTGCGTATTCCAATGCCTCGTCGAGGTCTTTGAAATCCGCGGCGTAAAAACCCAGAAAGTTCTCTTTTGTCTCGGAAAACGGCCCATCCGTGATCAACGGCGTTTGACCTTCGGTTGAAGCGGGTTCCACCATCACGGCCGAGGTGGGCGGCATCAGCTTCATCGACACAAACTCGCCCCGTTCCTTCAGCGCGGTCTGCAACGCGCCATGTCCTTCCATGACCTCGTCTTGCCGTTTCTTGGGCAGCGCCTCAAACACACCGGCCTCGCCATAAATCGTGATTGCATAGATCATTTCCACCTCCGCATGTTTTGTCCCATGCTGCAAGGACGCGCCGCGACATGCAATTCCGACATTTGTTCTGAATCGCCGTTCAAGCACCGACCGGATGCCGGAGAGGAACTTTCGTTAAACCGCCTTCGCACTGTCTGGCTGTGGTCAGAGATGTGACCGAGGCTGAGGTGGGGGCAAAACCCGTCCCTGCATTTCTGGCGCAGGATGCTATTCGAACCCGCCTTCGATTGACCGGACCAGGGTTTCGATGGGTCCATTGGACCAAACCGTGTTCCGACCCTTGGCGATCCGCCGCATGGATTCCAGCATGACCGAGTTTTCATAGCTGAGCGAAAAGGCGATGTTTTCGGGGCTGACGGCCAGAAACGGATTGTCGTGCAACCGTGTCTTGTGCTCCATCGTCACCGTCATCACCTTTCGGAACCTTTGTCCATTTTGGATTTCGGCGACCGCAACCCTTGGCGCGGGCTTTTGCAGATCGGCACCGCCGGCCTTCCATTCCCGCCGGACTGAGGCTTCTTTCCAGTAGTTGTCGCGTACCGAATTGTAGAGCGAGCGGGCTTTCTTCCGTTTCGACTTGACGATCTTATAGGCCTCTTTCCGGCGGCCAGCCTCAATCAGTTTCAGCACCTCTTTTTCAGCTTGCTGAAGCTCGCGCAGAACGGCCTTTTTGCTTGGGCTGAGGTTGTCGATCGCGCGCTTCCACGCACGGCGGTCCGGGCCACGGTGAAACAGGTCCTTCAGCTTTTTCAGGTGACCTGCGTGTTTTACCCACGGCTTGAAAGTGCGCCGCTTGATCTGACCCTGACCTTTGAGATTGCGGATTCCCTTGATGCCCTTGATCGCGGTTATGGCGCTGGATGGATCGCTGGTGGCACCAAAACCTTCTTCGGTGAATTCGGTAAATGGTATCGGATTGAGAAGATTGCCAACCTTTGCATAAAGCCGCGCCCAGGCCTGCGCCGCCTCGCGTTCCGCCAGTTCCTCCTCCGATATCCTTGTCCGGTTGATTTCGTTGAAATACAGCGCCTGAACCTCGGCCATTGCCGCCATGACTTCGAAGGCGGATGTATCGGTGAACACAAGCGACAATTGATGGCCGCCATCGGGGGCCGGCGCGAACTGTGCGTTAAGCTTTGCGTTGGGTTCGATCCCCTTGATTGCCTTTTCGGCGGGGCCAATGATTGCGTTGCGCGCGTCGGTCTGGGATTCAAACGAACCGGTGACCGGAACAATCACGCGATTGGGACCGTCATCCAACGGATAGTTTATGCCAAAAGGTCCGATGTTGAACCAGGCGTCTGCCGCCACGGCCTGATGGGCGGCGGCCGATTTCCCGGGCTTTGATTTCTTTGCGCGTGGTCCGGGTTTGGGCGCTGACGTCCTTCGGGATACGCCCCGCGCTTTGTCGGTCAGTCCCAGATCAACCTTTCTGATCCGCTTTCGAATGTCGCCCAGCAAGCGTGTGCGAAACCAGGTGCTCAGTTCCAGCTTAAACAGACGCCCCAGTCCACGACGCTGGTCCGACAGTTTGGCTTCAAGCGCCCGAAGGTCGTTCAGGGACGTTTCCGCGACCCAGCCGTCAAAATCCCTGACCCGTCTGCGGATTTCTTCGGTGTCGCCGGCGCTGATCCTACGCGCCAGCAACCGGATGAACGCCTTTTCAGGTTCTCGCTGCGCCTGCGCGATTGCCTGTTCGTAGGCAGCCATCCATTGCCTGCTGCGGCCTGTTTTGGTCACTCCGGACATGTCAGTGTACCTTCCTTGCCCGGACCGAACGCCGCGGCAGGGTTAGGTGTTTTCCCGAACGGTCCCATAAATGCACCAGATGCCATAGGCATTGCCTAAAGCTCTCCGATGTCGACATTGTCCGGGTCGGCCACGACGACTTTTTCTGTGGTCGGGTCTGACAGTTTGTCGGACGCGATCCGAGCGGCCACGCGCAGATGCTCAAGGCGTTTCGTGATGACATCCGCCACGGCGTCGGCCACGTCGACAGCCCGATGCTGCCGCTTGAAGGTTTCCATGGCGGAATGCGCCCCCGGAAGAAGTTCAATGAACAGCGACCCGGTCGGGATCACAACCTCTTCGCTGTCCGGTCTCGCGTTGTCCAGCCGCCGTTCCAGTGTCGCCAGAACCCGGGGCAGGACGGCCTGAAAATCCGCATCCGCCATCGTTTCGCGCAGGCAGCCAGCGTATCGCTCAAGATCGCCGACCGTGATGTTGGCCTCCGCGTCCGGGTCGCGGACACCCGCACGCCCCGACAGGAACGGCACCGCAAGTATTTCACTGACCGGGTTCAGTTCGGTCAGCGGGAAGATGCGGTAGTTCCCGAAAAAGCCCAGATGCCGGGACAGGTCGGCAACCTCGGCAAGATCAACGGTATCGTCGGTCACCTCGAAATTTCGCGCCCGTGCGGCAATGCGGATGGGTTTGGTCCAGCCTGGCGGTTCCTCATGCGCTTCAGTGCCGGAAACCGAATAGCTGACCTCGCCCGAGATAACCGGAACCTGGGTATTGCGCAGGCGCATCAACATCTGATGTCGGTCTTCGTGATCCCAAATGGCCTGCATGTAATAGATGATGTTCTGCTTGATATGCAGTTGCAGTTTCTTGACCTGAATGACCTCTCGGGCGAATTCGGTGAAGGCTGCGTTGAATCGCTCGACCGCCGATTCCAGCAGCCCTTCCTGCCGGCGCAGCTCATCCTCGGTCTCGTTGCGCTCACGTTCTTCTTCGTCAAGCAATCCCTCAGTCGGGGTGTTTGCCGAGCCGCCGCCAAGGCCGACGATCTCCAACCCAATCTCGATCAGGCTGCGCGAGCGTCGCCTGCGCCGCCGGCTTTCCACCACGCCGCCCGTATCAAGCTGTTTGCGCAGGTCCGCGACGACGTCGAACTGTTCCTCCATCATGTCTTCGAGATCGGCCAGCCCCGCCTGTTTCGCCACCAGCCCGCCCTCGGTGATGATGTCCAGTGCTTCGCGATAGCTGTCATCCAAAAGCACCCGGCGAATGATCCAGTCGTAGCGCCCGATCATTTCGGGTGTGATTTCGCTGGGGTTCCAGACGTCTTCAGCAACAAGGATCACCGGCGTCAGCTTGTGCAGCTTCTCGGACACTTCGAACCGCCGCTGCAATTCATAGAACAGACAGGTGAATGCGATCTCGTCATTGGGATTCTGAATCTCGCTGCGTTCTTCTTCGACCAGTTCTTCGGTTTCCGTCGTTTCAACGGTTACGCTGGAGGAATTTTTGAAGCTTTCACTTTCCTTGCGGATCTGTTCGCGAAAGGTCTCTTTGGTTCGGCTTGATTGCAAGCCGAAATTGGTCGAGAAGGTCGACTTGCTTTCACCACCGCCCACGCCGGGCACCGAGGCGTTGGCTTTGCTTTCCAACGTATAGGCGGTTTCCATCTTTGCATTGTCAACGATCTTTGCCACGTCGCGCGTGGTCGAACTGTCGGAAGAATTATACGTGTTTTCAGAAGCCTGGGCGCGCTTTTCATTATAGCTGCGCTTGATCGTCCGGCGGCTTGAGAAGCTGATTTTCTGTTGCGGCGCCAGCGGCAGGGTCTTGACCAATTCACCGGCCTGATAGGATTTCGGCTCCCATCTCTGGCGGTATTTGACAATCTGGCCGTAATTGATCGCCCGACCACTGTCATCGGCGCCGAATACGGTGAACGGGTAATCCGCTGCGATCACCTCATCCAACGCGGTCAGGTAAGCGTTGAGGATCTTCATCCGGCGGCCACGTTCCCGCGACGAACGGCGGCCACGGTGGTCGCGCACCCGGCCTCTGCCTCTGTCCCGGTGATCGCGGCGGCGTCCGGTACCACCATCTCCGCCGCCCGGGGTGACGATGTCCACCACGGCCCCGGCGGCACCGGCCACAGCCCCGGCGACCGAGGAAATACCGTCCATCACGCCACCCAAAACCGAATAGCTGACGTCCGGCGCGGTATCGCTGCCGAATTCGGAAACGGCCGCCGCGCGAATATTGTCGGTCTGAAAGGTCAACTCGTCCAGCAGATCGCGCCCCGCAGTGTCACGCCCGTCATTACCGTTGACGGGTGCGGCTTGTGCCACTTCAAACTTACCGGCCTCGACCAGCCGGTCGGCCAGCACAGTTGTCCACCACGGATCAAAGATATCCTGCCACACATGGTCAAAGGCAAAGTTCAGCGTCTCGAAATCGAAAATCGCTGTCTGGTCCGCCGCGCCGCCCGTGAACTCCAAACCGTGCACGAACCCGTTGATTCCGGCCAGTGTGCCAGCCGCTTCGTTTTCCGTTGCTGCGGCGCCGGCGGCGGCAATCTCGTTCAAAAGCGAGGATAAGTGCCGCTTGACCTCTTCCGGTGTTGCGGGTGCAGGAGCGGACGAGGTGCCGTTCCCACCAGTACCTGAGCCGCTGCCGCCGTCGCTATCGGCGCTAGAAAACGATTTGACGATCCGGCGCTTGCGACAATCCAGCGGCAACCCGTCATAAAACGCCCAGTCGCTGCCCATTGGGTGCCGGGTGCGGTCGTAGATCACCTTGCGGATTTCGTCACTCGTCAGCCCGGCAACAGCGGTGCCCGACGCATCAACCAGCTTATTCCGCCCGGCGGTGTCAGGGTCGATGGTCGCTTCCATGCGGATTGAGCCGATCCGGCCAAGCAGCGACCGGATCGACTTTTTCTGCGTCGTCTGGACGTTGCTGTTTTTGGCGACGTAATTCTCGGCCACGGCACCGTTGGCGCGGGTGAACCGCTTTGTGGCGCGATCAGCGAGCGTATCCCGAACTTTGTTGCGCGCGGCCTCGATATCTACGCGGCGTTTGTCGATTGAGCCGCGTAGCGTGTTTCGCAACGCCGAACGGTTTCCGGCCGCTGCCGAAAAAGCGGTTGTCGCGGCCTTGCGCATCGCGGCGCCGGGATCCTTTGGAGCGGCGGCGATACGCTCGGCCGGGACGCCCACTGCAAACTCTTCGTGAATGGCCAGTGAACGGCGCATATGCGGGGACAAAAACAGAAGCCGAGAGGACGCTCCTTCGGTTTCCCGTGGTGCAGTGACAACCAGCACCAGCTTGCGTTCGGTGATCTGATCACGTTCGACATACCGGATCTCGAACAGGCCGGAGTCGTCGGTTCTGGATGACCCAAGCGACACACCGCTGCGTATCCATGGCAGATGTTCCTCGCACAGGTCTTCACCACCGCCATGGATATCCTGCGTATCCGCAACATCGAAAACGGTGACATCCGCCGCAGGAACCGGGTCCCCGGACTCCAGCACAAACACTTCGCCCGTCACAAGGCGCTCGGGTAGCGTCTGTTCTTCCATGAGTAGCCTCCCAAGAATTTTCTGGTCATGCCCGAACTGCCGCACCGGCATCATACCATGCTTTGCATTCACGCCTCTGAATTTCTTATGGGGTAAGCGTCGTTGGAGTTTCCCGGCTATGTCTCGCGACGCATCAGGGTTTCATTGATTGCGCCAAGGGTTGATGGGATTGCAGCAACTGAATGGAATACAGCTGCGGGTGCTTTCGGCGCTGCCGATGCGCCGAACCTGCCTTTCGCAATTTCGGTTACGCCGCGGGCGGGTTTCACCTAAAGTCCAGAACACGGTTGATAAAAGGTGATCACATGAACGGCGCGCATTCATTGGTGAAAACTTTCCTGAACAACGGTCTGGACACGGTTTTCGCCAATCCCGGCACGTCGGAAATGCACTTTGTGGCGGCGCTTGACGAACATCCGGAAATGAACTGTGTCCTGTGCCTGTTCGAAGGTGGAACAACGGGTGCGGCAGACGGGTATTTCCGGATGAAACGCGATGTCGCCGGAACGCTGCTGCATCTTGCGCCGGGATTTGGCAATGCATTTGCCAACCTGCACAACGCGCGCAAAGCCGGTTCCGGTATCGTCAATGTGATCGGTGATCACGCAACACACCATCTGCGATATGAAAGCCCGCTCAAAGGGGACGTAACGGGAATAAGCCAGGCGGTCAGCCATTGGACGCGTATGTCTGACGGCGCCGCCGATGTCGCGGTGGACGGCGCTGCTGCGATCCGGGCGGCCCGATCCCGAAACGGTCAGATCGCGTCTCTCATCCTGCCCGCGGACACCGCGTGGAACGAGGTGGAAGCTACCCCGCCCCAAATTGCCCGCGCGCAATCCCTGTCTCGGCCTTCCTCAGCAGACATAGATGCCGCGGCAAAACGGTTGAGGGTCCCGGGCGCCGCATTGATGATTGGCGGCGCGGCCCTGTTTGGGGCGCAGCGCGAGCTGGCTGGTCGGATCGCCGCCGCAACTGGCTGCCGTTTGTTGGCGGATACCTTGATACCGCGCATATCGAAAGGGGCAGGAACCGCTCGGCTGGACCAACTAGTCTATCCCATAATGCCCAAAATCGGCCAGTTGGAAGGCACCTCGTCAATCACACTGGTCGGCACCAACAGACCCGTCGCCTTCTTTGCCTATCCGGGCAAGCCCAGCGTTCCCGAACCCGCGGACTGCCTGATTGCAAACCTGTGCCAGCCAACAGACGACATCGGATGGACCCTGCAGGCCCTGGCAGACGCCGTTGGTGTCTCGGCCAAAACTGAACCAGCCCGCGTGCCGCTGGACCTGCCGAACGTCCCCGGCGGGCAAATGACCCTTGAAAAGGTGGGGCTGACCCTTGCGGCCCTGATCCCCGAGAACGCGATTGTATGCAATGAATCGGTGACGTCCGGGTTTCATGTCATTCCGCCGATGGCGACGGCGCGGCCACATGATCTTCTGGCGGGTACCGGAGGGGCGATCGGTCTGTGCCTGCCCTGCGCCACCGGTGCGGCCATTGCCTGCCCCGACCGCAAGGTCATCGCCCTGACCGGCGATGGTTCGGCGATGTACACATTACAATCCCTGTGGACCATGGCGCGCGAAAGCCTTGATGTCACGGTGGTGGTCTTTGCCAACCGGGGGTATCAGATTTTGCGCGATGAACTGGCAAATGTTGGGGTCGAGAAATACGGCCGGAACGCGCAAGCTATGTTTGACGTCGAAAACCCAACGCTCGACTGGGTGTCGTTGGCAAAGGGGCACGGTGTGCCGGGGGTCAGAGCAGACGATGTCGACAGTTTTGCAAAGGGGCTGGCGGATGGGCTGGCAAGCGACGGCCCGTATTTGATCGAGGTCGTTTGTCCGCCTGTCGAATAAACGGCGGCACATACTGGTTGGCGGTATGTCCGCCAGGTTCAGGTGCCTTAGTGCCACTTTCTCCAACTCAGGTGAATCGCCAAGTCACGACGTCCTGAGCCGCGTTTCCCACATTTTCTTTGCAAGATCATTGGTGCATTTAGGGTGATCGACCTATGCGAAATGAGCAAAAAGCCATCGTTCAGCACGTCAGCAACTGAGAATTATGATACGGCAAGCAAGCGGACTTACGACTATTTGAGTTTAGGGCGATAAAGGTTTGTACCGAAATTTCCGGGCCGCAACTCTATTTGGCCGTATTTCAAACTGTTCTGATCAACTGTTTTCTCGGAAGATATCCGCTGATCCAAAGGGGCGTTTGGCATCGAACGGCAAAGCTCCGCCGTATTGGGTCCGCTACGTACAACCAATTAACCAGTATCGTTGGATTGAGCTACCGTAGGTTGTGTTGTGGCGAGTCGTACAACGGCCCGCCACCGGTTTTCTGATCAAAAAGAGGGACTGACATGCCGACCACCCTAGCTGCGGGCGATATTGCTTTTACGGGATTCAATTCTGACAACCCCGATGAATTCACCTTTGTTGCGCTGACAGATATCGAGGCCGGGACCGAGATCAGGTTCACCGATAATGGCTGGCTGGCAGCAGGCGGCTTTCGCAATACCGAGGGTGTTTTCGTGTGGACTGCGCCCGCAAACATCCCGGCGGGAACTGTAATCAATCCCGCGTTTTCCGGACCGTCCCTCTCGGCCAGTGGGGATCAGATCCATGCATATCAGGGGGACGAGGCTGCACCGTCATTTGTTGCCTCAGTCCATTTCAATGGCACGGGCTATGAGGCTGACGCAACAACGTCGAACACTTCGGCACTACCCGCCGGGCTGACTGTCGGCACCAGCGCGATAGCCATCCCCGAGGCCGACAATGGGGTCTATCAGGGGCCGCTCAGTGGCACCAAGGCAGAATTGCAAACGGCCATCAACGACCCCGCCAACTGGGTGACCAACAACGCAAGGATCGACGATATTGAATCGGCGGGTTTTACCGTCACGGACGCCGCCCCGTCACCGTCAGTCATAATCAATGATCTTAATCTCGCCGCCGACGAAGGCGGCATGGCGGATTTCTACGATGTCACTTTGTCCGTCGCACCCACACAACCCGTAACCATCACCATCGCGGCGGGTGCCGATCTGGATGTGGTGCCTGCCGTGCTTGTGTTTGATGCAACGAATTTCGATCAGCCGCAGCAGGTCGCGGTTACCGCCGTTGACGACGATCTGCCGGAGGCCGCAGAGGTTGCGGACATCCTGCACACTGTCACATCCGATGACCCCGCCTATGATGGCATCCTTGCCCCGGTTGTCGAGGTGTCCATCTCGGCCAGCGACATCGAAATCGTGGCGATTTATGAGATACAGGGCGCGGGCCATGTGTCGGATCTTGTGCTGGCCGACGGGCAATCGGTTGCCGAGTTCTTTGACGCCCTGCCTGCCGGTGCTTCGAACATCTTTGGTGATATGGTTTCAACCAGCGGCATTGTCACGGCGGTGGATTCCAACGGGTTCTATCTGCAGGACCCGAACGGCGACGGTGATGATGCAACCTCGGACGCGATTTTCGTGTTTACCGGATCAAGCCCGGCTGTGACGGTCGGGGACGCCGTTTCCGTCGGTGGAACAGTTGCCGAATTTTTCCCCGGCGGCACAGGCAGTCGGAACCTGCCAACCACGCAACTGACCAACATCTTCGATCTTGAGGTTCAGTCATCGGGCAACGACCTGCCGGATGCGGTTCTGATCGGCAACGATCCGGGTGAACGCGCGGTTCCGAACCAGAGCATCGACGATGATGCCTTTGCTTCCTTTGATCCTGCGCAGGATGGTATCGACTTCTTCGAAAGCCTTGAAGGAATGCGCGTGACCGCAACCGATTTGATTGCTGTCAGCGGAACCAGCCGGTTTGGTGAGATTTTCGCGGTTGCCGATCAGGGCGTTGATGCAACAGGTCTTTCCGAGCGCGGCACGTTGAATATTTCGCCGGATGATTTCAACCCCGAGAAAATCCAGATCGACGAAGATAGCGGGATTTTCAACTTTGATTTCCCGACGGTGAATGTCGGTGACCAACTTGGCGATGTCACCGGCGTGGTTGGATACAGTTTTGGAAATTACGAAATCCTGCCGACCGAGGATTTCACGCCTAACATCCAGTCCGCCGGGTTGCAGCCTGAAACATCCACACTTTCCGGATCGGTCAATGAACTGACGATCGCGACCTACAACGTGCTCAACCTCGACCCAAATGATAGCGACGGCGATCAGGATATTGCCGACGGCCGGTTTGACGCGATTGCCGCGCAGATCACGAACAACCTCAACAGTCCGGACATTATTGGCCTGCAAGAGGTGCAGGACAATTCAGGGTCGGACAATGACGGAACTGTATCGGCTTCAGAAACCCTTGCGGAACTGGCCGCGGCAATCCTTGCGGCAGGCGGTCCGGCCTATGAGGTGATCGACAACACGTTCATCGGCGACGGGACGTCGGGCGGCCAGCCCGGCGGCAACATCCGCACGGCTTTCCTATATAACCCTGACCAGGTCGCGCTGGTCGAAGGATCTGTGCAAACCATCGGTGGCCAAGGACCGGGTGAAGCATTCGAGGGCGCGCGTCTGCCGCTGGTCGCTGATTTCGTCTTCAACGATGAGACTGTAACGGTGGTCAACAACCACTTCTCGTCCAAAGGCGGGTCCGCACCCATTCTTGGGACCGAACAGGATTTCACTACGCGCCAGGAAGATGTCTCGGTGAATGGCAGTCTTGATGAGCGTCAGGCCCAGAGCCAGGCGGTGCAGGATTTCGTCAACGGTTTGGGCGATGGTGCAAATGCCGTTGTTCTGGGTGATTTCAACGAGTTCGAGTTTGTCTCACCCGTTGCCGATCTCGAGGGCAACACCAACCTCGTCAACCTGACACACGATATCCCGGAAGACGAACGCTATACTTTCGAGTTTCAGGGAAACAGCCAATCATTGGACCACATACTGGTGTCCGATAACTTGTACTCCGGGGCGCAGGTGGACATCGTCCATGTCAATTCCGAGTTCGCCGCAACCAGTTCACGGGCGTCTGATCATGACCCGATGCTGACCAGCCTGTTCCTGCCTGACACGCAGACTCTGGCGGTCGAGTTCGAAGCCGGGCGGTGGTTCCGAACCAAGGCTCTGGAAAGTATCGATGGCGAAGTTGTGGATGTCGACCGGCTTGGCCCCGTGCGCAAAAGCCTCGATTTTTCGGATGTGGGTATCAATGTCGATGCGATCGACCCCACCAATTTTGAGCTTGTCGCCATTAAAAACGGCGCGATCGGCGTCTATTCCTTCGATGATCCCATCTTTGGGCGCGAGGCCAGAACGGTTGACGGAGACGAGAGCCTGAGGATCGCGCTTGAGGATTCGGACGTTGAGGCAGTGGAGTTCATCTTCAGCTTTGGCGAAAGCCACGGCAGCGGCATCGTCGAGGTTGCCTTTTACGATGACGGAGAACTTGTGGGAACGCTCATGGCGGATGCCAATGACGGCGATTTCCAAGGTTCGCTGGGCCGTACGAGTTTTGATGCGGTTGAACTGTCCGCAAGCGGCGACACCATGTTCACGGTCGATGAATTTGCATTTGAGGTGATCGATCACAACCTGATCGCGTAATGCAGAGCTGCACTGAGCAGCCCCATTTGACTGGTCCAGGTTGATTGTTAGCGCATCATTGGCTTTTGATCCATCGGGATTGATCTTCCTCACTACAGTGGTCCGCCGCAATGTATAGGAAGATATAGGATGGGTCTCGCCCCGTTTCTGGTCTTGTCTTCATGCAACCTTTCGGGTTTCGGTTAGTTGGGCCGCAAAGGGTCGGGAACGATAATTGTCAGGGCTTCCAATAAACGCGCAGACGAGGATGTACCTTTGACCCGCTGTAAGTAGACAAAGCTTTTGTCATCAATTTGCATGAAGCGAGTCGAATGTGCACGCTTGTGTTCAATTGGCATTTCTGGAAAAGGTGACTGGGGTGGTGGGGGTTTTTGTAACTTATTGAAAATTAACAAAATAAAGGAAATGAGGGCAATGGGAAATGTTCGAAAACTGGTTTGAGTCCAGTATTGTGCCTCACTTTTCTGCCTTTGAGTTTTTGGACGTTGGGGAACTCGCACGTCATACGATTTGCGCGTGATGAGCGGGAAGCAGAAGTTCGCTGCGGGTGCGAGATGGGCAAACGCTCCAGTGTGTAGCGGACATTCAACGTGGATGGGATCGAGTTTAAGCAGATGCACAATATCTGGATGGAAGGCAGGCAGCTAAGCGCGCTTACTACTCGGATCCGAAGTGGCGAGCCCCGAGGAATGGTAGTAAAGAACACGAAGCTAGATAAATCAGATGCGAACGCTTTCTGGGCCAGGACGAGTTGTAATTGCTTGGGCAGTTATTGTCCGAGGTGGAGCTAGCCGGCACGGATACACGCTATTTTGGCGCGGCATTAACCGCGCAACGCCGCGCCAATTGCGCCGACGATATCCCCGGAATCTTGGCCTTCGCTCAGGTCTACCATTTCTCTTAGTTCGACCAAAACTACTACGTTCACTTGCCCACAGCCACAACAGAGGTAGAAACTGAAGTGAAATGCGCGACTCGATGTAGTTCAAGAAGGCAGTGATCCAAACGCCTTTTTGGTTCCGGTTGGTTTTGATCTCGTCGCGTTAGTCCGTCTTGGTGAAGGCCATTACAGCTGGAGCGCGGGTCTAACTACCGGACCATGTTGGATTCAATTGATGAAGTTGAGGGGACCGACGGGCGCGGTTGGTGTTACGTCGCATACGGCGGCGTGTGGTTGAGAAACCAGAACGTAGCGTACGCCATTGCACGCTTGCTTCCTGAGTTTTTACCCCGAACCGTGCCTTGCCAATTGTGGCCATCCCCTCGAGAACAGCGGAGAAGCTTTGTTCTGAACTACCGGGATAGTATTTCGTCCACACGGCAAAAGCAGTCGTCAGAGCTGTCAAATCACGTCGCGAGATGGCATTGAGACACATATGTGCGGCGTACCATTCGGTTTGGATAGCGCGCTCTCTCAATGTTGCCAGCAGCGATACCATTCGCGCTGAGAAAGTCCAGATCGCTACGGCAACGAATGCGACCGATCCCAACATAAGCCAAAACACTTTGGGCAATTGCCATACATTTCCGTCTTGTGCATTGTCAGAAGCTGCGCGGAGAATAGGCACGTCAATTGTCGGTAAGGTTGCGGTTTCCAGCTGTTCGGTCTCGATGTTGAACCAATCAAGTGTTACTTCCGGCAATACGGCGGCCCCTTCGTACTGAGCGACATACGAGGTTGTTTCCGTGCGCGTCCCTCGTAGCAGACCCCGGTCTTCTTTCTCGTCGATTTGGGGATCTCTTGGATAGGCGCGCAGGCTGTCCCCTTCGGGTGCAGGAGATAGGCGAGGGATCATGATTGGCGAGGTGCCAGTGATCTTTGCTATAATGGTCCTAGTCAGAGCCCCTCCAACAGCCATACTGGGATCTCCATCAATCTGTTGCTGGAGTTCGAACCCACTGGCGATGATCAGTGGATCCAGCCCAGATGCCCCTTCGGGGATGGTGGCAGTGAAAGTCAGTTCTGGAAGCGAGCCAGAGAAAGTCACCGGTTCATTTGTGTCCGGGTTGGCATAGGTAACGACTACGTCTTCCGGCGGTAGGGTATAGCTGCCGCCTGCGAGCGGGTAGAGGCGATAGCTGCGGCGCACCCCCGACCAGGTTTCACCATCGATATTTTCGCTGATCGGCCCCGAGGAACGCTCGGGCTGACGGACCAGAAGTGACGGAATTTCGACAGCCGGAAAGATCGGCGGTTCGGGCATCCATGTTGGCACAAGGATTGAAATGCGTAGCAGCAGCGGCTGACCGACGATTGTGCTATCGTTTTCCAACTCGGCCGTAACGCGCGGGTCTTGCGCGATGGCGATGCTGGCACCAATGCACAGGAACGATATCGCGATCAGAGTGCGGATCATGTGCCCTTCTCGCTATTGTCGTAGAGGAACCGACTGCGCAGGAAATCCCCCATATTGGTGTCGATGCTGTCGATCCATTGGTCGGGAGACAGCGTCTTTGCCTCGTCCCTAGGTGCATCGACCTGCGTAGCAACTCCGCGCTGAGCTTCGTTGTCGAATGTCATGTCATCTGCCCCGATGCCAATTTCCTCGCCAGTGTCGGATTGCTCACGAGTGGTTTCGACCTGTTCGACAATGGCCCAAGCGATTTCGGCGTTTTTGGCAGCAGCAGGAAAATCCGGCTGGCGGTCCAAAGCGGTTTCAAAGGCCTGCGCACCTGCGCGGTATTCGCGGTTGCCGATCCGCGCCAGACCTTCGGAAAAGGCTGCCTCGGCACTGTACAACCCGCTGAATAACTCGGCAGCTTCCTCGTAGCGACCGGCGCTTAGCAATGCGTGACCTTTCCACATCGGGTCGGTGAACAGGCTGGCGGCCTGTGCGAACTCCTTGTTTCGAAAGGCAATCTGCCCTTGTTGATCAGGTGTCAGAAACCAATCCTTCCATCCATCGGCATATGCACTACCCGGCATTTGAAGTGTGAAGACAACGGCAAGTGCAGTGCTCCAGCGCATGGTCCAACCGCGGCGGAACCACAGCAAAGCAATGAGTGCAGCAGGCCACAGCAGCACCCAGCCGCGATCGTCCCATTCCAAACGTTCATCGTTCAGCTGTGCCGCTTTTTGCACCGAGGTTAACTGCCGTTCGATCTCTGCGATATCCCGATCATCGGCAGATAGTCCAACAGCCGAAACGTCTGCGAGCCCGGTGATCTGGGCGGGGATTTGCCCGGAAGGCACGGCAACTAACATCGACACTGGTGGCTGTTCAGGGTAGTTTTTCATGAACGCTGCAACCGTTGCCGGATCAAGGTCATCCAGCACAAAGAGGATCGCACCAGGCGTTTCTGCAGCCTTCAGTATTTCGCGCGCTAAATCCAATGCGGCAGCGGCATCATCCCCTTCAACCGGCATCACCTTGGGGTCCAGCCCTTGCAATAGCGGGCGCAGTATATCTGGGTCTTCGGTTAGCGGTGCGACCCGATGCGCGGTGCCTGCATAGGCCACAAGCGCAGTACGCGCGCCAGCCCGCGCAGCGATCAGATCCAAAATCTTGAACCTCGCTCGGTCTAGCCGAGTGGGTTCCAGATCGGTATCCTCCATCGAAGGCGTTACCTCGAGCGCCACCACAAGAGGTGCGGTTTCCGCGACTAGCGGGTTGGGGATGCGGTTCCATGACGGACCAGCTGCGGAGAGTACCAGTAGACTCAAACAAAGCATGACGCTGTCAATTGGTTCAATACGCCGCTGGGCGTTTGAACCGACCTGCAGAGCCTTTGCCAGATGCGGGGCGATATGCCGGGTGTCATGTCTGTGCTGTCCGGGTTGTCGCCTTGTAATGTACCAAAGCAGCACAATAGCAGGTAAGAGCAACAACCAGAGGGGACGAAGGAAGTGGAAGGCATCAAAAAAACTGGTCATGCCCGCCTCCAAGTCCGTGAAGCGAGCAGAGCAACAAGCGTTGCTATCCCCAGCAAGGCGGCGAGCAGGCTGGCCACCCAAACGAGCGAATAGGTCGGCCGATAGCTGGTTTCTTCGACGATCCGAGGTGCCATGGCGTCGATCTGCTCATAGATTTGCGACAAAGCTGAGCTGTCATCGGCATAGAAGAAGGCGCCACCGGTGCGGGTTGCGACATTTTCCAATGCAGTCAAATCGACCCGGTCTTCGCCTGTCCCTTCGGGGTCGCCCACGCCGATGGTTTGGATGACCACGCCTTTGTCAGCGGCAATCTCCGCCGCATTAACTGGCGAGACACGGCTGTTGGTGTCCGCACCATCGCTGAGCAGGACGATCAGACGCTCATCGACATCGCTGCTGTCGAACATGCGGATTGCCAGACCGATTGCATCTCCGATGGCGGTGTTTGGCCCGGCCATACCCACCTGAGTCTGATCGAGGAATCCGTCGAGGCTTTGCAGATCTTCGGTGAAAGGAGCCTGTACGAAAGCGCGCGTGCCAAAGACAATCAGAGCCATACGGTCGCCATCGCGCTCTGCGATGAAGGTTTTGAGCACATCGCGTACAGCATCCAGCCTTTGCATCCTTTGCCCGTTTGCGCCGATTAAATCCCGTTGATCCATGGAACCCGAGATATCGAGGGCCAGCACAACGTCTCGCGCCGATTTTTCAATCACTATGGGATCGCCCAACCGTTGAGGTTGTGCCAGACCGATCACGATCATTGTCCAGACCAGTAGTGCAGTGATGATCTGAACTCTGCTCCGATGCAGCACTGTTGCACCTTGCTCTGGCGTAGCACCCGCTGCTTCTGTCAACTGCCGGAAAAAGGGGATTCGGATCGCCGTGGCCTCTTCACGGTGTGGCGGGAGAAACCGCCAAACCAGCCAAGGTAGCGGCAAAAGGATCAAGAGCCATGGATACAATAAGTTGATCACTTCAGACCTCTTGCTTCGGCTGCTTGTGCGTCACGATCCAGTCGTGCGCCAAGCGGGTCAGCTCTGGAGAAGCCGGGACCGGGCGGTAGGGAGCTTGCGCAACGATGCGTCCAGGACCATTCGAAAACCGGTCGTTGTCCATGGTCTGGTCGAGAAAGTTTAGCCAATCTTTGCCGGTCATTCCTGCAACCTCGCCGCGTGGAAATCCGCTCAATGCAGTGCGGCGCAGGATATCGGCGATGCAAGCCGGATCATCCCCTGCTTTGGCCAGCGCGCCCAAGGCTGCGCGGCGATAGGCGTTGGTTTGGCGGTGTCTTATGGCCCGCCGGATCAGCCATCCGGCCGACAGCGCAAGTGCCATCCCAAGCCAGGCCCACCCAACAGTTTGCGGCATCATCGAGATTGGCGAAGGTTCCGGAGCGGGCTCCAAAAGGTCGATCAGCTCGATAAGGTTAAGGCCTTGCAGATCCGGGTTCATGACGCGCCCAACAGATGAGAGATTTGATCCAGCGCAGGGGATTGCGTCGACAGCGGCAGGAAGGGCAGTTGGTACTTCTGCGCCCAGCCGCGGATATGCGCCAGTCGGTCCTGTGCAAAGACTTCTAATCGTTTATGTGTCCCGGCAGAAGCGGTGTCGATCTCTGCCTGCAAGGCACCGTCCGATACAGCGAGGCGTGTATTTGCAGGAATATGCGTAGCCATCGGGTCGGCGATGTTGAACATCATCACGTCATTGTGCCGGGCGAGGCTGCGGATCAAAGACTCGGACGCAGCGTCAACACCGTCGAAATCGGAGAAGGTCAGTATCAGATAGTTGGTCTTGGCAATCCGGAGCGCGGAGCGCAACATCCGGTTGAATACGTTGGGCCGAGCGACTCGACTTCTGGCCGATAACCGACCGTTGGCGCCAGCGATCGAGGCCAGCATCTGTAGCACGGAAAGGGCCGAGCGCACGGGCCGGTGTTCGGCTACGGTGTCGTCCGAGAAGACCAACCCGCCGACCCGATCGCCTTGCGCCAGCAAAAGATGCGCAGCAATGGCGGCGGCCTCGGCAGCGATGACGGATTTCATGTAGACTTGGCTACCAAAAAACATCGATATGCGTTGGTCTACCAGCAGCAGCGTTGGGCGGTCGCGTTCTTCGGTATAGACCCGGACATGGGGCGTGCCCGTGCGTGCCGTTACTTTCCAGTCCAGAGTGCGGATATCATCTCCTGGCAGATAGGCGCGCAGTTCTTCGAAATTCAGCCCCCGGCCGCGTAGTTTCGAGGCATGGCGACCGTTCAGAACGGAATTCGCAGGTTGCCGAGGTAGAAAGGTCAGCCGCGAGGCGCGTCGTCTGAGCGCGACCAGCTGGTGTAGATCGACATGAATGCGGGGATCATGCCCAAGCTCTGTAATCGTTGCCGTTTGCTTCATTGGCATAACATCCTCGGCCGAAGGCCTGTCGTCATGGTAAGGCAACCAGTTTGATGATCTCGTCGGTCACATTATCCTGCGACAGACCAGCGCCCTGTGCCTCGTAGCTCAATGTGATGCGATGGCGGAATACGTCATGGGCAATGGCTCTGACATCGAGAGGATCGACATAGTCTCTCCCGGCCAGCCAAGCGTGTGCGCGGCTGCATTTGTCCAGAGCGATCGAGGCGCGCGGGCTGGCACCGACCTCGACCCAGCTGGCCAGTTCTCCGCTCAGAGTTGCGGGGGTTCGAGTAGCGTACACCAGATCGGCAAAGTAACGCTCCATCGCATCCGCGACGTGAATGCCGGAGATTTCCGCGCGCGCATCAAAGATGGCCTGCTGCCGAATGGCGGAAGGCTTGGACGCGCCGGACTTTTTGGGCTGATTGGCTGACTGTTCCTCGCCCCGAACCAAGCGGATCACCTCGACCTCGTCCTCAACCGGGGGGTAGACGATATTCACATGCATTAGGAACCGGTCCATTTGTGCTTCGGGTAGGGGATAGGTGCCTTCCTGTTCGATAGGGTTCTGCGTAGCCATGACGATGAACAGGGGTTCCATCGTATGTGTCGTACCCGACACCGTGACCTGGCGTTCCTCCATCGCCTCCAGCAGGGCGGCCTGCACCTTGGCGGGCGCGCGATTGATTTCATCGGCCAGCACGATATTTGCAAAGATCGGTCCCGGCTCGAACCGGAACTCGGGCGTGCTGCTGGCCTGGACGTATACCTCGGTACCGGTGACGTCTGATGGCAGTAGATCAGGCGTGAATTGGATGCGGCTGAACTGCGCGTCCAGATTTTTGGCCATCGCTTTGACGGCGCGTGTCTTGGCCAATCCGGGCAACCCTTCGATAAGCAGGTTGCCATTGGCCAGCAAGCCGATCAGCAAGCGTTCGACCACCTCGGTCTGACCGATGATGGACTGACCCATCCTGGCTTTGAGGTCGAGGATCTGATCATGTGCGGACATGGGAATACTCCGTCATTACCCTAAACCAGTTCTACACTCAAAGCAGAAGAAGTTGCACTTATACTCAATCTTTGAGGGTATTCGAAAAACACGCTCCTCCGGCTACAACATTGAATTCAATCAGCTTTCAAACCATCCAGAATATGGCCGGAGTTGAACTCCGAATGCGGCACAGATTAGTTTGAGCAACTCCATAAATCAATTTTTTAACACAAAGACTCAAATTTACGTGTAAGCTGTGCAGGTTCCCTATTACTCAAAAAAAGGTTTGAAAACATGTTTGCAGCCTTTGAGCCCCGGCGCATCATCCGGCCATTAACAACGTTCACCTGCGCGATTTTTTTGGCCGTTTCCGCCACCGCGCAAGAGCAAAAGCCCAATATTCTTGTCATCTGGGGTGACGATGTTGGCCAGTCCAACATCTCGGCCTACACGATGGGTCTAATGGGGTATCACACGCCGAATATCGACCGGATCGCCGATGATGGCATGATCTTTACCGACTATTATGGCGAGCAATCCTGCACGGCGGGACGGTCTTCTTACATCATGGGGCAGTCGGTGTTTCGGACCGGTTTGTCCAAGGTGGGTCTGCCAGGTGCCGATCTCGGGATGCAAGAAGAAGACCCGACAATCGCGGGGCTGCTCAAAGCCGAAGGCTATGTTACTGGTCAGTTCGGCAAAAACCATCTGGGCGACAAAGATGAGCATCTGCCGTCCAACCATGGTTTCGATGAGTTTTTTGGCAATCTTTATCATTTGAACGCCGAAGAAGAGCCCGAGAACGAAGACTATCCCGGCGATCAGGTACTGGCTGATGGCCGCACTTTCCGAGAGGCCTATGGCCCGCGTGGCGTGATCAAGTCCAAGGCCGATGGCACGATCGAGGATACTGGCCCGCTAACAAAGAAACGCATGGAAACAGTCGACGACGAAACTGTTGCCGCGGCTATCGACTTCATCAAGCGCTCGCATGAGCAGGGGCAACCTTTCTATGTCTGGTGGAATGGTACGCGGATGCACTTCCGCACTCATGTGGCTGATGACCGGCGCAACCCGGGTAACGACGAGTATACCGACGGAATGCTGGAACATGACATGCACGTTGGTCAACTGCTGGACCTGCTGGATGAGTTGGGTATCGCCGACAATACCATCGTTCACTATTCAACCGACAATGGCCCGCATATGAACACCTGGCCGGATGCCGCGATGACTCCGTTCTGGGGTGAAAAGAACACCAACTGGGAAGGTGGCTGGCGGGTGCCCTCGATGGTGCGCTGGCCTGGTTTGATTGAGCCTGGCTCAGTCTCGAACGAAATTATGCACCATATGGACTGGCTGCCGACTTATCTGGCCGCTGCGGGTCGTGACAATATCAAGGAGGAGCTGATTCAGGGCGGTGTTCAAGCCATCGGACGTGAATACAAGGTGCATCTGGATGGTTATAACTTCCTGCCCTATTTCAAGGGCGAGGTGGAAGAGGGACCGCGCAAAGAGATTTTCTATTTCTCGGATGACGGTGATCTAACGGCGCTGCGGTATGACGACTGGAAGCTGATTTTCCTTGAGCAGAAAGCATGGGGCACCCTGCGCGCCTGGATGGAACCATGGACTGAGTTGCGCATCCCCCTGATCATCAATCTGCGCCGTGACCCCTATGAGCGCGCCTACCGGACTTCGAACACCTATTATGACTGGCTGCTTAATAGGGCCTATTTCCTTGTCCCAGCACAGCAATATGTGGGCAATTTCCTGGCGACATTCCAGGAATTCCCACCACGCCAGAAGGCTGCCAGCTTCAATCTGGAACAGGTGATGGAAAAGATGACCGCGCCTGTAGGCGATTGATCCTGAATAATGAACCGATCCGGGCCGCCACAATCGTGGCGGCCTGTCTTCATTGACCCTGCTAAGGTGCCAATTCATGCTCAGGTATTTTCTGTTACTTTCGCTGTTTTCCATCACCTCGGTCGTATTTGCAGACCCCTTGCCATCCTGGAATGAAACAGACAGCAAGGCGCGGATCGTCTCGTTTGTTGAAAGCGTCACCGACCCCAATTCCGATGGTTATGTTACGCCGACCGATCGTATTGCGGTCTTTGACAATGACGGTACGCTATGGGGTGAGCAGCCGGTATATTTCCAGCTGATCTATGCGGTCGAAGCGTTTCAGAAGATGGCGCAGGATGACCCTGAATTGGTCAAATCTGACGCGCTCAAGGCTGCAGCAGCAGGTGACTACCAGGCTCTGGCTGAGGGAGGCGAAAAAGCCGTGATCGAAGTTCTGGAGGCGACCCATAGTGGTCTAAGCGTAGACGATTTTCAGGCAAGTGTGAGCGACTGGGTTGCCACCGCAACTCACCCGGTCACGGGTCTGCGTTACGACCAGATGACGTACCAGCCGATGGTGGAGTTGTTGCGTTATTTGCGTGACGAAGGGTTCAAGACATATATCGTCTCTGGTGGTGGGATTCATTTCATGCGGGTCTTTGCCGAGGCCGCCTATGGCATCCCGACCGAACAGGTCATCGGCACCTATACTGAAACCACCTATGAGGTGATCGACGGTGTTCCTACCATCATCAAACAACCGGCGATCGGTTTTGTTGACGATAAAGAAGGTAAGCCAATCAATATCGACCGGATCATTGGGAAACGACCGATCATTGCTGGTGGAAACTCGGACGGCGACTATGCGATGATCGAATGGACCACGGCGGGTGACGGACTTCGACTGGGCCTGATCGTGCATCATACGGATGGTGAACGCGAAGTGGCCTATGCTTGCGACAGCCATATTGGTCGGCTGTGCGATGGGCTGGAAAGCGGTCCCGCTCTGGGCTGGCTCATCGTCGATATGGCCAGCGATTGGTCGCGCATCTACACCAGTGTGAACCAGTAGCGGGAAGGATGTAAATATAGCCATTCGTTTATCAGCGCCCCTGATCAGGTGGGTTGCCATTGCTGGAGCAACCTTTCTGGGGCTTCCCACCGGATCATCTGCGCGAGAGCTTGAATATGTAGGCTCTTCGCAATGCACCAAGTGCCATACCGAAGCCGCCGCTGCGTGGAGCGGTTCGCATCACGCGCTGGCATGGAGCGCTCCGGCGCCGAATACGGTGATTGCAGATTTCGATGGCACCTCCTTCAGCCATGATGGCATGAACGTCCGGTTCAGTACCGACGGAGTGCAATATCGCGCCGCCGTCACTGAAAAGGACGATCTCACAACTGAATACCCGGTGCATTCCGTTGTGGGCATCGCTCCGCTTCAGCAATACCTGTTCGAAACTGAGCCAGGCCGGCTGCAAAGCTTCGACGTGGTCTGGGACGTGGAAAACGAACGCTGGTATCACCTCTATCCCGATCAGGACCTGCCGCCGGATGACGGATTGCATTGGACCGGGCCTTACAAAAACTGGAACGCCCGATGCGCCGAATGTCATGCTACCGGGTTTGAGAAGAACTATGATCCGAACACGCGTACTTACGCATCAACCCAAGCCGAAATCGGTGTTGGTTGCGAAGCCTGCCATGGTCCCGGCTCAGCTCATCTGGACTGGGCCAAAGGAAGCGAACTTACCAATAGCAACGGGCAATTGAACGCGCTCGGACTGACTTTGGAATTCAACGCGGGCGCGGAGGCGACGATCCAGCAATGCGCTACGTGCCATTCTCGTCGTGAGGCGTTTGGAGACGGTAATCCGCTGCCTGGATCATCGTATCACGACAACTACAACCTCGCGCTACTGCGACCTGGTCTTTATCATTCGGACGGCCAAATATTGGACGAAGTCTATGTCTACGGTTCTTTTCTGCAGTCTAAAATGTATGCCAGCGGCGTCAGCTGCACCAATTGCCATAACGCACACTCTGCAACGCTCATCGCCGAAGGAAATGATGTATGCACCCAGTGTCATTCGCTAGCAGGGCGGGAAGAGTTTCCTGGCTTAACACGCGCGCTCTATGACGATCCGGGCCACCACTTTCATCCTATGGGTTCGGAAGGTGCAGAGTGCAAAAGCTGCCATATGCCAGAGCAGATTTACATGGGCGTTGACGGGCGCCGGGATCACGGATTTCGCATCCCACGACCAGATCTTACGGTAGAGACAGGGGCTCCGGATACTTGCACCGATTGCCATACGGATCAAACCTCCGAATGGGCCGCAAAGACTGTAGAGGCTTGGTATCCGCAAAGCGTAAATCGTGATGTACATTTCGCGCAGGTGTTCGCTAAGGCGCGCACCAGTTCGGGTGCGGCTAGCAATGATCTTGCCCAGTTAGCACGCGACACCGCCCAGCCTGCGATTGTTCGTGCAACGGCCTTGTGGTTGTTACAGCAGGACATGGCGGAGGATGTGAGAGATTTGGCTCTTGGACAGTTGGATGATTCCGATCCGATGGTTCGCGCCAGTGCGGTGGGCTTGCTAGCTGATGCCGACGAAAACGAGATTTCAAAAATTTTGCCTTTGTTGGAGGATCCGTTCCGGAAAGTCAGGATTGCAGCAGCGCGGGCAATGCTGTCAGCGAATGGATTGCAAATGTCTCGCCAGGAACAAGAGCGATTGCAACAGGCCATGACCGAATGGCGAAGCTCGTTGCTCAACCGCGCAGATTTTCCAGAAACTCACTTGGTTCTGGGTGGGATGGCCTTGTCGATGCGCAACTTAGCGGCCGCACAAATGGCTTTTGAAGAAGTAACTCATCTCGATCCACAACGTGTTGATGCGTGGGTGATGCAGGTACGTCTCGCTGCGGCGACAAGCGATCTAAATACTGCAAGGCAGGTGTTAGACCGCGCGCTTTTGATAAATCCAGATGACCCTTCGCTTTCTGCGCTAGCTTCGAGTTTGCGATGAAAAAGAAGGGTGACGTGTATGGATCAGTTGCAGGATAAGCCTGATCCGTCTTGCGAATTATCGGTTCGATTGCACCTTGATGCTTTTGATGAGGTGAATTTATCGAAAAATCGCGCGGAACATCAATGACCGCTTGTGAAATGCTACACTGCAAAGTGCAAACTGTAGTTAACGGCAGCTCCGGGCCGACCTCGTTCCAAAGTGACTACGATAGTAGGTCAGAGATTGTCGTACATGCGGTCAGGGGATTGGCGGCGCTTCTGCTGACTTCGATCCTACAATTGAAGGAGGCGAATTCGCGGGATCATTCCGAATGCGTCACGATCGTTAAGAGCAAGGGCAGAAAGCTGCCCTTGCTTGATCGATTCCTCAAAAAGGGAACCGATGGTGCGAAGGAGGCGGGTGTTCAACCTCCGGGGGAAGGCCGACGTCCTTCCTCAGGTGAGCTGGCAGCTCGGCTTTTCTGAGTAGAACAGGTTGTTCTGCACTTGATCGCCGGCCGAAGATAGCCGCTAGCCGCAGTAAGAAGCCACGCGACCGGTTGATTGGAATGTAAAGTGATAAGCTTGGCATTGTTCTCTCCATAAAATGATGGAAAGCCGCCACATGAGGAAAACACAAAAAAGGCCGCTCACGAGGCGGCCTTCAGATTGGAAACCTTTCAGACCGCTTTAACGGGCTACTGCGCCTGCCGCGCGAAGCATTGAGGTCTGACAATTCAGCATATCTGATCTCTCCTGTATCAGGGTTTCCGGTTCGTCCAATTACCAGAAGAGTGGTCTTAATTCAACAACCCATACATGTATTGGTCAAATTCCGCCGGATTACGAACACAGTTTCTTCGGTAAGAAGTCAACATATTGTTTTGTTTACATCTTTATCTGTCGCTTAGATGCGATGCTTCTACCAGCAATTTTACATTGGGTTCTGCTAAAGACCGAACTGTAGAACATGCTCGGTGAGTGAGTTGGGAGCTTGCACGTGAATTTACGCGTACGGCTCAAGGCTGATCCAGTCATCAGATCAAAACTTGGCAACAGAGACAGTTGCCGCTTGACGTCTTTGAGGGGCATTAAACAAACTGACCATCGGTCAGACCAATGTGTTGACCGATGGTCAGAATCACATTATCTGATGTCAAGGACCGCACCGAGAGGAAATGTGATGCGCCGAAGCGAAGAAGAAAGTTCGCCCCAATCCAAGCAAAGAAACACCTTGCTCAACGTCGCAACCGCAAAGTTTGCGGAGAACGGTTATGAAGAGACATCGATTCAGAAGATCGCGTCGGCGGCCGGCATCAGCAAGGCCAAGATCTTTTATTACTTCGATGGTAAAGAGGACCTTTTTTTCCAAGCCCTTGACCGCACGATGGCGCCGATCATCGATCCTCTCGAGTCAGCGCCAAGTGTCAAATCCGCCGAGGAGTTCTGGGCTTCACTTGAAGCGGGTGTCGTTCATGCTTCTGCATTCGGTCGCAACGATCCTTATGCAGCCGCCCTTTTTCGGGATCTCTTCCGCCGGGGGGATCACACGCGGGCACTCGCCCGCCTGACAAACAGGGTTCGTGCTGCGGTCAGCAATAGGTTGCGGGACGGTCGTGCCGTCGGTGCGGTCAGAACGGATCTCCCCGTTCCAATCCTTGCCGAGGCAATTGTCGGTGCCCTTGTCCAGATTGATCGGTGGCTTACCGATAACATGGAAGATGGTCGACCGCCTGTGGATCTTTTTGATGACAGATCGATTGTCGCTTTGGCCCGCGATGCATTGCAACAGCGTATTCCAAATGAACTTGATGTCGAGGTGTCATACGCCGCGGAGAACGTACCGCGCGACACGGATGCCTACCTTGATATCGACATGACCGTGACAGAACAGGTGACGATGCGGAACGGTCGAGAGAAACCGTCGACACCTACGTTCGAGCGTCAAGGCTTCGAACTTATTCCGGCCCCGGCGGTGTTTTTTTACCCGCCCGATGACATAGAGGCCCGCGCCACATACGGTGCGATCGAACAGGCCCTGAAGGACCGGTTGGGAGCCAGTTTTGCGCGCGTGTTTGACCACACAGTGCGCCACACCGAGCGGGGTCCAGGCCTGCGTCCTCCGATCCGTGTCGTTCACGCTGATTACGGCCCGAGTGCCGGTCATCGGCGCCTGAATGAACTGCTTCCACCTGATGTCGCCGAACAGTGGGCGAACGCCCGGATCGTCGTGGCCAATCTTTGGCAATCGGTCTCCGGGGTGGTTCACTCAACACCGCTTGGCTTCGTGGACATCAACACAGTTGCGAATGACGATTTCATCCCGATAACCGTTCACTACAGAAATCGGGACGGCGAGATCGGCTACTATCGCCCCAACTCGGCGCACGAATGGTATTGGTTTCCATTCATGCGACCTGAGGAGTCTGTCTTGTTCAAGACCTATGATGGCAAACCAGGCGAAGAACACTGGTCCTGCCCGCATGGTGCCTTCACAGCCCCGACCGCACCGGCAGAACAGGACGGGCGCAGAACAAGTATCGAATACCGCATTCTGTTGGCATTTGAAGGCGAGTAGGGCCATGCACATGTTGCAGGACGACACGGTGCTCAAACCTTTTGGCCCAAATATCTGGACGGTCGACGGTGATGATGTCCGGATGTTCGGTGCGCTCCCTTTCACCACGCGGATGACCGTCGTGAAGTTAGAAACCGGTGGTCTTTGGCTTCACTCCCCGGTCTTGCCGACAAAGGAGCGGCGAGATGCGTTAAAGCGGTTAGGGCCAGTTGAGCATCTGGTGGCACCGATCAAAATCCATAGCATCGGCATAACGCCTTGGAGCTCCATCGTTCCAGCAGCTCACGTTTGGGCGTCGCCGCAATTCACAGCACGGCACCCTGATATCCGTATCGACACTTTGCTGACGAATGCGACCAGGCCATCTTGGGCCAATGAGATTGCCCACCTTGCAATTGAAGGACATACCGTTGTCGATGAGGTCGACTTTTTACACAAGCGGTCGAACACCTTGATCCTAACCGATCTCATTCAGAAACATTTCGCAGATCGTGACCCGAGGTTCTGGCGTTGGGTTAAGAAGATTGTTGGGGTCCTTGGCGAGAAGGGTGGAGTGCCCCTTGATATTAGGCTGAGCATTCGAGATAGATCTGCGCTGCGGCAAAGCATCGAAACCCTTTTGACTTGGGATTTCGACAATCTCATCCTTTCCCATGGCCACTGTATGCAAGGCAGAGCGCGGCAGGAATTCCGACAAGTCTTCGCATGGCTTCTTGGTTCTCAACACGAAGACGAAAGTGATGTCGGTTCTGGCGGTATCAACAACTAACCAGCATACAGTTTTCGAATTGCCGGTCACTTAGAATGCGACAGGCCACTACAAATGTCTGTTTCCTTGAAGCTACCATGCAGCGTAAGGCGATTAGTCGACGGCCGATCACGACCGAAACCACAACGCACGTCTTTCAATCTGATGACTGAAAGAGCTACCGGAGCGTTCCCTTGACCGACTAGCACTTAATGTTAGAGCTAAGATTAGAATATCGGTCGCATCCTAATTTTCAGCGCGCTATTATAGTGCCGCTTAAGTTCTTTCACTTTCAAGCCAAGAGCATGTTAGCATCCGACTTCCAAATTGCTGATCTGCGTGTCGTCACATCGTCACGCCGCCTCGTTGCAAACGCGACTGAGGTCACCTTGTCGCCACGCGCAATGAGCGTTTTTAAGGTTCTTGCCCAAGCGAATAAGCAGGTTGTCTCTCGTGCTACTCTTTTAGAGACCGTCTGGCCAGATGTGATAGTCACCGATGAAAGCCTAACACAAGCGATTACCGAAATCAGGCGTGGACTTACAAATATTGGCACCGATCGGTCTTTGATCGAGACGATACCCAAGGCAGGGTATCGGCTGCGCGAACAACCGATTTTCGACAAAGATGTTTCTCCAACCCTTAACTTGGATGAACCAACCCTACCACTTGACGCGTATTGCGCATTGCTTGAGGCGCAAACAGCTCTAGTTCGCGGTAACGCCGACGCACCAATCATTGCGTATGAGTGCGCAAAAGAAGCTGTTGGTCTCGCACCGGAATCGTCGTGGGCGCATGCGACCTGCGCGATTATGCTAGTTCATGCGGTGCTTTATTCAGCTGCCCGTCAGGAGAACATGCAGATTGCCAATGAACATGCTGAAAGCGCGGTTGAGCTGTCCCCTCAAAACTCTCTGGCGCATGCTGCCCATGGGTTTACGATGGGTGCTTTCGAAGGTGGTTCCGGCGCATACACAGCGTTGGCAAAGGGCCTGGCGTATTCGGACAAAAGTGGTGAAGCCCATTACCTTGCTGCAAGGGTCGCATTTGTGGCAGGTGATTACCGCAATGCAGCGAGCTTGGCCCTGCAATCTTCTGAACTTGTTTCGGACCCGTCTAGACCGCTGTTCCTCGCGGCGCGTGCCACCTATTATTTCGATGTTGCTAGGGCATCAGCAGTCGCGAAGCGTTGCGTTAGGGCTTTGGAAAAACGGCTTTCTGAGGATCCCGACGAGCCGCGATCACGATATACGCTTGGTCCGGCCCTCGCGCTTGCGGGAGAACCAGAACGAGCATGGAGCCTCCTTTCGAAGCCACGCTTCAGTCAGTCAATTTGCTTGATTCACGAGTTCTTTGGCTACGCAATTTTGAAAGATGAGACGCGTGCATTGGATGCGCTCGAAAACGCCCTTGATGAGGGATTTCGGCATGGCCGCTGGCTGCAACAAGAGCCCATGGTTACTGGGTTGCGGACCAACCGAAGGTTTCAACGCCTCGCGGCTCCGATTGCTGCGGCCTAAAACAGCGTTCGCTTCTGCAGAAGGATTCGCCCTGGGAGCTATTGCAAGCCATCTGAGCTTACCTATGAACTTCCGCCGAACGAACCTGTCATACTGTCCAGCAAGTGCACTTGTTTCAGATTTGCTGTTTTTAGAAATCCCACATTTTGCGCTTTGCTTCTCTTCGGGCCTGGCCTTTGGATAGTCCGATGTCGCGTAGCGCGTGATCATCAAGGTTCTTCAGCGCGTTTCGCTGTCGACGCACCTTAAGCGCATGGCGAAAGCGCCGAAGAAAACTTGATCTGTGCTGAGCCGATCGCCCTGCTTGGGGTCTTGCATTATCCACCTAATGAGCTCCTTCGGGTTTTCTTCGAGTTACCCACAGAAGGTGCTTGGTAGGTGCCAATAAGACCTGAAACTGTGCTGAATAACTCCTGAAACTCGACCCAAATCAAACTTCAGGATGCTCATTCGACCTGTTCAGAGTTTCTTGAAGTAACGCGCAACCGGCCATTGTTCGAACCCAAACGTTTCATAGGTACGACGTGCAGGTAGATGAGCGCTGTCGCCAATCGTCTCGACCATAACCATCGACAGGCCCAATGCTGAGAAGTGCTTCTCTGCAAAAAGCATCATGCGCTTGGCAATGCCACGTCTTTGGTGATCAGGGTCGACAGCGATGATCGCGATCTCTCCCATCCGATCCTCTGGACGAACACGCAGCCCGATGAAGCCGACGACAACCCGATCAGCCTGCGCGACCCAGACATTGTGGGGTTCGGTGTCCAGCAAGTCGCCGACATCGTATCGTTGTCTGACCCGCCATCCATCGGGGTAGAATGCGTCGAAAACGAAATCCGGTACTTCCTCGGCAGTCCTGTCCAATACACCGGTCCAAGCCCGCAGCGCGAGATGAACCATTTGGCTCTTGTAACAGGCGTCATATGGCACTATTTGGATCTGGGTCATGAAAGGACCTTTTGTTCTGTAAATCGCGTCGTAGACTATCTGGATCGCAACGATCGTGCCTCTACGGTAAGAACCGCCAACACAATCGCGCACAAGATAATTGCAACACTTGGTGGGTTAAAATGCGATCCCTGAACGGGGAACATCATCCAACTGACATTGCTCATAGCGTGAAAGAGCGACGCCGAGAATACGCTGTAACCACCGCGGACATAGAGCCATAAGATGAGAATTCGGCGCGCGAACGAGCCTAAGGCCCACCACCCGATCCAATCCCATGTCCGTCCAACTTGGATCAGGGGGATGATGTGCCAGAGGACTGTAACAACCCCAAGTATTGATCCCGCCAAAACCCACCCATGGTGGGTGCACAAAGACCGCGCAGCAAAGGCGGTCCACCCCAATTCTTCAGCCATGGCGGCAATCAGGAACACCCCAAAAAGAAGCAAGACTTGGGATGGGTCTATTTGTTGTGCAGGTAAGTCTTGCACGCCAAGACTAAGCCAAACACCCGATCCCACCATAACCGCAGGCATAGTCCCCAGAGACACACCCCAGGCCCAAAGCGTCATCTTATTGCAGTCGATCAATCGCATGAGAAACTGGTATACCTCCCGAAGTCGACTTTCCTTGAACACGAGCAGGAGTGCGGCCACAGCGGGTGCCAGCACCATCAAGGCGCTTGAAGGCAGACCAGGTAGTATTGGATCTTCCGTAATACTGCCCAGAACCCAAAACGGAACAGAAAGCGCGAACGTCAGCGCAAAGAAGCCATACGTGGGCCTGGGCATCATTCTGTATCTGTCCCATGGGTAGGTCGGACAAACCTCTGCCGGTAGAGGGTGAGTTGGTGCAAAACGCCCGAGGTCTCGCCAAAGCGTTCAAATCCACAGGCCGTAAGCATTCGATGTGAGTCCACGTTCGGCGCATCCGCGGCGGCTACGAGCCCGGTCAGCTTCAAGTCATCGCGTGCATAATGGATCAGCGCGGTCAAAGCCGCCCGCGCCAATCCCTGACCCCAGGCCCTTGGCTCGAGCGCGATAGTTGGCTCAATCCTGCCAGCCATCTCAGCATCGCTTTGGTGTGGGCCTGCGACTGGTGTCAGACCCGCCAGTCCAACCGCGCCAAGGGTTTCTGTTTCGATTACCCAAAGACCCAGACTATGGGCTTCAAATTGTTCGTTTTCAGACAACCAAGCAGCAACTTCGATCTCAGTAAGAACCTTGTCATCGCAAAGATACCTGCGCACCTCTGGCAGATTTAGAAGTCCCCGCAAAAAGCCGGCATCAGCCCTGCTCACTGGCCGCAACCAGCCACGGTGGAATCTAAGAACAGGTAACATCGGTTCTGCTTGGTCTGGTTCAAATTGTGCTTGGTGCGCGCCTTTGTGAAGCGCGCACCGCATTGTCAGGATGTGGCCTTGGGAAGCGCAGGATCACTGCCCCATTCTGCCCACGACCTATGATACACCCGCACACGCGGGAACCCCAAAAGGCGCAGGGCAACATAGCTATGCGCCGATGCGAGCCCATTTTGACAGTGCATGATGACGTCGTTCTCAGAAGTCACACCATTGGCTTCAAATTGCGCCAACAGCTCTTCCGTTGGCCGAAAACGCCCGTTTTCCCCAAGGTTTTTGGCCCATGGGATGTTGACCGCCCAAGGTACATGGCCTTCGTCAAACATCTTGGTGGGACGAACGTCGATCAACACCGCGTCTGAGGCATTGCGGTGGTTCAGAACATCCGCAGCCGATGCATGGCGTCGTGGGCTAAGCGCTGCTTGATAAACCGCGGTGTCATGCGGCTCGGGATCGGTGGATGCCGTTCCCCCGACCTCCAGCCACGACGACCAACCACCGTTCAGCACAGCGATGTCGCGATGACCCATATACTCCATCAACCACAGCATGCGCGCGGCGTGGAAGCCGCCCCGATCGTCGTAAAAGACAATCCTGCGGTCGGCAGATATGCCTATATTGCCCAGCAGCGCTTCGATATCGGCAAAACTCTGCAACGCTCCGGGAACGGGACTTTGTTTTGCCACGACGGCGTTTGGATCAAGATGCCGCGCACCTGGAACGTGGCCCGCGTCGTATTCTTCGCGGGAGCGCACGTCGACCAACACAAAGTCTACATCTGGCGTGGATGACAGGGTTTTGGCCAGGTCTTCCGGTTCAGCCAAAAGACTCGGGTTTGCATACTCTTGCGTCATTGCAAGGCCGAGTTTTGGGATGGCCAGGACTGTCGTGCTCAGAGCAAGAGCACCGAAGGCTCTGCGGCTCAGTTTCGGTTCCATAAGTCTTCTCCAAAGTCTTTCGTTAATAGGGCATTTCCACAAGACGGAGATACGGCACAGGTGCCTTCCAGCCATCTGGGTAACGCTTGCGTGCTTCCTCATCCGAAACGGATGGGACGATCACGACATCTTCGCCCTGCTTCCAGTTTGCGGGTGTCGCCAACTGCTGACGTGCGGTCAGTTGCAGGCTGTCGATGACACGCAGCACTTCGTTGAAATCGCGCCCGGTCGTCATCGGGTAAGAGATCGTCAGTTTGATTTTCTTGTCGGGTCCAATGATGAACAACGTACGTGCCGTTGCGTTGTCCATCGCAGTTCTGGCCTCGGCCGACCCGCCCGTATCCGCAGGCAACATGCCGTACAGCTTGGCAATCTTCAGATCGCTGTCGCCAATTAAAGGGTAGTTCGGCGCCTGTCCCGTTGCCGAGCAGATGTCCTCGGCCCAACGTTCGTGTTCTTCGACCGGGTCTATCGACAGGCCGATAATCTTGACTCCACGGCGTTCGAAATCGGCCTTCATGCGCGCCACGACGCCCAGTTCGGTTGTGCAAACCGGGGTAAAGTCCTTTGGGTGCGAGAACAGAACGCACCAGCTGTCTCCGATCCAATTGTGGAAATGGATCATGCCTTCGGTTGAATTGGCCAGGAAATTCGGCGCTTCGCTGTTGATTGCCAGAGGCATCTTTCTTCCTTCCTTAATCTCTTGTCAGAATTTGCCCGACGAAACGGGCCGGTTCCGGTCACCTAAACGCGGCGCCGCATCGATACCTGAAAGAAGTCTGAAGGAGTTCTGAAACGTGTCTCAAGCCGCTTTGAGGCTGTCGCGCATCCGTGTGAACCGGCGATCCGATGACAAGGACACGAATGCTGGATCGACAAAGAGCCAATCCAGATCCCGCCATCCGTGGTCGAACAGTTCCTCGAGCGTCAAGATTGCTCGGTCTGTTTCCCCTATCGTCGACAGCGCAGACGCCAGATAAACGGCTTGCGCGCTGCCAGTTGTGTCAATCGATTCAATTGTTGCAAACGCGGAAGCATTCTCGCCAAGCAACGCCATCGCACATGCGATCGCCACAAGGGCCCGTGTGTCTGATGGGTCGGCCTCAAACCGGTGCCTGGCGCGCACCAGAACGCGTTCTGCATTTCGCCGGGAGCGCTCGGGCTCGCGCGCAGACGACAACTGAGCTGCATGGAGATAGCCCTTGATGTTCGCCGGTTCCAGATTGCCAACCTGTTCAAAGAACCTGATGGCTGGGCGAAGGCGTCGGCGCGACATCAGGAACCAGGCCGCAAAGTGGTAGGCCGAAGCGCAATATGGGTCAGAGGCCAAAGCCCGCTGATGGGCGGCCTCTGCCGCGTCCCAATGGCCTGCTGAGCTGTGGGCATACCCTAATGCGGAATGTGCTGGCGCAGAGGTTGGGGCAACCTGAACGGCGAACTGGGCATCGCATAACGCTTGTGGCAGCGTGTTGCGGCCCTCGGACCAGTACAGGTGCGACCGGATGAGAGCAACAGCGCGCTCTGTGCGGATTTCGGATGAGTTTGGGCAGAGTTCAACAGCCTCGGCCGTCAGAGTCTCAGCGTGCTGAATGGCGCCGGGTCCACACCGCACGAGCTCATCCCTGGCCTCCAGACAAAGGGCTCTGGCCTCCAGCCCAGATGTACCCAGTTCCGATAACTCTAAACCATCACGTGCCCGTTCGCATACGGGTCGCGTCAACCAGTAGCCTCCGCGCGGCACGGTCGCTATGATGTCACGGTCCCTCAGGGCGCGGCGAAGCTCGGAAACGACCTGTGTCAGGCTTTCGTCGCTTACAAACACGTTGGGCCAAATTTGTTCCAGAAGCTGGTCGCGCGATACCACCGCGCCTTCCGCCTGTGCCAAGACTTGCAGTAGCTTGATTGCCCGAGGCGAAAGCTGTCTTTTCTCGCCCCCGCGCGTCGCTGTTCTGGCGGCTACGTCTACACGCCAATCATCGATCAATAGTTGCATTGAATTCACCAACAATAATTTGGCAGAATATGCGCGCGCATATTGCTAGACAAAAGTCGGGAATACCTCACCCCGCAGCGGCAAATGAACAATTTTTTGTGAAATTGCACAGAGGCAATGAGAAGGTAGGTGAGGCTCGAAGTCAGACACAGAGCTCAAAACCGTTGCATTTGGAGTTACCAAGAAGAATTGCGGACGAACTACGTGAGGCTTAAACAAGGAAGCAGCCCTGACGCTGGATGAGAGCCAATGCATACATCACGCAACATAGCTGCGATTATGGGTCCAACTATAAAGGCGGCCGCTAGCTTGGAGACGGTCAATTTTGCGGCCTGTGGGCGCAGCAGTTTTGCACCTTGCCAATTGGCAGGAATTGGCCGTGCTCAACAGCTCAGTTCTTGCCTTTTCTTCTGTGCTGCACCGAAGACCAACCTTCCCGGTGTTTTGAGGGGCCTCCATTTCCGCTGGAAGCCATGCATATCTATGGAATGTTAAAGTCGTGTCCCTCCAGACTCTGTTTGAAATCAACCCGAGCACGCACCTGGAATTTCGAATGTGTTATTCTCGCTGACCGAATTCGATCGCATCGAAAAGTGCGCGGTTGGTACTTATCCTGATCCCAAGCGAGTACATACCACACCGGATAGCTGAGCAGCAGATAATGCGGCTCAATTTCCCTTGTCGTTCTTTCTCCTTCTGCATCAACGTATTCGATCTCGATCGAGTGGCATGTCAGGAAAGCCTGGTGCAATCTCTCGATACCCGAGGAAGCCTGTTGAGCAATGCTGGCCTGCACAAAGAGTGAGGCTGTCTCCCCAATGAGTATGCGTGATTTCAATCGGTTGATCTCATGCGATGATTTTGGGGAAAACGACGCCATCAGTTTCCTGCGGATCGGCGTTAGGTTGGCCAAGAGGATTGGCGACTGCAAACGCTCGATAACTGCAAGGCTTACCAAGAGATCAACGGCCTCTTGGTAGCTTAGGTTGATCCGCCCAATGCCCCAGCTCCAATGCAAGCGAATACCGCCGCCTCGCCCACGATCCGCTTCAATTGGTAGGCCGCGGTCTCTCAGAAGTTCGATGTCGCGTCCAAGTGTCCTCTCACTCACCCCGAGTTCAGCCGCCAATTCACGCACAATCAGGGCGTCGTCTGTTTTCAACCTTGCTGCGAGTAAATCCAGGCGCTGGAGGCGGGAAAGTGTGGTCGACTTTTTCACATCACCAAATACGCCATATAATGACCTATTTGTCTATAAGTCTCTATTGCGACCTCAAATACAAGGAGAGACTCATGAGTGAGCAAGTGATTGAAATGGCCGAGATCAAACTCGTGGTAGGCAAAACAGAAGCAGACTTGATAGCGGGCGCTGAAAAGATGCGTGAAGAATTTCTTGCTCTGCAGCCTGGCTACGTGTCCCACGATCTCGTCCGAACGGGGGGCGGCAAGTACGCGGACATCGTGCGTTGGGAAACCGGTCAACATGCACGTGAAGCCATGGGTAAGGCAGAGCAGTCGGCGGTATGCGGAGCGTACTTCACCCTCATGGAGTTCGACCCTGAGAACCCTCACGACGGCGTCTCACATCTCAGCGTTCTATCGGCAGGAAGCAAGTAGCAACAAGCCGAGAAAGCTTTATGCCGTTCGACCAACAAGGAGACAGAGCTTCCAGAGAATTGTCAGTCCACGGCCCGGTCAATGCGGAGCCGTGGATTGCGCTTCTAACCTTTCGTTATGGAGTTGCCACCGTCAGCAGTCATGGCACTACCCGTCACGAACGAGGACTGATCTGAGATCAGGAACAGGGCGGCCTTCGCGATTTCCTCTGCTTCCGCCATACGTTTAAGAGCATGAATTCTGGCTACCCACTCGTGCGTCTTGGGATCGTCGCCCGCCATTTCGGTTTTTGTTCCGCCCGGCAAAAGAGCGTTTACACGAATGCTCTCGGCACCATGTTCTACGGCCAGAACTTGTGTCAGCCCAATAAGACCCGCTTTGGAAGCGGCATAAGCCGCCATTCCCGGCAGACCGATTGTGTGCCCAACAAATGTTGAGGTGAACACGATTGAGCCACCACCCCGCTTGTTCAGTGCCGGAATCTGATGCTTTGCCGCATGAAACGCGCTGGTCAGGTTGGTTTCGATGACACTGTCCCAATTGGCGTTTGTCATTTCTGTAATCGGTCCCATGTCTCCTATGATGCCGGCGTTATTGAAGGCTGCATCAAGCCCGCCGAATTCAGCTTCCGCCATTTCGACCAACTCTCCTGTGTAGGCCTCATCAGCGACATCACCCGCCAGAAAGGCTGCTTTGCCGCCGCGCTCGCGGATCTGGTTGCTGAGGCCAGCCAAACGGCTTTCCCTCCGCGCGCCAAGCACGACACTGGCGCCGTTTGCGGCAAAAAGCGTAGCCGCTGCCTCACCAATTCCACTGCTTGCACCTGTGATAATCACGGTTTTTTTCTCAAGTAGCATAGTATCTCCAGTTCGGAACTTTCGAGCTGGAGATAAGTGTGTGCCAGTTTCGGCACGACCCGTTTCTTGCGCTTCCGATCCACAGGCCTTCGGGAAGCGCAAGAAACGGGTCGTGAGGTTCGATGGGCAAACATATCACTAAAGCAGAAGTGGCGAGCTTGACCTGAGACTAACTCTGGGTCCCAAACATCGCCCCATTCAGAAACTAATGGAGATTTGCCCGATGACGATGCACACATCAGATTTTCCGCAGTCACTTGAATCCGCATTGAGCGATGATGACAGATGGAACGCCGTCAAAGACAATGACACCTCTCTGGACGGTCGTTTTGTCTTTGCGGTCCGAACTTCCGGCGTCTATTGCCGCCCTTCGTGTCCCTCGAGACTGCCAAAGCGGGAAAACACCGCTTTCTTCGATGGACCGGAACACGCAGAAGCTGCCGGATTCAGGGCATTCAAGCGCTGCGGTGGTATTCAAGCGCCTCGAAAACCACACGAAGAACTTGTCGGATACGCGATCGAGAAGACCGCAATCGGATACTGCTTGGTTGCAATTGGACCGCGTGCAGTCATGTCGGTTGAGCTCGGAGACAGTCCAGACACCCTGCGCAAGGAATTTTGTGGCCAGTACATCAATGCTGTTGAGTTACAGGCCGACCACGCAGCCATGCGGATCATATCTAACGTGATTGCGATCGTCGAAAACCCGAAATCACCTCATGCAATCCCCTTGGATTTTCAGGGCACGCGTTTCCAGAAGAACGTCTGGAATGCGCTCAGAAAAATCCCTGCTGGCCAGACCGCGACCTATGCCCAAATTGCCAACGCAATAGGGAAGCCGAACGCAGCCCGCGCCGTTGGTGCGGCATGTGGCGCGAACCGCTTTGCGGTGTTGGTACCGTGCCATCGCGTTGTACATGCCGACGGCACATCCAAAGGATTCCGATGGGGATTAGGGCGGAAAGAACAACTCCTTCAGTTGGAGGCTGCGGCATGAACAAGCACAAAACTCATGAATTGGGCGAACAATTGGTCGGTAGACCGGAACAGCGGGTGGCCCAATACAACTGGGCTGCCATTCACGAGCAGCTTGACCGTGACGGATGCGCCGTACTTTCTTCACTACTCACTAGAGAAGACTGCACAGGGATCGCTAGACAATACAAGGAAGAGGACATCTTTCGCAGCCATATTCACATGAAGCGCCACGGCTTTGGGCAAGGAGAGTACAAGTACTATTCTTACCCGCTGCCTGGTGTCATCAGTCAGCTTCGACGCACGCTTTATGCTCGGCTCGCGCCGATCGCCAACACATGGGCCGAGCGAATGGGGACGGGCATTCAGTACCCAGAAATGCACTCCGATTACCTGGATATGTGTCATAGAAGCGGGCAGGGGCGTCCGACCCCCTTGCTCCTTCAGTATGTGGAAGGCGATTTCAATTGCCTCCATCAAGACCTGTATGGGAATCTGTTCTTTCCTCTTCAGGTCGCTTGCCTGCTTTCCGAGCCCGGGCGTGATTTCAGGGGCGGTGAGTTTGTTTTGACAGAACAGCGGCCGCGAATGCAGAGCCGCCCGCAGGTTGTCTCTCTTGGCCAAGGTGATGCAGTGATTTTTGCGGTGAACACGCGACCAGTCATAGGTGCGCGTGGGGAATATCGCGTCACGATGCGACACGGGGTTTCTCGCCTAGAGGAAGGGCTCCGCCACACACTTGGCATCATTTTCCACGACGCAAAGTAAACGGAGCATCGTGGGCTGAAGCCATAATCGCGCAGAACATCAGTCTCTGATTTCGAAGCAGCGACAAATCTCTGATCGCTGGTCAACGTCCGTTTTCGCGATGCTGCACTGCGGCGTTGCTGGACAGCTCGGATGACCGGTATGGGCCGGACAAGATGGACGGCAAGGGCTGAGGCTGTGTGAAAACTCCGGCCCACGAGCTCTCTCAGAAGCACGAGAGAATGCACGTAAAGGGTGTTTTCGGCGTATTTCGCCGACCTTTCAGAGTATTCACACAGCCTCGGTCGGCAGCCGATTGTCTGATAAATTGTTGAACCCGTTCATTGAGCACGTTTGACAGATGCTCCGTAGTTTGAGACCTTCCTGCCATTCGCAAAGGAGAATCTAACAATGGACCAGTATACTTTCTGATCCCGCCGCGCTCTGCCCTCGATTGACAGAATGCGCACTGAAACACTCCTGCGGAGGATTCTGACAATGGACAAACGACGCTAGCCCCTAGCGGGCGTTCGCAGTCGTGCATCTGCGCGACTTCAGCTTTCTCTTGTCATGAGGTGCACCATGCCCTTCAAACCACCAAAAACCACCTTCGGTCGGACCCTTCCTGCTGTGGAGGACACCCCAAAATCCGCCAAATTAGTGAGAGGCAAAGCCAAACCGCCGCGCGATCTGCGTATGAAGTCACCACCGCGTGCGGCCAAACGAATGGACATTCCCGGCAAAGCCAAGGGGCGTTAGAGACTGGTGCGGGGCGTGTTATGCGCCCCGCATTTGTGATCGGGATGGTCTATTGAGAAGCACGATTGCGCGCGAAATTGGATCGGTGCGCCTGTGACTTAGGTTTTGCTGCGGCAATGGAAGCAAATGCTGGATGTCTGCTTGGAGCCGTCCGCAGCAAGATATTAGCCCGTACTGACTAGATGAAGGTTCGACTAAGATTTCTGAGCCAAACCAAACATTGCCGTCCAATTCTCAAGGGTCATTCCATTGCGATAGTCCTGCTGCATTTCGGTGTCGAGCAGTTCGACTAACAGTCTGTTTTCGAGCCAGACCTCCACGCATTCGAACGGACCGCGATTGCAGATACGTGCGCACCACCCGCGTTCTTCGGCGGAAGAGATGATCTCCGAACGATTGAGTGTTGCGCATAATGCTATGTGTGCAAACGTCGGTTTCGTGTCCCGCGCTTCTATTTCACAGAATACTGATTCTGGACCCGCCTTCAGAACATGTGTTGTGGGGTAGACTTCAATCGCAGTGCCGTCGTCCTGCTTTGAGAAGGCGATCCAGCAGTTAGGAAATGGCGGAAAGGGCAGGGCTTCGCCACCCATGACATGAGCGAGAAAAACCGCCACATCCTCTGGAGCGTCGGCGCTGATAGATAGGTGCAGAAGGCTCATGCGCAGTAGCTATCACAAGGTTGCGCTTGGTAGCAAAGACCGCGACCTGATTACTTCGATCACCCGCCAGGCTCGTTGTCGAAACGAATGTCCGGAAAGCTGGCTACGATCGCAGAAACAGAACGATGCTCCCTGGATAGGCTAGGAACCTTGGGACTCCAGCAGCACAGTTTCGAGCTTTTCAAACGACTGTTCACCACCCTCAACTGCACCTCGCTTCTTGGCGCGTTGCAGTTTGTCTGAGGACTGGAACTGCATACGCAACGTGACTTGCGTTTGCCCGTGCGTCTCCGCAAATGTCACGACCATCCGGCATGTAAGATGCTTGTCGTCGACGTGCCCTCCCGTGTTGCGGAAAACGAGCCGATGCGGCGGCTCAAAGACTTCAAAGACTGCCGTGTTAGGATACTGGACCCCGTCAGGCCCGTGTAAGACATAGGACCAGGTCCCGCCAACGCGAACGTCCATGCTTTCGATCGTCATGTGAAACCCGTGCGGTCCCCACCACTGGACCAGACGCGTTGGATCGGTCCATGCCCGAAACACGGCTTTGGCGGGCGCGTTGAATAAGCGCTCGAATACCAATTCCGGCGTTGTACTGGCACCAACACGTGGAATGTCACTCTTCAACTCGTTGGCCCTCTTCGGCGAGAAAGATGTCCAACCGATCAAAACTCTCGTCCCAGAACGGTTGATATACTTTCAGCAGTGACTGAATTTCCTTGAGTGGATCCGCGCGTAACTTGCACGGGCGCCGCTGAGCGTCGCGCGAGCGTTCAATGAGGCCCGCGCGTTCAAGCACCTTCAGATGCTTGGTTATGGCCGGACCCGTCATGTCAAACGGGTCTGCCAGCTCGGTCACGGTGCGCTCACCCGACATCAGGTTCGCCAAGATATCTCGCCTTACCGGGTGGGCTAACGCGGACAAGGTAACGCTCAGTTGGTCAGTTGACAAAGTAATTTACCTATCGGTTACTTTACCAATTAGTAACATACGATTCGCCCACTGGAAAGCCCTGGACCGGGTCTGTCAGTCGCATTGAAAGGAAGCTTATGAGAGAGCTCGCAATTCTTATGTTTCAGTCCATCGATGGTGTCGTTCAATCACCGATGATGCCAGACGAAGACCCGTCAGGCGGATTCCAACATGGTGGATGGGCCGCCCAATACTGGTCAGGGGCGATGAATCACGTCGGACGTGAAGCGATGTCCCAGCCTTATGACATCGTCTTTGGTCGCAAGACCTATGATGCCTTCGCGGCGCATTGGCCCAATGCGCAAGGCGACCCTGCTGCGGACATGATGAATACCGCCCGCAAGTATGTGGCTTCCAGAGGCACGCCAAAGCTGGAATGGGCAAACTCGAAACAACTTTCGGGCGACATCGCCTCTGAGATAGCTGCTCTAAAGGAAGAAGAGGGTCCATTGCTTCAAGTTCACGGGAGCGCCGATCTTGTCCAATCCCTTCTGGCGCACGATCTCATTGATGAGTACCGCCTTTGGACGTTTCCTGTAATTCTGGGGTCCGGGAAACGGCTGGTCGAGAACAATAACAAGCAACTAGAAGTGACGTTGGTTAGATCCGCAGCACTGAAGAACGGAGTATCGATGTCGATTTATCGTCGCGCTTAGGTGTCGTTGTCTGCTTTCACAACGACCGTCTTTCGCTCACCCATTTTTGCGGCTGAGTTGTCCGCACACGGTTGGTTCACTGTTCCGACGATTTTGTTGGTACAGCGAATGTCCGGAAAGCAGGCTGCGACTGCAGCATTCCAGACTATAGTTGAGTGACCGGTTTGGGCCGCCGTGTGTAAGAAAGGACAGTTGATTTGCTCGATGCTGCATTGGCTCAGAGGTCTGATCTGAGCCCAGTTCTACCGATGCTGCAATGCGCAGGAATGTCTGGTCACAGATTTTGCAAGGACGATGTTGATTGAGCGTTTTGCATGGTTGGATCTTGGGCAGTCCTGGAGTTGTTTGTTTTCGGACATTGCAGAACTAAAAACCATCAATAGAAAGCACAGCGACTCCGACGAAATCGGGGGAAACACAGTCCCACGCGGTACAAGCGAAAGGCTTCAGTCATTGATTTCTCTGACAAAAAAATGCCCCCAGACTTGGAGGCGAGAGTGAAAGGAGGAGCGACTATTAGGGATGCATTATTGTGGATTTACAACCAAAGTGCCGGACTTCATGGCGTCGATCAGCTTGTTGACTTCATCCACAACGTCCACCGGGATATCTGGGTGGAACGACCCGATCCGCATGGCCAGTTCATTGCCCATATCCGCCCGGTAGAGTGCACCTTCCAGTTTTCCAGCAGCTGCCAGTTCCAGGTAGGACCGCATGTTGCCTCGGACATCCAAAATAGCGGACTGCAGGATTTCCGGCCATTCGTTGATCGCATCACGATAGATGCCGATGCCATAGACACCTTTTTCCTGAACGGCCTGCATGGAGCCCAGCGTTGCACTGTCCATTGTCGGCCAGACGACATCGGCGCCTTGGGAAATTTGGTTCAAGGCAGCTTCTTTGCCCTTGGCGATATCGTCCCAGTCTCCGGTCCAGGTAACCAGAACTCTGACGTCCGGATTGGCCGCTTTGGCGCCCGCTTCGTAGCCAGCAACCGTGTCGGTCGTAAACTTGAACTGCTGCGCCGCGATGATGCCGATGGTGCCTGTGTCTGACATGGAGCCCGCGACGTAGCCCATCAGATAAGCGATTTGGCTGAAATAGAAATCCGCGTTGGCAATGTTGTCTTTGGTGCCCAGCCCGTTGTTCACCATGAACATGGTTTCCGGGAAGCGTGCTGCGACACGTTCCACTGCGTCCTGGAATTCTCCGCCGTGACCGATCACAAGGTCATACCCCCGGCGTGCGTAGTCACTCAGAACTTCGATTTGTTCCGGCTGATGCACACTTTCGGAAAAGGCGGCTTCAAAGCCGAGCGCTTCACCTGCCTTAGTAAGACCTTCGAATCCGGCTTGGTTCCAGCCATTATCAGAAATCGATCCGGGCATAACGATCGCAGCGCGTTCGATCCCCTCAGCGGCCGCAGGCCCGGCCAACATCAGTGCCGCAAGCCCCGCCAATAGTTTGGACTTCAATTGCATTGTTGTTCTCCCATATTGGATATGTGTTGTCAGGGTGACGGGAGGATCGCGACGTGAAAAACGATGGTTTCTCACGTCACGGCTGAGATTTATCGATGCTCTCGGTCGTAGGGCAGTCCGACGCTTGCAGGTGCGCTGGCCTTGGCGCCGAGGACCACGAGTGCGATGAGCGATGCGAGGTAAGGCAAGATCAGGAAGAGCTGATAGGGAATTTCTGGCGAGGTGAATTGCAGTTTGAATTGCACCGCATCACAGAAGCCGAAGAAAAGCGCCGCGCAGATCGCGCCGATGGGCGACCAACGTCCTAAGATGATAGCTGCAAGCGCAATGAAGCCTTTGCCCGCGCTCATGCCTTCCGCAAACACATAGACTTGCGATAAGACCAGATGCACCCCTGCCAGTGCCGCGAGGGCACCACTGACTACGATTACGAGATATTGCATGCGAAAGACAGGAACCCCGGCCAAGTCCGCGGCCTTCGGGTTTTCGCCAACGGCGCGAAGATCCAGACCCTTGTGGGATTTCATCAGCCAGAACCAGGCGGCTATTGCCAATCCGATCAATAGGTAGAACAGCGGATCCTGGGAAAACAGGGACGGGCCAACGACGGGAAGATCTGACAAGAAGGGAATATCGATCTGCGAGAATCCGTTTACCCGCGCCCCTCCGGCCTGAGCACCAAATATCTGACGGGACAGAAAAGCTGTGAGTCCGGCCAGCAGCAGGTTGAGCGCGATACCGCCAACCAGCTGGTTGATGCGCAGCCGGATCGACATGTACCCAAGCAGCAGGCCTGAGATCAGGCCGAAAATGATCCCGCATCCGAGCCCGATCATGGCAGAGCCCGTTGCGAAAGAACCAGCAGCGGCGCCAAGCGCTCCGGCGAGGATCTGACCTTCGAGGCCGATGTTGTACAGCCCGCCACGTTCCGCAATCACCCCGCCAAGGGCAGCAAAAGCAATTGGCGTACCCAATCGGGCGGTTCCGGCAAGCACGTCGCCCAGCAAAACAAGATCAATCATAGCCTATGCCTCTTTCTTTTGGCGTTGTGTTTGGCGGCGCGGCCGCAGGTTTTTTGCCAGGGGTTTCAGAATGGATGTTAACCTGGTTCGCGGTGTCACGAGGGCGGCAGCGACAAAAACCACGACGAGCCCCTCGACCACTTCGATGACGGAACTGTCGACCCCGACGGCGCGTTGCATCGTTCCCGCGCCAGCAGAAAGCCCGGCAAGGAACAGCGCGGTCAAAGGCGCGACGATTGGGTTAAGAGCCGCAAGGAAGGCGACGACAATTCCGTCATAGCCGTAGCCATCGCTAAACAGGTGGAACAGGCGGTACTTCAACCCGATCACCTCGATTGCACCGGCCGTGCCTGCAAGGCTGCCGCCAATCAACATGGCGCGAATGATGGTCTTTTTCTGGTCCACGCCGGCATAGGCCGCAGCGCGCGCATTGCGCCCCACTAGGTCTAGGTGGAAGCCCGATGGCGTGAAGCGCAGCCAGAAATACAAGATAACCGTCATTGCCAGCCCAAATACAATGCCCACATGGGTATCAGATCGCGGTATCAGAATAGGCAGACGATAGGCTTCTGAGACTTCTTCGGAATAAGGATATGGCGCACCTTCTGCCAATAGCGGCCCAGCCACGGCGTAGCTGACGATGTAGATCGCAATGAAATTCATCAGCAGTGTAACAATGACCTCATTCGTGCCCCGATAGGCTTTGAGATACGCAGGAATTGCCGCCCAGAACGCCCCACCTGCGGCGGCGGCGATAAATATCAGCGGCACGCCCAATAGACCGGGCAGATCGGGGATCGCCAAAGCAAAGACGGCGCCGAACAACCCACCAATATAGATCTGCCCCTCGCCACCGATGTTGAACACACCGGCACGCATCGGAATGATCACGGCCAGCCCCGCTAGAAGCATCGGCGAGGCTTTTACCAAAGTATTGGAGAAACCCCAGTAATTCAGGAAGGATTCCAGAAACAGAACCTTATAGGCCTCAAACGGGTTGTGCCCGTCGAGCAGGATCAGCACGCCGCCAACGCTCAGCGCTATAAGTAAAGCAATCGCAATCCGGCGCTGCATGGTAAATCTGTTCATTGTACCTCCTCCGGCGCTGCGGTCATCAAGAGCCCGATGTCTTGAAGAGTTGTGTTTTCTGGATCGACAACACCCGTGATCCGGCCAAAGGCCATCACAGCGACGCGGTCAGAGATGTCGAGCACATGTTCAAGTTCAGTGGAGATATAGAGAACCCCCACGCCGCTTTGGGCGACGGCACGGATCTGGTTCTGAACAAAGTCCGTTGCGCCGACATCAAGCCCTTTTGTCGGCTGTACGACGACCAAGAGATTGCGCGCCCGGGCCACTTCACGAGCCAGAACGATCTTTTGTTGATTGCCACCGGATAGAGTCGAGGCGTTCAATTTTGGGTCAGGGGGCCTAATGTCAAAGGCCGCGACCACGTCGCTTGCGATCTCGTGCATCGCGCGCCGGGAAATCAGACCTCCAGACATGAACCTGTCATCACCAATGGATCGAAAAGCAAGATTTTCTTCGACACTGAGCGACAGGACCAAACCCTCGGCATGGCGGTCCTCGGGCACGAAGCCTATGCCATCTGCAATGCGCGAAGCGATGGAGGCGCTTGATATCTCGGTGCCATTAAGATGGATGGCGCCGCTGGTTTGCCTTTTGAGGCCGGTGATCACCTCGCTCAACTCCGTCTGGCCGTTGCCGTCGATCCCGGCAATTCCAAGGATTTCGCCAGCCTTCACGGTGAGGGTCAGATCCTGCAGGATTTCCGCGCCGCCTGGATCGATCAGGCAGACATCAGAGACAACCAGAGCGTCCGGTGCTGAGCTGGTGTCGTTGCGCGCCTTTTTGGCCTTGGGCATCCTGACCGTTTCGCTGGTCGGTTTTTCTCCCATCATAAGCGCTGACATCTGGGCCGTGGGCGTGGTCGCAACCGGAAGAACACCCTCGACACGCCCATGGCGCATTACCATGACGCGATCGGCAATTTCGCGGATTTCATCGAGCTTGTGGCTGATGAAAAAGACGAGGCAGCCGTTGGCGACCAGCTTGCGCACCCCTTTGAGAAACGGCGCGACTTCGGTCGGGGCAAGAACGCTGGTGGGTTCATCCAGGATCAGGATCGATACATCGCGAAACAGCGCCTTAAGGATCTCCACCCTTTGCTTCATGCCCACAGGCATTTCCGTGACGCGGATGTCGAAATCCACGTTAAAGTCAAAGTCGCTGCAAAGCTGTCGAATGCGCGCCCGCGCTTCGGCACCCCTCTTTGTGCTGGGCAAGCCGATCAGAATGTTCTCTTCGGCGTTCATCGCGCCGACCAGGCTGAAATGCTGGTGGATCATGCCGATCCCATGCTCAATAGCTTTTGCTGGGCTGGTCACCGAAACAGGTTTTCCGCCCACTTTTATTTCACCGCTATCGGGCTGATACAGACCGATCAGAACACTCGCGAACGTGGTTTTCCCCGCTCCGTTCTCGCCCAAAATCGCAATGCACTCGCCCTTCGAGGCCAGCAGATTGACGTTGTGCAATGCACGAACTGCGCCAAACGACTTGCCGATGCCGGTGACTTTCAAAAATGGATCCAAGACAACCTCCCAACTTTCACGCAAATTCAAGAGAGAATGCCCTATCTTCTCAAATTAGATGTTTTCACCTCACAGCTGAGAATTTCGCCCACATGAGAACTGGTAATCGGGTTAGAGTAGAGCGACGAACTAGCATCGCACCAGGAGAGCAAAGCCGCGCGTCATGGCGAAGATACCGTCGTTGAAAAGCATTCAGGCCTTCGAAGCGGCCTGCCGACATCTGAGTTTCAAGGATGCCGCCGATGAGTTATGCGTCACTCCGACTGCCGTTTCCCATCAGATCAAATCTCTGGAGGATCAACTTGGGGTGCCCCTGTTTCACCGGCTGACCCGCGCCTTGAAACTTACGGAGGATGGGGCCAACTACGCGCCCCACATCATTGAGGCCTTCAAGAACATCGAAGCTGCCTCTCTCGCGCTGGAGGAAGACGACCTTGCGGGCACATTGACAATCTCAACAACCGGGTCCTTCGCCGCCAACTGGCTTAGCCCACGGCTGCGAGGCTTTTACGAGAAATACCCGGAGATTTCGGTAAGGGTTCTGTCAAGCGATCAGCTGGTGGATTTCAAGTCCAGCGATGTGGATGTGGCCATTCGGTATGGCTTTGGCGATTATCCTGACAGCAATGTGGCTTGGGTCTTGAATGACTGGGTAGCCCCTGTCTGCAGCGTGGAAAAGGCGAAGTCACTGAGCTCTCCCGAAGATGTTCTGAAGTCTCGTCTGATCGAATACCAATGGAGCGGGTTTTCCGATGCGGATCCGAGTTGGGAGCGCTGGATGGACGCGGCTGGCTTGCAGACTGGTGATGTCGAGCCCTATGTTACCTATTCCGAGGAACACATCTGCTTGCTAACGGCAAGCGATGGTCATGGTGTGGCCCTGGTCAGCCTTTTGGCCGCCGCGCGTTTTCTGGAACGCAATATGCTGGTCGCCCCCTTTGACACTGCATTGAAGAACAAGAGCTATTTTCTCGTCTGCCCGGAAACTTACGCCAATCGTGCACGCGTTCGTGTGTTCCGGGAATGGCTATTGGACCAAGCAGATGAGTTTCGCGACAGCGCTGTCGGTCAAAGATTTTTTGAAGATTAGCGCGTCCGCAACGATCTAATCCGTCGCTTGAATTTTTGTCATTTCTAAATTGCCGAGAAGCATGCGTTTCTAAACCCCTAATCAGGAGTTTTTGCGCATGCAAAGTTTTGACCCTTCCCAACCCGATGGTTTCAATCAAACTCTGGACAGCACGGTCTCTGCCGACGGCGTCCCGGTCATTGCAAAACGGTATACAGTGCCAGCACGTTGCGGTGTCGCGGTGCATTTGACAGCCGGGCAGACATTGACCATCACCAATCCGACCGGCTGGCAAGTCTGCGATTTCTGGGCGTTCAATGCGGCAGAGTTGCAAGAATATTTGTCTATGCCGCATGTGCATACGGATCTTCTGTCTGTTTTCCCAAAGGTCGGTGACAGGTTGGTCAGCAATCTGCGCAATCCTCTTCTGACGCTGACCCAAGACACATCACCGGGTGTTCATGACACAACGGTCGCCGCTTGCGATGCCAACCGGTACAAGCAATTAGGCGTCACTGATTACCACGACAATTGCGCCGACAACTTGAGGCAGGCCTTGCTTGCTATCGGGAAAAAAGCACCGCATGTGCCAGCTCCCTTCAATCTGTGGATGAACGTCCCAGTTCATCCTGATGGCAGCCTTGCCTGGGCTGCGCCAGTGTCAAAGGCGGGGGATAGCATGACATTCAAAGCTGAGATGCCAGTCTACGCCGTGATGTCGGCCTGCCCGCAAGATATCACTCCAGTCAACGGAGACGAAGGCAAACCCAGCGCGCTGGAATTTGTTGTTCATGACGGATGATGGCGGCGACATATTTTCTGCCCGTTGGATCATCGAAGATGCCTTCCACAGTCACAACGACTTCGCTCTTTATGTTCTAGACGGCAGAATAGGTGGCTTGGCGCCTCAGGCAGTATTAAAGTCACGTTATCCCAGTGCAAGGGTGCACTCAGACACAAACACGGCGATCCTGCCCGGGTTTGTGAATGCGCATCACCATTGCTATGGGGTGAACCTGATCAACCAAGGGATACGGGATGACCTCTTAGAGCCTTGGATTTTCTCCTCCGCTGGCGCAGCTGACGTTGCGCCGCGCCTCGCCACCGAATACGCGGCACTGCGCTTGCTGAAGAATGGGGTAACGGCTGTTGTGGATGCCTGCACCGCGGGTCAGACAGCGGCCATTGCCGAAGCGAAGATAAGGGGCAAAATCGCCGTATATAATGGGCTTGGCCTGTCCTGTGCCATCGCGCCGGGCGAGAGATGGCACAACCAGCTTGTGCATCCATATGGGCAAAGCCAGTCGTTTCTGACCACCTTGCCCGAAGTTCTGCGATGCAAACTGCAACGCCAGCACGTTGCGCGCGCACGTATTGAACCGCAAAACTTTGTACGACTTCTGTCCCGGATGCATGGCGAATACGCGGCTTCTGAATGCGCTGATGTATGGTTTGGCCCCACGGCACCGCATTGGACGGGCCAAGAGACCCTGCGCGACATCGCCAGGGAAGTTCGCGAAAGCGGCCAGCGCATACACACCCATGCCGAGGAGTCTCGGCTGCAACACCTGTCGGCTACAGCCTGGAGTTTTCAGGGTGCCATCGCAGAATTGGGCGAAGCTGGCCTGCTCACTGACGGCTTGTCCTTGGCGCATATGGTCTGGGCGGACGAAAAAGATCTGGCGCGAGTGGCCGAGGTACACGCGCATATTGTCTGCAATCCCAGCTCCAATTTGCGGCTGCGGTCCGGCATTGCACCCGCGGCATTGATGAAGCGGATGGGCATTAACCTCGCACTGGGGATGGATGGGACCAGCCTGGCAGGCGATGACGATATGTTCGCCGAAATGCGTCTGGCGCAAAGCCTTTATTGGTCAAGTGATCGGGCGAACCCTAGCCTGACCGCGAAGGATGTTTTCGACATGGCCACTTTAGGTGGCGCGCGTTTGATGGGTATGGATCACAGCATCGGAAGCCTGTCCGTCGGCAAACGCGCCGACTTTGTGATCCTGCGCCTGGACCGTCTTGAAGGTCCCTGGTTAAACCCTGGCATTGATCCGGTTGAGCTGTTGGTCAGCTCGGCAAAATCCACGGATATCCATAGCGTCTTCACCGGCGGACAACTGGCCGTTTCGCACGGCGAAGCCAAAAAGTGCGACGAAAAGACAATTCTTCAAAACATCACCGACTGCATGCAGCGCGCCGCTGATCAAAGGCTGAGCGACAGTGAATATGCCGCCGTCAAATCCGCATTGCAGCGCTGGTATGACGATTGGCTGACGAACAACGCCCCGCAATTGTGACAGAGGAGCAAAACCATGCAGAAGAAAATAATCTGGCCAAACGGCGCGCGATGCGCCTGTGCGATCACCTTTGATATCGATGCGGACAGCCTGATCCATATCGCAAAGCCGGTCGACGGGCATGATCGCCTATATCCGATCTCCATGGGGCGCTACGGGCCGACGGTTGCCATCCCTCGGATTCTAGAAACTTACAAACGTCTCGGGCTGAAACAGTCCTTCTTCGCCCCAGGATGGGTCGTGGAGCAATATCCAGATGCTATGCAAGCCATCCTGAAAGATGGTCATGAAATCGGTCATCATGGCTATTTGCACGAAGACCCGACAAACCACAGCCCGTCCGAACAAGCCTATTGGTTTGAACGCGCGCTGGAGTCGCATAAGCGGGTTTTGGGCAATGTGCCAAAAGGTTATCGCGCACCGGTTTACAATGTGACGCAAGCCGTCATCGACCTGCTGAACAAGCATGAATTCGACTATGACAGTTCGCTGATGGCGGATGATGTGCCATATCTCATGCGATCCGGCGGGCGGACTTTGGTCGAACTTCCACCGCATTGGGGGACCGACGACTGGCCGCAATTCGCCCATTTTGAGGAGATTGGCTACATGATGCCCGTCGCCGGGCCACGCGCCGGGCTGACCCCATTTTGGGAGGAATTCGAAGCCCAATACGAAGAAGGTGGCTTCTGGATCGGTATTTGGCATCCCTTCCTGACCGGGCGTTTGGCGCGGTGGCGGCAGGTGGAAGAATGGATGGAAACCATCTTGAACAGGGGTGACGTCTGGTTCGCCACTCTCGGAGAGATCGCGCAGCACGTGCGCACGCAATATGAGGCAGACAGGCAAAGCGTACGGGTTGAAGAACTGCCTTATTTCAAGGCTCCGGTCCTGACGACATGAATATCCTTCTACGGGCGCGCGACTTCCTGGCTTCCCTCGACGCGCAGCGCGAGGTATTCCTTAGCGTTTCGCCAGAAAGACTGTTGCATGATGCCCGATCTGCCGCCGCGCGGCGGGCCGCAGGGAGGCTGCTTGGCCCGTTGGACGGCCAGTTTCTTGCTGTAAAGGCCAATATCGACGTGCAAGCGCTCCGAAGCCATGCGGGATCTTTGGCCATCGATCCTCAACCAGCAGACAATGACGCCCCGATCGTGGCCAGACTCCGTTCTGCGGGCGCGATCATTCTGGGCCATGTGAACATGTCGGAATTTGCCTTCTCCGGGCTCGGAGTTAATCCCCATTTCGGCACCCCTCTAAATGCGTTAGATAGCACAATGGTGCCTGGAGGGTCCTCGAGCGGATCGGCGTCAGCCGTTGCCTTGGGCTTGGCCGACATCGCCTTGGGCACAGATACCTCCGGCTCCGTGCGCATTCCGGCCGCCTGTCAGGGCTTGGTGGGGTTTCGCCCAACTATGGGCCGCTATGAAAGCGCCGGGATTTTACCACTGGCGCCTTCTCTGGATATGCCAGGCTCACTCGCTTTTAACGTCAGTCAGATTTGCGCTGTAGATCGCGTTTTGTCGGATTGCAAAGAAACCGGGCACGCCTGCCGTCATATTCTGTGCCTGAGGGAAGACGCCCTGGTGGGATTTACCCCGGAAATTAAGGCTATGTACGAACAGACCCAGCAGCATTTGTCCGAGTATGGCGTCGAATTGGAAAGGGTTGATATCCGAAGTTTTACTCGTGTCACGGAGGTCTTTCAAACCTATGGAACGCTGGTGAGTGCCGAAGCCTTTCGTCTTCTGTCAAATCTGGTCGGAGATCAGCAGGCCAGACTGGACCCAAATGTGCAGGATCGCCTTACTCAGGCGGCTTCAATCCTTGACACAGATCTGCAGGCATTGCTGGAAATCCGGCGGGCACTCATCTCAGACTTTGGCAGGGAACTGGCAGGGAAGATGCTGCTTTACCCGACATTGCCGTCGTACCCGCCGTCTGTTCAAGCCGTGACCCGCGATAAAGGGGTCTTTGCACGGGAAAACGCCCGTATCCTGTCGGTATCGATGAAAGCCGCTTTCCTCAATGCGCCAACAATTTCCATTCCATTTGGAGAACGGAGACCGGGGGTTAGCCTATCCTTGAGCGGCGGCGCAAACAGGGACGCGGATGTACTTGCGACGGCGTCTTATCTGGAGAAGATTTTTTTAGCGATTAGAGATGGCTGAGGTCAGTTCACTCTATTCAGAATTCTCTTCATTTGTACCTACGCGTCTCTGGCTTCACCTTTGAATGGTTCATTGCAAACTGACTAGGTGACAAGATGACCACAATACTGAGAATTGACGCCAGCGTGCGCCGCACCGATAACCCTGTTGCGGCCTTTAACTCCATTTCCCGCGCTTTGGCGGACAGTTTCGTGGAAGAATGGAAAACGGTTGATCCGGACGTCGAAATTATTGTGCGTGACGTCGGAATGACCCCGCCGGATTTCATTTCCAACGATTGGATCGCGTCCGTCTTTACAGCAGAAGAGGAACGCACTCCTGAACAGAGCGCTTTGATCAGCTTGTCTGATACGCTGATTGACGAGCTCGACCGCTCCGACATCCTTTTGATTTCGACGCCCATGTACAACTACGGCATGCCCGCAGCCCTGAAGGCTTGGTTTGATCAGATCATCCGGATCAACAAGACATTTACGTTTGACTTGGCGCGCGGTGACTTCCCTCTGGAACCGATCATGTCCGGAAAAACACTGGTGCTGCTGACATCGGCTGGCGAATTCGGCTTTGAGAACGGTGGGATTCGCAATGACTCGGGCCACCTTTCTGCGCATATCAGCACATTGCGCAAGTACCTGGGCGCAGAACGCATGTTCGAAGCTGCGGCCGAGTATCAGGAATTTGCCGATGAGCGTCACAAAGCTTCGGTTGCCTCAGCTCAGGCCCAGGCACGTCATATTGCGCGTGAGCTTGCCTAACCGTTAGCAGACCGGCAACTGGAGATGTCTATGGCCACGAATACAATTCCCGGGGACGCGTCACCGGAGCGTTGCTTGCTCGACTGATCGAAAAACCTGACGCGCATTACTTTTTGTGCGTACCAGTCAGTTTCATGGGCGACGTGCAGGCTGACCTGGAAAGCCAAGGCGTTCCCGCCGAGCAGATCCACACCGAAAGTTTCGGTTCCGCCATGTGATCTCCATAGACAAAAATCCGCAATCGGAAATTAGAACGAGAGGAGTAACAATATGCGCGAGTCATATGATGTGATCATTATTGGTGGGGGCAATGCAGGGTTCGGTGTTTCATCCGTGGCACATGAAGCCGGAAAATCCATTGCCTTTATCGAAGCGCGCGATTTTGGCGGGACCTGCCCCAATCGCGGCTGCACGCCAAAAAAAGTTCTTGTGGCAGCTGCCCATGCAATGCACGAGATCGAACAAGCGCCCATCCACGGGATCGAAGTCAGCAAGCCAAAGCTCAATTGGGCGAAACTGATCGAGCGAGAGAAGAATCTGATTGGTTTCATCCCTGAAGCCATGCAGGCGCTGGCCGAAAAACGCGGGGATGTCTTTCGAGGCACTGCGCGTTTTGTCGGGCCGAACGAGGTTGAGGTCGACGGTCAGATTATACATGGCAAGGACATCGTTATCGCAACAGGATCGAAGCCAAGGCCTCTGCCTATTCCCGGCAGCGAGCACATGATCACGTCCGACGAGGTTCTGTCCGATGCGACACTACCGAAAGAAGTTGTCTTCATTGGCGGCGGCGTCATTGCCATGGAGTTCGGTCACGTCTTCGCACGAGCCGGTGTGCGGGTGACAATCCTTGAAGCGTTGCCACAGTTGCTGCCACGTATGGACAGTGACGCCGTATCGGTTCTGCAAGCGGAAACCGAACGCCTGGGCGTAGCGGTCAAAACCGGAGTATCGGTGACGGCAATCGAGAAGATTACCGACGGGTTGCGTGTTGAATTCGAACATGACGGGAGAAATCAAAGTCTTTTGGCCGAGCGCGTCGTCAACGGCGCAGGCCGCGTCGCCAATATCGACGGGCTTAACCTCGATGCCGCCGGTGTCGAGCATGACGGACTGCGCATTCTGATCGACGATACGATGCGGTCCACCTCCAACTCTTCAGTCTGGGTTGCGGGCGATGCAGTCACCAGCTCCGCTCAACTTTCTCCCATCGCAACGTATGAGGGTCAGATTGTCGGCCACAACATCGTGCATGGACCAACAAAAAGGCCGGATTACAGCGTGATCCCCAGCGCCGTCTACACCGTTCCAGCGCTCAGCACCGTTGGCCTGAACGAAGCCGAAGCGCGGGAAAAGGGTCTCGATGTCTCAGTTACGGTTTCTGATATGTCCGGTTGGTTTTCCACCAAGACCTATGCGGAAACGGCAGCCTGGTCCAAGGTTTTAGTCGACAAGAGAACCGATCAAGTTCTGGGTGCTCATATTCTGGGCCATCACGGTGACGAACTGATCCATCTCTTTGCCATGGCCATGCGTCACGGCATCTCTGCCAGCGATCTCAAGTCCTCGCTATATGCGTTTCCGACCTTCGCTGCGGATATGAAATCCTTGATTTAGAGCAGCTTGATACAAGCTGATCCTTCCCAAAGGAGAGCCGCCATGAACGATAAAGTCTGTCTGATTACAGGTGTCGGTGACGGAGCCGGAGCATCGGTTGCCTGCCGGTTTGCACGGGACGGATACCGTATTGCCTTGCTGGCCTAGAACGCAGTTAAGTCGATGTCATCAGCCATGAACGCCCGCGCGTCGATTACCTGAGAGCCGAAGGTATTGGTAACTCTCAATTGTGCGCCTTGGACAAGACGAAACGCGCGGCCCGTTAAGGTCTTCAGCATAGTTGCCTCTGCCATCAGAACAGCAAAGCGCCAGTTGTTGGCAGGAGGACCGCATATACGCTTGTGGAGGCGGTGATGAACAGGCGATTGCGTTTCGGCCCGCCAAAGCAAACATTCGAGACCTCTTCTGGGACGAAAATCTTGCCCAGCAACGTGCCATCCGGGTGGTAACAATGAACGCCGTCCTTTGCGCTCGTCCAGATACGGCCTTGGGTATCGAGCCGAAATCCGTCAAAGACGCCTTCTTCGCATTCAGCAAAGACATCCCCGCCTGAGAGCTTGCCGTCTGCACTAACAGAGAACGCGCGGATATGATGCTCTCCGCTCGTGTAGCGCGTGCCACCACTGTCAGCTATATACAGCGTTTGCTCGTCCAGCGAAAACGCAAGTCCATTCGGACAGGCGAAGTCAGTAGTCACTTGTGTGACATCGCCTGTGGCCGGATCGAGACGATAGACATGCTCCCCGTCAAGCTCTGGGTCTGCCTGAAACCCTTCGTAGTCAAACTCGATTCCGTAGGCTGGGTCACTGAACCAGATCGTGCCATCTGATCGCACCACTACATCGTTGGGGCTGTTGAACCGCTTTCCCTCGAAGTGACTGGCCAGAGTCGTAACCGACCCATCAAGCTCAATCCGGGTGACACTCCGCGTCCCATGCTCGCAAGCCACGATCCGCCCTTGTCGGTCGAGCGTTGAGCCATTCGTGTAGCATCCGAGGCCTGAGCGGATGTCTCCGACTGCTCCGGTCAGTTCGTCCCAGCGGAGCCGTCGATCGTTGGGAATGTCGCTCCAGATCAGGCATCTGAATGTCGGAGAATACACCGGTCCTTCTGTCCATTTGCCGCCTGTCCAGATTTGGTCGATCGGCTCATCCAGTTTGATGCTGCGTTTGAACCGATCATCACGGATTTCGTAAGTGTCTGTCTTGATCATTGGCAATACCGGCTGGGGTTGCTACAAATTGCATAGCAATATAGGCTGCTACAGAAAGTATAGCAAGTGACTAAGATACCGATACCAGGTCAGCCTGTTCGTGGCTCAAAAAGCGGCGCGCCCATTATGGCTCTGTTCGACCTGCTTGGACGGCATTGGGCTATGGGAGTCCTTTGGACGTTGAGCGAGGCTGGCCCATGCACATTCCGAAAGCTGCAAGAAGAATGCGAAACAATCTCACCTGCGGCACTCAACACCCGACTGAAAGAGCTTCAAGCGGCGGGATTTGTTCATCGCGTTGCCGAAGGATATGCGTCGACTGATCTGGGACAACACCTCTATGATCATCTCTGCCCACTCGGCAACTTCAGTAAGGAATGGGCGAAACACTTACACGCTCAGGAATAGGAGAGCGGACGTTCAGAATCTTCGATTGAAGGTTCGGTTTGTCCTGCCTTTGGCGAGTTCGACCTATCTAAAATTTCGCACTCGCAGCGAATGACTGGAAAGCGGGCTGCAATCGCAGCATTCGAACAAAGCGTTCAAGTTCGGCTTTGGGCCGATTACTACTTTGGAACGACGAGAGGAAAGCAGACTTTCCCTGCATCTGCAAATAGTATGAGTCGTCGTGGCGAAGCCGACATTTAGTCTGTGTCATGACAGCCAAATTAGTTGGATTGCCAGAAAGGTGTGCATTGTCGAGATTTCGTGACATCCGTTAGACTGCGAGCAGGAGGGTCCCATGCAGCGCAGACTAGCCGCGATCATGGCTGCCGATGTCGTTGGGTATTCGTCGTTGATGGGCGGCGATGAAGCGGGAGTTTTGTCCGCTCTCAAAACTCTGCGTTCAGAGGTTTTTGATCCCGCAATTGCAAGATATCACGGGCGCCTCGTCAAGGTGATGGGGGATGGTGCTCTTGTCGAATTTGCTTCGGTTGTCGATGCTGTAACCTGTGGCGTCGAGATCCAGCGGGCAATGGCTGAAGCTGCTCCGACCCTCGCCAACGGGTCGCGGTTGCAACTTCGGATCGGGATAAACCTCGGCGATGTCATGATCGCTGATGGGGACCTCTATGGTGACGGGGTGAATATTGCCTCCCGCATTGAAGGTTTGGCGGACCCAGGCGGCGTCGCGGTTTCTGAGAGTGTCGCGCGACAGGCAATGGGCAAGGTGGATGCCGGATTTGAGGATCTCGGTCTGAAAAACCTGAAGAATATCGCTGAACCGGTTCGGGTTTTTTGCGTTACGCCCGACAGAGCGCCCGCCTCTGAGCAGCGGTCCAACAAACTGACACCGGTGACCGGTGCATTGGTGCTGGTTGGTCTGGGCGTTGTAAGTTTATTAACGTGGTGGATCGGCTTTGATCACGAGCCACTCGATTCCATGACCTTTGATGAAGCTGCTCTGTTGACAGAGCCAACAGGTCCTACCGTTGCGGTTCTGCCATTTCAAAACCTTAGCAATACGGACGCCCGCGATTTATTGGCTGTAGGCATTGGTGAAGACATCATTGTTGAGCTGGGGAGCTACCAGGACCTCAACGTACTGTCCCGCCAATCCACCCATTCCGTTGGACCGGACGAAAGTGACCTGCGCAGTATCCGGCAGAAATTCGGCGCGGACTATGTGCTGGAAGGTTCTGTTCGGCAGGTTGCAGATCGGCTGCGCGTGACAGCGCGACTGATAGACACAACCTCGGGGCTTCAGGTCTGGTCTGAGGCGTATGACGAAAGCCTCACGACTTCAAATATTCTGGACGTTCAATTGAACATAACCGAAAAAGTGGCCTCGGCTGTGGGCGACGCGGGCGGAGCGATCAAGCGCATTCACGCTGGTCATGCGCGTGCGAAACCTCCGGAACATCTCTCGTCTTATGAATGCTCCCTACTGCGCGTTGGTTTTCTGAACCGGCGGGATATGCAAGAGCGTGTCCGCGGCTGTATCCTGCGGGTTGTCAAAGACGAACCCGAATATTGGCGCGGGTGGGCGCAATTGGCCGAGGCACTGCTGACGGATGTGAAGCTGTTTACCGGGCTGTATCCAGGGGCGCAGGACGAGAAAATCCAACGCGCTGAAGAGGCGGCGCGGAACGCGGTGTCGCTGAACCCGTATTCTGCACGCGCTCACTTCCTTCTGGCGCTTGTGCTGCAGATTCAGCGCGACCTTGATGGTTTCTTCTCGTCCGCCGAAACAGCGCTTGCATTGGGGACAGAACGGTATCTGCAAGGGCAGGTCGGCTATGAGTTCATTTGGTCCGGACGTCTGGAATTGGGCGCTGCTCTTGTTGAGAATGCAATTGCGCTGGACCCAAATGCAGCAGACCCAAACTGGTATCAGGCGCTGGCCGAGTATCATTTCTTGAACGGAGATTATAAAACAGCGCTGAGCACTTATCGCAAGGGGGCACAGCCGGACATTTGGTGGTCGGTGTCCATCGAGGTTGCAATTCTGGCTGAACTGGGTCCGCGCGACGCCGCCATCGCCGCACGGGACAGGCTGAACAAAGTCCGTCCGGGTATAAAAATTGCTGACATCGTCTGGATGTATCGGCGCTTTGCGCGCCCGGATGCACACATACTGCCTTTCGTCGAAGCCTACAGAGCTGTGGACATGCCCGAGGGACAGTTTGCCCCGCTTCAGGAGAGTGCAGGCTGAACGACAGGGCGCGGTAAGGCATAGGGTTGCGCCAAGTCTGGCATCGATGCTTATTCGGGAACGCCAGCCCTTTGCAGGCTTGCCAGCCAGATCCGTCGGTTCTCGGGGTGGTTTCTTGATCCTGCGAATTGCCTGCGCATCGCTGAGATTGACAGTTTAGGGTTAATCTCGAGCGCATCGTTAACAGCCTTTTGGGCATCGTCTTGTCTGCCCATCTCAGCAAGAGTGGCCGCGCTCAACAGGTGATGAAACAGCCGCCAAGTATTGCTTGTTGCCACCGCGCCCAATTGCCGGGCTGCGTCCAGCGCTTCTTCGTAGCGTTCGAGGTGAAACAAGATATGACCCTGGTAGAAGTACATATTTTGCAACATCGGGTCGCGTGGGCTTAGCCGGATCGCCATCTCGATCTCGGGCAGGGCGCGGTCCTGCATGCGGAACCAGTCATAAGTATGCGCCAATTCCAGCCGTATACGCGCATCATTGGGGTTGAGGACGACAGCGCGTTCGAGATTTGCGATGGCTGGATCGGCCTTTCCGGTAAAGCGGTAGATATAGCCAAGGGCCGCATGTGCTTGCGCGTCCTGATCGTCCAGTTCAATTGCTCGCTTGGCGGCCTCAGTCGCGGCAATCAACGTGTCCTGAGGGGTATCCGACCACTGAAAGAAGAATGTCGTTCCCAGCGCGCGGGCCAATAGGCTGTGTGCTGCCGCGAATTCCGGATCGGCTGCGATGGCGTACTGTGCAAAAGTCACCGCGTCCTGCTGGGCCTCTTGTGAAAATACTGCCTGCCGCGCCCGGCCGCGCAAATACAGATCCCATGCACCCATGTCTTCGGTCGGTTTTTCCTGCAACCGTGCTTCGCCGGACTGATATATCTCAGGCAACAACTGGCCGGCGATGGCCCGGCTGATCTCGTCTTGAACATCAAAGACATCCGTTACCTGACGATCAAATACCTCGGCCCAGATGGTTTCGGCGCTGTCGACATCAATAAGTTCTCCGCTGATGCGCATCTGACCATCGGCGCGGCGGACGCTGCCGCGGACAACATAGCCAACCCCGAGGTCGCGAGCTATTTCGATCGGGGTTACCTGATCCTTCGCGTAAGAGAACATCGTTGCGCTGGACACAACGAATAGTTCTCGATTGCGCGACAGATGCGCGATCAAGTCGTCGGTGAGACCATCGACGAAATACTGACCCGTTCTTTCGTCCCCAATATTGTCAAATTGCACAACAGCCAAAGATGGTTTTCCGGTGTCCGGCAATCGCTGCCGGTCGGCAAATATGGAGAGCGACAGCATGGCGATTGCCAAAGCCAACAGAACTCCCGCAACAAGAACACCGCGTTTGGGCGCTTGGACAATGCGCTCAGGCTGCTCATCCGATGTAATCTGGGCCACAAATTGGAACCCGCGCTTTGGAAAGGTCTTGATGTAGTCTGAGCTTGCCGCAGTATCGCCCAAGGCCTTGCGCACAGACCGAATGCGCGTGTTCAGCGCGGCATCCGTGATCGCTGCGCCGCCCCAAATCTCGTCAATGATCTCTTGCTTGCTAACAATCCTGTCTCGGTTCCTGACGAGAAATTCTAGCAATTGAAGGGCCTGAGGTTCCAGAGCGACCTGTTCGCCACTGCGGTTCAATCCCTGTGTCGGATCAAGTTGGAAGTCCAAGAAACGGTACATACTGCAACCTACACTCCGCTATGTCTTTGGCTCAACGAAGTTTGCGGATTGTCAGATGATTGTCAGAAAAAATCAGCTTCTGATCAAGCCCGGCGCGTTCTTCGGGGATAGCGTTTTCGGGGGTTAGCGCCCCCTAGCATTACCCAAAGCAACAAGGAGATTGGATATGGCACTGTTAAGAACATGTTGTGTGGCGGCCGCAGTCGCTCTAACGGGAAGCACCGCATTCGCTGAAACGGATCTCGAGGCGGCATTGAATAACGGTGCCGAGCGCTTGAATGCCGATCAGATCGCAGAGCTTCTGATCGGAAATACTGTCACAGCAACGTCCGGAGAGAAGAGATTTCGCTTTTTCTATGACCCCAACAATATCGTGAGCGGAGAACTTACGAACGGTGGATGGAACGGTGTCGGCGCATTTGCCATCACCGATACAGATAAGGTTTGCGTTTCCATGGCGGCCGACAAGGGGCGCTATCGCTGTATGACAGTTCTACGTGTCGGGGACTCGGTCCAGAAGTTCAGTGCCGACGGAAAGAGAACTTTCGAGCTGCACAGCTTTGAACCGTCTACCGGTCTCTGAGTTTCGGTTTCAAACTGGTTCTGACACTAGACCCGCCATTTTTCTGGCTGAGGAGAAATGGCAGGCACGAAAACAGCTACCCTGTTCTCCATGCGCGGTGAATGTCCGACTTGAGCGGAAATGGTTTGTCATAGGTCGAACACTTCCGGTGTCCGCTAAGGGCCGTCCTCGAAGATGGCGCAATCGCACAGCTAAGCGTATGCTGCGTTGCATCCGATGACCGAGTTGAGCCCAAGCTGAACCGAATTCAGGAGCACCCCCGCACAATATTAGAAGCCGAATTTGCTTGGCTACATGGTATGATCTAGGCTTTGAAGAATGAGCCAAAACCTGATTGACATTGATTTAGCCGGAATGCCAGCGCCACATCCGATGGATGTCAAGGGAACCGATTTCCCGCTTGTCGTAGCAGGGAACGGTGAACCGATACTTTTTGTGCACGGCGCATGGGCCGATCACCGCATCTGGTGTGGCCTTTGGAAACCTATATCCCGGCACGCGAAATTCTTGGCCTACACTCAACGTCATTTTGGCAATTGGAACTGGCCTGATGAGAAGCCGTACGCGCGGCGTATCCACACGGAAGACCTGATCAACCTACTGGAAGTCCTCGAGTACCCGGTGCATCTCGCCGGTTGGTCCTACGCCGGTGGTATTCTCTTGCGCGCCGCCGCAACCAGTCCCAACAAAGTCCTCTCTTTGAACATCTTCGAACCTTCGTATGAGTGCGAGCCGCCAACAGAGAAAGGCCCGCTAAAGGAAGCGCGCGAGGTCGCGTGGAAGGGCTTGGAGCCCGCCTATGCTCTCGCCGAAGATGGCGATCTCAAAGCGGGCATGCGTTCCGGCCTTGAAGCGGTCTACAGCATGCCATCCGGCGGTTTTTTTGACTTACATCCAGATTTCCAAAAGGTTCACTTAGAGAACTGTCATACAATGTTGCCGGATCTTCATGCTGAGCAGGCCAAGCCTTTGTCTGCAAAGGAGTTCGCTCAGATTACATGCCCAACATTGATTATGTTTGGAGAAAACTCGCTCGATCAATATCGACTTATGGCCGAGCACACGGGCGCGAACATCGACACAGCAAAGTTGCAGATGATGGACGGCGTCAGCCACGGCGCGCCTGTCACACGCCCGGACTTACTGGCAGAAGCAATAATACAATTCGTTTTGAACATTCCGACTGGCACGATCGGTGATTGAATAGTTCGACGGAGTTAATGTCCGCTTTGTCCGCATAGTGTGAATTTGATTGGCCACTACTTTTGCACGTGCAGCGAATGGCTGGTTCGGCGGGCCGCACCGCATCATAACTATCTATCGGCCAAAGGCAGGTATGGGCCGAACTTGGTCGAGAAGTTCCTCAAGCCAGGTGAAATAGGCCAAGTTAAACTTCGGTTGTTGATGCCACGCAAACCAAAAAACGACATTCACTTCAGAGGCCTTGCTTTCCGCAGCTACTCGATAGGCGCCGGCTCAAGTCCGAACCCCTCGATTATCCGCTGAGCAGTGCCGTCCTCATATAATGTTCTCCAAGCCTCAAAAAAGCGCTGAACAACTTCCGGGTCCGGGTAGGTCTTGTTGATACCCGCGTAGTACAAGATTGCTTTATCAGCGCCTGCATAGCGGATTTTTCCCCTCAACGCCTCGTCGTCGACTATGCCCCAGCCGCGATCGCGGTTTGAATACACCGCATCCAGTCTGCCCGCCGCCAGTTTGCGCATCCCTGCCGCATCGTCGGGATGCCCATCAATTTCAACCGGTGCTTCACCTTGTTCCACGAGGTCGTTGCTTAGACCTTTCAATTGGGCTTCGGTGTTCGATGGGGCAAACACGCCGACACGGAACCCCGCCACCTGTTCGCGTGCATCATAGATGAGTGAGTTGTCAGAGTTTACAAAGAAGCCGTACTCGGTACGAAACATGGGTGGTGAGAAATCGAGCCATTCTTCCCGTTCTGAGTTGCGGCCTATCACCATCATTCCATCGGCATCCCCGGATTTCATCAGTTCCTGTGCCCGGCGCCAAGGGTAAATGTCGAAGCTGCATTTGATCTCGGCCCGAACACAAACTTCAGCTATCACATCGTGGCCTGGGCCCGCGACTTGCTGATTTTCGCCATAAATGAAGGGTGAAAACTCAAGCGTGACAAAGCGCAATATGTCTTCGGCATACGCCGCGTGCAGCGACGACAAGCTGACAACAACAGCAGAAAGAACCATCCTCAGCATGCACCTGCCCCCCTTTGAGTTCCGCATTTCTTTTTTTTTGAATGGTGGAATAGGATAGCATCGGACGCAACATCCGTGGAGATTTACTTGGGCGCCCAACCGAGAAACGGAGAAACCTAAAATGGTAAACGGGCGCGATCGCGTGCGATCCCTCCGAGCGAAGTTTCTGTGCGTCACCATTCCATTGATTTTCCTATCGGTGATCGGTGTCTTCGGTGTGATCGAATACCTGACGCACCAAAGCGCGGTGGTCAGATTGGAACGTGGCCTGGATGGCCAGATCAGAACGCAGGCGGCGGCCCTTGCCAACCCACTCTGGAACCTTGACGACGAACAGATCGGGCTCGCGCTTGCCGCAATTGTGACCAGTCCTGAGATTTTGACCGCCCGTGTGCTTGGCGAAAACGGAGAGCTTATGAGCGCGGCGGGTGACGCACCGGACTTCGACTTGCCCGGAGATCTGATGCATCTCAGCCGGGAAATTGTGTTCGATGCTGGTGCCGGTCCCAAAGTGATCGGCGCGCTGGAGTTCGTGGCGACGCGGCAGATTCTGTGGGAGCAGACCCGTAACCGATTGATATTTGCGGCAGTGATTGCGCTAGTCGCCGTGGCAATAGAAGTCGCGGCAGCGCTTTATGCGCTCCGCACCATAATCGGTCGCCCGCTTGCCGCGCTCCTTGCGTCAATCAACGCACTGCGTGGCGAGGGGGCAAGGCAGCGGGTGGAATGGGACAGCTCGGACGAGCTTGGTCAGGTCATCACTGCCTATAATGAGATGCAGGAAAAACAAGCGGCCTATGAGCGGGAGCTCCGCATGGCGAGGGACACGCTTGAAGATCGAGTGTCGCAGCGCACTGCCGAACTTGCCGAAGCGCGCGACGAGTTGCAGATGGCGAGGGTTCGGTTGAACGATGCGATTGAGGCGATATCTGAAGGATTTTCGCTCTACGATCGGAACGATCAGCTGGTCGTTGCCAACTCGCGGTACAACGAGATCCTCAATATCGCCGACAGCGAAATGCAACCCGGAGATTTATTTCGCGATGTTATCAACGCAGCTTTGGAGCGTGGACTGATTGCCGATGCGGTGGATGATCCCGAGAACTGGGTGGCCGATCGCATTGAACGTCATCGAAATCCAGGCCCTGAACATATCCAACGCTATGCGCATGGCCGCTGGGTCCGAGTGAGCGAGCGCAAGACACAAGACGGCGGAACGGTTGCGGTCTATTCAGACATAACCGAGATGAAGCAACGCGAAGAAGAACTTGCCGCCAAGTCGTCACAGCTGGAGCAGCTTTCGAACAAGCTCGCTAAATACCTTTCGCCACAGGTCTACGAGTTGATCTTTCAGGGGCGGCAAGAAGTACAGATAGCCGCATCGCGCAAGAAATTGACGGTTTTCTTCTCGGATATCGCAGATTTCACCGAAACTGCGGACCGATTGGAGTCGGAGGAACTCACGCAAGTTCTCAATCGCTATCTGACCGAGATGTCCAAGATCGCTCTGGATTACGGCGCGACGATTGACAAATTCGTCGGCGATGCGATCGTCATTTTCTTTGGCGATCCGGAAACGCGGGGCGTGCGCGAAGATGCGCGCGCCTGTGTGCGCATGGCGATTGCGATGCAGGCTCGGATGCGCGAACTGGCCGAGGAATGGAGCGCGCAGGGCATAGCGCGCCCGCTGCGATGCCGAATGGGCATTCATACCGACTATTGCACAGTTGGTAATTTTGGAAGTGAGGACCGACTGGACTACACGATCATCGGGCGGGGTGTGAACATCGCATCGCGTCTGGAGAACCTGGCCGAACCGGGTGGTATCTTGATTTCCTATGAAACCCAGGCGCATGTCAGCGACGAAATTGAATGCATTGCAGAGGGGGAAGTAAGCGTTAAGGGATTGGCCTATCCGGTTGCGATCCACAAGGTTGTCGGCGTCAAACAGGACAAACCGGAATGCCAGGAACTTCCTGAAGTAAGTTTGAATAAGCTCGTAACTACGGACCTCTCAACGTTACCCGAAGCGGAACGGCGGGCGATGCTGGCCCGTCTGAATGAATTGATAGAAAGGTTGGAGGTCGGCAAGAAAGCGGCGGAGTAAACTGTACCCGAGCCTAAACGGGCACCGCCAGATACCATTGCATCATTGTGCTAGGAGCAGGTTGTTCATCCGCTGTCCCAACGTGTACTTCGTTTGCTTCAAAATTCAGTGGGTATCCAAATGCGGCTCTATGAGACCTTGAAACACACCCTTTATGCATGCGGAGGACCAAGAACGGTATTTTGGTGCGATGATTGCCGGTGGATTGCCCGAATAGCAAGGTATTCAGAACCCCGAATACTGGCTGTATGCGCGATTTCCCAAGCGTTCGCCTGCTTTGTCCCACGACCTAGTTGATACAAAGTTCGATTTTAAATGTCTGGTTTTGGCTGAGAGCCACAGATTTCCCGATTTGCAGAGAAGCTTTGTTAATCTATCCGCACCGCGTTTCGGACGGCAGCTCGCCGAAAAACCGTCTGTAGTCCCGTGCGAACTGTCCCATGTGCCAAAATCCTTGCCGGTTGGCCGCGTCGGTTATTGTGCCATTGTAAGACCCCGCAAGAAGGTCCTCTCGAACGCGGTTCAACCGAAGTCGCATATAGTATGACTTGGGGCCTTGTCCGAACTGCTCTTTGAACGCGCGGTCCAGGGTTCGCCATGACGCCCCGCTTTCATTACAAATCTCTTCTACAGAAGTAGGTTCTTCAAGATTGGCGAGCATAACTTCAATTGCTCGGTGGAGGGCGCGTTGTCTGGTATGTGCCTGACTCCTGTCAAAATGTGCTTCGTTGTCAGCCAGGATGTTCAGGGCCTCAAGCATCAGAATTTCCTCTGCCTCTTGAGACCATAGCGCATCAGAATTGCTAAGCAGTTGGGATACGCGGCGCTCCAATTGCGCCATGCAGGTCAACCCTACTCTGGAGCGCAATTTGCGGGCATCCGGTTTGTCGACATTCAGATGATACCCACAGGCGTCAGCCAACTTCTCCAGCCGTTGGGTTTCAAACGAAACAACATTGCCCGTAAATCCGGCCGTCGAAACACCGTCAAACCCATCGCTGTCCCCAAAACACAGAAATGCGTCATCGGTTACGTCCTTTGTTTGCCATTTGTCGACGGCACCCTTTGATGGAATACCAAACGTCATCCAACCGTTCGGAGATACGCCCCGCTGATGAACGCGTTGGTTCATCGCGATGTTTAGAGCGGACACCGAGTGTCCTGACCGAACTGTTATTCTCGTAGACAAACGTCCCGGATCGAGCTGCCGAAAGTCGATCTCCCAGGGGGTAAAGTCTCCAATCATATTGGGATGGTCAAAAACCAGCGTCATCGTCGATGCAACCCCGTCCGATCTGAGAGGAGAAGCATTTTGCAAATTTGGCGAATTTTTGATGTGGTCCATTCCCAGAGCCTGACAGTTTACCGGTAATCTAGCTAATTCGATGGGTGGGGTGTCAAGTGACTGGGGGGTCTTCAAACGATACGACTATGGGTCGCCCGCGGCTCCCTGAAGCCGATGCGCGGTCAGAGCGGGTTGTGACGTTTCTTACGCCACCTGAGCACCAACGCCTTTTGGAATTGGCGCAGAGATCAAAACAATCGCTCTCGGCCACGTGCCACGAACTGATTGTTCAGGCCATGGAATCCGCGAGTACTCAAGGGGGATCTAAGAGTGACTAACGTTACAAGGAAGACTGGTATCGCGGCCTGTATGCTTACAGTGCTGTGCGCCATGCCAGCTGTTGCACAACAAGACGCGATTGTGCACGACGGTGAGTTTGAGTTCTTGCGCGCTCAGTTCGGCGAGCAATGGGATGCGCAGGATGTCGAGATTGAGGCGAAGTTGGCAGAAATCCGGGACGCCAACGGCGGCAAGCCACCGAACTTTCTGTACATCCTCATTGATGACATCAGCTTCGGCCAGATGGGTGAACGCAAGCTCAACTACGTGATGGGCATTGAAACCCCGAACATAAATGATTTTGCCAGCGAAGGCATGTCGTTGATGCGTATGTACACTGAACCCTCGTGTACGCCGACGCGCACGGCCATGCTGACCGGACGCCACCCGATCCGGGCCGGCGTGGAAGAGGTGAAAGTTGCATTGGTGGGCGAAGGTTTACCTGCGAGTGAAGTGACGTTGTCTGAAATCTTGAAACAGGCAGGTTACAATACGTCCCATGTGGGTAAATGGCATCAGGGCGATATCGAAGAGGCCTACCCGCACAACCAGGGCTTCGACTGGGCGGCCTTCCCGCTGCACCAACAGGTTCAACTCAGCCTGATGACCCGCGAAGCCATGCAAGCCAACAATATGCTGGGATATCACGCGTCAGGCCAGAGTAACGAGTTCCTGCTGGATGAGCGGTTCAAGCCTTATGGTTTGGTGACTGGGGTCGAAGGTGAGGCAGGCGGGCCCGCCCGCGAGGTCGAATTGGCAGCGGGTGAAGAATGGACTCAGGCCAAGTATGAAGAGATGAATGAACGCTACCAGGCGCAGGCAATTGAACAGCTTGAACGCGTCGCGGCTTTGGATGAACCATTCTTTCTTCAATATTGGCCGCTATATCCGCTGAACTTTGTCTATCCTGATCAGGCGCTATCACGCAATGGAGGGTTCCACGCGGACAAATTGCAGCTTCTGGACAGCTGGATCGGTGAGGTGCTGGCAAAGCTGGAAGAAACCGGTGAGGCAGACAATACCATCGTCATGATCATGGCGGACAACGGGTTGATGTACCAATACGAGGGAAAATCCGGGCTAAACCAACTGATCTATCGTGGGGGCAAAACTCAACACCTCGAAGGGGGTGTGAGGACGGATGCGTTCATTCGCTGGCCCGGTGTGATTGAGGCTGACAGCGCGGCGGGTGATATCTTCCACGTGTCGGATATCTACACAACGATAGCACGGATCGCCGGTGCTACTGACTATATCCCGCGTGATCGGGTGATCGACGGGATCGACCAGACAGCGCTGCTGCTTGAAGGGGAAGGCTACGGGCGCCGCGACTATGTGTATGTTTACGAGGGTCCGGTTTTGCGCTCGGTCGTCAAGCAGGAATTCAAGATGCACCTGCCTGCGCCGGGTGAACCCGGAGCCGCTGCACCCACTTACAACATCTATCGCGACCCGCGCGAATCGCATCCGTTGGTTGGGTATTCGCTATGGGCCGGTGCGTCGTTTCAGGACATGGTCAAGCGCCATCAGAAGATGATCGCCAAGTATCCGAACTCTGAGATCGGCAAGGACGTTCCGTATGGCGGCATAGAAAACCTGCGTCCTGAAAGCGAACAAGCGCGGCAGGTCTTCATGAGTTGGCAAGAATGAAAATCCAAGGGCGCGCAGAGCCTGTCTGCGCGCTCACCTCGAAGATGAAGAGAGTGCGTCGCACTGAATAGCCAGCACATCAACAGGTCAATGTCATGTTTGAAAGAACCACGTTGTCCCAAAGGAAACTCCTGACCGCCGTAAGCGTTGCTGTGTCTTTTGGCTGGGCAACGAATGGCAACGCACTAGACGCGGACTGGAACCCTATCCGACCTGACTTTTCAAGGCCCGTTCATAGGCGCAAGGTGCGGATTTCGAGCTGACCCATTCGAGGCTTGCCGACCAGCTCGGAGCGAAAGAACATCCAAGACCTAAGTCCGACAAATCAATGGAGAGAGACATGAACCTGATTAGCTTAATTGGCGCGACCCTCCTTCTGATGACGGTGGGTACACTTCCCGGCATCGCGGCTGAGGAGCGGGCTGTGCCGCTGGAAGGCGTTCTCAACACGCGGGATCTCGGTGGTTTGAAAACGGAAGACGGCCGCTCTGTGCGTACGGGGCAACTCATCAGATCCGGCGAGATAGACGAGATCAGTGAGAGTAGCATGCAGAATCTGGACGAAATGGGTGTCAGCGTAATTGTCGATCTCAGAACTACATCAGAAGCGACGGCCCATCCGGCGCAATGGCCAGAAGGGGAGGGACCCGTGCGCCACAACTTCCCGGTGATGGAAAACGAAAGCCAGATGATTGAAGACATGCGCGCCAGCATCAAGTCAGGGACGGCCAAGGCGGAAGAAACCGATGCTTTGTTCGCCGGAGCCTTTGGCTACATCGCAACGGATTACACAGACGAATACCGCGATCTGTTCGATGTCCTGCTTGGCCAGCCGGAAGGGGAGGCAGTTCTCTATCACTGCTCAGGCGGGAAGGACCGTACAGGTGTGGCAACGGCGCTGGTCCTTTCCGCGCTAGGCGTTACGAAAGAAGACATTCAGGCCGATTTCATGATGAGCAACACTCTTAAGGATGCAGACAACAAGGCCGAGCAGATCGCAGCTGAAGTCAATGCGGCTCAGGGGACAAACATGACGGCAGAAGCTGTCTGGCCTTCGCTCGGCGTTCGGGCGTCCTATCTCGATGAATTCTATAACAGTGTTGAGGAGAGCTATGGCTCGGTCGATGGCTACCTTCGCGAAGGTCTTGGCCTCACGGACGACGACTTGGACACTCTACGCATCAGATACCTTCAGTGAGTTGACCCCGGATCGCGCGAGAAGAGAAGGTCTGCGACTTGAAAAACCATTCAATGGTGAGCAGTCGCAACCTTGTGCCAGCCAAAAAATGGCAATGGGAGGAAATATGTTACGCTCTAAACTAGTAGTCGGATTGGTGGTGGCAGGCCTTGCTCATCTTTCAATGGTGCCATCGGCGAGTTCCCAAGGCTTACTCGACAAGGCGACAGAGAGTGTCAAAGGTGCGGCCCAAAAAGTAGGGGATGTGGCCGAAACAGCCGGCGAAACCGTTTTGGACGTGACTGACAGTGCGACTGCATCTGAGATCGACGCCGGTGTAGATGCTGTACTTGCTCAGCTCCACGCAAGTTCCCCTGAGACCATAGACCTGTCCGATCAGTCAGTCGCGATCCTGATCTTTCCAAAGATCACCAAGGGTGGCCTGATGGTTGGCGGACAATTTGGTGAGGGAGCGATGCGTGAAGACGGCGACACGACCGGATACTACAGTATTGCCGGCGCGTCCTATGGGTTTCAGGCAGGTGTTCAGCAGTTTTCATATGCTATGTTTTTCCTCAACGATCAGGCGCTCGAATATTTCCGCAACAACAATGGGTGGGAAGCAGGCAGTGGCCCGACACTCGTAGGCGGAGATCAGGGTTGGTCCGCGTCCATGGGCTTAAACGACCTACAAGGAGACATCGTACCGATAGTCTTCGGACAAGAAGGACTTATGGCAGGAACCAGTCTTCAGGGTACAAAGATCAGCAGGATTGAGAAGTGAACCGGTTACCTCACGCTAGACATACATAATCAAGCAGGCGCAAGTTCCACAGAGGCGAAAGTCTGTTCCGTCCGCGATCTGTGAGTTCGTCGAACCACTGATTTTGCGGGCGCTGCGAATGACCGGAATGCGGGCTGCGACTGCAGCATCCGAGCGGCGCCCTGGATGTCCCCTTTGGGCCGCCCATGAAAGCGGCCCAGACGCATTAGATCTCGATTGCTTCAGCAATTGCCAAAGCGTCCTCAAGCTCGACTCCGAGATACCTGACTGTGCTGTCCATCTTGGTGTGGCCGAGTAGGAGCTGAACGGCGCGAAGGTTCCCAGTCTTCTTGTAGATCTGTGTTACTTTTGTCCGTCGCATTGAGTGCGTGCCATATGCACTCGCTTCTAGGCCAATCGAAGTCACCCAGTCCCGAACGATCCGCGCATACTGGCGGGTCGAGATATGAAGTCGCTCATGAAAACGACCTGGCCACAAGTACTCTGAACCGACCATTAGCTCATCCTCCATCCATTTCTCAACGGAAGCGCGCGTGCCTTCTGAAATCTCAAATCGAACAGATTTCTGCGTCTTGCTTTGCAGGACCGAGGCACGTTCCTTGATTTGACCAGATGCCATCACATCGACGACTTTCATCTTCACGAGATCGCACCCACGCAGCTTGCTGTCGATCGCCATGTTGAACAGAGCAAGATCACGGTGGTTCTCGGCCAGTTCAAGTCGGACTCTGATCGCCCAGACATGCTTCGGCTTCAACGGTCGTTTTTGACCGACGATACGTCCTTTGTTCCATGCTGGGCGAAGCGCACGAATGGCTGGTAGATTTGGTGTTGTTTCCATGGTTGATCCTCCGATCCACCATGCCCTTCCCAGCCGCAACCCAATGTTGCTGATCGACGATATCACAGATTCCAGTTGATCCCGCAGGTGCTAGGTCAGCATCGGGATGCTCTTCGAGCTGATCGTTATCTTGATTGACTGACGGTCAGTCAGTATGAAAGTCGCGAAATGGAGACTCACCTTGGCTCGGATCGTCAAAGCCCCAGAAGAGCGGCGCGCAGAGATCGTCGAAACAGCGGATCGGCTGTTTCGTCAGCACGGTTATTCCAAGTGCTCGGTGGAGATGATCATTCGCGAGATCGGGGTCGCGAAGGGGACCTTTTATTACTACTTCAAGTCGAAGCCCGACATCCTCGAAGCCATTGTCGAAAGGACGCTCAGCCAGATCATTGAAATGGCGAAAGGCGTAGCAGACGAGCCATCACTATCTGCGATGCAGAAGATGGAGGCGCTGCTCGGCAATAGCCACATCGGCGACGACGACAGCTTGGAAGTCGCGGAGATGCTGCATCTTCCCGAGAACCGGGAACTGCACGAACTCACCAACATTCAGACCGTTCTCCAACTCTCGCCAATCCTTGCCCAGATCGTTGAGCAAGGGATCGGGGAGGGCGTCTTTGAGGTCGAGAGGCCCTTGGAGACCATCCAATTTCTCTTCACCGGCGCTCAGTTCCTGACGGACGGCGACATGTTCGGATTCAGTGAAGCCGAACTCCGCACACGCCGCTTGGTGATGCAGACAATCATAGAAAAAGCACTCGGCGCCAAGCCGGGCAGCTTTGACTTCATGAACCCCATCCGGGCCGTGGAGTAGAGGCATGAGCAGGGAAACACATCTCAATCTTTGGGGGATCTTCCCATGGCAGATATTGCTGCACCAACCCGGACCTTCTCGGTCCCATCCTACGCTCTGATAGGGTTCTTTCTCCTGACGTTCGCCATTACTTGGGGCCTCGTCGGAATGTACATTGTTGCACCAGACTGGTCGTCCTCAATGTTTGGGGAGATCAGCGGAACGCATCCGTTCTTTTTTCTCGCAACATGGGCACCGGCGGTCTCGGCCTTTGTGCTTGTGCTCTACTTTGGCGGTGTCGCGGGCCTGAAAGCCTTTCTATCCCGGCTCTTTCTGTGGCGATTGTCTTCGCTCTGGGTGGCTTTCATCTTGATCGGCATCCCTGTCGCCTTCATGATCGGGTCTTCTCTCAAGTCGGGCCCGCTCCTTGCGCCCATTCCGCCAGAGGGTATCGGGGCAATGATTGCCATTACCATTATGATGCTCTTCTTGGGCCCGATTGAAGAGTTCGGCTGGCGCGGTGTGGCGCAGCCCATCCTACAACGTCACATGGCACCCCTTTGGGCGGGCATGATCATTGGGACTATCTGGGGCATTTGGCACCTTCCGGCGTTCTTCCTGTCCGGGACGGTCTTTGCAGGCTGGAACTTCTTCCCTTTCCTCGTCGGGAATATCACTCTGGCGGTCCTTGTGACACCGATCTTCAATTCAAGCCGTGGCAGCCTCCTTTGGCCCATGCTGTTCCACTGGCAGTTGATACTTCCGATCTGGCCGGACGCTCAGCCGTATGACACGTGGATTCTGCTCGTCGTAGCGGTTGTGGTTGTCTGGTGGAGCCGGGAGTCCATGCTGACGCGGACCGGCGCTGCGACCGAGGTCATTCCCGGCGACGCGAGGGCAGTGCAATGAAAACGCTTCTACGCGGAATTGCCATCCTTCCTGCATGCCTCTTGCTGATCGCCCAAGCCATTAGTGCGGACCCGTCTGACCCCGACCCCGACGTTTTGGCGCTACTGGAAACCTTCCAAGAGGACTACGGATTCCCGGGCGCAACAGTCGCCTATGTCACTTCTGATGGAGAAGTTCGAAGCTGGGCGGTGGGCCACTCAGATGTCGAGGCAGGCATTCCGATGACGCCCGAAACCCGGATGTTGGCTGCCAGTATCGGTAAAACCATCTGGGGCGCTCTCGTTCTTTCACTTGAGGCAGATGGGCTGATCAACAGGTCCGACTTGGTGTCAGAGTATCTCGGAGACGAGCCTTGGTTTGATCGCGTCCCGAACGCAGGACAGATAACGGTTGGTCACCTCCTCACCCACACATCCGGTCTGCCGGACCACGTTCACATGGACGGAGTTGCGCCCAAGTTGATCGCATTGGGTCGCGTGGACACGTTCGATCCAACAGGCTTGGTCTCTTTTGTGTTGGACGAGCCTGCGCTGTTTGAGGTCGGGAAGGCGTGGAGCTACTCCGACACCGGCTACATTCTGCTTGGCTTGGCCATGGAGGCCGCGACGGACGCAAGTGTGTTCGAGCTCGCCGCTGAACGCCTGCTTTTGCCCGTAGGCCTCACAGCTACGGTTCCATCGGACACACCAGCGCTCGAAGGCATTGCCGTCGGATACACCGCCGAAGACAATCCGTTCGGTCTCGTGCCACGTACGATGGATGGCGGCGGCCGCTTGACGTGGAATCCCGTAGTCGAATGGACAGGAGGTGGATTTGCGTCCACTTCAGCGGACCTCGCTCTATGGGGACATGCGTTGTTCTCCGGCACAGCGATGGACGCGGACTATTTGGGCACCTTGTTGGACGGGGTGGTTGTCCATCCGGACGCCCCCGGCGTGTTCTACGCTGCTGGTATCGGGGTCTATCAGGAGACACCGCGCGGTCCCGTCTACGGTCACGGCGGCTGGATTCCCGGCTACGTCTCAAGCCTGAGGTTTTATGCGGACCACGACCTCACAATTGCGTTCCAGATCAATAGCGACGTGGGTGTAGTAGACGATAGCACTGACCTGGTCCCAGCCTTAGAAGCGGCGCTTGCACGCTTGCTCATTGGAGCCCTACCGCAATAAGAGGCTGTTGGGTTTGCAATGTCCGCTTTAGGGAAGCCGCAATGCAGCAAAGACTTGCTGGCCAAAGTTCCGGTCAGGGCCGTGCCCGAGACCAGTTGCTAGTGGGGTAGGGGCCATGCTGCGCCGCTCCCGAGATCTGCAGTGAGCCCAATGCGGCTTTTGCCAACCTCTCAAACTAGCACATTCCGGGAACCTTCCAGTTCGAGTTTTAGTCCCTTGCGGGCAGGGCAACCTCGCCTTCCCAATCAGAAATACGGTGCGGTAGCGCCAGGAATTTTGACGCCACACGTGTTTTGGTCGTTCCACTTCCGGTCATCCCCGAATATTTGCCGGTAGAGGAAACGATCCGCCAGTTGTTGACGCCGAAGGAAACAACCTCCCATCTCATGGTGAATGTGTCCTCTTCTTCACCATAAACACAGACGCCACTGCCGCTGACACCGCTGGGCCCGCCGAAACCCGAGCCCACGCACCGGACAAACCCAGGATCGATTGGTCCCTCGTCAACGGTATAGGTCCCATAGTTGTCCTCTTTCCAGAACACGTCCTCGCCCGCGGAAATTTGCTCTTGGTTGACAACATAGAAGTTCGTTACCGAAACTTTCTCTGCAGCAGTCAGGCAATGAGGTGCAATGAGGACCGCGGGGATTAGCATTGAACGCAACATGTTGTTTCCTTCGACAGTGGGCAGAGCCAGCATGATAGAGCCTATGTCATTTATTGCCAGGAAGGGAACTCATAGCTGGATTTGCAAAGTCATCTTTAGTACGTGGAGCCAAAGCTTTGAGTAAGGGCCCGTAGGACTTCGAGAATTCAGCGAGATGATGTAATGAAGGCTGAGCTGTAGCCCGGCGCTCTCCATTCCGCAGAATGTGACTTTCTCTATAGCACGAGACGTTGACTCCTATTCTACGAGTCTGCGCGTCAGGGGGTGGAACAGGTCCGGCGGATTGCCAATCTCTTTAGTCAACCCATGTACGTTGGCGTAACGCATGGCGAGATCTAGCTCTTTGCGATTTGCGTCGATGCCATAGCTCCAGTAATTCTCTCCCATCAGCGCGCGGGTGGATTGGAACTCTTCAACCGCCCAAGGCAAAGTGACCTTTAACGCAGTGGTGTCGTCCAGTGTGGTATAGGTGTTTTGCTTGGCATCACTGTACATCTTGAACAGCTCGGCCATCAGGTCGGGATTGGTATCGGCTAGCTCGCGTCGCACCGCGACCGCATGCATGATCGGGAACACACCGGTCTTCTTGTAATACGCTTGCTCGGCAGCTTTCACATTGGGGAACAGCTGGCGCACGCGCGGATCGCCTTGCAAAAACGCGTAAGGGGTGATTGCTGTGATCAGGGCGTCGCATCCGCCGGATACCAGGAGCTCTGACTCGTTTACCCCGGCTGGACCTTTGGTCAACGGGAAGTCGTCCGGCAGAAAATGGCGGTTCAAGTTTGGTGAGCCTGGTGCGCCATCCGAGCTTTCGGTGGTTTCAATCCATTGCATGTCCTGGGGATGTACGCCGTATTCGTCAGCCAGCATGCCGCGAATCCAGGTATGGGCGCTATAGCCATAGCCGGGTGTCCCAACCCGCTTGCCCCTCAGGTCTTCGGGTGTGTCGATCCCGGCATCCGCGCGGACATAGATGTTGCGATGGCGAAAGGTGCGCGAGATGAACACCGGCAAAAGCGTGTAGTCGCGAAATCCGTTGTTGATGTATTGGCGGATAAAAGGGATTAGGCCGATCTCGGTCACGTCATAGCGCTGTTCCGGGCCAAAGGCCGACTGCGAAAGAGCGTAGATATTTGAGGTTTCGAACTTCACCTCTCGATCTGGCAACCCAACACTACCATCCATTATGGCCTGCACGCGGTCATACGCGTAGCCGGCGACGGAGAGGGGCTCGGTGGATGTTGGTGCAGCCAGCGTTGCACCTGCGAGCCCAAGGGCCGGAACGGTTGCTAGGAATTGGCGTCTATGCATCTGACAGACCTTTTTTATGCTTGGGTTGGAACATTGGGCAGATCAGTTTGACAAGCGCAGTTTGGTTCGAACCGCGCTCGCCTGACTTTCCGCCTTAGTTGGCGTTTTTCCACCACATGAAGTGATCGACCAGTTCCACGGTCTCAGGCCTCAAGTTGTCGATCCCTTCGTAGGGCCGATCTTTCCCCGCAGCCGCATGGGGAAACTTGGCGATCTGTCGACGGTGGCGTTCCAGCATGTCCTGGAAGGACGCACCGGTCCAAATCGCGTTGCCGGGCATGTACAGCTCCTCACGCGGATCACGGTAGAGGTTGTAGACTGCCGAAAACGCACCACCGACACCGGGGGCAGGCAGGTGCCATTTATACTCGTTCTTCACAACCGAGCGCAGGACCTCGTTTTCATAGATGAACACATAGTCGCGGCGCCCATACCCTTCGCCGTTCAACAACAGCGAGGTCTGATCCACACCGTCAACAATCCGGTCGCGCGGCAGGAAGTCTTCGCCGCCACCAATCCGGGCAAGTGTCGTGTAGAGGTCCGAAATATGCACGATGTCACCGACCATCGTGTCCTCTTCCAGAACGCCCGGCCAGCGCATGAACGCGTTAACGCGCACGCCCCCTTCGAGGTGCTGGCCCTTGCCGCCGCGATAGACACCCTGCGAGTATCCGGTTGTGCCGAGATACTGAAGCATCGGGCCATTGTCGCCCATCACGATGATGATGGTGTTGTCCGCAATGCCGAGGCGATCAACTTCCGCCACGACCTCACCGAACCATTCATCCGCGGTTGTCATGCGTTCGACCCAAAGGCCGCCATTCGGGGTCTGGGCCTGTTCGATGTCGGTCTGAGAGAAATTTACAGGCCAGAGGGGCCAGTATTGCAGAAAGAACGGCTCGTCCCCTTCTGCCAGCTCATTTAATTGGTCGAGGGCCTGCTGATGATAGCGCAGGTTCATCTCGACATAATCTTCATGGGTCCAGGTTTCCCCGGCTTCGATCCCGACTTCGCGTGCGGTTTCACCCTTTTTGCCTTCAAGTCCATAGACCATGGAGCTGGGCCGGAAAAAGCGATCCTTGTGGAGTGCATTGGACTGCGTGGTCGTGTCGTAGCCAACGATGATGTTCCCATCAGCGCCGTCACGTGTCATGACCGACAGCTGCGCCTGTTGGTGAACGGGAAACGCGGCCCAGTCAAAGCCCTGATTATGCGGATAGGCTTCTTCGATATCGCCCATGTGCTATTTTCCGATATGACTTGTGGAGTATCCCGCCTCGGACAGAACTTCGGCCAGAGTGACTTCAGAGGCGGCAAGCCCCTCACCGGTGGTTGCGCCTTTGGTTTCCTGCATACCTGTGCGCACCGGGTGGCGCCCGGTTGTCACGGCGATGCGTGTCGGGGTACAGGATGGCTCGGTGTACATCCGCAAAAAGTTCATACCTTGATCAGCGAACTCGTTGATATGTGGAGTTTTGCTGCCGCGCACAAAGGACAACTCGGGAATACCAATCTCGCCAAAACCAAGATCGTCAATCAGGACAAAGATGATGTTCGGAGCCTTGCCGCCGTTTGCTTCGCGGATCTCCGACAGCTTTGCGTCAATGGCCTGATCCTCGGTTTGCCAGCGACCACCGTGTTGCGACTCCAGGATGTAATACTCGCTGTCGTGAATGACGGCGCTTTCCTGGGCGAAACCCGGAATTGCGTTTATGGCGAGGGCCATACTCGCAGCTCCGGTCATCAGAAATCTGTTCAAGTTCATCTATTTGTTCTCCTTGCGCTGCATTAGTTTCAATTCACAAGCCGAAACGCGGTGTCGAAGCTCATTGGTCAATTCGGAGACAATACCGGCGAACACCCCCGCCTTTGGGCCACCCTCTCGCTCGAGTTCCCCCGCAACAGCTTCGAGGTCTTCAGCAACTTCGGTAAGTCGTAAATCGTGTTCCTTAACCCGCATGAATCGGGAAAAAAGGGTCGGGTCGTGTCGCTCCAGAAAACTCACCTGAGACTCGGCTGCTTGGGTTACATGGTCACAAGATCGCAGTTAGATTTTGCCTTGAGGAAGTGAGTCACCCTAAGCTGGAGGGGTGAGTTCCAGGCGTAAGGTGCCGAAATCAATGAATGATCACGATCCAAAAGCCTCGGGAAACACCGGTGATGAGGCCGGGCTTGTTGAGGCCGAGATGCGCGATGCGATCGCGCGTGTCATTCAAAGTGATTTGTTTTCTAATACACCACGGCTGCGTGAATTCCTCGAATACGTTGCCAATGAGTCCATTGCTGGAAGTAAGGAAAAACTTCGGGCCAAATCGATTGCGTTTTTTGTCTATCAGCGCGATCCGGTGGATGAACGGTCTTCGGCAAACGTGGTGCGCGTGGAAGCGCGCCGATTGCGCCGGTTGCTTGAAGATTATTACGAGACTGAAGGGCGCGAAGACCCCGTACGGGTTTATATAGACAAAGGCGGCTACGCTCCCCGGTTTGAGCGGCAAGCGCATTTCAACGAGAAAACCATACAAGAAACAGCAGTAAAACAATGCTCTACGGTTTCCGGAACACGGACGCTCGACATTCTTTTTTTTCAGCGCAAGTGGTGGCAACTTAGCGCAGTAGGGGTAATTTGCGTCACGGCGCTTTCTGTCGTCGTCGCTCAATTGAATGCGCCTCAGGACGTGCCTGCAGACAGGTTGCTCAGGGACGAACGCGAAGCGCTCATGGAGCGATCTCCTGCTGCGTTGGAAGCAGCGAACCTTACTGCTCAGGCGCGTGGGTTGATCTATCCGGTTTTTGACGCTGAGCGTCAGCGGTTGACCACAGAATTGTTTCGCGCAGCAATTGAGGTGGATCCGAACTCAGCAGAGGCCCATGCAGGGGCAGCACAGACGCTGGCATCCCAGGCTTTGCTATCTCTCGCAGGATCTCAGCATGACATGTTTCTGGCTGAGGCAAACCAAATGCTGGAAAGGGCGCTTGAATTGAATGCTTCTCTGGCATGGACCCAATCTGCGGCTGGCTGGGTTGCTTATGTCGGAGGGGATTACGACGCTGCATTGCGGTTTTCAAAGCGCGCCGCTTCGCTGGCCCCGAACGACGGCAATGTGTTGGATTTTTATGGTGTCATCGCGATCATGTCTGGCGAATGGGAAACCGCAATAGATGCGGCGTCACGATCCAGAACGCCCCTTGGCGCCAATACCCGCTATGCCGATCAGAACATCCTCGCCGCTGCACGCTTCCATATGGGGGACTATGGTGAGGCTGCCCGTCTCATCGAAACCAACAGTGCGGAAGGCGGGCCAATGTCGGCACCAGTCGTGATGTATCTTGCAGCGACCTATCAAGCGATGGACCGCGAGCGTGATGGGCAGCGTGTGTTGGCCTTGCTCAACGAAGATTGGCCCGGAATTCCAGCAGAGCGCATCCTCAAACGCCTGCATCGCGATGACGAAAATGCAATGTCTGTTGTGAACCGGCTGCGTGCACTTGGCTGGGATGGATGACGTCTTGGACAGAACCAGACTTCGAAAATACACCAACCTGGTTTCTCAAGTCTTGCCAGAAGTTCAGTCTCAACAGCCTTTGACCTAGCTTTGTGAATGCCTAACCAGCGCTCAACCGGGGCATCTAAATCTTGCGTAGTCATAGGTTGTAAACTTGTATCCCGTGCGGCAGCAATGTCCGCATTCTGTGAGTTCGCTTGTGTTGAGATTTTGCGGTCGCAGCGAATGGCCGGTTCAAGGGGCCGCGCCGCAGCATCTCGACCGGGTGGTGGAGGTCGGCTATGGGCCGTCCTCATCGCCGTGTTCTGGGTCCGCGAATAGGATGCTGCGGTAGCTCCGATGACGGCTGCGAGTCCAAAGCAACGAATGCTGCGCGGCGGTTGAATGTCGGGTTGTCCCGGACTGTATTATAATAAGAAACTCACCTTTCTGGCTGCCGATGGATGAAGTCGAGGGCGGCTACGCGACGTCGAAGCGAACCGAAACCGTCAACCCGGGTAAACTGTTTGTTGCCGTTAATAGCGCCGAATGATGATCTGCAATTGCTTTCACCAGCGCCAAACCCAAACCATTCCCAACACTATTTCGTTCGCTTTCAAGTGTATAGAAAGGAACAAAAAGCTTGCCCAGTGTACTTTCAGGAACGCCAGGGCCGTCGTCAACCACCGCAAGTGTAACGGTGTCGTCTTCTTGTGCAATAAGAAGGCAAACTCGGGAGTCCTGCGGACAGTGATCGATTGAGTTCTGCAATAGGTTTGCACAAAGTTGTTTCAGCATACCTTCATCGCCTTCGATCAGAACACGCCCTGAACGATTCTCCACAAAACTGAGACTTTGGCTCTTAACTTCCGCAAGAGGAATCATAGTCTCAACAGCTTCCCGACCCAGCCTGTTCAAATCTAGATAGCTGAATGCTTTGGGACTATCACCTTCTTCGATACGGTTGATCCGCAAAACGGTTTCGAAGGTCCATTTGAGACGGTCAAGTTCAGATTGAATTTTGTCGAAAGGCTCAAGAGATTGGCCTTCTGATTGTAATAAATCTCTAGCTTCTTGAAGTGCGATGTAAGCATGAGTGAGCGGATTCTTTAGATCATGTGCAATGGATGCTGCTGTTGATCGGGTTGTGGACATCAAAGCTGTTAGGTTGTCGAGGTGGCCGTTCATTAGCCTTGCTACCCTGTCTATCTGATCGTTGTTCTTACCGACCGAAAGTCGCGCTTTGGTCTCACCCCTTGATACTTTGTTGAGCGTTTTCGCCATCTGATCGAGCTTGCGATATGTTCTTATGCTGGAGACATAGCCAACCAAAAGCGTGCAAACTGTTGCTCCTAATCCGATTGCAACCAAGGACCACGCCAGCGACTGAAGCGTGCTCTTTACGAATGCAAGATCGCGGCCAACCACAACTACAAATCCGCGGTAGGCTTGCACATTTACCCGATGGATACGTTTTTCACCGCCTAGATTTATGCCATCATCTTCGATTTCGCCCCAACCTCGAAAAGAGGGGTAGTCGTCGATATTACCCGCCAGACGCTTCCCTTGACTGTCGAACAGGCCAATCAAACTGGTATCGAACGGCAGCCAGAGGGTCGCGTCATCAATCGCTTGGACAACATCGGAATCGTTGTCGTTGTCGTCCAGGATTTCCTGAATGAAACGCATTTCATCAATTAACAACGAGTCCATTTCCCGTTGCAAGTCGCCACGAATTCTCTCGAATGTCAAAAAGGCCAACGCTGCAACTGAAAAGAGAATTACTACTGCCGCATACAATGCCGTAGTAAAGGCTGCTCCAGAAACAATGTTTGAGCGTTTCATTAGTCTTTCGTCCGATTTTACTGGCGACGCCATGTGGCTTGGCTAACAGCAATCCTGTTTTAGCCGGTCTAGTGTGTGATCCGGAGGTTTTAGCTGCAATATTAATGTAAGAATGGGGAATTTCGCTGAAGTTGTTGCACCGATGGTGATTCAGCCCCGATAAAGTGTAAAAAGGTAAAGGCCCTGACGTCCGTGCAAGCTGCACTTGATTGAGCACTTCCGGTCACCTTTAACACATGACATACAAGGATTTCATTGCCTGATAAAGGCAGCGAATGAATGTAGGTTTCGATGAACTTGCAGCGCGCCCCTCCGAGGGGGGGAGGGGCGCGCTGCTTTGACTGTGGAAAGCTAGCTTGTGAGTGAGTGGTCCGTTTCTTCTCGGTACCGGTGACACCCTTCAGGAGGGTAGCGAGTGCTTCCTCAGTCGAGTATTCGGTTTCAGTTCCAACCTTGACGGCAATTTCTGCAAGTTGTCCTTGCCATTGGGCTTTCATCAACCTTACGTTTTTGAAAGGTTATGCGATCTGCCTCTTGGATCATTGAATGATCTGTGTTGTTTGCCCACCCTTTGTGCAGTGTCCGTGATCTTCGATCGATGTGGCGCCATGCGTGGACAACTCATAGGTCATGGTTGGAAAATGAAGCGCCAAGGTCCAGACTTCGTCGGTCTTGATATGGATGAATGTTACTCCGTCCAGACCGTGTGCGACGGAGGCCACGCCTTCATTATTCTGCACAATCAGGCGCGCTTCTAAGTGGTCATCATCCTGAAAGATCTGAATGATTTCATCATTCGATTCTGACGTGCATAGATATTCTGTTTCGTCTGCGATCGCCGCAGACGCAGGCAAAAGTGCCGATAGGAGTATTGCTTTCTTCGTCATTGTTTTCCCGTTCAAAAGGTTGTGTTTTCTGGATTGAATGGTCCGAGTGATGGTTCGAATTGTGAGCGAACAGTTCTTTCGATTATGTACAGGCTGCGATGGGAGGCTTTCCAAAGCTGACACACACCCGCAGGCCCGGTTCATTGTTTTCCGCGGTGACTATTGCGCCGTGGCGCGTGGCAACAGCCTTTACAAGCGATAGGCCAAGCCCATTGCCGTCTTCATTTCTTGTGCCGTCTGCTCGAAAAAACGCGTCAAAAATCTTGCTGATTTGGGGTTCTGGTACCCCTGGACCGTTGTCTGTCACAATCAGCTCAATTACATCGGGCTTGGCTGTCAGGGAAATCCGGATCCAAGATCCGGAGGGGCAATACCGGAGCGAGTTGTTCACGAGATTGACGAGCAGCTGCTGCAGCATGTTTTCGTCGCCTCGAATCAGTATCGTGTCGGCGTTGTAGTCTGCAGAGATGTGCTTACCTGCATCGACGGCAACTGGATACAACGCCTCGGCAACACCCTCAACGAGCGCGCTCAGATTCACTGTTTTAAAGCTCTTTTGATGCTTTCCTTCCTCGATCTGCGAGACCTTGAGGATCGTGTCAAAAACTACTCTGATGCGCCTTAGGTTGCTCTCTAGTTCATTGAGGCTGGATCGCGGGTCGCCCCCGTACTCAACTTCGCTGTAAACCTGTTGCAAAGCGATAAAGCCATTGGTTAATGGTGCCTTCAAATCGCGGGCAACTGTGACCGCAGTAGCATGAGTGCTATTCAGCAAGCTCGAAATCCAGTCGAGACGTCGGTTAACCAACTGGAAAATCCGATCGAATTGATCGCCCGATCCCGAAACCGGAAGGCGAATAGAGCCAGTCGCTTGAACAGGCGGTTCGAGAGTTCGCTCAACCCATTTTAGTTTCCGATAGTTTTGAGAGCTGAAGTAGTAGCCAAGACCCAAAACAGTCATGGTTGTGGCAAACGTCAGTAGCAATAACCCTTCCCAAAGTGTTGTCAAAGCTTGACTAAGCGATGTCATGCTACGGGCGACTACTGAGCGATACCCAAGATACTCAGACGCATGAACCAAATAGACAGGTGCGGTCCCGCCGACTTGAACAAAGTCCGGATCCACCTCATGCCATCCGTTCGTATCAGGCACTTTCGCGATTGACCCGGCAAGTGCAGAACCGCTTTGGTCGAGCAGCGCAACTACGTGAAGTTTGGTTCGATTGGGGTTATTCAAATGCTCAATTGCTCGCTGAACTGCGTCTGCGCCGCCTTCCCGCAATATCTCATGAAGCAAAAGCTCTTCATCGAGGATTTGTTGTTCGAGTTCAGAGCGGAGCTTGCCTTCCAGCGCCAGATAGGCTGCATATCCGAAAACAGCGGTAATGATCCAGACAATCAATGCGGCGAAACAAGCAGTCTGGAATGGCGCGCCCGAGGTAATGCTAGCGCGGCCCATGAAGGCTGTATCCAACGTTTCGAGACGTGTGCAAAAGTGGCTTTTCGAAAGGCTTGTCTATCTTCGACCTCAGACGGCTGATGTATGTTTCAATCACGGTCGAATTCGGATCAAAATTATAGTCCCAAACTTGCTCCAGAAGCATGGTGCGTGTCACCACCCGCCCTGTATTGCGCATCAAGACTTCCAACAGCGCAAATTCGCGCGGCAGCAATTCTATTGTCACATCTTGCCGTTTCACCACCCGTTTGAGGAGATCCATTGATAGATCGTGGACATGAAGTTCGGTTGTTGAGACATCGGACGGTTGGCGCCTGATTATGCTGTTTAAACGCGCCAGCAGCTCTGAAAAATGAAAAGGCTTTACCAGGTAGTCATCTGCACCTTCGGTCAAACCTTCTACTCTGTCCTGAACGTCTCCTATTGAAGTAAGAAACAGAATCGGGGTCTGTTTTTTCGCGGCCCTAAGTGCCTTGAGAACGGAAAGACCATCCATTCCTGGTAGCATGCGGTCTAGGATTATGGCGTCACATTCATTGTACAGACAATATGACAGGGCATCCCGACCATCTTCGTACCACTCCACACTAAAACCGTTTGACCTTAGTCCTGAATTGACAAATTCGGCGGTTTTTTTGTCGTCTTCTGCGACGAGTATTTTCACTTCAATCCCTCCGATTTTGCTACTGGATCCACTTGCTGCAGTTTGGAATGCGCCGTAGATGAACCCAGCCATAACGAGATAGCTGAGTCCATTTGGCAAATCGTTGCAGACTAGAGGCTCAACGTTTCTTCGACGGCTTTCACCTGAAGCCGGGCGAGACCAAGATTGGCGGTTTTCTTGTCTAATGCGACATACACAAAGATGTTCGGGTTTTTGTCCAGCGGGCGGACCAAATGAAACTGTTTGCCAAGCGTTATCAGAATGTCTTCGATGGTATCGTTAAGTTTCAGCGCTTCGATTGCCTGAAGTTTGGCGCGTACGACTTCAACATTCGCAGCGCCGGCAGTTTCAAGGTCAAACTTTGAACCACCCTCAGTGCCTAGTACTAGGCCCGTGTCGCTGTCCACGAGGCACGCCCCCATTAGACCTTTGATTTCGCTTAGTTTAGAAATGTCCAACGACATGATTGGCTCCTTTTTGGCCTTGGAATTGCTGATCTGACTCGCTCTGGACGTTTGATGAATTGGACGAGTCCTGTTGTTTGCAGGTGGGATGGTAATGACGTGTTTTTGAACCAGGCCGAACCTTTCGCTAAATCTGGCCAGCACAGACGGTGTATCACTTTTGGAATTCGACATTTTTATCCAATTCTGGCCGTGATCTTGGCAGTAGAATGCCGAGCTGGATTTCCGCCGCTTTGGTCGGCTTGGGTAAGAAGGAAGAGCCGATCGACCAGCATGTCATCCAAACCTGGGAGAACACGTGTCCTGCGCTGGACACGACACTTGGATTCTGACTTCGCGTTCGAATTCGGTGAAATTTGTTCTAGAGAGCGATCGTGATCTCTGCTCAAAAACCTAAGCACGGCAACGCAGGCAGGGGCTAAGTACTGGGCATAGTTGGCTGAAATAACCAATACGCGCTCGGGGTCCAAAAGGAGTGAGGACCACAGATGCCCGAGTTCGAAAAGGACTCCAGCCAAAACGGGTAAAGCAGAATTTAGCATAAGACCTTCGCCTCGTTAGCAATCAACTAAGCGACCCGTAGAATACTGGGAGTATTAACTGGCTTTTCAGGATGCTTAAATTTCTGTAAGAAATAGAATTCTAAAATGAGTTATAAGGAAATAGAGGTGCATAGCCACCGTCCGCCATCTATCATTTTGTAGTACCATAACCCCGTTCAAGCGCAGTGCTGCTGATATCCGAATTACCACTTTGTTGCGTCATAGAACTCCTAAAGCCGCCATTGGTGCAGACATAGCGAAAGAGCGCTTTGTCCTGCGTTGTGTGAGTTCAAACGTCCTCATTTTTTGCACTCGCAGCGAATGGCAGGTCTGACGGGCCGTACCGCAGCATCAGACATCCCCAGTGGACGGCAGCTCTGGGCCGACCAACGCGGCAATCCTCCTGAAGCAACAAAGGTGCTCAAACGCCATGTTTTTGAAGCATTGACCGGCTTCAGGACATCCGAGTCCTGTGAAAAATTGATTGGACAAAGCATCGAATGATCGTTGGAATTGAACCCGTTGCAACCTGGGAGGATCCCATGAACCGCATGACAGCAAAAGACTTCAATCAGGAACTGTTGGATCTCTACGACTTCTACGCACACGGCAGGATCACCAAGCGCGAATTCCTTGATAAGGCAGGAAAGTTTGCCGTGGGCGGTGTAACGGCGATGGCGCTGCTGAACATGCTCAGTCCGAACTACGCGATGGCGCAGCAGGTTTCATTCAATGACCCTGATATTCACGCGGATTACATCATGTATCCGTCTCCAAATGGGACGGGGGATGTGCGCGGGTATCTCGTGCGACCTGCAAATGCCGAAGGCCGTTTGCCCGCAGTTTTGGTTATCCACGAGAATCGCGGGCTTAACCCCTATATCGAAGATGTTGCCCGTCGTTTGGCGAAGGCCGGGTTCATGGCGCTTGCACCTGACGGATTGACCTCGGTCGGCGGATATCCTGGAAACGATGCGGATGGCCGTGAATTGCAGCGGACGGTCGATCGTACAGAGCTCATGAACGACTTCTTTGCAGGGTTCGAGCATTTGCTTGCTCGCGATGACAGCACCGGAAAAGTGGGAGCGGTTGGATTCTGCTATGGTGGTGGCGTTGTGGGTGCGATCTCAGTTGCCTATCCTGAGCTTGCCGCCGGCGTACCGTTTTATGGCCGTCAACCGGCCTCAGCAGATGTTCCCAAGATTTAAGCCCCCCTCTTGGTGCAAATGGGCGAATTGGATGAGCGCATCAATGCGGGATGGCCGGATTTTGAGGCCGCTCTGAAGGCAAACGACAAGACCTTTGAGGCCTACATCTACGAAGGGGCCAATCACGGTTTCCACAACGACAGCACGCCCAGATACGATGAGGCGCAAGCCGCGCTGGCCTGGGAACGCACATTGGGATGGTTCAACTCCTATCTGGCGTAGGCGAACAGCAACGTGATCCAGAATATTCGATGGCTTTGGGCCTGCGCGTTTCTTTCTCTGGGGGCAGGGCTCGCTGCGGCACAAGATGTTGAACTGGAACTGGTCTTGCTCGCCGACGCTTCAGGTTCGATTAGTGAGGCCGAGATTGCATTCCAAAGGGAAGGTTACGCACAGGCGATGACTGATCCCCGTGTGCTGTCTGCGATCTCAAACTCCGCATACGGTGCCATCGCCGTAACATATGTCGAATGGGCCGCGAACACCGCTGTCGTTGTCGATTGGATGAAGATTGATGGTCCTGAGAGCGCGTCTGAATTCGCCGCCGCGCTCTCGGGCGCGGGGCGCAATGCCTTTGGTCGAAACGCCATCGGCGCGGCTCTGCTCGATGGCAAACGATTGATTGAGAACAATTCATATGATGGCTGGCGCAAAGTCATCGACTTCTCCGGGGATAGCCCAAATAGCTTCTCTGGCCCACCTATAGAATTGGCTCGGCAAGAGGTGATTGCAGCAGGGATTACCATCAACGCATTGCCCATTCTGTGTCGGTTCTGTGATACGCCCGCGCGATACCCGGACCTTGGTGCGATCTACGAAGAACTGATTATCGGTGGACAGGGCGCATTTGTTGTAACCGCAAAGAGCGAAGAAGACCTGGCCCAAGCGATCCGGCGCAAACTTATCCTAGAGATTTCTGGAGACCTTCCGGATACGAACCTGGCGCAGAATTAGAATCATTTTTTCACTCCTTCGCGCTCGCAGCGAATAACCGCAAAGCGGGTGCGACTGCAGCATTCGAGAACTAATTCGAGTGGCCGGTATGGGCCGAACCTAAACATCACTTATTGCCAATAAATTAGTCGTATTTCGCTGCATGTGGTCCAGAAATGGAGCAGAATGATCACTAACATCAAATCAACTAGACCCTTTGTGCTAGAACACTCTAAAGTGTTCGATGGCAGATTTGACCTAAAGTCATTGTCGATCGCGGGGGCATGAAAATGATCATCAGGGTTTTTCACATCGCCACTGTTCTTTTGATCGCCCTCTCCGGCGCTCTTGTGGCTCAGCAGGGTCCACCACCCGTGACGGTGGCAAAACCGGTTGTGAAATCCATAGTCGAAGATGATGAATTTGTCGGTCGCTTCGGCGCCGCGGCTGACGTGGACGTCCGAGCGCGGGTTTCAGGTTTTCTGGATCAGGTGCATTTCAAGGACGGAACACTCGTCGAACAGGGCGATTTGCTCTTCACGATCGACCAACGTCAGTTTCGTACTGCATTGAGACAAGCCCGGGCACAGATCAGCATTGCTGAAGCAACAAGCGCCTTTACGACTGATCAGCTTGAACGCGCCGAGGCATTGATCAGAAATGGCAACATCGCGGAGAGCGTGGTGGACCAACGTCGCGAAGCTTTTCTTGCGGCGCAAGGTGTCCTGGAACAAGCGCGCGCTGCACTGGAATTGGCCGAGCTTGATCTGGAGTACTCGGAAATCCGAGCGCCAATGTCAGGGCGTATCGACCAGGCCCGGGTTGATCCAGGAAACCTGATCATAGCCCAAGACACCCTTTTGACATCGATCGTCTCGACCGACCCGATTTATTTCTATTTCGACATAGATGAACGCTATTTTCTGGCATACGCGCGGGACGCGCGTGCCCGCGGATCCGTTCTGCAAGAAGGCGCGGACAATCTTCAAGTACTGGTAACAGTGGCTGACCGAAGTATACCGCCTCAGAACGGAATACTGGATTTCTCGGAAAACCGCATTGATGATGAAACCGGCACAATGCGCGTACGCGCAGTTCTGCGCAACCCGGATGAGCTTTTGACACCCGGTCTGTTCGGACGCGTCAACGTTCCGGGTTCGCTTCCTTATGAGGGCATCCTGATCCCGGATGAGGCGATCGCTTCGGATCAGAACCGGAGACTGGTGATGACAGTGGATGCCGAAGGTAATGTGATACCAAAGGAAATCCGACCGGGCCCCAGAATTGACGGTTACAGGGTCGTGCGTGAAGGTTTGGATGGGTCAGAGACGCTGGTGATCGAAGGTCTTGTGCGCGCCCGCCCGGGTAGCGTCGTTGCTGCGGAATTGATCGAACTGCCTTTGATCGCAGAAAACTGATATGGGGCGTTTCTTTGTCACTCGCCCCATCTTTGCGATCGTAGTCGCGGTTGTTACAACCATCGTTGGGTTGCTCGCGTATTTCGAACTGCCCGTTGAGCAGTACCCGGAAATCGCGCCGCCGTCGATTGTGGTCAGGGCGAGTTACCCCGGAGCAGACGCTGAAACAATTGCCGCCACGGTCGCGACCCCGTTGGAGCAAGAGATCAACGGTGTTGAGGGCATGCTCTACATGTCGTCATATTCAACGGCTGACGGGTCCATGTCGCTGACGATCACGTTTGAACTGGGCACCAATCTCGATGCTGCCCAGGTACTTGTCCAAAACCGCGTTTCCATCGCTGAACCGCGCCTTCCGCAAGAAGTAAGAGCGCTCGGCGTCACGACTAACAAGTCTTCACCCGACCTCATGATGGTCATCCATATGCTCTCGCCGGATGAGACTTTTGACCAGCTTTATGTATCCAACTACGCCCGTTCGCGTGTCAGAGATCGCCTTGTGCGTCTTGATGGTGTTGGCGATCTGATTATTTTCGGCGAACGGGAGTTTTCGGCGCGCGTGTGGTTGGACCCGGACCGGCTTGGCTCGCTAGGGCTGACGTCCGGAGATGTCGTCGCGGCGCTGCGCGAACAAAACGTTCAGGTTTCGGGTGGCTCCTTGGGATCACCGCCCAATGCGACTGACAGCGCCTTTCAAGTAACGCTCACAACGCAAGGTCGATTGGAAGATCCACGCCAATTCGGTCGCGTTATCGTCAAGTCGACTGACGACGGGCGCGTCGTGCGGGTAAGGGATGTGGCGCGGGTTGAAATTGGAGCACGCTCCTATGTGACCAACTCGTACCTGAACAACAAACCGGCTGTGGCCCTAGGTATTTTTCAGCGACCGGGATCGAACGCATTGGCGTCGGCGGATGAGATCTTAGCCGTTGTCGAAGAGCTGTCACAGGATTTCCCATCCGGGCTTGAGTATCAGGTAGTCTACAACCCTACAGAATTCATCGAAGCCTCGGTGAACGCGGTCTATCGAACTTTATTCGAAGCGGTATTGCTGGTTGTTGTCGTGATCGTTGTTTTTCTTCAGAGCTGGCGAACGGCCATCATACCTTTGATCGCCATTCCCGTATCGCTCATCGGGACATTTGCCGCGATGCTGGCGCTTGGATACTCTTTGAATTTGCTGACGCTTTTCGGGCTCATTCTGGCTATCGGTATCGTCGTGGACGATGCTATCGTTGTGGTCGAAAACGTTGAACGAAACATTAAGAACGGCATGTCTCCGAAGGATGCGTCCGCCCGCACCATGGATGAAGTCCAAAATGCGATCATCGGGACGACACTGGTTCTGATTGCTGTCTTTGTGCCAGCCGCCTTGGTTCCTGGCATTACCGGCCAATTCTACAGGCAATTTGCTGTGACGATTTCCGTCGCAACAATTATTTCGACCGTCAACTCACTCAGCCTATCACCGGCGATGGCTGCTGTGATTTTGAGGCCAAACTCCAGTGCACCAACACGAAACCCGCTGGCCTTTGTCACCGAACCGATCAGCAATGGGTTCAATAGGGGGTTTGATGCGTTGGCGTCCGCCTATGGTCAGGGCGTGCGGGCATTGTCCAGTACAACTGGGATGCGCAGCATCGTCCTTTTGGTATTTGCCGGATTGATGGGCGGAACATACTGGATCACGACCAAGGTGCCGACCGGGTTCATCCCGGAAATGGACCAGGGATACGCCATCGTCGTGGTGCAACTGCCAGACGGTGCAGCACTGGACCGGACCGATGATATCATCAGGCAAGCAACTGAGATAGCATTGGAAACACCTGGGGTCACAAACGCAGTAGCATTTGCGGGCTTTTCCGGAGCGACCTTTACCAATGCAAGCAATCAAGGTGTGATTTTCACTACCTTTGAGAGTTTTGATGACCGGCAGGAAAGCGGGCTGACTGCTGGTGCCATTGTGGGCCAGCTTTTTGGCCGGATGCAGGCCCTGCGCGAAGCCTTTATTATAGCCATTGCGCCCCCGGCTGTCCGCGGAGTTGGTACTGGTGGCGGATTCAAGCTTCAGCTTCAGGAACTTGAAAGCGCGGACATGTCCCGCGTGTTGCAATCCGCCTATGCCATCATGGGCAGCGCCAGCCAGTCGGATAAGGTTCAGGGCGTGTTCACAACCTTTTCCTCAGGATCACCGCAGCTTTATCTTGAGATCAATCGCGTTCGGGCGCAAATGCTCAACGTCCCGATTGGTGAGATATTCGAAGCACTCTCAATCAACCTCGGGTCTGCCTATGTGAACGACTTTAATGCTTTCGGGCGTCTTTTTCAGGTGCGCGCGCAGGCGGACGAGCCGTTCCGTCTGAACCAGAGCGATATTCGAAGTCTACGCGTCCGTTCTGCAACGGGAGCTTTGGTTCCGTTGGGCACCCTGGTTACCGTCCGCGAAACCGCCGGTCCCGCCTTGGTTCAACGCTACAATCAACAAGTGTCTGTGCCGGTTCAGGGTTCTCCAGCTCCCGATGTGTCAACGGGCCAAGCCTTGCTGGAAATGGAAGCGCTCGCAGAAGCCGTCATGCCGCCAGGACTGGATTTTGAATGGACCGAGCTCGCTTTACAGGAACGGAGTCAGGGCAATACAGCAGCATACATATTCGCCTTTTCGGTGCTGTTTGCCTTTCTGTTTCTCGCAGCGCTCTACGAAAGCTGGACGCTTCCGATGGTCATTATATTGATCGTTCCTCTCGCTGTATTAGGCGCGATGCTGGGGGTGATGTTTCGAGGGATGGACAACAATATTCTGACGCAAGTTGGATTGATTGTTCTTGTGGGGCTTGCCGCAAAGAATGCCATTCTTATCGTGGAGTTCGCCAAGCAGGCGCAGGAAGAAGGTGGGTTATCAGCTATTGATGCCGCCGTCGAAGCCAGCCAATTGCGCTTGCGGCCAATATTGATGACTGCATTCGCGTTTATACTGGGCGTTGTGCCCTTGATGATCGCAGTTGGTCCCGGTTCAGAGATGCGACAGGCTCTTGGAACGGCGGTGTTTTTTGGCATGTCGGGTGTAACTCTGCTTGGACTGTTTTTCACACCTGTTTTCTATGTCGCCATGCGCACGTTATTCCCGATGCGGCAAGCCACGACGTAAGCCAATGGTGCAGTGACAGACGCATTTGAAATGTTCAGTGCGCGGGAAGCAGGATACAAACGTCCGCAGGTCTCTGGCGGAAGCGTTAGTGCAGAGTGAATGGGTGAAAATCTCGAAATAGCCGCTAGGTCTTGTTTCAGCGCCGATCATCAGGAGAACTGAACATGGAAAGCCTAGCTGCCGATCTTCGCGAAATGACGCGAACGCCTTTGCACCAGAGCCATGTCGAAACCTTGAAAGCACTAGGCACTGAAGTGGGTTTTGAGTCAGGCCAAATGATCGCTGAGGTTGGCGATCCTATGGACCACTTTATCTACATTGTGACCGGTCGGGTTGAGGTAATTGATCCACAAACGCGTGAGGCTTACCTACCGACGTCTCTTGGGCCGACGCAGTTTCTGGGAGAAATCGCGTTTCTCAGCGGCGGGGTTTACTCGCTGCCGATGCGGGCGCGAGAGGACACGCACGCTATCTCTGTGCCGCGCGAGAAGATGCTGGATGCAATGTCGCGCATTCCGGAAATGTCAGATATCATCATCACTGTCTTTTCCGCACGTCGCCGACGTCAAATCGAAGACAACGACAGCTCTTTGAAACTGATTGGCGCTGACCTGAGTCGCAATATCCGTCAAATCGAAGAGTTTGCTATCCGAAACAAGATTCCGTTCCAAACGATGGATCTGGGTTCTGAGACTGCATGTAAGGTCGCGCAGGCCTGTCACCTGACAGGCCATCAGCCGGCGGTAATCTTTGGCGACAGCCTGGCGGTCGACAACCCGACTCCAGCCAAAGTCGCCCGATTGCTCGGGCTCGAACAGTCTTACGATTGTCGAGAGGTCATAGATGTTTTGGTTGTTGGAGGTGGTCCGGCCGGGGTCGCGGCTGCGGTCTACGCTGGCGCGGAAGGGCTGTCTGCGATTGTTGTCGAGGACCTGGCGGTTGGGGGACAGGCTGGGACATCCAGTCGGATCGAGAATTACATGGGCTTTCCTACAGGCATATCGGGTGCCGACCTTGTATGGCGAGGGGAGGTCCAAGCCATGAAGTTTGGCACCCGATTTGTTCGCCCAAAGCGGGCCACTCAGTTGCGACGTCAATCCGATGGCGTGTTTTGTGTAACGCTGGATGATGGGCAAAAGCTAAGGACACGCTCGGTAGTAGTCGCCACGGGGGTCCAGTACCGGCGTCTGCCGTTGGACAGACTGAAGGACTTTGAGGGTTTGGGCATCTACTATGCCGCGACCGAGATGGAAGCGCGCTATTGCAAGGGCACCGATGTCGTCGTGGTTGGGGGCGGAAACTCTGCGGGGCAGGCAGCGATGTACCTGTCGCGATCAGCAAAACATGTCCATGTGCTGGTGCGAGGAGACAGCTTGGCTGCATCGATGTCCGATTACCTGCTGTCAAGGTTAGAGGCGGATCCGGCGGTCACCATCCACTACAAGTCCCAGCTAAAGACACTCCTCGGGGAAGAAGCCATGTCCAGGGTCATCATTGAGCGTGACGGATCAGACTGGCCACTCGATTGCAGCGCCGCATTTGTAATGGTTGGGGCTGCACCCAATACCGAATGGTTGTCGCAGAGCTGCCAGCTGGACGCACGCGGCTTTGTGGTCACGGGCAACGAGGCCAACGCTGGATCAACTTTCGCGACGTCTTGTCCCGGCATTTTTGCCGTGGGCGATGTGCGCGCCGGGTCGGTCAAGCGTGTTGCCTCTGCGGTGGGTGAAGGGTCAGTTGTCATATCTCAAGCTTGGGAATACCTGCAAAACTGAGTGTTTTTCTTCGCACAAAAGTTACGTCGCTGTCCTGCCTTGGCTAGCCCGGCTATAAGCAAGACCTCGTATTGTTGCGATGCACCACACTCTAAGTGAATGTAAATTGGCTGCTACAACCCGCTTTGTTGCGCAATCTGTGAGTTCGCGAACCTGAGATTTTGCGCGCGCAGCGAATGTCGGGAAGGCGGGCCGCGACTGCAGCAATCAAAGACCGCAACCAAGGTCGGCTCTGGGCCGCTAAGACTTAAAGCAGTTCTCGCGATGCCAGGTAAGGAACTCAGCCCTTGGGCGATTGGCCGGCCGCCCCGGAGCCAAGAGCTTGCCCGAGGAGTTTATCATCGCGTTCACGGCTTCCATGTCGTTGCTTTGGCGAGAGACAAGAATAGTCAGATCGTCAGCAAGACTTACCAGCCCGCGGTCGAACATCCAATGCGCTGTCCCTGACAAAGCCAGTCCATTGCTCACAATATCTGGACCATCCTGCTCGACCGGCCTGATATGAGCGGCCTCCACCTCAGCGCGCCCTCCGCCGTTGATCAGACGTAGCCCGGTAATTGCGCATCGCTCTCCGTATGCACGTAGAACATTCTTTCTGAAGTTGCGGTCCCTTACGGCGCGGCTGGTCAGTTGCTTGATGCGTTCGCGGTCCGACAGATGCTGGAACGGCATTTGCGCTTCCTGAAATCTGTTTGGAGTGGCCTAGTCCACTCTCGGCAAGACGTCGTGATCTTGTCCAAGACCGCGCTCAACAATCCGCGCGAAATCTTCGGATGAGAGAGGCCGCACGGCAGCCTGGGCGCGCCCGGAGATTTTTCCTCGGTCGTTCAAGAGGCCCTGCTCAACAATTTCATCTGCTTCGCGAAACGGCACTGGATCGCCAAAATCGAGATATGTGCCTGGCTCAATGACGGCGATATGCATGTCGTCATGTTGTGGGTCCGGTATGATTTCCTGAACCTTGGCTACGGCAAAGTAACCCTTGGTATCCTTGATCTTGCTTGGTTCGAGATAAACGATCCAATCGCCCACGCACTGCTGAACGCGCGTCAGATATTGCCGCGGAAACTGATATCGTTCTGAGGGGACATCATCGTAAATTGAATCAGTCCGATGAATGAAAATACCAAACGCCATGTGGCATAGGATGGCCCGGAACGCAGATGAATCCAATCCGTCCGGTGTAGTTTTACCGCCCACTAGATCCGTCTTCGCAAGCCACTGGGTTCAATAGCCCCCCGGTCACGAGACTCGTCGATCAAACTTTTGCGTTGTGCCTCAGCTGGAGGACGTCTTAGGTTCAGCCCCGGATTTTGAGTTTGTTGAAAAGCTATGGCAAAAATTGAAGAGAATTTCTGGGAAGAAAGGTTGGCGGACAGCCTTGTTGCGCTCGCCAAGGCACAAAAGCCATTCCTTAAGCGGTATTGGGAATCTCACGGTTTCCCCACAACGGTGACCTACAACGGACGCGATGAAACTCCCTTCCCGGCCGACGATCATTTTATGATCTACGAGGACGCGACGCACTCATTTCGCTTTGGAACCAATGAGTATTTCGCACCGTTGAAGGCCGCACTCGATCCGGTCCGTGGAGTCTTGCGAGATCACCCGGTTTTGGCCCGTGCCCTAGGAAAGCGGATAAACGTTAATGACGTTCAGGTTGGCGTCTTGAATGGATCTTCGCTCACCAGCCTCAGCGCTCTCATTGTGGGCCAGATGACGCTGAATCCGGCGGCATCAAAAGAAGGCTTTCTCCAAACTGCTTCAAAACTTAACGCGTTGCTTTTGTCGTCTACATCTCAAACCAATCCATCCGATGAAGACGACCTAAACATCGGTATGGATGCCGCATTGTTCTACGGACTTCGCATCCCGCAAGAGATCGACCTTGGTGAGGGTTACGCGCTTGTTCCGCTCTCTCTCATTGAGGAGTACATTGATCGCGAATGGCTTCAGGAAGTGGCTCCGGAGCACGTTGAACGGCGGCGCATAGAGGGCATTTATGCCATTGTCCACAGGTTCTCTTGGAAACCAAGCGTCCGCAACAGACATTCGATGGCCAATAGCCCCTACAAAGCACCTCCGCCCTTGTTTCATCGTTGGACAGAGGAGTTTTCAAATCTGCTTGCGGTGACGCTTGGGACACGAACGTCCCGGATCATGACCCTAGAAGGCTGCATTTCAAGAACCGCATCCGAATTACTTGGTCGGCATCACGGGCCAAAGTCACCTCACTAAGGTCGATCCATAAGCCACCTGTTCGATCCGTTCACAGAGTTCAACGACGCCGACTTTAGCCAACTCGAAAGAGCTAAAGACCTGTTCTCTCGAAGAGCGGCAACCGCCTATGCCGATCTCGCACCTGCTATGTATCGCATGGCCGAAGCCCATGGTCGCGACGGACGTTTTGGCGCACATGATCGAATTCTGGATTTGGCCATTGTCTTTGAGCGGATATTCAAGCCGCCAAGAAATGAACCTATTAGCAAGTTCCTTCAGAATGGAACGGCAGAACTGCTGGGCGAGAGTGAGGAAGAAAAGGAGCTCATCAAGGCCAAGGTCAAGCATTTGTATGACGTTCGGTCCGCCATCATTCACGGTCCCTCCGACGGCCGAAAAACCCAGCTTCTAAGAGAAGTTGAGAAAGCGTGGACATCTGGCGCTGCACTGGCGAGAGACGCATTGTTGCAGAAACTTGAGTAATCGCAGACCTACAGCCCTGGTGTCGAAGTTTCTTTTTGTGGCTTTCAGGGACAGGTTTCGGTTGGCAACTTGCCGATAGCAGCCACCCAAACCAACGTCCGCTTCGACAAAGCTGCATTGCGGCATTGGCAAACGCGCTCAGTGTCCGGTTTGGGCCGCCCTGAACCATACGGGCAGGCATCGGTGACCTCGAGCACCGGCCTTAAGCACCCAACTCGTCATCTTCCGGAGAACTTCCTATACTGTCCGCAAATGTATTGCGAGGGATCGGTTTGGTTCAGGAGGTGCTTCAACGCCGGTTGGCGGCCATCGTTGCGATCGACATGGTCGGCTACAGCCGCCTCGTTCAATTGGACGAGGCTGGCACCTTGGCGCGCCAAAAGGCGATCCGTACCGATCTGATTGACCCCGCGGTGCGGAGCTTCGGGGGGCGAATTGTTAAGACGACGGGCGACGGTGCGCTGCTTGAGTTCGCAAGTGTGGTCAGCGCCGTCGAATGGGCCGTCGCCGTGCAGCGCGAGATGCCCGATCTCGAAGTGGACACTCCCGAAGACCGCCGCATCGCCTACCGTATCGGTATCAATCTCGGCGAGATCGTGCATGATGGCGATGACATCTTCGGTGACGGGGTGAATATCGCGGCCCGCCTGGAAGGTTGCGCTGACCCCGGAGGGATCTGCATATCCGAGCCGGTCTTTCTGAACGTCCACGGTAAGCTCGATCTCGGTTTCGTGGATCTTGGCCCGCAACAGGTCAAGAACATACAAGATCCAATCACAGCCTTTGCGGTGCTTCCAAACCCCGAAGATGCCGGTACCGTCGTCACGGCCCACCGCACGCGCAAGCCGAACATGCGCTTCGGGGTTTTTGCGTTTGCCTTGGTGTTTCTTGCTGCGGGATATCTCGCCTGGTTCTGGTTGGCACCGCCCCAGCCGAGCGGCGACCGCCTGCTGATCGTACCGTTTGCCGCTGATACAGCCGGGGACCGTCAGATCGCCGACGCCGCGACCGAGGATTTCATCGCCTCGCTGGCGCGGCTCGAGGGTCTGCAAACCGTCCCCCATGCCGTGTCCCTAGGATACAAGGGGATCGCGCCCGAGCCTGGTGAGATCGACCCAGAGACCGGCATACGATACGTGCTCGGCGGAACGGCGGTCCGGGTGGGCGACCGGATTGAACTGGCCGTAGACCTCCGGGATTTCGGCGACGACGGCGCGGTAATCTGGGAGGAAAGCGCTGGCGAGGCACCTGAGGAACTCTTCGATCTTTTGGCCGGACTCAAACAAAGGGCCATCGCCGAACTCGTAGGTCCCTTGTCGGCTCGGGAACGCTCCGTGTTGCAGGCTCCGGGCACGAAGGATGTCAGCGCGTTCCTTGCCTATGCCGAAGCCGAAAGGTTCCTCGCCAGCGGGAACTTTTTCGAACTGGAAAAATCTCTGCCTCTCTACGAGCGCGCGATCGAGCAGGATCCCGATTTTCTGGCCGCGCATGCAGGCTACGCCACCGTAAACTTCATCATCTGGAGCCGCAGCTACAACACCATCCGATATACGCTCGACGCGCTCGATGAAGCGGAACGAACTGTCCGCTATATCCTCGACATCGACGACACACATCCAGATGCCCTCGGGATTCAGATCGGCATCAAAATCGAGAAACGCCAATGGAATGCTGCCTTGACCGAGGCCCGGGGTGCCGTCTTCCTGCAACCTGATGAACCCCGGCTGCGGTACGTGTTAGGCCAGGCTCTTCTCGCGGCCGGGCTTTATGACGAAGCGCGTACCGAGTTCACAGCCTACGAAGACCTTTCGCCCCGGCTCAACGCATCGGAATTGCGAGAACTCGCCTTTCATCGCCTTCTCCTGGACGAAACCGACCGGGCGCTTGCGCTTCTGAATCGTGTACCGCTCGAAGAAAGCGATCGGATCGACCAGTACATATTGGCAGCGGCGGCACATGCCCGGAACGGAGACATCGAGATCGCGAAACGGTTCATGGACCTGTTTTTGAAGGAAACAGTCTGGAACAACCTCCTTTGGCAACAGGGTTACTTCGGACGGTACTCGGACCCGGCTATCTTTGCGTTGTGGGCCGAAGCGCTTTCCGCCGCCGGAATGCCAGCCTCGCCATTTGATTTCGAGAAGGGACGGGAAGCCGACAGATTGGGCCATGACGAATTGGTCGCGCTCTTCTCGGATGAGTACGAAGAAATTGTCGACACCGGCCCCTTCGGTACACCCTACCGGCAGGATCGCCCGTCCAAGGGGGTGACCGTTATGTTTTTCGGCTGGATGGATGGCCAGCCGATCACGTCGCGTTGGGTGATCCGGGACGGTCAGTACTGCCATCGCACGAAGGCGGTCCATGTCGACCGCGAAGAGTGTAACAACGTCTACATCGATCGGGAAAAATCGACTGATGCAGTCAAATACGTCGCGAATGTTTATTCCTTCGGTGTATTCGAGTCCGAATTCCGGCGCCGGGTAGACTAGGCGGCGCTATGCATGTGTTGCATGGTCAAGCGCAAAGTAGAGCTGCTGTGACTTCATCCAGGTTCTTACTTTGCGCTTGCCGCGAATGTCCGGGAAGCGGGCTGCACTCGCGGCATTCCAGGACCCTGGCCAAGGTCTGATCTGGGCCGACCTTTCTAACTTTCCGCAGCGGTCCTCAGCTTGCGTAATCTCGACCACGGGCATCGAGCATGGCTCTCCTGCTAATGGCCTCAATCGAGCAGTTGTGGGTTTGAGGCGGTCGTACTCTAGGTCATGTCGCAAGTCAATATTGACATTATTAATGTCGTTATGACATCATTGATGACACCATGAGTGACTCGAAAGATCTCTACTACTTCATTCGGCTTGTGCGCCCGCTCTACAAAGTCTTGGAAAGCGCAGTTGCACGTGAATTGGGTGGCACCGGACTGACCGTTACGGAGCGGGCGGTGCTTGAGCAACTCCATGACCATGGGCCACTTCCTGTTCCGAGGATCGCTGACCGACTAATCGCACCGCGGCAGTTTGTTCAAAAGACCGCGAATGCGCTGATTGAAAAGAGGTTAGTCGAGCGCCGCCAAAACACTGCGCATCGCCGTTCAAAGCTCTTGGCGCTGTCACCAATCGGCGCCGAATTGATCGAAACTGTTTTGGCACGCGAGGCGGTTAACATCGCGCGCGTTTCAGAATGCTTGTCACCCGAAGAGATCGCGACCGCAGTGCGCGTCGCAGAAGCGATGATTGAGGGATTTGCAGAAAAGGAGACGGAAGATGATTGAAGTCTTAGAAGGGGAGTGCCTTTGTGGCGCCGTAAAGTACCGCGTAGATGCTGCTCCTATGGTGTCAGGTGCTTGCTACTGCCGTGATTGCCAGAAGACCTCCGGCGGTGCGGAAGCCCATGGAATAATGTTTCCTGCATCAGCGGTGACCGTTGTACAGGGAACGCCAACGACGTTCAGGCGCAAGGTAGAAAGCGGAAACGATGTCTTTCGGCAGTTTTGTCCGGATTGTGGAGTGCACGTTATATCTTGGAACAGTGCGGCGCCAGAATACAAAGCGATCAAAGTCGGAACGTTGAAGGATCCGTCCGTTTATCAAAGCCAGGGAAGCTTGTGGGTTTCTTCAGCTCAGTCCTGGCATCGTCCTGACCCGATGTTGCCGCAACATTCAAAGATGCCCTGCGTTACGGAGCTGTCGACTGCTCAATAAGAATTTGGTTCCCCTACTTGTTCTAATGGCGGAGGAGTGAATTCGAGGGTTTTGTAAAGCTGTGGGCCGTTAACCAGTTCTCAAGGACGACCGATGGTTTAGGATCGACCCTGACGCATGAGTTTGAATACCCACTGATTTCGCGTGTGCGGCGAATGTCCCAAAAGCGGGCTGCGTCCGCAGCATCATGACTAGTCAATCAAGGTCAGCTAAGGGCCGCTTCCAGTAGTCGGTCGTCTTGGCCATGTTTCAATTGCGCTTGCGATTTCAAATCCGACTAACCTTTTGCCGGGAAATAATTTTATCTGTTCTTTGGTTTGTTCGGACGTGATTGACGAACTTTGTGAGTTTCGGTCTTGCACTGTGCTGAAGGGCGAAGTTTGGCCCTATCAAGCTAGTCCATGCGGCCTTTACCTTCAGCCAACACAATAGGCGGAATCTGGATGACTTCTGGCGGATGAGTGCGTTCGCTGTCGATCACCCGGAACATGGCTTCCAGCATGGCCCCGACATCCTGGCGAACCGAAAACAGGTTTTGGGCCATATACTGGGCAAATGGGTCCCAGTCGAAACTAGCAAAAAGGATCGTGTCCAACGCGGATCGTTCGTTCTGCGCCAGCCAGTCGAACACACCTTCCAGCGAGATCGTGGAGTTGACGAAAACGGCAGTTGGCATGCGCCCAAGCGCTTCAACCTTGGCTGAAAAAGCCGCTTTCGCCTTGTTCGCTGCATAGCCGCAGGCGAGGATATGGTCGTCGATCGGCGACGCGCCTGCACCCGAAATGGCGTCTCTAAACCCACGAATGCGCTCGCTCGTGTTGTGATCTGCAGGGCGTCCGCCGACGCAGAGCAGGCTGTCCTGCCATTCCCGGCCATCGGCGTTTGCGCGTTCGATTAGGGCTGCCGTGACCTTGTAGGCACCCGCGTAATTGTCCGAGATGATCGAGGTTGCAACTGTGCCGGGCAGATCGAGGTTTATCGTTGGTACGCCCTGTTCTCCACAAATCAGCGCGATGCCGTCCGGGTCAGTTGCACCTGTACACACGATACGGTCAACGTTGTAAGAGAGCATCTGACGCACGGTCGCGAGTTCGAGTTCCGGATCGCGCCAGGTGCAGGAGGTCATAGGCAAAAGACCCCGTGCTCGGGCTTCAACCTCAAACCGTTCGGCGATTGCCCCGAAATAGCGGTTGTCATACATCGGGAGAATCATGCCGATCATCCGTGACTGCACACTTCGAAGTGCTCGGGCCTGCATATTGGGGGCATAGCCCATCTCGTTCGCAATCTTCCGCACCGTTTCGGCACGTCTTTCGCTGATACGTCGATTGCGCCAACTGCCGTTCAAAACAGCACCCACGGTGCTTGCCGACGTACCGGCGCGGTTCGCGATATCGTAGATCGTGACCTGTTTTTTCACAGCGTCTTTGGCCATGAACGATTCCCCTTTGACACAATCGCCTGTTTCCCTATAGCCTCAGCACCATCGATTGCGCAACTAGAACAATCGATGGTGCAAAATGCACGGCCGCGCTTTTTCAGCGTGGATCTTTCTGGGAGGAAAGTATGAAACTCAAAACAATACTTGCAGCATCCGTCTGCGCATTCACTTTGACCGCAACCTACGCTGCTGCGGAAACGACCATGGGTATCGTAGTTAAGATCGGTGGCATCCCGTGGTTCAACGCCATGGAGGAAGGCATTAAGGAGCGTGCTGCTGAATTGGGCGTTAGTGCAGAGATGATTGGCCCGACCTCAGCCGACCCAGCTCTTCAGGTGCGTGCGATCGAGGATTTGATTGCTAAGGGTGTCGATGTGATTGGCGTCGTGCCGAACGATGAGGCGGCTCTTGAGCCTGTTTTGCAGAAGGCGATGGACGCCGGTATCAAAGTGGTCGCACACGAAGGTCCCGGCTTGAACAATGTCGACTGGAACTTCGAACTGGCCTCGGCAGATGGTTTTGGCGAAGCGCATGCAAAGCTGCTTTGCGAAAAGACCGAGGAACCTGGCACCTATGCGGTCTACGTTGGTTCGCTGACAGTGCCGCTGCACAATGCCTGGGCCGATGCGGGGATTGCGTGGCTTGCCGAAAATTGTGCCGACAAGCTTAAGCCGGTTGGTGATCGCTATGGCGTGGCCGAAAGTGTCGACGACAGTCGCTCGACCGCGCTTGACTTGATCGCGGCCAATCCAGACCTGCGCGGTTTCCTGGCCTTCGGCAGCCAGGGTCCGATTGGCGCCGGGCGCGCTATCGAAGAACGCCGTTTGGGCGGAAAGGTTCATGTCCTTGGGCCGTTCTCCCCGGGTCAGGGCCAGAAGCTTCTGAAAGATGATGTCATTTCGGGTGGCTTCATGTGGAACCCGGCCGAAGCTGGCCGTGTATTCGTCACCATTGGCAACATGCTGGTCGAAGGTGAAGAGATCACCGACGGGACCGACATTGAAGGCCTTGGCGTGGTTAGCCCGACCGGCACCAACATCATCACCGACAACCTCTTGGAAATTAACAAGAGTACGGTAGACGAGCTGGCAGCCAAGGGCCTCTGAGGCTACCTCATCAAAACGGGGGGCCGTGCGATCTACGGGCCCCCTTTATCGAAAAGCAGAATTCCGTGACAACAGAAACCGAATTGCCCGCCGCATTGCGGCTTCGCAATGTCTCGAAAACCTTTGGCGGAGTGAAAGCCCTCCAGTCAGTGGATTTTGAGGTGCAGCCGGGTGAAGTACATTGCCTCGCCGGCGAAAATGGCTGTGGTAAGTCTACGCTTATCAAGATTGTAACCGGTGTTCATACTCCGGACCCCGGGGCCGAGATTGAGCTTTTTGGTGAACCGATTGCAGCGATTTCACCGTCCCGGGCGCGTGCACTTGGGATCGCCGTAATCTGGCAGGACCTTGCTCTATTCCCGCACATGACCGTTGCCGAAAATATTGCGTTCGACGAGATGGTTGGCCTTGTCCCGCGTCTCAATTTGGGCCGGCGCCATCGAGCTCAGACGCAAGCTGTGCTGGACCGGTTGGGCGTACGGCTTGATCTGGACGCTCGGCTTCTTGACTTGCCGATTGCAGAGCGTCAAGTCGTCGCTATCGCACGTGCCTTGATGGGAGATGCGCAGCTGGTTTTTATGGATGAACCAACCGCGTCGCTGACCCAAAGCGAGACGGATGCACTGCTGGCTGTAGTGCGCACACTTTCTGCGCAAGGGATCGCCGTTGTCTTCGTCAGCCATAGATTAGCCGAAGTTATCGACGTTTCGGAGCGTATTACGGTGGTTCGGGACGGCAAATTGGTAGGTGTATTTCCGACCGAAGGCATGACCCAATTTCGGCTTGGTGAGTTGATGACCGGTACAATGCATGAACATGCGGTAACCGCGCGCGATCGTTCGGACGCGGCACCGGTTTTGGAAGCCGCCGGGCTTACGCGGCACGGAGAGTTCGAAGATATCAACCTGACAATCCGGGAAGGCGAAGTCGTTGGGCTTACCGGATTAATTGGCTCGGGTAGGACCGAGTTGGCGCATGCGCTCATTGGAATGCACCAACCGGACGCCGGTGGCATCCGATTGGAAGGCGCTTCGATACGCATGAAGTCAATTCGGGACGCCATCGCGCGCGGCGTGGCGTATGTTTCGGAAGATCGGCTGTCACTTGGGTTGGTCCAGCCACAGTCCATTTCCGACAACACAGCGATTTCTGTGCTCGACCGCATTCTGGGGGGTCTGGGCTTGATCTCACCTTCCCGTCAATCCGACCTTGTGCGACACTGGATCAGCGAATTGGCGGTAAAGATCGGAAAGCCTGAGGATGCAGTGTCGACCTTGTCGGGTGGCAATCAGCAGCGGGTGGTGTTGGCCAAATGGCTGGCAACGGAACCCCGGCTCCTGATTCTCGACAACCCGACCGTTGGCGTTGATGTCGGCGCGCGGGCAGGCATATTCCGGATTGTACGGCAACTCGCTGAAGAGGGGTTGGCGATCCTGCTGATTTCCGACGAGGTGACCGAGGTCGTCTACAACGCCGACCGCGTATTGCATATGGCGGATGGCAAGTTTGTTGGCGAATACGATCCGAAAACAACCAGCGTTCCTGACCTTGAGGCACGGATTTATGCGTGACGTGTTCCGCACATATCCCATCGAGGCCCGCCTTTCGGTTGTTCTGCTTTTGATTGTCATCGGGCTTTCGTTGGCCACCGACACGTTCCTGACATTGGGCAACATCACGTCGCTGCTGAACAACAATGCCGTGAATCTTATCTGGGCTGTGGGCCTTCTGGTCGTTTTGATTGCAGGCGGGATCGACATTTCGTTCGCTGTCGCAGCCTCGGTCGTTCAGTACGTGGCAGCACAGGTTTTCATGGCGTTAGGCGGCGGCAACTGGGCCATCGGGTTCCTTGTCGCGGGCACGCTTGGGATTGGACTAGGGCTAATAAATGCCTTCCTGATCCACGGATTCCGAGTGATTTCGATTGTCATCACGATCGCCACGTTCAACGCATTCTTTGGGCTTCTGATGTTTTTCACGAAGGGTCGGAACATCTACAATTTACCTGACTGGTGGACGGACCGAATTTTCATCTTCGAGCGGCAGGCGGCAGACGGGACGTGGTCCGAACTGAACCTGTCGGTCGGGGTCATGATCGTCTGCGTTCTGGCAACCTGGGGGTTGATCCGCCTTACGACGCTGGGCCGACAGCTCTACGCCTTTGGTGACAATCCGGAGGGCGCTCGCCGCGCTGGTGTCAGCATCTGGCAAATGCAAATTGTCGCGTTCGGCTGGTGCGGGATGATGGCCGGGATCGGCGGGTTGATGCAGGTGAATATCGCTCAGGAAGTCGTACCAAACGCGCTCTATGGCCGGGAACTGGACGTGCTGGCGGCCGTCGTTCTGGGTGGCGCGCGGCTTGGAGGAGGTCGCGGCACGGTGGTTGGCTGCATTCTCGGTGTCATGTTCGTGGCTGTCACACAAAATGGGCTGAACCTGCTCGGTATCTCGCCGTTCGCCTTCCAGATGATCATTGGCGCGGCAATACTTGTGGCAATATCGTCTTCGAACCTGAGCTTTGGCGGTCGTAAGAATTCGCGCCGGCCGTCGGAAGCCACGGCATGACAATGCGCGATAGGATAAACGCCCTATTCGGGGCTGAGACACTTCCGCTTTTGGCTTTTCTTTGCGTGGTATTTTTAGGTTTCTCTTTGGCGACGCCTTTGTTCCTAACGGGCGCGAACCTGCGTTCGATGGCCTTTCAAATGCCGGTGCTCGGGTTGCTGACACTGGCAATGCTTGTTCCGATCCTGTCTGGTGGGCTGAACTTGGCAATCATCTTTCAAGCCAACATCTCGGGACTGGCGCTGGCCTGGGTCCTGATTCAGTTTGGCGGACCTGAAGCCGGTCCAGGCGCTTTCGTACTGGGAGCCGCGCTTGCAGTTTTGACTGGTGCTGTTTCGGGTGCGGTCATGGGAGCGGTCGTGGCTTACGTCGGTGCCCATCCCATCCTGGTATCGCTGGCGATGATGATCTTCCTGCGGGGTCTTGGCGAGTTTCTGACGCGCGGTGGCGATATCTCAGGCTTTCCCGAATACATGAACGTTCTTGGCCACGGCAGCCTTCTCGGCATCCCGGTTCCGATGATCGTCTTTATCGTTGCCGCGTTCCTTTGGAATGTCATGTTGAAGCGGTCGCGGCACGGGTTTTCGGTCTACATGATAGGGTCCAACATTGAGGCGTCGGAATATTCAGGCCTGCACACGCGTCGGACACTTGTGCTGATCTATGCCATATCGGGTGTGATCTGTGCCGTCGCGGGGATTGTGATGGCGGCGCGATTCAATTCAGTTCGCGTCGGCCACGGCGAGGCGCTTTTGCTTGTGACGGTTTTGGCCTGCTTTCTTGGAGGAATCGACCCGTTCGGCGGGTTCGGACGTGTGCTGCCAGTTGTCCTCGCACTGATCATCTTGCAGGCGCTGTCCTCCGGCCTGAATTTGATAGGAGCAAACCAGCATCTTTCTACCGCTGTTTGGGGCCTCTTTCTGATTGCTGTCATGGCGCTCAGGTGGGTCGGGATGCGATGGCGAAGCAGACAACGAAAAGGAGCGTGACGATGGAAGGTTTCGGCGTACACACCAGCATGTGGACCATGCATTGGGATCGCGAGGGTGCCGAGAGGACGATTCCCGCCGCTGCAGCTTACAAGATGGATTTCATCGAGATCGCCCTTTTGGATACAAGCGTTGTCGACGCGGAACACACCCGTAGTCTTCTTGCAGAGCACGAGATGCGCGCGGTCTGTTCGCTGGGCTTGCCCGAGGTTAACTGGGCCTCGGTGAATCCTGATGGCGCCATAGAGCATCTGATCGACGCCATGAACAAAACCAAGGAAATGGGGGCCGATGCACTGTCCGGTGTCACTTATGGCGGGATAGGGGAACGTACGGGCGTGCCGCCGACTCAAAGTGAGTACGACAATATCGCACACGCACTTGAAGCCGCCGCGAAACATGCGAAAAGCATCGGAATTGCATTCGGGATCGAACCGGTGAACCGCTACGAGAACCACTTGATCAACACCGGGTGGCAAGCGATCGAAATGATCGAGAAGGTTGGCGCAGATAATATTTTTGTCCATCTCGACACCTATCACATGAACATCGAAGAGAAGGGCGCAGGCAATGGCATCCTCGACGCGCGCGAACATCTTCGCTACATCCACTTGTCGGAAAGCGACCGCGGTACGCCAGGCGAGGGAACCTGCGACTGGGATGAGATTTACGCGACGCTCGCGGCCATCGGCTTCAAGGGTGGGTTAGCAATGGAAAGCTTCATCAACATGCCGCCGCAGGTCGCATATGGTCTGGCTATCTGGCGTCCGGTCGCCCCATCGTTTGAAGAAGTGATGGACAAGGGCCTGCCATTCCTTCGAAACAAGGCCGCGCAATATCGCCTGATATGAACGGCGGCAATAAATGACGCAAACCGGCGAAATCGCAGTTCTCGATATCGGCAAGACCAATGTCGATCTGTGGGTGGCCGCTGCCGATGGCACCCTATTCAAGAAAAGATCCACACCGAACAGGGTGCTCGCCGGACCGCCCTGGCAACATCATGACGTTGATGCACTTTCCGTTTGGGTGGGCGAAACGTTGGCGTATTTCTGTCGGGAGCATCCAATCCGGGTTGTTGTGCCCGTGGGACACGGCTCGGGCGGTGTTCTTACAGGTGATCACCCTGATGCGAACGGTGCCGGTCTTGCCATGCCGATGATCGACTACGAACAGCCGTGCCCACCCGAGATTGATGCGGAATACAGTCTGAAGGCCGGTTCGTTCGAGGATCGCGGCAGTCCCGTGATGATGGCTTCGACCCACGCCGCGCGGCAGCTTTTGTGGATGGAATACGCCCAGCCCGAGAGCTTTAAGGCGGCCCGCCATTTTCTCAACATCGCTCAATACTGGGGTTGGTGGCTGACCGGAGTGGCCGCGTCAGAATACTCGGCCATGGGGGCGCAGTCGCACCTTTGGAATGTCCGTCAACGCCGTTGGACCCCAATTGTAAAGGGCCAGGACTGGCAACGGCTGATGCCGGAATTTAGGCCCGCCTGGACAGCACTCGGCACGATACGGCAGCCGCTTGTCCGGAAGTTCGGCTTGCCTGACGACATCACGGTCCTGACAGGGGCTCATGACTCAACCGCGAATTTCTATCGATACATCGCCGACGGGATGCGCGAATTTACATTGGTCTCGACGGGCACCTGGATCGTGGGACTCTCACTCGATGTCGATCTGTCCTCACTGGATGAGGCGCGCGGCATGACGATCAATTCAGACTTGGACGGCAACGCCGTTGGTGGTGCGCTGGTGATGGGGGGGCGTGAGTTTTCGTCCATTGCTGGCAAAGACTGGAGCGGTGGGTCCGCGGACGCAGAGGTTTTAGCTCGGCTCGTTGCCCGGAAAACCTTGGCGATTCCAAGCTTCAGCAACAACGAGGGCCAGTTTCCCGGAAGCGGTTGCCGCGGACATTTTCTTGGTCCGCCGCCGAAAGATCAGAGCGAGCGTACAGCGCTGGCCCTTCTGTACACCGCGCTTCTGACAACAACCTGTGCCGACGTTATAGATGGTGGCGAAACTCTAGTTCTCGATGGAACGTTTCTTAAAGAACCGCTTTTCGCGCCACTTGTTGCAGCTTTGCGCGGCACCAGAGAGACCGTTCTTTCGGATGAGCCGCACGGTGTTGTTGCAGGTGCTGTACGCCTCGCCGACCACGAGGTCCGGACCAGCCCGGGGCGAGTGTCGCTCAAACCGGTCAAGCCCCTCGCCATGCCCGGCCTGGCAGCGTACTTCCAACACTGGCGCAGAGCCGCAGACGAAAAAGGAAAAGCAGAGAATGACTGAAGCCGAATTACGGGAGCGTATGGTTGAAACTTGCAGGCAGATGAACGCCACAGGCATCAACCAAGGCACAGCAGGTAATCTGTCGGCCCGTTGTGGCAAGGGCTTTCTGATCACGCCATCATCGCTGCCCTATGACACTATGACACCAGAAGACCTTGTCGAAATGGATTTTGCAGGCACTTATTCGGGGCGAAGGCCTTCGTCGGAATGGCGCTTTCACCGCGACATTCTACAGAACCGGACAGATATCGAAGTCGTTTTGCATTGCCACTCGGTGTACGCCACGACCCTGGCTTGCCATCATCGCGAGATCCCCGCTTTTCACTACATGGTCGGGATCGCCGGAGGCATAACCATTCGCTGTTCCGAATATGCCACCTTCGGCACGCAGGAACTGTCCGATACGGCGCTCAGTGCACTTGATGGGCGTCTTGCGTGCCTGCTTGGTCAACATGGCCAGATCTCACTCGGCAAGACTTTGGATTCCGCGCTTTGGTTGGCGACCGAGGTCGAAACCTTGGCAAGGTTATACGTGCAGGCTTTGCCGCTGGGCGATCCTCCGATCCTTTCGGATGCAGAAATGAAGCGAGTGATCGATCAGATGCAGCGCATGAGCTACGGCCAAGGTCCGGAGCCGGAGGGCAGCGAAGACGCGGCTCGTCCACGCAACTGACCGGGAAGAGGAGGAGCAAAATGCCCTGTTTTATGGGAATCGATGTTGGAACTGGCAGCGTGCGTGCGGGCGTTTTCGATGAAGACGGCCGACTGCTTGGGACCGGAAATTCCGACGTCGAGGTCTACCGGGACGGCGCTGATTTTGTCGAACAATCGTCTTCACAGATTTGGGCAGCAGTCGGCGACGCCTCGCGCACTGCGATTGCAGCCGCCGGAATTGCTCCGCGCGAAATTGACGGCGTCGGGTTCGACGCGACGTGTTCTCTTGTTGTTCTGGACAGCTCTGGTGAGCCGCTGCCAGTTGGATCAAGCGAGGACCAAGAGCGCGACATCATCGTGTGGATGGATCACCGCGCCGTTGCCGAGGCGGAAGACATCAACGCTACAAATCACGATGTCCTTTCCTATGTCGGCGGCACCATCTCGCCAGAAATGCAGACCCCCAAACTTCTCTGGTTAAAGCGCCATCGGCCTAAGACCTTTGCACAGGCGGGGCATTTCTTGGATTTAACCGACTTCCTGACGTGGAAGGCGACCGGATCGCTCGCGCGGTCATCCTGTACGGTCACATGCAAGTGGACCTATGTCGCGGGCACGGGCGGGTGGAACGACGGGTATTTTCGGCAGATTGATCTCGGAGAGTTGGTTGATGAGCAGTATCGTCGTGTCGGTACGGAGATTGTTGAGCCGGGGACACGACTCGCACAAGGCGTGACGGAGGAGGCAGCCGAGGTGCTTGGTCTCCGACCGGGCACAGCCGTTGGTGCGGGGCTCATCGATGCTCACGCTGGAGGTGTTGGTACGGTCGGGGCCACAGGCCTCGGACCGGTGACCGAGAATATGGCCTACGTTTTTGGTACGTCCTCTTGCACCATGACTACAACGTCCAAGGCGGTGTTCGTTCCTGGCGTCTGGGGGCCATACCACTCGGCGATGATCCCCGGCATGTGGTTGAACGAAGGCGGCCAGTCCGCTGCAGGGGCGGCCATCGACAGGTTGATTGGCATGCACCCCGCTGCAGTTGATGCGGCGAAGGTGGCGGTTCAAGACGGAAAGTCTCTGCCGGACTGGTTGATGGACAGGGCATTGATGCAAGTCGGGTCTGCCAGCGATTTGGTCGACCTTGCCGATGGTCTACATGTCGTTCCGGAGTTCCTTGGAAATCGCGCACCGCATGCGGATCCCCGCACACGAGCAGTCATCGCGGGTCTAGACATGGACACTTCACTCGACAGTCTGGTCGCGCTTTATGTTGCCGGGCTTTGCGGGCTCGGTTACGGATTGCGCCAAATCATCGAAACGCAAGCCCGCGAAGGTGCACCCATTTCGAATGTTATAGTCTCTGGCGGTGCGGGGCGGAACGACGCTGTGCGACAAATGCTTGCGGACTCGGTAGGTATTGCGGTTGCCGGCCCGGACTCCGAAGAACCGGTTCTACTCGGTGCCGCAATGCTTGGCGCCTGTGCCTCCGGTTGTTACAGCGACCTAGCCATGAGTATGGACGCAATGTCTAGCGTTGCAAAAAGATACGCACCGGTCGCCGGTCCGACAGTTGGAAAACACAAACAGCGTTTTGCCCTTTTCGTACGATTTCAGGAACTCGCTCGGCAGGTAGCCGTTATGTAAGCCTTGAGCTTTGCGGCGTGAAATTCGGCAGTTTGTTCGCCAATTGATGTTTTACTTGCTTCGACGTCGTTCACACAGCGAATGTCCGCGTTGCGGGCGCAGCAGCAGCATTTGAGAGAAATGCTAGCGTCCGCTTTGGGCCGTTACGCGAAGTGCTTTGCACCGGCCACGCAAACCACGACGAAAACCGTTACCCCGATCATCGAAGGCGCGATTGGTTCCGCTAGTAAGGCCGCTGCAAGGATCAAGCCAAAAAACGGCTGAAGCAGTTGTAGCTGCCCAACACCTGCTGTGCCCCCGCGAGCCAGACCGCGATACCAAAACACAAATCCAACCAGCATCGAAAAAATGGAGACGTATCCCAAGCTGAGCCAGACAGGCATGCTCAAATCAGCAATTGTGTCAGGCCATGTGAAGATTGCGAGAATGGCCATGAATGGTGATGACAAGACAAGCGCCCAAGAAATCACCTGCCAGCCACCCAATCGACGCGAGAGCAGCGCCCCTTCGGCGTAACCCAATCCGCAGGCGAGGATGGCCGCCAACATTAACAGGTCTCCGATCAGGGACACTTCCGAACTTTGCGTGAGGGCAAAACCAACGACGGCCGCACTCCCCAAGACGGAAAACACCCAGAACATTCCGGCCGGTCGTTCGCCGCCGCGCAACGCGCCAAATGCGGCGGTGCTCAAGGGCAAAAGCCCGATGAAGACGATCGAATGCGCAGCCGTGATGTGCTGAAGGGCTAAGGCTGTTATCAGAGGAAAGCCGATCACGACGCCCAAGGCCACCGTTATGAGGGATCCAAGATCCGACCGCGACGGTTTCAGCTCTTTGAATAAGACCAGCAAACACAGTGCCAGAGCTGTCGCCAGCACGGCACGAGCTGAGGTCAAAAAAAGGGGGTCAAATCCACTTACGGCCACTCGTGTCGCGGGCAAAGACCCACTGAAGATCAGCACACCGATCAATCCACTGCCCCAACCCGAAAATGAAGACGTCATCGCCACACAATCCTTTTTGGATTTTGTAGTGGAAGCGTTGTGGTAAATGCAGATACAGAACAGTACAATTCGTTCGAACTGTATTTATAGATGAACCCAAACAGATTGATAGTACCATGGCCAAAGCGACCCGTCGCACCCTCGTGATAGACTATATCACACGCAGGATACGGTCTCGTACATATAGCGCAGGCACCAAGCTGCCGTCTGTCCGGTTGCTTGCACGTAGATTGGGTGTCTCGCCCTCGACCGTTGTTGAGGCCTACGACATCTTGGCCGCTGAGGGCGTTATCTTTGCCCGACGTGGTTCTGGTTTCTTTGTTTCCGACCGCGTTCAGCCCTTTGTCGTGTCGCAAACCGGGCCACAGCTTGAGCGAGAGATTGATCCACTTTGGGTCGCTCGGCAATCCATTGATGCAGAAGACAGCATGGAGAAGCCCGGATGCGGGTGGATGCCGTCAGACTGGATGCCACTGGAGTCACTGCGTCGGGCCATGCGCAATGTGGCACGGGGCAACAGCAATGTGTTGACCGATTACAGCAATGCAAAGGGGCATGCGGGCCTGCGCCAACACGTAGCACGCATGTTGGGCGATCAAAACATAGACGTCGACCCAAACACCGTTTTGCTTACAAATTCTGGGTCACAAGCGCTGGATTTGATCTGCAGATTGCTGCTCAAGCCGGGTGATACAGTTCTGGTGGACGATCCGTGCTATTTCAATTTTCAAGCCCTCTTGCGTGCGCATCAGGTTGCACTTGTTAGTGTACCCTACACGCCCAATGGTCCCGATCTCACGATGTTCGAAAGCGTCCTACGCAAAGAGCGTCCCCGGCTCTATCTGACCAACTCGGCATTGCACAATCCAACTGGCGCGACGCTCTCAGCAGCGACCGCGCATCGAGTGTTGTCTCTCGCCGAGGCCCATGATCTGCTTATCGTGGAAGACGCTATCTTTGCTGAGTTCGAGCCGGACCTGTCTCCGCGTCTAGCCGCGTTGGATGGGCTGGACCGTGTTCTTACGATTGGCAGCTTCTCAAAGACGCTTTCGGCGTCGCTACGATGTGGATACATAGCTGCCAGGCCTAGCTGGATTGCAGCCCTGACCGACCTTCAGGTCGCAATCAGCTTTGGTGGGCCGAGCCCGATGGTATCAGAATTGCTGCACGCAGCCCTCACCGACGGGAGCTACCGTAAACATATGGACGCGCTGAGGGCCAAACTGGATCGCGCCCGCGCGCGTTCTATCGATGAGTTGGGCACCCTGGACATCACGCCCTTCGTGAATCCCAAGGGCGGATTTTACCTATGGTGTGAGCTGCCAGACGGAAGGGAGGCGGCCATGCTGGCACGGGAAGCTCTCAAACATGGCGTTGTGCTTGCCCCGGGAAATGTCTTCAGCCCGACCCAGTCCAAGAACTCGTTTATGCGCTTCAACGTGAGCCAGATGACGGGAGTGGCGCATAAGAAACTGCTTCTTGAGCTGATGAGTGCGACCAGGCCTCAATGACTGCTTTGCAGAAGCCGCATTGCAGCGTTGTTTCATAAAGCAAATGTCTTTAAAGGGCCGATGCGGTATGCCAATGGAGCGAGTGCCGCTCCGTGTGCCAAAGTACTTGAGCGAGGCCGTCATGTTGACATAACCTCAGCCTTTAACTGTCTTTGGCGCCTGTTCGCGTATCAGTGTCGGTTCAGCAAGTTGCCGCTGGTCGAAGGCTTGACCCGCGCGGACGTTGAGAACATCATCGCCTCGGTAAGAGAATTGAAACAAGACAACGGGATGAACTGAGCGGTGCTTTTGGACAGTCGCAGATGGATCGGGTTGCTTTTCGTCGCGGTCGGCGTGTTCACCGCCGCTCTGCTTTTGTCCGGTGGCGTCGCTGAGGCGCATGGAAAACATGAGCCTTCCGTGGTTTCTGTCGAGGTTCAAACGCACGCTGAACGTTCCGCGAAGGACCATCAGGGCCATTGTCACGGCGGAGCGTTCTGCAGCGGTCCTGCGATCGTCCAACTGTCAAACCTGAACGCGGATTTATTGGGATGCAGTGAACGGTATGGACTGCCACGCGCGACGAAGGGCATCCCGGTGGTTTCAAATTTCGACCCGCCGCCCCCAAAAGTCCTGATCTGACCCGTATCCGCACACACCGTCTGGTGTGAAGAGATAACTCAGATAGGAAAATCCAATGAAACCTAAGAAATTGTTGCTGGGCGCTGTGGTTGCGTCTGTTCTGGCCGTGGCAAGCCAGTCGGTGTTTGCCCATGGCGGAGCCACCGGCGTTGTAAAGGAACGCATGGATGGCATGGGCGTGATGAAAGAGGCGATGAAAGTGCTGACCCCGATGATGCGGGGGCAGGTCGATTATGACGCATCCGTTGTGCGCGAACGGTCTGAGGATATCAGTCACCATGCCGGCGAGGCGCTGACCAAATTGTTCCCCGAAGGCAGCCTTGATGCACCATCCGAGGCAAAGCCGGAGATCTGGCAGGACTGGGACGCGTTTTCAGCTCTGGCCGATCAGCTGCGTGTGACGGCGGACGGATTGGGGGAAGCTTCCGAAAACGGGTTAATGATGGTCGGTGAAACGTCTGCTGCAGGTGATATGATGGGCGGTCAGGGCGGCTCAATGATGGGCGGCACCATGATGGGGGCTGGCATGATGGGCAGCGCCGCAGACGGCGGCATGATTGATCTGTCGCAGATGCCAGCCGACGGGGTTTTCACCATGATGGGACAGGTCTGTTCGGCCTGCCATACCCGCTTTCGGATCGAGAAGTAGGCCTGCACGATGCGTATGTTCTATCGTCTGGGGCTGGCTGGCGTTGTTATCGCCGCAGTTAGCTTTGCAGGCCTGATGGCCTGGCCGATCGGCCGGCCTCTCGCGCCCATCACTCTGGAGGGGGATGTGGACCGCGGCGCCTATCTGGCCCGCGCCTCCGGCTGCATCGCGTGTCATACCGATTTCGCGAAAGGCGGAGCGTCACTGGCGGGCGGAGTGGCGTTGGAGACCCCGTTTGGCACGCTGTATTCGCCGAACCTCACCACCGACCCGGACCACGGGATCCGAGGTTGGACCCAGGCGCAGTTCGCCCGCGCCGTCCGCGAAGGAGTCTCGCCCGAGGGGCACGCCTATTACCCGGCCTTTCCCTATCCTTTCTATGCCAATTTCTCGGATCAGGAGATTGCCGATCTCTGGGCCGCCTTCCAAACCGTGCCACCGGTCGCCGAACCATCGCTCCCGCTCGAGATGGGTTTTCCGTTCAACCAGCGCTGGGGGCTGAAACTCTGGCGGGCCGCCTATCTGGAGCCTCCACGGACAGGACCGGTGGCGGGTAAGGACGAGATATGGAACCGGGGTCGCGAACTGGTTGAAGGGGCCGCCCACTGTGGCGCTTGCCATACGGGACGCAACTTCGCAGGCGCGCGCAAATCGGACACGGAGCACTTCAGGGGCAGCGATGCGCTGCCAGGCGATGAGAAAGCACCGGCCATCGATCACCTGACATTGGCTGACAAGGGATGGGACGTGGCCAGCCTGGCCTATGCCCTGCGCACCGGCATCACACCCGAAGGGGACGTCTTTGGCGGTTCCATGGGCGAGGTCGTGCTTTATGGAACAAGTTTCCTGACCGAAGCCGACCGGACGGCAATCGCGACCTATCTGATGGACGAACATGAAGGGGGATGAGGCAATGAAAACCGGAACAATCTTTGCATTTGTCCTGGCCGGGATTGTCGTCACCGGTGCTGCGGTCGCGTGGCTCGCGTCGTCAAGCACGCAGGCGGGTCCGCCGGTGCAGCCGAGAACGACCAATGTTGAGGAGGGCGCGGGGCTCTATGCCGAGTCCTGTGCGTCCTGCCATGGTGCCGATTTGGAAGGACAGCCCAATTGGCGTGCTCCAAATGAGGATGGCACCCTTCCTGCTCCGCCGCATGACGAGACCGGCCATACCTGGCATCACGGGGATGCGTTGCTGTTCGACTACACCAAACAGGGTGGCGAAGCAGCGCTGGAAGCCCGCGGAGTGTCCGGTTTTGCCAGCGGTATGCCTGGATTTGGCGACAGCCTGAGCGATCAGCAGATCTGGGACATCCTGGCCTATATCAAATCCACCTGGCCCGAGCGCATCCGCGACATGCAGGCGGTGCGCACCGAAAGCGAACTGATGCAGGGCGGCTCATGACGGCCCGCTTGACACATTTCATGACACTTGCCTGCGGTTTCGGTCACAAGACCCAACATCACACCGCAGGCGCGAAAACGGAAAGGAAATGACATGACCACGCCGACACTCGACCGCCGCCTCTTTCTGGCTGGCCTCGGTGCCTCCGGCATCGCTCTGGCCGCACCGGCCCAGGCAACCGCCAAGCCGCAGGTAGAGGTCCTCAAGGACCCAAACTGCGGGTGCTGTGGCGCCTGGATTGACATCATGCAACGCGATGGGTTCGAGATGGAGGTTCAGAACGCCTCCTGGGAGTCCCTGTCGCAATACAAGGCCACCAAGGGTGTCCCGGAGGAGTTGGCTTCCTGTCACACCGGCCTGGTCGAGGGCTACGTCATCGAGGGCCATGTGCCGCCAACCGATATCCGTCGTCTTCTGGCTGAACGCCCCGACGCGATCGGTCTGACCGTGCCAGGCATGCCCTACGGCTCACCCGGTATGGGTCCCGAGAGCGAACGCGAGGCCTATTCGGTCTTCCTGATTCGCAAGGATGGCACTACGGACGTGTTCAGTCACTACGCAGCGGCCTGATCGGCGGCCTCCAAACTAATGATATCACGGCAGGGGTTTTCGCCCCCTTTTGGGATTTCGGGGTGTCGGCAGTTATACCTGTTGTCGCTCAGTACTTTCTTGCGTTGGAATCTCCGGTGAAACTACGGCGTTTCACCGGGGAGATTTCGCCCAAAGAACTATCGTTGGTCTTGTGCAGTTTGCAGTTGAGAAAGCATAGGGCAGGAAACATTTCCGCTGTCGCAGTTTGCTGTGAGTTCATTCAGTGCGGCTTCCAGACGTCGAAGTTCGCTTATTTTGTCGCGCACGCTGGAAATATGGAGATCAGCCATTTCTTTTACGGTTTGGCAGTCTTCACCGCCGCCCTCGCACAAATCAAGGAGTGTCTTTGCATCTGCGAGCGCGAACCCCAAATCGCGGCACTTCCTCAGAAAGCGAAGCCTACTAACGTCATAAGCGGAGTAGAGGCGACGATTGTTGGGAGCCCGCTCGGGTTTTGGGACAATTCCTTCACGTTCGTAGTAGCGGATCGCTTCGATCCCAACGCCGCTTTGCCGGGAGGCCTCTCCAATCGCAATCATGTGAAGCTTTCCTTCTTGATCCTGTAGCGACTACAGAAGTTATACGGTTATGAGTCATAACTGCAACGCAAAGCACGGCGGCCATTGGAGGAACGGAGTGCAGAAATATCTTGGCCTCAGTTACATTGGATCGTTGATGGCCCTGGGTGTGGCGACCTGCTGTGTACTGCCTATGGCGATGATGTTGCTGGGGTTGGGCGGCAGTTGGCTGGCTGTTTTTGGTAAAATTGCAGCGGCGAGTTTCTACGTGCTGGCAGTATCGACGGCGCTGGTCGCAGTTTCGTGGCTGGTATCTCACCTCCGCGGGTCGATGGCGCGACTAAAGTGGTGGCTTGTCAGAAGTACCGCAATGACGGGCCTCGCATGGGTCATCGTACTCTACGAGGGTCAAATCAACGACTACCTAATTATGCAGATGTGACACAATGACAGAACAAACCGTGGTGCTGAAAAGTACATTGACTTGTCCGGAATGTGGGCACGTTGAAACTGAGAAAATGCCGACTGACGCTTGCCAGTGGTTCTACGAATGTAAGTCGTGCAAGACAGTATTGAAACCGCTCGAAGGCGACTGTTGCGTCTACTGCTCATATGCCACTGTGCCGTGCCCGCCCATTCAACTGGGCGACAGCTGTTGCGGATAGATTGAGCAGTTTTGGCAACTTCTGCCGCCTTTCGAATCCCGAAAATGCTACGCGACCCAGCAAGGCTTTGTTCGAGGATCTATTTGTCGGCATCCGGCTTGGATGAGGCGGATGAAGATCGCTTCCGATGGCCCTGGGCGTCGAGCGCACCTCCACTCGCCGGGCCGAGAAAGGGTTGAATCAACATCCGGTCGAGCCAGAGGTCGCGGCGCGTGCGAAACTGCTTGATGCCGATCATCATACCCTTGTGCCCTTTCGCAGGCTGCGCGACGTAAGTTCCCAACAGCCGGTCCCACCATGGCAGATTGAAGCCGAAGTTCGAGTTGGTCTGGCGTGGATCGACGGAGTGGTGCACGCGGTGCATATCCGGGGTGACGACGATCGATCTGAGGACACGATCGACCGGGCGGGGCAGATCAACGTTGGCGTGATTGAAAAGCGCCGTCGCGTTCAGGATGACCTCGAACAAGAGCACCGCGACAGCGGGAGGACCCAAGGCTGCAACGACCACCAGCTTGATCCCCATCGAGATGAGGATTTCTACCGGGTGGAATTGCAAGCCTGTGGTCGCGTCGAAATCAAGATCTGCGTGATGCATCCGATGCAACCGCCAAAGCCCCGGCACTGCGTGGAACATCAAATGCTGAAGATAGATCGCAAGATCGAGAAGCAGCATCGAGACCACGATGGCAACCCAAACCGGCGCATTTATGTTGTTGAAGAGCCCCCATCCGCGGTCCTCGGCCATCACCGCAAGACCAACCGCAAGGATCGGAAAAGTCAGCCGCAGGATCGCGGTGTCGAGCACAACGAGCGCAAGGTTATTTGTCCATCGCACAACGCGTGGTATTTCCCGTCGCCGCCGGGGTGCTGCAACTTCCCATAGCGCCATGACCGCCAGAATGCCCAGAAAGGCAACAAGGCGGATGGTCGGCTCAGCTGCGAGGATGGTGCCGGACATGGAGCGTGTCTTTCTCGACTACTGGTCGCCGTTGAGATGTTACAAATTCTCGGTGACGATTGCACCATGCAGGTTGCGGTACTCAGTCGGGGATTGCTCGTGTTTCTCGCGAAACGCACGATTGAACGGCCCAACGGACGCGAAACCGACATCGTAGGCGATTGACAGAACAGATGTGTCTGCCCGCGCAGGATCAGACAGGATCTCACAGGCTGCCTCGATCCGATGCTCATTGACGAATTGCGCGAAATTGCGATACCCGAGCCCGCGGTTGATGGCACGCCTGACCCGGTGCTCCGGGGCATCCACCGCCGCCGCGAGCGCCGAAACCGTCAGACCTTCCTGCCGCCAGATACCTTGCGCCATCGCCGCATGAACCCTTTGCAGCACCGCAGTATCCGCGCTTGAAAGGGGCGCGGCATTGCCCGTTTTGGGTGCCTGGCGAAGGGGCCAGAGATCGGGCGCGATCCGGGTCGCCCAACACATGAACAGGATCGTCAAAACCAGAAACCCCGACGCATGGAGCGGATACATCACGGGTGGTAGATCTGCATCGAGCTGCAACAATTCGACCACCGAGATGCCGAGACCAGCAAGGGCCATGAACGCCACGAACCACCTTCGAAACCGGCGGCGGGTCTCGACCAGATCGCCTGCGGCGGTAGAAAGCGCGATGTAGAGCAATCCCGCATAAAGCAAGACGACGAAGATACCCCGAAGGACAGACAAAACCGGCAAAACCGGCGCGAGCCAAGCTGCAGCGGCCACCAGTATGGCCACCACGCCATGCCAAGGCCGGTATACCGGTCGATCCAAAAATATCTCGACCCCGGCCCAGATCGTCAGAAGCGGCACCACACCGGCGATCATGACTAGTATGTTACGTAGCCAGGTTCCGGAGAGTCCAAGGTTCGGCGATGACACAAGCAAGTAGGCGCCAAGTCCAAGACAGAGGGCTGGCACCGACAAGCCTCTGGGCAAGGCCGCGCGATTAGCCAGGAAGATCAGCGCGCAAATCACCAGCGACGTCACCGCGCCGCCCCTCAACAAAAGGTCCAATCTGACCGCCACGTCCTGCATGGAACAAGCGAAGCCCAGACCGGTGAGGCCGTCAACCGCGTTCGATGCGCCGATTTCGAAAAAAACGCGCCAATTCCGGGAAAGGCCAACCGGTTTCCAAAGATGGCGAGAGCAATTCGCGAGTTGGTCCAAAACTCTCGGTCAGAATTACCGACTGGAGACCATCATGGAAGATCAATGCATTTACAGTCACCTCGCTGGGATATTCTCGGGTGTGCTCGCCACGGACTTCCTGCGCTACGCGATTGGCGCTGGCGGCATCTATCTGATCGTGAACATGGCGCTTGCCGCGCGCCTTCGGGCGCGCAAAATCCGGACCGACTCACCGCCGGGTGCGCAGATCGTTCGTGAAATCCTCGCGAGCCTGCGGACGGTTCTGGTCTTTGCCCTCAACGGCACGCTGATCGTTCTGGGGGCCGAGGCGGGATTTGTCCCGATCTATACCCAGATTCAAACATATGGCTGGATCTATCTGGTGTTCAGCACAGCGGTTTTGATAGTGGCCCACGATGCATGGTTCTACTGGTCTCACCGACTGCTGCACCGCCCGCTGCTCTTCCGCCGCTTTCACCGGCTGCACCACCGGTCACACAACCCGACGCCCTTCACCTCTTACAGCTTCGACCTGGGCGAAGCGGTCGCGAACGCGATATACCTACCGCTGATCCTGCTTGTCCTGCCGGTCCATCCGGTGGCGATCCTGATCTTTGTCACGCATATGATGCTGCGGAACGCGATCGGACATTCGGGGTATGAGCTTTTCCCGGCCAACCGGAACGGCCTACCGCTGTTCGACTGGATGACAACCGTCACCCATCACGATCTGCACCACGCGCATGCCGGCTACAACCTTGGTCTCTACTTCACGTGGTGGGACCGACTGATGGAGACGGAACATCCAGACTATTACGAAGCCTTTCAAAAAGTCACCACTCCCATCCCGTCGTTGCCTGTCCGTACGCCGCGGTGCAATTCCGAAACCCCTAAATAGACATCCAAGCATGAGGGAAAAAGATGACAAAACCGGAGTTCTTAGCCCGCCAGAGCCGCCGACCGACAGGACTGCTGGGTGCACTCGTCGCGCGGATCATGGCGCGAGAGACGCGCCCCGAAAACGACCGTGCCCTGCAGCTCCTCGACCTCTCATACGGCGACAGCCTGATCGACATTGGCTGCGGCCACGGCGAAACCCTGTTTGCGGCAGACAGAATGGTACGCCTTTCGAACAGCGCCGGTGTGGATTTCTCCGAGGTGATGCTGAGGCGCGCACGGGCCAGAAACCGAGAAGCTGTCTGGGACACCCGTATGACATTTCACTGCGCGGACACGTTTGAGCTGCCCTTTCCGGACAACCGTTTCGACAAGGCGCTGTCGGTGCACACGATCTATTTCTGGCCGGACTCGGCGGCCCATATCGCCGAGACGTTTCGCGTGCTGCGACCGGGCGGAGCGCTCGTACTTTGCTACCGATCAACGGCCGACGAAAGAGCTGTTAACGGCTTCCCCGACACCGTCTACCGTTTCCCGAAAATCCAGCAAGTTGAGAAGGTGCTTTCCCGCGTCGGGTATCGTCCGCCCGAAACGCTTACCGAGACCATCGCCGGGCGTTTGACGCATTGGAGCATGGCGGTGAAGCCCTAACGGATGGACAGCAATGCAGGCTAAAGCTCTTTGGTCATTGAATGGAACGACCATTCTGTCCCGCGCTTATTGAGCAGCAACAGTGGTATCTTTTGCGCGTGCAGCGAATGACCGGAATGCGGGCTGCATCCGCAGAAATCAAACGTCGTGCTCAACGTCGGCTCTGGGCCGCTTGAGTTTGTTGTATCAGGCATCCGTCATATGCTGAACCAGCGAGGTCAGTTTTTTGTCGCCATGACCGTCATCCCAGGCCGCCTTTGTGCGGTCATGTATCAACTGAATAAAATCAGCCGGAGCATCTAGAGACAGGTAGGTCTTCAGCGCATCCTCCTGCGCCAAAGCGTAGACTTTCAACGACGCTTCGGCGTTGTCGTAATCTTCGGTCGGAACAGTTCTGGCAAAAAGATCATAATAATCATTGACCAATTTGATCGTGACAGGGAGTTGGTCGGCATATAACTGCATCGGGATGCCCGCTTTCTGGCAAACAAGTGCACCATAGACCATTCCGAACATAAACCCCTGCCGAACCGTGAAGAGGCTGGCAAAGAGCGCGGCAAGTGCCTCTGGTTTCTCTCCAACATGGCTGGACTTTCCACCCAATTCTCTGATGATGCTGCCATAACGGTCCCAGGTTCCGGCACTGCCCACCGTGAGGATTGTGGTTTCGTCACCGCCAATACCGGAAGGGTAGGCATTGATCATGCCCAGCATGTAGTCAGCTCCCTGTCTCTCCAGGATGCCGACCAGTCTATCGGCATCCGAGGTATCGCCCGTGCTCATGTCGCAGATGGTCTTATCCTTTAGCGAAACACTCAGCCCGTTGACCAGTTCAACAGTTTCCTTGTGGCTCTTGATACAGATGATAACAAAGTCGGACACGGCAACGGCGTCCTCCGGCGAGGCGCAGGTCTTTGCACCAGCCTTAGCCAGTGCCTCGGCCTTTTCTGACGTGCGGTTCCAAATGCTGACTTCGTGGTCTGCCTTGAGCAGGCAACGCGCCAGTGCTGAGCCCATATTGCCCAGTCCCAAAACAGCAAGTTTCATGATGTTGGTCTCCTGTGTCCGCCAATAAATTCTTGCACCAACATGCGCCGGCATCGGAGGATCACATAGTTGTAAATTTTTCTATATTGTTAGATGATCTTACTTATGGATTGGCGCACGCTTCCCTCTTTGACATCTCTTAGAGCCTTCGCCGCCGCTGCCGAGCATCGAAATCTGACCCGGGCGGCAGAGGCACTGAACGTGACCCATTCCGCAGTCAGCCAGCAAATCCGCTGGCTCGAACAACATCTCGACACTCGGCTTATCACTCGTACCCGACATGGCATTTCTCTGACATCGCAAGGCGAATTCCTGTCAGCTGGCCTGCTTGAAGCCTTCGCTGAAATGGCCTCCGTGACTGAGAGCGTGTCGAGTGCAGAGGCGGTTCGACCGTTGGTGGTTAGCGCGACACCGATGTTTTCAAGCGCGTTCCTCATGCCGCGTCTATCGACGTTTATTGACGAATTTCCCAATATCGAATTGAGGATCGATTCAACGATCCAGGCTGTCGACCTCAAGCCGGGCGGAATTGATATGGCCATCCGATACGGAACAGGTCACTGGCAAGGGCTTGTCTCGCAGATGCTGCTGCCAGGCTGTCTGACGGTTGTTGCGTCCCGCGAGCTAATCGGAAACCGGGTGTTCACGAATCCTGCAGAATTGCTTGATTTCACGCTTCTTCAGGAACAAGCGTCAGTCGAGTTTGACCTGTGGTTAGAAAAGGTCGGAATCCCGCCCGAAGCGGATCGGAGAGTGGTCCGCATGCCGGGCAACATGCTGCTGGATGGCATCCGCCGAGGTGACGGTATCGGAGCGACGGTACCAGCCTTTATCTCCGACGAGTTGAAGTCAGGACAACTCGTGGCGCTGTTTGATGATCCAATACCGCAGATCGGCTATTACCTCGTCACGCTGCCCGGTCCGGTTCGGCCAGCGGCAAAGCTGTTCATGCAGTGGCTTTCAAAGTCCATAACTGAATACGAGAGAAGTCTTTTCCGATGGACGCCCGCTCATTTGCTTTAGGTGGTAAATGGCACCGGCTAGAGTTAAATGAATCTGATCTTGCAAGATAACGACCCGATAGTGCTACGCTATGAATGAAGGTCCGTTCTTGGGATACCGCACCGCCGCGCCAATGGCTGCGGTGAATGTCTCCTGCGGACCGTCCCACGAAGTCGCGCTGCTGTACTGGCGACCAAGATGAATACCTCTTAGCTGAGCGCTCAATTTCTCTTTGAAGGCTTGCGGAAAGGCCTTGCTTCTCCGCCCTTACTGTTTCTGCTTTTTGAACGCGGCGCTTTTGAGTCTTTGGTGTCGGCCTTGTAACGCGCCTTTTGTGCTTTCAGAGACTTGGAAGTGTCAGAAGCGAGCTTATCTTGTTTTTGTCGCTTCTTATCCCCTGGGGCGGGCTGTGGTTTTGCCTTTCCGTGCTCGCGCGTCGGCCGCGCTTGCCGGGCAGAGTCCCGTTTAGTCTTGTCTTCGTTTGCTTGTCTGTTCGACGTGCGTGCCGCGGATTTTCCTTTGCTCTTCGGGCGCTCGGATGCAGCCCGGACATCTTGGTCGGAACGTTCGGAGCCACGCGCAGCTTTCGACGGTTTGCCTGAATCAACCCCTCGGGATTTGGCGGGCTCGTCCGATGAATGTGGTGCCGCTGGCGGTCCCTTGGGCGAGGCATCGAAATCTGGTTTGCCTGCCAGTTCAGTCAGCGTCGCACCTTGTTCTATGGTGAGATCAGCGCCCAGTTCTTGTTTCATTGCGGGCACAGCATCATTGGCGATCTCGACAAAGGTCTCTTGATACTGAACGCGGATTGCGCCGATGGCGTCTTTGGACAAACCCGCGTTGCGGCACAGCATTGGCAGCAACCAACGCGGCTCCGCCCGCTGTTTGCGCCCTAATGAAAGTGAGAACCAGGTGCTTGGCCCAAACGCCGCCCGCCGATCAGTGTTGCGTTTTCCAGACTCTGGTGCCGTTCCCAGGATCTCCGGTGCTGAGTGGCGTTCTCGGTAGAGGCGCATATAGGCTGCAGCGATCTGCTCGGGAGTTCTTCCGCTGAGCAACCGTTCAGCGAAAGCCGCTTCCTCAGCACTTGGCGGCTCATCCAGGGCGGGATTGGAAATGATGCGTTCCTCTTCCCGTGTGAACACTTCATCGGCTGAGGGCGGGGCGCCCCATTCGGCCTCCAGCTTGGCGGTTTTCAGCAATCGTTGTGCCTTTGAACGTTGCCGAACTGGCACGATCAGAATTGATGTTCCCTTGCGCCCGGCACGGCCTGTCCGACCAGAGCGATGCAGCAAAGTTTCCGCATTTGAGGGCAGATCCGCATGGATCACCAACTCCAACCCCGGAAGATCAATGCCGCGGGCGGCCACGTCTGTCGCAACGCAAACCTTCGCGCGCCCGTCGCGCAGGGCTTGCATCGCGTTGGTGCGCTCTGCCTGACTGAGTTCCCCTGACAGTGAGACGACAGAAAATCCCCGATTGGAGAGTTTCGCGGTCAGACGCGCAACCATGGACCGGGTATTGGCGAACACAATCGTGGTTTGAACGTCGTGATAGCACAGCAAATTGATGATCGCTTTTTCAATATCCGACGGGGCCACGTTCAAGGCGCTATAGGTAATGTCCGAATGCTGTGCGTCCGCGCTTCCAACCTTGATCCGCTGCGCACCCTCTTTCTGGTAAGTCTGGGCAAGCTTGGCAATGCCTCGTGGAACAGTGGCCGAGAACATCAGGGTGCGCCGGTTCTCGGGCGTTTGATCAAGGATGTATTCAAGGTCTTCGGCGAACCCCATGTCCAACATTTCGTCGGCTTCGTCCAGAACGACGGTTTGTAGATCGCTCAGGTCGATGACCCCGCGTGTGATATGATCGCGCAGCCGCCCAGGCGTGGCGACCACAACATGTGCACCGCGCTCAAGCGCCCTGCGCTCTGTGCGCGCATCCAAACCACCTACTGCCGACGCAGTGACGATCCCGGCCTCAGCAAACAGCCAGTCGAACTCCCGCCGCACTTGCAGGGCCAGTTCGCGCGTGGGTGCGATGACCACGGCCAAAGGCGCCGCTGGTCGGTCGAAACGGCCGTGCTTGTCGAGAAGTTCTTCCGCCATTGCCAGCCCGAAACCCACGGTCTTGCCAGAACCGGTTTGTGCAGAGACAAGCAGATCCTTTCCTGCCAGCGCTTCATCTGACACAGCCTCTTGTACAGGCGTCAAGTTGCTATAGCCTTTTTGGGACAGCGTTGCGGACAGGGTTTTCGGGAGGGCAGAGAAATCTTGCATAGGTCACCAAATGCCGGGAAAGACCTGGCGATAGTGGTATTTGGTTCAGATGTATAGCCCGTATCGCGCGCCCGAAAGAAAATGTGTCAATCTCAGGAAGCCGGCTTTCGCACCGTTCAAATAGTGGCCGCTGCGTTTCAATCTTTGTAAGCTTGGTCGGCAAAAGTTCGTGTTGCAGCGAAGGTCCGGTCTCGCGTAGCTGCTACGCAGCGTTGGGCAGCACCGGCGAGGTCGGCATTGGGCCGTCCTAGGAAAGGCAACAGCTACAAGCAATGGGCATAGAAGCCCGGACAAGCATCCGTTTATTTACACGTCCTAAGCGGGAAAATCCAAACACCAACCTTAAAAACACCCCGTTGAGCACTAGACCATTGGCCGCAGGTGTCCCATCTTTCGTCGAGATACCTACCTTCATGCCTGCCGAGTTGCCCCTGGATTATGATCTTTGTACCGCTGCCTTTCGTTGTCACGCTGTTATTGGGGCTGCTTTTCACGCGCTTGGCCTGGCAAGATGGAGAGCGACCAAATAACCCGGCGTTTTTGCTTTTGATTGCGTGTGCGGCGCTTCAGTCCTTGCTGATCGGTTTGCGATTTGGATACGGGATCGAGTGGGTCAGGTTTATTTCACCACCGATCGCGAGTGTGATGGCACCTTTGGTGTACATCGGATCTTTGCAACTGGTTGGTTCAAGCCACGTTGCTAAGCGCTATTCAATCTTGCCGCATGGTTTTCCCCTGGTCACGGTCTTGTTGTCCATGTTGTTCTGGCCCGCTGCGCTGGATGTGGTCCTTATCGCAACGTTTCTTATCTACGCGGCCCTGATCCTGTTCTTGCTGCGGTCTGGGGCGGATGCGCTCAAAGTAACGGCATTGGACGCAGTGGGCTCAGTTCATCGCGCTCTGGTTTTTGCAGCGCTTGTATTGATCTTCTCCGCGGCGATCGACACGTTGATCACAATTGACATTGCGACCACGGGCGCGCGCCATCTGCCGCAACTAGTGTCCATCGGTAATGTCGCAACCTTGCTGTTTCTATCTTTGGCCGCTGCAGTCGCAAGCCGCGGTCGGACGGCGGAGGAGAGTGAGAGAGCAGGCCCGATGACCGCGATGCACTCCGTCTCAAGCGCCGCAGAAAATTCTGCGATCCTGGCAAAAGTAGAAAGGTTGATGAAGGACACGCAGATTTATCGGGATGCGGATCTTAATCTCGCCCAACTCGCGCGCAGAGCAGTTATACCGTCCAGGCAAATTTCGGCGGCGATCAACCAGACGACGGGGAAAAACGTCTCGCAATATGTTAACGATTTTCGCATTGGCGAGGCTTGTGAGCAGTTGCAAAACAGCACGCGGCCAGTCACCGAAATCATGTTTGGCGTTGGTTTCGAGACGAAATCCAATTTCAACCGAGAATTTCGGCGTGTCACAGGTATGACGCCTCTGGAATGGCGCAAAGCCAAGGGATCAAGGCCAGATCGGGCATCCTGATACTGAACACAACTGACTAAATCGCGATTTCGAACGTCCTAAATCATGTTCAAGGTCGCGTAATTGCGGTTTGCGACTGACCTTGGTGACATGAAAACAGTCACCGATCATAACAAAAAACTAGCCGAGACACTGAAAGAGCTTTCAGCCTATCCGGCGCCCAAAACAGCCGCTTTGGGCGAGCGGCCTCGGTCTTACAGCACAGTGTTGGCGGCACTGAGCTCTTTATTGCTGCTGGCGGTCGGCACAGTTTTTGTCCTTCGGTCTGAAAACCTGCCCCTTGATGTCGCCTCCTCCAATACGATGTCCGCCGGTGCACCATCAATATCAAACCAACAATACTCCAGCCCGGAACCACCCGTTTCGGCAACAGTACCCACTGCCCGGGAAATCACCGGATCTGGCTATGTCATCGCGCCGCAAAGGGCTGTTGTTTACGCCGAGCAGGGTGGGCTAATCGCTGACATTCTCGTTGCGCCCGGAGACAGGGTCGCCAAGGGCCAACCCCTTTTTTTGATCCAGGACAGGCAGGTCATTTTTGCTCTGGAAAACGCAAAGCTAGCGCTTGACGCGGCGAGGCTGTCGCTCACTGCCGCGCGCATTTCCGAGGCGCAGGCTGACGCGACACTGCAAAGGCGGGATGAACTAACCCGAAGGGGCGCTATTGCCAGCAATCAGTTAGAAGAAGCACAGACCGCCGCGCGCATAGCAGCCAACAGAGTCGAATATTCAAAGGCCGAGGTCGCGACCACTGATCTTGCTGTCCGAATTGCACAAGACCGTGTCGCCGATCTGACCGTTCGTGCACCGATCTCTGGGACGGTGATGCAGATTTCTGCGCATGTTGGCGACGCTGTGCTCGACCGGCTCGATGCGATCCATGACGGAAGCGGTCTGATTACAATCGCCGATCTGGATAACTTAGTGATCGATGCCGATGTGACTGAAAAAGCAGTCAATTTATTGGGCAAGGATGTTCTCGGGGAGGCGGTTCTGGACGCTTCTCCCGATCATCCCTTTCCCTTCGTACTGCAACGCGTCGCGCCTGAGGTAAATGCCGCCAATGGTACCGTCGGACTACGCCTCAAACCTATCGATCCGCCCTCTGGGTTACGGCCGGGCATGGCCGCACGCATCAGGATCGATCTTCCTCCATCACCTTTGCATGTTCACGCACAATCGGGAGCTAACCCTTAATGACGATCTCCGAAACCGACGATCCCTTCATTGCTTTAAGCGGTGTCAGCAAGACCTACCGAACCGGAGGCACAAGCGTAGCAATTTTCGACAATCTCGATCTTTCTATCCAAAAGGGTGAATTTGTCGCCGTGATGGGGCCATCGGGGTCAGGAAAATCCACTCTTCTCAATCTGCTTGCCGGCATTGACGCGCCGGAGTCCGGCAACATCAGGATTGCAGGCCAGAGTCTGGATCATATGGGTGAGACTGCCCGGTCTGCATGGCGCGCGCATAATCTTGGGATTATATTCCAGTTCTACAACCTGCTGCCGATGTTGACCGCAGAGGAAAACATAGAGCTTCCCCTGCTGTTGAAACCGATCTCGGCGCCTGACCGGCGCGAGCGGGTTGCAAAAATTCTTGACCTTGTCGGTCTTGGCGGACGTGGTCGGCAAAACCCTGCACGAATGTCCGGCGGGCAGCAGCAGCGCGTCGGCATTGCCCGTGCGATTGTGTCTGATCCTGCGTTGCTGCTGTGTGATGAGCCAACCGGCGACCTCGACCGCGAATCCGCTGATGAGATTCTGACCATGCTTACGTATCTGAACCGGGAGCTTGGCAAGACCATTGTCATGGTGACTCATGATCCTGAAGCCGCCGAGGCGGCTGACCGGACTCTGCATCTCGATAAGGGTATTTTTGTCGAACGCGTGCAGGTGATGGCATGACTTTTCTGGGCCTCTCCCGCAAAAGCGCGATGCGCAAACCGTTTAGGTGCGTTTTGCTGATTGTGTCTGTTGTCACAGCCTTCTTCATCTACGGGCTGACAACCAGTTTCATCGCTGGGTCACAGGGTACCGCCGCAGCCAGTGATGACTTGCTCGGGGTGATGAACGCGGCCGGTCGCAGTCAGCCGTTGCCAATGGCTTATCTGCCGCGCATTGCAGCGCTGCCAGGTGTTGCTGAGATTAGTCCGGTCACACGCCTGCGCGGCAGCGTCGGTGACGCGCGCAACGTCGTAGCGGTCAGCGCCGGAGAACCGGACAAGCTGCTGGCTGTCAACGGGGCAGAACTAGGGCTGACCCCTCCCATGATAGAAGCTCTCGGCTCAGAGCGGGACAAGGTTCTTGTGGGCCGCGCCCTTGCCGAGGCGCAGGGGTGGACAATCGGCGACCGGATGACAGTTTCGGCCTTTCATACCAAAAGAAACGATGGAAGCCGGGATTGGACGTTTGAGATTGCCGAAATTTTCGATGGAAAAAACGCCAGCACAGACACATACTTCATTCTTGCCCAGTACCGCTATATCAACGAAGGCCGCGCGCGAGGCAAAGATACTGTTTCTACCTTCGCGCTGCGTCCGGCTCCGGGCGTCGCGCCGCAACACCTGGCACCGCGCATTGACGGGCTTTTCACCAATTCAGCAGCCCCCACGCGCACCTTGTCAGAGAAACAGTTTCTCAGTGCTTTCCTGAGTCAATATGCCGACGTGAAACACGTCGTCACATTGGTCGTTGGCGTGTCGTTAGTGACCCTGTTGATGATCGTTATTAATACGATGGTCTTCGCCTTGCGCGAGCGGCGTTTCGAGATCGGCGTGCTGAAGACCCTCGGGTTTTCCCGTTGGCGCATCCTGCTGATGGTTCTGTCCGAGGCCCTTTTCGTTTTCATACTGGGCGGTGCCATTGGCATCGGGCTGGCAAAACTGACCAGCCTCGCCCTGCCGCCCGCTCTGGGGTTGGTTTTCGGCCAGAACGTTGTGCTGCGCGCAATTGCGCTGGTTTTTCTTCTTGGCCTAGCCCCCGGGGCACTTCCAGCGCTGGCCGCTATGCGAACGCCGATCCTTTCAGCATTCAGAACGAGGTGACCTTGATGCCTTCAACCCTTCGACAAATCATCGCGATGAGCCGCGCCTCACTGCTCAGTCTCCCCCGCAGGCTGGCCATTTCCCTGTCCATGGTCGGGTCGATCATGCTGGTCGTTTGTGTCCTGAGCGGATTTCTCGCAATGGCACGTGGGTTCGAGATCACGCTGCAAAGTGCGGGATCGCCGGATGTCGCGGTCATCCTTGGTGGTGGCACGCGACAGGAAGGCAACTCTGAGATCCCCTCGGATGTTGTCCGGTCTCTTATGGCGATGCGCAAAGATATTGGTGCTATGCGCGACGATCGGGATGTGCCGATCCTGTCGCAAGAACTTGTGGTTCCTGTCGAGTTTCGCAGCCGCGCCGATGACTTGGGTGAAACTTTGGCGCTGCGAGGCATGGAAGACACGGGACCCAGTATTCGCACCGGGGTGACTTTGTCGTCCGGTCGCGCAATGCGGCCCGGTACGCGTGAGATCGTGGTGGGTGACCAACTTGCCTCCCGGTATCCTGGCTTGGGCATTGGTGATCAGGTTCGGCTCGGTCCGGTCGATTGGACAGTTGTCGGTCATTTTGCAAGCTTTGGCAGCGCCCTGGAGTCAGAGATTTGGGGCGATGTCGAAGCCGTCGCGGCCGCGTTCAATCGTGTGGGCGAGGTGCAAAGCCTGCGGTTGAGGCTGGCTGAAACCGATAAGGTTGACGGGCTCAACCGGGCGGCTGCCGAATTTGCTGGGGCTCAGCTTTTGGTGCTGACCGAGGCCCAGTTTTACGCCGGCCAATCTGCCGGAACGTCGCAGCTGGTCAGATACTTTGGGTGGCCGATCGCGATTTTGATGGCTATCGGCGCGGTCGCAGGGGCGCTGAATACCATGATGAGTTCCGTTTCGGACCGAACCGTCGAGATCGCCACCGTGCGCGCATTGGGATTTAGCCGTCTGCCCGCTTGCATGGCGACATGGTTGGAAGCCATGTTGCTGTCTGTACTCGGGGTTGGCCTGGGCCTCACCGTTTCTTGGGTGTTGATGAATGGCTGGCAGGCAAGCACAATGGGCGCAAACGGCGCAAAACTGGCCTTCCAGCTGGTGGTCAGCAGAGACGTAATGGTAAGTGCCGCGCTGGTTGGATTGGCAATTGGGGCCATTGGCGGAGCTCTACCCGCGATATTCGCGGCACGACTACCAATTTCTGATGCAATGAGGCGGCGCGGGTAGCGACTTAAGTCGACTAAGTGCTCAAAAAATTCCTCTCACCGCATTGCGCTTGCGAAACAGATACGTGTCAGTGAACGGCCACGCCCCGGTTCTGCCAGACCATCCACAATCCAATTCGGAAGTGGCGGAACTGTTACGCACGAAGTCGAGCAGGCGCAGCGAACGGCAGCAATGCGGGCAGCTAGTACAGCATCGCGCCCGTGTGTCGAGTGACCGGTATGGGCCGCCCGCGAGAGCGGCCCGTTAACGTTAGATCTCTATCGCTTCGGCGATTGCTAAGGCATCCTCGAGTTCGACGCCGAGATACCGGACTGTACTGTCCATCTTAGTGTGGCCAAGAAGAAGCTGAACAGCGCGTAGGTTTCCGGTCTTCTTGTAGATCTGAGTGACCTTGGTTCTCCTCATTGAATGGGTTCCGTAGGCGCTTGCTTCGAGACCGATCGACGTGACCCAATCGCGGACAATCCGTGCATATTGGCGTGTCGAGATGTGCAAGCGTTCATGAAATCGGCCGGGCCAAAGGTACTCCGAACCGACCATCAGCTCATCTTCCATCCACTTCTCAACAGAGGCACGTGTGCCTTCCGATATCTCAAAGCGCACGGGTTTCTGCGTCTTGCTTTGAAGGACCGAAGCCCGTTCCTTAATCTGACCCGATGACATGACATCGGCGACCTTCATCTTCACCAGATCGCAGTCGAGGAGCTTACTGTCGATTGCCATGTTGAAGAGCGCAAGATCGCGATGATTTTCGGCAAGCTCGAGGCGAACTCGGATTGCCCAGACATGCTTTGGTTCCAGCGGTCGCTTCTGGCCGACGATGCGTCCTTTGTTCCAGGCTGGGCGAAGAGCACGAATGGCAGGTAAGTTTGGGGTTTCCATGGTTGATCCTCCGATCCGCCATGCCCACCCACAACGACAACCCGACGTTGACCGGAGAATTTTATCACAGCATGCTGCGCTGCCTCCGAGGTCCGCGATGAGCCCATTTTGCCGATGCTGCGCTTGGTTCCAAAGTCCGTTACCCCGCAGAACCCGGTCGTTCGTCAGGCAACTGGCGTGAAATCCATTGTCCAGTTGGTTTCCCAGGTGGCTCCAGCATCAGTCGAGAAAGCTTGTTCCCATCGTGGGACCGGCCCTTTTTTCCAAAGAAATCTGACGATGAGGGGTTGCCCGTTCAACACGTCATGCGCGCGAAATTCACCGGTATCTCCTGTGAATTTACCCTTTACCGGTGTATCAAGCCTGTGGGGCGATCTACCGTCGAGCCACCAGATTGCCCATTCCCCTGAACCTGGATTGAAGCTGCGCAGGGCAATGGCGCGATAAGGCTGTCCAGGAAGCTCGACAAGGTTGTCTTCAACATTTCCATTGCCTGCGAGGATTGGCTGCGTTTGCGAAAGGCCTGCGAAAACCTCCCAATCATCGCAGCCGGTTAGCCGCTCTTTTAGGCGTCTGTGCTGTACTGTCCAAGACCCGAACATGAAGTCAAAATCATTCTGAACGGTGTTTGTAGCCTCGCGGCCGCGATCGGTTTGCATGGATTGTCCTTTCTCCGTGACATGACTGCTTATGAGAGAGATAACCCGACATAACGTGTCATGTTTTTTGGAGAGCCGATGAAATCCTCTCGTTTACTGTCAATTTTGTTGTGCCTTCAAACCCGCGGCCTGATGACGGCGCAGCAGCTGGCCGACGAATTTGAGGTCAGCTTGCGCACGATCCACAGGGACATCGACCAGCTAAGCTATGCAGGTGTCCCGGTTTTCGCCGAACGCGGACGCAATGGCGGCTATCGGTTGATGGATGGTTACCAGACCCGATTGACGGGCCTTGACGCAGATGAAGCGCGCAGCCTGCTGTTGGCGGGGCTTGGCTCCGCATTGGATGATCTTGGTTTGCTGGAGGCCGCGAGCCAAACAGAGCTGAAAGTCATGGCGTCGCTCTCTGGCACGACGCGCGATCAGGCCATTGTTGTTTCAGAGAGGTTCTTGTTGGATCCGATGGGTTGGTATCAAAAGAAAACCATGGCTCCATTTGTGTCTGAAGTTGCCTCGGCGGTGTGGAATGAAAGGCAGCTGTCGATAGAATACGAAAGCTGGAACGGTGTCGTGCACCGTATTGTGTCGCCCCTGGCGATTGTCCTGAAAGCTGGTAACTGGTATCTCGTCGCGCTCGTCGAAACCCCACGTGTCTACAAGATTGCAAACATACAGAGCATCAAGCTTCTTGACGAAACGTTCTCTCGGCCGAGGACTTTTGATGTCAGCGCCTTTTGGCACAGCTGGATCGCAGATTTCGAGCGCCGGCTTAAGTCTCAACCAGTTGAACTTCGGGTCAGTTCAACCGGTTTGCGCATGTTGACGGAAAGAGGCTTTGCACCGCAGTCGCCTATTGAGATTCCGAAACGAAATGGATGGTTCTCTGTGTGCGTACAAATGGAACTTGGCGTGAAGGCCGTTCGCGATGTTTTAGCTCTGGGTTCTGAGGCCGAGGTGCATGAGCCAGCCGCATTTCGAAAAGACGTGATCGCTGAGGCCCGCAAGGTTATCGCTCTAAACCTATCTTGATTTCGCCGATGTCCGCTTAGTGCAGTAAGCGGGCACCCTTGGCGATCGCAACGAACGCCCGCACTGTGTGAGTTCGCTATAGCTTCGATTTCGCGGTCGCGGCGAAAGTCGGCAATGTGGGCTGCAACGCAGCATCGCAGCTGGAGGCCGGATGTCGGGTCTGGGCCGTTCACAAACTTCTCGGTTTAGACGCAGAAAATTGAGATATTCCCTGCCAAGTCGACCTGAAGACGTCGAAACACGCAATCAGCATGCCGCCTTACATAGCCTCCAACGTGTGGGTGAGGCCATTTCGAATGTGATCTTCCAACAGTCTCTTCGCCGTACCCGCGTCTCTGGCCAGCGCGGCATCGAACATGCCCTTGTGCTCCTTGACGGCTTCTTCGCCGCGATAGGTCAGCACGAGCATCTGATACCGCAGATATTTGTCGTAGATGATCGAGTGCAGAGACAGAAGGTTCTTGGAGTTGCAGGCCGCGATCATCGCTTGGTGAAATTCCCAATCATATCTTTTCCAGGTCTCTTTCTCGGACTCGTCGCCCTTGAGAAGCTGCTGTTCCATCAGGTGCAGCTTGTGATGTGCGGCGACGAGGTTGCCTTCCCAATCCGTATCGCCATTTGCAATCGACAATTCCAATGCGTGGCATTCCAACAGGACGCGCAGTTCCGCTATCTCGGTCAGATCCTCGGGTGAAACCGGCGTGACCAGGAAACCCCGTTGCTCGGGAGCTTCGACAAATCCGTCGCTGGCGAGCCTGTTCAGCGTTTCACGAAGTGTCGAAAGGCTTGCTGAGTAGCGTTCCTTCAAGGCGTCCAGCTTCAGTTTGGAACCGGGCTGTAACTCTCCGAAGATGATATCCCGCTTGATGCGCTGATAGGTGCTTGCACCTATCGTGGACGGCTGTTTCGCCATGCGTTTCACCCGATATTCTCAGTTTCTTCCTTCAATTAGCATTTTTTGCAGACACCAGCAATCCAAACAGAAATCTGGTAAAAAGAAAAATATCATATATTATTGCGGAATTGCGAAAACCCCAATACGGTCGCGGCCAAGTTGGGCAATGCAGCCCGGTCTCAATAATCGGTTTCGGGATTTTCCGGACCTTCCAGAAGGAAGCAAAGTGTCTAAGAACTTTCGCATTGCTATTGTCGGCATTGGCCTCGTTGGACGCCGCCACGCAGACGCTATCCGAGCGTTGCGCCATGTGGATCTTGTCGCGGTGGTCGACCCCAGCGACGAAGGCCGTGCGTACGCCGTTGAGCACGGGGTCGCATGCTACGCGACCCTCGAAGAAATGTTTGCAAATCAAACGCTGGACGGAGCTGTGCTTGCGACCCCGACGACGCTTCATGTCGAACAAGGCCTCACATGTATTCGACATGGTTGTCCCGTTCTCGTCGAAAAACCGATCGCCGTGGAAGCCACCGCTGCACTGGAGCTTGTCCAAGAAGCGGAGAGGGCCAATGTGCCACTGATGGTCGGCCATCATCGTCGGCACAATCCTCTGATCAAGTCAGCTAAGGAAGCCATCGTCGATGGGAAGATTGGGGATGTGCGCGCTGTCCACGCGAATTGCTGGTTCTATAAGCCCGACGAATATTTTGATGCTGCGCCATGGCGAAAGAAATCCGGGGCAGGACCCATTTCGGTCAATCTTGTCCATGATGTGGATCTTCTGCGGTACCTGGCCGGAGAAGTCGTGACCGTACAGGCGCAGTCGGCTGCATCGCAACGCGGTTATGACAACGAAGATGTCGCGGGCGCGCTGTTGACGTTTGAAAGCGGAGCGATTGGGACCATCAGTGTGTCCGACAGCATCGTCGCTCCGTGGAGTTGGGAGATGACGTCTCAGGAATATCCAATCTATCCGTCGACCACTGAGAGTAGCTACATGATAGGTGGCTCTCATGGGTCGTTGTCCGTCCCCGATCTTCGACTGTGGAGCTATCAGAGTGAGCAAAGGGATTGGTGGATTCCAATCTCGTCAACCGCGCTGAAGAAGGGTTCCTCTGACCCACTGGTCAATCAACTCAGGCATTTTGTCGAAGTTGCTCGGCACGAAGCAGATCCGATTGTGTCCGGCTGGGAAGGCTTCAGAACACTTCAAGTCATTGAAGCCATTCAGAATTCCTGCAGGACTGGCGAGACTGTCAGAGTAAGAAGTCTTCTTGAAATACAACAACAGAGACTGCAGGTAATAGGAAATATCTGATATTTTGGAAAAAATCTTGCAAAATGTCCAAAATAGGGCAAAACTCAGAATCGGAAAAATGCATCGTGATGTCTCAGGGAGGAGCAAAGTGATTACCAAACTTACCCGCCGGGCTGCTGTATCAGCCCTGGTCGCAACCGGTGTTCTGTTCAGTGCAACAAGCGGCGCACTGGCGGAAGACAAAGTGCAACTTCGTCTCGCAACATCAGGATCGGAGACCGACCAGCGCTCGGTCGCCATGGCCGAGGTTTTCGCGCCCATGGTCGCTGATTTCGCAAGCTACGAGCCCAGCTATAATGGCACTATCTTCGCCCAAGGCACTGAGTTGGACGCCATCAGCCGAGGTAACCTGGAAATGTCGATCACATCGGCGCAGGAACTGGCGCAGTTCTTCCCCGAGTTTTCGATCTTCACCGCCGGCTACGTCCATCAGGACGCGGCGCATCAGGTGGCTGTCTTCAACGATCCATTAATGGATGCCTTTAAGCAGAAGGCCGAAGAAGAGCTGGGCGTCAAACTGTTGTCGGTTATGTATCTGGGTCGTCGTCAGGTGAACCTGCGTCAGCCCAAGGATGAGCTGACCGTCTCAACGCCAGCCGATCTGGAAGGTGTGAACCTGCGGATGCCGGGCACAGACGCATGGCAATTCCTTGGCAAAGCTCTGGGTGCCGCCCCGACACCAATGGCGTTTTCGGAAGTCTACACCGCGCTGTCGACCGGGGCCGTAGACGGTCAGGACAACCCGCTGCCGACCGTTGTGGACGCGAAGTTCTACGAAGTGACCAACCAGATCGTTTTGACGTCTCATCTGGTTGACCTGAACTACATCGCAATCGGCAAAGAGGTCTGGGACGGCCTGACACCGGAACAGCAAGCCAAGGTTCAGGAAGCTGCCGACGCAGCCGCTGAAGCTGGCCGCCAGAAGCAGCTTCAGAAAGAAGAGGACCTTGTCAGCTTCCTCAAGGAGCAAGGCATGGAGGTCTATGAGCCCGACCTCGCGGCGTTCCGCGATCAGGTGCAATCGATGTATCTGGAAAGCGAATTCGCCGGAGCATGGCCAGACGGTGTCCTGGAACAGATCAACGCTCTGGGCAACTAAGCTCATCTACACAAGGGAGGGAGAACCACAATGAAAGGCTTCATAAAGGGGTTCTCCCGACTGACCGAAGCGATTGCCGGCGGGATGCTGGCGGCAATCTTCCTGATCTTCCTTCTCCAAATTCTTCTGCGATACTTCTTTACCCCTGCTGGCTGGACACTGGAACTCATCGGCATTCTTTGGGTCTGGGTGATCTTCTTCAGCTGCGCCTTCATCGTGCGCGAACGGGACCATGTGAAGTTCGACATCATCTACCTTTCGGTGCCGATGCGCGTGCGTCAGGTCTTTGCCATGATCGCGGCAGCCGCCATCGTGGTGGGGATGCTCTACAGCTTCCTGCCGACATGGGACTACATCGACTGGATGAAAATCCGCAAAACGGCGACCGTGCGAAACCCGTTCTCGGGCGAGAAGGTTCCCCTGCGGACCGTGTTTTCGATTTATGCGGTCTTCATGCTGGTTGTGGCCGCACGCTATGGCTGGCTGTTTTTCGATATCCTGCGAAACGGACCGCCAAAGACCGAGCTGGAACTGGTCGTTGGGTACAACGTGGTTGACGATCACCCCCGGGTTGACGGTGAAGACGACGAGGACGCAAGCAAATGAGTTTTGAACTTCTTTCCTGCCTGCTCGCTCTCTTTCTTCTGGCAGGCATCGGGACCCCTATCGGCTATTCCATCCTCTTGGCCTCATTAGTGTACCTGGGCACGGCCGGACTGGACGTCGCCCTCGCGGGCGAGAAGATCCTGCAAGGCTTCTACAAAAGCACGATCCTGCTTGCCGTGCCTTTGTTCATCGTCGCCGCGAATATCATGAACGCTGGGTCGATCACGGACCGTCTGCTGAATTTCTGCGTCGCTGCTGTCGGGCGATTTAAGGGCGGCCTCGGGCACGTCAACGTGGTTGCGTCGTTGATTTTCTCCGGCATGTCCGGCTCTGCCGTCGCGGATGCTGCAGGGATCGGCAAGATCATCATTGAGATGATGACCAAGGATGGTCGCTACAGCCGAGGTTATGCTGCCGCAATCACCGCGGCGTCGGCGACGATCGGCCCGATCATTCCGCCCTCGATCCCGATGGTGTTGTACGCGCTCGTTTCCAAGGCCTCTATCGGGTCGCTGTTCCTGGCCGGTATTCTGCCGGGCCTGATCATGGGCGTCGTCCTCATGGCGATGAACTACTATTTGGCCGGAAAGCGGAACTTTGCATTGGAAGAACCTGTTCCGTTGCGCGAGTTGCCGGCTAAAACCGCCAACGCGTTTCCGGCACTGCTGATGCCCGCAATCCTGTTGTACGGCATATATGGCGGCGTCACTACTCCGACTGAGGCTGCAGCCGTGGCTGCATTCTACGCCCTGCTACTGGCAGCGCTGTTCTACCGCGCGCTGACCTTCCGTGGCCTTTACCAAGTGTTCGTCGACAGCGCGCGCTCTTCCGCAGCCGTCGGGGTGGTCATCGGTGGCGCGTTCATTCTGAACTTCATCGTCATTCAGGAACAAATCCCACAGTCGATCTCAGCGCTGCTCGAAGGGTCGGATGTCAGCCCGATTGTTTTCCTGATCCTCGTAAACCTGCTGATCCTCGCGCTGGGTTGCGTGTTGGACGCAACAACGATCATTCTGGTGATCGTGCCCCTGTTTATTCCAACCTGCGAAGCGCTCGGGATTGATCTGGTGCATTTCGGAGTGCTGGTCGTGGTGAACTCGATGATCGGCCTGATCACGCCGCCCTATGGCATTCTGCTTTTCGTGATCAACGCCGTGACGGACATTCCGCTGCGCGAAATCATCTCGGAAATCTGGGCCTTCCTCGCGGTGCTAATCTTCGCCCTGGTGATCATGATGCTGATGCCTGATCTGGTCCTATGGTTGCCGCGTATGTTTGGGTACCAGGGATAATGTGCCTCTCGGTTTCGACAACGTCGATCCCCGGTGATCTGGCCGAAAAGCTGCGTGCTATCGCTGACGCGGGATTCGGGGGCGTCGAATTGCACGAACCGGATTTGACCGCTTTTGACGGGCCGCCATCGCAAATTCGGAACATTGCATCAGATCTCGGCCTTAAGATTTGCCTGCTGCAACCCTTCCATAACCTTGAAGGCCAGTCCGGCGGTGGACAGGAGCGCGCCTTTGATCGGCTGAAACGCAAACTCGACCTGATGAGCGAGTTGGGAACGGAACTGCTGCTCATCGGGTCTGCTTTCGAGGTCGATGCCGCTGCGACCGAAGAACAGGTAATCGCAGATCTTGGCGAAGCGGCCGAGATCGCGAAAGAGATGGGATTGCGTCTGGCCTATATGGGCTTGCCATGGTCGGATCTTGTTCACTCGGATGAGCAGGCGTTAGGTGTCGTTGAAGCTGTCAACAGCCCTCATCTGGGGTTGGCTTTGAATTCATTCTTCTCGCTTGCAGACGGGTCCAAACCCGCCCGCCTTCGGGACATTCCCGGAGAGCAGCTGTTCCATGTGCAACTGTCCGATGCACCCCGGCTTGAGATGGATATACGTCGGCTCAAACGGCACTTTGGGCTTCTGCCGGGGCTTGGGTCGCTGAACCTTGCGGGCTTCGTACGGGTTTTGTCCCGCGCCGGTTACAAGGGGCCTTGGTCCATTGCGCGCGTCAACGAAGCAGCTCCTCAACCCGGTGGCCGTACACTGGCCCGAGACAGCTACAGGTCGCTGGTGAACCTTCTGGATGAGGTATCCCGGACCGAGCCGGGAACCGATTTCGGCATCCCGGACCTGCCTGAGCGCGTCTATGCGTCAGGCTTTGAGTTCGTCGAATTTACAGCCGACGAAACAAGCGGCGCGCAACTGGCAGATATGCTGTCAGCAATGTGTTTTCGAATGGAGCGAAAGCATGTGAGCAAGTCCGTCGAGTTGTGGCGTCAGGGTGCTATCAACATCGTTGTGAACACCGAAAAGGAAGGCTTTGCCCATTCGGCGTTCCTGGGTCACGGCCCCTCCGTTTGTGACATGGGATTGCGTGTCAAAGATGCGGATCAGACGGTTCAGCGGGCGACCGCCTTGGGCGCGCCGAATTTCTCACAGCCGGTAGGGACCGGGGAACTGGACATCCCGGCCATCCGAGGTGTTGGCGGCAACGTCGTCCATTTCATTGATGAGAAATCTGATCTGCATCGGGTATGGGATATCGAGTTCGAGCCAGTCGCTAAGACTAAAGCGACCCAGCCTGCCGGTCTGCGCCGTATCGACCATCTGGCACAGACGATGCGTCACGATGAGATGCAAAGCTGGCTGCTCTACTACATTTCGACTTTTGAGATGGCAAAGTCTCCTATTGTGAACGTTGCCGACCCGTCCGGCGTGGTGCAAAGCCAAGCTATCGAAAGTCCCGAAGGCGAAGTGCGCCTGAACCTGAACGGGGCCGTTGGGCGTAGAACGCTGGCAGCGTCATTCCTTGAAGATGGGTTTGGGGCCGGTGTTCAGCACATCGCCTTCCAGTCGGATGATATTTTTGAAACGTCGGATCAGTTGCGCAAATCAGGCTTTCCCAGTTTGGCGATCCCGGAAAACTACTACGCCGATCTGCAAGCGACCTTCGGATTGGATGATGATCTGATCGCCCAACTGCGCGAGGGCAACATTCTCTACGACCGGGCAGCGGGTGCCGAGTATTTTCAAATCTACAGCCGCCCGATCTTCAACGGCTTTTTCTTTGAAATTGTTGAGCGCCGAACTGGTTACGCCGGTTATGGCGCGCGAAACGCGCCCATTCGCCTTGCCGCGCAAAGCAAAACTCAACCGCTCAAAGAGGTGCAGACTCAATGACCGTGCTGGGTGAAAACATGACAATGGATGAGCGCGCCGTTCGCCAATGGTGGCGTACCTCCATCATCGACATGAAACCCGGCCAGATCGCTTTTCGCGGCAACGCCATAGAGGACCTGATCGGGAACGTATCTTTCCCGCAGATGATCTGGTTGATGGTGCGGGGAGATCTGCCCAGCGACGCGCAAGCGCGCCTGTTCGAGGCCGCTTTGGTCGCAGGCGTGGACCACGGTCCGCAGGCCCCCTCGATCGCGGCGGCGCGCATGGCTGCCACCTGCGGGGTCGGGCTGAACAATGCGATGGCAACTGCGGTGAACATGCTGGGCGACGTACACGGTGGGGCAGGGGAGCAATGCGCCGAGCTTTATTTTGATATCGCGGTCCGCATGGATGCGGGAGCTTCGCTGAATGACGCTGTTCGGGATGGCTTGGACAGCTGGCGCGAGACCTATGGCAAAATCGTCTCGGGCTTTGGTCACAGGTTCCATAAACCCGTCGATCCACGTGCGCCCCGATTGATGCAACTTGTTCGTGATGCGGCGATAGAAGGTACAGTTTCTGGCCGGTTTGCCGATATCGGAGAAGAGGTTCAGGCCGAGCTTGGCCGTCAACGCGGCGGTCGGCCCATCGCCATGAATATCGACGGCGCAACGGCGGTGATCTTTTGCGAACTTGGCTTTCCTGCGCCCTTGTCGCGGGGGCTGTTTTGCCTGTCCCGCTCGGTTGGAATACTTGCCCACGCCTGGGAGCAGATGAACCAGGGGGGTCGGAACAAAGGGCCGATGCCCCCGAATTACTTACCCCTCTATGAAGACAGGAATGATGACAGGTGAGACATCGAAATCCTTCCGGGTCGGCCTTATCGGCTGTGGTCGTATCAGTGATATCTATCTAAAAACACTATCAAAGTTTTCGAACGTCGAGGTTGCGGCTTGTGCAAGCCTCGATCCTCAGGAGAGCCGCGCCAAGGCGGATAAATATGGCATCGTCAAAGCCTGCACGCCAGATGAGGTGTTCGACGATCCGACGATTGACTGCGTTCTGAACCTGACAATTCCGGCGGCGCATGCCGAAATCAGCCTGCGCGCGTTGACGGCGGGCAAGCACGTCTATTCAGAGAAGCCGTTGGTTATGAATCGAACGGACGGTAGGGCGATCCTGCACATGGCCTCTGAAAAGGGGCTACTGGTCGGTTGCGCACCCGACACGTTTCTGGGCGGACGTTGGCAGACCGTTCGGCGCTTGATCGATGAAGGCGCTATCGGGAAACCAACAGGAGTTTTTGCCCATGTCGGGACCCACGGGACGGAGCGCCACCATCCTAACCCGGATTTCTACTACCAGGCCGGTGGCGGGCCCTTGCTGGACCTTGGACCATACTACCTGACCGCCATGATTTGCTGCCTTGGTCCCGTTGACAGGGTCGCCGGAATGGCACGGCGGACATTTGACCAGCGGATGATCGAAAACGGCCCGCGCAACGGCGAATGGATGGATGTGGAGGTCGACACGCACTCCCTAAGCCTGCTTCAGTTTTCATCTGGAGCCATAGGGTCGATGACCATGAGCTTCGACGTCTGGGACAGCGAAACTCCGCGGTTCGAGATCTATGGCGAAGACGGGACCATCAGCATCCCTGACCCTGACCCGGTTCATGGCGCCAACATCTTTCAGGGGGATGTCTGGTTGAAGACGCGGGACACCTCGCGCTGGTCTCATCAGCCTCGTCCAACTGGTCGCGAAGACTGGCAAGTGGTCGAAAACAAACACGGGTTCAATGAGGACAGCCGCGGGCTCGGCCTTTTGGATCTGGCCTTGGCGACACAAGAAGGACGCCAACCCCGTGCAGGTGGAGCGCTTGCCTACCACGTTTTTGAGGTCATGGACGCGATCGAACGGGCACCGAAATTTGGCGCCTATCAGACAATAGAAAGCCGTTGCGCGGCTCCGGAGCCTTTGCCGGTCGATTTCCTTAACGATGAGAGGAAGGAATTGGTTCATGCCGATTGAGACACTCGACTTTGCTCAGCCATTCTTTCGCGTCCAGCACATAACTGACGAGCGCAGAATTTCTATCGAGGGTCGCGCCATCGTCCTTAACCTTGGGGGGCGAAATCTCTCTGTCGAGGATCAGACCATTGCACCGCTTTCCTCTGTGATCGTGCAAGACAGCAAGCTTAGCGGCGTGGAACGTACCGTCATTGTCCACGGTTTCGACGCCCATGCCGATGACAACGAGTTGTTCGCATGGGTGAAAGATACATGGCCATCTGCTTTTGATGTTCGCCAAGAGGAGCGTCTGCGCGGTGTCAGCCACTACATGTCGCCGAAGGTCTTCGTGGGTAACGTTGGACTGACCATGTACCATTCCGGCTCGGTCCCACTGAATGTCGGATTGCACAAAGATCATCCGTTCTGCCCGGTGCCGGGGTTCCGCGAAGTGCATACGCAAATTGTTGGCTTCGGTAAAATGCAGCAATGTCGTGAGCGGGACGTTGAAACCCTTTACCTCGAAGAATTTATGGCGCCGGGCACGACGCACAAGCCGATGTATGACGCCGAAGGCAACTATCCCTGGCATCAGTACGAGACGATTACCCCCAGCATCTTCATGGCGGTGGAAATACTGCCTGAGGGCGTACGGGTACCGGAAATGGAGGTTCGGAATGGCTGAGAGACTTTTACCCGAAGACCTGAACTTTGACGGACCTTTCCCCCGGTTGTCTCGCCGTTTGCGGCTGGGCGTTGTTGGCGGTGGGCGTATCTCGGTCACGCAAGCGATGGCGGCGAGGACGAGCGACCGATGGGAGGTCGCCGCAGGCGCGCTCAGTTCAGATGCCGAGCGCAGCAAAGCACGTGGGGCCGAGTGGTTCCTGCCAGCAGACAGGTGCTATGCGTCCTTCGACGAGATGGCACAGGCCGAGGCGGCGCGCCCGGATGGCGTGGATGCCGTTATGATCACGACCCCGAACCACGTTCATTTCGAAGCGGCCAAAGCGTTTCTGGAGGCGGACATTGACGTGCTGTGCGACAAGCCTCTGACGATCGAAGTCGACGAGGCCGAGGGGCTTGAGGAGATTACCGCGCGCACGGGGCAGGTTTTTGCCGTCGGTTATGCGATGTCGAGTTTTCCGGTGATCCGTCAGGCCAAACAAATCGTGGCCGAAGGCGGTATCGGCAAGATCAACCAAATCCATGTTGAGTTCATGCAAGACTGGATGACGCCCGATGATGTGGCTGATGCGCCCCACGTCAAATGGCGGCTGGACCCAAAGATTTCAGGTCCGACCAGTTGTGTCGGCGATATCGGCACCCATGCCGCGCATCTGGCCAGTTTTGTTTCGGGCTTACCGATGACCGACCTGAGGGCCGAGTTCCATGTTTGCGGCGCGCCAAAGCCTTTGGAAGACACGGTGTTCATGTTCACCCGTTACCAAAATGAAGTCCCCGGAACCTTGATGGCAACACGCCTTGCCCCCGGAAATCGGGGTGGGTTGCGGTTGCGCATATTCGGGAGCGAAGGAGGTCTCGAGTGGGATTTGGAGAATTCGGAACAGCTGAAGTTCAATCGGTTTGGTGAGCCGGATCGTATCATCAGCCGAGGTCACGGGCACGGTATCGGCCCTGGCGCGGAACGTCTGATCCGGACCGCGCGCGGCTTCCCCGAAGGGATTATCGAAGCCTGGGCCAACCTCTATACGGAATTTGCCATGGCCGTCGCCGCGCGTCGGGATGGCGTTACCGTTCCGGCCGATTGGCTCTCTTTTCCCAGTGTCGATCAAGGCGCAGACGGTGTTCGATTCATTGATGCCTCTGTGCGCTCTCACCAGTCCGGAGGGGACTGGGTCACTCTCTAAGGCGCTGCCAACACGAATGTAAAACACGCCCGGGCTATTGCCCGGGCGTTTTCATTTCCTGCTCAGTATTAAATGTTGATATTTTAAAAAATATCAGATATTTTTTACTACGTGTGATGAAATTTAAATTCGCAGACACGTGGAGCTGTCGTTCATGGTGAAACCCGAAGAGGCTGGCGCAAGCCCCTCTCTCTATTCCTTGGCGCATCTGACGCTGATTGGCTGTACGCCGCCCGAGCTGGTCTATATCGCCGCCCGGGCCGGTTACGATGCCGTCAGTCCCCGATTCATTCCGATGCATGTGCCCGGAGAATTCACCCAATCCCCGATCGACAAGGCACAGGTGCAGGCTACCAAAACTGCGCTCTCCACAACCGGTTTGAAAGTCCTTGATGTCGAACTGGCGCGCATCACTGAAGATGCCGATCCGCGCAGTTTTGAGCCTTCTCTGGAGATCGGCGGGGAACTGGGCGCTAAACGCATGATCATGAGCGCGTGGACAAACACCCGCGATGATCGTGATTTTCTGATCGACGTCTATTCCGAGACCTGCGAGTTGGCAGCACCCTATGGGCTGACGGTCGATTTGGAGTTTCCAAGCTTTTCCCGCCTGCGCACTCTGGATGAGGCGCTGGATATTGTCCGCGCCTCTGATCAGCCGAATGGCGGTATTCTGGTCGACACACTCTACCTGCACCTCAGCCGTGTCGATCTGGGAGAGCTGTTGCACGTCCCCTCGGAGTTGTTTCACTTCCTGCATATCTCTGATTGCCTGCCCGGCATCGCCGATACGCGTGAGGGTATGATCCAACTAGCCCGCGATGCGCGGCTCTATCCTGGCGAAGGCTGGATTGATTTCACCGGCATAATCGAACGGATGCCGCCCGTTGATTATTCTATTGAACTGCCAAACCAAAGCCGCGTTGCCGAGTTGGGATATGAAGAACACGCGCGTCGCTGTCTCAGCCACGCCAAACGAACATTCGGCGAGGCGCGGTCACAGCGTCGTATGCCCGATGCAGCAATTCCAAAACACCAAGAGGATTATCATGGGCAAAGAGCTCACTGAAAACGACCGCAATATGGCGGCCGATATGCTGGCACGCGCCCGCGCTGCCATGGCCGAGATCGAGGATTGGGATCAGGACAGGCTGGACCGCCTGTCTCAGGCCATTGCGTGGTACGCAGGAAACGAGAAAACCTTCACCCGTCTGGCCCAGCAAGGCGTGGACGAAAGCGGTATCGGAGATCGTGCGGGACGTCCAGCAAAGCGGTTCAAGATTCACATGGTGCTGCGCGATGTCCTGCGCACACCCTCGACCGGCATCGTCGAGGTTGATGAGGAAAAAGGTCTGGTTAAATATGCCAAACCTGCCGGTGTGATCGCATCCCTGATCCCGATGACCAACCCGGCGATGACGCCACCAGTGACCGGTGTTTCCGCCGCGAACGCCCGGAATGCCGTCATCTTTAGCCCGCACCCGCGAACCGCCCATACCACCTTTGAGATGGTCGAGGTCATGCGTGCAGCCTGCCGTGCCGCCGGTGCCCCCGAAGACCTGTTCCAGTCGATCCGCAAGCCGTCGATCCCGTTGACGCAACATCTGATGGAGATTTGTGACCTGACGCTGGCGACGGGTGGCAAACCCATGGTCAAAGCGGCGTACAGCTCAGGGCGTCCAGCCTATGGTGTCGGCGCGGGCAATTCATCCATTGTCATCGATGAGACAGCTGACTTGGACATTGCTGCTCAGAACACCCGTATTTCAAAGACGTCTGACTTTGGCTCGGGTTGTTCGGCCGACGGTAACATCATCATCCAGCGCTCGGTTTACGACGATATGATCAAGGCGCTTGAGGCCGAAGGCGGTTACCTGTGTTCTGACGAAGAGAAGGCCATGCTCGAAGCGGCAATGTGGGATGACAAGGGCAACCGTACCTTCCCAACCATCGCCTGTCCGCCGCAGCAAACGGCCAAGGTCGCCGGTTTTGGCATCCCCGAAGATCGCAAGTTTCTGATGGTTGAAAATCAGGGGCAAATCGGCCCGCAGCACAAGTTCTCCAAGGAAAAACTGACCACGCTGATGGCGCTTTATCACTTCGACACGTTCGATGACGCGCTGGAAACGGTCAGCCAGATCTACAACACCGGGGGCAAGGGCCATTCCTGCGGCATCTACAGCCACAATGACGATCACATCGACCGGTTGGCGCGTCTGGCTCCGGTCAGCCGCATGATGGTGCGACAGCCTCAGTCCAAAGCCAACGCAGGTGCCTGGACCAATGGCATGCCCATGACCAGCAGCCTCGGCTGCGGCATCTGGGGCGGTAACATCACCAACGAAAACGTCACCATGAAACACATGATGAACTATACCTGGGTCAGCCGTCCAATCCCCGAGGATCGCCCCTCGGAGCCGGACCTGTTCGGTGAGTTCTACGGACAGGAGGTCGCGTGATGGACGGAGCGAAACTGGAAGATAAGACCGTTGCCGAACATATCGTTGACTTCCTCGAACGTCGTGAGGTCAAGCATGTATTCGGCCTTTGCGGGCACACGAACATCGCGGTTCTGGCCGCGTTGGCGGAAAGTCCCATCGATTTCGTCACCGTGCGGCATGAACAGATCGCTAGCCACGCGGCGGACGCCTATGCCCGGGTGACAGGCAGGGCCTCGGTGGTGTTGTCCCATCTCTCCCCGGGACTGACCAATTGCGCCACCGGGGTCGCCAATGCCGCATTGGATTGTATCCCGATGGTGGTGATCGCGGGGGACATTCCGACGCATTACTATGGCAAGCATCCGCATCAGGAGGTGAACCTGCACGCAGACGCGGCCCAGTGGGAGATCTATCGCCCCTTTGTTAAACGCGCTTGGCGGGTGGATCGCGCGGACCTGATGGCCGAAATTCTGGAAAAGGCGTTTCATCTGGCTGAAACCGGCCAACCCGGCCCCGTGTTGGTCAACGTCCCCATGGACATCTTTTCCGAGGTCATCCCCGCGGACAGCTTCGACCGCATCCGCGACAACACGCGCGCGCTCAAGAAACCGTCCATCGACGACGAAACCGCGCGCGAGATTGTCGAAGCGTTGGCGAAGGCCGAAAACCCGGTCGCCTATGTCGGCGGCGGTGTCCTGTTGGCGCAAGCCAGCGAGGAGTTGCGCGGCTTCGTCGAACATATGGGGTTGCCCGTCGCGCATTCCCTGATGGGCAAGGGTGCGCTGCGGGACGACCATCCGCTGGTGTTGGGCATGACCGGGTTTTGGGGCACCGAACTGGTCAACCAATCCTGTCTGAATGCCGACTATATCTTTGCCGTGGGCACGCGGTTTAAGGAGGCCGACTGCTCCAGTTGGTATCCCGGCTATACGTTCAATATTCCCGGCTCAAAGGTCATTCATATCGACATCGAACCGCAGGAGATCGGTCGGAACTATCCCACCGAAATCGGCGTCGTTGCGGACGCCAAGGCCGCGTTACGTGTCCTCAACCGAGTTGCCCGCGAGATGTATCCGGACGGTTTCAACCGCCCCGCGCTGGAACGGCAGATCACGGATTTCAGGACAGAATTCAAAGCGCGCAACGTGGAAATGGCGACCTCGTCGGCCTTTCCGATGATGCCCGAGCGTATTCTGGCAGATACCCGCAAGGCACTGCCCGAGGATGCCATCATCACCACGGACGTTGGGTGGAACAAGAACGGTGTCGGACAGCAATTCGATATCCTGACCCCCGGCTCGATCCTGACCCCGGGCGGGTTCGCCACGATGGGTTTTGGCCCTCCTGGTGCGATTGGCGCGAAACTGGCGGCCCCTGATCGGGTGGTGATCAGCCTGGTCGGTGACGGGGGCTTTGGACAGAACCCCTCAATGCTGGCCACGGCGGTTGAGCTTGATCTGGGCATCATCTGGCTGGTGATGAACAACAACGCCTTCGGCACCATCGCGGGCCTTCAAAAGGCGCATTACGGTCTGACCTACGGCACCACATTCCCCGGATCAGCCGAAGCGCCCGCAAACGGGCCGGGCTATGCCGACATTGCGCGGGCCTACGGTGCGGAGGGACACAGGCTCAGCGCAGCCGATGAACTGTTGCCGGCATTGGAAGCGGCAATTGCCAGTGGAAAGCCAACCGTGCTCGACGTCCCAATGATCAACAACCCGACACCAACAACGGGACATTGGAACATCCTGGACATCTACTCGCCAGATAAAAAGGTTTCTCACGTCGCGACTTAAAGATACTGGGCGCGTTCGGACACGCCCAGTATCTTGCGTCAATGCTCATCCGTGTTCGAGCAGATATCAATATGTCCCGCTTTGTATCCCAACTTCGGAGGCATGGGATACATGTCGACTTGAAGGGGCGGAATTCCCCTTATTTTGTTGCTCTTTCGGAGAATGGTGGCTGGGGTGGTAGGATTCGAACCTACGATACACGGTACCAAAAACCGCTGCCTTACCACTTGGCTACACCCCAACGGTGAGGCGCTATCTACGATTGTTGGTTGGAGGGTTCAAGGCCTTTCCAGCAAAAAATCAGCAAGCTTGGAAAATATTTTTCAGGGCAGGGTCGGCATGGGTTTGCGCCCCAAATCGACGGGCTGTTCCGAAGGCATGTCGACGGGCTTCGTGCGTCCTGTCCCGGCGGGTCAATTCGAGGTTGGGCGCTGAAGGGGGTCCTCATTGGGTGACTTGCGGAGGGGCATACTTACCTGTTTCATGAGGTGGGACCTGCAATGAACGCACGGCACTCCCTCAATGGCAGGTGAGAAAGTCAGAAGGTGAGACATGAAAGCTCTGCGCACTCCGGATGAAAGATTTCACGGGTTGGCCGATTATGCCTTCGCGCCGCATTACTTGCAGGTCGATGACACGGAGGGCGGCACGTTGCGCGTCCACTATGTGGACGAGGGGCCGCGGGATGCCGATCCGGTGCTGATGATGCATGGCGAACCCAGTTGGTCGTATCTCTACCGGCATATGATCACGGGATTTGTCGCAAAGGGTCATCGGGCAGTTGCACCGGATCTGATCGGGTTTGGGCGATCTGACAAGCCAGCTGAGCGTGGGGATTATACCTATGAACGTCATGTCGCCTGGATGGGGGAATGGCTCCGTAAGGTGGATCTGCGCAATGTCACTTTGTTCTGCCAGGACTGGGGCGGGCTTATCGGCCTGCGGTTATGGGCTGAAATGCCGGAAAGATTCGCGCGGATCGTTGTGGCCAACACCGCTTTGCCGACGGGGGATCAGCCGATGGGTGCGGCGTTTGAGAACTGGCGCCAATTCAGCCAGGAAGTGCCGGTGTTTCCCGCCGGTGGGATCCTCAAGGGCGGAACGGTTGCCCCATTGTCGGAAGACACCATTGCAGCCTACGACGCACCGTTTCCGGATGAGCGTTTTAAGGCCGGAGCGCGACAATTCCCGATGCTGGTTCCGTCCTCGCCCGAGGACCCGTCGTCGGGTCCGAATCGCAGGGCGTGGGATGTGATCCGCAACTTGGACACCCCGGTTCTGACGGCGTTTGGGGCAGATGACAAAGTCATGGCCGGAATCGACACCGTGTTTCAGCGGCTGTGTCCGGGGGCCGCCGGTCAGCCGCATGTCGTGCTGCCGGATGCGGGCCATTTTCTGCAAGAGGATGTCGGTGCCGAACTGGTGGAGCTAACCTGCGACTTCATTGCGCGGACAAGCTGATTCCGGGGTTGCACGACTACGAGTTATTCGCGGATTTCCGCGGGGTCGACGCCCCAAAGGCTGGATTTGAGCGCCCAGCCGCGATAGCCGCCGGCGGAAATGTGGCACCAGTCCGGATTGCAACTGCCCAGCCGGGCGACAACCCCGGATTCGAATTGGGCGCTGACCTGCGCGTTCGGATCGGGGCTCGTATAGACCGGCAGCATCTCGGATTCGATCAGAACGGTGCGCACGCCCGACAATAAGGCGTAATGAACCCATCCGCCGGCACCGTCGCGGTCCTGAACCTTGCGCCAGTTGCCGTATTCGGCGGTGATTTGCAGGGGCATTCCGCGCCTTTTGAACACCCAGTCGATTCGATGGGTCAGCGACGGGCCACGCCGCACATTACCTTCGGCAGCTTTCATCGAAACATAACGTGGCAAAGGCAGGTTGGTGACAGGGCCGCGGTTATCCTGTGCGCTGGCGACCACGGGGCCGAACGCGAACAGAAGCACGGACACTATTGCCCAGAAACGGCGCATTACCGGTAGAGTACCACTCACTGACTGTCTGCTCTTGTGCCTGTTGATCTGTGTTCGAAAAAAGGTCGACTCAATGTCTTAGGAGTTCTTGTGCCCCGCCTTATCCTGCGCCACGATGCCATGGCGCGCGAAAGTTTGCAAAGCAGTGGGAGGGCGAAGGTGCCAAGAGAACGTCTGAGTGTTGTCGTTACGCGACGGTTGCCCGAGGCGGTTGAAACCCGGTTGAGCGAGCTGTTCGACGTGCAGCTGCGTGACGATGATACGCCGATGTCGCGCGAAGAACTGGTGACCGCCGTCCAAAGCGCGGACGTGCTGGTGCCGACCGTGACGGATACGATCGACGGTGGCCTGCTGGGGCAGGCCGGCGAGAATCTGCGCCTGATCGCGAATTATGGGGCTGGCGTTGACAATATCGATGTTGCAACTGCGCGGCAGCGCGGAATTCTGGTTTCGAACACTCCGGGTGTTCTGACCGACGACACCGCCGACATGACCATGGCGCTGATACTGGCCGTGACGCGCAGGATACCCGAAGGTCTGGCGGTCATGCAAAAGGGGGACTGGTCAGGCTGGGCGCCAAATGCCTTTCTGGGTGGCCGGATCGGCGGGCGGCGTCTGGGCATTCTTGGAATGGGACGCATCGGTCAGGCCGTGGCGCAGCGGGCCAAGGCGTTTGGCATGCAGGTGCATTATCACAATCGCCGCAGGCTGCGCCCCGAGACCGAACAGGATCTGGAGGCGACCTATTGGGAAAGCCTGGACCAGATGGTGGCGCGGATGGATGTCATCTCGATTAACTGCCCGTCCACGCCGTCGACCTTTCATCTGATTAATGCGCGGCGTCTGAAGCTGATGAAGCAGACAGCTGTTATCGTGAATACCTCGCGCGGTGAGGTGATCGACGAAAACGCACTGACCCGGCAGATCCGTTCGGGTGAAATCGCCGGGGCCGGGCTGGACGTTTATGAACACGGAACGAATGTGAATCCGCGCCTGCGGCAATTGCCGAATGTCGTTCTGTTGCCCCATATGGGGTCGGCCACGCTGGAGGGGCGTATCGAAATGGGCGAGAAGGTCATTATAAATATCAAGACCTTCGAAGACGGTCACCGGCCACCGGATCAGGTCGTACCATCCATGTTGTGACGAGTTTGGGCCTCGTTTGATTGCAGGGGCAAAAAACGGTTTTTCAGGAGGATACAATGAAACGAAGTCTGATTTCGGGATTGTTTTTGACGGCACTGACTTTTGGCGTGCCTTCCTTTGCACAGGAAACCGCAGATGCGGTTGCGCCCGAGGGCGCGTCCGAGGGGCAGGTGCAGGGGCTGACCGAAGAGGTTATCGCGGCGCTTGAGGCCAAACTGGCCGGTGCCCCTGTCGAGGCGCAGAACTGGATGGTCGCGGCCGCTAACCCGCTGGCCGTCGAGGCCGGTGCCAAGGTCCTGCGGGAAGGGGGGTCCGCTGCGGATGCGATGGTCGCGGTGCAGGTTGTGCTGGGGTTGGTTGAACCGCAATCCTCGGGCCTGGGCGGCGGGGCTTTCCTTGTCTGGTACGATGACGCAAGCGGCAATCTGACCACGCTCGACGGGCGTGAGACGGCCCCGTTGGAAGCGAACCACCGGCTGTTCCACGACGAAAACGGCGCGCCGCTGAAATTCTTTGATGCGGTGGTTGGCGGCTTGTCCGTCGGTACGCCCGGCACGCCTGCATTGCTGGAGGAAGCGCATCGCCGCTGGGGCCGCAGCCCGTGGCCCAGCCTGTTTCAGGTTGGAATTACGCTGGCCGACGAGGGGTTCCTTGTCTCGCCACGTCTGGCCAGCCTGGTCGAAGCGGATGCCGAGCGTCTGTCTCGGTTCCCCGGAACCGCGGCCTATTTCCTGCCCGATGGCGCGCCGCTGAAGCAGGGCCAACGTCTGATGAACCCCGCATATGCGGAAACCCTGCGGGTTCTGGCCAGCGAAGGGTCTGCCGGGTTCTATGGCGGTAAAATCGCCGCCGGAATCGTCAGCACCGTGCGCAATGCCCCGGGAAACCCGGGCGTTCTGTCCGGTGTCGATCTGGCGCTTTATCAGGTGATCGAGCGTGAGCCGGTCTGCGCGACCTATCGCACTTATGAGGTCTGCGGCATGGGGCCGCCATCTTCGGGCGCACTGACGGTCGGGCAGATACTTGGCATGCTGGACGGGTATGATCTGGCCGCCATGGGCCCCGAAGATGCCCATGCGTGGCGTCTGATCGGCGATGCCTCCCGGTTGGCCTTTGCCGACCGGGGCCGGTACATGGCCGACCACGATTTTGTTCCCATGCCCACGAAAGGATTGGTCGACCCGGACTATCTGTCGCAGCGCGGCGAACTGCTGGGCAGCGAAGGCGCGCTGACCGAGGTGGCGCCGGGAAATCCGGAATTCGATCACGCGTCGAACTGGGCCGATGATGTCTCGCTGGAACTGCCCTCGACCTCGCATATTTCGATTGTGGATCAATATGGCAACGTCCTGTCGATGACGACGACGATCGAAAACGGCTTCGGATCCCGGTTGATGACGAACGGGTTCCTGCTGAACAACGAGTTGACCGATTTCTCGTTCAAGACCCACAGCGACGGCGTTCCGATTGCCAACCGGCTGGAGCCCGGCAAGCGGCCGCGCTCATCCATGAGCCCGACAATCGTAATGCAGGACGGTGCGCCGGTGCTGGCCATCGGTTCACCCGGCGGCAGCCGCATCATCGGTTACGTGGCCAAGTCGATCATCGCCTGGGCGGACTGGGACATGGATGTTCAGCAGGCTTTGTCGCTGCCGCATCTGGTCAACCGTTTCGGAACATATGATGTCGAACTGAGCACATCGGCCGAGGGGTTCTCGGACGCTCTGACCGAAATGGGGTTCGAGGTTAACCCGCGTGACCTGACCTCGGGCCTGCATGCGATTGAAATTGGCGACGTTCTGATCGGCGGTGCCGATCCGCGCCGCGAAGGTATCGCGCTAGGCGAATAGGGGGGAAACCGAATGGTGCAGGCAGCTGTATTACCGCGAAATGAAGCCGGGATAGATACGGCTGTCAGCATCCTCAAGCAGAAGTTCGGCGACCGCCTTCAAACGGGGCGGGCGATCCGCGAGCAACATGGTCACACAACCACCTGGATCGAAAACCAGTCTCCGGATGCGGTGGTCTTTCCGCACTCGACCGAGGAAGTTTCCGAGATCGTCAAAACCTGCGCCTTGCACAAGGTTCCGGTCATTGCCTTCGGTACCGGCACATCGCTCGAAGGCCATGTAAATGCCCCGGCCGGGGGTATTTCGGTTGACCTCACGCAGATGAACAAGGTGCTGGCCGTCCATCCCGGCGATCTGGATTGCGTTGTCCAACCCGGTGTGACACGCGAGGACCTGAATACCCATTTGCGCGATCAGGGCCTGTTTTTCCCGATCGACCCCGGCGCGAACGCCTCGCTGGGCGGTATGGCCGCAACGCGGGCTTCGGGCACCAATGCGGTGCGCTACGGGACCATGAAGGACAACATCCTCAGCCTTGAGGCGGTGATGCCGGACGGGCAGATCATTCGGACCGGCCACCGGGCCAGGAAATCCTCGGCCGGGTATGACCTGACCCGCTTGTTGATCGGCGCCGAAGGCACGTTGGGCATCATCACCGAAATCACCCTGCGCCTGCAGGGCATCCCCGAGGCGATCACCTCGGCCCGCTGTTCTTTCCCTTCGGTGGACGCCGCCTGTCAGGCGGTGATGATGACGATCCAATATGGCGTCCCGGTCGCGCGGATCGAATTGCTGGACGAGATGTCGGTCAGGGCGGCCAATGCCTATTCCGGGCTGAGCCTGCCGGAAACGCCATTGCTGCTGTTGGAATTTCACGGATCGGAAAGCGGTGCCACCGAGCAGGCGGAAACCTTTGATCAGATCGCCGAAGAATTTGGCGGCACGGATTTCGCCGCAACCTCGACGACCGAAGAACGCAACAAACTGTGGCAGGCCCGGCATGACATGTACTGGGCCAGCTTGCAACTGCGGCCCGGAGCCCGCGGGATTTCGACGGATGTCTGCGTTCCGATCTCGCGTCTGGCCGAATGCGTCACAAAAACCCGGAAAAAGACCGAAGAGCTTGGCCTGCTGGCGCCGATGGTCGGGCATGTGGGCGACGGAAATTTCCACACCCTGTTGCTGATCGACATGGAAAACGAGGACGAAGTGGCCAGGGCAGGCGGATTTGTCGGGTGGCTGAACGATCTGGCAATCTCGATGGAGGGCACCTGTACCGGCGAGCACGGAATCGGGCAGGGCAAGCAACCCTATCTGGTCAAGGAGCTTGGGCCGGCGGTCGACTATATGGGCGCGATAAAACGGGCGCTGGACCCGGATAACATTATGAATCCGGGAAAGATTCTTCCGCTCGCGGACCCCTGAAGACAACGCGGGAATTCTGCAACAAAGCCACAAGACTGCCCCAATTTACTGCTATCCATCCGGGAAAAGAGCAGTGATTGATTTCGGAGATTCAGATGGACGCGTTGCGGTTCATTGGTTTTGTGCTGGTCGTGGTTCTGGCTGTGGCCGGGGTGGACTATTACCAGCAGGACAAAAAGCACGAGGGCACTTTATCGGCGAACGGTTATGTGGACACGCTGAAACAGCGGTTTGCCCTCTATCACGAAGAGCTGGACGCGGAAAAAGTCGAGCGTGAACGCCAGAAACGCTGGCGTGCCGGCGGCAAGCATTTCCTGCCGGACTCCGACAAGGAATGGGTGCGTCGCGCAATCGCCGACCGCGACTTTGCACGCGATGCGCGGGAAGGGGTCTTACAGGACAATATCAGCGAGGCAGCCCGGCCGCTGGCCAAGAAAGTCGCAATTCAGAAAGCTCAGCAACTGGCCAGCAAGGTAGACCGCAACAGTTGGGTTTACGAGAAAGGCGAACATACGATCTGGGTGCAGATTTCACTCAGGAAGGACGCCAGATCCAACACTCTTGCGGGCAACATCGCGCAATCCGTGGACGCGCTGGGCATCAGCGCCAGCGATTACACCCCCTTCGGCGTTATTGGCGGCGTGGCATTTTTTCAGTTCACGCAAAACAAATACAGTGTGATTAGGGTGGATGATCGCGCGTTCTGGTCGATGGTTACCGCAGGTATCACGGACCTGAGCGCCCCGGTGGCGTTCAATGTCTACAAGGGAACTATCGGTCTGGGCGAGGAAATCCGTCTGAAGATGTATTCGGATGCACCCGCACAGGACGTGCACGCGTTTCTGTCGCGGCTGGACTATGACGGGTTGAACGCGTTGCTCAGCCAGCCGGTGCCCGGTGTCGGCAATGACGCAGTAGTGAACGCCGAGACCGAGACGGAACTGGCCGTGAACATGGCTGAACTGAGATCGGAGTTCATGAAGCTCCGTGGGGAACTGGCGCAGCTCCGGCTCAACAACGTCGACGGGCTTGCTCTGGTCGCGAACACGATGGCTGCGCAATACGGGCTGCCCGACGATACCTTTGACCTGACCGCGAACAAGATCCAATCCGCCGATGATCTGGTTCAGCTAGGGTACCGCAGGGGGTTGACTGATCTGCTGGCGGGTGAAACCCAAAAAGCCGGATCTGAGGGCGGCAACATGTTCGGGCGCTTCTTTGCGTCGTTCAAGGGTGACCCAAAACAACCTACCGCCGAGGACGGCGGCGCAGGCGGCTTTTTCGGTGGGTTGAAGTCCTATTTCCAGAAAGACGAAACCGCGCAGGCACCCACGGTTCGCGTCAACAAGGGTGGCGCAGGCGTTTCAAGCAAATGCGCGACCAAAGAAGCCTTCAAGACCTGCACATTGGGCGACGGTTAACCCGCACCGGATTCCAGCCGAAATGCGACCCCCGACAGACCGGGGGTCGTTTTTTTTATATCACTGGTCGGATGAATGTCGCGGCGGGGGCTTCATTTGCGCCATATGGGGGCAACAAATTCCAAGGGGGGACACCCGGCTATGAAAACCCAAGTCAAAGCACTGGTCGTTGGCGGCGGCGCCGTCGGTACTTCGATTGCCTATCACCTGGCCAAAGCGGGCTGGGATGACGTGATGCTGATTGAGCGGGACGAACTGACATCCGGTTCCACCTGGCACGCCGCGGGCCTGCTGCCGCTGTTCAACATGTCCTATGCGACAACCCACATCCACAAGTACTCGGTTGATTTCTACAAGACGCTTGAAGAAGAAACCGGCCTGAACGCAGGCTTCGCCGTGGTCGGCAACCTGCGCATGGCGCAGACGCAGGAGCGTATGGATGAATACATGCTCTACGCCTCCACAGCTGAAACCTGCGATGTCGCCTATGAATGGTTGACCCCCGACCAGATCAAAGAGCGCTGGCCGCTGATCGAAACCAGCGATCTGAAGGGCGCGATCTATCACACCGAAGATGGCTATATTAACCCCGCAGACGTAACGCAGGCGATGGCCAAGGGCGCCCGTCAGCGCGGTGTTGATATCGTGCGCAAGATGCAGGCTGACGCCTTCCACTGGAACGGCACCCATTGGGAAGTCACCTGCACCAAGATGGTCGAAAAGGGCGGCAACCTGGTGCCGTCGGACGAGCAGGTCGTGATCACCGCCGAGCATGTCGTGACCGCCTCAGGCAACCACGCGCAGCGTACCGCCAAAATGCTGGGCATCAAGATGCCTGCCATCCCGGTCGAGCACACTTTCATCGTCATGGACAAAGACCCCGAACTGGTCAAATGGCGCGAAGCAGGCAACCCGGAACACCCCGTTGTCCGCGACGCCGACAACAAATCCTATGCGCGTGAGGAACGCGGCGGCTGGATTCTGGGTATCTACGAACACGGCGCGCCCGCGCAGTTTGAACATGGCGTGCCGGACAGTTTCCGCGCCGACCTGTTCCCGCTGGACCTGGACCGCATCGCGGATCAGTACATGGCGATGGCCGAACGCGTGCCCTCCTGCGCTGAATCCGGTCTGAAAGACGATTTCAACGGCCCGATCTGCTACACCCCCGATGGCAACCCGCTGGTTGGTCCGGCTCCGGGTCTGCGGAACATGTGGCTGGCCGAGGGCTTTTCGTTCGGCATCACCGCTGCGGGCGGCACCGGCTACTATCTGGCGCAGATGATGGTCGATGGCGAAGCCGAGATCGACATGGCATCGCTGGATCCCAAGCGCTACAGCAGCAACTGGATGACCACCGAATTCGCGGCACGCAAGAACGAAGAGTGCTATGAGCATGTCTACATCCTGCACCACCCCGATGAAGAGCGTGAGGCCTGCCGTCCGCTGCGCACGGTTCCTGCATATGACCGTCAGAAAGCCCGTGGCGCGCAGTTCGGCTGGGTGAACGGCTGGGAACGTCCGAATTATTTCGGCCCGCTGGATGCGCCGGATAACTTCGACAAGGAAAGCCGTTCCTTCCGCCGTGGTAACTGGTGGCAGTACGCCGTCGAAGAAGCCAAAGCGATCCGCGAAGGCGTTGGCCTGATCGACGCGTCGGCCTTCACCAAGCATGTCGTCAAAGGCCCCGGTGCGACCGCATTCCTCGACTGGTTCACCTGCAACAAGCTGCCAAAGGTCGGTCGTATCAACCTGACCTACGCGCTGACCTCGCACGGCACCACCCGCACCGAATACACCATCGTCCGGAATGGCGAGAACAACTATTACATCGTCTCTGCCGGTGCCTGGACCGAGTATGACGCCGACTATCTGCGCAAGGCGGCCGAGGACAAGATGGAGGAGTTCGGTTACATCGAGATCCAGGACGTGACCACCCAGTGGGGCGTCTTTGCCATCGCCGGACCCAAGTCGCGTGACGTTCTGAAAGAGGTCATCAAGGACGCTGATCCGGAAACCGCACTGTCCAACAAGCGCTTCCCATGGCTGTCGGCCCGTCAAATCGAACTGGGCATGTGCCCGGTCAACGCGATCCGCGTGGCTTATACCGGTGAACTGGGCTGGGAACTGCACCATCCGATCGAGATGCAGAACTACCTGTTCGATCTGCTGGAAAAAACCGGTGAGAAGCACGGTATGAAGCTGGTCGGCGCCCGCGCTCAGAACTGGCTGCGTCAGGAAAAATCCTATCGCGCCTTCGGCACCGAACTGGGCCGCGACGCGACCCCGCTGGAAGCTGACCTGCCGCGATTTGTTGACCTGTCGAAAGACTTCTACGGCAAGGCCAAGCTGGAAGAGACCGGCGTGCGCGTGAAATGCTGCACCCTGCTGATTGACGGACCGGACGATGCTGACCCGTGGGGCCGCGAGGCGCTCTATACGCCGGAAGGTGAGCGTGTGGGTCGTCTGACCTCGGGCGGGTATTCCGTGGCTTTCGAGAAATCCATCGGCATGGGCTATGTAAAGCCTGAACTGGCGGTTGAAGGCACTAAGCTGCAGGTCAAGATGCAGGACAAGCTGTGGGATGCGGTCGTGACCTGCGACAGCCCCTATGACCCCAAGAACGAAACCATCCGCAAGGACGGTTGATCAAGATCAGGCCCCGGAAACATTCCGGGGCCTTTTGATTTCGGTGCTGTCACGACCTCATTTCGTCGAAACATTCCAGCGCCTTGGCCGCGTACATCATCGACGGACCCCCGCCCATCTGGATGGCCACTGCGAGAACGTCCGAAAACTCCTCACGCGATGCACCGGCCTTGATCAGGGCTTCTGTGTGCAACGTGATGCAGGGTTCGCACCGGATCGCTATGGAGATGCCCAGAGCGATGTATTCCTTGGTTTTGTAGTCGAGTGTTCCACCTTGCTTTACCGCCGCCCCAAGCGCGCCGAACGCGCGGGTTGCATCGGGTATCGCGCCGTTCAGATTGCGCAGCCCGTTGCGGGTGGCCTTGATCTTTTCCTGCCAGTGCATGTCATCATTCCATTTATATTGTATAAATGGAATGTGTATTGCGGCGTTGAGCTGGGCCTTGATTTCGATCAGGTGGCGGGTTTTTCCGCGATGAAAGCCAGGTTATTGGCGGGCATTTCGACAGTTTCGACGATGGTCAGACTAAGGCCGGTCAAAAGCGCAGCAATGTCATCGTCATCCTTGTAGCCAATCTCAGCGTCCTGTTGGATCAACGCGTCATGAAACCGCTGGTCCCCGTCACTCGTCAACTGCCCCGACCGCATGAATGGGCCGTAGAGAACAAAGCGCCCCCCGCGGGCGAGCGCCTGTGCGACCTCGGAAATCAGCGTCTTGGTTTCTGCCCAACTGATCAGATGCACAAGGTTGATCAGAACAATCAGATTTTGCCCGGCGAATTCCTTGTGCCATCCCGGTGCCGTTGCATCCAATGGTGCGGCGTCAGAGACGTTGGGCAGGTCAGCCGTGTATGCGTCGATACTGTTCCGCCTCTCTTTGTCGATCTCGGTCGGTTGCCAGAGCAGGCCGGGCAAGTGCCGGGCAAAGGCGCTGACATGCTGGCCGGTGCCGCTGGCGATCTCCAGCGCGCGGCCGCTGGGTGGCGCGTATTGAACCAGCAGGTTGCACAGCGCGTCCGCATTGCGGGTCGCGGCGGGGGCAACCAGCCGCCCGTCCTGACCTTCGGTGGCAACGCTGGCATTCGAAGGAAGGTGTCTTTTACTCATCGGCGCAGCCTTTCCGGGCTGAGGGCGGCGATGACCTCGGCACCCAGTTGGGAAGGAGAGCCGGTCGCCAGATCCGCAACCAATTGCGAGGCGGCCGGGGCGGTCTGAAACCCATAGCCGCCCTGACCGGCTGACCAGATAAACGACGGATCCGCAGGATCCGGGCCCAGAACCAGCGTCCCGTCCGGCGCAAAACTGCGCAGACCGGCCCAGTTTGCCTCGACCCGGGTAACAGGCTCGGTAACCATTTCTTCGTACCGCGCCAGCCCTTCGGCCAGCACCATATCGTCGGCATAGGCGTCCTGCGGCGCGACCGGCTCAGCCTCAGCTGGTGAGACCAGCAGTTTACCCGCGTCAGGTTTGGCATACCAGGTCTCACCCGCGCCCAGCATCATGGGCCAGCCCCTGACGTCATGCCCGCCCGGGGCGGGAAGCCGGGCCATAGAACGACGTTTCGGTACAATCCCGATCGGTGCGATCCCGGCCAGGGCGGCAATCTCATCGACCCAGGCTCCGGCGGCGTTGACCAGATTGCGGGCCTCGTAGGTATCACCCGCCTGGATCATCCAATGCCCGGCTTTTCGAATATCTGTGACCTTGCGCTTGGTCTGCACCGTTCCGCCATTGCCGCGAATGATGCGCGCAAAATCCTGCAACAGCCTGTCCGTATCAACATCAAACGCGGCATAGCTGATCGCGGCATGCCCCACGGTGGCGGGGTTCAGGATCGGTATGCGGGCCCTTGCCTCATCCACGGTAATGACCTGCATATTCAGGTCGGCCGCATCGGTTTCGAACACCTGCCTCTGGCTCTTTCCGCCCACCAGCATCAAGCCGCGCGGGATCAGATAGCCGCCATTTTCACCGTTCATAAATGAGGCGCCAGCCTTGTTCAGCGCAACAACGGACGGCGGGCCATAGCTTTCTTCGAACAGGGCGGCGGACCGTCCCGACGCGTGGTAGCCTAACGCGTCCTCGGCTTCGAGAACGGTTACTGTCCCGTGCTGCGAAAGCCGCGCGCCAGCGCTGAGCCCGGCAATGCCGCCGCCGATGATCAGGAAATCTATCATGGTTCCTCTTATGGGCCAGCCGCCCTGTCCGTTGAAAATGCTCGTGGCCAAAATGCCGTCAAGTCGCGCCAGAAGCCTACCGGGAACTTTAAGCAGGCTTGAAATTATGCATCAACCCATCCAAGAAAGTGTAACGCAGAAACAGGAGGGCAGGGTGAGTACCGCAGATCTACACCCGATGGCCACGGGGCATATTCCGTCTTACGTGACCCAGGCGGACGGCAGTGATTTCCTTTTGACGTTCATGTTCGTGTTCACCGTTCTGGTCATCATCCTGATCGGCGTGGGATATTTCACGCTGCATTCGATACCCGAAAAAATCGCCCATGAATCCAACCACCCTCAGTTTCAGTTGGTCGGTATTCTGGCCCTGCTTGCGCTGTTTACGCATAACGGTCTGTTCTGGGTCGCGGCCGTTCTGGTGGCGGGGTTCCAGTTCCCTGATGTCGCGGCGCCTCTTCGGGCGATCGCGGACGCTATTCGATCTTTGGGCTCGCAGTCTTCGCAAGAGCCTGCCCCGGTTCAGCCCCAGGAACCAACCGCGCAGCAGGAGCAATAGGTCATGCTTGAGACATTGATGTGCGCGCTGGTTACAGTGCTGCCCGACTATCTGTTCCGCCGCTTTGTTCAGGGCAAACGGATCGGGCATGAAATTACCCTCTTCACGATGTGGTATGAACTGCGCTGGGGGTTGACCACCTGCGCTATTCTGGCGCTGACCGTGATCACCACATTGTTCTATTTCCATCCGGCCAGCAAAACGGCGGCATCCTATTTCCGCACCGTGACGATCCTGCCCCAGCTTGGCGGCCGTGTGTCCGAGGTGTTTGTCACCAACAACCAGCAGGTTGTCGCGGGTCAGCCCATCTTCCGGATCGAGGATTTTACCCAGACCGCGATGGTCGAAGCGGCGCATGCCGGGATCGCACAGGTGCAGGCTTCGCTGAAAGTGGCGGAAACCGATCTGGCCGAGGCCGAGGCCGGCATCGCCGGTGCCCGGGCCGCGCTGGATCAATCCCTTGAGGATCTGGAGCGCAACACCACCCTGCGCGACGAAGGGTCCAGCGCCGTCCGTCTGGCTGAAATTGACCGGCTGGAAAATCTGGTGGCCGAGCGTGAGGCGGAACTGAAGGCCGCGCAATCGAAACGTGCCGCCGTCCTGCAGCAGATCGAAGAACTGATCCCGGCCCAGCTGGCCAGTGCAAACGCGCAGCTGGATGCCGCTTTGACCGAACTGGACAAAACGGTGATCAGCGCCGGGGTAACGGGGCGGGTCGAACAATTCGGGCTGCAGGTCGGCGACTATGTCAGCCCTTTGCTGCGCCCGGCGGGTATTCTGGTGCCCTCATCCTCGGGGCATGATCGGTTTCAGGCGGCGTTCAACCAGCTTTCCGCGCAGGTCATCAAGCCCGGCATGATCGGAGAGCTTGGGTGCATGACCAAACCCTTCACGGTGATCCCGGTTGTTGTGGTCGAGGTGCAGGACGTTATCCCTTCTGGGCAAATCCGCCCGACGGACGAGCTGCGGGATGTGCAGACCAACACCAACCCGGGTTCGATTCTGGTCTATATGGAGCCGCTGTACAAAGGCATGGCGGATGACATTCCGCCCGGATCCAACTGTCTTGCGAATGTTTACACAGACAACCACGAACGGCTGGAACACGAAGACCTTGGATTTTGGGAGGCAGCGTTCCTACATGTTGTCGACACGATCGGCGTTGTCCATGCTGCGGGGCTGCGCCTGCGCCTGATCCTGATGCCGGTGAACACGCTGGTTCTGACCGGGCACTAATCTGTGTCTGGCCCGCGCGCCGAGGTCACTCGGTTGCGCGGTCAGTTTGCCCTTCTGCAGCAAGCGAGGCCATGGCGTAGGCCAGAACGCACGCCGCGAATGCGGCGACGAAACAAAAGACCAGAGTGAAAGAACCGGTAATGGCGAGGGCTGTACTTCCCAAGGCCATACCGACTGTTCCGCCCAACAGCTGAAACGTCATGGAAATGCCGCTGGCCTGCCCGTGCAGTTCTGGTGGCACAGCGGACATGACGGCGCGTCGGGGCGGAACAAACAGGAACGGGACACAGCATCCCCACAGGATGTATCCCACGTAGATTACCGCAGTTGCGTTCAGGTGCATTCCCAACGCGACCAGAAGAATGGCCAGCGTTCCAATAGCGGTGCCAGTCAGGGACGGGGCGCGGGTGCCGAATTTGTCGGCAACTTTACCTGCCATCGGTGCGATAAAGATTTGCGGCACAGCGATCGGCAATAACGCCACACCGGCCATCAAGGGTGAAAACCCAAGCGCGGACTGAAAATAGGCCGCGCCGAACACGAACAGGGCAATCTTGCCGAATTGCGCAGTAAACAGGATCATGTTCGCGGCCGCAAACCCCGGATTGGCGAACAAGTTTATCGCGATCAGTGGCGTCGAAAGGCCCTGTTCGACACGGACAAACAGGATCAGCAGCATCGCGCCTGCGGCCAGCGCGCCAAGAACTTCAAGCTGCATCCAACCCCGGTCCGGGCCTTCCATGACGCCGAACACCAGGGCGGCCAGACCGGGCACAAGAAGAAAAAGCCCTTTCCAGTCAAATCCAAGCTCTGGCAAATGTGGCGGATCGCGCCAGCAAGTCCAGGAGATTCCGGCCACAATCAGCACGATCGGAGGGTTGACCCAGAAGATCCAGCGCCAGGACAGGTATTCGGTCAGAAGACCTCCCACCAGCGGGCCCAACGACAGGAATACCGTTCCGATACCGCCGTAAAGCCCCAGTGCCAGCCCGCGTTCCTTTTCGTCAAATGACTGAACGAGCACCACCAGCGACAGAGGAAATATCAAAGCGGCGCCAACACCCTGAACTGCCCGCGCGGCAAGCAGGGCAAGTCCGCTTTCGGCAAACCCCCCCAACACAGATGACAGGCCAAAGATCACAAGGCCCGCGTTCAACAATACGCGGATACCCAGGATGTCGCCCAGCCGCCCTGCGGCACAGGCAAAACAGGCCAGCACCAGCAGGTAGATGTTCACGACCCAATGCGCATCCAACCGAGACAGGCCAAGCTCGGCCCGGATCGTGGGCAACGCCACGCTGACAACCGTTTCATCCAGAAGGATGACGCCAAGGATGGCCCCCATTGCGCCAAGTATCCACCAGCGGCTGCGGTCCTGTGCCTTGGGTTCCATCGGATTAACCATGCCGTCCTGTCGGAGAGTTGCCCTTGTCGCTATCAGGTCCGCTGCATCCCTGTTCGTCAAGGTCATGCGGAACCGAAACAAAAAAGGGCCGGCCTTACGGCCAGCCCTTCGGTTCGTATGCCTGTCGGCTTACTGTGGGATCTCGCCTTCCAGCCCTTCGACGTAGAAGTTCATGCCGGCCAGCGTGCCGTCATCGGCGGTTTCGCCATCTGCCAGCCAGTCGCTGCCATCCTGCTTTTTCAGCGGACCGGTGAAGGGGTGGTATTCGCCGGACGCCATGGCGGCCTTCAGGGTCATCGCTTCTTCTTTCACGTCAGCCGGAACCGCGTCAGAGATTTCTCCGATCTCGACCATGCCTTCCTTGATACCGTCCCAGGTGTTCACCGTCGCCCACGAACCGTCCATGACGGCCTGTGTACGGGCGATGTAGTAGGGGGCCCAGTTGTCGATGATCGACGACACGCGCGGGAACGGGGCGTATTCGCTCATATCCGAAGCCTGCCCGAAGGTGACAACATTGCCTGCCTCTTGCGCGGCCGCCTGCGGCGCGGTCGAGTCGGTGTGCTGCAGGATCACGTCCGCGCCCTGTTCGATCAGAACGGTGGCCGCGTCAGCCTCTTTCGCCGGGTCGAACCATGTATAGGCCCAGACGATCTTGAACTCGACATCCGGGTTCACCTTCTTGGCGTGGATATAGGCCGAGTTGATGCCCCGGATCACTTCGGGGATCGGATAGGAGCCGATATAGCCGATGGTGTTCGACTTGGTCATCTTGCCAGCGATGTGGCCCTGAACGGCGCGACCCTCGTAGAAGCGGGCCGAATAGACCGAGACGTTGTCGGCGGTTTTATAGCCGGTCGCGTGCTCGAACTTCACGTTCGGGAACTTCTTGGCCACGTTGATCGTCGGGTCCATGTAACCGAACGAGGTGGTAAAGATCAGATCTGCGCCTTCCAGCGCCATCTGGGTCATGACGCGTTCGGCGTCCGGGCCTTCGGGCACTGATTCAACGAAAACGGTTTCGACCTTGTCTCCGAAATGGTCCTCGACTGCGAGGCGACCCTTGTTGTGTTCATAGGTCCAGCCGCCGTCGCCCACCGGGCCAACATAGACAAAGCCGACCTTGGTCTTGTCTTGGGCCACGGCGCCTGTCGCCAGACCCAGCGCCATGGCGGCGCTTGCCAAAAGTGTTGTGAATTTCATGTGTTACTCCCCAAGTTGGTTCAATTGGCCCCTAGTGTGAGGCATGGAAGATCCGGCCCAGTGAGGCAGGTGCGCTGCTCTTGTCGGCCGAAAGGATCACAAGCACAAGGATCGTGATGATATAGGGCGACATTGCCAGATACTCGACAGGAATGGCAACGCCCGCTGCCTGCAAATTAAGCTGCAACACGGTGATGCCGCCGAACAAATAGGCACCCAGCAAGGCACGCCACGGTTTCCAGCTGGCAAAGACCACCAGCGCAAGGGCGATCCAGCCGACACCGGCGGTCATGCCCTCGGTCCATTGGGGCACGCGGATCAGGCTGATATAGGCCCCACCCAGCCCCGCGCAGGCCCCGCCGAACAGGATCGCAAGAATACGGATTCTGATGACTTTGTAGCCCAGTGCATGCGCCGCATCGTGGTTCTCGCCCACTGCGCGCAGGATCAGGCCAACACGGGTGTATTTCAGCGTGGCCCAGACCGCAGCGGTCAGAGCGATGCCGACATAGAGGATCGGGTCATGCTGGAACAGGATCGGGCCAATCACGGGGATATCGCTGATCACCGGGATATGGATTTCACCCATGCTGGGCGGTTTGATCCCGACATAGCTTTGGCCCAGCAGGGCGCTGAACCCCAGGCCAAATAGTGTCAGCGCCAGACCGCTGGCAACCTGGTTGGCCAATGCCACCTGCGTCAGCAGGACGAACAGCAGCGACAGTACGGCACCACCGATTGCGGCGGCGATGAAACCCAGCCAGGGTGAGCCGGTTTCGACCGAGATCGCAAAACCGCTGATCGCACCAACGATCATCATGCCCTCGACACCGAGGTTCAGAACGCCTGCTTTTTCGACAACCAGCTCTCCGATCGCGGCCAGCAACAGGGGGGTCGCGGCCACCATCAGCGAGGCGACCAGAAGTACGGGATTAATTTCACCAAGGTCCATGGGTCACGCCACCTCGCTACGGGCCGCACGGATGCGGTAGTTGGTCAAAAGGTCGAAAGCCAGCAGGAAGAACAGGAGCATCCCCTGAAACACCTGAATGGCAGCGGCGGGCAGGCCCAGCTGAGACTGAGCGATCTCACCGCCAATATACGTCAGGGCCATCAGCCCACCGGCCAGCAGGATGCCCACCGGATGCAGGCGGCCAAGGAAAGCCACGATGATCGCGGTAAAGCCGTAGCCGACGTTAAAGTCGATGCTGACCACACCCGACGGGCCGGACACCTCGAACATCCCGGCCAGACCGGCCAATGCGCCGGACAGACCCAGACAGAACAGGATCAGGCGCGCCGGGTTCACGCCGGCAAACTTCGCCGCACGCGGTGCCTCACCCGTCAGACGGATATGAAAGCCCAGCATGTGGCGGTTCAGCAGAACGTAGGCAAAGATCACCGCGATCAGGGCGGTTACGACGCCCCAATGCATGCCCGATCCCGCGATCAGTTCGGCATTATGCGCGCTGTCATAAGATTGCAGGTTGCGCGAGCCTGGAAAGCCGAACCCTTCGGGGTTCTTCAACAGGCCCAGTGAAACCGAGGCCAGCATCTGTTCGGCGACATAGACCAGCATCAGCGACACAAGGATTTCGTTGGTACCGAAGCGGACTTTCAGAAAAGCCGGGATCATCGCCCACAGCCAGCCGCCGAACGCCCCGGCAATCACCATGATCGGGAAGATATAGAACGCATCCAGCGGATAGAACGCCAAACCAGCGCCGGCACCAAAGATGGCGCCCATGATGTACTGCCCCTCGGCCCCGATATTCCAGATACCGGCCCGAAAGCCCAGCGACAGGCCGATGGCGATCAGCACCAGCGGCGCGCCTTTCACCAGCAGTTGCGGGCGGTAGTAAAAGGCGAATTCTCCGAACAGGGGTTCCCAGAAAATGGTTCCGATGGCCTCGATCGGGTTCTTGCCCAGAATGGCGAACAGGATGCCGCCAAAAACCATCGTTGCCAGCACTGCAACCAAGGGGGTCGCATAGGACCACGCCTTGGACGGCTGAGGCCGTTTCTCCAACACAATCATCTGCTCATCCCCCTGTTTTCATTGTTCTTTTTCGATGCAGTTCAGACATGGGCCACCTCCATGCCATGCGCGCCGCCCATCATCAGGCCGATTTCGTCCACGGTCAGGCCGGTGGTTGGGCGCGGGGCGCTCAGACGCCCTTCGTTCAGCGCGGCAAAGCTGTCCGAGATTTCCATCAGCTCGTCCAGATCCTGGCTGATGCAAACGACGGCGGTGCCTTTGGCTGCAAGATCCAGAATGGCCTGCCGGATCGAGGCGGCCGCGGCGGCGTCCACACCCCAGGTCGGCTGGTTCACTACCAGCACGTCGGGGTCCTGCAACACCTCGCGTCCGATGACGAATTTCTGCAGATTGCCGCCAGACAGCGACCGCGCTGCATTTTCCGGCCCCGGCGTACGGACGTCGAAGGCGCTGATGATCTTTTCGGCAAAGTTTTTGGTGTCGGCCCATTTCAGAAAGCCGTTGTTATCCAGCCCTTCGCGCACCGAACCGGTCAGCAGAGCGTTTTCGGTCAGGCTCATATCAGGTGCGGCCGCATGGCCAAGCCGTTCCTCGGGCGCGGTGAGCACCCCAAGTTTGCGGCGCGCGGTCGGACCAAGCTTGCCGATCGGCTGGCCGTTGAATTTGACCGCATCGGCGGCGGTCTGAACTTCACCCGACAGCACACCCAGCAACTCGTCCTGCCCGTTGCCGGCAACGCCGCCGATGCCCAGAACCTCGCCCTTGCGAACGGTCATGTGAAGGTTCTTCAACGCGGTTCCGAACTCTGATGGCGACGGCACCGACAACCCGCTGACATCCAGTGCGACCTGCCCGAATTCACGCCCGGTGCGTTCGGGTGTCTGCAGGGTCGAACCCACCATCAATTCGGCCATGTCCCGCGCCGAGGTCTCGGACGGAACACACTCGCCCACATTCTTGCCCAGACGCAGGATCGTGGCGTGGTCGCACAAAGTCCGGATTTCCTCCAGCTTGTGGGAGATATATAGGATCGACGTTCCTTCGGACCGCAGTTTGTTCAGCGTTTCGAACAGGATGTCTACCTCTTGCGGTGTCAGAACCGAGGTCGGCTCGTCCATGATCAGAAGTTTAGGGTCTTGCAGAAGGCAGCGGATAATCTCAACCCTTTGCCGCTCACCCGCGGACAGGTCGCCAACCGTGCGGTACGGGTCCAGCGGCAGGCCATAGGTTTCGGACACCTGGCGGATACGCGAAGCCAGATCGCCCATGGCTGGTGGGTTTTCCATCCCCAATGCGATATTTTCGGCCACGTTCAAAGCGTCGAACAGCGAGAAATGCTGGAATACCATCGCGATCCCGTCAGCCCGCGCCGCGCGCGGTTCGGGGGGCGCAAAGGGCTGGCCACGCAGCAGCATGGCACCGCTGTCAGGCTTCACCAGCCCATAGATCATCTTCACCAATGTGGATTTACCCGCGCCGTTTTCGCCCAGCAGGGCGTGAACTTCGCCTTCGCCGATGTCAAAGGACACCTGATCATTGGCCACGACGCCGGGATAGGCTTTGGTCAGCCCTTGCAAGCTCAATAGTGGGGTGGTCACGCGCTCAGGTCCTTCTTCAAGTCGTTTTGCCGGGTCGGGCGCAGCAGCTGCGCGGCGACGCCGACAGCGATCATCTGCGGGTGTTTGCCCAACATCGGGTCACCGATCGGGCAGGTGATCCGGCCAATCCGTTCGGGCGAGTGCCCAAGGGCTGCCAGCCGCGACCGGAATCGCGCCCATTTCGTAGCCGAGCCGATCAGCCCCGCAAAGCGGAAATCGTGCGAAAGCAGCCGGTTGCACAGTTCCAGATCCAGATTGTGCGAATATGTCAGCACCAGATGCTCGGCCTCGCGCGGCGCATGGCGCACCAGTTCGGCAGGTTTTGCCGCCGGAACGACGGTCACGCCGCCTGGCACCGCGTCGGGGAAACGGTCGGGACCTGTATCGACCCAGGTGATTGCCAAATCGGGCAAGGGGGACAGAACATCCACCAACGCGCGGCCAACATGGCCCGCGCCCCAGATCCACAAGGATCGCGCCGGTTTGTGCACCGGCTCGACCATCCAGCCGTCAACAAGCTGGGGGTCAGGTGCAATCCCCTGACCGCGTGCCGCGACCAGCAGTCTTTTGACCGAAAGAGGCATCGCCCCACCCGAAACGCTGCGGGCAATGACCGTTTCGTCCAGCCCGGCCACAGCCTCGGCGTCGAAAACTTCGCTGAACAGCGTCACCGCGCCGCCGCAGCATTGCCCCATATCAGGCCCAAGCGCGTGTTGCGTCAGACGCGACGGTGCCGATTGGGATCGCGCGGCCTTTGCCGCCTCGTATTCCAGCGTGCCGCCGCCAATGGTGCCCGACTGTCCGCCCTGCCAAACCAGCATGGCGGCGCCAACCTCACGCGGGGAAGATCCCTTGATCCCGGCGATAACCACGCGAACCACTTTGCCGTGGGTTTTGACCGCCTCCCTCAAAGCCTCCAGGTCAAATCCCATCAGATGTCTCCCTTCATCCTTTGGACCCCGCGCCAGACCTCTTCCGCGGTGGCCGGTGCATTCAATGCCGGGTAGCTGTCGCCAACGGCCGCAACCGCGTTCGACAGGGCCAGCCAGGCCGAGATGCCCAGCATGAAAGGCGGCTCTCCGACCGCTTTCGAGCGATAGATCGTGTCCTCGCGGTTCTCCCCATCCCAGAGCGCGACGTTGAAGATGTCAGGCCGGTCGGAACAAGCGGGTATCTTGTAGGTTGAGGGCGCATGCGTGCGCAGATTGCCCTTGTCGTCCCAGACCAGCTCCTCGGTCGTCAGCCAGCCCGCGCCCTGCACATAGCCACCTTCGACCTGTCCAATATCCAGCGCCGGGTTCAGCGACGCGCCTGCATCATGCAGGATATCGGTGCGCAGAATGCGGTTCTCACCGGTCAGCGTGTCAACGGCGACCTCGGTAACGGAGGCACCGTAAGCAAAGTAGAAGAACGGGCGACCGCGCCCCTTGATCCGGTCCCATTCAATCTTGGGCGTCTTGTAGAATCCGGTCGCCGACAGGCTGATGCGGCCCTGATAGACCAGCGCGGCGGCCTCGGCGAAAGAATAACATTCCTCACCGACCGAAACATGGCCATCCGAGAAGGTCACGGTGGACGGATCAGCCTGATGCCGTTCGGCCAGATAATCGGCCATCCGGTCGCGGATCGTGTCACAGGCCGCCTTTACCGCCATCCCGTTCAGATCGCTGCCCGACGAGGCAGCGGTGGCCGAGGTGTTCGGCACCTTGGCCGTGTCTGTCGCGGTGATCTTCACCATCTCCAGCGGAATACCAAACCGCGAGGCCGCGACCTGTGCAACCTTCTGGAACAGGCCTTGGCCCATCTCGGTGCCGCCATGGTTCAGGTGAACCGAGCCGTCCTGATAGACATGTACCAGAGCGCCCGCCTGGTTCAGGTGGGTCAATGTGAAGGAAATGCCGAACTTGACCGGAGAAAAGGCGATGCCTTTCTTGATCACGCTGTTCTCGGCATTCCAATTTTCTATGGCGGCCTTGCGAGCGGCGTAGTCACTGGACTTCAGCAGCGCTTCGGTCATGCCGTGCAGTTCGAAGTCGCTGACCTCCATGCCATAGGGGGTGGTGTTGCCACCTGCGGGCAGGGGACGCACCGGGGCGTCGCCTATCTCGACCGCGCCGCGGCTTGTCAGGTCTTCGTGCGGATCAGGGTGACCCAGCGGTTTTTCTATTGGCGCCGGGTCCGCCACCGCGTGCGCGGGTTCATAATAATTCCGCCGCCGCAACTCGGCCGGGTCCAACCCCAGTTCGTGCGCGGCGTGGTCCATGACCCGTTCGATCCCGACCATGCCTTGCGGTCCGCCGAACCCGCGATAGGCGGTGGCGGATTGCGTGTTGGTCTTCAACCGATGACTTTCGATCCGCGCATTCGGCAGCAGATAGGCATTGTCCGAATGCAGCATCGCGCGGTCGGCAACAGGCAGGGACAGATCCTGCGCCCATCCGCAGATGGCATAATGCAGGAACGAGACGCCCTGAATGTGCCCATCCTCGTTGAAACCCGCGCGGTAGGAAATCCGGAATGCGTGCCGTTTACCGGTGATGATCATGTCATCGTCTCGGTCATAGCGCATCTTGCAGGCCTTGCCGGTCGCACGCGCGGCGATGGCACAGGCTACTGCCAAAGCGTTGCCCTGGCTTTCCTTGCCGCCAAAGCCGCCGCCCATACGACGGGTTTCAACCCGGACCGCATGCATGGGAACGCCCAAAGCGTCCGCCACCTTGTGCTGAATCTCGGTCGGGTGCTGGGTCGAACTGTGCACCAGCATATCCGCGCCCTCATTCGGCACGGCCAGCGCGGCCTGACCTTCCAGATAGAAATGCTCCTGCCCGCCGAGTTCGAAGGACCCCTCGATCACATGGGCCGCACCGGCAATGGCCGCATCGGCATCGCCCTTGGCGTAGATGCGCGGCCCGTCTTCGAACCGGCTGTCTGCAGCCAACGCCTCTTCGACGGTCAGGATGGGGGCCTCTTCGGCATAGTCGATCTTGCCCAGACGTGCGGCCTTTCGCGCCGCCAGATGGCTTGAGGCGACCACAAGGAAAACCGGCTGGCCGATGTAATGGATCGTGCCGTCCGACAGCAACGGTTCGTCATGGATTGACGGTGAGACGTCATTGGCAAATGGCAGATCGTCGGCGGTCATCACCATCACAACGCCTTCGGCCGCCTTCACTGCCGACAGATCCATTGCCGTGATCGTACCCTTGGCGATGGGGCTGAGGCCGAAGGTCAGATACAGCGATCCCTTTGGCGTCGGGATGTCATCCACGTAACGCGCCGTACCGGAGACGTGCAGCGGCGCCGCGTCATGGGGCAGAGGTTTGGTCACACTCATGCCGTCACCTCCAGTACATTTGTCACTTCGCCCTGATCCTCAAGGAAATAGCGCTCAAGCATCGCTTTGGCGGTTTCCAGACGATACGAGGCAGATGCGCGCATGTCCGTCATCGGGGTGAAATCCTCAGCAAACGCGGGCAGGGCGGCTTGAATGGTTTCCTGCGACCAGAGTTTGCCGTTCAGCGATGCCTCGACCTTTGTGGCCCGCTTCGGAATGCCGGACATACCTCCATAGGCAACGCGTGCGTTGGTGACAGTTCCGTCTTCTACGGTGATGTTGAAACATCCGCAAACCGCCGAGATATCCTGATCGAAGCGCTTGCTGAGTTTGTAGCATTTAAGCCGATCCACCTGACGCGGGAAGCTGACCGCCTCGACAAATTCGCCGGGTGCGCGGTCCTGTTTGCCGTAATCGATGAAGAAATCTTCCAACGGGATCAATCGGCGTTCATCCCCTTTGCGAAGGTGCAGGGTGGCGTCCAGAGCGATCAACGCTGGTGGATTGTCCCCGATGGGTGAGCCGTTGGCGATATTGCCGCCCACCGTTGCCGCGTGGCGCACCTGAACGCTGGCGTAGCGGCGGATCATCTCGGCATAGGACGGGTGCAGATCGGCCAGCGCGTCGCCCATGCGGTTCATATCGACCATTGCGCCAAATCGGATTTCGTCTTCAGTAACCGTGATCTCTTTCAAATCGTCGCAGCGGTTGAGGAAGATCACCGGGTCCAGATCGCGCAGCTGCTTGGTCACCCACAGTCCAACATCGGTGGCACCGGCGACCAGAGTGGCGTCGGGATTTTCAGCATAGACCGCGGCCAGTTCATCCGACGAGCCGGGCAGCATCCGAGAGGTTGTCTGCGGCGCGACCGGCTTGTCCTTGACCCAGACCGGTACGGGATGGTCTTCAGCCGCTTTTGCGGCGCGGATGATCGGCGCATAGCCTGTACATCGGCACAGATTGCCGGCAAGCTGGGTATCATGGTCCGTCGCGCCTGTCGCGTGGCTTGCCACCATCGACATCACAAATCCGGGCGTGCAGAAACCGCATTGCGAACCATGCAGGTCGACCATCGCCTGCTGTACGGGATGCGCCTCTCCGTCCGGGCCACTCGCGCCTTCGACGGTGCGCACGGCTTTGCCATGCAGTTGGGGCAGAAACAGAATGCAGGAGTTCAGTGCCTTTGCGCCGCCCTCATCCGTCACCATAACGGTGCAGGCGCCGCAATCGCCTTCGTTGCAGCCCTCTTTGGTGCCGGTCAGGCCGCGATCCTCGCGCAGCCAGTCCAGCAGGGTCGCTGTCGGATCCACATCCGCCAGCTCCACTGTCTCTCCGTTCAGAAGAAACGCGATGTCCATTCGTGAAACCCGTCGCCTTACCCGGTTGCGCCCCTCGGTGCCCTCCTTCGATGCGACGTAGAAAGAGTGGCGGGCGGATAGCTTGCCGTCAGATGTTAGAAACAGCGTGGCTTATCTGGCAAGAAAAACTGCCTATATTATGCACCATTACGCCGTAACGGCACATATGCGGCGCGTGCCTGTACTGTTCAGTCGTTTGTAATTAAAGTGTTTTCTTGTGCCGCCCCGTTACCAGCCCCGAAGCACCTTCTGAAAAAGCCGAATAATCCAAGCCGATTTTTTGGGCGTTTTGAAAGTGCGGTTCACGCTTTTGCCGCGCGCCCGGCTGGGATAGCGTGGCGCTCATGAGCAGTAAACCTCGATTCATTCACCTCCGCGTTCACACCGAATATTCGCTTCTGGAAGGCGCCGTGCGGCTGAAAAAGTTGCCGGGCCTGTGCGAGAAGATGGAGATGCCCGCCGTTGCGGTCACAGATACCAATTCGATGTTCTCGGCATTGGAGTTTTCGGTCACCGCCAGCGGAGCAGGGGTACAGCCGATCATGGGCTGTCAGGTCGATCTGACCTATGTGCAGGCGCAGCCGGGCGAAAAGCCCAAAGCGCCCGCACCGCTGGTTCTGCTGGCGCAGTCCGAGGCGGGGTATGAGAACCTGATGAAGCTCAGTTCCTGCCTCTATGTGGACAAGGGCGGGCAGTTGCCACAGGTCACTTTGGATGAGCTGTCGGAACGGTCGGACGGCCTGATCTGCCTGTCCGGCGGGCCTGACGGCCCGGTCGGGCGGTTGTTGCAACAAGGCCAGCGCCCGGCGGCCGAGGTTTTGGTTGATCGTCTGGCCGCCATGTTCCCGGATCGCCTGTACATAGAACTCCAGCGTCATCCGGGCGAGGATGGCCAACCCGAGGCCGAACGCCTGACCGAGCGCGGTCATATCGAGATGGCCTATGCCAAGAACCTGCCGCTGGTCGCCACCAATGATGTCTATTTCCCGACCTCGGATATGTATGAGGCGCACGACGCGCTGATCTGTATTTCCGAAGGGGCTTATGTCGACCAGCAGGACGGCCGCCGCCGCCTGACAGCGCAGCACTATTTCAAGTCGCAGCAGGAAATGGTGACGCTGTTTGCCGATCTTCCCGAGGCTATCGAGAACACGGTCGAAATCGCCAAACGCTGCGCCTTCATGGCCTACCGCCGCGATCCGATCCTGCCGAAGTTCGCCGATGACGAGGTGGCCGAGTTGCGCCGCATCGCCAATGAGGGTCTGCAGAAACGTCTGGCGGTGATCCCGCACGCGGTGACGCCCGAGGAATATCAGGAACGGCTGGATTTCGAACTCGACATCATTGAAGGGATGGGCTTCCCCGGCTACTTCCTGATCGTCGCGGACTTTATCCAGTGGGCCAAGGACGAAGATATCCCGGTGGGGCCGGGGCGGGGCTCGGGCGCTGGGTCGCTGGTGGCCTACGCGCTGACGATCACCGACCTCGACCCGCTGCGCTATTCGCTGCTGTTTGAACGTTTCCTGAACCCGGAACGGGTGTCGATGCCCGACTTCGATATCGACTTTTGCATGGATCGCCGCGAAGAGGTGATCCGCTATGTTCAGCAGAAATATGGCCGCGACAAGGTGGGGCAGATTATCACCTTCGGCGCGTTGCTTTCGAAGGCCGCTGTGCGGGACATTGGCCGGGTGCTTCAGATGCCTTACGGGCAGGTGGATCGCCTGTCCAAGATGATCCCGGTCGAGGGCGTCAAACCCGTCTCCATCGAAAAAGCTTTGAAAGACGAACCCCGCCTGCGCGAAGAGGCGCGCAACGAAGAAGTCGTGGATCGCTTGCTTACTTACGGTCAGCAGGTCGAGGGGCTGTTGCGGAATGCCTCGACCCACGCGGCTGGGGTTGTGATCGGGGATCGGCCTCTGGACGCGCTGGTGCCGCTGTATCAGGATCCGCGCTCGGACATGCCGGCGACCCAGTTCAATATGAAATGGGTGGAGCAGGCCGGGCTGGTGAAGTTCGACTTTCTGGGTCTGAAAACACTGACCGTGATCCAGAACGCGATGGACATCATCTTCAAGTCCGGGCGTCCCTTGCATGTCGCGGCGGACGGCACCGAGCTTTACGAACCTGCCGAAGGGGCCGAGAACCAGATCAACGCCATCCCGCTGGATGATGAGGCGACGTACAAGCTCTACTCCGCCGCCAAGACGGTAGCAGTGTTCCAGGTGGAATCCTCGGGCATGATGGATGCGCTCAAGCGCATGAAACCGACCTGTATCGAGGATATCGTGGCCCTTGTGGCGCTGTACCGCCCCGGCCCGATGGAAAACATTCCGACCTATTGCGAGGTCAAGAACGGGCTGCGCAAGATCACGTCCGTCCATCCTTTGATCGACCATATCCTTGAGGAAACGCAGGGCATCATCGTCTATCAGGAACAGGTGATGCAAATTGCGCAGGTGATGGCCGGGTACAGCCTCGGCGGCGCGGATCTGCTGCGCCGGGCGATGGGTAAGAAGATCAAAGAGGCGATGGATGCCGAGCGCCCCAAATTCGAAAAGGGCGCGGGTGAGAACGGGGTGGACGCCAAGAAGGCCAGCGAAGTCTTCGATCTGCTGGAGAAATTCGCGAACTACGGCTTCAACAAATCGCACGCCGCCGCCTATGCGGTGGTCAGCTATCAGACCGGCTGGCTGAAGGCGAACCACCCGGTCGAGTTCATGGCCGGCGTCATGAACTGCGATATCCATATGACCGAAAAGCTGGCGATCTATTTCGAAGAGGTCCGCAAGGGGTTGGAGTTGCCCTACGTTCCGCCCTGCGTGAACCGGTCGCTGGCGACCTTCGATGTGGTGAATGGAGAGCTGGTCTATGCGCTGGGCGCGTTGAAAAACGTAGGCGTCGAGGCGATGAACCTTGTGGTCGAGGGGCGACGCGCGGGAGGCGCGCAAGAAGAAAATACGGATAAGCCGTTCGTCAACCTGTTCGATTTCGCCCGCCGGGTCGATCTGAAGAAGGTCGGCAAGCGCCCGCTGGAAATGATGGCACGGGCGGGTGCGTTCGATCAGCTCGACAAGAACCGCCGCCGGGTGTTCGAAAGCCTTGATCCGCTGGTGCAATATTCGGCAGCGATCCACGACCAGAAGAACTCGAACCAGGTGTCATTGTTTGGCGAGGCGGGCGACGACCTGCCCGAACCGCGCCTGTCGCCGACGCCGGATTGGCTACCGGCGGAACGCCTTAGCGAAGAGTTCAAGGCGATTGGGTTTTATCTGTCCGGTCACCCGCTGGACGACTACATGCCCGCGTTAAAGCGTAAACAAGTTCTGACGCTGGACGAGGTGACAGAAAAAGCGCGCTCTGGCCCGTTGATCGCCAAGATGGCTGGTGTTGTCGCCGGGCGGCAGGAACGGAAATCGGCACGTGGCAACCGTTTCGCCTTTGCCCAGCTTTCGGACCCGACCGGTGCATATGAGGTGACGCTGTTTTCCGAAACGCTGGAAAAATCGCGCGAGTTTCTGGATACCGGTGCGCAGGTCGTCCTGACCGCCGAGGCGACCATGGAATCCGATCAGCTGAAGCTGCTGGGCCGTTCGGTCGGGCCGGTGGACTCGGTCGTGGCCGAGGCGGGTGCAACGGGCCTGCGCATATTCGTCGGCGAACCGCAGGTTTTGCCCACCGTCGCCAAGGTTCTCGCCGATGCGGCGGGTGCGGCCAAGGGCGCGGCGAAGGGGCCGATCCACCTTTGCCTGCTCGATCCGGGTTTGCCTGGTGATGTGGAAATGGACTTGGGACAGGACTTCCCGATCAACCCGCAGATCAAGGGCGCGATCAAGTCTCTGGACGGTGTCATGTCGGTCGAGGAGATCTGATCCGCCAACCGTTTGTTGCCACACAGAATAGGCGTCGCTAGGCTGAAACCATATCCTATTGGGTCATGTCACAGGAGGGCTCAGATATGACGGTTTCAGGAATTGGTTTCAGGGCATTCACATTGGCCGCCGCTGCATCCCTTGCGATGGCATCAGCCGGGTTGGCGGATGACAAGGATGACAAGAAGAAAAAGAACACCATCGAAGGCGCTTTGATCGGCGCGGGCGTGGGCGCGCTGATCGGCGACGGCAAAGGCGCAGCGATCGGTGGCGTGGCTGGCGCCATTATCGGACATAACTGGAAGTGATAGCGATGCGGTATTTTAGACTCAGAATGACCGTTTGCGCCGCAATCCTGGCGGCTCCGTGCGTGGCGACGGCCGATGACGCGGCTGAACAGATGGTACAGGACGCATTGCCTGTGATGCACTATACCTGCGCCTCGATTGCCGAAGAGGCGGATGGGGACGAAGCCTTTGTTGTGGAGGTTGTTGGAAAGATGACGGCCCTGTCGCTCTACAATCGCCAGATCAATATCGAAGATCATGCGACGAGTGACGAGGAAAAGGCCCAACTGCGCGAAGCCTTCATAGCCGCGCTGTCGGAAGGGTGCGCCGCGGACAAGGACGCCCTGCTGGGTGGCGTGGTCGATAACGCGGTGAAAACGACGCTGGGGTTTTGATCTAGGGATGTTTTGATCTTTCTAATGTGCGGCCCGAGTAATCGCGGTTGCGCACTGGCAGGCCTTATTCTGGACAACATCCTGAGCGATAGACAGCTTTGAGATTTATTACTTATGTATGCAAAACATGTTTCGATTGATTTACAGGCAACGTCGTCGATTGCTGTTTGGGACGTTCTTTCTGATGGCCGGCGTTACAGCTCAACATTGGGAACAATTTGAAGCACAGTTTGTAGAGGGTATCACGGTCTACGGTCCGATGATAACTTGGCTGGCTTTTGGTCTGACAATCTTGCTGACCGGCTGTATCTTTTTTTCTGTCTTGGCTTTGTTTGTTCTGATCTTCCGTCGTTTGAGAATGATGGTGGAAATGATATCTTTTTGGCTGGTGCTCAATGAAACGCTCAAACCTGCGCAGCTATTGGTGGATCGTTTCAATCTACCCGACTCTATGACTGGAGTCATAAGCCTAGTTTTGATCCTGACGTTTATCTCCATCGTTTACGGGACCGTGCTTGATGGATTTCGGTTCGGACTGGACTGGAAGTCCAGGCGGCGCGTGCGTGTACGGCGACCCATTGAAGAAGTGTGGCCCTCCTTTGCGCTCGCGGAAAGCGGTCTCGCCGCCAACTGGGCGCAAACCCTACATAGTGTGCAACCTGTCCAAGAAGAAGCAAACAGTTTTGACGTTTCTTATTTACAGGGTCCGTCCATATTTGAGCTGCAGCGTCAGACCGTTTTGGAATGCGATGCTCCAAAGCGTTACTACTATGCTTTTTCGGGCAAGGGAAACTCGAAAAACCACCGTTTGACAGATGGCGAATTCGATGTGGCCCTTGAGCCGGACGGTAAGGGAGGAACCCTAGTCACGGCCCGCGAACACCGCAGGGCTATGCTTCCGCGCATGGCGCTGCTGCTATGGTTTGAAGATCAGCTTGGCGATGCGTTGGATGGATTTGCTTCAAGGATGCGCGGCAGACGCGATTGGTCAATCACTGGTCTGGAGCATCGCAAGATCCTGAGCCTCGCCTGACTGGGACCTGTCAATAATGTGGCGGGCGTTCGTCCCCCAACACGACCCCGCCAGAGCCTTCCTGCGCCCGTTCAGCTTCGCGCTGCAACAGCATTTCGACCCGGCGGGTCAGGCGGTCGATCTCGGCCTGCTGGCTTGTGACGACCGTGTTCAGTTCTTCGACCGTGCGGGTCAGGTGGGCGATCTGTTCTTCCAGATGCTGCATGGGGGTCTCCTTCGGTGTCGGTCATAGCGACGCTTGGGCGGCAAGGCCAGCGAAAGCGCGCCTTGCCCCGATGCGGACCATGGGATAGACCGCGCGCGGAACAAGGACATTCCCAAGGACGCCCCACATGGCCAAGCCCAAGAAACAGCCCCGCCCCAAGGCGATTACGCCGAAAGGGTTCCGCGACTATTTCGGCCAGGAAGTCACGCAGCGCACCGAAATGCTGCGGGCTATTGCGGATGTCTATCATCGTTACGGGTTTGATGCGTTGGAGAGCAGCGCTGTCGAAACCGTTGAGGCGCTGGGCAAGTTCCTTCCGGATGTGGATCGCCCGAACGAAGGTGTGTTTGCATGGCAGGAAGTGGACGAAAACGACAAGGGCGACTGGATGGCCCTGCGTTACGATCTGACCGCGCCTTTGGCGCGCGTCTACGCGCAGCACCGCAACGATCTGCCGACGCCCTATCGCCGTTATGCGATGGGTCCGGTCTGGCGCAACGAAAAGCCGGGGCCAGGGCGCTATCGTCAGTTTTATCAGTGCGATGCGGATACGGTGGGTACGGCCTCGATGGCCGCTGACGCCGAGATTTGCGCGATGCTGTCGGATACGCTGGAAACCGTCGGTATTCCGCGCGGCGACTATCTGGTGCGGGTCAACAACCGCAAGGTCCTGAACGGCGTGCTGGAAGCGATGGGTCTTGGTGATGACCTGGCGGCTCGCGACAACGTCCTGCGCACCATCGACAAGTTTGATAAGGTGGGCGAGGCCGGTGTGCGCGAGTTGCTGACCAAAGGCCGCCTGGATGCCTCGGGCGCGTTCATCGACGGTGTTGGACTGAGCGACGACCAGGCCGAGCCGGTGATTGCCTTCCTGACGTCCAAAGCTGCGGATACCGCTGGAACGCTTGCGAACTTGCGCGCTGCGGTCGGCGACAGCAAGATTGGCGCAGATGGGATCGCCGAGTTGGAACAGATCGGGGCGCTGCTGGATGCAGGCGGATACGGCGCGGATCGGATCGAAATTGACCCCTCGGTCGTGCGTGGCCTGGGCTATTACACCGGTCCGGTCTATGAGGCTGAACTGACGTTTGAGATTTTCGACGAGAAGGGCCGCAAGCGGCAGTTCGGATCGGTCTCGGGCGGCGGTCGTTATGACGATCTGGTCAAGAGATTTACTGGGCAGGAAGTGCCCGCGACCGGTATCTCCATCGGCGTTGATCGTTTGCTGGCCGCCCTGCGTGAAAAAGGTCGGATTGCGGCGCAGGCCACCGGCCCCGTGGTCGTTACCGTCATGGATCGGGACCGCATGGCAGATTATCAGGCGATGGTTGCCGAGCTGCGGAACGCTGGTATCCGGGCTGAGGTCTATCTGGGCAACCCCAAGAACTTCGGCAATCAGCTGAAATATGCGGATAAAAGGAACTCTCCGATTGCGGTCATTGAGGGCGGCGACGAAAAGACAAACGGGATCGTGCAGATCAAGGACCTGATCCTGGGCGCGAAAATCGCCGAAAGTGCCACGCTGGAGGAATGGAAAGAACGTCCCAGCCAGTTCGAAGTGCCCCGCGGCGATCTGGTCGCGAAGGTGCGCGAAATTCTGGACAGTCAGGACTGATCCATGGCCAATCGTTCCCAGATACAGGCCCGCGCCGCAACGATGCGGGTGCGCTTTGAGGCGGCGGGCGCTCAGGTGGTTGATACGCCGCTGCTGCAACCGGCAGGCACGCTGCTGGACCTTTACGGCGAAGATATTCGCGCGCGCGCCTACGTGACTTCGGATGCGCTGCGCGGCGAGCAGATGCTGCGCCCGGATTTCACCCTGCCCGTGGTGCAGATGCACATGACTGATGGGGCGGAACCGGCGCGATACACCTATTCAGGCGAGGTGTTCCGCCGTCAGGAGCATGATCCGGATCGGTCCAACGAATATATTCAGGTAGGGTACGAAGTCTTTGATCGCAACGACCCGGTTGGTTCGGATGCCGAAGTGTTTTCCCTGTTCGCGCTGCAATTGCGGGGGCTGCCGCTGCGTGCCGCGACCGGCGACATTGGTATTCTGACTGCCGCCGTTGCCGGGTTGCGCACAACTGACCGGCGCAAGGCAGCTTTGATGCGGCATCTGTGGCGGCCCCGTCGTTTTCGCCTTTTGCTTGATCGTTTCGCGGGTCGCAAACCGGCGCCCGACGGGCGCGACGCGCTGCTGGACGCCACGGACCCTTTGTCGACCGATGTGCCAATGATCGGCAAGCGCCGCTCTGCCGAGATTGAGGCGCGGATTAGGGCTCTGCGCGATGACCGGGACACACCGCCGATTTCAGACAGTGAACTTGCCGGACTTGAGACACTGCTGAACGTGCGGGAAACCATGCCTTTTGCATTGGAACAGTTGCGCGACGTGGCGGTCGACCTGCCCCAGATCACGCCGGCGCTGGACCGGCTTGAGGCGCGGGTCGCCGCGTTGCAGGCGCGCGGCGTAGATGTGGACCGTCTGGATTTCGAAGCCGCGTATGGGCGGACTTCGATGGAATATTATGACGGTTTCGTTTTTGGTTTCTATGCCGAAGGGCGTCCGGACCTGCCACCGATTGCAACAGGCGGGCGTTATGACGCGCTGACCCGTCAATTGGGCAATGGCGCTGAAATCCCCGCCGTGGGCGGCGTGATCCGTCCGGACCTGATGCTTGACGTTGAGGAGGACGCGCCATGAGCCTGAAATTGGGCGTGCCCTCCAAGGGCCGGTTGATGGAAAAAACCTTTGCATGGTTCGAAAAGCGCGGCATCACCCTGTCACGCAGCGGGTCAGACCGGGAATATGCGGGTAAAGTTGAAGGTATACAGGGGGTGTCCCTGATCCTGTTGTCCGCCGGGGAAATTCCGCGCGAACTGGCGTCCGGGCGCATTCACATGGGCGTCACCGGAATAGATCTTGTGCAGGAAAAACTGCCGCGCTGGGAACAGCAGGTCGAAGAGGTTTCGCAGCTTGGCTTCGGCAAGGCCGACCTGATCATTGCCGCGCCCGCCTGCTGGGTAGACGTCGAGACGCTGGACGATCTGGACGCGGTTGCGGCGGCGTTTCGCAAGACCCACGGCCACCGGCTGCGGATCGCCACCAAGTATCACCGGCTGGTGCGCGAGTTTCTGACCGATGCGGGCGTGGCCGATTACACGCTGGTCGACAGCCAGGGCGCGACCGAGGGCACCGTGGTCAATGAAACCGCCGAAGCGATTGCCGATATCACCTCGACCGGTGAGACGTTGCGGGCAAACCACCTGAAAATCCTTTCGGACGGCCTGATCCTGCAATCTCAGGCAACCCTGTGGCGCAGCCGCGTGGCAAAGTACGAAGCGGAAGATAAGGCGGTTCTGTCCGAGATGCTGGATCGTCTGGGCTGATTACAGCACGCCGATTTCTGCCAGGGCACTGTTCAGGTCGTCGGGCAGGGCGTCGTCCTGCTCGCGACCTTGCGGCAGGTCGGCGGGCGTGTCCTCGGGCTTCAGATAGCGCCACCCCTGAAACGGACGTTTCAGAGCGGTTTGAGTGCGATGTACTTCGGGGTCCAGCACGATGGCGCAACGGCGGATACCGTCCTCACCACGCACTTCATCCAGCCGCAGAATGCGCTGGCGGCACTGGATCACGCCTTTGATCACCCAATAGATTGATCCGCCGTTCAGAATCTCGGCCTCGCGTTTGGGCCACATGCGGGTGACGTGGCGCGGGCAGCCGTCCTCGTAAAGCGGTCTACGGCTGTCCTGCCACGCGATCAGCGTGTCGACGCTTTCCGATCCGACAGACAGTTTGATGAGGTTTACGTAGTTATCCACAGCTTTCCCACAGAGTCGTCCCGAGGTTCATCTTTATATTGTAGCTTGCTATCGGTTGTCATCAAGGTGTTGTGGTGCGGATGTGATTTAGGATAGTCTGGATATCTCTTTCAGCACAGGGAATCACCAATGAGCCGCTTTGCCGCCCCCATCGCCGAGCAGATCTGGGATATGAAATACCGCTTCAAAAAGGCGGATGGCACGCCCATCGACCAGACGGTCGAGGATAGCTGGCGGCGCATCGCCCGCGATCTGGCGCGGGTGGAAAAGGATCCCGTTCATTGGGAAGAGAAATTCTACGAAGCGCTGGAAGATTTCAAATACCTGCCCGCCGGGCGCATTACTGCGGGGGCGGGCACCGCGCGGCAGGTGACCCTGTTCAACTGTTTCGTCATGGGCACTGTGCCCGACAGTATGGGCGGTATCTTCGACATGCTGAAAGAGGCCGCGCTGACCATGCAGCAGGGCGGTGGGATCGGTTACGATTTCTCGACCATCCGTCCGCGTGGGGCGGATGTGCATGGCGTGGCGGCGGATGCTTCGGGACCGCTGAGCTTTATGGATGTCTGGGACGCAATGTGCCGCACGATCATGTCCGCAGGCTCGCGCCGCGGGGCGATGATGGCGACCATGCGCTGCGATCATCCGGATATCGAACAGTTCATCACCGCCAAGTCCGACCCGGCCCGCCTGCGCATGTTCAACATGTCGGTGCTGGTAACCGATCCGTTCATGGAGGCCGTCAAGGCCGACGGCCCGTGGGAGCTGGTGTTCGGCGACAAGGTGTATCACACCGTTCAGGCGCGTGATCTATGGAACAAGATCATGCAGGCCACCTATGACTATGCCGAACCGGGTGTCATCTTCATCGACCGGATCAATCAGGCCAACAACCTCAGCTATGTCGAAACCATCGCAGCAACAAACCCCTGCGGCGAGCAACCGCTACCGCCCTATGGCGCGTGCCTGCTGGGCTCGATCAACCTGGCGCGGCTGGTGGCCGAGCCGTTCGAGGACGCCGCCCATCTGGATGAAGAGGCGCTGCAAGAACTGGTCGCCACTGCCGTTCGGATGATGGACAATGTGGTGGATGCGTCGAAATTCCCGCTGGCAGAGCAGGAGGCCGAAGCGCAGGACAAACGCCGCATCGGACTGGGCGTGACGGGACTGGCCGACGCACTGCTGATGCTGGGCCTGCGCTATGGCTCCGACGAGGCGGCGCGCCAAACCGAACGCTGGTTGCACGCGATCGCCCGCGCCGCGTATCTGGCGTCGGTCGATTTGGCGAAGGAAAAAGGGGCGTTCCCTCTGTTCGATGCCGAGAAATATCTGGCCAGCGGCACGATGCAGCAGATGGACGAAGACGTGCGCGACGCGATCCGTGAACATGGTATCCGCAATGCGTTGCTGACATCGATTGCGCCGACGGGCACGATTTCCCTTTATGCCGGAAACGTCTCCTCCGGGATCGAGCCGGTCTTTGCCTATGCTTACACGCGCAAAGTGCTGCAAAAGGACGGCTCGCGCACCGAGGAAGAGGTAGTGGACTACGCGGTGCAGATGTGGCGCGACAAGTTCGGGGATAAGGACCTGCCGGGCTTTTTTGTCAACGCGCAGACGCTTTCCCCGTCCGATCACGTCAAGATGCAGGCGGCGGCGCAGAAATGGATCGACAGTTCGATCTCGAAGACGATCAACTGCCCCGAGGATATCAGCTTTGACGCGTTCAAGGACGTCTATATGCAGGCCTGGGATCAGGGCTGCAAAGGCTGCACGACCTACCGGCCCAATGACGTGACCGGTTCGGTCCTGACGGTTTCGGAAAGTGCCGACACTGCACCTGGTGAAAGCGCCGCGGCCCCGCATGAGGTCGACGGGGGCGAAGTCGTTTACATGTCCGAGCCGCTGGATCGCCCGCAGTCACTGGAAGGGTCCACCTATAAACTGAAATGGCCGGACAGCGAGCATGCGATCTACCTGACCATCAACGACATCGTCATCGGCGGTCGCCGCCGTCCGTTCGAAGTGTTCATCAACTCGAAGAACATGGAACATTACGCCTGGACACTGGCCCTGACCCGGATGATCTCGGCCGTGTTCCGACGGGGCGGGGATGTGTCCTTTGTCGTCGAAGAGCTGAAGGCCGTGTTTGATCCGCGTGGTGGGGCCTGGGTCAAAGGCAAGTACATCCCGTCCATCCTGGCTGCGATTGGCGGCGTGATCGAACAGCACCTGATCAATATCGGCTTTCTTGAAGGTGAGGGCATGGGACTCAAATCCGATCCTCAGGCGCAGGTCGTCAACATGGACGCGCCACGCGGCAAGGCGTGCCCGTCCTGTGGGCAGTTCGATATGGTGATGATCGAAGGGTGCATGACCTGCCGCAGTTGCGGACATTCCAAATGCGGGTGACCTGCGGGGTCCGAAATGACGTCAACATTGGCATCCCGGCCCTTTGACAGCCGGCCGGGGCGCTTTTTCTAAATCTCTTAAGCAACATTTTCGTGATCGCTGCATTTACGTCTCTTTTCCGCCCGAATTGGCACTGATAATACTCAGCCAGTGAGCAGTGATGTGTTGAAAGGTACGGGCGGTAAAATGAGAGCCGGGGAAAGCGGTCGCATAGCCATATTGTGGACTCAGACAGAAATCGACGGGCTGGAGGCAGCGCCTCTTTCCTTCCTGAGCGTTGGAGCAGCCTGGTCATGGCGCGGTCAGGCGCGTTTTCTAAGTGACGCTGTGGAACAGAGCCTTGAGCGGACCGGGGTCGCGCAGGGGGGATCTGCGCGAACGCTGGGCCACGTTACTTCGTATAAGGATCTTGCCGAAGGGGCGCAGGGCGAAGTTGTTCTGACCAACGGGGCGCAGCACTTTACTGCCAAGCTGGTGTTTGTTGCAGGCGAATCAGCCCCGACACTGGTGTTTGAAAAGGAATGTCCGGCCCGCGAACAGGAATTCTGGATCAGCGCCTTTACCGAGATTGAGCGCCGGGATGGTCAGGTTGCCCTGACGGACGACACGGTTGTTGCGTTCCCGTCGCAACTCCGGATGGATCACCTGCCGGAAGTGCCGGGCCGTCGCATGGCAGGCCGCGCGAGCTGCAGGATCGACTGACGGGCTGGCACCGCCCCTCCTGTCATCCATGGAAATTCCCGTTTGTTGCCGAAAGGCATGTTGACTCTGCGCGTTCCGCGGATATAAGCGCGGCTTCATTGGTGTTGGTGGCCCCCGCAAGGGGATGCCTGTCATGGGGGAAACCCCAAGAGGACAACGCCCTTCATAGTGGCCCGCAAGGCCTCGACCAAAACGAAGGAGATCAGCCGTGACCAAACGCACGTCTGCCAAGTACAAAATCGACCGCCGGATGGGTGAAAACATCTGGGGTCGTCCGAAATCCCCGATCAACCGTCGTGAATACGGCCCCGGCCAGCACGGCCAGCGCCGCAAGGGCAAACTGTCGGACTTCGGTCTGCAGTTGCGCGCCAAGCAGAAGCTGAAAGGCTACTATGGCGACCTGACCGAGAAGCAGTTCCGCCGCATCTACGCCGAAGCCGAGCGTGTCAAAGGCGACACCGGTGAAAACCTGATCGGTCTGCTGGAGCGCCGTCTGGACGCCGTTGTTTACCGCGCCAAGTTCGTGCCGACCGTATTCGCTGCACGTCAGTTCGTGAACCACGGCCACGTCAAAGTGAATGGCAAGCGGGTCAACATCCCCTCCTACCGTGTCAAAGAAGGCGACGTGATCGAAGTGCGCGACAAATCCAAGCAACTGACCGTTGTTCTGGAAGCCGCTGCTCTGGCCGAGCGTGATGTGCCTGATTACATCGACGCCGATCACTCGAAAATGACCGCGACCTTCGTGCGCGCACCGGGCCTGAGCGATGTGCCTTACCCGGTCATGATGGAACCGAATCTGGTCGTCGAATTCTACGCGAAGAACTAATCTTCGCCGGACCCGAGATTACGAAGGCCGCGCTTATGCGCGGCCTTTTTCGTTTAGGGGGCAGTAAGACCCGGCTGCCTGTCTGACCGCGCAAACTTCATGCAGGCAGTAATATTCCCACGTCGCCCTATTGCCGACATTCTGATCTGCGGAGCGAGCGGTAAACACAACCAAAGCATCGAGGTACTTATCGCTATGCGGGCACTGCGCAGTCAGAAGGCAAATCACAGAATCCGAAGCATCACGCACGGTTTGGCCGGGCTGGGTCTGGCGGCATTGGTCGCGAGGTGTGCGTCTTCAACAACTTCGGTCAACACAAGCACTCAGATTTCCACGGACCCGATTTTGGTCAGTGTTATCCGGAGGTTCGAAAGAGGATGTATCGAAAACGCACCCGCCTTTGATCCGGCACGGGTACGAGCTGGCTTTAACGCCAACAAACCCGATCTCGCCCCGGGCATGTTGTTTCTGGCCAGCGGCACGCCCGGACAGTCCTGCGGCGTAACGGTTCGCGGATACGGCGCAAACAGACCGGCGCCAACCGTTGGCGACGTGAACCGCCTGTGGCGTATCTTCGCCTCGAAAACAGGGTGGGCGTTTACACCCGCCGTGCCCGGAAAAACGACACGGACAAAAGTTTCGTTCCAGCGCAAGAACTTCAATATCACCGGATACGTCACCCGCGACGGAGACCTGCGCCTGACTGTCTACGAGTGACGCCGTCAAATCGGCAGCGGTCGCCCTTCGGCGATCGCTTCCATCGCAAAGTATGAGGTCACACTGTCCAGTTCGACCTTTTCGATCAGGCGCTGATAAACCTTGTCATAAGACGTCATGTCCTGCGTCACGACCTTGAGCTGATAGTCGTAGTCGCCGCCGATTCTGTGGAAATCCACAACCTCGGGAATGGTCAGCACGTGGCTGCGAAACGCCTGAAGCCATTCAGCCGAATGATGCCTTGTGCGCAGCATGACAAAGACCACAAGGCTCAGCCCCAGCTTTTCCCGCGCAATCCGGGCGGTCGAGCCGGTGATGACTCCATCCTCGTTCAAGGCTTTCAGTCGCCGCCAGCAGGCGTTTTGCGACAATCCCACCCGGTCTGCCAATTCACGCTGCGACAGAGTTGCGTCCGTTTGCAGCTCGCGCAAGATGCGCTTGTCAATTTGATCTAATTTTTCCGTCATTATTAAGCATATGACACAAAAAATGAGAAAACCACGAAAAGATAGGTGAAGTTTTCCCGCCTGAATTCAATCATATTGGATAGTGCAATACGGAGCCCATCCCATGACCCTGTCCAAGTTTCGCTCAGAAATCCAATCCATCACTCACAATTCAACTCTGCGCGACGGGCTGATCGGAGAGAACGTCCTGATCCCGGGTCTGCATGGGGACGTGCCGCTGGTTTATGCGGACTACGTCGCCTCGGGCCGTGCGCTGCGGCAGGTCGAGGATTTTGTCGCCGAACAGGTGCTGCCCTTCTATGCCAACAGCCATACCGAAGCCTCCTATTGCGGGTCCTACATGACCCGTCTGCGCCGCGAAGCCCGCGCAGAAATCGCCCGCATCGTCGGCGTAAAGGAAGAAGACGCGGTGATTTTCACCGGGTCTGGCGCCACTGCGGGTCTGAACCGGCTGGTCAGCTTACTGGGTGTGGATGCGGCTGACCGGCCGGTCGTTCTCATTGGGCCATACGAGCATCATTCGAACATCCTGCCCTGGCGGGAAAGCAAGGCGCAGGTGATCGAAATCCCCGAGGCCGTCGACGGCGGGGTGGATCTGGCGGCGCTGGAACAGGCGCTGATTGCCAACGCGGCATCCGATTTGATCATTGGCTCGTTTTCGGCTGCGTCTAACGTGACCGGCATCATCACCGACCCGGACCCCATCACGCGTTTGCTCAAGTCACATCGTGCGGTTTCCGTCTGGGATTATGCAGGCGGCGGTCCTTACCTGCCAATGGATATGGGCCCCGAAGACGCGCGCAAGGATGCCATCGTGATTTCGCCGCACAAGTTTCCGGGCGGTCCGGGTGCTTCGGGTGTATTGATCGTCAACCGGGACGCGGTGCGCCGTACCTGTCCCAGCTGGCCCGGCGGCGGAACGGTCAGCTTCGTTTCGCCCTGGCGGCACGACTACAGCGACGATCTGGCGACGCGGGAAGAAGCCGGCACACCCAACGTGATCGGAGACATTCGCGCGGCACTGGCATTCATCGTCAAGGACGCCGTGGGCACGCAAGAGATTGCCAGACGCGAAGCCCAATACAACCGCATGGCGCTGAAGGGTTGGGGGGACAATCCGAACCTGACGCTGTTGGGCACTGACAACCCGCATCGCTTGCCGATCTATTCCTTCCTTGTGTGCGACAACTCCGGCCAGCCGGTGCACCAACAGTTGTTCACACGGATGCTCAGCGACATTTACGGCATTCAGGCGCGTGGCGGCTGCGCCTGCGCGGGGCCTTACGCGCATCGATTGTTGGGGATCGACCGCGCAACATCGGACGAGTTGCACGCGGCGCTGTCCGCTGGGGAAGAGATGAAAAAGCCCGGATGGGTGCGCCTGAACTTCTCGTATCTGATGAGCGAGGAAACGGTTCAGTTCATCATCGACAGCATCAACGACCTGTCCCGCCGGACCGAGGAATTCACCCCGTATTACAATGCCGACCCGGCGACGGCCCGCTTCAAAGCGGCGTGACGGAATTGCCGCTTTTCTCAACGCGTTGAGACAGGTATGAGGGGCTCCAACAACGGAGCCTCTTATGAACAAGATCACCCCGCAACCCGGTATCATGGACATCGCGCTGTATCAGGGCGGACAGTCGCATGTGGCCGGGGTGAAACATGTGATCAAGCTCAGCTCGAACGAGAACCCCTTCGGCCCGAGCCCCAGGGCGATTGAGGCCGCGCGCGACAGCGCGGCCACCCTGCATCGCTATCCCAGCACCGACCACGCCGGTTTGCGTGCGTCAATCGGAGCGCGCCACGGGCTGGACCCGGCGCGGATCATCTGTGGCGTGGGCAGCGACGAGGTGCTGCAATTCGTGGCGCAGGCATATGCGGGGCCGGGGGATGAGGTCATCTATACCGAACACGGATTCTCGATGTATCCGATCATCGCCCGTATGGTCGGGGCAACCCCGGTTATGGTGGCGGAACGGGACCGCCATGTGGACGTGGACAACATCCTTGCCGCTGTCACGGACCGGACGCGGATCGTTTTCGTGACCAATCCGGGCAATCCGACATCAACCATGATCCCTGATGCAGAACTGGTGCGCCTTGCCGAAGGGCTGCCGCAAACCTGCCTGATGGTGATCGACGGGGCCTATGCCGAGTTCGTGGCAGGGTTCGACGGTGGCGCAGCGCTGGTGGATCGGTTTGACAACGTGATCATGACGCGCACCTTTTCCAAGATATACGGTCTGGGTGGAATGCGCGTTGGCTGGGGGTATGCCGCGCAGCCCATCATCGACGTGCTGAACCGCGTGCGCCAGCCATTCAACCTGTCACTGACCGCTTTGGCAGCGGCCGAGGCGGCAGTGCAGGACGAGGAATATTTGACTTTCTGCCATGCCGAAAACGCCCGCCTGCGCGTGTGGCTGTCCGATGAGCTGGCGAAGATCGGTGTTCACTCGGATGCGTCCTGCACCAATTTCGTCCTCGCACGCTTTGGTGACCGGGCCGAGGCCGAGGCCTGCGACGACTACCTCAAAACGCAGGGTTTGATCGTGCGTCGTGTAGCCGGTTACAACCTGCCGAATGCCCTGCGGATCACCGTTGGCGATGAAGAGGCTTGCCGCCGTGTCGTGGCAGCAATCACCACGTTCAAGGGGGGTGCGGCATGAGCCGGGTTTACGACCGTGTGGCGCTGATCGGGCTGGGGCTTATTGCATCCTCGATGTTCTGGGCCATCAAACGATCCGGCCTTGCCGGTGAGGTCACCGGTTATGCCCGATCCGAAGCCACCCGCCACACCGCTCGGCGCATCGGCCTGTGTGACCGCGTCTGTGACAGCGCGCAAGAGGCGGTCGAAGGGGCCGACCTTGTGGTGCTGTGCGTACCTGTCGGAGCCATGGGGGCGGTCGCTCGGGACATTGCGTCTGCGCTGAAGCCGGGGGCGACTGTGACGGATGTAGGTTCCGTCAAACGGCACGTCATCCGGGCGGTATCCCCGCACATCCCGGAAGGTGTTCATTTCATCCCTGCCCACCCGCTGGCCGGGACCGAACATTCGGGCCCGGAATCGGGTTTTGCCGAGCTGTTCGACAACCGCTGGTGCCTGTTGGTGCCGGCCGACGGCTCGGATCCAGATGCAATCGCACGCCTGCGCGCGCTGTGGGAGGGGATGGGCTCCAACGTCGATGAGATGGACGCGGACCACCACGATCTGGTTCTGGCCGTGACATCGCACGCGCCGCACCTGATCGCCTATACGATGGTGGGGGTTGCGGATGACCTGCGCCGTGTAACCGACAGCGAAGTGATCAAGTATTCCGCCGCCGGTTTTCGCGATTTCACCCGCATCGCGGCTTCGGACCCGACGATGTGGCGCGATGTGTTTCTGACCAACAAGGACGCGACGCTTGAGATTCTGGGGCGCTTTACCGAAGAGTTGTTTGCCCTGCAGCGCGCCATCCGAACCGGTGACGGAGAGCACCTGTTCGACTATTTCACGCGCACGCGGGCGATCCGGCGCGGGATCATCGACGCCGGGCAGGATACCGACGCGCCCGATTTCGGGCGGGGGAAAGCGAACCCATGAGGCTTGGCCGGCGGTACCTGACGATTGGATTTGTGGCCGTCAGCGCCACATTGGTCCACGCGGCCCCGCTGGAAACCTCTCTGGTGCCGGTGGCCCGACCGGCGGCCGCACAGGTCCTTGCGTTCGTCAGCGCAGCCCCCAATGCTCTCATCCGGCCGACGCCGCGCCCGGTGTCACCTCAGGTTCTGGCTGTGGCCGCCAGACCATCGGATTTGCCTCTGCTGGGGCCGGATACCTCTCTGATGCCTTATCTGCGCCCCAAGTCGCTGGAGCAGGAGGCGTTTTTCAAACGCCGGAAACTGCGCAAGGGTTCGGTCTGCGGCGACATTGACATTCAGGGCAAACCCGTCGGCAACGTACCCGGCAGGATCAAGGCCTGTGGGATCAAGGACGCCGTGCAGATCACATCGGTATCAGGTGTCGCACTAAGCCGTCCGTCCACGATGGATTGCGGCACGGCCATTGCGCTGAATGAATGGGTCGACAAATCGGTCAAGCCGACCTTCCAGCGGCGCGGGCCCGTGGTTGAGCTAAAGGTGGCCGCCCATTATGCCTGCCGAACCAGAAACAACCGAAAGGGCGCGCGGATCTCGGAACATGGCAAAGGGCGTGCCATCGACATTTCGGGTTTCAAGATGGCGGATGGGCAGGTGGTCACGGTTCTGAATGGCTGGCGTAAGAACCCGTCGCAAAGCCAGTTGATCAAGATCTGGCGCGGGGCGTGCGGCCCGTTTGGTACGGTGCTGGGGCCGAACTCGGACCGGTATCACCGTGATCATTTCCATCTGGACACGGCCCGCCATCGCCGGGGGCCGTACTGCCGCTAGCGCAGGATCAGCCGCGGAGCCGGCCCAAGGGGCAGGGGCCCCAGGGCAACGAACCCGTCACGGAAATTCAGCTGCATGTCCAGGGCGTTCGGGTTTCCACCCAACCCTGCCATAAAGTTCAGCGCGCGGGTCACGGGATCGACGGCCTGATCCGGCAAAGCCCCCGCCGCATTGGCCATCGCGATCATGTCGCGCCAATTCTCGGCCTTGATCGCGATCTCGCCTGTGGGAATCCCCTGCGTGTCCACATCCAGCTTTCCGGTCGCAAACAATCGAAGGGCACCCCACTTCATCTCGGCCAGGCGCAGGTCGATACTCACCGGTTGCGGTCGGCTTTGTTCCAGCGCCGAACGGTCCCAGGCTTTGTCAAACGTGGCGGTCAAATCCAGTTCAAGCGTCTCGAACGCCTGCGGCAGGGTGGTGGCCGACCGCATCAGATCGCGCAATTCGTCGCCGGGCGTAAAGCCGTCGATCCTTGCGCCGATCACATAAGCCTCGGGCGTGGGTGTCTGCTCCATCACAAGGGCAATCGTGTCCCCTCCGGCCAGCGCCTCGGCGTCATTCGTGATCGACCATGGCCCCGCTGTCAGCGCCATTTTTTCCAGCACCAGCGCCACGCCGGGTTGCAATTGCAATTCGGCCTGCAGGTCGCCGGCCTGAATGGTTGAGGTCTGGTCGAAATAGGACAGTCGATGCGGCGTGTCGGCAAAGCGCAGCACCTGCCGGCCGGGCCAGATCGCGGGGCTCTGGAACTCGATCCAGTCTGCGCTCCAGGCCGTGCCGTTCACGGGATCAGCCAGTGCGGGGTTGTACAGGCGGGTCATGTGATGCAGCGGGTATCCGGCGGTTTCCACGTCTGAAAACTCGGCCTGCCAACCCTGTTCCTGCTGCGTGTCGAACCAGGTCGTGATCGCATTGCGCAACCCGATTCCGGCGACGAACCAATAGGCGCTCCAGATCACAACTGCGAAAATGATGAAACGTATCAGACCGCGCATTGCAGATGGCCCTTTTTCCTGCGTTGGAATTGATGTTTATAGGCGCAAACGGGCAAGGACCAGAGCTATGACGATGTGGGTTTTCGGATATGGATCGCTGTTGTGGAACCCGGGCTTTCCGGTGGCCCGCAGCGAACGCGCCACATTGCACGGCTACGCGCGGTCCTTCTGCATGAGCTCGATCCACCATCGCGGTACCGAGGAAAAGCCGGGGCTGGTTCTGGCGCTGGACGAACAGGCCGATGCGCAATGCAAGGGTCTGGCGCTGGCGGTTGAAACCGGTCACGAAGACCGCACCCTGTACGAGTTGCGCGAGCGCGAGTTGATATCCTCGGCCTATGTCGAAAAGATGCTGGATGTCCATCTGGACTGCGGCAACGTCATAAGCGCCGTGACCTATGTGATTGATGCCGATCACGTGCAGTATTGCGGCGGCATGCCATTGGAAGAACAGGCGCAGATCATTGCCCATGCCGTGGGTGGGCGCGGCCCCAACACCGAATATCTGTACAATACCGCCGAACACCTGGCCGAGATCGACCTGCGCGATGCCGATCTTGAGTGGTTGGCGCAACGGGTGCGCAGCCTTACCGCATAAACCCTTGGCGTCACCGGCGTTATTTCGCTAAATTCGCGTCAGAGCAGGCAAAAACCGGGAACCACGCGCATGGCGCAGGCACATCAGGGCGCGAGACCCCATTTCTCGCATCCCATTCGGCAAATTGTGATGATGTTGATCGCAATTGCTCTGGCGGGTCTGGGCGTCTTCATGGCGCTGCCCTACGTGATGCCGGTCATTCAGGCCAACCCGTACCTGAACGGCTTTATCATCCTGGTTTTTATCATCGGTGTATTCGCCTGTTTCTATCAGGTGACGCAGCTGATCGGCTCGGTCCGGTGGATTGAAGCCTTTGTCGGCGGGGTCGTCCGCGAAGATGCCCGCACGCCGCAATTACTGGCCCCTTTGGCCTCGTTGTTGCGCGAAAGGGGTGCGCGGTCGCAGATCAGTTCCACCTCGACACGATCCATTCTGGACTCGGTCGCGGAACGGGTCGAGGAAGAGCGTGAGATCACCCGCTATATCACCAACGTCCTGATCTACCTGGGCCTTTTGGGGACGTTCTTTGGGCTGGCCACAACCGTTCCCGCCATTGTCGATACCATCCGCAGCCTCAATCCGCAGGAAGGCGAAGAAGGGCTGGCCGTGTTCAACCGCCTTATGGTTGGTCTGGAATCCCAGCTACAGGGTATGGGCGTTGCCTTCGGGTCCTCGCTGCTGGGTCTGGCGGGGTCGCTGATCGTTGGCCTGCTTGAACTTTTTGCGGGCCACGGACAAAACAGGTTCTACCGCGAGCTTGAGGAATGGCTGTCATCCATCACCCGCGTCGGCTTTGCCGGGGTCGAGGAGGGCGGCGCGGAGCTGGCCGTGTTGACGCCGGTCCTGGACGCGATGTCCGAACAGATGGATGCGTTACAGGACCTCTTTACCGCGCAAGAGGCGGACCGCGCCGCGGTATCGTCCAGACTGGGGCAGTTGGCCGACGCGATCGGGGAGATGAATCAGAGGCAATCGGACAGCGAAGGTGTGACTGCGGCACTGGAGCGTGTTGCTTTGGGCCAGGATGCCCTGCTGGATCACATGCGTGAACAGGGCGCGGGCGAAGGGATCGACGCCGAAAGCCGGATGCGCCTGCGGTCGATGGACGTGCAATTGCTGCGCATCCTCGAAGAAATCTCGGCCGGCCGGCAGGAGAGCATGAGCGAATTGCGCAAGGATATCGAATTGCTGGTCAAAGCCCTGACATTGCCCCGAGGCGCTGTGCGCACCGCTCCGGAAGGAGAGTAACCTATGGCTCTGTCCCGTCGCACAGGTCAGCGGTTTCAGGGGTCGGTCTGGCCCGGCTTCGTGGATGCCATCACCGGCCTGCTGATGGTGCTGACCTTTGTGCTGACCATCTTCATGGTGGTGCAGTTCGTGCTGCGGGAAACCATTTCGGGGCAAGAGGACGAACTGAGCGCCCTGTCCGACGAGGTTGCGGCCCTGGCCGGTGCATTGGGGTTGGAAGAGCGTGAAAACAGCCGGTTGCAGGCGCGTCTGGGTGTGTTGAATACAACCTTGTCGCAGGTCGAGACCGAACTGGTCCAGGCCCAGATTCAGATTACCGATTTTGAAGCACAGGTTGCGGCTTTGCTGACTGAACAGGACCGCGCCCGGGGGCAGATCGAAACGCTGGAATCGCAGCGGACTGAACTGCAAGGCGAGCGGGATGCATTAAGTCAGGCTCTGGCCCAAAGCCGCGATGAGATTGATGCGCAGACCGAGGCCGCGCGTCTGGCCGCTGCGCAGCGCGAAGCGCTGGAGGCTCTGGTCGCTGACCTTGAACAAAGCGATGCGGCGCAGTCCACCCGGATTACCGAACTTGAAGACCAGCTTGGCGCAGAAGAAGCGGCCAGACTGGCCGAAGCCGCAGCCGCCGAGGCCCTGCGCGACCGTTTGCAGAATGCCGATGCCGAACTGACCGCCATGACCCTGGCGCTGGAGGCGCAACGCAAGCAGGCCGAGGAAACTCTGACATTGCTGGCCGCCGCACAGGCCGCCAGAGCAGAGCTGGAGCGCCAGTTCGGTGCGTTGAACCCGGAAGAGTTGCAGGCCCAGTTGCAGGCGGCGCTGGCTGCGCAAACGCAGGCGCAGGCCGAGGCGCAGGCCCAGCGGTCGCTTGCTGATGAGCGCGCCGCCCTGCTGGCAGTGGCGCGCGACACGCTTTCCTCCGAAAAAGCGATTTCGGAAAGGGCGCAGCGTGAAACCGCATTGCTGAATCAGCAGATGGCGGCGCTGCGCGAACAGCTTGGCGGGTTGCAGGCCCTGCTGGACGATTACGAAGAACGCAATGCGGCGGCCGATATCCGCATCCAGACACTGGGCCAGGACCTCAACGCCGCGTTGGCGCGCGCGGCGTCGGAAGAACGCCGCCGGCGTCTGTTGGAAGAGGCCGAGCGCGCCCGGCTGGAGGCTGAGGCCGAAGCTCTGTCCGGTCAGAACGAGGAACTGGCAGCGCAGGCCGAGGATCTTCAGCGTTACCGCTCGGAGTTCTTTGGCCGGTTGCGCGACGTGCTGGGTGATCAGGAAGGTGTCCGGATCGAAGGCGACAGGTTTGTGTTTTCCTCAGAAGTTCTGTTCGACACCGGATCGGCGATCCTGTCGGGGGCCGGGCAGCAGGAGGTTGCGAAAGTGGCCAACATCCTGCGCAGCGTGGCCGCCGAAATACCGGAAGGCTTGAACTGGGTGATCCGGGTCGACGGCCACACGGACAACGTGCCTCTGGCCGGGTCAGGGCGTTACCGCGACAATTGGGAGCTTAGCCAGGGGCGGGCATTGTCGGTGGTGCGTTATATGGTCGACGCTTTGGGCATCCCGCCGAACCGGCTTGCCGCCAACGGGTTTGGAGAGTTTCAGCCGGTCAATCCGGCCGACACGCCAGAGGCCCGGGCGCAGAACCGCCGGATTGAACTGAAACTGACCGAGAGATGACGCGGTGAAACCCGCGATTGAGACCCGGGTCGCGCGGTATCTGACCCACCCGCAGGTCCTGATTGACCCCGCTGTGGACGTTCCGAACTGGTCGCTGAACGATCTTGGCAGATCCCGCGTGGCTGACCTGGCCCAAGACCTTGGCGTGTTGCGGCGGACAAGGCGGGTGATCAGCAGCACCGAGACCAAGGCGATTGAAACCGCCAAACCTCTGGCGGCTGCCCTGGGGTTGCAGGCCGAGCTACGTCCGGACATGCACGAGATTGATCGCAGCGCCACAGGTTATTTGCCGGCAGACGAATTTGAGGCTGTTGCCGATCAGTTTTTTGCCACCCCTGAGGACAGCGTCAGAGGTTGGGAAAGGGCGGTAGATGTTCAGGGGCGCATCATGCGCGCAGTTTCGCGCTTTTTGTCGGAACCGGGGGAGGGCGACATCCTTTTTGTCGGGCATGGCGGTGTCGGCACGCTGCTCTACTGCGCACTGTCAGGTCTGCCGATTAGCCGGAAACATGATCAGAGTCCCGGAGGTGGAGGCAACTGGTTCCAGTTCGATCTGGATCGAATGAAGCCCCTGCAACCGTGGCGTCCGATGGAAACGCTGTATGGGTCATGAACCAAGCGGCCCTTTACGGATCGGTTGCAAAGAAAAAGCCCGCTGAAGGACAGCGGGCTTTGAAATTTTGAAGGGGGAGATTAATCCGCTGTCAGCAATGGCGGTTTGTCCCCCGGAATGCGTGGCTGATCGGGGCCCAGAATCTCCAGATCCAGTTCGCCTTTCTTGACCGACACACGGACCACACCGCCCTTGGCCAGCTTGCCGAACAGCAACTCCTCGGCCAGAGGTTTCTTGATGTGTTCCTGGATCACGCGGCCCAGCGGACGCGCGCCCATCTTGTCGTCATAGCCCTTGTCGGCCAGCCATTCGGCGGCTTTGGGCGTCAGGTCGATTGTCACGTTGCGATCCAGCAACTGCGCCTCAAGCTGCAGGACGAATTTCTCGACCACTTGTAGGATGACCTCTTTCGGCAGCGGCGCGAAGGAAATCACCGCGTCCAGACGGTTGCGGAATTCCGGCGTGAACATGCGTTCGATCGCGGCGGTATCTTCGCCTTCGCGCCGGTCACGGGCAAAGCCGATGGCAGCCTTGGCCTGTTCTTGCGCGCCCGCGTTCGAGGTCATGATCAACACCACGTTGCGGAAGTTCACAGTGCGGCCGTTGTGGTCGGTCAATTCACCGTGGTCCATCACCTGCAACAGGATATTGAACACGTCTGGATGGGCTTTCTCGATCTCGTCCAGCAGCAGCACGCAATGCGGATGCTGATCGACGCCATCAGTCAGCAGGCCACCCTGATCGAAGCCCACATAACCCGGAGGCGCACCGATCAGACGGGAAACCGCGTGTTTCTCCATGTATTCCGACATGTCAAAGCGCAGCAGTTCCACACCCAGCGTATCCGCCAGTTGTTTCGCCACTTCGGTCTTGCCCACACCGGTCGGACCGGCGAACAGGTAGTTGCCGATGGGTTTTTCTGGTTCGCGCAAACCGGCACGGGCCAGCTTGATCGCGCTGGACAGTGCTTCGATGGCTTCGTCCTGACCGAACACCACCCGTTTCAGCGAGGCTTCGAGGTCTTTCAGAACCTCGGCATCGTCCTTGGTGACGTTCTTGGGCGGGATGCGGGCGATCTTGGCGACCACGGCCTCGATTTCCTTCACGCCGATGGTCTTGCGACGTTTGCTTTCCGCGACCAGATGCTGTGCCGCGCCGGCCTCGTCAATCACGTCGATGGCCTTGTCCGGCAGCTTGCGGTCGTTGATGTAGCGGGCCGAAAGCTCAACTGCGGTTTTGATCGCATCGGCGGTGTACTTAATCTCGTGATGCTTTTCGAAATAGGGTTTCAGACCGCGCAGGATCTTCACGCTGTCCTCGACCGAAGGCTCATTCACGTCAATCTTCTGGAACCGGCGGCTCAGCGCGCGGTCCTTTTCGAAGTGCTGACGGAATTCCTTATACGTGGTCGATCCCATGGTGCGCAGCTTGCCGCCCTGCAGGGCAGGTTTCAGCAGGTTCGACGCATCCATCGCGCCGCCCGAAGTGGCACCGGCACCGATCACGGTGTGAATCTCGTCGATGAACAGCACCGCGTCGGGGTGATCTTCCAACTCGGTCACAACCGCCTTGAGCCGTTCCTCGAAATCACCGCGATAGCGGGTACCGGCCAGCAACGCGCCCATGTCCAGCGAATAGATGGTGGTTTCCGACAGCACGTCAGGCGCCTCACCGGCCACGATCTTGTGCGCAAGACCTTCGGCGATGGCGGTTTTGCCCACGCCCGGATCCCCCACCAGCAGCGGGTTGTTCTTGCGGCGGCGGCAGAGAACCTGAATGCAGCGTTCAACCTCATCGGCGCGGCCGATCAGCGGATCGACATCACCCGCCCGCGATTTCGCGTTCAGATCGATGCAGTATTTACCCAGCGCGCTTTCCTTCTGCTCGCCTTCGCCCGAGCTGGACTGAACCTCTTCCTCCACCTGATCCGCGCCAGAGACCGAGCGGCTTTCGCCATAGGCCGGGTCCTTGGCGACGCCATGCGCAATGAAGTTCACCGCGTCATAGCGGGTCATGTCCTGTTCCTGCAGGAAATAGGCCGCATTGCTTTCGCGTTCGGCGAAGATGGCAACCAGAACATTGGCCCCGGTCACTTCGGTCCGGCCCGAGCTTTGAACGTGGATCGCAGCGCGCTGGATGACGCGCTGGAACGCGGCTGTGGGTACGGCTTCGGATCCGTCAATATCGGTGACCAGATTGGAAAGGTCTTCGTCAATGAATTCGACCAGAGTGCTGCGCAACTCGTCCAGATCGACGCTGCAGGCTTTCATGACGCGAATGGCGTCAGGTTCCTCAAGCAGCGCCAGCAACAGATGCTCCAGCGTTGCGAATTCGTGGCGCCGTTCATTCGCCGCCGCCAGGGCCGCGTGAATGGCTTGTTCTAATGTGCTCGAGAATGAAGGCACGCGGGTGCTCCTCTGTCTTGGGTCGAAGGGGCAGGCTTCGGCCGGAAACCCCCTCCAACCATGTCCTCATACTATTAGAGTTTGGTTGATCGTGGCCCGGCTTCAAGGGTTTTCTTTCACTTGACAGTCACATTTCACGTGACCGTGGCCGTGAAGAGATCGAAATAGGCGCTAGAACCGGTCTTTTCTAGCCCGCACTTCGGCAAAAACGGCAGCGGGATCGGCGTTTTCTATGCCAAGATGTGCCTGAATTGCCGGATCGGCGACGCGCAGAAACGGGTTTGTGGCTTTTTCCAGCGCCAGAGATGACGGAACCGTGGATTCTCCGGCAGCGCGGAGGCGATCGATATCGGCCACGCGTTGCTGTAATGCGGCGTTGTCGGGATCGACGGTCACCGCAAATTTGGCGTTGGATTGTGTATATTCGTGTCCAGAACACACAATTGTTTCGTCCGGCAGGGCGGCGAGCTTGCTGAGTGAGGCCCACATTTGCGGTGCGGTTCCTTCGAACAGGCGACCGCAACCCAGTGCCATCAGGCTGTCGGCGGTGAAAACCACTGCACTTTGCGGCAGGTAGTAGGCAACGTGGCCGACCGTGTGACCAGAGACATCGATCACCTGGACGGGCTCACCACCGATTTCGAACGTATCGCCTTCGTTGACCTGCTGATCCAGAGGCGGCAGCCGGTGGGCATCGGCGGCAGCGCCGATCACCTGTGCGGGATGCTGGTTTAGGATGTCGGCCAGCCCATCGACGTGATCCCAATGGTGGTGGGTCAGCAGAACATGCGACAGGGTCCACCCCCGTGCCGCCAGTTCAGTCAGAATCGGCGCGGCTTCGGGGGCATCGACCAGCGCGGTGTCCCCGGTTGCGGCATCATGCGCCAGAAATGCGTAATTGTCGCTGAGACAGGGAATGGTGACGATCTCAAGAGGCATGGCCTTTTGCCTTTTCGTTGCTAGACTGCGCTCAGCTAAGCCGATTGACCGGGTGTCCGCAATGCATCTTGATGTGCAGGATCTGAGGAATTTTTACTATCGCAGCACCCTGGGTCGGGCCGCACAGGCCGCGATCCGCGGGCGGCTGGTCGATCTGTGGCCCGAAGCAAAGGGTCAGACTGTGGTCGGCTTTGGATTCGCGGTTCCGCTGCTGCGGCCTTATCTGGCGGATGCGCGACGTGTGATCGGCCTGATGCCCGGCCCGCAGGGGGTGATGCCCTGGCCGGCCGGGATGCCCAATGTTTCCGTGCTGACTGAAGAGACGCTCTGGCCCATCGAAACCGGCCATGTGGACAAGCTGGTTGTCATGCACGGGCTTGAGACCTCAAGCCGCCCCAGCGAATTGCTGAACGAATGCTGGCGGGTTCTGGGGCCGGGTGGTCGCGCCCTGTTTGTTGTGCCGAACCGGGCCGGTCTCTGGTCGCGCACCGACCGAACGCCCTTTGGCTTTGGGCGTCCCTATTCGGCATCGCAGTTGGAGGGCCAGCTCAAGGCGCATCACTTCCTTCCCGAGAACCATTGTTCCGCGCTGTATCTGCCGCCGTCATTCCGTCGATTTTGGTTGAAATCAGGCAGTCTGATCGAAAAAACCGGTCAGCGTGTGCCGACGGTCATGGCGGGCGGTGTTCTGATGGTTGAAGTCACCAAGCATATCCGGCCACCCAGCGGCAGCGTCACCAAGGACAGGGAACGACGCCCGATCAAAGCGCTGGACGGTCTGTTGAAGCCAGCATAGAAAAATGTCTCGTTTTGCGACGCTTCAAACTGTGAAATTGCGGAAAAAAGGTCACAGGAATCGCAAAAACCTACAGTTTGGTAACATTTTTCCCTCGTTTCAGGCGCACCAAAGGGTCGCACTTGGCGTAAGCGTCTGAAAACAATGACTTTGTGGATAAAACGCTTCCCGTGATAATATATTGCTAGCTGGGTTCGCCTCTGCTACATCCCCGGTGATTTTGATCCCCGGCCGCATGGACGGGGTTTCTTCACGCCCCCGGGGTAGCTGCCGCAACGCGAATTCGGGGCCCAAAATATCGGAAGGGTGGACGTGTCCGAACCAGCTTCGATTTCCACAGGCATTGCCGAGCGCTATGCCACCGCGATCTTCGAGATCGCCAAAGAGAATAACGACCTTGCAGGTCTGGAAACCGGAATCAACGATCTGGCAGCAGCTTTGGGCGAAAGCGCCGAATTGCGCGACCTGATCGCGTCGCCTCTGGTTTCGCGTGCCGAACAGGAAGGCGCGATCACCGCAATCGCTGACAAAATGGGTCTGAACCCGATCCTGCGCAATACGCTGGGCCTGATGGCGCAGAAACGCCGCCTTTTCGTGGTGCCGCAGCTGGTGCAGGTACTGCGCGACATGCTGGCGGATGAGCGTGGCGAAGTGACTGCCGATGTCGCCTCGGCCAAGGCGCTGACCAAGACACAACTGGAAAAACTGTCCAAGACGCTGTCCGAGCGTGTGGGCAAGACCGTGACAATCAATGCGACCGTGGATGAAAGCCTCATCGGCGGTCTTGTCGTTAAAGTGGGCTCGAAAATGATCGACAGTTCGATCCGTTCGAAGCTGAACTCCCTACAGAATGCAATGAAAGAGGTCGGATAAATGGGAATCCAAGCTGCAGAGATTTCTGCAATCCTGAAGGACCAGATCAAGAATTTTGGTCAGGAAGCCGAAGTGGCCGAGATCGGCCGCGTGCTGAGCGTCGGTGACGGGATTGCCCGTGTATACGGCCTGGACAACGTGCAAGCGGGTGAGATGGTCGAATTCCCCGGCGGCATCATGGGCATGGCCCTGAACCTGGAAAGCGACAACGTGGGTGTCGTTATCTTCGGGTCCGACCGTGACATCAAAGAGGGTGACACTGTCAAGCGCACCAACTCGATCGTGGACGTTCCGATCGGTGACGAGCTGCTGGGCCGCGTTGTAGACGGTCTGGGCAACCCGCTGGACGGCAAAGGCCCGATCAACGCCTCCAAGCGTGGCGTTGCAGACGTCAAAGCCCCGGGCATCATCCCGCGTAAATCGGTGCACGAGCCGATGGCAACCGGCCTGAAATCGGTTGACGCGATGATCCCGATCGGCCGTGGCCAGCGGGAACTGATCATTGGTGACCGTCAGACCGGCAAGACCGCCGTTGCTCTGGACACCATCCTGAACCAGAAAGTTTACAACGAAGCCGCCGGCGACGACGAGTCCAAGAAACTGTACTGCGTTTACGTTGCGGTTGGTCAGAAGCGTTCGACCGTTGCGCAGCTGGTGAAGAAACTGGAAGAGTCCGGCGCAATCGACTACTCGATCGTTGTGGCTGCGACAGCGTCCGATCCGGCGCCGATGCAGTTCCTGGCGCCTTACGCCGCGACTGCGATGGCCGAGTACTTCCGCGACAATGGCCGCCACGCTCTGATCATCTATGATGACCTGTCGAAACAGGCTGTGTCCTATCGTCAGATGTCGCTGCTGCTGCGCCGTCCGCCCGGACGTGAAGCCTATCCTGGTGACGTTTTCTACCTTCACTCCCGTCTGCTGGAGCGTTCGGCGAAGCTGAACGAAGACTTCGGTGCAGGCTCGCTAACCGCTCTGCCGGTTATCGAAACGCAAGGTGGAGACGTTTCCGCGTTTATTCCGACCAACGTGATCTCGATCACCGACGGTCAGATCTTCCTGGAAACCGAACTGTTTTACCAAGGCATCCGCCCTGCTGTGAACACTGGTCTGTCGGTTTCGCGTGTGGGCTCTTCGGCTCAAACCGATGCGATGAAGTCGGTTGCTGGTCCGGTTAAACTGGAACTGGCTCAGTACCGCGAAATGGCTGCGTTTGCGCAGTTTGGTTCAGACCTCGACGCCGCAACTCAGCAGCTGCTGAACCGTGGTGCGCGCCTGACCGAGCTGATGAAACAGCCGCAGTACTCGCCGCTGACCAACGCCGAAATCGTCTGCGTCATCTTTGCAGGCACTAACGGTTACCTCGACAAGATCGACGTCTCAGATGTTGGCCGCTATGAGGCTGGTCTGCTGGCGCATCTGCGCGGCAAGCACGCTGACCTGCTGAAGTGGATCACCGACGAAGATCCGAAGGTCAAAGGTGAAGCGTCCGACAAGATCAAGGCAGCGATCGACGAATACGCCGCAACCTTCGCTTGATAGGAGGTTCCGATGCCTAGTCTGAAGGACCTTAAAAACAGGATCGAGTCGGTCAAATCGACCCGCAAGATCACCAAGGCCATGCAGATGGTCGCGGCAGCAAAACTGCGCCGCGCCCAGGAATTTGCCGAAGCCTCGCGCCCCTATGCCGAACGGTTCAATGCCGTGATGGCGGGGCTGGCGGCGTCGGTCGGGGGCAGCGACAGCGCCCCCAAGCTGCTCCGTGGTACGGGCAGCGATGATGTCCATCTGCTGGTTGTGATGACAGCTGAACGCGGCCTGTGCGGCGGCTTCAACGCGAACATCGCCAAGCTTGCCCGCGCCAAGGCGGACGAGCTGCGCGGCAAGGGCAAGACGGTCAAGGTTCTGACCGTCGGCAAGAAGGGCCGCGACGCGCTCAAGCGCGATTTGGGCGATCTGTTCGTCGGACATGTGGACCTGAGCGAAGTCAAGCGTCTGGGCTATTCCAACGCGCAGGACATCGCCAAGGACGTGTTGTCCCGCTTTGACGGGGGTGAGTTCGACGTTGCCACGATCTTCTACTCGAAGTTCGTCAACGTCGTGACCCAGATCCCGACGGCACAGCAGGTCATCCCAGCCTCGTTCGAAGACGAAGCGACGGATGACGACAGCGGTGCCATCTTCGATTACGAGCCCAGCGAAGAGGCCATTCTGGCCGACTTGCTGCCCAAGGGGGTTGCGACCGCGATCTTCTCGGCTCTGCTCGAAAACGGAGCGTCTGAACAGGGTGCACGGATGTCCGCGATGGACAACGCGACACGCAACGCGGGTGAGATGATCGACAAGCTGACGATCCAGTTCAACCGCTCGCGTCAGGCCGTGATCACCAACGAGCTGATTGAAATTATTTCCGGCGCCGAAGCGCTGTAGAGACATACCGGAGACGAAACATGGCGAATGCAAAAGGCAAAGTCACACAGATCATCGGGGCCGTCGTCGACGTGCACTTCGATGACGCACTGCCTGAAATTCTGAACGCGCTGGAAACCACCAACAACGGCAAGCGCCTGGTGTTGGAAGTTGCTCAGCACCTGGGTGAAAACACCGTCCGCACCATCGCGATGGACGCGACCGAAGGTCTGGTCCGTGGCGAAGTGGTAACCGACACCGGCGGCCCGATCTCGGTGCCGGTTGGTAACGCCACGCTGGGCCGCATCCTGAACGTGGTCGGTGAGCCGATCGACGAAAAAGGCCCGGTTGAAGCGACCGAAGCCCGCGCGATCCACCAGCCCGCGCCGACCTTTGACGAACAGTCGACCGAGTCGGAAGTTCTGGTTACCGGTATCAAGGTTGTTGACCTGCTGGCCCCCTACGCCAAAGGCGGTAAAATCGGCCTGTTCGGCGGCGCCGGCGTTGGTAAAACCGTTCTGATCATGGAACTGATCAACAACATCGCCAAAGTACACTCCGGCTTCTCGGTGTTTGCGGGCGTTGGTGAACGGACCCGTGAAGGCAACGACCTGTACTGGGAAATGATCGAATTGAACGTGATCAAGCCGGACAACCTGTCGGAAAGCCAAGTGGCTCTGGTTTACGGTCAGATGAACGAACCTCCCGGAGCGCGCGCGCGTGTTGCTCTAACCGGTCTGACCCTGGCCGAGCAGTTCCGCGACCAGTCCGGTACCGACGTTCTATTCTTCGTCGACAACATCTTCCGCTTCACGCAGGCGGGTTCCGAGGTTTCCGCTCTGCTGGGTCGTATTCCTTCCGCGGTGGGCTACCAGCCGACGCTGGCCACCGACATGGGCGCCCTGCAGGAACGTATCACCTCGACCAAGTCGGGCTCGATCACCTCGGTGCAGGCGATCTACGTGCCTGCGGACGACCTCACCGACCCTGCGCCGGCAACCTCGTTTGCGCACCTGGACGCGACCACCGTTCTTAACCGTGCGATCTCGGAAAAGGGTATCTACCCGGCGGTTGACCCGCTCGACTCGACCTCGCGCCTGCTCGATCCGGCCATCGTTGGCGAAGAGCACTACAAGGTTGCGACCGACGTTCAGCAGATCCTCCAGCGCTACAAGTCGCTGCAGGACATCATCGCCATCCTCGGCATGGACGAACTGTCGGAAGAGGACAAACTGACCGTGGCCCGTGCCCGTAAGATCGAACGCTTCCTGTCGCAGCCGTTCGACGTGGCCGAGGTTTTCACCGGCTCGCCGGGCGTTCAGGTTCCTCTGGATGTGACCATCTCGTCGTTCAAAGCGGTTGTCGCTGGCGAATACGATCACCTGCCCGAAGCGGCCTTCCTGATGGTTGGCGGCATCGAAGAAGTGATCGCCAAAGCGGAAAAGATGGCCGCAGAAGCCGCCTAAGGAGTATCCCTGATGGCAAACACGATGCAATTCGACCTCGTCAGCCCCGAGCGGAGCCTTGCTTCGCTTGAGGCCAGCGCGGTCCAGATTCCCGGCGCGGACGGGGACATGACGGCAATGCCCGATCATGCCCCCACCATCACCACTCTGCGCCCGGGCATCCTGAAGGTCGAGGCACCCGAAGGCTCCAGTGAATATCTGGTCACTGGCGGTTTTGCCCAGATCAACGGCGACAGCCTGTCGGTTCTGGCCGAAAAGGCCATTCCGGTGGCCGAGGTGACCCGGTCGCATCTGGACGACCTGATCGCCGAGGCGCGCGCCTCGCACGAGGCGGCAAAAACCGGCGAGGATCAGACCATCGTCGACGATGCCGCCAAGCTGCTGGCCGACATGGAAGCCCTTGGGACGCATATGAGCCTGTAAGGCAAAATGCGCTTAGATTTGCGAAACGGCCCTGCCTTGGCGGGGCCGTTTTTTTTTGTCGTGATTTTGCGGAGGCGCCGGGATAAGGTTTGGAAATTCATAGATAAAGACGACAAAATGAGAACTTTTCGAACCCATCCCATTGGCATTGATCAGGGCGAGGCCGTGCTGTTTTCCGACTTCGCCGACGGCGGCGACATGTGGACCGGCGAAGGCCCGAGAGAGCGTCGCTCGGCCATCACCTTCAGCCAGCGGTTTCGCTCGGCACCCTTGGTTCAAATAGGTATTTCGCTGTGGGATGTTGACACAACCTCGGCCCTGCGCGCCGAAGTGGCGGCCGAAGGCGTCACGCCGGAAGGCTTCGACGCCGTGTTCCGCACGTGGTCAGACACACGTATCGCGCGGATACGGGTGACGTGGACCGCGATAGGCGAGGTTGCGCACCCGGATGACTGGGATATTTCCTAACGATCAAATCTTCGGAACTAATTCGATTTAGGCGACTATTCCTGACCCTAGCCGCCTAAAGCAGAAGTTGGGGCGGCGGAAACTGCCGCCCCCATAGACTTCAATCCATGTGGTACATCGACTCGTAAATCGGTGTCAGTGTCTTATCCTCGAACAGAGACGACACGCTGGTGCCGTTCCAGATGTTCAGGATCGCTTGCGTAAAGATCGGCGCGGTGGGCACGATGCGGATGTTCTTCGCCTTGGCGATCTCTTTGGTAGGCTGGATCGTATCGGTCAGCACCAGAGATTTCATGACCGAGTTTGTCACCCGTTCCACTGCCGGGCCGCTCATCACGCCGTGAGTGATGTAGGAATGAACCTCTTTCGCGCCGTTATCCAGCAGCACCTGCGCCGCCTTGCACAGTGTACCGGCCGTGTCGCACATGTCGTCGACGATCAGGCAGATCTTGTCCTTAACGTCACCGATCACAGTCATCTCGGCCACCTCACCGGCCTTTTCGCGGCGCTTGTCCACGATCGACAGGGGGGCGTTGATCCGCTTGGCCAGTTCGCGCGCGCGTGCGACGCCGCCGACGTCGGGCGAAACGACCATGATCTCGTCCATCTGGTCCTTGAACTGGTTTTTCACGTCCAGCGCAAAGATCGGCGAAGCATAGAGGTTGTCGACCGGAATATCGAAAAAACCCTGAATCTGTGCGGCATGCAGATCCATGGTCAGCACCCGCTCGATCCCCGCTCCGGTCAGCATGTTGGCCACCAGCTTGGCGGAAATAGGCGTGCGGGCCTTGGTGCGGCGGTCCTGACGGGCATAGCCAAAATAGGGGATCACGGCGGTGATGCGTTGTGCCGACGACCGGCGCAGCGCGTCGGCGATGATCAGCAATTCCATCAGATTGTCATTGGCCGGGTTCGAGGTCGGCTGGACGATGAACATATCCTCTCCCCGGACATTCTCGAACACTTCGACGAAAATCTCGCCATCATTGAACCGTTCAACCCGCGCATCGACCAGGCCCTGATCGACACCGCGATACAGGCTCATGCGGCGCGAGATTGTTTCGGCAAGCGGAAGGTTTGCGTTCCCAGCGATGAGCTTGGGTTCGTTGAGTGTCGGCATCGGCTGAAGTCCCCGGGCAGCAATGGCAATGTGACAGATTCGTGATGTTGACACCGCTTAGCATGGCCTTACCGTCCAGCAAAGATTTCGCAGCGGAGAAAGTGCACATGGCCGATATTGACTACTTTTTTGCGACACTCTCGCCTTATTCCTACCTGGCCGGGACGCGGCTGGAAGAGATTGCGGCCAAACACGGCGCGTCGATCAATTACAAACCGCTGGATCTTATTGCCTTGTTCGGGCGGACCGGGGGCACGCCGCCGAAGGATCGGCACATTTCGCGCATCGAATACCGCGCGCAGGAGTTGCTGCGGCAATCGAAAAATCTGGGGATGAAGTTCAACCTTCAGCCTGCGCATTGGCCGACCAATATGGCGCCTTCCTCTTACGCCGTGATTGCGGCGACCAGGGACGGATCGGGGGATGTGGGCAAGCTGGTCCATTCCATTCTGCGCGCCTGCTGGGCTGAAGAGAAGGATATCGCGCAGGACGATGTGATCCGCGAGTGTCTGACGCAGGCCGGGTTTGACCCGGGGCTTGCCGACAGCGGTTTGCTTGTCGGTGCAGAAACCTATGCCGCCAATCTGGAGGAGGCTGTCGACCGCAGGGTCTTTGGCGCGCCGTTTTACATCACCGAAGATGATCAGCGGTTCTGGGGGCAGGATCGGCTGGATGATCTGGACCGGCATCTGGCGGAACTGAAAGGATAGTGAGCCCCTTGCCTTCGGTTTTTGTCCGAACGTTGGGGCAGGGCACCCGCAATGTTCTGGCCCTGCATTGCACCATCGCCCATTCCGGGGCCTGGTCAGGTCTGGCTTTGGCACTGGAGGGCGAGGCTCAGCTGACCGCGCCGGATATGCTGTCCCACGGCCGCAGCCCGGACTGGGACGGGCAGGGCGACTATTTCGATCTGGTCACTGCGTGCACCGCAGGGCAGATAACCCGGCCGGTGGATGTCATCGGCCATTCCTTCGGCGCCATGATCGCGTTGCGGCTGGCGGTGGAACATCCCGATCTGGTCCGCAGCGCCGTTCTGATCGAACCGGTTTTCTTTGCCATCGCCGCGCAGGATGCACCGGACCTGCTGGCGCAGCATGGTGACGACGCCGGCCCCTATGAGGCCGCCCTTGCCGCTGGTGACATGGCGCTGGCCGCGCGGTTGTTCAACCGGTTGTGGAGCACGGACGACAGCCCGCGTTGGCCGGACTTGCCGGAGCATACACGCGCGGCGATGGTCCGGGGCGTGCATGTTGTGCCTGCTGTCGAAGACGTGCTTTTTCAGGACAAAACCGGATTTCTGGAGGCCGGAGTTCTGGATCGCGCCAATATGCCCACCCTGATCGTGAGCGGTTCGAAGTCGCACCCGGTCATGCCCGCCGTTTGCCGGGGTTTGGCGCAAAGGCTGCCCAACGCAGCCTGCGCGCGGGTCGACGGGGCCGGGCATATGGTGCCGATTTCCCATCCGAAGGAAACCGCGGTTCTGGTGCGGCAATTCTGGAGTCAGCTCCCGGCGGTGGATACCTGAAACTGAGTTGGCGCAGTATCGCCGTTCGTCAAAGCAGGGACAGGAACCTGTCGATTTCCCCGGCGCTGATGGACCAGTCGCACACCAGACGGCAGGCCAGGATTTCCGCGTCGTCGCCCCCGTCCAGTTCTGCCCCCCACAGGTGATAGACGGCCCCGGCCTTGTGCAGCTGTTTGTGCCGCGCGCGCGAGAACCGGGCAAAGATCATATTGGCCTGCGGTTCGTGCAGGAACGACGCCCCTTTTGCCCGCAGCCCCTCGGCCAGCCGGGCGCAGTTGTCATTCGCCTGACGCGCCAGTTTCAGCCACAGGTCGTCCTGAAGATACGCCGCCATCTGAGCCGACAGATAGCGGTGCTTGGAAAACAGATGCGCGCCCCGCTTGCGGCGCAGTTCAAATTCCCAGGCCTTGGATTCGTCAAAGAACACGACCGCTTCGACCCCCATCAGCCCGTTCTTGGTGCCGCCGAAGCTGACGGCATCCACGCCCGCTTTCCATGTCATCTCGGCCGGCGAACAGTTCAGCGCCACCAGCGCGTTGGTGAACCGCGCGCCGTCCAGATGCACCGGCAGGTCGTATTCCTTGGCGACGCCGCACAGCGCCTGCAGCTCGGCCAGAGAATAGACTGACCCGCGCTCGGTTACCTGTGTGATCGAAACCGGGCCCCGCTGAGGGCCATGCACGCCGCGGGTTTCCTCGGCCAGAATAGACCGGCGCAGGGCCTCGGGCTCCATCTTGTCGTCACCGGGCACCAGCGTCAGTTTCGCGCCGCTGTAGAATTCCGGCGCGTTGCACTCATCCTCGTGGATATGGGCGACGGGAGAACAGAAAACCGTCTCCCATGGCTTGGCCAATGTTGCCAGCGCCAGCACATTTGCGGCGGTGCCGGTGGCCACCAGATAGACCGCCGCGCCCGGCGCCTCAAAGATGCCCCGGATGCGATCGCGCACCTCGTTCATCAGCGTGTCAGCCCCATAGGCCATCTGATAGCCCTGGTTGGCTTCGTTCAATGCGGCCATGACCTGCGGGTGGACCGGGCCGGAATTGTCAGAAGCGAAATACATCAGCTGGGCTCCTCGATGATATAGTCTTCCCATTCTTCGATGGGCGTTTCGAACTCTGACACCGTGCGCCCCTGAACCGAAATCCTGGCAGCGTGCACGCTGTCCGGCGTACCAGATATCAACGGATGCCAGTCGTAAAGAGGTTTCCCTTCCCACAGTAGGCGATAGGCGCAGGTCTGCGGCAGCCAATAGGCGTGATCGTCGATATTGTCGGGCTTCATTACGATACATTCCGGCACGAACTGGTGGCGGATGTCGTATTGCGTGCAGCGGCAGGTTTCGTCGTCCAGCAACCGACAGGCGACGCAGGTCAGCGCAACTTCGCCACTGTCCTCATCCTCAAGCTTGTTCAGGCAGCACTTGCCGCAGCCGTCGCACAGCGCTTCCCACTCGCGCTGGTTCATTTTGGTCAACGGTTTGCGTTCCCAGAATCGGGGGCTCAGGCCGTTGCGATCGATCGGGTCGGTGGTCATAGTTCTGCCAGAAGGGTACGGGCCTTGTCGCAATCGGCTGTCATCTGCGCGATCAGACCGTCCAGCCCGTCGAATGTCATCTCGGGGCGCAGGTAGTCGACCAGACCGACGGACAAAGTGGTGCCATACAGATCGCCGGAAAAGTCGAACAGGAAGGTTTCAATGTTGGGAACCTCGCCCTGAAACATCGGCCGCGTGCCCACCGAGGCCGCGCCGTGGTAACTGCCCTGATGGGGGCCGTCCAGAACATCGACAAGCACTGCGTAGACGCCGAATTTTGGCGGGTGCAGCCCTTCGATGGACATATTGGCTGTGGGGAAACCCAGTTCGCGCCCCCGTTGTTCGCCGCCTATTACCTCGCCCTCGATCCGGTGCCAGTGGCCCAGCATCGCCGCTGCGTCGCGCGGGCGGCCATCGGTCAGGGCCGTGCGGATCGCGGTGGACGAAACCACATTCTCGGACCGTTCCATCAGGGGGGCGATGGTCACGCCAAAGCCCATCTGTTGGCCGAACCGGGCCATGTCACCCGCCGTACCGCTGCGCCCCTTGCCGAAACAGAAATCGGCACCTACGACGATGTGGGACAAGCCCAGCCCGTCACAAATCACGTTGCGGGCAAACTCGTCGGGCAACAGCCCGGCCAATGCGGCGTTGAAAGGCAATTCATACAGCTTCCGCACCCCCAGCTTTTCCAGACGGTGCGCGCGGGCGTTGCCGCGCATCAGGCGAAAGGGCGGGGCGTCAGGCGCAAAATACTCCCGCGGATGCGGCTCGAATGTCAGCACGCCCAGCGGCGCGGACGGAGCGGCGCTGCGCGCCAGTTCGATCACCGACTGGTGGCCGACATGCACGCCGTCAAAATTCCCGATCGCCACGCTGGCGCCGCGGTCCTGAGGCTCGACAAACTGAAAATCCCGGATGATGCGCATGGCGTCTGCCTAGCGGGACTGGTGCGCTTGTTCAAGGGCCTGAGAGGTCAGAGAATCCTCAGTCGAATTTGCGTGACGGTGCCAGCACCATGGCTTCACCAACCAGGACCTTTTTGCCATCGACTGCACAGTGGCAATCCAGCTTGACCCGGCGCTTGGCAAAGTCGATATCGATCACCTTGACCTCGGCATAAACCATGTCGCCGGGGCGGACAGGGGCGAGGAATTTCAGCGACTGGCCCATATAGACCGTGCCGTGACCCGGAAGTTGTTCACCGATCACGGCCGAGATCAGCCCGGCAGTCAGCATCCCGTGCGCGATACGGCCCTCGAAAATCGTGTCGCGGGCATAATCGTCGTCCAGATGTACCGGATTCCGGTCGGTCGACACCTGCGCGAACATCTCGATATCTTCATCCGTCACCACTTTGCGCAGGTGACGGGTCATGCCCATTTCGATGTCTTCAATACAGATCGTTCCGCGTGGAAGATTGTCCAACATGTCGCCCTCACTCGAATCCTTCGGGCAACAAAAAAACATCAGCTACCCTGGTTGGGAAACTTTATTACTTCGCAAGCGCAGAAAATCAAGACATTTCTGTTCAGCGCAAACGGCCAATCGTGTAGGTCGGATTGATATTTTCCCTTGCAATATAATCAGTTAGGGATTCGTGATGCGGATGATGCGTGGTTTTTGTTTCAGCAGCGGCCAATCCGCCGGAAATGAACAGAGAATCAATCCCCTCACCCATGCCGCCCAGAATGTCGGTATGCGGGCCGTCACCGATCACCAGAATGTCGCCATCCACGATGTCATGACCCAGCTCCTGCAGCCTGCGCCGGGCCAGATCGTAGATCGGCGGGTGGGGTTTGCCGAAATACAGGCTTTCGCCCCCCATTTCGGTATACAGCCTTGCCAGCGCACCGGCGCACCATTCCCGGATTTCGCCCCGGTCGACCACGATGTCCGGATTTGCGCATAGCAGCTTCATGCCCTTTTGCTTGGCATAAAGGAAATCCGCGCGGTTGACTGACGGATCTGCCATCGGATCAAAGGGGCCGCAGCACACGATGCCCTCGGCCTGATCCAGTGGCACACGCTCGATATGGATCGGGTGATGCAACAGCTTCAGCGGTTCAAAGAACCCGGCGTCGCGTTCCCACTCGCCCATGAAATAGACTTTGTGGCCGACTTCACCGCGGTACATGGCCGACCGGGCGGAATCCCCGCTTGTAGCAATGGTGTCATAGGCATCGGCTGGAACGTTGAACTGCGCCAGTTGCTCGGCCACTCCGGCACGCGGTTTCGGTGAGTTCGTGACCAGCACCACGACCCCGCCCTGCTGCCGGTAAGCCTGCAGCGCGGCGACTGCTTCGGGGAAGGCGGTGATTCCGTTGTGCACACAGCCCCAAAGATCAACGAACAGCGCCTTGTAGCGGTCGGAAACTTCCGTAAGGGAGGAAATAATCTGGGTCATGGGCCCCTCATGTGGCACGTCGGTCAGGTTGGCATGGCTATGGCAGAGCTTGCACCGTTTGGCCAGAGGGGGCTCTGCCCCCGCCGCGGCAAGCCGCGACTCCCCCGAGGTATTTTTGGCCAGATGAAGCAGGGGGTCCATTCTTCATCCGGGGTTTTGTCTTCCACAGCGCGCGGCTGAGCCCTGTAAGAAAGAAAATGGCGCCCCGAAGGGCGCCTTTCTGTCGGATCAGACCTTAAGGTTCGGTATGATCTGTTTCTTCCGGCTCATGACGCCGGGCAGAACCACCGCGTCGCCGTCAACCGACGCGCCAAAGCTTTTCTCGGCGACGGTTTTTACCAGATCGTTCGGAACCAGCAGCGTGGCCTCTTCGTTGAGGATGTCCACAACGAACAGCAGCACCTGGTCTACGCCGTCTTCCTTGGCAACATCGACCATTGAGTTCGACAGGCTAGCCTTGCGGTCCAGTACGACGCCCGGTGCGGTGGTTTCCAGAACCGAGACGCGGAACTTGGTGCCGTCGACTTCGTATTCCTTGCTGTCCATGCGGATCAGCTCTGCGTCCGAGAAGGAGGACACATCCGATTTCGCGGCAAACATGTCGGCGGCGTAGGCCGGCACGTCCAGACCCAGATCAGCAGCCAGTTTCTCAGCCACTGCGCGGTCATGCGCGGTGGTGGTGGGCGAGCGAAACTCCAGCGTGTCGGACAGGATGCAGGTCAGCGCCGCGCCTTTGATGGCCTCTGGCATTTTCGCGGCATCGTCGCCCATCAGGTCAACCATGATGGTGGCGGTGCAGGCCAGCGGGCGTACGGTGATGTCGATTGGACCTTTGGTTTCCAGACCGCCGACCAGCTTGTGGTGGTCGATGATGGCGCGGATATCGGCGCTGTTGATGCTGGCGGGCAGCTCGGCCGGGTTGTTGGTGTCGACGATGACAACGGGCGCGTCTGCTTCGACGTCGTCGATAATGCGCGGCTTGGGCAGATCCCAGCGCTGCAGCATGAAGGCGGCTTCGGTGTTGGGTTCGCCCAGCAGAACGGGCTCGGCCTGTTCGCCTTTGACTTCGTTCAGGTACCAAGACCACAGGATCGGCGAGCCTGTGGAATTGGTGTCGGGGGATTTGTGGCCAAATACTAGGGTTGTCATGTCAGCGTCCTGAGGATGGAAGATTTGCGCGCCTTATAGGGCGGTCTTCCGGGGTTGTCACCCGGCGGAAGGCAGGATGCGACGGTTGGTCTGAATGTCGGCGGATTTCGGTCAGAAGGGGGCGCGGGTCAGTTGATAGCCTGCCTGCTGAAGCTGGTTCAGCAATCCATGTGTGTCACCCAGATGGCCTGCACCCACGGCAATGACCACCGTCTGATCCTGAAGGCGCAGGATCTTTTCCATCCAGTTGGCGTTCCGCTCGACCAGAAGCTGGTCTTCGAACCCTTTCCATTCTGCCTCGAATTCCTCGGGTGTCAGCCCGGATGCCTCCAGGCCCTGCATTTTGGCGAAGTGAAGGATCTGTGCATGCCGCTCTTCCAGATAGGCGTTTGCCATTGTGATCAGCTGGTTACTGTCGGATTGCAGCGCACCGGACAGGCGGCTCAGGGATTGCACCTGTTCCTCGATCGGATGGCTGTCGAATATGGCGATCAGATCCGATACCTGTTCCAACGAATGCTGGGGGATGCCGTTCGCCTCAGCCACTTCGGCAACCCGCTTGTCCATGCCGCGGTCGAAATCGGGCGTTGTCATCAGGCACGGCGGGATCCCAAGGATCATGCTGAGAAACCAGGGGCGCATCTTGGCGGCCATCCAGCTGGGAATACCCCGTTCGGACAAAGATGCGGAAAGCGCAGCCCAGTCTTCCGCAGGCATCAAATCGACCAAAGTCGGACCCGACGTGATCATGACCGGGCTGAAATCCTTGGCCAGATCACTTTCGAACGCCTTCATGTCGGCGTCGGTGATTTCAAAATAGAAAGCATCCGCGTCGCGCAGGGTCGGGGTCAGCCTGTCAATCACATCACCCATCCGCGCGTCATTGGTGTGCAGGGTCCCTATAAGGTGGAGAACAGTTCCGTCCTTTTCCGCGATCCAGTGATTGCCCTCGGGGAAAAGCGTTTCACTGACCAGTTGGTCCAGCGTCGCCCGTTCCTCGGCAGTCAGGTCCAGCCGCAGATCCCGCCCTTCGCAAGCCGCATGAGCCATTGCGGGCAGCAGGACAAACAACAATAGGCAAAGCAGACGCATGGAGGTGACCCCGGGTTTTCAGGTTTTTGTCCCAAGACATAGCCACGCGGGCAGCGCGGGCGCAAGCCGGCGAATTCTTTGCGGCCTCTCTGGCAATTGCGGAGGATTTGCATAGCATGCGGTCATGAACCGCGAGCAGGACCTCTACCCTCCGATCAAGGCGCTGTTGGAGCGTCAGGGCTATACCGTCAAAGGTGAGGTTGGCGCCGCCGATATCGTGGCCGTGCAAGAGGGCAGTGAGCCGGTTATCGTCGAGCTTAAACTGCGGTTTTCGCTGGCCCTGTTCCATCAGGCGATCACGCGGCTGAAAGTGACGGATCAGGTTTACATCGGTGTGTGCAAGCCAAAGGGTCGAACGGCCCGGCGGGCGTTAAAGGATAACCTTGCGCTGTGCCGGCGTCTGGGCCTTGGATTGATCACAGTGCGCGCCGATGGCGCGGTCGAGGTGCAATGCGATCCCGGCCCCTATGCGCCACGCAAGGACAAGGTCAGGGCCGCGCGGTTGCTGCGCGAATTCGACCGGCTGGAAGGCGACCCCAATGCCGGAGGGGCCACGCGGCACGGGATCGTCACAGCCTATCGTCAGGACGCGCTGAGATGCGCGGCGCATTTGGCCGAATGCGGGGCAACCAAAGGGGCGGACGTGGCAAAGGCCACCGGTGTAGCCGAAGCCACGCGTCTGATGCGCGATAACCATTACGGTTGGTTCGACAAGGTCGCGACAGGCGTCTATGGGCTTTCTGACGCCGGGTATGAGGGCCTGAAGCACTGGGCTTATAGCTGGGAGCAAGCTGACTGAGGCCTGCGGTCAAAAAAACCTTCACATCTTGTTGACTCGGGGTTTGCGACCCCCTAGCTATGCGTCGTTATCACTCGGCAGGTCCGAGTGCTAACGACCTCGCCATCCGGCGGGGGGAGGATAAATAAACTTTGAGCCCAAGGAGCTACAAAGATGGCATTGAAACCGCTTCATGACCGTGTGCTGGTTCGCCGTACCGAAAGCGAAGAGAAAACCGCAGGCGGCCTGATCATTCCTGACAGCGCGAAAGAAAAGCCCAGCGAAGGCGAAGTTGTCGCAACCGGCGAAGGCGCGCGCAAGGACAGCGGCGAACTGATCGCAATGGCTGTGAAAGCTGGCGACAAGATCCTGTTCGGCAAATGGTCGGGCACCGAGGTTCAGGTCGACGGCGAAGAACTGCTGATGATGAAAGAAAGCGACATCATGGGGATCATCGAGTAAGCGCAGGCTTTCTCTGATCTTCACACGCTTTACCTCAATACAATTTCTCAAGGAGAAACAACATGGCTGCTAAGGACGTCAAGTTCGACACCGATGCCCGTAACCGCATGCTGGCAGGTGTCAACATCCTGGCTGACGCTGTCAAAGTGACCCTGGGCCCCAAAGGCCGCAACGTGGTCCTGGACAAATCCTTCGGCGCACCGCGCATCACCAAAGACGGTGTTTCGGTTGCCAAGGAAATCGAACTGGAAGACAAGTTCGAAAACATGGGTGCGCAGATGGTGAAAGAAGTCGCCAGCCGCACCAATGACGAAGCCGGCGACGGCACCACCACCGCAACTGTTCTGGCTCAGTCCATCGTCAAAGAAGGTCTGAAGCAGGTTGCAGCGGGCCTGAACCCGATGGACCTGAAGCGCGGCATCGACCTGGCGACCGCCAAGGTAGTCGAAGGCATCAAAGCCGCTTCGCGTGAAGTCAAGGACTCGGCAGAAGTTGCGCAGGTTGGCACCATCTCGGCCAACGGCGAAGCCGAAATCGGCCAGCAGATCGCAGACGCGATGCAGAAGGTTGGCAACGAAGGCGTCATCACCGTCGAAGAAAACAAAGGTCTGGAAACCGAGACCGATGTTGTCGAAGGTATGCAGTTCGACCGTGGCTACCTGTCGCCTTACTTCGTCACCAACGCAGACAAGATGATCGCAGAACTCGACGACTGCATGATCCTGCTGCACGAAAAGAAACTGTCCTCGCTGCAGCCGATGGTTCCGCTGCTCGAGCAGGTGATCCAGTCGCAAAAGCCGCTGCTGATCATTGCCGAGGATGTTGAAGGCGAAGCACTGGCAACTCTGGTTGTTAACAAACTGCGCGGCGGCCTGAAAATTGCTGCTGTCAAGGCACCGGGCTTCGGCGATCGCCGCAAAGCCATGCTGCAGGACATCGCAATCCTGACCGGCGGTCAGGTGATCAGCGAAGATCTTGGCATGAAGCTTGAGAATGTCACCATGGACATGCTGGGCACCGCCAAGAAGATCGAAATCACTAAAGACGAAACCACCATCGTCGACGGTGCTGGCGAGAAAGCCGAGATCGAGGCACGTGTTGCTCAGATCCGCACCCAGATCGAAGAAACCTCGTCGGACTACGACCGTGAGAAGCTGCAGGAACGCGTTGCCAAACTGGCAGGCGGTGTTGCTGTTATCCGCGTCGGCGGCATGACCGAAGTCGAAGTGAAAGAGCGTAAGGACCGTGTGGACGATGCTCTGAACGCGACCCGCGCTGCCGTTCAGGAAGGTGTTGTTGTCGGCGGTGGTGTTGCTCTGGTTCAGGCCGGTAAGGCCCTGAACGAACTGGAAGGCGCAAACGCCGACCAGAACGCAGGCATCAACATTGTGCGCAAGGCCATCGAATTGCCGCTGCGCCAGATCGCTGAAAACGCGGGCGTCGACGGTGCGGTTGTTGCCGGCAAGGTTCGCGAAAGTGACGACGCAGCCTTCGGCTTCAACGCTCAGACCGAAGAATATGGCGACATGTTCTCGTTCGGTGTCATTGACCCGGCCAAAGTTGTCCGTACCGCTCTGGAAGACGCGGCATCGGTTGCTGGCCTGCTGGTCACCACCGAGGCCATGGTTGCAGACCGTCCCGCCAAAGAAGGCGCGGCACCTGCAGGCGGCATGCCCGACATGGGCGGCATGGGCGGCATGATGTAAGCTGCTTGGGCCATAGTGCTTAGGGACGGGGTCGCCTTCGGGCGGCCCCGTTTCGTTTTTGTGGCGCGATGCATGGGAAAGTGAGTGTGCAAGTGGTGACGAAACCGCTATGCCGTTGAAATGAGATTGTTTCTGTTCACCGCTCTGACCATGTGCGCCTTTGCGGCAAACTCGATTCTGAATCGTCTGGCGATCGACAGCGGAGCCAGCGACCCGGCGGGTTTTGCCGTAGTCCGCGTGTTCTCCGGCGCATTGGTGCTGGCCGCCCTGGTTTTTCTCCGGGCCGGAACGCTGCCCCTGCGCAACCGGCGCAGGGTTGCCGGGGCAGGGTCGCTTTCCCTTTACATGATCGGGTTTTCGCTTGCCTACCTGACACTGGATGCGGGGTTGGGAGCGCTGATCCTGTTCGGCGTGGTGCAAATCACAATGTTCGCGGTGACGTCCGTGACCGGCAACAGCCCTTCGCCCCGGCAAATCGCCGGGGCTTCGATTGCACTTGCGGGGTTGGCCTATGTCCTGTGGCCGTCCGGGGCGGTACAGGTCAGTCCGGCAGGCGCGACGTTGATGGCCGCAGCCGGGATCGGCTGGGCAATCTATTCGCTGGTCGGCCGGTCCGAGCCGGATGCATTGGCCGGAACCGCTGCCAATTTCGTAGTCGCCTTGCCTGTAACCGCGCTGACCTTGCTGGCCACCGGAGGAACGTGGCAAATGACGGCTGCCGGTTATCTGCTGGCCGCGCTGTCAGGGGGTGTCACGTCCGGCATGGGTTACGCCCTCTGGTACCGGGTTTTGCCACAGCTTGCGCCCACAACGGCCGCGGTTGTGCAACTCAGCGTGCCGATCATTGCCATCTTCGGCGGGGTTGTACTGCTGGGCGAAACCGCCAGCCTACGCCTGATCCTGGGGGCTGCGCTGGTGCTGGGTGGCATTGCGCTGGCGGTCCTGCGCCTGAAACCCGTGCAAGGGGTTTAATCGTCCCCCGTTAGGCTTTATCTGGCGGCTATGAGATATCTGCTCGCCCTGATCCTGCTCCTTGTCCCGGTGGCGGCGCACGCGAAATGCGTTGTGCTGCTGCATGGTCTTGCGCGAACCGAGGCATCGTTCACCGTCATGGAGCAGTTGTTCAAAGCACACGACTACAACGTCGTGCGCCCGGGCTATCCATCGACCGACCTGCCAATCCCGGAACTGGCCGCCCAGACCTTGCCCGAGGCGTTTGCGGGATGCGGCGAAGATCGGGTTAACGTGGTGGCCCATTCGATGGGTGGCATTCTGCTGCGCTACTGGTTGCAGGACAATCACCCGGAAAACATGGGCCGCGTCGTCATGCTCGGGCCGCCCAATCAGGGCAGCCAACTGGTGGATGAGCTTGGCGCGTGGGAGGTGTTCGGAATGCTGAACGGCCCCGCCGGGCTGGCGCTGGGCACCGGCCCCGAGGGGACCCCGAGGCAGCTGCCGCCGGTGGATTTCGAACTGGGCGTGATCGCGGGCGAAAACTCGCTGAACCCGCTGTTTTCCTCGATGATTGATGGCAGGGATGACGGCAAGGTTTCGATTGCGACCACCAGGGTTGACGGGATGAAGGACCATATCGTTTTGCCCGTGACACACACATTCATGATGAACAATCCGCGGGTGATGGCGCAGGCCCTGCATTTCATTGAATTCGGACAGTTCGATCCGCAGATCACCTGGCTGGACGGGGTGATGAATATCATCGACGAAATCTGCATCGGGCAGGATTGCTCGGAACCCGCTTCGGAGCCCACGCAATGACCGCATTAACCCTGAACCTGACCGGCGCAGAGGTTCTGCTGCCGGGGCAGGGTATCGTGCCCGCCGACCTTTCAATCGCCGGGGGGATCGTCCAGCCGGACAGCGCCGGGCGGCAGGTCGACCTGTCCGGATTTCTGGTGTTGCCCGGGATTATCGACCTGCACGGGGACGGGTTCGAGCGCCATATCGCGCCGCGCCGGGGTGCGATGAAACAGATGGACGAGGGTATCCTGTCGGTCGAGGCGGAACTGGCCGCCAACGGGATCACAACGGCAGTGCTGGCGCAGTTCCACAGCTGGGAAGGCGGTGTGCGCGGCCCCGAATTCGCGGGCCAGGTATTCGATGCCATTGCATCGGTCCGGGGTCGCGTCGTCACCGACCTGATGCCGCAATTGCGGTTCGAGACGCATATGCTGGACGACTATGCGGGGCTTCCCGAACGTATCTCCGCATGGCAGGTGCCCTATGTGGTGTTCAACGACCACCTGCCGCATGACCGTCTGGCGCAGGGCCGCACACCGCCACGCCTGACCGGGCAGGCACTGAAGGCCGGGCGCAGCCCCGAAAACCATCTTGCGATGTTGCAGACCATGCACGCCCGCAGGGATGAGGTTCCGGCGGCGCTGGATGCCCTTTGCGCGACTCTGACGGAACAGGGCGTCCGCATGGGCAGCCATGACGACGCGACCGCCCATACCCGTGCCGAGTGGCGGGAACGCGGGGCCTGGATTGCGGAATTCCCCGAAACGCTCGAAGCGGCCGAAGCTGCCCGAACCGCCGGGGATCATATCGTTCTGGGTTCTCCTAACGTGGTGCGCGGCGGGTCACACAAGGGCAATGTCAGCGCGCTGGACCTGATCACGATGGGGTATTGCGATGCGCTGGCGTCGGATTACCACTATCCCAGCCCGCGCCGGGCGGCGCTGATGCTGGTCAGGTCCGGGGTGTTGGATCTGGCCGGTGCGTGGGCGCTGGTGTCGTCAGGGCCAGCCCGGGTATTGGGATTGCGCGACCGGGGTACGCTGGCCGCTGGCCAGCGCGCCGATCTGGTCATTCTGGATGCGCGCACCCACCGCGTTGCCGCCACGCTGGCAGGCGGGCGGGTCAGCTATATGTCCGGCGACATCGCGGCAAGGTTCGTCGGGTAAGTCACCGCGAAATGCGGTTGAAGTGGCCCATCTTGCGCCCCGCTTTGACCTCGGCCTTGCCATACAGGTGCAAAGCAACATCGCGTTCCTGCGCCAGTTCCGGAACACGGTCCATATCGCCGCCAATCAGGTTCTCCATGACCACGTCCGAGTGGCGCTGCCCGTCGCCCAGAGGCCACCCGGCCACGGCGCGGATGTGCTGCTCGAACTGATCCACCGCGCAGCCGTTCTGTGTCCAGTGACCCGAGTTATGCACCCTTGGCGCAATCTCGTTCACGATCAGGCCCTCAGGCGTGACGAACAGTTCGACCCCCATGACGCCGACATAATCCAGCGCGTTCAGAATATTGGCGGCCAGCAGAACCGCATCGGTGCGCTGTGCCGGTCGCAGGCGGGCAGGGATGGTGGTGGTGTGCAGGATGCCGTCGCGATGCACATTCTCGCCCGGGTCGAAACAGGCGACCTGTCCGTCCAGACCACGGGCGGCGATGATCGAAACCTCGTGGCTGAACTCTACGAACCCTTCGAGGATCGAAGGCGCGCCCGCCATGTCAGCCAGCGCGGTTTCGGCGTTCTCGGGCGCGCGCAGCCGCGCCTGTCCTTTGCCGTCATAGCCAAACCGGCGGGTTTTTAGGATGGCGGGTGTACCGATCCGGCTGATCGCCGCGTTCAGGCTGTCCAGATCGGTGATGTCGGCAAAAGGCGCCGTCTTCAATCCCAGCTCCTGCAGGAAGGTCTTCTCGGTCAACCGGTCCTGGCTGACGCGCAATGCCTCACGCCCCGGACGGATCGGCCGATGTGCTTCAAGAAGGTCCAGCGCCTCGGTCGGGATGTTCTCGAATTCATAGGTGATGACGTCCACAGAGTTGGCGAACGTGCGCAAAGCCCCGGCATCATCATAGGCGGCAGTGGTGACACGATCTGCCACCTGTCCGGCGGGCGGGTTCGCTCCTGGTTCAAAGATATGAGTCTTGAACCCCAGTCGTGCTGCTGCGACCGACAGCATCCGACCCAACTGGCCGCCGCCCAGTATTCCGATCGTTGCACCGGTGGGGAGCATTTCTGCCATCGTTACGTCTCCAATCGTTTGCCAATCGCGGTAAGAGCGCGTTGCAAAGCATCATGTGCGCCCCCTGACTGCAAAGTATCCGTCATCTGAAGGCTCAGCGTGCCTTCGGTCGCAAGTGCATCGCGCTCTGTTGCCAAATGACCCGCTTGCCCTTTGTGCATGGCTTCAAGAAAACCTGACATAAGTTGCGTGGTGTAGAACTCAGCTCCATGTTCGTCGCCTGTCTGCTCGGCCAGCCAGCCTGCGCCGGTTGCCATCAGATCCAGAAGGCCCGGCACCATGGCGCAGATTGCGAAATGGGCGTTCAATGCTGTCTCGTCAGCGACTTTCACCACCGGGTTTTCAGGCTCAAACAACCCGGCCAGCAAGCGATCATTGCCGTAGGCGGCGAGCGGGCACCCTCCGGTCTGCAAGAACCCCAGCGGGATGGTCTGCACGAAATCTGATGCTGGCGCGCATAATGTGGCAAGCTGGGCCTGAGGCACTGCGGCCATCACGGATACGATCTGCTGATCTGAGCGAAAAGTCAGCGGGCTCAGGACGTCTTCTGCAATATGTGGGCGCAGGCAGAGGAACACGATGTCCGAGGCATCGATTACCTCCTGCGGAGAGCCGACAGTGACACCAAGCTCGGTCTTCAGGTTATCGGAAACCTGCGCATTGCGCTCGGTGACGCAAATATCATGCCCTTTCGAGGCCATAAGCCGTGCAATCGGCGCCGCGATGTGGCCGGTGCCGATAATGCCGATGCGGCTCATCCCTGCGGTTCCTCGGGGATTGAGGCCGACAGCGCCTCACGCCACGCGTCCAGCCGCTCGGCCAGCTCGTCATCCTGCAACGCCAGAATACCCGCCGCCATCAATCCGGCATTTGCGCCCCCGGCCGCGCCGATGGCCATGGTCGCAACCGGAAAACCCTTGGGCATCTGAACGATTGAATACAGCGAATCGACCCCGGACAGGGCCCGCGTTTGCACCGGCACGCCGATCACCGGCACCCGCGTCTTCGAGGCCATCATCCCTGGCAGATGCGCGGCCCCGCCGGCGCCTGCGATGATAACGTGAAGGCCGCGCTGCACTGCGGTTTTGCCATAGTCCCACAAGCGATCCGGGGTGCGATGTGCCGAAACAATGCGCTTCTCGTATGCAATGCCCAGCTCATCCAGAATATCCGCGGCTTCCTTCATCGTGGGCCAGTCCGACTGGCTGCCCATGATGATCCCCACTTTCACATCGCTCATCCGCTTACGTCCCTGCCTTCGGAAAGAGCGCGCACTATAGCCAAATCCGACTATGTGGCAATGCGGTACAGGGGTTTCAGGCGATGATATCCGGGGTCAGGCGGTCTTCGATCAGGCGTATGATGTCCTTGAGGCGCAGTTTCTGCTTTTTCAGCCGTTTGATCGTCAGTTGATCGGACGTGCCTTTGGCCTGCAAGGCCTCGATCGCTTCGTCCAGATCGCGGTGCTGGCGGCGAAACACCTCCAGTTCGACCCTTAAAACCTCATCTGTTTTCATCGAAAGATCAGTGGGCGCATTCATTGGCGACTTGGTGTTGGTTGTGGTGCTTAACACACAAGATAGTGTGTCAGGGTTTATCCGGCCAGACCTTGTGGACATCCCCGCATATTCCCATATTCTATTCTACGCGGTTGCCGGAACGGGGCCGCACCACACGTCGCTTTGGCAATAAAGGACGATAATACGTGTCAAAACTTACGCTTGGCTCATACCCGCATCTTTTGGGGTTCGAGCAGTTGGAACGCCTTCTGGAACGGTCTGCAAAGGCCGGAAACGAAGGGTACCCGCCTTATAATATCGAACAGACCTCGGATTTTTCCTATCGCATCACCCTGGCCGTGGCCGGTTTTGCGGAAGAGGACCTGTCGATCACGATTGAGGACCGCCAGTTGGTGATCCGGGGCCGTCAACGCGACGACAGCGAGGGGCGCATCTTTCTGCACCGTGGCATCGCGGCGCGTCAGTTCCAGCGCATGTTCGTGCTGGCAGATGGCGTCGAGGTGGGCGAGGCGATCATGGAGAACGGTCTGCTGCATGTGGATCTGACCCGCGCCGTGCCGGAAACCGTGGTGCAGACGATTAATATAAGAAAGGGGTAAGAGCAATGAATACACCGATTGAACTGAATGCCGAAGGCGACCGGATCGTCTATGTCAAAACGGTCGAAGTCGCTGATCTGCCTCGGGAAGTGCGTGAACAGGCCGGTGATCTGGATCAGCTCTATGCGGTTCACGATTCCGATGGCCAGCAATTGGCGCTGGTTGCCGATCGGAAGCTGGCCTTTGTTCTGGCGCGCGAGCACGATTTCTCTCCGGTGGCCGTTCACTGAAACGGCCCCGCCGCGCGCGATTTTCTCGTGACATCCGCCGCCCCGCGGGCGAGATATGCAAACCGACAGAGGTTCGCATGGCTGCAAGGGGGCGCGACACATGAGCTGGTTTGACTTCGACTGGGTAGACGCGTTCAGCGACCGCGCCTTTGGCGGTAACGGATGCGCCGTGGTTCATGGCGGGGCGGCCCTGTCCGAAGACGTCTGCATGGCCTATGTGCGCGAGACCTCTCTGGTGGAATGCACCTTTACCGGACCGTCCGATGTGGCCGACATCCGCGTGCGCTATTTCCTGGCCAGCCGCGAAATTCCCTTTGCCGGACATCCCACAATAGCCACTGTCGCGGCGATGAAGTCCCGCGGGCTGTTTCAGGGCGATGCGGTGACGCTTGAGACCGGGGCAGGGATCGTTTCCATTCAACTGAACGGCGATGAGATCGAGATGACTCAGGTCGCGCCACAATTCGGGGCTCAGGTTCCTTCCGATCTGGTCGCTGCCGCTGTCAGCCTGCCCGAAGAGGCAATTATTTCGCCACCGCAAATGGTATCCACGGGCCTGCCTTTCTGCATCACGGTCCTGCGCGACCATGAGGCGCTGCGCGCGGCAAAGCTGGATCTGGCGGCGCTGCCCAAAGTAGCTGAAACAGCCGGGTATTCCGGTTCCGACATGGCCGAGCCTTTCCTTGTGACACTTCGGGGCGCGACCGAGGCGGGGGATACGTTTTCGCGCCTGCTGATGGCGCCGCCCAGCCCGCCCGAAGATCCGTTCACCGGATCGGCAACCGGTGCGATGGCCGCCTATCTGTGGAAGCACGGGCTGATGCCCAAAGATACGTTCATTGCCGAACAGGGCCATGATATGGGCCGTCCGGGGCAGGCTATTGTCTCACGCATCGGTCCTGCCGAAGCGATGACCGGCATCCGGGTGGCGGGCAAGGGGCATGTCCTGATGCGCGGCCAGGTCGATCTGCCCGAGCAGACGCAATGACCGAACCGGCCATCGCCATCCTGCCCTATGGCCACCGGCTAGGGCCAAAGCTGGCATCGGTCCCTCTGTCCGAACTGATCTGGCCGGAAGGTTGTCCGGATCGCCTGCAAGGCAAGAGCGTGGGTGATCTGGAATCCACCGATCATCTGATCATGTACCCCAATTCAACTGTGCATCTGCGCTTGCGCCGAGGCACGCGCGCGCGCATTTCGTTGATGATGGGAGAGCCCTCGGCCATCCATGCCAAGCACGACCGGATGCTGCGCTATACGTGGCGACGGTTCTTCCGGGTTCTGACGTTCCACGACGTGCTGTTGCAGGGAATCCCGAACGCAGTATTCCTGCCCTATGGCGTAACGATGGTGCCGGACTGGCGCGACCTCAATGTCGAGAAAACCAAATCCTGCTCGCTGATCGCCTCGGCTAAGCGTGATCTGGAAGGCCACCAGCTGCGCCATTCTGTAATCGACTGGCTGCGCGAAACCGGTTCGGATGTTGAAATCATGGGCCGCGGCTATACGCCGTTCGACCACAAATCAGACGGGCTGGCCCCGTACCGCTATTCCGTGGTGATCGAGAATGTGCGGGAGCGGAATTATTTCTCGGAGAAGCTGACGGACGCGATCCTGTGCTCGACAGTGCCGATCTATTGGGGCTGCCCGAATATCAGCGACTTCTTCGATACGTCGGGCATGATCCTGTGCGAAACCGAAGCGGGTATCCGGCAGGCGATTAATGCCGCATCTGATAAGGATTTCGCCGCGCGCCTGCCGCATCTTCAGGCGATCCAACCCAAGGCCGCCGAATTCGGAGATTTCGAAGGACGCGCCGTCGCCGCCTTGCGCGCAGAGCTGTAACGGCACAAAAAAGCCCCCGCAATGCGAGGGCTTTCGGTAGCTTCTGATCAGACCTTACGACCCGGCGATCAAGCCCATGCTCTCCAGCTTCAGCAATACCTGATGGGCGCAGTTGTCGACATCGACATTCTCGGTCTCGACGCTCAGTTCCGGGTTCTGAGGTACGTCGTAAGGGTCAGAAATCCCGGTGAATTCCTTGATCTTGCCCTCGCGTGCCAGCTTGTACAGGCCCTTGCGGTCGCGGCGTTCGCATTCCTCGATGCTGGTCGCGACATGCACCTCGCAGAAAGCGCCGAATTGTTCGACTTCTTCGCGAACAGCGCGGCGGGTCGTCGCGTAGGGCGCAATCGGGGCGCAAATGGCGATGCCGCCATTCTTGGTGATCTCGCTGGCCACGTAACCGATGCGGCGGATGTTCAGGTCGCGGTGCTCTTTCGAGAAGCCCAGTTCCGAAGACAGGTTCTTGCGCACGATGTCCCCGTCCAGCAGGGTTACCGGACGACCGCCCATCTCCATCAGCTTGACCATAAGCGCGTTGGCGATGGTGGATTTGCCCGAACCCGAGAAACCGGTGAAGAACACGGTAAAGCCCTGTTGGCTGCGTGGCGGTTTGGTCTTGCGCAGTTCGGCCACCACTTCGGGGAAGCTGAACCATTCCGGAATTTCCAGACCTTCGGACAGACGGCGGCGCAATTCGGTGCCCGAGATGTTCAGGATGGTGACGTTGTCCTTGTCCAGAATCTCGTCATTCGGTTCGTACTGGGCGCGTTCCTGCACGTAGACCATGTGCTTGAAGTCGACCATTTCGACGCCGATTTCGTCCTGGAACTGGCGGAACAGGTCCTGCGCGTCATAGGGGCCATAGAAATCCTCACCGGCCGAGTTCTTGCCGGGGCCCGCATGGTCGCGACCGACGATGAAGTGAGTGCAACCGTGGTTGGCGCGGATCAGGCCGTGCCAGACCGCCTCACGCGGGCCGGCCATACGCATCGCCAGGTTCAGCAACGACATCGACGTGGTCGAGGCCGGGTATTTGTCCAACACGGCCTCATAGCAGCGCACGCGGGTAAAGTGATCAACGTCGCCCGGCTTGGTCATGCCGACGACCGGGTGGATCAGCAAGTTGGCCTGTGCCTCTTTCGCGGCGCGGAAGGTCAGTTCCTGATGCGCGCGGTGCAGCGGGTTGCGGGTCTGGAAGGCGACGATGCGGCGCCAGCCCACCTTGCGGAAATAGGCGCGCAGTTCATTCGGCGTGTCGCGGCGGGCGCGGAAATCATAGTGGACGGGCTGTTGAATGCCGGTGACGGGACCACCCAGATAGACCTTGCCCGCAACGTTGTGCAGGTAGTTCACGGCGGGGTGGGCATCGTCGTCGGCGCCAAAAACCTTCTCGGCCTCGCGCGCCTTGTCCGGAGTCCAGCGGTCTGTCACCGTCATGGTGGCCAGAATGACGCCCTCCTGATCGCGCAGGGCAATATCCTGACCCAATTCGATCTTTTCAGCGAACTCTTCACCGACATCCAGGGTAATCGGCATCGGCCACAGGGTGCCGTCCGCCAGGCGCATGTTTTCGACGACGTTGTCGTAATCGGCTTCGCTCAGGAACCCTTTGAGCGGGTTGAAGCCGCCGTTCATCAGCAGTTCCAGATCGCAGATCTGGCGCGGGCTCAAGTCCCAGCTGGTCAGGTCGGCGGCTTCTACTTTCAGCTTCTGTGCCGACTCGTACGAGACATACAGTTCAGGGATCGGAGCCAGATTGCTTAACATCGTCATTGGAATACTCTTGTCGAAGTGTGGTTTTGCCGGTGATTTAGGCGCGATTGCGGGGCATTTGCCCCGACCATTGGTCAAAGTCCATATGCATTTGCGAAACAAAGGACGATATGCGCGGTTTTTCCCCGGATTGGAAGGATTTTCCGCTATCTGCGGCGTTATACGACCACGATCCCCCAGATGCAGGGTATTCGGCGGGAAAACGCGCGAGTGTTCTTATGCGGCTTTGTCGGCATCAAGGTCGGACGCATTTGTAATCGGCAGGGCCGGGACCGGCTGCGTCACACCGCGCAGGTTGAACGGGCGCAGGCCGCTCAGGTCATCGGTGTACCCGGCTGCTTGCAGCAGTTCGGCCGAAACCAGAAGCTCGACCCCCAGCGCCTTGGTCTCTGCCTCCAGCCGGCTGGCCACGTTGACGGCGTCTCCGATGATGGTGCGTGATGCGTTGCTGGCGGCGCCGATTTCCCCCAGCACCAGATCCCCAAGATGCAAACCCATTCCGATACGGATCCGCGGGCTGCCTTCGGCCTCAAGCTGCTGGTTGAAACGCGCCAGAGCCCGGCTGACATCGGCGGCGGCGTTCAGCCCGGCCCGGGCAGAGCTTGCCGCGTCTTTGGTTTCGAAGACGGCCAGCAGCCCGTCGCCCATGTATTTATCGACCACGCCCCCATCCGCCGTGATCGCCGGGACAATCGCGTCGAAAAACCGGTTCAGCAGGAACACAATGTCGTAAGGCAACTGGCCGGTCGTCCGAGAGGTAAACCCCCGCATATCCAGAAACAGCACCGCCAGTTGCCGTTCCTGGCCCTGGCTTGCATGTGCCCGGTTGCGGCCGCCATCGGGGCGGAACATGCGAAAGGCAGTGATCGGCTCGGTCGGGCGGATTTGGCAGGCCAGCCGCGTACCTGCGGGGGCGCTGACGGCAGCAAGGCTGCGGGCTTCGACCTCGCTGGGTTCCGGTAATTGGTCGCCCCCGTTTTCGACAATCACACGGCAGGTCGTGCAGCGCCCCTTGCCGCCACAGAGCGCCGTGTGCGGAATGCCGTTAGCCTGCGAAATCTCAAGCAGGGTCATGCCCTTTTCGGCAACGATCTCGGGGCCTTCGACATATTTGACCCGGACCGAATGTCTGCGCCGCCACATCTTGCGGATCACGAACACAGCCAGTGATACGCCCAATGCCATCCAGAACGCCATCAGCGCGTTGTTCTTGACGCTAAACATGGCCTGAAACTCTTCAGGCGAGGGCCAGTTGTAATGTTCGATATATTGCTCGCGCAAAAACGGATCGGCAAAATCCGCCCAGATGCGCCGCCCTTCAGTCAGCAGACCGGCCAGAGCGAAGGACGGAACAAAAACCGCAAGGCCGATCAGATAGGGCACCGTCTTTGACCACCAGCGCGTCAGCCTGAGCCACATATGCAATCCGATGCAACTGTGAACCCAAACCAGCAATACCAGCAGGCTTTGCATCCAGATCACGGTGCTGGGCCACATCAGGATGATGATGTACCCCATCTCGTCGTTCACATCGTAAACCTCATGCGCATAGCGGGTCTGAACGATGTGAGAGATCAGTTGCAGCGGGATCAGCAGCCCCAGAATGACCTGCAGGGCCGTTGCGAATGGCATCCGCAAGGTTCTGCGCTGACTGATGGAATAGAGGGCCAGACCCGCGTGCACCAACAGCGCGGCATATAAAACCGTGCTGATGATATCGTGCCGGGTTACGAATTTCCGGCCATCTTGCATGCCGTGCAGGTAATCGGTGTGAAACAGGCCAAGCCCGATATTGATGAAGTGAAAGAACGCAAAGGTAAACAGAACCAGGCCGCTGCCGATCCTCAGCCGGGTTGCCCACCCGCCTTGCCACAGAACACTTTTCAATCAATCCACCTGCGTTCGCTTTGCTCGACACCGAGTTTGATACGCGGCGGCGGACGGGTCAAGCCAAGGTTGAGCGACGCAGATCGGCATCCCCGGACGGGACCGGGGATGCCGGCGCAGGAGTTATTCCTGTTCGGCCAGGAAACGTTCGGCGTCCAGCGCGGCCATGCAGCCCATTCCGGCGCTGGTAACGGCCTGACGATAGATGTGGTCGGTCAGGTCGCCAGCGGCGAAGACGCCCGGAACCGAGGTCTCGGTCGAGCCCGGCTTGGTCACGACATAGCCACCCATATGGGTTTCCAGCGAATCCTTGACCAACTCGTTGGCGGGCGCGTGGCCGATGGCCACAAAGACACCCTTGCAGGGGATCTCGGTGATCTCGCCGGTCTTTACGTTCTTGACGCGCGCACCCTCGACGCCCAGCGGGGCGTCGGTGCCGATCACCTCATCCAGTTCGTGGAACCACAGCGGCTCAATCTTTTCGTTCTTGAACAGACGATCCTGAAGGATCTTTTCAGCCCGCAACTCGTCGCGGCGATGGATCAAGGTGACCTTGCTGGCGAAATTGGTCAGGAACAGCGCCTCTTCGACGGCCGTGTTACCGCCGCCAATCACCACGATTTCCTGCCCGCGATAGAAAAAGCCGTCACAGGTGGCACAGGCCGATACGCCGAAACCCTTGAACTTGTCTTCTGACGGCAAGCCCAGCCATTTCGCGCGCGCGCCCGTGGCCAGAATGACGGCGTCGGCAGTGTAGGTCGTGCCGTTGTCGCCCTTGGCGGTAAACGGGCGCTTGCTGACGTCGAGATTGCTGATGATGTCGCCGATCACCTCGCATCCCATCGCCTTGACGTGATCCTGCATGCGCACCATCAGATCCGGGCCCTGAACCTCGGTATCGCCGGGCCAGTTCTCCACCTCGGTGGTGGTGGTCAGCTGACCGCCGGGTTCGATGCCCTGAACCAGAATAGGCTCCAGCATCGCGCGGCTGGCGTAGACGCCCGCGGTATAACCGGCCGGTCCCGACCCGATGATCAGAACCTTGGTGTGTTTCGTTTCGGCCATGGTACCCCCAACTCGATCTGCCTGATTTGGGCATGCAGCCCCTGGCGAATGGATATAGCGACCCCTGTGCGGTGCTTAAAGCCCCTTCCTGTTTCGTATCCGCTATGCATGCTGCGAATGGCGCTGAAAAAAAGGACATTGAAAATAAAGAATATTGCGCAAGCACGAAAGATTATTGCGCATCTTCCGGGTGCTGATATAACAACCGAAAAATCAGGAGCATTTGATGGTCGCGACACGGCTGGATGAAATTGACCGCAAGATTCTGGCGGAATTGCAGGCCGATGGCCGCATGACCAATGTCGAGTTGGCGAAACGCGTGGGTATTTCGGCACCGCCCTGCCTGCGGCGCGTTCGGACGCTGGAAGAATCCGGCCTTATCCGGGGCTATCACGCTGATGTGAATTCGCGCGAACTGGGATTCGAGGTTCAGGTCTTTGCCATGGTCGGATTGGAAAGCCAGGCCGAAACCGAACTCAGCGCCTTTGAAGAGCGCTGCCGGGAATGGCCGCTGGTCCGGGAATGCCACATGCTGAACGGTGAGGTGGACTTTATCCTGAAATGTGTCGCACCCGATCTCAGCAGTTTTCAGCAGTTCCTGACGGGCGAGTTGCTGACCACGCCGAACGTGGCCAGCGTCAAAACCTCGCTTGTCATCCGCGGCGCAAAAGACGAGCCCGGCGTGCCCTTCGACGTTCTGGAAGAACGAATGAGCCGGACGGCGTGAACATCATCCGCTTTGGGTGTTGTTTTGCCGGCGGCAGAAAAGCCGCGACCGTTAATGATAAAATCCAACTCAGTATCAGCTGCATGATGCCCCCACATTGCAGTTTCCGTTGAGGTTAAGTCGAAATTGCGTCTATTTCTCCGTCTCCCGCGCGCGGCATGGCCAGCGGACCAAAATCGTTCAGCGAATCGACATGCGCGAACAGGTTCAGATAGATGGATCGCAATGAATGGCTGATCCTGCGAACGGCATTGACGCCGGGATGGTAGGATTCGAACTGCAATCCATCAACCTTGATGACCGAATGCCGCTTCAGGCAGATGTGAAACAGCTCGACCGGTGTCGGCGGCAGCGTCTCAATCACGCTTGTGCCGTCCTGAAACTCGTGAACCGGCGTCAGCACCTGACAGTCGCCATGCACGTGACGCAGATGGGCAGGCGTGCCAAGCAAGCGCGCCGACGGGCCGGCGATCACGCCGGATAGCGGTTTTTGCATACCGAACGTGTCGGCCATGATCCGCGTCAGCGGCCGCGTCCGCCCCCGCGAATCCTGACGTCCCGGGATCAAGGTGACAGACCCTTTCCACAAAATGGTTTCCGAGGTGCCGTCCTGCGTCAGCACGGTATCCCCGGGCAGAAGATCCTCGATCGCCATCGGACCGGTTTCGGTTTCGACCAGCGACCCCCGGGTAAACGCGCAAAAGGCGTCCTCAAACACTGGCAGGGCGGGTGCAACATGGCGGGTTTGCACGACGTCCCCGTTTTTCATCAATGTGCTGACTTCATAGCGGCGCAGCTGCGCCTTTTGCTTTGTTGTTGGTCTTGGCGCATCCCGCAACAGAGCCGACGTGTCGACGGCATTCTGGGCGGCGCGCGATAAAGAATGTGGAATAGGCATTAGTATTCCGACCCCTCTAATCTCCGCACAGGTGGGCTGAACCCCATTACTGGCCGACCTGTTCGGGTTTTATCTTTGTCTTGAATGTAAGGAGTGACCGCATTGCGACAGTCGAACGGACCGCGCATCGCGATGGAATTTCGCACATTTCTGGTCAACACACTGACCCCCCAGACAAACTCGCACAATCGCAGGCTAAAAACGCCTGCGCACACATGCCCCAAAAACCCATGCCGCGCCAAATTCAGGCGGCAGGACACACACCGGACTGGAGCACCCCTCCGTTGTGCGTATTAACCCTTGGAACCGGCAGCTTGGTTCCGCGGGCCGTGTTGGTCAGCGCCGAGCCGCCAGGCGGCGTGCGACTCTGACCGAGTGGCTGGAAACCCGTTTCCAGGGCATTTCCAGCTCGTGCTCTCTGGTGGCCGCGACAACGGCGCTGAGAAAGCGAGATTTTAACTTCATTTTATTGTCCTGCCCTTTTGGGGTCTGAAGCCCCGTTTCCCTCTGAGCCTTGAACATGACGTGCCATTAAGGCGTCGATAAGGCTGATCCGGGATGAATTCAGGACAAACGAAGTCAGTCAGTTCCTTTTTCAATAAACTGTCGCGCACGCATTGATTTTTGGCTGGTAAACACCTGAGCACGGACAAAAAACATAAAATTCTACCGACTCAGATAGACACAAAAAATGTGGCGAAAAAGCGGCGAAATTGCCACAATTGGGGCCAGCCTTACAATTTAATGGCGGAAATCAGGCGCCCGTAATCGGCCTCTTTCGCGTGCGTCGAGCGGCGGTAGGAATAGAATCTGTCGGGGTCGGAATAGGTGCAGTGACGGGTCCATTCGGCCCGGCCGACCCCCGCCTGCCGCAGCTTGTGCAACCCGAAGGCGGGCAGGTCGAACTGCAATCTGTCGCCTTGTCCATTTGCAAAAAACCGCAGGTTTTCGGGCGATTCCGCCACGAAGTCATCCAGGAATTCCGGTCCGACCTCATACGCACGTTGCGAGATCGTGGGGCCGATGACGGCCCTGATGTTTTCCCGCTTTGCGCCCAAATCCTCCATCGCGTCCAAAGTGGCTTCCAGAACGCCATCCAATGCACCGCGCCACCCGGCATGCGCCGCCCCGATCACTTTCGCGTCAGGATCGGCGAACAGGACCGGCTGACAATCCGCCGTCAGAATCGTCAGGGCCAAACCGGGGGTCGATGTCACGACGGCGTCCGCCCTGGGCTTTTCGCCATTGATGGGGCCATTGATTGTCAGGACATCCGGCGAATGAATTTGATGCACACCAACCAGCGCTTCGGGTGCGACGTCCATGGCGTCGGCCACGCGGTGGCGGTTCACTGCAACGGCTTCGGTCTGGTCCGATGACCCGTAGCCGCAGTTCAGGCCCGCGAAAATCCCCGAAGACGCGCCGCCGCGACGGCTGAAGAACCCATGTCGGACAGGTGACAACAGATCCGAAGTCAGAATTTCCAGCGTCATGAATCCAGTCCCGGTGGAGGTGCGGCGTAGGTGGGAAAAAGCCCCAGCACTTTGAACAGGTTTCCCATTTCCTCGGGGTGCGTCAACCGGCGATGTGCGGCAATCAGCGTTTCAAGCTCGGAACCGCTCAACCCTTTTGCCAGGGTCTGCGCGCGATGGGCGATTCCCAAACGCTCAAGGAACACACCCTGCGTGGTCAGACGCGAATGGGCGCAACCAGCGGCGCGGGTCGCGGATGCCAGCGCTTCGAAATCCACATGCGCCGTCAGATCCGCCCGTCCCGGAGCGATAAGGGGATCGGCGCGCTCATGGTCTTTCAGGGCCTGCAGCGTATCACCCAACGAGCGCCAGTCCCCATAATCCACGATCAGACCGGCGCCGCCATGGGTTGCAATGCGGCCGGCGATCACGGTTGTGATGGGGATTGCAGCGGCGCACAGTTCAACCAGATCGCCGTCTGTGGTGTCCGCAAGCCGGTCTTTCAACGCAACTTGATCAGCCTGCGGACCCAGCCCGAATGTCAGCGCCGTGCCCTGCATTCCGATCAACCTTTCGCGCCAGCCATCGCCATCGCGCAGGAACTGACGAATCGGAAGCGCGTCGAAAAATTCGTTTGCGACCAGAAACAGCGGGGCTTCGGGCAGATCGGTGACTGCATTGATCCATCGCGGCGCACGACCTTTCAAGGTTCGCGCCTGAATATCCCGCAAAGCAGGTGAAGCTTCGAGCAGAACGATTTCCGCCGCGTCCAGAAATCCCGGGATATTGCGCGTGGCGCGCAGAATATCCGCCATCAGCGTCCCGCGCCCTGGTCCAAGCTCGGCCAGAACGAAGGGATTCGGCTGCCCCTGATCTTTCCAGCATTGCGCCAGACACACGCCGACAAGTTCACCAAACATCTGGCTGATTTCGGGCGCGGTGATGAAATCCCCCTGTGCGCCCAACGGATCGCGGGTGGTGTAATAGCCATGGGTCGGGTGCAGCAGGCAATCGGTCATGTAGTCGGCCACGCTCATCGGGCCGTCCAGCGCAATGCGCGCCAGCAGATGATCAATCAGGCTCATGACGCGGACCGCGCGCGCAGCGCGAACCACAGCCCAAGCGCGATCATCGGCAGCGACAACATCTGTCCCATGGTCAGGCCGTACCCGCCCACATGCCATGCCAGTCCCAGCGGGTTTCCGGGTGAGATGAACTGCGCATCCGGCTGACGGAAAAACTCGACAAGAAACCGCGACGCGCCGTAGCCGGCCAGAAAGACACCCAAGACAAGACCCGGCTTGCGAAACGCCCCGCGCCGATAGGCCAGCCACAATAAGACCGCGCCCAGAATCAGACCTTCCAACGCCGCCTCATAAAGTTGCGAGGGATGCCGCGCGCACATGCCCGCAACAACGCCGGGGCAATCCTGCGCGGCCGGGCCGGGAAAAATCACAGCCCATGGCAATTCGCTGGGCCGCCCCCAAAGCTCGGCATTGGTGAAATTCGCCATCCGTCCCAGCAACAGTCCCGGCGGCACCGCATGTGCAATCAGATCGGCGAGAGACAATACCGGTATCCGGTGGCGCCGCGCATATAGGTAGGACGCGATCACAACCCCGAGCAGCCCGCCATGAAACGCCATGCCGCCCTGCCAGACCTTCAGAATCTCTGCCGGGTGCGAAAGGTAATATGCGGGCTGGTAAAACAGCACGAACCCAAGCCGCCCACCCAGAATCACACCAAGGATGATCCAGGTGACCAGGTCCTCCAGTTGTTCCGGCTTCAATGGTGGCGTCTTTTCAGGCCACAGAGCGGGACGTTTCAGCGCCATCACCCCCATGCGCCACGCAATCAGAATACCGACGATATAGGCCAGCGCGTACCACCTCAGGGCGAACTCCGTCCCGAACAGTGAGATCGAGAACAGCTCGGGCGACAGATCGGGGAAATTCAGAACAGCCTGCATGTGCGTCTCATTGCCCGGGGTTTGCGGGGCAAGTCAACCTTGAGCCCGCGCCATTCTTTACCCATATAGAAGCCAACCGCGATATCGGAGTAAAACCATGCAGACCCGCAACAAGATCCTCGACGACGTTTCCCAGTTGATGACCAACGCCATGGGTGTGGCGCAGGGCGCCCGGGAAGAGGCAGAGAACGCGATGAAGTCGATGATCGACCGCTGGCTGGCCGACCGCGATTTCGTCACGCGCGAAGAATTTGACGCAGTTCGTTCGATGGCCCAGAAAGCGCGCGAGGAAAACGCCGCACTCGCAGCGCGCATCGCCGCGCTTGAGGCCAAGCTGGACAAGTAACGCCATAGATTTCCGGATGGTTCGGGACAAGCCCTGCGCCGCACAATCCGACCCAGGGTTGTGCGGTGACGTGTATTCTGACGCCTTGCGGGATTTAATCAAGGTAAAGCTGCATTCCGTGCCAATATTTTGAGTGGCGTTGCCATCTGTCCACAACTTATTGCTGTTATCCCCAATAAATAGGGTTGTCAGAACCCGCCTCGCATCGCACCATATTTAGTACAGGCCTACGGGGGAAGCCCGGCTTGTAGAGCAGGCAACTAGCGCTGGGGCGCTGCCAGCCCCAACATGCTAGAGATTAGTGAGGTGGCATTATGGCCCTTTCCGAGCAGTTTCTCGAAGAAGACCTTCATCCGATCGACATTGTTGAACATCTTGCCGAACATCACGACTGGGATTTTGACCGGATCGGGGATGATCAGATCGCCATGGCTGTCGAGGGGCAGTGGCGAACATACTCGATCACGCTGGCCTGGTCCAATTTTGACGAAACACTCCGCATGGTGTGCTCGTTCGAGATGGAACCACCGTCCGAGCGGGAAACCGAACTGTATGAGCTGCTGAACAAGATGAACGATCAGTGCTGGGCCGGCGCGTTCACATATTGGGCCAATCAGAAGCTGATGGTGTACCGTTATGGTCTGGTTCTGGCCGGCGGCCAGATGGCCAGCCCGGAACAGATCGACACGATGATCACCGCCGCGGTGCTGAGCGCCGAGCGGTATTACCCGGCGATCCAGCTTGTCACATGGGGCAACCGGACCCCGGAAGAAGCGATGCAAGTCGCCATTGCAGAGGCTTACGGCCGCGCGTAAAGCTTTGCCCCGAACCGAATGACAGGGGAGGGGCAATCATGGACATGTCACGTGTCGCCGAACAGGGGCTTGTGCTTCTGGGATGCGGCAAGATGGGGTCGGCCATGCTTGCCGGATGGTTGGAGCATGGCCTTCCTGCGCCATCCGTTTGGGTGATCGACCCGAATCCCTCGGACTGGTTGAAGGCGCAGGGCGTCAACATCAACACACCGCTGCCTGAAGCCCCCGCCGTGGTGCTGGTGGCCGTCAAACCGCAGATGATGGGCGTGGCTCTGCCTGCCATTAAGGCGCTGGGGGGTGGCGACAGCCTGTTCATCTCGGTCGCGGCCGGAACTTCGATTGCCACGTTCGAGAGCGTGCTGGGCAATGCCACTCCGATCATTCGCGCGATGCCCAACACCCCGGCCGCGATCCGGCAGGGGATAACAGCCCTGATCGGCAATGCGAAAGCCTCAGACTCTGACGTTGCACTGGCGGAAAATCTGCTGTCAGCCATTGGTGAGACCGTTCGGTTGCAGGATGAGGCGCAGATGGACGCCGTTACCGGCCTCAGCGGTTCCGGTCCGGCCTATGTGTTCCACCTGATCGAAACTCTGGCCGCCGCAGGGCAGGCGCAGGGCCTGCCGCATGAACTGGCTATGAAACTGGCCAAATCCACCGTGGCCGGGGCGGGCGCTTTGGCATTGGCTGCCGACGAGGACCCGTCGCAACTGCGGGTCAACGTAACGTCGCCCAATGGCACGACGCAGGCCGCGCTTGAGGTGTTGATGCATGAAGAATTCGGCTTTCCCGATCTGCTGCACCGCGCCGTCAAGGCCGCAACCGACCGATCCAAGGAGCTTTCGCGTGAGTGAGATTACATTCGATGACTTTCTCAAGGTCGACATCCGAGTGGGCACGGTGATCCGCGCCGAGCCGTACCCGGAAGCCCGCAAACCCGCGATCAAGATGTGGATCGACTTTGGCGATGAGATTGGCGAACGCAAAACCTCGGCGCAGATCACCGCGCATTACGATCCTTCTGCGTTGGTTGGAAAACAGGTGATGGCGGTCGTCAATTTCCCGCCACGCCAGATCGGCAGGTTCATGTCCGAGGTTCTGGTGCTGGGTCTGCCAGACGACAATGGCGAGATCGTCCTGATCGGCCCGGATGGCGAGGTTCCGATCGGCGGGCGGATGCACTGATGAAATTGCTGATCGCCCGCCCGATGACCGCAGCTGTCGAGGCTCGCGCCCGTGCCGAGTTCGATGTCGAGATCCGCAGCAACACTGCGCCAATGTCGCTCCGGGAAATGATGCGGGCCCTGACAGAGTTCGACATTGTGGTTCCAACGCTGGGCGACCAGTTCTCAGCGCAGGTCTTTGCTGAAGCAGTTGCGCCCCGTTGCAGGCTGCTGGCCAATTTCGGTGTCGGCTACAACCATATCGACGTGGCTGCCGCGCGGTCCGCTGGGGTCGAAGTGACGAATACCCCCGGTGCCGTCACCGACGCCACGGCGGACATTGCCATGACGCTGCTGCTGTCCACCGCCCGCCGCACGGGTGAAGGTGAGCGGCTGGTGCGCGCAGGCCACTGGCAGGGCTGGCACCCGACCCAGATGCTGGGCCATCACGTCTCTGGCAAACAGGTTGGCATTGTCGGCATGGGCCGCATCGGTCAGGCCATCGCGCGACGGTGTCATTTCGGTTTCGGAATGCGGGTGGCGTACCAGTCGCGCAGCCCCAAAGACCTGGATTTTCCGTCCGACTATTTCGGCGATCTTTCAGCGCTTGCCGCGGCTGTCGATTTCCTCGTGCTGGCCGTTCCCGGCGGGGCTGAAACCCGCCATCTGATCAATGCGCAGGTGCTTGAGGGCATGAATCCATCTGCCATCCTGATCAACATCGCGCGCGGAGAGGTCGTTGACGAAGCGGCCCTGATCGCGGCCCTGCAGACCAGGCGCATCGCGGGTGCGGGGCTGGACGTGTACGAGTTTGAGCCAGCGGTCCCACAGGTCCTGCGCGACATGGATAATGTTACCCTGCTGCCGCATCTGGGCACGGCGACCGAAGAGGTTCGCACCGATATGGGGCATATGGCACTGGACAACGTCGCAGCATTTGTTGCGGGTCGCCCCTTGCCGAACCCGGTTTAGGCGCCCACCGCCTCGCGCCAGTGTTTGCGGCAGAGCGACACATAGGTCTCGTTCCCGCCGATCTGAACCTGCGCGCCTTCGGTAATGGCATTGCCGCTTTCGTCCTGACGAATCACCATCGTCGCCTTGCGGCCGCATTTGCAGATCGTGCGGACCTCGCGCATCTCGTCGGCCAACGCCAGCAACGAGGCGGAGCCCGGAAACAGGTGGCCCTGAAAGTCTACCCGTAGCCCATAGGCCAGAACAGGCACATTCAGGTCATCCACCGCCCGGGCAAGCTGCCATACTTGGGTCTCGGTCAGAAACTGGGCTTCATCGACAAAAACGCAGGCGATTTCACCCTGGCTCAGCCGAGTCTCAATCATTGTGAACACGTCGTCGCCGACCGAGAAGGTGTCCGCATCTGCTGATATTCCGATCCGCGACGCGATCCGCCCGATACCGGCGCGCCCGTCCAGCGCCGCAGTCATTAGATAAGTATCCATGCCCCGCTCGCGATAGTTGTGCGAGGCCTGCAGCAACACGGTCGATTTGCCCGCGTTCATGGTGGAATAATTGAAGTAGAGCTTAGCCATAGGCCGGGTCTAAATCGCCTGACCCGTATGGGCAAGGCATCAAAAACCGAAAGGAAAGCGACGTCGCCGTTGCCGTTGCAGAGGCTGAGCGAAAGCTCATAGGGGATGGAACCCCCGCGTCAACAACAGCGACGCCGTCGGCCAACATTTGGCCTGTAAACAGCAGGGCTTAAATGGCGCCCTGCAAACACTCATTACCGGCCGGAACGGCCGCCACTCACTCACAAAACCCCCGCATATCTGAGGGATAGCCAACATATGACATTTCAATTATGAATTGAGTATGGGAATTTTCTATTCCCTTTCCCCTGCAGTGGCATATCTTGTAGGAGAGGCAGGCAGCAAAGGTAAAAAAATGGCAGATATCGGGGCCTATCTGAAAAAGCACACCGAAGCTTTGGTCAAAGACGTCGGAATTGAATCCGCTTGCGAGATTACCGGCAAGTCCAAGGCAACTTTGGGCCGATATTATTCCGACAACGCGGAACATGCCGACCGGTTCATGCCCGTGGACGCAGTTGCCCGGCTTGAGGCGGTGGCAACTTTTCCGCATGTGACTTCGGCGCTGGCCGACCTCAAAAACATCACGCTGTCCTATGACGGTCGCAACACGGACAGCCCGCGCACCGGTGGGGTAAACTCGGATGTCATCGCGCTGAGCCAGCGGTTCGCAATGCTGATGACCGAATATCAGGCGGCCATCGAAGACGGCATCATCACCGTGAACGAAGCCAAGCGACTGCTGAAAGAAACCAGCTTGCTGCAGCAGGTGCTAATCGAAATGAAGCTGCATCTGGAAGAAGAAAGCGTAAGCTGAGTCGGTTCGACCAATTTTCGGGATCGGTCAATCCTGATCGCTATCTTCGGCGGTTGCTTCGGTTTTCGAAAGTGTAAGCCCGGATTCCGGGTTGGATCAGCGGCGACCGTAGGGCCTTACTTGTGCCGCCTCAAAATCACCGAACCCACCGAATACCCGGCGCCGAAGGAGCAGATCAGTCCGACATCCCCGTTTTCCAGATCGTCCGAGTATTTCGAAAATGCGATAATGGAACCGGCCGAGGACGTGTTTGCATAGTCCTGCAGGATGTTGGGCTGTTCATCTGCCTCCGGCTCGCGCCCCAGAACTTTCTTGCCGATGAAATCGTTCATCGTCTTGTTGGCTTGATGCAGCCACAGGCGTTTCAGGTCATCGCTGCCCACGCCTTCTGCGCCCATGTGATCGGCGATGTGTTTGCTGACCATCGGCAGCACTTCCTTGAACACCTTCCGGCCATTTTGCATGAACTGCATGTCGCGGCGGTCAACGACGCCATCCGGGCGCGAACGGCGCAGGAAACCGTTGTTATTGCGGATATTGTTCGAAAAGGACGTGGCACAGCGGGTCGAGAGGATTTCGAAATGCGGGCCCTGGGCGTCTTCAATCCGTTCAATCAGCGCGGCGGTCGCAACGTCGCCGAAGATAAAGTGGCAATCGCGGTCCCGCCATTCCAGATGGCCGGAACAAATCTCGGGGTTCACCACCAGTGCAGACCGGACCGAGCCCGAGCGGATCATGTCCGCCGCCGCCTGAATGCCGAAGGTGGCCGAGGAACAGGCGACGTTCATGTCAAAGCCAAAACCCTCAATTCCCAGCGCCTGCTGAATCTCAATCGCGACCGCGGGATAGGCGCGCTCGTGATTCGACGCTGCGCAGATTACAAGATCGACGTCCGCCGCGCTGCGACCGGCCTGGTCCAGCGCCTTCTTGCAGGCGTCGATCGCCATCTCGGTCATGATGCCGGGCTCGTCATCGTTGCGTTGACGCAGCAGGGGATGCATCACGTCCGGGTCCAGCACCCCGGACTTGTCCATCACGTATCTGTTTTCGATTCCAGAAGCTTTCAGGATGAACTCTTCCGACGAATGCTGCATCGGTTCCATGTCACCGGCTGCGATCGCGTCGGCGTTCTCGGCGTTCTTCTTGTCGGCATAGGCGTTGAAAGCCGCGACAAGTTCAGCATTGGTAATGACGTTCTCGGGCGTGAAAACACCGGTACCGGTGATGGCAGGGGTATACATGGCTGGTCCTGACGGTTTCGAATCCGCCTAAAATGCAGTCACAATGTGATTTGATCAAGGGATGGTGACCCAAGGGAATATACTGGGCCCGATCAAATTCAACTTCACATCTTGAATAGTTCAAATTTTGAAGTATATGCACCCCCTGACGCGCACGGAGCCCCTCATGTCCGACGATATCAGCACCAGACTAAGCCGTCTCAGCCCCGAGATTCAGGCGATCATGGGCGTATATGCGCTGTACTGGAAACTGGAAGAGACGTTCGATTGTATCGAAACGGATCTGAGCCATCCAGAATGCCATATGCTGATTAAACTCGACCAGCCAAAGCGTATGGGTGTTCTTGCGGCTGACATGCTAAGCGTTCCTTCGACGATTACTGCAACTGCGGACGGCCTTGAAAAAGCGGGCTATCTGATTCGCGAACGTGACCCCGAAGATCGCCGGGCCTGGCTGCTGGTTCTGACTGCGAAAGGCGAGGAAGCCCGGAATATGCTGGTCGCCGAAGCGGGAAATCTGTTTCACCGCGCCTCTGGGCTGGACGCCCGGGAAACCGCCGAATTCGCGCGCCTGGCGTGCAAAATCCGTGACAACATTCTGAAAACGGGAATTCCCGAGGGACTGACGAAATGAAAATCCTCTCTGCTCTTAGCGTTGCGCTGATTGTGCTCGCAACGTCCACCGCTGCCGAAGAAATGGCCAAACCGGTAAAGCTGATGGTGGCCAAGGAAACGTCGCCGGGGTTTTCGCGCCAGTTTTTCGGGCGCGTTGCCGCGCGCCAAACCGTTGATCTGGCCTTTCAGGTTGCCGGACAGATTGTCGAAATGCCGGTGACCGAAGGCTTTGTGATCCCCGAAGGTGAGTTGATCGCGCAACTGGATCAGGAGCCGTTTCAACGTCGCTTTGACCGGGCGGTTCTGCAAAAGGATCAGGCGGACCGCACGGTGGCACGGCTGTCGCGGCTGCGGGGGACAACCGCCAGCCAGGTTGCTGTGGATGACGCCGAAACAGCCGCGCAGCTGGCGGATATCGCCGTGCGCGACGCGGAATACGATCTGGAGCAGGCGACCCTGAGTGCACCGTTCGACGCGCTGGTGTCCAGCCGCGCGGTTGAGGCATTCACCACTGTTTCGGCCGGAACGCCCATCGTGCGCATCCACGATATGTCCGAATTGCGGATCGAGGTGGACGTTCCCGAAATCCTGTTCCAGCGCTCGGGCCAGCAGGATGACCTGACGATTACCGCCAAATTTCCCGTCAGCGACGAAGTATTCCCTCTGCAAATCCGCGAATTCGATGCTGAATTGTCGAGCGTTGGCCAGACATTCCGCATCCAGTTCGGCCTGACCCCACCGGAAGGGCTGCAAATCCTGCCGGGGTCTTCTGTGACGGTGACGGTACAGGTGCAGGACAACCAGACGGGCATCGTCATTCCCGCCACGGCTATCGTCGCGGACGCCGAGGGCACGCTGAGTGTCATGGTGTTTTCACCGGCCGGTGCCGAGGAAGGCACCGTGCGCCGCGTACCCGTGACCATCCAGCCAACGCAGAGCGGAGAGGTCCGCGTGCTGACCGGATTGTCCGATGGTGACGAAATCGTCGTCGCCGGCGGGGCTGCGCTGACCGATGGTCAGACCGTCAGCCGCTTTGCCGGCTTTGCAAACTGAAGGGCGGACAGATGAATATCGCGCGCGCATCCATCGACCGGCCGATCTATACTTGGCTGGTCATTCTGATTGCCCTCTTCGGCGGCATCTGGGGTTTCCTGTCGCTGGGTCGTCTGGAAGACCCGGCTTTCACCATCAAGAACGCCGTCATCGCCACCCAATACCCCGGTGCAACTGCCGAGCAGGTCGCCCTGGAAGTGTCCGAACCGTTGGAATCGGCGATCCAGCAAATGGGCGAGATCGACACGATCACCTCGGTCAACCAACCCGGATTCTCATTGATCGAAGTCGAGATCAAATCCACCTATGACGGCACCGAACTGCCGGAGATCTGGACCAAACTGCGCGCCAAAGTGCGTGACGCCGCCCGGGCCTTGCCTTCAGGGGTCGGCCAACCCTTTGTCAATGACGGGTTTGGCGACGTCTTCGGGCTGTTCTACGCGGTAACCGCCGAAGGCTTTTCTGATGCCGAAAAGCACGAATTATCCACCTTTCTGCGGCGCGAGTTGCTGACCGTCGAAGGGGTCGCGGATGTCGAAGTGATGGGCCTGCCGGAAGAGGCGATCTTTATCGAGCCCGACCTGGCCATTTCCGTGAACCAGAACGTGCCCCTTCAGGCGATCAACGAGGCCATCGCCAACGCGGATTCGGTGAATGCATCAGGCTCTTTGCGGTCTGACGGTGACCGCACAACGATCTTGACAGCTGAAGGATCGGACAGCGTTTCGGCGATTGCCGGTCTGTCCGTGGGGTCTCAGGGTCAGGTCGTCAACCTGTTCGATATGTCGGACGTGTATCGCGGCCGCCAGACCGACCCCGAGGTCGTAATCCGTTTCAATGGCAGCGAGGCTTTCACCCTGGGCATCGCGGGCCTGTCGACCGAAAACATCGTCGAGGTCGGCAAACGCGCCGATGCCAAGTTTGCCGAACTGGATATGCAGATCCCATTCGGCGTCGAAATCCTGCCGATCTATCAGCAGCATGTGGTGGTCGAGCAAGCCTCGAACGATTTTCTGGTCAACCTCGCCCTGTCAGTGACCATTGTGGTTGCTGTGCTGGCCATTTTCATGGGCTGGCGCGCGGCGGTGGTCGTGGGATCGACGCTGTTGCTGACCGTTGTGGGCACGCTCCTGTTCATGTCGATTTTCTCGATTGAGATGGAGCGGATTTCGCTGGGCGCCCTGATCATCGCGATGGGGATGCTGGTGGACAATGCCATCGTGGTGGCCGAGGGCATGCAGATCGCCATGCTGCGCGGCAAGGATTCCCGCAGCGCGGCGGAAGAGGCTGCCTCGAAGACGCAAATCCCGCTGCTGGGCGCGACGATCATCGGGATCATGGCATTTGCCGGGATCGGTCTCAGCCCCGACGCGACAGGGGAATTCCTGTTCTCGCTGTTTGCGGTGATCGGCATATCGTTGTTGCTCAGCTGGGTTTTGGCGCTGACTGTCACACCGATGCTGGGCCACTATTTCTTCAAGCAGGAAAAAGAGGGCGCGGTGGATGCCTATGGCGGCATCATGTTCCGTATCTATGGTGGCATCCTGCGCTGGGCACTGCGGTTCCGCTGGCTGGTCATCGCAGCGCTTGCGGGGGTGACGGTGGCGTGTTTCGCGGGCTTCGGGCTGGTGAAACAACAGTTCTTCCCGGACTCCAACACGCCTCTGTTCTTCGTGCACTACAACCTGCCACAAGGCACACCCATCGCCCGCACCGCCGAGGATATGGCGGTGTTCGAAAACTGGCTGGCCGAACGGGAGGATGTCGTCTCGGTTGCCACCTTTGTAGGGCAGGGCGCGACGCGGTTCCTGTTGACCTATTCGGCGGAAAAACCGAACCCCAGCTATGGTCACATGATCATCCGCACCGAAACGCTGGACGACATTCCGGCGCTGCGCGCGGATCTCGAAGCGTTTGGATCGGCGCAGTTCCCCGAAGGTAAGTTCCGCACCAAGCGGCTGATCTTCGGCCCGGGCGGGGGCGATCCGATTCAAGCGCGGTTTTCGGGCAGCGACCCCGCGGTCTTGCGCCAGCTGGCAGATGAAGCGGTGCAGAAAATGCGCGCCGCGTCACCGAACGCCCTGAACGTGTATCACGATTGGCGCGAGCAGGAACTGGCGGTTCAGCCGATCTACGCGACCGAGCGCGCCCAGACCGCCGGGGTCACCCGCGAAGACATTGCCGCCACGCTGCAATTTTCGACCGACGGGATAAATGGCGGCGTCCTGCGCGAACGCGACCGTCTGATCCCCATCATTCTGCGCCGCCCTGCGGACGGCGATTACTCGATCGTGGATCAGGTCGTGTTTTCGGATCAGTCCGAACGGTTTGTGCCGATCGAGCAAATGGTCGACGGGTTCGAATACAAGTCCCTCAACACGCTGGTACACCGAAGAAACCGCGTGCTGACCATCACGGTAGGGGCCGACATCCCGCCGAATATGACTGCCGCGCAGGTGCACTCCGAAGTGCGTCAGGCCATTGAAGAGATGGAACTGCCCGCAGGGTATCGCATGGAATGGGGCGGAGAGTTCGAGAACGCCGGCGACGCCAACGCCAGCCTGGGCCGTCAATTGCCGTTGAGCTTGCTGATAATGGTGTTGATTTCCGTGTTGATCTTCAACGCGATACGGCAACCGATCATTATCTGGCTGTTGGTGCCCATGTCCGTCAACGGGGTCGTTATCGGCCTGCTGGGAACCGGCTTGCCGTTCACATTCACGGCCCTGCTGGGTTTGCTCAGCCTGTCGGGCATGCTGATCAAGAACGGCATCGTTCTGGTCGAGGAAATCGATCTGGTCCGCGAGACCGGGAAGGGTTTGCATGAGGCGATCATCGAAGCGTCGGTTTCGCGCCTGCGGCCTGTCATGCTGGCGGCCATTACAACCATTCTGGGAATGGCGCCGTTGCTGACAGACGCGTTCTTCCGGTCGATGGCCGTAACGATCATGGGCGGGCTGGCCTTTGCCACCATCCTGACAATGGTTGCCGCGCCGGTCTTCTACATGGTCCTCTTTCAGCGGGAAGAAAGACGAAAAACGGCACCGCAACCCGTTGTTTAAATGAAAAACCCCCGGTCGTTGACCGGGGGCTTTGCTTTTCTCCTCAGTGGGGTTTCTCACCCCTGCAGCGATTTCACCTCGACATCCCCTTCGGCCTGCGCCTTGATCGCCAATGCTGCGGCGTGACTGGCGGCTGCGGTCGTGAAATAGGGGATTTTGTCATAAAGCGCGATGGAGCGGATGGACTTGCTGTCCTCGACCGCCTGTGCGCCCTCGGTGGTGTTCATCAGCAATTGGACCTGCCCGTCCTTCAACATGTCCACCACGTCCGGACGGCCTTCATAGACCTTGTTGACCACGTCGCAGCCCACCCCATGGCTGGCCAGCCAGGACTGGGTGCCGCGTGTGGCCACCAGCGCAAAGCCCTGTTCGGCCAGAACCTGCGCGGCCTCCAGCATGGCGGCGGTTTTGTCGGCATCCTTGATCGAGATAAACGCACGGCCCGATGACGGCAGAACCATACCGGCCCCCATCTGCGCCTTGAGGAAGGCACGCGGGAAGTCGCGATCCCAGCCCATAACCTCACCGGTCGAGCGCATTTCCGGACCCAGAATGGTATCGACGCCGGGGAACCGGGCAAAGGGCAGTACCGCCTCTTTCACCGAGAACCACGGCATGTCCGGGTCGGCCAGCGTCATCTGGTCAGCGATCTTGGTGTCATCCACGGTCTTGTAGGCCGGGCGCATCGGGAAGTTCGAGAGTTTCTCGCCCGCCATCACGCGGGCTGCAATTGACGCAATCGCGCTGTCAGTTGCCTTTGCGACAAATGGCACTGTGCGTGAGGCGCGCGGGTTCACCTCGATCAGATAAATCTCATCGTCCTTGATCGCGAACTGCACATTCATCAGGCCGACGACATTCAGCGCCTTGGCCAGTTTGAACGCCTGATCCTTGATCTGGTTGATGATCTCTTTCGACAGCGAATAGGGTGGCAGCGAACAGGCCGAGTCGCCCGAGTGTACGCCGGCCTCTTCGATATGCTGCATGATGCCCGCGACGTGAACGTCCGTTCCGTCGCAGAGCGCATCCACATCCAGTTCCACCGCGCCGGCCAGATAGCTGTCCAGCAGAACCGGGCTGTCGCCCGAGACCACAACCGCCTCGTTGATATAGCGCCGCAGCTGATCCATATCGCGGACGATTTCCATCGCGCGGCCGCCCAGAACGTAAGAGGGGCGGATGACCAGCGGGAAGCCGATCTCGTCGGCAATCTCCAATGCCTGTTCGTCTGTTGAGGCGATGCCGTTCTTGGGCTGTTTCAGACCCAGTTCGTTGACCAGCGCCTGGAAACGCTCACGGTCTTCGGCCAGATCGATGGCATCCGGCGTTGTGCCGAGGATCGGAATTCCTTCGGCCTCCAGCGCATTGGCCAGTTTCAGCGGGGTCTGACCGCCGAACTGAACGATGACGCCGTGCAGCGTGCCGTTTTCCTGCTCTTTCGTCAGGATTTCCATAACGTGTTCGAAGGTCAGCGGCTCGAAATACAGCCGGTCCGAGGTGTCATAGTCCGTGCTGACCGTCTCGGGGTTGCAGTTGACCATGATGGTCTCATAGCCCGCATCGGTCAGCGCAAAACAGGCATGGCAACAGCAATAGTCGAACTCGATCCCCTGTCCGATGCGGTTCGGGCCACCGCCGAGGATGACAACCTTTTTCCGGTCGGAGGGGCGCGCCTCGCACTCGACCTCACCCATCATCGGGGCTTCGTAGGTCGAGTACATGTAAGGCGTCTGCGCCTCGAACTCGGCGGCGCAGGTGTCGATCCGTTTGAACACGGCGGTGACGCCCAGATTGCGGCGGGCGCGGCGAACGTTGCTTTCTTCGCGGCCGGTCAGGTTGCCCAAGCGCGCGTCGGTAAAGCCCAGCATCTTCAGCTTGCGAATGCCCTCTTCAGTCACCGGCAGGCCGTCTTTACGCACCGTGCGCTCGGCCTCGATGATCTCGCGGATGCGGGCCAGGAACCATGGGTCGAACTTGGTGACGCCAAAGATTTCGTCATCGGTCAGCCCATGACGCATGGCTTGCGCGATTGTGCGCAGGCGGTCAGGCGTCTGCTGGCTGATCGCCTTGATCACGGCGGCCCTGTCGTCAGCCTCATCCCAGAGACCCACGTTCAGACCGGCGATTTCGATCTCGTCAAACCCGGTCAGGCCGGACTCCATCGAGGCCAGTGCCTTTTGCATCGACTCGTGAATCGTGCGGCCAATGGACATTGCCTCACCCACCGACTTCATCGCGGTGGTCAGATAGGGTTCGGAGCCCGGGAATTTTTCAAAGGCGAATTTCGGAATTTTTGTCACGACATAGTCGATGGTCGGCTCGAACGAGGCCGGGGTCACTTTGGTGATGTCATTGTCCAGTTCGTCCAGCGTATAGCCCACGGCCAGCTTGGCTGCGATCTTGGCAATCGGGAAACCGGTCGCCTTGGACGCCAGCGCCGAGGAGCGCGACACGCGCGGGTTCATCTCAATCACGACCATCCGGCCATCATCGGGGTTGATCGCCCATTGCACGTTCGAGCCGCCGGTCTCGACCCCGATCTCACGCAGCACGGCGATCGAGCCGTTGCGCATGATTTGGTATTCCTTGTCGGTCAGCGTCAGGGCCGGGGCGACGGTGATCGAGTCACCGGTATGCACGCCCATCGGGTCGACGTTTTCGATGGAACAGACGATGATGGCGTTATCGGCCGTGTCGCGCACCACCTCCATCTCGTATTCTTTCCAGCCCAGAAGGCTTTCATCGACCAGGATTTGATTGACGGGCGAGGCATCCATGCCTGAGCGGCAGAAATGGATGTAATCCTCACGGTTATAGGCCACGCCGCCGCCGGTGCCGCCCAGGGTAAAGGCGGGGCGGATGATGGCGGGCAGGCCGATCTCTTCCAACTCGTCCAAGGCAAACTGCACACCGGCATCCAGATCGGCGCTGCCGTCTTCCTTGCGAGGGGCGGTGACAATGGTTGCCTTGGGGTTCTCAAGCCCGAGCCGGTCCATCGCCTCGCGGAACAGTTTGCGGTCTTCTGCCATTTCGATGGCGTCGCGTTTGGCCCCGATCATCTCGACACCAAACTCGTCCAGCACTCCCATTTCTTCCAGAGCAAGCGAGGTGTTCAAGCCGGTCTGACCGCCCATCGTGGGCAGCAGCGCATCGGGGCGTTCTTTTTCGATGATCTTGGCGACAACCTCGGGCGTAATCGGTTCGATATAGGTGGCGTCCGCCAGCCCCGGGTCGGTCATGATCGTGGCCGGGTTCGAGTTCACCAGAATGACCCGGTATCCTTCTTCGCGCAGTGCCTTGCACGCCTGAGCGCCGGAATAGTCGAATTCGCAGGCCTGACCAATGACAATGGGGCCTGCCCCGATTATCATGATCGACTTGATGTCGGTTCTTCTCGGCATGGCCTTGCCCCTTCGATTTTCCACGAGTCACGGGCACCGCCCAAGCGCCCAAATTGTCCTGCCTTATAGGCACCGCACGAAAAGGTTCAAGAGGTATCGGAATCGGGGATGAAATTGCCGCTTTCCCCTCTTTCCCTTGCCGACGTATTCTCTATACCGCGCAGCACGGCAAATGAGGATGCACTTGCGTATTCGTTTCGATCAGGGCCCGGCCGGGCCCGGAACCAGTTTCGACCGGCCGGCCGATGTGATCCGCGCAGACACGGCGGAGGATGTGCCCCAGGCGATGGCGGCGCTGGATGAGGCGCGGACCGAAGGCGCATGGGTGGCGGGTTACGCCAGCTATGAGCTGGGCTATGCGCTGGAGCCGCGGTTGGCCGACCGGCTGCCAAAGGGGCGGCGTCTGCCGTTGCTGTGTTTCGGTGTGTTTGACGAACCCGCACAGCGTGACCTTCCGGCGCCTGCCGGTGGGGTCACCGGGTTCATCCCGCGCTGGAACGAGGCGCGGTATACGCAGGCTTTCCGGCAGGTTCATGATGCCATTGGGGCGGGCGACATCTATCAGGCCAACCTGACCTTTCCGATCGACCTGACCCTGGAAGGGGACAGTTCCGCCCTCTATGCCACGCTTGCAGGCGGCCAGACAGTCGGTCACGGCGCGCTGGTGCAACAGGACGGGTTGCCCGATCTGCTCAGCCGCTCGCCCGAGCTGTTCTTTCGCACCGATACCGACCGCGGTATCGAAACGCGCCCGATGAAAGGCACCCAGCCGCGCAGTGAAGACATGGCCGAGGACGCGCGCAGCCGGGCCTTTCTGTCGACCGACGAAAAGAACCGGGCTGAGAACCTGATGATTGTCGACCTTTTGCGGAACGACATCAGCCGCGTCGCGCTGCCCGGGTCCGTCAAGGTGCCGGAGCTGTTCAAGGTTGAAACCTATGCCACCGTGCATCAGATGGTTTCGCTGGTGCAGGCACAGCTTCACATGGGCGCGGAACTGTCCGATATTCTGGCGGCGCTGTTTCCCTGCGGGTCTATCACCGGAGCGCCCAAGATCCGCGCGATGGAGATTCTGTCCGAACTGGAACCCTGGCCCCGCGACATCTATTGCGGCACCATCGGCTGGGCTGCGCCGGACGGACGGTCCGAATTCAATGTCGCGATTCGTACCCTGATGGTCGAAGACGGTTCTGCCACGCTGAATGTTGGCGGTGGGGTGGTCTGGGACAGCACCGCCCCGTCAGAATATGAGGAAGCGCTATGGAAAGCCCGGTTTGCCAGCCAGTTCCACAAGGAACCCGCCTGATCGAGACGTTCCGCTACGATCCCGGTTCAGGATTTTTCGACATGCCGCGGCATTTGCAACGAATGGAACGCTCTGCCAGGGAACTTGGGTTTTCCTTCGACCGGAGCGCTGCGCAAGACCGGCTGGATGCGTTCCGGGCTGAGACGGTCAAGCGATGCCGCATGACACTGGGCGTTAATGGCGATCTGGATTTTACCTCCGCCGATCTGATCCAACCCAACGGCCGTTGGGTCGTGGCCATCGCTGAACAGCGGTTGCGCTCGGACGATCCCTGGCTGCGGCACAAGACGACGCGTCGCGCGATCTATGACGAAGCCCGCAAGACAATGCCCGAAGGGGTCGACGAACTGCTGTTTCTCAATGAACGCGACGAACTGTGCGAAGGGACCATCACAAACTTCTTCGTCAAACTGAAAGACGGAGCATATGTGACACCGCCGGTTTCCTCCGGCTGCCTGCCGGGGGTGCTGCGCCAAAGGTTGCTGGACGCAGCAAAAGTGCGCGAACGCGTCCTGTCCTTATACGATCTGCGTGATGCCCAGCATATCTGTGTGGGAAACTCTCTGCGTGGTGAAATCCGTGTTGACTATCGCGCATCGCCGGACAGTCCGCCAAGCCCTTGACCTGATGGGCAATGACGCGATTAATCATCTGTACATCTGTTGTCATGGGCAGGATCAGGCGAGGTTGGAAACCGGGTGAACAGGGAACGGGTAATTGCAGACCTGATGCCGGCTCAGGCCCGGCTGCGACTGGAGTTCGGGCTGTTTTTCATCGCGGTGCCGGTGCTGATTGCCGTCTTCTTTCCGCCCAGTTGGATGTTTCCGTCGCTGTTTACGTTCACGGCCATCGGCATTGTGCTGCTTCATTTTACGCCGGGATTTTCCTGGGCTGAACTGCGTTACAACTGGGGCAACTGGTCCTGGGCAGAGGTTGCGGTTTTCGCAGTGGCGATGACGGCCTTCTGCTCGGCGCTGGTGATGGCGACCCGTCCGGGAATGGCCTTTGCCCTGCTGCGCCAGCGGCCCGAATTCCTGGCGGTGATCTGGTTGGCCTATCCGGTGCTTTCGGCCCTGCCACAAGAGCTTTTGTTCCGCTCGCTGTTCTTCCGCCGTTACCACGCGATCCTGCCGGACGGGCGGGCGGCCTATCTGCTGAATGCGGCGCTGTTTTCGCTGGCACATCTGATGTACTGGAGCTGGATCGTCGCGGTCATGACCTTTGCCGGCGGGCTGCTGTTCACCTGGGCCTACCGCAGGCGCGGATCGTTTTTCTATGCCGTTCTGCTGCACGCCATCGCAGGGAACATCATCTTTGCGGCGGGTCTGGGCATCTATTTCTACTCTGGCAACGTGCAAAGGCCGTTTTGACGGCGCGACCTGCCTTGACTTTCCAAGTCTGACGGGGTGTATCGGCGCGACGAATTCTGCGCCCGAAGGGATATGATCCATGCACGCCTATCGCAGCCATAACTGCGCCGCTCTGACCGCCGCCAATGTCGGTGAAACCGTCCGCCTGTCCGGCTGGGTGCATCGTGTCCGAGATCACGGCGGCGTGCTGTTCATTGACCTGCGCGACCATTTCGGCGTGACGCAGGTTCTGTGCGATGGCGACAGCGCGGCGTTTGCCGAGCTGGAGAAGGTGCGCTCGGAATGGTGCATCCGCGTCGACGGCACCGTCAAGGCGCGCGATCCGGAGCTGGTGAACCCGAAACTGCCCACCGGCGAGATCGAAGTGTATGTGCGTGAGCTGGAAGTTCTGGGTGCTGCCGACGAATTGCCGCTGATGGTATTCGGCGATCAGGAATACCCCGAGGAAACCCGCCTGCGCTATCGTTATCTGGACCTGCGCCGCGAGGCGATGCAGCAGAACATGACCCTACGCTCGGACGTTGTTGCATCCATGCGCAAACGGATGTGGGATCAGGGCTTCCGCGAGTATCAGACGCCGATCATCACCGCCTCGTCGCCCGAAGGCGCGCGCGACTTCCTGGTGCCCTCGCGTTTGCATCCGGGCAAGTTCTATGCGCTGCCGCAGGCCCCGCAGCTGTTCAAGCAGCTGATCATGGTTTCGGGCTTCGACAAGTATTTCCAGATTGCGCCATGCTTCCGCGATGAAGACCCGCGCGCGGATCGTTCGCCGACCGATTTTTACCAGCTCGATCTCGAAATGTCGTTTGTTGAACAGCAGGATGTGTTTGACACCATCCAGCCTGTTCTGACCGGTGTGTTCGAAGAGTTCGGCGGCGGGCGCAAGGTTGATCAGGACTGGCCGCAGATTTCCTACAAGGATTCCGCGCTGTGGTATGGCACCGACAAGCCGGACCTGCGGAACCCGATCAAGATGCAGGTGGTCTCTGAGCATTTCCGCGGTTCCGGCTTTGCAATTTTTGCCAAGCTGCTGGAGCAGGAAGGCACCGAAATCCGTGCGATCCCAGCGCCAACCGGCGGCAGCCGCAAGTTCTGTGACCGGATGAACGCCTTTGCCCAGAAAGAGGGTCTGCCCGGCATGGGCTACATCTTCTGGCGTGATCAGGGCGAAGGGATGGAGGCCGCAGGGCCTCTGGCCAAAAATATCGGCCCCGAACGCACCGAAGCGATCCGTCAGCAACTGGGTCTGGGCGTCGGCGATGCGGCGTTTTTCCTGGGTGGCAAGCCGAAAGCCTTTGAAAAAGTCGCGGGCAAGGCGCGCGACGTGATCGGTGACGAACTGAACCTGACCGAGAAGGACCGCTTCGCCTTTGCCTGGATCGTGGATTTCCCGATTTATGAGCAGGACGAGGAAACCGGCGCGATCGACTTTGAGCACAACCCGTTCTCAATGCCGCAGGGCGGGATCGAAGCGTTGCAGGGTAACCCTCTGGACGTGCGCGGGTATCAGTACGATCTGGCCTGTAACGGGTACGAGCTGGTCTCGGGCGCGATCCGGAACCACAAGCCGGAGATTATGCTGAAAGCCTTTGAGCTGGCGGGCTATGGTGAGGATGAGGTCAAGTCCCGCTTTGGCGCCCTGTTCAACGCGTTCCATTATGGTGCCCCGCCGCACGGCGGCTGCGCCGCGGGGATCGACCGGATCGTTATGCTGCTGGCGGATGAGGCCAACATCCGCGAAGTCATGATGTTCCCGATGAACCAGCGCGCCGAAGACCTGATGATGGATGCGCCGTCCGATCCGACTTCGGATCAGTTGATGGAGCTGGGGCTGCGCATCATCCCGCAAGATTGATCAGAAACCCGCCGCAAACCCTGCGGCGGGTTTTTTCTGCGGCCGGCGCGCGGGAACACCAAAGTTGCGCCGGTTCCTCACTCCAACGGGTCGGCCATGCCGCCGCGATTGACGCGAATGTTTCGGGCCGTTGTACGGGTTTGGCGATAAACCCAGATACTCAGGATTGTTGCGGTCAGAAAATATGCCGTCGCCATCTCAGATCGCCTCACGCTGTTCCAGCCGGGCCTGAACGATGCCCGCGACCTGAGCTGTCAGCGCGGTTACGGGCGAGCCGTCCATCCGCGACGCGGCCAGTTTTCGCGCGGCGATTTCCAGAACCGTGTCGTCGGCATCGCGGGCGACACCGCGCAAAAACTGGGCGACGTAGTCAAGCGTGCGTTGATCGTTTGGTCCGGCCAGCACATCTGCGATATGCGCCATGTCGTCCTGATAGGCCATCGGGTCAGGGCGGATAACTTCGTCACGAATGGCGTTCAGGCTGCTGGGGCGGCGATCTTCGGGCAGGCATTCCAGGATGAGTTTCTGAAAGCAGGACAGCGATTTCAGAGGCTTGGTCAGAAACCCGTCTGCACCCGCTTCAAACGCCGTTTCCTGCGTGTCGTGGTCGCCGGACATGCCAAGAATGGCCCCGATGCGCGGCATTGCGACCGACAATTCAGCAATCAGGTCTGCCCCGCACCCATCCGGCAAACCCATATCCACCAGTATTACCGAGGGGCGGTAGATCTGCAGATGCCGTCGCGCCGATGTCAGGCAATCCGCGCGCCGGATACGAGCGCCGCTATGCAGGCACATAAGCCGGATCGCATCACAGGCATAACGGCTGTCTTCGACAACCAGAATGGTTTGGCCCAGCAAAGGCCGCGTCGCGGTCGGCTGCGCGGGGGAGGCGAATGCGCTCGAATTGTCCATGACAGAACTCCTAATCAGCAGATGCCTCACGCTAGGAACTTCTGGCTAACACAGGGTTAACGGCAATTTGGCGCACTTGTCCTTTGCCCCAACAGCCCCCATAACCGCTGCAACGCAGAACCGAAGGAGAGTTCCATGATTGGTCGCCTGAACCACGTCGCCATTGCCGTTCCCGATCTTGATGCCGCGTCCGAACAGTATCGCAGCGCGTTGGGTGCAAAGGTCGGCGCGCCGCAGGACGAGCCCGACCACGGCGTGACCGTCGTGTTCATCGAACTGCCCAACACCAAGATCGAGCTGCTCCACCCGCTGGGCGACGACAGCCCGATCAATGGGTTTCTGGAAAAGAACCCGGCTGGCGGTATTCATCATGTCTGCTATGAGGTCGACGATATTATCGCTGCCCGTGATCACCTGAAAGACACCGGCGCCCGCGTGCTGGGCTCGGGCGAGCCCAAGATCGGCGCGCATGGCAAGCCGGTTCTGTTCCTGCACCCCAAGGACTTCAACGGCTGCCTGGTCGAGCTTGAGCAGGTCTAACCCAATCGAAGAGAGGCCAATATGACGATCACCGCTGCGTTGGTTCTGTTTGCCGTCATCTGGTTCATGACGCTGTTGGTGGTGCTGCCGATCCGCATCAAGACGCAGGGTGATTTGGGGGATATTGTTCCGGGCACCCATGCAGGTGCGCCGGAAGTGCATCACATGAAAAAGAAAATGTGGATCACCACCGGCATTTCAGTGGTGCTTTGGGCCATTATTGCCGGGATCATCATCTCTGGCGTGATCTCGGTGCGCGATTTCGACTGGCTGAACCAGTTGGAGCCGCGCGGCTAGCTGTCAGGGCGTTGGCCCCGACAAGCGGTGGAAAATATGCGTGAATGTGGCGGCTCCGATAATCGGGATCACCAAATTTACCAGCGGCACAGACAGCGGAATGGCCATCAATGTGCCCGCCAGCCAGATGGTGGATGAATGTTTGGCGCGCAGCTTGCGCGCGCCGTCGCGACCCACCCGGCGCATCGCGGCCAGTGTAAAATACTCCCGACCCAGCAAGAAGCCGTTCATCGACCAGAAAATAAACGGAGCCAGAGGCGTGAAGATTACGTAGAGGATCAGCGCCAGCAGGTTGGCCACGATCAAGACACCCAGAAACCCAAGCGCATCGCGCAGCGCGTCGCTGAACGGTATGCCGGGCACGCGGGGCAGGGCGGGGTAATGCTTGTCCTCAACCGCCTGTGCTACTTCTTCCAGAAACATCGACGTAATCGCCGAAGCCACCGGCACCATCAGGAAGACAGGCAGGATGATGACCAGAAATATGCCGGAATAGTTCATCACGTCATTCAGCCAGGGAACCGCCCCGATAAAGGGCAGCGAAATCTCATTGCCGGAAAGCCGGTTGATCAGCCAGATCGCTCCGGCGCAGGCCGCGATCAGCAGTACGATCGTCAATCCGACGCCGCGCAGCAACACGGCGCGAAACTTCGGGTCACCGATCTGGCCAAGTGCAGCGAAAAAGGCGTTGAGGATGATCATTCCGAGACCCATTCTGTCAGCGCGGCGACATCCGGGCGCGGTCGTTCCGGCGGCGTTGTGCCTTCGGTTGCAATATGGATCAGCCCGGCGACCCGTTCGTTTTCCTGCAGGCCGAACGCCTTGCGACAGAAATCGCGGTCATGCGTTTGCCAGCCCGACAGCCAGTTGGCCCCCCAGCCGGCGGCAAGGGCGGCGTTCAGAAGCGCCAGACAGACCGCACCCGCGGAATAGGTTTGTTCGATCGGCGGGATTTTTTCCGAAGGTTTTTGCACTTCGATCACGGCAACGGCCAGATGGCCCATGTCGAACTGGCTGCGCGCCTTTGCGATCTCCTCGGGGGATTTGCCCAAAGCCGCACCGCAGTCCTGCGTCAGGTCAGACAGGCGTTGCATCGCGCCCTTTTCCAGCACCAGGAACCGCCAGGGTTCAAGCTTCCCATGATCCGGGCTGCGCGCTGCGGCCGTCAAAAGCGGCATCAGCTGTTCCCGCGTGGGTGCCGGTGACACCAGCGTCTTGGCCGGGCGCGACCGGCGCGATTGCAGGAACTCCAGGGCGGCCGGGTTGTTCAGGGACATATGTTAACTTCCTTTACATGGGCAGTCTGTATCTGGTTGAACGTCTGGCGGGATTCAAGGGCAAACGGCTGGATTGGCTGGATCAATTTCATTCCCCGGCGCCGCGTGCAAGAGTGTTGGCGAACAGGAGATGACGATGGCAAAACCGAAACTGCGCGATCTGCCCGATCTGAGCGCGCATGCCACGCCCGGCAGGGTGATCCCGGTGCGGGTTTCACCCAAATCCGCACGTGATGATGTGGCTGTGAAAGGGGGCACCATCCGCATTTCCGTGACCGCGCCGCCGGAGGGCGGCAAGGCCAATGATGCGGCGCGCCGATTGCTGGCCGCTGCGATGGGTGTAGCGCCGTCGGCTCTGATCCTGAAACAGGGTCAGACCGCGCGGGACAAACTGATTGCCTAAGCGCCCTGAGCCGGTTTTTCGTGGATCTGATACACCCCTTCCGGCAGGTCCAGTGCAGCGGCCAGATCACGCACCTGTTCCGGTGACAGGGTGATCCTCTGGATATTGTCCGTGCGGGGGTCCAGCTGCTCTAGCGTGACACATTCAGCAAAGCTGTTGATGACGACATCCTCCTGCAAAGGTCTTGCGCCTTCGTCTACCAGAGTAATGACCGTCGAGTTGAATTCATGCTCAATCGAAAACATGAAACCAGAGTGCAGGGCGGACGTCTGCAATGCAACCCGTTCCTGCGCAATCAGGCTGTGGCAGTCCGCCAGCGACCACGCTATGGTTTCGCAAACGAGGTCGCCGTTTCAAGGGATTATGAATGCGCCGTCTGACCATTTTTCTGTTTCCTCTGGTGCTGGCGGCCTGCGATGCCGGCCCCCTGCGTGTGCAAACGGTGGATGAGTGGACGCAGCAGTCGAATGACTTTCAGGTGGATGCCCAGGCCTTTCAGGAAATCAGCCGTGCGGTCGGCAAAGAGGCGCGCGCCGAATGCCTGCGTCAGGCCAGGGTCAGCAATTGCGATTTCACCATCCTGGTCGACCTGAATCCGCGCGCACCGGCAAACGCCTTTCAAACCCTCGACGACAAGGACCAGCCGGTGATCATTTTCACCCGGTCGATGATCCAATCCGCGCAGAACAGGGATGAACTGGCCTTTGTAATGGGGCACGAAGCCGCGCATCACGTTTTGGGGCATATCGATCGCCAGTCGCAAAGCGCGCGGGAAACCGCGGTGATCTTTGGCGATCTGGGCAAACTGCATGGTGAAAGTGGCAAGGCGCTTGAACGTTCGCAGAAGCTGGGCGCCGAGGTTGGTGTGCAGGTCAATGTCAGGGAATACGAGCTTGAGGCGGATCAACTGGGGACCATCATTACCCATAACGCGGGGTTCAATCCGTTGATTGGCGCCAAGTATTTTGATCGCCTAGTCGATCCCGGAGATTTTTTTCTGGCGACCCACCCACCCAACGCCGAACGCGTTCAGATCGTTCTTGAGACCGCCCGACAGCTTGGCCTGACGCAATGACTTCTCTGACCCGTCTTGGCGTGATCCTGACGGATCGCGGTTCGAAATATGCGGTGACCGGCGCTTCCGTGCGTTCGCGGGCGGATGTCGATGCGGTTCTGAGCGCGCTGAAAACTGACAAAGCCTATGCCAAGGCCACGCACAACACCTGGGCGGCAATGTTGCCAACCGGGGCGCTCAAGGCGGATGACGGCGAAAGCGGGGCGGGGATGGTGATCCTGCGAATGCTGGAGCGTGCGGGGCTGGAAGACCATGTCGTCATCGTCACACGCTGGTACGGCGGTAAAAAGCTGGGCGGAGATCGATTTCGCCGGGTGCAGGATGCCACCCGCGCTTACCTGGACCATATCGGTGTCGGACCTTGACCTGAGTCAAGGGGCTGACGGCACAGGTGCGATACCCTTTCCTGGACCTGCGGTAAGGAAAGGACACGCGATGCTCAACCGAGATACGCTAAGGCGTCATGCCGGGCTGGTTGATCAGATGGCAACAAAGCTCGGGGTCGATCTTGAGACCGCCGCGATCGGCGGCGAGGTTTCGATCGACCAGATTTCGGATGCCGTTATCCGGTGTACCGACTGCCCGAACCCTTCGCATTGTCAGAATTTTCTGAACCGGCCCGACCCCGCAGGCCGGACACCGGAATATTGCCGAAACCAGGAATTGCTAAACAAGTTGATGCCGGAATAAGCAGGGCGCAGACATGCTCCATCTTGGAGAGATCATGACCCATATTCGCCTTGTTCTGCGTATGGGGCAGGCGACGGGAACGGATTTGGTCCTGGCCCATCGGGAAGGGCACCTGACCCAGCAGGACTGGGCAGAGATGATCCAGTTCTGTCGCGGCTGTGGATGGGCGCGACACTGCCCTGACTGGCTGGACCGCCACGAATGCGCCACCGGTGCCCCGCCATGCTGCCGGAACCAGCCGCGGTTTTCTGCGCTGAAAGCAATGCAAAAACAGGAACTCTGATGACACGGTTTGTTCTGGGTGATGTCGAGAAACACTTCTGGCTCACCCGCTCCGTTGCGCGATGCATGAATATTTCGCTGACCGAAGCGATGGTCGAAGGGCGTCTGACGGCTGAGGAGTACGCGGAATTGGTGACGCGCTGCCGGGCGTCGCATTGCAGCGGTCAATGCGCGATCTGGTTGTCCGAACAACAGACGCGGGCGCAACAAGCCCCGGACTTCTGCCCGAATGCGCCCGTTCTCAACAGGTTGAAGGTCTAGTCAGAGCCTGGAGTGAGTGCCGTCGCACAGCGGAGGATTTCCGCTGTGCTTACATCCGCAGAAAAACACCTTCTTGCTGCTGTCGGCGGTGTATTTGACCGGCTCAAACCCGGTGTCCTTGTGGGATCCGTCGCAAAACGGTTGCCGCTTGGATCGTCCGCACGCGCACCAGAAATAGCTTTTGCCCTCGGTCACTTCGACCGGGAAAGGCGCTTTTTGTGCGATGTTGGGGCTGTCTGACATGTGGCTACTCCGTTTTTAGCTGCTGTCACGATGCCAGTGTAAACGGAAGCGCGGAAAACGGTAGCAATTGCTCAAAAAACCGCTGTTTTTGGCCCGGTTACAAGCGTTGTTCCGCCTCTGGTCACGATCCCGTGACTGATTTCGTTGCAATAGTACCATTGAGGTCGTATTCTGAGACCGGCCCCGAATTCTTGGGCAATATCAGAAAATTAATAGAGGATTGACGGACATGAAACTCAAATTTGCTGCCGTTAGCGCATTTGCCCTTGTACTGGCTGCATGCTCGCAGCAGGAGGAGCCGGCGCCGGTTTACATCACGCCCGAGTATGACAAGTTCGGCTCGCCGAGCTGTCCGGCGGGAACTGAACTGGCCACGACCGAAGCGGGACAGACTGTCTGTAACCCGGTCGCACAATAAGCATTCCGCGGGCGGCTTTCCCCAAAGCCGCCCGCACCTATTTCACACGAATTGACCGCCCGGGTGGCGGTTTTTTCTTGCCCACCCTGGCGGATCAGGATTTAGTGCGGCCGAGTGCAGGACAGAGGGCGCATGCGGAACTTCTTTACCCGTCTCAGAGATCGCTGCCGTTGGAGTTGGCAGGGGCTGATCGCTACTTGGCACGCGGAATACTCATTTCGCGTTTGGGCCTGGGCTAACCTGCTTTCCGCAGCGCTTGCCCTATGGCTGCCCCTGACGGCGGGATTGCGCGCGCTGATACTGGTATTGGGTCTGCTCGTCCTTGTCGCCGAACTGTTCAACACGGCGATTGAGCGGGCGGTTGATCACACCTCGACCGAACGCAGCGAACTGGCAGGGCAGGCCAAGGATATCGCCAGCGCTGCGGTCGCATTGACAGCCATTGCAGCCGGCGTGGCATGGGCCGTTGGCCTTTTGAGCCTGCTCTGATTCATATATTCGGCTTCAGTACCTGTTCCGCAGCAAGCCGCGGCGGTAATAGTGGCGCTTGATGCCGTAACGCCTTGGTATGTAGTAGGGCGTATATCGCTTTTTGGGATGTCCAAACACCGACCGGTGATGTCTTTTCACCGGTTTGACGTGATGGACCCTGGGTTTGGCCTTGTAGTGGTACACCTTTGGCGCAGCATAGTACCGGTTCACCCGGTATTTGCCGTGGGTATGGTGCAAGGGTTTTGATCCGACGAAAACAAAACCGCCAGAGCTGATGCTGAAGCCATTGGCGACAGCGGGTGCGGCATAAAGCTGGACGGCAAGAACCGCCGTCATGCATTTCAACGCAAAGGGGCTCAGACTTGACATTGGACCCTCCTGGATACGAATTCCGGGTGTCCTGTCATGATCCGGCATTTGACGGCAAAGCGCTAATAAACTTGGCTCACGCTTCGCCTATCCGGGGTGAGCGGGCAAGCCGCGTCAGCGCAGCTTGCCCCAGAGGTCGTAATCTCCGGCCTCGTCAACCTCGACCCGGACCACGTCGCCGGGAGAGAGATTTTCGAACCCTTCATCGATGAACAGGTTGCCATCAATCTCCGGAGCGTCTGACTTGGTACGGCAAGTGGCGGCCTCACCGTCGACCTCATCCACGATCACGTCGAGCGTCTGGCCGACCTTGGCGGCCAGCTTGGCCTCGGAAATGGCCTGCGCCTTTTCCATGAACCTTTCCCACCGGTCCTGTTTGACCTCGGACGGCACATGGTCGGGCAGATCGTTCGACCGGGCGCCATCCACGTTTTCGTATTGAAAACACCCGACACGATCCAGCTGCGCCTCGTCCATCCAATCCAGAAGCGTCTGGAATTCAGCCTCGGTTTCACCGGGGTAACCCACGATAAATGTCGAGCGCAGGGTGATATCGGGACAGGTCGCACGCCAGGCGGCGATCTCGTCCAGCGTTTTGGCGGCTGCCGCCGGACGTGCCATGCGCCTGAGAACGTCGGGATGGGCATGCTGGAAGGGAATATCCAGATAAGGCAGAATGTTACAGCCTGCGTCCGCCATCAGCGGGATCAGGTCGCGGACATGCGGATAGGGGTAGACGTAGTGCAGCCGCACCCAGGCGTCCAACTGCCCCAATTCGCGCGCCAGATCTGTGATGTGGCTGCGCACCTCGCGATCTTTCCACGGGTTCACATCGTATTTCCGGTCAAGCCCATAGGCTGAGGTATCCTGCGAGATCACCAGCAACTCGCGCACACCGTTTTCGACCAGCTTCTCGGCCTCACGCAGAACCGCATGGGCCGGGCGGCTGACCAGTTTGCCGCGCATGTCCGGGATGATGCAGAATTTGCACTTGTGGTTACAGCCCTCGGAAATCTTGAGATAGCTATAGTGGCGCGGGGTTAGTTGCACGCTGGCGGCGGGCAGCAGGTCCACGAATGGGTCGGGATCAGGCGGAACGGCCGTATGCACGGCATCCAGAACCTGTTCGTACTGGTGCGGGCCGGTAACGGCCATGATTCGCGGATGGTGTTCGCGGATGTAGTCGGGTTCTGCACCCAGACAGCCGGTGACGATGACCTTGCCGTTTTCAACAAGAGCTTCGCCAATGGCGTCCAGCAACTCGGCCTTGGCGCTGTCGAGAAACCCGCAGGTGTTCACGATCACGGCATCCGCCCCTGAATAGTCCGGTGAAATCCCGTATCCTTCGGCTCGCAGGCGGGTCAGAATCCGCTCGCTGTCGACCAGAGCCTTTGGGCAGCCCAGCGACACCATGCCGATCGTGGGCTGGTTCGGACGGGGCGCATCGGTGATCCGGGCGGCAGGCGCCAGGTCGGGGCGGAGGTTTGGCGGGTTCGTGGTCATGGCGCGGCATATAGTGGGGAACGCTTCCCCTTGCAAATGCAGCGCAGGCTTTGAATGATCTTTTTAACGCATGCCAGATAAGCGGAGAGCAGAAAAATGAAGTGGCTGTTGCGCATCCTGTTTCTTTTTGTCGCCGCATTTGGCTTGGTCATAGGCGCCTTGTTGCTGATGCCGGGCGACAAGCTGGCCGCGATTCTGGCCGAACAGGTCAAGGGTGAGACCGGCCGCGACCTGACGCTGTCCGGTGACGTCAGCCTGTCCTTCTGGCCGGTTCTGGGGATGGAAACAGGCCCGGTCACTTTCGGAAACGCGCCCTGGGCAGGACCCGATCCGATGCTAAGCGCTGAAAGCCTGGCCGTCGGTGTCGATGCGGCCGCGCTGTTGAATGGCGATTTGCGGATCAGGCGCATCGTTGCGGACAACCCGGTGCTGCGCCTCGAATTGTCTGAGGGACGTGGCAACTGGGAGCTGGATGCCACAACTCCTCCCGCATCGGGCACAGGCACAAGCGCAAGCGGCGGCACAGCGAATACGGCAACCGTAGCCCCAGGTGGGGCCGTCACGCTGGACCGGCTTAAGTTCACCAATGCGCGGCTGATCTACGTCGAAAATGGCGTCGAAACTTATGATTTTTCCAATGTCGATCTGTCCGCCAGCTGGCCCGATATATCCGCGCCCATGGTGCTGGACGCGCGGATGGACGTTCCGGGCGGCAAGGTCAGGGTGGACCTGAAAATCCCTGATCTGCCTGCCTATGCCTCGGGCGCGGTGGCACCTCTGGAACTTGCGCTGACCGCGCCGGGCGGCGAGGTCGGCTTTGACGGGCGCGTCAATCTGGCCGGAGAGATGGACGGCAAGCTGAACGTCAAGACGAAGAACACCGAGCGGATGCTGGCGGCGTTTGGTCAGAGCGGCGTCGGCGTACCGCTGGGTCTGGGCCGCGCGGCAGAGGTTTCAGCGAAGATGACATATACGAAGGAGGGCCGTATTTCGCTGCGCGACCTGGTGGCGGCACTGGACCACAACCGGCTCACCGGCGAGGCGGACATCGAAATCTCGGATCCGCCGAAGATCACCGCCCGTCTGAAGGGCGGGGATATCGACCTGTCCCGCTATAACAGGTCCGCCGCCCCGACCGGCGGCGGAACCGGGTCGACGGGTGGTGGAGCCGGTTCGGCGCCCAGCCAAAACAGCGGCTGGTCAAAAACCCCGATTGACGCCTCGGCCCTGGCACTGGCGAACGGAGAGATACGCCTGACGGCCAATTCCATCGCGGTGCCGGATCTGACGCTGGGCCCAAGCGACCTGACGCTTAACCTTGACCGCTCCCGCGCGGTTCTCAGAATGAACCCGGCGACCTTGTTTTCAGGTCAGCTGAACGGGCGGGTCGTGGCCAACAACCGCAACGGATTGTCTGTGGGTGGCAAGCTGAGAGCCAAGGACATCAACATCCAACAAGCCCTTTCGACGCTGGGCGGGATCGACCGCCTGTCTGGTTCCGGTTCAGGGACGTTCGAGTTTCTGGGCGTCGGGCAATCCGAAAACCAGATCATGCGCTCGCTGAGCGGTAAGGGGAATCTGAAGGTCGGCAAGGGCGTGATATCCGGCATCGATCTGGATCGCCTTATGGGACGCGGCAAAGGATCCGGTGGAACAACTGTGTTCAACAGCCTGACCGCCAGTTTCAACATTGATAAGGGCGTGCTGACCAATAAGGACCTGTTGATGTCGCTGGATAACTTCCGCGCGGACGGAAAGGGGCGCGTCGGCATCGGTGCGCGCAATATCAACTATCTATTTACCCCGGTGGCTCTGCGCGCCAATTCCGGCAAAGGCTTGTCCGTACCTGTCCGTATCACTGGCCCGTGGAGCAACCCGTCCATCAAGCCGGACCTGAGCAAAGTGATCGAGGCAGCTGCCGAAGGTAAACTCAAGGACCTTGAGGACGACGCCAAGCAGCAGGTTCTGGACAAGGTCGGGGACGAGTTGGGCACCGCGGTCCAAGACAGCGAAAGTGTCGAAGATGTTCTGAAAAACAAGCTTGAAGAGGAAGCGAAGAAAGGCTTGCTCAATCTGCTGGGCGGAAATTAGGGAACCGGGGCGCTAATCCGCCCCGACCCGTGCTTTGTTCAGATGGTCTGATCGTAGTCGCCGACGCCGGGCTCGGTTTGGATGACCGCATCGATATCGGCGAAAATCGCGCGCATTTCCGCTTCGCTTTCGCAGCTTTCGCAGACAACAACAAGGTTCGGAGTGTTCGACGAAGCGCGCACCAGACCCCAGCTGCCATTGTCCAGAATGACCCGCGCGCCGTTGACGGTGACAACCTCTTTGATCGCGCGGCCCGCGAGTGTTTCACCCGCGTCGGCCATGGCGACCAGCTTACCGACCAGCCGCTTGAGGACATCGTATTTCTCGGTGTCGGCGGCATAGGGTGACATGGTTGGCGTCGACCAGGTTCGGGGCAGCGCCTTGCGCAGGTCCGACATGCTTTTGTCCGGGTTGCGGTCCATCAGCTTGCAGATCTCCACCGCGACCCGCATGCCGCAGTCATAGCCGCGCCCGATCGGTTCGGCCAGAAAGTAGTGCCCTGATTTCTCGAACCCGGCCAGGGCGTTGATTTCCTTGACCCTGCGCTTCATGTGGCTGTGGCCGGTTTTCCAGTAATCCGCCTTGACGCCATGGGCTTGCAATTCGGGGTCGCTGGCAAACAGGCCGGTCGATTTCACGTCTGCCACGAAGGTCGCATTGGGATATAGCTTGGCCAGATCGCGGGCCATGATCACACCGACCTTGTCGGCGAAAATCTCCTCGCCCTCGTCATCGACAACACCACAGCGGTCGCCATCACCGTCAAACCCAAGCGCCATGTCGGCACCGCTGGATTTCACGGCATCAGCCATGTCGTGCAGCATCTCCATGGCCTCGGGATTGGGGTTGTAGTTGGGGAAGGTGTAGTCCAGCCGGTTGTGGCTGGGTACAATCTCGACCCCCATCCGTTCGAAAATCTCGGGCGCAAAGGCCGAGGCGGTGCCGTTTCCGGTTGCGCAAACGACCTTGAGCGGGCGGGACATTTTGAAATCCCCAACCAGATCGTCGATATACGCCTCTTTCACCCCTTCAACGAACTCATAGGATCCGCCTTCATGGGGCAGACCTTCACCATTCAGGACGATGTCGCGCAGTTCGGACATTTCGTCGGGGCCGTGGGTCAGCGGGCGGTCAAAGCCCATCTTGACGCCGGTCCAGCCGTTCGGGTTGTGGCTGGCCGTGACCATGGCCACAGCCGGAACATCCAGATGGAACTGGGCGAAATAGGCCATCGGGCTGAGCGCCGGGCCGATATCCTTGACCTGAATGCCAGCCTGCATCAGCCCCAGAATCAGTGCGTTCTTGATCGCCAGCGAATAGTCGCGATAGTCGTTTCCGACCGCGATCACCGGGTCGATCCCGCGCCTGCGCATCTGCGTACCCAGACCCAGCCCAAGGGCGGTCATGCCGGGCAGGTTGATCTCTTCCGGATATTTCCAGCGCGCGTCATATTCGCGAAAGCCGGTGGGCTTGATCATCGGGTCGCGCAGAAAACTCCAGGTGTTGGGGGTCACCTCGGGGATGGGCTTGGTCATATTATTGCTCTTGTTCAGACTTGAATTGGGTTGGCCTTGGCCAGTGCATCAAAGCGCATCAATGTGTCAACCAATTGAGGCATCTGGTCCAGCGGGATCATGTTGGGCCCGTCAGAGGGTGCGTTATCCGGGTCCTGATGCGTTTCGATGAACACTGCACCAACGCCCAGCGAAACCGCGGCGCGCGCCATGACTGGGGCGAACTCTCGCTGTCCGCCGGATGAACCGCCTTTTCCGCCAGGTTGTTGAACCGAATGGGTCGCATCCATGACCACGGGATAGCCGGTTTTGGCCATCTGCGGCAGCGCCCGCATATCGGCGACAAGGGTATTGTATCCAAATGAGGTTCCACGTTCCGTTAAAAGGATGTTCCGGTTACCGGTGCTTTCGATCTTTTCAACGATATTGGTCATTTCCCAAGGGGCCAGGAATTGACCCTTTTTGACATTCACGGCCTTGCCCGTGTTGCCGGCCGCCAGCAGCATATCTGTCTGGCGGCACAAAAAGGCCGGGATTTGCAGGATGTCGACGGACTGGGCCGCAATGGCGCATTGCGCTTCGGTGTGAACGTCGGTCAGCACCGGAACACCCATCGTCGTGCGGATGTCATCCAGAACTTTCAGCCCTGCATCAATCCCCATGCCGCGCTTGCCGGACAGCGAGGTGCGGTTCGCCTTGTCATAGGAGGCCTTGAAAACATACTGCGCACCGGCGGCGTCGCAGGCCTCTTTCATTTTGCCTGCGATCATCTGAGCATGATCGGCAGTTTCAAGCTGGCAGGGGCCGGCAATGATCGTCAGAGGCAGATCATTGCCGACCGTGAGATCGGAGATTTTTACATGTTTCATGTGTCTTACGAGGATACCTGTTCACGAAGGACCGACGCGGTAAGCGAGATCATCAGGTAGATACCAGCAAACAACAGGAAAGCCAAAATCGTATTTTCGAACTTGCGCGGATAGCTGGGTTCCTCGCTGGGCACCGGGTTAACCGACACCGTCAGATAGCGAACCTTGCGGTTTGCTTCGGTCCGCGTGGTTTCCATCTGTTCCATTGCGGTTTGCAGCATCATGTCACGGGCTGCCAGATCGGCCTGGGCCATCTGAATGCGCACGCTCAGACGAGCCAGCGAATTCTCGCCTGCCGAGACATCCAGCATTTCGGCGTTCAGCTCTGCAAGAACAACTTCCAGACGTTCGATATCCGCGCGGACACCATCGACCTTGGCCTGGTTCGGGCGCAGGTTGTCCAGCAGAGCCGCCAGCTGAAGCTCTTTATCCTGTATCTGGATCTCGATTTCATTGATGCGGGTCCGCAAGCCTGCCAGCACGTTTTCAGGGTCAAGAACGGCGCCCTGCAACTGCAACTCGATCAGTGTTTCCTGGGCTTTCCGTCGTTCTTCCTGTGCGGACTTAAAGCCCTTCAGCGCGTCTCGCATCTGGTCTTCGCGTTTCAGCTCTGTCAGCCCGTTTATTGTCTCTTCGGCATAGGAAATAAGCTTGCTTGACAGGTCCACCGCGATGTCCGCGGTCGGTGCGGCGACCTCCATTCGGATGATGCCGTCGGTCGGATCGTATCCGATGACCACCATTCGCTTGTACAGCTTGTATGTTTCTTCCAGCGACGCGTCCGGCGACAGCCTCTGGATCGGATCGATCCAGTCCTGTTTGAAAATCCCGGAGAACCCGACATCCCGTTCCAGCCGCTGCAGCGCGTCTTTGGATTCCAAAAACTCCTGCGTCGCGACTGAATCCTGCGCCGTGGCAAATTGCGTGCCGGACAACAGCCCGCCGATTGATCCGCCGCCGCCATCTGCCTGCAGGATCGAAAACGCCGAGTCGCTGGCGTACATCGGCGTTGCCACACGGTAAAAATACAGACCCACGATCAGCGTGGGCAGCAGGACAAATGCCGCCAAACGGGCAAACAGAGCAAACAGCTTTCGCTTGCGGCGGCGCGCGATGTCCTTCTGTATCTCACTGATTTCAAAATCGCGGCGCTGTGCCGGGCTGATTTCGCGGCCCGGCAGGGTTTGTGGTCCTTCCGTCACCGTCTGTGGCAGCTGAATCGTGATCTTGTCCTTGATCCGGTCGTCCGCAGCCGTTCGATCGGCCGCCAGATCCAGCAGGTTTGCACGTTCAAAGGGGTCGATCCCCATCAAGCGCAATTGCCGGACCGCATCATAATCCGATGTCACCGCAAGACCGTTTTTCTGCGCCAGACGCCGCGCCACGCGCAATTGCCGGCCGGTCAGCCCTTCCTGCCTGATCTCGTCGATCTCGGTTGCCGGGGGCGCGTCAGCGACATCCTCGGCCGGTTGCGTCGCCTTTCTGATGCGCGAAATGGCATCCGCGCGGGCGTCAGGCGTGCCGGCGGCTTTGCGACTGCGGCGCAGATTGTACTTTCTAGCCCTGGGTTTGGTAGTCATATAGCTGCTTCGCTTCTTCCAAGGTTTCGAACATGTATAGCTGGCCGTCCAGAAGAACCGCGGCCTGACGGGCGAATTTTTCCAGCACGGCCGGATTGTGCGACACGATTACCAGAGTTGTCGTGCGCAGCCTTTCCTGCAGGATGTCGCCTGCTTTCCTGTTGAACTCAACATCCGTCGTTGCCGGCATGCCCTCGTCGATCAGGTACATGTCGAAGTCAAGCGCCAGCATCAGCGCAAAGGTAAACCGCGCCTTCATCCCGGATGAATAGGTGGCCAGCGGCTGATTGAAATATTCACCCAATCCGCACAGCCAACTGCAATAGGCTTCGACGTAATCCGGGTCCATCCCATAGATCTTGGCGATGTACCGGGCGTTTTCCAGCGCCGACATTTTGCTGGATACGCCCCCGGTGAACCCCATTGGAAACGAAATCCGGCAGGATTTGCGGATCACACCCTCATCCGGTTTTTCCAACCCTGCCATCATGTTGATCAGCGTGGTTTTTCCGGTTCCGTTCGGCGCAAGAATGCCGATGGATCTGCCAAGCTCGACCCGGAACGAGACCCGGTCCAGGATCACCTTGCGGCGCGTCCCGGTCCAGAAGGACTTGCTGACATTCTCGAACTCAAGCATTCAGGGCCTGCTGCTCTTGGTGTTTGGTGCACCGGTCTGACCGGTGAAGGAGCGGTTAATTTATGGGTCCATGTTGGCTACATTATGTCGAATTGTGAAACAAATGATCAATGCGATCCTAAGCCCCCTGTTGGTATTGTGACTTTTGCACCGGTTGGCCCCCGGCGGCGCGTTGACTACATTTCAACCCGACCGTGAACCAGTTTGAAGTGGGAAACCTTGCGATCCGATGAATTCGCTACAAAAGGAAATAGCGTCCTGCCGCATTTGCGCGGACAGGTTCCGGGCGACGGAAACCGCGCATGAGCCGCGCCCAGTGGTCTGGTTTCGGCAGGGCACGCCGATCCTGATCGCAGGGCAGGCACCGGGCGCGCGTGTGCATGCCTCCGGCCGCCCTTTCACGGATCCGTCCGGGGACCGGCTGCGCGAGTGGTTGGGGATCGACGATTCCGTGTTTTACGACCGTGACCGGGTGTCGATCGTTCCGATGGCGTTTTGTTTCCCCGGTTACAACGAACGCAAAGCAGACCTTCCGCCGCCGGCGATTTGCGGGCAGACGTGGCATGAGCAGGTCATGAAGGCGTTGGGTGATGTGCCCCTGACGGTTCTTGTCGGTGGCCACGCGCATAAATATCACCTTCACGTGCGCACGCCTGTTTCCGAGACCGTCCGCAACTGGCGGGACCATGCGCCGCGGGTCTTTGCCTTGCCCCATCCGTCCTGGCGGAATACGGCATGGTTGAAGAAAAACCCGTGGTTCGAGGCCGAGCTTTTGCCGGTTCTGCGCGCCCGGGTGCAAGAGGTTCTGAATGACTGAGACTACGGCCCTGGATGCTGCACATGCCGCGATGGAAGCCGCCCCGCAGGATGACGCGGCGCGTCTGCGGTTTTTCGAAAGGCTTGCGGATAGCGAGCTGTTCCTGTTGCTGACCGAAGAAGCAAAAGACGAACACATTTCGCCCGAATTTTTTGATGTTGCGGATGGCCGGTTCGTTCTGGCCTTTGATCGAGAGGACAGGCTGGCCCGTTTCGCCGAACGCCCTGTGCCCTATGTGGCGCTGTCCGGTCGGGTGCTTTCATCCATGCTGTCCGGGCAGGGGATCGGTCTGGGATTGAATCTTGAGGTCGCGCCATCTTCGATGCTCATCCCCGCCGAGGCGCTGGGCTGGCTTTCGGATACATTGCGGCATGGCCCCGAACAGGTGCAGCAGCGACTGGCGCAGTTCCTGGCGCCATCGGGGTTGCCGGACGATCTGCTGACCGCGCTGGATGCGAAACTGGCCACGGCCGTTGGGCTGGCCCAGTCGGCCTATCTGGTCGGAACCAGATCGCATGAAGGTGTCGCGGGGCATTTGCTGGGCTTTGTGGGGGCGGTGGAGGGCGCCGAACCGGCCCTCGCCAAGGCGGCGTCCGAAGCGTTGACGTTTTCGGGAATCGAGGCCGGAGCGATGGATGTCGGCTTTTTTGCCGCGCAGGATCAGGTGGCAGCGGCTTTGGCGCGGGTCGGGCTTCGCTTTGACCTGCCGCAACCCGAACAGCGCGTGGTCACGCAGATTGCGCCGGGCAGCGATCCGGCCAAACCGCCAATTCTGAAGTGACCTGACCTTGCGAAAAGCCCCGCAGGTATCCGACCTGCGGGGCGATCCATTATTCGGCGGCGGGCTCCAGCTTGTCCTGAGTGCGGGTCTCAAAATCGCTGGCGTCATGACGTTCGTGAAGCTGGGTGTGCGGCTCTCCGAACGGGCGGTTGACCATGCGGCCGCGTTTAACCGCAGGCCGCGCGTCGATTGCCTTGGCCCAGCGCATTACGTTTTCGTAGGATTCCACATCCAGGAATTCCGCAGCGTCATACAGACGCCCCAGGGCCAGCTGGCCGTACCAGGGCCAGATCGCCATATCCGCGATCGTATAGTCCTCGCCCGCGATATACGTCTTGGTGGCCAGCTCGCGATCCAGAACGTCCAGTTGCCGCTTGGTCTCCATCGCGAACCGGTTGATCGGGTATTCCCATTTCTCCGGCGCGTAGGCATAGAAATGGCCGAACCCGCCCCCCAGATAAGGCGCGCTGCCCATCTGCCAGAACACCCAGTTCATCACCTCGGTGCGTTCAGGGCCGGATTTCGGCAGGAAGGCATCGAATTTCTCTGCTAAATGAAACAGGATCGACGCGCTTTCAAAGACGCGAGTCGGTTCCTCGCCGGAACGGTCCCAAAGTGCCGGTATCTTCGAGTTCGGGTTCGCCCCCACAAAGCCTGAACTGAACTGATCGCCCTCACCGATATTGACAAGCCAGGCGTTGTATTCGGCCTCCTCGTGACCCAGCGCCAGAAGCTCTTCCAGCATCACGGTCACTTTGACACCGTTGGGTGTTGCCAGCGAATACAACTGCAGCGGATGGCGGCCGACGGGCAGGTCCTTGTCATGGGTGGCGCCGGCAATCGGGCGGTTGATATTGGCGAACTGCCCGCCGCTGGTGCTGTCCCATGTCCAGACTTTGGGCGGTGTGTAACTGGATTGCTCGGTCATTACTTGCCTTTCTCAGCAAAGTTCGGGTGAATTGTCCGTTCGCCTCAACAGCTAATGTTGCAATGGGCAGAGTCCAACCCCGGATGTCGGTCGGGTCCTGTAACAATCGGGGCTGATCATCTCACGATTTCTCATTCGATGTCACAGCGCCGCGAGCGGGACTGCCTAACCAGACGAATTCGCCTATTGTCTGTCCAGACCCGCAAGGCGGGCCGCCCCAGAACCCCGAGGACAAAAGGATTGACCTTATGAAACGTTTCGCCCTGACCTTTGCAACCGCCCTGACCTTTGCCGTTCCGGCCTTTGCCGGTGATCAGTATGTGGATGGCACCGGGTATGCTGTGTCGGGTTATGACGTCGTTGCCTATCGCAGTCTGGATCAGGTGCCGGTCGGTCAGTCCCAGCCCGAGGGCGTGCGTGGCCGCGCCGATATCACCGCGGAATATAACGGTGCAACCTGGGCGTTCGCGTCCGCAGAGAACCGCGACAAGTTCCTTGAGAACCCGGCCTATTATGCTCCGCAATATGACGGGCACTGCGCCTATGGCGTGTCGCGCGGCGGCAAGGTTCCGGCAAACCCGAACCTCTGGCGGATTGTGGATGACAAGCTGTACCTGAACATCACCGACGTCGTCGTCGGCTTCTGGGAAGAAGACGTACCCGGCAACATTAACCTGGCCGAAGGGAACTGGCCGGGGATCGAACCGGACGGCGCGTCCTCCAGCGTCATTCCTAAATTCACCTCGGAAGGTCCGGTTGCGAACTGAGCATTCTTACGCGCCCGCAAAGCCCGGCTGGTTTGGCCGGGCTTTTTTGATGTCACATCAGCCGGCCAGCCAGAACTCATCCCGTATCTGCTGATCGGCTTCGAATTTGATGCGAACGCTTTTGGCGCCGGGGAATTTGCGGGCGGTGATCGTTTCCGGAACCACGACCTCACCCGCACCCGAATCTTTAGACTGAAAGCTGAGCACCTCGGTCTCCAACCGCCGGGCCGCGGCCAAAACCGAGGTCGGCAAAGCCACCCGGTTTGCGCCCTGACAAACAGGTGTGGGGACAAAATAAGTCAGGTGGCGGCCGAAAAAGCCAACCGCGTCGGGCACGTGATCCGCGTCGGCGGTGGGATGGGCCTCGGCACCTGTGTCGCCTCCGTCCGGCGTGTGCGGCAATGCTGTGTTCAACAACACGCGACAGGCATCGATGTCCGTGCTGTCCAATTCGATCACGCGTTTTCGCAGCTTTGGCCGGCGCGGCTGGCCCGTGGCTTGTCCTTTGACGGTCAGCCCTTCGCGGCGCAGATAGTCATAGGCCTCTTTGGCGCGGGCAAAACTGGTGCAATCGCCGTTGGTATGGTCGGGATGGGCATGAAAAGCGATATGGCGCCAGGCGTCCCGGATATCGTCGGACCCGGCATTTTGATCCAGGCCAAGGGCCCGCAGCGCATCGGCGCGTGCCCTGATCTTTTCGACAGGCTCCATTACTCAAATCACTCATTAACAAACCGTACAGGCGCAGTTTGAAGAGGCAGGCCGGTTTGTCAAATTTGAACGAAAATTCAGGAAGTTCAGAAAACAATTGGACGGGTTGCGAGCTGATTGTTCATGCCCTTGCCCCGCCAAAAATGAGCACGCTTCGCAGACAACCGCCCGGTGCCTGAAACAGGCCCGGGTCGGCAAAGGGTTCAGCCTTTGATCAGGCGACGTTCTGCAGCTCGGCTTTCGGGGTAATACCCAGTGCAAAGCACACGTCGCGCGTAAGCTCCGGGCGGTTCAGTGTATAGAAGTGCAGCTTGTCGACACCACCTTCGATCAGGTCCGAGCACAGCTCGGTGCACAGGGCCGTGGCCAGCAATTCCTCGCGGTCGTCGCGCACGGCTTTTTCAAACGCCTGATCGATCCATGGCGGGATTCGCGTGCCGCACCGGTTGGCGAAATTGCGGGCGCCCTTCCAGTTTTCGATCGGCAGAATGCCGGGCACTATGGGCTTGTCGATACCCGCCTTGGCACAGGCATCGCGGAAGCGAAAGAATGTCTCGGCCTCAAAGAAAAACTGTGTCAGGGCTTCGTCAGCACCGGCGTCCAGCTTGGCCTTCAGCCAGTCGATATCCGTACGGGCGTTCTGCGCTTCGGGGTGAATGTCCGGGTAGGCACCAACGCGAATGCTGAACATCTCGGTTTCTGCCAGGGCAGAGATCAGTTCAACCGAGTTTGCAAACCCGTTGGGATGCGGCTCGAACCGATCCTGACCGTTGGGCGGATCGCCGCGCAAGGCCACGATGTCCTGTACGCCCGCGCGCGCGAAGGTATCCGCGATTTCCAGCGTTTCCTGGCGCGAGGCGTCGACGCATGTCAAATGCGCGGCAACCGGCAGGCCCGAGGATTTGTGCAGCGTGGCCACGGCATCGCGGGTCAATTCCCGTGTGGTGCCGCCGGCGCCATAGGTGACCGAGACAAAGCGTGGCTCAAGCGGGGCCAGTGTCTGAACCGTATCCCAAAGCCGAAACGAGGCCTCAAGCGTCTTGGGCGGAAAGAACTCGAATGATATTTCTGGCTTGGTCATGGCGGCCTCACTTGTTCCTTGCTTAAACCTTGTGCCAGTTTGCGCAATGTGAGACAAACTCATATTATTCAAGAACAACATGAGTCACGCTGCAATGCACATTGAATTCCGACACTTGCGCACGATCAAGGCAATCCACGAATGCGGTGGGCTTGCCCGTGCGGCGGATCAGCTGAATATCACGCAATCGGCGCTGAGCCATCAGATCAAGGGGTTAGAGGATCAGGCCGGGGTCGAATTGTTCCTGCGCCGGTCGAAACCGATGAAACTGTCGGCGGCCGGATTGCGCCTTTTGCGGCTGGCCGAGCAAATCCTGCCGCAGGTCGAAGCAACCCAGCAGGAGTTTTCGTCACTGCGCGACGGGCGCACCGGGCGGATGCATATCGCGATCGAGTGCCATGCCTGTTTCGAATGGCTGTTCCCGGTGCTTGAAACCTTTCGAAAATCCTGGGGTGATGTTGATGTCGATATCCGTCCGGGTCTGGCGTTTGACGCGTTGCCTGCGCTGCAAAAAGAAGAGGTCGATCTTGTCGTCTCATCCGACCCCGAGGACCTGCCCGGCGTCGAATTTATCGAACTGTTCGATTATGATGCAGTATTCGTGGCCGCATCGGCGCATCCGCTGGCGCAGAAAGAGTTTATCGAGGCCGAGGATTTTCGCGGACAGACCCTGATCACATATCCGGTTGAGCGCACGCGGCTGGACGTGTTCAGCCAGTTGCTGATCCCCGCGCGCGTCGAACCGGCGGCGATCCGGCAGGTCGAACTGACGGCGGTGATCCTGTTGCTGGTCGCCTCGAACCGTGGAATTTCCGTCCTGCCCGACTGGGTTGTTCGCGAAGTGAAATACAGTTCCGACTATGTTACGCGCCCATTGACCAAAGACGGGATCACCCGCAGCCTTTACGCGGCGGTCCGGACTGAAGATCTTGAAAAACCCTATGTGCAGGAACTGATCGAACTGGCAGGGACCGAGGCGCGCAAGCTGCAGACGCAATAGGCGCTGAACGCGGGTCGGCTATGCGCATCATTCCTCTTGGCAAGGGCGCGTTGCATCAGTATACGCGCGGTTTGACCGGACAGGAGCCTTTGGAAAATGGTTGGCAGTGCAAACCTCAACATCATGATCAAAGCCGCGCGCAAAGCGGGGCGTTCACTGGTCAAGGACTTTCGTGAAGTCGAGAACCTGCAGGTGTCGATGAAGGGCGCGGGGGACTTCGTCTCGAAAGCCGACATTGCCGCCGAAGCGATCCTGAAAGAGGAACTGCTGGGCGCGCGCCCGACCTATGGCTGGCTGGCCGAAGAAGGTGGGTCCATCGCTGGCGAAGACCCGACCCGCCGCTGGATCGTGGACCCGCTGGACGGCACCACCAACTTCCTGCACGGCCTGCCGCACTGGGCGATTTCAATTGCACTGGAACACAAGGGCAAGATCGTGGCCGGTGTGATTTACGACGCGGCCAAGGACGAGATGTTCTTTGCCGAAAAAGGCGAAGGCGCGTGGATGAACGACACCCGTATCCGCGTGTCGGGTCGTCACCGCATGATCGAGTTGATCTTTTCGACTGGCTTGCCTTTCGGGGGGCGCTCGGACCTGCCCGCCACATTGCAGGATCTGGCCCGCCTGATGCCCGTCTGTGCCGGCGTGCGCCGCTGGGGTGCCGCGGCGCTGGACATGGCCTATGTGGCGGCCGGCCGGTACGAAGGATTCTGGGAACGCCGCCTGAACGCGTGGGACCTGGCCGCCGGGATCATCATCGTGAAAGAGGCTGGCGGATTCGTTCAGGCCCTGAACCCCGAAGGCAGCGTGCTGGAGGATGGCGAGGTGATCTGTTCGAACGAACCGATCTTCGACCAGTTCGCCAAGGTGATCCGGGGCTAAATCGCCCTTTCAAAAACCACAGTTGCAAGCGCGCCCCGATCGAGGCGCGCTTTTTCAGTTCAAAGGATCACGCGCTGGGCCAGACCGGCCTCATCCGCCAATTGCGCGGCGACAGAGGCGACGGCAAGGTCCTGAAGACCCACTCCGGTTCCATCGAACAATGTAATCTCATCCGGGTTTATCCGTCCGGGATGATTGCCGTTGATGACGGCACCGATCGGCGTGATTGCATCTCCGCTCAATGTGCCGGCGGCAACGGCGTGCTGCGCTTCGCCGATGCTCACGGATTGGGCGACTTCGTCGGTGAAGACCGTGGCGCCCGCGACAAGGGCGGCGTCGACCTCCTGCTTGCCCTTGGTGTCGGTGCCCATGCAGGCGAGATGTGTGCCGGGTTTGATCCAATCCTTCATCAGCAGCGGCTCGAAGGCAGAAGTGATCGTGATGATCACATCCGCCTGCGCGCCCAGGTCCTGTTGGTTGACGGCCTCGAACTCCAGCCCGACCTCTTCGGCGACGGCCGCCAGACGGGGCAGCATCTCGGGGTGCGGGTTCCAGGCGACAACTTTTTCAAAGTCGCGCTGCTCGGCCGCGGCGCGCAGTTGAAAGGTTGACTGGTGCCCGGCACCGACCATGCCCAGAACCCTGGCGTCGGACCGGGCGAGATGGGCGATGGAAACCGCCGAAGAGGCGGCCGTGCGCAACGCTGTCAGATAGTTGCCGCCAACAAGTGCCGAGACCTGCCCGGTATCGGGATCGAACAGGAACACGGTGGATTGGTGATTGGTCAGGCCCTGCTGGGCATTGCCCGGCCAATAGCCGCCGGATTTCACGCCCAATACCTGTCCGTCCCGGTCGAAGCCCGATTTGAAACCGTAAAGCGCATCTGCATATCCTAGCGCCTCACGAACCACCGGAAAGTTCCGCGCCCCACCGCTGGCCATGGCGCCAAAGACGGACTGGACGGCGTCAAATGCCTGTTTCCGTCCAAGCAGTTGTTCGCACAGCTCTTCGCCCACAATCAGCAGGCCGTCTTGTGTGTTCATGACATCCCTCATCCTTCAATAGGCCTTGCCACGGGCAGAGACGGGCCAAAGCGCTTCGACCTTGCCGTTGCGCACGCCCACATACCAGTCATGTACGTTACAGGTGGGATCACAGTGCCCGGGCACAAGCCGCAGCTTGTCATTGACCTTCAGAACGCCGTTCGGGTCGCCGATCACCCCATGCTCGTCCGAGCATTTGAGGTATTCCACATCGTCACGCCTGTAGATGAAGGGCAGACCGCTGTCGACCGACTGCGCCTTGAGGCCCGCATCGCAGATCGCCTTGTCTGCCTTGGCATGGCTCATCACGCCGGTCAGGATGAACAGCGCGTTTTCCCATTCGCCCTGATCGATCCGCTTGCCGTCCTTGTCCAGAATGCGACCATAATCGGCGTCCATGAAAGCGTAGGATCCGCATTGCAATTCGTTGTAAACCCCCGAATTGCTTTCGAAATAATATGACCCCGTGCCGCCGCCCGAGACCAGCTCGCATTCAATGCCTTCGGCCTTCAAACCGTCGACCGCGTCCTTGACCATGGCGATGGCTGTATCCAGCTTTTCCTTGCGCGCCTCATAGGTATCGAGGTGCTGCATCGCGCCCTGATAGGCCTGAATGCCGGTGAATTTCAGGTTGGGTGCTGCTTTGACCGCCTTGGCGATGTCGATGACAGCCGGAGTCGTGGTCACGCCGCAGCGCCCAGCGCCACAGTCGATCTCGACAAAAACCTCCAGTTCGGTGCCATGTTGGACAGCCGCGGCGGACAGATCGGCCACGTTTTCGATGTCATCGACGCAGACAATAGTGCGGGCCCCCAGTTTCGGAAGCAGCGCCAGCCGGTCGATCTTGGCCGGGTCGCGCACCTGGTTCGAGACGAGAATGTCCTTGATGCCGCCGCGGGCAAACACCTCGGCCTCCGACACTTTTTGGCAGCACACACCTACAGCCCCGCCCAGTTTTTCCTGCAGCTTGGCCACATCGACAGATTTATGCATCTTGCCATGCACGCGATGGCGCATGCCGTGGGCCTTGGCATAATCGCCCATCTTCCTGATGTTGCGCTCCAGCGCGTCCAGATCAAGGATCAGGCAGGGCGTCTGAATCTCGCTTTCGTCCATGCCAATCGCGGCGGGGATGTCGAAGCCAACCTCAAGCTCATTGATGTTCGCGGGTTTGTTCATGTTGTTCCTCCTTACCCCTTCAGCCAGGGCAGCTTGTCCAGATCCACATTGCCGCCGGTGATGATCACCCCGACGCGCCTTCCCCGAAACACGTCGGGGTTCTTGAGAATGGTCGCCAGTGGCACCGCCGAGGACGGCTCCATCACCACGCGCAGGTATTTCCAGGTCAGTTTCATCGCCTCGACGATCTCGTCTTCAGAAGCTGTGAAGATGTCGGTCACGTGGTTGGATACGAAATGCCACGTGTTCTCCTTCAGTGGCACCAGCAGCCCGTCGGCCACGGTTTTGGGCGCGTCGTCGGCAATGATGTGTCCGGCCTTGAACGAACGGTAAGCATCATCTGCCTGTTCGGGCTCGGCCGCGTAGATGGCGGTTTCAGGTGCCAGGTTCGAGACCGTCAGACATGTGCCTGACACCATGCCGCCGCCACCGATGGGGGCAATGACCGCATCCACGCCGCCAGTCTGTTCGAGCAGTTCGGCTGAGCACGTGGCCTGTCCGGCAATGACACGCGGGTCGTTATAGGGGTGCACAAATTCGCCGCCGGTCCGGGCCTGCACTTCGGTAAAGGTCGCCTCGCGGGATGAGGTCGACGGTTCGCATTCGGTGATGGTGCCGCCATAGCGGCGTACTGCGTCCTTCTTGGCCTGTGGGGCCGTGCGGGGCATGACCACGTTGCAGGGGATACCCCGACGTCCGGCAGCATAGGACAGGGACAGCGCGTGATTGCCGCTGGAATGCGTGCATACGCCGTTTTCCGCCTTGTCGTCACCCAGGCCAAACACGGCGTTGCAGGCACCGCGCACCTTGAAGGCACCGGCCTCCTGAAAATTCTCGCATTTGAAGAACAGTTGCGCGCCGGTCAGGTCGTTCAGGTAGTCGGACACCATCACCGGAGTGCGCCGGATATGGGTTTTGATACGCGCATGCGCGGCGCGCATGTCGTCAACGGTCAGGTCTGCGGCGGGGGTGTGATCCAACATCGCCATCCTCCTCAGGCTGCCGCTTTGGCGCTGTCGGACGGGCCGGTGCGGAAATAGTCCTGCGCTGCGGCGACGCCGCTGCCCAAAGTGATCGGATAGTTCAGATCGGCCATTGCCATCTCAATCGTGCTGAGCCCGGACAAGACCATCACATCGGTCAGGCTGCCCAGGTGGCCGATGCGGAAAGCCCGGCCATTCAGTTGGCCCAACCCGACGCCGAAGGACACGCCATAGGCATTGAACGCGTGGTCGGTCAGCAAGTTGCTGTCGAAACCTTCGGGTACATAGATCGCGCTGACGGTGTCGGAATACAGATCGGGCGATTGCGCGACCAGTTTCAGGCCCCAGGCATCCACCGCGCGGCGCACACCTTCGGCCAGACGGTGATGGCGGGCATAGACGTTCTCCAACCCCTCTTCGAACAGCATCTTCAGGCTTTCACGCATCCCGTAGATCAGCTGCAGCGGCGGCGTATACGGGAACCCGCCGGACGTGTTGGCGGCCATCATGTCGCCGAAGTCAAAGAAAGTGCGCGGCAGTTTTGCGGTTTTTATCGCCTCCTGCGCCTTGGGGCTGACGCACAGGATCGCCATGCCGGTGGCCAGCATGAACCCCTTCTGCGAGCCCGAGACGGCGATATCGACGCCCCAGTCATCAAATTCGAACGGCATCGAGGCCAAAGAGCTGACGCAATCCACGAACAACAGTGCCGGGTGCTGGGCGGTGTCCATTGCCTGTCGCACGGCACTGATATCCGACCGCACACCGGTGGCCGTCTCGTTATGTGTCACCAGAACCGCGCGGATGTCCTGGGCTGTGTCTTCGGCCAGGGCGGTCTGAAACAGATCTGCCGGAGCACCAGTGCCCCAGGGGCAGTCGATCACCTGCACATCCAGACCGTGGCGTTCGCACAGGTCAATCCAGCGATGGCTGAAAACGCCGTAGCGCGCGACAAGGACTTTGTCACCGGGGCTGAGCGTGTTGGTGACCGCGGCTTCCCACCCGCCGGTTCCGCTGGCCGGGAAGGTCACAATCTGGCCGGATGTGGTGCCGAACACCTTTTTGGTGTCTTCAAGAACCGGCGCAAAGGTTTCGACAAAATCCGGCGCGCGGTGATCCTGCGTCTGAACCTGCATGGCAAGGCGCAACCGATCCGGGATGTTGGTGGGGCCGGGTATGAAAACCGGGTTTTGGTTGGACATCTCTTGTTCCTCCGCTTTGGAGGTAAGTGTCACGGAAATCCCTGCTCGGTGCAATTTTCTTGAAAAACATTTTCATTTTTGCAATTAAATACCCAATTCACTGTAATCGTGAAGTTTTCTGTTTTTCATTTTCCAATGCGAAAATGGGCCGATTCAGAAAATCTCGGCGCGTCGAAGGGAGTGAGACGGGATGGACGCTCAGAAAAGGCCGCGTGGCCGGCCCAAATCACTGTTCAAGGAAAGCTCGGCCGGGACCATGCAGTCGCTGGATCGCGCGCTGGGCGTATTGACGTCGGTGGCGCGGCTGGAACGCGCGGCGCTGAGCGATCTGGCCCGCGAGGTCGATGTTCCGACCGCCACGACTCACCGCATTCTGGTGACCTTGCAGAAACACGGATTTGTTGCCTTTGACGAGGAACGGCAGGAATGGATGATTGGGGTCGAAGCCTATCGCACCGGTGCCTCGTTCCTGCGCCGCAACAGTGTGCTTGAAATCGGTCGGCCGATCCTGCGTCGCCTGATGCAGGACAGCGGCGAGACGGCGAACCTGGCAGTACCGGACGGGGCAGAAGTGGTCTTTGTCGGACAGGTCGAGACACCCAACCCGATCCGGGCCTTTTTCCCGCCGGGCGCACGGACGCCGATGTACGCGTCGGGCACCGGCAAGGCGATTCTGGCGGCGATGAGTGAAGCCGTGGTTTCAAGGATTCTGGCTGCTTCCGAGATGGAGCGTTTTACCGGCCATACGCTTGTGCCCGGGCAAGGGTTGCAGGCGGACCTTGCAACGACGCGCGCGCGCGGCTGGTCGCATGACCGGGAAGAGCGGTATGAGGGTATGTCCTGCATCGGCGCTGCGATTTTCAATGACCGCGCGGAACCTTGCGCCGGGATTTCCGTGTCCGGACCAACGGTCCGGTTCAACACCGAACGGGCACAGGGTCTCGGAGAGCTGGTCCAGAGCGCGGCAAGGGAGATCACACAGCTAAGCGGAGGGCGGATTCCGGAACAATCCGGTGGATGACGCCTATTTGCGCGGCACCCGCGGGATACGGGATTGCGACATCTTGTACTTATGTTCCGGGTGGGGCGGGTGACCGTGGGTGCGGCTCCAATATTCCGGCCCGCCGCGTTTCAGCCAAAGCGGCACGCACAAAATCAGCCCAACGACGAAGCCGCCGGTATGCGCCCAATAAGCGACGCCGCCTTCGTCCGGGTTGCTGGAGAGGCTGCCCAGAAATTGCATCCCCAGCCAGACGCCCAGCATGACAAAGGCCGGAATGGAAAAGACCCGGAAATAGACGATCACAATCAGCAGAATGTCCACCCGCGCCTTTGGGAACAAAAGAAGGTAGCCACCCATGACACCGGCAATTGCCCCGGACGCGCCGATTGTTGGCACCACGGAACCGGGCGCGGTGGCGACGTGGATCAGGCCGGCTCCGATCCCGGCGACCAGGTAAAACAGTAAAAAGGGCAGGTGCCCCATCTCGTCTTCCAGATTGTCGCCGAAGATCCACAGAAACAGCATGTTCCCCGCCAGATGCATCCAGCCGCCATGCAGGAACATCGAGGTCACAAGGGTTTCAAGCGCAACCCCGTCGGTAATCCGGGCCGGAATGACGGCATAGTCGAAATACAGGCGGTTGATGCGTGGAGCGTCCTGCATGATCCCGACATAACTCAGGAAAATCAGGATATTGGCTGCCATCAGCAGGTAAACGACAAACGGCGTGCGCCCCGAAGGGTTATGGTCACGGATCGGAAACATGAGGCGACGCTGGGCTTTTCCCGGCCCAGCGTCAAGGCACGCTTACGCCGCACCACCCAACAAGGCCGCGTTGCCGCCTGCCGCGGTGGTGTCCACACAGACGTGGCGCTCACCCATGACCCGCGCTTTGTCAGGCAGACCCGGGATCAGCGGCAGGATCGGGCCGTCGCGGTCAGAAAGATGGCGTTCCAGATCGCGGGCCGTATCTTCGTCACCCCACCACAATACGCCGGAAATACCAGTGACATGCGTCAACCTGTGAACGTCAAACGACCCGGTTGCCCGGATCGTGGTGCCACCCATAGCCTCGACCGCCTCAGCCTGAGCGCGTACCGCTTCTGCGCCGGGACCCAGGCACAGCAGCGGCGCGCGCGGTATTTCACTCAATCGGTTGGATTCGCCCGTCGGTCCGGGCAGGGACCGGGTGCGAACCGACGCGGGTTGGCCATCGGGGGCGGGCAGCTCGCTCATGACCGTGTCCCACTGTCCGGTGTGAGCTTTGCGATCGGGCGCGCAAAACCGGGCCAGGTAGTTTGGGCCGCCGGCCTTCGGGCCCGTCCCCGACAGCCCCTCGCCGCCAAATGGCTGAGAGCCGACAATCGCGCCGATCTGGTTGCGGTTGACATAGATGTTGCCGGCATGGACGGCCTCGGTGATGTGTTGCACACGGTCGTCGATGCGGGTGTGCAGGCCGAATGTCAGCCCGTAGCCTGTCGCGTTGATGTCGGCGATGACCTGATCGATCTCGGACGCCTTGAACCGGGCGACATGCAGGACAGGGCCGAACACCTCACGCTCCAGCGCGGCAATGCCAGGAATCTCGATCAGCGTCGGCGCGATGAAAGTGCCCTCGGGCGGAGTGCTGACTTCTTTGACGACGCGTCCGTCGGTGCGGGCCTTGGCGATGTGTTCCGCGATGCCCTGCCGCGCCACCTTGTCAATCACCGGGCCGCAATCGGTCGCGATCAGCCACGGATCGCCGACTTGCAGAGCATCCATCGCGCCCGTCAGCATGGTCAGCAGATCGTCGGCGATATCTTCCTGAACATAGAGGCATCGCAGCGCTGAACATCTTTGACCAGCCGACTGAAACGCGCTTTCAATGATCGATTGCACGGCTTGTTCGGGCAGGGCGGTACTGTCCACGATCATCGCGTTCAGCCCGCCGGTTTCCGCGATCAACGGTGTACCCGGGCGCAGATTATCCGCCATCGAAGACCGGATTTTCAGCGCCGTGGCGGTTGATCCGGTAAAGGCCACGCCGGACACACGCGGATCCGAGGTCAGCGCCGCGCCCACAGACGGCCCGCCCGGCAACAGCTGAAGCACGTCGCGCGGCACTCCGGCCTCATGCATCAGTTGAACCGCCCGATGGGCAATCAGCGGGGTTTGCGGTGCGGGTTTGGCCAGCACGGCATTGCCGGTGGCCAACGCGGCCGAAATCTGCCCGGTGAAGATTGCCAGCGGGAAATTCCACGGGCTGATGCAGGTGAACGTTCCGGCCGGCTGGGCATCAGGAATGTTTGCGGCGTAGTAACGCAGGAAATCCACTGCCTCGCGCAGTTCCGCGACCGCGTCCGGCAGGGATTTTCCCGCCTCACGCGCCAGCAGGGCAAAGAGTTCACCGAAATACGCCTCATACAGATCAGCGGCGGTGTTCAGAATGCGCGACCGGTCCGACGCTGCGGCCTGCCACGCTGAGGCTGAGGCCAGCGCCAGTTCGACGTCGGCTGAACTGGCAGGGGCCACCGCGCCGGGCGTGTCCTGTGGCTGCGCCGGGTTGATGACCGGCTGGTCGTCTTCGGGATTTGCATCGTCTGAAAGAAGCGGCCGCGCGTACCAGTGGTGTGCCCGAAACGCATCGCGCGCGGCGTCGATCCTGTCGAGCGTCGGCGTATGGTGCAGGTCAAAGCCGCGCGAGTTCGGCCGCTCGGGCTGAAACAACTCCGGGCCGGTCGGCAGGGGTGGCTTTGGCTCCTGAATGGTGGTGAACGGGTCTGCGGCAACTTCTTCGGGCGGAACCGCCTCATCCACGATCTGGTTCACGAAGGACGAGTTCGCGCCGTTCTCAAGTAGACGCCGAACCAGATAGGCCAGAAGATCGCGATGCGCTCCGACCGGAGCGTAGATCCGACAGCGCGTGTTGCTTTGGTCCCTGACGATCTGGTGCAGGGTTTCACCCATGCCGTGCAGGCGCTGAAACTCAAAAGGTTGCGCCTCGGCCATGTGCAGGATCGCGCTGACGGTATGGGCGTTATGGGTTGCGAATTGCGGGTAGATCCGGTCGGTCATGCCCAGCAGTTTGCGCGCGTTGGCGATGTAGGAAACATCCGTTGCGGCTTTGTGGGTAAAGACAGGAAACCCATCCACGCCCTCGACCTGCGCGCGTTTGATCTCGGTGTCCCAATACGCGCCCTTCACAAGCCGCACCATCAGCTTTCGGTCATGGCGTTCGGCCATGTCGTACAGGGTATCCAGCACCGTCCCCGCGCGCGGCCCATAGGCCTGCACCACGATTCCGAAGCCATCCCAGCCGGCAAGCGCGGGTTCGGCCATCACGGCCTCGATCACCTGAAGGGACAATGAAAGGCGGTCGGCTTCCTCGGCGTCGACATTCAGGCCCATTCCAGCGGCCTTGGCCAGCAGGCACAACGCCCGCAGGCGGGGGACGAGCTCGTCCATCACCCGTTGTTCCTGCGCCAGTTCATAGCGCGGGTGCAGCGCCGACAGTTTCACGGAAATCCCCGGGTTGGCCCGGATATCGTCATGGGTGCAGGCATCGGCGATAGCCGCAATCGCACGGGAATAGGACAGGTGATAGCGGGCGGCGTCGGCCTCGGTCCGCGCGGCCTCGCCCAGCATGTCATAGGAATACGTGTAGCCCTTGGCCTCCATCCCGCTGGCACGGTCCATCGCGGATTGGATGGTTTCGCCCAGAACGAACTGACGACCCATTTCCTTCATCGCGCGCCCGACAGCGGTGCGGATGACCGGCTCGCCTAACCGTTTGATCGCACCGCGCAGGGCACTGACCGGCGATGTTTTGCCTTCGTCCAGCACCTTGCCCGTCAGCATCAGCGCCCAGGTGGACGCGTTGACCAGCGAAGATGAGGACTGCCCCAGGTGTTTACCCCAGTCGGACGGTGCGATTTTGTCCTCGATCAGCGCGTCGATCGTGTCGGCGTCCGGAACGCGCAACAGCGCCTCGGCCAGACACATCAGCGCGACGCCTTCATCGGTGGACAGGCCGTATTCGGCCAGAAACACCTCCATCATGCCCGGCGAGGTGCTGGACCGGATATCGCGGACCAGCTGTGCGGCGGCTGTGCTGATCGCGGCGCGATCGGTTTCGGACAACTCAGCCTGCGCAATCAGCGCCTCCAGAATGGTGGCCTGATCGGCATAGGTTTGGCTGTCAATATGGGTGCGCAGGCTGTGTGACATAAATCCTCCGGGCTTTTGATGAGTATATCGCCGAATTTTCGGGACAATCGCCTTAAATGAGGTATTCAGAAAGCGAACGACCTGATTTTTTGAGGATTTCCGATGCAAAAAGACCGCCTTGATCTGGACCGGTTTGACAGGACTATCCTGACAATTCTGGCCGAAGACGGACGAATTTCAGTCGCCGATCTGGCGCGGCGGATCGGGTTGTCGAAATCCCCGACCCAGGCGCGTGTGAAACGGCTTGAGGCCGAAGGCATCATCACTGGATATCGCGCCATGCTGGACCCTATTCGTCTGGGTCTGGACCATGTCGCCTTCGTCGAGGTTCGTCTGACGGACACGCGGGAAAAAGCGCTGGCAGAATTCAACGCGGCAGTGCGCAGGGTGGCCGAGATTGAGCAAGCCCATATGATTGCGTCGAATTTTGACTATTTGCTGAAAATCCGCACCGGGTCGATGTCCGAGTACCGCGCCGTGCTGGCCGAGAAAATATCGTCTCTCCCCCATGTTGCCAACACTTCGACCTTCGTGGCGATGGAGGCGGTAAAGGAAACCGGCCTGTCCGGGGCGATTGACGGGATGGGTTGACGAAACCTTTGTCTGCGTCACCATAGGGCCATGAAAACCATCGCCGCCGCCTGCATTCTGCTGACCTTTTCCACCGTCGCGGCCCGGTCCGAGGGCTGCCCTGCCGCACCGGATCACTCCGGCGGCATATCGGACGTGATTGCCCAGATTCAGCAGGCCGAGAGCGAACAGGCCGCCCGCGCATTGTCCGGCCAGTTGTGGGCATTCTGGACGGATGCACCGGATGCCAGAGCGCAGGCCACGCTGGATCGGGGTATGGCCCGGCTGCACGCGTGGGATCTGCTGGGCGCGATCCAGGATTTCAACGGCCTGATCGCCTACTGCCCGTCCTATGCAGAAGGATATAACCAGCGCGCGTTCGCGCATTACCTGGGGCAGAACTTTCCGGCGGCGCTGGCCGATCTGGACAAGGCGATTGATCTGTCCCCGAACCATGTCGCGGCCTTAAGCGGCCGGGCGCTGACACTTCTGGGATTGCAGCGGATCGACGAAGCGCGCGCTGCGCTGACACTGGCACTGGAGCTGAACCCGTGGTTGTCCGAACGCCACCTGATGGGTCCGAACGGGCCGCTGGCGCCACCGGGTGAAGATATCTGACAAAACAACGCCCCCGATCCGACGAGATCGGGGGCATTCTTTGGACTTAACCGACCAACCCGTTATCGGCGCGCTTGATCGCGATCACCGAAGAACGCGGTGTGCCGCCATCGGGCCAGTTGCTGCCCGGGTGCTGAATGCCGACAAACATGGTGCGCAGGTCGCTGGACCAGGCCAGACCGGTGACCTCACAGCCGTTCGGCCCGGTCATGAAGCGCGCGATCTCGCCCGTCACCGGGTCACCAACCAGCATCTGGTTGTTGCCGTTGCCTGCGAAATCTTCCTCGTTGTCGTCATTACCGTCAGTCTGGATCCAGACCAGACCAGTTGTGTCGATGGCCATCCCGTCGGGCGAGTTGAACAGGTTGCCCTCGTTCACATTTGGCGAACCGGCGCGGTCATCCGAATGCACGGTCGGGTTACCAGCCATGACGTACAGATCCCAGTCGAATCCATCCGCGGCGTGATCGTCATCCGCCGGGCGCCAGCGCACGATCTGACCGTACTTGTTCTCGTTGCGCGGGTTTGGCCCGTTCGCCGAGGTTTCGTCGCCGCCGGCATTCGGTTTGACGCCACGGTTCTTGTTGTTGGTCAGGCAGCAATAAGCCTCGACCGCAACAGGGCTGGAAGCCACCCATTCGGGACGGTCCATCGTGGTGCCGCCTGCGGCCGAGGCCGCCATGCGGGTGAAGATCAGAATCTCAGCCGCATCCATGCCGGTGGTTTCCGGTGTCAAAGGCAGCCACTGGCCTGTCAGATCGTCGTTGAATTTGGCCACATACAGCGTGCCATCATTCAGCAGGCTCTCGGTCTCACCGCCCGGCTGATAGGTGCCGTTCGAGACGAACTTGTACAGATACTCGCCCCGTTCATCGTCGCCCATGTAAACAACGACACGACCATCCGCCGCCAGCGTCACTTCGGCGTTTTCGTGTTTGAAGCGACCCAGACCGGTATGCTTGACAGGCGTGCTGTCCGGCCTGGTCGGGTCGATTTCGACGATCCAGCCTGCGCGGTGCGGCTCGTTCGGGTTCTTCGATGTGTCAAAGCGCGGATCGAAAAGCTCATAGAAATTCCAGCTTTCGGCCTTGATGCCGTAACGCGCCATGCTGTCCGCGACCTTTTGGTCGTAGGTGGCATTCGCGTCTGACGAACCGAAATAACCGTTGAAGTTTTCTTCGCAGGTCAGATAGGTGCCCCAGGGCGTCTTACCCGACCCACAGTTGTTCATGGTTCCCAGAGACGTGGTTCCGGTCGGGTCAGCTTCGGTTTTCAGTAGGTCATGACCGGCTGCAGGACCCACGATTTTCATAGGCGTGTTGTGATGGATACGACGGTTGAACGGGCTGTCCTTGACAACCGACCAGCCATCGGGACCTTCGGTGATCTCCATCACGGTGACGCCCTGAATGTTCTGGAACTTCAAAACATCGCCTGCGTTGGCCGGAACACCTTCCTGCGCGGTAGGCAGGTTGGTTTTGCGGTTCGGATACTCGTGGTTGATCGCGATCAATTCGTGACCCTGAAACGAGAACGTCTCCATCCCGTCGGTGTTTTCACCGAAAACCATGTCCGAGTTTTCGACCGGGCCACCTTCGGTCACATCGTAACCATCTGCGTCTGCGAACAGCGGATCACCCCAGCGCATCAGCATCTTCCACTCATACCCGTCGGGGACGTGAACGCTGCCATCGGTCTGGGCTGCAATCGGCGTGAACGCAAAGCGCGAGGCGGTCTGCGCCCGGGCCGAAGTGGACCCCAGCAGGCCCGCGCCCATGGCTGCCGCGCCCGAGCCAAAGGCCAGCACGCCGCCCAGGAAGCCGCGGCGCGAAATGGCGCTTTCTACGACGCGGTCAAAATCATTTTCTTCGGGGCGGGGAAAGTGCAGTTCGTCCCAGTCATCGGCGGAAAGGGTGGTGGGGTCAACGTCTTTCATGGATGGCTCCTGGCTGTCTGAAAAAGTAGATGAAAGGGATGTAGAGCGTCATTATGACAGGGCGTTAACAAGAGCGTTAAGGATGCCATCCGCCGGGCTGAGAAATGAATTTTTTTGCGATGCGCTGAGAATAACCGATACGTTCCGCCATTCTGGAAGGGCAGTCTTCGCTGGTTGCAGACAAGATGGTCTGCCTGCGTTTTGACTTGATATCACGTCAGCGTAGTCGCTGGCCCGACGTGTCGAACCGGTAGGCCTTGTCCGGAGCATAGGCAAACCGTAACTCCTGACCTTCCGAGATTGAGTGTTGTCCGAACAGACGCGCGGTCACCGCATGATCAGCCACGCTGGCAATGACATTTGTATCGCCGCCCAGTTTCTCGACATGGCTGACACGGGCCGCAAGCGGGCCGTCATCCGACAGGAACAGGTCCTCGGGGCGGATGCCGATGGTGTTTCGGCCACCATCCTGCACCAATCCCTCGGGCAGGAAATTCATCGAAGGGGACCCCAGGAACCCGGCGACGAACTGGTTGGCAGGGTTATTGTACAGCTCCATCGGACTGCCGATCTGTTCCACCCGGCCATCGCGCAGCACGACGATTTTGTCGGCCAGCGTCATCGCTTCGGTCTGATCGTGCGTGACATAGATCATCGACGCTTCCAGCGCGCGGTGCAGATTGGCAATCTCGATGCGGGTGTTCATCCGCAGGGCGGCGTCCAGATTGGACAGCGGCTCGTCAAACAGGAACAGTTTGGGTTCGCGCACGATGGCACGCCCGATGGCCACGCGCTGCCGCTGACCACCCGACAGTTCCGAGGGGTAACGATCCAGATACGGTTCGAGGTTCAGCATGCGGCTGGCATTGGCGACACGTTCCTCGATCACCGCCTTCGATTTCTTTTCCTGCTTCAGTGCCAGGGTCATGTTGCCGCGAACACTGAGATGGGGGTAGAGCGCATAGCTCTGGAACACCATCGCGATCCCACGCCGGGACGGGGGCACCAGGTTGACTTGCTGCCCGCCGATGCTGATCTCGCCCGAAGAAGCATCCTCAAGCCCTGCAATTACGCGCAGCAGGGTGGACTTGCCGCAGCCGGAAGGGCCGACAAAGACGACAAATTCGCCTTCCTCCACTTCCAGGGTGATGTCCTTTAGAACATGCACGTTGCCGAAGGACTTGTTCACATTGCTCAGCGTCAGGGCGGTCATTTCGCGGGCTCCTGCAGGGAAACGGGCTGGCCGGTGCGGATGCTTTGATCCGCGGCCAGACAAATGGCAAGGGATTGGACGGCGTCATTCATATGGCGGGTCAGGTCGATATCCTCGGCGATGGCGCGCAGCATATAAGCCTGTTCGGCATCGCAGAGTTCCTGATGCCTGGGCTCGTTGGGCATCTCGACGGTACGATCCCCGTCCGGTGTGTGGATCAGCAGACCGCCAACTTTGGTATGGCCGTCGATATCCGCCGACGCGCCCTTGTTGCCGTCAGTGATCGAGACCGAACCATTGGGCGAGACGATGTCCTTCACGAAGAACGCGGTTTCCGACATCATCGGACCCCAGCCGGCCTCGTACCAGCCGACCGAGCCATCGTCGAAGACCACCTGAAACTGGCCATAGTTGTACATGTCCTCTGCGATCTCATCCGACAGGCGCAGGCCCATACCGTGCACACGGACGGGCTGCGCATCGGTGATCTGGCACATCACGTCCACATAGTGCACACCGCAATCGACGATGGGTGAGGTGGTTTGCATCAGCGCCTTATGCGTTTCCCATTCCGCGCCCGAGGATTGCTGATTCAGGTTCAAGCGGAACACATACGGCCCGCCCAAACCTCGCGCTTCGGAGATCAATCGCATCCAGGACGGGTGGTGGCGAAGAATGTAACCCACGACCAGTTTGCGACCCAGCCGAGTTGCCGTTTCGACCACCCGCCATGCGTCGGCGACGTTAGTGGCCAGCGGCTTTTCCACGAACACATGCGCGCCTGCCTTCATCGCCGCGCAGGCGTAATCCGCGTGACTATCGGAATAGGTGGCAACGACCACCAGATCGGGTTTGGTCTCGGCAAGCGCGGTCTGGAAATCCGAATAGGCGGGATACTGGCCCAGCTCGGGGTGATCCACAAAACCCGACCGGTTCACCAGCCCGACGATCTGCGCGTCCGGGTGATGGTGATGGGCCAGCGCGTGGCTCATTCCCATATTGCCAAGACCTGCAATCAGAACACGGGTCATTTGACAGCTCCGGAAGTGATGCCGCGGATCAGCTGGCGCGAGAAGATGACATACAGGATCAGCACTGGCAGGATTGCCATCGACAGGGCGGACAGGACCGCATTCCAGTCCGTCACGAACTGACCGATGAAGACCTGACTGCCCAGCGTCAGAGTTTTGGTTTCCTCGGCGGGCGCAAGGATCAGCGGGAACCAGAGGTCATTCCAGATCGGGATCATGTTGAACACGGCGACAGTGGCCATAGCGGGGCGGACCAGAGGCAGCACGAGGCGGAAGAAGATCGTGTATTCCGACAGCCCGTCGATACGGCCCGCGTTTTTCAGATCGTCGCTGACCTGTCGCATGAACTCGGACAGGATGAACACAGCCAACGGCAACCCTTGCGCCGTGTAAACAAGGATCAGCGCCCAATGGGTGTTCACCAGCCCGGTCGCCACCATCATCTCAAGGATCGCCACGGTGCCGATCCGGATCGGGATCATGATCCCGAGCGCCAGATACAGGCCCATCAGCAGGTTGCCCTTGAACTGGTACTCGGACAGCGCATAGGCGGCCATTGCGCCGAACAGCAGGATGAAGAACAGCGAAGCAACTGTCACGATCATCGAGTTCTGGAAATAGAGGAAGAAATCCCCCTGCTTCATCACCGTCTCATAACCGATCAGCGAGAAGCTGTCCGCGCTGGGCAGGGCAAGCGGCTCGCGAAAGATAGCGCGGCGGGTCTTGAAGCTGTTGATCAGGATCACAAAGACCGGGAACAGGGCGATGAGCGTGTACAGGATCAGTGCGCCGTGCATGGCCGCGGTGTTGAAAGGGTTTTGACGTGCTTTGTTCATCGCTGGACCCTCACAGTTGATACCGGCGCATCCGGGTCTGGATGCCGAACAGGTAAATGCAGACGCCCACAAGGATGATGGCGAACATCGCCCCGGCGATGGCCGAACCCATATGCGGGTCGCCCAGTTGCAACTGGAAGCCAAAGAAGGTGCGGTACATGAACGTGCCCAGAATGTCGGTCGAGAAATCGGGCCCCGCCAACGCGCCCTGCGCGGCATAGATCAGGTCGAAGGCGTTGAAGTTCCCCACGAATGTCAGGATCGAAATGATCCCGATCGACGGCAGGATCAGCGGCAGCTTGATCTTCCAGAAGGCCGAAGCCCCGGTGATGCCGTCAATCTCGCCAGCCTCAAGGATTTCTTCGGGGATCGTCAGCAGGGCGGCATAGATCAGCATCATCGGGATGCCGACGAACTGCCAGACCGAGATCAGCGCCAGGGTGGTCAGGGCGTATTCTTCCTTACCCAGCCACGGAGCGAACAAAAACTTCAGCCCAACCGCGTCCAACATCGAAGGCGCAATGCCCCAGATCGGCGACAGGATCAGTTTCCATGCAAAACCGACGATCACGAAGCTCAGGATCGTGGGAATGAAGATAGCCGAGCGGTAAAGCGCCGAAAACCGCAGGCGCGGATGGCTGAGCAGGGCCGCCAGCGCAATTCCGATTGGGTTCTGCACCAGCATGTGAATCAGGAAGAACCAGAAATTATTCCCCAAGGCATTCCAGAACTGTTCCGACCACACCGGATCGAAAAACAACGTCCGGAAGTTCTGCAAACCGACGAACATGCGGGTCTGATCGACCTCTGTGTACAGCGCCAGACGCAGCGTGTTGAACAGTGGAAAGATCATCACCGCCGTATAGACAAGAACGGCTGGTGCAAGAAACACAACGATATGCCAGCGGAAGCGTGGGCGGGTCATCGGATTGCTTTCAATGGGGTGAAGGGATTACCCGGGCGATCGGTGCCGCCCGGGTAGGGATCAGCTTACTGATGCGGTGCGTACCAGGAGGCGAGGCCCTCCTGCAGCTCTGCACCCAGTTCTTCCGGGGATTTCGCGCCTTTGATGGCTGCGACCGATGCGCCCCAGGTCTCGTTTTCAAGGTTCGGCGTGCCGCGCGACAGGATCTGATAGGTCGAGCGGATGGTCGATTCACATTCTTCGCGCCAGCCGACGATTTCCTTGGCCAGCGGGTCCTGCAGCTCAACCGGAGTGCTGGACAGCGGGAAGAAGCCGGGCAGCGCATTACCGAAAATCTCGGCGAACTCCGGGCTTGCGACCCAGGACAGGAAGGTCTCTGCCGCCTCGGGGTGCTCGGTCGCGGCGTTCATGCCGATGCCGATGTCGGTATGGTCCGAGATATAGCAGGTGTCGCCGGCGTTCTGAACCGGCGGCTTGAACGCGCCCATTTCGAAATCGGCCTGCGCGTTGAAACCCGAAATCTCCCATGATCCGGCCGGATAGATGGCGGCGCGGCCGAGGGTAAAGATGTTCTGGCTGTCGGGATAGGTCTGTGCCTCATACCCGTCGCCCAGATATTCGCCCCAGCGGGCCAAAGTGGCATAGGGTGCGGTCCAGGCTTCATCGGTCAGCTTCTGTTCACCCGAGATCAGCGCCTGACGGCCTTCTTCACCCTTCCAGTAGTTCGGCCCGATGTTGTTGTACCCCATTGTGGCAGCTTCCCATTGGTCGTTGGTGCCCATCGCCATCGGGATGTAGGTGCCGTCTTCCCTGATCTTGTCCAGTGCGGCAAAGAACTCGTCCTCGGTGGTGGGGGCTTCGATGCCCAATTCCGCAAAGGCGTCCTTGTTGTAGATGAAGCCGTGGATCACCGAAGCCATCGGAACGCAGAAGCTGACAGCACCATCATCCGTCTGCCAGGCTGACTTGGCCACGTCCGAAAAGTTGCTCATCGCTTCGACTGCGGACAGATCGGTGAGGTGACCCGCCTCATACAGGGCCAGCGAGGCGTCGAACGGGCGGCATGTGATCAGATCGCCGGCCGAACCCGCGTCCAGCTTTGAATTCAGCACAGCGTTGTATTCTGCCGGCGCAGACGGGGTGAACTCTACCTTGATGCCGGGGTGCTTCGCCTCGAACGCGGGGATGATCTGATCCTGCCACAGGGTCAGGTCGTCGTTGCGCCAGCTTTCAATGGTCAGCGTGACATCTTCGGCATAGGCACCCGTTGCCATGAGGGTGGTGCCAAGTAAGGCCATCTTCAGGCTTCTGTGTTTCATTTCTCTCTCCCGTTTGGTTGGCAATTATTCGTGTTCCGCCAGGGCGGCATTCAGAATTCCGTCGGTCTCCCGCAGTCGCGCGGTCGCGTCCGCCAGCGAAAGGCCCCGCGCCGCGATCAGAACGGCGGGCTTTACATCGCCGTTTGCCGCATCCAGCGCCAGCTGGGCGGTACCGGCATCCACTTCGGCAACCCGGGCCACGATCCCGGCGGCGCGGGCCCGCAGTTTGTCGTTATCGGCCCGCAGGTTGACCATCATCCCGCCATGCACATGGCCGAGTTCGACCGCCATCAGCGATGACAACATGTTCAGGGCGATTTTCTGCGCGGTTCCTGCACCCATTCGGGTTGAACCGGAAATCAACTCTGGCGGTGTGGCCAGCAGGATCGGGATGTCGGCACTCTGCAAAAGCGGGCTTTCCGCGTTGTTGGCGATGCCGATCACGGTTGCGTTGCGCGCCTGCGCGATGTTCATGGCCGCCACAGTGTAACGTGTCGACCCGCTGGCAGAGACCGCAATCACTGTGTCGCGGCTCTGCACGGAACCCAGAGCTTCCTTCAGGCCATCGGTTGCGTCTTCGGCGCCGCCCGGCATCTCGACTCCGGTCGGCAGGCCGCCCGCCATATGGATACGCAAGTTGCCCGGGGGGATCGAGAAGGTGCCGCCCAACTCCTGTGCGTCCGCAGCTGCCATCAGGCCGGACGATCCGGCCGCGACATAATGCAGAACACCGTTTGCGCGGATACTGCGCGCCATGGCCTGGGCGCCAAGTGCGATGGCATCCAGCGCATCGCGCACCGCAGCAGCAGCGGAAATCTGACCTTCCGCCAGCGCACTTGCCGAGGCAATCAGGTCGCCACGGTTCAGGCTTGCTGCATCTTGGTGCAATTGTTCGGTCGACGGCAGCGTCAAGAGAATCCCCCCTATTGCTCCCTTACAATACCTATCTAATACCACTTGTCCATTAAATTCTTTTTCTCCCCGTAATTCACGGTATTCGGTGGGAATTCAGCAGATAAACGGGTGAATGCCTGGAAATGAGGCTTCCCTTCGCTCAATAGGTATTATAATGGTATTGTCATGACTGAGTCTCAGATCAGCGCAGTATTGGCCGTGGACGGCGGTGGAACGCGATGTCGTGTTGCCTGTGACGTCGATGGATCGGTGCATTGTGTTGAAACCGGTGCAGCCAATGTTTCGACAGATTTTGAGGGCGCGCTTGCGCAGATCAAAACCGGGTTTGGAAAGATGGCTGCCCTGTTGGGTGCTGACATCCGTGATTTGATCCGGTGGCCAGCGTTTGTCGGGCTGGCGGGTGTGACCGATGCCCAGATCGCCGGGCGTTTGCGGGATTCGCTGGGCTTGGTTCAGGCCCGGGTAGAAGACGACCGGCCTGCTGCCGTGCGCGGCGCGCTGGGTACGCAGGACGGTCTGATTGCACATTGCGGGACCGGATCTTTCCTGGCCGCTCAGGCCCAAGGCAAGATGCGTTTTGCCGGGGGGTGGGGATCGGTCCTTGGTGATGAGGCGTCGGCGCAATGGGTTGGGCGGCGTGCCCTGTCTGAAACGCTGCGCACATTTGACGGAACGCAGGCGGAGTCTCCGCTGACACGGCAACTGCTGGCAGACTTTGACGGCCCGTCGGGCATCGTACGGTTTGCCAGGGCGGCCACACCCGCGGGATTCGGATCGCTGGCTCCGATGGTAACGGCGGCGGCCAAATCGGGCGACGCTGTTGCCGTTCAGGTTCTGCAAGCGGGCGCGAATTACATTACCGAGACCGCGAAACAACTGGGCTGGCGGCCTGACGGGGCGATCTGTCTGACGGGCGGAATTGCGAATCAATACGCGGATTACCTGCCGTCCAATTTGCAATCTGCCATTCGTCCCGCCCTGGGTGAGCCATTGACCGGCGCACTGGCACTGGCAAGGGAGGTCCGGCATGAGCATCACTGACTTCCTTCGTGCCGAGGCCTGGCTGACGCCGGAAAACGGGCCGCGATACGTTCAGCTGCGTCGGCGGTTGCAGGAGGGGATCGATACCGGCGTGCTTGCCCCGAACTCGTCGCTGCCGTCCGAGCGTGAACTGGTGGAAATCACCGATTTGTCGCGTGTCACAGTGCGCAAGGCGATTCAGGAACTGGTTCAGGAAGGTGTCATTGAACAGCGTCAGGGGTCCGGCTCATTCATTCGCGAGCGTATGCCGCGGGTCGAACAATCGCTGACGCACCTGACCTCGTTCACCGAAGACATGGCAAGCCGGGGAATGCAGACCACCTCCAAATGGCTGGAACGGGGTGTGTTCGCCCCGACACCCGAAGAGATCAGGGCGCTGAGCCTGTCTGACGGCGAACAAATTTCCCGCATCTACCGTCTGCGCGAGGCCGATGGCCGACCGCTGGCGCTGGAACGGGCCGCACTGCCGCTGGATATCCTTCCCAATCCGATCGAAGTGACCACGTCGCTTTACGAAGTGCTCGAAGGGCTGGGCAGGCGCCCTGTGCGCGCCGTTCAAAAGATATCAGCCCTGAATCTGGCAGCGCGCGAGGCTGACTTGTTGGAGGTGCCTGAAGGGGCCGCCGGGCTGAACATCGAGCGTGTTTCATTCCTCAAGAACGGGCGGGTCGCGGAACTGACCCGGTCCCTGTATCGCGGCGATGCCTATGATTTTGTCGCCGAATTGCGGTTGTAACTGGAAAGGCCGGAAATTCATGTCTGAACAAACTTCGAAAATGCGTCAGGAGATCCTCGAAATCCCTGATGCCGTTGACAGATTGCTAAGCCAGGGTGCGACCAATATTCAGGGCGCCGCACAGATGGTCCGTCAGGCCGATCCACGGTTTCTGATTTCGGTGGCCCGGGGTTCATCGGATCACGCCTGCAGCTATCTGAAATACGCCAGCGAGCTGCTGCTGAACCTGCCGGTGGCTTCGGTTGGTCCGTCCGTCAGCTCGATCTACGGCGTTGACCTGAAGGCAAAAGGCGCGCTGTGCCTGTCAGTGTCTCAGTCGGGTCAGAGCCCGGATATCGTGGGAATGACGCGGTCACTTGGAAATTCCGGCGCGGTCACGGTTGCAATTACCAACAACACAAACTCGCGTCTGGCCGAAGCGGCGGACGCGGTATTGCCCCTGCATGCCGGTCTGGAACTGAGTGTGGCTGCCACAAAAACCTTCGTTACTTCGCTGGTGGCCGGATTGTGGCTTTTGGCAGAGCTGACCGAGGATGACGAGCTAACGGGTGCCATACGCACCTTGCCGGGCGTCCTGGAACGGGCCGCGCAATGCGACTGGTCGGCGGCGGCCGAGACGATAACGGGCCGGTCCCTGTTCACCCTTGGGCGCGGACCGTCCTACGCGATGTCCAACGAAGCGGCGTTGAAGATCAAGGAAACTTGTCAGATTCATGCCGAAAGCTATTCAGCGGCCGAGGTGCTGCACGGGCCGGTTTCAATCGTGGAAGAGGGATTTCCGACCATCGTCTTCGCCGCCGGCGATGCGGCGGAACAGACCACGGCCGAAGCGGCCGACGCGCTGGCCGGCAAGGGCGCAACGGTCTTTGCAGCGACCGACAAGGTGACGCAGGCGCAAACCCTTCCATTCATCCGAACCGACCATTGGCTGACCGATCCGATTGCCACCATCACCTCGTTCTACAGTATGGTCGAGGCCGTGGCCGGCGCGCGCGGCATCGACCCGGATACGCCGCGGCATCTCAAGAAGGTGACAGAGACGGTATGACCTCAGATTCGGTAACTTTTCGGAACGGGTCCCTGTTTGACGGCGCGCGACTGCAGACCGGCCAGGCAATCGTTTTTCGGACCGGTGGGCCTGCGACCCTTGTGCCAGAGGGTGATGTGTCGCAAGACGGGCAGGTCATTGACCTGAACGGCGACATCCTCTGCCCGGGCTATGTTGATCTGCAGGTCAATGGCGGCGACGGCGTCATGTTCAACGATGACCCTTCGGTGGAAACCATCAGACGGATCGCGTGTGCGCATCGGCGGCTGGGCGTGGCAAACCTGTTGCCAACGCTGATCACCGATACCGCCGAGAAGACTCAGGCGGCGATTCAAGCGGCGATCGCGGCCATTCAGGAGGGCGTGCCGGGCGTCGCGGGTCTGCATCTGGAAGGGCCGCATCTGTCCGTCGCCCGCAAGGGCGCGCACGACGCCGCACTGATCCGCCCGATGGATGACGGCGACCTTTCCATGCTGATCGACGCGGCGGGCAACTTGCCCAGTCTCAAGGTCACCATCGCGCCCGAGGCCGTTTCGGATCAGCAGGTCAGCGCAATGTCCAGGGCCGGAATTCTGGTATCTCTGGGCCACAGCGACGCGGATTTTGCAACGTGCCAACGATATGCCGAGGCTGGTGCCCGCTGCGTGACACATCTGTTCAACGCCATGAGTCAGTTGGAAAACCGCGAACCCGGGTTGGTCGGGGCCGCACTTGCCAATGGCGGGCTGTCCGCGGGCTTGATCGCTGACGGTATCCACGTACATCCCGAAGTTATCCGGGCGGCCTGGGCCGCCAAGAATGCACCCGGTCAGGTCTTTCTTGTCAGCGATGCCATGGCCGTTGCTGGTACGGATCAGACCGAATTCCGACTGGAAGGCCGACGGATTACCCGAACCGACGGGCGGCTGACCCTTGAGGACGGAACACTGGCCGGTGCGGATCTTGATCTGACCACGGCTATCCGCAATCTGGTCAATCGGGTCGGTGTGCCATTGCAGGATGCCCTTGCCGCCGCGACGACTTATCCGGCGCAGCTCATTGGTCTGCCGGAGGCGCAACTTCAGCGGTACGAATCGATGATCCGGGTGTCGGCGGACCTGAAATCGTGTTCCTGGCTGGCGCGATGATCTGTCCTGGCTGAGGCCATGATCGTTGGTCCGCATCGCCTGTTGTGCATGGCACAACCGAGTGGAGGCAAATTTCGGTTTCGTGGTCCGAACGGCGCTTGACGATACCTGACGCATCGCTTAAACCGACCTCCGCTGAGCGGGCGTCGTATACTGGCTATTACCTCAGCCTTCCAAGCTGATGAAGCGGGTTCGATTCCCGCCGCCCGCTCCAGATCAGCCCACAAATTCTGCGTCAAATGGCCCTGCAGGGTCTGCAATTTGCGTGACTTTGCTTGACCCCGTGACGTAGTGCAGCCAAGAAGCGGTCACTCAGTCGCGAATACGAATTAAGGGCCGGCCATGGCAAGATCCGCTTCAGCACGTCCAGCAGACAAACCCGCGCCGGGTGCCAGCGAAGAACGCGCCGGATCGAAGAAGATTGGCGTTCTGTCCTCGCTGTGGCCGTTCATGCGGCCCTACCGGATGCTGATGATCGGCGCGACGTTGGCGCTGGTGCTGACGGCCAGCATGACGCTGACCTTGCCGCTAGCAGTGCGCCGCGTGGTCGACAATTTCCGCATCGAAGACGGCGAGTTGCTGGATTGGTATTTTCTGGCGGCGCTGGGCATCGCGGCGATTCTGGCGATGGGAACCGGCATTCGCTATGCGCTGGTCACCCGGTTGGGCGAGCGTGTCGTGGCCGATATCCGCAAGGCCGTGTTCGACCGCGTCATAGGGATGAGCCCCGAATTCTACGAACGGATCATGACGGGCGAAGTGCTCAGCCGGATTACCACGGACACCACCCTGATTCAGTCGGTTCTGGGGTCTTCGGTGTCCATCGCGCTGCGCAACCTGTTGATGTTCATTGGCGGGCTGGTGCTGATGTTGCTGACCTCGGCCAAGCTGACTGGCATGGTGTTGTTGCTGATCCCGCTGGTCGTGGTGCCGATCCTGGTGCTGGGCCGCCGCCTGCGCGTCATCAGCCGTGAAAACCAGGACTGGATTGCGGCCTCATCCGGTAATGCGGGCGAGGCGCTTGGTGCCGTTCAGACGGTGCAGGCATTCACGCATGAACAGGCCAGCCGCAAGCAGTTTGGCGACATGACCGAGACATCTTATGTCGTGTCTCTGCGCCGGATCAAAACCCGCGCGGTTCTGACCGTGATCGTGATTTTTCTGGTGTTCTCGGGCATCGTCGGCGTTCTGTGGATGGGCGCGAATGATGTGCGCAACGGGGTGATGACCGAAGGCGTTCTGATCCAGTTCGTGATCTATTCGGTCATCATGGCGGGTTCCGTCGCTGCCCTTTCGGAAATCTGGAGCGAGCTGCAGCGTGCCGCGGGCGCGACCGAACGTCTGGTCGAATTGCTGAATGCACAGGACACCGTGAATGACCCGGCAAAGGCCAGCGCATTGCCCGCTGATGTGCGCGGCGAGATCCGGTTCGATGACGTGACTTTCCGCTATCCTTCGCGCCCTGATGTCGTGGCGCTGGACCACCTGAGCCTTCAGGTCAAACCGGGTGAGACGGTGGCTTTTGTCGGCCCGTCAGGTGCGGGCAAGACAACCGTGATCCAGATGATCCAGCGTTTTTATGATCCGGATTCCGGACGGGTCAGCCTGGACGGGGTCAATCTCAAGGACCTCGATCGCGCCGATTTCCGGCACCATATGGCTCTGGTGCCGCAGGACCCGGTCATCTTCGCGGCATCTGCGCGCGAGAATATACGTTTTGGCCGATTGGATGCCACCGACGACGAGGTTGAGGCCGCCGCCCGTGCCGCTGCGGCGCATACATTCATTTCGGCCCTTCCTGAAGGGTATGACAGCTTTGTCGGGGAACGGGGCGTGATGCTGTCGGGAGGGCAGAAGCAACGCATTGCCATCGCCCGCGCGATCCTGCGAGACGCGCCGGTGCTGTTGCTGGACGAAGCCACCTCGGCCCTTGATGCCGAAAGCGAACGTGCGGTGCAGGGGGCCGTGGACAAGATGCGCGCCGGTCGCACGACCCTGATCGTGGCGCACAGGCTGGCAACGGTGAAAAAGGCCGACAGGATCGTGGTGATGGAGGCCGGCCAAATCATGGCGCAGGGCACCCATGACGATCTGGTGGCGCAGGACGGGTTGTATGCCCGTCTGGCCCGGCTGCAGTTCACCGACGGTCTGGCCGCCGAATGATGTGACGTGGGGGCAATTTAACCCGCTCCGTAGCGTCATTCTACACCTGAACGGGCATCGCCGCTAAGCGCATTCTTGATCATGCGCGGTTTTGCTTCCATTTTGTCGATGGACACTAAACCTGTGCTGGACACGGGACAGATAAGGGAGGAACCACATGGCGTTTGTGGGATTGGAAGACAAGGCGAGAATGGAGCAGGAAATGCCGTGGGAGGACCGCGACGTTCCGGTGACCTTCCACCAGTTGCTGTCACGGACGGCAGGCAAATATCCGAACAGCAATGCAGTCAGCTTTCAGCTTTTTTCCGGCCCGACCGACAAGGCCGAGACACTGACCTGGTCGGAACTGCTGGGCAAGGTCAATCAGGCCGCCAACCTGTTCCGGTCTCTGGGCGTCGGTGAAAAAGACGTGGTTGCCTATGTGCTGCCCAACTGTAACGAAACCCTGGTCACCATGATGGGCGGGGCTGTTGCCGGGATCGTCAACCCGATCAACCCGCTGCTGGAACCCGAGCAGATCGCGGCCATCCTGCGGGAAACCGGGGCCAAGGTTGTGGTGACGCTCAAGTCGTTCCCCAAAACCGACGTCGCCCAAAAGGTCGAAGAGGCCGTGCGCCACGCGCCTAAGGTTAACACCATTCTCGAAATCGACCTCAACCGATACCTGACGCCGCCAAAGTCCTGGCTGGTGCCCTTCCTGCGCCCGAAGATGGGCGACAAGGAACATCTGGCCCACGCGGATTACAAGAACTTCAATCAGGAACTGGCGAAACAGCCCACCACGCTGACTTTCGAAGACAGCAAGGAAGACCGCGTAGCCTGCTACTTCCACACGGGCGGAACCACGGGCATGCCCAAGGTTGCGCAGCACAAATACTCCGGTCTGGTTTATAACGGCTGGCTGGGTCATACCCTGCTGTTCTCGGAAGAAGACGTGATCATGTGCCCGCTGCCGATGTTCCACGTCTTTGCCGTGCATGTGATCATGATGGCCGCCGTGTCTTCGGGCGCGCATGTGGTCTTCCCGACGCCGCAGGGGTATCGCGGCGATGGTGTGTTCGACAATTTCTGGAAACTGATCGAGCGCTGGAAGGTGAGTTTCATCATCACCGTCCCCACGGCCATCGCCGCCAAGATGCAGCGCCCGGTGGATGCGGATATCTCCAGCGTCAAAACGGCCTTTTCAGGCTCGGCGCCGCTGCCGGTAGAGCTGTTCCGCCGGTTCGAAGAGGCCACCGGCGTGACCATCGTCGAAGGCTATGGCCTGACCGAAGCCACCTGCCTTGTGTCCTGTAACCCGGTGGATGGGGAAAAGAAGATCGGCTCGATCGGCATCCCTTTCCCCTACACGGACGTGAAAATCCTGCAAAACGGTCCGGACGGCCCGAAAGAATGCGGGTCTGACGAGATCGGTGAAATCTGCATCTCGAACCCCGGTGTCTATGCAGGCAACACCTATACCGAGGCCGACAAGAACGTAGACCTTTATCACTTCGACAAATACCTGCGCACGGGCGATTTGGGCCGGTTTGACGAGGATGGTTACCTGTGGATCACCGGGCGCGCCAAGGATCTGATCATTCGCGGCGGCCACAACATTGATCCCGCCGAAATCGAAGAAGCCCTGTTGGGTCACGATGCGGTTGCCTTTGCCGGCGCCATCGGCCAGCCGGACGCATATGCGGGCGAGGTGCCCTGCGCTTTCGTCGAACTGGTCGACGGCGCCACGGTCACCGAAAAAGAGCTGATGGATTACTGCGACGTGCACGTTCACGAACGGGCCGCGCAACCCAAGCACATGACCATTCTGGACGAGCTTCCCAAGACCGCTGTCGGAAAGGTCTTCAAACCGGAGCTGCGCAAACAGGCGATCACCCGCATCTATAACGGTGCGCTGGAAAAGGCAGGCGTCGAAGCGCGCGTGGTCTCGGTAATCGACGACAAAAAACGCGGTCTCGTTGCGCAGCTTGACGCGAACGGTTCCTCGGACGACGATGTCAGCAAGGTGCTGGGATCGTTCACCCGGCCATGGGAGTGGGCTGCCTGACCGGGAGGATACATGGATTATGAACGTCTGATCGATGAGGAAACCTGGGCGTTCATAAGACGAACGGCTGAAAGCTATCCCGAAGACGCGGTGAAAATGTCGATCGACGATCAACGCCGCGTCTATGACGCCATGTGTCGGGACTTTCGCCAACCTCGGCCCGATGGCGTCGAAACGCAGGACAGGTCCGCCGATGGCGTGCCTGTCCGGGTTTACACCGCCGGAGATCCCACGCGAACCGTCGTCTATTTTCATGGCGGCGGTTTTGTCGTTGGCGGGCTGGACAGCCACGATGACGTTTGCGCCGAGATTTGTGCGCAGACCGGATATCGGGTTGTCGCCGTGGACTATCGCCTGTGTCCCGAACATCTGCACCCGGCCCAGTTTCAGGATTGCTGGACTGCTACGAATTGGGTCTTTCGGGAATTTGGCGACCCGATGATTCTGGCAGGCGACAGCGCGGGTGGCAATCTTGCGGCCGCCGTTGCCCATTACGGGCGGGGACGGCTTGAGAGCATCATGGCGCAGGTTCTCATCTATCCCGAGTTGGGCGGTGATACTTCGAAGGGATCGTATATCGAACATGCCCACGCACCGCTTTTGACGCGAGACGAGGTTCTTTATTTCGAAAAGGTGCGCTGTAGCGGCGAGGTACCCGCCGAAGACCCGACATTCGCGCCCTTAAATGACACCGAATTCACAGCCCTGCCGCCCACGGTTGTCGTGACCGCGGATTGTGACCCGCTGCGGGATGACGGGGCTGCCTATTGCGACCGGATCACCGCTGCAGGCGGGCAGGCGCATTGGGTGAACGAACCCGGCCTTGTGCATGGATATCTGCGCGCGCGAAACAGCGTGAAGCGCGCCGCCAACAGTTTCGAGCGGATTTCCGTCGCCATTGAGGCGCTGGGCCAGCAGATCTGGCCCTACGACTGAATTGTCATTTCAGAAACGGCGCGGCTTTCATCGTCTCGGCAACAGGCGCGCCCATCCGGTTAAGGATGGTAGGCGCAAGCTGTAGCTGATCAATCACCGTGTCGGCCTCGGGGCCTTCGGCATCGCCAAAATAATACAGCGCAGTTTCCTGCTGAAGCGCGCCACGTCCGCCGTGATGGCCGCGTTCATCCTGCCCGTGATCGGCGGTCACGATGATCTCATATCCCAATTGCCGCCATCGGGGGATGAACGGGGCCAGCATCTCGTCGGCGACAAAACAGGCGTGGTCCATTTCCTCGCAATCATGAAAGAACCGATGGCCCATGCTGTCCAGTGTGCAGCTGTGCAGGATTCCGTAATCCAGCCCAAAGCGCAGGCACAGATTGGTGAGCGTGGCGAACAGGTCCACATCGCAGGGCGTCATCTGATTGGCCTTGCCATATCCGGTCATGGTGTGGAATCGGCCATGATTGATGGACCTGCTGTCCGGCTCGTCATATTCGACATCCCGAACGTAGTCGAAGGGATGGCGATTGAAGAACTGCGACCAATAGCTATGGGTCACCGCCCCGGTCACACCACCCCCTTCACGCACCTGGCTGAAGACATCCTTGTGGCCAAGGCGGAACACATTTCCATTTCCGGTACAGCCATGCTCCTGCGGTGTGACGCCGGTATGGATCGAGGCATAGCAACTGGCCGAGGTTGACGGAAGAACGGCGCGCAGCTTCCACACTCGCGCCTCACCGCTGTCGACCCAGCCTTCCAGATTGCCGAACAGGCGGCGAAAATTGCGCCAGGGAACCCCGTCCAGAATGATGAGGAGTAGTTTGCGATCCATGTGCCGCCCCTTTTCTTCTTAGGGCGACCCTAGGGGATTCGCCCGACCGGGGCTGCCTGTTCGCGCCCTCAATGGCAAAATCCCGACACCTGTCGTCGGACAGGATGCCGGGATTTAAAATCTTCACCGAATTGTCACGGAAAAGGCCGGGATCAGTTCCCGGCGCTTTCCATCTTGCGGTGGGCGACAACCTCTTCCAGCCAGCCCAGATGCATCTCGGGCACGGAACTGAGCAGCAGGTCGGTATAGTCGTCGAACGGCGGGCTCAGAACCTCGCTCTTGGAGCCATAGCGCACGACGCGCCCCTGATACATCACCGCAATGCTGTCGCTGATGGCGCGCACCGTCGCCAGATCGTGGGTGATGAACAGATAGGCCACATCCTCGATCTTCTGCAGGTCCAGCAGCAGCTTGAGGATGCCATCCGCCACCAACGGGTCGAGCGCCGAGGTCACCTCATCACAGATGATCATCTTGGGCTTTGCTGCCAGCGACCGGGCGATGCAGACACGCTGTTTCTGCCCACCGGACAGTTCCGCGGGATAGCGGTCGATGAATTTCTCGCCCAGCTCGATCTCATCCAGCAATTCGACGATCCGCTTGCGCTTTTCGGAACCGCGCATGTTGAAGTAGAACTCCAGTGGCCGGCCGATGATCGTACCGACGGTCTGCCGCGGGTTCATCGCCACGTCGGCCATCTGATAGATCATCTGCAACTCGCGCAGGTCTTCCCGGCTGCGCCCCGCCAGATCGCGCGACAGCTTGCGCCCGGCAAAGGTGATCTCACCGTCGCGGGGCGGCAGCAGGCCGGTGATCACCCGCGCCAGCGTCGATTTACCCGAGCCGGATTCGCCCACAACCGCCAGCGTCTGCCCCGGGTGCAGTTCCACATTGACGTTGTGCAGCACGTCGAAGTTCAGCCCCTTGTAGCGCGCGGTGATCCCGTCAACGCTCAGCACCGCCTCAGGCGTGGGCTTCTTCTCTTCATGTTCGATCGAACGGACCGAGACCAGCGCCTTGGTATAGTCCTCTTGCGGATCGTTGATGATCTGGTCGGTATGGCCGTATTCGACCGTATTGCCCATTCGCAACACCATGATGTCATCACTTACCTGCGCGACGACGGCGAGGTCGTGGGTGATGTAGAGCGCGGCAACGCCGGTATCGGCAATGGCCTCTTTGATCGCCATCAGAACGTCGATCTGCGTCGTCACGTCCAGCGCCGTCGTGGGTTCGTCGAATACCACCAGATCGGGCTCGGGGCACAGGGCCAGCGCCGTCATGCAGCGCTGTAGCTGACCGCCAGACACCTGGTGCGGATAGCGGTCGCCGATATTGTCCGGATCGGGCAGACCCAGCTTGGCGAACAACTCCCGCGCGCGGCCTTCGGCCACTTTACGGCTGAACTTCTTTTGCTCGACGGCCGCCTCGACCACCTGATCCATGATCTTCTTTGCCGGGTTGAATGACGCGGCAGCAGATTGCGAGACATAAGTGACCTCACCGCCGCGCAGCTTGCGAATGTCGCCATGGGACGCCTTCAGAATGTCGCGCCCGTTGACCCAGACCTCGCCCCCGGTGATCTTCACACCGCCACGGCCGTAAGCCATAGAGGCCAGACCAATCGTGGACTTGCCGGCACCGGATTCACCGATCAGCCCCAGCACCTTGCCGCGTTCGAGGTCAAAGCTGACCCCGTGCACGATTTCGATGTCATGGGGTTTCTCACCCGGCGGATACACGGTCGCGCCGATTTTGAGGTCGCGGACCTTGAGAAGGGTATCACTCATCCCCGACCTCCTTTCAGCGATGTGGTACGGTTCAGGATCCAGTCAGCCACCAGGTTGACCGAGATTGCCAGCGTCGCGATGGCGACAGCAGGGTAGAGCGCCGCGCCGATGCCATAAACGATGCCATCCTTGTTTTCCTTCACGATACCGCCCCAGTCGGCCTGCGGCGGCTGAACGCCTAGCCCCAGGAAGGACAGTGTCGAGACGAACAGAACCATGAAGATGAACCGCAGGCCCATTTCCGCAACCAGTGGCGACAGCGCATTGGGCAGGATTTCCCGGAAGATGATCCAGGCGATCTTTTCCCCGCGCAGGCGCGCGGCCTCGACATAGTCCATGACCGAAATGTCCACCGCCACGGCCCGGGCCAGCCGGTAAACGCGGGTGGCATCCAGAAAGCCCATGACCAGGATAAGGATGGTAACGCTGACCGGAACAACCGACAGAACAACCAGCGCAAAAATCAGCGTCGGGATCGACATGATGAGGTCAACGAAACGCGACAGGGTCTGATCCACCCAGCCACCGACAACGGCCGCGAAAAAGCCCAGCACCGAGCCGGTGACGAAGCTGAGGATCGTGGCGGCAGTTGCGATGAAAATGGTGGTGCGGCCGCCGTAGATCATACGGCTTAGCAGATCGCGCCCGATATTGTCCGTGCCCAGCAGGAACTGAGACGACGATGGCTCCCACACGCCGCCGACCACTTCGGCCATGCCGTAAGGTGCGATCAGCGGCGCCAGCAGGGCGGCCAGGAAGTAGAGGGCGGTAAGGATCAACCCGATCAGTGCAGAAATAGGAATGTTCTTCATTTCGGGTGCCTTAGTCTTGGGTTTGCCACGATCGAGACGATATCGGCAATCATGTTCAGCCCGATATAGACCGCGGCAAAGATCAATCCGCAGGCCTGCACAACCGGCACGTCCCGTTTGGAGACGTGATCGACCATGTACTGCCCCATACCCGGGTATACAAAGACCACTTCGATCACGACCACGCCCACAACCAGATAGGCGAGGTTCAGCATGACCACATTCACGATCGGGGCGATGGCGTTGGGAAAGGCGTGGCGATAAATGACTTTGAAGGTACTCAGCCCTTTCAGTTCGGCCGTTTCGACATAGGCCGATTGCATCACGTTCAGGATCGCGGCACGCGTCATGCGCATCATATGTGCCAGCACAACCAGCGTCAGCACCGTGATGGGCAGGGCAATCGCGCTCAGCTTCTGACCGAGCGACATACTGTCATTGATCATCGCAACCGACGGGAACCAGCGCAGCTTGACCGCGATGAAATACATCAGCAGGTAACCGATCAGAAACTCGGGCACCGAAATCGACGCCAGTGTCACGGCCGAAATCAGCTTGTCGGGCCAGCGGTCGCGGTAGCGCACTGCCAGCAGGCCCAGCAAAATCGCCAGCGGAACCGAGATGACCGCGGCCCAGAACGCCAGGAACAGCGTGTTACCGAGGCGGTCGCCGATGCTTTCGGTGATGCTTTTGCCACTGGTCAGCGCGGTGCCCAGGTCACCCTGCAATACTCCGCCCAGCCAACTGAAATAGCGTTGAACCGGCGGGTCGTTCAGCCCCAGCTCATCTCGCATGTTGGCCAGCGCCTCGGGGGTTGCCGATTGTCCCAGGATGGATTGGGCCACATCTCCGGGCAGGATGATCGTGCCGACAAAGATGAGAATGGAGACGAAAAACAGCAGCAGCAGACCCAGCGCGATGCGCTGGGCCAGTAGTTTTACAAGCGGCGACATATCAGCCGGCCACCCACATCTTCGACGGTGCGTAGAGATCCATCAGGTCAAAGCCCTTGTGATCGTCGACCCAGCCGGTGATCCGGTCCGACGTCGCGCCGATGAAATCATTGAACATCGGGCAGATCAGGCCGCCTTCACCGTGGACGAGCGCGCCCATATCGGCGTACATCTGCGTCCGCTTGGCATCGTCCAGCTCGCCACGCGCATCAACCACCAACTGATCGAAGTTATCGTTGAAGAAGCGGGTGTCGTTCCAGTCCGCCGAGGACAGATAAGCCGTCGAATACATCTGATCCTGAACCGGACGGCCGCTCCAGTAGCTGGTGCAGAAGGGCTGAACGTTCCAGACTTCGGACCAGTAACCGTCATTCGGTTCACGCTTGATATCCAGCGTGATGCCGGCTGCGGCCGCGGATTGCTGGAACAGTGCCGCAGCATCCGGCGCGCCGGGGAACGAGTTGTCCGATGTGCGCAGCGTGATCGGGCCGCTGTGACCGGATTTCTCATAGTGGAACTTGGCTTTGTCCAGATCGTATTCACGCTGCTCAAGCGGCGTGAACAGCGGGTAGGACGCGTTGATCGGGATGTCATTGCCAAGCGAGCCGTAGCCGAACAGGATCTTGTCGACCAATTCCTGACGGTTGATGGCGTATTTCAGTGCCAGACGCAGTTCGTTGTTGTCGAACGGTGCCGTGTTGCAATGCATGATGAACACATAATGGCCCGGTCCGGCTGTCGAATGCACATTGATGCCCGGCGCGCGGCTGACCAGATCAGCGGTTCTGGGCGGCACCCGGTCGATCATGTCGACCTGACCCGACTGCAACGCGGCTACGCGCGCGGTGTTGTCGTTGATGACGACAACCTCGATCGTTTCCGCATGGCCGAGGTTCGGATCCCAGTAGTTGGGGTTCTTTTCGGCGACAAAACGCACGCCCATATCGACTTCTTTCAGCACATACGGGCCTGTGCCGATGGCCGCTGTCGGGTCGTCCTTGCCACCGTTGGGCTGGATCATCAGGTGATAATCGGTCAGCAGATAGGGCAGGTCGGCGTTCGGCGAATCCAGTTCGACGACGAATTTGTCGCCCTCGGCCCGCATTCCCGAAATGCCGCGCAACAGTCCCAGCGCGCCGGACTTGGTTTCGTCGTTCGAATGACGGTCGATCGTGGCCAGCACATCCTCGGCGGTGACGCTTTTGCCGTTCGAGAAGGTCATGCCTTCGCGGATCTTGAACGTCCAGGTCTTGGCATCTGCCGAGGCCTCGACGCTTTCGGCTACTTTCGGCTCCAGCCCGCCATGCGGAGCCAGCGCCATCAGCAATTCACCCCAAAGGCGGTTGATCATGGTGCCAGTGGTGTTGGTCGTGGTCGCGGGATCAAGGCTGTCGGTCGAGCTGCCGCCCTGAATCCCGGCACGGATGGTTCCGCCTTTGACCGGACCGGCCGCACGTGCCGCATCAGCGAACAGGGTGCTTGCCATCGCCGCAGACACACCCAGCGCCGCGGCCTTCCCCATGAATTCACGGCGGGTCAGCTTGCCGGCGGTGACCTGTCTGGCCATGTGAGTGAGTTGATCGTTCATCCAAAATCTCCCAGTTGATTGGATTGTCGCCCTTTACGGGCTTTTTATTGACGCATAAGTCAAAGTAGGCCGATTTTTGCCCCCTGGGCAAGTTTTATTCGCCATACATTTGGGCGTCGTGAATTCACATCTGATCGCGGGGTACCGAGTCCTCCGTTTCCTTGGAGAATACCAAGGTTTCGCCCTGAAAGGCTTTTATTTTTGCGCTGAGGAAAAAGGTCTCTCGGTCGCACCACATTTCGCAAGACGTCTCGGTCCGAAGGTCAATCCCGTCCCGACTCATCTCCTGCGTCCAGTGGCAAAAACCACGGGCAGTCAGCGGATCGTCCGGATGAATGGACCAGCGTTCGTACGCGGTGCCGCCATGTGTCAGCCCATGGTGGTCGTCGGTGACCAGACCGAAGTCATCCTCGATGATCAGGCGCGTTTCGCCCGAGTTCATATCGGTTTCCACGCGCCTGGAATTTCTGGCCTCGCGCAAGGTCGTGACTTTGCGTGGGCTGTCCGTCTCTGCTGGTGGAAAAATCCATTCATCGGTCTCAGCGGCCACCCGGTTCGGGATTGTAATGTCGCCGCGCGTCAGATGCAGTTCGGTGGCTTCCGGCGAAGGCCAGATCAGCGGCCAGTAAGCGCTGGAGACCGCGACGCGCAAATGGTGCCCGCGGGGCACGCGATAGGCGATGTGATCCAGATCCAGCGCAACCTCATATGGCGTGCCTGGCTTCAACGGCTTTGGGTAGGCACGGTTGTCACGATGGGTCAGGTTCAGAACGCCGTAGGTGATGCGCGTTGACGCCCCGTCCGGGTGGACATGATTCAGCCGGACGGCAATCTGCGCCTGTGATTGGTCGGCACTGAGGCGCAAGCGAATGCGGGGCGCTCCGACAATGTTCAGATCTTCGGTCAGCGGCGCGCTGTCGAAACACGCGGACAAGGCGTCATCGGCACGCTGATCGCCCGGCATGTCAGGACCCAGCCAGATGGCGCAATACTCACCGCCATCTATGCCGCAGGTGTGCGGCGAACGCACCTTGCGGTCCAGCGGGCCATCTTGCCCCAGTCCCTTATCTGTCAGGTGTAGGTTCACACCGGGCAAATGCGACGTGGCGCCTTTACATTCAGCGATCCAGTGACCGGGCCTGTTGCTATACCATCGATGAGGGCGCACACCATCCATCAGATAGGCGCGATAATCCGGATCGCTTTCGACGCCGGTGTCCTGATCCCTCAGCCAGCGGTCCCACCAGCGCAGCGCCTCTTGCAGGAAACCGATCCGGGGTTCGGGTACCGCGAAATGAGGATATTTGTGAACCCAGGGACCAACGATCCCTTTGACCGGCGCGGTCAGCTTTTCAACCAACAGCGGCACGGTATTTTTATACGCATCGCCCCAGCCGCCGATGGCCAGTGTGGCCGCCCGAATCGCGCCGAAATCCTCGCACACAGACCCGTGCTGCCAGTAATCGTCCCGCCTTTGGTGGCGCAGCCAGACCGAGGGCAGAAAGGGCTGTCGTTCCAGCCGCTCCAGCCACAAAGCGCGCCAATTCGCGCGCAATGCCGGGTCCGGCGCGCGCGAGGAATAGGACCACATGGTCGCGCCCCAGCCCAGATTCTCGTTCAGCAGGCAGCCGCCCTTGTAGTGGATGTCATCCGCAAACCGGTCGGCGGTCGAGCACAGGGTGATAATGGCCTTCAGCGGCTCTGGTTGAAGCGCGGCAACCTGAAGCGCGTTGAACCCGCCCCAGCTGATCCCCATCATTCCGACCTTGCCGGTGCACCAGACCTGTTGCGACAGCCAGTGTATGGTCGCCACTGCGTCATCCAGTTCCTGCCGGGTGTATTCATCCTCCATCAACCCTTCGCTGTCGCCGTTTCCGCGCATGTCCACACGGATGCAGGCATAGCCGCGCCTGGCAAACCATGGGTGGGTCAGGGCATCCCGCGTCGCTGTGCCATCGCGCTTGCGATAGGGCAGAAACTCCAGAATGGCGGGGACAGGGTTCCGGTCCGCATCTGTTGGACGCCAGACGCGCGCGGACAGACGACACCCATCGGGCATTTCAATACCAACGTCGGGAAGGTCTTCGATATCTCTCAGCACGTTGGCGGGTTGCGTCATGTCGGCAATGTTCGCGGCTTTTCCTTTGCAGGTACGGTCAAAACCGTCAATTCAATCGCGGATTGCGACAAGCAGATCCATCACATTCGTTCCGGTTGGCCCGGTCACCAGCAACGCATCAGCGTGATCCAGATAGCTGCCGCTGTCGGCCCGCAGCAACGCCGGTTCGGCGTCCGGCCCCCAGGTCGATCCGTCGACAACGGCCCCGGCCGCCAGAGTTGGCCCATCGGTGCCGTCGGTCCCGCCCACGACCAGCGTTATCCCCTGACAGCCGGATATCTCGCGCGCCAGTTCCAGCGCCAATGCCTGATTGCGCCCGCCACGACCGGGATTGTCCGGCAGGACAACCGTCGGCTCTCCGCCAAAGACCATGACGCCGCCTGGCATGGCGCGAAGACGTTGTCCCAGAGTTCGAGCCACCTCATGAACGTCGTCATGCAGGCATTCTTCGTCGGCCAGCACTGTGAAACCTTGTGCCTGCGCCATGTCCACCGCCGCCGCGCGCGCATGCGCGTTTGAGGCCACGATCTGTGTTGTGGCCCGAAAATCAACGGCTTCGGGCAAGGCCCCGATCCCCGAGCCGACAACGTTCAGGTCATCGCCGGGCACATCCGAAATCGCCAAAACCGTTGCCCTGCCGCCATGGAAGTGGGAAAGCAGCCCACCGCCCTTGATCCGCGACAGCTTGCGCCGCTGTGCGTTCATAGCGGTGATGTCCAGCCCCGAGGCCAGCAGGCTCTTATTCAGCTGTTCCAGATCATTCAGGGATTTTCCCGGCAACAGATCCTCGGCCAGTGAGGACGCACCGCCGGACACGAGCAGCAACAGATGCGATTCCGGTGCCATCGCCTCTACGGCCGCGCGCAGTGCTTGCCCGCCCTGAAGGCTGCGATTGTCCGGCACCGGGTGAGAAGCTTCGATCACCGTGACAAGGTCCGGAAGGCCCCGCCCGTGTTCATCCTTGGTGACGACCAGAGTGGGGCACGGGCCGAAATGCTCCAGCGCCGCCCGCGCCATAGCGGCGGCCGCTTTGCCAACGGCCAGAATCCGGTCGGGCTCAGGGACCCCGCGCAGCGCTTTGCTGGTCGCGGTATAGCCACCCACGGCGTCGACACCCGCCTGCCATATGCGTATCGCCTGTTGAGCTCTGTTCATCAGCTTTCCATCCAAATCGTGACCGGGCCGTCATTGACCAGTTCAACAGCCATATCTGCACCGAACTGCCCGGTTTCGACGGGCACGCCGTGCTCCTGCAGCCGTTGCGCGAAGACCTCGTAAAGACGTTCACCCAGATCCGGCGGGGCGGCTGCGGAAAATCCGGGCCGGTTCCCGCGCGACGTGTCGGCAGCCAGCGTGAACTGGCTGACCACAAGCGCCGACCCTCCGATATCCAGAACGGACCGATTCATTTTACCCGCGTCGTCTTTGAAGATGCGCAATCTGGAAACCTTGGCGGCCAGATGTTCCGCATTTTGTTCGTCGTCCCCCTGCATCGCGCAGACCAGGATCATCAACCCCGGTCCGGTTTGGCCAACGACATTGTCATCGACGGAAACCCTGGCATGCGAAACCCGTTGTATTACAGCGCGCAAATGTCTTCTCCGCTTGGTTTCTTGCTTACCCGACCCAATCCACGATCTCGCTCAGATCGGCGCGATCGGTGCGAAACCCGTTCGCCGGGTGGTCTTTGTCCGCGTATCCGAAGGATATCGCGCATAGGATTATCCGGTCCGCGGGGATGTCGAAATACCGGCGCAGGAACGGGCTGTAGGTGGCAAGGGCCGCCTGCGGAATCGTGGCAACACCCAGCGCCTGAGCCGCCAGCGAAAACGCGGTAACAAACCCGCCGCAATCCATCGCGCCATAAGATCCAAGCTCTGCCGGGCTGGAGACGATGGCGCAATGAGGTGCCCCAAACAGGGCAAAGTTCTGCATCATCTGATTGGCCGAGGCCGCTCGGTCACCACGTTCCACACCCACCGCCTGATACAGTGCCCACCCGCAGGCCTGGCGGCGATCCTGATACACGCCGGAATACGAGGTTGGAAAGGGCAGGTCAGGGGCCGGGGTGCCGGTCGCAGCCTCTTCCAGCATTGCCTTGCGAAACCGGTCGGTTTCGTCCCCGCTGGTGATCTTCACTTGCCACGGCTGCGCGTTGCACCAGCTTGGTACGCGCGCGGCGCTGGCCACAATCTGCTCGATCTGTTCCCGAGGTACCGGATCAGGTCGAAAAGCCCGGCAGGAGTGCCGTTCATCCAGCAATCTGTTCAGATCGGTAAGCGTCACACGGGCCTCCCCCTCGGCGCAGACGAGGCGCAGGATGGCGTCAGAGCGCAGGATGTTCAAGCGATTAAGCGGCCTTTCCGGGAAGCTGCGCGCGCAAGCTTATTGCTGACCCGTTGCCATCAGATACCCGACGCCGGCGGCGACAAGTAGCCCAAGAACAACGGCGATCGTGATCTTGATTGCGGACCATGGGCGCTCTCCCTGAACGCGCCCGGTGCGCCCGTTCACCACAAAGCGATAGGTCTGCCCGCGATATTTATACGCCGCCATCCAGACCGGCAGCAGGATATGCTTGAACGTCACATTCCGCACATCTGTATCAATCGCATGTATCCGCTGCCGGTCGCCGCCGATGTCGAACCGGACGTCACGCTCGATCACGCGTGCCATATGGCTTCTGGCTTCCTTGTATCCATCCTTCAGTTCAACCGTGTAGGCTTCGGCCCGGAATCCGGCCAGATATTCGGGCTGGTAGGGTTCAAGCGCCGGCAGGTCCCAGGGCTCCAGCGCGTCGGTGTAGCTTTTGGGCAGCGAGCGTGAGGCCAGCACCAGGACGTCGTCAAAGAAGCGGGCCACCCGCCCGGATTTCCGGGACCAGCGGACCTTGGCCACCCGCTGCTGCATCCTTTTGCCGTCGCGCATGACGGTTCGGGTTTCGTAATAGACAACGCCGCGCTCGCCCCGATAGCTGGATTGGGTGTCCGCGTCGAAGGTCCAGTAAGGCACATAGATGCCCTGCATCTTGCGGCCCTTGCGGGCATAGTCCTGCAAACCGTTCGGGGCAAACCACAGGCGGCCCAGCCATTTGTTCATGGCCTTATGCGCGGTGCGCTCGTCCAGCGCAAAGGGCAAAACACACCTGGGTTTGATGTGGCGGCTTACCCCGGTATCCGTCACCACCGGTGTTGCGCAGAACGGGCATTCCGCAGCATGGGTGTCGGGGTCAAATTCGACCTGAGCCGCACAGTTCGGGCAGGACAGCACACGGGTTTCTTCGATTTCACTGTCCGGTAGCCGGTCTGCCAGAGCGGCGTCGAAATCCAGTTCTTTCAGGCTGGCCCCGCCCCACGGCCCGGCACCAATCGCCTCGGAATGTCCGCAATGGTCACAGGTCAGCGTTCCGTCGCCCGGGTTGAATCGGTAATCGGCACCGCATTGGTCGCAGGGAAAACGGTGTTCGTCAGTCATATGCCCGAGCCTTCTGCGTACCGCCCGATCCGGGGCCGACCATAGCGCGAATTGCGAGGGCAACGACAATGCAGGCAGCGATAAACCAGGCCGATCTTTGCGTTACTTGCCACCACCCCATAGGGGTCAGAATGCCGTCAACTCGACTTACTTGATCACCACTGCCGATCTGAGATGAAAAGTTTGGGTTGAGCGATACCATTAATCCAAACAAGCGCCCGATTGCGATGCCAGTTAAGGTCAGAACCAGACCTATGGTTGCGCCCCAAAACGACGCCCGCCTATATGTCACGTTCGTTTGCATAAACCGCCGTAGGAACGGTGCCACAACGATCCATGCCGCAATGAAAGCGATCGGTAGTCCGACAACTGCGAACGGGGGTACAAGTCCGTACACAGACCCCCAGCCTCCGTTATTCAGGGCGCTGACAAAAATGGGAATGCCAATCGCCATCAGCCAGCCCAACAGGGCGGACAAGTTGACCGCCCATAGGAACTGGCGATCGGAATAGGGGGGCTGGTCGGGCTTTCCCCTCAAAACTCACGCTCCGGGCGGTGGCGGCGGCAGGATCGTGAACAACTGCGCCAGTTCCTGAACATCTCCGGCCTTTTTCCAGCCGTCTTGCCCGGCGGTCCAGACGTGGGTTTCGCGGGTGATCTCTCCGTCCGTGGCCATTCGCCCCATCTTGGCTTTCGAGAACGGCCCGCTGGTCTGACCGTCCACCGCGATATGCCAGACATGCTCGACCGGCGGAGGGGGCGGCGGCGCCGCATGCGCCGCTGGTTGCGGGGCAGCGGGGGCGGAACCGCCCCACGGGCCGCTTGGCTGGCCCGCTGCCATGTTGGCCATCTGGTTGGCCATTGCCATACCCATGCCCATACCCAGACCAGCACCCATGCCGCCGCCCTGGCCGGGGTTGTTGGCGGCTGCCGTCATCGCTTCGGCCGCAGAATACTGGGTAAACTTGCCCAGATCGCCGGCCAGCCCCATCGACGTCCGCTTGTCCAGCGCGGCCTCGACCGCAGGCGGCAGAGAGATGTTTTCGATATAGAATTCCGGCATTTCCAGCCCATAGCCGTCCAGCACCGGAGACACCTCGGCCGCGATCAGCTTGCCCAGATCCGCGGTATTGGCCGCCATGTCCAGAACCGGGATACCGGACCCGGCGATCACGCGGCTGAATTCCTGCACGATGATGTTGCGGATCTGGAAACTGATCTCATCCATCGTGAACTCACCATCGGTGCCCACAATCTCAACTAGGAATTTGGCCGCATCCTTGACCCGAACCGTATAGGTGCCGAAAGCCCGGATGCGGGTCGGGCCGAATTCCGGATCGCGCAGCATGATCGGGTTCTTGGTGCCCCATTTCAGGTCATTAAAGCGCGTCGTATTGACGAAATAGATCTCGGACTTGAACGGAGATTGAAAGCCGTGATCCCAGTGCTGCAATGTCGTCAGGATCGGCATGTTATTAGTCTCAAGCATATAGAGACCCGGGGTGAAGACGTCGGCCAGTTGCCCTTCATGCACAAACACCGCCGCCTGACCTTCGCGCACGGTCAGTTTGGCACCGTATTTGATCGCGTGTCCTTCGCGCTCGAACCGCCAGACCATGGTGTCGCGGGTGTCATCGACCCAATGAATGACGTCAATGAATTCTCCGGTCAGAAAATCGAAAATGCCCATTTGGGGTCTCCTCTTCTGGGGCTCAGAGCGGCTGGCCCATCAATTCACGCGCGATGATCCGCACCACAGGGCGGGCTTCGTCAGCCGACACGCCCGCACTCAGACGCTCATCATAAAGAAGCGCCAGCAGTTTTTCGTCATGACTGGTCAGCAATGCAAACTCGTCATCGTCGTTAAAGATCGAAGGCCGGGCGGCCGGGCTGTCATTGGGAAGGCCAAGCCCCTGCGCGATCTCTTCGTGTATGCAACTCAGGCGCAACAGGTCCGCATTTTCGGCCCGGATATATGCCACCGCCTTCTTTATGGAATGCGTGTCACCGCGATGCACGAATGTGAAAACAAAACAGTAATACGGCTTTTGAAGGTTTCTGATCAGATCCAGCCTGTCCTGCGGAATGTCGGGGATCAGCTCCCGCAGCCGTCTCTGGGCATAGGCCGTATCGTCCTGACCGGAAATGAAAACGATAAAATTACCGTCGCGATCCGCGCTTCGGATCCGATGGCCAGTCGCGTTCTGAAGCCGGGCGGCATAAGCCTCGATTTTCGATCGGTCCGCCGCGCGTTTGTCAGGCGCCACGCTTGGACCAAATTCAGTCACGATGCGGATCGGGTTTTTCCACCGGCTGAGCTTGATGGCAGAAGGTCCGCCCGTGAACGCGCCCGACCGGCCCGAATGTTCGTTCACAAAGGCGATCACCTCGAAATTTCGGGCCAGATCCTCGGCATCAAAGGGGGTATCCGGGCCGCCGCCATCGGTCCGCAACAGACCGCGCGCCACAAGATCGTTTTCAATCCTTTGGTAATACCGGGCCAGATCCTGACTGGCCGCGGATGGTGGGACATAAGCGTTTGGAACCGGTGCCGGTGCTACCGGGCGCTGCTCGGGAACAACGGAAGATGTCAGCGCTTCGTCGCAGCCGACCAGCGCCAGCAGTGACGCCAAGCCCAGCAGAGGCCGCAGATATCCCCGAATCCGCACGTCCTGTCCGCCGTCAGCCCGGAACCGATGTTCGGGCGTTGTCGCCGGTTCCGTCCCGGCGCGCCTTGGCTGCGGCCAGCGTATCGCGCAGTTCGGTCTCCATCTTCTGCAACTCCTGCTCGGCGGCGGCGCGTTTAGCCTTGCCTTCGTCGGCAATCGCCAGGCTTTCGTTGATGGTGCCGATCAGATCCGCGTTGGCCTGTTTGACCGCTTCGATGTCGAACACACCGCGTTCCATTTCCTCGCGGATCATCTTATTCGATTCGCGCAGATTTGCGGCGTTCGAAGTCAAAAGTTCATTCGTCAGATCATTGGCATCGCGTACGGCAGCGGCAGCTTCGGCGCTGCGCTGGATGGTCACGGCCTGTGCCAGCTGCGTTTCCCACAGCGGCACGGTGTTGACCAAAGTCGAGTTGATCTTGGTGACCAGCGATTTGTCGTTTTCCTGAACCAGCCGGATCGAAGGCAGCGATTGCATCGTTACCTGTCGCGTCAGTTTCAGATCATGCACCCGGCGTTCCAGATCATCCCGCGCGGCGCGCAGGTCACGCAGTTCCTGCGCCTTCATGACCTGTTCGTCCTCGGGGGCGGCCTGAACCTCGGCTTCCTTTTCGGGGATATCGTGGCTGTCCAGCTCGGTCAGTTTCTCCTCACCCGCCGCAATATACAGCGCCAGTTCGTCGTAGAAGCCCAGCGTCTTTTCATACAGCAGGTCGAGCGATTTGATATCTTTCAGCAAGGTATGTTCGTGGCCCAGAAGATCATCGGTGATCTTGTCGATCTGGTCCTGAACCTGTTCGAACTGGGCGGTGAATTTGGCAAACGGCGCGGCTTTGCCCAGCAGTTTTTCCCACCAGCTGCGTTCGCGGCGCACATCCAGTTCACTGACCGAAAATCCCCGGATCGTGGTCACGATGTTGCGCAGGCTGTCGCCGGCAGGGCCGACATCCTTGTTGCGTACATCGGCCAGCATGGCCTGGCTGATTTCCTGTAACTCGGCCTGCGCGGACGATCCGAAAGAGACGATGGAATTGGTGTTGTCCATGTCGATCTCGCCCATGCGCTTGCGAATCTCGGCACTGACGGGGTCGTCCGCTTCTTCCAGCGAGACGATCTCCGCGGTGGGATCGGGCAGGGCGACGGCGGTTACTTCCTGAACCAGGGTTTCGGCCTCGACCGCCTTGTTCTTGATCTCATCGGACATGGGGATAATCCTCTCACAAATTTTGGCCGGTCAGTCCAACCGGACACCTTCGCGTTGCAGCCGCTCGCGCAACACGTCAATTTCAACCGTCAGATCGCTGCGGTCATCCAATAGCATCTTGCGGGTGCGGGCCGCGAAATTCTGTTCAAGATCGTCCAGCAGGGACGAATAATCCTTCAGCGCCTGAGCGTCACGGGTACGGGCATAGACATCGGCGAACTTCACCGTCGCGTCGCGCGCGCCCTGCAAATAGACGGTCAGGTATTTGCGGGCGCCGCTCAGGTCGCGGGGGTCTTCCTCGACCGTGCGGAACAACTCGCGGGCGGTGTCCTGAAACTGTTCGACCCGCGCTTCGATCCTGCGGTCGCCGGCGCGTTTGATTGCATCCGTCATCTCGGTCAGGTGGGTTTCCGCGTCCTCGACCACGCGGGCGACGCGATCCTGCTGAAACGTGTCGATGCCTTCCATCCCCTTGTCTTTCAGCGGATCCAATCCGAAGGAGACCGAATGCAGAACGGTTGCGACCGCGCCGAACAGAACCGGAGCGATCAGGCTGGCCTCGGACGCGGTGGCTGCGTCCAGAAACTCTGTGCGATAAGACGCCAGACCGGCACCTAAACCCGTCAGGATGCTGGAGAATATCTTTCTGGGAAATGCAGGTCGCCGCGCGGTACGCCGGGCATTAAACGCAGCCTCGGCGCGCAGCCCTTCGCGCAGCAGAAAAGCCGCAGCCGTCAGCAGGCCGGCCGCGATCAGGCCGATGGTCATCCCGATTGCGCCGTCATTCAATGACAGGAATACCAATGGGACCGCGGGCAGAAACAGAAGGTTTGCACGCGCGCCTGCCGGTTCGACCCGGGCGCCGTCAAACTGGCCGCGTCTGGGCTGCTCTGACGGGTCAGGGTCACCCTGTGGGCTGAATTTTCCGCCATAGCGTTTGGCCATGCGCCTACAAGCCCCCCAATACGCCGGTGCAAACACCGAGCAACAGCGCCAGCAGCGCAACGTAGGCCAGTTTCTGTACTCCGGTTCCGGACATGGCGCCCCCCAAAGACAACCTTCAGGGAAAATCTAGGGGATGAGAGGCCCCGGCGCTAGGGGAAAGGTTGCCTAACCTGCGTCACTTGCGAGGTTTCTTGCCGACCGGGGGCCGTTTTCGTTGCGGTCTGCCGGGGCGTTTCGTCGCGGGGTCCGGCTCTGGGTCCAGGCCCAGCTGATCGCGCATCACGCGGCGGCGGATTTCTTCAACCTCGCCGGGTTTCAGATTCCCCAGCTGGAACGGTCCATAAGATACCCGCAACAGGCGGTTTACCGTAAACCCGATATCCTCCATCGCGCGGCGGATTTCGCGATTCTTGCCTTCGCGCAGGCCGATGGTCAGCCATGCATTCGCCCCTTGCTGACGGTCCAGCGAGACGGTCATCGGCTGAAACCGTTCACCTTCGATGACCAGACCCTGACGCAGGGGGGCAAAATCCTCGTCCTTGGGGCGGCCGTTGACGCGTACACGGTATTTGCGCAGCCATCCGGTGGCGGGCAGCTCCAGCTTGCGCTTGATGCCGCCATCATTGGTCAGCAGCAGCAGACCTTCGGAATTCAGGTCCAGCCGGCCGACGCTCATGACACGGGGCATGTCCTCGGGCAGGTTGTCGAAGATCGTTGCGCGGCCTTTTTCGTCGCGTGTCGTCGTCACCAGACCGGAGGGTTTGTGATACAGCCACAGGCGCGAGGGTTCCGGCTCGGACACCGGTTTGCCGTCAACGGTGATCTTGTCCTTGGCAGTGACGTTCAGCGCAGGGCTGTCGATGACCTTGCCGTTCACCGAAACCCGACCGGCTTCGATCATGCGTTCGGCTTCACGGCGCGAGGCGACGCCCGCGCGGGCAAGGGTTTTGGCGATCCTGTCGCCGGGAGGAGGGGTGTTGCTCATCCGCAGGCCATAGCGCATCCCGTCCGCTTGCGAAAGACAGGTTTCTGATGCAGTCAGGGGCATGGAGTTCAAATCGCACATGAATGCCGCGCTGGAACAGGCGCGCGCCGCCGCGAAACGCGGAGAGGTCCCGGTTGGCGCCGTGATCGTGGCTGCCGATGGCCGGATTGCGGCGGCGGCAGGCAACCGAACGCGCGAACTGAACGACCCGACGGCTCATGCCGAAATTCTGGCGTTGCGGGCTGCCTGTGCCGCAGCCGGGTCCGAGCGTCTGCCGGATCACGACCTCTATGTCACCCTGGAACCCTGCGCAATGTGCGCGGCGGCACTGGCGGCGGCGCGGATCCGGCGCATCTATTACGGTGCTGCCGATCCGAAATCTGGCGGCATCGCCCATGGCGCGCGGGTTTTCACCCATTCGCAGGCGCACCATTCACCCGAGGTCTACGACGGTATCGGAGGGCAGGAGGCCGCCGAAATGCTAAAGGAATTCTTCGCCGCGAGGCGGTGATCCTACAGGGAAATGGGCTGCATGATTTCGGGCTCGATCACGTCGACACCGGGCAACCCATCCGCCAGTGCCTGTGCGGATTGTTCCAGAATTGAGAAGGTCTTGTAGTGGCAGGGAATCACGGTCTTGAAGTTAAAATACCGTCTGGCCGCGTAAGCCGCCCCTTTCATATCCATCGTAAAATGCCCCCCCGCCGACAGTATGCCGATATCGGGTTTGTAATAGTCTCCCATCCAGTCCATGTCGGCCATGATATCCGTATCACCGGACAGATAGACCATGTGACCCTCGGACGCGATCATGAAGCCAACCTCGCTGCCGCCGGTCCGGAGCCCTTCGGGCGTCGAGAAAGTCGAACTGTGCGAGGCGGGCACCATCGACACCTTGATACCGTTCAGGTTCACCGTGCCGCCCTTGTTGTAGCCGATGGTTTCCAGCCCTTCAGCCTCGCTCCAATACCCCATCAGATCATACTGACCGACAACCGGTACGTTCAGGTGTTTGGCCAGGGAAACCACGTCGACCACGTGGTCGAAATGCGTGTGCGTCAGGAGGATATGCGTCGCCCCGTCCAATGCGTTGTCGTGATGCTCTTCCGACAGGACCGGGTTGCCGGTCAGCCACGGGTCGATCAGCAGAACCTGCCCTTGTGTTTCAATGCGGAAGCTTCCGTGGCCCAGCCAGATGATATTCATAAAAAATCCTCCCAATCAGCCTGTTGGCATCAACCTAGCATCGGCTATGTAAAATTTCATGGACTGGTTGCAGGAAATTGACGGCTATTGCGAGCGTGTGTCGCCCGCCTATTGGGCCGAGCCAATAAACGCCGTCACAAACGCGGCCTTTCTGATCGCGGCGATTGTCATGTGGCGTCGGGTGCGGGGGCAGGGGATGCCTCTGGCAATGGTGCTGGTTGGCATTCTGGTCGCCATCGGGATCGGCAGCTATTTGTTTCACACCCACGCGCAGGTCTGGGCCGCCATGGCGGATGTTGTGCCGATCCTGCTCTACATTCTGGTCTATATCTTCGCGATCAATCGCGACGTCTGGCAGATGAGGCCGCTAACAGCCGGGATAGTGACGGCATTGTTTTTCCCTTATGCGGCTGCAACCATTCCTCTGTTTCAGCTTGTTCCGGGGCTGGGTGGGTCAGCCGGTTATGCCCCGGTCCCGCTCTTGATCCTGATCTATGCGTTCCTTCTGCGCGACAGGACGCCTGAGACGGCCCGAGGGCTGGCGATCGGCGCGGCAATCCTGATCGCCTCAATCACGTTTCGGGCGCTTGACGAACCTCTCTGCGGATTGGTGCCGACCGGCACGCATTTCATGTGGCACATCCTGAATGCCACCATGCTGGGATGGATGATCGAGGTCTACAAATCGCACCTTTTGCGCGCGTCTCAGCCCTGAAACGCCGCCGCGAGGTCTTCAGGCAAGTCGAATTCCGACAAAACGCGCGCGCGACCGTCGGCCGACATTTTGCGGGCGGTTTTTTCGACAATGCGCAGGATTTTTTCGGCCGAGTGTTTGGCGGCGAAAGGCGCGAAATACCATTTGAGAAAGACGAAACAGATGACGTCTTCCAGCGCCTGCACCTCGGCATCGCGCTTGATACCCTGTTTGCGCAGCATGCGACCGGCAGTTTCCGCCTCATCCGCGCTGTAGCCTTCGTGTTCCATCATCGCCATGACCACGTCGGCATGGTAAACGCCCTGCGCCTTGCGCCACGCCAGGTATCCTGCGCGGCCCTCGGGGTATTCGCTGCGCGCCAGCTTCCAGCGCTCGACATGCTGACCGCGTGCCGCGATTTGCAACAGGTCCGATGCATCGGGAATAAGCCTGTTGAGTTCGGCGCTCATCCGCTGGCCGTAAAGCAGGGCGGCAGGCTGGCCGTCTTCCTGATTGGGGTCTTGCCTGTTGGCGGCGTCAATCGCCTCCAATACCGCTTGCATGCGTGCGCTCATCTTCCGCTCCGTCAGAATGCCGGGTCTGTTCGACAGCCCGGCGGGTCATTCAGCGGTATCGTAACGGCTTGCTGCGGCAAGTGCAGCAGCCAATTGCAGATTGTCCGGGCCGATTGTGGCTTGACCGGCCCGGACCGAGGGGGGGGGTTACTTATCCAGTTTCACCTGATCTTTCGTGACGGTCCCCGAGATCGGCTCGGGGAAGCTCAGATCCCGCGTCAGGCTGTCCATGGTGGGCCCGAATGCCTGAGCCTGCGCTGCAAGAACTGTGGTGGCCAATACAAAGGCTGTCATGAACGTTTTCATTTTCTTTCTCCGGTTTAGGCTGTGCCATACAGTTCGAAATGAACAGTACAGTTCAGTTTTTCAAGAAGGGAAATGAACCAATCAGTTCACTTTGGCGTATAGGGGATATGCAAATTTGAATGGCAGCCCTGTAAGCCGGAACAGGCCATGGGCGATATCCGCCGCCGGGCGGTCTTGCGACCCGGGCATCAGACGGGTAAATGCCCCCTAACGCATATGAGGTTTCCCATGTCGATTGACCAAAGCACCGCCGCCAAGGTGGCCAAACTGGCCCGGATCAAGGTCGAGGATGACGCGCTGCCGGCGCTGGCATCCGAGTTCAACACCATTCTTGGGTTCATCGAGCAACTGAACGAAGTGGATGTCGACGGGGTCGAGCCGATGGTCTCGGTCGAACCGATGCGCCTGAAACGTCGTGAGGATGTGGTCACCGACGGCAACCAGCAGGACAAGGTTCTGGCCAACGCCCCCGACGCCCGCGAAGGGTTCTTCGCAGTCCCCAAAGTGGTGGAGTAAGACATGAGCGATCTGAACAAACTGGGCTTGGCCGAGGCCCGCGACGCGCTGCGCAAGGGTGACGTGACCTCGGTTGAACTGACTGAATCCTGCCTGAAGGCCATTGATGACGCCGACGCGCTGAACGCGTTTGTCCACAAAACGCCCGAGATCGCGCTGGAACGCGCCAAGGCGGCCGATGAGCGGATCAAGGCGGGCGATGCGCCCTCGATGTGTGGTCTGCCGATCGGCATCAAGGACCTGTTCTGCACCAAGGGCGTGCCCTCGCAGGCGGCCTCGAAAATTCTGGAGGGCTTCAAGCCCGAATACGAATCCACCGTGTCTCAGCAACTGGCCGATGCCGGTGCCGTAATGCTGGGCAAACTGAACATGGACGAATTCGCCATGGGCTCGTCCAACGAAACCTCGGTCTATGGCAACGCAGTCAGCCCGTGGCGCCGCGGCAATGATGATGCGCAGCTGACACCGGGCGGATCGTCAGGCGGGTCTGCTTCGGCCGTCGCGGCTGATCTCTGTCTGGCCGCGACCGGTACAGATACCGGCGGCTCGATCCGCCAGCCTGCCGCGTTTGTGGGCATCACCGGAATCAAACCAACCTATGGTCGTTGCTCGCGCTGGGGCATCGTGGCCTTCGCCTCCTCACTGGATCAGGCCGGTCCGATGACCAAGAACGTCCGTGACGCGGCGATCATGCTGGAAACCATGTGCGGTCACGACCCCAAGGATTCGACCAGCGCCGAACTGGCTGTCCCGAATTTCGAGGCGATGCTGACCGGCGACATCAAGGGAAAGAAGATCGGTATCCCCAAGGAATACCGCATGGACGGCATGCCCACCGAGATCGAGAAGCTCTGGTCTGAAGGCGCTGAAATGCTGAAAGCGGCAGGGGCTGAGATTGTCGATATCTCACTGCCGCACACCAAATACGCGCTGCCTGCCTACTACGTGATTGCGCCGGCCGAGGCGTCCTCGAACCTCGCCCGGTATGATGGTGTCCGCTATGGCCGCCGCGCGCAACTGGCGCAGGGCGACGGCATCACCGAGATGTACGAAAAAACCCGCGCCGAAGGGTTCGGTCATGAGGTGCAGCGCCGTGTCATGGTCGGAACTTACGTGCTGTCGGCAGGCTTCTACGATGCCTACTACAACCGCGCCCGTCGCGTCCGCACACTGATCAAGAAAGACTTCGAAGATGTCTTCGCTGCTGGCGTCGATGCCATCCTGACCCCGGCCACGCCGTCTGCGGCTTTTGGTCTGGGAGAGATGACCGAGGCCGATCCGGTTCAGATGTACCTGAACGACGTTTTCACGGTGACCGTGAACCTGGCTGGCCTGCCCGGCATCTCGGTGCCCGCCGGCCTCGACAAACAGGGTCTGCCGCTTGGCCTGCAACTGATCGGTCGTCCGTGGGACGAAGGCGATCTGCTCAACACGGCCTATGCGCTGGAAAGCGCCGCCGGGTTTGTGGCCAAGCCGGGGAAATGGTGGTAATCCTCGGAGCAGGCAAGACAACGCAAGACGGAGCAGCTGGATGCGCTTTTCGCTTCTGATCCCCGCAATCGGGCTTGTGGCCGCCTGCGACACGGTGGCCCCTGTCAACGGGACGGATTTCAACACCCCGGCCTATCAGGCGCAGCGCGAGGCGCAGCTTGCGGGGCAGGGGTATACCGGCAATCCGTTGCTTGGCCCGGTTGAAGTGTCCGAACAGCAACTGGGCGCGCCCGGCACGACATCCCCGCTGCCGACCGGTGACAATGCAGACATCGCGTCGGCAACCGCCGCCGCACTGGCCAGCACCTCCGGCCAGGAAACGGCCGTGCCGCCCGTGACGCCGGTCCCCAGCAATAACGCAATATCCGATGAGCAGGATTTCGAAGCAGTATCGGGACGCCGCACCATCGAAACCGACGCGGCGCGGCTCGAGCAGAACCGCCAGACCTATGAGGTCGTCGCGCCTACGGCGGTTCCGCAACGCGGTACGGATGGTCAGCCCAATATCGTTCAATATGCGCTGAACACGTCGAACCCGGTGGGAACCCAGCTCTATAGTCGCGCAGGGTTTAACCTGCAGGCCAAAGCGCAGCGCAATTGCGCCCGCTACCCGTCAGCCGATCAGGCCCAGATCGAGTTTCTGGCCAATGGCGGCCCCCAGCGTGACCGCAAGGGTCTGGATCCCGATGGCGACGGCTACGCCTGCGGCTGGGATCCCAGCCCGTTCCGCAGTGCTGTCAACAACTGATCCGCAGACGCCAATCTGGCACCCGTCGCTCAATTTCGGCCCGCGCCGGGATGGGCTGACCCCGTCCCTGATCGTCCTCCACTATACCGCGATGGACAGCGCGCAGGCCGCGCTGGAGCGGTTGTGTGATCCTGCTTGTGAAGTATCCGCCCATTACCTGATAGGTGCTGAAGGCACGCTCTGGCAGATGGTGCGCGAGGAAGACCGCGCATGGCACGCCGGGGCAGGGGAATGGCACGGGTCGGCCGATATCAATTCCCGCTCGATCGGTATCGAGTTGGATAACCGAGGTGATCATCCGTTCTCCGCCCCGCAAATGTCGGCGCTGGATCAGCTTCTGATGGCGGTAATGACGCGTTGGGGAATTGCGGCCGAAGGTGTGATCGGCCATTCCGACATGGCACCAGGCCGAAAGACCGATCCCGGCCCCCGGTTTGATTGGCAGCGGCTGGAACGTCAGGGCCTGGCCGCCAGGCGCGGCACAGCGGCGCCCGCAGCACCGGCCGCGTTTCAAACACTTGCCCGCCGCAGGGGATACACGGCGGTTGTTGACGACGAAACATTGTTGTCTGCGGTCCGCTTGCGCTATCGCCCATGGGCCACCGGCCCACTGCATGCGGATGATCTTGCGCCGCTGGGCGGGTTACATGATCCGACTTGATCCGCTCTTCATCTGGCCGGAAATACCTCGGGGTTGAATTGGCCGCAGGCCAAGAAGGGGCTGGCCCCTTCACACCCCATCCACCCTTGACGCCGCCGGGCACACATCCTACGCAACCCACGCGCGGAGGGCCGGATGGCCGCTGGGGTCGCAAGACCCGAGAGGAAAGTCCGGACTCCACAAGACAACGGTGCCGGGTAACGCCCGGGCGGGGCAACCCGACGGAAAGCGCCACAGAAATCAGACCGCCCCGTTTTCGGGGTAAGGGTGAAACGGTGGGGTAAGAGCCCACCGCGCCGCTGGCAACAGTGGCGGCACGGCAAGCCCCACCGGGAGCAATGCCAAATAGGGTCCCCGCGCGGGCCGGTCGGCGTCAGCCGATACCGCCGCTAAGCGCGTCTTGGCCGAGAGGGACCGGGTTGGCAGCTTGAGCCGTGCAGCAATGCACGGCCTAGAGGAATGGTCATCGAAGGGGGCAACCCCGGAACAAGATCCGGCTTACAGGCCCTCCGCGCACTATCCCGATCAAGCGCCGGGTGGCGTGTAGGCCCGGGTCAATACAGCCGCCTTTTCCGTGATTGCCACAAAGTCGTCCGCTGTCCAGGCCCGAACGGTCTCGATCTTTTCAACCGCGCCGGATGCCGCCACCGCCATACCGACCGCAACCGCGTCTGTTCCATCGGGCGCATCGCTGATCACGACCACATCATTTGATCCTGTCGTCATGTTAAAAGCTAACAGCTTGCCGCCAACTTTTTCCAGCAAGTCCTTCACCGGTCCGGTTCTGCTTGCAGGCTTTTGCAGCATGCCCTGAATGCCAGCCTTGGAATATGAAGCGTAGGTAAGGAAAACAGGCAAAATTGTCCTCCCTGGATCAATATTTTGGAAAAGTGAAACTGGTCAATTCCTCGCCGGAATTGCCTATGCGGTCACAAAGCCCCCGGAATCGCCGCGTAAAATCACTGCCAACAGCGGTTGCGTGCCTGTCTGCGATGCCTCGATGAGCGAGCCTGAAAAATGGCTTCTACCTTGCAATACGAAGGGCACATATCAGGAAATCGCAATTTGTTCAAATCTGGCGCGCAAACTTCAGGCCAAGGCTGAAATTGGCGTGCTAACCTTAGCCTTATGGTCGTGAGCCCGGCAGGCCCTCTGAAGCCTCGGTTTCTCGGATACCCGAATAATGTTATCGTTCAGACCAATCACGCTTTACCTGTCGGGAGGTTCACCATGAGTTTCATGAAGGCACTTGCATCGGTTGCGGTTGGCTTTGCTGCGGCCAAGGGCATGGAAAAATACAAGCAGATGGGTGGCATGGCCGGGCTGCAGGACATGATGCAGGGCGCAGGCGGCGGCTTTGGCATGGACCAGCTTGGTAAAATGGCCGAGCAATTTGGCATGCCGGGCGGTGCGGCTGGTTTGCAGGGCATGTTTGGCAAGCTGGGCGCAACCAGCCAAGCCGGCGCCGCCGGGTTGGGCGGGCTCATGAACGCCATGCAGGGCGCTGCCAGAACCGGCAGTCAACAGACCGTCGACATGATGGAGACAGTGTTCAAGGGCACGCCCGGCGGCGCGGTCATGGAGGAACAGGCCAAACTGATGCTGCGGGCGATGATCCAGGCGGCCAAGGCTGACGGCCAGTTGGATGCGCAGGAAAAGGAAACCATTCTGGGCGAATTGGGCGACGACATCAGCGCCGAGGAGCGTGCCTTTGTGCAGGAACAGCTTGATGCGCCAATTGACGTCATCGGACTGGCTGCCGATTCCGGCGCACCGTTGAAGACGCAGGTCTATGCAACCTCCCTGGCCGCGATTCGCCTCGACAACCAGCAAGAGGCTTCCTATTTGCTGCAACTGGCGACGGCTTTGGGGCTTTCAGACGTGGAGCGGGATCAGATTCACACCTATATGGGGGCGCCGACCCTGTCCGCCTGACGTCAATCTCATATCCATTTCCCCGCATGCGCGATTGCCCTTGACATGGGCGGTGCAGGGCGTAAAAGCGCACGCTCATAGGAATTCAACCGAAAGGCCCCTGCCTTTTCGGACGCAGGAGATAACCATGGCGAAGCCGACGACAATCAAGATCCGCCTGAACTCGACCGCGGGCACGGGCCACTTCTACGTGACCAAAAAGAACGCACGCACCATGACCGAGAAGATGACCATTCGCAAATACGACCCGGTCGCTCGGAAGCATGTCGAGTACAAGGAAGGCAAGATTAAGTAATCTGCCGTCCAGCTTGGACAGTTTCAAAGGGCTCTGCTGCGGCAGGGCCTTTTTTGCGTGCCTCCTAGTTCGAGATCGTCGCCAAACAGAGGGCAGCGGCGCCACCGATCCCTCCGTTGCAATGACGCATCAGAGGTCAGGCCATTCAATTCTACGGTGGGTTGCTTTTTGCAAGGGCTTGCCCCTACGCTTCAACAAACCGTTCCAAAATGTTGGCCGTCATGAAAAAAATCTTGTTATCCACACTGACCATTCTGGCCCTTGCAGCCTGCGAAGATCCGTTCAACCGCCAGGGTGTCGGGTTCACTGGGATCGATGGCGAGCCGCGCACCATCTCTGACGTGCCGGGTGCCGCGGCCTTCCTACCGCCAGCCACCAATATCCCGGCCGAGCTGGCCGTGCTGCCGGCCATTCCTGTGACGACGACCGAGGTCGAGGCCGAGAAAATCGCGCGGGTTGCAATCGACAATGGCGGGCGCAGCGATACCGACTCGGTCATTCTGACCGGGTCTGACACCAACCTGTTCCTGAGCACCGTCAGCGTGAACGGAACCCTCTACGGTGTGTTGCGCACGGCAAACAACAGCACGCGGGTGGACAACGCCATTGGGGCCAGCTTTGGCCGTAACGCAGAACAATTTACCGGCTGCCTACCGGCGGGCGATGTATTCCGCAAAGGCTCGTCTGATCGCAGCTCGGGATTTGCCGTGCCGCTGAACTGCAGCTAAAACAAGCTGGCAAAGTCAATTTGGAAGGCCCCGTCATTTGGCGGGGCTTTTGCTTGTTCTGATAGCGAAACGAATTTGCAGCGACGGGATATTGAAATCTGAAGGGCGGCCACCAGCCAAAAGAAAAGGGCGGGTTGCTGAGAACCCGCCCTTTGGATTTTGTTGCCGATGCAGCGTTATTCGCGGTTGCCGAACAGTTGCAGCAGGAACATGAACATGTTGATGAAGTCCAGATACAGGCTCAGCGCGCCCATGATGGCCGCTTTGCCCAGCCACTCCTGATCGCCGGAATGCGCCATTTGCAGGTAGGTGTTCTTGATGTTCTGCGTGTCATACGCGGTCAAACCCGCAAAGATCAGAACGCCGATAACCGAGATCGCAAACGCCATTGCAGAGGATGCGATGAAGATGTTCACGATGGACGCCACGATCAGGCCGATCACACCCATGATCAGGAACGTGCCCATTGCGGACAGGTCCTTCTTGGTGGTGTAGCCATACAGGGAAAGCCCCGCAAACGCGATCGCGGTGATCAGAAACACCTGAATGATGGACTGACCGGTGAAGATCAGGAAAATCGAGCTGATCGACAGGCCCATGACGGCCGCAAAGATGTAGAACACCAGTTGCGCGCCGGCTGCCGACAGGCGGTTGATCCCGGCGCTGAAGCCGAAAACAAATGCCAGCGGAGCGAACATGATCACCCATTTCAGCGGCGATGCGTAAAGCGTGTATCCAAACGATGTCAGATACTTGTCAGCGCTCAGTTGAGCCGCCGCTGCCGAGGGGTCAGCCGTCGTTGCCAGACCCGAGATCGCCCAGGCTGCGGCAAACGTGATCAGCATGCCCACGGACATGGTGCCGTAGACTTTGTTCATATGGGCGCGCAGGCCCTCGTCAATCTGGGCAGCGCGCGCGCCGGCCGCCGTCCGGATCGTGTCGAATTGTGCCATTAAAGGGTCTCCCTTCACGTAATTCTTGTCGCGGCCTGAAGATCAGGCCCCGTTCCCCGCAAATATCGGCAACTACGGGTCGCGTTTCAAGGGTTTAGCACGGGAAACTGGTTAAAACGGTCAACAAAAATGGCGGCCTGCTGATATGGGCCGCCATTCTTTGGAAATAGATGCATCCAGAACTCACTTTTGCCAGAATTGGGGGGCGTCCCAGATTGGCCGGTTTGCCTCGGCCTCGGCCTGTTCGCGCGTGATGCCGATGTCATCAAGGGCGCGGTCGTCCAACTGTGCCAGGTGACAGCGCTGGCGCCGCAGTGACAGCACATCCCAAAGCGAAGTCAGCGAAAATCGGCGGTGAGGTTTGCAATGTCCTGTGATCGCAATTTGGGTCATAATCTTTGTCCTTTCCTGAATTTTCGATGCTTTGTCACTGTCTCATCAAGTTCCTTGATTTATATGGCGTGGTGTGACACATTTTGAAAATGAATATTTATGAAGTGACGCATAAGGAATTGTGAAGATGCGAAATTTGGACATCACGACACTGCGTTCGTTTGTGGCGGTGGCGGATCACGGCGGCGTAACCCGCGCGGCAGGGTTCCTGCACCTGACGCAATCTGCCGTATCCATGCAGTTGAAACGGCTGGAAGAGTTGTTGGGCCTTGAACTGCTGGATCGCAGCGGCCGGACCATCGCGCTGACCGCGTCGGGAGAGCAGTTGCTGGCATATGCGCGCCGGATGATTGCGCTGAATGACGAAGTGATCTCGAAACTTACGGATCAGGCGTTCGAAGGCGAGGTCGTTCTTGGCGTGCCGCATGACATCGTCTACCCCGCAATCCCGCGGGTTCTGCAACGGTTCAACGCAGATTTCCCGCGCGTGCGCGTTCAGCTGGTCTCGTCCTACTCGCTGCAACTCAAGGATATGTTCAAACGCGGTGAGTGCGATCTGATCCTGACGACCGAGGCGACCGGAGGCGAGGGGGCCGAGACCGTTGCCGAGCTGCCGTTGCGCTGGATCGGCGCCCCCGGCGGATCAGCCTGGCGCAAACGCCCGATTCCCTTGGCGCTGGGTCGTCGCTGCCTGTTCCGGCCGCAGGTGATTTCCGCGTTGGACGAGGCGGGCATCCCATGGGAACTGTCCGTGGAAACCGAAAATGACCGCACAATCGAAGCCACGGTGAGCGCTGATCTGGCCGTCCACGCCATGCTGGACGGAACCGAAGCGGCGCATCTGGTCCAGATCGATACTGGCGGCGTCTTGCCGGACCTGCCCGCGCATATGATCAACCTGTATGGTGCCGAAGCCGGACGGGGTGCGGTGGTCGAGGCGCTGGCGGCACTTGTCCGTCAGAACTTCCGCATGCTCGGCAGTGCGCCATTGAAGGCCGTTGTCGGCTGATCCCCGTCAGGGTGTGATCACGACCTTGCCGGTCGCCTTGCGATCCCGCAGCAGCTGCAGGCCGTCTTCCGCGTTTTTCAGGGGCAGCACGTGGCTGATATGCGGCTTGATCCGACCTTCGGTGTGCCAGCGGAACAGCGTGTCAAAGCTGTTCCGAACGATCTGAGGGCGGAAATTCAGGTAACCGCCGATATAGAAGCCGATCACCGTGAGGTTTTTGACCAACAGGTGGTTGGCCGGGATTTGCGGAACGTCTCCGCCCGCGAAACCGATCGGCAGCAGACGCCCTTCGGGATTGGTGGCGCGGAACGCGGCCTTGAACACGTCCCCTCCGATCGCATCATAGACCACATCTGCGCCGCCAAGCTCCTTGACCCGTGCCCGCAGGTCTTCTGAGGCATCGACCAGATGGTCCGCGCCTGCCGCACGGGCGACCTTCAGCTTATCCGCGCCGCGCGCCTGCGCGATCACCGTGGCGCCCATCAGCTTGCCGATTTCGACGGCGGTCAGCCCGACACCCCCTGCCGCGCCCGTGACCAACAGCGTTTCACCCGGTTGCAGCCGTGCCCGATGGTCCAGCGCGATATGGCTGGTTCCGTAGGCGATCTGGATTGCGGCCGCGTCCTCGAAACTCATGGAATCAGGCAGGGGAATCGCCCGGTTCGCGTCGAACACACCATATTCTGCCAATCCGCCCTGACCGGAATAAACCGCGACCCGGTCACCCGGTTTCAGATGCGTAACGTCAGGACCAGCTTCATCGACGATGCCGGCGATTTCCATGCCTTGCGTAAACGGTGCAGGCGGTGTGTCCTGGTAGGTGCCCTTCTGCATCAGCAGGTCGGCAAAGTTTAGTCCGCACGCTTTGATTGCGACGCGAACCTGCCCCTCTTTAGGTTGAGGAACGTCAATATTGCAAAGACGGGCGGCGGCCCCCTGACTTGGCACTCTGTACGCCAGCATCGTCGCGCTCCTGTGTTTTTGGCATAGATTCGCGCTGGCCCGGAATTGTCAATCATTTACCCTGCGGGACAGGCAGGCCGGAGCCTTTGTCGGGATATCCCTAGGGGCGGAAATGACGTGTGCGAGACCATCCCGACACAACCATAAACCTCAGTTCAGCGAAACAGATTCAACCTTCTTGAAAAAAAGCCAAAAAGGCGCAATAGTGATCCATGGTGCTGATTTGGGGGGCATGTTCCAAATTAGGAAGTGGTTAAGGGCGGCTCGCTAGCGTTGCGTTCCAAAGCAAGTCGCGCACCTGAGTGAGTTGTGTGTGTGTAGTAGAGGAGAATACCAATGACCCATCACGTCGATGTCCATGTGGGTAAGCGTGTCCGGCATCGCCGCTGGCTGATTGGCATGACGCAGCAGCAGTTGGCGCAGCAAGTTGGTATTAAATTTCAGCAGATTCAGAAATACGAAACCGGGGCCAACAGGATCAGCGCATCCCGGTTGTGGGACATCGCCGAGGCACTGGATGTACCAGTCAGCTTTTTCTTTGAGGGTCTGGAAGAGGCTGAAAAGGAAAGCACCGGCAAGAAGTCGGTTCCGGCGGATCTGATGGGCGACAAAGAAGCTCTGGACCTGGTTCGGTCCTACTATGCGATCCCCGAAAACCAGCGCCGCCGCCTGTTCGAACTTGCCCGGGTTCTGAGCGACGTCGCCTGAACGAACGGGGTTGACTCTGAACCGCGCGGACCGCACGGGTAGCGCATGCAAGAGACCTCGCTCAGTGATCTGGAAGTAGCCGAAGAAATGGCTGACGCGGCGCGCGCGGCCATTCTTCCGTTTTTCAGACAATCCAATCTTGAAACAGACAACAAGCTGGCCGATGGCTTTGATCCGGTTACGGTTGCCGACCGGAACGCCGAACAGGCCATGCGGGAAGTGTTGGCCCGACGCCGCCCGGACGACGGCGTATTCGGTGAAGAGTTCGGTCAGGTTGAGGGCAGCACCGGCCGCACCTGGGTTCTGGATCCTATTGACGGTACACGCGGGTTCATTAGCGGAACACCTACCTGGGGCGTTCTGATTGCGCTCAGCACGCAGGACGGGCCGATAATGGGGGTGATTGACCAGCCCTATGTCGGCGAACGGTTCATCGGGTCCGCGGAAATTGCGCAGGCAACAGGCCCGACGGGCACGATGCCCTTGAAGACCCGTCCGACGCAAACGCTGGATCAGGCGATCCTGTTCACCACTTTCCCCGAGGTTGGCACACCGGAGGACCGCGCCGGTTTCGAGGCCGTGGCGCGGCAGGCCCGGCTGACCCGCTATGGGATGGATTGCTATGCCTATGCGTTGCTGGCGGCCGGGCAGGTGGATCTGGTGATCGAATCTGGCCTGAACGCCTATGACATTCAGGCGCCGATTGCGGTGATCGAGGCCGCGGGCGGCATCGTGACGGATTGGCAGGGCAAACCGGCCCATAACGGTGGTCGGGCATTGGCGGCGGCAAACGCCGAACTGCACGCTGTGGCGCTGGAAATCCTGCTCAAATACTGAAGCCTGTTGCCCGGCGCCGGCCAGTCGGATAATCTCACTCCGGCTGGTTCTTGTGTCCGTTTTCCGCCAGCCTGCGCACTCCTTGCATGAAACGGGCTGTTGCAGGAGGGCGAAATGACCGAATTCCTAATCAAAAATGCAGATTCGATTCTGACCATGGATGACACGCGCCGCGAAGTGTCGGGTGCGGATATCCTGATCCGGGACGGGCAGATAGAACAGATCGGCCACGATCTGCGCACGGCCGGGGATGTTCACGACGCTTCGGGATGCGTTGTGACGCCTGGGCTGGTGAACACCCATCATCATCTTTACCAGACCCTGACCCGCGCCGTGCCCGGCGGTCAGGATGCGTTGCTGTTTGGTTGGTTGAAAACGCTCTACCCGATCTGGTCCCGGTTCGGCCCGGAAGAGATGTATGTCTCGGCCCAGATCGGACTGGCGGAACTGGCCTTGTCGGGCTGTACGCTCAGCTCGGACCACCTCTACCTGTACCCCAACGGCGCACGGCTGGATGACACGATTGCCGCGGCCACCGAGATCGGCCTGCGGTTTCACCCGACGCGCGGCGCGATGAGCATCGGTGAAAGCGCGGGCGGGTTGCCGCCGGATGCTCTGGTCGAGGCCGAAGACGCAATCCTCGCCGATATGGCGCGGGTTGTGGATGCCTTTCACGACCCGTCCGAGGGTGCGATGTGCCGGGTGGGTCTTGCGCCCTGTTCGCCATTCTCGGTCAGCCGCGAGCTAATGCGCGACACGGCGGTTCTGGCGCGTGAAAAGGGGGTCATGCTGCACACGCATCTGGCTGAAAACGAAGAGGATATCGCCTATTCGCAAGCGCAGTTCGGGTGCCGCCCCGGTCAGTATGCGGAGGAGCTGGGCTGGACCGGATCGGACGTCTGGCACGCCCATTGCGTAAAGCTGGACGGGGCCGAGATCGACCTTTTCGCCAGAACCCGCACCGGTGTCGCGCATTGCCCCTGTTCCAACTGCCGTCTGGGTTCGGGCATCGCGCCGGTCCGGGCCATGCGGGACCGGGGTGTGCCGGTCGGGTTGGGTGCGGACGGCTCTGCCAGCAACGACAATGGCAGCCTGATCCTCGAAGCGCGTCAGGCCATGCTGTTGCAGCGGGTCGCGAACGGTGCGGACGCCATGTCGTCGCGCGAAGCGCTTGAAATTGCGACGCGAGGCGGCGCGGATGTGCTGAATTGACCCGATTGCGGCCGTCTTGCACCCGGCAAACGTGCGGACATAGCCGTCTGGGATACGCGTGGTATCGAAAGCGCAGGTAGTTGGGACCCCGCCGCCTTGTTGTTGGCGGGGCCGATGAAGGTCAAACATCTGTTTGTCGAAGGCCGCCAGATCGTGCGCGACGGGCAGGTTACCACACTGGACATGCCCCGCGTGATCGAACGGCAAAACCGGCTGGCCCGGGCCTTGCAGATTTAGAGGTTGACGCGCTGACCGGCGATCCAGACCTCGGCGATCGCCCGGTCGTCGCCCATCATGATAGTGGGGAAGATGGCTTCCCACAGATCCTCAGCGCAGGCTTCACGTTGAGCGATGGCGGCGGTCGAGGCCAGATCCAGTACGATCAGGTCGGCCTCCATCCCCGGTGCGACATTCCCGATCCGGTCGTCCATCCGCAACGTACGCGCCGAACCGACTGTGCCCAGCCACAACAGCTGTGCCGCGTGCAGGGGCGAACCGCGCAGCTGTCCGATTTCATAGGCCGCCGCCATGGTGCGCAGCATCGAAAAACTGGACCCGCCGCCGGTATCCGTGGCCAGACCGACGCGATGCCCGTCACGCATCAGCCCGGACATGTCGAACAGGCCCGAGCCTATGAACGTGTTCGAGGTCGGGCAGTGGATCAGCGAAGCGTCAACTTCGCGCAGACGGTCTCGTTCGCGCGATTCCAGATGGATGACGTGACCGTATACGCCATGAGAGCTCAGCAGCCCGAATTTTTCATAAGTGTCCAGATAATCGCGCGCTTCCGGGAACAGCTCGCGCACCCACGCGATTTCGTCGGTCTGCTCGCTGAGATGCGTCTGCATCAGGCAATGTGGGTGTTCCGCCCACAACGCGCCCATCGCTTCAAGCTGTTCGGGGGTGGATGTGGGTGAAAAGCGCGGCGTGATGGCATAGGACAAACGGTCAATGCCGTGCCATTTTTCCAGCAGCGCCGCAGATTGATCATAGGCCGTCTGAGGTGTGTCCCGCAGCCCCTCGGGCGCGTTGCGATCCATACAGGTTTTGCCCGCGACCACGCGCTGATTGCGCTGCTGCGCTGCCGTGAAGAACGCGTCGACGCTTTCGGGATGGATGGTGCAGAAACTGCACATGGTCGTGGTGCCATGCGCGGCTGTCAGGTCAAGATACCGGTTGGCGATTTCGGTGGCATATTCCACCTCGCCGAACTTCATTTCTTCGGGAAAGGTATAGGTGTTCAGCCAGTCGATCAGGCGCTTTCCCCAGCTGGCGATCATAGCGGTCTGGGGATAGTGCACATGCGCGTCCACAAAACCGGCCATGATCACGTGTTGCCCGTGGTCCACAACGGTTGCGTCCGGGTGCGCGGTGGTCAGGCTGCCGGCATCCGCCACGGCAGAGATTCGGCCGTCTTCGATCAGAACGGCCTCGCTGATGCGCACCGCGTCTGTTGGTTCGCCGTCAAAGGGCGACCGGGTGAAGCTCAGGACGCGCCCTTTCAGTAGCGTTTTTTGCGCCATTTTCATTCATCTCCGCCTGTATGGGACTGCGAAACAGCATAGGCGGGCGAAACTTGTCGGTAAATCGGCGCATTGTCATTGTTTTCCGGTAGCTGCTTCTTCTAATTAGGGGTCAATGACCAAGGAAACGGGGGCAGACATGACGACAGGCTTTGATGAACCCGTAACCGAACCCGCCAGCGACGAAGATGTCTATGCGCTGGACCGCCGCACCCTGGCGGCCATCCTGTATGCGGTCGATGTGGAAGACCGCGACAAGCTGATCGAGTTGATGGAGCCGCTGCACCCGGCCGACATCGCCGACCTTCTGGAACAGATCAACCCGTATGACCGGACACGCCTGATCCGTCTGTATGACAAGGAATTCGACGGCGACATCCTGTCGGAACTTGACGAATCCGTCCGCGAAGAGGTTATCGCCGTTCTGCGCCCGGACGTTCTGGCCGACGCCGTGCGTGATATGGAAAGCGACGATGTCGTCGACCTGCTTGAGGATCTTGAGGAACCCCAGCAAGAGGCGATTCTTGACGCGCTGGAAGATTCCGAACGGATCGCGGCGGAACAGGCTCTGTCCTATCCCGAAAACTCCGCGGGCCGTCTTATGCAGCGCGAAGTGGTCATGGCGCCCGAGCACTGGACGGTGGGTCAGGCCATCGACTTCATGCGTTCCAATGACGATCTGCCTGAACAGTTTTATCACGTCGTTCTGGTCGATCCGCGCCTGAAGCCGGTCGCGCAGGTCACGCTGGGCAAGCTTATGGCGACCCGCCGCGAAGTGGCATTGCATGAAATCGCAGAGGAAGAGTTTCACACCATCCCCGTCGATCAGGACGAAGAGGATGTCGCCTATGCCTTCAATCAGTATCACCTGATTTCGGCCCCCGTGGTGGATGCCGACGGACGGCTGGTCGGCGTGATCACCATTGACGACGCAATGGTTGTTCTGGACGAGGAATACGAAGAGGACATGCTGCGCCTTGCGGGGGTCAGCGACGAAAGTTCGCTGTCGGACAGTGTGGCCGCGACCAGTCGGCGGCGGCTGCCGTGGCTGGCGGTGAACCTGTGCACCGCAATCTGTGCCTCGCTGGTGATTTCACAGTTCGAGGCGGCAATCGATCAGTTGGTTGCTCTGGCCATTCTGATGCCGATCGTGGCGTCGATGGGGGGCAATGCCGGAACACAGTCGCTGACAGTGGCGGTGCGGGCGCTTGCTACCCGTGACCTGACCGGCGCGAACGTCTTGCGGGTGATCCGGCGGGAATTGCTGGTCGGGCTGCTGAACGGTCTGTGCTTTGCCATCGTTCTGGGCACGGTTGGCATGCTGTGGTTCGAATCCGCGTTGCTGGGTGTCGTGATTGGGGCAGCCCTGGTCGTGAACATGATCATAGCAGGCTTTGTCGGTACGGTAGTACCTGTGGTGCTGGACCGTCTGGGCGCCGACCCGGCGCTTGCGTCCGGCACCTTTGTGACGACGACGACGGACGTCATGGGGTTCTTCCTGTTCCTTGGGCTTGCAAGCGTGGTGCTTTTGTGACCGATCTGACCGAAATCAAGGCCGCCGCGCGCAAGGTGGCCTTTGCGCGCCGAAAGGCGGCATTTGACGCGCGACTGCCGGGCGCAGCCGGCCGGTTGTCCGAGGTTCTGGCCGGCCACCGGGGCGTGCCGTTGTCAGGCTATATGCCGATCCGGACCGAGATTGATCCGCTGCCCGCCATGGCCGAGGCGTCGGCCTATGGTCCGGTCGGTGTTCCGGTCATTCAGGCGGCGGGGCAGGCGCTGAAGTTTTCGCGCTGGACACCCGAAGGCGCGTTGAAAGACGGGCCGTTCGGCGCGAAAGTGCCCGAGGCCGACGACTATTTTGATCCTGAAATTCTGATCGTTCCGCTGGTTGCGTTCGATGTGCAGGGTGGGCGGCTGGGCTATGGCGGCGGGTTTTATGACCGAACGCTGGAGGGCTTGCGCGCGAAACGCCCGACGCTCGCCATCGGGTTCGCCTTTGACGCGCAGGAGGCAGACGGTCTGCCGCTGGAACCCACCGATCAGCCGCTGGATATGGTGATCACTGAAAGCCGTGTGCTGACGTTCTCTGCCTGACCGCGTCAGGCCGGGTTGTTTTCACGGAAATACTCCCAGGCGTCCATTTCCCGGCCATCTGCCAATATGCAGACCCCGTACTGCCCGTTGTCCCCATCGCGGATTTTATAGCGCGCACCGCTTTCGACGCAAAACGCCGCCGCCGGATTTGCCAGTTGTGCGGTTGTGGCAGTGGAAGTGGGCTGATCGCAGGCCGTCAACGCGACCATGCCGATGACCGTCAGAGCGGTACGGGGCACAAAAAATCTCCTGTTGAATGGGCTTTCGAGGATTATACAGACAGTTTAACCGCTTGTGCTTGCCCGATACCACACTTAGGACAGGTCGGATGAGGATACTTTTTCTGGGTGACGTCATGGGCCGTGCAGGACGCACGGCGGTTCAGCAGCATCTGCCGCGTCTGCGCGAGGAATGGCGGCTGGATTTCGTGGTGGTCAACGGTGAAAACGCCTCGAACGGGATGGGGCTGACCGGTGATCACGCAAAGCTCTTGCTGGATGCCGGTGCGGATTGCCTGACACTGGGTGATCACGCGTTCGACCAGAAGGACATGCTGCAATTCATCGAGAATGAGCCGCGCATTGTGCGCCCGATGAACTTTGCCAAAGGCGCACCGGGGCGCGGGCATCGGCTGTATACCGCGCCGGGCGGGCGCAAGGTGCTGGTGGTTCAGGTGTTGGGGCAGGTGTTCATGAAGCGGCCCTTTGACGATCCGTTTTCGGCCATCGAACCGATCCTGAAGTCGCACCCACGCGGCGGGCAGGCGCAGGCGATCATCGTGGACATGCATTGCGAGGCGACATCCGAGAAGATGGCGATGGGCCACTATTGCAACAACCGTGCCAGCCTTGTTGTCGGCACGCATACCCATGTACCGACTGCGGACGCGCAAATCCTGCCCGGCGGCACGGCTTACCTGACCGATGCGGGTATGTGCGGCGACTACGACTCGGTCATTGGCATGGACAAGGTCGAGCCGATGCGCCGATTCATCACCGGCATGCCCAAGGCCCGTTTTACCCCGGCCAATGGCGAGGCAACGCTGAGCGGAGTGTTCGTTGAGACCGACGACCGAAGCGGGCAGGCGAAATCTGTGCAAATGATACGCATTGGCGGGCGTCTGCAGCAGGCGGGGCTGTAAGAAAGCGATGTCAGGCTTGCTCTGCCGCGTGCAATGCAGGAAACTGCCTGTCGGGCGCGTTTGCCAGGCCAGGGTTCGGACAGAATACCAAGAATGCAATTCCTTCAGCTGACAGAAACGGGCAGCGCAATACTGGCGCTGATGATCGTCGCGGGCATGTTCGTCATGTTCCTGCGCGAGGTCTATCCGACCGAGGTTGTCGCCATCGGCGGCGTCGCCCTGATGCTGGTGACGGGCATTCTGCCTTATCAAAGCGCGCTGGCGGTCCTGTCCAACCCGGCGCCGTGGACGATCGCGGCAATGTTCATCATCATGGGTGCCCTTGTGCGGACCGGTGCGCTGGACGCCTTCACATCGACTGCGCAGAAACAGGCGCAGGTGAACCCCCGCATCGCCATCGGGTTGCTGATGGCATTTGTCGTTGTCGCCTCGGCCGTGGTGTCGAACACCCCCGTGGTTGTCGTCATGATCCCGGTATTCGTTCAAATCGCGCGCACGCTGAACGTTCCGGCCTCAAAGCTGCTGATCCCGCTCAGCTATGCGGCCATTCTGGGCGGCACACTGACCCTGATCGGCACGTCGACCAACCTGCTGGTGGACGGTGTCGCCCGGTCTCAGGGCATGACCGCCTTTACGATTTTCGAGGTCACGCCTCTGGGCATCGCATTGGTGATTTACGGCATGGTCTATCTGCGCTTCATTGCGCCGCGCGTGCTGCCCGAACGGGACAGCATGGCCTCGTTGCTGAGCGACCGGTCCAAGATGAAGTTTTTCACCGAGGCCGTTATTCCGCCCGAAAGCAACCTGATCGGGCGCGAAGTCGTCGGTGTTCAGCTGTTCAAGCGGCCCGGCGTGCGCCTGATCGACGTGATCCGGGGTGATGAATTGCTGCGGCGCAACCTGAAGGGCGTCACGCTCAAGCTGGGCGATCGGGTGGTTCTGCGGACCGAGATGACCGAACTGCTCAGCCTGCAGCGCAATAGGGAACTGAAACGGGTGGATCAGGTCTCGGCGGTTGAGACCAAAACCGTAGAGGTTCTGATTACCCCTGGTTGCCGCATGGTGGGGCGTACCCTGGGCACGATGCGCCTGCGCCGCCGGTACGGGGTCTATGTGCTGGCCGTGCATCGCCGGAACCAGAATATCGGGCGTCAACTGGACGACCTGGTGGTTCGGGTCGGCGACACGCTGCTGTTGGAGGGCGCGCCCGCCGACATCCAGAAACTGGCGGCCGATATGGACATGGTCGACGTCACCCAGCCGTCGGCAAGGGCTTTCCGGCGCAGCCACGCCCCGATTGCCATTGGGTCCCTGATTGGGATCGTCGCGCTGGCCGCCCTTGGGGTCGCGCCGATCCTGTTGCTGTCGGTGCTGGCGGTCGCGGTGGTTCTGATCACCCGCTGCATTGACGCGGATGAGGCGTTTTCCTTTGTCGAAGGCCGTTTGCTGGCCCTGATCTTTTCGATGCTGGCCATCGGTGCGGCGCTGGATAAGTCCGGTGCCGTTTCCCTGATTGTCGAGGCCATAGCGCCCGGCCTTGGAAAACTGCCGCCCTTCCTGATCATCTGGGCGGTCTACCTGCTGACCTCGGTGCTGACCGAGCTGGTGTCAAACAACGCCGTGGCCGTGGTGGTGACACCCATTGCCATCGGGCTGGCGCAGGCGGTCGGGATCGATCCGCGCCCTCTGGTGGTGGCGGTGATGGTGGCGGCGTCAGCCTCGTTCGCGACGCCGATCGGGTATCAGACCAATATGATGGTCTACGGCCCGGGCGGGTACAGGTTTGTCGATTTCATGAAGGTCGGTATTCCGCTGAACCTGACTGTGGGATTGCTGGCCTCATTGCTGATACCGTTTATCTGGCCGCTGTAGCACCACAGGCGTGGAATCGCTGATCTGAGGCAGCGGCTCTTGTAAATGCCGATCCTGACACGATCTTTTCACCAAAGCGGAAGTGAAAGGATCTTACCATGCCATTTCCAAAGCTCGGTCAGATTATCGTCGCCAGCGCAATTGTGCTGACCCTTCTGGGCACCCAAAGCCATGCCGGCACGGTGACGGGAACCGCCACCTATCGCGAACGGATCGCGGTACCGCCGGACGCGACGCTTTATGTTGAGCTTCAGGACGTGTCTCTGGCTGACGCTCCGTCTGTGGCGCTTGCCTCGAAACGCTATGCGATGGATGGCGTGCCCGCGCAGTTTGAGCTGACCTTTGACGACGCATTGATCCAGAACGGCCATCAATATGTCGTGCGTGCCACCATCAATCAGGGGCAAAAGCTGCTGTTTACCACGGATACGGCCTATCCGGTTCTGACCGATGGTGCGGGGAATTCCGCAGACCTCATGCTGGTGCAGGTTCAGGGAGACATCATGCTTGAGAACACGCGGTGGACCGCCGCTGTCCTGAACGGTGCGCCGATTGACACAGAGCGCCGCCCCGAGATTTCCTTTGCTTCGGGAGGGGCCTTTTCCGGCAGCGGTGGCTGCAACCGGTTCAATGGTCAGGCCGAGATCTCCGGTGCGAATATCGTATTTCCCGACAACATGGCCGCAACGCTGATGGCCTGCCCCCCAGCCCTTGAAGAGGTCGAGCGGCAGTTTTTTGATGCGCTGCAGCATGTCACAACCTTCGCGATGGAAGGTGATGCATTGGCGTTTTTGGACGCAGCGGGGGAGCCTGTTATCAAGCTGGCTCGCACCCAGTAGTGCTGGGCCGTCACGCGACGGCCCTTGACCGCCCGGCATTGCGACCCGAAAAGATACAGCCCCCCAGGAACGAGCCTTCGAGCGCGTTATAGCCGTGATAGCCGCCACCGCCGAAACCGGCGACTTCACCTGCGGCGAACAGGCCGGGAACAACCTCGCCATCCGCTCCGATCATCTGACTGTCCAGATTGGTCTGTAGCCCGCCCAGCGTCTTGCGGGTCAGCACGTGCAACATAACCGCAATCAGCGGGCCGTTGGCCGGATCAAGGAACTTATGCGGCTTCGCCGTTCGGATCAGCTTGTCGCCGCGATAGTTGCGCGCCGCCAGAATGGCGGCCATCTGCGCGTCCTTGGTAAAGGGGTTGTCGACCTGGCTATCCCGCGCCTCGATCTGCGCACGCAGATGCGCCTCGTCAATCAGACCGCCGCCCAGTTGGTTCATGCCGCTGACCAGTTCGGTCAGGGTATTTGCGACGATGAAGTCTTCTCCGTGTTCCTTGAACGCCTCGACCGGGGCGGTCGCCTTTGATCCGGTCAGGACGCGCTGGAACAGCACTTCGCGCCAACCGCCGTCGGTCATATCCGGGTTCTGTTCCGAGCCGGACAGGGCAAATTCCTTCTTGATGACCTTCTGAGTCAGCACAAACCAGCTGTATTCATACCCGGTTTTCAGGATTTCCTTCAACGTGCCCAGCGTGTCGAACCCCGGTAGGCAGGGCGGTTTCATCCGGTTGCCGCGCGCGTCGAACCACATAGAACTTGGGCCGGGCAGGATGCGGATACCGTGCGACGGCCAGATCGGGTTCCAGTTGCGCACGCCTTCTGTGTAGTGCCACATCCGGTCGCCGTTGATCACATGGCCCCCCGCCTTTTCGCTGATCGGGATCATCCGACCGTCAACGTGGAAGGGCACACCGGCCACCATGTCCTTTGGCGGCTCGCCCAGCCGGTCGCGTGGCCAGTTCTTGCGGACCATTTCAAAGTTGCCGCCGATCCCGCCCGAGGTGACGATGACCGAGGGGGCATAGACCTCGAACTCGCCGACCTCATCACGGTTTGTCTTGGCGCCGTGAGCGGCGGTGTCATCGGCCAGAACTTCGCCCGAAACGCCCTTGGCGGTGCCGTTATGCATGATGATGTGGCTGACCTGATGGCGGAATTTCAATTCGATCAGACCGGCATCGACATGTTCGCGCACCCGGCGGACAAAGTGTTTCAGAACGCCCGGACCGGTGCCCCAGGTGATATGGAACCGCGGCACCGAGTTTCCGTGACCATCGGCATAAGACCCGCCACGTTCGGCCCAGCCGACGATGGGAAACCAGCGCAGGCCCATCTCGTACAGCCAGGGGCGCATCTCGCCGGCGGCAAATTCCACATAGGCCTCGGCCCATTTGCGCGGCCAGGCGTCTTCGGCGCGGTCGAACTGCGCGCTGCCCATCCAGTCGCGCAGGGCCAGGTCGCGGCAGTCCTTGATGCCCATTCGCCGTTGTTCCGGCGTATCGACCATGAACAATCCGCCAAGGCTCCAGAATGCCTGCCCGCCCAGAAAGTGCTCGGGTTCCTGATCCAGAACGATCACCTTCTTGCCGCGATCACCCAGTTCCGCGGCGGCGGCCAGCCCGGCCAGCCCGGCGCCCACGACAATGGCGTCAGCAGTGTTGTTGGTCATGACATGTCCTTTCAGCGGCTGCGCATCCACGCGATAAACGGCAGGGCCACGGCATACATCGTGATCCCGTAGACGGCGGACGGCAAGGCAAGCGGGCTGAAACCGCTGTCCGTTCCCGTGATCAGCGCCGCCAGAGTAATCCCCAGCGTCGAGTTCTGGATACCGGTTTCGATTGAGATTGTCTTACTCTCATTCCACGACAGTTTCGCGGCACGCGCCAGCCCAAGCCCGATCAGCAGCAGAGCAATATTCAATGAGATCAGCCCGGCCCCCATGACGCCAAGATTATCGACGAACAACTGCCAGTTCCCGGCCAAAGCGGCTATGACGATCAGGACGAAGAGGACAACCGCAATCCTCGACAAGGGCGCGTCGATCCGTTCGGCCAGAGCGGGCGCAAAATGGCGCAGGCTGACTCCGATGGCGACAGGCAGGGTCGTGATCAGGAACATGGCAACGGCCAGCCCGGTGATCGAAACCTCGGGCGCGTCTTCACCCATGAAATGATTGATCGACCAGGCGGCCAGAATGGGAACCGTCAGAATGGACAACAGGCTGATCACCGCGGTCAGGCTGACCGACAGGGCGACATCGGCTTTGGCCAGTTTCGACAGAATATTGCTGGTGACGCCGCCGGGGCAAAAGCTGAGCAGCATAAAGCCCACGGCGATTTCAGGCGGCAATGCAAACAGCTTTACGGTGATGAACGCCGCGACAGGCAGCAGCACAACCTGGCTCAGCGCGCCGATGGCGAACGGGTACCGCCGGTTCAGGACACGGCGGAAATCGGCCACCTGTAGTCCGACACCCAGAGACAGCATGATAATGGCCAGCGACAGGGGCAGGCCGACATTTATTAGCAGATCCAAGAACAACTCCTCCCAAAGCCGTTCGGGCCAGCCTATGCGAGGGGCGAAGGCGCAGGCAACCGCGCCGTTGGGTCACCCGTAGCGACGGGCGAAACGGCGCAGGATTTCGCCGGGCTGGGTGACATCGGCGGCATGGCAAACTTCGATCAGGCGCTGCGCGTCCTCGGGCGGAAAATACCCGTGATCCTTGTATATGTTGATGCGCTGTTCAAAGTCCCGCGCGTCGGCTTCGGGGTGAAACTGGGTGGCATAGACGTTCTGACCCCAGCGGATCATCTGAAAGGGGCAGGGGTCCGATGCCAGCAGGTTCACGCAGCCCTCCGGCAGGGCCTGAACGGCCTCTTTGTGACCCACAAAGGCATCAAAGGTCTTGTCCAATCCGGCGGTCAGCGCGTCACGCGCGCCTTCGTCAGTCAGATGGCAGGTCGAGGGGCCGACAGGCTCGCCGAAGCGGTCCTTGCTGACCTCACCACCCAGATGCGCAGCCAGAATGCCCAGCCCATAGCAGCAGCCCATGAACGGATGATCCTGCGCGGTGATCTGGGGCATCAGACCCATTATGGCCTCTTCAATACGCGCATCCGTCGCCGATTTCTTCGCCGGGTCGTCGCTGACACAACCGGGGCCACCGCCGACGATCACTCCGGCATAGTCTGTCACGTCCAGCCCTGCGGGCAGGTCTTCGCAATCCAGACGAATGCGGTGGGTTTGATCAGGGGTCAGGCCGGCCTTATCCAGAATCGACGCATATTCGGCGTCCGAGGCGTCGGGTTCCGGGCGGAGCTGCAGGATCAGAAATCGCTTCATACACTGCCCTTACCCGTCAAAGCGGCCAGAAGACAAGGATGGCGGGAACGGAAACCGCAACGATGAGGATTTCCAGCGGCAGCCCCATTCGCCAATAGTCGCCAAACCGATACCCTCCGGGGCCCAGAACCAAAGTGTTGTTCTTGTGTCCGATGGGCGTGAGGAATGCGGCCGAAGCCGCCACTGCAACCGTCATCAGGAACGGATCGGGCGACACCTCCAGTGTGCGGGCCATCTGGATGCCTACGGGCGCAGCGACGATTGCGGTGGCAGTGTTGTTCAGCACGTCGGACAGAGTCATCGTGACCACCATCAACACCGTCAGAATCGCCCATGCAGGCAGGCCGTCGGTCAGCTGCACCAGCGCATTGGCGATCAGTTCGGTACCACCGGAGGTTTCCAGAGCGCTGCCCAAGGGGATCATTGATCCCAGCAGCACGACCACCGGCCATTCGATGTGATTGTAGATATCGGCAATCGGCATGATCTTGGTCAGCACATAGCCCACCACCACCAACCCCAGCGCGATCGGCAGGTAGATCAGCCCGACGCTTGCTGCAAGCACGGCGGCGGCGAACAGGCCGATGGCCAGCCATGCCTTTTCGTTGGCGGTGACATTCAGCCCGCGCGCCGCCAGCGGCAGGCAGCCCAGCCATTCGGTCACATCCGCACTGCGGTCGCGGGGACACAGCAACAACAGGATATCACCCGCCTCAACCTGCGTCTTGCGCACCTGCTCGGTGATGCGGCGACCCTGCCGCGAGATGCCCATCAATACGGTGCTCTGCCGCCAGGCCAGCCCCAGGCCCTGCGCTGTGCGCCCGGTGATGCGCGAGCTTTCGGGCGCGACGACTTCGATCACCTCAAGCCCGTCGCCTTCGGCGGTCAGCAGTTCCTGGCGCCGGGTGTCCGAGAAATCGAGGTTCAGCGCCGCGCGAAACTCATCCAGCGCCTCGGGACGGGCTTCCAGAACCAGTGCGTCGCCGTCGTGCAACGTGGCGTGGGCCGAGCGCCCGTAGCGCCGCTTGCCATCGCGGATCAGTCCGATAATCGCAACGTCGGATTTCTCGGCCGCCTCGTAAAGCTCGCTGACGCGTTTGCCGATATGGGCCGACTCCGGCGGGATGGTCAGTTCGGCGATATACTCGGCCAATACCTCAGACGTTTCCTCCTGCGGGCCCCGGTTCGGGATAAGCCGCCATCCGATCAGCGACACAAAGGCCAGCCCCGCAATCGCCGCCAGCCCGCCGACCGGGGCGAAATCGAACATGCGAAAGGGTTCGCCCAGTGTCTCGGCCCGGATTGAGGCGATGATGATGTTGGGCGGCGTCCCGATCAGCGTCGCCATACCGCCGAGAATGGTGGCAAAGCTCAGCGGCATCAGGGTCAGGCCCACCGACCGCCCGGCCTTGCGCGCCGTCTGGATATCGACCGGCATCAGCAGCGCCAGCGCGGCCACGTTGTTCATGAAAGCCGACAAAACCGCTCCGATCCCGCCCATCAGCGCGATATGCGCGCCAAGCCCCCGTGAGGCATCGACCAGCGTTCGGGTGATCAGGAAAACGGCACCCGATCGGACCAGCCCGGCCGAGACCACAAGCACCAGTGCCACGATTATGGTTGCGGGGTGCCCGAACCCGGCAAAGGCGTCGTCCACCGGTACAACGCCCAGCACGACCCCGATCAGCAAGGCGGAAAAAGCCACTAGATCATATCGAAACCGGCCCCACAGCAGCATCCCGAATACGGTGGCGAAAAGGGCAAAAAGAATAATCTGATCTGTCGTCATGCCGCCACCATACCCGCAAGGGGGGCTGTCGCAAGCCGCTCTCTTGATCCCATGCCCCGCAAACGTCTATATGAGCGCCGAATACGCAATCACTATCACGAGGACGCAACATGGCAGGCCATTCCAAATGGGCCAACATCCAGCACCGCAAGGGGCGTCAGGACGCCGCGCGGTCCAAGCTGTTTTCCAAACTGTCGAAAGAAATCACTGTCGCCGCCAAGATGGGCGACCCCGATCCCGACAAAAACCCACGCCTGCGTCTGGCGGTGAAAGAAGCCAAATCGAACTCGGTTCCCAAAGACGTGATCGACCGCGCGATCAAGAAGTCGGTTGCGGGCGAGGGCGACGAATACGAAGAAATCCGGTACGAAGGCTATGGTCCGAACGGCGTAGCTGTCATCGTCGAGACAATGACTGACAACCGCAACCGGACCGCATCGACCGTACGCTCGACCTTCTCCAAGAACGGCGGCAATCTGGGCGAGACAGGGTCGGTCGGGTTCATGTTCGAACGCAAGGGCGAAGTGGTTTATCCGGCCTCGGTCGGTGACGCCGACACGGTGTTCGAAGCGGCCATCGAAGCCGGTGCCGAAGACGTCGAAAGCTCGGACGAAGGTCACATCATCTGGTGCGCTGACACCGACCTGAACGATGTGTCGAACGCGCTTGAAACCGCGCTGGGCGAGACGGAATCGACCAAGCTGGTCTGGAAGCCCACCACGACGACCGAACTGGGCCTGGAAGACATGCAGCGCCTGATGAAACTGGTCGATGCGCTGGAAGATGACGATGACGTTCAGCGCGTGACGACGAATTTCGAAGCGTCGGACGAGGTCATGGCACAGCTCTGATCCGGTTCCTGTTTCGCAGATCGGAAAGCCCGGCCTCTGGCCGGGTTTTTTCTTTTGTACCGACCGGGGTTCTTGGCCGGTTGACCGGAACCCGGTAGATTTGGGCAAATGCCTGAAAACACTTTGCCGGGGTAAGAAGTCGATTGCGAGAATGACAGACAGCCCACCAAACCCACCGAACAGGAACATTCCGGTCCTGACGGGGCAGAGCATCCTGTCTCAGGTCGCCTGGACCCTTGGCAGCCCGTCCATCGTGCTGCCGTTTCTGGCGGTGTCGCTGGAATTGCCGATGTTCATCGCTGGCGCGCTGGTGTCGGTGCGGATGGTGGGAAGCATGATCTCCGACATCTTTCTGGCGCAGCCGATCGCGGCCCGACAGCGCAAAAAGCGCGCGATTGCCATAACCGAAATCGCAATCGGCGGGTGTCTGGTTCTGGCGCTGGTTGTGGCGGCAACCGGGGTTGTGCCGCTGATCGGCATCGCGTTTGTCGCGACGTTTTTCCTGATCGGTCTGATCGAGGAGGTGCAGTCACTGATGCTGACCGACCTGCTGGGCGACCATGTGCAGTCAAAATCGCGCATGATCATGCATTACCTGCAACTCGGTGTCGGGGGCCTGGGTGCCATCGGGCTGGCTTTACTTGTCCACGAAGTAACCAAAGAAAAACCGCCCTTTTCCCGCCACTCTGCGGTCATTGCGGTGTCCGTGGCATTCTTCATCCTGTCCGGCCTGTCCATTCTGGCGATGTCGGAGGCGGTGCGTCGGAACAGGGCCGATATGCGCACGGTTGCAAAACGAAAATTCATCCAGAACTTCACTGATATCTGGGCTATGTTCGATGAGCCGTGGTTCCGCAGATATATGGTCATGCGCATGCCGCTGGTCGTGGTTTCCCTGTCCGTTCCTTTCTTTGCTTTGCTGGCGGCGGAATCTCATCACACGTCGGCGAAAGGGCTGACAGCCATGATCGTTTCGTCGGCCTCGGGATATCTGGTCTCTGCCCCGTTGTGGCAGATGGTCAATCTGAAGTCACACAGGGCGGTCATGGTCATGGGGAACATGATGATAGCGCTGAGCGGTATTGTTCTTTTGTCGGTCCACTATCTGGGCATTGATCATGACGTGCACGTTCACGCCATAGCCCTGTTCATCGTGACGGTGGCAGCCACGGGTGTCAGCAGCGCCCGAAGGCTGTATTTTCTGGACGTCGCCCCCAAGGATCAGCGCGTCAAGGCCGTTGCCGCGGTCAAGAGCATTTGCCGGATCGCGGCAGTTGCCCTATCGGCGGCGCTGGCCGGTGTCGCGCATATGCACGAGGTCGCCTGGGCAATCGTGTTCATTGTGATCGTGAGCCTGTTCGCTGCTGTAACCTGCTATCGAATGGTTCTGCCGGGTGCGAAGGAAAAAGTTGCCTCGTGACCGGCGCGTTATGCCCCGGCGGGCAGAAGCGCATCAGCGGATACCTGTCTGACCGCATCGGTCAGGGGCGCCAGCGCCGACGCCAGAACTCTGCCCGCCTGCCAGGTCAACGGAACATCAAGGGGCGCGTCGGGCAGAACGAGGCGAAGCCGTCCGTCCGCCAATGCCTCCTGCGCCAGCGCGACCGGATTCATTCCCCAACCCAACCCGGAAATCGCTGCATCCACAAACCCATGCGACGAGGGAAGGAAATGCGAGGGCGGCGTAATCCTGCGGTCGGTCTGACTGGCGATCCAGGCCTTTTGCAAACCGTCCTTGCGGTTGAAGGTCAGGCACGGGGCGCGGGCGAGCGAGTGTTCATCGACGCCGTTGGGAAACCATCGACGCATAAATTCCGGGCTGGCCGTCGGCACGTATCTCAGGTCACCCAACGCATGGGCGTCGCAGCCTGAAACCACTTGCCCGCCAACCGTTATCGCCGCGCTGACCTCGCCGCGCCGCAACCATTCCGCAGAGTGATCCTGATCATCCAAAACCAGATCGAACAACAGGCCGTCCACCCGAGCTATCGCATGGATGAACCACGTCGCCAGAACATCGGCCGGAACCGCGATCCGCACACGCGCCGGGCCGGGGGTCTGGTCCAGGGTCAGGTCGCGGGCCAGCTTCGATTCAAGCACACCGATATCTTCGGCGTGCTGCGCGATACGCAGGCCTGCGGGCGTGCCGGTGCAGGGGGTGCCCCTGTTGATCAGGGCCGCGCCCACACGATCCTCCAGCGCCTTGATCCTTTGAGAGATGGCGGAGGGCGTCACGGCAAGCTCAGCGGCTGCGGCATCAAAACTGCCATGGCGCAAAATCGCAGATAAGGCGGACAGGTGGTTCGGGTCCAACAGCATTAGCGAAACTTATCACAGATCAATATCTTTAATTTGATAGATGCTCCCACCAGCGTTAGTCAACGGCGCAGAACGCAGGAGGCTTCATGTCCACATCCCTGATTGCCGGTTTCGCCCTGGGGTTCAGTCTGATCCTGGCCATTGGCGCGCAAAACGCTTTTGTTCTGCGTCAGGGATTGCGGCGCGAGCATGTCTTCCCACTGTGCCTCACCTGTGCGGTCTCGGATGCCATTCTGATCGCCGCCGGCGTTGCCGGGTTCGGAACATTGGCACAGGTTCTGCCGTGGTTCGAGTCGGTCATGCGCTACGGCGGAGCGGTTTTCCTGATCTGGTACGGGATGCGCAGCCTGCAATCGGCGCTGCGCGGCGGCGCAGCAATGGACGTGAGTGAGGGGAAACGTGCCAGCCTGCGGTCGGTTCTGGTGACTGTTCTGGCCTTTACCTGGCTGAACCCGCATGTCTATCTGGATACGGTTGTCCTGATCGGTTCCATCTCAGCGCAGTACGAGGATCGTCTGGCTTTCGCCACGGGTGCGGTCTTGTCCAGTTTCGTGTTCTTTTTCTCGCTGGGATACGGCGCAAGCGTATTGTCGCCAATCTTTGCGCGGCCGCGCGCGTGGCAGGTTCTGGACGTATTGATAGGTGTTGTTATGCTTGCGATCGCTCTCAAACTTGTGGTGATGTGACGGGTTGCCCCTGCGCGGCATTCCGTGTTCAACCGTTAACATGTCAACTCTTACCGCCCAATACCGCCCGCTGGCCGGCATGTTCTGGATGTTTTCCGCCGGGTTGTCCTTTGTGGTCATGACCGCTCTGGTCAAGTCACTGGGGGCGACGATGGATCCGATTCAGGCGGCGTTTCTGCGGTTTGCCTTTGGGCTGGTCTTTCTGCTGCCTGCTTTGCGGCTGGTTCTGAGAACGCATCTGACGCGCAGGCACCTGATGCTGTTTGGAGCGCGCGGCATCGTCCATGCCGGCGCGGTGATGCTCTGGTTCTTTTCGATGACGCAGATCCCACTGGCCGAGGTCACGGCGATGAACTACATGACCCCGGTTTACGTCACGCTTGGTGCGGCGCTGTTCCTGGGCGAAAAACTGGCCTTTCGCCGAATTGCCGCCATCTGCGTCGCGGTGATCGGCGTTCTTATCATCCTGCGCCCGGGATTTCGGGAAATCTCGCCGGGGCACATCACCATGCTGGGTACGGCTCTGGCGCTTGGTGCGTCATATCTGCTGGCCAAGGTGCTGGTGCGCGATCTTCCACCTGCGGTGGTTGTCGCCCATATGTCCATCTGGGTAACCGTGTTTCTGATTCCGTTTGCAATCGCAGTCTGGACGCCGCCCGACCTGCACGAGCTTGGGATTCTGTTCCTGGTCGCCAGTTTCGCCACGATGGGTCATTACTTCATGACCCTCGCACTGAAGGCCGCCCCGGTGGCCGTCACACAGCCGGTGACATTCCTTCAACTGATCTGGGCGACATTGTTGGGTGCCCTGGTCTTTCACGAACTGGTCGACGTCTGGGTTGTTGCGGGCGGAACGCTGATCCTGTCTGCGGTCAGCTTCATCGCCTGGCGCGAGGCGGTCCTGAATCGCGGCAACTTGACGACCCCCAGCATTGCCCCCAAACTCTGACCGTTACGGTCCCGGCAAACGTTATTGATTGACGAGTCAATAAAAACCCCGTAGCGTTTTCTCAGTATTCGCAGTGAGGGGTAACGATGCCGAAACTCGGAATGGAGCCAATCCGTCGTGATGCGATCGTCAAGGCGACGATTGCCGAGCTTGGGTCGAAAAAATCTCTCGACGTGACCGTCAGCCAGATCGCCAAGCGGGCGGGGATGTCCAGCGCATTGGCGCATCACTATTTCGGCGGAAAGGATCAGATTTTTCTGGCCGCCATGCGCCGCATTCTGTCCGATTTCGGCACCGAAGCGCGAGAGGAGCTGAAAGCCGCCGCGCCGCATGAGCGCGCGCAGGCCATCATCCGGTCGTGTTTTGCCCCATCCTGTTTTACGCCCGACGTGATTGCCGCATGGATGACGTTCTACGTGCTGGCGCAAACCAATGATGATGCGTTGCGGTTGTGGCAGATTTATCAGTCCCGTATCCGCTCTAACCTGATCTACGCGCTGCGCCCCTTGCTGAGCGACCCGGTCGAGGCGGCCGAGAATATGATCGCGCTGATCGACGGGTTGTATATCCGCGCCGCGCTGAGCGCACCGGAAGAACCGCAATTGGCCGTCAACCACGCGATGCGTGTCCTCAATACGTTAATCGAGGCTGAAAAATGACAAAACCGAATATTCTGATCCTGATGGTGGATCAGTTGAACGGGACCCTCTTTCCAGACGGCCCCGCAGACTGGCTTCATGCCCCGAACCTGAAGAAGCTGGCCGCGCGGTCGATCCGGTTTGCCAATGCCTATACCGCCTCGCCGCTGTGCGCGCCGGGGCGGGCCAGCTTCATGTCCGGGCAGTTGCCGTCGCGCACTGGCGTCTATGACAATGCCGCCGAGTTCCGCAGCGATATCCCGACCTATGCGCACCACCTGCGTCGCGCGGGCTATTACACCTGCCTGTCCGGCAAGATGCATTTCGTCGGTCCTGATCAGTTGCACGGGTTCGAGGATCGTCTGACAACCGATATCTACCCGGCTGATTTCGGCTGGACGCCGGATTACCGCAAGCCGGGTGAACGGATCGACTGGTGGTATCACAACATGGGCTCGGTCACGGGCGCAGGGGTGGCCGAAATCTCAAACCAGATGGAATATGATGACGAGGTTGCCTATAACACCAAGGCCAAGCTTTATGATCTGGCCCGTGGCAAGGACGACCGCCCGTGGTGCGTGACCGTCAGTTTTACCCACCCGCATGATCCCTATGTTGCGCGCCGCAAGTATTGGGACCTTTACGAAGATTGCGAACACCTGCTGCCCGAAGTTGCTGATCTCGGTTATGACAATCAGGACCCGCATTCCCAGCGCATCTTCGACGCCAATGATTGGCGCAGCTTCGACATCACCCAAGAAGATATCCAAAAGTCCCGCCGGGCCTATTTCGCCAATATCTCGTATCTGGACGACAAGATCGGCGAAATCCTCGACGTCCTGGAATCCACGCGGCAAGAGGCGATCATCCTCTTTGTTTCCGACCACGGCGACATGCTGGGCGAGCGCGGATTGTGGTTCAAGATGAACTTCTACGAAGGCTCGGCCCGCGTACCGCTGATGATTTCCGCACCCGGATTGCCAGCCGGACGGATCGACGCGCCGGTATCGACCATCGACGTGACACCGACGCTTGGTGCCTTGGCGGGCGTTGACATGGCTGAGATTGCCCCCTGGACCGATGGCGAAGACCTTGTGCCGCTGGCGAACGGAATCGAGCGTACCGCTCCGGTAGCCATGGAATACGCGGCTGAGGCGTCTTATGCGCCTCTGGTGTCGCTGCGTTATGGCAAGTGGAAATACAATCGCTGTGCGCTGGATCCGGATCAGTTGTACGATCTGGAGGCCGACCCGCACGAACTGACCAACCTTGCCGACAGTCCCGATCATGCCGGCACTCTGCAAACACTGCGGGCCAAGTCCGAGGCGCGCTGGGACCTCGACAGCTTTGATGCCGATGTTCGCGCCAGTCAGGCCCGCCGTTGGGTTGTGTACGAAGCGCTGCGCCAGGGGGGGTATTACCCGTGGGACTATCAGCCGCTGCAAAAGGCGTCCGAGCGCTACATGCGCAATCACATGGATCTGAATGTCGTTGAGGAAAACGCCCGCTTCCCGCGCGGCGAGTAACCTCTTCATATTTTTCGAAAATACTCCCGCCGGAAGCGCCCGAACCAGGCTCGGCGGGTCATGGAGACCTGAAAATGGAAGCAGATTTCGTCATCGTTGGCGCAGGATCCGCAGGATGCGCGATGGCTTATCGACTGAGTGAGGCGGGGGCCTCGGTTCTGGTGATCGAACATGGGGGCACCGATGCCGGCCCGTTCATCCAGATGCCGGCCGCGCTGAGCTATCCGATGAACATGCCGATGTATGACTGGGGATACCGGTCCGAGCCTGAACCCCATCTGAACAATCGCCAGCTGGCCTGCCCGCGGGGCAAGGTCATCGGCGGTTCATCCTCGATCAACGGCATGGTCTACGTGCGCGGTCACGCGCGCGATTTCGACAGCTGGGCCGAGATGGGGGCTGATGGATGGTCATATGCAGACGTGCTGCCCTACTACAAGCGTATGGAAACCTGGCACGACGGTGGTCATGGCGGTGATCCGACCTGGCGCGGGACCGACGGGCCGCTGCATGTTTCGCGCGGTCCGCGCGAGAACCCTCTGTTTCAGGCCTTTGTCGATGCGGGTCAGCAGGCAGGGTACGAAGTGACCGGCGACTATAACGGTGAAAAGCAGGAAGGCTTTGGCCCGATGGAGCAGACCGTCTGGAAGGGGCGGCGCTGGTCAGCGGCCAACGCATACCTGAAGCCCGCGATCAAACGCGACAACTGCGATATCGTGCGCGGACTGGCGTGCCGGGTTGTCATGGAAAGCGGTCGCGCAACCGGGGTCGAACTGGTGCGCGGCGGCAAGAAAGAGATCATTCGCGCCCGGCGCGAGGTGGTTTTGGCGGCGTCGTCGATCAACTCGCCCAAGCTGCTGATGCTGTCCGGCATCGGCCCGGCGGCGCATCTGGCCGAACATGGGATTGAGGTTGTCGCCGACCGCCCCGGCGTCGGCGCAAACCTGCAAGACCATCTGGAATTGTACATCCAGCAGGCCTCGCTGCAGCCAATCACGCTCTACAAACATTGGAATCTGGTCAGCAAAGGGCTGATCGGCGCACAATGGCTGTTCACCAAAACCGGTCTGGGGGCGTCGAACCAGTTCGAAAGCGCGGCCTTCATCCGTTCGAAGCCCGGAGTGGAGTATCCGGATATCCAGTACCATTTTCTGCCGATTGCCGTTCGCTACGACGGGCAGGCAGCGGCCGAGGGGCACGGGTTCCAGGCACATGTCGGGCCGATGCGCTCGCCCTCACGCGGGGCGGTTACGCTGCGATCAGACAAGCCCGAGGACGCGCCGGTGATCCGGTTCAATTACATGAGCCACGAGCAGGACTGGGAGGATTTCCGCAGCTGCATCCGCCTGACCCGCGAGATTTTCGGACAGGACGCCTTCAAACCTTATTCCGGCAAGGAAATTCAGCCGGGCGCCGACGTGCAGACCGACGAGGAACTGAATGCGTTCATCGCGGAACATGCCGAAAGTGCCTATCACCCCTGCGGCACCTGCCGGATGGGGCGGGCGGACGACAAGCGCGCGGTTGTTGATCCCGAAGGTCGCGTGATTGGCGTAGATGGCCTGCGCGTGGCCGACAGCTCGATCTTCCCGCAGATCACCAATGGCAACCTGAATGCGCCCTCGATCATGGTGGGCGAAAAGGTGTCGGATCATCTGTTGGGCAAGGAAGCTCTGCCGAAGGCCAACGATCGCCCGTGGATTCATCCGGCATGGGCAACCGCACAGCGGTGATTTGATCCGCGTCAAAGCAAGGTGTGGGAAAGACGTATAGACCTGAATCGCAACGACATATTTCAGGAGCGAACAGGAATGTCCCACACCCCGCATGAACTGGCCGAGGAATTTCCGGAGAAAGTTGAAATGATGAGCCAGCTCAAGCAAACGGATGCGCATTTCGCCCGGCTGGCAGATGAATATCACGAGATCAACCGCATCGTGCATCGCGCCGAGACCAACATCGAACCGATGGAAGATTTGGCCGAGGGCGAAATGCGCAAGAAACGCGCGGCGCTCAAGGATGAGATCTGGGCGATTTTGTCGAAAGATTGAAGCAACAGGGCGGGGGCTCTGCCCCCGTCGCGGCAGGCCGCGACTCCCCCGAGGTATTTTCAGGCCAGGTGAAGATCAGGTGACTTCGTAAGGCAGGGTGCCGCGGGTATGCGCGTCGATGGACAGGCGCCTTTCCAGAGGCGGGACCGAGCGCTGATGGCAGTTTTGCCGTTCGCAGATGCGGCACGAGATGCCGATGGGTTCGTAGGCGCTGGCGTTGTTGATATCGAGATTGTCGGCGTAAACCAGCGCCTCGGCATGGCGCACTTCACACCCCAGGGCAATGGCATAGCGGCGCACAGGCGCGCCGAAAGACCCGCCCGATTTCGATACGTCCCGCGCGAGGGAGATATATCGGACACCGTCCGGAGTTTCCGCCAGTTGCCGCAGGAAATGGCCGGGGGTTTCGAAAGCGCGGTGGACGTTCCACAGGGGGCAGGCCCCGCCGAAGCGGGCGAATTGCAGGCGTGTGGCCGAATGGCGCTTGGTAATCGTCCCGGCCTGATCGACACGGACAAAGAAGAACGGAATGCCCTTGGCGCCGGGGCGTTGCAGCGTGGACAGCCGGTGTGCCACCTGTTCAATTGACGCGCCGAAGCGGTTGCTGAGCAGTTCAAGATCGTGGCGATACTCCTGCGCTGACGACAGGAACGCGCCATAGGGCATCAAGGAGGCACCGGCGAAATAGTTGGCGAGGCCGATCTTGGCGATCGCACGCGCCTCGTCGCTTTGGAACTTGGCAAAGTCCAGCGTGGCCTCAAGCAACTGGTCCTGGCTGATAAGCGCGACCTGTAACAGCAACTGAAAGACTTGCGTTTGCGGTGCCGTGCGGGAGGACAGCAGGAGTGTCTTGCTGTCGCCGTCGTATTTCCGCGTTTCTTCGATTTCCACGAACTGTACGCGAATACCACGCTCGGCAAGGCTTTCGATTGCTGCGGCGCGGACGCCGCCTGTGGTTTCGGCGCGGCCTGCAAATCGTTCCGCTGCGCGGTCGACCGCGTCGATGTAATTGTCGCAATAGTGAAAGAAATCGCGCACTTCTTCCCATGGGCTGGCCTGAATCCGGGCGTCTTCACGCCCCAATGCCTCGTCCAGAGAGGCCAGCCGCTCATGCGTCTGGCGATAGGTTCTGTGCAGCGCGATAAAGGCGCGTGCCAATGCGGGGGCGTTGGATGCCGTCAGCCTCAGATCGGCCAGCGGCGGTATGGCGTCGTCAAAGACCGGGTCGGCCAGCGCCTCGCGCATGTCAGACACCAGACGTTCGCTGTCACCAGTGCTGAGCTCGGTCACGTCCATGCCGAATTCCTGCGCAAGGGACAGCACGACCGTGGTGGAAATCGGCCGGTTGTTGTTTTCCATCTGGTTGAGGTAGGGCAGCGATACGCCAAGTTTTGCAGCGAATTCCTTTTGCGTCAGGGTCAGGCGCGTACGCATTTCGCGCAGCTTCGCACCGGCATAGAGTTTTTGGGTCGCCATAACGGGCCTTTGCAACTTTTCCGTTGCTGAAAGCTAACTTTGCAAATCTGCGGGCGCAAGCGGCCTTAAAGTCCCAGTTGCCTTTCGCGCCGGATCACGACGGCGATCGCGCAGATCGCCAGGGCGGATGTTGCCAGCATAAGCCACAGCAAGGGCATCGCGCCTGTCTCGTGGGTCAGCAAGGCCCCTGCAAAGGCGCTCAGACCCGCGCCGCCACCCAGCATGATTGCGCCGCTCAGGCCGGATGCGGTGGCCGCAAGGTGCGGGCGAACGGACAGGGCGCCGGAAGTGGCATTGGGAATGGTCATGCCGTTGCCCACCCCGACGAAGGTCATGAAGCCGAAAAAGCTGAGCGCTGAGCCGGCGCCTGCCAGAAACAGGGTTGCCGAAATCGCAACGCCGATTGCGTTCAGCCAGCTTCCCCACAGGACCATGCGGTTCACGCCATACCGGACCGAATACCGCCCGCTGAGGAAGTTTCCGAAGAAATAGCCCAATGCCGGGGCACCGAAATAAATGCCCAGTTCCGAGGCCGACAGGCCGAACAGTTCCGTGCCGATGAAGGGCGCGCCGCCAAGGTAGGCGAAGAAGGCACCGGATGAAAACGCCGAAGACAGCGAATATCCCCAGAACCGTGGCGATCGCAGCAACTCCGGGTATTCGCGAAACTGCTGTATCAGCGTCTTGCCGCTTTTGGTTGAGGTTTCGCCAAAATCGGCAAAGGTCAGGGCCAGCGTCAGGGCCCCAAGTCCGAAGGGCAGCCAGAAGTTTGCCTTCCAGCCAAAGCTCTCTTCGAGCAGGCCGCCGATGCCGGGACCGATCATGGGAACAACGGCCATGCCCATCGTGACATAGCCGATCATCGACGCAGCCTGATCCTGATCATAAAGGTCCCGCACCGCCGCACGGCTGAGAACCATTCCGACAACCACGATTGCCTGACACATCCGGAAGGCAAGAAACACTTCGGCATTGGGGGCGTAGATGCAGCCCAGCGTTGCAACCAGAAACAGCGCGAGCCCCCACAGCAGAACCGGTCTGCGACCGGCCTTGTCCGCGATGGGGCCAATCAGGATCTGAAGCACCGCATTGACCAGCAGGTAGAGCGCAATCGACAATTGCATGACCTTGTAGTCCGTGTCGAAATACAGGGCCATGTTCGGCAGGCTGGGCAAAAACAGGTTCAGGCTCAGGGCGGACATCCCTGAAAGCAAAACGAGCGTGGCGATAGTGGGGGGCGAACGGCGCGCCCGGGATGTGCTGAACTGCATGGTTCACATGTATAGTGACGGTTTTTGGGAATACCATGCATGCCCGTCCGGTATCCGTAAACTTCGCAAATTTACAATTTTCCCGCTATCCGTTTCCAGAACTTTGCAAATTTGCCGAATGACACTTTGGTCTGAACGACTCTGCGTATATGGTCGCGCCAGATTTTACAGGGGATTATCGTCATGAAAGACATCCTTTCCGAGCTTGAAGACCGCCGGAACGACGCGCGGCTTGGTGGCGGACAACGACGCATCGACGCGCAGCATGCACGGGGCAAGCTGACGGCACGCGAGCGGATCGAATTGCTGGTGGACGAAGGCAGTTTCGAAGAGTTCGACATGTTCGTCAGCCATCGCTGCACTGATTTCGGAATGGAAAATCAAAAGCCTGCGGGTGACGGGGTGGTTACTGGCTGGGGCACGATCAATGGCCGCATGGTCTATGTGTTCAGCCAGGATTTTACCGTGTTCGGCGGGTCGCTGTCGGAAACCCACGCGCAGAAGATTTGCAAGATCATGGATATGGCGATTCAGAACGGCGCGCCGGTGATTGGAATCAACGACTCGGGCGGGGCGCGAATCCAGGAAGGCGTGGCGTCGCTGGCCGGTTATGCCGAGGTGTTCCAGCGTAACATCATGGCCTCGGGCGTGGTGCCGCAGATCAGCGTGATCATGGGCCCCTGCGCGGGCGGAGCAGTCTACAGCCCCGCGATGACCGATTTCATCTTCATGGTCAAAGACACGTCCTACATGTTCGTGACCGGGCCTGATGTTGTCAAAACCGTCACCAACGAGGTTGTCACCGCCGAGGAACTGGGCGGGGCGTCGACGCATACCAAAAAGTCATCGGTCGCTGATGGGGCATTCGAAAACGATGTCGAGGCATTGGCCGAGGTGCGTCGTCTGGTCGATTTCCTGCCGCTGAACAACCGCGAAAAGCCGCCGGTGCGCCCGTTCTTCGACAGCCCAGACCGGGTTGAGACCTCACTGGACACGCTGATCCCGGACAACCCGAACACGCCCTACGATATGAAGGAACTCATTACCAAAGTGGCGGATGAGGGTGACTTCTATGAGATTCAGGAAGACTACGCCAAGAACATCATCACCGGATTTATCCGCCTTGAAGGTCAGACGGTCGGTGTGGTCGCAAACCAGCCGATGGTTCTGGCGGGATGTCTGGACATTGACAGCAGCCGTAAGGCCGCGCGGTTTGTGCGTTTCTGCGACTGTTTCGAAATTCCGATCCTGACTCTGGTAGACGTGCCGGGCTTTTTGCCCGGAACCTCGCAGGAATATGGCGGTGTCATCAAGCACGGCGCCAAACTGTTATTCGCCTATGGCGAGGCGACTGTGCCAAAGGTGACCGTGATTACCCGCAAGGCTTATGGCGGTGCATATGATGTTATGGCCTCCAAGCACCTGCGCGGCGACTTTAACTATGCCTGGCCCACCGCCGAGATCGCGGTGATGGGAGCCAAGGGCGCGACCGAGATCATCCACCGCGCTGATCTGGGGGATTCCGAAAAGATCGCACAGCACACTCAGGACTACGAAGACCGCTTCGCCAATCCGTTTGTTGCGGCTGAACGCGGCTTCATCGACGAGGTGATCATGCCGCAATCGACCCGGCGCCGCGTGTCGCGGGCTTTTGCCAGCCTGCGCAACAAGAAGCTGAAGAACCCGTGGAAGAAACACGACAATATTCCGCTGTAAAGGATGCACGCCAAGCGTCTTGTCCGGCCGGCCGCCATGGGAACCCATCCCTGATGGCCGGTCCCGGCACAATTCCCTGCAAGCGAGTTTGACTCTGAGGCCAAAACTGCTAAATGAAATGCCTTATCAGACATAGAAAAGCGCGGGCCGAAAGCCATGCGCGCGCGATCCCGGAGAGAGGAGCCTGCCCTTGGCAGGTCCGGGATCGCGCCTTTGTCCTGATCCTTCTGGCCCTGGGTTCCCCCGCCTTTGCAGAAACCGAAGTTCTGCTGCCGGTTCCGTCCGGCCAGCCCGTGCATCTGAGCGACGTTCTTCTGGACAATAACCCCGGTGAACTGTGGCTGCGGTTTCGCTTTATCGCACCCAAGATCGGCTCGACCACAGGGCGGATCGGGTACGATGTCGCCGCGGCGGATATGGAGCATCTGTGCCAGACGCTCGCGGTTGCCTATGTGGCCGAATACGAACTTGCCCCCGCGCGGGTCGTCATTTCGCTGTCGGACCGGCCCATCGAGTTCGGACGCGCGTCCCCCGACGCCACGCAGTTTTTCGAAGCCTACCGTCTGGAGCAGTCGCAATGTATCTGGGAGGGGCTCTGACCATGAGATACCATTTTCATGACCTCAGGGCGTTTCTGAAATTCAGTGCGGCTTTGGAGGTACGCAATATGATCCGATCCGGTTTCGGACTTGGCCTTGTTTTCTCAGTGAATGATCAAATCGACGAGGTGGCGGCATGCTGAAGCACCGCGGATTTCCCGGTCGTCTGGCGGGAACCGATTTTCAGTTCACCATTCGGCGGGCCAATCCCAAAGGGGTCACGCCGCTGACCCGTCGCGAACGGTTTCGCGACCGCAAGCCAGCGGACCGCCGCGCGGATGTCGCGTTTCTGCAGGCGTTGTGGGAGCATTTTGGCGACCAACCTTTTGAACGCGGCAATCTGGATGCCGGACGCCTGAGTTGGTTGTTCGAGCGTGAGGTTATCCCGGCCGAAGACCCGTTTGATCCGGCCAGCTACGACGCGCTTCTGGTGATTGATCCGGATGTGGCGCGGGTGTCATTTCCCGACATTTTCGACGGGGTGCGCTGATCGTGCAATTCTTGACTGCATGTATCCCGTTTGGGCCTGTCCGGGCCAAAACCCTGCCCGATGCCGGGCAGGGTCGGTTTGTGCGGTCAGAAATTCAGCTGAGCGGCCACCTGCACGCGGTTGCCGTCAAAGGTGCGGCCTGTGGGCGCGTCATTCCGCTCGCCATAGATATACTCGGCGCTGAGGGTCAAACTGTCCGTCGCCTTGTAGAAGGCGTTGACATGGATCGTCTCAAGCTCGGTAAAGGCCAGCGTGCCGGTCGAGGTCGGGAGGTCGTAATCCTCTTTGCCGTAGGCGATGCCGACGTTCCATTTTGGGCCGATGTCCTGACGGAATTCGATGGTATAGCCATCCACATCGTTGGCCTGACCGCCGACAACGGGATCACCCAGGCCGATCAGGTAGGGCCCAAGCGCCTCGCCGGTGACATAGTTGATCTGGAACAGGCCGCCTTCCCACGGACGGACCGAGCCGGACAGGGTAAGACCGGTCTGGTCAACTTCGACGCCGCCGCTTTCCGCGGTGCCATAGAGCGCGGCGGCGCGCGCGATGTAAGTGCCGTCATTGAATTCCGCCGAAGCGGTCAGCACCGGATCTTGCGAGTTCGACCCGCTGACATTCTCTTCGACAGAAACTGCGAAGGTCGTGTTGGTTCCGAATTTGTTGGAATACCGAACCTGGGGTACGCGGGCAAAGGCGATCCCGACCGGGCCGTTGAATTCCACCGAGGTCGGATATGTGTCGAGCGGCTGGAAATTGGTCCAGTATTGTCCGATCAGCCAGGCGTCGCCCACCCGGATATTGGCGTGGCGCAGACGGAATTCGGCCGTGCCATTCGACGCGAACAGGTCAACCTCCAACTGGCCGTCGATATCGCCAATGGCGCTGGGCGTGCTGGTGCGCAACCCGATCCGCGACTGACGAACGGTCGCGCCGAACGTGCCGCTGGTTGCGGCCGACGGCTCGCCGATAACGTTGACGAACGCGGTATCACCCTGATCGAATTCGAAGTCATAGAAGAAGTCGGCCTTGACGTAACCGTAGACGTCCAGCGTTGTGTTGCCAACGCGCAGGTCGCCGGTCCCCGAGCCGGGGTTCGCAGCCTCCAGCGCCTCGACGCGGGCCCGCAGCGCGTCAAGTTCGGCCTGGGTCTGGGCATCTTGGGCATAAGCAAGCGAGCTGGTCACACTAAACGCGGTGGCAGCAAGCAGAAATGCCGTTTTTCCTTTTATAATCATGTGGATGTTTCCTTGTGTGCGAGTGTGCACGCGCACCGTTCCACGCAGCGGAAAATCTGGGAAATCACGAGATCGGGACCAAGAAGCGGATTTTTCACAAGAAAAATTGCGCTGCGCGGTGCTTTTTATCACACGCCGGTGACCCGCGCGCTCAAAGCCCGGCGAATGTGGAACAATTGCGCGGCTTTCGCGGTTGCAGTACGTGATGATGCGTCTGCAGAAACCGCAGAAAACGGGCCGCTTTGTAACGGAAGTGTGACGCTGCCGCCGGCAGGTGTGGGCTTTTGCGGTCAACAACCTATCGGCGTAAATCTGCGCGGGAATTTGCCCGATGGGCAAATTCCAGCCGGAAAATTCGCGGGCGGTGAATCTTCGTTTGCACCCTCTGCCGGGGCGTGCATGTTGAACGGGCCGTGCGGCTCTACTTTGCCTGCGCCGCACAAGCACCTACTATTCCGTACCCCTTCCTTCCGCGGGCAGGTTTGTGATCCCCACAAAATCCTGCCCGCGTTTTTCTTTGCGCCTGAACCATGCCCGAGGCGGCATAAACCTGCGCAATTCTCCGGTTCACGGCGCCTGATATTGAATAACAACCGGTATTTCCGGCATCTGCCCCCAGAAACGTCAATAATCTTAAAAGGGCAGAAATCATGCGATTCCCGAGATACTTCCTTGCACTGGCAACCTGCGCGGGCCTTGCGGCCTGTGGCGACTCGACCGGCGAACAAGCACTGCTTGGCGGCGGCGCCGGGGCTGTCGGCGCAGCGGTCGTCAACGCCGATCCGCTGTTCGGTGCCGTTGTCGGTGCCGCGGGCAACGTGCTGTACTGCAAGACGCAGAACAACTGTAGGTAACACCGATTTCTCCGGGGCGCGTGTCGCCCCGACCGTCATCGCGCATCACGCCGTCGTGGGGTTCCGTCCCCGCGGCGGCGTTTTGCGTTTCCAGAACACCAAGACAAAGGACGTTTCATGTTCAACAAGATCCTGATTGCTAACCGGGGCGAGATCGCCTGCCGCGTCATCAAGACCGCCCGCAAGATGGGAATCGGCACCGTCGCCATCTATTCGGATGCGGACAAGAACGCCCTACATGTGGAAATGGCGGACGAAGCCGTTCATATCGGCCCGCCGCCTGCAAACCAGTCCTATATCGTGATCGACAAGGTGATGGACGCGATCCGCGAAAGCGGCGCACAGGCGGTGCACCCCGGATACGGCTTCCTGTCGGAAAACGCCAAGTTCGCCGAGGCGCTGGACGCCGCAGGCGTGGCTTTTGTCGGACCGCCCGTCGGTGCGATTGAAAGCATGGGCGACAAGATCACCTCGAAGAAGATCGCGCAGGATGCCGGGGTTTCGACGGTGCCCGGTTACATGGGCCTGATCGAAGACGCAGACGAGGCCGTGAAGATCAGCCAGGAGATCGGCTATCCGGTCATGATCAAGGCCAGCGCCGGCGGCGGCGGCAAGGGCATGCGGATCGCGTGGAATGATGACGAAGCGCGCGAGGGCTTCCAGTCGTCCAAGAACGAGGCCGCGAACTCTTTCGGTGACGACCGGATTTTCATCGAGAAATTCGTGACCCAACCGCGCCACATTGAAATTCAGGTTCTGTGCGACAGCCACGGCAACGGCATCTATCTGGGTGAGCGCGAATGTTCGATCCAGCGCCGCAACCAGAAAGTTGTGGAAGAAGCCCCGTCGCCGTTCCTCGACCCTGAAACCCGCAAGGCGATGGGGGAACAGGCCGTCGCTCTGGCCAAGGCAGTGGACTATGCCAGCGCGGGGACGGTGGAGTTCATCGTGGATGGCGACAAGAATTTCTACTTCCTCGAAATGAATACCCGTCTGCAGGTGGAACACCCGGTGACAGAGCTGATCACCGGCGTCGATCTGGTTGAACAGATGATCCGCGTCGCAGCGGGTGAGCCTCTGTCGATCACGCAGGACGACGTGACGCTCACCGGCTGGGCTATAGAAAACCGCCTTTATGCCGAAGATCCTTATCGCAACTTCCTGCCCTCGATCGGCCGCCTGACCCGCTATCGCCCACCGCAGGAAACCGCCGCGGGTCCGCTGCAGGTGAATGGCAAATGGCAGGGAGACGCGCCCGAAGGTGAGGCCGCCGTGCGCAACGACACCGGCGTCTATGAAGGCGGCGAAATCAGCATGTATTACGACCCGATGATCGCCAAGCTCTGCACCTGGGCCTCAACCCGCGAGCAGGCGATTGAGGCAATGCGCGTGGCGCTGGACAGTTTCGAGGTCGAAGGCATCGGTCACAACCTGCCGTTCCTGTCCGCCGTGATGGATCATCCGAAATTCGTCAGCGGCGACATGACAACCGCCTTTATCGCCGAGGAATACCCGGACGGGTTCGACGGCGTGACACTGCCCGAAGCCGATCTGCGCCGCATCACGGCCTCGTGCGCGGCCATGCACCGGGTTGCAGAGATTCGGCGCACCCGCGTGTCGGGTCGGATGGACAACCATGAACGCAAAGTCGGCAAACGCTGGGTTGTGACGTTGCAGGGTCAGGAGTTCGCGGTTCAGGTGAATGCGGACAAAGAAGGCGCAACGGTCAAGTTCGAAGACGGCTCGACCCTGCGCGTTGCGTCCGACTGGACCCCGGGGGATCAGCTGGCGGTGCTCGATGTCGACGCCGCCCCGTTGGTTCTGAAGGCCGGCAAGGTCTCGGGCGGTTTCCGGATTCGCAACCGGGGCGCGGACATGAAAGTGCATGTGCGGCGTCCGCGACAGGCGGAACTGGCTCGACTGATGCCCGAGAAGCTGCCGCCGGATACCTCGAAAATGCTGCTCTGCCCGATGCCCGGACTGATTGTGAAGGTCGATGTCGAAGTAGGGCAGGAGGTCCAGGAAGGTCAGGCGCTGTGCACGGTCGAGGCGATGAAGATGGAAAACATCTTGCGCGCGGAAAAGAAGGGCACCGTCTCCAAGATCAACGCAGGCCCCGGCGACAGCCTTGCCGTGGACGATGTGATCATGGAATTCGAATGATCATGTCCGCGTTTTTGCCAAACCCCCAAAAGGACCCGGCCAATTGCGCCGGGGCGATGGGGCGTGGCGAAGGCGCTCAGCCGCCCTCGCGCCGTTCGCGAATCTCGCGTTCGCGCAAGGGGGTCTTGTCAATCGAGCGACCGATTTCGCGTACGCTCCAAGGGGAAGGCTTGCGCAGTTTGACGACACCGTCCTTGTCAACGAACACCATCTGGAACCCGCGCGGGCGCAGTTGCGTCCGGATCGGGGACCGGGCCGCAGGATCGGTATCAGTCAGGACGATCACGTCCCGTTCGCGCATGGCGTCTTCGCCTTCCAGCAGCATGTCGATCTGCTGCCGGAACCTCGGATCGGCGGGGGTGTCGGCAAAGACGACGATGGGCCTGTTAACCCAAAGATATTCGCTCAGCTCGCTGTCACCGGCGGGACGGACAAAGCTGTCATCGGCAGGGGCTGTCCCGTCGGCGGCCGCAACAGCCAGCGGGAATAGTGCCGAGAAAACAAGGGCAAGCGTTCGTGTCATGGGGCCTCCTGTTCGTTTGAATATAGCCTCTGTGCCGATGAATGCGACCAGCGAATTGCACGCAGCGTTCAAAATGTTGCGTCCGACCATGCCCGAAGGGGCGCCACAGATGATCACACCGCGCGGGCAGCGCCCCGGCGCGATCCGAACCGAGAAAAGGAAATCGCAATGACCGATACCAAAGACTGGCAGGCGCTGGCCGAGAAAGAGCTGCGCGGCCGTCCGTTGAACGACCTGACCAAAGAGACGCTGGAAGGCATCGACGTCAAACCGCTCTACACGCAGGCAGACACCGCCGATCTGCCGCATATGGGGTCTCTGCCCGGGTTCGGGCCGTTCACGCGTGGGGTAAAGGCGACGATGTATGCCGGCCGCCCGTGGACGATCCGCCAATACGCGGGCTTTTCGACCGCCGAGGAATTGAACGCATTCTATCGCCGTAATCTGGCCGCCGGTCAGCAGGGTGTTTCGGTGGCCTTCGATCTGGCGACGCACCGGGGCTATGACAGCGACCACCCACGCGTCGTCGGTGATGTTGGCAAGGCAGGCGTGGCAATTGACAGTGTCGAGGACATGAAGATCCTGTTTGATGGCATCCCGCTGGACAAGGTCTCGGTCTCGATGACCATGAACGGTGCGGTGGTTCCGATTCTGGCCAGTTTCATCGTTGCGGGTGAGGAGCAGGGCCATGACAAGTCCGTACTGTCCGGCACCATTCAGAACGACATTCTGAAAGAGTTCATGGTGCGCAACACTTATATCTACCCGCCCGAACCGTCGATGCGGATCATCTCGGACATCATAGATTACACCTCGAACGAGATGCCCAAGTTCAACTCAATCTCGATCTCGGGCTATCACATGCAAGAGGCCGGGGCGAACCTGGTGCAGGAACTGGCCTATACGCTGGCGGATGGGCGCGAATATGTCCGCGCCGCCACGCAGGCCGGGATGGATGTGGACAAGTTCGCGGGCCGTCTGTCGTTTTTCTTTGCCATCGGCATGAACTTCTTCATGGAAATCGCCAAGCTGCGTGCGGCCCGCACGCTGTGGCATCGGGTCATGACGGATTTCGGGGCCAAGTCCGAACGGTCGAAAATGCTGCGGACCCACTGCCAGACCTCGGGCGTGTCGCTGCAGGAACAGGACCCCTATAACAACGTCATCCGCACCGCCTACGAGGCGATGAGCGCAGTTCTGGGCGGCACCCAGTCGCTGCACACCAATGCGCTGGACGAGGCGATTGCCCTGCCCACCGATTTCTCGGCCCGCATCGCGCGGAACACGCAACTGGTGCTGCAGGAGGAAACCGGCGTGACTGATGTGGTCGATCCGCTTGCCGGGTCCTACTACATCGAAAGCCTGACCAATGAACTGGTCGAAAAGGCCTGGGCGTTGATGGAAGAAGTCGAGGATATGGGAGGCATGACCAAAGCCGTCGCCTCCGGTATGCCCAAGTTGCGGATCGAGGAAAGCGCGGCACGCCGTCAGGCGATGATCGACCGAGGCGACGAGGTGATCGTCGGCGTCAACAAGTACCGCAAGGAACAGGAAGACCCGATCGACATTCTGGACGTCGACAATGTCGCCGTGCGCGATGCGCAGGTCGCGCGTCTGGAACGTATCCGCGCCACCCGCGACGAGGCCGCCTGCCAACAGGCGCTGGCCTCGCTAACCAATACCGCCCGCGAGGGCGGCAACCTGCTGGCTGCCGCGGTCGAGGCCGCCCGCGCCCGCGCATCCGTAGGAGAGATCAGCATGGCAATGGAGAAAGAGTTCGGCCGACATCGCGCCGAGGTAAAAACCCTGGCCGGTGTCTACGGTGCCGCTTACGAGGGCGACGAAGGCTTTGCCGCGATCCAGAAATCCATCGAGGAATTCGCCGAAGCCGAAGGCCGCCGCCCGCGTTTGTTGGTGGTCAAGATGGGGCAGGACGGGCATGACCGCGGGGCCAAGGTGATCGCCACGGCCTTCGCCGATATTGGCTTCGACGTGGATGTGGGGCCGTTGTTCCAGACACCCGCCGAGGCTGCGCAGGATGCGGTCGACAACGACGTGCATGTGGTCGGCATTTCGTCACAGGCGGCGGGTCACAAGACGCTGGCCCCGCAACTGGTCGAAGAGCTGAAAAAAGCCGGGGCCGAGGACATCATCGTCATCTGTGGCGGGGTTATCCCGCAACAGGACTACCAGTTCCTCTATGATCATGGTGTGAAGGCCATCTTCGGCCCGGGAACCAATATTCCCGAGGCGGCACAAGACATTCTGCGCCTGATTGGCGAAGCGCAGAGCTGACCGAATATTTTTTGACGAAAAATCTTGTGATCCCGCGCCTTTGGCGAAAACATGCGGCCAGCCCCCCTTTTGGGCTGGCCGCTTTGCATAGGAGGCGCGCGTGTTACTGGATCATCTGGCCGTGGCGGGCGAAACGCTTGATGAGGCGTCCGCCCATATCGAGCAGGCATTGGGAGTACCGTTGCAGGAGGGCGGCAAGCACGAGACCTTCGGCACTTACAACCGGCTACTGGGTCTGCGGGATGGTCTGTATCTGGAAGCCATCGCGATTGATCCCGAGGCGGCGAACCCGCAGCGAACCCGCTGGTTCGATCTTGACCGGTATCAGGGGCAGCCGCGCCTGACCAACTGGATCTGCAGGGTTTCGAATATTGTGGAATCACTGAGCGTTTTCCCGAATGGGGTCGGTACGCCCATCGAACTGGCCCGGGGCGCGTTGCGGTGGCAAATGGCGGTGCCGCTCAACGGACGATTGCCATTCGACAATCTGTTTCCGGCGCTCATCCAATGGCATGGCGACCTGCACCCCGCCAGGATGCTGCAGGACAGCGGGTGCCGCCTGCGCCGCTTGGTGGTTTTTCATCCGGATGCGCTGGAACTGGCCAGATTGCTGGGCGATCTGGATCACGTTGTGTTCGATTCAGGCCCTGCGGCGCTTCGGGCCGAGTTCGAAACACCTCATGGCGTGCGCGTGCTGGAATGAACATCCGGCAGGCCAGGGTCGCGGATGCCGAAAGTATCGCCGCAATCACAAACGCGATCATCCGCGATACGCTGGTCACTTTCACAACGACCGAGCGCAGTACGAAAAGCATCGCGGCAGATATCGAAACCCGTGGGCCCGCGTATCTTGTGGCCGAAGGAAACGGCGCGACACTTGGCTTTGCAACCTACGGCCCGTTTCGGGCTGGCCCGGGGTATGCGCAGTGCCGCGAACACACAATCCAACTGGCCACCGACGCGCGCGGTCAGGGCGTGGCGCGGGCGTTGATGTCGGCGCTTGAAGACGTGGCGCGGGCGGATGGCGTGCATGTGCTGGTGGCCGGGATATCATCGGCCAATCCGGGCGCGGTTGCCTTCCATGCGGCGCTTGGCTTTGTGCAGGTCGGTGTCATGCCCGAAGTTGGTATCAAATGGGGCCGGCGGCTGGATCTTGTGCTGATGCAGAAAATTCTTGCCGCGGAGTGATCTGTCGCACCTGACAGGCGTGCAATAGGTCGCTAGGGTGCGCTCATGTCGATTTGGACCCGCATATCTGACGCGTTGAGCGCGCTTGCCCAGGGCGAAAGCCTTGCGGCGGTTTTTGAGAAATTGCGAACACCGCCGGAAAGGTCCGTTGCGTTTGCGATCGCGGTAATTGCGCTGGGCGCGAAGATGGCCAAGGCCGACGGGCGGGTGACGCGGGACGAAGTGACAGCGTTTCGTGACGTTTTCCAGATCGCGCGCGAGGATGAGGCTGGCGCCGCCCGCGTCTTTGACATGGCCCGCACGGATGTCGCCGGGTATCAGGATTATGCCCGCAAGATCGCAAGGATGTTTGCAGATGACAGCACCACACTGTGCGACCTGATGGAGGGGCTGTTCCACATCGCGATGGCCGATGGTTTTTATCATCCCAATGAAAACGAGTTTCTGGAAGAGGTCAGCCGGATTTTCGGCCAGACCGAAGCGCAGTTTCTGGCGCTGCGGGCCCGGTTCGTTCCGGACGCGCCCAAGGACCCATACACCGTTCTGGGCGTGCCCCGCGACATGCCGCTGCCCGATATTCGCAAGGTCTGGCGGCAACTTGTCCGCGAAACACATCCCGATGCGATGATGGCCCGGGGCGTCCCGGAAGAGGCGATCCGACTGGCCGAAAAGAAGATGATCGACATCAATCGCGCCTGGGACGAGATCAACGGCGCGCGAGCCTGACGGGATGCGCTTGGCGACCTACAATATCGAATGGTTCGCCAACCTGTTTAACCGTCGTGATGAGTTGCTGATGGATGACAGATGGTCCGGCCGCCACGATGTCACAAGGGCGCAGCAGGTCGAAGCGATCGCCAAGGTTCTGACGGCGGTGGACGCAGATGCGATCCTGATTGTCGAGGCTCCCAATACCGGTAAAACCCAAAACACGGTGCGCGCGCTGCAGAACTTTGCCGCCGCCTTTGATCTGCGCACGACAAACGCGGTGATGGGTTTCGCCAATGACACCCATCAGGAGCTTGCCCTGCTTTACGATCCCGCCGTACTCACGGTGCGGCACGATCCGCAAGCCGGGGACGAAAGGGTGCCGCGTTTTGATGACGTCCTGCACATCGACCTTGATATCGATGCCACCGAAGATCAGGTACGGTTCTCCAAACCGCCCATGGAGCTTGAGGTCCTGACCCGCAAGGGCGCAAGGTTTCGCCTGATCGGGGCCCATCTGAAATCCAAGGCGCCCCACGGTGCCGGATCGCGCGACGAGGCGATCCGCATCTCAATCGCCAACCGCCGCAAGCAGCTTGCGCAGGCCGTCTGGCTGTCGCGGCGGGTCAGGGCGCATATCGGGGCCGGGGATCAGGTCATTCTGATGGGGGATCTGAATGATGGGCCGGGTCTGGATGAGTTTGAACATCTGTTCGGGCGATCCTCGGTCGAGATTGTGTTGCAGGCGGGATTGTTCGACCCCCACGCGGTCACGGCACATGGGCCAAGGCCGGGCTCTGTGCCTGCAACGGCCCGGTTTGCCCGGCCGGGTGAGGGGCAGTTCCTTGAGGCGCTGCTGGACTACATCATGATCAGCGACAACCTGCGGGCATTCCACCCAGACTGGCGCATCTGGCACCCGTTTCGCGACAGCGCCTGTCAGGCCTCCCGCGAATTGCAAAACGCGCTGCTGACCGCATCCGATCATTTTCCGGTCACTCTCGATATTGATCTGTAAGCTTTCATCCCGCACCCGCTGCGCCTATATTTTCGGGTATGAGACATGTTTTTCCGATCTGTGCGATTTCGGCGGCCCTTGCTCTGCCTGCCTTTGCCGAGGAAGACACTGGTAAATCGTTGATGGAGCAGGGTGCAGAACTGTTCTTTGAAGGGTTGCGCCAGGAAATGGAGCCCGCGCTGGAAGACCTGCAAGGGCTGGTCAATCAATTCGGCCCCGCGATGCAGTCCTTTTTCGAGGAGATGGGACCGGCGCTGGCTGACTTGGCCGGCGAAATTCAAGATTGGAGCACCTATGAGGCGCCCGAGATGCTGCCAAACGGCGATATCATAATTCGGAAAAAACCGCCTGAGGACCCGCAGGACATCCCCGAACAAACCGAACAGGACCCGGATGGCGCGACGGAAATCTGACGCCTATCCCTTGATGATGACCCGGGTCTCGGATTTCAGCGCATTCGCCAGCGAATTCAGGCGCGACTCGGCCACCTCGTTGAACAGCGGTCGGGCGGCGGCGGGCAGGCGCAGTTCCAGCAGGTGCTTTTTGGGATAAAACCGCAATGTTCCCATCGTGGCATCGCTTTGCATCCACAGCATCGCGCCGAACCGCATGGCTTTGCCCAGAATCTCGGCCTGTTTCTGGTCTTTTTCCTCTAACAGCTTGTACAGGGGCTCAAACCTGTTGCCTTCGCGCTTGTTGCGATAGCGGTGCTGCAGGGCGAGGCCGATGAATATACGCTCGGAGTGTTTCAGACCGCCCAAATTGGCGCGGGTGACGTTGTCGAAACACACCTCGGCCCGGTAATCGGGATGCGCGCGCCAACTGACGTCATGCAGCAGACATGCCGCCTTGACCAGCCGAACCCTTGCGGGCGGGGCCGATTTGAACAGGGGCATTACGAATTCATAAAGGTGTTTGCCAAAGCCGGGCAGGCGGGCGTCCTTAGCTTCCGAGAACCGGCTGGCCTCGATCAGCGGGTCGCGATCTCGCAGGTCTTGCGGCATCTGTTCGTACAGCAGACCTTCGCGAATTCCATAGCTTGAGATCGCGATGTCCTTGGGTTTGAACGTGCGGATCAACCGGGCCAGCACATCCATCGCATAGGGGATCAGCGTCATGCGCGAGCTTGAAACCCCGGCCTGACTGCGCAGTTTTTCAGGGTCGCCTTTTTCGATGAACTTGATGGTTTCACGTACCTGCGTGGTGGTCATCCGGTATTCATGCAGGACGTTCAGGGGATACCCCCGGCGCAGCATGTCCAGGCGCGCAAAGGCGCGCCAACTGCCCCCGACCAGGAACAGGCGGTCGCGCTGAAGACCCATCTGATCGCGCAGGTCTTCCATGGTGGCTTTGATATGCGCTTTACGCGCCCGGCGACCGCCCTTGATGTCGCGCAGCTTGAGCGGGCCAAGAGCCGACGTCAGACGCCGCCCGACATCGCCGTCGCCGATTTCAGCCAGTTCCATCGACGACCCGCCGATGTCGCAGATCAGCCCATAAGCGCCCGGCCAGCCCAGCAAAACACCCTGTGCGGACAGGCGCGCCTCTTCCCCGCCGTCGATGACCGATACGGTCAGCCCCGTCTCGGATTTGACCTCGTCGCAAAAATCCGGCCCGTCTTCTGCCTCGCGAACGGCTGCGGTGGCCACGACGTGCAGCCCGGGCAGGTTCAGATCGTCGGCAAGCCGGGCAAACCGGCGCAGCGCGGAAAGCGCGCGCACGCGTCCGCGGGGGTTGAGGCGACCGGTTTCCGACAGGCCGGCCCCAAGCTCGCACATGACTTTTTCGTTGTAGAAATAGGCCGGAGACCGTGCTGCGCCGTCAAAGATCACCATCCGGACCGAGTTCGACCCGACATCGACGACACCTACGCGGGACAGGGCCCGGGCCTCGGGGTTGTCAAACAATGGCTTTCCGAAAGGCCCCCAGTCCGGGATGTCGGTTTCGAAGCTCTGATCCATGTCTTTTCCAGGTTTGCCGCCAGCAGAATGCGAAATCACCCGTTGCGGGTCAATTGTCGGATCAGACATCTTCCGCATCCGCGTTGAGAACCCTGACCGCCAGTGCCCGGGTGATCTCTCGTTTTTCCGACAGGGCAATGTAATCCAGCCGCTTGACCACATCGGCTGCCGTTTCAAAGCGCCGGTCCATGTGCTTGACCAGATATGAAATGACTTCGGGGCCGGGGTTCAGCTGGCGGTCGATGAAGAGCTTGGCCAGAACCGCCCCCAAAAGCGCGTCGTCCGGGGGATCAAGGGCAACGTGATGGGCGCCTTCTATGCGGCTCTGCAGATCCGGCAGCGGCAACTGCCACAGCTTGGGCACAAGACGCCCGGTCATCAACAGGGTCCATCCCTCGGCCAGGGCCAGGTTGTGCAAGTGAAACAGGGCCTTCTGCCGCTCCGGGTCGTCCGCGATCATCGGCACATCTTCAACCGCAACCGGTCTGCGTGCCAGATCGGGCACGGCGTCATAATCCAAATCCCTGGCCGGGATGATCCGACCGCCGGTTTCAGCCGCCCAAACATGGGCAAGGTGCGTCTTGCCGGCCCCGGCCGGACCGCTGAGCACCAGCTTGTTGCCAGGCCAGGACGTGGCCGAGATCATTGCAACGGCCAATGCGTTGGCCGGGGACACAAAGAAATCCTCACGCCCCAGCGCGGTCTTGGCCGGAAGATCAAAGCTTAGCTGTCGGGCCATTTATTCGTTTTCCTGATTCAACCCTTCGAGGCCGGTATACAACCGGCTGTCCAGATAAATCGACGTGGCGAACCGCGCCACCACTCCCAACGCCGCAGCCACAGGAACCGCGACCAGCATGCCAACAAAGCCAAACAGCGCACCGAAAACCGACAGGGCCAGCAGCAGCCAGACAGGGTGCAGCCCGACCGAGCTGCCAACCAGCTTGGGCGTCAGAAAGTTGCCCTCGGTCACCTGACCCAGCGCAAAGATACCGGCGACCAGACCGATATGGGCCCAATCGCCCCAAAACTGGAACATGGCCAGACCAATGGCCAGACTGCCGCCGATCAGCGCGCCAAGGTAGGGGATGAACGTGACCAGGCCAGCGATGAAGCCGACAATCAGGCCGAATTGCAGACCCACCAGCATCAGCGCTACCGCGTAATAGGTGCCGAGGATCAGGCACACAGTGCCCATACCGCGCACGAACGAGGCCAGAACCGCATCAATCTCACCTGCCAGCCGCTTGATCGTTGGAGCGTGGTCGCGGGGCAAAAGCTCTCCGATCCGGGCAATCATGCGGTCCCAGTCCAGCAACAGATAAACAGCCACCACCGGAACGATGACCAGCAGGACAACGACGTTGATCGCGGACCCCAGCGAGGCCACAACCGATTGCAGAACGTCACCCGTTTTCGATTGCAGCGTCTCACCCAACGACACCAGAACCTGATGCGAGCTGGATTCACGGTCCAGCAGCGACGGGAATTGTTTTTCGATGAAGCCGCGCAACTCCTTGAACAGGCTGGGCATCACTTCGATCAGGTCGATCAGCTGCGTGATCAGCGCGGGAACCACCATCAGGACCATGAGGACAAAGCCCAGAATTCCAACAATTGTAATGATCCCCGTGGCGGCCATGCGCGACAGGCCCAGATTTTCAAGCCGGTCCGCGACCGGATCAAGGAAATAGGCGATCGCGCCTCCGATGACGAATGGCAGCAGAACGTCGCCAAGGGCCCACAACAAAAGAACAAATACCGCGGTGGCAATGCCCCAGTATCTTAGCTGATCCTTCACCGGCAAAGCCATAGCTGTCCCCTTGTTACGGCCGTTGCACGTGTTCTTGGCGTATGCGGCCCCGCGATGCAAGCGCTTCATACCCGGCTGAATACGGGTGGCTAATCGCTCAGCGTTCCCAGTTCGGGGGTCTCCTCATCTGCTGCTTCGTCCGGCCAGTTGGTACGCCAGATCTCGGCCGACCAATGGCCGCAATGCACAGGCGGGCGGTCGAACCCCGGCAAAGGAGGAAGCAGGGGCGTGACAATAACATCGTGGCGCGGAACGGCGAAATAGGGAAAGGAATACCGTTCGCGGCCCGAGCGATTGACCACCCGGTGCGGCGTAGATTTCAGGCGGCCACCGGACCACAGTTCAAGCATGTCGCCAATATTGACGATGAAACCGCCCGGCGGGCAGTCCGGGGTGATCCAGCCCCCGTCTTGCGTGCGCACTTCCAGCCCACCGACGGGGTCAGGGGCGATTATGGTCAGGGCATCGGTGTCCTTGTGTGGATGAATGCCATAGCCCGTATCGTCCGGGTCCTGAGGTGGATAGTGCAAAAGCGTCATGTTTGTCATTGGATCGCGGAAAGCGTCGCACAAAGTGTTTGCCGAAAGCCCCAACCCCACCTCAACCGCGCGCAGCAGCATGTCGGCAACGCTGTCCAGACGGGACCAATAGTCCAGAATGACCGAACGCGCGTCCGGAACCTCTGGCGGCCACAGGTTTGGACCGTAAAGCGCGCAGTCCTTGCGGATGGGCGCATCCTCGGCGACTTCGAAGTGCAGCTTATAGCCTTCGTATTTGTCCGCCCGGCCTGATCCGTCATTCGGCGTGAAAAACCCCAACGGGATATAGCCGCGATAGTTTTCCCTAGTGATGGCCCGATCCCATTTCAGGCGCTCTTCGATGTCAAAGATTGCCCGGACACAGCTACGCATATTTTCAACAATTTGCTGGGAAACGCCCGTTCCCGTAATCGACAGAAATCCGATCTGGGTAAACGCCTCCATGACTTGCTGAACCGCCCGATCATAGTCAGGATGGCCTGCATCATGCAGCGGAGCGATGTCGATCGTCGGGATACGGTCCATCAGTGAATCCGGACGCCCTGCCGGTCCAGCTCTGCGTGAACCGAGGCCAGGTTCAGCTCGCGCAGGTCCTGATTGCTTTTTAGCGATTGGGCGGCAGCGATCCCCGCACCCTGACCCATGACGGCGCAGCAGGCCATGTTCCGGGTGGCAGCATGGGCTACCTTGTCGGCCCCGTGCGACCGACCCGCAACCAGCAAGCCCTTGATCCCTTTCGGCAACATCGAGCGATAGGGGATTTGCATGTACCGCCCGGTGGTCGGCAGGATCAGAATGCCATAGCCGTCGATGAATTCGGGGTAGATACCGATTGTATCCTCGAACCGGCCCTGATGGCGCGCGTCCTGCTCGGTCATGTTGTAGACCGCGTCGATCTTGCGGGTGTCGCGGATACCGATGGTCATGCCGAAATTGCGCAGCCGCGCGTTCTCGCAACCCGGCATGAAGCGGCGCAGGGCGTCGATGGCCAGCATGGATTGGCGACGGCCCTCGATCTCGCCCCGTGTCAGGCTGTCGGGGTCGGTGCCGTCGATTTCGGCCAGATGGATAAGGTTCATATAGGTCAGCTCACCCGTGTCATGCATCGCGCCCCAGGTGCCCGCGATGGTGTTCAGATGCGGCGGGATCATCCCCGCATCAATCGCCTGCTGAAAGGGTTTGTGCACGAAGGGAGAAAACATGTCGTCCTCTTTGCCCGAGGTTTCGATGTTCCACTCACCCCCGCCGCCCCAGTCCTTATAGGTCTGCGGGTCGGCCTTCACGCCTTCCATGAACGCGCGTTTGTCCACGCCGGCCAGATGGAACATGACCGAGGCTGCCATCATCTCTTCGGGTGCAGTCTTGCAGGTGGGCGCGCCCGCACGGTGGGCCACATCCGCATCGCCGGTGGCGTCGATCACGACCCTGGCCAGGATCGCCTCGCGCCCGGCCTTGGATTCGGTGATGATTCCGGTGATCCGGTCGCCCTCAAGGATCGGCGCCACAAACTGCCGGTGCAGCATCGGATGGACACCGGCCTCCGCCACCAGCTTATCTGCGACCAGTTTGAAGCCTTCGCTGTCCAGCTCATAGCTCAACGACTGGCTTTCGGGCACCGCTGCGCCCATCTCTTTGGCGCGGGTTTCGAACTCCATGCCGATACCGCCGGCCTCGACCGTCTGTTCGTGGCGATACCAGGCGAAACCTTCGACCCCGACGGCAGTGATGTTACCGCCCATGCAGCCGAACCGGTCGACCAGAGACACCTCGGCCCCTGCGCGCGCGGCGGCCAGAGCCGCGGCCAGACCGGCCGGGCCGGACCCGACAACCAACACCTCCGTCTGGTGAACAACGGGTATCTGGCGGGCGGGTTCCTGAATGGTCTGCATTGGGGCCTCGTGAATTTTACATTCCTGTCACAATTGAAGCTCCTGACTGGTGGGTCAATCAAAAATCCGACCGCGCCGAGGTCGCAAAATCACCATTGCCTGATTGCCCCCGGCGGGGCTTTGGCATAAGCAGCTTTGAAGTCGAATTCTCACCTTTGAAGGTCATCCAATGCGCCTCAGCCGTTATTTTCTGCCCGTTCTCAAGGAAAACCCGTCCGAGGCCCAGATCGTCAGCCACCGGCTGATGCTGCGCGCCGGGATGATCAAACAGGCTGCCGCCGGGATTTATTCGTGGCTGCCGCTGGGCTTCAAAGTGCTGCGCAAACTGGAAAATATCATCCATGAAGAGCAGGCGCGCGCAGGCCATATCGCGATCCAGATGCCCATTATCCAATCGGCAGACCTATGGCGTGAATCCGGGCGGTATGACGATTACGGTCAGGAAATGCTGCGTATGAAGGACCGGCATGACCGGGATATGCTGTTCACGCCCACAGCCGAAGAACTGGTAACAGACATCTTCCGCGGTCACGTGAACAGCTACAAGGACCTGCCGCTGACGCTCTATCAGATTCAGTGGAAGTTTCGTGACGAAATCCGCCCGCGTTTCGGTGTGATGCGGGGGCGTGAGTTCTACATGAAGGATGGCTACAATTTCGACCTGACCAAAGAGGACGCGCTGCACGCCTATAACCGCCATCTGGTCACCTATCTGCGCACTTACGAGCGGATGGGGTTGCAGGCGATCCCGATGCGCGCCAATTCCGGCCCGATCGGCGGCGACAATACGCACGAGTTTCTTGTGCTGGCCGAAACCGGAGAATCCGAGGTCTTCTATGACAGCGCCGTCACCGACCTGTCCTTTGGCGACCGCGAGATTGACTACAACGACAAAGCACAGTGTCAGGCCATCCTTGAGGAATTTACCTCGAAATACGCGCGCACCGACGAAACCCATGATGAGGGGTTGTTCAACCAGATCCCCGAAGACCGTCGCCGCGTGGCGCGTGGGATCGAAGTGGGGCAGATTTTCTATTTTGGCACCAAGTATTCCGAGGCAATGGGCGCGACCGTGCAGGGCCCTGATGGCAAGCCGGTTCCGGTCCATATGGGCAGCCATGGTATCGGTGTCAGCCGCCTGATCGGCGCGATCATCGAAGCCAGCCATGACGACAAGGGCATCATCTGGCCCGAGGGCGTGACCCCGTTCCACTGTGGCATCGTCAATCTGAAGCAGGGCGATGAAGAGGCGGACGCCGCATGTGACAAGCTTTACGGCGCGCTGACCGCGCTGGGTCTGGAACCGCTTTACGATGACCGCAACGAAAGGGCCGGGGGCAAGTTTGCCACAATGGACCTGATCGGCCTGCCATGGCGCATCACAGTTGGCCCGCGTGGTCTGAAAAACGGCGTGGTCGAACTGACCAGCCGCCGTACCGGCGAAAGCGAGGAGCTGAGCCCCGAAGCCGCTGTCACCAGGATCGCAAAGATTTATGAGCAAATCGGCTGATCCTTCCGGCGCGCCGCTGATCTCGGTCGTCACCGCCACCCATAACCTGTTGTCTCAGGGGCGTCAGGACGGGTTTCGCGAAGTGATGGCCTGTATGGCGCGCCAGAATTGCGGCCGGGCAGAGCACATCATTCAGGACGGGGCCTCGACCGATGGCACGGTCGGCTTCCTTCAGGACCTGACTGCGGAGGCCCCGCGCACGCGCCTGATCAGCGAGCCGGATTCGGGCCTCTACGATGCGATGAACAAAGGGGCGCAGGCGGCGCGGGGCCAATACCTGCTGTTCCTGAACTCTGATGACTCACTGGCCTCCGACGATGTTCTGAACTCAGCGGCGGACAGGTTGACGGTGACCGGCCCCGATTTTTTGTACGGTTCGACCCTGCGCCGATATGAGGACGGAACCGAAACCCGTGAAAAGCGGATGTCGCTGACAGCGATACTGCAGCGCATGCCTTTCTGCCACAACTCGGTCTTTCTGAAACGGGATGTCTTTCTGGCGATGGGCGGTCACGACACGCAGTTTCGCGTCGCCGCCGATTACGACCTGATGCTGCGGATGCTGGCCGGGGGGTATCAGGGCGAGGGGATGGACGACCCCATCTCATTGTTCTGGAGCAGAGGCGTGACCCAGGACGACAGCCGCACCGGTCAGGACTATGCCCGCGTCTGGTTGAAATATTATGAGGGGTTCAAATCGGCCCGCGGTTTAACCCAGGAGGATTTCCATCGGTTCTACCAGCGCGGTCATATGCCGGCAGGGCTTGTTCTGGAACAGTTGCGCCGACCCGGCGCTGCTGAGGCGATAAAGATTGCCGCGCGTCACAGCCTGTGGAAATCCCTGCGACGGTCAGCCCAGTTCTGGAGGCGGTTTTAGACGCCGTTCGATGACGGGCGGTCGATCAGGATATCACCGTCCGCCTGATTGCCTCGTGCCACGACCATGGGTCGTCCCAGACGCCGCACAAGTTCTCTGAATTCGAACCCGAGAAAGCGCAAACCGCAGACACGGTCGCCGGTATCCTGGTCCGTGACGCAAAGCCGGCCTTGCCGGAAGACAAGGTGATAGCCCTTGTCCTGCAGGATCTGTGTCAGGCTACCCCAGCTCGCGGCGCTGGAAAAGACCGGGCGGATTGCGGCGCGCAGCAACGCTGCGGTTTCGCAATCCAGTTCTGTGGAAGCTAATTGGGCAGAAAATGCGCCCCCTGTTTGTGTTTCAAATCGAATACTCATGAGCGACCCCCGCTCTAACTGGTTAAATCCCCCAATACCTAGGGTGACAAAATTCCCCAAAATAAGCAAAACACGAAATATTATTGCGCATGAAATGTTACATTTTGGATTCAGTAAGCCTTGTCCGGCTCACATTGACTTCATAGCTGAAACAATGATCGGTTGTCTGTGAAGGGCTTCACAACCAAGAGTGTAGCGACGCCCATTTGCGTTCACCTTAAATCCGAACAGGTCTGTTTTTCATGATGGCTTGGTGATTCGTTTTCCCCTTTCGCCGGGGTGAATTGGACAGAAACCGAATTGCTGATACACGAAGCAAAACTTTGAAAGGACCTGCGGTTTGCTGAGTTTCGCCACGGTTGTGTATGCCAAGGATTTTCCGTTGCTGGAACTTCAGGCGCTGTCTTTTGCCCGGTTCGTCGATCCCGACCGCGTCGGTTCGATCCATGTGATCATGAACGACATCGACGAAGTGAAACTGCGTGCGAATCTCGAACCCATTCTGGCGGCCTACGGGCCGCTGCGATCGAAGGTTTCGATCCTGAGCGGCGATGATGTTCTGTTGGGGCAGGGACATTGCTTGCGCCGGCCAATGCCGGATCAAATCCTGATTGAAAACCGGTTTCGTATCCCGGTGGCCAGAAAAGGCGGATGGCGCGGGAACAACGGCTATCGCTCGCAGCAGGTTCTGAAACTGGGCGCCGCGCGGGTGGCCGCGTCCGAACACATGGTCATCCTCGACACCAAAAACGTGTTTCTGAGGGCCTTTGACGACGCCGAGTATTTCGCGGCCAACGGTGCAGCCCGCATACCTTTCGTCGGGATCAAAAGCGATTTTCACCACAGATGGCTGTGCGAAAGTCTGGACGCGCTGGGGGTTCCGCATCCTGATCTGAGCCAGTTGCACACAACGACGTTCTCCACACCTTTCCCGGTACGCCGCTCGCTTATCCTGGCGCTGCTGGACGAGATCAACGCGCGCTATGGTTCGGTTCAGGCTCTGTTTGCCTCGCGCAGACGGCCGTCCGAGTTCATGTTGATGAATGCCTTTTGCCTGAAGTCCCCGGAAGGATATGAGCGCTGGTTCGAAAATACGACCAATTGGAACGTTGGATTGTGGCCGACCTTTTCGGCGGAAGAGCTTGCCGCCAAGATGACCCGGCTGGACGATCCCTGTGCGCTGACGCTGGGACTGCATAACCGGGCCCTGGCAAAACTGCCCACTGATCTGCGCGACCGGGTGTTCTCCGAACTGGAAAACCGCGAAATATGTGAGCGGTCCAAAGCCGAGGCCGTTCTGAACCGAACAGCGGCCCTGACCGGCTGACAACCAACTTGACCATCCGGCGAAATGCCGAAAGGGTCGCGCCAAACAAAAAACCGGAGCAGACATGGCCAAGACGCCCCCGCCCTTTGCCCCATTTGAATGGAAGATCGCCTGGCGATACCTGCGCGCGCGCCGGGCCGAGGGCGGCGTCAGTGTGATGACTTGGATTTCCCTGATTGGGATCACATTGGCCGTTTTCGCTCTGATCGCCACGCTGGCCGTGCGGTCCGGGTTCCGGTCCGAATTTGTCGGCACAATTCTGGGGGCAAATGCCCACGTCACGGTTTATTCCGCAGGTAACTTCGACGCACAGGGACGCTTGGACCGGACCATCGCGGATTATGACGGCGTCACCGAACGCATCGCGCAGGTGCCCGGCGTTGTTCGCGCCGCACCTTTGGTCAAAGGGCAGGTTCTGATTACCAATCGCGAACGCAGCAGCGGGGTCGAAGTGTTCGGTATTCAACCCGACGATCTGCTGGACCTGCCCGGTGTCGCTGAAAGCGAACGGGCCGTCGGGGATCTGTCGGAATTTCAGAACGGGCAAGATGTCATCGCCATTGGCTCGGGCGTGGCGCGCAGCATCGGTGCGACCGTGGGTGACACCGTCAAACTGACCTCACCCAACGGCGTGAAAACAGCCTTTGGCACGTCGCCCCGCGTAAACGCCTATCGTGTGGTCTATGTGTTCTCGGCCGGGCGCTACGATATCGACCGAACCCGTGTCTATATGCCATTCGAACAGGCGCAGAGCTTTTTTAACCGTGAAGGCGTGGCGGATGAGATCGAGGTGATGGTCGAACACCCCGAGGAACTGACGCCGATCCTTATCCCGATCCTAGAGGCTGCGGGCGAACGCAGCCAATTATGGACGTGGCAGGACGCCTCGGGCGGGTTCCTGCGGGCGCTGGAAGTCGAGGACAACGTGATGTTCATCATCCTGTCGATCCTCGTGCTGATTGCGGCGATGAACATCGTTTCGGGCCTGATCATGCTGGTAAAGAACAAGGGCCGCGATATCGGCATCCTGCGCACCGTTGGCCTGAGCGAAGGGTCGGTCCTGCGGGTGTTTTTCATTTGCGGCGCTTTCACCGGCATCATCGGCACTGCGATGGGTGTGATCGTGGGCTGCCTGTTTGCGATCTATATCGACCCGATTTTCTCGTTCGTGAACTACGCGATGGGCGGCGGCGTGTGGGACCCGTCCATCCGGGGCATCTACGCTCTGCCGGCCGAACTGCACCTATCGGATGTGCTCATGGCGATCGGATTGTCGCTGGGGCTGTCTTTCTTTGTCACTTATTTCCCCGCCCGCCGCGCGGCGCGGCTGAACCCGGTCGAGGCGCTGCGCTATGAATGATGTGACGATGCGGCTGAACGGCCTGACCAAAACCTATTCTCAAGGGCACTCCGGGCGAGGTTCAGGTGTTGCGCGGTGCCGATCTGGAATTGCGCAGCGGTGAGGCGGTGGCACTGGTGGCGCCGTCGGGAGCCGGTAAGTCGACCCTTCTGCACATTGCCGGATTGCTGGATACGCCCGATGCCGGGTCGGTCGAGATCGCGGGCCGGAACGTGGCCGGTAAGGGCGACCGCACCCGCACCGCGTTGCGGCGACAGGATGTTGGGTTCGTTTATCAGTTTCACCATCTGCTGCCCGAGTTCACGGCGCTGGAAAACATCACTCTGCCGCAGCTTGCCAATGGTGTATCCGAGAAAGCCGCCCAGCAAAGGGCGATGATCCTGCTGGATCGCGTTGGTGTCGCGGCGCGCGCTGCTCACCGCCCGGCGGCCTTGTCCGGAGGAGAGCAACAGCGCGTGGCTTTTTGCCGGGCCTTGGCCAACAAGCCGCGGGTCCTGCTGGCGGATGAACCGACGGGCAATCTGGACCCCGAGACCTCGGATCAGGTATTCGATGCGCTGATGGCGCTGGTCCGGGACGAAGGGCTGTCGGCGCTGATTGCCACGCATAACATGGACCTTGCCGCGCGGATGGACCGCAAGCTGCGGCTTGAGGCGGGTGTGCTCAGGCCAGTTGAGTGATCGCCACGCCAACGGCCATTACGGTGATGCCGCCCGCCCGAATCCAGGTCAGCGGCGTGACCTGAGCGCCGAACAGGCCGAAATGGTCGATGGCCGCCGTGCTGATCAACTGCCCCAGCAGAACGAAGAACACCGCATTGCCGACCCCGAAATGCGGGGCGACATGGGTGATCGACAAGACGTAAAAGGCGATCAGGATACCGGCCAGCAACAGATGTTTTGGTGCGTCCGTGATTTTGGACAGCGCCCCGGCACTCGGAAACACCAGCAGGACAAGCGCGGACGCGCCGAACGCGATGGCAAAAAGAACCACTGCGGCCGCGGTCGGCGATCCGATCAGCTTGCCAAGTGCCGCGTTCAGCGCGGCAAGAATTGGCACGCCAATTCCGGCCGCCAGCATGATGGCTGCATATTGTGTCATATCCGGAATCCTCTGCGCCGCTTTCGTTGATCTGGATCATTGCGCCAAGCCGCCTGTCGGGCAAGCCTGCAAATGTCAATCATGACAGGAGGATGCGATGATCAGGCTGGTACAGGCGACGGTTTCTGCGGGTTTGCTCGCTTTGGCGTCTCAGGCAGGGGCGCAGGACGTGGAAACCGGCGCAGAGCTTTATCAGCATTATTGCGCGACGTGTCACGGGCTCGACGCGACCGGGCATGGACCGATGGCCGGCGTTCTGGTCATTCAGCCGGTCGACCTGACGAAACTTGCCGGCGAGGACGGAGTATTTCCGACCGCCCGCGTCGTGGCGCGGATTGACGGGCGCGATCCGCTGGTCAGTCACGGCAGTCCGATGCCGGTCTACGGACCTTACTTTGATGGTCAGGACACCTCGATGAATACGCCAGAGGGTCAGCCGATCCTGACAAGCCAGCCGATCGTTGATCTGGTCGCCTATCTGGAAACGCTTCAGGGACAGTAGGGCGTCAGCGGCAAATACCTTCGACCTCGGCTCCGCTCCACGGAATGACGATCTCGCGTTCGCGGCGCTGTGTGGGTAGCGGCGACAGATCAAAATGTGATCCCAGCATGTCATGCAGGCGCTGCGTGCGGGGCGCCGTCGGGTCCAGTGCGCGGCAACAGACGTATTCCTCGACGATCGCGCCCTGTTGTTCGAACCCGTAAGACAGGAAATCGGGCGAGGTGTCGATGTCGAACAGATAGGGGTCCTTGTTGCCGCCATGTTCCGCCGCGGCCCGCAGCGGGTGATACCCGGTTGTCCGGCGGTTTTGCCATTGCCAGACATGAGTCAGTTCGTGGGCCAGCAACATCGCTGCGACAAGGTTCATCTGTTCGGGAAAGTCGGTCATGTAATCTTCCAGATACCAATCGCGCGTGAAATAGACCTTGTTGAACAGGGCAACGGCGGCAGGTTTGGCGGTTATGACACCTTCTTTTGGGGCCGGCAGGATGCGTTCGCGGCAGGCCAGACGCGGTCGCGCCTTGCGGTAAAAGGTGATCGGCGCGACCGGAGCGCCTTCGACCAGTCTTACCCGGTCCAAGTTCAGCGTTTCGCCCTGAACGGTGCTGGCAAAGGCGCGTTCCTGATCCGTCAGCGGGCGACCGCAGGAGGCGAGTAAAAAAAGAAAAATCATCAAAAAGCGGAAGGGCATGATCAAAGCCTACTGCGAAGCCCCCGCTCTGCAACCGATTTTCACACGCTCATCGCCAATACGCGGCTTATTTCCGTCAACGACCGTCCGGACTGATCCATCCAGGTGTTAAAGGCCTCCTGAACCGCCGCCATTGCCTTTTTTGAACTCGGCGCTTTATCGACGATCCCCTCGGCAATCAGCCGGGCTGTGACGTCTTGCGACAGGATGAAACTGTCGCGCCCTGCGAACCGCATCGCGTATTGCGCCGAAGCCCCGCCCAGACGCGACCCGCGTTTGCCCAACATCGCCAGCAGACCGACGTAATCGACCGAAGGCCAGCCGCCCAGAACCTGCCCTGCACCGCCGTCTTCGCGCAGTTCCAGCAGGAACGCGGCATTGTCCCGGACCGAGGCGATCTTGGTTCCGTTGCGCACGATGCGGGTATCCTGCAGCAGCGCGTCGAATTTTTCGTCATCCATAAAGGCGCACCGGCCCACGTCGAACCCGTCAAAGGCGGTTTCGAACCCATCCCATTTGTTTTCGATGACTTTCCAGTTGAACCCGGCCTGAAAGACAGTCTTGGAGATGATCGAAAGCCAGCGATCATCGGGCATGGCGGCCAGTTCCGCCGTGCTTTTGGGTCTGGTCAGCTTGGCGTCCAATGCCTCGGCGCCACCGTGGCGATCGGCGGCCAAGGTAAAAATCTCATCGAAATGGTGCATTTGCGGCGTCCTCCGCCGGTAACTTTGCCTGTCAGATGGCCTGTTGCAAGGTCCCAGGTACTTTGCCTGTTTCACGCTTCAGCCACTGCGCGGCAATTGAGACACCAAAAAATGAGTGAAAAGAAAAAGAAATGCTCGACAAAACAAGGGATTCGGGTTTGTGATTGACTCGTCAATCAATGTGCCGCCCTGATATTGTACGAAATTGCGATGACCGGGTGGCCGCACGATGCGGCAGGTGGGAAAATCCGAACGGTTCCGAGGGGCGAATAAAACCGCCTTGGCCAGAACTGTTCACTTCCCTTTTCCGGCCAATTTTGTGCATGTTGCGACATGGTGTTGTCGTTCGACAAACTTTCCGGGGCGCAAATGCGCGCTGGGGTGGGCAAAACAAAACAAGACAGGGAGAATGTCGATGAAGAAACTCAGTGTAAGCCTGTTGGCTATGGCCGTGGCAAGTTCCGCCTATGCCGCCGATATGGGCGCTGTGGACGAGCCGATCAAACTGGCCATCAATGAATGGACCGGCCAGCACGTCACTACGCATGTGGCCGGTGAGATGCTGAAAGCAGCGGGCTACAACGTTGAATACGTGACCGCCGGTATGATGAACCAGTTCCAGGCGCTGGCCGATGGCGATATCGACGCGACGCTGGAAATCTGGTCGTCGAACGTATCCGACGAATACGCCAAGAAAATCGACGAGGGCACCGTTGTTGAAATCGGTGATCTGGGGCTGGATGCCAAAGAGGGCATTGCCTACCCGGCACATGTGGCCGAGCTGTGCCCGGGCCTGCCGGCCTGGGAGGCGCTGAAAGACTGTGCTCAGGTTTTTGCCACGGCTGAAACGCTGCCCGGTGGCCGCCTTGTCGACTATCCGGCGGATTGGGGTACGCCGGGCGCCGACCGCATGGTTGGGCTTGAGTTGCCGTTCAAGGCGGTTCCCGCGGGCTCCGAAGGTGCCCTGATTGCCGAACTGCGCGCTTCGACCGAGCGCAAATCGCCGCTGTTGATCACTTTCTGGCAGCCGCACTGGGCGATGTCGGCCTATGACGTTCAGTTCGTCGATCTGCCTGCGGGCGAAGAGGCATGCTTTAACGATCCGTCCTGGGGTCCGAACCCGAATGCGGTGAATGACTGCGATTTCTCGCCTTCGCGCATCTTCAAGGCCGGTTGGAGCGGCATGGCAGACAAGTGGCCCGCCGCCTATGAGATTCTGACCAACTATCAACTGGCGGTCGAAGACCAGCAGCCGATGATGGGCGCAATCGACGTTGACGGCGGATCGGTTGAAGAAGTTGTCGCGGCTTGGATGGCCGAGAACGAAGACAAATGGCGTCCGGTTGTCGACGCGGCAACCCAGTGAGCCCGCTTAAGTGACCGACACAACGACACCAGCCATCGCCTGCCGGAATCTCTGGCAGGTCTTTGGCCCCGGTGCTGACAAAGCCCTGACCGACGCGCTGTCTCGGTCAGGGAATGACGCCGACCAAGCCGCCAATGATCTGCGCGAACACGGGTTCATTCCCGCCGTTCAGGATGCAAATTTCGACGTCAGAGAGGGCGAGCTGTTCGTCATCATGGGGCTTTCTGGGTCGGGCAAATCCACGCTGATCCGTTGTATCTCGCAACTGCTGCCCGGCACGGGCGGCGAGATTCGCGTGGATGGCGATAACGTCATCGGAGCCTCCAAAAAGGCGCTGACGGAATTGCGCCGCAAGAAACTGGGCATGGTATTCCAGCATTTCGGACTGTTCCCGCACATGACCGTTGCCGAAAACGTGGCGTACCCGCTGCGTGTACAGGGCGTTGGCCGCAAGGAACGGCTGGCCCGCGCGCAGGAAGTGATCTCGCTGGTGGGACTGGAAGGGCGGGAGGACAGCTTCCCGCGTCAGCTTTCCGGTGGCCAGCGTCAGCGTGTGGGCATTGCGCGCAGCCTTGCCGTCAACCCCGATATCTGGTTTCTGGACGAGCCGTTCTCGGCCCTCGATCCGCTGATCCGGCGCCAGTTGCAGGATGAGTTCCTGCGCATTCAGGCGACGCTGAAGAAATCCATCGTCTTCATCACGCACGACATTCAGGAGGCCCTGAAACTGGCCGACCGCATCGCCATCATGCGCGACGGCAAGATCGTGCAGATCGGCACACCCACGGACATCGTACTGCACCCGGTTGATGATTACGTGCGTGAGTTTTCCAAGGACGTGGCCAAGGGTCAGCACGCCAAGGTCGCCTCGGTCATGCGGGACGAGGCGGAATGCGGCCCGGACGACCCCGGTCTGACGACGGCAATGACGCTGGATGCGGCGCTTGCGCATTGTATGGAACTGTATGAGCCCGTGCCTGTGCGGGATGAGCATGGCAATATTGTCGGCAACGTTCATCCGTCCGATCTGGCCGCCGCGTTGCAGGTGGATGAAACATGACAGCCGTCACGGACATCCCCTCGGGCCACGCAGCGCGCCTGACGGCCGGTGCCCAAGCGGCGCTGATCACGGTGATCGTCGGCGCGGTGTGTCTGGCGCTGGAAGGCGTCGCGCCGTGGCTGGTCAAGTGGCCTGCGGCGTGGGAACTGCCCGCGACCCAATGGGTCGGGGCGTTTCTGGACTGGTTCCTGAACGGCATCAAGCCGGCGATGCGCCTGTTTTCCGATCTGATGACCTATCCGATGGATGCCGCCAATTATGTTCTGGGCAACACACCCTGGCCGGTTCTGATCGGTCTGGTGACGGCATTAGGCTGGTATCTGGGCGGCTTGTCGATGGCGGCGCTGGGGTTCTTTGGCCTCAGCTTCGTGCTGGCCTCGGGCTATTGGTCCGAAAGCATGAATACTCTGGCGCTTGTCGCCGTTTCGGTGCCTGTCGCGCTGGTCGCCGGTGCCGCCATTGGTATTCTTGCGAATGAGGTGCCAAAGGTAAAATCCTTCGTTCAGGCGGTGCTGGACGTCATGCAGACGGTGCCGACCTTTGCCTACCTGACGCCATTGCTGCTGCTGTTTGGATTTGGGCCTGTGGTGGGCCTGATCGCGTCCGCCATCTACGCCGCACCGCCGATGGCGCGCAACGTGATGCTGGGGCTGGAACGGGTGGAACCGGAAATCAAAGAGGCCGCGATCATGTCCGGCGGCACGCGGTTCCAGCAACTGTTTCAGGTCGAAATACCCGCCGCCGCGACGCAGATCATGGTCGGTGTGAACCAATGCCTGATGGCTGCGCTGTCGATGGTGATCATCGCCGCCGTCATAGGCGGGTTCAACGACATCGGGTGGGAGGTCCTGCTGACCATGCGCAAGGCGCAGTTCGGCAAATCTCTGCTGGCTGGTCTGGTCATTGTGGTCTTTGCCGTGGTGATCGACCGGATGAGCGGCACGCTGGCGACCGAGCGCAAACGTTACGATCAACGCGTGGTCTGGGCCGTACTGGGCTTTACGGCTCTGTTCACGGCTGCTTTCTGGATCTGGCTGCCAAACCCGTCGGAACTGACACTGCTAGACCCGTTGGCCGACGCAGTGGACAGCGGTTTGACCGCCTTCACGCAGACCAACGGCCCCTGGCTGGATGCGCTCAAGAACAACTCGCTGTTCTATGTGTTGCTGCCGCTGCGGATCGGTCTGGATCAGGCGGTTTTGCCCTTCACATGGGGTTTTCAATGGACCCCGGCCATGAGTTTCGGCTTATTCGCAGCAGCCGCCGCAATCGCCCTGCTGATGGCATGGCGCGGTCACCTGACCGGGGGGCTGGTGCTGTTGATCCTGATTGGCATTCTGGAAACCGGTATCGCCAACCTGCCGTGGCCCTTTGTTCTGACCGGAGCTGCCGCTTTGGGCTGGGTTGCGGGCGGCTGGCGGCTGGCGGCGCTGTCGGTGGGGCTGCTTTGCACCATCCTCGTCTCTGGCCTGTGGGAGCGCGCCTTGCTGTCGCTTTACCTCAGCGGAGCGGCGGTGTTTTCCTGTGCCGTGATCGGCGGCTTGATCGGTCTTGCCAGCGCAGTGTGGGAGCCGGTCTGGAAAGTCGTGCGCCCGATCTGTGACATGCTTCAGACGATCCCGTTGTTCGTGTTCCTGATCCCAGTTCTGATGGTGTTTCAGATCGGCGAGTTTTCGGCCTTTCTGGCGATCTGCGCCTACGCAATCGTCCCGATGATCCGCTATACGCGGCATGGTCTGGTCAACACACCGGAAGAGATGATGGAGGCTGCAATCTCCAGCGGTGCGACCGAGTGGCAGATCATGCGCGACGTGCGCGCGCCCTATGCCGCGCCGACTATTCTGCTGGGGCTGAACCAGACCATCCTTTATGCGTTTGCCATGCTGGTGATCGCGGCACTGATCGGCACCACCGGTCTGGGCCAGTCGATTTATCTGGCGCTGGGGCAGGCGGATGTCGGGCTGGGTATCTCGGCGGGTGCCGCAATGGCCATTCTTGCCCTGATTGCTGACCGCATGGTGCAGGGCTTCGCCGAAGAACGACGCAAGGCGCTGGGCTTGTAAACAAGGGCAGGGGCGGTACGTCCGCCTCGCCTGTATTCCCACCCGGACCCGACTTGACTTCGGGCAAGGAACTCGGGCTCACCCGGGTATAGATCAGCAAAAAATCATTCGGAGAATACCATGTCCGGTTGGGGTCTGTTCTTTGCAGCTTTGGTGACCTTTCTGCTCAGCCACGCGATCCCGGCGCGCCCCGCCGTGCGTGGCCACCTGATCGGGGTGCTGGGACGCAAGGGTTACTTGACGGCTTATTCCGTTCTGTCGCTGGCTGTGCTGGGCTGGTTGATCATCGCTGCCGCGCGGGCGCCTTATGTTGAGGTCATCCCGCCGCTTGCCATCTTTCGATGGGCGCCGCTGCTGATCATGCCGGTCGTATGCTGGCTGGCGGTCGCAGGGCTTGCGATCCAGAACCCGTTCTCTTTCGGTGGTCTGGGGCATCGTGCTTTCGATCCTGAAAACCCCGGCATCCTGCGCACGACACGCCATCCGATCCTGGCCGCGCTGATGCTGTGGGCCGCGGCGCATCTGTTGGCCAATGGCAGCCTGTCGCACGTCATCCTGTTCGGCCTGTTTGCGGGCTTTGCGGCCATGGGCATGGCGCTGATTGATCGTCGCAAGGCGCGGGACATGGGTATCGAGTGGACGCGCATGTCGCGGAATACGGCGCGCCTGTCACTGCGCGCGCCCCGACCCTGGCCACGGCTCTGGATCTGGCTGGTGTCGATTGGTGCCTTTGCTGTTCTCCTTCACCTGCACGCACCTGTGATCGGCCTTTCACCATTGCCATAACGCAGGGAGTGGTCGGAGCGCATCATGCGTGCTATCTGGAATGTCACTGTTTCGGACTACAAGGATATCGCGGATGTATCTGGCTTATGTGACCACCACGGATCGCGGCGCAACCGACCGCCTGCTGAGCGCTGTGGCCGAGCGGCTGCTATCCTCCGGGGCGCATCTGGCCGGCGTGGTTCAGACCAACACTGAATGCGCCGACAACAGCAAATGCGACATGGACGTGCGTGTTCTGCCCAAAGGTGAGACCATCCGGATATCGCAATCGCTGGGCACCCAATCGCGCGGGTGCCGTCTGGACCCTGCCGCGCTGGAGCGGGCTGTGGGATATGTGACCGCGTCGCTGTCGGACGCGCCGCAATTGCTGATCGTCAACAAGTTCGGCAAACACGAAGCCGACGGTCGCGGTTTTCGTCCCGTGATTGCCGAGGCTCTGGCGCAGGACATCCCGGTGCTGGTCGGTGTGAACGGCCTGAACAGCGAAAAATTTCAGGAATTCACCGGCGGAGAGGCCGAACAATTGCCCCCGGAGCCGGAGGCCATTGTCGCGTGGTTCGACCGGGTCACTGCATTGCGCGCAGCGGCCGCCTGATCCAGGTTCCCGTGGGGTAAGCTGCTGAAATCCTGTCTTGTTCCCAGGCACATGTGCTGCAATCCTCTGATCCCGGAGGAGATTGTATATGTGGGCAAATTGGGCCGGAAACCAGCACGCGGATACTGCGGTCACGCGCCCTGTTTCGATGGCCGAACTTCAACAGGCAGTTGCGCAGCCGCAAAGCCTGCGGGTGGTCGGGGCCGGGCATTCGTTCACGCCCATCGTTGCAGGTGGCGACAGGATTCTGGACCTGTCGAGACTGGACCTGCCAACGCTGGGCGAGATCGACGGTGATCGGGTCTGGGTCAATGCGAACGCGCGATTGCGCGATTTGTCGCCGGCGCTGGCGAATCAGGGCTTGGCCTTTCGCAATTTGGGCGACATCAACGTCCAGTCACTGGCGGGGGCCGCTTCGACCGCAACGCATGGCACCGGGCAGAAGCTGCCTTGCTTGGCGGCTGAAATCTCGGATTTTCGGATGATTGGCGCGGGTGGCGAAATGCTGTCGACGCAGGACATCCCATTGGAAATGGCGCAGGTTACGCTGGGGATGCTGGGTGTCCTGACCGAGGCACAGATTACCGTTGTCCCGAAATACAATCTGCGCCGCCAAGTTCGGTTGGCCCCGCTTGGGGACACTCTGGCCACCATGCACAGGAAATGGGCGGAAAACCGAAACTTCGAGTTCTTCTATATCCCTTTCACCGGCAAGGCAGTGGAAATCCGGCACGCGGTGACCGAAGCGGCGGAAACACGGGCGCCGCGCGATCTGGACATGATAGCCGTCAAGGTGCTGAAACTGGCGCGCAATGCGGGAAGGGTCAGCAAAGGGTTGCGCGGTGTTCTGCTAAAGCTTCTGACCCTTGCGCAGTCCGATGAGGATTATGTCGGCGAAAGCTGGCGCGTGCTGTGCAGCGACCGCCATATCCGCTTTAACGAAATGGAGTATCACCTGCCGCCCGATGTGGCCTGTGACGTTCTGAAAGAGGTGTTGAACCGCCTGCACCGTGACCACAATGACATCTATTTTCCCATCGAAGTGCGCCAGACTGCTGGCGACACGGCCTGCCTGTCGCCATTTCAGGGTGGCCAGCGCATCTCAATCGCCATCCACAGCGACGCTTCGGAGGATCACAGGCGATATTTCTCGGCCATCGAACCATTGCTGGTCGAAGCCGGAGGGCGTCCGCACTGGGGCAAAATGCACAGCCTCACCTACAAGCACCTGTCGGCAATGTACCCGGATTTCGACCGGTTCTGTACGTTGCGCGAACACCTGGACCCCGGTGGCAAGTTCCTGACACCTGCACTGGCAAGAATGTTTCGGCCATGACCCGGACGTATCTTCAATCCCTGTCCGAAACGCTGCGCGCCTATGGGGTGGACCAGCCGGTCACCGTGGTCGATCTGGATCGTCTGGAAGCAAACTGTGACCTGGCTTTGAGGGGCGCAGAGGCTGGGCCCGACCGGCGTCTGGTCGCCAAATCCTTGCCCTGCCTTCCACTTCTGAACCACATACGCGCGCAGATACCGACGTCGGGACTGATGACGTTCTCGGAACCGATGTTGCAGGCATTGTTGACGGCCGAGGCCGGAACCGATCACCTGATCGGTAAACCCCTCCCTGTCAGGTCCGCCGCGCGGGTTCTTGCGGCCTGTCCGGATTCCGCGGCGCGGGTTCAATGGCTGATCGACACGCCCGATCACCTGCGAGACTATCTGGCACTTGCAGCAGACCGGCAATCTGCGCTGCGCCTGTCGCTGGAGATTAATGTCGGGTTGCATCGCGGCGGGTTCAGGCCAGAGCAGGTGGCAGAGATCGCGGCTGAGATTGACGCCAGTCCCCATGCGCGCCTGTCCGGCGTGATGGGGTACGAGGCCCATCTGGCCAAGCTGCCGCGACTATTGCGCAAGCGCGGGACCCGATCCTGCAAGGATGCGTTCCGGCGCGCGGTTTCCGGCCTGCCGATGGCCGGGAAAGGATTGTGTCTGAACACGGGCGGTAGCCTGACCTTTCAATCATACCCTGCGGATGGACTTGCTACTGAAGTGGCCTTTGGATCGGTACTGGTAAAGCCCGCAGACTTTGACCACGTTTCGACTCGGGGATTTCTGCCTGCGGCCTTTATCGCGACGCCGGTTTTGAAGGTCATGCCGGGCAACCCGCTTCCGGGGCTCGATTTTCTGCGTCGGAACAAGACCGACCTCGCCGTCTTTGGCGGGCATTTTCTGGCGCATCCCGCGTACCCGGACGGGTTCGGCTATTCCAGGGTCTTTGGACGTTCCAGCAATCAGGAGGTTTGGGCCGGTCCCCGTCTGGCCAATGTCACAGCGGGCGATATCGCGTTGCTGCGCCCGACACAAAGCGAGGCCGTGCTGAATCAGTTCGGACGGATGCTGGCGGTCAGGAACGGGCAGGTGATCGCAGAATGGCAATGCCTGCCGAGTTAACGGCGGTTGCACTTTGTCACCATCTGGAAAAGATGGTGGGCGACCCTGGAATCGAACCAGGCGTGCGTCTCCGCGAGGGAGTTACAGTCCCCTGCCACACCTTGCGGCCTGTCGCCCACTGTCAGGCGTTGCACCTGACGTGGAGGCGTGATTACTAGCGCTCTAAACGAGCGTCAACAGGAAAATACGGCTTTGACGCAGGAAACCTATTTGCCGGCCCGGAGGCCCAGGAAATGAAGAAACCCAAGTGGGTCGTGGAAAAGGAACAGGCACGCAAAGCTGCCGCATCCGAGACTGTCTGGCTGTTCGGACTGCACGCCGTGCGCGATGCGCTGATGAACCCAAATCGGCAGAAGCTGCGTCTGATCGTTACAAGAAATGCAAGGGGCAAGCTGACAGAAGCCATTGAATTTGCAGGGGTTGAGGCCGAAATGGTCGATCCCCGCAAATTCTCTGCTCCGATTGATCCGGGCTCTGTCCATCAGGGTGCGGCGCTTGAGGTCAAGCCGCTGGATTGGGGCGGCTTGGCTGAAAACTGCATCGGGCGCGCGCATCCGCGGGTCATATTGCTGGACCGGGTGACCGATCCGCACAATGTCGGAGCAATTCTGCGCTCGGCCGAGGTGCTGGGCGCAAGTGCGGTGATCGGCACGCGGCACCACTCGGCCCCGGAAACGGGCGCATTGGCAAAGACAGCCAGCGGCGCGCTGGAGCGGCAACCCTATCTGCGCGTTCGCAATCTGGCCGACGCAATCGTTGAGTTGCAGAATATGGGTTTTCTGGTGCTTGGTCTGGACGGCGAGGCGGACGACACCATCGAAACGGCAATGGGCGGCAAACTGGACCGGCCTGTTGCCCTGGTGCTGGGTGCCGAAGGGCCGGGCCTGCGGCAAAAGACCAAGGAAACCGTTGACCAACTGGTGAAAATCGACGCAGCCGGAGGGTTTGGGTCGCTGAACGTCTCAAACGCTGCCGCAATCGCCTTATATGCTTCCAGGCACAGATAGACAGGAGAGAGCCATTTCCAGCCCGTCCAAAATCGCCACATGTTGCTATTGCGGAACCCGCGCCGCCCTTGTTCTGAAAGGGCAGCAACGGCACGAACTCAGTTGCTCCAGTTGCGGGGCGCCTCTGCACGATCTCAAGATGGTGCCAAAACGCAAACTGTCCGAGGCCAATGGCAAGCGTGACACTATGAGGGCCGCAGCCTCGTATAAGAAAAAGAAGCAAAAGAAGAAAAAGAGCGTCTTCTCACGCGTTCTGGACGAAGCCTGGGATGTGATAGATGACATCTTCGACTGAGGCGGCGATCCGGCGACACAGGCGATCACAACCACGTTAAGCAGGGTTACACCTGGCTGCAAAAATTGCATTTTTGGTACTCTGATGACTTCGAACGTGAAATACAGATGCTGACCCGACGTTTCCTACTGGCTGCGGTGGCTGCCGCTGCATTTGCCCCTTCTGCCTATGCGCAAGACATGCCCGTTTACTTTGAAACGGACGGTGCCGCGATGGCCGGGTATGACGCAGTGTCTTACTTTTCGGGCGACACGCCGGTTCGGGGCGAACCCGATATTGCGATCGTCTGGAAGGGGGCCGAGTGGCATTTCGCCTCGGCCGAGAATCGCGACGCGTTTGAGCGTAACCCGCGTGCTTTCGCCCCGCAGTTCGGCGGCTACTGTGCCTACGCCATGGCGCAGGGCAGGCTGGTCAGCACGGACCCGACCGCCTGGCAGGTTGTGGACGGCAGGCTTTACCTGACCCACTCGCATGCGGTCGAGCGAATGTGGCGCGATGCACCCGACGAGTACATCCGCATGGCCGAGGCCCACTGGCCCGTCATCCTTTACGAAGAATAGGCGAAGCTCCGCTTTTTGCGATCTGTCATCACAAAAATGCGCGCACCCTCTTTTTTCTCTGAACTCGTGCTTAAATGTCACAGTGACCGCGGAACGGAACTGCCGCGGGTCATTTCACTGTCCCTCGTTCCAACAACTGGCGCTCAGGTACGACCTGGGCGCTTTTTTCTTTTGTGCGTACGGCCTAGGGTGCGCTTATGCCAGATTATTCCGATACGTTTCTCAGGGATATCCTTCAACGCACCAAGGTTGTGGCCGTGGTTGGCGTTTCGATGAATCCGGTGCGGCCCAGCTATTACGTCGCGCGGTATTTGTCGCTGAAGGGATACAAGGTCATTCCGGTGAACCCAGGCCATGCCGGGACCGGGTTGTTTGGCCAAACGGTGCGGGCATCCCTGTCGGATATCACGGAATCCGTTGATATGGTGGACATCTTCCGCAGGTCCGAGGCCGTTCCGCCCATCGTCGACGAAGCGTTGGCCGCCTTGACCGGGGTGCAAACGATTTGGATGCAGATTGGCGTCGAACACGCTCAGGCCGCGGCAGCCGCGCAGGCAAAGGGCATAGATGTTGTCATGAACCGGTGCCCCAAGATCGAATACCAGCGATTGTTTGGCGAGTTGCGCATGGGCGGGTTCGCGACCGGGGTGATCTCATCCAAGCTGTAACCGGTCACGGGGCCGGCAGTGGTTTCAACCGGGCGACCTGTTCCAGCCGCCGTTTTTCCAGAACGACATCGCGCGGTACCCAGTCGTATTTTGTGTCCTCAACCAGCGGCGACCAGAACAGGACCCCGCCATAGCGCCACGGATCCAGAACCACGCCGTCATACATCGTCTCACCCTTCCGGCTGATGATGGCGGTGCTGTGGTCAATGCGAAACGGGTTGTCTGCATTGGCGATGGCGCGGTGCATCTCAAGCGTCTGAAACCCTTCCTGATCCAGTCGCCGTTCGATGTCCTCGGCCCAGTGCCAGCACAGACCACGCGGGCGCAGGCCCTTGTTTACCTTGGCGTTGTGGATCAGTGGCGGGTCGGTGATTTCGTATTCCTGCGCAAGCTGCGCGGTATAGGAATAGGCGATGCGGGCCGCGCGAGCGGCTTCTTCGGGGTCGATGTCAGGGCCGAGGCCGCGGATTTCGCTTGCCAGGCGCTGAACCTCGTCTCCGGTAGAGGGGGGCGGGACTGAACACGCCGAAAACGTCAAAACGGCAAGCAAACAGGCCAGAGCTCTGATCATTCCCGCGTCCTTCGATCCCTGTTACATCGGTCCCCGACTATACAATGCAAGGTTTCAGGACGGAACCCGCCTGCTCAACCCTTGGGGCGCGCGGCCTTTTCGGCGATCCCACTGGTGCCCTGCCGCTCTGCCAGTTCGGCCAGCACATCCTCCAGTTCCACATCGCGCGCGGCCAGCATGACAAGCAGGTGGTAAAGCACATCCGCAGCCTCGGACGTGAGCCCCGCCTTGTCGCCCTTGACCGCCTCGATAACGGCCTCGACGGCTTCTTCACCGAATTTTTCAGCACATTTCTCGGGGCCCTTGGCCAAAAGCTTGGCGGTCCAACTGGAATCAGGGTCCGCCTCTTTGCGGTCTGCAATGATCGCCGCCAGTTCGTGAAGAATGCTCATGTCAGCCTCATTGGAATACCAGCAGCGGCCATGTGTTCCTTGGCCTCGCGGATGGTGTATTCACCGAAATGAAAGATTGAGGCTGCCAGCACTGCGCTGGCCCCGCCCTTGGTCACGCCCTCGACCAGATGGTCCAGATTGCCAACACCCCCCGACGCGATCACCGGCACGTCCACGGCATCCGAGATGGCGCGGGTCAATGGCAGGTTGAATCCAGCCTTGGTGCCATCGCGATCCATTGAGGTCAGCAAAATTTCTCCGGCCCCTTTGGCGACGACTGTTCGGGCAAACTCCACCGCGTCGATGCCTGTGGGTTTGCGCCCGCCATGGGTAAAGATTTCCCACTTGCCCGGGCTGACGGTTTTGGCGTCGATAGCGCAGACGATGCACTGGCTTCCGAACTGGTCTGCCGCCTCGGCAATTACATCCGGGTTCGCCACTGCGGCCGAGTTAAAGCTGACCTTATCCGCCCCCGCCAGCAGCAGGGCGCGCACGTCATCCTTGGTACGCACGCCGCCGCCCACGGTCAGGGGCACAAAGCATTGCTCGGCCGTGCGCTGCACCACGTCAAACATGGTGCCCCGGTTTTCATGAGTGGCGTGGATGTCCAGAAAACAGATCTCATCGGCACCGGCGGCGTCATAAGCCTTGGCCGATTCCACGGGATCGCCCGCGTCGCGCAGGCCAACGAAATTCACGCCTTTGACCACGCGGCCATCGGCGACGTCCAGACAGGGAATGATACGGGTTTTCAGCATCGGCCTTCCTTTGTTGGCCGCACCTCTACCGGCAAAGCCCCGCCGATGCCAGACTTGTGATTGCCCGCGCGCGCAAAGCTGTGAAAACTGAGGTGAAATTCACAGAAGGAATTCCGATATGCGCAAACTGATACTGGCTTTAATTCTGACCTTCACAGGGGCACTGTCCGCCATGGCCGACGACATCATCAAAGTCCAGACCAACAAATCCGTTCCCGAGGCGCTGGACGCACTTGAGGCAGCGATCGGCAATGCCGGCGCGACCGTCTTTGCCCGCATAGATCACGCCGCCGGCGCGGAAAAGGTCGGTCAAACCATTCCGGCCAATCAGGTGCTGATCTTCGGCAACCCGGCGCTGGGAACCCCGGCCATGCAGATCGACCCGCGCGCCGGTCTGTTTCTGCCGCTGAAGGTTCAGGCCTATGAGGATGCCGATGGTCTGGTGTGGCTGGCCTATGAAGACCCCAAAGAGACCATGGACGAGCTGGACGATGTCGAAAACTCCCCGGTCATCGAGAAGATGCGCGGCGCGCTGGCAAAGCTGACATCTGTTGCGGCGGAATGATCAACTCAGGGCGCGAATGGCCGTAGCCAGGTCGATTGCGCCGTCATAAAGCGCGCGCCCTGAAATCGCACCGTTCAGGTCCACGCCACAGTCCCGCAGGGCAATCAGGTCCTCCAGCGAACTGACACCTCCCGAGGCGATCACGGGGATCGACACGGCGCGGGCTAGCGCAGCCGTGGCCTCGATATTCGGGCCCTGCATCGCGCCGTCGCGGTTGATGTCGGTGTAGATGATTGCCGCCACGCCCGCGTCCTCAAAGCTGCGGGCCAGATCGGTGACCTGAACGTCGGTCTCTTCGGCCCAGCCTTTGGTGGCGACCATACCATTGCGGGCGTCGATCCCCACGGCGACCTTGCCGGGGAAGGCTTTGGCCGCCTCACGCACCAGATCGGGGTTCTCGACCGCGACGGTGCCCAGAATCACCCGCGCCAGACCCTTCTCGATCCATGTCTCGATCGTGGCCATGTCCCGGATGCCGCCGCCAAGCTGGGCCGGTACGTCGCACGCCTTCAGAATCGCCTCGACCGGGGCGGCATTGACCGGTTCGCCGGCAAAGGCACCGTTCAGGTCCACCAGATGCAGCCATTCGCACCCGGCATCGACAAAGGCGCGGGCCTGGGCGGCCGGATCGTCGTTGAACACGGTTGCCTGGTCCATTTCACCACGCAGCAGGCGCACGGCCTGCCCGTCTTTGAGGTCGATGGCGGGGTAAAGGATCATGTGCGACGGCCTTATCTGAGTATTGTCCGAGCGGGATATCGCACAAGCCGGGCAGGGGATGCAACGCGACGCAAAGTCAATCTTGCCCGAAGTTCACCAGCGGGCCAGAGTGACTTCCAAACAGGGAGGATACCATGAAGAAACTTACGCTCGCGGCAGCTTTCGCAGCCATGGCAACCAGCGCATACGCGGCCGACCCGGTTGACGGGCTTTGGAAAACTCAGCCAGGCGATACCGGCGGCTATCTGCATGTCTCGATTTCGGAATGCGGTAGCGCGATTTGCGGCACCATCGATACCGCCTTTGACAAAGACGGAAATGAGCAGTTGGAATATGAAAACCTTGGCAAACAGATCATCTGGGACATGGTGCCCGATGGCGGCGGCAACTACAGCGGCGGCAAGATCTGGGCCCCGGACCGGGACAAGACCTACAGCTCGAAAATGACACTGGACAGCCAGAACAAGCTGACCGTCAAGGGCTGTGTTGCCGGTGGGCTTGTCTGCCGCGGGCAAGACTGGACGCGGGTACAGTAACCGCTCAGGGCGTCCAGATCAGGAAATTCCCGATCATACGCAGCCCCACGTCCTGACTTTTTTCAGGATGGAACTGCATCCCAACCATCGTGTCGCGGCCGATCACGGCCGTGACTTCCTGCCCATACTCCACATAAGCCAGACGCTGCGCCGGATCTGTCACCCGGAAATGGTAGGAGTGGACGAAATAGGCGTGATCGCCTGAGGTCACCCCGTCAAAGACAGGGTGAACGCTTTCCAGAACCAGATCGTTCCAGCCCATATGCGGCACTTTCAGGGCGCTGTCCGAGGGCTTGATCCTGACGACATCCCCGGCAACCCAGCCCAGCCCGTCGGTTTCGCTGTATTCGTGGCCTGTTGAGGCCATCAGCTGCATCCCGACACAAATCCCCAGAAAGGGTCGCCCTTTCTGTTCGACCGCCTCGACCATGGCGTCGTAGATGCCCTTGTGGCCCCGAAGCTCGGCAGCGCAGGCCGGGAAAGCCCCGTCGCCGGGCAGCACAAGGCGATCAGCCCGCGCCACAACATCAGCGTCCGAGGTTACGACAACCTCGCCCGCGTCCACCTCGCGCGCCATACGCTGAAACGCCTTTTCGGCCGAGTGCAGGTTACCGCTCTCGTAGTCGATAATGGCAGTCAGCATCTACAGCGCGCCCTTGGTCGACGGAATTGCATCCGCCTTGCGCGGATCGGTTTCCACCGCCAGCCGCAGCGCGCGCGCAACGGCCTTGAACGCGGCCTCGGCAATGTGGTGGCTGTTGAAACCGTGCAACTGGTCGATATGCAGGGTGATGCCGCCATGGGTGCTGAGCGCCTGAAAGAACTCGCGCACAAGTTCGGTGTCAAACGTGCCGATCTTGGGCGTCGGCAGATCGACGTTCCAGATCAGGAACGGACGGCCCGACAGATCCAGCGCGCAACGCACCTGCGCGTCATCCATGGGCAGGTGGCATTCGCCATACCGACGGATACCCTTTTTATCACCCAGGGCCTGCGTCAAAGCCTGACCCAGCGCGATCCCTGTATCTTCGACCGTGTGGTGGTCGTCGATGTGATAGTCGCCCTTGGCCCGGATCGTCATGTCGATCAGCGAATGCCGCGCAAGCTGGTCCAGCATGTGGTCAAAGAAGCCAACGCCGGTCTGATTGTCATATTGGCCGGAGCCGTCCAGATTGACCTCGACCGAAATGTCGGTTTCGGCGGTCTTGCGGCTGATCTTTGCGCTGCGCATGGGCGAATTCCTTTTGCTACAGGGGCGCTTATAGACGGGGATCGCCTGCCTTATCCAGACCAAGCGTGGCATTCACGGCAAACTGTTGCAGGGGATTGCGCAGGCGCGCGCACCATGCCAGCCTGCCGGCAACTCAATCAACAAGGTCAGACCCATGTCCACCTGTGTCTTCATCCAGATCCGCTGCAAACCCGGCACCACGTACAAGGTCGCGGAAGAGATCGCCCTGCGCGAAATCCATTCCGAGCTTTACTCGACCAGCGGCGAATACGACCTGCTGCTGAAACTCTACATTCCCGAAACCGATGACGTGGGACATTTCATCAACGAAAACCTGCTGGTGATTCCGAATATCGAACGATCTCTGACCACGATGACGTTCAAGGCATTCTAGCCCAGCTCAAACGTGGTGACCCCGAAGATTCGGTTCAGGTCGATATCCGGCTCATAGTCGGAATACATGCGCGCCGTTTCGAACACCTTATCCATCCCAAGTTGCGCCGCCATCGCAAAGGCGGCGTTGTTGGGCTGTGGCATGTCGATAAACACCTGCTGCGCGCCGTGATCGGCCGGAACGGCCGCCAAAAGGCTGGCCAGCAAGGCCTGCGCGATACCCGCGTCATCGGCAAACAACGGCCCGACTTTGTATCCCGACAGGCAAGGGCGCAGCGTTGCATACCCCCTGATCCGACCTTCTTCGGTATACACCCGCGAGATATGGCGGGCGGCGCTTAGCCAACTGTCCAGAAAGGCGTCGCGGCGGGCCGGGAACAACTTGCGGTCATATCGCTTCAGCGCCTCATAGGCCTCGTCAAGCTGGGTGACACCGTTGCCCAGGACCTGGCCCAGTTTCGGCAGGATGTCCCTGACCGTCGCGCCAAAGCGGTAATTGTTGTAGGCGAAGGTAAACCCGGACTTTCGGTAGTTGTCCTGCTGCTCGACAACTCCATCCAGCCCCATATTGCGCCCTTCGCAATGGGCAAAAGCCTGTTTAGCAATCTCCCAGCCGTGGCCCGAGCCCCGAAATTCTGGCCGGACGATGTAAAAACCCAAAAAGGAAAACGCGTCATCGTAGTTCACGGCCGACACGGATGCGATCATATCATTGTCCAGAAACCCGCCAAGGTAACCTTCGGGGTCGGTGGAGCGAAAGCACTCAGCGTCATGCACACCCGGATTCCAGCCTTCCCGCCCCGCCCAATCCACGGCGTGCTGAAGTTCGGTGGCCGTCAGGGGGCGAATGGAATAATCCGGCATAAGCAAGGTCCTGAATACTGTGGCGCCCCCAACATGGCGCAACAAATTCCAATAAACCAGCAATGTTTGAGGAAGGTGGTATCTGGAGCGGGCGAGGCGATTCGAACGCCCGACCCTAACCTTGGCAAGGTTATGCTCTACCCCTGAGCTACGCCCGCATCAGATACTATGTTGGTCCGAAGACCTCTCAATGGAGCGGGCGAGGCGATTCGAACGCCCGACCCTAACCTTGGCAAGGTTATGCTCTACCCCTGAGCTACGCCCGCGCCGTTGAGTGAGGCGTGAAGTATAAATTCTGGCGCAAAGCTGCAAGGGGAAAAACGCATCTTTAGGCAAATTTCTTTTTTGCGACGGAAATCCTTGCGGCCACCGTTCTAACACCAAACGCAGGAAAACTGTTGGAGGCCGCCGGTGAAACCCAGGGAACGAAACAAAATCATACTATTGGTTGGGCTGATGGCGGTGGCCACGGTCCTTTCGCACAAACCCGACAGGGCTGATGCGGCGGCCACACAGGTTTGGACGCCCCCGCAAGAAATCGCCACCGAGGTTCTGAAGGGGTGATCGGTCTCAGCCTTGCGGGTTCGGGCTGTAGGAGCAGGTGTAATTTTGACCGGCTAAAAGGCCAGCGCCAGGTTCGCGAGGGCTGCGATAAGAAGCGTTGCGAAGGTCAGCGACATGCCCGCCTGACGCAGAATCACGATCTGCGGGGTCTTTCCGAAACCATAGGCATGCAACACCCGCCCGCAGAGAATCCCAAGGCCCAGCAGATTGACCAGCCAACCGCCGGCGCCCTGCAGTTCTGCCATGGCAATCAGGAGCAGCGCAAAAGGGGCATATTCGGCGAAATTGGAATGTGTCCGTATCGCCTTGAGCATGGCTGAGCTGCCGCCGTCGCCATAGGAAATCTTGTCGTCGCGTCGCTGGAAGATGACCCGGACGCTGAGCGCAACATACAGAATTGCCAGCAAAGCCGCATAGATCGGTGTGATAGTCAGCATGGTCTGTGTCCCTCCGCGGTGCCAAAAAACGGGCCGCCCGGTTGTCCGAGCGGCCCTGTTAATCCTAGAAGTTTAGGCCGGTTATTCCAGTTCGACCAGAAGGTCCTTTGCGTCAATCTGACCGCCGGGCTGGACATGGACGGCTTTGACCACTGCGTCGCGTTCGGCATGGATGCCGGTTTCCATCTTCATCGCTTCGATGGTCAGCAGCAGATCACCTTCCTTGACTTCTTGCCCCGCCACCGCGGCAACGGTGGCCACAACACCGGGCATCGGTGCGCCGACGTGGTTCGCGTTGCCGGCCTCGGCCTTGGGCCGTGCCTGTGTGGTCGATGTTACAAGCCGGTTCGGAACGCGGATCACACGGGGCTGGCCGTTGAGTTCAAAGAAGACTTTGACCTCGCCCTTTTCGTCAGTATCGCCAATGGCCTGACAGCGGATTTCCAGCGTCTTGCCCGGGTCGATCTCGGCGGTGATCTCTTCGCCCGGCTCCATGCCATAGAAGAACGTGCGCGTGGGCAGGGTGCGCACAGGGCCATAGGTCCGATGGCGGCCCATGTAATCCAGGAACACCTTGGGATACATCAGATATCCGTTCAGATCCTCGTCATCGACCTCTTTGCCTTCCAATTGCTGCGACAACTCGGTCCGGGTGGCCTCAAGATCCACGGCTGCCACATCTTTGCCGGGGCGGGCGGTATTCGGGGCCTCGTCCTTCAGCACCTTCTTGATGATCGTGTCGGGGAACCCGCCCGGAGGCTGACCCAGGTTGCCGCGCATCATGTCGACCACCGAGTCGGGGAAGGCCACATCGGTATCCGGGTCTTCGACCTGCGCGCGGGTCATGTTCTGGCTGACCATCATCAGCGCCATGTCGCCGACAACCTTCGAGGATGGCGTCACCTTGACGATATCGCCGAACATCTGGTTCACATCGGCATACATCTGCGCCACCTCGTGCCAGCGTTCCTCCAGCCCTAGCGAACGCGCCTGCGCCTTGAGGTTGGTGAACTGACCGCCGGGCATCTCGTGCAGATAGACCTCGGACGCCGGGGCCTGAAGGCTGGATTCGAAGGCTGCGTATTGGCCACGCACCACTTCGAAATAGTCGCTGATTTCGCGGATTGCCTTAATGTCCAGCCCGGTGTCCCGCTCGGTATGGCGCAGCGCCTCGACCACGGTGCCCAGCGTCGCCTGGCTGGTGTTGCCGCTGAAGCTGTCCATCGCGCAGTCTACCGCGTCCACGCCGGCCTCAGAGGCCGCAAGAATGGTCGCGCTGGCGATGCCCGCCGTGTCGTGCGTGTGGAAATGGATCGGCAGACCGACCTCTTCTTTCAATGCGCGGATCAGGATCTTGGCGGAGGCCGGCTTCAGCAGGCCGGCCATGTCCTTGAGACCCAGCACATGTGCACCTGCATCGCGCAGATCCTTGGCCATGCCGACATAGTATTTCAGGTCATACTTGGCGCGGTCCGGATCAAGGATATCGCCGGTGTAACATACTGTGCCTTCACAGATCTTACCGTTCTCAACGACCGCATCCATCGCGACGCGCATGTTTTCGACCCAGTTCAGCGAGTCAAATACGCGGAACACGTCGATGTTGTGCGACGCCTGACGCACGAACTCCTGCACCACGTTGTCGGGATAGTTGGTGTAACCAACCCCGTTCGCGCCGCGCAGCAGCATCTGCGTCATCAGGTTCGGCATCGCTTCGCGCAGGTCGCGCAGGCGTTGCCACGGGCATTCCTGCAAAAAGCGATAGGCCACGTCGAAGGTCGCGCCGCCCCAGCATTCGACGCTGAAAAGCTGCGGCAGGTTCGCGGCATAGCTGGGTGCCACCTTGATCATGTCAATCGACCGCATCCGGGTCGCCAGCAGCGACTGATGCCCGTCGCGCATGGTGGTGTCAGTGATCAGCAACTGCCGCTGTGCCTTCATCCAGTCGGCCACGGCCTGCGGGCCTTTCTGCTCCAGCAGGTTGCGGGTTCCCATCTGGGGTTCGGCCTTCAGCGCGGGGGGCTTGGCCTCTTTCAGATCGGCACGCGGCTCGGGCCGGTCCTTTGTTTCTGGGTGCCCGTTCACCGTGATGTCGGCAATGTAGGTCAGGACTTTGGTGCCCCGGTCGCGGCGGCGCTTGAAGGTGAACAGATCCGGCGTCGTGTCGATGAACTTGGTGGTGTATTCGTTCGACAGGAACGTGGGATGTTTCAGCAGGTTGATGACAAAGTCGATATTGGTGCTGACGCCGCGGATCCGGAACTCGCGCAGGGCACGGTCCATACGGCTGATCGCCTTGTCAGGCGTGGGGGCCCAGGCGGTGACCTTGGTCAGCAGCGAGTCGTAATACCGCGTGATCACCCCGCCCGCATAGGCCGTACCGCCATCCAGGCGGATGCCCATACCGGTGGCCGAGCGATAGGCAGTGATGCGGCCATAGTCGGGGATGAAATTGTTCTGCGGGTCCTCGGTGGTGATCCGCGTTTGCAGGGCGTGGCCGTTCAGTTGCACGTCAGCCTGGCTGGCCGCGCCGGTGGCCTCGGCCAGTGATTTCCCCTCGGCGATCAGAATCTGTGCCTGAACGATGTCGATGCCTGTGACTTCTTCGGTGACGGTGTGTTCAACCTGCACGCGCGGGTTCACTTCGATGAAGTAGAACTTGCCGGTTTCCATATCCATCAGGAATTCGACAGTGCCCGCGCATTCATAGTTCACATGGGCACAGATTTTGCGACCCAGCTCACAAATCTCGGTGCGCTGTTCTTCGGACAGATACGGCGCAGGGGCGCGTTCAACGACCTTCTGGTTACGGCGCTGGACCGAGCAATCGCGTTCGTAGAGGTGATAGATCTCGCCATGTTTATCGCCGAGGATCTGTACCTCGACATGGCGGGCGCGGGTGATCATCTTTTCCAGATACCCCTCTCCATTGCCGAACGCGGCTTCGGCCTCTCGGCGGCCTTCCAGAACCTTTTCTTCCAGTTCATCCTCGGACTGGATCGGGCGCATACCGCGTCCACCGCCGCCCCAGGAGGCCTTCAGCATCAGGGGATAACCGATTTCGGCAGCTTCCTTGCGGATCGCGTCCATGTCGTCGCCCAGTACCTCGGTCGCAGGGATTACTGGCACACCGGCCGCGATGGCGACGCGCCGGGCGCTGGCCTTGTCACCCAAGGCGCGCATGGTTTCTGCCTTGGGGCCGATGAAGGTAATGCCGTTCTGAACGCAGGCATCCACGAAATCCGGGTTCTCGGACAGCAGGCCGTAGCCCGGGTGGATCGCATCTGCACCACATTCTTTAGCCACGCGGATGATTTCATCGATCGAAAGATAGGCGGCAACCGGCCCCATCCCTTCGCCAATGCGATATGCCTCATCCGCCTTGAAACGATGCAGGCCCAGCTTGTCCTCCTCGGCAAAGACGGCAACGGTGCGTTTTCCCATCTCATTGGCTGCGCGCATCACGCGAATGGCAATCTCGCCGCGATTGGCGATCAGGATCTTGTTGAAGTCGGTCATGTCAGGTCCCGGTCCTACTTGTTTGGCCGTGTTCATAGGCGGACAATACGCGCTCGTATATCAGTCGTTCTGGGTAGAACCGGCATGTTAACGCTCGCAAACGCCTTCTGTTAGCGCTATCTTTCTATACGTGCTGCGTTGCGGCATCAATCAGTGTCTCGATCGGTGGCAACTGATCCAGCGTTTCCGCGCCCAGCTGTCCCATATTCGCCGTCATATCCTGCCGCAGAATATCGATGACATGGGCCGGTCCGCGCGCGCCCAATGCGGCAAGACCATACAGGAAAGCCCGCCCAAGCATAACAAAATCGGCCCCCAACGCCCTGGCGCGCAGAATATCAAGGCCGCCTTCGATGCCGCTGTCAAAAATCAGCGGCAAATTCGTCGCCGCGCGGATCGCCGGAAGCACCTCGATACTGGCCGGCGCGCCATCGAATTGCCGGCCCCCATGATTCGAAACCCAGAGCGCGTCGACGCCCGCCTGTTGCAGCCGCTCGGCGTCCTTGGCCCGCATCACGCCCTTTACGACAAACGGACCGTCCCATGCGTCCCGCAGCCACTTTACATATTCCATGTCCGGCGAGGTTCGCAGCAGGTATCCGATATGAGCGGTCGGCGGCAGAGCGCTGTCGCCGTCGATGTATTTGTCCAAAGTCCGCATTCTCGGCATACCGCGCCGCGCCATTCCCAGAGCCCATCCGGGTCTTTGCGCGACTTGCAATAGCAGCCTTGGGGTCAGTCGCGGCGGGTTGGTCAGGCCCGAGCGAGTCTGCCGCTCGCGCCGGGATGCGACCGGTACGTCAGCGGTCAGGATGAGCGTCGAGAACCCCGCCGATTTTGCGCGGCTTAACACGTCCTTGCGTATCTCGGGGTTCCTCGGAGGGTAAAGCTGAAACCAGGCATTCGGACCAAGAAAAGGGGCCATTTCCTCGGGACTTTGGCTCGCCACCGTCGACAGGACATAGGGCAATCCCGCTGCGGCGGCGGCCTGCGCCAGCAGTATTTCCGCGCCGGGCCAGATCAGCCCGCACATTCCGATGGGCGCCATGCCAACAGGCAGCAGGTAGTCCTGGCCCAGAAACCGCGTGCTGGTATCGCAGTTGATTGGCCCATGCAGGATCGAGGGCAGGAATCCGATGCGGTCCAGCGCGTCCCTGTTGCGGTGCAGAGTGGCTTCGTTGCCCGTGCCGCTGGCCAGATACTCCCAGACGAAATGCGGGATTCTGCGCTGCGCGCGGCGTTTCAAATCGGCAATGCCGGGGAATGTACTGTGCAGGTCCATGTGAATTGATCCGACCTGCCACGCGATTCTGCAAGGATTTCAGGCCGCTGGTGCCGGCGGGGCCGCGTTGGGCGGTTGCGCTGGCTTCCGTTTGGTCCTTTCGGCCTCTGGAATTGCCGCAGAGACCGACCGGGCGGCGTGCACCTGGTTGCGCCCTTTGTCCTTGGCAACGTACAGCGCGTCATCTGCGGCGCGCATCAGATCCTGTGGCATGGTTCCATGCGCCGGGTAATGGGCCACACCAACCGAGATCGTGATACGCGGCAGCGATTTCTCGCCATAGCGGACCGCGACCGCCTCGACCGCCTGGCGCAGCTGTTCAGCCCGCATCATCGCGTCGTCCGGCGTGTTGTCCGGCAGGATCAGCATGAACTCCTCACCGCCAATGCGACAGGCAACCTCGTCCCGGTCGCAACCTTGTTCCAGCGCCGAACCCACGGCCCGCAGAACCATGTCCCCGGCGTCATGCCCATGCGTGTCATTGAACTTTTTGAAATGATCGACATCCACGGCGATCAGGCTCAGCTGTGCGCCGGTTTGCTGGCTGCGGCTGATAGCTTTGCGCAGGGTTTCGGTCATGTGCCGGCGGTTGAACAGCCCGGTCAGGGGGTCCCGGACTGACTGATCGTGCAACTGATCCCGCATCCGCACATTTGCGATTGCCATGCTGATTTGTTCGGCGCAGAGCTGCGCCAGTTTCTTGCTGGCGTGAAACGAGTTGTCGGTGCCTTCGTGGGCGCGCAGGTGCAGCAATCCAACGGTTTCGCCATGGGCCAGAATAGGGAAACAGAAATATGGCCGTCCGTCATGCGGTTCTGCATGTTCGCAGACAAAGTCGATCTCGGACGCCCCGTATTCATAGGTCCGGCCCCGTCGCAGGCCCCAGCACCCTTCGGGATGTATATGCGCCTTATGTGTTCCTCCGTTCCAGCTGGCGCAGCCATCCAGAACGTCCCGCGAATTCGAGTAGACATAAACGCTGCCTTCCGCCTCGGGCAGGATATGGGTCATGAACCGCGAGACCATGTCGAACAGTTCGTCCAGAGACCGGCTGGATTGCAGCCATTCGTTCAACTCGCCCAGCAACCGAACCTCACGTGCAAGGCGAAGCTGGTCATCCATCAACTCGCGTTCCTTGGCGGCGCGGATGCGCAGATCGCGCACCTGCCGACGATTCGTGCGATGGATCACCAGAATGACCGCCGTCAGCGCCAGCAGCGACACCGCGCAAAGCACTGTCAGAGATAGCCGCACGCGCGTGATGAACAGGTCCCGTTGTGGCGTGATGTCCGAATAGAACTCAATCGCGCCCAGAAACCGCCCGTCTTTGATGATCGGGGTATATATCTCGGCCACATGGCAGGTTTTCTTGCCGCCGGCCTCCATACTCTCCATGTCGAAAGACCGAACCTCGGAGATCGGTTTTTCTTCGTGCCTGTAGTACATATTCCCTGTGGCAATGACCTCTTTGAAATAGGGGTTGGCGTTCACCGACCCGACATCCGCCTCGCGCGTTGACCAGAACACACGCCCGGATGCATCGAACAGTTTGAAACGGTAGATGTCCGTGGTTTCTGGCAAAAGCTCCAGAAACTCCTGATCGTGTTCGTCCAGAATGCCGTGTCCAAACGTGGCCTCAACGTCGTGAAGATGGGTTGCGACCTGCTGATTCAATTGCGCCGCACGGTGCCGCAGATCCGATTCCAGCATCCGGTCGACCACCGGCGCCGGTATTGCGTAGATCCCCCATCCCGCAAGCGCCGTCAGCGCCACCAGCATCAGCGAGATGCCCGCGATTTTCAGGCCCGATGTCCGGCCCTTTATGTCATTCTGTTTCATTTCCCGCGCTCCCACAGCTTTGGGTCAAGCATCTTTGGTAAGGTTTTACGGGGAGTTAACGGCGATGGCGCGTTTGTTTAGAATTAAGCTGAAACCATGCAAAATCCTTGTGAACAAGCCGTGAACAAACTCTTTCCCTCGGCGCGCATCCGGCGTAGTTTGGACCCATGAGCAGTTATGACGAAATGGACGCGTTTGAAGGCGCATCGCTGTCCGCGCGGGCGATGGCGACGCGCCCGACGCCCTATCTGGACGAGTTGAACCCGGCGCAGCGTGAAGCGGTTGAGCGTCTGGACGGCCCGGTACTGATGCTGGCCGGTGCGGGGACGGGCAAAACCAAGGCCCTGACTGCCCGTATTGCGCATTTGCTGAGTACCGGCCGGGCACGCCCGAACGAGATTTTGTCGGTCACTTTCACAAACAAGGCCGCGCGCGAGATGAAGGAGCGTGTCGGCCGCCTGCTGGGGCAGCCGGCAGAAGGGATGCCGTGGCTGGGCACCTTCCACTCGATCTGTGTCAAGCTGTTGCGTCGCCACGCAGAGCTGGTCGATCTGAAATCAAACTTCACCATTCTGGACACTGACGACCAGTTGCGCCTGCTCAAGCAACTGGTCCAGGCCGCCAATATCGACGACAAACGCTGGCCTGCACGGATGCTGGCCGGGATCATTGACGATTGGAAGAACCGCGCACTGACGCCGGACAAGGTGCCTGCTGCGGATGCCGGGGCCTATAACAACAAGGGTATCGAGCTATACGCTCAGTACCAGACCCGCCTGCGGGAACTGAATGCGGTGGATTTCGGCGACCTGCTTTTGCATATGGTCACGATCTTCCAGACCCATCAGGATGTGCTGGAGCAATATCAACGCTGGTTCCGCTACATCCTCGTGGATGAATATCAGGATACCAACGTTGCCCAGTACCTCTGGCTGCGCCTGCTGGCCGGGGCGCATAAGAACATCTGCTGTGTGGGCGACGACGACCAGTCAATCTATGGCTGGCGCGGGGCCGAAGTGGGCAACATTCTGCGGTTCGAAAAGGATTTCCCCGGCGCCTTCGTGGTGCGGCTGGAGCAGAACTATCGCTCGACCCCGCATATTCTGGCGGCCGCGTCGAATGTCATTCGCGGCAATGAAAGCCGTCTGGGCAAAGAGTTGTGGACCGAAGCGGAAGAGGGGCACAAGGTCCATCTGATCGGTCATTGGGATGGCGAGGAAGAGGCCCGTTGGATCGGTGAGGAAATTGACGCCTTACAGGGGGGCACACGCGGAATTCGTCAGATGAATCTGGATGAAATCGCCATCCTCGTGCGCGCTTCTCACCAGATGCGCGCATTCGAAGATCGGTTTCTGACCATCGGACTGCCCTACAAGGTGATCGGCGGCCCGCGGTTCTATGAGCGGATGGAGATTCGCGATGCCATGGCCTATTTCCGGCTGGTGGTCAGCCCCGGAGACGATCTGGCCTTCGAGCGGATTGTGAATACGCCCAAACGCGGCCTTGGCGACAAGGCACAGCAGACGATTCAGATGACGGCACGGGAAAATGGGGTGTCTCTGGTCGACGGCGCGCGAATCGCGGTCGACAACGGGCTGATCAAGGGCAAGGGCGGCAAGGCGCTGCGCGAGTTGATTGACGGGTTGGCGCGGTGGAACGCGATGACGCGCGGGCCACGGCTTGAGGTCGACGACGAGTCGGTGATTGATGACGGTGCCCCCCTGCGGTTCGGTGAACCTGAAATGACGCATATTGAACTGGCACAAGTCGTTCTGGACGAATCCGGCTATACCGCGCACTGGCAGAACGAAAAGACACCCGAGGCACCGGGGCGGCTGGAAAACCTCAAGGAACTGGTCAATCAGCTCGACAATTTCGAAAACCTGCAGGGGTTTCTGGAACACGTCAGCCTGGTCATGGACAACGAGCAGGAGGGCGACGGGGCCAAGGTCTCGATCATGACGCTGCATGCGGCCAAGGGGCTGGAGTTTCCCGCTGTGTTCCTGCCGGGGTGGGAGGACGGGCTGTTCCCCTCGCAGCGGTCGATGGACGAAACCGGAATCAAGGGATTGGAAGAGGAACGGCGGCTGGCCTATGTCGGCATCACCCGGGCGGAAGAGGTCTGCACGATTTCCTTCGCCGCCAACAGACGGGTATTCGGGCAGTGGCAGAACTCGATGCCGTCGCGCTTCATCGATGAATTGCCCGAGGATCATGTTGAGGTTTTGACGCCCCCGGGGCTTTATGGCGGGGGACAGCATGCGGCCAGTATCGAAACCCGCGCGGCAGAGGCAAATGTCTATAACTCGCCCGGGTGGAAACGGATGCAGGCGCGGCAGGGGCAGTATGGAACCTCTCAGCCACGCGAAAGCCGCAATACGGTGATCGACGCCACGGCAGTCGCCAGCTTCACACTGGGCGAGCGCGTGTTTCACCAGAAATTCGGCTATGGCGCAGTGATCGGTATCGAGGGAGACAAGGTCGAGGTCAATTTCGACAAGGCCGGGGTCAAGAAAGTCGTCTCGCGGTTTTTGTCAGCCAAGGACGACGTGCCCTTTTAGTCAAATCGAATGTGCCTGGCGGCACATGCTCTGCCTTTTCTGGGGCGCCCGGCACCGGCCGAGGCGCCCATTTATTTGTCCGTGAAAACAAAAACGGCGGTTCCCAGGGAGGAGGAGGGGAACCGCCGTTCTTTTCAACACCAGGGCAGGGAGGAGGAGAGCCCCGATGTATCCGAACCCGGGTCTGATCCCGGTATGAGGAAGACGCGGCGACGTCAGGGAGGAGAAGAGGCGTCGCCGCGCGCTTTCAACACCAGGGCAGGGAGGAGGAGAGCCCCGATGTATGCGAACCCGGGTCTGATCCCGGTATGAGGAAGACGCGGCGACGTCAGGGAGGAGGAGAGACGTCGCCGCGCACTTTCAACACCGGGAAAGGGAGGAGGAGTACCCGGTGTGTTCGTGTCCGGCGTCCGGAGCCGGTATAAGGGGCGGCGACATCAGGGAGGAGGAGAGATGCCGCCGCTGAAATACAGGTCCTTAAGGGAGGAGAAAGGACCTGATCTCGGTTATGTGGTGTTGCGCTTAGTGCGCAAAGTGTTCTTCGGCCGCCTGCTGCGCCAGACGACGGATCATCGAGCGGTGCAGGCCAAGGTCGGCCAGTTCGCGATCCGACAGTTCGGACAATTCGCTGACCGTCTGGCGATAGACGCGATAGCGGGCGAACCGGGTCTTTGCAGCCTCGATCAGCGAAGCCAGGCCGGTTGTCGGAGCGCCTTTGAGCGCGGTCTGATGTGTTGCTACAGCCATTTGCGTAACCCGTAATATTGTGTTGCTGCCGGTGTTTCCGGCGTTTGCTTGAGACTGAAAATAAGTGAATGCTGCGATTGCACAATAGCTGATGGTGTCAATGCTGCTATGCAGCAAGTGCATAGATATCAACGCGTTGCGATCCCGTTGGCGAATTCCCTTGAAAATAAGGGTATTGGCTGCGCCTTTTCTGAGGTGCGGAAAACTTCGTGTTTTTTGGCATGCCGGGTTCTGCCCCTTCTTTGTGCGGTGTCTTCCGAAATTTGTGCGTTATGAAATTGGGAGGGATCGGTGATGGGCGGCCATCGAACCGTCATGGGAAATCGTGGGCGGTTAGCGGAAGGGGTGCATATGCGCCGACCCGTCCGGGTTGATTCGTTGGGTTGGACCTGATCGATCTGGTCTTTCGGGCAATAATCGCTTCTTGGTGAATAATTATTGGGAAATCGTGGGACAAGGTGGGCGCGCAGCTATACTACAATATGTAGCGATCATGGTTAGACAGATGCGTATTTATGGTAATTTCGGAGTATTTTCATTTAGCCTTCGCTCCGATATAAAGTGATTCCGGAGCTGGTTTTGAAAATTTTCCTGTTGATTTCCATGAATTCCCATGGCATCCCTTATTTATCCGATGAGGACGAGGTACATGGGGCGCCAAACGACCCCGAACCAACAAAAACAGGTTTCATACAGGCATCTCGCTTTCATCAATCAAGAGATCCGGCGCGCGGGCGAGCAGACATCCCCCCAGGTGGCGCGCGCAGCTGGACATCCCGCAAAGCGGGTCAATGCGGCGGGTTGATCAGTGGCAGCAGATCAACCCGCCGTTTTTCATCCGGGGGGAAATGTAGGTGGGGCGCAAGCGAAAGGGACAGTCGTCTTGGCGCGCAGGTTCAGAGGTGAAAGCCACCACAAGGTGGATGCGAAAGGCAGGGTATCAATCCCGGCCTCTTTTCGCCGTGTGCTTGAAGCTTCGGACCCGAACTGGCAGCCCGGTGACAGCCCTGAACTGGTGATTGTCTATGGCGACCACCGCCGCAAATTCCTTGAATGTTACACGATGCAGGCGATTGACGAGGTCGACGCCAAGATCGACGCGCTGCCGCGCGGCTCGATGCAGCGGAAGATGCTGCAGCGCATGTTCCATGGTCAGTCTTTCCCGACCACAGTAGACGAAACAGGAAGGCTGGTGCTGCCTGCCAAGCTGCGCAGCAAGATCGGGCTTGAAGGCGAAGCTTTCTTTATCGCCGCCGGCGACACGTTCCAGATCTGGAAGCCCGAGACCTACGAATCCGTTGAACTGGCCGCTGCCGAAGAATGGCTCGACGATCAGCCCGAGGATTTCGACCCGCTGGAATTCCTAGACGGCACCGGGGATGCCTAGCGGCATGACCGGCGCGGATACCCCTTCGGACAAACCTCATATCCCTGTTTTGCTGCGTCCGTTGCTGGCAGCCGTAGCCCCCGTGACCGGCGTCTGGCTGGACGGGACATTTGGTGCCGGCGGCTATACCCTTGGTTTGCTGGAGGCCGGGGCGGACAAGGTCATTGGCGTGGATCGGGACCCGCTGGCCTTTGAGATGGCGGCGGATTGGGCGGGTGCCTATGGTGACCGGCTGGTGATGCAACCCGGAGTGTTCTCACGCATGGACGAATATGCGCAGGATTTGGATGGGGTGGTTCTGGATCTCGGCGTTTCGTCCATGCAGCTGGATCAGGCCGAGCGCGGCTTTTCTTTCATGAAAGACGGCCCGCTGGACATGCGTATGAGCCAGGAGGGCGAAAGCGCAGCCGATCTGGTGAACAACGCGACCGAGGCGCAACTGGCCGATATCCTGTTTCACTATGGCGAGGAACGCGCCAGCCGCCGTATCGCCAAAGCCATCGTCAGGGCGCGGGCCGAAGAAACGATCACCACAACGCTGCGACTGGTTGAGATCATCGAATCCTGCCTGCCGCGTCCGAAACCGGGGCAGTCGCACCAGGCCACGCGCAGTTTTCAGGGGCTGCGGATAGCGGTGAACGCCGAGTATGAAGAACTGTTTCAGGGCCTCATGGCTGCCGAACGGGCGTTGAAACCGGGCGGACAGCTTGCCGTGGTCACCTTTCACTCGATCGAGGACCGGATGGTCAAACGGTTCTTTCAGTCCCGTGCCGGCAAAACAGGGCGCGCCAATCGCTATGCGCCCGAGGTGGAACAGGAACAGCCGCAATTCACGCTCAAGACCCGCAAGGCCGTGGGTCCGGACGCGGAAGAGTTGCAGGACAATCCGCGCGCGCGCTCGGCCAAGCTGCGCGTTGCAATTCGGACCGAGGCTCCGGCCGGGGAAATAGATGCCCGCGCCATCGGCATGCCGCAACTGGGGGAAAGGGCAAGATGAAGAGTGTTTTGTATGTGTTGACTGCTCTGGCCGTGTTTGGACTGGCGCTGTGGGCGTATCAGGAGAATTACCGCACCCAGCAGGTGGTGAAGGAAACGCAGAAATTGCAGCGTGAGATTGGCATGGCGCAGGTGCGGCTGGCGGTGCTGAATGCGGAATGGGCCTATCTGAACCGTCCCGACCGGTTGCGCGAACTGGCGGATCTGAACTTTGAACGCCTGGGTCTGCTGCCCCTGCGTGCGGAACAATTCGGTCGTGCGGATCAAATCGCATATGCCGAGGACCCCGACCTGCCGATTGTCGACCCGATCGAACTGCAGGCTATCACCGACACCCAGGCGCTGGGTGAGGTGCAGATCCCATGACCCGCACGCCTCTGCGTCCTCTGGCCCGCATTCTTGACGCCCGCGCGCGCGGTGAAAACCCCAAGACGATTGAACGCGAAAACATCCGTCGGCGTCACGAAGACATGAAGGACCGCGCCCGCGCCCGGGCCGAAGGGCGTCTGCTGGTGCTGGGTCTGTTCTTTTTCTGCGCTTTTTCTGTGGTGGGCTTTCGCATGGGCATGCTGGCCACGTCCGAGGCGCAGGAACCGCTGGCCTCGGCCCCCGGTGCCGCAATTGCGATGCAGCGCGCCAATATCGTGGATCGCGAAGGGCGCATTCTGGCGACCAATCTGGACACCTATTCGGTTTACGCCCAGCCGCCCTTGATGATCGACCCGATTGCGGCTGCTGATCAGTTGGTGGCGATCTTTCCCGATCTTGAGAAAGAACGACTGGTCAAGGATTTCACAGGCAGTCGCAAATTCCTGTGGATCAAAAAGCGCATTTCTCCTGAACAGAAACAGGCGGTTCACGATATCGGTGATCCCGGCATTCTGTTCGGCCCGCGCGAAATGCGGCTGTATCCGAACGGACGTCTGGCAGCGCATATCCTGGGTGGTTCCGGCTTTGGCCGCGAAGGCGTGAGCGCCGCTGAGGTCATCGGTGTGGCCGGTGTCGAGAAACAGTTCGACGACTATCTGCGCGACCCGGCAAACGGCAACAAGCCCCTGCAACTGTCGCTGGACCTGACCGTTCAGGCGGCGGTCGAGCAGGTGCTTTACGGCGGCATGAGGATCATGAATGCCAAGGGCGCGTCGGCCGTTCTGATGAATGCGCATACGGGCGAGGTGGTCTCGGCCGCGTCGCTGCCGTCCTTCGACCCCAACGATCGCCCGCGCCCGCCGACATCGGGGTTTGATCCCTCGGACAGCCCCCTGTTCAATCGCTATGTGCAGGGCGTTTACGAATTGGGCTCGGTCTTCAAGATCTTTACCGCTGCACAGGCGGTTCAACTGGGGTTGGTGAACGCGAACACCATTATCGACACTTCGGGCCCGATGAAGATTGGCCGCTTTCCGATCGGCGAGTTCAACGGCAAGAACTATGGCAAGATCAGCGTTTCGGACGTGATCGTCCACAGCTCGAACCGGGGCACCGGGCGGCTGGCGCTGCAAATCGGGGCGCAACGGCAGCAGGATTTCCTTCAGTCCCTTGGCATGTTCGAACCCACTCCGTTCGAGATTGTCGAGGCCGCAGGAGGGGAGCCGCTGAAGCCCAGGAAATGGGGCGAGCTGAGCACCGTGACCATTTCTTATGGGCACGGGTTGTCGACCAGCCCGATGCATCTGGCTGCGGGTTATGCGGCGATTGCCAATGGCGGGTATTATGTCAGCCCGACCGTCCTGCGCAAAAACGGGCCGCAATATGGCCCACGCGTGTTGTCGGAAAGTGCCGCGAAACAGGCGCAGAAAATGCTGCGTCGCGTAGTGACTGACGGCACGGCCAGTTTCGGCGATGTGGCCGGTTATGATGTGGCCGGCAAGACCGGGACGGCCGACAAGCCGAAACCGCGCGGCGGGTATTATGACGACAAGGTCATTGCCACCTTTGCCACCCTCTTCCCCGCCTACGACCCTAAATACGTGCTGATCGTCACATTGGATGAGCCGTCCATCGTCGCCTATGGCGAAAAGCGGCGCACGGCGGGCTGGACAGCAGTTCCCGTCGCGGCAGAACTGATCGGTCGCGTCGCCCCTTTGCTGGGTCTGCGTCCACGGCTTGAGCCTGAGGCGGGCGCTGCTATAACGCTGACCTCAAATTAGGCTGTCCGAAAAGAGGTGGGGCATGGGCGCAAGGACAAAGAAACTCAGCCAACTGGCCCTGACCGCACGGGGGGGCGTCAATCCCGACATCACCGGGCTGGCCGTCGACAGCCGCGAGGTTCAGGAGGGTTACCTCTTTGCCGCGCTGCCCGGCACGCGGGTTCACGGCGGTGAGTTCATTCAGTTCGCCCTGCGTATGGGCGCGGTTGCCATTCTGACGGATGCCGAGGGCGCGGAGATCGCAGCAAGTGAACTGACCGCGTCTGACGCAGCCCTGATCGTCGTCGAAGACCCCCGTCAGGCGCTGGCCGGATGCGCCGCGCTGTGGTTCGGCGCGCAACCGCAGACCATTGTCGCGGTCACGGGGACCAACGGCAAAACTTCGGTCGCCACTTTCGTGCGCCAGATCTGGATGGAACTGGGTCACGCGGCGGTGAATCTTGGCACAACCGGGGTCGAAGGCGCATGGACCGCGCCGCTGGCCCACACGACCCCCGAACCGATCACGCTGCATCGGTGTCTGGCCGAGGCCGCCGAAAACGGTGTAACCCATGCCGCGATGGAGGCATCCTCGCACGGGCTGGAACAGCGCCGTCTGGATGGTGTGCACCTGACGGCGGCCGGGTTTTCAAACTTCACGCAGGACCATCTGGACTATCACGAAACCTTCGAAGCCTATTTCAACGCAAAGGCCGGCTTGTTTGACCGTGTGCTGCCACAGGATGGCACAGCCGTCATCAACATGAGCGACCCAAAAGGCGCTGCCCTTTGCAAAATCGCCGAGGCGCGCGGCCAATCGGTGCTGCGGGTCGGTTTGGGGGACGCCGATCTTTGCCTGATAAACCAGCGCTTTGACTCGACGGGCCAGGATTTGCGCTTTGCCTGGCAGGGTAAAACCTTCCAGACCCGGCTGAACCTGATCGGCGGGTTTCAGGCCGAGAACATCCTGCTGGCATGCGGATTGGTCATCGCCGCCGGGGAAGAGCCCGAGCGTGTCTTCGAAACCCTGCCGCACCTGTCCACAGTGCGCGGCCGGATGCAGTTGGCCGCAACCCGGGAAAACGGCGCCGCCGTGTTTGTGGATTACGCCCATACGCCCGATGCGGTGGCGACCGCCCTCAGGGCGCTGCGCCCGCATGTGATGGGCCGCCTGATTGCCATAGTTGGTGCAGGCGGGGATCGCGATGCCACCAAACGCCCGTTGATGGGTAAGGCGGCGTCGGATCACGCAGATATCGTCTTTGTCACCGATGACAACCCGCGCAGCGAAGATCCGGCCACCATTCGCGCCGCCGTGTTGCTGGGTGCGCCCGAAGCGACCGAGGTTGGCGACCGGGCCGAAGCCATTCTGCGCGGCATTGATGCCTTACAACCCGGCGATGCGCTGTTGATAGCGGGCAAGGGGCACGAAACCGGGCAGATCGTGGGCGATCAGGTTCTGCCCTTCGATGATGTCGAACAGGCCAGTATCGCGGTTGCCGCTCTGGATGGGAGGGTCGCATGACGCTCTGGACAGCGGCAGAGGCCGCGCAGGCGACCGGTGGGCGTGCCACCACGGATTGGCGGGCGGATGGTGTTTCCATCGACACCCGTACATTGCAGCCCGGGGACCTGTTCGTTGCATTGAAGGCCGCGCGGGATGGGCATGACTTTGTGGCGCAGGCTCTGGAAAAGGGGGCCGGGGCCGCCTTGGTATCGCGCGTCCCCGATGGCGTGCCCGAGGATGCGCCGCTGTTGATCGTTGCGGATGTTCAGGAAGGCCTGGAGGCGCTGGGGCAGGCGGCGCGCCAGCGTAGCGATGCGAAAGTCGTTGGCGTTACCGGCAGCGTCGGCAAGACGTCGACCAAGGAGATGCTGGCGACGATCCTTGAAGCACAGGGCAAAACGCATGCCAGTGTCGCCAGCTACAACAACCATTGGGGCGTACCTTTGACGCTGGCCCGGATGCCGCGCGACACCGAATTCGCCGTGATCGAGATTGGAATGAACCACCCCGGAGAGATTGCGCCCCTGGCCCGGCAAGCCCGCCCTCATGTAGCGCTGGTGACAACAGTGGCCGCGGTGCATCTGGAGGCGTTCGACTCGGTCGCCGGAATCGCGCATGAAAAGGCGGCGATATTTGACGGGCTGTCACAAGGCGGGTCCGCCATCGTGAACGCCGACATTGATCAGGCAGACATTCTGCGGAGCTGTGCCCGGGATCGCGGCGCAAAAACGGTCGAGTTCGGCCGGAACGGCGCGGATTACAAATTGACGGAAGTGTCGCAGCGGCCCGACTCGGTTCATGCGACGGCGTCTGTTGCGGGCAGGACAGTCTCGTTTAACGTAGGGTCCGCAGGTACACATTTTGCAATGAACGCGCTTGGGGCATTGGCTGCTTGCGTCGAAATGGGTGTCGATCTGGATCAGGCCATCGCCGGGCTTGGCGCGTGGTCGCCCGTCAAGGGGCGCGGGGTGCGGGAACAGATCACGCTTTCAAGTGGCGGGCAGATCGAATTGCTGGACGACAGCTATAACGCGAACCCGACCTCGATGGAGGCCGCGCTGGACGTTCTGGCCGCATCGCAGGCGGCTCGCCGCATCGCATTTCTGGGCGATATGAAAGAGTTGGGAGCCCAAGAAACCGCCATGCACGCCGACATGGCTGGTGTCGCGGCGATGGCGCGGGTCGATCAGGTGCATTGCATCGGCCCGTTGATGCAGGCGCTGCATCAGGCTTTGCCCGAAGAGAAGCGCGGGCTTTGGTTTATGACCAGCGACGAGATGGCCGCGCAGCTGACGGATCTGGTGCGCCCGGGCGACACGGTGCTGGCAAAAGGATCGCTGAGCATGGCGCTGGCACAGATTGTTGACGGTTTGCGGAAAATGGGGCAAGGGAGCGCGCTTGACCCATGATCGCCGCACGAGAAAGGTTTTGACATGCTCTATTGGTTGACCGCCCTGTCGGATGGAGGGGATTTCTGGAACCTCTTCCGCTATATCACGTTCCGAGCGGGCGGGGCCTTTCTGACGGCGCTGATTTTCGGGTTCATCTTTGGCAAGCCTCTGATCAACGTGCTGCGCAAAAAACAGGGCAAGGGTCAGCCGATCCGGGATGACGGTCCCGAGGGTCATTTCTCGAAAGCCGGAACTCCGACCATGGGCGGGTTGCTGATCGTTGGGGCGCTGGTGACTTCGACACTGGCCTGGGCGCGATGGGACAACCCCTATGTCTGGATGGTGTTGTTCGTGACGCTGGCCTATGCGGCGATAGGCTTTGCGGATGATTACGCCAAGGTTTCGAAACAGAATACCCAGGGTGTTTCAGGCCGGATGCGGCTGGCGCTGGGGGTCATTATTGCGGTTCTGGCATCGCTCTGGGCGACGTTGCACCACCCTGATGCATTGCAGAACCAACTGGCGGTGCCGGTGTTCAAGGATACGCTGGTCAATCTTGGGATATTCTACATTCCTTTTGCCATCGTGGTGATTGTCGGGGCCGCGAACGCGGTCAACCTGACCGATGGGCTGGACGGGCTGGCGATCATGCCCGCAATGATTGCTGCATCGACGCTGGGGATCATCGCCTATGCGGTGGGTCGGGTCGACTTTACCGAGTATCTGGATGTGCATTACGTGCCGGGAACCGGCGAGATTTTCATCTTTACCTCAGCGTTGTTCGGCGCGGGGCTTGGGTTCCTGTGGTATAACGCGCCGCCCGCCGCGGTGTTCATGGGCGACACCGGTTCACTGGCGCTGGGGGGCGCGCTGGGTGCCATTGCGGTGGCCACCAAGCACGAACTGGTGCTGGCTGTTGTCGGTGGTCTTTTCGTGGTCGAAGCGCTGAGCGTGATCATTCAGGTTCTGTATTTCAAGCGCACCGGGCGCCGTGTGTTCCTGATGGCGCCGATCCACCACCATTATGAGAAAAAGGGCTGGGCCGAGCCGACCATCGTGATCCGGTTCTGGATCATCTCGCTGATCCTGGCGATGATCGGTCTGGCGACGCTGAAAGTCCGGTAAAGCTCCCGCCAGGTTCGGCGGACCTGTGGTCCGACTGCCACCTGTTGGGCCCGGCTCGCGCTGGAGCGCGAGCCTTTGCCCCCCTTGCCATCAGTGACCTCTTCTGCGCAGTGTGGCCGCCAATCGGACGGCAAAAAAGGGTAGGTCGGAATGATCCCGGTCAAAGGGTTTTCAGGGCAGAAGGTTGCAGTTCTGGGGCTTGGCAGGTCGGGTCTGGCTGCCGCCCGCGCATTGCGGGCAGGCAAGGCCGAGCCAGTCTGTTGGGATGACAATCCCGCCGCCCGTGAGACCGCTGAGGCCGAGGGCTTCACTTGCATCGACCTGCACCGTCACGGGGCGTTTGACGACATCGCCGCGCTGATCGTTTCGCCCGGAATCCCGCATCTTTACCCCGAACCAAACCCGGTCGTCGTGGCGGCATTGGATGCCGGTGTTCCGGTCGACAATGATATCGGTCTGTTCTTCAGGTCTTTCGCCGGGCCGGAGTGGAACAGGTTTGACACCCCGCCGCGCGTGATCGCGGTTACCGGGTCGAACGGGAAATCGACTACGGCGGCCCTGATCCATCACATCCTGACCGCAGCCGGGCGCGCGGCGCAATTGGCCGGAAATATCGGGCGCGGCGTGCTGGATATCGATCCCGGCAGCGATGGGTCGGTCGTAGTGCTGGAGCTTTCCAGCTATCAGACCGAACTGGCGCGTGCCCTGACACCGGACGTTGCAGTTTTCACCAACCTGTCGCCGGACCACCTGGACCGGCACGGAGGGATGGGCGGCTATTTCGCAGCCAAGCGCAGGCTTTTTGCCGAAGGTGGTCCAGACCGCGCAGTCATCGGCATTGACGAAAAAGAAGGCGCGTTTCTTGCGGGGCAGCTGTCGGAAGGGCCTGCGGACGATCAGGTGATCCGCATCTCGGTGACGCGAAAGCTGACCGGGCCGGGCTGGCAGGTCTTTGCGCGCAAGGGGTTCCTGTCAGAGTACCGCAAGGGCCGGCAGGCGGGCTCGATCGACCTGCGCGGGATCCGGGGGCTGCCCGGGGCGCATAACCACCAGAACGCCTGCGCTGCTTACGCAGCCTGCCGCGCGTTGGGTCTGGCCCCCCGCGTGATCGAGGATGCGCTGCACAGTTACCCCGGTCTGCCGCATCGCAGCCAGATCATCGCCGAAGCAGACGGCGTGACCTATGTGAACAATTCCAAGGCAACAAATGTGGACAGCGCGCTCAAGGCGCTGAGCGCCTTTGCAAAGATTCGCTGGATTTGTGGCGGGTTGCAGAAAGAAGGTGGCCTGGATGCCCTGAACGGCGCCGCCGATCAGGTGATCAAGGCCTATGTCATCGGGCGCGAGGCGGCCGGTTTTGCCATGCAGTTGCAGGCTGAGGCGCAGGTTTGCACAACTATGGCGGCCGCCGTTGAACAGGCGATGGCCGATGCACAGCCGGGTGAGACGATCCTGCTGGCCCCGGCCGCGGCCAGCTTTGATCAATATGACAATTTCGAACAACGCGGCGAAGACTTTGTGGCGCAGGTCCGGCAGCGGCTGGCCGATTAGGTGTTTGCAATAGACCGCCGGTTGGGCGAAGCTGAATTGCTAGCTGCTTGACGCGCCATGCTTATTGGGTTTGCCTTTCGGAAATTCAACACGAGGTCATGATTATGCCATACCGTAAGTTTTCTCTGATCCTTCCTGCCGTTCTGGCGATCGGAGCCTGCACGAACGTTGGTGCGAATTACCAGCCGATTGTCGACGGACCGGTCGGTCCGAATTACAACGCGGATCTGGCCCAGTGTCAGGCGTTGGCAAGATCGCAACCCACGGTAGACAGCAACACGGCAGGCGCCGCCGCGATTGGTGCCGCCGGTGCCGCCGGTGCGAAAGCCATTATCGATGACAGCGCCAGCGATCTGGGCCGCGCGGCTGTCGCGGGCGCTTTGGTTGGTGCCGGGGCAAGCGCGATCAACAATACCCAGAATCAGGAAGTCATCGTGCGCAACTGCATGCGCGGGCGCGGCTATAACGTCGTGGGCTAACGGGCTGCGATGGCTGTTCCGGCGGCGTGGCCCGAGGACCACGCCCACTGGAAATTGTAGCCGCCCAGCCAGCCGGTGACATCCACCGCTTCGCCAATCACATAGAGGCCGGGGACATCCCTGGCCTCCATTGTTTTGGACGACAGGTCATCGGTGTTGATCCCGCCCAGCGTGACCTCGGCGGTGCGGTAGCCTTCGGTACCCGAAGGCGTCAGACGCCAATCGGACAGCGCCGCAACTAGTTCGGTCAGCGCGGCGTCCGACTGATCGGCCAGATTGCCCAGCATCGGAACATGCTGGCTGAGGTAATCCACCAGTCGCGCGGGCAGGTGGCGCGCCAATTCGGTGGTCAGCGCCTTGCGGCCCCCGGCCTGGCGCTGTTCGCGCATCAGGTCGAACAGGGGAAGCTCAGGGATCAGATTGACGCGGACCGCCTCGCCCTCGCGCCAGTAGGACGACAGTTGCAGCACCGATGGCCCACTGAGACCGCGATGGGTGAACAGCAGCGCTTCGTCAAATGTGGTGCGGTCGTTTGACAGCCGCGCGGGCAGAGAGACCCCGGAGAGGTCCTTGAACTTCCCGTCCGAAAAGGTGAACGGCACCAGTGCTGCCCGCGTCTCGGTCATCCGAAGCCCGAACTGCTGCGCAATGTCATAGGCCAGCCCGGTCGCCCCCATCTTGGGGATCGACTTGCCGCCCGTGGCCAGTACGAGGTTGGTACAGGTCAGGCCAAGGCGCTGCCCTTCACGCTCAACCTGTAACGCATAGCCGCCGTCGGTCTTGCGCAGGTCCTTCAGCTCGGTCCGCACCCAGAGCTCGGCCCCGGCGCGCTCCATCTCGGTCAGCAGCATCTGGATGATCTGCTTCGAGGACCCGTCGCAGAACAACTGACCCAGCGTTTTTTCATGCCACGCGATGTTGTGGCGTCCGACAAGATCAATGAAATCCCATTGCGTGTAGCGCGCCAAAGCGGACTTGCAGAAATGCGGGTTCTGCGACAGGAAGTTGCCCGGACCCGCATACATGTTGGTAAAGTTGCAGCGCCCGCCGCCCGAGATACGGATTTTCTCACCCGGCGCTTTCGCGTGATCGATCACCAGAACGCGCCCGCCGCAATGCGTCGCGCACATCATACCGGCAGCGCCGGCACCGAGGATGATCGTGTCATAGGTCATGCGCAGCGCATGGCGTGGATTGAAAGCGAAGGCAAGGGGCCACGCCGACGTCCGGACCAAGAATGGCCGCGAATGTCATCCGGCCATCGCCTGTTTTGAGAACCGTTGGCAATGCGGATTGTCAGCCGCCCGGTGCACTGTCATGTTTCCACATTAAGAATAGGACTGCAGGTCAAGTCAGCGAAGAAGGATAGCCGATGCAATTCCCCGAGTTTATTTCAGCATTTCCTAAGCTGGACGTGCCCTTTCCGGACGATGTGGTCCAGACGTCAGTCGTGCGGTCAGATGCCGGTCTGGTCGCCTTTTTCACGTTTCTTCAGGACATGGAGCTCCCCTTGCATGCCCATGGCGCCCAGTGGGGAACGGTTGTTGCCGGCGCTGTTGAACTGACTATTGGCGGCGAGGCCAGAACCTATCGCCCCGGCGACAGCTATTCGATTCCGGCCGGGGTTGAGCATGGCGGCGTTATCAAGGCCGGTACAAAGGTCATCGACGTGTTTGAAGAGCCTGACAGGTATCCGATCAAAGCATGACCTGAACACGGCAGGCGCGGTTTTTGCCTCTCACGGATTTGAACGCCGTCGGTTCCGCGCTTTTGTTAAGTGGATTTCTGCGCCTGCCCGTCATTCCGCTAGCCCAATCGCCAAATTCCCTGTAGACTCTCAATCAGATCCCGAAAACGGGACGTGAGCGAGGCAGAGAGTGGCGGTATCTCATGACTGAGATGGTGTATGGCGCGGTCCAGGACCAGCGCGGCGAACCGATTCTACCAAAGTGGTGGCGAACGATTGATCGCTGGACAATGTCCTGCGTGCTGATCCTGTTTGTCATCGGGTTGTTGCTGGGGCTGGCCTCATCGCCGCCTTTGGCCGGGCGCAACGGGTTCGATCCTTTCCACTATGTCGAACGTCAGGCGCTTTTTGGCGGGCTGGCGCTGATCGCGATGCTGCTGACCTCGATGATGTCGCCGATACTGGTGCGGCGGCTGGCGGTTCTGGGCTTTCTGGCGGCCTTTGTGGCGCTGGTTTTCCTGCCGGTTTTCGGCACCGATTTTGGCAAAGGCGCGGTGCGTTGGTACTCGCTGGGCTTTGCCTCTCTGCAACCGTCCGAGTTTTTGAAACCCGGCTTTATCGTGGTGGCGGCGTGGCTTCTGGCGGCGTCACAGGAAATTAACGGCCCGCCGGGGCGGTTGTGGTCCTTCGCGCTGTGTATGGCCATTGTTGCGATGCTGGTTCTGCAACCCGATTTCGGGCAGGCTTGCCTGATCCTGTTTGGCTGGGGCGTGATGTATTTCGTTGCCGGGGCGCCGATGATGCTACTGGTCGGTATGGCTGGCGCCGTCGTCATGGGCGGCATGTTCGCTTATTCGAACTCCGAGCATTTCGCCCGCCGCATTGACGGCTTTCTCAATCAGGAGGTCGACCCAACCACTCAGCTTGGCTATGCCACCAACGCCATTCGCGAAGGCGGCCTTTTTGGTGTCGGCGTGGGTGAAGGTCAGGTGAAGTGGTCGCTGCCCGATGCTCACACCGATTTCATTATCGCCGTCGCGGCCGAGGAATACGGTCTGATCCTCGTTCTGATCATCATCGCGCTCTATTCGCTGATTGTCGTTCGGTCACTGTTGCGGCTGATGCGCGAGCGGGACATGTTCATCCGGCTGGCGGGCACCGGTCTGGCCTGCATGTTCGGCGTGCAGGCGATGATCAACATGGGCGTGGCCGTCCGGTTGCTGCCTGCCAAAGGCATGACGCTGCCATTCGTCAGTTACGGTGGCTCGTCGCTGATCGCGGGGGGCATTGCGATCGGCATGCTTTTGGCGTTTACCCGAAACCGCCCACAGGGCGAACTTGGCGACATTCTGCGCGGACGAGGATAATGGAAATACCCTACCTGTTGATTGCGGCTGGCGGCACCGGAGGCCATATGTTTCCGGCGCAGGCGCTGGCTGAGGCGATGCTGCACAAGGGCTGGCGGGTGCGCCTGTCCACGGATGCCCGCGGCGCGCGCTATACCGGTGGCTTTCCCCATTCGACCGAGATTGTTCAGGCCTCATCGGCTACTTTCGCGCGCGGCGGTCTTGCCGAAAAGGCGTTGGCCGGACCCAAGATCGCGGCGGGGGTGACCGGGATGGCGGTGCAGATGATGCGCGACAAGCCCGATGTCGTGGTGGGGTTCGGCGGATACCCCTCGATCCCTGCGCTGGGTGCGGCGACGATGCTAAAGATCCCGCGCATGATCCACGAACAGAACGGGGTTCTGGGGCGTGTGAACCAGCTGTTTGCCTCGCGCGTGTCGCACGTGGCCTGTGGTGTCTGGCCCACGGATCTGCCCCAAGGGGCGAAGGGTATCCACACTGGCAATCCCGTGCGTGCTGCGGTGCTGGAGCGAGAGGCCGCGGGGTACATCCCGCCCGGTGAATACCCGATGTCGATCCTGGTGATGGGCGGATCGCAAGGGGCCCGTATCCTCAGCGATGTGGTGCCCGATGCAATTGCCGCTCTGCCGGAAAACCTGCGCAGCCATATCCGCGTTGCGCATCAGGCCCGCGACGAGGATGGTGAGCGGGTAACCGCGTTTTACGCCGATAACGGTATCCGGGCCGAGGTCAAACCGTTCTTTCAGGATGTTCCCCGCCGCATGTCGGACGCGCAGTTGGTGATCAGCCGCTCTGGCGCGTCCAGCGTCGCGGATATTTCGGTGATCGGGCGGCCTTCGATCCTGATCCCCTTTGCCGCCGCCGCAGGCGACCATCAAACCGCAAACGCGCGCGGGCTGGTTCAGGCAGGTGGCGCGATCATGATCCCTGAAAACGTGCTTGACGTTCCCGCCCTGACCGAGCAAATCACCGCAGTTCTGACCAACCCCGAAGCCGCGCAAAAGATGGCCCATGCCGCCCTATCGACCGGCGCCCCCGACGCGACCGAGCGTCTTGTGGCCCTTGTCGAGCAACTGGCGCAGAAGGAGACCGCATGAATCCCGCAACCAAACTGCCGCAAGACGTAGGGCCGATTCACTTCGTTGGGATCGGCGGCATCGGGATGTCCGGCATTGCCGAGGTGCTTTTGAATCTGGGCTACCGGGTGCAGGGGTCCGACTTGAAGGCGTCCAAGATCACCGACCGCCTGGCCGGTTTGGGGGCCGAGATTTTTGTTGGCCAGCGCGCCGATAACCTGGAAAACGCCGCAGTCGTGGTGGTTTCGACCGCGATCAAGCCGGGCAACCCGGAACTGGACGGCGCGCGCGCGCAGGGTCTGCCGGTGGTGCGCCGGGCCGACATGCTGGCCGAACTTATGCGCCTGAAATCCAACATCGCCATTGCAGGCACCCACGGCAAGACCACCACAACGACGATGATGGCCGAGCTTATGGTGGCGGGCGATTTCGATCCGACCGTGATCAATGGTGGCATCATCCACGCCTATGGGTCGAACGCGCGGATGGGGCAGGGTGAATGGATGGTGGTCGAGGCCGACGAATCCGACGGCTCGTTCAACCGCCTGCCGGCGACCATCGCCATCGTCACCAATATCGACCCCGAGCATATGGAGCATTGGGGCGATTTCGACCGGCTACGCGACGGCTTCCACGAATTTGTCTCGAACCTGCCGTTCTACGGTCTGGCGGTCTGCTGCACCGATCACACCGAGGTTCAGACGCTGGTGGGTCGTATCACCGACCGCCGCGTGCGCACCTATGGCTTCAACGCGCAGGCTGATGTGCGGGCGGTGAACCTGACCTATAAGGGCGGTGTCGCGCATTTTGATATCCATCTGCAATACGAAGACACCGTGATCGAGGGTTGCACCTTGCCGATGCCGGGGGATCACAACGTCTCGAACGCGCTTTCCGCAGTTGCCGTCGCGCGCCATCTGGGCATGAAGGCCAGCGAGATCCGCGACGCGCTGGCCAATTTTGGCGGCGTCAACCGGCGCTTTACCAAGGTGGGCGAAGTCGACGGCGTCACCATCATCGACGATTACGGCCACCACCCGGTTGAAATTGCGGCTGTTCTGAAGGCCGCTCGTCAGGCCACCGAGGGCCGCGTCATCGCCGTGCATCAACCGCACCGCTATTCCCGCCTGTCCAACCTGTTCGACGATTTCTGTACCTGTTTCAACGATGCCGACGTCGTGGCCATCGCCGAAGTATTCGCGGCAAGCGAAGACCCCATCGAAGGCGCAGGCCGCGATGATCTGGTGCAGGGTCTGATCCGCCACGGTCACCGCCACGCCCGCGCATTGCTGGACGAAGGCGATCTGGTGCGTCTGGTGCGCGAACAGGCCCGCCCAGGCGACATGGTTGTCTGCCTTGGGGCCGGCACGATCAGCGTCTGGGCCAACGGCCTGCCCGAACGTTTGCAACAAAAACAAGCTGTCTAACGCGATGGACTCTGCTGAGGCGCAACTTTAAAGTGTGACCTCGCAACCGCAGAAATGACGTCCTCGGAGGGGCAATTGGTGTATTCGGTGGTATTCGCAGGCTTATGGGTCGTGGCCTCGACAATCGTGGCCATGTTGCCGATGCGTCTGCAGTTTCCACCTGGGGTCGTGCTGTTTGTTTCAGCGCCTGCCCTGATCGTCTGGCTGGGGCATGATTTCGGCTGGTTCTTTTCGGTTCTGGCCTTTGCCGCCTTTGCGTCGATGTTCCGCAATCCGATCCGGCACTACTGGCATCGCTGGACCGGGCAGGAGGTCGGGGAATGAGCTGGTCCATCGCTCTTGCCGCCCTGTGGGGGATAGCCGCGAATGTTCTTGCAATGCTGCCCAGCAAGGACAACCACTGGACCCGCGCCTATGTCCTGATTGCGGTGGGTATCCCGATTTTGGGATATGTCACCTATGAGAACGGCCCATGGATCGGATTACTGGTGCTGGCGGCCGGCATGTCCGTGCTGCGCTGGCCGGTGATTTATCTGGGGCGGTGGTTGCGGCGGATCGGGCGGCATCACTATTGATCGCAGCAGCGATCCTTTTTGCGCTGCTCGCCGTAGGTTCGTTTCTGGGGACGACCGCCGTGACGCATTCACTTGCCAGACGGGGCCACGTTTGGATCGTCGTTTGCCAGATTGCGGTTTTGGTCCTTTTGTCCGTTCTTACCGTTGCTTCGGAGAGGGGCGGCGCACCGCTGGACGTCGATTACCTCCGGTTCGTGTTGTTCTGGGTCCTGATCGTACCTGCGTTATCAGGAGCTGTCCTTGGCGGTTTGGTCGGACTATTGCGGACAGTGGCAGGCAGTCGCTGAAATGTCGTTGATCTCTGGATGACAACCCGGATCGTCGCGGCTAGAAGGTGGCAATGACACTTACATCGCTTCCCGTTCGCGGCAAACTTTCCGAAAACAGGTTTCTAAACGACCTCACCTGGCTCCGGGTCGGCGGCCCGGCGGATTATCTGTTTCAGCCGGCGGACATTGACGATCTGCGGAACTTTTTGCGCGAACTGCCCGCAGATACGCCGGTTTTCCCGATGGGCGTCGGTTCCAACCTGATCGTGCGGGACGGCGGGCTGCGCGCCGTGGTGATCCGCCTTGGTCGCGGGTTCAACGGGATATCCGTCGACGGCAACATTGTCACCGCAGGTGCGGCGGCGCTGGATGCGCATGTTGCACGCAAGGCGGCGGATGCGGGCGTCGACCTGACCTTTCTGCGCACCATCCCCGGTTCCATCGGTGGTGCGGTGCGGATGAACGCGGGTTGCTATGGCAGCTATACAGCGGATGTGCTGCGTAAAGCGACCGTTGTTACCCGGCAGGGGAATGTCGTTGATCTGACACCAGAGGATCTGAACTTCCGCTACCGCCAGTCTGACCTGCCGGAAGGGGCAGTGCTGGTCTCGGCCACATTCGAAGGCTCTGCTGGTGATCCGGAAGAGTTGCATGGTCGCATGGCGGCGCAGTTGCAAAAGCGCGATGAAACACAGCCCACCAAGGACCGCAGCGCCGGATCGACGTTCCGCAACCCGGCCGGGTTTTCCTCGACCGGGCGGGCGGATGATGTGCATGATCTGAAGGCGTGGAAAGTGATTGATGATGCGGGGATGCGCGGCGCGACAAAAGGTGGCGCGCAGATGAGTCCCAAGCATTCGAATTTCCTGATCAACACTGGCACTGCTACCGCTGCCGACCTCGAAGGTCTGGGGGAGGAGGTGCGAAAAAAGGTTTACGAAACAAGCGGCATCACGCTAGAGTGGGAAATCATGCGGGTCGGTGATCCGCTGAAGGAATAAAGCCCCAGCCGTCAGACCAAAACAGGCAAATTCAGGTGACGGATCAAAGGCATAACGCAGTACGGACCACGACATAAGGTCCGGGGACATTGAGGCGCACGTTGGGTATGTCGAGCAGGACAAACCCCAAAGTGGCGGTATTGATGGGTGGACCCTCGGCGGAACGCGAGGTGTCTCTCAGCTCTGGGCGCGAATGCGCAGCCGCCCTTGTGGGAGAAGGCTTTGAAGTGGTCGAACTGGACGCAGGTCCCGACCTCTATGCGCGCCTTTTGGACATTAAGCCGGATGTGGTTTTTAACGCTCTGCATGGCCGCTGGGGCGAGGATGGCTGTGTGCAGGGTCTGCTGGAATGGATGCGGATCCCCTACACGCATTCCGGTGTGCTGGCTTCGGCCCTTGCCATGGACAAGCAGCGCAGCAAAGAGGTCTATCAGGCCGAAGGGCTGCCGGTTGTTCCCAGCGTGATCGTGCCCAAGATCGAAGTTGCCCGGGCCCACGTGATGGAACCGCCCTATGTGGCCAAGCCCAACAACGAAGGCTCCAGCGTCGGCATTTACATCGTGCATGAGGGATCCAACGGTCCGCCGCAGCTGTCGGACGACATGCCCGAACACATCATGGTCGAGAAATATGTGGCAGGGCGTGAACTGACGGTGACCGTGATGGGCGACCGCGCCCTGTCTGTAACCGAGATCATGACCGATGGCGGCTGGTACGACTACGACGCCAAGTACAAGCCCGGCGGTTCGTGGCATGTGGTGCCTGCGGAAATCCCGCAGGGCATTTTTGACCGCTGCATGGACTATGCCCTGCGCGCCCATAATGCCCTTGGCTGCAGAGGTGTCAGCCGAACGGATTACCGCTGGGATGACAGCCTGGGGGCGGACGGGTTGTTTCTGCTGGAAACCAACACGCAGCCCGGCATGACGCCGACATCGCTGGTGCCGGAACAGGCGGCGCATCTGGGCATGAGTTTCGGGCAGCTCTGCGCCTGGATGGTGGAGGACGCGTCATGCGACCGCTAAGAGCCACCCGCGCCCCGGTGATCCACCGCAAGAAACAGGTGGCCGGGCCAGATGCCGATTTTGAATCGGGTGTCCGATCCGGCACCGGGCCAAAGCTGCGCCTGCGCGGCGCGCGGCTATTCGGGCGCAAATCGCGGCGGTTCGACCCGGCGCCATCAAGGCTCAGCTACCGGCTGCAACGGTGGATGCTGACGCCCGGCATTCGACGAGGGTTGAAATTCGGGCTGCCGGTTTTCGTGATTTGTGCCGCGGTGGGATTCTACTTTGGGGCCGAACACCGCCGCGAGGCGGTGGTGGCCTATGTGAACGACCTCAAAATCTCAATCCAGCAGCGCCCGGAATTCATGGTCAACCTGATGGCCATCGACGGTGCGGGTACTGGCCTGTCGGACGATATTCGCGAAGTGGTTCCGCTGGATTTCCCCATCAGTTCCTGGGATCTGGATGTCGAGCAGATCCGCGACACGATCACCGGGCTGGACCCGGTAAAATCGGCGACCGTGCGCGTACGCCCGGGGGGGGTTTTGCAGGTGGACGTGGTCGAGCGTCAGCCGGTCATTGTCTGGCGAACCCGAAGCGGGATCGAATTGCTGGACGAAACAGGCGCCCATGTGGAACGCATCGCCTCTCGTAAGGACCATGCCAACCTGCCGTTGATCGCAGGCAGGGGTGCGGATGCCCATGTGGCCGAGGCGCTGGAGCTTTTGACCACCGCTCGCAGTCTGGGCGCGCGCGTGCGCGGGCTGGTTCGTATTGGCGAGCGCCGCTGGGATCTGGTTCTGGACCGCGGTCAACGCATCATGTTGCCGACCGACAGACCGGTACGCGCGCTGGAGCGTGTTCTGGCCGTGAACGAGGTGCAGGACCTTCTGGAACGCGACGTGGCGGTGGTTGACATGCGCCTTGGGCAACGTCCGACGATCAGAATGACCAAAGCCGCCAGCGAAGACTGGTGGAATACAAAAGTGACAGTGGGTAGCGAGCAGTAAGACCATGATGACCGATCTCTATCAGTCCCAGCGTGCCATGCGGCAGATGCGCAGGCAGGCGATGCAACGCGGCGTGGTTGCCATTCTGGATATCGGCAGTTCCAAGATTGCCTGCCTCGTGTTGCGGTTCGATGGCACCGGACGCCTGAGCGAAGACAACAGCATCGGATCAATGGCCGGTCAGACCGGGTTCCGCGTGATCGGGGCCAGAACCACCCGTTCGCGCGGTGTGAAGTTCGGCGAAGTCTCGGCAATGCAGGAGACGGAAAGCGCCATCCGCACGGTTCTGCAGGCGACGCAGAAAATGGCCGATATTCGCGTGGACCACGTGATCGCCTGTTTTTCGGGTGCCAATCCGCGCTCATACGGTCTGGATGCGCAGGTCGATCTTGAGGGGCAACTGGTGACCGAGGCCGAGGTTGGCCGGGTCCTGAACGCCTGTGACGTGCCTGACTATGGCGCGGGGCGCGAGGTGCTGCATGCGCAACCGGTAAATTTCGCGCTGGACAACCGCTCGGGCCTGATCGACCCGCGCGGGCAGATGGGGCAATCGCTGGCGGTGGACATGCATATGCTGACCGTCGATGCCGTGGCGATCCAGAACATTGTGCGCTGCATCAAGCGCTGTGATCTGGAATTGGCGGGGATCGCAAACTCGGCCTATGTGTCGGGCATTTCCGCGCTGGTTGAGGACGAACAGGAACTCGGCGCGGCCTGCATCGACATGGGTGGCGGTACGACCAGCGTGTCGATCTTCATGAAAAAACATATGATTTACGCCGATTGCGTGCGGATGGGCGGAGATCACGTCACAGCTGATATCTCGATGGGTCTGGGCATTCCGACGGCGGTGGCCGAACGGATCAAGACCTTTAACGGGGGTGTCCACGCGACCGGTGCCGACGACCGTGATCTGATTGATATCGGCGGCGATACCGGCGACTGGGAACATGACCGCCGCACGGTCAGCCGGGCCGAACTGATCGGCATCATGCGTCCGCGTGTCGAGGAAATTCTGGAAGAGGTCCGTATCCGCCTGGACGCTGCGGGGTTTGACCATATGCCGATCCAGCAGATCGTTCTGACGGGTGGCGGCAGCCAGATCATGGGGCTGGACGGGCTGGCCACGCGTATACTGGGGCAACGGGTGCGGCTGGGCCGCCCGCTGCGTGTACATGGCCTGCCGCAATCGGCGACCGGGCCGGCGTTTTCGTCTGCGGTCGGGCTCAGCCTGTTTGCGGCGCATCCCCAGGACGAATGGTGGGACTTCGAAATCCCGGTCGACACCTATTCCGCGCGACCCTTCAAGCGTGCCGTGCGCTGGTTCCGTGACAATTGGTAAGTTCGCGCGGATTGCGGCGCTGATCGCCCTGACCCCGTTGGCGGCGCAGGCCCAGACGCGCATCACACCCGAAGCTTTCCTGAATGCGGTGCAAGGCAAGACCGTCAAGTTTCATGACTATCCCAGCGGAATTCTGGTTGGGACAGAGGAATTCCTTAGCCCGACGCGGTCAGTCTGGCGCATGGTCGGGCGCGGCTGCGTCTATGGTCAGATCACAACGCCCAACGGGCAAATCTGCTTTTTGTACGAAGATGACCGGGACGGGCTGCCGGTATGCTGGTGGCCGTTCCTGTACGAAGACCGTCTGATGGTCCGGTTGGCCACCTTTTCCAACGCGGAGATTCAAGAGGTGCGCAGCATGACCGAGGACGGTTTGAATTGCCCAAGTGCCCCAATTAGCTAAAGAAACGGGTTGCAGGCCACGCCATAATCCAGCAAGATATCCACAAGGCCCGTCAGAGGCCCCGCGGCAGGACCTGAGCAGTTTACCGCAACCAGATAAGTCGCAAGCCCCTAAGTGACGCGCGTTTCGGCGACGCCGCGCGAGTCGCTTGTTTTGTGGTGTCCGGGGGCCACTCCGCAATATCTGGCGATCAACGCGAAATACCGCCGCCTGCTGCCTTATTTCCTCCATATTTTGTGGATTCGCGCGATTTTTGGCGTGACCTTTGCGGTTTCGAGCGGTAGAATTGTTAGCGGATAGGTAAGAAAAACACCGCTTTGGCGGGTCAATAAAACAGGCGGACAGAGCATGACATTGAATCTTTCGATGCCCGGGCACGACGAACTGAAGCCTCGGATTACAGTTTTTGGCGTTGGCGGTGCAGGCGGCAACGCTGTCAACAACATGATTGAAAAACAGCTGGACGGCGTCGATTTCGTGGTCGCCAACACTGACGCGCAGGCGCTGCAACAAAGCCAATCGTCCGCGCGGGTGCAGCTGGGCGTCAAGGTCACCGAGGGTCTTGGCGCAGGGGCGCGCCCGACCGTAGGTGCCGCCGCAGCCGAGGAAAGCATCGAACAGATCGTCGATCATCTGGCTGGCGCACATATGTGTTTTATCACTGCTGGTATGGGTGGCGGCACAGGAACGGGGGCGGCGCCGATCATCGCGCAGGCTGCCCGTGAACTGGGCGTTCTGACCGTCGGCGTTGTCACCAAACCCTTCCAATTCGAAGGCGCCAAGCGGATGCGTCAGGCCGAGGACGGCGTGGATGCACTGCAAAAGGTCGTCGACACGCTGATCATCATCCCGAACCAGAACCTGTTCCGTCTGGCTAACGAAAAGACGACCTTCACCGAGGCGTTCTCGATGGCGGACGACGTTTTGTATCAGGGTGTTAAAGGCGTAACCGACCTGATGGTGCGCCCGGGCCTGATCAACCTCGACTTTGCCGATGTTCGCGCCGTGATGGACGAAATGGGCAAGGCGATGATGGGTACTGGTGAAGCCACCGGCGAAGATCGCGCGGTTCAGGCGGCTGAGAAGGCGATTGCCAACCCGCTGCTGGATGAAATCAGCCTGAAGGGCGCCAAAGGCGTGTTGATCAACATCACCGGCTCGCACGACCTGACGCTGTTCGAACTGGACGAAGCTGCCAACCGCATCCGCGAGGAAGTGGACCCCGAAGCCAACATCATCGTCGGTTCGACCCTGGATACCGCGATGGAAGGCGGCATGCGCGTTTCGGTCGTGGCGACAGGTATCGACGCCAGCGAAAAGCACGACGATGTGCCGGTTGCGCGTCGCTCGATGTCGGCACCGCTGACCCGTACCGTTACGGCAGAGGAACCGCAGCAGGATGAGACCCCCGCCGCTGCGCCCGAGCCTGTCGAAGCTGCAATGCAGCCGACAGAGGTGAATCGGGAACCGTCGCTGTTTGAAACGGCCGAAGAGCCGGCGCAGCCGCAGTTCCAGCCGCAGGTCGAACAGGATGATGACGGTCTGCCGCCGCCGGCCTACCAGCCGCGCGTTGCGGAATTTGAACCGACACCAGAGCCGGTCGAGCCCGCCCCGGAGAACTATGTCGCGCCCCAGCCACAGGCCGCCGCAGGCACGCCATCACCCGAAGCGCTGCAGCGTTTGCAGGCCGCGGTGCAGAACGTGCCCGCGTCCGAGCGGAGCCCGTCAATGGTTCGCCCTCAGACGCCGCAACCGGCCGCCGAGCCACAGGCAGATGCGCAGGATCGGCCCCGGTTTGGCTTTAACCGCCTGATCGACCGGATGACCGGTCACGCGGCGGATACACCCGCTCAACCAGTCCGTCAGCAGCCCGTGATGCGCCAATCTGACGCCACGGCACCTGCGCATGATGAGGCCGACCCCGAGCAGGACCGGATCGAAATTCCGGCCTTTCTGCGCCGTCAAGCCAACTGATCACGGTAACAAAATCACCAAAAAGGGTCGCCGTTTGGCGGCCCTTTTCTTTTAAAATACAGCCTCTTGACTGTCTGTAAGCAGGCTTTTGCCGATCTGTTACATTCATGTTTCATTCAGTTACAAAGAGTGAGTTGAGCCTTGACGCTTGCTTCCTTAACTGAGTGTCCAACACGGCACACCAAAGGCCGGACACCACTCACCGAGGTTCACCTTGCAACATACGCTCAAATCTCCGATCACGTTTACAGGCGTCGGGCTGCACAGCGGCAAGCCTGCGACGATGGTCCTGAAGCCGGCAGCCGCCGGCCACGGCGTCTGGTTCAAACGGACGGATATCGAGCTGGGCAATGCGTTGATCCCTGCGATCTATGACGTGGTCGAGCGGACCCCGCTCTGCACCCGTCTGGTGAACGAAGCAGGCGTCTCGGTATCGACTGTCGAACATATCATGGCCGCGCTGGCAGGCTGCGGTGTGCACAACGCGCTGATTGAAATCGATGGCCCCGAAGTTCCGATCATGGATGGCTCGTCGATTGAGTTCGTGCGCGGGATCATGACCAAGGGCGTGCGCCGTCAGGCCAGCCCGGTTCTGGCATTCGAGGTTCTCAAGCCTGTCACGGCAACACGCGAAGGGGCCAGTGCCTCGATCGCGCCCGCGGACAGGCTGGTTATCGACTTCCATATCGATTTTGAAGATGGCGCCATCGGCAGCCAGACCAAAACGCTGGATATGCGCAACGGCTCGTTCGCGCGCGAACTGAGCGATTGCCGCACTTTCTGCCGCCGGACCGATGTCGAGGCGATGCGCGAAAACGGTCTGGCCCTTGGTGGTACGCTGGAAAACGCCGTTGTTGTTCAGGGCGACGAAGTGCTGACCCCGGGCGGTTTCCGCCACGAGGACGAGGCTGTGCGCCACAAGATGCTGGACGCGCTGGGGGATCTGTACCTGGCGGGTGGCCCGATTCTGGGGCATTTCACCGGTGACAAATCCGGCCATGCCATGACCAACACGCTGCTGCGCAAACTGTTCGAAACGCCCGGTGCGGTTCGTCCGGTCCTGTGCACACCCGAACAGGCCGCGCGCCTGCCGGGACAGGGGCTGGTGTGGGACGAAATCCCCGAAGTTGCCTGAATAGATCAACTCTGTCGACAATTCCGCCAAAGGGCCTACTAAGGCGTTTTGCCCCGGAATTATATGTGCTAAACCAAGCCCCAATCCGGGGCTTGCCCCAATAAGCAATACGACAAGGATATGCGGAATGGTTGGCACCAAAGCGGCAGTCAGATTCGCAGGGGCAATTCTTCTGGCAGCAGTTTTGACGGCATGCGGCGACAGTGGCGCAGACCGCGATCAGAACCTTGAGGGGTTCACTCCAGAACAGATTTTTACGCGCGGTGAGTACGAGCTTTCGCAAAATCGCTCGGATGATGCGGCGTGGTACTTCTCGGAAGTAGAGCGCCTGTACCCGTATTCGGACTGGGCCAAACGGGCGCTGATCATGCAGGCGTTTTCGTTCCACGCAGACGAGAATTACGAGGAAAGCCGCGCCGCGGCGCAGCGCTATATCGACTTCTACCCGACGGATGAAGACGCTGCGTATGCGCAATACCTTCTGGCCCTCAGTTATTACGATCAGATCGATGAGGTCGGGCGTGATCAGGGTCTGACCTTTCAGGCGCTGCAATCCCTGCGCACCGTGATTGAGGTGTACCCGGACAGCGAATACGCCACCTCGGCGGTGCTGAAATTTGACTTGGCCTTTGACCATCTGGCCGGCAAAGAGATGGAGATCGGGCGCTATTACCTGCGTCAGGATCACTATACGGCGGCCATCAACCGGTTCCGTGTCGTGGTCGAGGATTTTCAGACCACCACCCACACGGCAGAAGCGCTCTATCGTCTGATCGAGGCATATCTGTCGCTGGGTCTGGTGGACGAGGCGCAATCGGCGGGTGCCATTCTGGGCTATAACTATCAGTCGTCTGAATGGTATGACGCAGGCTACAAGCTGCTGACCTCGCGCGGCCTGGACCTCAAGAGCCGTGGCAACAACTGGCTGAGCCAGATCTATCGCCAGACAATCAAAGGTGAGTGGTTGTAATCGCCATGGTTAAAGGCGTGGGACGCTAAGACCCGATGCTGCGCGCCCTGGATATCCGCGACATGCTGATCATTGACCGGCTGGAACTGACGTTTCAGCCGGGCCTGAACGCGTTGACCGGTGAGACCGGCGCGGGAAAGTCGATCCTTCTGGATTCACTGGGGTTTGTGCTGGGTTGGCGGGGTCGCGCGGAACTGGTGCGTCAGGGCGCTGCGCAGGGTGAGGTTGTGGCCGAATTCGAACTGCATGGCGCCCATCCTGCCCACGCCATTCTGGCCGAAGCCGGCTTGCCCGGTGGCGAGGAACTGATCCTGCGCCGCGTCAACACCGCCGAGGGTCGCAAAACCGCCTGGGTCAATGACCGCCGCTGTTCAGGCGAGGTCTTGCGGGCGCTGTCCGAGACCCTGATCGAACTGCACGGCCAGCACGACGATCGCGGTTTGCTGAACCCGCGTGGACACCGGGCGATGTTGGATGATTATGCCGGGGCAGGCGACCACATCGCGGCCGTCCGCGCGGCATGGGCCGAGATGTCGCGCGCACGGAAGGCATTGGCCGAGACCGAAGCGACACTTTCAGCCATGCGCGCCGAAGAAGAGTTTCTGCGCCACGCCGTCGCCGAACTGGACAAGTTGGACCCTCAGCCGGGCGAGGATGCCGAGCTTGATGCCCGCCGCCGCATGATGCAGGGGGCCGAGCGCATCCGTGACGATGTTGCCCGTGCTTATGACTTGCTGGGCGGCGAGGGGGCCGAAGGGGCAATGTCCGATGCCGTACGCTGGCTTGAGGGCGTCTCGGACACTGCAGGCGGACAGCTAGAAGAACCGATCGCCGCGCTGGGGCGCGCCCTGATCGAACTGGGCGAGGCGCAGGATGGCGTCAATTCTTGTCTGCAGGCGCTTGATTTCAACCCGGCCGAACTGGAAGCTGCCGAAGAACGCCTGTTTGCAATCCGTGCGCTGGCTCGCAAACACGATGTCGCCCCAGATGATCTGGGCGCGTTTGCCGATACCCTGCGCGACCGTCTGAACCGGCTGGATGCGGGCGATGCCGATCTGGCCGAACACCACGCCGCGGTCGAGGCCGCGCAGGGCGACTATGACGCCGCCGCCGCCGTTCTCAGCACTGCGCGCCGGCAGGCGGCCGGGCAGTTGGATGCTGCCGTCATGACGGAGCTGGCCCCGTTGAAAATGGAACGCGCCGTGTTCCAGACCGAAATCACGCCAGCGGATCCCGGTCCCGAAGGGACCGACGCCGTGGCCTTTACGGTTGCAACCAACCCCGGCGCGCCGTCCGGACCGCTGAATAAGATCGCCTCGGGCGGGGAACTCAGCCGGTTCTTGCTGGCGCTCAAGGTCTGCCTGACAGGTGATGACAGCGCCCGCACGATGATCTTCGACGAAATCGACCGGGGTGTCGGCGGCGCGACTGCCGATGCAGTTGGCCGCCGTCTGGCGTCGCTGGCGCAGGGCGGGCAGGTGCTGGTGGTGACACATTCGCCGCAGGTTGCCGCCCGCGCGGCACATCACTGGCGGGTGCAGAAACAGGTCACCAACGGGCAGACCCTGTCGACGGTTGTTCCATTGGCCGATCCTGATCGCGTCGATGAAATTGCCCGCATGGTGGCTGGTGACACCATCACGGACGAAGCCCGCGCCGCCGCCCGCGCCCTGCTTGAGGCATGACGTCCTCACAGCCGCGCGATCCGTCTTTTAACTGTGCGCCCCGTGGCTTACTAAAGGATATGTAATTATCCCCGAGGTCCAATGACCCAATCAACCCGCACCGTTCTGCGCAACCAGCTCAATCAGGCTCTGGCCGCGATCAAGGACGCCTGGCGGGTGATGCTGCGTCGTGGTCCCAGCCAGATCCAGTTCTGGTTTATCGCGCTGGCCATCGGAATCGCGGCGGGGTTCATGGCACTGGGGTTCCGCAAGGCGATCCGGGCGCTGCAAGCTTATGTCTACGATACCGAGGATATTCTTCTGCTTCACAGCCACGCGGAAAAACTGCCCTGGTTCGTAATCCTGATCACGCCGATCATCGGCGGTCTGGTCGTGGGTATCATCCTGCACAGGTTCACCGATGACGGCCGGGTGCGTTCGGTCGCGGATGTGATCGAAGGCGCGGCGGTGACCGATGGCAGAGTGGAAACCAAGGCCGGTATCGCATCGTTTCTAGCCTCGTTGATCACGCTCAGCACCGGCGGGTCCACGGGGCGCGAGGGGCCTGTCGTGCATATGGCCGGCGTGATTTCGACCTGGGTCAGCAACCGTATCCATGCAGACGGCATCACCGGCCGGGACCTGCTGGGCTGCGCTGTGGCCGCTGCGGTTTCGGCCAGTTTCAATTCGCCCATCGCCGGCGCTCTGTTCGCGCTTGAGGTTGTGCTGCGCCATTTCGCCGTGCATGCCTTTGCCCCCATCGTTATAGCATCGGTCGCGGGCACGGTGATCAACCGGTTGGAATATGGCGACGTGACCGAATTTGTTCTGGAAACGCCCGGTTCACTGCAATTCTATGTCGAGCTTCCCGCGTTTCTGCTTTTGGGGCTAATCTGCGGCTTGGTTTCCTTGTTGCTGATGCGCTCGATCTTTTTCGCCGAGGATATCGGCAACCATATCCAGAGCCGCCTGTCCCTGCCGCGCTGGCTGCGTCCGGCGGTGTCCGGGGCGATGCTGGGCCTGCTGGCGATCTGGTTCCCGCATATTATCGGTGTTGGGTATGAGACCACGATCCGCGCTCTGGCCGGTGACCTGTTGCTGACATCGGCGATCCTGTTTGCCGTCATTAAAACCGTCGCGCTGGCCATCACGATGGGGGGTAGGATGGGCGGCGGCGTCTTCTCGCCCTCGCTGATGATCGGTGCACTGACCGGTCTGGCCTTTGGTCTGATTGCAACCGGGTTGCTGCCGGACGTGTCTGGTACGCACACGCTTTATGCGTTTGCCGGAATGGGGGCCGTAGCTGCCGCAGTTCTGGGCGCGCCGATCTCAACCACGATGATCGTCTTTGAACTGACCGGTGACTGGCAGATCGGGCTGGCGGTGATGGTCTCGGTCTCGATGTCCACGGCGCTGGCTTCGCGCCTGGTGGATCGGTCCTTCTTCCTGACACAGTTGGAGCGCCGCAACGTGCACTTGGCCGCGGGACCGCAGGCATATTTGCTGGCGATGTTGCGGGCCGGGGCGGTGATGCGGCCCATCGGGGACGCCCGTTCGATTTCCCGAGACGAGGCAATGGCCCTGATCGAAAAGGGTCTGTGCGTTCAGGCCAGCGCAACGCTGGAGGCCGCAATGCCCTATTTCGACCGTGATGACATCCCCTGCATTCCGGTTGTGGTGATTGACGAGGACGGGTGCGAAAACCCGGTTGGTGCGCTGTATCATATCGACGCGCTCAAGGCTTATAACCGCGCGCTGGCGGCGACCGCGGCCGAGGAACATTCCTAGTTGCGATACACAGTCGCCGTATCGCCGAGGTAGTTGTCCCACGCGAACCAGTAAGAAATATGGCCGGCAACCCTTGGCAATTGCGCGCCGTCCGGTCCGATCAGCGCCTCTTCGGTCAGGGTCCATTTCCGCCCGGCCTCATCCACCAAACCGGCCTGTGAGGCCGTGAAACGGTTCGATTTCCGCTCATAGGCCCGCACCGCGCGTTTGTCGGGGTTGCCGATCAGAACAAGCGGACGACTGGCAATTGCGTCGTTGATCACGCGGGTTCTGTCGAACGCGTCCAGAGGCCACGCCCGCGCGGCACCAAACTGGCGGATGGCAAAGACGTAATCCTTCTGCCGATGCTGCGACTGATCCACCAGTGCCGGGAACATCAGGTTGGGCGAGGCGAAATACTCGCGATAGACAACACCTGAACCGTAATTCCTGCGGTGTCCGGTGTTGAGCGACAGAACCCTCGTGTCGGGATGCGAGGTCTTCCAGCTTTCCCAAGTCGTGATAACGACCGGGCGCTGTTTCAGCTCGATACCGCTGTCGACCAGAGGGCCGACAACCGGCTTGCCGGTGTATTGGTTCCACAGGGAATTCGTCTCGCGGTCGAACATCAGCTTGTTCGAACGGTAAAGGAAACCGGATGAACCAAAGACCAGCGGCTTGCTACGCCCCGCGACCTTTGTTTCGAACAGGATACCCGACCCGCAGAGCGTACAATAGGCCAGCGCCACGGGAACACCGCCGATCACCTCATTGAACATCTCGTGCCAGCCCATGATCCGAAGCGGGTAGGCGCGCTCATCCCCGTTAATCGAAACGCCGAACACCAGATCGTCCGGCTTGAGGTAATCTGCACGTGACGCATCGATCAAAGTTGGGTTGTCCAGCGAGGGGATGCCGTCCTTGTACACGCCGCCCCAGGATATTTCTTCCAGCCGGATCTGCATTCTGTTGCGTTGCAGGTATTCGGGGCGCAGAAAGACGCTGAAATTCGGGTCTATACCCAGCAGAACCTCGCGTTTGAACGCAATCAGCGACGGGTGCGGAACAAGCTGCGGATTTCCTTCCTGCCACAACATCCAGTCGAACCAGTCGGAGCCGATGTCTTCGCCGGTCAGGGTGTCCATCACCTGCGCGATCTTGCGACTGCGCCGTTGGGCATATCGCATACCGGTCAGCAAGGCCGGGACAACGTCCGGGTTTCCGCGCTGAACCAGATAAGCCATGCCCTGTTCAAATTCGGACGTGCTGCCGTATAGGGTGGTTCGCACGGCCTCAAGAACCGGGTCCTGTTGGGCCCAAAGCGCCCCGGGCGCAACCGCTCCGGCCCCCAGCAAGCCTGCGAAGCTGCGACGTGTGATCGACATGGCATCCTCCGGTGGTGAACCTGCCTATTGTGCACCGTTCGACGATCACATGCATTCAACAGCCGCGTGAGCGTGGCTTAACCCGAATGGGCCTTGGTTTCTGAAGCGGCGTGTCTCTGTCTGCCTTCAGCGGCAATAGGGTCCGCTGCGCTGCGCCAGATCGAAATGGAAATGATCGGCGTGAAACCGGTTCGCCTCGGGGCCCAGCACTGTGCTGAACAACCCGCAAGCGCCGCGGTGCAGCTCTCGCAGCACTTCGTTCGTTTCTTCGGCCTTCCACCCATCCAGAACTGAAATTACCGTTCCGTCGTTCAGAACGAAGGCCGAAATATCAATCGCGCGCCCCCTTGCATGTTCCGACAGGCGCGCGCCAAGCCTGTTGTTCTGCGTCCGGCAGGAATAATGGCCGGACAGGCGCATGCCTTTCAGCCCGCCCCCGTGATCGGCAAAGGCCGGTATGGCGGTGTTCTCGATCCATGTTTTGAAGGTAATCGCGGTCCAGCAATCCATCAGCGCCAGTTGGCTGAGCGCGACGTCGGCAACCCGGTGTACCCGAACCGGCTTCACGATACCGCAGCCCCGGTACTTGCCCGCGAATGTATCAAGCGTTTCACCGAGAATGGTCCAGTCGTCACAGACCGCGCCGCGTTCACGCATCTGTTCCCTCCCCAGGGCGATCTTGCGAAATTTGCAGGGCCGCACTTGCGGACGTTTGGAGGTTGCCACCGCCGGGTCTTGCGCACTTGGCTCAACAGGCTGTGAGGCCCCACCTTCAACCTCATCAAACTCGACAAACTCCGAGGTTGTCGGGAACGGCGTTTCGCTGCAATCCGGTTCGGCCTCGGCGGATCCGGCGCAAAATATCAGGCAGGCAGCCAGTGCCCGGATGGCAGCCAGTGCCCGGATGGCAGCTTGGGATCGTGCCGCCAGCGCTGTTGCATCAGCGCGCAACAGCCGCGCTCGCTAAATTTGCTCCACTTTGACCGAGTCTTGTGGGTAAAACGCCAGATGGTCGCGAATGTCGGCCACGGCGGGGATCGGGTCCTCATAGCTCCAGACCGCGTTTTCGGTGATCGAGGATTTGTTGACGATTGAGAAATGCGTGGCATCCCCTTTGCCGGGACAGTGGGTGACCTTGTCGGTTTTGTCCAGAAACGCCATCGCCACATCGCCGCGCGGGAAATAGATCACTGGCGCCTTGTCGCCCTCCAGCAGCTCCAGCGCGTTTGTGGTCTCGCCCAGAATGGCGCCGCCTGAACGCACGCTCCACTTGCCCGGTGCTTTACGGATCGTGATCTGATTGGTCATTTCTTCGCCTTCCCTCATCGTCTCGGGGCCTACCCCATGCCTAAACTATGTAACAGTCCGGTGTCACACCGGCGCGGTTGCGGCATCCAACCACAGTTGCGCCTGATCGCCCAGTCTTGGCCGTATTTTTTCCGCAACGTCTCGGTGGTAATCATTCAGCCACCCGCGTTCTTCGGCCGTCAGCATGTCGACCAGGATCAACCGCCGGTCGATTGGAACAAAGGTGAGTGTCCGCCAGTTCAGCATGGCGCGTTCCGCGTCACCGCCGGGCAAGGCCGGCGCTTCCTGCACCACGACAAGGTTTTCGATGCGGATGCCAAACGCGCCTTCGCGGTAATATCCCGGTTCGTTGGACAGGATCATGCCGGGCTTCAGTGGCACATGGCTGACCTTCGACAGGCGCTGCGGCCCTTCGTGAACGCTCAGATAGGCCCCGACGCCATGCCCGACGCCGTGATTGAAGTCCTGTCCCGCCGCCCATAGCGGCGCGCGCGCGACGCATTCGATGTCGCGCCCCGCCAGCCCGACCGGCCAGCGCAACTTGGACAAGTTGATCATACCCCTCAGGACACGGGTGAAACAGGCTTTTTCCTCATCACCGACTTCGCCAATGGCAATGGTGCGGGTAATGTCTGTGGTTCCGTCCAGATATTGCCCGCCGCTGTCCAGCACCAGGATATGTCCGTTTTCCAACCGGCTGTCGGTTTCTTCCGTCACCCTGTAATGCATGATCGCGCCATTTGGCCCGGTGCCGGCGATCGTGTCGAACGAGATATCCTGCAACGCGTTGTCCTTGCGCCGGTTGTCCTCCAATCGGGTGACCACCTGCGTCTCGGTCACGGTGCCGGGGGCCTGGGCATCGAGCCAGCACAGCGTTTCGATGACTGCAACGGCATCGCGCAGATGCGCCTCGGCGCTGCCTGCGATTTCGGCCGGGTTTTTGCAGGCCTTGGGCAGGGCGCAGGGATCGCCCCCGTCGACCATCCGATCCTGCAATATGTCAGCTACAGCCTGCGGCAGTGTTCCCAGATCGACCTGAACCTGACCGTCCAGCGCGGCGACAGCATCGGGAAACTCGCCCGGTTCGCGGATCGAGACATTAGCCCCAAGATGGCTGTCCAGCCTGTCGAGTTTTTGCGCCGCCATGTACAGGTCAACCCGGCCGTCGGCATGCAGGATGGCAAAACTATGCGCCACCGGGTTATAGCCGATATCCGAGCCGCGGATGTTCAGCAGCCACATGATCGAATCCGGCAGGGTTATCACAGCCGCGGCACATCCCGCTTCCTGCAACGCACGGGCCAGGCGTTCGATCTTGCTTTTTGCCGTTTCCCCGGAAAATTCGATCGGGTGCGCTTTGACCGGTTTCATCGGCGGGTCCGGCTGATCGGGCCATATCCGGTCCACCAGATTATCACAGCGGATCAATTCGATCCCGCTGTCTGACAACTCTTTGAGGGTGGCGGATATCTGACCGGCGGGGTGCAGCCAGGGGTCAAAACCAACCTTGCCACCCGAGGGCAGTTGGTCCTTCAGCCATGCACTCAGGCTGACTTCGGGCCAGGCAACCGGCGTAAACTCGGCGGCCACCTGCGCCTTGACCTGCGTGCGATAGCGCCCGTCAACGAAAACGCCGGCCACATCTGCCAATACGGCGCAGAACCCGGCTGATCCTGTGAATCCCGTCAGCCATGCCAGACGCTCGTCCCGGGGGGCCACATATTCGCCCTGATGGGCATCCGAGCGGGGTACAAGGAACCCGTCCAACCCCTCTTGCGCAATCTCGTTGCGCAGCGCAGCCAGTCGTGGCGGCCCTTGTTCCGGGCGCGCAGTCACCTCAAATGACTGAAACATCTCAAACCTCTTTCAGACGGGCTGTCCCCGTGTCCGTTCCGAAACCCCCTTCTGTCGGAGGTGCAACCATATCTAACTGGCTTTTTTCATCCCCATGATCCGGGCCCGTGCCCGGGGATCACTGTCGAACAGCGCCGCAAGCTGTTCGGTCATCGCGCCCGCCAATTGTTCGACATCCGTAATCGTCACTGCGCGGTCGTAATAGCGCGTCACATCATGGCCGATACCGATAGCCAGCAGTTCCACCATGTTCCGCTTTTCCACCATGGCGATCACGTCGCGCAGGTGTTTTTCCAGATAATTGGCAGGGTTAACGCTCAAAGTTGAATCGTCGACCGGCGCGCCGTCCGAGATGACCATCAGGATCTTGCGCTGTTCGCGCCGGGCCTGCATCCGACGGTGCGCCCATTCCAGCGCCTCGCCGTCAATGTTCTCTTTCAGCAGCCCCTCTTTCATCATCAGGCCCAGATTCGGCCGCGCGCGCCGCCACGGTGCATCGGCACCCTTGTAGATGATGTGGCGCAGGTCGTTCAGGCGGCCAGGTTGCTGCGGTCGGCCATCGTTCAGCCATGCCTCGCGTGCCTGACCACCCTTCCACGCGCGCGTGGTAAAGCCCAGAATCTCGACCTTCACGTTGCACCGTTCCAGCGTCCGCGCCAGCACGTCGGCACAGATCGCCGCGATCGAGATCGGACGGCCGCGCATGGACCCCGAATTGTCCAGCAGCAGCGTCACCACGGTATCCCGGAACTCAGTGTCCTTTTCGACCTTGAAGCTGAGCGGTGTGGTCGGGTTGGCAACCACGCGTGCCAGGCGCCCGGCATCCAGAATGCCTTCCTCGCGGTCAAATTCCCACGACCGGTTCTGCTGAGCCTGCAAGCGGCGCTGCAATTTGTTGGCCAGTCGTGACACGGCACCTTTCAGCGGTTCGAGTTGCTGATCCAGATAAGCGCGCAGCCGCTCCAACTCGGCCGGTTCCGCCAGATCCTCGGCGGCAATCTCTTCGTCATACGTGTTCAGATAGACCTTGTAATCCGGATCGGCCTCAGAGGCTGGTGGCGGGGCAGGCGGCTCCAACGGGGCCTCGCCCTCGGGCATCTCGGCCTCATCGCCCAGCTCATCTTCGGCCATCTCGTCCATCGAGACCTGTGCCTGCGACTGGTCCTGCTGCTCTTCCTGCGTCTGTTCCGGCGTGGCGTCGGCGTCCTGATCATCCTGATCGTCCTGGCCGGTGCTGTCTGGATCGGGCTGCTCCTCTGCGTCGTCCTCGGCTTGATCTTCCTGTTCGTCATCCAGCTCATCGGGATCGTCGCCCAACTGGTCGCCATAGCCCAGATCCTTGATCATCTGACGGGCGAACTTGGCGAATTCTGTTTGATCCGAGAGGATTTCGTCGAGGTTTTCCAGCGTCCCTCCGGCCTGTTCCTCGATGAAGCCGCGCCACAGGTTCATGATGTTTTCCGCAGCCGGCGGCAGGTCGCGCCCGGTGGCCAGATGCCGGATCAGGTAGCCGGCCGCGACGGACAGCGGCGCATCGGCAGGCTGTTTGCACTGGTCATACCCGCGCCGCAGGGCTTCGTGCCCGATCTTGACGTCGATATTCGACGCTGTACCGGGCATGTCGCGCGCGCCCATCGCCTCGCAGCGGGCAACTTCCATCGCCTCATACAGATCGCGCGCCATATCGCCCGGCGGTGCATATCGCGCATGGGTCGCGTCGTCGTGATACCGGCGCTGCAACGCCAGCGCATCCGCCGTGCCCCGCGCCAGCAAAACCTCTTCGCGAGTCATCCTACGGCTGACCTGCGGCAGCCGCATCGACTCGCCCGTCAGACCCGATGGATCGACCGTGTACGAGACGTTCAACTCAGGATCATCGGCCATCACCTTGGTGGCTTCGGCCAGCGCCTTCTTGAACGGATCGGCGGGGTTGTCGTTGGGTTTGCTCATCAGGGCAGGTCCGGTCTTGTTCTGTCCCGGCAACCTAGAGCCATTCCGGGGCCTTGGCCATAGGGCCAACCCCGTTTTCGCATCAAACCAGCGCTGAGCCTACAGCAGCACCGCGCGGCATTCGGCAATCCGGTGGGCCAGCTGACGTTCTGCCCCAGCGGCGATCCGCGCGTCAAAGCTATAGTCCATATCGGCCAGCAGATAGGCGACTTCGACCCAGCCCCGCACGCGCCAGCGCCCGGGTTGATGTTCCTCGACGCCTTCAGCCAGGGCCCAGGGCAGGACCGCCTCAAGCATCACATCGAACTCTTGCTGAAGATTCGCGACCGACCCGGCCTTTTCATCCATCCTTGCCCTTTGCCGCGCAGCCAGAGCTTCGAGCCGCCCAGAGCAAATTGCAAAAAGCTCGGCCCGGTCTGATGAGGCAACAGGCAAAGCAGGCGCGGAAGATGCGAGGAGTATGGTGAAAACCGAAACTAATGAATACAAACGCAATAGTGACATGCAAATACTATAACACAGATGTGCAATGTATAAATAAAGTATATACAAAGAGGTTTGCTTTTGTGACTTTGCCACCACATGGCGCCACACATTTGGCAAGCTGCGCAATATCCGGATCATACCACCAGATACAGTGGCTCTGACCTCGACAGAGTTCAAACAAGGCGGTCAAATATAGGAGAAGCGGCTTGATACCACGCGCTTCATGGCGCGGAGGCGCCGGGCTCCGCTCCTGCGTCGATCAGTGAAGTTTCACCGCAGACCAGCCGGGCCAGCAAATCAACGTGCACGTCCAGCGCATCCACGACCGTGTAACCCGTCGACTGCCCGTCAAACGCCAGGTTAAGGTCTGTCCCCGCCAGAACCACGGCATCCGCCCCGAACTGGTCGACCATCCGCAGCCCGGCGTCCAGAAAAAGCTGGCGTTGTGCGTCGGTGCAGTACCCTGCGACCGCCATGTCCTGATACGTCTGCCCCAGAGACTCGATTTCCTCTTCCAACGCAATCGCGCGTGTCTGCCGCAACTGACCGAAAAGTCCGGTCCGCATCACGACCCGCGTTCCCAGCAAGCCAACCGACCTGAAACCTTGCGCTGCAAAATATGTGTCCAGCGGTTTCACGGCAGATACCAGAGGCAAGGACGACAGGGCCACCGTCTCGTCAAAACAGAAATGCCCGCCCAATGAGGTAATGGCCGCGCAGTCCGCGCCCGCTGCTTTGAGCCGGTCAATCAGACCGGCATAGACACGCGCCTGTGCGTTCCGCTCGTCGGCCAGATTGTTGCGGATCAGTTCCTGCACATCGGCATGCACGATGGTCAGTTCCAATGGCTGGCCACGCGCGGCCATCGCTGCGGTCAGCCGTTGGTAATATACCACTGTCGCCGCAACCCCGATACCACCGATTAAGCCAATGTGCATGATCAGACCCTGTGTTCCAGAAAAAATCGAGAAGCGGAGCCCTTACTCCGCCCTCTATTATCAATATGAGATGAGCTTAGATTTCAAGTTTTTGCGAAACTTCCGAGACGAAAGTCCTTTGATATGTAACGATCTTTCTTCCGACGTCCCGGTTATCGGATTGCGTGACGTAATCGTATTCCAGGATCGCAAGATAGGTGTAGACGAGTTGATCCAGAGATTTCTGACGAAACCCTGTAAAGCTTTTTTCCTTCCAGTCCCCGTATTCACCCTTGAGAATATTGGGATAATACCAGCGCCCGATGTCAATCAGTGCGGACACACGCTGTAAGCAGTTCAAACGGCGCTGAAAAAACTCGCCTTCCGGAAGGCGTTCGGGGTCGAGAGAGGCTAGGTGAGAGGCCTCGGAGATCGCAAAGACACAATCCTTGGCCCAATCCCGAACCTCGCTGATCACAGTGCCATGAGCCGCCTCTTTCTGCAGCCGAAGGGCGCTGTCCGAAATCTCGTTGGCGACTTTGTCAGTTTCGATAGCCTGCCGGGCGTTTTGTGCAGATTTTACGGAAAATGCTATGCTCGCAACTGCCGCAATGGCTGCGACCCCTGCGGCGATCCACTCGGCCAAAATTACTTCTCCGGCCATAGCATCCTCCTATGATCTATTGGCTCACCCCAGGCTTGCGCTCGCTGCGCTTTCCGGCAATTCCTCGTCAAAGCAACGCTGATAGAATTCGGCGACGGTCTGGCGCTCCAACTCGTCACATTTGTTCAGGAAGGACAGGCGGAAAGCATAGCCGATATCGCGGAAAATCTCGGCGTTCTGAGCCCAGTTGATCACGGTCCGCGGGCTCATCACCGTGGACAGATCACCGTTCATGAAGGCGGTCCGGGTCAGGTCGGCGACCGTCACCATCTGGCTGACTGTTTTGCGGCCCTTCTCAGTGTTGTAATGCGGGGCTTTGGACAGCACGATCATCGTTTCAGCGTCGTGGCTGAGATAGTTCAAGGTCGAGACCAGCGACCACCGGTCCATCTGCGCCTGATTGATTTGCTGGGTGCCGTGGTAGAGCCCGGTCGTATCACCCAGGCCGACGGTGTTCGCGGTGGCGAACAGGCGGAAGTTCGGGTTCGGGGTGATGATCTCGTTCTGGTCCAGCAGCGTCAGCTTGCCGTCATGTTCCAGCACGCGCTGGATCACGAACATCACGTCCGCGCGGCCGGCGTCATATTCGTCGAACACGATGGCGACAGGATTGCGCAGCGCCCAGGGCAGGATGCCTTCGTGGAATTCGGTCACCTGCTTGCCGTCGCGCAGCTTGATCGCGTCTTTACCGATCAGGTCGATCCGGCTGATATGGCTGTCCAGATTGACCCGCACGGCAGGCCAGTTCAGGCGGGCGGCAACCTGTTCGATATGGGTGGATTTGCCGGTGCCGTGATAGCCCTGAATCATCACCCGGCGGTTATGGGTGAAGCCGGCCAGAATCGCCAGAGTTGTCTCGGGGTCGAACTTGTAAGTCGGATCGATCACCGGCACACGGTCGCTGCACTCGGCAAAGCCTTTGACGGCCATGTCGCTGTCAATACCGAACACTTCACGGACCGAGATATCTTCGGTTGGTTTTGCGTTGATGTCGATCGATCCGTCAGCCATTCGCCTTGTCCTTATCCTTTGGCCCGTATTGCCGGGTCTGAACCCGTGTGTGGTGCAACATATTGCAGGCAAGGGCAAGGGAAAGCCGCGCCCGTCAAAGGCTGAGGGGGTGTTTCCTTGAAACTGGCCTTATCGGCGCGGCGGGCCGGTTAATCCAGAATGGCGTCGCGCACCCGTATCAAGCTGCGCTCGTCCACAAAACGGGGGGTCTGGCGCATATAATCCTGAAACGCGCGGCCATAGCCCTGCAGCAGCCAGCGCTCCTCGTTCAGAACGAACAGGAAATAGATTAGGAACAATGCGGCGGCCAGACCCAGCGTCAACCAGGACCCGCTGGCAATACCCAACCCGACCGTGGCCAGAACCGAAGTCACGTATTGCGGGTTGCGCGAATAGGCATACATGCCACCCGTCACCAGCCCATCGCTTTCGCAATAGGTGTTGTCGAGCCCCAGAAAACGATAGCCCCAAAGCGTTATGCCGAAGGACAACACCATGATCGGCACGCCGACCACGTAGCGGGCCCAGTGGCCCAGGCCGTTCACCCAAACCTCGCTGACGGCAAAAACGACGGTTGCACCGCAAAACAGACGAAACAGACCAAAGGCGGTGTGGTGCCGCCACCCGCTGGCGCTGGGCCACAGGCCCAGCCGGGGCAGGCGCAGGTTCAGCGCCAGATAGGCGCTCAGAAGGGTGGCTGAGCCTAGGGCTACCAACAGTGCAATCGCGTGCAGGGGGTAGACGAGGTGTTCCATATCGCGTTCCGTTTGGGACATTTCACAGGTCGGATATGGGCCCGGTGCGCGGCCCATGTGACAGGCCGTAACGGGTATTTGTAACAGGTTGAGGACGATTCCCCGTGGAATGGCGTGGTGCGTGTTGGTTTTGGGCCCTATGCCATTTGCGCCCGGCGACGGCGAGAATGTTCAAATCGGTGTGGTCCGGGCACCTCAGCGACTGGACCAGATCGAATACGGGTCTATTTGTGCGCGTTCTCAATCACATGCGCGACGGCAAAGGCCCTTTGTGCAAGCTCTGTCCCGGCATCCTCCGCGAAAGCCAGGTTCACGCACCGATCATAGAGCTGCTTGGATGTGTAGAACTCATAAACGCGCGTGTTTCCCGGGCTTTCCCAAAACGCGGTGATCCAGATGGATTCCCGTCCCGGCACGCGCCCGTTGCACCAGTCATGCCAGAACCGGTTCACCAGGACATCGTCAGACGCAGCAGATACCTGTTCCAGAAGGGAGTCCAGAGACCAGCCTGCTAGCGCAAACATGCACAGCGTGTCGTCCAGACACCCGCCGGACCTCTCGATCTCGCGCGTAAGATATGCGCGCTGAAATTTGTTCAGCACCTGCCATTCCTCGGCTGACCAATTGTCAGGATTGCCGGTCGCAAAGCGGTTCAGGCTAACTTCAGATCCGACATTGGAAACGTCTTGGTCAACGGCCAGTATTTCCAGAACTCGGGGCAGCAAGTATCCCCATGTCGCCTTGGCAATTCCCTTTGGGTCAAAAGCGGCGAAAAACCAGTCCTGGATATAGTGCAGAGGAAGTTCGTCTATCGGAGGGGTGAAGAAATCGGCCTCGATTTCTGCATCCATGCAGCAGCCTTTGCAGACCTCGATACTCTGCGGCTTTGGGTATGCAAAAACCTTGTACGCCTCGGCGATGATGTCAGAAAACGGATGATCCGGCTGTATCTTCGCTTTCAGTGGTTTTTGTCGTTTGCGCGCCATGGGTTTAGGTTCGGAACGGGAGAGGAGCACGCGGCGCTTTAGGCGACATGCTTGTACCGAATACGGAAGTCAGAAAGGCGACCATTTCACCGCACCGCCTTACTTGAAATTCCGGCTGTCCTTGATCTGATCCCAGGCCCAGACGACCTCCTGCAGTTGTTCTTCCTGGGACCGGTCGCCGCCATTCATGTCCGGGTGCAGCACTTTGATCAGTTTCTTGTAGGCCTTGCGCACCTCGGCCTTGGTCCAGCTGTCATTGGCTTCCAGGATTTCGATCGCGCGACGCTCGGTCGGGGGCAGGCGGCGGCCGCCGCCGCCCGACGTGCGGCCCGGGTTCTTGGTGGCGTTCGCGCCCAGAACCTGATGCGGGTCCTCGATGCCCAGACGAGCCCAGGCACGCGCTTCGGGGTCGCCCATCGGCTTGGTTTCCCGTTCCCACACTTTGTCCTTGGACCGCTGCGCATTCAGTTCGGCCTCGGTCGTGCCGTCGAAAAAGTTCCATTTCTGGTTATATTCGCGCACATGCTTCTGACAGAACCAGAAGAAGTCGTCCAATACATCCGGCGCCTTGGGGGCCCGAAACTTGCCCGCCTCTTCGCAGCCCTCATGGTCGCAGATTCGCACTGACGTCTCGGACGCGCCCGACATCCCCCGACGTCCGCGCGGGTTCTTTTTCTTGGCGCTGGAAACGGACATATCGAATCCGAATGGGTCTGATTTCGTCATGCTGTGATCCTTACGAACGCATCTTTTCGACTCGGAGGCAGCAGTTTAATCTAAGCAGCCGAAAGTAGAAGAGGGGGGCGGCAAAATTTTTGCCGTTGAGCGTAAAATTGACCGTGACCGACGAAATCCGAACCCGCCTGCAGGCCGCCTTTGACCCGCATGAGCTTGACGTCGTGGATGACAGCGAAAGCCATCGCGGTCACGCGGGTTATCAGGAAGGTGGCGAAAGTCACTTCAACGTTCGCATACGGGCCCGCGCGTTCGAGGGCCAGTCCCGCGTCGCCCGCCACAGGGCGGTACACAAGGCGCTGGGAGATATAGTGCCGCGCATCCATGCGCTTGCGCTGGATATCAACTCGTGACGGTCTGCGCTGACCTTTTCAAGCTTCGGTCATGCCGCCAGTGAAATTGCACGATTGACCGCGATCCCCTGGTTGATCGCACGATAGGTGGGAAATGGCAGTCTGTGCATCGTATCAATGTCCCGCTGTATCCATTGCTGTTCTTCCAGCCGGTGAAGCGAGTTAGACAATGCCCGATCCGAGATCGTGATCAGACCGGATTTTAGGGTCGAAAAGCGTTGCGGCTTGTCGGTCAACGCCAAAATCGGGGCCGTCCAATTGCGTCGGAGCAATGCGAAATCCTTGTCATCTGGCACAGCATTTACAATTCGACTGGCAGTTTCGGCCGCCGACAATCCGGTTTCGGTCAGGCGGAACTCGGGGCGCAGCGGATGTCCATGACCGGGATTCCGTTCCAGAAAACCAAGCTGAATCAGGTGATCCAGGCTTTGGGCAAAGGCCGTCCTGCGGGCGCTTGTCGCCGCCAGCAAGGGGGCTTGCCGTCCCGGGGTGCCCGCATGCATCAACGCCAGAATGTTCAGGGACCAGGCGCGGGACGTGAGCTTGACAAGAATTTTTATGTCCATAAAGTATAGTTACTTTATTTTATGTCAGAAGGAAAGTTCAATGCCGGTAGCTTCATTGGAAAATACTATAACTCTGGCGATGTCCGTCAAAGACAGGCATGCCAGCGCCGAATGGTATCAAGCCATGTTGGGTTTTGAATTGATCTACCACATGGACGAAGCCGGGTGGAGCGAACTAAAAACTAGGACCGAAGGCGTGACGTTGGGATTGGGCGAACAGGCCGAACCAGCTCCGGGCAACACCGTCCCGGTATTCGGGGTGTCGGATATTGGGATTGCGCGTCAGGCCCTTGAAGCCTCGGGTGTCAGGTTCGACGGGGAAACAGAAACGATCGAGGGTATGGTCAGCACCGCGACGTTTTATGACCCGGACGGTAACGCACTGATGCTGGCCCAGGACCTCAGCCAGGCCGCCGACGCCGCAGAATAGCCTGCCCGCATCCGAGCGTTCGGAAGCCGGGCGAAGTAGTTAGGTCTGCTCTTTGTTCGTTTCGGGCATGTCCGGGCGGGTCAGGGTCAAGGGCGGGTCCTTGACTTCTTCCGAAATCGGCGCGGGGGCCTGCACTTCTTCCGGTCCCGGCACCGGCTGCGCAATGGGCACGTCGTCGCTGTCTTCAAACGGCTTGTGTGCCGGTGCTACGGCAACTTCAACCTCGCGCCGGAACACCAGAACATTGCGCCAGTTCACGGTCGAGCCGGTCAGGCCCGCACGTTCTTCGCTGGGCAGCAATTCGGCGCGCTGATATTCCCAGCCATCCTGACCCATCTGGTTCAGAACCTGTTCAACCGATGCGGCAAACCGGCCTTCTGCGGTTTTCTCACCCTTGGCCTTGATGCCTTTTTGCGGGGCGGGGACGACTCTGTATTCGTAGCGCTGCATCAGATCTTCCTGGTTACCGGGTCCGGGCAATCTAACATGTTGTAGGTTTTGGGAAAGCCATCTTCGTAGACACAACAATATCCGCCGGTTCTGTTGCGCGAACCACTCGGGCATGGATCATGAAAAAGAAAAGCGGCAAAGCACTCAGTCAGCTTTGCCGCCCGTTTTCTTTCAGCCGTACGGTTTACGATCCCAACTTCTTGCTGACCAGTTCGTTCACAGCTTTTGGGTTGGCTTTGCCACCGGTGGCTTTCATTACCTGACCGACAAACCATCCGGCCAGTTTCGGGTTCACCTTGGCCTTTTCGACCTGCGCCGGGTTGGCAGCAATAATCTCGTCCAGCGCAGCTTCGATTGCGCCGGTGTCGGTGACCTGTTTCATGCCGCGGTCTTCGACGATCTGCGCGGGATCACCGCCTTCGGTATAGACGATTTCAAAAAGGTCCTTGGCGATCTTGCCTGAAATTGCATCCGACGAAATCAGGTCAATGATGCCTGCCAACTGAGCCGGCGAGACCGGCAACTCGGTAATGTCGTGATCTTCTTTTTTGAGGCGGCCAAACAGTTCGTTTATCACCCAGTTTGCCGCCAGCTTGCCGCTGCGGCCCTTGGCGACCTCTTCGAAATAGGCGGCCGATTCCACCTCGGCGGTCAGTACAGATGCGTCATAGTCGGTCAGGCCAAACTCGCCGATAAACCGCGCTTTCTTGTCGTCGGGCAGTTCCGGCAGCTTGGCGGCGATGTCGTCCACCCATGCCTGCTCGATCTCCAGCGGCAGCAGGTCGGGGTCGGGGAAGTAACGATAGTCGTGCGCCTCTTCCTTGGACCGCATCGAGCGGGTTTCACCCTTGTCCGGGTCGTACAGGCGGGTCTCCTGATCCACCGTACCACCACCTTCGACGATGGCGATCTGGCGGCGGGCTTCAACCTCAATCGCTTGCTGGATAAACCGCATCGAGTTCATGTTCTTGATCTCGCAGCGGGTGCCCAGATGCGAGAAATCCTGCGTTTCCTGATATTTTTCATATGCGCCCGGCAAACAGATCGAGACGTTTACGTCGGCCCGCAAGTTGCCATTTTGCATGTTGCCATCGCAGGTGCCCAGATAGCGCATGATCTGGCGCAGCTTGGCGATATAGGCCGCTGCCTCTTCGGGGCCACGAATGTCGGGTCGCGAGACGATTTCCATCAGGCAAACGCCCGTCCGGTTCAGGTCGACAAAGGACATATGCGGGTCCATGTCGTGGATGGACTTGCCTGCGTCCTGCTCCATGTGGATGCGTTCGATCCGGACCATACGCGCGGTTCCGTCGCCCATTTCGACCAGCACTTCACCTTCGCCCACGATGGGATGATAGAGCTGGGAAATCTGATAACCCTGCGGCAGGTCGGGATAGAAATAATTCTTGCGGTCGAATGCCGATTTCAGGTTGATATCCGCCTTAAGGCCCAGACCAGTCCGCACCGCTTGCTCAACGCAGTACTCGTTGATAACCGGCAGCATCCCCGGCATCGCCGCGTCGACAAAGGCCACATTCGCGTTCGGCTCGGCCCCGAATTGGGTCGATGCGCCCGAGAAAAGTTTGGCGTTGGATGAGACCTGAGCGTGCACCTCCATCCCGATAACCAGTTCCCAATCGTGCTTGGCCCCGGCAATGGTTTTGGGTTTGGGCATTTCGTATGTCAGGTCGAGCATGGCGCGCCTCATTTCCGCAGAAGTCTGAGCCTGCGTATTAGGCGCGCCGCGCCAAAGGGGCAAGGGGAAATCAGTGCTCGGACAGGCGCAGGCCAGCGGGTGTAAAGGTCACGTCCATACCGCTGCGCAGTTCTTCCCGGAACAGATCGCCGATGGCGCGCAGCGCATCGCGCTGACCACGCGCGGCGAAGCGCTCTGGCGAGTTAATGCGGACCGAGTTGTTAAACCCGTTGGCCGCATGCGCCCAGATCAGCGGGTGCAGCTCTGTCATGTGGTCGCGGATCAGCCAGTTTGCCGCCTCGTGTATCTGGCCACGTGCCAGATCGGCCTTGTCGTTCAGGCCATGCCCATTCTGGATCGTGATGGCGCAATAGGCCGACAGCATATTGACGGTCTGCTGGTCGGGGCGACGGTGCAGGATGTCGTGCAGACCTTCCAGGAAGTATTCCACATCCAGCCGCGCACAGGCCTCTTCATCCAGCGCGATGGCGTCGAACTGTACCCAGGTATAGCCGCCGGCACCCCAGGTATCGCGGGTCCTCGCCGCGTTGCGAAGGGCCTGGACCTCAAGCTCTTCATAGCTGCCGAACCAGCGCGGCAGCAGGTGCGTTCCCATCGCCCGCATGTGGCGCTGGTTTTGCGGATCCAGCGTGATCAAGCGTTCATATTCGTCGGCCACACGCAGGTTCGATTTACGCTGCCCTGCCAGCAGGGCACAGCCCGTCGCAGCGACCAGAGGGCTGTCAGGTGCCGCCTTCCGGCAACCTGGCAACAGCGCCGCAGCCCTGTCGAAATGAGCCGCACAGCGCGACCGGTGCAGCGGCGGCAGGGTCGCGTGTGTCGCAGTGCCGCGCCAGGCCCAGGCCAGGTCGATATGTGCCAGCGCGACAACCAGCGCGATCATCGGATCATCGGGGTATTCGCGCATTTCATCTTCCAACTCGGAAATGCCGCACAGCAGATCATAGTCGGATAAAGCGGTTCCATCGGACAGGGCGTGCTCAGCGGCCAGAACCACATCGGACCGCGCCCCAAAGGCCAGCAGGTCGGCGATCGGCATCCCGTCGGGGGCAGTCTTGCGCCCTTCGTCTGCGGCCCGCATCTGTTTCGACAGTTCCTCCCAACGGTCCTGTCTGGCCAGCGTTCGGCCCTGTTCGATCACGTCCCGTCCGACCAGGTCCTCAGCGCTGACCGTCGCCACCGGAATATTCAGTTGTCCCTTGTCGGGCAACGCAGCGGCAACCGCCCGATCAGCCGCGCAAATCTCGGGCGTGGCCTGAAAAGAATGGGAAGAAGGTCGGGCAAGACGCGCCCTGAAAAACCGAAACATGGTAAAACTCGAAACCGCAAAAAAACTGGTACGCTGGTTTGAAAGGGTGGATGAAACTCACCTCAAATTCAAGCTTTTTGCAGAGAACTCGGTGCGAACTGAGTGTCAATGAGCTCGATTGGGGTGGATTGTTTCAGAAAACGGTAAAATGATGTCGAACGACGCGAAACCCGGCCGCTTGCAGGACCTTTTCGAAATCTTTGTGGGGCGGAACTGATTCATCCGGCAGCCGAATCCGTTTGTCAGACTGCAGGACTAGCGACACACGAACCGAAAAGTCCCAGCGCGTATCAAAGCGGAAATGGTCGATTTCGGCAAGGCTGACACGGGCGCGGCGCGTACCGGAAAACCATTGCAGCCCGTTCTGATCAAGGCTCAGCCCGGCACTGGTGTTTCGCGCGATATCCCACAAGGCAGGCAAAGTGGCCAAGGCCAGAAACCCCACGATCCACCACGCCGCGTCAAACAGAACCACAAGCGCAATCAATGCCGCATAGACGCCAGCCACGATTGCGATGGCGCGCGGTGACCTGTTCCGGCGGGTGAATGTGTACGGTGTCATGCGCCGATTATGCGGGTCACCATTTCCGTCGTGTCACGCGACAAATTCGGTGTGTCGGCGATGCGGGTCAGCTGCGCGCGGATCAGATCCTGTCGGTCCGCATCATACCTTTTCCAGGTCTGGAAGGCGGAACACATCCGTGCGGTGGTTTGCGGGTTGACCGGTTCCAGCCTGATCAGCCAGTCTGCCAACAGCGCGTAACCGGCCCCGTCTGCGCTGTGGAACCCGGCATGGTTCATCGCCAGCGCCCCCATGACCGCACGGAAACGGTTCGGATTTTTCCAGTTGAAATCCGCGTGCTCGGTCAACGTTTTCGCTGTATTTGCGGTCACTTCGGGCGCAGCCATGGACACCTGCAGCCCAAACCACTTGTCCATCACAAGACGATCATGCTGCCACTGATCGTAAAACGCGGTCAGTTCGGCCTCGCCCTTGCGGGCGCGCAAAAGACAGGACAGGGCGGTCAGTTGGCGGGTCATGTTGTCGGCCGCAGCGTACTCGGCCGTTGCCTTGGCACCGCCATCAAGCCGGGTTGTCAGGAACAATGCCGCACCGCCAAGCGCTCGCTTGCCGGCCTGCGCGGCGTCGGGGCTGTAGGGCGCGTCGATCAGGGTTTCACTGTGCAAACGAGGCAGCAGGTCCTGCACGTGCTGTGCGGTCGCCTGCCGCAATGTTTCGACCGCCTGCCAGATCGCCATGGGGTCGGGAGTTTCGCCGCGCTCAAACAACTCGGCGGCCAGCTCGGATTGGGACGGCAGCCCCAGCATCAGCGCGCGGTAAGCAGGGTCAAGGTCGCCGTCGCGCAATACCGCCAGAATACCGTCCAGATAATCGGCATCCGGAGACGCATCATCCCGGATCATCCGCAGCAAAGTATCCTGCGCCAGTGACCGCCCGGCCTGCCAACGATTGAACGGATCGCTGTCATGGGCCAGCAAAAAGGCGCGTTCGGCATTCGAGTGATCATGCTCCAGTATCACCGGTGCCGAAAAATCGCGCAGGATCGAGGCGACGGGTCTGGCCGCCAAGCCGCTGAAAGCAAAGCTTTGTTCGGCTTCGGTCAATTCCAGAACCTCAGTGGCGCGCACCTCGTCACCGTTTTGTCCCAACAGGCCGACGGCGACCGGGATGACCTGCGGCAGCTTATCCGTTTGACCCGGTGTCGGTTCAGTGCGCTGCGAAAGGGTCAGGGTGTAGGTGCCATCGGCCCAATCATCGGTAACCGAAACGCGGGGCGTGCCCGACTGGCTGTACCAACGTTTGAACTGGCTCAGGTCGCGGCCTGTGGTGTCCTCGAACACCTTGATCCAGTCTTCGATGGTGCAGGCCTGCCCGTCATGCCGGTCAAAATACAGATCAAGCGCTTGTGCATAGGCATCGTCGCCTACCAGCCGTTTCAGCATGCCGATTACCTCGGCGCCTTTTTCATAGACGGTCGCGGTGTAGAAGTTGTTGATTTCCTGAAAGCTTTCCGGGCGGACAGGGTGGGACAGGGGGCCGTTATCCTCGGGGAACTGCCGCGCGCGCAGGTCGATGGCATCGTGGATGCGTTTCACCGAAGCCGACCGCATGTCAGACGTGAACTGCGCATCCCGGAAGACGGTCAGACCCTCTTTCAGACACAGCTGGAACCAGTCGCGGCAGGTGATCCGGTTGCCGGTCCAGTTGTGGAAATATTCATGCGCGATGATCGCCTCGATGCGTTCGAAATTCGCATCGGTCGAGGTTTCGGGGCTGGCCAGCACAGCAGAGGAGTTGAAGATATTCAGCCCCTTGTTCTCCATCGCGCCCATGTTGAAATCATCCACGGCAACGATGTTGAACACGTCCAGATCGTATTCGCGGCCATAGACGTCTTCGTCCCATTTCATCGACTTCTTCAGCGCCTCCATCCCAAAGGCGCATTTGCCTTCATCGCCCGGACGGACCCAGAGGTTCAGTTCGACATCGCGGCCCGTCATGGTGGTGAACCGGTCGGGATGGGCGATCAAATCACCCGCGACCAGAGCAAACAGATAGGCCGGTTTGGGCCAGGGATCGGTCCATTCCGCCCAGCCTTCACCCTTGCCCGTGGGGTTGCCGTTGGACAACAGCACCGGCAAGTCGCCATTGATGCGCACGGTGAAGGTCGACATCACATCGGGGCGGTCGGGGTAAAAGGTGATCTTGCGGAATCCTTCCGCCTCGCACTGGGTGCAATACATGCCGTTGGACATGTAAAGCCCCTCAAGCGCGGTGTTGTTTCCGGGGTCAATCTCGACCACGGCTTCCCAGACAAAGGGCGCGTCCGGGACGTCCGCCGTCAGCCCTTTGTCGGTGACCTCGGGCGAAATTTCTGTCCCGTCGACGACCGCGCGGATCAGGGTCAGGTCTTCGCCATGCAGAAAAAAGGTGCGGTCAGTGGCCTCGGGGTTTGGGCGGAATGCGATGCGCGAGGTGACGCGGGTGGCGTGATCAGCCAGATCGAATGTCAGGTGCACGCTGTCAACCAGATAACCAAACGGCGTGTAGTCTTTCAGATAGATCGTGGTGGGGGCGGCATCACGCATCGGGGGCCTCGCATCGGTTCGTGTCTGGCGCGACGTTATGGGCTGTAGCGCCGGGCTGCAAGCAGTGTGGTCCGGGCCCGGACGGGGGCAATTCGAAAATTCGGACCGGTTCTTTTGCGGCGGCCTAGCAGCGCAAGTTGCCTATCGGAAACTTTCGGCCTAAATGCAGGCTGCATACAGTGGCGTACATACACGGGAAACACATCATGAGCAGCAGACAGACGCGCAGCGGACTTCAGGTCGATACCATTCTGGCCGAGTTCATTGAGGGCCGGGCTTTGCCCGGAACCGGCGTTACAGCTGGCGCGTTCTGGGATGGTCTGTCGCGGATGGTCACCGAGCTGGGTCCGAAGAATTGGGATTTCCTGGCCAGACGGCAACAGCTTCAGGGGCAGATCGACGCCTGGCACCTTGAGCGCGCAGGTCAGGCGCATGACGCCGAGGCGTACCAGTCATTCCTGCGGGAAATTGGGTATCTGGTCGATGAGGGCGCGGATTTCCAGATTGAAACCGCCAATGTTGACCCCGAGATCGCGCTGATCCCCGGTCCGCAATTGGTTGTGCCCATCACCAAAGCCCGTTTTGCGCTGAACGCTGCCAACGCGCGCTGGGGCAGCCTGTATGATGCGCTTTATGGCACCGATGCAATGGGCGATCTGCCGGACGTAGCAGGGTACGACCCGGCCCGCGGCGCACGGGTCATCGCCTGGGCCAAGGCCTTTCTGGATGACGCCGTGCCACTGGCAGAAGGCTCGTGGACGGATGCCGCCGCGCTGCGCGTTGAAAATGGCGTGCTAATCCCCGGATTGGCCGATGTGTCGAAGTTTGTTGGCTTTGGCGGCGCGGCAGACAGTCCGGAATTCGTTCTGCTCAAGAACAACGGATTGCACATCAAAGTTGTGATTGACCCGACCAGAGATATCGGCGCTGCCGACCCGGCAGGCATCGCGGACGTCATTCTGGAATCCGCCCTGTCCACGATCATGGACTGCGAAGATTCGGTCGCCTGTGTCGATGCCGAAGATAAGGTTATGGCCTACGGCAACTGGCTGGGCCTGATGAAAGGTGACCTGACCGAAGAGGTCACCAAAGGCGGCCGCACCTTCACCCGCAAACTTGCGGGCGACGTGGACTACATCACCGCAGGCGGCGACCAGGCCACGCTGAAAGGCCGCTCGCTGATGCTGGTGCGCAATGTGGGCCATCTGATGACCAACCCTGCCGTTCTGGACGCCGATGGCAACGAGATCGGCGAAGGTCTGATGGACGCGCTCTGCACCACGCTGATCGCCATGCACGACCTCCAGCGTGACGGCGGAAACTCGGTCACAGGGTCGGTCTATGTGGTGAAGCCCAAGATGCACGGCCCGGAAGAGGTCGCCTTTTCCGTCGAGATTTTCGACATGGTCGAGGACATCCTCGGCCTGCCGCGCAACACTGTGAAACTGGGCATCATGGATGAGGAACGCCGCACCTCGGCCAACCTCAAGGAATGCATCCGCGCCGCGAAATCGCGCGTGGCCTTCATCAATACCGGCTTTCTGGATCGGACGGGGGATGAAATTCACACCTCGATCGAAGCGGGTCCGATGCTGCCCAAGGGTGACATGAAAGTGACGCCCTGGATCACGTCTTATGAGGACCGCAATGTGGATATCGGCTTGGCTTGCGGCCTGAAGGGCAGGGCGCAGATCGGCAAGGGCATGTGGGCGATGCCGGATCGAATGGGCGATATGCTTGCGGCCAAGATCAGCCATCCGCAATCCGGCGCGACCTGCGCCTGGGTTCCGTCGCCCACGGCCGCAACCCTGCACGCGACCCATTACCACAAAGTCGACGTGCTGGCCCGCCAGGACGAACTGGCCGCTGGTGGAGCCCGCGCCACTCTGGACGACCTGCTGACTTTGCCGCTGCTGGGCGGTCGCAATCTCAGCGATGATGAGATCACGCGCGAGATTGAGAACAACGCTCAGGGCATTCTGGGCTACGTCGTGCGCTGGGTCGATCAGGGCGTGGGGTGTTCGAAAGTGCCGGACCTGAACGATATCGGCCTGATGGAAGACCGCGCGACCTGCCGGATTTCGTCGCAGGCCTTGGCCAACTGGCTGCACCATGACGTTGTCACCGAAGGGCAGGTGATGGCCGCGATGCAAAAGATGGCGGCGGTCGTGGACCGACAGAACCAGGACGACCCGGCATATCGGCCGATGACTCCGGGCTTTGACGGTATTGCGTTCCAGGCCGCCTGCGATCTGGTATTCAAAGGCCGTGTGCAGCCGTCAGGCTATACCGAGCCGGTTCTGCACGCCCGCCGGCTGGAACTGAAGTCCAGCCTTTAAACCCGATCAAACAGAACGACAGGACACGATATGGCAGTTTCCCTCCGCAAAGCCCGCACCATCATTCGAAAGGCGCTTGAGAAAGGCCGCGAGATGGAACTGAAACCCCTTTCCATTGTTGTTCTGGACGCGGGCGGCCACGTTATCGCGTTTGAACGTGAGGACGGCGCGGCGCCGGGCCGGTTCGCCATAGCGCAGGGCAAGGCCTATGGCTCGGTCATGCTGGGTATGGCCGGCACGGCGCAGATGCAGCGGGCCGAGGCGCAAGCCTATTTCATGGCTGCCGTGAACGGTGTTTACGGCGGTCAGGTCGTTCCGGTGCCCGGCGGCGTACTGCTGCGCGACAAAAAGGGCGAGGTGATCGGGGCCGTCGGCGTAACCGGCGACACTTCGGACAATGACGCAGTGGCGGCGATGGCCGGGATCGAAGGTGCCGGTCTGACCGGAGAAGCCTGATCCTTTCGGATATTGCAGAGCCCCGGGCGGTTCACCGACACAGGCGGACCGTTCACGCGCTGACGCAAAATCAAGCTTGGGTCGGGACAAGGCTACAATTCGCAGGCAACCTGCGGATTGTGCAGCGTTGAACAAGAACTTGCGCTGACACGCAGGGCTTGTGCTATTGCGCGCTATTCGCGCTGCCGATAGTTTTTCTGAAAGCTTGCGTAACGATTTAGGAAAACAGAATGTCTCGACCTGTCGTCGGTATCATCGGCAACTCATACCTGATGAACGATCAATATCCGACCCATGCCGGAGGGACGATGAATTCGGACGCGGTCGCCAATGTCTCGGGCTGTCTGCCGCTCTTGATCCCGGCGGACCCGCGCTACGTGAGTGTCGAGGAATTGCTGGAAGTTTGCGACGGTTTTCTGCTGACCGGCGGGCGGCCGAACGTGCATCCCGAAGAGTACGGCGAACCGGCAACCGATGCCCATGGCGAGTTCGACCGCGCGCGCGACGCGATCACCCTGCCGCTGGTGCGGGCCTGTGTCGAACGGGGTCAGCCGTTTTTTGGCATCTGCCGGGGATTTCAGGAGGTCAATGTGGCGATGGGCGGCACGCTCTACCCCGAAATCCGGGATCTGCCGGGCCGCATGAACCACCGAATGCCGCCCGATGGTACGCTGGAAGAAAAATTTGCCCTTCGGCATGTGGTGACGCTGACCGAGGGGGGCGTGTTTCACCGTCTGATGGGCGCGCCCGAGGTCATGACGAACACGTTGCACGGGCAGGGGATCAAGTCCGTTGGGCAGCGGATCGTCATCGACGGTCACGCCCCTGATGGCACGCCCGAGGCGATCTATGTGAAAGATGCGCCCGGCTTTACGCTCTCGGTGCAATGGCATCCGGAATGGGATGCCGTCAACGATCCGGTTTCACGCCCGCTGTTCCAGGCGTTTGGCGCTGCGGTGCGTGCTTGGTCGACAGGCTCGTCAGCGGGGTTGATTCAGCAATCCGCTTAAAACGCGCGCCGATCCGGGAGAGAAGAACCGGATCGGCGCGCCGTGATCAGACCAGCAGGTTAAACTGATTGATCAGAGGCAGTGTCCGCGCCCGTTCGCCGGTGAGATCGAACAGGGCATTGCCCAGTGCCGGCATCGACGGGGGCGTGCCGGGTTCCCCCGCGCCGCCCATATGGCGGTTGGTTTCCAACACGCGGACCTCGACTTCGGGGGCGGTGTGCATCCGTACGGCGTCGTAGTCGGGGAAGTTGAACTGCTCGACCTCGCCATCGGAAAAGGTGATCTCTCCGAAGCAGGCCGCGGACAGACCGTACATCATGCCACCGAACATCTGCGCCTTGACGTTTTCGGGGTCCAGCGCAAGCCCCATGTCGCAGGCGATCCACGCCTTGTTGATACGGATGGTGCCGTCTTCGTCCACGACCTCGATGACCTGCGCCACCGGCGTGCCGAAGCTATAGGTCAGGGCGACGCCGCGCCCGACGCCCGCCGGGGTCTGACCCGTCCAGCCCGACATCTCGCGCACAGCTTCCAGACAGCCCGCCGAGGGGGCGTGTTCGGATCCGGCCAGTTCCAGCCGGAAGTCAAGCGGATCGCGCCCGGCCGCGTGGGCCAGTTCGTCCATGAACGTCTCATGAAAGAACCCGTTATGGCTGTTGCCGACTGACCGCCAGAACCCGACGGGAATATCCAGATCGGCGATATGACCGCTCATCCGATAGTTCGGGACGGCATAGGGTTGGTTAAAGAAGCCTTCGACCAGCACCTTGTCGGGCCCTGCCGGGGGCAGCCCCGTGTACCGCGTGACAGCCTGCTGTGTGCAGGATTGCGCGGCGACCTGACCGTCGATCAGAACGGCCTTGCCATCTTTGACCGCGCCCCGCATCCGGGCAATCGCGCCGGGGCGGTAATAGTCGTGCCGCATGTCTTCTTCGCGGCTCCAGGTCGTCTGGACCGGAATGCCGGGCATGGCCATGGCGACTTTGGTAGCAATCTCGCCAAAGTCCAGCTCACCCCGGCGACCGAAGCCGCCGCCAAGATAGGTGGTGTGGATCTCAACCGCATCGGTGTCCAGATTGGCGACATTGGCCACCCGCATCTGGATCAGCGTCGGGGCCTGGTTGCCGCACCAAAGTTCCAGCGCGTCGCCTGTGAACAGGGCGGTCGCATTCATCGGCTCCATCGTGGCGTGGGCCAGATAGGGCACCTGATACTCGGCCGAAATTTCAGTGGCGCCTTCGGGCAAAACACTGACATCCCCATCGTCCCGCATGGTCGAGTTTGGCGCGTCATCGAACGCCTCGGCGATCCGGGCGAAAACGGCGTCGGTCTCGGGCGGGTAGGGGGCTTCACCCCAATCCACGTCAATCGCCTCGACTGCCTGATTGGCCAGCCAGGTGTTGCTTGCGACAACCGCAACCCCTGTGCCCAGATCGACGATCTTTTCAACACCGGGCATGTCCCTGGCGGCACTGTCGTCATAGCCATTCATGACGCCGCCCAGCCTGGGGTTCATCCGAACGCTGGCGAATTTCATGTCGGGCAGGCGCACATCGACGCCGAATTCTGCCGTGCCGGTGGCTTTGCCGACCATGTCCAAACGCGGTTGTGTCCGCCCCAGATAACGCCATTCGGACGGATCACGCAGCGGCACCTCCACCGGGTCGAACTTGGCCGCGTCCATCGCAAGGTCGGAATAGGCGATCTTGTCGCCATTGGGAGTAATGACATGACCGGACGCGGTTTGCAGCTGTGAGGGATCAACACCCAGCCTGTCCGCCGCCGCGCGTTTCAGCGTCTCGCGCGCGGAAGCTCCGGCTTGACGCATCCGTTCGAACCCGTCCTTCATCGATGTCGAGCCGCCGGTGACCTGAAGGCTCAGTACCTTGCCGACCACACCCAGCGCCTGGCCCAGATTGTGCTGGAAATTGGAGATGTCATAGCCCTTGTTGGGCAGACCTTCTCCCATCAGGGCTGAGTTGTAATAGGCGGCAGCCGCAGGTCCGTGCAGAACGTTGATCTGATCCAGATCCACATCCAGTTCTTCCGCAATCAGCGCGGCCCAGGTTGTTTGAACGCCCTGTCCCATCTCGGCCCGCGGCGCGAACAGGGTGACACCGTTCTGGTCGATCAGAACAAACGGGCTGAGCGCGGCTTCGCCGTCACCGGGTTTCAGCGGGTTTTTTGCAGGCCGGTTTACATAATAGGCGCCAAACGCCACACCGCCAACAATGGCGGCTGAACCGATCAGGAACGTACGACGGAGGATTTTACCAACGGATGCCATTGCTTACGCCTCCTTCAGCTTGGACGCCGCATCGTGAATCGCGGCGCGGATGCGGGGATAGGTGCCGCAGCGGCAAAGGTTGCCCTGCATGGCCTCGTCAATGTCGGAATTTGTGGGTGCCGGGTTTTCCGCCAGCAACGCGGCCGCCTGCATGATCTGGCCCGACTGGCAATAACCGCATTGCGCGACCTGATGGTCGACCCAGGCTTGTTGGATCGTGGTCATCGCGTCCGGCGCGCCGATGCTTTCGATCGTGGTCACATCGCCCCACACATCCGACAGTGTCACCTGACAGGATCGAACGGCCTCACCGTCGATATGCACCGTGCACGCCCCACAGGCGGCGACACCGCAACCGAACTTGGTGCCGGTCAATCCGATTTCGTCCCGCAGGACCCAAAGCAGGGGAACGTCATCGGGCAGGTCCACCTGATGTTGCTTTCCGTTGATCGTTAGGGCCGTGGCCATGGCGCACCTCTCTGTCGTAGCTGTGGCTGGTTTCTGACATAGTTGGCTTAAAATGTCAGGATGTCAATTGACAAAATTAACAGAAAGTGTCACGAGTTCAGATATGACGGGTACGATTGATGATTCACGACAAAGGGCGATCCTGACTTCGGCCTTTCAGGCGTTTGCCGCCTATGGATTCCGAAAGACCTCGATGGATGACATAGCGCGCGGAGCCGGGATGTCCCGTCCGGCCGTTTACCTGCATTACAAGAACAAAGAGGCCATCGTCAGCAAGCTGACGGAGTTCTATTACGCCGAGAAAACCGCTGCGGTGGCAGCGGCGCTGGCGACGGAAGGTTCAGTGTCCGACATTCTGACCCGCGCGATTCAGGCCCAGACCGAAGGGATGGCGGCAATTCTGGCCTCGCCGCACGGGCTTGAGATGCTGGACACCACCAAGTCCATGTCGGCCGAGATCATCTCGCAGGGCGAGGCCGGGTTGGCGGATTTGTACGCGACCTGGCTCCGGCAGGAAGACAAGCTGGGGCGGCTTCGCCCGATGGTGGACCCGGATGAAACCGCAAAGACGATTACCGCCACGCTCAAGGGCCTCAAGATGACCGGCACCGATGCCGGGGAATATGAGAACCGCGTGGCGCAGCTGGCCGCCCTGATCGGCGCCGGGCTGGAGGTCAGGTAACGCGCTGGCGGATCTTGTATTCCGGTGTGTCCCACAACCGGTTCTGCATGATGTCCGCCAGAATATCGACCGCACCTTCAACGTCTGTCTCATCGATATAGAGCGGAGTGAACCCAAACCGCATGATGTCAGGTGCGCGGAAATCTCCGATCACGCCGCGCGCAATCAGGGCCTGCATGGCGGCGTAGCCATGGCTGAAGCGAAATGAAACCTGACTTCCGCGTTGCATCGGGTCGCGGGGGCTGGCCAGTTCCAATTCGGGGCAGGTGGATTCGACACGTGCAATGAACAGCTCGGTCAGTTCAATGGACCTGGCCCGCACGTCCGACATGTCGGCCATGTCCCAGATGTCCATTGCCGTAGAAAGTGCAGTCATCTGAATGACAGGCGGCGTGCCGACGCGCATCCTTTCGATGCCGCTGCCGGGGCGATAGTCCAGATCGAAGGCAAACGGGGCCTCATGCCCCATCCACCCGGACAGTGCCGGGCGCACACGTTCTGCCAGACGCGCGGCGACATAGATAAAGGCGGGGGCTCCGGGGCCACCGTTGAGATATTTGTAAGTGCATCCTACGGCGAAATCGGCATTGCAGCCGGACAGGTCCACCGGAATCGCTCCGGCGGAATGGGCCAGATCCCAAACGGTAACGGTTCCGTTTGCATGGGCCAGCTCGGTCAGCGCCTTCATATCGTGCATCCGGCCGCTGCGGTAATCCACTTCGGTCAGCATCAGCACGGCCACATCTTCGGTGATGTTCTGCGCCACGTCCTCGGGCGCCACGACACGCAGTTCGTAGCCGGGCCCAAGTGAGCGCAACAGACCATCGACCATGTAAAGATCAGACGGGAAGTTGCCGCTGTCCGACAACACGACCTTGCGATCCGGGCGCAGCTCCAGCGCGGAGGCCACGGCCTGATAAACCTTGATTGACAGGGTGTCGCCGATCACCACGCTTCCGGGTTCAGCCCCGATCAGACGGCCGATACGGTCGCCCAGCCCGGTCGGCAGGCCCATCCATCCGGCCTTGTTCCACCCGGTGATCAGCATCTGCCCCCATTCCTGAACCAACATGTCATTCACCCGGGCACCGGCGGCGCGCGGCAGAGGTCCAAGCGAGTTCCCGTCCAGATAGATGACGCCTTCCGGCAGGTCGAACATGGCTTTGGTGGCGGCAAAGTTTGTCATGGGAATCCAGCTGATTGTAGGGTCGAAGGCTCGGGTCAAATGGCTATCTGATCACGATACCTGTGTCCATCTTCGATGCCTGCGCCTGAATTCGCAATGAAGATTGGCGGATTTCAGGCTGCGACCAACTGTAGTTTTGCCATTTGTGGCGGAAAACGGTAGTTGATCAGACAAAAGCGACACACTCGCGCGTCTTCCAGGCCGAAAGAAACAACGAGATGCAAAAAATCGACATTCCTCCGGTCTGGTTGGTAGGCTTTGCGGTTCTCGCCTGGCTACAAGCGCGCCACTTCTCGCTGGGTTTGTCACTGGACAGCGGGTTAACGGATCTCCTCAGCGGTATTTTGATCGGCGGGGGTGTGGTTCTGGCCGTTCTGGCCATTGTCGAATTTCGCCGCCACCGGACCACGGTCATCCCGCATGAGACACCCACCGCACTGGTTCAGAGCGGTATCTTCAAGCGCAGCCGGAACCCGATCTATCTGGGCGACGTGCTGATCCTGGCGGGTTTGATCCTGAGATTTGATGCGGTTTTATCGCTGGTATTGGTGCCTGTGTTCGTGTGGGTGCTGGAGCGCCGTTTCATCCTGCCCGAAGAAGACCGTCTGCGCCGAACCTTCCGGGCGGATTTCGCGCGATACGAGCGGCAGACCCGCCGCTGGATCTGAGGGTGTGTTCGTTGTGACACAACGTAAAAAATGCTGCGCTTGCGAAATAATATTGCGCAGGGTAGATGAAAGCTTGATGAACAATACCGACCACCTGCTCTGTCAGAGTGAAAATTAGGGGGATAGCACCGGTGAAGATAGGCACACCAAAAGAGGTACTGGACGGTGAGAACCGTGTAGCGATGACGCCGGACTCGGCGCGTCAGTTACAGAAACTGGGCTATGAGTGCCTGATCGAAAAGGGCGCCGGCGCCGCCGCAGGGTTTTCGGATGCGGCGTATGAGGACGCAGGTGTCGAAGTGGTAAAAACCGCGGCGTCGCTCTGGAAGGCGGCCGATATCGTTGCCAAGGTCCGACAGCCCACTGAAACCGAGCTGAAACGGCTGACCAAGGGCAAGACGTTGATTTCGTTCTTTAATCCTGCTGGGAATGAAGAAGGGATGGAACTGGCCAAGTCCAAGGGCGCCAATGTGATCGCCATGGAAATGGTGCCGCGGATTTCCCGCGCGCAGAAGATGGATGCGCTGTCGTCGATGGCCAATATCGCGGGCTATCGTGCGGTAATTGAGGCCGGCAACAACTTTGGTCGCTTCTTCACCGGTCAGGTGACAGCCGCCGGGAAAGTGCCGCCTGCCAAGGTGCTGATCGTCGGTGCCGGTGTGGCCGGGCTGGCCGCCATCGGCACCTCGACCTCGCTGGGTGCGATTACCTATGCATTCGACGTACGCCCCGAAGTGGCGGAACAAGTCGAATCCATGGGGGCCGAATTCGTCTATCTGGATTTTGAGGAAGAACAGCAGGACGGCGCGGCCACCGGCGGTTATGCCTCGGTTCAGTCCGAGGAGTTCCGCAACGCCCAGTTGGCCAAGTTCCGCGAGCTTGCGCCGGAAATGGACATCGTCATCACCACCGCCCTGATCCCGAACCGCCCGGCACCCAAGCTGTGGCTTGAGGATATGGTCAAGGCGATGAAGCCGGGCTCGGTCATCATCGACCTTGCGGCCGAGCGCGGCGGCAATGTCGAAGGCACCGTGCCGGACGAAAAGGTCGTCACCGACAATGGCGTAACCATCGTCGGCTATACCGATTTCCCCAGCCGGATGGCGGCGCAGTCGTCGTCTTTGTACGCGACGAACATCCGCCACATGATGACCGACCTGACGCCGGAAAAGGACGGTCAGGTCAATCACGACATGGAAGATGACGTGATCCGTGGTTCCACCGTGACCTATGAGGGCGAAATCACCTTCCCGCCGCCGCCGCCCAAGGTGCAGGCGATCGCGGCGCAGAAGAAACCCGAGGTCAAGGAACTGACTGCAGAAGAGAAGAAGGCGCAGGAAATTGCGGCCTTCAAGGCGCAGACCAAGCAGCAGTTTACCCTGCTGGGTGTCGGCGGCGCGCTGATGCTGCTGGTGGGGCTGATTGCTCCGGCAAGTTTCATGCAGCATTTCATCGTCTTCGTGCTGGCGATATTTGTAGGCTTCCAGGTGATCTGGAATGTCTCGCACAGCCTGCATACACCGCTGATGGCGATCACCAACGCGATCTCGTCGATCATCATTGTTGGGGCTTTGATGCAGATCGGGTCGGGGTCGTTCCTGGTCATTCTGCTTGCGGCGCTCAGCGTCTTCATGGCCGGGATCAACATCTTCGGCGGCTTCCTCGTAACCCGGCGCATGCTTGCCATGTTCCAGAAATCTTAAGGAGGCCGGGCACATGGAATTTGGCTTCACTACCGCCGCCTATGTCGTTGCGGCTGTCCTTTTCATCCTTTCGCTCGGCGGTCTGTCGAACCAGGAAAGCGCCAAGCGCGCGGTCTGGTATGGCATCGTCGGTATGGCTTTGGCGGTTTTTGCCACGCTGGTTGGCCCCGGTTCGGGTCTGTGGTTGCTGTCACTGCTGCTGATCGCCGGGGGCGGGTTTATCGGTCAATACGTGGCGCAGCGCGTGCAGATGACCGAGATGCCGCAACTGGTGGCTGCGATGCACTCGCTGGTCGGTCTGGCGGCTGTGTTCGTGGGCTTCAATGCGCATTTTGAAGTTCTGAACGTTGCCGAAGTGATGGCGGTCGCAGATGCCTCGAAAGACGTGCTGTACACCGGGCTCGGTGGGTTTGCCCAGCTGATCGCCAAGAAAACTCCGGCGGAACTGTCGATCCTGCATGTGGAACTGTTCCTGGGCATCTTCATCGGTGCGATCACCTTTACCGGGTCGGTCGTGGCCTATGGCAAGCTGGCGGGCAAAGTGACCTCGGCGGCGACCAAGCTTCCGGGTGGCCATGCGCTGAACGCGGCCGCAGCGGGTCTCTCGCTGATCTGCCTGATCTGGTACACCGCAACGGGTGGTTTCTTCCCGCTGTTCCTGATGACGCTGGCCGCGCTGTTCATCGGCTATCACCTGATCATGGGTATAGGTGGCGCGGACATGCCGGTGGTTGTGTCGATGCTGAACAGCTACTCGGGCTGGGCCGCGGCGGCGATTGGCTTCTCGCTGGGCAACGACCTGCTGATCGTGGTTGGCGCGCTGGTGGGCTCGTCCGGTGCGATCCTGTCCTACATCATGTGCAAGGCGATGAACCGCCACTTTGTCAGCGTGATCCTGGGTGGTTTTGGCGGCCCGCAGGGTGAGCAAATGGCCGTTGAAGGCGAGCAGGTGGCCATCGATGCCGATGGTGTCGCGGCTTCGCTGAATGACGCCGACAGCGTAATCATCATCCCCGGTTACGGCATGGCTGTGGCGCAAGCGCAGCAGTCGGTTTCCGAACTGGTCCGCAAACTGCGCGCCAAGGGCAAAGAGGTGCGCTTTGCGATCCACCCGGTTGCCGGCCGTCTGCCGGGTCACATGAACGTGCTGCTGGCCGAGGCGAAGGTGCCGTATGACATCGTTCTGGAAATGGACGAGATCAACGAGGACTTCCCGGAAACGGACGTCGCCATCGTGATCGGCTCGAACGACATCGTGAACCCAGCGGCGCAAGAGGACCCCAACAGCCCCATCGCCGGGATGCCGGTGCTGGAATGCTGGAAGGCCAAACAGGTATTCGTGTCGAAACGCGGGCAGGGCACCGGGTATTCGGGCATCGAAAACCCGCTGTTCTTCAAGGAGAACACCCGCATGTTCTATGGCGACGCCAAAGAGTCGCTGGACAAGCTGCTGCCGATGATCGAATGATCTGCGGCTAAGCAGACCACAGAAAGGCGCCCCAACCGGGCGCCTTTTTCGTTTTTGCTGTACCCTCATGGCGAAGGAGGTGCCCCATGGAGAAAGTGAACGGCATAGGCGGCGTGTTTTTTCGCGCCAAGGACCCAAAGGCGTTGAGCGCCTGGTACGAAAAGCACTTGGGTGTCAATCATTACGACCCCGTGCCGTGGAAGCAGCGAGAGGGTTACACGGTCTTTGCCCCCTTCGCACAGGACACCGAGTATTTCGGGCGGTCTGATCAGCAATGGATGATCAACTTTCGCGTCGATGATCTGGCTGCCCTGACAGCTCAGCTTGAGTCCGCCGGGATCACCGTTGAAACGCACCCCGACTGGGACAGCGAGGTCGGAAAGTTTGCCCGTATTCACGACCCCGAGGGCAATCCCATCGAGCTGTGGCAGCCAAATCAATGAGATAGCGGATTTGTATACCGTCGTATCCTTGTAAGTATATGAAATAAAAAGAGAATTGATGTATTCGGCTTCTGCCGTATAGTGCTCCGGATGGAACGGAGCTTTGAATGACGCCGATCGACGATCATCCGCTGCGCTATGCGCTGGCCAACGAACTGCACGCGCGGCCATTTCCGGTTGCGGCGACGCCCTGTACGGTGGTTTTCCTGGCGATCAAGAAACCGGTTGCTGCAGTGGCGCGCGACCGGGGTGAGGATATGGCCCATCTCAAAGACCTTCTGGATCGTCACGGGGCGCAGCACCCTCAGCCGGGCGCGACCCATTACGCCGGACAGATCGGTCGCCACTGGCTGAAATGGGAACAGCACACCGAATTCGTGACGTATACCGCGATCACACAGAACGTAAGCGACCGCCCGTTCAACCCCGCCGATTTCGAGGTCTTTCCGCCCGACTGGTTGATGGCCAGCCCGGGGCAGCGCGTTACGTCGGCGATGATCCGCGTGGTCGAGCGTCAACCGGACGAGGTGGTCAAATCCACCCTGGCCGATTGGTTCGAACCCGAAAGCCTTGCCGTGGCCCGCGTGCTGGACGATGCCGCCATCTGCGCCAGCGATTTCCGCATCGACCCTGCCGGACATATGCGGTTTGCGCTGTTCGTGACCCAAGGCACCGGGCGGCGCAGGACGGGGCGGATTATTCAGCGCCTGTGCGAGATCGAAACCTACAAGGCGATGTCCATGCTGGGATTTGCCCGCGTCAAACAGCTGATGCCGCGCATCGGTGAACTGGACGGCAAGCTGACCGGGCTTATGGGGCAGATGACCGACAATGCGGCACATCCCGATGAACTGCTGCCGGATCTGCTGTCCATCTCGACCGAGCTTGAAACGCTTTCGGCGCGGTGTTCCTTCCGGTTCGGGGCGACGGGGGCCTATGAGGCCATCGTGAATCAAAAAATCGAGGTGTTACGGGAAGAACGTTTTGAAGGCCGTCAGAGCTTTGCCGATTTCATGATGCGCCGATACGATCCTGCAATCCGCACCGTGAAAGCGACCGAACGCCGTCTTCAGGCCCTGTCCGACCGGGCAATCCGCGCAGGAGAGCTGCTGCGCACGCGCGTGGATGTCGAGCGCAGCGCGCAAAACCAGGCGCTGCTGGAAAGTATGGACCGCCGCGCCGATCTGGCCCTGCGCCTGCAACACACGGTCGAAGGGTTGTCGGTGGTGGCCATAAGCTATTACGCCGTCTCTCTGACCGGTTATCTGCTGTATCCGCTGACCAAGGCCGGTATCAGCAAGGGCATGTTGACGGCTGCGGCGACGATTCCGGTTGTTCTGATGGTTTGGATCGCGATCCGGCAAATCCGCAGGCGGCTGGAGTAATCCGCAATTGCCAAATGGCCCCCAGCCTGTAGAACAGAGGCGTTTGACGCATTCTGCGAAGGATTTCCCGTGATCGGACTAGTCGCTGCGTGGCGGGCAGTTGCCGCCATGTTCATCCTGAACGGTGCGCTGTTTGGCATTTGGGCATCCCGCATTCCCGCTGTGCGCGACCGGCTGGACCTGACGCATGAGGCGCTGGGCTATGGCCTGTTGTTCATGGCGGCGGGGGCGGTGTGTTCTTTTCCGGTGACCGGACGGCTGACCGACCGGTTCGGAGCGGTGGGCCTGACGCGGGTCGTCGCGGTCCTTTACACGCTGTCCCTGATCCTGCTTGCCCTGGCCGACGGGTTCTGGGTGCTCGCCGCATATCTGTTTGTTTTCGGGGCCTTCCATGGCTCGATGGATGTCGCCATGAACGCCTGGGCGGCTGAGGTCGAACAATCCTACAAAAAGCCCGTCATGTCCTCATTCCACGCAATGTGGAGCCTAGGGGCCGGGCTGGGCGCGCTCAGCGGGTATGGGGCTGTGCAGATGGGGCTGACGGTGATGCAGCACTTTTTGCTGGCCGGCGGGGCGGTGGTGGCGCTGGCGCTTGCCCTGTCCTGGGTGCGATGGACGTCGCGCAAGTCCGGGCTGTCTGCGGGTTCGGTCTTTGCCCTGCCCACCGGCGCGCTTGTCCTTGTCGGTTTTTCCGCGTTGTGCGGGGCGTTGGGGGAAGGGGCCGTCGCGGATTGGAGCGCGATCTTTCTGCGTGACGTGACTGGGGCGGCCGAAAGTGTCGCGGCGCTGGGATATGCAGTATTTTCAGTGACCATGGTGGCTTTCCGGCTGGCGGGTGGCTTTGTCATCGCCCGGTTTGGTCCAGTTGCAACGGCGCGCTTTGGCGGTGCATGTGCGGCGCTTGGGGTTCTGGGTGTTGTGACCGCGTCGGGGACCGGGCTGGCATTGGCTGGATTTGCCCTGATGGGCGTGGGGTACGCGGTGATCATGCCATTGGCTTTCAGCCGGGCAGCCAGCGATCCGAACGTGCCGCCAGGCCAGGCAATCGCCAGCGTCGCCACACTGGGATACGGAGGGCTGTTGATCGGTCCGCCCCTTATTGGGTTTCTGGCCGAGATGCTTACATTACGTCTGGCGTTCACGGCCCTGCTGCCCCTGGCCGCTGCAATCATCCTGTTGTCCGGCGCGCTGCGGCCGGTCGACCCGAACTGAATTTGATGCCGCCCGGCAGGGTGGCAGGACACCGGACACGCGATCCGGTCAATGAAGATGGGAGAAGACTATGCCGATCAAAAACCGTTTCGCCGAATTGCAGGGTGAAATCACCGAATGGCGACGCGATATTCACGAGCACCCGGAAATCCTGTTCGAGACCCACCGCACAAGCGCATTGGTCGCGGACAAGCTGAGGGCCTTCGGCTGCGATGAGGTCGTGACCGAAATTGGCCGAACCGGTGTCGTCGGCGTTATCAGGGGTAAGGCCGATACCGGCGGCAAGGTGATCGGATTGCGGGCGGATATGGACGCGCTGCCGATTCTCGAGGCGACCGGTCTGGACTATGCATCCAGGACCGACGGTGCGATGCACGCCTGCGGCCATGACGGGCATACCGCGATGTTGCTGGGGGCCGCGAAATATCTGGCTGAGACACGGAATTTCGACGGCACCGTTGTCGTGATTTTCCAGCCGGCCGAAGAAGGCGGCGGCGGCGGGCGCGAGATGTGCGAAGACGGCATGATGGACCGCTGGGGCATCCAGGAGGTCTATGGGATGCACAACTGGCCCGGCCGCCCCGTCGGCAGTTTCGCCATTCGGCCCGGGGCGTTTTTCGCGGCCACCGATCAGTTTGATATCACCTTCGAAGGCAAGGGCGGTCACGCGGCCAAGCCTCATGAGACGGTCGATACCACTGTGATGGCGGCCCAGGCCGTTCTGGCTTTGCAGACGATTGCCGCACGTAATGCCGATCCGGTGGACAAGGTTGTAGTTTCGGTGACGTCCTTTGAAACCTCGTCCACGGCTTTCAACGTGATCCCGCAAACGGCGGACTTGAAAGGAACCGTTCGGACCATGAGCAAGGAGATGCGCGATCTGGCCGAAAAACGGATCGTCGAAATCTGCAACGGCGTGGCCGCGACCTTTGGGGGTGTGGCAAAGGTTACCTATTACCGGGGCTACCCGGTGATGGTGAACAGCGACGAACAGACCGATTTCGCTGCGGATGTGGCGCGGTCCGTCTCGGGCAGTTGTGACGAAGCGCCGTTGATTATGGGAGGTGAGGATTTCGCCTTCATGCTCGAAGAGCGGCCGGGCGCGTATATCCTTGTTGGCAACGGCGATACTGCGGCGGTGCATCATCCCGAATATAATTTCAACGATGAGGCTATTCCCGCCGGGTGCAGCTGGTGGGCTGAGATCGTCGAACAGCGGATGCCGGCGGCTTGATGGGTCGGGCGGGGGCTCTGCCCCCGCACCCCCGAGGTATTTTTAGCCAGATGAAGCCGGATCGGCGCCCTGCATATTGAGTTGGACACTGAGGGTATCAACGATGGCGTCCAGCGCCGATTTTTGTGTGTTTACGCAGGATTTCGCCGCGGCGCGTGCGGTGTTCAGAGCGCTTTCGTCGGACAGCCAGGCGGCAACCGCCGCGGCCAGTTCGGGGGCGGATGTTACCTCGATCGCGCCTCCGGCCGTGATCAGCGGGGCAAAGGTTTCGGCGAAATTAAAGTAACCCGGTCCGGTAATCACGGCAGCACCTGCCTGTGCAGGTTCGAACGGGTTATGGCCGCCGATCTCTTTCAGTGAGCCGCCCAGAAAAACGATCGGGCAGAGTGCGTACCAGGTGCCGGTTTCACCCAGCGTATCCGCCATGTAGACGGTTGTATCTTGTGTTATCCTTGCGTCTTGGGACCGGATGGCCATATTCTGCCCGGCCTTTTCAACCAGGGCCGTCACGTCAGCGCGGCGTTCGGGGTGGCGCGGGATCAGCAGCAGCAGGAGATCGGGCCAGCGTTTCAGCAGTTCTTTGTGAGCGGCCAGAACGGTTTCTTCTTCACCGGCATGGGTGGAACTGGCAATCCAGACCGGGCGGTTTCCGACCTGAGTTCGGATGTCGGACAGGGTTGCCTGATCCACCGGCAAGGGCTCGGACATTGCCTTGAGGTTGGTGCCCGGTTGCACCCGGTCGGGTGGTGCGCCCATAGCGATCAGGTTTTTGGCCGTTTTGTCATTCTGTGTCAGGAACAGGCGGAACCGCTCCAGGATGAACCGCGCTGTTTTCGGGCGCTTTTTCCAGCCATTGACAGACCCGTCAGACAGGCGCGCATTGAGCAGGGCCAGTGGCACGCCGCGCCGGGCACCTTCAACGATCAGGCGTGGCCAGATTTCGCTTTCGACGAAGATACCGGCATCCGGACGCCAGTGATCCAGAAAGCGCTGCACGGGCCCCGCAGTGTCCAGCGGCGGATACTGGTGACGCGTACGAGGCGGCATGCGCTTTTCGATCAGTGCGGCAGAAGTAGGCGTGCCCGAAGTGATCAGAAATTCGGCGTTCGGCAGGCGTTCTCCCAGCCGTTTGATCAGGCTGATGACCGAGAGCGTCTCACCTACGCTGGCCGCATGGAACCAGATCAGTTGGCCTGCGGCGCGCGCCTGTGTGGCGTGTCCAAGCCGTTCCAGTTGGCGCGCGTCGGCGACGTTGGCGGCCCGCAGTTTGTTGCGGACCGTCCGCCAGACCAGCGGGCGCGCGATGGAGGTGAGGCCGCAGTACAGGTGGTAAAGCAGCGTTGGTCGGCCAGACGGAACCGGCATCTCAGCCGCCCGTGTGGCTCATGTGGCGGCTCATCTTGCCGTCGACCGACTGGCGGGAGTAATCGAAATCATGACCTTTGGGTTTCAGGTTGATCGCCGCGCGGATCGCGTTTTCGAGCGGTTGCTCGGTCTCGGGATGATCACGCAGGGCGCCGCGCAGATCGGCCATGTCTTCCTGACCAAGGCACATATACAACTCACCCGTGCAGGTCAGCCGAACGCGGTTGCAGCTTTCGCAGAAATTGTGGGACAGCGGTGTGATGAAGCCGATCTTTTGGCCCGTTTCCTCCAGCCGTACATAGCGGGCGGGCCCGCCTGTGCGTTCCGCCAGATCGCTGACGGCAAAGTGGTTTTCGTATTCCTTGCGGACGTCCTTGAGCGACCAGTATTGATCCAGCCGGTCCTCATTGCCGATGTCGCCCATCGGCATGACCTCGATCCAGGTCAGATCCATGTCGCGTTCGGCGCACCATCTGGTGATTTGGGGCAGTTCTTCTTCGTTGAACCCTTTCAGCGCCACGGCGTTGATCTTGACCCGAAGCCCGGCATTTTGCGCCGCGTCGATACCGTTCAGCACCTGTTTCAGCCGGCCCCAGCGGGTGATCTGCGCAAACTTGTCCTCATCCAGCGTGTCCAGCGATACGTTCACCCGGCGGACGCCTGCCGCAAAAAGATCATCGGCAAAGCGGTGCAGTTGCGAGCCGTTGGTCGTCAGCGTCAGTTCCTTCAGCGCGCCGCTTTCGAGGTGTCGGGTCATCGAGTTGAAAAAGGCCATGATATTGCGGCGCACAAGGGGTTCGCCCCCTGTGATGCGCAGCTTTTCAACCCCCAGCCTGATGAAGGTCGAACACATCCGGTCCAGTTCCTCCAGCGTCAGCAGGTCTTTCTTGGGCAGAAACTTCATGTCCTCGGACATGCAATAGACACAGCGGAAGTCACAGCGGTCCGTGACGGAGACGCGGAGATAGGTGATGGCGCGGGCAAACGGGTCGATGAGCGGAGCAGTCATGCGACATAGGTAAAGCTGACCCATGCCTGCGACAAGAGCGAACTTTCCTTTGTGCTGGTGCAGATGCGCGCAGAACGGTAGGTTTGCGGCATGAGGTATGTGCTTTTGACATTCTGTGTTCTGGCGGCGGGCTGCGAAACTGTTCGGTCCACGACCGACCGGGTTTTTGGCGGCGACAACGCGCCGAACGCGGCGGAACCGGCAGCGGTTGAAGAAACGGTTGAAACAATCCCCGAACCCGAGCCCGTTGCGGCCACAGCCGCAGGCTGGACCGGGGCCAAGACCACCATTGCGGGGCTGGGCGATCCGACCACGCCCGGTCGATGGTTGGAAACACCGCTGGTCGATGTCGAATTCACTGGCCGGGTGGTGGTGCCCAGAACCGGGGCGCAGGCCTATATCACGCTGGTACCGTCACCGGGTCCGGAAAGCGGTGGCAGCCGGTTGTCGCTGGATGCGATGCGGGCGCTGTTGCTGCCGTTCGACGAACTTGTCGAGCTTGAGGTCTATTCCAACTGATCTTTCAGGTATTTGGCCGCTTCCCGGCGGGCAAATGGCTTTAACCCATCGCCATGCAAGTTCAGGAATGCAATCACGCGGGCCGGATCGTGTTTGGACAACTCGCGCAGCCACCAGGCAATTGCTTTCTGGATGAACCAGTCGCGGTCTGAGACATAACCTGCCGCCCAGCCGAGGATACGGTCGCGGTGCAGCAGATCGTCAGGCTTCGGATGGTTCTGCTTGGTCCAGGGCAGGGTCGCCACCAGTGCCGCCCGCCGGGTCCACATATGATCGGAACGCGTCCAGCCTTCGACCTGATCCAGGCGCGCCGGATCGGCTGCAAGGCGTTTCTGCATTGCCATGCTGGCGTGATCGGCAACGGCCCAGGCGTCGAAATCCGGCAACCAGCTTTGTAGCAGGTCCCAAACGCCGTCATCCGGCCGGATACGCGCCTGTGTCAGCAGTTTTGCGGCGGCAAGACGCGCCTCGTGAATATCAGTTTGCCACAGCGCATCCGCCAGCGCCACGCGCGCAGGGACGTCCAGTTCCCGACGCCATGCCTTGGTCAGATCGTTCAGGACCGGGTTGGCGACGCCCAGATAGGGGCGGTCCGCCTTGTGATAGGCCGCCATCTGTTCGGCCCGCTCGGGATCGGCGTGAGCCTTGATCTCGTCGAGACGGGCGTCGGGCGTCATGAGCTTTGTACGCGTGTCGATTTGCCGTCGATGGTGCGCTGGTTCTTTTCGGTCCAATACGCGCGAATGTCGTCGTCGGACTTGCTGTCGACCCATTTCTGCATGGTGTCGCGTTCGGACTGATATTCCATGAACGGAACCGCATAGCCGCAGGACGTCTGAACCAGATCGATATCCATATCATAGATCTGTCGGGCGCTGCGGTGGGCCGGGAAGTTCTCGGCCAATGCGTCCCAACCCGCGTCCCCCAGATGCACCGTACGTGCCGAACCGTAGGTGCGCAGGATCAGCGGACGGGTGGTGAATGAGCACCACATCAGCGTCATTCGGTTGGTTTCAAGCAAGTGGCCTGCGGTCTCATTGCCGCTGCCGGTCAGGTTCATCCAGACGATCCGGTTGGGTCCCAGAACCCGCAGCGAATCCATACCCTTGGGCGAGATATTCACCCGGCCTTCGGGTCCCGCGGTGCCAACGAAAAACATGTGCTGTTCTTCGATGAACCTGCGCTGCATTTCGTCAAGTTCCGGAAATTGCTTGGCCATGTCTCACTCTACCGTGACTGATTTCGCAAGGTTGCGCGGCTGGTCGACATCGGTGCCCTTGGCGACGGCCGTGTGATAGGCCAGCAGCTGTGCGGGGACGGAATAAAGGATCGGTGCCAGGTTCGGGTGGATATATGGCATGCGGATAACGCTCCAGACTCCGTCTTCGGCGTCAGCGATCCCGTCGTCATCTGACACCAGAATGACCCGGCCCTTGCGCGCCATCACTTCCTGCATGTTTGAAACGGTCTTGTCGAAAACTGCATCGCGCGGGGCCATGACGACCACCGGCATATGCTTGTCGATCAGAGCAATCGGGCCGTGCTTGAGTTCGCCCGAGGCGTAGCCTTCGGCATGGATATAGCTGATTTCCTTGAGTTTCAGCGCGCCCTCCATTGCCAGCGGATACATCAGGCCGCGCCCCAGGAACAGCACGTCGCGCGCCTCGGACAGGCGCTGCGCGGATTTGCGGATAGACCGGCTTTGATCCAGCGCGGTGTTCAGAACGTTGGGCAAACCGCGCAGGGCGGCGGCATGATCCGCCAGTGCCTCTTCGCTGAGCGTGCCCCGGTCGGCCGCAGCCTTGAGCGCCAGCATCAGCAAAACGCTCAGCTGGCAGGTGAACGCCTTTGTCGATGCCACGCCGATTTCGACCCCGGCATGGATCGGCAGGGCCACGTCGCTTTCGCGTGCGATCGAACTTTCGGGGACGTTGATGACCGAAACGATCTTGTCTGCCTTACCCTCGCAATACCGCAGCGCTGCCAGAGTGTCGGCGGTTTCGCCCGACTGGCTGACAAACAGCGCGGCCGTGCGGCTTGGAATGGGCGGCTCGCGATAGCGGAACTCGCTGGCGATATCGACCTCGACAGGCAGTTTTGCAAGCTGCTCGAACCAGTATTTCGCGGTCAGGCAGGCATAGAATGCCGTGCCGCAGGCAACCATCGTCAGCCGGTCCAGCTTGGTGAAATCCAGATCGCAGGGCAGCACGATCTCGTCCTTTCCGGTCGGCAGGTAAGACCGGATCGCTTCGGCCACGACCACGGGTTGCTCGGCAATTTCTTTGGCCATGAAGTGCTTGTGACCTGCTTTGTCGGCCCGCGACATGTCGAGTTTGATCTGGCGCGTCTCGCGATTGGCCAACTCTCCGGCCTCATTGCGGATTTCCAGTGAGGTGCGGGTCAGCGCCGCACGATCGCCTTCCTCAAGATAGGTGATGCGATCCGTCAGCGGAGCCAGCGCAATCGCGTCGGAACCCACGAACATCTCGCCAACCCCGTGCCCGATTGCCAGCGGAGATCCCTTGCGGGCCGCGACAATCAGATCGTCCTCGCCATCGAACAGAAAGGCCAGCGCAAAAGCGCCTTCCAGACGGTCGATGGTCTTGTATGCGGCCTCGACCGGCGACAGGCCGGTCTTCAGATAATGTTCCGCCATCAGGGCAACGGTTTCCGTGTCGGTCTCGGTGACGAACCCGACACCGTTTTCGGCCAGCTCGGCCCGCAACTCGCGGTAGTTTTCAACGATCCCGTTATGCACCACGGCCACCGGTCCGGCCTGATGCGGGTGCGCGTTTGTGACCGAGGGCGCGCCGTGCGTGGCCCAGCGGGTGTGCCCGATGCCCGACTTGCCCGGCAGCGGATTGTGCACCAGAAGGTCGCTGAGGTTCACCAGCTTGCCCACGGCCCGTCGGCGCCCCAACGCGCCGTCATTGACGGTGGCAATGCCCGCGCTGTCATAGCCACGGTATTCCAGACGCTTCAGCGCCTCGACCAGAATGGGGGCGGCTTCGTGTTTCCCCAATACGCCTACAATTCCACACATGGGTCAGGCTCCTTTGTCGCGGCGAGCCTTCTTCGCCTTCAACATGTCAAACAGTTTACGCGCATAACCGGGCTTGTTGTCCTGCCGGGCGCGGGCAACCGCCAACGCGTCAGGTTCAATATCCCGCGTCACCACCGTTCCGGTTGCCGTCATCGCGCCATCGCCCAGCGTCACCGGTGCCACCAGCATCGTGTTTGATCCGATAAATACGTTCTCGCCGATGGTGGTTCGGTGCTTCATCACGCCGTCATAGTTGCAGGTGATCGTCCCTGCGCCGATATTTGTCGCCGCCCCGACCGAGGCGTCGCCGACATAACTCAGATGGTTGACCTTTGCGCCCTCGCCGATCTCGGCATTCTTGATTTCGACGAAGTTACCGATGCGGACGTTTTCCGCCAGTTCCGCGCCGGGGCGCAGCCTTGCATAGGGGCCGACCGTGGCACCCCGGCTGACATGACACCCTTCCAGATGCGAAAACGCGCGGATCGTCGCGCCGCTTTCGACCGTTACGCCGGGACCGAATACAACATTGGGTTCAATTACCGTGTCCCGGCCGATTACAGTGTCGGCGGCCAGATAGACGGTTTCGGGCACCATCAGAGTAACACCCAGTTCCAGCAGCGCCGCGCGGGCCTGCGCCTGAAACACCGCATCCGCCGCAGCCAGATCGGCGCGGGAGTTCACGCCCAGCGTCTGTGCCTCGTCACAGGCAACCGCTGTGACACTCAGGCCGCGGTTGCGGGCGATCTCGACCACGTCGGTCAGGTAATATTCTTCGGACGCATTGTGATTTTCAACCGCGTCGATCAGCGCGAACAAGGTTTGCGCGTCGCAGGCCAAAAGGCCCGAGTTGCAAAAGGTAATCGCGCGTTCCTCATCCGATGCGTCCTTGAATTCGACAATCCGTTCCAGACTGTTGCCGTTCATCACCAGACGACCGTATCGCGCGGGGTCCGCCGCCTCGAACCCCAGAATGACCAGATCGTTTTCGGCGCGGGCCGCGATCATCCGTTCCAGCGTATCAGGCTGCAGGAACGGCGTGTCGCCGTACAGGACCACAACATCGCCGTCGAATTCGGACAGCGCGACGCGCGCCTGTGCGACGGCGTGGGCCGTGCCCAATTGCTCTTGCTGAATTGCGATCTGCGCGGTTTCATCCTCGGCGGCGGCGATGCTGGCAACGGCCTCGGACCCGTGCCCTGTGACAATCACGGTACGCTCGGGCGACAAAACTGCACCGGCGCGCATGGCGTGGACCAGCATCGGCGTCTGGGCAATCGGGTGCAGGACTTTGGGAAGATCCGAATTCATCCTGGTGCCTTTTCCGGCGGCTAGGATGACAAGGGCAGTGCTCATGAAAACGATTTCTCTTTGTGTTTTGGTGCGGACCGTTTTATCCGCTGGGGGCAAAGGCGCAAGCGGTTCGGGCATCAAACAAGATTGCCGTTTGCAACATGAAACGGCGAAAACCCGCCGAGGCAGGAGACACGATGCGCACTGTAATCTTCGATCTGGACGGCACTTTGGCCGATACGTCGGGTGATTTGCTGGCCGCCGCCAACCATTGCTTTCGCGAAATGGGGCACGGCGACGTGTTGGTGCACAAACAGGACGCAGCGGTTGCCTTGCGGGGCGGCCGGATGATGCTGACGCATGGGCTGAAGCGGGTCGGAGCCTATGATGAGGACACCGTCCTTGCTTATTACCCAACACTGCTTGAGGCATATTCACAGGCCATCGACACCCATACCGAATTCTACCCCGGCGCGCTGGAGGCGGTCGAGGTTCTGAAATCCGCAGGATACGGTGTCGGCATCTGCACCAACAAGCCAGAGGCTCTGGCGGACCAGTTGCTGAGCCAGTTGGGCGTGCGCGGATTGTTTGCCTCGCTCATCGGTGCAGACACGCTGCCGGTGCGCAAACCCGACCCTGAGCCTCTGCGCGAGGCCGCGCGCCGGGCCGGAGGACATCCTGACCTCTGCGTTCTGATCGGGGATTCCGACACGGACCGCAACACCGCGCGGGCGGCGGGCGTTCCGTCGGTCCTTGTTACCTTTGGCCCGTCGGGTGACGATATGGCGGCACTGGAGCCCGAGGCCCTGTTGCACCATTTCGACGACCTGCCGGACCTTGTGGCCGGATTGATCGGTGCGGCGGCCTGATCTCTTGACCCGAACGGTTTGCGATATCAGAACGAACTTATGACAGAGATATTCACCGGCAGCTTCACCCAGCAGGAACCAATCCCGGAAGAGGCGATTGAGGCCGCTTTGGCCGTGCTGCGCCACGGCCGCCTGCACCGCTACAACGTCGCGCCCGGTGAACTGGGCGAAACTGCTTTGCTGGAGCAGGAATTCGCGGCGCAGATGGGGGCCAGATATTGCCTGGCGGTTTCCTCCGGCGGGTATGCGCTGGCGACCGCATTGCGGGCGGTTGGGGTGCAGCCGGGCGATCCGGTGCTGACCAATGCATTCACGCTGGCGCCGGTGCCGGGTTCGATTGCCTCGGTGGGTGCACGGCCGGTCTTTGTGGGCGTGACCGAGAACCTGACGATTGATCTGGATGACCTAGCAGCCAAGCTGGATCAGGCCCGTGTCCTGATGCTGAGCCATATGCGCGGGCATCTGTGCGACATGGACCGCCTGATGCAACTGTGTGATGCCGCTGGTGTGATTGTGATCGAAGATTGCGCGCACACGATGGGGGCGGCGTGGCGGGGACAGGTGTCCGGGCGGCAGGGGGCGATCGGCTGCTATTCCTGCCAGACTTACAAACACGTCAATTCCGGTGAAGGCGGGTTGCTGATCACCGATGATGAGGAACTTGCGGCCAAGGCGACGATGCTGTCGGGATCCTATATGCTGTACGAACGACATCTTGCCGCGCCGGGCCCGGAGGTGTTTGAACGGATCAAATACACAACGCCCAATGTCTCGGGACGGATGGACAATCTGCGCGCGGCGATCCTGCGCCCGCAACTGAAGGATCTGGATCGGCAGGCAGAGCGATGGAACGAGCGCTATGCCGAGATCGAAGCCGGTCTGCGCGATACGCCCGGACTGCAAATTGTCGACCGCCCGGCGGAAGAAACTTTTGTCGGGTCGTCGATTCAGTTCCTTTTGCTGGACTGGTCGCCTGAACGCATCGCCGAAGTGATCCGGCGTTGTGCGGCGCGTGGCGTCGAACTCAAATGGTTCGGCGGGGCCGAGCCGACCGGGTTTACCTCGCGCTATGACAGTTGGCGGTATGTCGACAGCGAACGGATGCCGGGCAGCGATCGGGTTCTGGCCGGCATCATGGACATGCGTGTGCCGCTGACCTTCTCGCTGGAAGATTGCCGGTTGATCGCGCGGATTATCCGGGCCGAAGTCAGCGCCGTATTTCAGTCGTGATCCAGCGGAGTGCGCTTGCAGCGCACGCTTTATGGTTTGAGTGACGCCGCCCCGGGGGGCGGCGTTTTGCGTTTTGAGCCCTGTAAAACTGCAAAGATTGACCGGGTGAGGATTTGCTGTTATCCAGTTATTGAACACTTGTTCATTAACGCGGAAGAGGAGAACGCGTATGTTCATGGCGAACATGCAATTTGATCTGGGCGAGGACGTGAACGCATTGCGCGAAATCGTGCATCGCTGGGCGCAGGAACGGGTCAAGCCCATGGCGGCAGAGGTGGACAAGTCCAACGCCTTTCCCAATGAGCTTTGGAAAGAGATGGGCGAGTTGGGCATGCTTGGGATCACGGTGCCCGAGGAATATGGCGGGGCAGGGATGTCTTACCTGGCTCACACGGTTGCGGTCGAGGAAGTGGCGCGGGCGTCAGCCTCGGTCTCGCTGTCTTACGGTGCGCATTCGAACCTGTGTGTGAATCAGATCAAACTGAATGGCAATGATGAGCAGAAGGCGAAGTATCTGCCGCGCTTGATCTCAGGCGACCATGTCGGTGCGCTGGCAATGTCCGAGGCGTCGGCAGGGTCGGACGTGGTGTCGATGAAGCTGCGCGCGGAGAAGCGCAATGATCATTATCGGCTGAACGGCAGCAAGTACTGGATCACCAACGGTCCGGATGCGGACACTCTGGTCGTCTATGCCAAGACAGACCCGGACGCGGGCTCAAAGGGGATTACGGCCTTTCTGATCGAGAAAGAGATGAAGGGCTTCTCCACTTCTCCCCATTTCGACAAGCTGGGCATGCGTGGATCGAACACGGCTGAGCTGATTTTCGAAGACGTCGAGGTACCGTTCGAAAACGTTCTGGGCGAAGAGGGCAAGGGCGTGGCCGTCCTGATGTCAGGGCTGGATTACGAACGTGTGGTTCTGGCGGGTATCGGGACAGGGATCATGGCCGCCTGTCTGGATGAAATCATGCCGTATCTGGCCGATCGGAAACAATTCGGCAAACCCATCGGCAGCTTTCAACTGATGCAGGGCAAGATTGCCGACATGTACACGGCAATGAATTCCGCACGGGCCTATGTCTATGAGGTCGCAAAAGCCTGCGACCGCGGGGATGTGACCCGCCAGGACGCGGCGGCCTGCTGTCTCTATGCATCGGAACAGGCGATGACACAGGCGCATCAGGCAGTACAGGCGATGGGCGGGGCCGGGTTCCTGTCAGATTCGGCCGTCAGCCGAATCTTCCGCGACGCCAAGCTGATGGAAATCGGCGCTGGCACCAGCGAAATCCGCCGGATGCTGATCGGGCGGGAAATGATGAACGAAATGCTCTGAGAACAACGCCCCGCCTGGCAAGTCGGCGGGGCGCTCTATGAATGGGATCAGAAGCGATGGACGTAGGATACGCCGACCAGCCAGGGGTCGATTTCTGCGGTGCCGATATCGGTACCGTCCAGCGAGACATCCGAGTCGATGTCGAACCAGCGCACGTTCAGCCGCACAGCGCCTTTTTCGGTGACCATGTAATCCAGACCGGCCTGCAGGGCGACGCCGACCGAATTGTCCAGCTCCAGATCGCCCAGAGCCGAGCTTTCATCGAAGAAGATGGTGTAGTTGATACCTGCGCCGACATAGGGCTTCCAGGCGCTGTTGGTCGGGAAGTGATAGTTCAGCGACAGGGTGGGTGGCAATTGTTTGACGGTGCCCGCATCAATGCTGCCACCCAGGGTGACATCATGGCTGAACGGGGTCGCGGCCAGCAGCTCAACGCCCAGGTTGTCCCGGACAAAGTATTCAGCAGTGAAGATCGGACGTGTGTCCGAGCTCACCTCGGCGTCGAAGCCGGCCATCGTACCGTTGTCGGATTTCGGGTCGAGGTAGCCAACACCGAAACCGACGGTCCAGTCACCCTGGGACTGGGCAATGGCAGGCGCAGCAAGCGCAACAAGCGCGGTGGAAAGGGTCAAAGCGGCGAGTGTTTTGGTCATTTTTTGGCCTTCGGTTTTGTTGATGACCGGGTTCTGCCGAAACCCCCTGCGGCTAACCCTGATCTGCATCAAGTTCCTGTGAGTTCGCGAACCGGTGCGTTCGGGCGAACTTGCAGAAAAATAAGGGATTTCAGCCATGTATCCCGCTGACCGCATACCGGGATTGCAAAATAATGGGGACTGGGCAGTGCCGGATCGCCTCAACATGGCGCGTCAATGCCTGTCGCATTCTGATGATCGGACGGCGATCTTTGATCTGACAGACGGCGGGTGCAGACCCGTCAGCTTTGGTCAGCTGCACCGCCTGACAGACGGCATCGCTCAGGCGTTGTTGAAACGGGTGAGCCCGGGTGACAGGGTCGGGGTTCTTCTCAGCCAGTCGCCCTTCTGCGCGGCGGCACATCTGGCGATCTGGAAGATCGGCGCGATTTCTGTGCCTCTGTTCAAGCTGTTCAAACGGGACGCGCTGGCCTCTCGCGTTGGGGATGCAGGGGCGCAAATTGTCCTGACGGATGCCGAAGGGGCCGCGTTGCTGGGTGATCTGGCCCGGCCTCTACTGGTGGACCGAATTGCGCCCTATGACGGATTGCTGCCCTTTGCGGATACCGGTTCCGAGGACCCGGCGGTACTGATTTACACCTCGGGCACGACGGGCAGCCCCAAGGGTGCGTTGCACGGACACCGGGTTCTGACCGGGCACCTGCCGGGCGTGTCGATCAGCCACAACCATCTGCGGGATGGCGACTGTCTCTGGACACCCGCCGACTGGGCCTGGATCGGCGGGTTGTTCGACGTGCTAATGCCGGGGCTGGCGCTGGGTATCCCGGTCGTCGCGGCGCGGCTTGAGAAATTCACGCCCGAAGCCTGCGCCGATGTGATCACGCGGGGCGGGGTGCGGAACGTCTTTTTTCCACCGACGGCGCTGCGGATGCTGAAAGCGGCGGATCAGGCGATCCCCGATCTGCGTTCGGTCGCGTCAGGCGGTGAACCTCTGGGGGCCGAAATGCTGGCGTGGGGCGAGAAGGCGTTTGGCCTGACGATCAACGAGTTTTACGGCCAGACCGAATGCAACATGGTCGTCTCTTCCTGTGCTGAAGACTTCCCCGTTCGCCCCGGATGTATTGGTAAGCCGGTGCCGGGGCATGCGGTGGCGGTAGTTGATGACCACGGCAACCCAACGCAGGAAGAGGGCGATGTGGCCATCCGGCGCGGCTCGGCCTCGATGCTGTTGGAATATTGGAACCGGCCCGAGGCGACTTCCGAGAAATTCCGCGGCGACTGGCTGATTACCGGCGACCGCGGCGTGTGGGAGGGCGACTATCTGCGCTTTGTGGGCCGCGACGATGACGTGATCACCTCGGCCGGTTATCGCATTGGCCCGGCGGAGATCGAGGATTGCCTGCTGACCCATCCGGCAGTGGCAACGGTTGGCGTGGTCGGAAAGCCCGACCCGCTGCGGACCGAGATCGTAAAGGCTTATGTCGTGTTAAAACCGGGGGCCGAAGCCTCGGGGGCAGAGTTGCAGGATTGGGTCAAGGACCGTCTGGCGCAGTATTCCTATCCGCGCGAGGTGACCTTTCTTGAGGAACTGCCGATGACGGTGACAGGGAAGGTGATCCGCAAGGAATTGAAGACGCGAGCTGCGGGGGAGTCCAGTGAATGAAACACATTATGCTCGCCTTTTCTCTAATTTTGGCAGGCGTTTGCACGGTGCGGGCAGAAAGCTCGGGTAATCCGATCGAAGTATTGGAGTGGTTCGACGGTTGCGCGCTACTAACCCAGCATAACAATGGAATGACCATGGATACCAATTGTATTAGTATCGCCGTCGACTATTGCACAATAGGCCGTGTCGTCGAAGAACGGGTGCAATGTCTTGTCAGACTTACTGAGCATGTCGATGCACTTTCGGCAGAAATCAAATCAACTGTGCCCCAAAGTATTGGAAAGTCGGGCAGAGCGGCACGTAGCTACGAGCGACAGTACCTCCAATTGGTCGAAAGCGTTTTCGATGTTTGTGATGCATCTCCTAGCGAAGAAATTCCCCCAGATACATGGTGCGAAATGTATTTGAAGGCAGGGAGCTGGGTGAATTGGCGGCACCTGCAAAGACTTGCTGACGAGGTAGCCAAATGAAACTCACGTCCAAAGCCATGCCCGCCTCCGAGGGCTTCAAGGCGAACCGCGCGGCCCATCTCGACGCGCTGGCGCAAATCTCTACCGCTGCCGAAGCGGCCCGCATGGGCGGCGGTGAGAAATCCCGCGCGCGGCATGAATCGCGCGGCAAGATGCTGCCACGCCGACGGGTGGCGAACCTGTTGGATCCGGGGTCTCCGTTCCTCGAAATCGGGGCAACGGCGGCGCACGGGATGTATGGCGATGCAGCCCCGGCGGCGGGGGTGATCGCGGGCATTGGCCGGGTGCAGGGGCGTGAGGTCATGGTGGTGTGCAACGACGCCACAGTGAAGGGCGGCACCTATTACCCGATGTCGGTCAAAAAGCACCTGCGTGCGCAGGAGATTGCCGAGGAAAACAACCTCCCATGTATCTATCTAGTCGATAGCGGCGGCGCGAACCTGCCCAATCAGGATGAGGTCTTCCCCGACCGCGACCACTTTGGCCGCATCTTCTACAACCAAGCGCGGATGAGCGCTAAGGGCATCCCGCAGATCGCGGTGGTGATGGGCTCGTGCACGGCGGGCGGGGCCTATGTGCCTGCAATGTCGGATGTGACGATCATTGTCAGGGAACAGGGCACAATCTTTCTGGCCGGCCCGCCTCTGGTCAAGGCCGCAACGGGGGAGGTGGTAAGCGCCGAGGATCTGGGCGGCGGCGACGTCCACACCCGCCTGTCTGGTGTCGCCGATTATCTGGCCGAAGACGACGCCCACGCGCTGGCGCTGGCACGGCGTGCGGTGGGGTCCCTGAACCTGCGCAAGCCGCAAACGGTGGATTGGGCCAGTCCCGAGGACCCGGCCTATGACCCCGAGGAAATTCTGGGTGTCGTCCCTGCCGACCTGCGCACGCCCTATGACATCCGCGAGGTGATAGCACGGTTGGTCGATGGCTCGCGCTTCGACGAGTTCAAACCGCGTTTTGGTGAGACGCTGGTGACCGGCTTCGCCCATGTCAAAGGTTGCCCGGTCGGGATCATCGCCAATAACGGGGTGTTGTTTTCCGAGGCCGCCCAGAAGGGCGCGCATTTCGTCGAACTGTGTTCGCAGCGCAAAATCCCGTTGGTTTTCCTGCAGAACATCACCGGTTTCATGGTGGGCCGCAAATACGAAAACGAGGGCATCGCGCGGCACGGGGCCAAGATGGTGACGGCGGTGGCCACGACGAACGTGCCCAAGATCACAATGCTGGTGGGCGGGTCGTTCGGGGCCGGAAACTATGGCATGGCGGGCCGCGCCTATCAGCCGCGTTTCCTGTGGACCTGGCCGAACTCGCGGATCTCCGTGATGGGCGGTGAACAGGCCGCAGGCGTTCTGGCCACGGTCAAACGTGACGGGATCGAACGGGCAGGCGGCACTTGGTCGGTCGAGGAGGAAGCCGAATTCAAACGCCCGACGCTGGAGATGTTCGAGGAACAGTCACACCCGCTTTATGCATCCGCGCGCCTTTGGGATGACGGCATCATCGACCCGCGCAAAAGTCGTGACGTGCTGGCCCTGTCACTGAGCGCCGCCCTGAATGCCCCGATTGAGGAGACACGTTTCGGCGTGTTCCGGATGTGATGATGACCGATCTGGAACAACTGAAAATCCGCTATCCGGGCGCGCAGACCTTCAAATTTGGCGACAGCGCTCAACTCAGTGCTGAGCTGCTGGCGTTGGTGCGATCAGGCCGGAAAACGGCAACTTGTGGTGCTTTGCGCGACTACCCAGAAGGCAGCGCCGACGTACCGGTCGTGGGGCGGCGGGATATTGCGCTGGAATGGGATGATCGCCCGGCTTTGGTGATCGAAACGGTTGAGGTCTCGACCTGCCGCTATTGCGATGTGACGGAAGACTTCGCGTTGGCCGAGGGTGAGAATGAAACGCTTGAGGGGTGGCGAGAGGATCATCGCCGGTATTTCGAACGAAATGGCGGGTTTGATCCCGAGATGGAATTGCTGTGCGAACGGTTCCGCCTTGTCGAAGATCTGGCGGGTAAGAGGTAAGCCATGTTCAATAAAATCCTGATTGCCAACCGGGGCGAGATTGCCTGCCGTGTCATGGAAACGGCGCAGAAGATGGGCGTGTCCTGTGTGGCCGTTTATTCCGATGCAGATGCCTCGGCCAAGCACGTTCAGATGGCGGATGAGGCGGTGCATATCGGCGGTGCGGCCCCGGCAGAGAGCTATCTGAAGGGGGACGTCATCATTCAGGCCGCGCGCGATACCGGCGCGCAGGCGATCCATCCCGGCTATGGCTTTTTGTCCGAAAACCCCGATTTCGTGGATGCGGTCGAAGCGGCGGGTCTGGTGTTCATCGGACCTTCGGCGGATGCAATTCGCAAGATGGGTCTCAAGGACGCCGCCAAGGTCCTGATGGAAAAGGCGGGCGTGCCCGTGGTGCCCGGCTATCACGGTGACAATCAGGATCCGGAACACCTGGCGGGGGCCGCGGATACGATTGGATATCCTGTTCTGATCAAGGCCGTCGCCGGCGGTGGCGGCAAAGGCATGCGGCTTGTCGAGCGCCCCGAAGATTTCGCATCGGCGCTGGACAGCGCCCGCGGCGAGGCGCGAACCGCCTTTGGCAATGACGCGGTGCTGGTTGAGAAATTTGTCGCCAAGCCGCGCCATATCGAGGTGCAGGTATTTGGCGATGGTACGCAGGCGGTACACCTGTTCGAACGTGATTGTTCGCTGCAAAGGCGACATCAGAAAGTGATCGAAGAAGCCCCGGCCCCCGGCATGACACCCGAGATGCGCGAAGCGATGGGGCTTGCCGGCGTCAGAGCGGCCGAGGCCATCGGTTACAAGGGCGCAGGTACGGTTGAGTTCATCGTCGATGCCTCGGACGGGCTGCGCCCTGATCGGTTCTGGTTCATGGAGATGAACACGCGCCTGCAAGTGGAACACCCGGTGACCGAGGCGATCACGGGCGTTGACCTTGTGGAATGGCAATTGCGCGTCGCGTCGGGCGACGCCCTGCCGATGTCGCAGGACCAGCTCTCGATCTCGGGCCACGCGTTTGAGGCACGTCTTTATGCCGAGGATGTGCCCAAGGGTTTCCTTCCGGCGACAGGCACGCTGACTTATCTGCAGTTCCCGCCGGGTTGCCGCGCCGACAGCGGAGTGCGCGCGGGCGATACGATCAGCCCGTGGTATGACCCGATGATCGCCAAGGTCATCGTTCACGGGTCCACCCGGTCGGTCGCGTTGGAAAAACTGCACCGTGCGCTGCGGGAAACCGAAGTTGCCGGCACCGTCACAAACCTGGCCTTTCTGGGCGCGTTGACCCGCCATAAGGGCTTTGTAGCTGGCGACGTGGATACCGGGTTGATCGGGCGGGATCTGGATGGCCTGATCGATGACGGGCCGGTTCCGGCAACGATTGCCGTTGCGGCGGCCATGGCTGCGCTTGGTTTGGATGACGCAGGCGACGCGGCCGGATTCCACCTTTGGGCACCATTGCACAAGGCGGTTCAACTGATGGATGGCGATATCCTTGATTTGGACGTTCAGGTTGAAAGTCCGAACCGTCAGACGTGGCAGGTGAAGGGGGAAACCATCATTGCCGAACGCTCTGCCGACCGCTGGCTGATCGGCGGGCAACCGATGCCACCGGTCGCAGTCACGGGCACCCGTGTGACGGTGTTCGAAGGGTACGGCCACGCGTTTGATATCGTCGACCCGCTGGATCGGGATGCCAGCGCGGCGGGTGACACCAACGTAATCGAGGCCCCGATGCCCGGCCTGGTCAAAGCCGTATTTGCGCAAGTGGGGCAGGCCGTGAAGGAAGGCGACAGGCTGGCCATCCTTGAGGCGATGAAGATGGAGCATTCCCTGTTGGCCGCACGTGATGGCGTGGTCGCCGAAGTACTGGCGGATGCGGGGTCTCAGGTTGAGGCCGGGGCCGCTCTGGTCCGGCTGGAGGAGGAATGATCTGTCCCGTTCACGCGCAACGTGGCACAGTCGGTCGGGAATGGTCTAACAGCGAAGGGCACAACCATGGGTGAACAGGTTGAGATTTTTGAGGTCGGGCCGCGCGACGGGTTGCAGAACGAACCGCGTGAGATCCCGGTATCGGAAAAAGTGGCCCTGGTGGATTGCCTCAGCCGGGCCGGGTTCAACCGGATAGAGGTCGCCAGTTTCGTCTCGCCCAAATGGGTGCCGCAGATGGCCGGAAGCGCCGAGGTTCTGGCCGGCATTACCCGGTCCGAAGGCGTGCGCTATGCCGCGCTGACACCGAACATGCGCGGATATGAGGACGCTCTGGCCGCCAAGGCGAATGAAATAGCAGTGTTTGCATCGGCGTCGGAAGGGTTCTCCAAAGCCAATATCAATGCGACGATTGCCGAATCCATCGAACGGTTCACCCCGATCCTTGAGGCGGCGCGCCATATTGACCTTCCGGTGCGCGGATACGTGTCCTGCGTCACCGATTGCCCTTACGACGGTGCAACGCCGCCCGAAAAGGTTGCCGAGGTTGCGGATCAGTTGTTCGCGCTGGGCTGCTATGAGGTCTCTCTGGGGGATACGATCGGGCAGGGTACACCTGACAAGATCGCCCATATGCTGCTGGCGGTCCGGGACCGGGTTCCCATCACAAGGCTTGCCGGGCATTTCCACGATACGAACGGGCGGGCTATCGACAACATAGACGCGGCACTGGCGCTGGGCGTGCGGACGTTTGATGCGGCGGTCGGCGGGCTGGGCGGATGCCCCTATGCGCCGGGCGCAGCGGGGAACGTCGCCACCGAAACCGTCGTGGCGCATCTTGAGCGGCTTGGATACGAAACCGGGGTTGATCTGACCGTTGTGGAAGAAGCCGCGCAGATGGCGCGCGCCATGCGCTCCGAATAGGAAGAAGACATGTTCGAAACGATCTCGGTGACCAAGGATCAACGCGGTGTCGCGACTTTGACACTGAACCGCGCCGAAAAGCACAACGCCATGTCGGCGCTGATGATTTCAGAACTGACACAGGCGGCGGATCAACTGGCGGCAGATGATGCGGTGCGGGTCGTTGTGCTGACCGGTGCGGGCAAGAGTTTCTGTGCAGGCGGCGATCTGGGCTGGATGCAGGACCAGATGGCCGCTGACCCCGACACGCGTTTTGCCGAGGCGCGCAAGCTGGCCGAAATGTTGCAGGCCCTGAACACGCTGCCGAAACCTCTGATCGGGGCGTTGCAAGGTAACGCTTTTGGCGGTGGCGTCGGGCTGGCCTCGGTCTGCGATGTGGCGATTGCCGTGGACAGCGTGAAGATGGGCCTGACGGAAACCCGGCTGGGTCTGATCCCCGCCACGATCGGCCCCTATGTCGTGGCCCGCATGGGCGAGGCGCGGGCGCGGCGGGTGTTTATGTCGGCCCGGTTGTTCGACGCGGCCGAGGCGGTTGAACTGGGGCTGCTGGCCAAAATCGTCTCTGTCCACGATCTTGAAGACGCGGTTGAGGCCGAAATTCTGCCCTATCTGTCCTGTGCGCCGGGCGCGGTCGCCTCGGCCAAGGACCTGGTGCGCACTCTGGGGCCGCGCATCGACGATGCCGTGATTGATGAGACCATCCGGGCCCTCGTGGACAGGTGGGAAACCAGTGAGGCAAGCGAAGGAATCAGCGCCTTCTTCGAAAAAAGAAAACCTGCATGGAAAACTCAGGTTTAGCCTTTGTCTTCCTAGCCTCAACCTTTTGGTTTGAATGCTTCTGCCAGAAGGGTTTGCAAGCGGAATATTAGGTCGCTGCGCGATTGTGTTCGGTTGACCCTCTGACCCCGCGCGGATAGAGAATGTCCAGTCAACACGCCAATTGACGGCGCGCCCTTTTCGGGGATTGCGCAGGAAAGGAGCTATTCGTGGAAGACCTGTTGCGGGAGTACCTCCCGATCCTGGTGTTTCTGGCCGTTGCCGTAGGCCTTGGAATCGTCCTGATTCTGGCAGCCGTGGTTCTGGCCGTCCGCAATCCCGACCCCGAAAAGGTCAGCGCATATGAATGTGGTTTCAACGCTTTCGATGATGCGCGGATGAAATTCGACGTCCGATTCTATCTGGTCTCGATTCTCTTCATCATCTTCGACCTCGAAATCGCGTTCCTGTTCCCCTGGGCCGTGGGATTCCGCGACATCAGCGATGTCGGGTTCTGGTCCATGATGGTGTTCCTGGCAGTGCTGACCATCGGCTTTGCCTATGAATGGAAGAAGGGGGCTCTGGAATGGGAGTGATGACGGGTGCAAACACCGCCGGCGTCGACAAGGAAGTCGCCACCCAGGCCCTGAATGCCGAGTTGCAGGACAAGGGTTTCCTGCTGACCTCGACCGAGGACATCATCAACTGGGCGCGCACCGGATCGTTGCACTGGATGACATTCGGTCTGGCTTGCTGCGCGGTCGAGATGATGCACACTTCGATGCCGCGATACGACGCGGAACGGTTTGGCATTGCCCCGCGTGCGTCCCCGCGCCAGTCCGACGTGATGATCGTTGCTGGTACGCTGACCAACAAGATGGCCCCGGCACTGCGCAAGGTCTATGACCAGATGCCCGAGCCGCGCTATGTGATCTCGATGGGCTCCTGCGCCAATGGCGGCGGCTACTATCACTATTCCTATTCCGTCGTGCGCGGCTGTGACCGTATCGTTCCGGTGGACATCTACGTCCCCGGCTGCCCGCCGACCGCCGAGGCGCTGCTCTATGGTCTGATGCAGTTGCAACGCAAAATCCGCCGCACCGGCACCATCGTGCGCTGAGGAGAGAGCTGATGAGCGACGCACTCAACGAACTTGGCGCACAGCTGGAACTGAAAAGGGCCGATTGCGTTCTGTCCTGGGATGTGACCCATGGAGAGCTGAACGTGGATGTGGCGCCGTCCAATCTGGTGGAATTTGTTGATTTCCTGAAGACAGACCAGAGCTGCAAGTTTTCGACCCTGGTGGACATCACCGGCGTCGACTATCCCGAACGGGCCAAGCGGTTCGACGTGGTCTATCACTTCCTGTCGATGTACCAGAACCAGCGCATCCGCCTGCGGGTTTCGATCCGGGAAGAGGATATGGTACCGTCCCTTGTCGACATTCATCCCTCGGCCAACTGGTTCGAGCGTGAAGTGTTCGACATGTTCGGCATCCTGTTTTCGGGCCACCCGGACCTGCGGCGCATCCTGACCGACTATGGGTTCCGCGGCTATCCGCTGCGCAAGGATTTCCCAACCACCGGCTATACCGAAGTGCGCTATGACGAGGCGCAAAAGCGCGTGGTCTACGAACCCGTCTCGCTGGTGCAGGAATACCGTCAATTCGATTTCATGTCCCCATGGGAAGGTGCGAATTACATTCTGCCGGGGGATGAAAAACAGGAGTCGTAATCATGTTTGAGTTCCTGATCTGGGTTGCTCTGGTCGTTGCTACGATCATTCCGATGCTCAAGCTGCTGCCGCATTTCGGTATCAACAAGAACTGGGCATATGCGTGCATCGTATCCCCGGTTGTCATTGTGCTGCTGTGGATGATGGCCATGAAGCTGCAAGAGATGGAGCGTCGCTGACATGATGGGCGAACTGATCGTTTTGGGCGCGCTCGGGGTGCTGCTGGCAGGGGCCGCGGCAAAGGCGGCCGAGGCGGAAAAGGTCCGGGTCCGGGCCGAAGCGAAAAAGAAGAAACGGGGGCGTTGATGGACGGCTCAAGATATGATGACGGCAGCACGGACGCGCTGAGCGGAGAACAGAAGATCCGCAACTTCAACATTAACTTCGGCCCGCAACACCCTGCGGCGCACGGGGTTCTGCGTCTTGTTCTTGAGCTGGACGGCGAGATTGTCGAACGCTGCGACCCGCATATCGGCCTGCTGCACCGTGGCACCGAAAAGCTGATGGAAAGCCGGACCTACCTGCAGAACCTGCCGTATTTTGACCGTCTGGATTACGTGGCGCCGATGAATCAGGAACATGCCTGGTGTCTCGCCATCGAGAAGCTGACCGGGGTCGAGGTGCCGCGTCGCGGGTCGCTGATCCGCGTTCTGTATTCCGAGATCGGGCGCATCCTGAACCACCTTCTGAACGTGACCACGCAGGCGATGGACGTAGGCGCGCTGACCCCGCCGCTGTGGGGGTTTGAAGAGCGCGAAAAGCTGATGGTGTTCTATGAACGCGCTTGTGGTGCACGCCTGCACGCGGCCTATTTCCGTCCCGGTGGTGTGCATCAGGACCTGCCGCCGGAACTGCTGGACGATATCGAGGCGTGGAGCCACGAATTCCCCGCCGTTCTCGATGATATCGACGGTCTGCTGACAGAAAACCGCATCTTCAAACAGCGCAACGCCGATATTGGCGTGGTGACCGAGGATGACATTCAGAAATACGGCTTCTCGGGCGTGATGGTGCGCGGATCGGGCCTGGCATGGGACCTGCGCCGCGCGCAGCCCTATGAATGCTATGACGAGTTCGAATTCCAGATCCCCGTCGGCAAGAACGGCGACTGCTATGACCGCTACCTCGTCCGCATGGAAGAGATGCGCCAGTCGCTGTCGATTATCCAGCAGGCCATCGCCAAAATCCGCGACTGCCCCGGTGACGTTCTGGCCCGCGGCAAGATCACCCCGCCGAAACGGTCGGACATGAAGACGTCGATGGAGAGCCTGATCCATCACTTCAAGCTCTACACCGAAGGTTTCCACGTCCCCGCGGGCGAGGTTTACGCCGCTGTTGAGGCGCCCAAGGGCGAGTTCGGCGTCTATCTGGTCGCTGACGGGACCAACAAACCCTACCGCGCCAAACTGCGCGCGCCGGGCTTCCTGCACCTGCAAGCCATGGACCACGTTGCCGGTGGGCACCAACTGGCGGATGTTGCTGCGATCATCGGGACGATGGACGTTGTGTTTGGGGAGATCGATCGGTGAGTTTCACACTCCTCGCCCTGATATTCGCCGGAATTGGCGGCGCGTTCCTGTTGTTGTTGGGAGTCGTTTTCTGGACGAACCCCGCACTTGGGCTTGAGAAAACCGGTCATCATAAGGAAGAATTGCCGCACGTGATGGCGGATCGCTATTTTGCTTTTGCGCTGATCGGGGTTTTTGCGGCCATCTACAAGGATCTCAACGTTGTGCTTGTGTTCTTTGCTGCTTGCGCAGTGATGGCCTTCGTCGACGCTCGAATTTATCACCTTGCGCGGCAAAATATATCGAAACACATGACTGCTGGCGTTTTGTCGGTGATTGCATTCGCAGCCGCCGCTTTGGCCAAAGTGACTGAAGGAGCTGCCTGATGCTTCGCCGCCTCCACCCCGAACAACCCGATAGTTTCGCCTTCACAGCTGCCAACCAGCAATGGGCCGAGGCGCAGGTCACCAAATACCCGGAGGGGCGTCAGGCCAGTGCGGTGATCCCGCTGCTGTGGCGCGCGCAGGAGCAGGAGGGGTGGCTGAGCCGTCCGGCGATTGAATCCGTAGCCGATATGCTGGGCATGGCCTATATCCGCGTGCTTGAGGTGGCTTCGTTCTACTTTATGTTCCAGCTGCAACCGGTCGGCTCGGTGGCGCATATTCAGGTTTGCGGTACGACCTCGTGCATGATCTGCGGGGCTGAGGATCTGATCGCGGTCTGCAAGGAAAAGATCGCTGCCAAGCCGCATGAGCTTTCCGCCGATGGCAAGCTGAGCTGGGAAGAGGTGGAATGCCTCGGCTCTTGCACCAACGCGCCCATGGCGCAGATCGGCAAGGACTACTACGAAGACCTGACCGCTGAGAGCTTTGGCAGGATCATCGACGATCTGGCTGCGGGCAAGGTGCCGGCCCCGGGGCCGCAAAACGGGCGGTACGCTGCGGAACCGCTGAGCGGTCTGACCAGCCTGAACGAGTATGAGACAGGCAAGCCGCAATACAATGCCAGCGTCGAACTGGCGACCGACCTTGGCGACACGGTCAAGCGCATCGACGGGACCGAGGTGCCGATCCTGACCCCCTGGCTGGGCAAGGATGGCAAGGCGGCTGCAACCAAGGCTGCGCCGAAACCACCCAAAGCCCCGGCAACCCCGAAGCCTGCCGTGAAGCAGGCCGAGGAGGCAAAGGCCAAAATTGAGCCGGAAGAGGTAAAGGAAGACCAGCCTGACACGTTGACCGAACCGCGCGACGGCAAGCCGGATGACCTCAAGTTGCTGAAAGGTGTTGGGCCTAAACTGGAAGAGACCCTGAATGATCTGGGTTTCTACCACTATGACCAGATCGCCAGGTGGACATCCGGGCATGTGGCGTGGGTTGACGCGCGGCTGAAGTTCAAGGGCCGGATCGAGCGCGATGGCTGGATCGAACAGGCGGCCAAGCTGGCGGCTGGTGAAGAGACCGAGTTTGCAAAACGTGCCAAAGACGAAGGCACTTATGAGGACTGAGACGGGTGCCCCTTCCGGGCATCGGAATGAGATGGATAAGGACAAGGAACAGGCCATCGCCCGCAAGGGCCGTCATATCGGCATCGTCATTGCCGTGACGATGCTGCTGTGGCTTGCCATGTCCGTAATCGGTCCGCAGCTGGGGCTGCCGGGCCGTTACGCGCTGCTTTTTGATTTCGCCGCTCTGGCGGGATTCATTTATGCGGGCGTCAACATTTTTCAACTCTGGCGCATGCGTCAGGACAGCTGAAGGTAACACGCGATGCTGAAGGATCAGGACAGGATCTTTACCAACATCTACGGGATGCATGAGCGCACGCTGAAAGGCGCGCAGGCCCGCGGGCATTGGGACGGCACCGCTGGCCTGATCGAAAAGGGCCGCGACTGGATCATCCAGACGATGAAGGACTTGGGTCTGCGTGGTCGTGGCGGTGCGGGCTTCCCCACTGGCTTGAAATGGTCGTTCATGCCCAAGGAAAGCGACGGTCGTCCGGCCTATCTGGTGGTGAACGCGGACGAATCCGAGCCCGGCACCTGCAAGGACCGCGAGATCATGCGCCACGATCCGCATACTCTGATCGAAGGCTGCCTGATCGCCTCATTCGCGATGAATGCGCATACCTGCTACATTTACCTGCGTGGCGAATATATCCGCGAGCGTGAGGCGTTGCAGGCGGCGATTGACGAAGCCTATGACGCGGGTCTTCTGGGTAAGAATGCTGCGGGTTCAGGCTGGGATTTCGACCTGTTCCTGCATCACGGGGCCGGGGCCTATATCTGCGGTGAGGAAACCGCCCTGATCGAAAGCCTTGAGGGCAAGAAGGGCATGCCGCGGATGAAACCTCCGTTCCCTGCGGGTGCGGGGCTGTATGGCTGCCCGACCACGGTGAATAACGTGGAATCCATTGCCGTTGTACCGACGATCCTGCGCCGTGGCGCGGATTGGTTCGCGGGCTTTGGCCGTCAGAACAACGCCGGCACCAAGCTGTTTGCGATCTCGGGCCATGTGAACAACCCCTGCGTCGTCGAAGAGGCGATGTCGATCCCGTTCGAACAGCTGATCGAGACCCATTGCGGCGGCATTCGCGGCGGCTGGGACAATCTGTTGGCGGTGATCCCCGGCGGGTCGTCGGTTCCTTGTGTGCGCGGTGAGAATATGCGCGATGCGATTATGGATTTCGACCATTTGCGCAACGACCTGGGCTCGGGCCTTGGAACCGCAGCGGTGATCGTGATGGACAAATCCACCGATATCATCAAGGCAATCTGGCGTCTGTCCAAATTCTACAAGCACGAAAGTTGCGGCCAATGTACGCCGTGCCGCGAAGGCACCGGCTGGATGATGCGCGTGATGGACCGTCTGGTGCGTGGTGAGGCTGAACTGGAAGAGATCGACATGCTGTTTGATGTCACCAAGCAGGTTGAAGGTCACACGATCTGCGCCCTTGGCGACGCGGCGGCCTGGCCTATTCAGGGCCTGATCCGCAACTTCCGTGAAGAAATCGAAGACCGCATCAAGGCTCAGAAGTCGGGTCGTATGGGTGCGATGGCAGCGGAGTAAATCTCATGGATGTTTTTGCAGAATATGGCCACGCGGTCGCTTCGGTTGTGACATTCACCCTGATCGTCCTGTTCATGTCCCCGTTCACGGCCCTGGCCAAACAGGGCAAGGGTCTGGCACCCGGAGCGACACCGGAGCAGGACTATTCGGACAAAGCCTATCGGCTGAACCGCGCCTATCTGAACGCAACCGAGACTTTGCCGGCCTTCATCGCCGTTACGGTCGCGGCCATTCTGATGGGGGTCAGCCCGTTCTGGGTGAACCTGTTGGCCTCGGTCGCGCTGGTATCGCGGCTGGCGATGCTGTTCGTGCATATCCGCGGCGTCGGAAAGCCGCACAGTGGTGTGCGCTCGGTTCTCTATGTTATTGGCTGGGCCTGCATGATGGTTGTGGGCCTGATGGCGTTGGTGGCGGCGTTTTGATGGCAATGCGTGGCACTCAACGGCTGGCGCAAGTCAGTCCAACCAGAAAACGCACGGGACTGCTCAGCGCCCTGGTCGCCCTGTCGGTTGTTTCGGCATGCGGGATTGTGACGCCGTCCGACGATCGGATTCTCTTTGACGGCAAGTCTTTTCGGGCCAAGGCGAAACCGGTTGATAAGAAAGTTTCGCCGGCGGACTTTACCGTTGTCGTCAACGGTGTGTCGTCGTCACTGGACGGTGCGCGCGAGGCCGGGCGTTACGAAGGGATCAAATTTTGCATCGCGAATTTCGGCTCGTCCAGAATTGAATGGCAGGTCGGGCCGGATACGGAACCTCAGAGCCTTCGCATCAGCGACGACCAACTGACTTTTGCGGGAACCTGCCAGCGGCCATGAAGCGGTTTATCGCATATCACACCATGACGCGGGCGGTGTTATTGCATAGCAACCCGGCCATCGCTCGTCTTGGGTTTCCCAAGACGAAAGGAATTGTCATGTCTGGTATGAAAACGCTTGCCTTGCTGTCGGTGCTGACCGTCCCTGCGATTGCCGAGGCCAAACCGCCCTTGCGCGATGTCAAGGAGATCGACAACGAGCTCTATTACATCGCCATCGCAAACGAGATTTCGGAATTCTGCCCGTCGATCAGCGGGCGCCGGATGAAGGCGATCGGTGTGATGTGGGGGCTGCGGTCGAAGGCGAACAAACTGGGGTATACGGACAAAGAAATCCGGGCCTACGTGGACTCGGACGCCGAAAAGGACCGGATGCGTGCCAAGGGCGAGGCTTATCTGGCCCAGAACGGCGTCACATACGAAAACCCCAATTCCTTCTGCTCGCTGGGGCAGAAGGAAATAGAAAGAAACAGCGCCATTGGCGTGTATTTGAGGGCGAATTGACGGATGGGACTCAAGGCAATGAAGGCGGGAATTCTGGCATTGGCTTTGCCGCTGGGTTTGGCTGCGTGTGAAACAACAACCACTGCCGCAACGGATGATGCAGTGTCTCGCGCCGAATTCCGCAAGGAAATTCCGCCTGAATTGTATAAGTTGGCGTTTGCCAACGGGATGGCCGAGCAAATCGCTGCAGGTTGCCCATCCATATCTCTGAACCGAAGTCAGGTGTTCAAAAGCATGAAGTCGCTTTCCGACAAATTGGAAGCCCAAGGGTACCAAAAAAGCGACTTTGAATACTTCACCAAAAATGCGCCACGTAAGCGTATCCAAGATGACGCAATCCGCTATGTCCAGGAAATCGGAATAGTCATCGGCGAACCAAGTACCATGTGTGCCGCCGGAAAACGCGAGATCGCCAACGGTACTGCTATCGGCGCATTCCTGAAAGGCTAACGTAACCATGTCTGACCTCCGCAAAGTAAATATCGACGGGCAGGAAATCGAAGTCGACGGTGCGATGACCCTGATTCAGGCTTGTGAGCAAGCCGGGGTCGAGGTGCCGCGTTTCTGCTATCACGAACGTCTGTCGATTGCCGGGAACTGCCGGATGTGTCTGGTTGAGGTTGTAGGTGGTCCGCCGAAACCGGCGGCCTCTTGCGCGATGCAGGTGCGAGATCTGCGCCCGGGTCCGGAAGGTCAGCCTCCGGTGGTCAAGACGAATTCGCCCATGGTCAAGAAGGCCCGTGAAGGGGTGATGGAGTTCCTGCTGATCAACCATCCGCTGGATTGCCCGATCTGCGATCAGGGCGGCGAATGCGATCTTCAGGATCAGGCGATGGCTTATGGCATGTCGGGCACGCGCTTCAAGGAAGCCAAGCGCGCGGTCGATGATCTGGATCTGGGGCCGCTTGTTGGCACCGCGATGACCCGTTGCATCAGCTGCACCCGCTGTGTGCGTTTTACCACCGAAGTCGCCGGGATTACCCAGATGGGCCAGACCGGGCGAGGTGAGGATGCCGAGATCACCTCGTATCTGAACCAGACGCTGGATTCGAACATGCAGGGCAACATCATCGACCTGTGCCCGGTTGGGGCGCTGACCTCGAAACCCTATGCCTTTACCGCACGGCCTTGGGAACTGACCAAGACCGAGAGCATCGATGTGATGGACGCCCTGGGTTCCAATATTCGCGTGGACACCAAGGGGCGTGAAGTCATGCGCTTTCTGCCGCGCAACCATGACGGCGTGAACGAGGAATGGATCAGCGACAAGACCCGCTTTGTCTGGGATGGTCTGCGCCGTCAGCGTCTGGACAAGCCCTATGTGCGCGAAAACGGCAAGCTGCGCCCGGCCACCTGGGCCGAGGCGCTGAGCAAGGCTGCTGAGGCGCTGAAAGGCGCCGAGAAACCGGCGGGGATTGTCGGTGATCTGGCTTCGGTTGAAGCCACGTTTGCACTGAAACAGATGATCGAAGGGCAGGGCGGTGTTGTTGAATGCCGCACCGATGGTGCCAAACTGCCTGCGGGCAACCGGGGTGCCTACGCCGGGACCGCAGCCATCGAGGATATCGACAGTGCCGAGCGTATCCTGCTGATCGGCACCAACCCGCGCGATGAAGCTCCGGTTTTGAACGCGAGAATTCGAAAAGCATGGGCGCATGGGGCCAATGTGGCTCTGGTTGGTCCGGCGGTCGATCTGACCTATGAATACACTCATGTTGGTGATGACCGCGCAGCCTTGCAAAATGTGGTCGACATGGGCGGGGATGATGAAATCAGGGGCAAAGCCTCGCTGGTCATCGTCGGGCAGGGTGCTTTGCAAGAGGCTGACGGCGCCGCCGTTCTGGCCGCCGCACAGACCATCGCTGCGAATACTGAAAGTGGTCTGATCGTTCTGCACACGGCGGCCTCACGCGTTGGCGCGATGGATGTAGGTGCCACCAACGACGGCGGTATGGACGCGATAAGCGCTGCGGACGTGATCTATAACCTCGGCGCGGACGAAGTGGAAATCGGCGAGGGTGCCTTTGTCATCTATCAGGGCAGCCATGGCGACAGGGGCGCGCATCGTGCTGACGTGATCCTGCCGGGCGCCGCGTATACCGAGGAAAACGGTCTGTTCGTGAATACCGAAGGTCGTCCGCAACTGGCGATGCGCGCGGGCTTTGCGCCGGGTGAGGCAAAAGAGAACTGGGCGATCCTGCGTGCCCTGTCTGCCGAGCTGGGCGCGACGTTGCCCTATGACTCGCTGGCGCAGCTGCGCACCGCGCTGGTCGAGGCGGTACCGCATCTGGCCCGCATCGACGAGGTGATCGGGAACGAGGTTCAGGCGCTGGACGCCGCCGCGCTTGGCAAGGCCACGTTCCGCAATGCGGTCAAGGATTTCTACCTGACCAATCCGATAGCCCGCGCCTCGCAACTGATGGCTGAGCTGTCGGCGCAGGCGCAGGCCCGCAATTCCGGGAAGATTGCGGCGGAATGAACCAGACCGGTTTCATATCGCAGATCGGCCCGCACAGTGCCGGGCGGCAGAAGACCGCGGCTGAATTGCGTGTGGAACTGAAGAAAAAGGGTGGCGCAATGGCGGCGGATGCTGTTTACACCAACGCGCCGACCCAGCCGCTCGTGGCGCAGGCATCTGGCCTGAGAATCACGCGCGGAAAACGGAATACCCACGGTGTGAGGACCAATGGCTGAATTCTTTAACACCCCAGGCGGAATAGCCATCATCATTCTGGCGCAAGTGCTTGCCGTTGTTGCCTTTGTGATGATCTCGCTGTTGTTCCTTGTTTATGGCGACCGCAAGATCTGGGCCGCCGTCCAGATGCGCCGTGGCCCCAATGTGGTGGGCGTCTATGGCCTGCTGCAATCGGTGGCGGATGCGCTGAAATATGTGGTTAAAGAAGTGGTCATACCCGCCGGGGCCGACCGTACCGTGTTCATCCTTGCGCCGCTGACCTCCTTCGTGCTGGCGATGATTGCCTGGGCGGTCATCCCGTTCAACGACGGCTGGGTGCTGTCGGATATCAACGTTGCGATCCTTTATGTTTTTGCCGTCTCCTCGCTTGAGGTTTATGGCGTGATTATGGGCGGTTGGGCGTCGAACTCAAAGTACCCGTTCCTTGGCTCGCTGCGCTCAGCGGCTCAGATGATTTCTTACGAAGTGTCCATCGGCCTGATCATCATCGGTGTGATCATCTCGACCGGCTCGATGAATTTCGGCGACATCGTGCACGCGCAGGATGGCCGGTTCGGGTTCTTCAGCTGGTACTGGCTGCCGCATTTCCCGATGGTCTTCCTGTTCTTCATCTCGGCGCTGGCCGAGACCAACCGCCCGCCGTTTGACCTGCCAGAGGCGGAATCAGAACTGGTCGCGGGCTATCAGGTCGAATACTCGGCTACGCCGTTCCTGCTGTTCATGGCCGGCGAATACATTGCCATCTTCCTGATGTGCGCGCTGACGTCGCTGCTGTTCTTCGGCGGCTGGCTGTCGCCGATCCCGGGCCTGCCGGACGGCGTGCTGTGGATGGTCGCCAAGATGGCGTTCTTCTTCTTCATCTTTGCGATGGTCAAGGCCATCACACCCCGCTACCGCTATGACCAACTGATGCGGCTGGGCTGGAAGGTGTTCCTGCCATTCTCGCTGGCCTGGGTGGTGTTCGTGGCCTTCGCGGCGAAATTCGACTGGTTCTGGGGCGCATTCGCCCGTTGGAGCGTAGGAGGCTGATTATGACCCAAATCGACTACACCCGCGCCGCCAAATACTTCCTTTTGCAAGACTTCTGGGTCGGCATGAAACTGGGGCTGAAGTATTTCTTTGCCCCTAAAGCCACCGTGAACTACCCGCACGAAAAGGGTCCACTCAGTCCCCGGTTCCGTGGTGAGCACGCGCTGCGCCGCTATCCGAATGGCGAAGAACGCTGCATCGCCTGCAAACTGTGCGAGGCGATCTGTCCGGCCCAGGCCATCACCATCGACGCCGAACCGCGCGAAGACGGCAGCCGCCGCACCACACGCTATGACATCGACATGACGAAATGCATCTATTGCGGTTTCTGCCAGGAGGCGTGCCCGGTCGATGCCATCGTCGAAGGCCCGAACTTCGAATTTGCAACGGAAACCCGGGAAGAGCTGTTCTACGACAAGGAAAAACTGCTGGATAACGGTGAACGCTGGGAAGCCGAGATTGCCCGCAATCTGGAAATGGACGCGCCATACCGATGAACGACAGCCCGACAAATCCGTTCGAGCTGATGATGAAGCAGGCTCAGGAAATGGCCAAGGCGATGAACCCGGCTATGGAGAATTTCTCGCCCAAAGGGTTCGAGGCGTTGTGGCCGACCATGCCGAAAGAGGTCATGGAGATGATGTTCGGCAACACCGTCAACAAAGACGGGCTGGATGCCAAAACTCGCCTGCTGCTGACACTGGCGGGGCTGACCTGTCAGGGCGCGCAGGCGGATGCGGCGGTGCGCCAGACCGTGCGCCATGCTTTGGAAGCGGGTGCAAAGAATCAAGAGATCGTGGAAACGATCGGTCAGATGTCGGTCTTTGCCGGCATCCCGGCCATGACCCGCGCGCTGGATCTGGCGCAAGAGGTCATGGGCGACAACGAGGATGAGGATCAATGACCGTCTTTGCCTTCTATCTGTTTGCCATCAGCGCCATCACCGGCGGGCTGTTCACGGTGATCAGCCGCCAGCCGGTGCACTCGGTGCTGTGGCTGATCCTGTCCTTCCTGTCCGCGGCGGGGCTGTTCGTGCTGCTGGGGGCCGAGTTCGTGGCGATGCTGCTGATCATCGTCTATGTGGGCGCGGTCGCGGTACTGTTCCTGTTCGTGGTGATGATGCTGGACGTGGACTTTGCCGAGCTCAAGGCCGAGATGGCGCGCTATATGCCGCTGGCTTTGCTGATCGGTCTGGTCATCCTGATGCAGTTCGTCATGGCCTTCGGCGCATGGGACAGCGCACAAGGCGCGGCGGCCAATCTGGCCCAGCCGGTTCCAGCAGACCGCCACAACACCGAGGCGCTCGGCGTCATCCTTTATGATCAATACTTCCTTCTGTTCCAGCTGGCGGGCCTGATCCTGCTGGTCGCCATGATCGGCGCCATCGTGCTGACCCTGCGCCACCGCCAGGACATAAAACGTCAGGACATCATCGGCCAGATGATGCGCGACCCGGCCAAGGCGATGGAGTTGAAGGACGTGAAACCGGGGCAGGGGTTGTGATACGGAGCTTGCTCATAACGCTGGCATTCATGCTTTTGGCGACGAACGCGATGGCATGTATGGCAGAAGTCGACCCAACTTGGCGAGACGAACCAATCTCTGTTGCTTCGGATGGTAGTTTCAAGCACGCGGAAGATGAGGCCTTTAGTCAGCTGTTTGGCGGTAAGATTGTAAATTTGGGCGATGGACGCATAGCGCAAAGGATCACGTCAGATCACCCTTGCGGCCTACGCGAATTCCTCCTCTTTGCCGATTGCCGTCAAGCCAATGTTGTAGAAGTCGTGGGCGCTGAAAACCCGGATCAACCTGCCGGATGGGGCGACGATCTCATTGACTTAATTCAAGTCCCGATTGGGGTTATAGATGTGAGAAAAATCACTTCTGTGGAAGAACTTATCTCAATTGCCTACGAGAACGACTACAGAATTAACCTGAATGTAGAAAGACATGTTGCGAATATGAAACGCCGCAACAGATACGATCCATTCAACGGCTGCAAACTCTACTACCCCGACTTGCCAGGAGCGAAGCTATGATCGGACTTGAACACTATCTTACGGTCGCGGCGACGCTGTTCGTCATCGGCATCTTCGGTCTCTTCCTGAACCGCAAGAACGTCATCATCCTGCTGATGAGCATCGAGTTGATGCTGCTGGCAGTGAATATCAACCTTGTGGCGTTTTCCAGTTTCCTCGGCGATCTGGTCGGGCAGGTGTTTACGCTGTTCGTCCTGACCGTTGCGGCGGCCGAGGCGGCGATAGGTCTGGCCATTCTGGTCTGTTTCTTCCGCAACCGCGGCACTATCGCGGTTGAAGATGTCAACATGATGAAGGGGTAAGGGATTATGGAAACCACCATCCTCTTTGCCCCGCTGGTGGGCGCTCTGCTCTGCGGGTTCGGCTGGAAGTTCATTGGCGAAAAGGCCGCCATGTGGACCGCCACGGGCCTGCTGTTTCTGGCCTGTCTTCTGTCGTGGATCGTGTTCTTCACCTTTGATGGACAAACCCAGCAGATCGAGGTCATGCGCTGGATCGAGAGCGGGTCGCTGTCGACAAGCTGGGCGGTGCGTCTGGACCGTCTGACCGCGATCATGCTGATCGTGGTGACGACGGTCTCGGCACTGGTACACCTCTATTCCTTCGGCTACATGGATCACGACCCGCAATGGCGTGAGGGCGAAAGCTATAAGCCGCGCTTCTTTGCCTATCTGTCCTTCTTCACCTTTGCCATGCTGATGCTGGTGACGGCGGACAATCTGGTTCAGATGTTCTTTGGTTGGGAAGGCGTGGGCCTCGCCTCATACCTGCTGATCGGGTTCTATTACCGGAAACCTTCTGCCAATGCCGCGGCGATCAAGGCGTTCATCGTCAACCGGGTGGGTGACTTTGGATTTGCGCTGGGGATTTTCGCTCTGTTTTTCCTGACGGACAGCATCAATTTCTCGGACATCTTCGCGTCGGCCCCGACCTTGGCGGAGACGCAACTGCACTTCCTGTGGGGTGAGTGGACCGCGATCGAAGTCATCTGTGTGCTACTGTTCATCGGTGCGATGGGTAAGTCGGCACAGCTGATCCTGCACACGTGGCTGCCGGATGCGATGGAAGGTCCGACGCCTGTGTCAGCGCTGATCCACGCCGCGACCATGGTGACCGCGGGTGTATTCCTGGTCTGCCGCATGTCGCCGCTGATGGAATTCGCACCGGGTGCGACCGGGTTCATCACCGTGCTGGGCGCCTCGACCGCGTTCTTTGCCGCGACCGTGGGTCTGGTTCAGACCGACATCAAGCGCGTCATCGCCTATTCGACCTGTTCGCAACTGGGCTATATGTTCGTGGCTGCGGGTGTCGGCATGTATTCGGCGGCGATGTTCCACCTGTTCACGCACGCCTTCTTCAAGGCGCTGTTGTTCCTTGGCGCCGGCTCGGTGATCAACTCGATGCATCACGAGCAGGAGATGACCGAGTATGGCGGCCTGCGGAAAAAGATCCCCTATACATTCTGGGCGATGATGATCGGTACACTGGCCATCACTGGCGTGGGTATTCCCCTGACGACGTTTGGCTTCGCCGGTTTCCTATCCAAGGACGCCATCATCGAAAGCGCCTATGCGGGTGGTTCGGCCTATGGCTTCTGGCTGCTGGTGATCGCGGCTGCGTTCACGTCGTTCTACAGCTGGCGTCTGATCTTCCTGACCTTCTATGGTGAGCCGCGCGGCGACAAGCACACGCATGAGCATGCGCATGAAAGCCCGATGACCATGCTGGTGCCGCTGGGTGTGCTGTCGCTGGGTGCTGTCTTTGCGGGCATGATCTGGTACGGCAATTTCTTTGGCCACGCGGACAAGGTCGGCAAGTTCTATGGCATTCCGGTTGCCGAAGCGTCAGAACATGCCGAGGCAGATGCACATGCCGACACGGCCCAGGCGGATGACAGCCATGCCGACGACGGTCACGGTGAAGAGGCCGCGCATGATGAGAAGGCCGAGAAGGGTGGCGATCATCACTATGTCTTTGCGGGTGAGCCGGGCGAGGGTGCAATCTATATCGCGCCGGACAATCACATTCTGGACGACGCGCACGCCGCTCCGAAATGGGTCAAGGTATCACCGTTCGTGGCTATGCTGCTTGGCTTTGTTGTCGCGTACTGGTTCTACATCGTGAACACGTCGCTGCCGGCGCGTCTGGCCGCGAACCAGCGCCCGCTGTACCTGTTCCTGCTGAACAAGTGGTACTTTGACGAGATTTACGATGCGATCTTTGTCAAACCCACCGTCGCGCTTGGCCGGTTCCTGTGGAAACGCGGCGATGGCAACACGATTGACGGCTTCCTGAACGGGGTCGCGATGGGCGTTGTTCCCTTCTTCACCCGCCTCGCGGGCAAGGCACAGACAGGCTACATCTTTACTTACGCCTTCTGGATGGTTCTGGGTATTGCTGCCCTGGTCACCTGGATGTCGATCGGCGGAGGCGCGCACTAATGGATAATATCCTCTCCATCGTCACCTTCATCCCCGCCGTGGCGGCAGGCATTCTGGCCCTGTTCCTGCATGGCGAGGACGCGGCCGCGCAGCGCAACGCGAAGTGGGTTGCGCTGGTTGCGACCACGGTGACTTTCCTTGTTTCGATCGGCATCTATACCGGCTTTGATCCGTCAAACACCGGCTTCCAGATGGTGGAAGAAGGCGAGTGGCTGATGGGCCTGAAATACAAGATGGGCGTTGACGGGATCAGCGTTCTGTTTGTGCTGCTGACCACCTTCATCATGCCGCTGACCATTCTGGCCAGTTGGCAGGTAACCGACCGTGTCAAGGAATATATGATCGCTTTCCTGTTGCTTGAAACGCTGATGCTGGGCGTGTTCATGGCACTGGATCTGGTGCTGTTCTACCTGTTCTTCGAGGCCGGTTTGATCCCGATGTTCCTGATCATCGGTGTCTGGGGCGGCAAGGACCGGATCTATGCCAGCTTCAAGTTCTTCCTCTACACTTTCCTCGGCTCGGTGCTGATGCTGGTGGCAATGGTTGCGATGTATTCCGATGCGGGAACCACGGATATCGAGGCATTGATGAGCCATCAGTTCTCGTCCGAAGGGTTCAGCGTTCTGGGCATTTACGTCGTAGGCGGCTTGCAGACGCTGATGTTCCTGGCCTTTTTTGCCTCGTTTGCCGTGAAGATGCCAATGTGGCCGGTGCACACCTGGCTACCCGACGCGCACGTTCAGGCGCCGACGGCTGGCTCAGTTGTGCTGGCGGCGATCCTGCTGAAAATGGGCGGTTACGGCTTCCTGCGGTTCAGCCTGCCGATGTTTCCTGTGGGCTCAGCCGTGATGACCGATCTGGTGCTGTGGATGTCGGCGATTGCTGTCGTCTACACCTCGCTGGTGGCGCTGGTGCAGGAGGACATGAAAAAGCTGATCGCTTATTCCTCGGTCGCCCACATGGGCTTTGTGACCATGGGGATTTTCGCAGCAAACCAGCAGGGCGTGGACGGGGCAATCTTCCAGATGCTCAGCCACGGGTTCATTTCGGCCGCGCTCTTCCTGTGTGTTGGCGTCATCTATGACCGGATGCACACCCGCGATATCGAGGCTTATGGCGGTCTGGTCATTCGTATGCCTGCCTATGCGCTGGTCTTCATGCTGTTCACGATGGCCAATGTCGGCCTGCCGGGCACATCCGGGTTCATCGGCGAATTCCTGACGCTGATGGGCGCGTTCCAGGTCAACACCTGGGTGACGGCTGTGGCGGCCTCTGGTGTGATCTTTTCGGCGGCTTATGCGCTGTGGCTGTACCGTCGGGTCGTGTTCGGCGATCTGATCAAGGAAAGCCTCAAGGCGATGACGGATATGAGCTCGCGCGAGCGGCTGATCTTTGCGCCGCTGATCGTGATGACCATTCTGCTGGGCGTATACCCGTCGCTGGTGACCGATGTGATCGGCAACTCGACCGCCGCGCTGATTTCGAACTATGACACGGCTCTGGCCGCGGCTGAGATCGCGACCCAGACGGCCGCATCGCATTAAGGGAGCTTCGGAGACATGATCCAGGCTGATCTGACAATAATCCTGCCGGAAATCGTTCTGGCCGTGTATGCGATGGCCGCCCTGATCGGGGCCGTCTACACGACGAAGGACGGGCTGGCGCCGGTTCTGGTCTGGGCGACTGCAGGGCTGATGGCGCTGCTGTCCTTCTGGATCGCCACCAATGGTGATGGCACCAACGTGGCTTTCAACGGCATGTTCGTCGATGATGGATTCTCGCGCTTTGCCAAGGTCGCGATCCTGCTATCCGCCGCAGCCGTTCTGGTGATGAGCCAGGATTACATGACCCGCCGCGGGTTGTTGCGGTTCGAATACCCGCTGCTGGTTGCGCTTGCTGCCGTGGGCATGATGATGATGGTCAGCGCAGGCGATCTGATGTCCCTGTACATGGGATTGGAACTGCAGTCGCTGTCGCTGTATGTCGTGGCCGCGCTGCGCCGCGACAGCGCCAAATCCACCGAGGCGGGTTTGAAATACTTCGTTCTTGGTGCGCTCAGCTCGGGCCTTTTGCTGTACGGCGCGTCGCTGGTCTACGGCTTCACGGGAACCACGCTATTCTCGGGTATCATCCAGACGGTGCATCACGGCGACGTTTCGGTCGGCCTGCTGTTTGGTCTGATCTTCCTGATCTCGGGCCTTGCATTCAAGGTCTCGGCTGTGCCGTTCCATATGTGGACGCCGGACGTCTACGAAGGTTCGCCCACGCCGATCACCGCTTTTTTTGCCACGGCGCCAAAAGTGGCTGCGATGGCCTTGTTTGCACGCCTGATGCATGACGCCTTTGGCGGTATCGTCAAGGACTGGCAGCAGGTGATCGTGCTGCTGTCGGTTCTGTCGATGCTGCTGGGTGCCGTTGCAGCGATTGGTCAACGCGACATCAAGCGTCTGATGGCATTCTCGTCGATTGCCCATATGGGGTATGCGCTGATTGGTTTGGCGGCCGGCACCGAGATGGGCATCAAGGCAATGCTGATGTATCTGGCGATATACGTGACAATGAATATCGGCACCTTTGCCTTCATCCTGATGATGGAGCGCGACGGCAAGCCGGTCACGGATATCGACGCGTTGCGTCAGTATTCCAAGCGCGACCCGGGCAAAGCTCTGGCCGTTCTGATCCTGATGTTCAGCCTTGCGGGCGTGCCGCCGATGCTGGGTTTCTTTGCCAAGTTCGGTGTCTGGCAGGCGGGCGTCAGCGCAGGTCTGACTGGTCTGGTCATCGTGTCGGCCATCGCGTCGGTCATCGGCGCATTCTATTACCTGCGGATCGTGTTCTACATGTATTTCGGGGACGAGAACGAAGATCCGATCGAAACACATTCCACGCCGGTATTGTGGGTTGCCCTGATGGGCTCGGCCGCGCTGATGCTGGTTGGCGTGTTCTATCAGTTCGGCATCGAAGGCGCGGCGGCTGCCGCGGCGGCAACACTTGTCAACTGATGGGATGGCCTTTCAGGCGCAGGGGGCTCGGTCGCCAGACCGGGCCTTCTTGGCATGACGGACTGGCCGCAGGGGTATGGCCTGCATGTCCTGCAGGAAGTTGACAGCACTCTGAACGAGGCTGCCCGGATTGCCCCGACAATCCAGGGACCGGTGTGGATCATGGCCCACAGCCAGACAGCGGCCCGGGGGCGACGGGGGCGGGCCTGGGCGAACCCCAGGGGCAATCTGGCGGCGACGCTTCTGATGCGTCCCGAAGGCAACCCGGAACAGGCTGCCTTACGCAGCTTTGTCGCGGCGCTGGCTCTGTTTGATGCCTGTGTCGCGGTTACCGGACGGGCAACCGGTCTTTCGCTCAAATGGCCCAATGACGTACTTTTGAATGGTGGAAAACTGGCCGGCATTCTGTTGGAAAGCACAGGTCAGGGGCGTGGCATTTCGCATTTGGCCATCGGGATTGGTGTAAACCTCTCGGAAGCGCCGCCGCCGCACGCGGTCGAAGCGGGCGCGGTCCGGCCTGTTTCGCTGTTGTCGGAAACAGGGGTCGATGTCACCCCCGAGGATTTTCTGACGGAACTCGCGGTATCCTATGCAGATTTCGAGCACCAGTTCGTCACGTACGGGTTTGAACCCATCCGAACCGCCTGGCTGACCCGCGCGGCCCGTTTGGGGCAGGTGATCACCGCCCGGACGGCCGCGTCCGAGACGGTTGGAACCTTTGAAACAGTGGACGCAAGCGGCAACCTTGTCTTAAACACGGCCAAAGGACGCGTCAGCATTCCTGCGGCGGATGTGTTTTTCTGAAAGGGGCTCAGATGCTTCTGGCAATCGACTGCGGCAACACCAATACGGTATTCTCGATCTGGGATGGCGAGAAGTTCCTGTGCACGCTGCGCACCTCGACCCACCATTCCCGCACGGCGGACGCATATTTCACTTGGTATTCCACGCTGGTGAAACACTACGGGATCGAGGCCGACATCACGGATGTGGTCATCGCTTCGACCGTTCCGCGTGTGGTGTTCAACCTGCGCATTTTTTCTGATCGCTTCTTCGGCTGCCGCCCGCTGGTAGTGGGCAAGCCCGAGTGCCTTCTGCCTGTGGCCCCGCGGATTGATGAGGGCACGATCCCCGGCCCGGACCGTCTGGCCAACGCGGTTGGCGCGTTTGACCGTCATGGCGGCGACGTGGTGGTGGTTGATTTCGGAACGGCGACCAATTTCGACGTTGTCGCCTCGGACGGGGCCTATGTCGGGGGCATCATCGCGCCCGGTGTGAACCTCAGCCTCGAAGCGCTTCATCAGGGGGCGGCGGCGCTGCCGCATATCGACATCACGCGCCCGGAAAAAGTGATTGGCACAAATACGGTTGGCTGCATCCAGTCTGGCGTGTATTGGGGCTATTCCGGGTTGATCGAAGGGTTGATTGCCCGCATCAGGGCGGAATATGGAATGCCGATGAAAATCGTCGGCACCGGGGGGCTTGCGCCTCTGTTCGATCAGGCCGATGTCGGGTTTGACGCGATCGAAGATGATCTGACGATGCACGGGCTGACCGTGATACATCGCTATAACAAGGATAATGGCTCGACATGAGCAGTGAACGACTGATCTATCTGCCGCTGGGCGGTGCAGGCGAAATTGGCATGAACGCGTATGTCTACGGCTATGGCAGGCCGGGGCAGGAGCGTCTGATCCTGGTGGATCTGGGGGTTACTTTTCCCGACATGGACACGACGCCGGGCGTCGATCTGATCCATGCCGATATTTCGTGGTTGCAGGAACGGGCCGACCGGCTGGAAGCAGTGTTCATCACCCACGCGCACGAAGATCACGTGGGCGCCGTTGCCCATTGTTACGATGCGTTGGGTGCGCCGGTCTATGCCCGCGCCTTTACCGCCAACATCGCCCGTCGCAAGATGGACGAACACGGCCATCCCGAGGACGCGGTGCGAACCGTTTCCGCCTGGCCCGAACAGGTTTCAGTTGGTCCCTTTTCCGTCGGATTCCTGCCCGTCTCGCATTCCATCCCGGAAAGCGCCGCGCTGGTGATTGATACCCCCGCGGGGCGCATTGTGCATTCCGGCGATTTCAAGCTGGACGCGAACCCCGTGGTCGGCGAGCCTTTTGACCCTGACTTGTGGGCCGAGGTTTCCAGAACCGGCGTCAAGGCGCTGGTCTGTGACAGCACCAACGTGTTTTCCACCCATGCCGGACGCTCGGAATCCGAAGTTGGGCCCGAGATCACAAGTCTGGTGGAAAATGCCGAAAGCATGGTGGTTGCGACCACTTTTGCTTCGAACGTGGCACGGGTGAAGACGCTGGCCGAAGCGGGCCAAAGGGCCGGGCGGTCGGTCGTGTTGCTGGGGCGCGCGATGCGGCGGATGATCGAAGCAGCGACGGAAACCGGAATTCTTACCGATTTTCCCAAGGTCATCAGTGCCGAAGAGGCGGTAGATCTGCCGCGCGAGAGCCTGATGCTGATTGTAACCGGCAGTCAGGGTGAACGACGCGCCGCCAGCGCGCAACTGGCGCGGGGCAAGTATCGCGGGCTGGAACTGAAGGAAGGCGATCTGTTCCTGTTCTCGTCCAAGACCATCCCCGGAAACGAGCGTGGCGTGATCTTCATCATCAACCAGCTCAGCGAAAAGGGCGTGGATGTGGTCGATGACAGCTCGGGCCTGTATCACGTTTCAGGTCATGCCAACCGCCCGGACCTAGAAAAGGTGCATGCGCTTGTCGATCCCCAGATGGTCATCCCGATGCACGGCGAACACCGCCATCTGCGGGAACACGCCAAACTGGCCGAAGCTGGCGGGCGCACTGGAATCCTGGCAGTCAACGGCACCATGCTGGATCTGACCGGCAACGCGCCAGAGGTTGTGGACTATGTCGAAACCGGGCGGACCTATCTGGACGGAACCGTCAAGATCGGTGCATTGGACGGTGTGGTGCGCGACCGTATCCGCATGGCGCTGAACGGTCATGTGACTGTCACTGTTATACTGGATGACGAGGATGAACCGCTGGGCGAACCCTGGTGCGACACGATGGGCCTGCCCGAGATCGGATCATCCCGCGCCGCGCTGGTCGAGGTTCTGGAAGAGGACCTGAATCAGTTCCTCATGCGCGCTGACGCCAAGACATTGCGCGACGACGACAAGCTGGAAGAAGCCATGCGCCGCATCGTTCGCCAGACCGCAAGGGACGAGATTGGCAAAAAGCCCGAGGTGACGACGGTAATCAGCCGGATGAAATAACCGGCGCGGATCAGTCGGTTTCGGGCATCGGGTACCCTTTGAGCTGCAGAAACAGGCTTGCTTCCTGATTGTGCTGATAAAACGGTACGGTTTCGGGCGGCTCGGTGCTGGTGATCCGCGCGGCGATTTCGGCCAGAACAACTTCGGTGATAAATGGCAGGTCCAGATCGCGCGCCCGGTCGAGCGGGACCCATTGCAGATGGGACAACTCGTCAGACGCGCGGCTGAAATCGTCCAGATCGCCCTGAATTGCCTGCGCATCCGCCAGAAAGAACCGTGCATCGAAGCGACGCGAACGGCCCGGCGGGGTCACGGCGCGGAACACAAATTGCAAGGCCCGCGCCGCGGGCTGAAACCCCATTGACGCAAAGCTCTGCCAGTTGTCGGGGAGGGGGCCTTGCCATTCGCCGGGGTCACCCAGGACCAGACCGGTTTCCTCCCACAACTCACGGATCGCCGCAGCAGCCAGCGCAGTCTGCAATGCAGGTTGTGAGTCCTCGGCCAACCGGGCGTTGCACAGGGCAGGAAGCCCGGTGGACAGGGTTACATCGGCATCTGTTGCATCTACGGCACCGCCCGGAAACACGAACTTATTCGGCATGAACGCAGCTTTGGCGCCTCTTTGCCCCATCAGGATCGATGGTTCGGTCAGGCGGTCACGCAGGACGATGATCGTCGCTGCATCCCGTATCGCTGATTTGTCTTCGGTCATGCGCAGCGCGACCCGTCCGCCCGGATCATTGCGCTTTTTCGAACCCGTGCATGCGGCGTGCCCATTGATAGGCGACGACAGCCCCCTTCATGCGCGGCAGCAGGAACAGCGACAAGGCGGTGCAGCCAATGGCAAAGATCAGGAACATGGTCATCGGCTCGGGACGCCATTCCACATATGTCACATGCAGGGCCGGGGCCAGCAGGTGACCGACCAACAAAATGGTCAGATAGGCCGGGCCGTCATCCGCCCGGTGATGAAACAGCTCCTGACCGCATTTGGCACAGCTGTCATTCACCTTCAGGTAGCCATGCAACAGCTTGCCTTCGCCGCATTTCGGGCAGCGACAACGGAACCCTTTGACCAGCGCTGGCCATGTCGGGCGGTCGTTCTCGGTCGTGGTGTCGATCGTTTGATCTGTCATTTTGATACTCGCGCGTTCGATTTCGGGGGATATTGCGCTTGTTTTGCCCCGCAGAAAAGGGGGGTGCGTCGCTTTGCGCCGCAGCAAATCACCGGACCCCCTGAAATTGAACGCAAAGCACCGGGAAATTTTTTGCCATTTTCGCGACGGAACCTGCCACCTTGACCGTTTTAACCTATGTGAGCAGCGGCAAAAGGGCCGCAAAACAAAGGGAATACGATATGAACAGCGCCAAATTCATTCCGGCCATCCTGATCTCGGCTTTGGCCATCACAGGCACCTCGGTTCTGGCTGCCGGGCCCAGGGATCGCGAACCGGTGACCTTTCAGGAACTGGACGCCAATGGCGATGGCCAGGTGACGCGTGAAGAACTGCAGGCCCACAGGAATCAGCGTTTCGCTGATGCCGATGCCAATGGCGACGGTCAGTTGAGCGTCGAGGAAATGCAGGCCGCCGGTCAGCAGAAGGTCAATGATCGCGTGACCAAGATGTTCGAACGGCACGACGCCAATGAGGACGGATTTCTGACCGAGGACGAGTTGCCCAAGCCGCGGCGTGCTGGCAAGATGTTTGACCGTATCGACGCAGATAACGACGGGTCGATCTCGGAACAGGAATTTGCCGATGCAAAAGACAGGATGGGCCGGCATCACAAAAAGCGCGACAAGGCGGGCTCTGACGACAGCTGATGAAGGATGGAGGATCTGACCTCCCCGATACAAGATGTTCGCGGCGCGCGCAGTGCCGCGGACGATTTCGGTGACGAAACGCTGCTGCGGAGGTTTGCCGAAGGCGATGCCGTTGCTGCGCGCATGCTGACGGACCGTCTGGGTCCGCGCAGTTTTTCTGTGGCTCTGCGCATATTGGGGAACCGGGCCGAGGCTGAAGACGTGACGCAGGAAGCGATGATGCGGTTGTGGAAAATGGCTCCGAACTGGGTTTCCGGACAGGCCAAGGTTTCGACATGGTTGTATCGCGTCACGCTGAACCTTTGCGTGGACGCAAGACGCAGGAAACGCCCCGACAGGCTGGCGGATGTGCCGGAACCGGAAGACGCTGAGCCTAGTGTGGCGGAACGGATGCAGGACATGGCGCGCAAGGATGCGCTTCAGGTTGCGTTGTCGCAACTGCCCGAGCGGCAGAGACAGGCCGTGGTCTTGCGGCATATCGAAGAATTGCCCAACCCCGAGATAGCAGGGATCATGGGCATTTCGACCGAAGCGGTGGAAAGTCTTACGGCACGTGGAAAGCGGGCATTGACGGCCATACTGGCCGGACGGCGACACGAACTGGGGTATGATGATGGCTGAAAACGATACGGAACTGGATCAGTTGTTTGCCCAGGCTCGGCAAAACCGGTCCGAGTTGCCGGACGATCTTGCGGTGCGCATTCTGACGGATGCCGAGGCCGTGCGCCTTGAACGGGTGTCGTCGAAAACGCGGCCGCGCCGTTCAGCATGGGCGCGTGTGCTCGACGGGATCGGCGGCTGGCAGAGCATGGGCGGACTGGTCGCAGCCAGTGCCGCAGGCGTCTGGATCGGGTTTTCGGCACCGGAGTTTCTGCCTGATCCGGCTGCGTATATCTACGCACAGGATGTCAGCTTTGTCGTCGCAGACCTGGGTCTGGACACTACTTTTCTGGAGGACGCGGAATGAGCGATAATCCCAAGCCAAAAAGAAGGTGGATATCGGTTCTGCTGACCATTTCGCTGGCCCTGAACCTTTTGATCGTCGGAGTTGCACTGGGCACTGTGTACCGGGTCAAAGGCGGCGATCACGGCAAGGCGCCGCCCGGATTCGGTTCGGCCCTGTACCGTGCATTGCCCAAGGATGACCGGACAGCCCTGCGTGGCGAACTGTCTGATCGGCATCTGAAGGGCGCCAAACTCAGATCGGCCGACTTCCAGGCCCTCAGCGCGGTCTTGCGCGCCGAACCCTTTGAACCGGCTGCCGTTCAGGTGCTGCTGCAGCAACAGGCGCAATCAATGGCCGACATGCAGGTGGCCCTGCAGGAGAAGTGGTTGGCCCGCGTTACCGAGATGAGCGACGACGAGCGGCAATTGTATGCCGACCGGCTGGAGGATGTGGTGCATCGCCGGTCGCATTGGCGAAAGAAAAGGGACTGAACCCCGTCTTATGCTGCGGCCTGCCTGACCCGCACCTGATTGCGCCCGGCCGATTTTGCCGCATAAAGGGCAGTGTCTGCTGATTTTATCAGGCGTTCCAATGGCGCGGGCTGATGCGAATGCGGGGCTTGCCCGGGGCGGGTTGCGATCACGCCGATACTGATGGTGACTGGTATCGGGACCGGAGCGTCGGGCAGGTCGAACGGTATCTGACGGATACACTTGCATAGCTTTTTGGCGAGTTTGACCGCCTTGTCCTGAGTGGTGTCTGAGAGCCCAATCATGAACTCCTCTCCTCCGATGCGGGCAACGAATCCAGCGGCCCCGACGGCTTGTTGCATCCGTGCGGCCGCTTCGGCCAGCACCCGGTCACCGCCGGTATGTCCGAACCGGTCGTTGATCGCCTTGAAGTGATCCAGATCGGCGAGCATCACCGCAAAACCCCGTCCGGTTTGCGCAGATTTATGGGCGATCTTGTCCAGGGCACGCATCGCGTACCGCCGATTGTGCAACCCGGTCAGAGGGTCCACCCAGGATTGGGCGATACCGCGACGCAACGAGGCCCGCATCTGGTCGACCCGCGCCTTTCGGGCAATCTGGTTTTCCAGCCGCAACATGGTCTCTTCGGCGCAGAAAGAGCCGACACACACTGAATCCGCCCCGCGATCCAGCGCCTCGGACGCCAGATCGGGGTTCTCGCTTTCCAGAATTCCGATCAGAACGGTGTGCCGCGTTGCCCCGCGCGATTTCAGGTCGGCCAGCAGGTTCAATTCCGACGGGCTTGCGCCCAGTTCGATCACGATGGCGTCCGGCACCGGCCCACTCAGCAGGCCGTGAAGGTTTGTCGGGGCATGTGTGCTGAACTGGTGCCGCGCGTTTTTGGACAGGGCCATTTGCCAAGCGGCACCTGTACGCGACGTCTGCGTCAGAATCGCAACCCGGGCCGCCTCTGGGCGCGTGACCAGGGGCGCGGCGGGTTCCGCAAAACCAACGGGTTGCGCTCCGTTGCTTGCCTGCAAATCCTGAGCTTCAGCACGCGCCCGCAGCAGGCTGCGCACCCGGGCAAGCAGAAACGTGTCTTTGTACGGATGAGCGAGAACGTCGTCCAGACCATCCGCCAAAGCCTTCAGTCTGGCCGCCTTGTCGTTCTGCGGAGCAATCGCAACCACGGGAACGTCAGTCAGATCGGGGTCGGCGGTGACCAGCCGCTTGACATCTGCGGCCGTGCCATCCGGCAGGCTGTGCGAAGTCAGCACCAGATCGGGTTTCACGCGCCGCAAAAGCCCATCGAGGCCCCTCAGCCTTTCACCCGGCACGACGTGATACCACGCCGCCGTCAGCTGAACCTTCAACATGATGCGATTGGTCGAAGTCCCGTCGAGGACAAGGATAGTACCCTGCACGGACATATCAGTCACCGTTGATTGCATGCGTTGCCAAAGTGTTTATGAGTTTGGTTAACAAACCCTTTCCAAGTACCGATCCGGGGTCTCATTTATGCCAATCTCTGCCCAATCCGCTGAAACGCTGGCCCTGAATGTTCTGGGTTGGCTGGTCGGGAACGATGAATTGCTGCCCGTATTTCTGGGGTCGACCGGCGCATCGGCCGGCGAATTGCGGGACAGGGCGGCCGAGCCTGAGTTCCTGGGGTCAGTGCTTGAGTTTCTGATGCTTGACGATTCGTGGGTAGTCGCCTTTTGTGACGCCAATTCCGTGCCTTACGAACTGCCCGGTCAGGCCCGCGCGGTTCTGTCCGGGGGTGCGGATGTTCACTGGACCTGACCCAACAACTTTGCAGGAGCATGCAATGCCCATCGACGCGATCCTGTTCGACAAGGACGGAACCCTGTTTGACTTTGCCAACACGTGGGGGGCGTTCGGACGCAACGTGCTGCTGCGGCTGTCTGGCGGAGATATTGCGCGTGCAACCGAGCTGGGCCGCGTCATCGGTTTCGATCTGGAACAGCTTGTCTATGCCCCGGACAGCATCGTCATAGCCGGAACCGTCGAAGAGATTGCCGAAGTGCTGGCACCCCACATGCCGGAATTGTCAGATGCGGATCTGATCGACCTTCTGAACACGGAATCAGCCTCTGCGCCTCAGGCCCCGGCGGTTCCGCTGGTGCCGTTTCTGGACGGGTTGCGTCAGGAGGGTTTCAAGCTGGGGGTTGCCACCAATGATGGCGAGATGCCCGCGCTGCGGCATCTGGCGTCGGTTGGTATTCGCGACCATTTCGATTTCGTCGCCGGCTATGACAGCGGTCACGGGTTCAAGCCGGGTCCGGGGCAACTGCTGGCATTTGCGGCCCATGTCGGCGTCGCGCCAAGCCAGGTTGCGATGGTCGGCGACAGTCTGCACGATTTGCAGGCAGGGCGCGCGGCCGGAATGACGACAATCGGGGTTCTGACCGGGCTGGCACCGGCTGACGCGCTGGCCCCGATGGCGGATGTCGTTCTGCCGGATATCGGGCACATCCCCGGCTGGCTGGCACAAAGCTGACTGCCCGCGCGTCAAATTCGGCGGTTCGGGATTTGAAACCGACATAGGTTGTCGCAGACAGAGCGGCCTGTTGCCCGGCTTCGGGGCTTGCTTGTACCAAAGCAAGCTCCGGAGGTTCCAATGGCTGATACAAAAACACGCAGACGTCGCAGTGGCGGGCGGGCCGGTGCCGCCGAACGCCGCGGCAGTGCGGTGATCGACCAGATGCCTTGGAACCCTCCGGTCAATACGGACAATCCGACCGAACCGCTGGATGCAGCGGGAATCGAGGCGATCCACGAGGGCGCGATGCGCATCCTCGAAGAGATCGGCGTTGAGTTCTACAATGAAGAAGCCATCGGTATTCTGCGAGAGGCCGGGTGCACTATCGACGGGGACAATGTCCGCATGGGGCGGGATTTTGTCATGGAGATGATTGCAAAGGCTCCGTCTCAGTTCTCGATCACCCCACGCAACCCGGACCGAAAGATCGTGATCGGTGGCAAGAATTTGTTGTTCGGCAATGTGTCGTCGCCGCCGAACTACTGGGATATGGAAATTGGCACGAAAGTATCCGGCACAAGGGAAATGTGCCGGAATTTGTTGAAGCTGACCCAGTATTTCAACTGTATCCACTTCGCGGGCGGCTACCCGGTCGAGCCGGTCGACATCCATGCCAGCGTCCGTCACCTGGACGTCCTCTATGACAAGCTGACGCTGACCGACAAGGCGATGCACGCCTATTCGCTGGGCAAGGAGCGTGTCGAGGACGTGATGGAGATGGTCCGGATCGCCGGCGGGCTGAGCCACGAGGAATTCGAGGCCGCCCCGCGGATGTACACCAATATCAACTCGACCTCGCCGCTGAAACACGACCATCCAATGATTGATGGCTGTCTGCGGCTGGCACGGCGCGGGCAGGCCATCGTGGTGACGCCGTTTACCCTGGCCGGAGCGATGGCGCCGGTCACAATGTCGGGGGCCGTGGCGCAATCGCTGGCCGAGGCACTGTGCGCGATTGCCCTGTTCCAATACGTGCGCCCGGGCATTCCCTGTGTCATCGGCACATTTACGTCCAACGTGGACATGAAATCCGGCGCTCCGGCCTTTGGTACGCCGGAATACATGCGGTCGACCCAGATGACGGGGCAGATGGCGCGGTACTATGGCTTGCCGATGCGGTCGTCTGGGGTGTGCGCCGCCAACGTGCCAGACGGGCAATCGGTGTGGGAGACCTCAAACTCGCTGTGGGCAGCTGTGCAGTCCGGTACGAATATGGTTTATCACGCCGCCGGCTGGCTGGAAGGCGGGCTGATCGCAAGCCCCGAAAAATTCATTATGGATTGCGAAATACTGCAGCAAATCCAACGCTATATGCAGCCTGAAATCACAGCGACCGGACCTGACGAAATTGCGTTGGACGCCATCCGGGCGGTGGGCAATGACGGGCATTTCTTTGGTATTCAGCACACTCAGGACCGGTACACCACAGCCTTTTATCAGCCGTTCCTGAGCGACTGGAAAAACTACGAAGGCTGGGACGTGGCAGGGGGTGTCTGGACCGCCGAACGGGCTCATCACATGTTCAAGGAAATCATCACCAGCTTTGAACCTCCGGCCTTGGACGAAGGCATTCGCGAAGAACTGGCTGAGTTTGTGACCCGCCGCAAAGCCGAAGGTGGGGCGCCGACGGATTTCTAGTTTGTTCTGAAGAAGTTCCAGTTTGACACCTGGCATCTTTGGCGCAACCTCCGCGGGGATTTTGGCGTTTTATTAAGAAATTTCAGACCAGATTGGGCGTGAAACCAATCCGGGGCTTTTCATGCACGGTCTGATCAATCGGGCGATACAATCCTTTGTGGGCGCGACCTATGGGCAGTCCTGCTGGTTGCGCGTGACCGAAGCAGCGGATCTGGGATTCGTCGAATTCGAGGCCATGCTTGTCTATGATGATGACGTGACGACCAGGGTGCTGGACACGCTCTGCGCCGATCTGAACAGGCCGCGCCCCGAAGTTCTGGAGGATCTGGGGACCTATCTGGTCTCACACCCCAAAATGGAGGGTTTGCGCAGGCTGTTGCGTTTCGGCGGCGTGAGCTACGTGGAATTTCTGCATTCACTGGACGATTTGTCCGATCGGGTCAGGCTGGCCGTCTCGGACCTCAGCCTACCTGAACTGGAACTCAGGGAAGTGACGCCGACAGAGTACCAACTGTGTTGCTGCCCGGGCTTGCCGGGATATTCCAGTGTAATGGTCGGGGTTTTGCGTGCCATGGCCGACGATTACGGCGCCTTGGCAATGTTGTCTCATGACGGACGGGACGGCGAGGCCGAGGTAATTTCGATTTTCCTTGTGGAAAGCGCCTTTGCAGAAGGGCGGCATTTTGATCTGGGGGCGCGCAAGTCATGATTGATACCGGTGATCTGGCGGCCTTGCTGGAGACGCTCTGCCCGATGTTTGTGCTTGTGGACAAAATCGGGCGGATTCAGCGCGTCGGGCCTACCTTGCAGAAGTTGCGCCCGGATCAGCCGATGGCGGGTCAGAGCTTTCCGGACGTCTTCGAACTGGTTCGTCCGCGGACGGTGACGACCATCCCTGAGTTGATTGCACTTGCCGGGGCCAAGGTTCGCCTCAAGTTGCGCGGTACGCCGCGCACGGCGCTCAAAGGGTTGGTTGCCCCGCTGCCAGAAGGGCAGGGGGCGGTAATCAACCTGTCCTTCGGGATTTCAGTGCTGGATGCTGTGCGGGACTATGACCTGACCAGCGCGGATTTCTCGGGAACGGATCTTGCGATCGAACTGCTTTACCTGGTCGAGGCCAAATCCGCCGCGATGGAGGCGTCGCGCTCGCTGAACATGCGCTTGCAGGGGGCAATGTTGGCAGCAGAGGAGCAGGCATATACAGACATGCTGACCGGGCTCAAAAACCGACGGGCGATGGATGTCTTTCTGGGGCACCTGATCTCAGGGAGCTCTCCGTTTGCCCTGATGCATCTGGATCTGGACTTCTTTAAGTCGGTCAACGACAGGTACGGGCACGCAGCCGGTGATTTCGTCCTGCAACAGGCCGCCCGCATCATGGTTGAAGAAACCCGAAGCGATGACACCGTTGCCCGCATCGGCGGGGATGAGTTTGTAATTATTTTTAAGGGGTTGGTCGACGAAGCTATTCTATCAGCGATAGCGGCGCGGTTGATTGACCGGCTGAAAGAACCCATGATCTTTGAAAACAACATCTGCCGGATTTCAGCCAGCGTCGGAACGGCTTTGTCCACGCAGTTCAATCCCCCCGAAGCCGCCGAAATCCTGCATGCCGCAGATCTGGCCCTGTATCAGGCAAAAAGGAAAGGCAGGTCTCGCCATTGCCTGTATTCCTCATATGCGGGCACCCGGTTGCAAAGCGGCGCATCAGGGGCACCGCGCGGGTAGTTGATGTCCGCCGGTAGATTGGAAGAGTGTTGTGCGTGCGGTTGTTGCACCCGTCCTACACTAAACCTCGTGGAAAACTCCGGTCAGCGTTTCGGCGATGTGGCGCTTTACATGGGGCAATTCGCCGACCACAGGTAAAACTCTACCCCGATAGGCCGCCTCGCTCAGCGCTTGGGGCACGTCCTCCAGAACATGCCCGCCGGTGCAGGCAAAGAAGGGCAGGCAAAGCGCCTGATCTGACAAACCCGCTGCGGCTTCTGCTATGGAAGGCGGCTCTTCGACAAAGCCAAGCTGGATGGAGCGGAATTTCAGGAGTTTCTCCAATTCTTCGGCAAACCCCGTGGCGACCGCAGAGGGGTTACGACTGCGACCAGAGCCATGAGCGGCCAGAACAAGATCGGTGGCAGGGGCCGACCACCCGAACTCCGCCAATGCGTCCCCCAGCGCTTCGGCGGTCAGGGCCGGCAGCGCGGCATCTACGCCCAACGGGTCCAGGATCGGAAGGGGTCGGTTCTTCAGTCGTTTAGGCAGGGCGCTAGTGACAAACCAACCCTTGGCCATGAACAGCGGATAAACAACGGTCTCTTCTGGCACCTCAGCCAGTTTCGTTTCGAGCGCATTCGGGGCCGCCAATGTGGCTGAGCTGACGTGGACGCCCGGGCACAAAGCGTTCACTTGCGCGGCATAATCCGCCAACGCCTTTTCGGCCGGATCCGGGTCCGACGGCTGCCCATGTGCAACGATTATGGCGTGCGGCATTTGAATCGTCCTGTCTGATTTCCCGATAGGTGTCTTCCGGCGGGTCAAAGTCAATGCATGGCGCGGTGATATCAGCCCAAAAGCGTCAGCCAAAGCCAGACCGTCAGTATTGATGCCGTTGTGCCAATCAATACCGAAGAGGCGGCGACCCGTTTGGCCCGGCCATACATATTGGCGAAAATATATGCGTTGAATCCGGGTGCCATCGCCGCATTCAAAACGCCGGAACGGAACAGATCCTGAGGCAGGCCGACGGATGTGCCGAACAGCCACACAAGGCTGGGGTGCAGTATCAGGGAAACGGCGCAGACGAATGTTATGGCGCGCAGGTCGCCTTCGGGTCTGTATTTTACCAATACACCGCCCAAGGCAAACAAGGCCCCTGGGAGTGCCGCGCGCGTCACCAGTCCCAGTGCCTCATCCACAACCGCAGGAACCGCGATCCCGGACAGGTTGACGACAAATCCCAGAGCGATGCCCAGGATCAGCGCGTTGCGGAACATCGCCGAAAGCACCGACCGGACCATACGGGTTCCGGCATGGCCGCGATTTCGGATCACCTCCATCACGGTTATTCCGACGCCGTAGCAAAATGGGGAATGGAAGGCGATGATCGCGTAGTTCCCGGTCAGGTTTTCCGGTCCATAGGCGCGCTCGGTTATGGGCAGGCCCAACAGGACCGAATTGGAAAACAGGCAGCAAAAACCGATGGCGACGCAATCTTCCCAGTCGCGATGAAAAATCAGGCGCGCGCCGAACAATCCGGCGGTAAAGCACAGGGCAGCGGCAGTGTAGAAGCTGGCCAGCAGGCGGGGGTCGAAACTGGCGCTCAGGTCCAGATGGGATATTGCCAGAAACAACAGGCAGGGGATGGCAAAGCCTTGGGTGAACTTCATCAACCCGTCGATATGGATTTCGCGGAAATACCCCAGCCGGGTCGATGCGTAACCGGCCCCGATTACAAGGAAAACCGGCAGGATGACATCGATCAGGTTTTGCAGCATGTCACGGCCCCCTCAGAGTTTCCCGAGACGGGGTGCGGTATTTGAGGTAGTGCGAACAGAGGCTTACAGTGCCTGATGGATCACCATGCCGTCATAGGCTGGCGTGATGTAATCGTCGGTTTCGGTGGCGACCGTGGCGTAATCCAGGTCTATATGCATGTTGGTCAGAACCGCCCGTTTAGGCCGCAACCGGTCGATCCACCCGAGCGTCTTTTCCAGATGAGTGTGGGTGGGATGCGGAGACCGTCGCAGCGCATCTATGACCAGACAATCCAGACCTTCCAGCATTGGCCAGGAATTGTCATAGATATCGGCGACATCCGGCAGGTAAACCAATCGACCCATCCTGAACCCCAGCGCGTCGATCGAACCGTGGTTGACGTTAAACGGATGAAAAGGGATCGGGCCACCGGGGCCGTCGACCTCGAACGGACCGTCGATTGTTTTCAGGTCCAGGATCGGAGGATAGGGCGAGTTGTCGGGCTGTACGAACGCATATCCGAACCGGCCCAGCAAATCGTTCTGGGTGGCGCCGTCGGCCCAGACGGGAACCCTTTCGCGCATGTTGAACACGATCATGCGAAGGTCGTCGATGCCGTGAACGTGGTCGGCGTGGGAATGGGTATAGACAACACCGTCCAGCCGCCCGGTTCCACTGTCCAACAATTGGCTGCGCATGTCCGGGCTGGTGTCGATCAGAACAGATGTGGTGCCTGCGCTCCCGACACGCTCGACCAGCATCGAGCAACGGCGGCGTATGTTCTTGGGATTATCCGGATCGCAGGCGCCCCAATGACCGCCCAGCCGGGGCACGCCACCGGATGAACCGCAGCCCAGGATGGTGCAGCGCAATTCGGTCATGCAGCCGCCTTATAGGTCGCGGCCTTGGTGAACAACCTGTCGAAATTGGCCTGCGTCTGTGCGGCGAATTCGGGGTAGCTCAACCCGAACACTTCGGCCCCCTTACGGGCCGTGTGGGCGGTATAGGCCGGTTCATTGCGCTTGCCGCGATAGGGCGGCGGGGCAAGGTAGGGCGCGTCTGTTTCAACAAGGACGCGGTCAACCGGGGCGCTGGCGAAGATATCGCGCAACTCTTGGCTTTTGGGGAAGGCCGCAATGCCCGACATGGACAGGTAGAAACCCAGATCCAGCGCAGCCCGGGCCAATTCCGCCGACGAGGAAAAGCAGTGCATCACGCAGGAATAGGGCGCGTTGCTATATTCCTCGGTCAGAATGCGCGCTATGTCGTCATCGGCTACGCGGGCGTGGATGATCAACGGCAGGCCGGTGCGCTGAGCGGCCTCGATATGAACCCGCAGCGACTGCTTCTGCACGGCCGCTGACTCGGCAGTGTAGTGATAATCCAGCCCGGATTCGCCTATCCCCACAAATTTGGGGTGCTGAGACAGCGCGACCAGGTCGTCCACTGTGGCCATTGGCTCATCTGCCGCGCTCATCGGGTGGGTCCCGGCGGCGTAAAACACGGGCGCGTGGGCCTCGGCGATGGCGCGGACGCCGGGTTCGTTGCGCAGGCGTGTGCAGATGGTGACCATCCGTGTCACACCGGCTTCGGCGGCGCGTGCAACGATGTCGTCCAACTGGCCATCGAAATCGGGAAAGTCCAGATGGCAATGGCTGTCGGTGATTTCGGGGGTATCGCTCATCTGCTCTGACCGGCGGTTTCCTGTATCTTGAACACCGTATCTAGGACCAGAGCGGCAGGGTCAAGGTTCACGGCCTGCCCATGACGCGCGCGGGCCGTGATCAGGGCGCCGGCCTCCGCCCAGTTGCGCGCCTGTTGCGGAGAGGCGGACAGTCGGGCCAGTGTTTCCGCCTCGCGTGGAGCGGCCTCGGGCAGGGGCGCCGCGCCGGTCGCGCCGGTCAGGGCAAGGCGGGACAGGGCGACATCAATCAGGGTCAGCAGCAGTTCGAACCGCTCGGCGGCACCGCGCTGGGCCGCGGCTTCAGCCAAGGCCAATGCACGCTGGCGGTCCATCCGGGGCAGGGTTCCCAGAATGGCGATCAGTTCGGCGTAAATCTCTAGCCCGCCCAGATTGATCAGCCGTACGGCATCGCCCACCGACCCGGCGGCCAGAGCCGCAAGGTGATCGGCCTGTTCCGGCAAATCCGCCCCAGTCTGTTTCAGGGCGGCTTGCATATCCTCGGAACCCAGCGGTGACAGGCGAAGCGTTCGGCACCGCGACCGGATCGTCGGCAAAAGGCGCGAGGGCTGGTGCGAAATCAGCAGCAGCGTAGTGCGGGCCGGGGGTTCTTCGAGCATCTTCAGAAGGGCATTGGCCGCGCTGACATTCATGTCGTCCGCGGTGTCGACGATCACAACGCGACGACCGCCATCGGCGGCGGACAGGCCAAAGAATTTCCCCAGCTTGCGGATATCGTCCACGACGATTTCATTGCGCAGCCGCCCCTGGTCGTTCAGTGACCGGGTGATCGCGGCCAACCCCGGTTCAGCGCCTGCCAGAATGCGGTGGGCGACAGGGTGATCCGGGTCAATCGCCAGCGTTTCGGGTGACGGCGGAGCACCGAACAGCCCCTCATCCCCGGTCGGTGGTGTCGCCAGCAGAAATCGCGCGATACGCCACGCCAGCGTGGCTTTGCCGACACCTCTGGGGCCGGTCAGCAACCAACCGTGGTGCAACCGGTCCGAGGTATAGGCGCTCAGAAACGCCTGTTCGGCCTCGTTCTGTCCGAACAGGTGCTGCGTTTCGCGCGGATGGGGGGCACCGGGTGCCTGATCCGGGGTCGGGGTATCGTCGCTCATCAATCGTCTATCGCAATGCTTGCAAGACGATATCTGTCACATCCTGCGCAACGCTGTCCATGTCCCGGTTGCCGTCGATCACCCGAAAGCGGCTGGAAAACTCATCGGCAAGGGCCAGAAATCCTGCTCGCATTTTCTGTTGCAGGTCCAGCCCGAAATCCTCGAACCGTTCTTCTGTGCCCTGACGGCCCTTGGCCCGGGTCAGGCCGGTATGCGGGTCCATGTCGATCAGAACCGTCAGGTCGGGTTCGCGCCCGATCATGAGAGAGTGCAACTGGTCGACCAGCCCGCGCAGGTCACCGCGCGACAGCCCTTGGTACATTCGCGTGCTGTCCGCAAAACGGTCGCAGATGACCACTTTACCCTCGGCAAGCGCCGGGTCTATCGTCCGCTCCAGATGATCTCGTCTGGCGGCGGTGAACAGCAGGATTTCCGTCTCGGCCGACCAGCGATCCGGGTCGCCTTCCAGGACCAGACGGCGAATTTCTTCAGCGCCCGGCGATCCGCCGGGTTCGCGCGTCAGAACGACATCATATCCCAACTGGCGCAAATGCCCGGCAAGCATTTTTGCCTGTGATGACTTGCCCGATCCGTCGATGCCTTCAAAGGTCAGAAACAACCCGGTGCTCGTCACATCAAATCCAACGGGTTGCCGATGACATCGGTCAGGACAATGCCGCCGACAGTCATCATCCGTACCACAAACCCGCCGGATGCGACGTCATTGGCGGCCAGCAGCGGACGGCGGATTTCCGGCAGACCTTCGGGTTTGATGACCAGTTCGGCCAGTTGCTGACCCTTGGCGATCGGCGCATTGACGGGGCCGTCATAAACCACTTCGGCCTGAATATTCTTGTCACCCAGCACCGGGAACAGCAGCGACAGGTCTTCTTCCGGAACCAGACCCACGGACTTGTCGGCGCCCATCCAGACCTGTGCTTCGGCTATCGGCGTGTCTGCGTTGGCAACTGTCCTCTCGACAAAATTTCGAAACGACCAGTTAACCACGGCCTCAGCCTCCTCTGCGCGGCGGGCGGTGCTGTCGAGGCCGGTGAGAACGAAGATCACCCGGCGGTCGCCTTGCTTGGCCGATCCAACAAGGCCGTAACCGGCCTCTTGCGTGTGGCCGGTTTTCAGCCCGTCCGCACCGATCCCCAACTTCAGCAGCGGATTGCGGTTGCGTTTGTTCGATGGTGCGCGTCCGTCGAACTCGAACTCCTCTTCGGCGAAGAGGGGGTAATATTCCGGAAAGTCCGTAATCAGCCGATCCGCCAGTACGGCCAGATCGTGAACCGACATCATATGTCCCGCTGCGGGCCAGCCGTTGGAGTTGGCGAAGTTGGAGTGATCCATGCCCATTTGCTTGCCGCGCTGTGTCATATAGCGGGCAAACCCGGCTTCGGTTCCGTCCGGGCTCAGCGCTTCGGCGATGACAACGCACGCATCATTGCCCGACAGGACGATAATGCCGCGCAGCAAATCCTCAACCCGCACACGATCCTGCGTGTTCAGGAACATGGTCGAGCCTCCATAGCTCATCGCGTGTTCCGAAACGGGCAGCGTTTCATCCAGCGTCAACCGACCGTCACGCAGGGCCTCGAACGCCACATAAAGCGTCATCAGCTTAGACATGGAGGCCGGAGGAAGAGGTTGGTCCGCCTCTTTGGACAAAAGAACCGTGCCGGTTGTCTGGTCCATCACATAAGCCGCGCGGGCCTGGGTATCGAAGGCATGAGCAGGCAGCGCAATAAGCGCCAGCCCAAGGGTCAAAACAGATGATCGCAGCGAGGATAGCACGGCGGCCTCCTTAGTTTCAGTTTTTGACAGTGAACGCGTCGGTAAAGCCAAGGTCCTTCACGTCGCTTTGCAGGGCGTTGCGTTCTGCACGGGTTGATGCAGGTCCAACCAGAACGCGCCAGACCGTCTTATCGTCGGTCTTCAGCTCGCGTACATTGGCAGTCATGCCATTGCGCCGGATTTTTGCGGCCGCACTGTTGGCGTTGGCTTCGACATTGAAGGTTCCAACCTGGACAAATGGCTTGTTGATCGAACCAGAGGTCGCAGCCGCGGTGGCGGCGCTGGCCTGTGCCGGCTCTGCCGCATCAATGGCTGCTGCCGCGCCCTCAATCGGGTCGAGGGTTGTTTCCGTGATCTCGTCGGAGCGTTTCTTTTGCCACCATTTCCGTTTTGCCGGTTTTTCCGCAGGTGGCGTAACCGTCGGATCGGAAAGTGTCGCGGTCGGCGCAGCCTGTGCAGCCGTTTCCACTACCTCTTCGACCGTTTCCGCCGTTACTTCAGTCGCCGGTTCGGCTGCCGCCGTAGCGACGCCCGCAGCACCAGCAGCGGCGACCGGCTCCTTCTTTTGCCACCACTTCCGCTTGGCCGGCTTCTCGGAATTCTTCGTATCGGCCGAGGCTGTTTCCGTCGCGGCTTCCTGCGGCTGGACATCTTCGACCGGAGCGGTCTCTTCACTACTTGCGGTTTCGGTCGGTTGGGCCTCTTCCGGCTCGACCTCTTCCGTTTCAACCGGCTTGCGCCTTAGCGCGATAACCTGCACTTTTGTCGGCGATCCGGCAAGAATACCCAGCTTTTCCGCAGCGGCCGATGACAGTTGCAGCGCCGGACCCGGCAGGTTTCTTTCCCGCCGGAATAGCGCGCCATTCACGGTCTTGTTGTTGGATGTGTTTTTGATTGCAACCCGTTCCGGCTGCGTCACGTCCGGGTGGGCCACCCAAATACCGCCAAGGGACGGGCGCCCGTCCCACAACCCCGCCTCGGTCACCTGAAAGACCTCTGGCGCTTCAACCGTTTCTTGCGGGCCACCGGTGGAAATCGGGAAAAGTTCGACACTGCCGTTCTGAGTGTCGGAGTTCTGTGCATCACCGCCTTCCGCCTCTGACAAGGCATCGCCCGAAGACAATGTTTCGTCGCATCCGGCTAAAACTGAAAGGGCCAAGGCCAAAGCCGCCAAAGATCGCGGATTGACGCGTGTCTCAGTCGCTCGTTTCATTTTGTCATCCCTTGCCTGAAGGGGTCTCGTTTCCTGAACCCCACCGCTGATCGCCGGTTCTGTCATGCCGGACTGATACGGTCTTTCCTGCAAAGCATAACGTGAGCGCGGTGTCATGGAAAGAGCGCTGCGTAGGCTTCGGCGAGATTTCCCTATTTGCTCTTGCCACCGTTTCCAGTTCGCCGTAGACCCGGCCCCACGCGGGGAGGTGGCAGAGTGGTCGAATGCGGCGGTCTTGAAAACCGTTGAACGTGAGAGCGTTCCCAGGGTTCGAATCCCTGTCTCCCCGCCACTCATACATGTCTCACTTCAGTTGTGTTTTCTGACCCGGAATTGTGCCGCAATTCCCGCGAGTTGGCGTGTGCGCTTTCAATCAGAGACAGAGCAGTTCGTACAATCAGAGCGCTATTCCGGCCTTAGTCTCAGTGGCGCATTTCGGCGGGGTCGCATTGGGCTGGATTTCCCTGATACCCGGCAATTTACAGGGAAGCTTCGTGAGATGGGTCCGATATCAGGCAATTTGCATGTCAGAACTGCATGTTTTTCAGAGGCTTATGTTGCAATTTCCCTAAATTGAGAAACAGGGAATTCTCTCCTGTGAAAAGGGCAGTCTTTAATCGGATCAGGGAGGGTAAGCGCGAAGGCAAGTATGCGCATATTGGCCTAACCGGATAGGGCAGCTGTTGAGTTGCCCAAGAAGCAAGTTGCTGTGACCCGCCATTGCTGTAGGACAAACGAACAGCAAAATTGCCCGCATTTGTTGAGGTCATAACTCTCTGCATATTGCACTTGCAGCGGACGGCAGCAACGCTGGCCGCAAACGCAGCATTCGAAGATAGCGCTCATGTTCGGCTAAGGACCGGGTCTGGCAGCTCAGTCAATATTGTTGTTTTCGCGACCGGCCTATTCGAACACAACGGTCTCGATCGATGGCGCACGAGATGCATCCAGCGGGATGCTTATCATCTCCATCCCTGCATCCGAAAAATCAATGCTTCCTACATCCACGACGCGCACATTTCGATTCCATTGCGTGTGATAATAGATGCGCTTGTTTGTCAGGTCGCTGGCCGCCGTCCACTGTGTGGCGCTGTATATCAAATCTTCCGTACCGTCTGCGGCTGCATCTCCTTCCGCGGCAGTGATCGGAACATTGAAGTTGTCCAGGATGCGAAACGCCTCTCGAACTGTGTCGAAGCCCCCCTCGGTTTCGCGCGCCGTTTGTGAGAAGGCGACCGCACGTACAAACCGCGAAGGCGGTGTGAAATCTCCGGGCAGCCCCAACATTCCGCTGCCTGCTCCAAGCGGAGCAAACCGCAACCCGTCTGCCTCCACTGGGGCCAGTGAAATCGCGGACAGATTGAGGAAATTGTTCAGATTTGTGATGTGCCAGTCATAGTTGGGCGCGTTCGTGATAACGCCAAGCGGGGCGTCAAAAACGGTAGGAACACCATCGATGTACTGGATAACGATCGCTTCGCCGCTGGGGTCTGACACCATAAAATGAAGCGGCGGCGGAATGCCAATTGCAGGTTCGATCACCGGGACAACACGAATGCTTTCCAAAGCCGAACGAACTTCAGCTACCGAGGAAAACTGGGTCGCAATATACCCAGCAAGATCGGAAGAGCTCATTGAGATCGCCGCGTATGCGGGGTCGTAGTTTTGATATTCGGTGAAGCCCGGCAGATAGAAGGTTCCGACGACCAGGCCATTTTCATTCATAACGTCGCCAAAAAGCGGTTTGCCCAACGCTGTGATTCCCGCCACGCCATAGGTTGTTGACCAGGTATGCCCAGGCGCGCCGTCCGGCATCCCAGAGGCCGACAATTCGGTGCCCGGAGGGATCACAAGGATTTCTGGTGCGAGATCAAACGTACCCCACTCCAATGTGCGCGCAAAAACGGTCGTTCCATCTGACCCAGTAAGGGTAATGCCGGTGCAGGCATAACCCGCTGTCGCGAAAATGCAGAGTACGGCAACCGATTTCAGTGCCAGCCGTCTAATGCGAAGAAAGTAGGTCACGATGGAAGTCCCCCTGAGGTCGCATCAACAGTTCAGTGCACAGACTAGAACACAAATCGGTAACCGACAAATGTCAGTATTTTTGCGAAATCTGTGGTTCGGCCCGACGCGTGTCCACTACAATCAGCTGCCGTATCTCAAATCGACCGGTTCCCAAGCTTCTCAATCCGGGATTCGTTTGATCTGCATGGCATAGCGTGCATGGACTAGTGCTCAAATTCCGTTTTCTAGGTGCATGCAGGCCTGGACCAAGTTCTCGCACTGGCCGAAAGGCGTCACGCGGGGCTCTCGTGATGAATACATGAGAAACTAACGGTTGCAGGAGCGCCTGGGTGCGGCTCCGCAAGGCTTAGACGGCGAGACTTTCTGCATTATTATCGGCGGACAGACCGACAAATTTAAGAAGAGGGGCAGCGAGAAGGCCGAGACCAGCTACCACAACGGCGAAGATGGCCATGTGGAACATAAAAACCAGTCCAAACCCTGCTACGGCACAGCCGATCAGGAAAAGGCTGATACTCGCTGCGCATGATACCATTTTATTCACATGTTTTTGCATTTTGAGAGTCTCCAGTTTCAGTCGTTGTTTCGATGAAACTGATGTAAGCGGGGGGCTTTACGCGCGCCTGATCCCAACTTTACAAATCTGCAAACTTCAGAGTGACGGAGAGGCCCTGCGGCTGGAGCGGAGCCAGGACAAGCTCTGCTTGGTGCCGATTGGCGACCGCCCGCACAAGCGCCAATCCGAGACCTGTGCCCTCTGTCTGGCGTGAGGCATCCAACCGCACCATGGGTTTGATGATCTCGGCAAAGTCAGAGGGATCAACACCGGGGCCATCATCGACCACGCCAACAGATTTCCCATGCACTTTGAGCGTGATCTCCGGCCCACCATGGCGGATTGCGTTCTGGATCAGGTTCGCCACGGCCTGAACCAACATTTGGCGGTCCGCAAACACGGTTCCGGTTTGAACCATGTCGAGCACGAGCGACTTCCCGGAATCCTCGACAACCGGAGCAAAGACCTCGAACAGCTCTTTTGCAAAGGCATCCAGAGCAATTTTTTCGAAGCCGTCCGTCCCTTGTGCCGCCTCGATGCGCGCGACGCGCATGATCGTATCAAAAATGGTGGATAGGCGTTCAGCCTCTTCAAGGGCCGCGTCACGTATTTCGCCGTCTGGCAAGACCTCAAGCCGGGACCGCAGCCGCGCAAGCGGAGTACGGAGATCATGGGCCAGGCTGGCGCTGAGATGCCGGGTCTGTGCAACAAGCTGCTCTAATTCTCCGGCCGTCACATCAACCTGATGGGCCATGTCCCCCAAATCATCGTTCGACTGTGCGATCCCCGTGCGTGCAGTAAGGTCACCGGAGGCCAGTGCCGATAACGTTTCGTTGATCCGCTTCAGTCGGCGTCGCCCCAGAAACCCTGCTGTCAAGCCAATGATCAAGCTCAATGCAACAACGACCGAAACCGTCGTCCATAGCACACCGCTAAGCAGTTCAAGCGCGTCTTCGCCATCGTCCAAAGCCACAGCAATGACAACTGGTGCGCCTTGACTATCCGCGTTGACGAGAACCCTCCAGGTCTCTGCATTGCGGAAATCATCTTCCAGATCGACCGTGCCGCCGCCTCGTCGCGCCGCGCGGGCAAAGGCTCCGGGCAGATCATCCAGATCATCGGCGGTACGCAGTATAAGCCCAAGACCATCACCCCGCGCGCCTTGCAGATCCGAAGCACTGGACATGGATTGGAGGGTCGCATCCGCCCTGCGCTCAAACGCACCAGCCCCTATTTTCAGGGCGGTGAAGACAGCGACCGCCATCCCAATAGCGAAGATCACCGACAGGATCAGTGCCAGCCGAACGGTCGAAGATCGGTGGAGCCAAGTGAAGTTAATGTCCAAAGACATAGCCCTCGCCACGACGTGTTCGGATGAGTTGGTCATCGAATGGCTTGTCAATCTTAGCGCGCAATCGGCTGATATGGGTTTCAACGACGCTTGTGGTCGGATCAAAACTCATGTCCCAGACCTGTTCCAGCAACATCGTACGCGTCACCAATCGGCCAGGGCGGCGCATTAAGTACTCAAGCAGCTTGAATTCCTTTGCCATAAGCTCGATCTCACGACCCTGCCGTTTGCAGGTTCGGGCCAGCAGGTCGAGGCTTAAGTCCCCTTGCCGCAAGACAGTCTGTTTTTCAATGTCCATCGACGCGTTGTCCCCGCGGCGGCCAAGAGCGCCAACCCGCGCGGAAAGCTCTGCGAAGGCAAAGGGCTTCGTCAGGTAATCGTCCCCGCCAGCATCAAACCCTTCGACTCGGGAATCCACTTCGCCAAGTGCGGTTAGGAACAGGGCGGGGGTTGAATTCTTTGAGGCGCGGAGGGATTTGAGGACAGCCAGCCCATCAAGACCGGGCACCATCCGATCAAGAACCAGCACATCGTAATCCTGTCCCATGGCGGCGATCAAAGCCTCTTTTCCGTCCTCAAAGTGGTCGACGACATGACCTTCCTCGCGCAGACCATTTTTGACCCACGACCCGAGGTGTGCATCATCCTCCAACAGCAAAATGCGCATATCGCACCCAATTGTTTTCAATCGGAGGCCACTGTAATCAAGGGCCTCCGATTTGGCCAATCAATCGCAAGGGCGCGCTGCCTTAGTCGTTGTCGCCTTCATCGTCGTCATCTTCGGCTTCCACTTCGATCACGGCACCGGTGTCTGCGGCGATCTCGATCTCGAATTCTTTGCCGTCCGCCCTGACGATTTCGATCTCATAGACCGACGCACCGTCTTCTTTCTCAAGTTCGACTTCCTGGATCTCACCCGGAACTTCCAGCAAGGCAATTTCAATCGCCTGCTCTTCGGTCAGCCCGGTGGCGGTCGCCGCCGTTTGAGCGGATACCGTACCAATCAGTGCACCCGACAATAGCAATCCAGCCAGTGCGCCGCCTGCGATGATTTTGTTGTCCATATCGTGTCTCCGTATCTGAGTTTCGAAGGCGTCGTTGCCTTCCTGTGACACCGATATGGGGCGGACACATTTGCTGAAGCTCTCCCACAATTTACATCTTTGTAAGGTTATGTTCGGCATGCGACGGCAAGGAAAGAAAGCTCAAGAAAGGCAGTCGGTGAGTGCTAGTGTAAAACTTGGAAATTAATTACGGAGCAAAACCAAACTTTGGAAAGTAAACTGAAGAGGTCGGCAGCGATCTTTTGAAGGGCTCGATAACTATTATTATTCCTACTGCAGCGAACGGCAGCAATGCGGGCGCGAATGCAGCATTAATAGACGGTGTTCAAGATCGGCTCTGGGCCGTCCGCCAAGACGGCCAAATGGCTGGCAGGTCAGGATGATTACGCATAGTGAACATTGAAAGGACTCGTCTTCGACCTGATAATGTAAGGAAGGGTATTGAGCTTGATCCTGCACGGTAAAGTAACTCATCCGATGCCAGACCAAGAGGTATTGCCATGAAATCAGTCGTTGTCACTGGCGCTGCGGGAGGATTGGGGCGCGCTATAAGCCGCTAATTGTGCACGGATGGGATGCACGTGATTGGCTTGGATGTTGACGCCAATGGCTTGGATGAATTGGCTATAGATCTCAAATTGAGTTTCACACCTATGTCCGTTGATCTGACGGGTTCAGAAGCGATTTCTCGTACGTTTACGAGCATTAAAGCAGCGCACGGTGGATTGGACGCTTTGGTCAATAATGCGGGCACTTGTTTCATGTCGGATTTTCCGAACATTCCTGCAGAAGAATTCGACAGGCAGATGGCAATAAATTTTTCCTCTGCCTTCCATTGCTGCCAGCAGGCGGTACCAATGATGTTGGAACGTGAAGGCATCAAAAAGATCGTCAATATTTCTCAAACGGAGCGTGTAACTTTGATGTCTTCGACCCACCGCACTATCGGGCGTCAAAGGCGGCGATGGACACGCTGACGAAAGACCTCGCCCGGCGTTATGCGCGCGACAAAATCTGTGTGAACTCGCTGGCCCCTGCGATGACAGAGACACCGCTTTTTGGCGTTCTCACTGAAGATGTCTTGTAACAAGCGGTCGATGCCATGCCGCACGGTCAAGCGATGCGACCTGAACAAATCGCCGCGTGGGTCAGTTTTCTGATCTCTCCGGCAGGTGACGTTTCCAGAGGCAACGTGTTCATCCTCAACCAGGGGCGCGACGTACGGTAGGCATGTGGAGTGCTCTTCGATAAAGAGGCAAAAGCCCTTTCGGGATCAGCGATAGAGTTCTGGCGCTTTTCTCAGTTTTGGCCATTGCTCTGGACAATGCCCATAGATCACAAAGGCTTTCTTCTGAGATGCCAAACTCATGAGGCGCTCAGCACTTGCGATCGCGGCATCCTCATCCCAGGACCCCGCAAATCTTTCGTCAATCTCCGCCGGCCGGGAGATCGCATCACTTGTCAGCAAAACTGCTCCGGAGGGAAGGTCAATCATCATGGCAATCTGACCGGGTGCGTGGCCGGGGGCTGCTAGGACCCTAAATCCCGGTCCAATTTCAGCATCGCCTTCTATCTCAAGATACTCCCTATCCGGCCATTCCAGCGGCTGCACATTTCCCCAATAAAGCGGACGCGGCAGGGCTCGTTCTGCGGCTGATATCAGGATAGGCGCGGTTGGAAAATCACCCAAGCCACCAATATGATCGATATGAGTGTGCGTACAAATCTGCAATGTGATGTCCGTGGGTTTGATCCCCAACTTGGCAAGCTGTGCTTGCGGCAGGTTGTCGGGCCCGCATATCAGAACCTCACCAAACTCAAATAGCCGGTCTTCTTTCACCGCGGCGTCAGTGTCAGTTGCGTATTTGGCTGGAAAGCCGGTATCGATCAGGATGACCTCGCCAGCGTCCGTGCGGATCACAAACCCGCAAATCCCTATGATCCTGCCGTTGGAGTGGACCTTGAAGAGGCCATAGTCCAGCACGGCCAGTTCACATGGACGCCCTTTGACAAAACCCTCTGCTTGCACGCGCTCTCCCCCTGTCTGCTCTCAAGGTTTTAGGGTGGGGGATGAAAGTCAATATACATACGCTCTTTCAGTACCTGCTCGACACGACAGAGTCAAATTCTTTAGCGTTTGTTGGGGTTTCCTGTCTGAATCGCCCGGCTGGGTGCATTCTTGGACGTGCTGGATCCCGATATTCCTTTGGATTGGAACCAGAAGAGCTTTCGCAGTTTGCCTGCATTGAGACACCGAGTTTTGGACTGGGCTGATCTCTCTCTCTGGCAATTGTCAGCCAGACCCTGTTCGGCGATGATCACGTAGCCTTCGTCACGCAATGCAGAGTGGTCGCGCAGGATCGTGCTGCGCGTTGCCCCGACCTCATCACACAAGGTTTCGACCGTTGTCGCTCCGCTGCGGCGCAGGTTTCGAATGATGGCGTCTTGTCGGGATCGGCCCTTCATAAATTAAGGCTGATACAGAAAGGTGTCATAGTTTGATACCTTTAAAATCTAGGCCAGTGTCGAGGAAACCAAACCGGAGACACCGATATGACCACGATCACCAATTTTCTCTCACCCAACCTCCTCGCTGAATAGCATTGAACATGAGGTCTTTGAGGCAGGGCAGGAAAACAAGGGCAATCCGATTGTGCTGTGCCTTGGATGGCCCGAGCATGCATATTCCTGGCACCACTAAATGTCCGCACCCGCGGCGGCAGGGTACCATGTCATCGTTCCAAGCCAGCGTGGCCATGCGCAGTTTACAGAAATTCGCGGCCGTTTATTCCTCCGAACACAACCATTTCAACCAGGAGCGATCTTTCAACAGCCGAGACATTTTCAAGCTGAAACAGTTCGTTGCTCTCGCCGAGTGTCTCGAACTTGGCGCAACACAAAGGACAGCTCTTTGGGCTTGCCTGAAACTAGTTCGCATCTTTCTGACAACACTGCTTGATTGTTGAGTGCAAAAGAGATCGTCAGCACTAGAATCTCCAGGTTTGCAGCGCCGACATAGCTCCCGGAAATGCGAAATAACTCTTTGATTGCCTGGCATTCGCTTAGCCTGCAATGATGCATGGCAACTCTCCAACCGGAAAAGGATCACCCATGTCTCGACTTTCAGAACGCAGAGATTTTGCTGTCGCAGTTTGCGAGGAGGCCGGGGAAATTGCCAAAAATTATTTCGCCGATCTGGGTAATCTTGTTGTTGATCAAAAAGGCGCTCAGGACTGGGTCAGCGAGGCGGACAGGAATGTCGAAACCTTCATTCGTGAAAGAATCGCGGAAGCGTGGCCCAAGGATGGGATTTTTGGTGAAGAGCACGGCGCGGCAGCGGGAGAGAGTGGCTTTGACTGGGTGATTGACCCAATTGACGGGACAACGAATTTCGTGAACGGCATTCCGGCATGGACCATTGTTCTGGCCGGTGTCACCAGGGGGCACACGGCGGTAGGCGTGATCCACGATCCAAACATGGACGAAACCTTTGTTGCAATGCGCGGAGAAGGAGCGACACTAAACGGATCACCGATGCGCGTCGCGTCGGGGGTGGCATTGCGGGACGGAACCGTCGCCGTAGGGTATTCGAACCGGGTCGAGACACGCCATGTTTTACCTGTTGTCGAGAACCTGATCGAGCACGGGGCTATGTTCCACAGAAACGCCAGCGGAGCGCTGTCATTGGCCTATGTCGCTGCCGGGCGCCTCTTGGGTTACGTGGAAGAACACATGAATGCCTGGGATTGTCTGGCTGGGCAATTGCTGGTCTCGGAAGCGGGCGGCATTGTTGAGGATCAGAACGCCGACGCGATGATCCGAGAAGGGGGGCGTGTGATCGTGGGCACTCCGGATGTGTTCGAGACGCTGCTTGAGGTCGCAGAGAACGCTTGGAGGGCTTAACGTCTACGCCAACGGTACCCAACTTGAATGAGGTTTTAGCGTCGATAAACCTGCCTGCCAGAAATGACCTTGTGAGGGCTGGTCAGACTTGCGGCCTATCGAAAAATCTGAGAAGGCGCACCAAAACAACGTGCTGACCGCTCCGTGGGTCACGATTGCGAGGTCCCCGGCGCCATGGATCTGGACTATCACTGTGACTGCCCGATAAATGTGCCTCTGTGCCTCTGTGCCTCTGTGCCTCTGTGCCTCTGTGCCTCGATAGCTGTTTCCCAGCTGCAATAACTGGTTTTCGACTGTGCAAAAAAAGCATCAGCCGCCGCCTCGAATTCGCTCGGTGGCAATTACCTCACCCGTTTCACGGGCTTTTCGCTCATCGCTGGTCCAAATCTTCGTGACATTCGACAAGACTTCACCAGAAGCAAATTCAGTAGCGCGTTTGCAGCCCCTCGCATTCAGGCCCCAGTCTTTGATCGGGACGCCCGGATCAACAAAGACCTAGGGATGTGTGAAGATCAAAAGGTTTGGCATCTAGTCGGGCAAAAGCACCGGCCCTTTGTCGGTAAAACCCATCCTGATCTCGGTGCCGGGTTCAAGCGGCGCATCGACATCATCGTGGACGGCGAAAACCTGACCAAACTCACCGGTTAGTGTGTATTCCATCCGAACGCCAACATAGGTCGCCTTGGCCACCGTGGCCGGTATGCCCTGATCGGAGCCGATCACCAGACGTGAGGGTCGCACGGCAATGGTCGCGGCCCCTTCGGACAAACCTCGGTGTGGCAGTGTGTGGCGGTAGCCTTCGATTTCGATGGTTGCCGCATCGCCATCGATACCAACGATTTGGCAACTCAGAAGGTTTGCCTCACCTATGAAATCGGCAACAAACCGGTCATTCGGGGCGTCGTAAAGCTGGCGTGGTGTGCCCATCTGAGCGATCGCGGCGTTGCGCATAACGACAATCTCATCCGAGACCGCCAGCGCCTCTTCCTGATCGTGGGTCACGTAGACAACGGTCAGGCCAAGGTCTTGCTGAATTGCCCGAATATCCTCGCGCACCTGACGGCGAAGTTTGGCGTCGAGGTTGGACAGCGGCTCGTCGAACAGCAGCACCTGCGGCTCAAGAACCAGCGCGCGGGCGACGGCAACACGCTGTTGCTGGCCGCCGGATAGTTCCGAGGGAAGGCGGTTGTCGAAGCCCTGAAGACCAACCAACTCCAATCCATACAAGGCACGGCTGCGGGCCTCATCCTTTGCAAAGCCCGAGAATGTGAGGCCATACATCACGTTCTCCAGCACGCTCATATGAGGGAAAAGCGCGTATGACTGGAACACCATGGATACGTCCCGGTCGGTGGCCGGCAATTTGGTCACGTCCCGATCACCAATCAGGATCTTGCCCGAGCTTGCCATCTCTAACCCGGCAATCATGCGCAATGTCGTTGTTTTTCCACAGCCCGACGGACCAAGCAATGTGACGAGCTTTCCCGCCTCTACGTGCAGATTGATGTTATCGACGGCGACGACATCCTTGCCGAACACTTTCGACACGTTTTCAAAGCGTACCGGGGCGGCCTTGGAACCGATTTTGGTGTCGGTCATGGCGATGTCTCCGTTCCGTGCTGCGTGCGCCGGCCAATCTGGACCCGGCCGACGAGAAGTTGCAATAAGCCGACCGCCGCGAGCATCACGAAGATCAGCGTCGTCGAATAGGCGATCGCAAGGCCATAATCGTTATTCTCGACCCGACCAATGATGTAGCTGGTCGCCATGTCATATTCCGCACTGACCAGAAAGATGACGGCCGAGATCGCCGTCATGGCGCGCACGAAACTGTAGACAAGCGCGGCCAGTATCGCGGGGCGCAACAGCGGCAGGATGATGCGCCGGAACGTCTGCCACGAGTTTGCGCCAAGGGTTAACGAGGATTTATCCAGGCTGCGGTCAAGCTGTGACATACTGGCAATGCCCGCGCGAACGCCGACCGGCATGTTGCGGAAGATGAAACTGACAACGAGGATGACGCCCGTGCCCGTGATCTCGATCGGCGGGACATTGAAGGCGAGAATATAGCTGACGCCGATCACTGTTCCGGGGATCGCAAAGGACAGCATCGTTCCGAACTCGAACGCGTTCTTGCCCGCAAAGCTCTGCCGTGTCAGCAGATAGGCCGTCACCAGCCCGACGGCGGCGGTCAGGGGCGCGGCAAGGGCAGCGATTGTGATAGTGGTCCAGAAACTGTCCCAGGCGGCGCCGGTCCAACGAATGCCTTCTTCTTCGAAGCGGACCGAGAACGCGGTGACGTAATGTTTGAGTGTCAGCGAATTGTTGACCCCCCAAAGCTCGACCACGCTGCCATAGACGATCATCGCATAGACGATGATGGTAAACAGCGCCCAGCCCAGGGCAATCACCAGCACGGGGACCGAAAGGCCGGTTGGCATCAGCGGATGCACCCCCGCGTCGCCTTTGCCCGTGACGGTGGTGTAGCTTTTCTTTCCCAGCCAGACGCGCTGCGCGTAAAACGCCGAGAGTGTGAAGAACAAAAGCACCATGGCCAGAACGGCGGCGCGGCCCTGATCGTATTGCGCGCCGACGATGGCGAAGAATATCTCGGTCGAGAGCACGTCGAAATTGCCGCCCAGCACAAGCGGGTTGCCGAAATCCGCCATGCTTTCGATGAAGCCAAGAAGAAACGCATTCGCAAGACCGGGCCGCATCAGAGGCAAGGAAACCGTCTTGAACGTCTGCCATCGGCTGGCCCGAAGGGTCTGGGCCGCTTCCTCCATCGACGGAGAGACGCCTTCAACCACGCCTATCAGTACGAGAAACGCAATTGGCGTAAACGCGAGTGTCTGCGCGATCAGGATGCCCGGCATTCCGTAAAGCCAGCGTGTCGGCTGCGTGCCGAACAACTCGGCAAAGAACCGGGTGACAGAACCGGACAGGCCAAAAAGCAGGATAAGCGCCAGGCCGATCACGAAGGGCGGGGTGATTATTGGCAGAACAGTCAAGGCCCGCAGCGCGCGCTTATAGCGAAAGCCCGAGCGCGTCACGACCAGTGCGAAGCACAGGCCCAAGACAGTGGTGATGACGCCGACAAGGATGGCGAGGAACAGTGAGTTCCAGGCGGCACCGCAGCGCGCACCCTGAAAACATCCTAACCCCCACAGTCGGTCATCGAAAAACTTCGAGAAGAATACCGCGATGGAATACGCCCCGTCTTCGGTGATGAAGGCAGCGAAAAGCATCTTGGCGATCGGGAAAAAGACAAATGCGGTGACGATTGTTATCACACCGCCAATAGCACTTACGACAAAAACGTCACCGTTAATGGCGCCCCTGGCAGCGATCCCTTGAGTAAGCAGGAACAGAAAGCTTGATGCGCAGATCATTGCGCCATAGCCCATTCCAAACTGACGGTCGCCAAGCTCACCAAACAATGCTTCCAGCCAGTCGAAGTTGAAACCTCGGATGCCAATGCTGAAGCCCTGAGCGATCAGCCAGCCAAAGCCGAGCGCACCGGAAAGGATCAGAATGCGGGCATAAAGCGGGTCGGACTTGGCGCGCTTTAACACCAGAAGCGGCAATACCAGCGCTATCAGAAGTGGAGCAAGCCAGAGTTTTTCGCCTTGCCCGATCAGAAACGCGGCGGGGGCATAATCCTCATCGAACGGGTAACCGTCCAAAAGCCATTCGAACGACCACAGGCCGCCGTCAACCATGTACCATGGCAGCAGGCAGAATCCGACCCACCCAGCAATGATCCAGAAGATCAGGACCGGATGGGTCGTTTTTGAGGTCTGGTCAGTCATTTACTGTGGCAGAGTCGAAACCTCTTCGTCCCATTTCTGCAAAAGCCGCTTCCGTTCGTCCGAGGAACCATATTTTTTGAAGTCATAGTCAATCAGCTTGATCTGACTCATGTCAGGCGCGCTTTCGGAAGTATCTGCGCCTTTATTCGAAGGCACCTGAAACGCGTTGACCTGAAGGGCAAGGTTCTGAGCTTCGGGCGACAGGGCCCAGTCATAGAACTTCTTCGCCTCTTCTTCGTTGCGGGCGCCGTCGATGATTGACATCGAGCCAATTTCGTACCCGGTGCCTTCACATGGTGCGACGACCTTGATCGGGAATCCTGAAACAGCCTGCTTTACAGCATCATGCATGAAGACGATGCCAATTGTGTTCTCGCCCCGCCCGGCGGCCTTGATCGGCGCAGAGCCTGACTTGGTGTACTGGTTGATGTTCGAATGCAGACCCTTCATGAACTCAAAGCCCTCATCCTCACCGAAAATCTGCACCATCGAGGCCAGCGTCGTATAGGCCGTACCTGATGAGTTCGGGTTCGCCATCTGGACGTGGCCCTTGTATTCGGGCTTCAACAGGTCTTTCCAGCACGCAGGTTCGGGCAGGTTGTTTGCCGCGACAAGGTCGGCATTGTAGCCATACCCGAGCGCGCCTGAATAGATGCCGATCGTTTTGTTGCCCGCGCTTTCAGCCTGGGATATCGCCCAATCGTGAAGTTGGTCACGCATTGGCGACATGTATTCCATTGTCAGGCCTTCTTCGGCGGCCTGCAAATGTGGATCACCCGTGCCACCCCACCAAACGTCTCCCTTCGGGTTCGAACTTTCTGCGCGGATCTGTGCAAAGGTCTCGCCTGACGATTTTCTGGTCATGTTGACGTCGATGCCGGTCGCATCTTCAAAGCTGCGTGCCATGAGTTGGCACCAATCTTCTTGCGCCGAACAATAGAGTGTCAGCTTGTCGGCCTGTGCTGCCGACAGTGATGCGGCCAGGGCGATCACCGACCCAAACGCCGTGGTTGTCAATTTTCTCATTTTTTCCTCCCATTGTGCTTTATGCGTCCGGGCTTCCCGGTTCTTTAATGCCCTTCCTCAAGCAGCCTTTCGAAGCTTCTTCACGACCGATTTGACTTCCTGATTGTCTGTCAGGTTTTTCAGCAATTGTGACAGGTCTTTTTCTTCGACCAGCTTTGCCGCCTTTGCCGGTGAAAACCAGTGCCGCGTCCGCTCCCCTTCTTCCTTCCAGCGGCGCTTCAGTTTTTCAACGACCAGAGGATAAAGGGTAACGCGGCAACGAACGCTGCTTTTGCCTTCATATCGCTTGTCGTAGAAAAATTGTCCGATTGCCCGATCCGAGATGGTGCCGACTGCGCCCGCTTCTTCCTGAGCTTCTATTTCAGCGGCACGCCATGGCTTTTTGCCGTCCATTAACCATCCCTTTGGAATAACCCACCGTCCAGTATCCCGCGAGGTGACCATCAGCACACGCAACTTGCCGGCCTTGTCCCAGCGCATCGGAAGCGCCGCAATCTGATCTGCCGTTTCGCTGTCGTTCATGCTGTCCCTCAATGCCACACGATCAAAAAGCAAATGGAACCTGTCTTGATGGCAAGTAGGCCGGTTAAGACGCTCTCTCAATTCCTGGTCTGAATTTGATCAGCCTGTGCATTTTTGCTCTGCGCCTTGAAATACTTACTAACTCTCGAATTTTCACAACGTTCCGAGGGTTTTGCAACAAAAATTATTGCAAAATGCCCGAAAGCCCACAAAGGTAGGTTTCGAAACCTAGTCGGGTCGCCGGATGTCCAAAACTAAAACGCGCGGCAAAATGTCTGAAAAGAACCAGAGCCGGGTCAAGAAGTCCGACCGGCGCCAACAGATACTGTTGGAGTTGAAGCTGCGCCCGCACGTTCGCATCAACGAACTGGCACAGCGGTTCAATGTCTCCAACGAAACGGTACGCAGGGATTTCGACGCTCTGTCGAGTGACGGCTTGATCGCGCGCGCCCACGGGGGGGCATCAGCCCCCGCGCAAGGGCACTATCCGGGTTTGGATGAACGGACAAACGCTCAGGTTGAGGAGCGCGAGCGGATAGGCGTCAGAGCGGCAGAACTGATTCAGGGCGGTGAAACGGTCATGATCAATTCCGGCTCGACCACAATCGAGATGGCACGCGCTTTGGCTTACCTCGGCACCCATTGCACGGTGATCACCAATTCAATTCCCGTCGCGATGACACTTGGCCATGGCAGTGCCCAGGTCCTGTTATGCCCGGGGGAATATTTGGCAACTGAATCTGCAACGATCGGAACCGAAACGCTGGAATTTCTGTCTCAATTCAACGTCGACAGATGCATGATCGGTTCCTCGGGTTTCTCTACAGAAGGGCCTTCAGAAACAGTGCGGGGATTTGCTGCGGTCAAGAGGATGATGCTGACGCGCGCCGAGAAACGGCATCTTCTTATTGATTCCGGGAAGTTCGGCCGCAAAGACTTGTCTCAAGTGGGCGGCCTTGACGGTCTGGATTCCATCGTTACCGACAAAAAACCAACAGAAGAACTGCGTAACGCGATTGAGGGGGCCGAGGTCGATGTTCTCGTCGCCGGGCAAGCATTGGAAGACTGATTAACTGCGGATCAAAATTGACCGCACATGACTGGGAGGAAAACATGAAGATCGATATCAAACTATTGGTTGGGGCATCCGCAATCGCGCTCATGTCGTTGAGTGGGACAGCGTCTGCACAGGATTGCCCGCGCGGTGACCTGGACGAGCGTTTTTGCGACGCCGACGGGGATTTGATCGCGGATATCCCCACAGATCCTTCCGAGCAAATTGACCCTGACACCCTGATCTTTGCATATACTCCGGTTGAAGACCCCGCCGTATATAAAACCGCGTGGTCTGATTTTCTGGACCATCTAAAAGCGGAAACCGGCAAGGACGTCGTCTTTTTCCCGGTCCAGAACAACGCCGCCCAGATCGAGGCAATGCGCTCGGGGCGTCTGCATATCGCGGGCTTCAATACCGGCTCCAATCCACTGGCGGTAAACTGCGCCGGATTCCGCCCGTTCACGATCATGGCTTCGAAAGACGGCAATTTCGGGTATGAGATGGAAATCATCACCTATCCGGGCTCGGGCATCGAAAAGGTTGAGGATATCAAGGGCAAGCAACTGGCCTTTACCTCACCCACATCCAACTCGGGGTTCAAAGCGCCCTCAGCCATCCTGAAAAGCGACTTTGATCTTCTGCCTGAACGCGATTTTGAACCGGTCTATTCGGGCAAACACGACAACTCGATCCTGGGTGTTGCAAACAAAGACTACTTGGCGGCTTCAATTGCGAACTCGGTAAAATCGCGGATGATCTCGCGCGATGTGATCAACGAAGATGATGTCATAACGATCTACAAGTCGCAGACTTTCCCGACGACGGGCTTTGGCACCGTTTACAACCTGACACCCGAGTTGCAGGAGAAGATCCGCAATGCCTTCTTCAATTTCGACTGGGAGGGCACGACACTGGAAGCTGAATTCTCGAAGTCGAACGAAGGTCAGTTCCTTGAGATGACCTATCAGGAATTTTGGGACGTCATTCGTAAAATTGACGCAGCAAATGGCGTCTCTTACGCCTGCCAGTGACCATTGACTCATCCAGCGGGCCTGACGGGGCCCGCTGTTCACCCTAATCTGGGGCATTTTATGCTGCGTCTTCAAAAGCTGACGAAAACATACAAGACCGGAGATCAGGCGCTGAAGGCCATTGATCTTGAGGTTCCAAAAGGACAGGTTCTTGCGTTGATCGGACCCTCGGGCGCGGGCAAGTCGACCATGATCCGCTGCATAAACCGCTTGGTCGAACCCACAAGCGGCGGTGTCCTTCTGGATGACGTGGACCTGACCAAACTCGGCTCGGGCGCGCTGCGGAAAGCGCGCCGCGAAATGGGTATGATCTTTCAGGAATATGCCTTGGTAGAACGCCTCACGGTGATGGAAAACGTTTTGTCCGGCCGGCTGGGATATGTGGGGTTCTGGCGCAGCTTCCTGCGGCGGTACCCGCAGTCGGATGTGGATGAGGCCTTCCGCCTGCTTGATCGGGTGGGACTGTTGCACATGGCGGACAAACGGGCGGATGAGCTGTCGGGTGGTCAACGCCAAAGGGTCGGCATCTGCCGCGCCTTGATTCAGAACCCGAAACTGTTGCTGGTCGACGAGCCGACTGCGTCGCTGGACCCAAAGACCAGTCGCCAGATTATGCGCCTGATCACCGAGCTGTGTCAGGAACGCGGATTGGCGGCCATTATCAATATCCATGATGTGGCACTCGCCCAGATGTTTGTTCCCCGTGTCGTTGGTCTCCGCTTTGGCGAAATCGTATATGACGGTCTTCCAACGGGCCTTGCGCCCGAAAAGCTGACCGAGATCTATGGCGAGGAAGACTGGGAAGCGACCATCGAAAAAGTTGACGAAGATGAAGATGTCGAGGCTGCGGAATGAGCCACCCGGAACTGGACGACATGCTTGGAAAAGGCTGGCGTAAGCCTGCCTTTGTTAAAAACCCACTGCTCCGCTGGGCATTGTTTCTTGGCTTTTTCGCCTACCTGATCGCGGCCTTTATGACCATCGAAGTTGATTGGGGCCGGGTCTATGAAGGGCTGGACCGGGGATGGGCGTTCGTCCTTGCGTTCGCCAGCCCGGACTTCGTTTCGCGGTGGTCAGATATTTGGAGCGGCCTTCTGGAGAGTATCGTAATGACCGTGGCCGCGTCGGTTGTGGGCATTCTGATTTCGATCCCGATTGGGTTGGGGGCCGCACGCAATATTGCCCCGTTGCCGATCTACATGATTTGCCGCGGCATTGTCGCAATAAGCCGGGCTTTGCAAGAGATCATCGTCGCCATTCTGCTGGTGGCTATCTTCGGCTTTGGTCCGCTGGCCGGATTTCTGACGCTGTCCTTCGCGACCATCGGTTTCCTGTCCAAACTTCTGGCCGAGGACATCGAAGCCATGGACAAGGTCCAGGCCGAAGCGATCAAAGCGTCCGGCGCGCGTTGGCCACAATGGATCAACTATGGGGTTCAGCCGCAGGTGATGCCGCGACTAGTCGGGCTTTCCATGTACCGGATCGACATCAATTTCCGCGAAAGCGCAATTCTCGGTCTCGTGGGGGCCGGCGGTATCGGTGCAACGTTGAACACGGCGTTTGATCGCTATGAATACGACACGGCAGCGGCCATTCTGATCCTCATCATCGGGATCGTCATGGCACTTGAATACCTTTCCGGAATTATCCGGGCGAGGGTTCAGTAATGCCAGTACTTGAACGCGACGATACGCAGATCTGGCGCCGGCGGACGACCGGTCAGAGCCTGGTTCGATGGTTCGGCTGGCTGTTGGGCGTGGCGGTCTTTGTTTACTGTTGGCAGCTTATCTCGGAATCCACGACCTGGTTTTTCGTCTGGGACGCGCCTCGCATCGCCAACGATATCTGGACCCGCGCAACGCCTCCCAAATGGGACTATATCACCCAACTGGGCCGCCCGATTTGGGACACTCTGAACATCGCCACCCTGGGTACAATCATCGCCCTGTGCATGGCGGTGCCGGTCGCCTTTCTGGCGGCCCGCAACACCACGCCATCGGCTTTGTTCATCCGGCCCATTGCCCTGCTGATCATTGTCTCGACCCGTTCGATCAACTCGTTGATCTGGGCACTTCTTTTGATCGCAATTATTGGTCCGGGTGTCTTTGCCGGTGTCATAGCAATCGCCATCCGTTCAATCGGGTTCTGTGCAAAGCTTCTTTATGAAGCGATTGAGGAAATTGATCACACGCAGGTCGAAGCGATCACGGCAACAGGGGCGTCGCGCTGGCAAGTCATGGCCTACGGGATCGTTCCGCAAATCCTGCCCGCTTTTGCTGGCATCGCGGTCTTTCGTTGGGATATCAACATTCGCGAGTCCACGGTTCTGGGGCTGGTCGGCGCCGGGGGCATCGGGTTGCAATTGTCGGCCTCGCTCAACGTTCTGGCCTGGCCGCAAGTCAGCCTGATCCTGATTGTTATTCTTGTCGCGGTCATGATCAGTGAATGGGTCTCGGCGAAAGTCCGAGGGGCCATCATTTGACCGGGTTCTCTGCGCAAGAGGCTTTTGATGCCTACGAGGCTGTGCGGCATCGCCTTCCGGAAACCGGACCTGCTGAAGTGAGTTATCGTCAGGCTGAGACGCTGGAGGATATAGCCGATGAATTCGACGTCTTCCTCCTCGACGCCTTCGGGGTCCTCAATATTGGAGATACGGCGATCCCGGACACTCCTGAGCGTGTCAGGTCACTGAAAGCGGCCGGAAAGCGCGTTCTGGTCGTGTCGAACGCTGCAGGGTTTCCGCACGCAACTCTGTTGGAAAAATACACCAGGCTTGGGTATGACTTCGCGCCGCAGGACGTGATCACCAGCCGGGCCACATTGTTGTCTGAACTAAATGGCCAAAATGGGCTGCATTGGGGATTGATGGCGACACCCAGCGCCGGCCTGCGCGATTTGGAGGGGCTGAAACTATCCTATCTGGAGGATGACCCGAAACCTTACGAATCCGTCGACGGATTTCTGATGATCGGGTCAGCAGCTTGGACCGAAACGCGTCAAGCCATGTTGGAGACCGCCTTGCTGGAGCGTCCCCGCCCGGTAATGGTCGGCAACCCTGACATTGTCGCCCCGCGCGAGTACGGATTTTCCAAAGAGCCCGGTCTTTTCGCGCATCGGCTGGCAGACCGGACAGGTGTCGCCCCTCAGTTCTTTGGAAAGCCCTTCGGCAACATCTACGATCTCGCGTTCCAACGCCTCGGGCGCATCGACAAGTCCCGGGTTCTGATGGTTGGCGACAGCCTGCACACCGACATTCTGGGCGCACGAAATGCCGGCGTAGTTTCGGCGCTCATCTCCGGATTTGGGTTCTTCGCTGAGCATGACGTCGAAGCCGCGATCAAGAAGGCAGGGATAGTACCAAACTTTGTCGTAACCCGGCCGTGAGTTAAGAAGTTTCCTTTTCGAAAGATATTCTGTCCAACTCGAACGTTGGATAAGTCTGCGTTGTGTGGGTTCATCAGCCTCCAAAATGTTGCACCTGCGTCGAATGTCCGAAATACGGCCAACATCCGCAGAAATAATAAGACGTTCTGATGGTCGTGTGTGGGCCGCGTTTTCCCGGGATCCCCGGCAGGGTGCTTGGCATGAGCTGCGCTGTTGCCAATTGCCACTGCGAGTCCATTTCGAGCAATCCTGCGCGACGCATGAAGATCAGCCTCTGTGCCAGACGGTGCACAACGACAGATCTGCATCGAAGTTACGAGATCGGTCATGTGTGCTGTGATTGAAATTACTGATTGAATTTCACGCGAGAGTGAACCTGAGCGCCAAGCCCAGTGTCAGTCTTTCATCCCGGCAATGCGCATGTGATCCAGGTAGCGCTCTAACGCGCCGGACGCGGTCCAGGTGTCGATACTTTCAGCGCGATACTCAGCAATCGTTGGCTCATGCGCGTCGGCGTAAAATACTTTGTATGCATCCTGCGCCTTTTCGACCTCACCGAGGCACGCATAGATAGCGGCCAGCATGCGGTGCGCGCCCTTCACGATCTTGTCCATTTGCAGAAAAGCATCAAGCGCGCCTTCACAGTCGCCCTTTTGCCAAAGCGCCCAGCCCATCCTCCAATGGACATTCCGAGAGTGGAAAGGGTCGATACCCTTGGCCCGTTCCAGCCGTTCAATGGCCTCGTCTGTACGGCCAACATTGAGCAACGGAGTTGCGCTGGCCGCCAGATACCGGGATGCGCTGGGGTTAAGTGCCACTGCCTTGTCGTAATGCGCCAGGGCTTCTTCATTTTCGCCGCGCGAGCCTCTGAGCAATGCCAACAAGTAGTGTGTGCTTGGATCGTCCGCGGCAATCTCCAGCGCCTTTAGGCCGTGCTTCAGCGCTGTATCGAAGGCTTCCTGCCGATCCCAGCCATGCCAGCCGAATTCGCCAGCATGACGGTACACGAACACCATACCGAGATGTGCATAGTGGCTGTCGGGGTCTACTTCGAAGATTTTTCGTACAGTTTCAAAAGCTTTCCAGTTGCTTGCTTCGGAAAAGTCATCGACGACGAACTGACGGGCCGTAAGAAACAGATGTTGGGCGGTGACCTTATCCGGGTCGCTCATCGGGCTTGGGCGCATGAGACGCTGGCCCACGCGGTCGGCAAGCGTACGGACGATTTGGTCCTGCACAACAAACAGATCCCCGATGTTCTGATCGTAGGTATGCGCCCATAGATGCTCTCCGGTAGTGGCGTCGATGAGTTGCGCTGTGACCTTCAGCTTGTCACCTGACTTTTGCTGGCTGCCCTCTAGGACGTATTGCACTCCAAGTTCTTCGCCGATCTGATGAATGTCGATGGGTTGGCCGCGATAACGGAAACTGGAATTGCGGGCGATCACGTCATAAAAGCGCGATCGGGCCAGTTCACTGATAATCCCTTCGGCGATCGCGTCGGACAGGTAGCCTTTGTCCTCACCTGCGCTGAAATCGTCGAACGCCAGCACGGCAATGCGGGGTGGATGGTTGCTTTCGCTGCGCCGCGGATCACCGAACGTCAGGTAGATTGCGCCGATCAGCGTCAGCGTGACCAGCGACACAAACGCTGCGATGCCACGCCGTCCAGCCAAAAGACCTGTCCGGGGCACGACGCCAGCGTAAGCGATCTCTTCAACGGTAGCGACCCGGGTCGCGTTGAGTTTGTATCCCTTTTTTGGAAAGGTCTGAACCAGCTTGTGATCCTTGTCGTCCAGCGCCCGCCTGATATCGGCGATGCACTGGACCAGGCTGTCATCGGTCACAAAAGTGTCGGCCCAAACTTTCTCAATCAGGATGTCTTTCGGGACGATTTCCCCGGCATGCCGTGCCAAAACTGCCAGTACGTCGGCGCTTTGGCTGCGCAAATCAACAGTTTCTCCGGCAGCGTCTTGAATCTCCAGAGTTTCAACAGAGAAGGTGAAATCGCCAAGGTGAACGATTTCAGAAGAATTCGTGCCGATTTCGCCGCCTTTTCGGGACAAATCACGCTCCTCCATGTGTCCTAGTTTAGCGAAACCGGCGCGCTGCTGGCAAGCTCACCAGCCTTCTGGCGGCGCGGGTCAGTCCGGGAAACGAGAGGAGAAACAGGATGAAACTGATTATTTCCGCCGCTTTGATGCTGACAGCTGCCGTCGCCCACTCTGAAAGCCGTATCGACGCGTTATGCGGGCAGGGCCATGTGAATGAGGCTGTTTCGCCGAAGGATATCCAAGCCAACCCCGACGGCTATTATATCCGCAGCCTGAAAACGCAAATTCGCCACGGCGATCCACGTATTGTGCAGGCCGTCGGCGATGTGTTTCATCTGTGCACCCGGTCCGCGGCAACGCCCGAGATGGAAAGCACGCTGGTACATCTTTTGATCAACGAACGTAAGGTTAAGTACCTGTTTGTGCCGCTCAATCCGGTCCCGGCCGAGCCACATAAGTGAGCACTGACGTGGTGCAAATCTTCGGTATGTTGGAAACCCGCGCATTTTTAAAGCGGACAATTCAGCTTTTTTGCGGAATTGTCCGCGTCCCGTTGTCGGTGTTTTTCCAGCTTTGCGTTCGCAGCGAGCGTCCAAAAATGCAGAAAAAACGACCGCATTATCTAAATACCTCATTGAGTACTCAATGAGGAAAGTGATGCCTTGATTACTGCCGAGCGGTCGCTTCTTCCCATCCTTTGAGAAGTGCCGCTCTGCGCCCCGGGTATTTCTGACCGAGCACGCGCAATTCCTTGATCCGCTCCGTTTTGAAATGCCTGTAGTCTTCTTTGGTTTCGCACCATCCGATGAGGTAACGCGTGCGATCAAGAAATGCGATCAATAGGGGCCAGACGATCCTGTCTGTCGTGCTGCCGTTGCGATCCGTGTAGATGAGTTGCAGGCGATACCGTTCACGAATGGCATGGCGCAGCAGCGCGCTGTCAAAACGCTCTGATACCCTGGCCCGGGTTTGAATTGGCTTGGAACTCCCATCCAGCACCACCGGGCGCAGCTCTTTCGGAATGGCCGAAGACAGTTTCGACACCAAGTCACGCGCGGCCCGAGCGAGGGACGGATCGGCCTCGGAGGCGACCCAGGCCGCGCCGAGGGCGGCGGCCTCCAACTCATCTGCGGTCAGCATCAGCGGCGGCATGTCATATCCGTCATCGAGGACATATCCAATCCCGGCCTCGCCGGTGATCGGGATGCGCTGTGCGTGAAGCTCGGCCATGTCGCGATACAGCGTGCTGAGTGAGATTTCCAGTTCATCCGCCAGTTCCCGTCCAGTGATCGGCGACCTTGTGGACCGCAATATCTGGATAATCTGGAACAGGCGTTCAGTGCGACGCATTAATTGCTTCTCCTCTCACACTACTGTCATAACGGTGAGAGCAGAGGAGTTCTAGGACAGGCTCAGAAACCAAGACAGCGCGACGATCGCGCAACTAAACGGAGCCAACAATGATCCACTACGAACGCAACCTGATTATCGACGCAGCGCCCGATGCCGTGTGGGCCGTTCTCAGCCACTATATGCGGATCGACGAGTTTGCCCCGCAGATCACATCCGTCGATGCATTGACAGACGGAGAAGCAGGTGTGGGCTCAAAGCGGCGCAACAACTTCGCCAATGGCACATCGGTGGTGGAGGAGGTGACGGCGTGGAAACCCGGTACCGGATACACCGTTCGGTTGTCGGATATGGCTGCGATGCCTCTGCATGAAGCAAGTTCGGAAATTCGCATCACCCCAACGGACGGGAAGTCCAGAGTAACCTGGACCTTCGACTATCGCGTCAAATACGGACCGCTTGGGTGGCTGATGGGGCAGACCGTGATGAAGATGATGATGAGCAAGATCATCGATGCAAACCTTCAGGGGCTGGCTGAGAAGGCGCGTGCCCCGTGACTCGGATAGTTCAAACATGTTTTTTTGGCTTCAGCGGCCGTTGCTGACCGACAACATGTACCATATTTCACGCCGGCCGAAGGGCTTGAATGGCAGGTGAGTTTGATTTTTCCAAGACTGATCCTCCGATCAGCCATGCGCACCTACTCTGACGATCCGGCGTTGATCGCCGATGGGTACTACAGCATGCCGCAGTGCCTCCGAGGGCGGCAAATAGACCGATTTTGATCCATGTCGCAATTTGCGCCCATGTCTGAACTTAGGTGAAAAAAATGTGGAGGAGCACATACCCCTCCATTTGAACTCTGGCACTATTCCTCTGGGTGGAAGTGCACGTCCATTGGACCCTCCCATTAAATCAACAGGATTGTTGGTTCACCAGTTGGAAAGGAGTCATTGTGATGCTCTCCGCCTGGTTGATACCAGTAGTCTCCGGGCGTTTGCAGCGGCACGTCAGCTTCACTTTCGCCTTTGACGTAGTGCTTGGATGCACCGGTTACGACAAGGCCGTGATATCCATGGGTGTGCGAGTGCATAGCTCCGGGGAAGTTTGGCGGGAATTTCATGAAAACCGCCGACGGGCCTTTCTGGGGATCGCCCCAAAGGACAGCAAGCTCAAACGGCGCGCCCTCGGGCTGGAAGAATTCTGCCTCTTCCAACGCAATTCTATATGAGCTTTTTACTGTCTCAGCGTTGGCAGACAGAGAGATTGCGCTGATGAGAATACCAGCCACAGCAGCGACTTTAGCGATTGAATTGAACATGCTTCTTTCTTCCATCAAGTTGCTTCTGCGACTTTCACGAGGCGACCTCACCGCGCCACCCGTGCGAGAACCCGATAGTGAAATTGGCCGGCAGTATCGCCGTCCGAAGATCAATGATGGATTGGTATTCGTCGCTCTTCCAGAAAGCTTCGAGGTTTTCGCGAGATGGAAACCGTATCAGGGTAAGACCCGCGCCCTCTGGCCAGTCTCCTTCAAACTTGGAAATGGAGGGTTCTCGTGCGCCTATGACGAGGAGTTCGCCTTCAAACTTCTCCAGAACGTCATTGGCAGCTTTTGCATATTCGCCAAAATTCTTCATATCTCCTTGTTCTGTGAAGCTGAACAACAGATAGGCTTCTTTTCCTAAGGACATGTTGGGTTTCCTATTATGTTTTTCAGATTGATTTCCGTTGCGGCCCTGAACAGAGCAATTCCGCTCAACCGCCGTGGAAAACGGACAGGGCCATTCGGCGGACGTAACCGGGGAACGCTGTGTCGTAGTTTTTCCAGTCTGAGTATTCGGGCATTTCGATTTCGTCGGGGATGGAAAAGAGCAACTCAACAGGGGCTGACGGGTTGCCGCTTGCGAAAGCTTCCTGAAAGCGGGCCTCTACCTTCGCTTGCAGCTCATTCAGAAACTCCGCATTTTCTTTGAGAGCTTCGACGCTGTTACCGTTTGAGTGCCCGTTGATTGCGTAAGTCGGATCCCAATCCACCAGTGTGTTCAAAACTACGCCTGAGCCCACGAAATTGGTGTCTTCCTTGAACTCATGCGGAGAAAATTCCTGCGGCATGTACATATCCACGGAAAACACGACATTGCTGTCGGCGACACGTGCAACCGTGGTCGCAACTCCATCTGCGACAGCGAGGTGATGCAACTCGATGGTTTGACCTCCAAGATCCACAGTGTGGATGTCGTCGAACGACGTCGTGATCGTTGGCATGGGCATCAACGGCGACAGTTTCAGGATGTCGAGGCCGTTCTCCTGCATGATGATCTCGGCCCCTTCGAACACTTCAGTTCCACCAATGTGGTCAAAATGCTCGTGGCTCAGGGCGATATGCGTAACAGGCCTGTCGGTGATCTTCGCAATCTCCGCCTTCAGCTCTTCAGCCCGCGGTGTGAAGGACGGATCGATCACGAGAATACCATTCTCTCCAATGACAACCATGCTGGAGTAACCCATGGAAAAGTAGTGATAAACGCCGTCCGCGATCTCAGTCATCGAACTGGTCTGCGCATTTGTGGTTGTTCCCAGTACGATCAGCGCAGCAGCGGTAAACGAGGTTGACAGTCTCATATCGGCCCCTCAAAGCTAACGTTGTTTGCCTTAGCTAACAGCGTTAGCAAAGAAGTCAATAGGAGTACTCGAAATTCAGGAGAAGACACCAAGCCATGGTGGGACGGCCAAAAGACATTGCCCAGGAATACGAGGGGTTCACGACGCGCAACGCCATCCTTGCCGCAGCCGAGAAACTGGCCGGGGAGAAGGGTGCATCCGGTTTGAAAATAAGAGAAATTGCCCGGCTTGTCGGGATCGAGCCTGCGTCCATCTACAAACACTTCAAGGGTCTGGGCGCCATATTAACGGCGCTTATTGGTGACTCTCTCGCTGAGGAACACCAGTTGTTAAAGCTGCCCGAGGAACTGGACGGAGAAGCCGCAATTCGGGAACTCAACAGGCGAACGACTCGCTTTTTGGCCGCCAGAAAGGGAATTGTAAGCCTTTCATTGGACGACTTCGCGAAGGCACATGATCCTACCCGTGATGCTTTTGATGAAAACGAAGCCATTATCGTCCAAGGTCTGGATATCGAAGCTGAGCTGATCAGCCGCCATCTCGGACTGGGTGAGCTTGGGCGAAAAAAGCTGGGTCAGATTGCAATCGCGCGCCGCTCGATGATCTTGGTTTTTTTGAGCGTCACATGGCTGAACGGAAAAGAAGTGGGCGAAGAACGGCAAGCCGAGATAGCCGACATGGTTTCTGCATTCCTGTTGGGGTTGCAGTCACAATACTGACAGGGTGCACCAATTCGCAGGTTGGGTAAACTACGCACCAGCGGCTGTCGAAAAGCCAGCTTGCATCAGACCATCGACAAACACATCCATATACAAGCATCTAATAAAGGGTGAGCGGTACAGGCCTGTATTAGCTCTGGCGCTATGTCGCCAGTGGTCGAGACGGCAGCCTTCATTGCTTGATGGTCCACAATCGCAGGGCGGATTGACGTCGCAATCATTTCGGGCAATTCGTCTTGCGACCGAAGCGGGCTTTCGGTGAGCCCCTCAAGGCGATTGCACATCGCACTGCACCTTCACCGGCGGTACGCTTCCTAGTTGGCGGCAAAGACAGGATATAGCGATTACTTGCTGAGGTGGTCGCTTCGGAAGCAGCTTTTCTCGCTAAAGCCTAACACTTGCGTGAGTTTTCAGCACAATCGCAAAGTAAGCTTTGCTCTTCCTGTCATCTCAATTCAATACTGAAGCACAAGTCGCTATTTGCGGAGCTAAAATGCGAATTAGCGTAGGCATCGCTGTGTCGATACTGGTTGCCATGTCCATCGGCGTGTCGACCCTTATAGTCCATTCCTTGTGGTGGACGACAGCGCGCGACAATAGCCGTATGCTCGCGGCTGAAATCAACAGTCAAATAGCAAATACCGTCCGCATCGAAGTGGGCCTTACGCTCAGGTCGGCCGAAGCCGCCTGGGCGGCCGTGCGTACGATCTTTGTCCAAAACGTCATCGCGACGCGACAAGCCGACAAACGAGAATTTGTGTTCTTGTCACAAATACAGGCGCAACCGAATATTTCGTGGATATTCTTCGGGTGGCCGGACGGGAACTTTTTCGCCTCGCGTCGATTAGGTGACGACGGGCTTGAGATGATTGAAATCGACAAAAACATCCAAGATCGGATGTTGCGGAAAGACCGCTATATCTTCATCCCAGGTGACATCCAGTTCGAAGCGCGCACTTTTTCAGACACCTCCTATGATCCGCGCGAACATGCCTGGTTTTCAAATTTCATGGGCCTCGAAACCGCTGGGTGGATTGAAACAGGCAGCCTCCCGGGCAGCGATAAAACCGTCTACACCTTTGCTGGCCCAATAGACGTCAATCGAAGACGGCAGGGTGTCCTGGCCGTGGCGATCGAAACGGACCGGCTTTCGCGCTTTCTGGCGACCCTTGCACCCGGCGAATTTGGCGCAGCGTTTGTTTTGGATGCCGATGGTAAAGTGATTGCGGTACCCGATGCCGAAGCGGATGAGGTTACACCGGCCCGCATGGGCGAGGGAGAGCTTTACGAGGTTGCCATGATCGCAGGGGAAAACCTGCTGGGTGGCCCCGCAGCGAATGCCCCCGGCACTTTGACAAAACGCGTTGTCATCGGAGGTGTGCCTTATGCGGTCGCTCTGACGCCTTTGGGGTTTTACGGCTGGCGCGTTGCCACGGTCATTCCTGAAGCTGCCTTTCTTTCGGAAATCGACAAAACGCTGATAAAGCTGGTCTATATACTTTTGGGCGTGGTTGCTGTTGCCACCGGGTTGGCGATTTGGCTGGTCCGCAAAGTCGTCGCGGATCCATTGGCATATATCGCCGAAGACCTGAGCAAAATCGAACGCTTTGACGTGGAACGCATCTCGCGCAGGCCCTCTAAACTGTCTGAGCTTGCTAATCTCTCTGCTGCGACAGCAAGCATGGCTGCGGGTCTGTCAGCATTCCGAAAGTATGTACCAACCGAATTAGTGCGCATGTTGGTTGCCGAGGGCATCAAGACACAGCCAGGCGGAGACATCAGGCAGATTTCCGTGTTGTTTTGCGATGTCACCGGCTTCACCGGGCTTTCGGAGAAGCTTGGGCCCAAAGTTGTCCAATTGATGGAACCCTTCTTCAGCGCGACCTCGGCAGCCATTACTCGTAACGGTGGGACTATCGACAAATTCATAGGCGACGCCGTGATGGCGTTCTGGGGCGCGCCACGCAAGGATGCCAACCACGCCGAAAACGCCTGTCGCGCGGCACTGGACCTTATTGCAGCTGTGGAAGAGGCCGGAATCAAAGACGAAGCCGGCAACCCTTTGCGGGTCAGGGTCGGCCTGAACAGTGGCGAGGCACTGGTCGGTAACATTGGGTCAGAGCAGCGTTTGAACTACACTGCAATTGGCGACGTGGTGAACGTTGCCAGCCGGTTGGAGGAGGCCAATAAGGATTACGGCACATTAATCCTGATTGGCCCGGAAACCCGACGCCAGGCAGCTGAGAAAATCGTGGTACGCGAACTGGACACGCTGACGGTATTCGGACGCGTCGAAGAGGTCGTGGTCTACGAACTGATCGCCATGAATGATGAAATTGACGGATCGTTTGAGTGGATTGAAGCCTACGAACAGGGCCTTTCACATTATCGTGCAGGGCAGTTTGACAAAGCTGTTGCTGCCTTTAAGACCGTTGATCTGGCACGAAACGGAGATCCTGCCTCAGCCACGATGATGTCCCGCGCCCAGGTTCTTTTGGAGAACCCGCCACCGGGTGATTGGAGCGCAGTTACTAGCACGAACAAGAAGCGATAGACTTACGTGCGATAGGTTTGATGCAAAGATCTGAACCCTGCGCGTTGCGTCGGTGATCCCTTAGTCTCGGTTAGGCAAGTTGTGTCGACAAAACGGGGATCAAATTGGGTCTCGTGCCAAGCTGATTTCCACAATGCAGGCCAGCTTGGCACGAGACCTGATAACAGTTGAGAAACGGGTGTTCACCTAGCGTGAATCTCTCGCCGCACGCGGCCCAAATTGGCGCCAACCCACCAATCACCGCCTTGTTCTCGGTGTCATTTTCTGGACCGGCTCAATCCTAAGCCACTTTGCGCTACCTGCCTGATGAATACGGCAAGTCACCTAGCGTCTACCGACAGGTCCGGTGATGAAGGCCGCACTCATCGCTCGGCAACCAAACACCCGTAGAAGCGCGCCGGACGCTTGAGCAGTTTGAGGGCTCCGCGCCCGGCGCGCTTGCCCAATTAGACGACGGAGAATATGAAAACCAAACCCGTAGACTCTCGTTATGAATGAGGGAGCCTCGGGGGGCAGGTCATCAGCCCAATAGCTCGCAGAAGAAAATGAAGACTCGTGCAATCTAGTAGATTTTCAGCAATTGTTTAAGTCAGATCAAAACGGACTACGCTGATGGTTGAGGAAAGAACTGAACGTCGCCTTGCCGCGATACTTGCCGCAGACGTGGTAGGCTACTCCGCATTGATCGAGCGTGATGAAATCGGCACCAGGAACCTGCTCAACGCGGCATTCGACCAGATAATCCTGCCGGCACTTGAACATCACCGCGGGCGTTTGTTTAAGACGATGGGTGACGGGTACTTGGCGGAATTCGCTTCTGTCGTCGAGGCTGTAGAATGCGCGGCAGCCATACAAAAGAGCTTTGCTGACGACAGCACACTTTCTCTGCGGATAGGAATAAATCTGGGTGACGTGATCGTCGAAGGTGATGATCTGCACGGAGAAGGCGTCAATGTCGCGGCTCGGATCGAAGCCTTGGCAGACGTCGGTGGTATTGCGATTTCACGTTCGGCGCGCGACCAGATCCGGGACAAGTTGGATGTTACACTTGAAGATCTTGGTGAGATCCAAGTCAAGAATATCGCCCGTCCAATTCGCGTTTTTAATGTGATCGACTCGAGTACTGTTTCCAAAGCTCAAGCCAAGTCGATCAACCGGTTGAGCGCGTTGAATTGGATTTCAGCCGGGGTTGCTCTGCTTGCATTGGTCATCGTCGGAACGGTCGCTTGGGAGCGGTTAAGACCGCAAAACGTTGAAGCTGCGTCGCTGGCTGAAATGCAGTTGGTTCTGCCTGACAAACCCTCGGTCGCTATCCTGCCGTTCAGGACGCTATCTGACAATGAGCAAGATTTGCTGCTCGCAAGGGCGGTGGGAGAGGATCTGACGCGAAGCCTCGCTCGGGTCAAGGGCCTGTTCGTGATAGCGAGTAGTTCGACCGAAAGATATCGTGATCAAAGCGTCAGCCCTGCAACGGTGGCAGAAGAGTTGGGAGTGGCACATGTAGTGCGCGGCACACTGCGCCGGTCCGGTGATCAGGTGCGAGTCGATGTCGAATTGATTGACGCCTTGTCAGGGCGAATAATCTGGAGCGACCGGATCGAACGCGCGTCGGAAGATGTTTTCGAACTACAGGACTCGCTTGTAGGACAGCTTGCGCAGCAGTTTTCAGAGGATCTGGAGCGAGTGCAGAACCAACACCGCTTTACAGAAAACCCTGAAGCTTTTTTGCTCTGGGCCCGCGCAGATGAGGCAAGCTGGGTGAATACGCCGGTATCCTACGAGAGTGCGCGCGCTCTGGCCCGAGAAGCACTGGCGCTGGACCCTGATTTCGTTCGGGCCAAAGCCTTACTGGGCTTTGTTGAAACACAGAAAGGTTATTTTCGGGTGGCGGACAATCCGGATGTCGCTCTTGAAAATGGCCTAGCAATAGCTCGCGAGGTCGTTCGCCTTGAACCGGACGATTGGTATTCACGACAAGTCTTGGCGCAGTCACTTCTGAATCTTCGCGATTACGAAGGCGCGCTTGAAGAATTCACACATGCGATGGAGCTCGAACCGGCTCACCCACATCTGTTGAGCCGATCGGCATTGGCCCTGATATTTCTGGGACGTGGTGCGGAAGCCGAGGAGCTGCTGCGTTTGTCGGTAAGGTTGAACCCTTTTCACAATTGGTTAGCCGACCAGTTGCTTGGTCAGGCGATTTATCTTCAGGGTCGTTATGCTGAAGCACTGGGCCATCTTGAAACTGCGCGCACAAAGAACCCACGATTTATTGGGAATTTGTGGTGGCGAGCCGCAGCCTATGGGCAGCTTGGAGAAACTGATAAAGCAGCTCAGACCATAGAAGCAATTCTGGAGCGCATGCCGGATGCGAGAATTTCTACAAGCTTCATCCAGATTACCGATCCAATTGGGCAAAGCCGCTTCCAGGATGGGCTGCGCGCAGCTGGCCTGCCTGAGTAGAAATAGGTGATTGCGGTATTACGCGTTGCCCTGCAATTTAGAATGAACAACTGCAAATTCTTCCGGGCGCGAGCTCTACAAGAACACAATCTCGCAGCTAGCAAGAAGGTCCATACCTGCAATCTATGTAACGCCGTTCAAAAAGGGGCGGAAAACAACTATTCCGCCAAGGCATCGTTCTGGCCGAATGTGAAAAGGGCGAAATATTTTTTTATGCAGCAACGCCTCTGATGTCCACAGAGAGCGCGAACTGAGTATCGCGCAAAAATCACCCCCTAAAGAATCCCTTCAAATTCGCGCTAGCCGTCCACAGGAACTTCCAGCTTTTGCATCAGCGGTCGGTTCGGGCGCAGCAGTTGTTCCATTACGGCTTTGGCGAGGAAGCTTCCGGCGGTTCCGACGTCTTCGAATTCCACAAGAACGTCTTCGCGGAACAGCTTTAGGATGGGGACAACTTCCTTTGAGAATACGTCTATGTCGAGCCCCAGGTGCCGCCCTTGTTGTTCGACTGCAACGACGGCCGCCATGGCAGCCTTTGACGACGAGCAGACGATGGCGTCGATTTCCGGCGATATTGACAACCTGCGCTTTATCCAGTGGCGGATGTCCTCTGATGGTTGATCGCTGTCGATGTTCTGCGCGACGCGATAGCTGAGCCCCAGCCCGGGCGCCGTCTGTTCCAATCCGCGCAACATATCTTGTGAGTAATTCTGGCTGGAGGGCGGCAGCATGGCGTAAATGTTCTTGCGTCCTCGTTCCGCCAGCCGCCTTAAGGCAACCCGCAAGAATGCCGTGTTGTCGTAGTCATAATAGGCGTGCCTGTCGCACCAGATTGTCCGCCCGTGCGTCGCGAAGGGAAAATTGCGCTTCAAAAGATAGTCCACACGTGGATCTTCCGGCTCTGTCATGTTGAAGATCACGGCGTCCGCCGAATGGGTTTCGACAATGTATTTGATAGGGCGAAGTGAGTCCTCGTCCGGAAACCACGGCAATACATTGAGATGAAACTGAGTACCGCGCAGTTCCAATGCGATGGAATTTGTCAATTTCGATGAATTGTTGATGACCTCGCCCTCAGCGGGAACAACCAGTGTTATTACGTTTGTTTTGCCTGTGCGCAGCCGGACGCCGGCGCGATTGGGGACGTAACCGATGGCCCGGGCTACAGTGCGCACGCGTTCTTTGGTGTCTTCACTGATGTCTGGTGCGTCTCCCAAAGCGCGTGACACAGTTGCGACCGCGAGGCCACAGATTCTCGATATCGTCTTCAGGGTCGGGCGCTCACCGGGCTGAACCAGAGCCTTGAGTTCTTCCGAGCTCAAATTGCTTAAGTTTTCCGTTGTTCTTCGCATCCCGGGTAACTCCTTGGCGGAATGAGGTAAGGACCGATAGTCGGGTTCCATCTCTCTTTCCAAATGGCGCGGTTCATATATCGCGGTTCAAAAAAGTCTTTGCAAGAGAAATCTAAATCGTTATAGATCGATCTATAACGTTATAGAACGGGAGGAAACTATGAACAGGGTCAAAGGACTGTTATCTGCCACAGCAATTGTCGCGGCTTCGGGTGTTTCAGCGTCCGAGCTGGAAGTTATGCACTGGTGGACATCCGGCGGCGAAGCCGCCGCGGTGAAGGAATTCGCCGACGCATTTAACGCGTCAGGCAACACCTGGGTTGATGCCGCCATTGCCGGTGGTGAGGCCGCGCGGGCCGTGATGGTCAGTCGTCTGACCGGTGGTGACCCGATGGGTGCCTTCCAATTCAATCACGGACGTCAGGCAGAAGAACTGATCGAGGCGGGACTTCTGCGCGACATTACAGATATTGCAGAGGCCGAAGGCTGGAAGGATATAGTGAACCCGCCGTCGTTGCTTGACGCATGCACGGTCGACGGGCGCGTCTATTGCGCGCCGGTCAATATTCACTCATGGCAGTGGATTTGGTTGTCGCACAAAGCCTACGAAGACGCCGGTTTGCCCGTCCCGACCAATTGGGAAGAATTCGTCGCATCCGCGCCGAAACTTCAGGAAGCCGGAAAGCTGCCGCTGGCATTGGGTCAACAAGGTTGGCAGCAACGCGGGCTGTTTAACGTACTCTTCGCGGCTTTGGTATCAAACGATGTCTTCCTGTCTGTCTACGGCGACAAAAATGTCGAGGTCGCGGCAGGAGATGAAGTGGCCGCAGTGTTCAAGGCGGCCGAAGAAGCGCGGGCAATGGCCGCAGAGTCGACGGTTCAAAACTGGAACGATGCCACCAACCTCGTCATCACAGGGCAAGCAGGTGGTCAGGTCATGGGGGACTGGGCGCAAGGTGAATTTGCCATGGCCGAACAAGTCGCCGGTGAAGATTATAGCTGTTTGCCCGGTCTGGGTATGACGGAACTGCTGAGTACGGGTGGAGACGCGTTTTATTTCCCGGTGTTGGAAGATGAAGCGCAAATCTCAGCGCAGACCGAATTGGCTAAGCTTATGCTAAAGCCCGAAACTCAGGTGGCGTTCAACTTGAAGAAAGGATCGCTGCCGGTTCGCGGCGATATCGATCTGTCGACGGCGAATGACTGCATGCAAAAGGGTCTGAAGCTTCTCAGCGAAGGTGCTCTGCTTCCGGACACGGCGATGCTGAACACGCCGGACACGGCTGACCAGATCAGCACGCTTTTCGTCGAATTCTTCGCCGACCCCTCGATAACGGCTGAGGATGCTCAGGCGCAGTTTGTTTCGATTATCGAAAGCGCTGAATGAGCCCATGCGCGGTCGACCGGCATAAAGCCTCAGGTCGACCGCAATCAATCAACTTTAGAATTGGGGAAAGCGCATGAGCAACGGGCGCCCGAGCCAATTGTTTCGCAACAAGTCCGCAAAAATCGCGGCGATCCCGATGATCGTGACTGCGCTTTTCGTCTTCGTTGGCGGCACAGCATGGACCGTTGTCTACAGCTTCACAAAGTCCGGCCTTTTGCCACGTCTGAATTGGGTTGGCCTGGACCAGTATGAAAGGCTGTGGTCAACCAACAGATGGCTTGTTTCGATCGAGAACCTGATCATCTACGGGCTTTGCATGTTGGTGCTGGTTTTTGTGATCGGCTTCATTCTGGCGGCGTTGATTGATCAAAAAATTCGCTTTGAGAACACCGTACGCACAGTCATTCTTTACCCCTACGCCCTCAGCTTTGTGGTTACCGGTCTGGTCTGGCAATGGATTCTGAACCCCGATTTCGGCATTCAGAGCATCGTTCAGAACCTGGGCTGGGAAAGCTTTGCGTTCGACCCGCTGTACAACGCCGATATCGCAATATTCGGAGTTCTGATCGCCGGGCTGTGGCAAGGCAGCGGCCTCGTCATGGTCCTTATGCTCGCCGGCTTACGCGGCATTGATCAAGAGGTTTGGAAGGCGGCGCGCATCGACGGAATCCCGGCGTGGAAAACCTATATCTTTGTAGTTATTCCGATGATGCGACCGGTCTTCGTCACGACCCTGGTTTTGGTCGTGACAGGTATTGTGAAGATCTACGACCTTATCGTTGCGCAGACAGGCGGCGGTCCGGGTGTCTCGACCGAGGTGCCCGCGAAATATGTCTACGACATGATGTTCCGCGCCAACAATCTTGGTCAGGGTTTTGCCGCTTCTACGATGATGCTTGTGACCGTTGCGCTGATCGTGATCCCGTGGGCAATTCTCGAATTCGGAGGCTCGAAGAACCGTGGTTGATGCGACGTCCCAGGAACTTTCAGGGCCACAGGGTCCCAAGCCGCAAAAGTTCATCTCGCGCCGAAATGTGTTTCTCTACGGCACGCTATTTGTCGTCGCGACATACTATGCGCTGCCGCTCTACGTGATGATCGTAACATCACTCAAAGGTATGCCCGAAATCCGGTTGGGTAACGTGTTTTCCCCGCCTGTTGAGGTGACCTTTGCGCCTTGGGTGAAAGCCTGGTCCGAAGCCTGTACGGGGTTGACCTGCGACGGGCTCAGCACCGGGTTCTGGAACTCCGTCAGGATCACGGTTCCATCGGTATTTGTATCCATCGCAATTGCCTCGGTAAATGGCTACGCCCTTGCCAACTGGAAGTTCAAAGGTGCGGATGTGTTCTTTACCATCCTCATATTCGGCGCGTTCATACCCTATCAGGTGATGCTTTATCCAATCGTCATTATGTTGCGCGAAATGGGTATCTACGGTTCGCTGAGTGGTCTTGTGATCGTTCACACCATTTTTGGCATGCCGATCCTGACGCTGCTGTTCCGAAACTATTTCACTTCGTTGCCGGAAGAACTGTTCAAGGCAGCACGCGTCGACGGTGCCGGTTTCTGGGGCATCTATTTTCGTATCATGCTGCCCATGTCGGTTCCGATTTTCACGGTTGCCGTGATCCTGCAAGTGACCGGAATTTGGAACGATTTTCTGTTCGGAGTTGTCTATGCGCGACCGGAAACCTACCCGATGACCGTGGCGCTCAATAACATCGTCAACTCAACTCAGGGGGTTAAGGAATACAACGTCAACATGGCGGCAACGATTCTTACCGGCCTTGTCCCACTGACTATCTATTTCGTCTCCGGGAAACTCTTCGTTCGCGGCATCGCCGCCGGCGCAGTCAAAGGGTAAATCCTCATGAATAATTCAGTTGAAATCAAAAACCTCGACCTGGAGTTCGGCTCGGTCAAAGTTCTTCAGAACCTGAACCTGGAGATCGGAAAAGGCGAGTTTCTGGTTTTGCTCGGTTCGTCCGGTTGCGGTAAGTCAACGCTGCTGAATTGTATCGCAGGGCTGCTTGATGTGACGGCCGGGCAGATACACATCAATGGCACCAACGTTACCTGGGCCGAGCCGTCGGAACGTGGAATCGGAATGGTTTTTCAGTCCTACGCGCTGTACCCGCAGATGACGGTCGAAGGTAACCTTTCCTTTGGTCTGAAAAACGCCAAACTTCCGAAGGCCGAGATCGCACAACGTATCAAGCGGGCGTCCGAAGTTCTGCAGATCGAGCCGCTGTTGAAACGTAAGCCTGCGGCGTTGTCCGGCGGACAGCGACAGCGCGTGGCGATTGGGCGTGCCTTGGTGCGCGACGTGGACGTGTTTCTGTTTGATGAGCCGCTTTCAAATCTTGACGCCAAATTGCGGGCCGATCTCAGGGTCGAGATCAAGCGCCTGCACCAGAATCTGGAAAACACGATGATCTACGTGACGCATGACCAGATCGAGGCTATGACACTTGCCGACCGGATCGCAATCATGCGCGGCGGTCAGATCATGCAACTTGGCACACCCGACGAAATCTATGGGCGACCGATCAACAAATACGTAGCCGGTTTTATCGGTTCGCCATCCATGAATTTTCTCGAAGGCCGCGTTGACGGGCAGGTGTTCGAGATTGGTGATCTGTCCATTCCTATGACCGGATATACATACGCCGGCGACAGCCCAACAAATGGCGCCGCCACACTGGGCATTCGGCCGGAACATGTGGTGACGGGCGAGCTGGTCGGCAACGCTCCGTTCCAAACGGATGTGACCGTCGGGCTTATCGAGCCCACCGGCTCTGACACGCTGGTCGACTGTGAGCTGGCCGGGACGCCGTTTCGGGTGCGCATGGATGGTCAGGCCAAGGTGACCATCGGCGAAACGCTTCGAATTGGCCTCAATCCGGAACGGGCGTCACTCTTTGACAAGCAAACAGAGCTGCGGCTCTGAGATCCCCACCTGCGAAAGCCCAACACCAATCTCTGAGGAAAACAGCATGCCATCCATTTCCTACCAACTTTATTCATCGCGTGACTGGGACTCTGCCGAGACTTTTTCAATGCTCGCCGACCTTGGTATCAGCGAAGTTGAGGGGTTCGGACCCTATTTCGAGAACCCGTCTGAAACTGCGGCGATGCTCGAAGCGAACCAACTCAAGATGCCAACAGCGCATTTTTCTTTGGATTCGGTTGAAACCGATCCTGAGCGCGTGGTCGAGATCGCCAGAGCTTTGGGTATTCAGGTTGTTGTGGTTCCATTCCTGGCCCCGTCAGACCGGCCTGCGACGGCGGCAGGGTGGAAAGACTTTGGTGAGCGACTGGCAATTGCCGGCAAGCCGATAATCGCGGCAGGGTTGCAGTTTGCCTGGCATAATCACGAATTCGAACTGATCCCGGTCGAAGGTGTGATGCCCCTCGACCTGATTGCTGACGCATCCGATGACATCAAAATCGAGCTTGATCTTGCCTGGGTCGAGGTCGCAGAGCAGAACCCTGTCGATTGGTTGGAAAAGCTGTCCGGCAAAGTTGTTGCGGTTCACGTGAAAGATGTCGCCCCCAAGGGAGAAAATCTGGACGAAGACGGCTGGTCTGACGTTGGATTTGGCACCATGGACTGGGTCGCCATCAAACGGGCCATGGATGCTGCCGGGGTCGAAAGATACATCATCGAACATGACAAGCCGAGCGATCACAAACGCATGGCGTCCCGGTCGCTTGCCAGCATTCAGGCATTCTGAGAGGAGTTGCCATGAAAACCTTCGGTGTGGGAATTATCGGGTGCGGCAACATTTCTGCGTCATACCTGAAATTGGCCCCATTATTCAAATTCTTGGACGTCCGGGCAGTGGCCGATCTGGATATGGACGCTGCCGAGGCCCGCGCTCAGGAGTTTGGCGTAAGAGCCGAAAATATCGATGATCTGCTGGGCGCACAGGATATCGACGTGGTGGTCAACCTGACCGTGCCGGCCGCGCACTTTGAAGTGACCAAGCGGATCTTGGAGAATGGTAAACACGCCTATTCTGAGAAACCCTTTGTTCTGACGCTCGAACAGGGTGAGGAACTCCGCCAACTTTCGCAAAAAAACGGGCTTAGGGTCGGGTCGGCACCAGATACTTTCCTGGGTGGCGCACATCAGCTTGCCCGCGCGGCCCTGGATGAAGGGCAGGCGGGTCAGATCATAGGCGGCACATGCCACGTCATGTCCCACGGCATGGAGGCCTGGCACCCCAATCCCGACTTTTTCTTCCAGCCCGGCGGGGGCCCTGTTCTTGATCTCGGGCCATATTACCTGACCAACCTCGTGCAGCTGATAGGGCCAGTGAAATCCGTTACGGCAATGGCAACGACCGGTTTCCCGACACGCACTATTGGTAGTGGTCCGCGAAAGGGCGAAGCGGTCCGGGTTGATACGCCAACCAATATTCACGCGATCCTCGAATTTGTTGGCGGTGCGCTGGTGACGTTCGGGGCCAGTTGGGACGTATGGGGGCATCGGCATGCCAACATGGAGCTCTATGGCACCGAAGGATCCCTCTTTGTCCCTGATCCCAATTTCTTTGGCGGTGATGTTTTCCTATTGAAGGAAGATGGTGAAGCTACGTTAATCGCCGACCGCGGCCATCCGTTTTCAGTCCTAAATACACAGGACGGAGGTGGCGTAGACCAAGCCAACTACCGCTGCGCCGGGCTCGCGGATATGGTCTCTGCGATTTATCAGGATGTACCACACCGATGCAGCCTCGAACTGGCAACACATGTGGTTGAGGTTATGACGGCCATGTTGGAAGCAGCTGAAAAGCGCTGTTGGATCGATCTCAAAACGACGTGTGACCGGCCTGAAATACTGTCGCCGGAAAAGGCTGAAATTCTGATCAAGTAGACGGGAGCGGACCACTACAGAATTTCGTTTGGCAGTGTTTGTTAAATTGGGCATCGCAAGCAGTTAGCGATGAGCCAGGGCGCCCGGTTTACGACAGCGAGTTTCTTGGGGTGACTTCAGGCTAATTCTCTGCGGTCATTTGGTTTTGCAGCGCGATGCTCCTCTCAAAGTCCACGATGTATGTGTCTGCGTTGAACAGTTGGCTTGAGGCCTGGCTCCGGGCCCAATGTTAGCCAGGGAACCTTTCGTCGCTGCTCCAGAGCATCAAGTTCCGCCGCGTCCCAATGGCGGTTTAGATGGGAACCGAACGCCTTAATGCAGTCGTTGTCGTGTTGTGGCGTCGCCCCAGTATATCTGAATGAGGAATTGGAAAGTCCGCAAATACTGCAGGGTTTAAACCGGATTTTCTCAGGTTGGTTCCCTCCGTATGACGAAGACATTAACCTGAGATTGTGACTTTTCTAACAAATCTGCAGATACTGCGTCGGCACGATCATTAGCTGGGATGAAGCGCTCCAATGTCCGAATGCTTGGCGCTTTGATTGCCGCCGAGTTTGAAGCGAAGTCCTATGTCTGGCTAATAGGACATCGCATGTGGAAATTCAGTGCGCACAAAAATTGCTCGCAAACTGACCTAAATTATTACCATGAGTGCCGCAGTAATGATCTCTAGGATCGCAAACAACTGCTTTGCTGAAATACCAAGGCGGTAATTTCGGTACTGAAGTCAGCGGCAGCTTCATCTCGTAAAACAGGCGGCGATCGCGATCATTGCATCTGCATTGGAAATCAAAGTTTTTTCAGTGCGTTCCGGATGCCACCTTTTGAGGCGAGCATTGTCAAACAAGCGTAGATTAGAAGCTTAGGGATTGTGACGACCGCGCCTCGCAACCAGTTTGGCAATCTTTGAGTGTTAAAATCTGGTCTTCAATGTGAGTTGTTACAGCGGGACGCAGTCGAAAACCTTACCGGTAGGCGCGCGTTTCCAATAACACTATTCAAACTTCACACTAAGGGCCGCGTGGGTTGCAACGCTCTGGCAGCTTAGAATAAGCCCGTTTGCAATGTCATCATCTTCCAGTGCCATGTGGTTTTGCATGTGGACACTGCCCTCCGTCATCCGAGCGATGCAGGCACCGCAGACGCCGGATTGACAACTAAAGGGAGGGGTGAGCCCGGCTGATCGGGCGGCCTCAAGCAGGGTTTGGCCAGCGGCAACCGGAACAACCGTTGTTTCGCCATTCAAGTTGATGCGCGCGGTTGCGGCCATGCCGGACACGCTCTTGTCGCTGTTAACAAAGCCACCAAAGCTTTCCATATGAATACGGTCTTTGGGAACGTCCAGATTTTGCAGCGCAGCGCGGATATCTGAGTTCATGCTGCCAGGGCCGCAGATCCAGTATTGGGCGTCCTGGGCAACCGGCGGCGTTTCGGCAATTGCGGCCTTAATGGCATCTGCATCAAGCCGCCCCGTGCGCCAGGGGCTGAACCAACTGAGCAAGGCGGGGTGGGACAGAACATGCCGTAAAGTGAACCTCTGTGGGTTTTGCGTCTGTATCTTCTCCAAATCGTCCCGGAAAATGATGCTGTCCGCATTTGTATTGCCATATACCAGATGCGCCGTGGAGTGAGACTCGCTTGCCAGAACCGAGTTGATCATCGCAAACAACGGCGTGATGCCACTGCCTGCGCCAAAGAAATAATGGGTGCGGCGCGTCAGGGGCCCCGGGCGCAGCACAAACTGTCCGAACGGGGGCAGGACCTCAACAGCATCTCCCGGTGATAGCTTGTCACCTATGTGGTTCGAGACGATCCCGCCTTTCACGCGTTTCACCGTGATGCGCAACGTTGATCCGGGAGGGTTCGAAACGGTGTAGCTTCGCCTTTGTTCCTGCCCGTCAATCCAAAATCTGACGGTCAGATGTTGTCCGGCCGTCCATTGAAACGGTTTTGTCAGTGCCGGAGGGACGTCAAAAAAAACACTGGTGGCCGCGCCGCCGATTTCCCTGCGAATGTCGGATACAGTCAGCGAATGAAAGTCACGTAGCATTTGGGTTTCCCGTCACCGGTAATCGTATGTCGTGGTCAAAGAACGGATCACCGCGCGGCCAAGATAAGGTTCAAAGACAAAATCATCGGTCTGACGCATTTTGCCGACATATCCCTGCCAGTCATAATCGACGCGGGTAACGGCTGTGACGTGCTGCACTCCGTCCTCGATGCGCGCGGTAATCCGACGCGCGGATCGTGCGGTTTCAGTGTAGCCCTCCAACGCCTGCGTGAGTTCGGGGTCTTCGGCATCAGATGCGTCGGCGACCCGGTATGAGAAGACGTCATCCTCTTGCCCCATACCGTATTTTAGGATGACCTGATGCGTGGCTTCGGGGTGCCAGTTGTCCCATGTGGCCAGCAGGCTTTGGTCGTCCTGGGCCTGAAGGACGCGAACGGCTATGTCCTCGGGCGCGTCTGCCTGCGCCGTCAGCACCAGACCCGACGCGAGCGCAACACCGATCAGGCTGGCTTGTACTGGTTTCATGATCTGTCTCCGCATTGTTCAGTCATCCTGCATGAAATCCAGCACCGTCTTCTGGTGCTGCGTAATCGGGCTTTCGCCAATCCCGGCCGGGCCAATTTCAAGATAGGGGCTTTTCAGAGACTTCTGCTGCTGCTCGCAGGCGTAAATATCTTCTGCCGTGAAATCGCCAGAAGCCATCGGGTCGTCGGCGCCGGCAGCATCGTCGCCTTGGTATTTTGCACCGCCGAAGTCCTTCCAGAAGCCCCGGCTTTTCCATTGTTGTTTCTGAAACGCCCAGTCCGACACGTTGGCCAGCTTCGTGCGGTTTTCGACCCGCGTCAGATCAGGGGCCAGCGGAGTGACAATGAACAGGTTCCAGCTTTCCTCGCTGGCCCCGATGCCAATGCCGGGAAACAGCATCGGAACCCAAGCGCCTACATGCGGTTCAGGGATCGTACGCGGCATCGGCAGGTTGGCTTCATGGTCCTTCGCATAAGCCGCCGACGGGGGTTCCCAAAAGTGATAGTGTGGCCCCTTCCACCCGTACTCGGCCTTGGCATGGTCATACATGTGCAGGGTATTCGAATGCAGGTGGCTCAGGTGGTAGACGTCGATATAATTCTCGACGACGATCTTCCAGTTGGCCCTGATCTCATAGCTGTTCCGGCCTTCGGTATATTCGACCAGTTCCTCTGGCTTGTGAGGCCCGAGATACCGGTCAACCTCCCCGAACCATTCCGCCAAAGTCGGCGCGTCCGGGTCGGGGTGCACGAAAAACATGCCGCGCCAGACATCCACGCTCGCGCGCTTTAGACCAAGACAGGATTTGTCGACACCTTTGGGGAACTCGGCCGCTTCATCGGGAACCGAGATCAGGTTGCCTTCCAGATCGTACGTCCAGTCGTGATAAGGGCAGGTGAGCGCCTTTTGCGTCTTGCCGACCGCCCGGATCAGCTGCGTACCCCGGTGGCGGCAGATATTGTGAAAGGCGCGCAGACGGTGGTCGCGCCCCATGACAATGAAAAGGTTGTTCAGGCCCGCCTGAACCGACAGGTAATGTCCCGGCCCTTCGATATCTTCGGCCAAACCGGCGAAACGCCAGGTGCGCGAGAAGATCCGGCGTTGTTCCTGATCGAACCAGTCCTGCGCTGTATAAGCGTCAACCGGCAGATGGTGATACATGTTGGTCATAAGGGCACCTCAAACCAGAAGATGAGCGTATTGGGGAAACAGGCTGGCCATGATCATCATCAGACCCAGCGCCGCCCAGAGACCAACGATGGCCCAATACAAAACCGGGTCCTCTGCGCGGTTGATCTCAAAGACCAGAAAAGCCTGCCCGTTCATGACTGTCGGAATGATCCACCAGACAAAAAGTAGCCCCCAGACCCAGTAAAGACCCAGCGCTGTGGCGGCCAGCAGGACAGGCAGAGCGATGTAGTTCGCTGTTCTGGCGTGGCTCATGGTGTTGTCTCCAGGGTGGAGGCGAGCAAAGTGGCCGCCAGTTTCAATTCTGCGCGCCAAATTGCGGGTGGCTCCAGCGGGGACAGGGCGTCCATGCTGACAAAGATTGCCGATATTCCCTGCGTCACTGCGCGAATGCTGGTATCCGCCGCGTCAGGAGCGGCTCGCCTCAGGATTTCCTCGACCACGTCGAAGAATTCCGTGAGGCTGTCCATCAGGTCTTGCCGCAGATCCGGTCGATCTGGAACGGCTGTCACGAGCGACTGGTACGCCAGCATCAACCGCGGATCAGTCCCGCTTGCTTCGGCAAACAATTCGTCCACAAGATCGGACGGCGTTGCGCCGTCCGGCAGAGCCTGACGTAGCCCGTCCAGCGAACCTGCGAACCCCGCAACGACATAGTCGGCCAGCGCCGTGATCATCTCGTCCCTATTGCCCAGATAATGGCGCAAAAGCGGTCGCTTGACACCCGCCTCGTCGGCAATACGCGCCTGGGTTGCGCCCTCAAGCCCGAACCGCGCCACGCAGGTCAGGTAGGCTTCAAGGATTTCGTGGGATCTTTGGTCTTTCAGCGAGGGTCTTGGCATCTGCGCCTCTTAAATTGTCACCATTGACAAATAACGACCGATTATAATTTGTCAATAGTGACAATTTACTTTCGGGCTGCCCCTAATACCAGACCGCCCGCGATCAGCGGAGTCTTGCAAAGCAAAGACCAAATTACGCGCGGGGGGGGGTCAAGTGAGCGCCGTCTGCCACCAGCCTCCGCATCGCAACCGGATTCACGACCAGTGACTTCAGCATTTGTTCTGACCACCACAACGCGCCCGAGGTCAGAAGAAACGTCTCAGGCACGACGATCCATTCGCCAATCCAGACGCCGCCGGACCGCTCATGTTCGTGCAGGGTCAGCTCCCCAATCTGTTCAGCGCGTTGTCGTCCCAGACGGGCCACCGCTTCGCCGAATTCCGAGGCCCGTTGGTTTCGCTTGTGTGTCATTGCAGAGGATGCACCTTTGCCCGGCTCATGAACCTCGGTGAATTCACCGATGTCAGATGACGAGAGCTGATTGACGTTGTGGGCGATTTTGCAAAGCGTCCCGCACAAAGCGCCCAGAGCGGTGACGATGTCGGCCAACCCGTCACGCGCGTTTTGCCAATGTGGCTCGACCACGTTCAACCCCAGAGAGGCCGCGACCCCCTGTTTGACTTGCTGGCCAGTGCCGTTTTCATACCCGCGCAAATCACCCACAGGACCACCGATCTGAACATTCAGACCACGTTCCGCCGCTGCTTCCAACGCCTGAGACCGGCGTGCCAGCTCGGATCGCCAGACCTTGAACTTCGTCGCCAAATAGATTGGAACAGCGTGCTGACCGTTGGTGCGCCCCATGATCATCGTGTCCTGACAGGCAGTGATGTGATCGTCGATCAAAGCCTCAACCGTCGAAAGACTGGCCCGGGCGTGCTCAAGCCCAAATTTCATCTGCAGGACCATCGCGGTGTCCATGATGTCCTGCGTTGTCGCGCGGAAATGCACTTGGGTCGCGTAATCCGGCAGCAACCTGCGCAACTGCTGGACCAGCCCTACGATCGGGCGGCCGACAAGTATCATCTCGGCCTGCAACTCGGCCCGGTTCAGATCGCCGATTGAAACCGCCTGGATCGCCGCAGCGGCCTCAGTCGAAATCAGACCGACGCTTGCCTGATGTTCGGCGAGTACCTGTTCGATCTTTAGCCAGGCTGAAATCGTGGCATGTTCCGACCAAATGGCGCGCATGTCGGGGCTGGAAAAACAGTCCCGATAGATCCCATAGTCAAGCATCTTCCAGCTCTCCCTGTGCGATCTTGCGCTCTTTGAGGATTCCACGGACACGGAACGCCATGGCGGCCAAACCAACGATCAGGAAAGCCAGCGCGATTGGGCGCTCGACAAAGATCATCGCACCGCCCTCGGACATCAGCAGCGACTGGCGAAAGGTCTCTTCGGCGCCCTTGGCCAGCACGAACGAGATCACAAAGGCCGCGACGTTGAAGTCGAATTTCCGCATCAGCCAGCCGGCAAAGCCCGCAATCGTCATGACCGTCACGTCGAACATAGACCCACGGGCGGAATAGGCCGCAACAAACGCCGTCATAAAGATGAGCGGATACAGAACGTTGGTGGGGATTTTCAGGATCAGGCGAGCCACCTGCGTGGCACCGAAATAGCCGATCAGACCATAGGCCAGAATACCCAGCATGCCGCAGGCAAACAGCTTGTAGACCAGTTCCTTGTCCGTCAGAAACAGGGTCGGGCCAACCTGAATGCCATGGATCAGAAAGACACCCAGCAGGATTGCCCCGATGGTCGAACCCGGAATGCCCAGTGTCAGCAACGGCGCCATCGATGGGCCGGATACGGCGTTATTGGCCGCCTCGGGGGCTGCCACGCCTTCCAGCGCACCTTTGCCCCACATCTCGGGGTTCTTGGCGCGGCGTTTACCCTCACCATATGAGATGAACGCCGCGATGGCAGATCCCAGGCCGGGCAGAACACCAATTCCTGCTCCGATAAAGCCACTACGAAAAGCATGCGGCAGGCAGGGTTTGTATTCTTCCCAGGTCAGCGTGTTGCCGTCTTTGGTGCTTTCATTCTCTTCGGTCTCGCCCAAGGATTGGCGGCGCGTTTCCAACTGGGCAAAGACTTCGCCCAGAACGAATACACCGATCATCAGCGGCACAAGGCCAATGCCGTTAGACAGCTCGAACGACCCAAACGTATAGCGCTCTTCGCTTGAGATCGGATCAAGCCCGACCATGGCAATCAGGATGCCCATCAACGCCGATGCCAGACCCTTGACGATGGAATTGCCGATGACAGAGCCGATGACGACGAAGGCGGCAAAGTAGATTGCAAAGGTTTCGGGTGGACCCAGTTTCAGGGCGATGGCCGCGATGAAGCCGACGCCGATGACAAGCAGGATTTCCCCCATCAGGTCACCGATAATCGATGAGATCGTGGCGACTTTCATTGCCTTGCCCGCCTTTCCCGCCCGCGCAAGCGGGTAGCCGTCAATCTGTGTCGCAGCACTGGCCGCCGTTCCGGGCGTGTTGAACAAGATGGCCGCAATCGAGCCGCCATACCGGCCTGATTTGCCGATCACGTAGAGAAATGCGAGGGCAAAAATCGGCGACATATAAAAGGTGATTGGCAGCAGCATCGCAATTGCCGCCGAGGCCGTCAGCCCGGGTGTGGCACCCACGACCATGCCCACCACTGCGGCAAGGACGATGGCAAAAAGCAGTGTGGGGTCGGTGATTACCGAAAGTAGTGCGGGAAAAATTTCCATGATGTTTTACCCCTGAATCCAGCTGAGCAGGTCGAAAACCTCGCCATAGGGCGGGAACACACCAAGCAGGACAAAAAAGATGAGATGGAAAGCCAGCGGGCAGAGAACCACAGACAAGCCCAGCCCGACCCAACTGCGTACGCCGAAGAAGTAGAGGACGATCGGTGCAACAATAGCCGTGGGCAGCAGGTAACCGAACCAGCGGAAGGATTGTTGATAGATCACGGCGATGATGAACAGACCGATGATCTGCAGGGTTGCACCGCCATCTTGTTCCCGGCTCGGGTGCCCCGCTGTCTGGCGCGCGGCGCCCAAAAGCATCAGGCCCGACAGGAACAGCAAGGCAACCGATGCTGAGAATGGTACTATCCCGGCCCAGGTATCCCCCGGGGATGCAGCCGGCACTTGCCAGGCGCCCCAAATGGCAAAGATCGAGATTAAGGCAAGCACCAAACCCTCGGCATAAGCACGCATGATTTTCCTCCCGAATTCCAATGGTAAAGAAGGGCCGGAGGGGCTACTGCCATCCGGCCCTGAGAACTTTAGTTGGTCAGACTTTGAACCAAGGGAGTGGCGTCCTCTTTCATGGCGGACAGTGTCGCTTTGGCGTCTTTACCGCTCTGGTAGACCGGACCCGTTCCGCGCGAGGCGAGCAGTTCGGCGAACTCGGGCTTGGCAGCGATCTGCTCAAGTGCGGTTTGCATCGCGGCGACCACGTCTTCCGGTGTGCCTTTTGGCGCAAACACGATCACCGGTGAGGAGACAGCGGCGAACGGAATGCCCAACTCACCCAACGACGGGACGTCCTTCATGATGCTGTCACGGTCCTGACTGTTTACGGCCAGCGCGCGCAATTGTTCTTCGAAACCTGCAAGCTGCTGAACGCCGAGAAACCCGAAATCCGCCTGCTCACCGATCAGAGCGGCACGGGTCGGACCGCCCCCTTTGAACGGCACATCCTGCGCCTCGATCCCATTGCTGGCGAGAAAGCCCAGGCCGCCGACGTGGTGGAACCCGCCGCGCCCCGAATGCGCCCAACGCAATTCACCCGGGTTTGCCTTGGCCGCATCGATCACGTCCTGAACGGTTTCGAACGGGCTGTTGACCGGCACCATCAGCGAGGTTTGCAACTGACCCACCTGGGCCACGAAATCAAAGCTTTCCAAAGCGTCGATCTTCGTGTCGCGGGTCATGGTAGACAACAGGAACGACCCGCCGGAAGTCATCATCATCGTGTAGCCATCGGGACGGGCGCCGACAACGGCATTGGCACCGTTCAGCCCACCAGATCCGGGCTTGTTCACAACGACCACAGGCACATCCAAAACACCTTCGGCAGCGGCCGAAATGGCCCGGGCATAGGCATCGGTGCCTCCGCCAGCCTTGTAGGGAACAACGAGGTTGATCGGTCGTTTCGGCCAATCCGCGGCATAGCCCGCGGTGACGGATGCGGTGGCGGCAATAGCCGCGATTGCAGCACCAAGAAAAGTTCTGCGTATCATGTGTTTCCTCCCAATTTCACTTGGGACAAACTTACGCCAAGTCCTTTATTGTAAAAAATGCAAAGATGTTATCTACTCTTGCAAATATCGAAAGCATCGAAAATGAATATCAAAGCCCTGCGCGCGTTTCGGGCAACGTTGTCCGAAGGCTCGCTTGTCGCCGCATCCGAGATCCTTCACCTTAGCCAGCCCGCGATCAGCCGTCTGATTTCGGGGCTGGAAGCCGAGCTCAAACTGACGCTTTTCGATCGCAGCGGCCGAAACCTGACCCCGACCCCGGAAGGGCTGGCCTTTTACAAAGAGGCCGGACGGATCCTTGACAACCTTGATGAGGTTCCGCGCATTGCCGCCGACATCAAGGCGGGGCGCACTGAAACATTGCGCATCGTGACCATGCCAAGGATCGCGCAATCCCTGTCGGCCCCGGCTGTCGCGCGGTACATGAAAAACAATCCCGACACCAATATCAGCCTGGATGTGCGGGCCCGAAGAGAAGCAGGAAAATGGCTGGCCGGACGGGAATACGATATCGGGATTGGCGCGCTGCCGGTCGATCATCCAGGTATCATCACCAAACCTTTGTTGAGAGTGAGGGCTCAGGTCGTTCTACCAACAGATCACCAGCTTTCAAATCGAACAGAGCTGACAGCGTCCGATCTTGCCCAAGAAACAGTAATACGCTTGATGCGCGGGCTGCTACTGCGCGATCAATTAGATGACATTTTCAATTCGGAAGGTGTCATACCTCGGCAGACTTGCGAGGTTGCCGCATCACAGCTCGCCTGTTCCTTGGTCGCTGAGGGGGTGGGAATAACAATTGCGGATGAATTGGTTGCTGAACAAGTCGGGCGGGACAAACTTGCACTCGTGCCAGTGACGCCTGAACGCTGGATGACTTTTGGTCTGCTCTACCCAGTTTCGCAGTCCAAGTCCGATGCTTTGATCTGGTTTGAAAGAGCGCTGAGCGACGTTGCAACTGAAATGGCGAAACAAAGCCCGACGCTTGAACTTGCGCATTAAAAACCTTTGCTCGCACTCGCTGCAGCAGATATCCAAGTGACCTATAGCTACTTCAGGCCAAAATTTCTTGGTGAATAGGTGTTTGGCCTGTCAGCCGAGGTAGCGATATGCACTGATCGCGTAGCAGTGGATTTTAGGCGTATTGTCGCCGTCAAGCAGTGAAAATGAGTGCGAATACCAGGAGTACTAGGAAGCAGAAAGAGACGGATAAAAGGGTAGGCAAAGAAAACTACAAGAAGTCAAGGCTCCAGATCTCGGTCGATTTCAGGATTTGAGACCTTCGCTTTGGCAACAGCAACGCTCGACAGGATCGAAGTTGCACGCAAGATCAGCAAAGGCGAACTCACACCCTCGCTGTAACTTACCTAGGCAATTCGCTGACCTAGCTGGTAAAACACGGACCCCAAGTGGACAAAGCCCTCCCAGGGCGTATTGCGACCCGCACCGACATGCTGCAGCCCCAATTCGAATATCACCCGGATTTTACTTTACGGTTGCGCGGGCTCTTACGTGACAATGGTTTGTGCGGATGCTTCTCACTGCGGACTCTGGATACATTGAAAACTTGCGTCACTGAAATTCGCTAATTTCGCGCTTGATTGGATGAACGTTTTCCCCACGCCAATGAATTTGAATGGTCTCTCCATTTTTCATATGGAAGCCGAGGGCACATCGCCTCATACCTGACGTTTGGTAAACCCTTGCTGAAAACTCCTGAGCTTGGGCATGATTGATAAATGAACGCTGACGCGGCGTCACGGAATAATGCATAAACGAGGCAGACGGAAAGAGGATGAACACTCCCAGAAAACCCATCATGTTCCCAACCGAATACGCACCAGTAGGTCCGCTTCATCAGGATCTGGCGAATTTTCTTGCAGCCGGCGATATTTCGGCGACGGCGTATCATGAGGCGCTTGCTGGTATTGGCACGCCTCTGGTGGAACCCGGAGCGCTGACATTTCTCTGGTTCGGCGAGGCTGAGAGGGTGGAGATGGTGCGCTGGATACACGCCGGGGTCGATCGTCTGGCACTGTCGCGGGTAGGGGGCAGCGACCTTTGGCAATTGCGTGTTCAGGTACAGGATGGCGGACGGTTTGAATACAAGTTGAACATCGTGCGTTCAGATGGTGAGGTTTGGATTCTCGATCCTGGCAACCCGAACCGCGCGAGTGATCCATTTGGAGAAAACTCCGTTGCCATGACGCATGGCTATGCCCGGCCCGGATGGAGCATTGATCGCGGCGCACCCCGTGGGCGAGTTGAGGATCTGACTGTCCAGAGTGCGGTTTTCGGCCATTCCAGAACCGATAAGGTCTATCTTCCTTCCGCCTATGATGCCGGCGGGTCCTATCCCTTGATCATCGTGCATGACGGCGGCGATTACGACAACTTTGCCAACCTGACCATCATTCTCGACAACCTGATCGACCAAGGTGCCATACCGCCCCTTGTTGCGGTCATGATCCAGACGAATAACCGGATCGGGGAATACGCGCGCGGGCGGCGGCACGCCCGCTATGTCGTCAAAGAACTCCTGCCCGTCATCGAAGCCAGCTATGCGATATCGGGGAATTTCAAAGACCGTGTTCTGCTGGGGGCCAGTCTGGGCGCGGTGGCCTCGCTCAGCACGGCCTATCGCTATCCGGGCGTCTTTGGTGGCCTGGTTCTGAAGTCTGGCTCTTTTGTATTCGACCATCAAAAACTGCGGTCCCGGCCGCATCCGGTTTTTCTTCGTACCGCGCGACTGGTTGATATGCTAAAAAGAGCGCCAGGGCTTGTCGACACCAAGGCATATGTCTCGACCGGCGAGCTTGAAGGACTGGCATCGGACAACCGTGCATTGGCCGAGCTGCTCATGGATCGGGGGACAGATGTCTTGTTCCAGAGTTCCTGGGATGGTCACCATTGGCACAACTGGCGGGACCAGATGCGCGATGCGTTGCTCTGGGTTCTGAGGAGAGACGACACAAACTGACATGATCCGCGCCGCTGCGGTGCGCCTTTGATCGGAGGAGGGACGACCTATGGCAACCGGCACGAAACACATTGGCCTGTCTCTTGGCGCGGACATCTGCTGGCCCATTGCCTATGAAGCGCTATTTGAGGCGTTGACCAAAGATGGGATCAAGGTTGGCAAGAACAGCTACAGTTTCGCTGTCGAACGGGTCAGCATAGAACCCTTCAGCCTACACCAGCCGGTGAAATACGATGTGGTGATCGACCGTCTGACACACTGGTATTCAGTCAGCCGCGAATGGATCAAGAAAGCGGTCGTGGTGGACGATCTCTACGTCTACAACAACCCGTGGTCCATCCAGTCGAACGAAAAACATACCTCTTACGCGGCCATGCTGCGGCTGGGGTTGGCGGTGCCCGAGACCTGGATGCTGCCGCCCAAGGCTTATGATCCGTCTGAGGATCTGGAGCCGACGCTGCGCAAATACGCGCGTATGTTCGACCTTGACCAGATCGGTGACCAGATCGGTTACCCGTTCTTCATGAAGCCCTATCACGGCGGCGGTTGGAAGGGTGTCAGCAAGATCGACAATGCCGCCGATCTGCACCGTGCTTACGACGCCAGCGGCACCGAACTCATGAACCTGCAAAAGGCAGTGCTGCCGCATGATTTCTTCGTGCGCAACATCGGTCTCGGCCCGCAGGTGCGCCACGTGAACTACGATCCCGGTGCCCCACTGCATGACCGCTACCGGATGGACATCGATTTCCTCAGCGCCGAGGACCAGCAGACGCTCAGGGACATCACACTGACGATCAACGCGTTCTTCGGCTGGGATTTCAACTCGTGCGAGGCGTTGCGCCAGGGTACTACATGGCATCCGATTGATTTTGCCAATGCCTGCCCGGACAGCCAGGTGACGGCCGTGCATTACCACTGGCCCTGGCTGATCAAGGCCAACCTGCGCTGGTCGCTTTATTGCGCCGCGACCGACCGGGCGATGCACAAGAACATGGATTGGGCGCCGTTCCTCAAGATCGCCGACAGCGACCGCAGCCCCGCGGAAAAGCTGACCGAATATGCCGCCATCGCCAACAAGCGCTTCACCACCGAGAAATTCCGCCGCTTCTGCAAGAACCAGCTCAAGCATCTGGACGAGCTGGCCTATGACTTCTTCGGCTCTGACACCCTGCGCGACGCGATCCGGCAAAAGGTGACGGCGCTGTTCCCGGACCACGAGATCGACGAATTCACCGAGGAATTCTGGAACCGCATTCAGCTGTGGCGCGAACAGGAAGGTCAGCACGGTGACAAAGACGGTTTCTAGGTGGCGCTCGGACCGCCTGCACTGCGACATCAGCCTGGTGCGCTGGGGACATTTCGGCCAGCCCGTTCTGCTATTTCCCACGGCGGGCGGCGATGCCGAGGAAATTGAGCGGATGCATGTAATCAAAGTGCTGGAACCGTTGATCGCGGCCGGCCGTATCAAGGTCTATTCCTGCGATAGCGTCGCCGGTGCTGCGCTGGCTTCGGGTGCGGGTTCGGTCGAACACCGCTGCTGGATGCTGAACCAGTTTCATGAATATGTAGCAGCCGAAGTTGTGCCGGCGATCCGTTCCGATTGCCAGGTACCCGATATCGAAGTGGTTGCCGCCGGAGCCTCAATCGGAGCGTTCAACGCCGTGGCCGTGACCTGCCGGTATCCGCATCTGTTCAGGGCGGCGCTGGGTATGAGCGGCACTTACGATCTTGAGGGGCTCATGAAGTTTCAGGGCAACGAGGATCACTATTTCGCCTCACCGCTCAGTTTCCTGCCGAACCTCGATGGCCCCGCGCTGGACATCTTGCGCCGCCGATTTGTGGTGCTGCCCTTTGGACAGGGAAGATGGGAAAGCCCGGGCGAAAGCTGGCGGATGGCGGATGTTCTGGGTGCCAAGGGCGTGCCGAACCGCGTCGATCCCTGGGGCGCGGAATATGACCATGACTGGCCGACATGGCGCCGGATGCTGCCGCAATATCTGGACGACATGGTTCCCTGAGAAAGAGGCGTGGCATGAATATCATCTTCGTTGAACCGTCCTTCCCTGCCAATCAGCGGGAATTCGTGCGGGCCCTGCATGCCATTGGTGCCAATGTCTACGGCGTCGGGGAACGTCCCTTGGACTGGCTGGATGACGAGGTGAAACACTGGCTCACCCACTACCAGCAGATCGAGTTGGTCACCAACGAAGGCGCGCTGGAATGGGCGGTGCGCGACGCGCAATCCCGGGTCTGGATCGACCGGTTGGAGGCAACGATCGAAGCGCATCAACTGCCCACGGCCCATGTGCGCGAGCGGTGCCATATCCCCGGAGTTTCAGCCCGTACCACGTATCTGTGCCGCGACAAGGTGGCGATGAAGGAAGTATTGCGAAAGGCAGGGGTGCCCACGGCAGCCTCGGGTGGGGTAACCAGCCTGGATGAGGCGCATGACTTCGCGCGGCAGCATGGGTTTCCAATCATCCTGAAGCCGCGCGACGCCGCCGGTGCCGCCGGAACCTATCGGGTCGGCAATCTGAAAGAACTGCACCAGGCCGCGCGCCAATGCGGTCTTCTTGATGGGGCGGACGTTGCCATCGAGGAATTTGTCGTCGGACATGAAGGGTTTTATGACACTCTGACCGTCAATGGCGACATTCATTTTGATTTCATCAGCCATTATTATCCCAACGTGCTGGACGCGATGCGCACGCGCTGGATCTCGCCGCAGATCGTGGCGACCAACCGGATGGACGAACCTGCCTATGCCGAACTGCGTGAGATGGGGCGCAAGGTAAACGCAGCGCTCGGCATCACAACCGCACCTACGCATATGGAATGGCTTTTTGGTCCCAAGGGCCTGAAATTTTCCGAGATCGGTTGCCGTCCGCCAGGCGTTGGGCAATGGGACAGCTATTGTCATGGCAATGAGTTCGACATCTATCGCGAATGGGCGCTGGCGGTCTGCCATCGCAAAACCGACCGCCCCCCATCCCGACGCTATTCCTGTGGCATCATCGCGCTGCGACCTGACCGGGACGGGCATATTTCGGGATATAGCGGGACAGAGGAGATATTCGGCAAATACGGGTCACTGGTCGTCGGTCAGCATTTCCCTGAACCGGGCACACCGACGCAAGGCGTCGAGGCGGGCTACATGGCGAATGCCTGGATGCGGGTCAGACACCCGGATTACGACATCTTGCGGGGCATTCTTGACGAAATCGGTGAAAAGATTGGCGTTCACGCGGACTGAGCACAAATGTCGGACTGCGGGAATACGGTATTCTCAAGTAAATGATGTCGGAGCGGATAGTTTTCGAAGATGATCGCTTCTTGCCGTATGGCCAGATTTCATGGCTGGCGCTTCCACCCGTACCGACCTTGCTATTCGTTTTGGCAGGTTTTCACCCGTTGTGGTATCCTTCCGTTGGTTCGTGCTGTCGGCGAGAGGTGATAGAGTTCTTTCGACGCCTCTGTGATGACGCAGACCAAAGTTAGAGTGTTGAGCGATGCCGACCGCGGATGAGGCGGCAGGCAATAAACTTGTTTGTTGGTCCCTTTGCCGATTGCCAGCTATCACAGACCTTTAGCACCGAATTGCACCGGGATCGCAGTGATCGCACAAAGACCAACTGCCCTTTCCTGGGCGAACTCAATGGGAGGAAAGCTATGTCAGTTGCACGCGTAACCGAGATCATATCGTCGTCTTCGAAGTCATTTGATGATGCTGTCGAAACAGGGGTCGAGCGGGCCGCAAAGACGTTAAAGAATGTTACCGGTGCCTGGGTTCAGGACCACAAGGTTACTGTTAGCGACGGAAAGATATCTGAATACCGCGTGATCCTAAAAGTAACCTTTGTTCTTGAGGACTGAACCACATCCGGCGTTGGAATATCTGACAGTGCAATGCCCAATTCCGGGCCATGGTTCTCAGTAACCCAACGGTATCGACCGGCCTTGTTGCTTTACCCGCAAATGAGATAGGCGTAAGTTCCGTTTGGGTCGCGGATCAGCGCCATTTCTTGGTCTTCAGGTTCGCGAGTGCCGGGAATAACAACGTCGCCCTCCAAATTTCGCACACAATCCAGCGCAGCGGGCAAGTTTCCAACGCGAATGGAGGGAACCCACAACGGCCTTTGAAGGTCCACTGTTTCTGAATGATGCCAACCGATTTTGCGATCCGCTCGCATGATGGTGTGGTTTCCATCATCACGATGGTCCTCAGTCTGACTATGCCAATCGAATAATTCAAAATAGAATGCGGCCGGAAACCCGTGGCTTCCCGTTAGATACACCTCCGGTCCGAATTGTTTTGTTGGTACCGGAAATGCGTGTCTGGAAAGGCATATGCCGAAAAGGGCCCCGTTGGGATCGCGCAATAGGCAGTTGCGGCCGACGCCGGGAACCTCAAACGGAGGCTTCACAACCGTCCCGTGAAGCTTCGCACACTTATCTGCGACCCTATCTACATCTGCGACTTCGACATACGGAACCCAGCCGCTTATTTGCGCTTCACTGAGTTCCACGAAACCGGCACCTGCCTCATCAGCTAAAATGCCAAGAATGTAATCTCTCTCGCCTCCGCCCCAAGCAAAGTCCGTCGCGTGCTCAACCACATAACTCCAGGCCGCGATCCGTTCGTAGAAGCGTCGGGACCAACTTGCATCGGCTGTGAACAAGTCATGCCACACGATCCTACCCGTCTTGCTTGAATTCATTGCATTGCCTCTCAGGATGAAGGCAAGGTATCGGTTAGCGGCCGTTTTCTTCGTTGATTTGAGTCAATGCGGCCAGAACATCTTGAAACAACGCTTTGGGGCCGAAACAGCCGTTGAACACGGATGGAAAGAGCCGCGAACAGTCCACTGATCAGCATACGGACGACGTGGTTGAAGAGGCGCCAAACAGCCCCTCTTTTGCAGAAAACTTATAAATCAGCGTGTTATGCTGGCTCCCAAAGTTCGATAGGATTGCCTTCAGGGTCATTCAGCCATGCGAACCTGCCATTGGGATAGGGAGAGTCCGGGTCAGGCCGTACTTCGATGTTCGCGGCCTCCAATTGCGCGACGATCTTGTCGAGGTCACGGACACGGAAATTCAACATGAACGTTTTCTCACTGTTCCCGAAATACTCGGTAATTTTCTCGAATGGTGCGAAGACTGTCTCGCCGGCTTCCTGCTTCCAACAAGGAGTTTCGTAGTCGCCGGGAACCGGGTTTATCCCGAGATGTTTGAAATACCAATCAGCCAGAGCAGACGGGTTCTCTGCCCTGAAAAAGAAACCGCCAAAGCCAAGCACTTTTTCCATTTTGAGTCCTCGCAGAATTTATCGCCAGATCACAAAACCCATTGGAACTGATGGGTCTGGATCTGTCCACTTTTAGGTCACTGAATCGGGTTGCCATCCGGGTCGAGAGAAGCTGGGTAGAAGTCATCCGGCACGAACGTTGCATCGAAATAGGCCACGAGACAGCGCCGTACCGGAGAACCCGTTTCGGTGCGATGTTCACACCAGAACATCGGAAGAAACGGGCCCAGTAGTTGCGGGCATTCTTGACAAGCCACCCATTGCAACCAAATCTGTTTCAGAGGCTGATCTAGGCAAGCAAATGCACTGCGTCGCCCTGTTCATGGTCGTGAACCTGATTGTCCCGCGTGATATCCTGATCGAAACGGATCCGGAATTCGTAGCGCTTGAAACCTATGATCTCTCAAGTTCACCGTGGCAGTTCAGGTCTTTTTCAACCGTCACCGTTCAGGAGGGTATTGATATGGAAGTCGTGTCCGCACTCGCCGTTTTGTCCGCTGAACAGGATGCGTCCACTTCCCGAGCCGGTGAAGAACTGCGGGCGCTGGGGTTCGAAGTCTACCCCGGCGGGCCGCTGGCGCTGACACTCAACGCAAATCAGGACAGGTTTGAAGAGGTGTTTGGCGTTCATCTGGAGGTCACCCAGGATGGGCAGGTTGTCAACGTCGGGCCCGCAGCCGTTGTCCCACCGGACCTCGCCCCCTACATAGATCGAATTGAGTTTCCGACGCGGCATGAAACCTTCCCCTGATGCCAGCCGCCTAGGGCGATAGCGTCGTTGAGGAAAGCCCCGAAGGGCTTTCCAGTGCACAGGTCGGGCTCAAAGTAGAACGACACAGTTGCTGTTTGCCGAATTGTTGGAACTGTCCAGTTCCACCACACCATCCGCAGGCACCGCGTTCACCGTGATCCGGAATTCGCAGCTTTCGGGATTGTAACAACGTCCCGGTATCGGAACCGAGATTTGCGTTTCCGACCCTGGCTGGCCAGCAGGTGCGAGCGGTGGGGTGGGCACGTCCACGGCCCCGCCAACGTTCGAGAATTCGACGCGCGTTGTCGTCGCCCCGGCTGCACCCGGCCCGAGGTTTCGGACAATGATGGCCAGTTGCTGCGGCGTTTCGCAGAAGTTGGACGGGAAGAAGGGTGGCCCGGGCGGAAACGGCGGCACCGGAACCAGATCGGGCAGCTTCTTGCCCGGATCTTCACCCGGAGGCGTCTCAGGCGGCCGCTCTGGCGGTTTCTTCTTCTTGCGCGTTATCCGGGACGGCTCGATCGTGTCGATATGCAGCGTTTCCACCTGCTCGTCCGCACCGGCAGCGGTGTAGACAGCAACCACGTCCAGCGGCGCGCGGGATTGCAGCGTCACGAAACCCTTCAGGAAGCAGCATTCGGGAAGGCCGACCGCCTCCATCACATCCGCGCAGTCGATTTCCAGCGCTTCGTTCGGCCCAAGGCGCAGAACGGATGTCTTACTGACATGGCCGGGTTTTTCGTTCGGCAAGGCAACTGAGACCCGTTTGCGGAACCGAATAGCCTCGTTGCCAGGGTTCATGATGTTAATTGCCGTGAAGTACCGCCCGGTGGCGACCACACCTTGCTTGGCGCAGCCGCAGACGAACTTGACCTTGTAGTCAAGGCGTTCCAGCACTTCCTCTTCTTTGTCTTCCTTGTCCTTGCAGCCGCACTTGTCATCGCAGCGCGCCATGGTTGCGACAATAGCTGCCGTCGCATCGATCAAGCCGCCGCCGGTGGCCAGGTCCGGGCCTACCGTTGCGTTATGCGGGCCAGGCGGTTGATTGGCAGCTGGGTTGGTCGCGCCCTGTGTTACGTCCCGCCCTGTACTTGCAAGGATGCTTTTAACCTCGCTTGGTTTCAGGTCAGGGCAGCATTCCAGCATCATTGCCGCGATACCCGCAGCCTGCGGACATGAGGCCGACGTGCCGCTGATGCAGGCCCAGCCATCGTTGTTGCCTGTTTCGTCGCCATTCGGGAACGCTCCGCCTGCAAGACCCTGGTCGATGGAACTTCCGGGTTGTAGCGGCAACATGATGTAAATTCCGCGGGGCTGCATTCCGACCAGTCCGCACACGTCCGGCACTTGCCGGCCCGGGAAAATCGGCGTCGTGAAGCTGCTGGCGTAATCCGACGCTTCAAGTGTGCCATCGGGATGCGCGAAAACGCCGCCGACGGCGATGACGTCCTCGTGCATCGCGGGCCAGCCGATATGCCCGTTGCCCGCCGAGAAGCAGACGATGATGCCGCGCGACACCGCCTCGGCGATTGCGGCCGCAAGCGGCAGTTCGTCGGCAGGCAGGCCGTTGAAGGGCGGCGTAGGCAGGCTGCGCCCCCAACTGTTCGTAATGATATTCGGATGCAAATCCACGGCGGTCGCAAAGGCGGCCGTCGCGTTTCCCAGATTGGTTTTCACCGGCATGAACCGCGCATTCGGAGCCCCAGCACAGGCGTTCGCAAGTTCTGATGTGCCGTGCCCGTTCAGATCATCCAACGGGTTCGTTCCCAGGCTGTCAGGCGACAGAACCGCCTGATCCACCTGATATCCGCGCGCTATGTAAAACGGGTGGCGGAAGAAACCGGTATCCACCATGGCCACACGGACACCTTTGCCGCTGAAGCCCAGATTGTGGGCCTTGTCCGTATTGAGGAACAGGTTCACATCCGCCGGGACATCCAGATGATGATAGCCGACGCTGGGGGGCAGGGGGGATTGCATGAACTCATGCGGTGTCGGCAGCACCGCCGCTTCGACGACGTCACTCAAATCTCCGCCGGCGCGCAGAATCTTCTCTTCTGCTTTGCCGGCGACGAAGAAAGACGGGGTTGTCACATCAAGCCCGTCAAACCTGTCAAAAACGTTGACGTCCCGGGCGGCCAGTTTGACATCGAACACACTTGCGACACGGTCCGGGCGAGCCTGAACCGTGATCGATGTATTGCCGACCCGCGTGACGTCGAGGTCGGCGTTTTGAAGGCGGCGACAGGCCTCGTCGATGGCGGCGCGGTCCGCGAAATACTGGCGGACGTTTGTCGCCGTAATCTTCTTCGCATCAAGAAGCGATGGTTTGTTGGCTGATTTTGGAATGACCTCAAAGCTTATTGTGTCATAGTCGCTTACAGGTCGGGATTTGGGTTTGGAACTTTTCGCCATAATATACTCCGAAGAATAAATGCTGGCGAGGGGCGGGACTGAAACAATTATTTGTTCCGAAGCAATTACAGCCCGTCAATGAACGCTACGCGTCTATAATCTCACCAGCGCAAGATAAATACTTGATAAAATTAAAAATTACCAAAAAAAGCGGGCGCAGACGCACCCGATTTCCGGTCCGTATTTCCGCACCTTAATAAAAATTACTTCGGGATTTTATGAGGCGAAATACTACCATGAGTTGCCCGAGTTTTCAAGGCAGCCGGGCGTCGCAATTTCTGGAAAACTGGTATGGCCCGATGTTGTTTCCGCCCAATGGTTTAACGTCTATAGTGGCGGTTTCCCAAAATTCAGGACGAGCTTTTGTCCCGGCTAGTAGCGCAATATACCATGGGGCCTGATCTGCACTCAAAGTCGCCAAGAAGTTACGTATTTCCATCGGGAGGCGAACTTTCAGAATTTGTTGACACGCAGCAGAGCCACTCGCAGACTGCCGGTATTTCAGGAACTTCGTGGAACTCTAAGTGTTTACACACTGGTTAACCGCGACACATTGAGCATTCTAGAGACGTTGAAATAGCCTTGCAGCGTTGAGATGTCGTTCTGGAGCGTGGCCGTTGGCTTCGGAATGACAAAGAGTATCTGCTATTGCTTAGTGAAACTGGCGATCCAAAGGATTCGCCGGAGAACGCCCGGATTAGGACCGGCGAAGGCTCGATTCCCTAAAAAATGGTTAACTTGAGATTGATGTTTATTGCCACGCACCACCTTCAAAGCTGACCATCCGGCACAGCGAACCTGACAGCTGTCTGACCTTTCCAGAGGCGCTTGGATGGCATGACCAGCATCGTGTTGTCGGCTGGCGTAAGGACCGGGCGATCGCCATCATGACCAACCAATGTTCCGGCCTTTTCCAAGACTTCGCCGCCAGTAAACGGCTTTTCGAAAGAGAACCCATCGCTCTCGATTGTCACGGCTTCGACAACGGTAAAGAGCTTCTGAGGAGCAGGCTCCTGAAAGCGCTCAAGGTGGTCCGGCGAAATTACTCCGGTCGCTGCAAGAAACCGAGCCGTCGCTTCGATCGCAAGTTCGCCCGAAGCGGCTTCCCAGTGTTGTCCGCACTCGATCAGTACCGCCGACTTATCAGACTGCACATCGTCAAAGGCGCCATAATCGCGCATTCGTCGGCCCGCCGCGTGTCCGGCGTCGCCGACGACAAATTCGGGTACCCCAACCCGCACGGCCAGGTCCTTTCCTTTGACGTGCCGGCCTGACATCATCAGGGGCGGGGCGAGGTGTTGCATGCTGTGGATATCCAGCAGGTAGTCTATGTCGGAGAGTGCAGGCCGAACCGCGCGGGCGCGCTCAAGCTCTGTACTCATCCTGTCCCCTTCGAGAACGTCTTTGTCCCACACACGATTGAGGTCCTCATCGATCCAGCGGCTTCTGTTCGGGTCCTCAGGGCGGAAGGCGCGGTAGGCTTCCACGTTCATGAACGCAAGCGTTATCGACCCGGCCATAGGTTTTATGTCGTTCTGAAAGAGCCAGTCCAGAGCTATCGCGCCGCAGGGTTCGTTGCCGTGCACCAGCGCGCTGACCATCACATTGGGTCCGGGGCGGCCACTCTCAAACCGCCAGACAAAGGGAATGCCTGTGTTGCCTTTGGCATAAGGCTCGATGTCGAGCGTCGAAAGCTCAACCGGGTAGTCATTCGGAATGTTGATCTGGCGCATGTCTTCGTGTTTCCTCAATCGAAGTCTGGACTGGTAAAGGCGATATCATGACAACGCCCAGGGTCGCCCTTCTTGGCGCAATTCTCGAATCCAATCGCTTCGCCCCACCTGCTGAGCTGGAGGATTTTACATCCCTGACCTGGCTGACGGGCGAAGCCCTGATGGCAGAGGCCAGATCGAAAACGCCAAAACTGGCGACCGAGTTCGCGGCTTTTGTTCGTGCGATGGACGCAACAGGCGACTGGACGCCTGTGCCCTGCATGCTGGCGGCCAGTCATCCGGCAGGTCCGGTTCGGGAAACGGTCATAGAAGAGGTTATCCGCACATCGGAAGAGATGTTGCGGGCAGCTGAGCCAGTGGACGCGGTCTTTGTTTGCAACCACGGCGCAATGGTTGCCGCGCACGACCCCGACCCGGACGGATTGCTGATGTCGCGAATCCGCGACGTCGTCGGGCCGGACGCACTGATCGTCTCGTCGCTTGATCTGCATGCAAACATCTCTCAGCGCATGGTCGACGCGTGTGACCTGATCGTGGGATACCGGACGAACCCGCATGTCGACCAGGTCGAACGCGGCGAGGAGGCCGCGTTTTCGATCCGGCGCGTCCTGGCTTCCGGTGTTCGTCCCAAGGTGGCGCATGTGAAACTTCCGCTTGTTCCGGCCTCTGTAACGCTGTTGAGCGCAGAGCATCCTTACGGAACGCTGATCGACCACGGCCAGCGCAGGCAGGCCGAGAATGGCGGACAGATCCTCAATGTGTCGATCTTCGGGAATTTTCTTTTCTCTGATACGCCTGACAATGGGCTGAGTGTCGTTGTGACCGCGCGGGAAGATGGCCGGATAGCCCGGGAACTGGCGGCAGAACTGGCCCAGATGGCCTGGTCGATGCGAAATGATTTCGTCCGGCAACTGACCTCCGTCGAAGAGGCCGTGACGATAGCGTCCGGGGATGACCGCGATGCGGTGATCTTTTCGGACGCCGGAGACAACCCGGGCGGCGGCGGAAGCGGCCGAACGACCGAACTCCTCGCGGCTTTGCACGAAGCCGGTGTTGAAGATTGCATTGTCGGTTCCTTCTGTGACCCTGAGCTTGCAAAGGACGCGCATTCCATCGGGGTCGGGGGTGTGTTCACAGCGCGCTTCAATCGGTCGCGCGATCCGGAAAGGCCCGGGGCGCAGTGGGATCGGCCGCTGGACGTCGAGGCAGAAGTCATAGCACTTCATGACGGTGATGTTGTCGGAGAGCGAGGGATGACCGCCGGGCGAAGACTGGCTCTGGGGCCATCTGCGGCTTTGCGGATCGGCGGTACTACGGTGGTCGTGATCACGGATCGGACGCAAACCGCTGATCCGGTCTTTTTTCATATGTTCGGATTGGACGTCGAAGCCGCCCGAACGGTGGTGGTCAAATCCCGGGGTCACTTTCGGGCGGGCTTCTCGCACTGGTTTTCTCCGGCCCAGGTCTTTGAGGTCGATACGGCTGGTCTGACGAGCCCTGTGCATGATCGATGGCCCTTCGCATATTTGCCGAGACCGAACTATCCGATGGATGAGGATACAGTCTGGCCCGGGAAGATTTAGCATCAGACAGGCTCGGAGTATTTGTCTTGAGGTGTCGTAAGTTTGACGAAGTTCATGAATTGCCGTGCCAACTGGGACGGTGGCAAGCCGGAAGGAAGAACAAAGCTCGTCGCATATGAGATCGCGGCGTCGAAGGGGCGCACCTCAATCCCTTCCAACCCTGTTGTCAGCAGAGGGAACGGGTTCACGATTGCAACGCCCAGCCCTTCGCGAACAAGCTCAAGCGCGGCCATGTTTGTCGCTGTTTCCGCAACTTTCCGGGGTTGAATGCCTGCCCGCGCAAAAATCTGCTCGGTAGTGGCCCGTGTGCCGAGCCGTCTCAGGAATTCGACGAGTTCCACGCCTTCAAGGTCTTCGGGCGTCACGACCTTCTTTTCGCACAAGGCATGGCCGACCGGCATCGCACACACCGCTTTGCTGCGTCGCCACGGGACAAGTTGCACACCGGATCGTTGGATCATGCCGCTTGTCAGGCCAAGGTCGTACCGCAAATCCAGAATGCCCGAGACCAGAACATCCGTCGACTGAATATCAAGCTGTAACCGCCGGCCCGGATTGGCCTTAAGAAAGCTCGCTACACGTTTGATAATGAAGTGATGCGCCAGAGTTGGTGGTACGATCAGGCGAAGCGGCTCGTCTTCCGGTGCCGCCCAATCCGCGCCTTCGATCTGCGCCAGCGTCTCGAAAATCGGATCAAGCTTTTCGTTGAGCCGGAGCGCCTCATGCGTGGGTTCGATACGCCCGGATTTCCGGATGAACAGCGAACGACCGACCCGCGCCTCAAGCTGTGACAGAGACCGGCTTACGGCCGATTGGGACACGCCCAGCCTGCGGGCCGCGCCGATGGTGGTGCCGGTGGTGACCAGCGCCCGCAGCGATTCAAACTCGCGCAATCGGTGTCGATGCTCTGTCATGTTGCGCCCATCCTCGTGTCGCCGGGAAACAAAAACCATCCGTCGGATCGGATTACTCTATGCAAAATCGCATAGAATTGAGTATTGGCAATGATTTTCAGGGTAGATAGCATTTCGGAAGGGCGCAGGGCCGGGCATGGATTCGGATCAAACAAGCGCCAAATGAACAGGGAGTCTTTTTGATGAAGAAATTCACAGCTGCGACAGCTGTCGCTGTCGGCATTCTGACTTTCGGGGTCGGTGTCGCCAGTGCGGAAAAGCTGACAATCGGTCTGGCCTCGGAACCAACTGCCATGGACCCGCACTTCCACAATCTTGGTCCCAATAACGCGATGACGCTGCACATCTTTGATCGCCTTGTCGATCAGGATGAGAATCAACGTCTTATTCCCGGGCTTGCTGTTTCCTGGCAGCCTATTGATGACCTGACATGGGAATTCAAACTGCGCGAAGGCGTGAAGTTTCACGACGGGTCCGACTTCAATGCGGATGACGTTGTCTGCACAATCGAACGTGCGCCCAACGTCCCCAATTCGCCGTCCAGCTTTGGTACGTACCTGAAAGGCAAGTCGGTCGAGAAAGTGGATGACTACACAGTCCACTTCAAGACGGCTGAGCCCTATCCTTTGATGGCGAACGATATTTCGACCATTCGGATTATTTCGAGTGACACAGGTTGCGGCGCAGCGACCGAAGACTTCAATTCAGGTGTCGCAGCGGTTGGAACCGGCCCCTTCAAGTTCGTAAGCTACACACCCGGCGAGTCGATTGTTGTAGCGCGGAACGACGAATACTGGGGTGACGCGCCGATCTGGTCAGAAGTCGAATTCCGCCCGATTTCGTCGGGTCCCAGCCGCGTTGCGGCCCTGCTTGCCGGTGATGTCGACATGATTGCCGCGGTGCCAACCACGGATATCGCAACTCTGGCCGAAAACGAAGAGTTGCAGCTGAGTCAGGGTGTCTCGAACCGGGTCATTTACCTGCACATGGACCAGTTCCGCGAAAACTCGCCCTTTGTGAAGGCGAATGGCGGCGGCGACATCAAGAACCCGCTGATGGATGTGAAGGTGCGCAAGGCAATCAGCATGGCCATCAACCGCGATGCCATCGTTGAACGCGTGATGGAAGGCGTTGCACTGCCAGCGGGCCAGTTGTTGCCAGAGGGCTTCTTTGGTGTGTCCGACAATCTGGAGGTCGTCGAATACGATCCTGAAGGTGCCAAGGCGCTTCTTGCCGAAGCCGGATATGGCGACGGGTTCGAGATGACGATCCACGGACCGAATGACCGGTACATCAATGACGCGAAGATCGCAGAAGCTGTCGCCCAGATGCTGACCCGGATCGGCATCAAGACGGCGGTCGAAACCATGCCGCGTTCGGTCTACTTCGGGCGGGCCTCCCGCGGGGCCGAGGGCGACCTGCCGGAGTTCAGCTTTATCCTCGTCGGTTGGGGCGCGGGCTCGGGCGAGGCGTCATCGCCTCTGAAATCGCTGATCCACACGTTCAATCCCGACAAGGGCTTTGGGTCATCCAACCGCGGACGGCATTCCGATCCTGAGACGGACGCCCTGATCGAAGAGGCGTTGCGGACTGTCGACGACGCCAAGCGGCAGGACCTGCTTGCAGCGGCGACTGAACGGGCGATTAACAACGTCGCGATCATTCCGACCCATTTCCAGGTCAATACCTGGGCAGCGAAGGCGGGGCTCAAGTACATCGCGCGTACCGATGAATACACCCTCGCGCTGGGCGTGGTGAAAGAGTAACGGCAACTCCACCGGGCCGCGCGCAGACGCGGCCCGGCGGCTTCCCCTTCGAGGGTTACATCCAATGACTGTATTTGTGATCCGCCGATTGCTTCAGGCACTTCTGGTCGTATTCCTGATGTCGGTGATCGTCTTTTTCGGCGTCAATATCGTTGGCGATCCGGTCTATATGCTGGTGAGCCCCGACGCGGATCAGGCCGATATCGCAGCGACTATCGAGCGGCTTGGACTGGATCGTCCGATCTGGCAGCAGTACTGGCTTTTCCTGAAGGGCGCAGCGCAAGGTGATCTTGGCAACAGCTTTATCTTTGGTGAACCGGCGCTGAAGCTGATCCTGCATCACATGCCGGCAACGATGGAATTGGCGTTCACCGCGCTGATGCTTGCAATCGTCATTGGTATCCCCCTTGGGCTTTATGCCGGGCTTTACCCGGACAACCCGATCTCAAAGGGGATCATGGCCGGATCGATCCTGGGCTTTTCACTTCCTACTTTTTGGGTCGGTTTGATGCTGATCATGCTGTTTGCCGTCGAACTCGGGTGGGTTCCGGCGACAGGGCGCGGCGATCTGGGCCGGTTTCTCGGGATCGAAAGCAGCCTGTTCACCTGCGACGGTCTGAGCCACATTTTCCTGCCGGCGCTCAATCTGGCGCTTTTGAAGATATCGCTGGCCATTCGGCTGACCCGCGCCGGTGTGCGCGAGGCGATGGGGCAGGACTATGTGAAATACGCCCGGGCCAAAGGGCTCTCGACCCGGCGCATCATCTTTGTACATGTCATGAAAAACATCATGATCCCAGTCGTTACCGTGATGGGTCTGGAATTCGGGAGCCTGATTGGATTCTCGGTCGTGACAGAGTCGATCTTTGCATGGCCGGGCATGGGCAAACTCCTGATTGATGCGATCCTTCAGCTCGATCGGCCCGTCGTCGTCGCCTATCTGATGATCATCGTTCTGTTCTTCGTACTGATCAATCTGATCGTCGACATTCTTTATTCCCTCCTCGATCCGAGGGTCCGGCTTCAGGATCAGGGCGCATGACCGAAGTTACCGCATCCGAAACCAACGCAGCAGCGCCTGCCAAGGTGGAAACCCCCTTTCAGCGCTTTCTGGCCGAGTTTTTCGAAAGTCGTATCGCCACGGCCGCGTTGTGCTTGTTCGGGGTCATCGTTTTGCTCGCAATACTCGCCCCGTGGATCACACCGCAGAACCCATACGATCTGGCCCAGGTCGATGTGCTTGATGGACGCCTGCCGCCGGGGTCCAAAGCCTTTGAGGGATACACGATGTGGCTCGGGTCGGACGGCGCAGGCCGCGACCTGTACTCGGCCATTCTGTACGGGCTGCGCATCTCGCTTTCCGTGGGCCTCGCCTCGGGTGTGATTGCTCTGCTGATTGGCATGGCGGTAGGTCTGATTGCCGCTTATGCGGGCGGGCGAACAGAGGCGATTGTAATGCGGGTCGTTGACCTGCAGTTGTCCTTTCCCGCGTCGCTGGTGGCGCTGATGCTGGTCGCGGCGATGGGCAAGGGCGTCGACAAGATCATTCTGGCGCTGGTGGTTGCGCAATGGGCATATTATGCGCGAACCGTACGGGCGACTGCGCTGGTTGAACGGAACAAGGAATATGTCGAGGCGGCCCAGTGCCTTGGCATTTCGCGCCTGCGGATCGTCTTTCGCCACATCCTGCCAAATTGCCTTGCCCCGCTGATCGTGGTGGGCACGGTGCAGACCGCCCACGCGATTTCCCTGGAAGCGACGCTTTCGTTTCTGGGTGTCGGGCTTCCGCAGACACAGCCGTCGCTGGGTGTGCTGATCGCCAATGGCTTCGAATACATGCTGTCCGGGCGATACTGGATATCAGTATTTCCCGGCCTTGCGCTGCTTTTCACCGTTGTGTCCATCAACCTCGTTGGGGACCACCTGCGCGACGTGTTGAACCCGAGGTTGAAGAAATGACGAAGGTTCTGGAAGTAAGCGGCCTGAAAACTCATTTCTTCACCCATGCGGGCGTGGTGAAGGCGGTGGACGGCGTCGATTTCTCGGTGTCCAGGGGCGAGGTCATGGGGCTTGTGGGTGAGTCCGGCTCTGGCAAGTCGATCACGGGGTTCTCGATCCTCGGTCTCATCGACCCGCCGGGCCGTATTGTGGACGGTTCGATCAGGTTCAATGGTGACGAGATCGCAAACGCACCCGAAAAGCGGCTTCAGGAACTTCGCGGCAACCGGATTTCGATGATCTTTCAGGACCCGATGATGACCCTGAACCCGGTGCTGCGTGTCGATACCCAGATGATCGAATCCATTCTCGCGCACGAAAAGGTCGACAGGCGAATCGCATGGGAGCGGAGCCGGGATGCGCTGGGGCTGGTCGGTATCCCTTCGCCGGAAGAGCGGCTGAGGGCCTATCCTCACCAATTGTCCGGCGGTATGCGTCAGCGGGTGGCAATTGCCACTGCCTTCCTCAACAAGCCCGACCTGATCATCGCGGACGAACCGACCACCGCGCTGGATGTTACGATCCAGGCGCAGATCATTCACGAGGCGCAAAAACTTACCCGGCAAACAGGGACAGCGATGATCTGGATCACACATGACCTTGCCGTTGTGGCCGGCCTTGCTGATCGAATTTCGGTTATGTACGCCGGGCGAATTGTCGAGCAGGGCAGTATCGACGACGTTGTCGACCGTCCGCTTCACCCCTACACCGTCGGTCTTCTCGGTTCGGTTCCAACGGCGAACCGCCGTGGCCAGCGTCTTTTTCAGATCGAAGGTATGACGCCCAATATGCTGGCCTTGCCTGAAGGCTGCGCCTTTGGCCCACGCTGTCGGAACAGAATGTCCGCTTGCTCGTTGCGGCCGGCAATCGAGGACGTGGACGGACGACAGCTTCGGTGCTTCAACCCTCAGAACAAGATCGGGGCGATGCAATGACGGAACCGCTGGTCGAAATCCGCGGCGTTTCGAAACGCTTTACCAAACGTCTGGATGTGGCCGGAAAAATCGCGCAGCGGCTGGGAGCAAACATTCGCGAAGAGACCGTTCATGCAGTCGACAACGTCAGCCTGTCGATCCGGCCGGGCGAAGTTCTGGGGCTTGTCGGTGAATCCGGCTGCGGCAAATCCACATTGGGGCGTGTTGTTGCCGGTATCCATGCGGCAAGCGACGGTCAGATGCTTTTTCAGGGGAAAGACGTGGCCTCTCTTTCAGGTGCGGACAAGCGGGCGGCAACCCTGGCAATTCAGATGATTTTTCAGGACCCCTTCGCCAGCCTCAATCCCCGCATGCGTGTCGAAGACATCATCGGCGAAGCGCCAAGGATGCATGGGATCGTAACCAAGGCCGAGCTTCCGAACTATGTGGACGACGTGATGCGAAAAGTCGGGCTGGACCCGTCGTTAAAGCGTCGTTACGCGCATCAGTTTTCCGGCGGCCAGCGCCAGAGGATCGGGATCGCCCGCGCGCTGGCCGTGAAACCGAAGTTCCTTGTCTGCGACGAAGCCATCGCTGCGCTTGATGTCTCGATCCAGGCGCAGGTAATCAACCTGTTCATGGATTTACGCGAGGAACTTGGGCTTACGTATTTGTTCATCAGCCACGATCTGAGCGTTGTCGAACATATCGCTGATCGGGTCGCGATTATGTATCTGGGCCGGATTGTCGAAAGCGCCTCGACCGAAGAGATTTTTTCTGCCCCGAGGCACCCATACACCAAAGCACTTTTGGCCGAAGCGCCGCGGCTCGACCAGCGACGTCGGGAGTTCGCGCCGATCGAGGGTGAAATCCCGTCCCCGCTCGACCCACCCTCCGGATGCACTTTCCATCCGCGTTGCCCTGTTGCGACGGCCGAATGCCGGCGTACGATTCCCGAATTGAAAGCTGGCCGTGGCGGGCGCGAAACGGCCTGTCTTCTGGAACACATGGAAACGGTTTGAGATATCTGTCAGGAGATCCCTTTGAAAAACGCTGATCCAATCTGGGACCACGTCGACCGACATCGCGAGGAATTTGTCGCCTTGTCAGACCGCGTTTTCGACACACCCGAAACACTATATTCAGAGTTCAGGTCGGTGGCGGAACACACACGCATGCTGAAATCTCAGGGGTTCAGAGTGACCGAGAACGCAGCCGGCATACCGACCGCCGTGGTCGGTGAAGCGGGTGACGAAGGCCCGGTCATTGCAATTCTGGGTGAGTTCGACGCGCTGCCTTACCTGAGCCAGATGCCGGGTATTGCCGAGCATCTGCCGCTGGAAGAGGGGGGCAACGGTCATGGCTGCGGTCACAACCTGCTCGGTGCTGCGGCGCTTTTGGCGGCGACCGCGCTCAAGGACTGGCTGGCTGAGAACGGTATCAAGGGGCGTGTCCGCTACTACGGATGTCCCGCCGAAGAGGGCGGGGCCGCCAAGACCTACATGGTACGCGAAGGGTTGTTTGACGATGTGGATGCAGCGATCTCCTGGCACCCGGCAACTTTTACCGGCGTGAACCAGGCCCGATCTTTGGCCAACACCCGGATCGATTTTACTTTCCACGGCAAGGCAGCCCATGCGGCCGGAGCCCCGGAATTGGGTCGGTCTGCACTTGATGCTGTCGAGTTGATGAATATCGGCGTCAACTATCTGCGCGAGCACATGCCCGACAGTGCCCGCGTGCATTACGCGTATCTCGACGCAGGCGGCGTCGCGCCGAATGTCGTGCAGGCGAAGGCCACGGTGCGCCAGCTTGTCCGCGCCAGTTCCTTGCCGGATTTGAACGATCTGATCACGCGCGTCCGCAAGATTGCCGACGGCGCGGCATTGATGACCGGGACTGAGGTCACCAGCCAGGTGTTCTCTGGCGTGTCCAACCTGCTTGGCAACCGCGCTCTGGAAGAGGCGATGCAGGGCGAGCTTGAAAAGCTGGGACCGGTCCCGTTCGACGATGCGGATGTCGCCTTTGCGCGCGAGATTCAGGGAACTTTGACGGCGGCAGATATCGACACGACGTTCAAGCGGATCGGAGCCAGACCAAAGAAAGGCCTCGCACTTTGTGATTTCGTCGCGCCGCTTGATCGGCAAAGCGAAGGTGGTGAAGGTTCGACGGATGTTGGCGACGTCAGTTGGGCAGTTCCCACGGTTCAGGCGCGGGTTGCGACCTGCGCCATCGGAACCCCCTTTCACACCTGGCAGACCGTGGCTCAGGGCAAGGCTCCGGCAGCCCATAAGGGCATGGTTTATGCGGCCAAAGCGATGGCCGCAACGGCGTGTCGTGTGGTTGAAGACCAATCCCTTATCAATGCCGCCAGCGAAATTCATCAGGATAACCTCGACCACACGCCCTATGTTTGCCCGATACCGGAAAACGTGCGCCCGCCGGTGTGACGGGGCGTGCGTTCCACGCAGGTTCGTATTCAGGAAGGCCTCACACAACACTGGTACAAGCCTGCTGAAAGCGAGGGTTTCTCGGCGATTCTGATGGGCAAAGTGAAAAAGTGATCCCGCAATTCGCCAGTCTCACGCATCGGCTTGCGGCTGGCTCAAAAGTGGCGAACAGCGCGCAGAAATGCTATTATTGCCCGGTTTGGCCATGTGGAATAAGGTGTTCGGGCTGATAAGGGTTTATCTGCCGCTAGGGAATTGAAGAGATTGTACTGATCCGACCTGAGACGCCCGTGTTGTTGGCAGACAGTTCGCGGTCATTAGGCAGAACGACCACTCGGCACCAAGGTCCAGAGACCGAAACAGGGGCGGACTACTGTGCGACAGGTAACTCGGTCAATTCGCCAACTAGCATAGGCAGGTACGCTTCTGATGCGGTCGACACATGGTACCAACCCGGCAGACACCCCGATGTCAGAGACGCAGGCGCGGCCTCTGGAACGGATTGAACATGCCGAGGATATTCACAAGAAAGTCGTTCTGGTGGATTGGACGCTTGGCAATCGCTGCAACTACGCATGTAGCTATTGCCCGCCCGAATTGCACGACGGATCAAAAGGTTGGCAAAGCCTTGGCGACGTCCTTGGAATGATCGAAGCTTTGCAGGCCCATTATCAGGCAGGCATGGGCAAGCAGGTTTGGCTGCAACTGACCGGCGGCGAGCCAACCATGCATCCGAAAATCAAGGATATTCTGGCCGCCGCCCACGCCCACGACATGAAAGTCAGTTTGATTTCAAATGGTTCCAGGACCGAGCGTTTCTGGCAGGCCGTTCGCGACAAGCTGGATTCCCTTATTCTGACGTTTCATCTGGAAGAGGCAGAATTTGCGCATGTCCACCGGGTGATCGAAATCCTGTCGGAAGAAATATTCATTCATGTCAACATCACAATGCTGCCTGATCGGTTTGACGAAAGCTATGAACTGGCTCGTAAGCTGGGGGCAGATTTTCCGAATATCGGGATTGCGATGAAACCTTTGCGGGTTGGGTTTGGGCACGAACTCTACCCCTATAGCGAAACCCAGATCGCAAAAATGCAAGAACAGGTCTCAAGCCCACGCGCGTCGAACGGGCGTCTACGGCATCCGCGTGGGATCATGGAGCGGCGCAACCCCGATGGGACACGCGAGAAAATCCGGCCCAATACTTTCATCCTCAGGGGCGAAAACCGTTGGCGCGGCTGGACTTGCGAGGCGGGGTTGGAGTCGTTGCGCATAACCGGTGATGGCTATGTGAACCGTGCAGTCTGTGGTGTAGGTGGCCGCATCGGTGAGCTTGGGCAAGAGCTGAAATTGCCGGAGACCTCGATTGTCTGTACGCGCGACACGTGCTCTTGCGTGGCCGACATCCTGATCTCGCGCGCACGGTGGGAATAGGCGCGTCGGACTGAGCCGATCCTGCCGTGCTTAATTCACCGCAATCGCAAGTCACTTCGTGAACAAACGGGTTTGAACTTTGGACTTTGTTTCGCATTGGGGCGCAGATGCCTGGGTCATTCCTGCGCATCTGCAGGAAATTTGGATCAATCAGACCATTAGAATTTGATGATCCGCGCCCCTGTTCGTTGGGTGGCGCGGAGGTCGTTCCACTAAAAGATATGCGTCAGAAATAAGCGCGATGATCGCCCATATTCGTCCGGCATCACCGGTTTACTTGTTTTCGAGTGGTCTATTTTTTATAATCTACTGCACATTTAATTTGAATTTTCGACGCTCAGGGCCGCATGCGGATTGCCCGGGCAGTGACAGTGATAAGAGTATTTGAGCGGCCAGTTTGGGGGATTTATGACCAAGGCCAGCGACCCAAAAGCGCGACCTAAGGTTGCTAAAAAAGAAGCCGACGTCGTCGTGGGGACTTACGATTTCGTACAGTCCCCTGAATGGCAGAAGGTGCTTGAAAAAGCTATTACTCAGCGGAAAGAATCTCTTTCGGAACGTGCCCAAAAGGGTGCGGCGGCGCCCAAACCCAAAGCGGGTCAGAACAGTGGTGATCAATCAACCACAGGTAAAAAGCCTGCAAGTGAACCAAAACCCGCCACGGACCAGCCAAATCGGGCGCCTCAGCAAAGTGCGGCGGTAAGTCCGCGTCGCGCAAGTGAGTCGGAAAATCCCTCTGCCGAGACGTCGGATGACAGCCAGATCAGTAAAATTGTCAGAAAAGCGAAGGCGAAATCGGCTGAACCGGGGAAACAGAAAAGCGCGCCGACCGAAGACAAACTTCCCGCTCCTGAAAACGCTGTGCCAGAGCCGTCTCAGGGCGAGGTCAACCCGGCTCAGGAAAGCGCAAGTGCCGAACCGCCACAGCCATCCAGCGACACGCAGGCCGAAAACGCCAGAGATGATCAGCCAAGTTTAAAGGCGGGTCTGAAGCTATCCACCGAAGAGGTCGCTGATCGTCTACGGAAAAAGCTTCTTCATAAAATGGGCGAACAGCGAAGAACGCGCCGCAAGATCAAGTTCGGCTCGATCGCGGTTGGGGCCGCCATTGGTGTAGTGGCGTCGTCCTCCGTGTTTTTTCTGTTGTCCGAATGGGGCGCGTCGGGGTCGCATGAGAGTGCCGGACCGGCAACAATAGAAACAGAAGTTGTCGATGTCGCGTCGCTTCAGGGCCGTGAGGCAGTTCAACTCCCGGCTCAGCAACCTGTTGTTGCCAGCGATGCGTTGGAGCAATCCGACCTGTTGCCGGATTTGTTGGACGCGCCAACGGGTTCCGTGCCGCCCGAAGAAAACCCGGTTGAGACCGAAGAACTGGCCAGTCTGGTCGGTGTGACGCCAGCTCTGCCGGAACTGTCCGAAAATGTGGAAATTCTTGAACCGAACTTGGTACGCCCGGCCCCTAATGTTCTGGCGTCTGCTTTGGCCCTGGATCCACCGACGATTCCGCTGAGCATAACCAGCAGCCAACCGCGGCCCGAGGCGAATCCAACATTTACACGGTATCAACACACTCCTTTGCTGTTTGGCACGGCGTTTTCCTTGTCGGATGAAGACGCGGCAGAGCTCTATTCGATAGATTCCCTGATCAACGCAGTCCTTACGTCCCCACGCCCGCCGGTGGTTTCAATTCAGCCGGTCGCCTTGATCTCGCCCGAGCCGGCGGGTTCAAACGGGGATCACGGGCCGCTTCCAGTGCGGATTGCGGCATATCAGCCTGAACCGCAAGGACCGGGCATTGCCCTGGCCAATCCGGGCCTTTCCCGTCCGGATCCGATGGGTGTTCTGGATTTCGTGGTCCCGTCGCCCGGACCTGCTTTGACGGAGCCCGCAGCGGACGAGGTGCAGACCGCCGCCCTTAACCCGGACGCGCAGGCCGACATTGCGCTGGTCCCGGAGCCCTCTCAACCAGTGAGTATCGAGCCGCGCGCTGAACCCACCGACCCGATTGAGCCGGTCTTGCCCCCTGTCGAGGAAACTGAAGCACCAGAAGCGATATCAGGTGGTGGTAACGGTGCGGAATTCAGGTTGTATGCGCCCAAAAGCGTTCCTGCTGATACGGTAAACACCGTTGTTACGGATTTGACGGCTTCGGGACATGCATTAAACGGGACGGCGCGGGTTGGCTTCGGGATCCGCCAATCCAATGTCCGGTTCTATCACAGACAGGACGCTGCCCGGGCCGCGGCGCTTGCAGAAGATGCCGGCGCTTTGGTGCGCGACTTCACAGGGTCAGGCACGAAAACCCCGCGCGGGATAATAGAGCTTTGGCTGGCCGGGAAAGGCAGCGGCGGTTCAGCGATCAAGCGGACAACCAGAAAAAGCAGGGTCACGGCCCCGGCAAACAATCAGGTCAATCAACTGAAAAATCAGGTCCTGAAAAAGCTTAGGACTGCAACAAACCAATAACCATTCATTGTTCTTGATCCCAAAGGACCGAAACATACTGAGTATAACGTTAACTATTATTTATCGGGTTTTTGAAGATGACTGACAGCAGACTAATGGGCATCGTAACCGCGCTTTTGCTTCTGGCAACAACGCAGGGTGCGCGTTCGGAAATGACGCTTGAGCATCTGTTGGCTATTGATGGGTTCCTGTCCACCAATGACACCCAGTCGCTCTATTCATATCTGCAAAGAAACCCGGATTTGCTTTTGGGAAATGATGAGTTGTCGGTGGAACTACAGAACTTCTACGAAGCGGCTTCTGCCGGAAATCTGGATTTCGACTATGCTGCCAGCGGGGCACGCAATCCGGATGACACCGCGAATGAAACCACGTTTCAGCACTGAACCCCATGTCCCTGATCAACGCCATCAATCCCGTGGTTCGTCCTAAGATTGCCTATGTCATCGAGCCCAGGTTCTCAGGAGGCACGTCTGCCGCTGTGGCGGCAGAACTGCAGGTGGCCGTGGACTTCGGGCAGTTGGAAGTGCACGCGATCACTTCAAGGATGTTCGGTGAAAGCCAACACATTTCACCGGTGCTGCGCCGGGTGCTTGACGCATTGCGGATACCGCTGATTTGGGATGCGCCGCAAATACGCGCGGATTTTGTGATTTTGCACAACCCGTCATTTTTGAAACATCAGGACAGGCTGGACACAAAGATCATTACGCGGGAACTGATCGTGGTCACGCACGAGAATTTTCTGCGCCCGGGGGGCGGGGAAGGATTCGACGTCGCCGCCTGCCTGAATCAGATCGAAGCGTCCACGCTGTCGCTGAGCAAAACTCTCGCGCCAATCTCTCCGTATAACCGCGATACTGTTTCCGGTTGGTTGGCCGGGTCCCGCGTCAGCCAACCGTGGAAGGTTCTCGACACCAATTGGTTCAATATCTGCCAGACCGAAGTAGGCGCCCCCCGGGCAGAGCCCGGGGACCGCCGTGGCAGGCACTCACGGCCGGGGTTTGAGAAATTTCCGGCCTTAACCGATTTGGAAAGATGTTTCTCCCGGCAATCCCAGAGCAATGTCATCCTCGGCGCAGACGCTTTGTTGGATGGCGGGGTTCTCCGCGCGCATTGGACGCTGCTTCCCTTCGACGCCATAAGTGTGGAAGAGTTTTTTGAAATGATTGATTTCTACGTGTATTTCACGGCTCCAACCTGGCAAGAGAGCTTCGGACGGGTCATCGCCGAGGCACTGGCTGCCGGCAAGGTGGTGCTGACCAATCCCGACATTGGCAAAACCTTTGGCGATGCCGTTCTTGGCTGCCGCCCCGGCGAAGTAGACGAGATCATTGCCGACCTTGTTGCCGACCCGCGCCGCTATCATCAGCAGGTATCCAAGTCGCAACAGGCGTTGGAGCGTTATTCGGCCCAGAACTTCGGCGCGATGCTGTCCAAAATTCTGACAACGGACGGCGGGGTGCCGGTATGATCTTTGTTGAGGCCGGCACACGTTCCTTACGGTCGTTCGACGCGCAGCTGATCTTTGCTGAACAACTCACCGCGCGCGGTTTCAATGCGTGTATCGGTGCCGAGTATCTGCCGGAAGATGCCGGGCGCGGCAGAATTTACGAAGCGGCCAAGATTCTTGTCGACCCTTCCGAGCATGTTGCCGAAACCGTTTTTGTGCTGGGCGCCGAGGACATTGATGACGTGCTGCTCGCGTCCCTCAGGCAAAGGCAGATTGGCGCGGACGTGCCGGTGATTGCGACAGGGCGATTTCCGACCCAACAAAGCTATGTCGGTGCCAAGTCCCGCCTGGCCTATGCACTTGGGCGTGAGGCTACGGTCATTGACCTGACCGAGTTCCAACCGCGACCGGTGCTGCTTTCTGCAGCCAGCCCATTGTTTGCGGAAGTTCGGAAGACTTCACGACCTGTGCGTGAAATGCCCTCCGTCACTGTTGTCCTTGGATCGACCGAACTGGACAACCCTGAAACGCTGTCCTGCCTGTCACGGATGAGCAATCAGGGCGCATATAACCTGAAACTCATTGTGAGTGGCGCACAGAACGAGGCGATCAAGGCGTCGTCCTTCCACGACTTGCCAGCCAACCTTTACACCGATTTGTCGCCGCACACGCTGGCCAATTCAACGGACGTTCTGGCGATGTTCGGGCACGGAATCGCCGGTGTTCGCATGGCGGCACTTGCGGTCGAACTGCTGGCCGCCGGAGGGGTCGTGATAGACTGCACCGAGGACGAAGTTCTGATGTCATCGGGCGCGCCGGCCTTGCTGGGGCCAAAGACCCTGTTTGCTTTGGACGGTTACCTGATCGGGAAGATACTTGGAAACATTCCGCAAATTGCGGAACAGGCATCAAAATCCCGGTGGCTCCACACGGTCGACATTTCCCGACTGGAGGCTGCGGCGGGACTGCACGCAAAACTGCAAGAGGCCGAGCGAGCGGACCAGAGAACCCTGTTCTTTCCGACCAATGGGGTAGGGTTAGGCCATGCTCAGCGATGCGCGATCGTCGCCAAGGCGTTGCCTGACGCAATGCCCAGGGTTTTCGCGGCCTTTCCCAGTTGCGTGCCGCTTTTGCGTCGCGAAGGTCAGGATTGTATCCCGCTGGTCTCGCGCACCGACGCGACGGACAATTACAATGGCAATGACATCGTGACGTACCGACGTCTTGGGGCCGCGTTACAGGAAAACGACAGGATCGTTTTCGACGGCGGCCATGTCTTCGATTCCGTCTACCGGGTGATCCTGGAACGCAGGCTGTCAGCGGTCTGGATCCGGCGCGGCCTTTGGCCCAAAGGCCGGTCCCGACAAACCATGCTTCGACGCGAGGCGGTATTCGACCGTGTCATCGTGCCATCCGAAGCCTTCGAAGAGCTTAACGATGCCTACAGCTATGGTGACCACGTGCACTATGTTGGCCCGATTTACCGGCAGGTGGCGCAATCCACGGACGACCGCGACCAACTCCGGGCGCGGCTGGCCGAACGGTTCGGGCGTGACTTCAGGCAGTTGGTCGTCAGCATGTTGGGCGGAGGTGTCGCCTCGGACAGATCCGCGCAGCTTCAGGCGATTTCAGGGATGCTGGAAACCCGACCGGATTGCCTGCATCTGATTGTCATCTGGCCCGGAAGTACGGTGCAGCCGGCGGCGTTTGGCTGGACGAATACCCGGGTGGTTCAGACGTTCGAAGCCACCAAGCTTTGCCTGGCTGCGGATCTTGTCATCTCTGCGGCAGGGTATAATTCGGTTCTTGAACTCCTTTACCACAAGATACCCGCGATCCTGATTCCGCAGTCGGCGCCCTATCTGGACGATCAGGAACGGCGCGCCAGGGCGTTGGCGGACCGCGATCTGTGCGCGTTGATCACCGAAAGGGAATTCATGAAGCTGGAAAGGACCGTGACCGATTGTCTGGACAGCGATGGGTTGAACGTCTTCCGGACCGCGCTGCATGACATTGAGCTGCCCCAAGCGGGCGCGGCGGAGGCTGCTGAATTGATAACCGAGACCGGAGTCAGAAAATGACGGACACGACCTGGTTCGAAATTCTCAGCAGAATGTCACCGAAACAGCCGGTGCGACTTGACGATTTGGTCACGGACACGCGCGGCGTGGGGCCACAAGGGAAAGTACTGCTTCCGCAGCAGGGTCTTGCGCCGTCCGTGGCGCTGTGGGATCGCGATCCGGGTGGACCTGCGCATATTGGCATTCGGGTTCTGGAACCGCTGGAAACGCCATACAATGTGGCACGGCTTCTCGCCTCCGCCGCGACAGAGCGCGGTGTCTTTCCGATCATTCTAAGCCGCGTGGACTACTGCGGATTTGAGCAGTTCGGTTTCCGGGTCGAGCGTGTTCCGGAAGACCCCGAAGCAGCCCAGGCCACCGAGGAAGAGATCAGAAAATTCTGGGATCTCGCCATCATCATTGACGGACACGAAATCGGGCTTCTGAGTTAAGGAAACCGGCTTCCCGGTCTGAGTTTCCCTGCCGGACAAGTGGCGCGAAGCGCTATAGTTGGCTCAGCTCTCTTGATCATCCGGCCCTTGTTCGCCGGCATTTCTGGGATCGGCATCCATTGCACCATCCCAGTCATAGACGACAACCCCGCCTGTCTCACGCGCGCCCAGCGACCGGTAGAGGGCTCGTGCGGGTGTGTTGTCATCCTCTGTGGCAAGCCAAATGCCCTGACACCCCCGGTTGCGCGCCACATCGAACAGCATGTTGCACAATGTCTGAGCTATGCCCTGACGCTGATGATCGGGGGCAACGCCAACCTCGTTGACAAAGAGCGCCGGTGCTTTGTCCGGGTGCAGTAAAATCGTGCCCGACGCAAAGCCGATTACTGTTTGTCCCAATACGGCAAAGATCAACTCGTGCCCATCATCGGCCAGAAACCCGTCGAGTTGCCCGGGGTCGACAGGGTTATCGAAAACTCCGGCACCAAGAAGTAGCTGAGCGTTGTCTTGATCAAGCCGATGATATGTCACCGCATCGTCCATTGAACTGACAGTACAACAAACCAGACCCCAGGCAATCGAAGGCATGCCAAACTGGCGCTTATTGGCCTGTGCCAGCCTTGGGAAATTTTGTGTCGTTTTCCTGCGTTGAAACGAAACTTCATGACAGCGCATGTGGGATGGGGTAATTGTTCAATGAAGGTAGAAAAGCAAAGCCTGGATAAAGATTTTGGAACACGTGGCCTTTACGTTCGAGATGGGCGTGGTTTGCGCCCTCTTGGCCTTCACTGTTTTTCTGTTCGTGTCGGAGGTGGTCAGAATTGACCTCTCGGCCATTCTTGTTCTCGTTCTCATCGGTCTTCTCAGCTATGCGCCCGGATTGGAGAATCTTGCTAACGTCCCGCACCTGTTCGACGGGTTTGCGTCAAACGCGGTCATTTCGATCATCGCGGTCATGATCGTCGGGGCCGGTCTGGACAAGACCGGCATCATGAACAAGGTGGCAGCCGTTATTCTGAAATATGGCGGCAAATCCGAAAACCGGGTTTTGCCGATTATTTCCGGCACTGTCGGCGTCATCTCATCCTTTATGCAGAATGTCGGCGCCGCCGCCCTGTTCCTGCCCGTCGTCAGCCGGATTTCGTCCAGATCGGGCATACCGCTGTCACGCCTGCTGATGCCAATGGGGTTCTGCGCCATTCTTGGCGGGACGATGACGATGGTCGGTTCCTCGCCGCTTATCCTTCTGAACGATCTGATCCTGACCGCCAACGAAGGGTTGCCCGAGACACAGAAGATGCAGCCCTTTGGCCTGTTTTCGGTGACCCCGATTGGCGCGGCCCTGATCATGACGGGCATCGCCTATTTCCTGCTGCTAGGCCGCTGGGTGCTGCCTGGCGCAGAAGGGTCCGAAAACACCGGAACGGGGCAGGGGACGCAGGAATATCTGCAACGAGTCTATGGGCTAAAGGCGGATGTTTTTGAGGTCGTTGTCCCCGCCGACAGCCCGCTGGTGGGGCAGGTGCTGGCCGATATCAATCACGAAAACCACCTGTACATAATCTCAACCTTTTACCGCGGCAAAACGTCGATGGTTCAGGTTCTGACCGCAGAAATTGCGGCACCCTGCCGGCTGGCGATTATCGGGCGGCGCTGGGTGGTGGAGGAGTTCGCGCAGAAGTTCGGCCTGACCGTTCTTCCCGATCTGGACATTTTTGTCGAAGAATTTGCCCCCACCAATGCCGGCATCGCCGAGGTCGTTGTCACCCCCGACAGCAAGTTGATCGGAAAATGCCCGCGCGAACTTTTGTTCCGCAAGACATATGGCATGTCGCTTTTGGCGATCCATCGGGGCGAGGAAACGCTGAGCCATGTGGAAACCGAAACGCACGAGTCCACCCAGATCGGGCTTGAGAAGTTTCAGGCCGGCGACATGCTTGTGGCCCACACAAGATGGGACAACCTGATGCGGATCAAGCGTGACCCGGATTTCGTGGTGGTGACAACGGACTTCCCGCAGGATGAACTGCGTCCGCAAAAGGTTGGCTGGGCGGTCGGGTTCTTCGCGATTTCGCTTTCGTTGATTTTGTTCACCGACGTGCGCCTCTCGCTATGCCTGCTGACAGGTGCTGCGGGTATGATGCTGACCCGCGTTCTCAGTGTGGATGAGGCATATCGCGCCGTTGGCTGGAACACCGTGTTCTTGCTGGCATGCCTGATACCGTTGGGACAGGCGGTGCAGAATACAGGCACGGCTGCCTGGATTGCCCAGCAAATCATGATCATTCTGGACGGCTGGCCAATCTGGTCGCTTCAGACCGGCGTTGCAGTGCTGGCCACGGCCTTTTCGCTGGTCATGTCCAATGTCGGCGCCACCGTGTTGCTTGTGCCGCTTGCGGTTTCGATTGCGGTTGCAGCAGGCGGTAACCCGTCCGTCTTTGCGCTGACGGTCGCGATTTCGACGTCGAACAGTTTCATCATTCCGACACATCAGGTGAATGCGCTGATCATGGGCCCGGCGGGATATAAGGTGATGGATTTTGTGCGCTCAGGCGGGGTCATGACCGCTTTGTTCCTGGTTGTTTCGCTGTTGATGATCAACGTGTTGTATTAATCTGTTCAGGTTGCGTGCGGCCTTTTGCTTCGCTGCGATACCTATTGGTCGGTCTCAACTTCAGTAAACTCGATCCGGAATACGGCGCCGTTGTCCGAGGGCAGCGCTTCGATCCTTGCCCCGACCTGCCTTAGAACGGCCACCACGATCGCCAGCCCCATGCCGGTGCCGCCCGAGCTCCGCCTTGTGGTAAAGAAGGGTTCGGTTATGCGCGCCCGGTTTCGTTCGGAAATTCCGTTTCCATTGTCCCCGATCAAAAGGCTGTCCGGTGCGGTGCGGAACGTTAAATCCACCCTGGTCGCACCATGCTGCTGCGCGTTCTGGAACAGATGGTGCAGGACGATCTGCCCCTGTTCCGCAGACAATGGCAGGGAAACGCCCGGGGCGGCGTGAAGGGCGACGTTCAAATCGCTGAACTCTGCCGCGGCTGCTGAAACGACATCTTCCAGCGCGGCGGGCGTCCGATCGGCCTGAACGCTCACCCGGGCCAATTCGCGCAACCGTCCCAGCAACGCGTTCAGGCGCAAACCTTCTTCCTGAATATTGCGCACCAGCTTTTGGTGGCGTTCGGAACCGGCGTCCGGTTGATCGCCATCCAACAGTTCCGCCGCGCCAAGGATTGCCGTGACCGGTGATTTCAGTTCATGGGTGACATGCGTCGTATAGGTTTCCAGCGCCGCAGAGCGCTCTGAAAGAGTTTCCGCCATCGACACGACATTGTTGCCCAGCTCCGCCAGTTCCCGCACGCCGTAATGGCGCACCGGATCCGGAACCGGCTTCTTACCGCTGGCTACATCCTTGCTTTGATTGCTGAGATCATGGATCGGTTGTGAAATCAGACGCCACAGCAGCGCGCCGACAAGACCGGCCGAAAGCACCATGAATATGGCCAATGAGCCCAGCGTGTAGCGTTCCTGAAACAGAAACTTGCGCAAATCCATCGGTGTGCGCGACAGGTAGACGGCACCGATTACACGGTTATCGACAACAACGGGATGGGCGACGAACACACGATAGGACGTGTCACGGCTGATTGAGTTCAGCAGATGCCGCCGGGTCTGATCATCCCGATAGCGCAGCAGAGTGACGGTTTCACCCGTTAACGCCTGCGCCACTTCGGGGATGTGGCCGAATGAACCGCTGACCTCTCCGGTGCTGGCAATGACCTGACCTGCGTGATCAAGAAAGATATATCCGGACAGCGTGGTTTTTTTCGCGCTTGCCGCCAGCGAGGACAGGATGTCGGAAACCGCACCGTAAGGTGGGCGGGTTTTGGCGTCAGTCGCAACAGGATCCGGTCTTGGAGGCGACACCCATCCGCGAAACAGATCCAGCCGGGGCGGAATGGGATGATAGTCCTGCGATCGGTGTTCGACCTGTTCGTCGGTCAGGCTGTGGCCGAAATCGGGCGATGGCTCATGTTCGGCAAAGGCTGTGGCGTAAACCTCGGCAAAGATGACGGCCTGTGCCAGCAGGCTTCTTTCGGTTTCGCGCGCAAACTGGTTGCTGGACAGGCGAGCACCCAGAACGCCCAAAACGGGCAGGGCGACCAGTGCGATGCAGACCAGCGAAATCACCAGAGCCAGGGATGGCCGCCATTTTCTTGTGACCTTCAGCACTGACACTTGCCCAACTTGACCCCGACGCCATGCACCGTCTGGATCAGGTCAGGGTAGCCGAGCGCGCGAACTTTCTGGCGGATGTTGCGGATGTGGCTGTCCACTGTGCGGCCGGAAAGGTAGGTGTTTTGCCCGTATACCAGCTCGATTAACTGCGCGCGGGAATAAACCCTGCCCGGCGTTTTTGCCAGGATCGAAAGCACCGAAAATTCGATGCCGGTCAGTTGGACTTCCGCTCCGCCCAGTGTGCAGCGATGGGCCGTCTCGTCCAGTTCCAGATCCTGATGGACGGTAGCGGCACCCTTTGCGGCAGAGGTTGCGGATCGGGCAAGAATGGCCTTGATCCGCAGCACCAGTTCCCGTGGACTGAAAGGCTTGGTGACATAGTCGTCGCCGCCCAGTTGAAACCCTAGGATACGGTCGATCTCTTCATCGCGGGCGGTCAGGAACAGGACCGGAGCGTTCGAGGTTCTGCGCAGCGCCTTGCAGGTTTCCAGCCCGTCCATATCGGGCATGCCGATATCCAGAACGACCAGATCGGTGGCGGTCTCGGAAAACCGGTCCAACGCTTCCAGGCCAGTCGCGGCCTCGGAAATCCGAAACCCGGAATCCTCCAAGGCAAATCGCACGACATCGCGAATACGGGCATCGTCATCTACGATCAGAATGTGGTTCGCCATAATCGTCTGCCATTAAATGCCCTGTATGATGACGATCACAGATCACAATGCGGTCTGCCCGGTCAAGTGGGCCCTTGGGGCCACCGCACCCCCGGGATTTGCGCCAGGTGATTTCGCCATCCAGCCACCAGGCATCGGTGCGCAGTTTGTAAGGAACCTTGTTCACGCCGGTTTCCTCCGCATCCGAGTTAAACGCAACGCCCCCAGCGCCAACAGGGTCAGGATGCCAAACAGGGTTTGCGGTTCGGGGGTCGAGGATCCGCTGAAGCCCTGATTGGGATAGGCGCCGGCCCCGACACCGGCCACCTGATGCAAGGGCACCGAGGTTGGTTTCGTCGGCACGTCGCCGTCATTCACAACCGCTTTGGAAACTGCGACGAACGAGGTGTACCGGGTTTGCAGGCTGAAGCGCAGCCCGAGATTGGTGATCTTTTCCCGAAGCTGGTCCTCCTCGCCGTCCTGAACGGCCATCGCGCGGTCCAGATCCGAAATTCTGGAACGCGCCCAGATCAGCGGGATCGACGCGCCTTTGTCCTGATCGGTTTCAGGCGCGGGCGTTGTCGGCAGGTTCACCGACAGGGGCATGTCGGCCGCGCGGCTCTGTACGCGGCCTTTGATCTGAATGTTCGCCGGTCCGCCTTGCGCGTAACGTGCCAGCACGCGAACTGACCCACCTTCGAAAAGATCAGGGATACGCCGGGGAACGACGTCGGTAACCTGCAGGCCGCCCCAGTCCACCGCTATATCCGTGAGAACCGGAGATTTCAGATCCCGCGCCAGCGTCTCTGCCACGTCCGAGGCTTCTTCGGTCGGATCGACATAGCGCGCATAGCCGCGCCCTTCTTCTGCCATGGCGTCCAGCAAATACCGGTTTACTGCGGTGCCAACGCCAAAGGCATAGATGCGGGCATCGCCAATCTGCCGCCGGATTGTGCGCAGAACGCCGGCTTCGTTGCCGATATACCCGTCGCTGAGGAAGACAACGATGCGCAGCGTGTCCTTTGGCTGGCCGGTGGCGAAGGCGGTGCGTATGGCGTTGTCGATCTCGGTCCCGCCCGACGCCTGCAAGTTACGCACAAAACGCAGCCCGTCCCTGACGTTCCCTCTGGTGGCGGGCATGGCAGTCGCCGAAAACTGGGTGGCGTCCGAAGAGAACCGGATCAGCCGAAAGTAATCCTGGTGCCCGAGCCCGTTCAGGGCCGCCGTCATTAAGTGTTTGACAGCATCCATGGGCGCGCCGCCCATAGAGCCCGACGTGTCGATTACGAAGACCAGCTCTCGGGCAGTGATCTGATCGGCATCGGGAACCTTTGGGGGCTCGATCATCAAAGACACAAAGCCGCCGCGGTCGTCGAAATGAGACAGCACACCTGCCGATGTGGTCGGGCCGCCCAGTTCGTACCGCAGGATAACATCACGATTGTCGATGACCCGCCCGGCCCTGAACGACGCCTGAACTTCGTCACCCCGGCGTTCAACCTTCAGATCGTGGGTTGCGCTGGTCAGGCCGGAAACCGGCACGGCCGCCTGAAGGTTCACATTCAGCGAGACGCGATCATATCCAATCTCATCGGGAAGGTTCAGACCGATCACCGGGGGGTATTCCGGCAAATCGGCCAGTCGCCAGCCGTCAACGACCAGGGGAGTTTCTGAAACCGGTTCTTCATCGGCGTGGGCCGCCAACGTCACGTCTCTGTCTGCGTCGGGGGCGGATTGCGCAGCCCCCTTATATCGCGGCCCGACCACCAGAGGCAGCACCAGTTCATAGGACCCGTCGATCTTTGGAACCGCCTGAACATAGCTGAGGGTAACGGTTACCGGCTGCCCCGGCATCAGGTTCGCAATATTCTGCGTGAACATGTTGGGTCGGTGCTGAGTCAGCAGGGCCGCGGCTTTGCCGTCTTGTTCCGCCTGCTTGAACGTCACTTCGGCCTCGGCCTTGCGCTGTATCTGCGCCTGGACCACTTCGTCACCAACCTGCATCTGCATCGCGAAAACGGCCGCATGTTGGTTGAGGGGGAACAGGTATTCCGCCGACATCGGCGCGCTGGACGGGTTTGCAAAAACCTGGCGAACCTGAACCGTCGCCACATCACCCTGAATATTAACGGTCAGATCGGATTTGAGAAGCGGCAGTTCAACCTGTCCGGCCTCACCAGTTCCGATCACACGACCGGCAACGTCATCCGCTGTCCTTGCCTGAACGCCCGAGGTCCAAAGCCCGGGCAAAGCGAATAAGAAAATGCAAACGATCCTGCGTATCATACGTCTGTTCCTTTGATGGCTTGAATGTCGAGTGCCGTCAGCGCCGCCGCATCAAGTTCGCCGCGAAGCCGGGTGTCCAATGTCCATGGGGTGATCCGCTGCACGCTGCTCCAGGTGCCATCGGATCCGTTCATCCAGCGCCAGATCGCCTCTCCCACGCTGGGGGTAACCTGCCCGGACTGCGCCACGTAGCTGACGGCAACCATCCACTGATCCCCGTCCGGTCCGGTCGCCCGGTAATAGGCGCTGGGGACACCGTCGTACCGGGTGCCCAGAAAGCGCACCTTATAGCCCAGTCCGCGCAAACAGATTTCGGGCCCGTGAAGGTGGCGCAATGGTGCGCGGGTGCTTACGACGTTCAGCCCCAATGGGCCGAACTGCGCTTTTTGCGCTTGTCCTCCAAACGCCCGAAAATAGGATGCCTCCATCGCGGTCAGAGGAACATGTGTTGCCAGGAACCCGTTGATTTGCGCGGGCAGGTCCGGGGACGCCACAGTGCCCGAAACATCCACCGGGTCTGCCTTCAGGCCGACGATGGCAAGACTGCCAGCAAGACAGGCCATGCTGGCGGGCACCCCGATCCTTTTGGGAATTCCCGTTGCCCTGTTCCCGGGGCCGTCGTTGCAAGACCGATCCGCACTGCGTGGCCGGTAAAACAGCGCAAAGGGCAGCACGGTCAGACCAAGGGTCAGCAACCCGATCAGGGAATGCCAGGGCTCTGCCATGACATCCAGATTTTGCGCCAGACCAATGGCCAACAGCGAAATCCGCAGGCTGTTTCCGATGGTGGCGCAGCCGATAACCGCAAGAAGCCCCAGACAGGCCACATACCAGCGGGGCCGCAAGACCGCGTTCTGCGTTACGACAAAGGCCAGCGACAACAACAGGCCTAATGCCCCGGAACAGGGCAGGTCCACCAGTATGTCGCGCGCCTGCAGAGTGATACGTACGCCATCGCAGGCCACGTCAGCAAACAGCGCTTTGAGCATTGCGCAGGAAAGGTCCGCCGACACCATCTGCAACGGAAACCCCATCGTGCGCTGCAAAACCATCTCTGTCGGCAGCGAAAACAGGAACAGCACAGCCACCCAGAATGGAGACAGCGCAAATGGTCGGGAATTGAGCCGAAAGAGCCGCACCAGCGCGAACACATCGACCGCAAGGGCCAAGGCGCTGAGAATGTTGATCGCCAGTACCTGCCCCAGCAGTCGGATCAGGGCGGCAAGAAACAGCAATGCCAGAACGCGGGGACGCGGTTCCGATGCGGCGGGGCGTCCGCTTAGCAGGCTGAGGCCGGCAAGGCCGAAGATCAGCGCCACATAGACATAGCCGTAAGATCCGTAGGACGGGCTGATCCAGCTTTGGACCAGCCAGCGCGCCGGCTGCGCGGCCAGAATGATCGAGGCCGTCGCCAACGCGAACCAGGCCAGTGACTGTGATGTCAGGTATCTCATGCCGCCCATTCTGGCGGGCAATTGCGCACTTACCCTGCGCGAGTTGTGCAGATTTTGATCAGAACATGCGGTCTAGAATGTGGTGGCGCAGTATCGGGATCGTTCCGATTGGAAGGCCGCGCTGATCAGGCGATGCACCTAAACCTATCCATAGACCGCAGCGCCGTTCACGGGGTCGGGAGTTCATGTTCCTTCACGATGAACGCGGATGAGCGTGTGTGATCGACGAAATTGGCCTCGTCCTGCAAAAGCGCGGCGCTTAGTTCTTGCACCTCCGTCGTGCCCATCGCCTCGATCAGGTCGGCTTCTGAAGAAAACCAGACCTCTGCCACGCCATCGAATTCGGGCAGCATATTTCTGGATTCCCGCATCGCGTCATTCAGCGGGCTGTCCAGTGTGTGACTTTGCACATACCGTTTGGACCGCATGATGGCCGCGTTTTTCTGGAAGAAAGGGCCGTGTTTGTTCAGCCAGTAATCCTGAAATTCAGCACGGCTGATGTCGGGGCGACGGCGCAGACACATGATCAGTTTAATCATCGGAGGTTTCACTTATCAGGGATCGGATGCGGATAGTATTATCTGAATTTCCGACCGGGCCAAATCGACGCCGGTCCGGTCTATTGTGAGTGTTCGGTCATGAAACCCACGACACGGTTCATGAGGTCCATGAATTCCATGTCTTTGCCCGGCGTCATCACCTCCAGTTGGCTTCGGTCACGCATAAATTCCGTCGGGGCGACTTCACCTTCGGAAACGGCAAGCAGGTCCGAATAGCCGGTGGAAAAAACGACATCCGGGTTGGGGCAGGGCGCGTAAATCATCCTGGCCTTTCCGTCGTGCACACAAAGATGCATGTGTTCGCCATCTACGATGAAATCCGCATCGAAACTCATCTCGGGTCCGGCAACGCGCCTAGCTGCCGCGCCGAGTGTGGTGGCAACCGTTCTCAGGTTGCCAGGAGTGACCAAGCCCTGTTCCGGGGTGAAGCGCGCGCCGAACATCGCCAGATCAAGCAGGATGTCGGACGTCCGCTCACCCAACTCGGACAATTCATAGACCGACGCGCCATGCGCGCTGGCTGATTTGACGACCAGACCATCGTCTACCAGTTTCACCAGTCTTTCGGTCAACAGGTTTGCGGCGATGCCGGTCAGCCCGCGTTGCAGATCCGAGAATCTGGCCGGACCGGCATGCAGGTCCCGAAGGATCAGCAACGTCCAGCGATCGCCGATCCGATCAAGCGCGCGGGCGATGGGGCACAGCAATTTGTAGGACCGGGATTTGGCCATTCGAACCTCACGATTTTGTTACTTTAAAAAATAAAGTGAACACTTTATTTAGTAAAGCGACACTGAATGAGGAGCATCCTGATGTCAACTTATCCAAAGATACTCGTGACCAGCGCGGCCGGGAAAACCGGTCTTCCGGTAACGCTCCAGTTGCTGAAAAAGGGGTTTCCGGTCCGTGCCTTTGTACGGCGTCGGGATGCGCGAGCAGATCGGCTGGAAGCGGCCGGTGCCGAGGTCTTTGCGGGCAATCAATATTCCCTGACCGACATGCGACGGGCCATGTCGGGTATCCAGCGCGCTTATCAATGCGCGCCGACCGCTCCGAACGGCCTGCATTTCAACGCGGTCTTCACCGCCGCAGCCCATGAAGCGCGAATTGAGCATGTGGTGACGCTGGGCCAGTGGTTGTCGGCGGTTGATCATCCTTCGCTGTTCACCCGCGAAGTCTATTTGTCCGATCTCTTGATCCGCATGCCCGCGCATATGACGGTGACCTCAGTAATCCCCGGTTGGTTCGCGGACAACTACCTGATGGTGCTGGACAACGCGGCCCATCTTGGCCTGTTCACGATGCCACTGGGACCCGGTGACCAAAAGAAAAACGCGCCACCCTCCAATGAAGATATTGCCAGAGTGGTTGTCGCCGCATTGGTCGATCCGGCGGCCCACGCGGGCAAGACCTATCGCCCGACCGGCCCGGAACTTCTGTCGCCCAACGACATTGCTGCCGCCATGGGCCGGGCGTTTGGGCGCAGGGTCAGATATATCGACATCTCCGAGAGGTTAATGACCAAAGCGCTGCGTGCGCACCCTCCATCTAACTATTCCGAAGCAGCCGTTTCTCAGTTGGCAATCTATGCGGAAGAGTACCGTAGGGGTGCCTTTGCCGTGAATGCGCCGACAGATCACGTCGAACGGGTGGGCGGGCGGCCCCCGGAGAGGTTCGAAAGCATCGTACGCCGCGCGGTTGCCGGGCGGCCGGACCTGCGCGCCGGATTGTCCGGGCGCATCAAGGCGCTGGCCGGGTTTGCGAAGGTCTTGCTGACGCCCGCGCTTGATCTGAACAAGGTCCAGTCGGTCAGAGATTATGTGCAGATCGAAAGCCCGATGTTTGCGCAGGAAACGCAAGAGTGGCTGAAAACGCATGACCCGCACCAAAACACACCCAACGAAACACGGGCAGCCTGACTGCCTGATATCCGTCACAACGCAAGGAGAAATATCATGTCAATTTCCGAAGTTCTGTTTGCCCGCAACCGCGCATTCGCGGATCGTTTTGCGGCCTCGGACCTGCCGATCGTGCCCAAACTGCGGACCGTGATCGTGACCTGCGTTGATGCGCGTGTCGATCCAGCCCATGTCCTTGGACTGGGCCTGGGCGATGCCGTTGTCATCCGAAACAACGGCGGCAGGGTTACCGAATCCGTAGTCCAAGAGATCGCCACGCTGGCCTTCATGGTTGGTAAAATGGACGGCGAAACACCCGGACCGTTCGAAGTGATCGTTGTCCATCACACGCAATGCGGCGCGGAACGGTTTGCCGATCCCGGATTTCAAAAGGCCGTCAGGGACGGGATCGGAGTCGATGTCTCGGGGTCGGCAATTTCGAGCCACGAAGAAAGCCTGCGAGACGACATCGCGCGGTTGCGCAGCGCAAAGAACTTGCCGGGTCACATTCTTGTATCGGGCGCTCTTTACGACGTTAAAACCGGAACACTCGAAGAGGTCGTTGCACCTCAAAAGCTGAGATAATCGTTATATGCGCCGTCTTTTGTCCCGATGAGGGATGAAGGTGGCGCATGTCGGTCCGGGTCTACCGTCGGCCAGTTCGCCCGCACCGTTCTCGGCAATGCCCTATGGTGCATGTCTGGGCCTCGGTATGAGCAAGTCGTCAGAAATCGACACGCCCGTGTCGCAAATTCCAAGAAGATGTGCGCACTGACCTACGGTCCTGCATCACAAATTTTGGTTTCTTCCGCAGATCATCACGGTTCTGGATCATTCCAACGGAGGAGACCTACATGTCCGCAAATGAAGACAACATACGACAGCCGGGCCTGTTTTTGGCGCTTGTGCCAATAGTGCTGACGCTGTTTGTTCTTGGCCTGCAGCTATTCTATTTCGGTGACTTCACCCCGCATATTCCGCTGGCATTCGGAATCGCGATAACCGGCATCGTTGGCTTAATGCTCGGCCACAAATGGCCCAGTATCGAAGAGGGGGTTTTCCACGTCATCAACATCTCGCTGCCGTCTGTTTCAATTCTGATCACGGTCGGCATGATCATCGGCGTTTGGATTGCCAGCGGCACGGTTCCCACGCTGATCTATTACGGGCTCAAGATCCTGTCGCCCGAGCTTTTCCTTGCCGCAGGAATGGTGCTGTGTTCGATCGTCTCGGTCTCACTGGGCACCTCTTGGGGTACTACTGGTACGGTGGGTCTGGCCCTGATGGGGATTGGTGCGGGATTTGGTATTCCGATGTACTGGACTGCAGGGGCCGTGGTGTCCGGCGCGTTTTTCGGCGACAAGATTTCGCCGTTGTCTGACACGACGAACCTGGCACCTGCGGTGACCGGGACCAACCTGTTCGATCACATTCGCAACATGCTGCCGACAACGGTTCCATCCATGCTGATCGCGCTGGTGATCTATTTTGTCGTCGGCTTTACCCTGATCGATACGTCGCAGGTATCCTTTGACCGTATCCACGCCATCACGACCGCGCTGGATGATGCCTTCTGGATCTCGCCGATCATGCTGTTGCCGGCTGTTCTGGTCATTGTGCTGGCGGTCATGAAACAACCGCCGATCCCGTCGCTGTTTGCGGGTGCCGTTCTGGGGGGGATCATGGCCATTCTGTGCCAGGGCGCGGGCCTTCACGAAACCTTCACCTTTGCCAACAGCGGGTATTCGATTGACACCGGTGTGCCCGAGATCGACCCGCTGCTGAACCGGGGCGGCATTCAGTCGATGATGTGGACGATCTCTCTGGTTCTGCTGGCGTTGGGGTTCGGTGGCGCGCTGGAGCGTGTGGGCTGTCTGCAGGCGATCATCAAGGTCGTCATTTCGAAGGTGAAAACATTTGCCGGCATCCAGACCTCGGCCATTTTGACCTCGGTTGCGACAAACACCGTTGCCGGCGACCCGTACCTGTCCATCGCTCTGCCGGGGCGTATGTACGCGCCGGTGTATCGTGCAATGGGATATTCGCCGCTGAACCTGTCGCGCGCGGTCGAGGAAGGCGGAACACTGGTGTCCCCCCTGATCCCCTGGAACGCAGGCGGTGCCTTTGTGATCACGGCTCTGGGGCTGGGCATTGCGGATGGCAACTTTGAAAACCTGCTGTACATCCCGCTGGCTTTCGCTTGCTGGCTGTCGCCGGTTATCGGTATCTTTTACGCCATGACAGGGCTCTTTTCGCCGAAGGCGAGCGAGGAGGAGGTCCGCCTGTGGGAGGCTAGCGGAGAGCCTGTTGCGCAATTGAACGCCTGACAAACCTGCACCAACACCTGCGGGTGTTGGTGCCTTTCATCCATCTTGGTGCGTACTGGGAGGCGACGGAAATGAACCCGAGGAACTTTATCCCCAAAGGGGCGGCCAGCTTTCGCATTGATTACGACGGGGCGGCAAAAGAGATCTTTTTCCTGCTTTTGCCGAAACTGACCATGCTTGCCTTCAGCGCCGCGGTCGAGCCGCTCAGGATCGCCAATCAGGTCACCAACAAGGAACTCTACAAGTGGTTCCTGATCACCGAGGACGGAAACTCCGTTCTGTGTTCCAACGGTATCCAGATCACGCCCGATTTTCCCCTGCAAAACCTGCCGCGAACGTCCCGGATGTTCGTCTGCTCGGGGATCGAGCCTGCGGAAAGCACCAATGCCAAGGTTCTGTCGTGGATCAGCCGCCAAAGGGCGTTTGGCTGCAAGCTGGGCGGGATTTGCACCGGCGCATTCGCACTTGCGAAGGCAGGGGCACTGTCCGGAAAGAAATTCACGCTGCATTGGGAAAACCACCCCGCCTTTGTCGAACATTTCGACGGGCTGGAGCCGTCAGCGAACCTGTACGAGATAGACAATGACCTGATGACCTGCGGCGGTGGCAATGCGGCCACCGACATGATGCTGGACATGATTGAATCCGACTTTGGAAAAGACCTTGCAATCATTGTCTCGGACATGTGCATCCATTTCCGGTCGAACAACAGAAAGACACTTCAGAAATCCGCCCTGTCTGTGGCCCTGGGCAGCCGGAATCAATACCTGATCAACGCGATCCAGATCATGCACGAACATCTGGAGGACCCGCTGGAAATCTCAGATATTGCTGACACCGTAAGCATTTCTCGCCGTCAGCTGGAACGGTTGTTTCAGAAATATGTCGAGGTTTCTCCGGTCCAGTTTTACATCGAACTGCGGGTTGAGAGGGCCTATGCGCTGCTCAGCGAAACAGAGCTGACCGTCGCTGAAATCGCGGCCGCCACCGGATTTGGCAGCGCGACGCAGCTTACGACGCGCTTCAAGAAACGATATGGCGAGTCGCCCACGTCCTTCAGGCGCGGGTGGTCCGAGAAAAACGGCTAGACCAGCCTTGGCGGCAGGTGCACTCCCGAACCCCGGTACATGCGCAAAATTCGCGCTGCTTCCGGCCGGTGAAGTCTGCCTACCGATACCCGTGCGCTAACAAAAACACCTCAAGAACCTCAGTTAAACGTCTGAGCAGGCGACCAAAAAGGTCGCCTGCGTTATGCTCTGTAGGGTGCCTTACAATCGTATACGGAATGCGGCAAACCCGTCTGCACCTTCCCCTGCGTCTTCAATAGAGACGCCATTGACGTCCTGCATATAGTCGCGGGCTTTGGGTCCGGTTTCGAACAGAACGGTTGTGTCACCCAGCGGCGCAAAGGACCAGTTCGCATCTGCCTTGGGATCAATCGTCCCCTGTTCGACAATATAGCGAACGATCACGTCGCGATTGGTATCAGGCGCTTCAAATACCACCGTGTCGCCCAATGCGCCGGGGAAAGACCCGCCGCCCGACGCGCGGTAGTTGTTGGTGGCGATGATGAACTCCATGTCGTCGGTGACCGGAACGCCATCGAACTCAAGATTGACGATCCTTGCCGCATCAGGGTTCGCTTCCTCGCCGTCCGGACCGAAGCGTGAAGGTTGGGACAGGTCGATCTGATAGGTCACCCCGTCCATGACGTCGAAATTGTAGGAGGGGAAGGACGGGTTCAGCAAAACGGCATCTTGAGACCCGGCTTCGATCTGATTGAACATGCCGGCGGACCGTTCAAGCCATCCCCGCACCTGAGCGCCGTTTACCCGCACCGCGCGGACCGTGTTCGGGTACAGGTACAGGTCGGCCACGTTCTTGATGGCAACGTCCCCCACCGGAACATCGGTGTAATAGTCCGGACCGCCGCGACCGCCCGCCTTGAACGGCGCTGCCGCCGACAAGATCGGAAGGCCCTCATGCTCGGTGCCTTTCATCATTTCCGCGACATACCATTTCTGCGCAATCGAAACGATCTGCACCGACGGGTCATCGGCGACAAGGGCGAAGTAACTGTGCAGCGGGGCCGACGTCTTTCCAACCGCGCGGCGCACATAGGCCAGGGTTTCGTCATGATCCGTGGCTACCGAATCCAGAACCTTCTGGTCGTCTGCGACCAGCGCCGTGATCGAACGGTCTTCGTTTCGCTTTGAAATTGGACGCGCTTCGGACGTGGTCGTGACGACACGCCATTCATTCCCGTCCCGTTCAAGCAACAGGTCCAGCAGGCCCAGATGCGACCCCCAGAACCCACCCATCACAGCGGGTTTGCCCAGCAAGGTGCCTTTTTCCACGTCAATACCCGGTTGATCGGCAAAGGTCGGGGACGGGAACACAAGGTGATTGTGACCGGTCACCAGCGCGTCAATCCCGTCAACGCCGGCCAAAACAACCGACGCGTTTTCCATCCCGTCTTCGTGATCTGCGGCACCAATCCCCGAATGCGACAGGGCAATGATCAGATCGCAGCCCTGTTCTTTCATTTCGGGGACGTAAGCCTGCGCCGTTTCAACGATGTCGCGGGCCTGAACATTGCCTTCCAGATGCTTGCGGTCCCAGTTCATGATCTGCGGCGGGGTGAAGCCGATGACGCCGATCTTGATCGGGTGTTTGGTGCCGTCACCCATTTCGATGTCGCGCTCAAGAATGGTGTAGGGCTGGACCAGCGTCTTGTCATCGCGCGGGCTGGCTCCGGTTTCTTTCGCGACATTGGCCAGCACCAGGGGGAAATCTGCCCCGGCCAGCGCTTTCTCAAGAAAACCCAGGCCATAGTTAAACTCATGGTTGCCAAGCGTGGCGGCGTCATAGCCGATGGTATTGAAGGCAGTGATGATCGGGTGGCTGTCGCCGTCCTTCATGCCACGCTCATACGCAATGTAGTCCCCCATCGGGTTGCCCTGCAAAAAGTCGCCATTGTCGACAAGCAGGGAATTGGTTGCCTCGGCGCGGATCTCGTTGATGATCGACGCTGTGCGCGACAGGCCGACGGTATCGCGCGGTTTGTCTGCGTAATAGTCGTAAGGGAACACGTGAACGTGGATGTCAGTGGTCTCCATGATCCTCAGATGCGCCTGATTGTCGGCTGCCGCAGCGGAAAACGGGTGCAGGACAACAGCAGCGGCGCCGGCCGTCGTGGTGGCAAGGAAATGGCGACGAGAAAGCTTTATTCGGTTGGAGGGCAGCATGGAACACCTTTCGATTTATTGATCAACGCGTCTTTTGAATGCTGGTCGCAACAAGAGTATGACTCCGCTTGCTGCCGCATCTCTCGCGTCGATCCGGGGTGGGCTTCTCAATCACTGTGCCCCGAATTGGCAGTGCCAGTAAAGCGCGATGCTAAGATCAGATAAATCTGTGAATTGGCAACGGATTGCGGACTTGGTCAGAGTTCAACTTCCGACCCCTGCGGCAACTCTTTGCCTATTGCAGAACAGAAGTGCCGCGTAACGGCATGCCGGGCCTGTCAGGTGCTGCCGGGGTCCGACATGAAAGGGCGCAGGCTTTCGCTGAACAACTCAATGAACTCCAGTGTCACCAGCGACGGTTGTTTCAGAACCGGCCTGACCAGCGACAGCGTATGCGGCAGCGCGGGCGTGAACGGCCGGTAGATCAGCCCCTGTTCGGTGAACTGGACGGCGTCCAACTCGCTCACGACCGAGACGCCGACCCCTTTCAGGGACAGTTCACATGCCGCAGTGAACTGGCGCACTTCAATATGAGAATTCAGTGCCACTTTTGCATTTTGAAACACCCGGGACAGCCGCCCGAAAAAATCGCTGTCGCGCCTGGTGTGAATGATCTTTTCGCCTGCAAGGTCCGCAGGGGTGATCTCGGCCTTGTCTTCCAGATGGTAGCCTGCGGGGAACACGCAAACCGTCCGGACGTCCACATTTCTGCTTTCCACAGCGGGGTGGCCGTTGAAGCCGTCGGTGATCCCGAAATCATACTGCTCGCCCATCATCCATTCCAGGATGCGTTCGGGCCGGTCCGGTTCGATCGTCATGGTGACGCCAGGACGTTCCTTTAGAAAATCGGCGATAACGCTGGGCAGATGGCTGGTCGCAAATCCCGGCAGGCAGGCAACGCGGATATGCCCCGCCTTTCGTTGAGTGATGTCCTGGCTGGTGTCGGAAATCTGCTTCATCAACTCCAATACACGTTCGACGCTGGGTTGCAGATACCGGACCTCCTGGGTCGGGACCAAGCGTCCCTCGCGACGATCGAAAAGCTGAAACCCAAGTGATTTCTCAAGATCGGAAAGAAGCCGGCTGACTGCGGGTTGGCTGACGCCAAGATCGGCCGCCGCAGCGGTGACCGAACCATTCGTGGTAACGGCCATCAGGGCTTCAAGCTGTCTGATCCTCAAGGTTTGACTCATTGCCGATCCAGTCCGCTTTCAGTCCGGTGAGTGATATAACACCATGTTATGTTTTTGATCAATAAACAGGTCTTGAATTATATTCTGTTGGCGGTAACGTCGTAACGTAATCAAGCGCACCGTATGCATCATGCGTGCGATGCTAACAAAGCATCAATTTTGATGCGTGGGAGGAACCATGAAAAAGCAATTACTCGGCGCGCTCGCCGTTTCGACCATCTTGTCCCCTGTGGCGGCAATGGCGCAAACCGAAGTTCAGTTCTGGCACGCTTTTACCGGCCGTCTGGGTGAGCTTGTGAAGGCCCAGGTCGAAGAGTTCAACGCAAGTCAGGATGAATTTGTCGTGGTTGAAAGCCACAAGGGTAACTATTCTGAAACGCTGAACGCCGGGATTGCGGCATTCCGGGCGGGCGAACAGCCTCATATCCTGATGGTGTTTGAGGTCGGTACCGCGACGATGATGTCGGCCAAGGGCGCGATCAAGCCGGTTTACGAAGTGATGGGCGAAAGCGGCGCTTCTTTCGATCCGGATGCCTATATCGGGTCGGTCAAAGGGTATTATACGACCCCCGAAGGGGAAATGCTCTCGCTTCCATTCAACTCCTCAACGCCGGTATTGTGGGTCAACCGCGACGCGATGACGGCGGCGGGTGTCGACCCCGACACGGATCTTTCGACATGGGAGAAAGTGGGTGACGTGCTGGAGCAGCTAAAGGCAGGCGGGGAAGACTGCCCGCTGGTCACCGCATGGCAGAGCTGGATTCACCTTGAGAACTTCTCGGCCTATCATGACGTTCCCTTTGCGTCGCAGGACAACGGGTTTGGTGGCCTGGATACCGAGCTGATGCTGAACGGTCCCGCGCAGGTCGCGCATCTGAGCGCCATGGGGGATTGGGCCAAGGATGGCAAGTTCATCTATACCGGCCGCAGGAACGAGGGCGGCGCGAACTTCAGGGCCGGGGAATGCGCTCTGTTCACCGAAAGTTCGGCGGGATACGCGGGCATCAGTTCCGAGGCCGAGTTCGAGTTTGACGTACGCCCGCTGCCTTATTGGGAAGCCGTCGTCAGCGAACCACAGAACACCATCATCGGCGGTGCCTCTCTCTGGGTCATGGAAGGGCACGATCCCGAGGCTTACAAGGGCGTCGGCGAATTCCTGAGCTTCCTGTCCTCGTCGGATGTTCAGGCGTCGTGGCACCAGAACACCGGATACCTTCCGATCACGTCCGAAGCCGGAGAAGCCACACGTGCCGCGGGCTTTTACGACGAAAACCCGGGCACCGACATTGCTGTCATTCAAATGACCGCAAAGGAGCCGACCGCAAACTCGAAAGGTCTGCGCCTGGGGTCGTTCGACCAGATCCGCGGCATCATCGACGAAGAGCTTGAGGCCGTCTGGGCGGGTGAAAAGACCGCTCAGGAAGCGATGGACAGCGCCAAGGAGCGCGGGGATGCGCTGTTGCGTCGGTTTGAATCCGCAAACCAGTAAATCTTGAAACCGGTGCGGGCCCCCACGGGTCCGCATTTACTTTTGCGACTGGAACACCGGGATGGAAAAACGCGTCACCTTTCGCGGCTGGCTGTTGCCGCTTGCGCTGATCGCTCCGCAGGTTATCATTTCGGCTGTCTTCTTTTTCTACCCGGCCGGGCAGGCGGTGTGGCAGTCGCTGTTCATTCCCGATCCCTTTGGCCTGTCCTCGCAATTCGTGGGTCTGGGTAACTTCGAGTTTTTGCTGAGCGACAAGTTCTACCGCGCGTCTTTCGTGACAACGGCGGTGTTCTCGACGCTGGTGACGCTCTGTTCGATGATACCGGCGTTGTTTCTGGCCGTTATCGCAGACCGGTTGATCAAAGGCTCTGGCGTTTACCGAACCCTGCTGATCTGGCCCTACGCCGTTGCCCCGGCCGTGGCTGGTGTCCTGTGGTTGTTCATGTTCAACACCCGGGTTGGTGTCGTATCCTGGTATCTCGGGCAACTGGGATATGACTGGAACCATGTCCTGAACGACGCCGAAGCCATGGGACTGGTGGTTGTTGCTTCGGCTTGGGGGCGGATCAGCTATAACTTCCTGTTCTTTTTCGCCGCCCTTCAATCTGTACCGAGATCCGTGATCGAGGCCGCCGCCATCGACGGGGCGCGATTCTGGCGCCGGTTCTTCACTATAGTGTTGCCGCTGCTGTCGCCGACCGCGTTCTTCCTGCTGGTCGTGAACGTGGTCTATGCCTTTTTCGAAACTTTTGGCGTGATCCACACGATCACCGGCGGCGGGCCGCAGCAAGCGACGACAATCCTTGTCTACAAGGTCTTCTCGGACGGGTTCGTTGGACAGGATCTGGGGTCGTCCTCGGCGCAGTCCGTGATCCTGCTGATCGTGGTTGGCCTGCTGACCGTCATTCAGTTCAAATACGTGGAAAAGAGGGTGCATTACTGATGGCTGCCCAACAACACGGAATGGTCGAAAAACGCGGCGCGGGCATCTGGCTGACCCACGCCTTCATGATCCTGGGCGTTCTGATCATCTTCTTTCCCATTTGGCTGGCCTTCGTCGCCTCGACCGTCACGCAAGCCGATATCGTCTCACCGCCCATGCCCGTCGTGCCGGGCGATCAGTTCTGGGTGAACTACAAGGCAGCGTTGTTTTCCGGCGTAAACGTGCCTGTGGCAACGATGCTGTTCAACAGCCTCGTGATGGCCATTGGCATTGCGGTCGGCAAAATCATCATTTCGCTTCTGTCGGCATTTGCGATTGTCTATTTCCGGTTCCCCGGACGCTCGACATTTTTCTGGCTGATCTTTCTGACCCTGATGCTGCCGGTCGAAGTCCGGATTGTCCCGACCTTCGAGGTTGTGGCCGGGTTTGGCATGCTCAACAGCTATTACGGGCTGATCTTCCCGCTGATCGCTTCGGCCACGGCAACTTTCCTGTTTCGCCAGTTTTTTCTGACGATCCCGGATGAACTGGCCGAGGCGGCTCGTGTAGACGGAGCCCGCCCGATGCGGTTCTTCATCGATATCGTGGTGCCGATGAGCCGGACCAACATCGCGGCGCTGTTCGTGATCCTGTTTATCTATGGATGGAACCAATACCTCTGGCCGCTTCTGATCACCACCGATCCTGAAATGAACACCATCGTGATGGGCATCAAACAGATGTTCCCGTCCGGTGATGACTTTGCGCATTGGCCAACGATCATGGCGACGTCCATTCTGGCGATGATCCCGCCTGTCATCGTGGTGGTTTCGATGCAAAAGCTCTTTGTCCGCGGCCTTGTCGATAGCGAGAAGTAAGAAATGGCAACTGTATCCCTTGAGAATGTCAAAAAAAGCTTTGGTCCGACGGACGTCATTCACGGGATCGATGTCGACATCGCCGATGGGGAATTTATCGTGATCGTCGGCCCGTCTGGCTGCGGAAAGTCCACCCTGCTGCGGATGGTGGCAGGGCTGGAAACGGTGACGGCTGGTGAAATCCGGATCGGCAATGACAGGGCAAACGAAAAGGAACCGATGGACCGCGATATCGCGATGGTGTTCCAGAACTATGCGCTCTATCCCCATATGTCTGTGCGTCAGAACATGGGGTATGGCCTGAAGATCGCGGGCCTGCCACGGGATCAGATCGACCAGAAGGTGACAGAGGCCGCAAGGCTCTTGCAACTTGAGCCGCTGCTGGATCGCAAGCCCAGACAATTGTCCGGCGGCCAACGTCAGAGGGTTGCGATGGGCCGCGCCATCGTCCGCGAACCTGCGGTATTTCTGTTTGATGAACCGCTTTCGAACCTAGATGCCAAGCTGCGCGTTCAAATGCGGCTGGAAATCCGCGAATTGCAGGAGAAACTGGGGATCACGTCGCTTTACGTGACGCACGATCAGGTCGAAGCGATGACAATGGCAGACCGGATGATCGTGATGAACGGCGGCGTCGCCGAACAGATCGGCACCCCGCTGGAAGTTTACGAAACGCCGAGAACCCTGTTTGCCGCCCAGTTCATCGGCAGCCCCGCGATGAATGTTTTTGAAGCACGGCGTGAGGGCGGGGTAATCCGGCTTGGGGACATCGAAGTTGGGCCATCGCAGGGTGCGGACATGCCGTTAATGCTGGGTGTTCGACCAGAGCATCTGGTGTCGGATGAAAACGGCCCGTTTGCGGTCGAGGTTCAGATGGCCGAGCCTTTGGGAGCAAACACGCTTTTGCACGGTCACCTTACCGGCGGTAGCCACGCAATCACCATCAGCCTGCCAGGTGTTCACCCCATCGAAGGCCGGCACCCGAACATGCGGTTCGCGATCTCTCCGGGGCACATGCACCTTTTCGACTCCGCGTCCGGAAACCGGCTGGAAGACCAATAGGGACAAGGTGGCCCGACGAGGTTCGGTTGTCCGGGTGGTTCGCTTGCAAGGCTGATGCCGAATTTCTGCGCTGAGGTGTTGTCCAAAAGGGAAAACTTCCAGCGAACCCGGAAAGTAAACAAAAACAATGAAGTAAGTGAAGAAGCTGTCAGCGTTAGGTTGGCTTGAGGTACGAACCTCAAAAATCACTGGACTTGAGGTACGCACCTCAAATAGCCTTGGGGGTATGCCGCGATTCGCACATCCTCGATTTCTCGGCGCAAAAAAGGGAGGAATGGATGACTTACCTAAAACTGGCTTCGGCCAGCGCATTAGTCTTTGCCGCTACTACTCTTTCTACAACGGCAAAAGCCGAAGACCTGACATTGTGTTGGGCGGCATGGGACCCGGCGAACGCGCTCGTCGAACTTTCAAAGGAATTCGAGGCCGAGTCGGGCCACACAATGAACTTTGAATTCGTGCCGTGGCCGAATTTTGCGGACCGGATGCTGAACGAGCTGAATTCCGGGGGAAAGCTCTGCGATCTTTTGATTGGAGACAGCCAGTGGATCGGCGGCGGGGCTGAAAACGGTCATTACGTCAAGCTGAATGATTTCTTCGATTCCGAAGGCATCAGTATGGATGATTTCGCCCCGGCCACGGTGTACGCCTATTCGACCTGGCCGAAGGGCACGCCGAACTATTACGCGCTTCCGGCGATGGGGGATGCGAACGGGTGGTTCTATCGCAAGGACTGGTTCGAAAACCCCGAGATTCAGGCAGCGTACAAGGACGCGACCGGGCAGGACCTGAGAGAGCCTGAATCCCAGAAGGAACTTTTGCAGATCGCGCAATTCTTCCAGGGCCGTGAGATTGACGGCAAGACCGTCTATGGCGCGGCGATTTTTACCGAGCGTGGCTCGGAAGGGATCACCATGGGGGTGACCGGGGCGCTGTATCCGTGGGGGTTCAAATATGAGAACACGCCGGGCTCTTATGACATGGAAGGTGCCGTGAATTCGCCCGAGGCGGTGGAGGCGCTGGAGTTCTACAAGGAGTTCTACAAAACCGCGACACCACCGGGTTACACCAACTCTTATATGGGTGAGAGTCTGGACGCCTTTAAATCGGGTCAGGTCGCCATGGCGATGAACTGGTTTGCGTTTTTCCCGGGCCTTTATGCCGATCCCAATACCGGTGGCGACAAGATCGACTTTTTCGTGAACCCGCCGCAGAACGTTGCAGGATCGACGCTGGGCGGTCAGGGTATTTCGGTGGTCAGCTATTCGGACAAGCAGGATGCGGCACTGGAATACATCAAGTGGTTCGCGCAGCCCCAAGTGCAGGCCAAGTGGTGGGAACTGGGCGGATACTCGGCGCATAACTCGGTGTTGCAGGACCCGGGCTTTGTCGAAAGCGCGCCGTTTGCCGGGGACTTCCTGCTGGCGATGAATGACGTCAAGGATTTCTGGCAGGAACCGGCTTATGCAGAACTGCTGCTGGCGATGCAAAAGCGTGTCCACGACTATGTTGTCGCCGATCAGGGCACAGCGCAGGAAGCGCTTGATCTTCTGATCGAGGACTGGACCGAAGTCTTCGAAGACGAAGGCAAGCTGTAACCCGGAAACAGGGCAAGAGCGGGCTCTGCCCGCTCTGGCTTCGACCGTGAGTTCGCAACCGACAAGAACTGGTAAAGATATGTCTGACCGGACGATAGATCGCGTTGCACAGGCAACGCCCGAGCGAGTTGCGCGAAAAATTCGGGGGCTGTCCGATCGCGCGATCGCCTGGATATTCATTTCGCCAACAATCTTCCTGTTGCTTGCAATCAATATCTTTCCGCTGATCTGGACCATCCAGCTGAGTTTCACCAACTACAAGGCCAACCGGATCGGGCGCGAGGTCAAGGATGTGGGGTTCCGGAATTACGAGCGCATCCTGACAAACTCCGATACCTGGCTGAACATGCAGGCCACGGCACATTTCCTGTTCTGGACGATCTTTTTCCAGGTCCTGATCGGATTCACGCTGGCGTGGCTGATCAACAGAAAATTCAAAGGCAACGATCTGTGGACCACGATCATCGTCCTACCGATGATGTTGTCCCCGGCGGTGGTCGGAAATTTCTGGAAGTTCCTGTATCAACCGCAGATCGGGCTGTTCAACTATATTGTCTCATGGTTCACGGGTAAGGACCCGTCGAGCTTTGAGATGCTGGGTTCGGTTCAGCTGGCGCCATGGTCGATCGTGATCGTGGACACCTGGATGTGGACGCCGTTCGTGATGCTGATCTGTCTGGCCGGACTGCGCAGCATCCCGGATTACATCTATGAGGCCGCCGAGATCGACCGGGCCAGCAAGATCCGGCAATTCTTCACCATTACGATTCCGATGGTGCTGCCGTTCCTGATGCTGGCGGTTCTTTTCCGGGGGATCGAAAACTTCAAGATGTTCGATCTGGTGGTGCAACTGACCGGCGGCGGACCCGGTTCAACAACTGAACTGACTTCGATCAATCTGAAACGCGAAGCCTTCGAGAAATGGCGAACCGGCTACGCGTCAGCCTATGCAATCATCCTTTTTGTCACCGTGTTCGGCCTTGCGTCGATCTACGTCAAAGCCCTGAACAAGGTGAAACAGAGATGAGCAGCTTTTCCGTCACCGAACCCACCAACCGGTCCAAGTGGATCGCCGGCATTCTGGTCATCTCTTACGCGCTGATCACCATGATCCCGTTGGTCTGGATTCTGCTGACAGGGTTCAAGTCGCCGGCGGACGCCATCAGCTATCCGCCCAAGGTCGTCTTTGATCCAACGCTGGAAGGTTACGTAAACCTGTTCACAACCAGAACCCGCCAGACGCAGGAGTTTCTGGAGGCCAACCCGCCGCAAAACTGGGCCGACGAAATCGTCCGGCAGTACGACATGGTGATTGTCGGCCCGTCCAAGTTTGGCGAACGATTCATGAATTCGGTGATCATCGGGTTCGGATCGACGTTCCTGAGTATTTTCCTGGGCACGCTGGCGGCTTATGCGTTCAGCCGGTTCAAAGTGCCCCTCAAGGATGATCTGCTGTTTTTCATCCTTAGCACGCGCATGATGCCGCCGGTGGCGGTGGCAATTCCGATCTTCCTGATGTTCAGGAACCTCGGCCTCAGCGACACGCATCTGGGAATGATCCTGCTTTATACCGGAGTGAATATCTCGCTGGCAGTGTGGCTTCTGAAGGGGTTCATCGACGAGATACCGCGCGAATACGAAGAGGCGGCGCTGATCGACGGCTACACCCGGTTTCAGGCATTCTACAAGGTGGTGTTGCCGCAGGCGGCCACGGGCATAGCGTCCACTGCGATCTTCTGCCTTATCTTCGCATGGAACGAATACGCCTTTGCCGTGCTGCTGACATCGGCGACTGCGCAAACGGCGCCGCCGTTCATCCCAACTATCATCGGGATCGGCGGGCTTGACTGGCCCGCAGTGGCCGCCGGTGCGACGCTGTTCCTGATCCCGGTCATGATTTTCACCATCCTGATGCGCAAACATCTGTTGCGCGGGATCACATTCGGAGCGGTGCGCAAATGAGCGACTTTCTGACTGGCCTGATCCGATTTCGCCGTGGCCCATGGGAGATGATCGCAACCATCCTGATCGCGGTCGGGGTCTTTATGCTGATGCAACCGTTTGTCCTGTGGGCCTTTACGTATTCCTTCATCGTCACGCTGATCGGAACGGTCATGTTCATTATCGTCAGCCATTTCCCGGAGTAGAAATGGCCCAGATCGTAGTCAAAAACGTCAAGAAGATGTTCGGCGATTTCACGGCCGTCCGCGAAAGCTCGTTCACGATCGAGGACGGTGAGTTCTTTATGCTGCTGGGGCCGTCCGGATGCGGCAAGACGACAACGTTGCGCATGATCGCGGGGCTGGAATTGCCGACGTCCGGCGAGATCTACCTGGACGGAGAGGAGATCAGCCAGAAACCCCCGTCCGAACGGGACATCGCTTTTGTTTTTCAAATGTTTGCGCTCTATCCGCATATGAATGTGCGCAAGAACATCAGCTACCCGCTGGTCTCGCAGGGGATGCCGCGCGCGGCTGTAAAGGCAAAGGTCGAAGAGGTCGCGGGAATACTGGGCATCCGGGATATCCTGGACAGCCCTGTCGGCGGTCTGTCCGGGGGGGACCGGCAACGTGTCGCGCTGGGGCGCGCGATTGTGCGCGAACCCAAAGCATTCATGATGGACGAGCCGCTGGGCGCGCTGGATGCCGAATTCCGCGAACACATGGCTGAAGAGTTGCGGGCGCTTCACGACCGGATGGGCGCGACGACCGTTTACGTCACACATGATCAGCTGGAAGCCATGCAAATGGGCGACAAGATCGTAGTGATGAACAACGCCGTGATCGAGCAGTTCGGAACCCCGCAGGAAATCTATGACAAGCCCGCGACGATGTTTGTCGCGGATTTCATTGGCTCCCCTTCGATGAACTTTCTGCCGTTCAGCGGCAAGGTGGCGCCCGGTTCGGAAAAGGTGCGCCTGAACGGCCATGACGAAACCGTGCCGAAACTCATGGAAGGGGCCGAAGGCGAATTGGTTTTCGGTGTGCGCCCCGAGCACGTCTTTTTGTCGAATGACAGCGATTACCGCGCAAAAGTTGTTGCGGCGGAATATCTAGGTACAACCCAGATCGTAACGCTGCAAAGCCCCAACGGCGAACTGAAGGCCCGGGTCGATGCGCGTGAAACCGTCAACCCCGGAGAGACCGTTGGACTTAAGTTCCGGTCCTCGGCGGTGACGTTGTTCGATCAGTCGTCGGGGCGCGCCTTGCGGTCATTGCTCAACAGCGAGGTGCTGGAAAATGGCTGAAGTCGTTTTGGACAACATTTCAAAGGCGTTCGGCAACGTACAAGCGGTTGACGGGATTTCGATGACGATCCCCGACGGGGCCTTTGTCGTGCTGCTGGGACCCACGGGTGCAGGGAAGACCACGACATTGCGTCTGATCTCCGGGCTTGAAAGGCTGGATTCGGGGGCGGTGCGAATTGACGGTCGCGATGTGGGGCGCGAAACTCCGGCGCAGCGCGATGTGGCAATGGTATTTCAGCAATACTCGCTTTATCCGCACATGACGGTGCGCGAAAACCTGTCCTTTCCGCTTCGCTCTCCGATCCTAAGAACGCCCGAGGATGAGATCGCGACAAAGGTGAAGGACGTCGCGGAAATCCTTCAAATCCCGCACAAACTGGACAACAAGGCGACAGAGCTTTCGGGCGGTGAAATGCAGCGTGTTTCCATTGGCCGGGCGCTGGTGCGCGATCCGCAGATTTTTCTGATGGATGAACCCCTCAGTTCTCTGGACGCCAAGCTCAGGGCAGATTTGAGGATTGAACTAAAGCGCATTCAGGCGGATTTGGGGTCCACGCTGCTTTACGTGACGCATGACCAGATCGAAGCCATGACTATGGCCACACATATCGGCGTTCTGGAAGAAGGCCGGCTGGTTCAGTACGGCACGCCGCGCGATATCTACGAAAACCCGGGCAGCGTGTATGTCGCCAGCCGGTTGGGTCTGCCACGGATTAACATCCTGCCGTCCGGGCTGTTCGGAGGCACTCATAAAGGTCCACAGATCGGTCTGCGCCCCGAGAATATCGTGCAGGGCGACGGGACTGATGCCCGCGTCGTGCGCGCGGAGCATCTGGGCGATCAGACAAGGCTGCATCTGGACCTGCAGGGGCATCCGGTCGTGACGCTGATTGATGTCCATCAGGATTATCCCGCGGGCAAGGTTATCAAAATCCGCCCTCATAACCCGTTGTATTTTGACGCGTCCGGCGCGCGTGTGAATTAAGGAGCAAAAGCATGGCCCAGTTCCTCAACACCAAAGAAACTTTGGTAACCGACGCGATAGACGGTCTTCTGGCGGCCTCGGGCGGCGCGCTTTCGCGGCTGGACGGGTACCCGCACATCAAGGTCGTTTACCGGACCGACTGGGACAAGTCGAAGGTTGCACTGGTCTCGGGCGGGGGATCGGGGCACGAACCTGCGCATGCCGGGTTCGTCGGAGCCGGCATGTTGACCGCCGCAGTCTGTGGCGAGGTTTTTGCCTCGCCATCTGTCGAAGCCGTCCTTGCGGGCATTCTGGCGGTAACGGGAGAGGCCGGGTGCCTGCTGATCGTGAAGAACTATACCGGCGACCGGCTGAATTTCGGTCTTGCAGCAGAACGCGCGCGCGCGCTGGGACGAAGGGTTGAGATGGTGGTGGTCGATGACGATATCGCCCTGCCGGACCTGCCGCAGCCGCGCGGTGTGGCGGGCACGTTATTCGTGCACAAGATTGCAGGCGCACTGGCCGAAAGCGGGGCGGATCTGGACGCTGTGACCGAAGCTGCAAAAGAGGTCATCGCCAAAGTTGTCAGCATCGGTATGAGCCTGGACACCTGCACGGTTCCGGGATCTCCGAAAGAAGACCGCATCGCGCCGGGTAAGGCCGAGCTTGGTTTGGGCATTCACGGTGAACCCGGCGTCGAACAGGTGGACTTTGCAACCGCCGTGACAGCTATGACCACCGTGGTCGAAAAGCTCAGGCAACGGACCAAGGCGGGCGATTGCGTGGCTTTGGTCAACAACCTTGGGTCCACGACACCCCTGGAAATGGCCGTTCTGACGCATGCTTTGTCCGAGACCGGGATCGCGCGTCACATAATTGGGCCTGCTCCGATGATGACATCATTGGACATGCATGGGTTTTCCGTGTCGATCCTGCCGGTCAGTACCGCCCATCTGTCCGCTCTTGAAACGGCGGTGGATCTTTCCGCATGGCCGGGGGTCAGTGCTATCGAACCTGTGAAGGTTGCCCCCTTGCCGGACGGTCTGACACCGATTGATCCGATCCCGTCGAACAACCCGGCGACGCGGGCAACGATCATCCGATTGTCGGAATTGCTGATCGGCGCGGAGAGAGCCCTGAACGAACTGGATGCCAAGTCCGGCGACGGAGATACGGGCAGCACGCTGGCGACCGCAGCCCGGGCGTTGCAGGGCAGTCTGGATCGCATGCCCCTTGCGGACCTGACACAGCTGTTCCCGGCACTGGGCAATGAGCTGAGCCAGACCATGGGCGGTTCTTCCGGTGTGATCCTGGCGATATTTTTCAACGCTGCCGGAGATGCCTGCGCAAGCGGTGCCTCGATACCAAAGTCCTTGGTGGAAGGTCTTAACCGGGTCAGTCAGGTGGGCGGCGCCAAAGTTGGCGACAGAACCATGATTGACGCTTTGGCACCGGCGTTGGAGGCGTTGCCGTCCGGCATGTCCGAGGCTGCCAGAGCCGCACGCGAAGGTGCTGACAACACAGCGAAAATTCACCGTGCGAAAGCAGGGCGTGCGGCCTATGTTCCCGAAGAAAACCTGATTGGCCACAACGACCCGGGCGCCGAAGCGGTGGCCTTGTTGTTTGAAGGGCTGGCGCGGGAGATTGAGGGCTGAGGAAACCGTGGAAGAACAAAAGCTAGAATTGGTGAAAAAACCAACGGTGAATGACATCGCACGGGTGGCGGGCGTCAGTCTGGCGACCGTCGACCGGGTGCTTAACAAGCGCCCCGGCGTAAGGGCCGTAACTGTGCAAAAAGTACAGAAGGCAATCGACGAACTGGGCTATGTGCGCGACACGGCGGCGGCCAATCTTGCCCGAAACCGGCTGTATCGTTTTCTGTTCGTCCTGCCCGACACCGACAATGAATTTGTCGAAGCCCTGAGCCGCCAGATCGTGGAACAGTCTCGGGATCAGTTGATCGAACGCACCCGCATGACAATCAGAAGGGGCGCCCCGTTTGAATCCCAGGACATCGTTGAAATTCTGGACTCGGTCGATCCGCGTGATGTTGACGGCGTGGCAGTTTTCGGCCCCGAAACCCCGTCCGTCCGGGACGCCATAAAACGGGTCAGGGATAAGGGGATTCCGGTGGTGGCAATGGTGTCCGACCTTCCAAGCTCGGACCGGGACCATTTCGTCGGTATCGACAATGTCTCGGCCGGGCGCACCGCCGCCCAGTTGATGGGCAGGTTGGTTCATCGGCCAGGAAAAGTTCTGGTTCTGACCGGCTCTCGTCTGGCGCGCGACCATCTCGAACGCCGGCAGGGCTTTGATCTGGTTGTTTCCGAGGAATTCCCGCATCTCGAAGTCGTAGCTTCGGTGGAAGGGCGCGACGATCCCGATCTGATCTACAAAATGATGCCCGAGATTTTCGAAACCTACCCCGATCTGGTCGGCATATATTCGTCCGCTGCGGGAAACGCGGGTTTGGTGCAGTTCTTGTCGGAAAGCAAATTCGGTAAGGATCTGGTGATCATCGCGCACGAATTGACCCCCTTAAGCCGCGACGCACTTAGCCGGGGGACCTTTGACGCTTTGATCTCGCAGGATTCGGGGCACATTGTCCGGTCTGCCGTGCGCCTGCTGCGGGCGACCTCTGACAAGGTTCCGTTCAACAGGGCGCAGGAACGCATTCGTATCGATATTTATCTAAAGGAAAATCTGCCGCCATAAAGGCCAACGTGTTGGGGAGGAAATACTATGAAGACCATCAAGGGCCCGGCTCTGTTTCTGGCGCAATTCGCCGGTGACGAAGCCCCGTTCAACTCATGGGACGCCATTACCCGGTGGGCCGCGGATTGCGGATACAAAGGGGTGCAGGTTCCCAGTTGGGATGGCCGGTTGTTCGACCTGGAAACCGCCGCCTCCAGCACAGGATATTGTGAGGACTTTAAAGGAAAAGCCGCCGAAAACGGTGTTGAGGTCACCGAACTGTCAACGCATTTGCAGGGACAGTTGGTTGCCGTTCATCCCGCTTATGACACGGCGTTTGACGGGTTCGCGGCCGAAAGCGTCAGAGGCAATCCCAAAGCCCGGCAGGAATGGGCCGTCGATCAGGTCAAAAAAGCTCTGTCGGCTTCCCGTAATCTGGGAATTTCTGCGCATGCGACGTTTTCGGGGGCCTTGGCCTGGCCCTATGTCTATCCGTGGCCGCAGCGACCCGCCGGGCTGATCGAGACGGCCTTTGACGAACTGGCGCGGCGCTGGGTGCCGATCCTCAATCATGCCGAAGACTGCGGTGTTGACGTCTGCTATGAAATTCATCCGGGCGAAGATCTGCACGATGGCGTCACCTATGAGATGTTCCTTGAACGCACCGGCAACCACGCGCGGGCCTGCATGTTGTACGACCCGTCGCACTATGTCCTTCAATGCCTTGATTATCTGGACAATATCGACATCTACAAGGATCGGATCAGGATGTTCCACGTCAAGGATGCCGAGTTCAACCCGACCGGCCGACAGGGCGTGTATTCCGGGTATCAGGGCTGGGTCGACCGGGCTGGGCGGTTCCGGTCCCTGGGGGACGGGCAGGTGGATTTCCGGGCCGTCTTTTCGAAAATGGCGGCCAATGGGTTCGATGGCTGGGCTGTGGTGGAGTGGGAATGTTGTTTGAAACACCCCGAAGACGGCGCGCGGGAAGGGGCTCAATTCGTATCGGACCACATCATTCGCGTGACAGAAAAGGCTTTCGACGATTTCGCAGACAGCGGAACGGACGAAGCCGCCAACCGTAAAATGCTGGGGATAGACTGATGGTGACCGGACGCAATGAAGACACGACAGGGCGCATTCGCCTTGGCATGGTCGGCGGTGGAAATGACGCGTTTATCGGCGGTGTGCACCGGATCGCGGCCAGATTGGACGACAAGTTCGAACTGGTGGCCGGGGCCTTGTCGTCAACGCCTGAAAAATCCCGCCAAAGCGGCGAGGCGCTGGGACTTGCCAGAATCTATGACGACTTCAAACACATGGCGATACGCGAAGCGCGCCTGAAATCCGGGATCGAGGCGGTTTCGATCGTCACGCCCAATCACGTTCACTATGCCGCTGCGCGCGAGTTTCTGAAACGCGGTATCCACGTCATCTGCGACAAGCCGCTGACATCGACGCTGAGCGATGCGAAAAAGCTGGTCAAGGCGGCGGAAAGCGCAGATGCGCTGTTCATTCTGACCCATAACTACACCGGTTACCCGATGGTCCGGCAGGCGCGGGACATGATCGCCAACGGCGATATCGGAAAGATACGCGTCGTTCAGGTTGAGTATCCGCAGGATTGGCTGACCGAACAGCAGGACTTCAAGCAGGCAGAGTGGCGGACAGACCCCGAACGCTCGGGCGCGGGGGGGTCGACCGGGGATATCGGAACGCACGCCTATAACCTTGCCTGTTTTGTGACCGGGCTGGAGGGTGAAAGCCTGGCCGCTGATCTGCAGGCCTTTGTGCCGGGGCGCCAGGTCGATGACAACGCCCATGTCATGCTGCGGTTCAAAGGTGGCGCGCGCGGGATGCTGTGGTCGTCGCAGGTTGCTCCGGGTAATGAAAACGCGCTTCGTCTGCGTGTATACGGGGAAAAGGGCGGGCTGGAATGGGCACAGGAGGATCCAAACTATCTTTGGAACACGCCCTACGGTGAACCAAAGCGCCTTTTGACACGCAATGGGGCCGGGGCGGGTGAACAAGCCAACCGCCTGAGCCGCGTGCCGCCGGGACATCCCGAAGGGTACCTGGAAGGGTTCGCGAATATCTACAGCGAGGCCGCGGATGCCATTCAGGCGTTCAGAAATGGGCAAACCCGCGACCCATCCGTGGTCTATCCGACGGTTCACGATGGCCTGAATGGCGTGAAATTCGTTGCGGCTTGCGTGCAAAGCTCGGCGCGAAACTCCGCATGGGTCAATCTGGGTTAAGGCGTTGGGCTATTGGAATGAAACGACCCGTCGTGGAACAGGCGACAGGGGCGCACGCGCCAGCGGTCCGGCGCAAAAGCCGCTGAACAAAGGCTGCGGTCCTGACAATGCGGGTAGGAGGGAATTCGGGTGTTTTTAGGTCTGGATTTGGGAACATCGGGTCTGCGGGGCATTCTGGTTAACGACGAATGGCAGATCGTTTGCGAGGCCGAAGCCGGCATTGAAACCTCGACGCCGAAATCCGGCTGGTCAGAACAATCGCCGGGCGACTGGGTTGTGGCGTGTCAGCGTGTTGTTGCGCAGCTTCGCGACGCGAACGCGCAGGCATTTGCGTCCCTACAGGGCATTGGGCTGAGCGGCCATATGCATGGCGCGACATTGCTGGACGCGCGCGGAGAAGTGCTGCGGCCATGTATTCTGTGGAATGATACCCGTTCTGCCGATCAGGCGGCCGCACTGGACCAAACACCCGGGATGCGGGAGATCACGGGGAACATCGTCTTTCCGGGGTTCACCGCGCCCAAACTGGAATGGGTGCGCGCGCACGAACCGGGCGTGTTTGAACAAACGGCCAGGGTCCTGCTGCCAAAAGACTATCTGCGTTTCTGGCTGACAGGTGACTATGTCAGCGACATGTCCGACAGCGCGGGCACGTCATGGATGGATGTCGGGAAGCGCGATTGGTCAGAGGTAGCGCTGGAGCATGGCCACATGACAATGGATCAGATGCCCCGTCTGGTCGAAGGCAGCGCGCCCGGGGGGCAGGTCAGGGCGGACCTGTTGCGGGAATGGGGGCTGACGGGCCCGGTCGTGGTTGCGGGCGGCGCGGGCGACAACGCGGCTGCGGCCTGCGGGATCGGCAGCATCAACGAAGGAACCGGCTTTTTGTCCCTTGGGACGTCCGGAGTGTTGTTGGTGGCAAAAAATTCCTACGCGCCGGCCCCCGAAACTGCGGTCCATTGCTTTTGCCATGCCGTGCCAGAGCGGTGGATACAAATGGGAGTGATCCTTTCGGCCGCAAACAGTCTGAACTGGCTTTCGCGCAATCTCGGCCAGCCGGTCGGGGCCTTGGCGGATGCTTTGCCCGACAACCTGACCGGCCCTTCAAGGACCAGCTTTCTGCCCTACCTTTCAGGCGAAAGAACACCCCACAATGACAGCAACATTCGCGGTGCATTTCTGGGCCTTGATGTTTCGTCCCAGCCCGCTGACCTGACCAGAGCCGTCATGGAAGGTGTCGCCTTTGCTTTGCGCGATTGCCTTGAGGCTTTGAACAGCACTGGGACTCAGGCCGGAAGCCTGCTTGCGGTGGGCGGCGGCACCCGGTCGCGGTTTTGGCTGGAAACGCTTGCGACCGTGTTGAAGGTTCCGCTTGCTCTGCCGGAGGGCAGCGATTTTGGCGCGGCCATCGGCGCAGCGCGGCTGGCGGCTTGCGCGGCGACCGGCGCGGACCCAGGCGATGTCATGACACCGCCGGACATAGCCCGGGTGATCGAACCGCGTGACGATCTGTCGGACGCCTACGAACAGGAATACCAGCGGTTTCGAGAATATTACGCTGCGCTGTCACCTCTGGCAGCGCGTTCATAGGCGGCCCGGCCTCGGGTCGCCCTGCTAATCGGGCACATACCGCACTTGGACCTCAATCGCCGAGGGTTTCTGAAAAGCTGTTTCGCGGCTAAGGTGTGAAAGGAGTATTCAGGCCCCAACAAACTATCGAGTGTGAAATGAAATCCACTTTTCCGTTTGTTTTTCTCGCAGTTGCCGTGGTTCTGGCGGGACCGGCCACGGCCCAGTCCGAAACGCCGCGACCAAGTGTGACGGTCGCCAGCGCAACGATGGATGATCTTCGCAAACGGGATCAGTTTGTGGGCCGCGTCGTGGCCGAACAAAGCGTCGATCTGCAGGCGCGCGTCGAAGGGATATTGGAGGAGGTCAACTTCACCGAAGGGGGCCGGGTCGCCAAAGGTGATGTTCTGTTCCTGATCGAAAAAACCAAATACGGCGCAAGTGTGGAAAGCGCGCAGGCCGCCCTGAAAAGCGCGCAGGCCAGTGCGCAAAGCGACAAGGCCGCGTTGGACCGGCAACAGGCGCTTTTTGACAAAGGCGACATTCCGCAGGCGGTACTGGACACGGCAATCGCAGATTACGCGGCAGGTCAGGCCGCGGTGGACGAGGCGCGGGCGGCCCTGAAAATCGCACGGATTGATCTGGACTATACTCAGATCGCAAGCCCGATTGATGGTCGTATCGGTTTGTCGGCGGTTGATGCCGGAAATCTGGTGAATTCCGACAGCGGCGTTCTGGCCACTGTGACCAGTGTCGATCCGATTTTGGTCAGCTTTTTCATCAGCGAACCGGTATTGCTGCAAGAGCGTCGAAACGGGCGCATTTCTGCGGACGGCATCAAGCTGACCACGCAGATCACGTTGGCGGACGGAGAGGCCTATTCATCATCGGGGCAGGTCATTTTCGTCGGCGACAGCGTCAGTCAGGACACCGACACGGTTGAGCTGCGGGCCAGTTTTGCCAATCCGGATGGCGTCTTGATCCCGGGACAATTTGTGACGGTCGACCTAACCGGCTCTGAGGAAACCAAGGTTCTGACCGTGCCGCGCAACGCGGTTCAATTCGACAAGCAAGGGTATTTTGTTTTTTCCGTCGATGATCAAAGCACTGTCCACCGGCGGAACATTCAGATCGGCGCTCAGACAGCGACCCGCACTCAGGTGACCTCGGGCTTGGCGGAAGGTAACCGGGTGGTGGTTCAGGGCCTTCAGAAGATACATGACGGATCGGTCGTGAACGCGGTCGATAGTCAGAGTTAGGGGCCGGATTGATTGCGCGCTATTTCATCGACAGACCGCATTTCGCTGCCGTTATTGCGATCCTGACGGTTCTGTTCGGCGCGGTCTGCGTCCGGCTGATTCCGATCACGGAATACCCGCATATCACACCCCCGCAGATTTATGTCGACGCGACATACCCCGGTGCTGATGCGCAGGTCATTCTGGAATCCGTCGCCACGCCCATAGAAGAGCGCGTGAACGGTATTCCTGGGATGCTGTACATGTCGTCCAAAAGCTCGAATGACGGCAGCTACTCGCTCAACGTGTCTTTCGAACTGGGCACTGACCCGGATGTTGCCGCGGTCGAGGTGCAGAACCGCATTGCTCTGGCCAGTGCCGAATTGCCGTCGGTCGTGTTGCAGCAGGGCGTCGAAGTGACCAAACGTTCGGGCAACATGATCGTCGTGCTGAACCTGATCTCGCCCGACGGATCGCGGGATGAACTGTACCTCAGCAATTACGCGGCCGACTTTCTGCATGACCCGCTACAGCGGTTGCCGGGTGTCGGGACGGTCTCGCAGTTCGGGCAGATGGAATACAGCATGCGGGTCTGGATCAATCCGGTACGCATGGCGGCGCTGAACATCACGGCCGCCGAAATTGCAGACGCCATCAGGAACCAGAATGTCATCGCCGCCGCCGGGCAGGTCGGTGCACCCCCGTTCGGGACGGCGCGGACTGACTTTCAGTTCAAGCTGCGGGCCCAGGGGCTGCTGCGCGACGCGGAGGAATTCGGGCGCATCATCGTGGCCTCAGACCCGGATGGGTCGGTCACACGTCTTGCGGATGTCGCACGGATCGAACTGGGCTCGGCCACCTATTCAGGATCGACTAAGTTCAACGGCCAGGATTCGGCGACAGTCGCGGTGTATCAGGAAAGCACGGCCAACGCGCTGGAGATTTCCGATAGCCTGCGGGCGCTGATGCAGGAATTGTCGAAGAAATTTCCGCAGGGTGTGTCCTACGAGGTTACCTATGACGTCACCGACGCCGTGCGAGTTTCAATCCGCGATATCCTGACGACGCTGGCCCTGACGGCGGGGTTGGTCGTGGCTGTCACGTTTCTGTTTCTGGCCAGCCTGCGGGCAACCATCGTGCCCGCCATTGCCATACCCGTATCGCTGCTTGGTGCGGTCGCGCTGATCTATGCGATCGGGTTCAGCGCCAACATGATCACACTGTTCGCGCTGGTGCTGGCGATCACGCTGGTGGTGGATGACGCGATCATCATCATCGAAAACGCGGAACGCATCCTTGCGGACGAAGGGTCGAACCCGCGCGACGCGACATTGAAGGCGATGTCCCAGGTGAACCGGCCGATCATCGCGACAACTTTCGTTCTGGCGGCTGTTTTTGTGCCGGTCTGCTTCTTTCCGGGCGTGACAGGTACGATCTATTTCCAGTTTGCCCTGACAATCATCTTCGCCTTTGTGCTGTCGGCCGTAAACGCGCTGACATTGGCACCTGTGCTGTGCGCCATGATGTTGAGGACCGGCAGCAGGCCAGCCGGGCCGCTGGCGCTTGTCCCGTCTTTGATCGCCTGGCTGCGTCGTCAGTACCTGCGCCTTGTGTCGCTGATGCTGCGCTATATGGCTGTGTCTTTGCTGGCATTTGCCTGTGTTGTGGTATTGACCGTGGAACTTTTCAGAACGGTTCCAACCGGTCTGATCCCGCTGGAAGACAACGGGGTTTTGCTGGCTTCGATGGAGCTGCCGGATGGCGCCTCATTGCAGAGAACACAGGCGTTCATGGACAAGGCGGGGGCGCTGATCGGCAAAGCGCCGGGCGTGGACAGCGTTACGATCGTATCGGGACACAGTATGCTGGCCGGAGGACGCTCGAACGCGGGGATGGCGATTGTCACGCTGAAACCCTGGGATCAACGCCAAGGCCCGGATCTGCAGTGGTACGCCATCATGCACGATCTTGACCGGCAATTGTCCGCTCTGCCCGAGGCGGTGTCTTATGTCTTTCCCTTCCCGACCATTCACGGGCTTGGCTCCGCCGGCGGCGTTTCTGTAGAAGTGCTCGACCTCGGCAATGGTGACGGGGCGCAGCTTGACGCTGTCATGAACGGCTTTGTCACCGCCCTGAACGCGGCGCCCGAATTTTCGCGGGCGCATGGGAATTTCTCGGCCCAAAGCCCGCAATACCAATTGGCGGTCGACCGGGATCGGGCCGAAACGCTGGGCGTCAGTGTGGCGGATATCTTTACGGCGCTGCAGGCCAGTCTCAGCTCGTATTTTGTGGACAATTTCATCCTGAACGAACGGGTGTACTGGGTGGTCATTTCGGCCGAAGCGGATTTCAGGCAGACGCTGGACGATGTGGACAACATCTACGTCAAGAACAGTGCGGGCGACACGCTGCCGCTGCGCAACTTTGTCAGCAACACACCCGTTCTCGCGCCAGACACGGTTCCACGGTACAACCTGTTCACCGCAGCCTCGGTCAGCGCGCAACTGGCCGATGGGGTCAGTTCCGGTGACGGCATCAGGGCGATGCAGGCCATTGCCGACCAAACTCTGCCTGACGGGTTCCGGATCGAGTGGTCGGGCGTCAGCCAGCAGGAAGTAAAGGCGCAGGGTCTGGTTCTGTACATCGTTTTGTCGGCCGTCGTGCTGTCCTATCTGTTTCTTGTCGTGCTTTATGAAAGCTGGATCCTGCCGCTGTCCATTGTCGCTTCGGCAGTGTTTGCCTTGCTTGGCGCGCTTATCCCTTTGGCGCTGGTGCCGTTCCTGACCAGCAACATCTTTGCACAGGTGGGGATGGTGCTGTTGATCGGTCTTGCCGCAAAAAAGGCAATCATGGTTGTGGAATTCGCCAACCAACAGCGCGAGAGCGGGGCCAGCATTCACGAGGCCGCGTTACGGGCGGCGGAAATCCGGTTCCGGCCGGTGACGATGACCGGGTTGTGTTTCATCGTTGGTGTCATGCCACTAGTCCTGTCAAGCGGGGCAGGGGCTGCTGCCCGCGTTTCGATCGGTTATCCGGTTTTGTGCGGAATGATCCTGGACAGCACCCTGGGCCTGTTGATGATCCCGGTGCTGTACGCCGCGTTCCAAAGCCTGAGAGAGTGGCTGGCGGGGCTCAGCCGCATATCGGCCTGACGGCGTTTTTACAGGTTCAGTCGGCGCGCCGCGCCAGACATTCCTCAAGCACCGCGCGCACATGGGTGCCCAAACCAGGAGCCTCGGACTCACGCGGGCCTGCCACATTCAGCACTTTGACCGGGTTCGACGACCGCCAATCCGACACCTGTTTCGCGCAGATGTCTGGGCCGTTCCTGAGATCGACGACCAGATAGGGTTTCCCTGCCTCGCGGGCAAAAGCAACGGTCTGGCTTGTGCCGGGACTGTCCGAACCGTCACCGAAGACTAACGTGGCATCACTGGATTCGACGTTGAGCCGGGTCCTTTCGTTCACGTTCGTCGATTGCGTTTCAGTCAGCCCGGTAAAGTGTTCCGGAATTTTCCCGGCTTCATTCGTACGCCCCTTCGGAACCCAGCCCCCAAAGGAAAACCCACATTCACGCGCAAATTCCAGCGCTGCCATATCCACACCGGTTTGCCCGCCCGAGACTATTTTCATGGCTCTGCCTCTCGCTCCCTGAAAAGTTTAGCCCCGCCCCGGGCGATCCGCAAACCGGGCGGCTCAGGGTGGGGGAATTCGCGACTTGCGTTGAACGGCTATTATGTACTTGATGGCGGTAGCTGCGCCGCATCCCCAAAGTGGCATTGCCTAAACCACAGTATTGTCAGAGAAAAAGCCGAAACTGGCGACGAGCATAACAAACAGGACCGGCCATTGTTAACCGCCCTTATCAACGCTGCAGGACAGCGGCACATGGATATCCGGCTTAATGCATCCGGCGGGTATGTCGTTCGTATCGTCGAGCGGCCCGGATTGTGGATGCAGGCGCAAGAGTTGGAAAAGCTGGTGGCAGATTTGCGTCTGGTGGCATCAAAAACGCTGCCCGCCGGTGAACTGACCTATGGCGTGTTCGCCGGTGACCGTGACCGGTTGAGCCACTCGGTCATTACCCTTGTTTCGCGCCGCGACGATCATTTGCCTGTGGCATTCAACGCCCTGGCCCTGATGAATGTCGATCTGGGGCACCGGTCCGAGGATGTGTTGCATCTGGGGCTGGTGATGGTCGATCCGGACCTGCGCAGTCAGGGTCTGAGCTGGGTTCTGTACGGGCTGACCTGTGTGCTCATGCTGTTTCGCAACGGTATGCGGCCGCTGTGGGTTTCGAATGTGACACAGGTTCCGGCAGTGGTGGGTCTTGTCGGGCAGGGATTTGCACGCGTGTACCCGACACCTGAAGGCAACTTGCGAAACCGGCGCAGCTTGCTGCACCTGTTGTTGGCGCGCGGCGTTATGCGGCAGCACCGGCATGTCTTTGGTGTCGGTCAGGAAGCTGGGTTTGACGAACAACGCTTTGTCATCACCAACGCCTATACCGGCGGGTCCGATCATCTGAAAAAGACATTCACCGAAGCGCCCAAATACAGGGATCAGGCCGTCAACGATTTTTGCCGGGATCAGTTGGATTACGACCGGGGCGACGATCTGTTGCAACTGGGGCAGATCGATATGCCGACAGCGCTGTCCTATGTCGGGCGCGAGGTTCCACCGCGCTCGTTTGCCGCTGTTGCACTGGCTGTCGGTGCGGCTGTGGTGCAGCGACTGGCGATGCCGATCTGGCAATGGGCGGATACCGGGCGTGACTTCGGCATTCTGCGGGCAAGGGAGCGGGGTAAATGAGCAGTTTTTCCTATGACGAATTTACGACGCGCAATCTGGGATTTGTAACCAGGGCCGAGCAGGCCGCCCTCCGCAATGCCTGCGTCTTCGTTTGCGGGACGGGCGGGATGGGTGGCAGTGCCATCATGACCCTGATCCGCGCCGGGGTTGGGCGATTGATCCTTGCCGATCTTGACAGCTTTGAGGTTTCGAACCTCAACCGTCAGCTTTTCGCGACGCTTGGCACTGTCGGGCACGACAAGGCCGAGGCCACGCGGGACCAATGTTTGCAGATCAATCCAGAAGCCCAGATCGAAGTGTTGGGCGGCGATTGGCCCGGACAGGTGGACCGGCTGGTGGAAAAGGCCGATGTGGTGGTCAATGGCACCGACGATCTGGGCGCCAGCCTGCTGTTGTATCGAACTGCGCGGGCCAAAGGCCGCACGGTGATCGACGCTTATGCCTCTCCTTTGCCGTCTGTCTATGTCACCACGCCGCGTGACCCGATGCCGGAACAGCGCCTTGGATACCCCACGCAAAACACCGATTGGGACGCGTTGACGCCCGAGATGCGCGATGCGGCGGCGGTGGCTGAGGCGGAATATGTTTTGACCCATTCTTCGTCCCGGCATCACGTTGATCTTGCGCTGGCGGGCGAGGTGATTGCCGGGACGCGCAGCCGTATGTCGTTTGCACCCATGGTGATCATGGCCGGGACCCTGATGGGCGGCGAAGCCCTGAATGCCGTGTTGGGTCGTCCACATGGCGCGGATTGTCGCGGGTGGTTCCTGAACCCTCACTCCGGCCGGATCGAGCGGCCCATGCCCGGTCTGCTCGCTGCCCTTATGCGCCCATTGGTGCGGCTGCAAATGAACAGGCTTCTGGCATCATGACGGATACGGCGACATTTCTGGCTGACGCCTGGGTGTCGGTCTGTGCTACGCTGAGCGCCATCGTCGTCTTGATCCACCTGAACGACCTTGTGCAGCGGCCTGAGATCGCTCGAAGATTTCGGTTTTGTCTGTGGCTTCTGGTGGCGTTGATGGTTGCCCGCGTCGGGCACTGGGGCAGCTGGGGCTGGCTGTTTTCAGCAGTAACAAACATCAGTGCGGCTTTGCTGCCTTTGGCGGCGCTTATGCTTGCCGAGGGGCTGTTGCGACGGCACGCGTCACCGATCCTCAAACAGATATGCGCCGGAGGGGCATTGGTGTTCGCGCTGATCGGGCTTTTGCAGATCAACAGTCTGGAGCCCTGGCGAATTGGCGGCTTGCTGGCGTTTCAGTTGCTGGGGCTGGGCGGTGTCGCCGGGTTCGTCCTGCGCCGGGACCGGGACAGCCTGTCGCCGACAGAAAACAGAACCGTCAACCGGATGAGCCTGTCCTTTTTGTTGATCCTGCCCTTTCTCGCCACCGATTTCATGCGGGTCCCGGAATTTGACGTGCCTGTCAGGCTGGGCGGCGTCGCGGTTCTGGTGTTGTGCTGGCTGTCGATTGGCATGACGCGAACTGGCTTGCGCACCCGCGACACCTTGCAGAGTTTTGTCGTCGTGTTTGTCATGACTGGGCTGCTGACCCTTGTGTTGGCGGGGCTTGCGCCGATTGACCTTCGGTCCGGGGTGCAAGTCATGGCGGTGATACTGTCCACGCTCATCCTGCTGGCGATCTGGCAAGCTGCCACGGCCCTGCGGATCGAGGATCGTCAGCTTGTCACCCTGCGTGAGATTGCCCTTGCCAAGGGGCAGGGGCCCGACGCTGCGCTGACCCTGATGCGGCGTGCCGCCGGTGCCCCGAATGCGGTCCTGGCCACCGAAGCAGACCTGGCCGATATGAATGTGAGTGAACTTCGCACGCAATTTGCAGCCATGCCCGTGCAACGGTTGGGCGGAACGGGCGACGAACAGATCAACTGGCTGTTCTCTCGTTTCGATGCGACGCATGCAGTGATGCTGTCCGAGGTCCCCCTGCGCATTGTCATGCTGAACAATCCCGATATTGCCGCCGCGGACAGCAGCGGCGCGGCCTTGCAGGCGGTACAGCGGATGGCGGGTTTCCTTACGGGCGGAGAACAAGGATGATCGAGGTTAATGAACGGGATTTCCCAAGCTTCTTCGCCGCGCCCTTCCATGCCTACGGGTCCGACACCCCTTATGTTTCACCGATGAAAGCGGATTTGAAACGGTTTCTGTCCACTGGCAATCCGCTGTTCTCGGACGATGCGGATTTCACTTTTTTCACCGCGTTCCGGGCGGGCAAGCCTGTTGGCCGGATTACGGCGCACGTGCATCGGGCGTCCAACGATCTGCATAATGAGGCGCGCGGCTGCTTCGGGTTCTTCGATTGCGTCGACGATGCCGGCGCTGCAACAGCGTTGCTACGGGCCGCCGAAGGCTGGGCCCGCGCGAAAGGCATGGCGCGACTGACCGGCAATTTCAATCTGACCGCGATGCAGCAGACCGGCATCATGACGGGCGGATACGATCAGGCCCCCTTTACCGATCAGATCTGGGGGCCGCCGCATTTGCCGGGCCTGCTCGAAGCAAACGGTTATTCTCGGCATTTCCCGATGACCACGTTCGAACGGCGCCTCGACGGTGAAGCGCCGCAGGTTCTGGCTGATGAACAGCGGGCGCAATTACTGGAGCAGGGGTATTCCTTCGCGCCGGTCAATCGCACAACAATTGCCCGACGGCTGGAGGATGCGCGCGCCATCCTGAATCGCAGCTTCAAGGACAACCCGATGTTCGTTCCGGTAACAGCCGAAGAGTTCGCGTTTCAGGCCAAAGACCTGAAATGGATCATGGACCCGCGAATATCCAAGGTGGTCCATTATCGTGGCAAACCTGCCGGGGCAGTAATTGCCATTCCCGATCTCAACCCGTTGCTGCGCCAGGTCGGGTCGCGGATGCGCCTGTCGTTGCCGTGGAAATACCTGCGTTATCGGGCGCGTCGGGACCGGGCCGTAGTCATATTTCAGGGGGTGATGCCGGAGTTTCAGGGGCGCTCGGTCAACCCATTGATGCTCAGCGAAATGACCAAAGACATGGTAAAGGCGGGGTACAGGACGGTTGGCGGCACCTGGATCGCGGATGAGAACACGGCCAGTCTGAGACAGACGGAAAAGGCGGGGGCTTTGCCCCTGCACCGCCTTCACCTCTTTACCAAGGAATTGCTGTGATGGACCGCGCAGAATTCGAAAACATCGTGGCTGACGCCATGCTCGCGCCCTCGGCCCACAACACGCAGCCCGCACGTTGGTCAATGCGCGACGAAGGGATCGAAGTTTCCGCGGATCTGTCCCGGCGACTGCCTGTAGGTGATCCGGATGACCGTGATCTTGACGTCTCTTGCGGGGCCGCCGTCGAGGGTACTGTTCTTGCGTTGGCCGCGCGCGGAAGCGGGGCGGATGTGACCCTACTGGATGCGCCGGAACAAGGTGAAATGCGCCCCATTGCCCGGATCGTGCCGGAGGGGCGTCACCGCCCCGACGATGTTGCATTGGCTGCACAGGTTGGTCAGCGTCTGACTCACCGTGCGGGCTTTGCGCCCACGGACAGGGTGCGCTTTGATGGCTGGCAGGCGGAGCACATGACCTTGGTAACCGACCGGGATCAGATCGACTGGCTTGCGTCGCAGATAGACATAGCGTCGGCGCGGGTCATGCGGTCGCGGCAGTTTCGCGCCGAGTTGTTACAGTGGATGCGTCTGCGCACAGATGATCCACGCTATCGCTTTGATGGTTTGAACCGGGATGTCCTTGCGATGGATGCCATGACCGCCCGGCTGATCCCGTCAATTCTTGGCACTGGGGTCTACGACCTGCTGTCTTCCGTCGGTCTTGGCCCGCGGCTATCCGGTGAGGCCGGCCGCACCCGCAAGGCCGGGGCAATAGCGCTGTTTCATTGGCCGAAAGGGGCCTCGAATATCGAGGCGGGCCGCGCCTTCTACCGAACGTGGTTGCAGGCCACCGCACGGGGGCTGGCCGGATGGCCGGCGGCGGCGCTGGCGGATGATCCGGCAACGCGCGTGGCTGTTTCCGAACGCTTTGCGGTGCCGAAGGGCAGGGTGTCGTTCAACGCGCTGCGACTGGGGGTTGCCAATGGAACCACCCCCAGCCGCGCACGCCTGTCATTGCATGATGTGATCGTTTAGGCGGCGATATTGTCGCCCACCTCTTTCAGCAGTTTTTCGGTCTTCGCATCTTCGATCCTGTTGTGCAGCCGCTGGGATTCTTCGCGGTCGCGCAGGGTCTTGGTGATCGAAACGGTGGTGTGGACCAGCATCAGGGCGGACATGGAATAAAAGCCCTTGGCGGCAAAGCTCGCTTCGAGGAAGTAGATGCCGCCGGCCATCATCGCTGCTGCGACAATGAAGGATGCGATGGTAAACATATTCCAGGCATTGGACTGGGGCAGGTTCAGCGTTTCTTCGGTGTTCATTTCGTATTCCTTCCAGTTTTCAATTGGTTAATTCAGTTTCGTTGTCAGTCCGATTTCGACTTTCCGGATTTCCGGGACTTTTTCTTCAGCCGTTCCAGAACCTCGTCCGCGTTGGATTTCACCGGCTTGCCGCATCCGGCTTCGGCCAGGCGATCGCGGATGTTCTCTGCCGATCCGGTCGTCTCCAACTCGGTCATGGCGCGGGCGGTGGCGTCCATCTCGTTTTGGCGTTCCTGCAAGCGATGCAGGGTGTCTTCGGCCTCGCGCAGAGTAGACAGACCGCTGTCAGGCGCCACCTGTTGCAGGCGTTGAGTTTTGTCCGTGGCGGTGGCCAGGCGCTGGCCGCGCTGCAATTGCCGCAACCGGGTTTCTGCCTCTCGCAGGACCGTACGCAGCCGTGCAATTTCAGTGTCGAACCGGGCCTGAGCCTGTGTTGAAACCTCGCGTTCCGCTTCCAGATGGGCGATGGTCTCGGCGGCGTCCCGGGCCAGATCCTCGCGGTTCTTTTGCAGGGCGTCCAGCGTCCGGGCCTCAAGATCGGCAATCTGCCTGGTCAGGCGTTCGTGCTGCTTTTTCTCCTGCTCGTTCTGCGCCATCGCGACGGCGACGGCCTTGCGCGACATCTGAACCGCATGGGCGCAATCCCGGATCTGCTGGCGCAGGATGGGCAGGGCGTGACGGTCCGTGACGGCAGTCGCCGCCTCAAAGGCCCGGCCGCGTAACAATGTGGCAAACTGTTTGAACATCTTGGGCTCCTCGTTTATGAACATTGTTCATGAAGTGACTATGCGATGATTCTGAACGTCGTTCAAGTAAAAAATGAACGATGTTCAAAAAACGAGGATGATGGAGTTCAAGTGGCTAAGAATAAAAGGGAAATCCTGAAAGAAAATCTTCTGAATGCGGCAGAGGAAAGGGTGAAGGCGCATGGGTTGGCAGCGTTGCGCGCCCGGGATGTAACAAAAGATGCCGGATGCGCGTTGGGCAGTCTCTACAATGCCTATGAAGATCTGGATCTTCTGATTCTGGCTGTAAACTCGCGGACACTGGCGCGCCTTCACGACGCATTGCAGAACGCCGCAGCAGGTCAGAATGCGCCCGAGGAAAAGCTGCTGGCACTGGCCATGGCCTATTTTGAGTTCGGAACCGAGAACCCAAACCTCTGGGCAGCGCTGTTCGATCACAGGATGCCACCAGGGGTCCCGGTGCCGCAATGGCATCTGGAAGAACATGCGCAGCTCATCTCAGAAATCATTGATCCGCTGGCACAGCTGAGCCCCGGCCTGGATCAGGCGACCCTGGCATTGCGCGCGCGCACAGTGTTTTCAGCGGTCCACGGGATCGTCAAACTTTCGCTTGAGGGCAGGTTCGTTGCGCTGGACGCCGACGCTGTTCGAACAGAATTGTCCGACTTTGTCCTGCAATTCCTGCGCGGGTATCAGGCCGCGCAGGCAGGTTAGGCAAACAGGGTCTTGAACCTGTCGATGCACAGGCGAAAGCCGTCTTCAAAATTCCCATTGCCCGGGTGATAGACGCTTTCGAACGAAATCACGCCGTCATAGGTGTCGGCCCTCAGAGCGTCGGCAATGGGTTGGAAAATGTCCGCCAGTTGACCTTCGCCCATGCGGCGCACTTCCAGAGTGGCCCGGGGCGTGTCGACCTTTACGTCCTTTATGTGAATGTGGCCAAGGTAGCCGTCCCGGACCTCTTCATATCCGTCCGGATAGGCAAGCTCGTGGCACCAGCAGTTGTTTCCCGGGTCCCAAAGCACCTTCAGCGTGTCCTTGGCATCCAGTTCGTCGATCAGCTTGCGGGCCGTATAGTTTGAATTGACCAGCGTTCCGTTGCCGGTTTCGACAACCAGACCGACACCTTCGGCCCTTGCCAGTTCGACAGCCGGCGCGATCATGGGGGGCATCGTGTCCCAGACACCATGTGCCACATTCCACTTTTCGGCACCGTTGCTGCCCCAAAGGATTTGCTCCTTTCTCTGGGTCATGATCCGCACAAGAGGAGAACCGACGATGTGGGCCATGTCGATCACCCGTTTCAGCGCATCCATATGTTGGGTGTGCAGCACGTCGCCGGGTCTGTTGGCCGCCGTCATACCCGCAAATACATGGCGCGACAGGCAAGAGACGGGCTTGCCCCGATCCCGCAGAAGGGCGTCTATTTCGGCGATTTCCTGTTTACTGTGGTCGCCAACTTCGGTGTCGCCGACAAACTGAAGCTCTGCATATTCCAGATCGAACTCGTCCATGACTTCGACCGCATGGGCCAGATTTCGGCTGATACCGTCGCAGATTACACCAAGTTTCATATGCGTGCCCCCCGGTCAGCGGTGCAATTCTGCGCCAATGATCTCTTCGATGACGCGGGTGCAGATCCAGTTGTCACCGTCGGGGTATTTTGTCTTTCCCGCATGAAAGACCTGCATCGCCGAGGATGCGGTCTGCATGGGAACTCCTAGCTGGGTGGCCAGTTCCAATGAAATGGTCAGATCCTTGTGCATCGTGGCGATGTGGCTTCCGGTGCCGACGAATTGCCGGTCGATGATGTTCTCAAGCGCGGTATTGACCACGCCGCACCCGGCGCTTGAGGAGGAGAATACGTTCAGAAGAACGTTGCCGCTGACGCCCGCCTTGGCCGCAAGGGCCGCGGCTTCGAAAGTTGCCGAGAAGATTGACCCGATCAGCGATTGCAGGCAGGCCTTCACAGTCTGTCCGTCGCCGGGGTTTGTCCCGACCCGGTGAATGGTTGCGGATACTGCCTGCATCACCTCGGCGTTGCTGTCCAGAACGTCCGGCTGACCGGCGGCCATCATTGTCAGCGTGCCGCCCTGCGCACCCGGAAACCCGCCGGAAACCGGGCTGTCGATCAGGTTGATCCCGGTGCCCTCCATATCCACGCCGATGGACTGTGCCTCATGCGGTTTGATCGTTGCCGACAGAATAACGGTTCCGCCCGGGGTCATGTTGGCCACCAGCCCGTTTTCCCCCAGAATAACCTCGCGTGCCTGATCGCCGTTCATCACCATGACAAAAACGCTGTCCGCGTGCGCACCGACCTCACCGACCGAAGCCTTGGCAAGACCGCCCATATCGGCAAAGGCGGTCATGCGGGTGGCGCTCAGATCGAACCCCGAAGTTTCAAAGCCGTTCTTCATAAGGTTCCTGGCCAGCCCGCTGCCCATATCGCCAAGACCAATTACACCTGCGGTTTTCATGAAAACCTCCCGTTTTATGCAGCCACGCTATACGCAGGCCGACGTTTCGAAAAATGGTGCGCCAAGGCACCGGATTTCACGGGGATTTCACACGTCGCTGGGCGACGTCGGGCGGGTCCGGAAGACACCCCGCTGCCCGGTTAGGTGACATAAGTAAACGGCGGCCGCGCCTGTTAAGCAAGAAAATACGTGATGGCGTCAGACGCAGGCCGCCATGATCCCGCGGAGTTCGGCCAGCCCGCGCATCCGCCCGATCAGGGGGTAGCCGGGCGTGCTATGTCCGCCGAGATCGCTCAGCAGCTCCTGACCGTGGTCGGGCCGCATGGGGATTTGCCAGTCCGCGCGCCCTGCGGCCTTGCGACGGTTTTCTTCTTGCATCAGCGCACGAACGGTGCCGACCATATCGGTGTCGCCGTCAAGATGCGGTGCCTCAAGAAAACTGGGCTTTTGCGGGGACGATCCCGCCATGCGTTTCGTATTCCGCAAATGGGCAAAATGTATCCTTGCACCGTGTCGCCTTACAAAACCGGGTCCGTCAAAATCGACCGCGACTCCAAGCGATCCGGTGCACAGGGTCGCGCCGTTGGCATCCAAATCGACAGCATCCAAAACGGCACCATAGTCGTCAGCGCTCGACATCACCCTTGGTAATCCCAAAAGCGAAAACGGTGGATCGTCCGGATGACAGCACAGGCGCAGCCCAAGATCCTGCGCGACCGGTGCCACTTCGGCCAGTAAGTCGATCAGGTTGGCGCGCAATTTTCCGGGCGTGATGCCGGTATAGGTGTCCAGAAGGGTGCGCACGTCGTCGACGCTCCACTGGTCGTTGGCACCCGGTAGCCCGGCAGTGATATTGTGTTGCAGCGCTGCCCTGTCCCGGTCCGACATGGCGTTGAACCGGGTCAACGCGTCATGACGGGTTTCTTCAGAATAGTCATCAGCCGCGCCATCGCGCTTGAGGATATGCAGATCGAACACCGCAAAATCCGTCAGGTCAAACAGCATCGCTGTCCCGCCATGCGGTTGCGGTGCCCGAAGGGACGTGCGCGTCCAGTCCAGAATGGGCATGAAATTGTAGCAAACCACCGCGATACCACATTTGGCCAGAGCGTGCAGGCTTTGCTTATAGGCGGCGATATGGGTCCGCATGTCCGGGGACTGGGTCTTGATGGCCTCGGAAACCGGCAGGCTTTCTACCACGTCCCAATCGTAACCGTCGGCGGCCAGCCGGGCCTGCCGCTCTGCGATGCTCTGCTCATCCCAGGGCTGGCCGGGCGGAATATGGTGCAGGGCGGTGACAATGCCTTCGACACCCACTTGGTGAAGGTCGGACAGGGCGATCGGATCGTCAGGGCCGAACCAGCGCCAGCATTGTTTCATGGCAACCATCCTTCGTAGAGGGGGTGTTCCGAAGTAATCGGCAAGGCAACCCGTTCTCCGGTGCGCGCGGCATGGTAGATTGCTGTAACAAGGGCCACGGATGCGGCACCTTCTTCCAGCGTGACAGCGGTATTGGGCTTGCCAGTCAACGCCTTGCCAACTTCGGTAAAGAACCCTTCAAATCCCGTGGGTTCCGGTGGCGTATTGGCAAGAGTGGCGTCAACCGCCGTCTGCTGCGAAGGGTCCCGTGCCACAAAAGACCAGGGCACCGCGCCCGGCGCATAAGGTTCGGTGCCTGACGTGGCGGTCAGATGTTCGAATACAAAGCGCAACCGCGTTTCATCCGTCGCCGCCCCCAGTGTGATGTTGCTGGTGCACAGCGCACCTGACGCCATGGCAAAGGCGAGGGCGGCGCAATCTTCGGTTTCGATCGGATTCACGCGAGTCGCGGTCATGGCCGAGACCGAGGCGACCGGACCCGCAACATGTGTCAGCAGATCGTGATTATGGATGGCGTGTCCCAGAACAGCGCCCCCACGTTCTCCGGCCCATGTGCCGCGCCACGGGACGGAGTAATACTCAGCACCACGGGACCAGTGCGTCTCAAGCGATGCGGTTTGGATTTTGCCGGTCAGACCGGCCGCCTGCAAATGGCGCAACCGGGCAAGCGACGGGCCCCACCGGTATTGAAAAACCGGAAAGACGCACCGGCCTGTCCGGTTCGCAGCCTGTGTGACGCGATCCACGTCCGCCATCGACGTTGCCAGAGGTTTTTCGCAAACGACGTGCTTTCCGGCCGTAAGCGCGTCAAGCGTGACCGGAACATGCAGGTGCGGTGGCAGGCATATGTCGATCAGGTCGATTTCCGGGTCTGCAAGTGCCTGCTCGATGCGTGTCAGCGCGGCAAATTCGCCGTCACCCCGCAAGTATTCGATGCGGGCGGGGTCCTGATCGACAACGGCCGTTACCCGAAAAGTGTCGCCTAGCCGTTTCAAGGCTTCCAGATGTTGCCGCCCGATACCAGCACCCAGAATCGCGATGTTGATCATCAGCTCTCTGCCATTTCCTGGGCGCGCAGGGCCAGTTCCATAACCGTAAAGCAATGCGCCTGCATCATCGCGGTTTCGGTGCGGTGCCGAATGTCCTGTGCGAAACGAGAAAAATAGGGCAGGCCAGCATCTGATGCCTGCCTTTTTTCGCAGGTATCGCCATTCACCAGGATTAGGTGATCGGTTCCGTCTGTGCCGCCTACATCAACGTATTTGCGCAATTCGATATAGCCTTCGGTGCCAAGGATCGTCAGCCGCCCGTCCCCCCAGTTCGGCAGGGCGTCCGGGGTGAACCAATCGACACGAATATACCCCGTTGCGTGCGCGCTGCGCAGGTTGATTTCGCCGAAATCCTGCAAGCCGGGATTAGCCGCGTTGGCGTAGTTGGCGGTGAAGGCATTGGTGATCTTGGCCGTCTTCGAATTGGTATAATGCAGGAACTGATCAATCTGATGTGATGCGATATCCGTCAGAATGCCGCCAAAGCGATCACGCTGAAAAAACCATTCCGGTCTGGTCGCGCGGTTCAGCCGATGTGGTCCAAGGCCGATTGTCTGAACCACTTTTCCGATTTTCCCTGCTGATACCAGTTCCGTAGCAAGGGTGCTGACAGGTGTTTCGAACCGTTCCGAGAAGTTGACCGACCAGATGCGCCCGGTGTCGGATACGGCTTTTCTGATCTGGTCCAGTTGATCGAAACTGGTGCAACCGGGCTTGTCGCTCATGACGTCCATGCCGTGTTGCATGGCTCGCACGGTCAGGGCCGCGCGGTCCGACGGGATTGCGGAAATCAGGGCCAGATCGGCGCCGCTGTTCAGCGCATCCTCAAGATGATCAAAGCGCGGAATATCGGGAAATCTTTTCACATATCCGGCCAGAGTGCCGGGGTTGCCTTGTGTCCAGTAGCCGAGACACCTGACCCCGGCCTTCTTCATATTCTCGGTCATGCCATAGATATGGCGGTGATCCAGCCCAAGGGCGACGCTTGTCAGGGTCATAGGCAAACCCTTGTCTTTTGGCCGGTTCGGCTGGCGGTTTGCATACTGTCGATCACGGCATGCGTCAGCAACGCGCTGTGGCCGGTTGCCATTGGCGCAGCACCTGATGTGACGGCCCGGGCAAAGTCCACGATCACGGATTGGTGCCAATCATGGGTAAAAGCCATCGGATCGGCGCCGCCACCGGTTGCCGATGTCTCGCCAGTGCTGGTGGTTCTGCCGTCCAGAAATGTCATCGTCAAAACTCCCGATCCCAAATGCGCCTTTGCTTTGGTGCCCTGAATCGTAATGGTTTCTGCCGCACCGGGATATTCCGCCGTTGTCGCCATCATCGTACCAACCGCTCCGCATTCCATTTCAAAGACCGCACCGGCCCAGTCTTCAGCTTCCAGTTGATGCAGCGGAGTTTGCCGCATCAGTGCCTGGACAGAAGAGATCGGACCCAACAGCCACATCGCCAGATCCAACGTATGAATTGCCTGCGAGATCATCACGCCGCCGCCGTCGCGGTAATAAGAGCCGCGACCCGGCGCATCATAATAGCTCTGATCGCGCCACCAGGGTACGCGGATATCGACCATTGCGATCTCGCCCAATTCCTGCGCCTGCAGCGCGGTTCGCAGGGCAACAGACGCGGCGCGTGCCCTGTGTTGAAACACGATGCCCAGCGGGACGGATGCACTATCGCACAAGTCGACGATTTCCTTGGCGGCTGCCAGCGTCCGTTCGATCGGTTTTTCCATGAGGATGGGCTTGCCGGCCTTTGCCAGCGTGCGGACCAGCGGAAGGCGCTGATCGGGCGGGGTTGCGATGATGACGAAACCGATGCCGGGATCCCGGGCAATTTCTTCGACGCTCCGAAACGCACGGGTTCCGTGTTCGGCTGCGAATTTCGCTGCGCGATCCGGGTTGCGCCCCAGCACTCCGGCCAGGTTCAACCCCTGATCCGAGGATTGAATTGCGGCGACATGCGTGCCGGCCACCATGCCCAGACCAATCAAAGCTATGTTCATTCTTACCCCGCAGGCACATTTGTTTGGGATTGTGCACCGGAAAGATGCAGGCGGCAAAAAGAATGTTAACATGTGCAGATACGGGCGGAGGAACCAAAATGTCAGGCAAAACCTCGGAGCTGGCCGATGGGTTGTATCAGGGTATCAAGACCCTGCCGATCGTGTCGCCGCACGGCCATTGCGAACCCGCGTGGTTTGCCACGAACGCCCCGTTTCCGAATGCAGCCGAGCTTTTGGTTGTTCCCGATCACTATGTATTCAGGATGCTCTATTCGCAGGGTGTGCCGCTGAACGAACTGGGTGTTGGCGCACAGGGGCGCGGGGTGGATCCCCGATCCGTGTTTCGAACCTTCGCCCGCCATTGGCATTTGTTTCTGGGAACCCCGTCCCGTATCTGGATCAACCATGTCCTGCGCGAAACGCTTGGGATTGCGGATGAATTGTCGCCGGCGACCGCGGACGCCATTTATGACCAGATTAACGACCGTCTCGCACAGGAAGGCTTTCGCCCGCGGGCTTTGTTTGACCGGTTCGGAATTGAAGTTCTGGCCACTACGGATTCTGCTCTGGATGAGCTTGATCATCATGCGGATATCAAAGCCAGCGACTGGTCGGGTCGGGTCATTCCGACCTTTCGCCCGGACGGTGTATTGGACGGGTCTGATCCGGACTTCGTACAGAACCTTGCCAGGCTTGAGGCCCTCACCGGTCACGACGTCGGCAGATACGCCGGGTATATTTCCGCATTGCGCGACCGCCGCGCGCATTTCATCCGGATGGGGGCCACCGCAACGGATCATGGGATCGAAGTGGTTCACACAGAATGGCTGAGCGATCCCGACTCCCTCTATCAACGTCTGCGGCAAGGCGAAGGAACGCCTCAGGATGCAAGGCGGTTTTACGGGCATATGCTGATCGAAATGGCCCAGATGTCGGTCGAAGACGGGCTGACCATGCAAATCCACGCGGGCAGCAGGCGCAACACCAATGCTACGCTGTTGCGGGAGTTTGGTCGTGACAAAGGCGCAGACATTCCGATTGCAATGGATTGGGTTCGCGGGCTGGACGCCCTGTTGAACCGGGTGGGTAACAACCCGGCACTGCGCCTTATCCTGTTCACGCTGGACGAGGCGACCTATGCGCGAGAGCTGGCGCCCATGGCCGGGCACTGGCCCTGCCTTCGCATCGGTCCGCCATGGTGGTTTCACGACAGCCCGGCAGGCATTGCACGCTATTTTGATCAGGTGGTCGAAACGGCCGGTTACTACAATCTGGCCGGGTTCAACGACGACACCCGCGCCTTTCTGTCGATACCCGCGCGTCATGATCTGTGGCGGCGCGGTGTTGCGATCCACCTGGCACAACAGGTCGACAGGGGGTATTTCGGACGTGACGATGCGGAACATCTGGCGCGTTTGCTTTCCGTTGATCTGGCGCGTCAGGTGTATGGGTTGGACGGATAGATGGGTCGCATCCTTCATTTTGGTCTGGGAAACTTTGCGCGGGCGCATCTGCTGGATTACACGGATCGGGCAGGAGGATGGGATGTGGTTGGCGTCAGCCTGCGGTCGCCGGAGATCCGGGACGGGCTGGCCAAGCAGGGGTTTTCCTATGATCTGTGTGTGCAGGGGCAGGGCGTCAGACATATCCGCGTGCTGCGCGATGTGCTGGTTGCCCCCGAAAGCGCAGATGCCGTTCTGGACGCCATGGCGGATGCTGACATAATTTCAGCGACTGTCACGGAAAAGGGGTATCACCTGGACCCGTCAGGCGAACTGAACCTGCGTGATCCTGCGATCATTGCCGATCTGAACGGGCAGGGCCCGTCCACTTTGATCGGCTTCCTCGCCCGCGGCCTTGCCGGGCGGGTCCGGCCGGTGACGGTTCTAAGTTGCGACAACCGGGTTGCAAACGGCTCGGCCCTGAGGGCTGCGGTCATGGCGTTCGCCAAGAAAGCCGGGTTAGTGATTAACCGGGACAAAGTGAGCTTTCCGAATTCCATGGTGGACCGCATCACCCCCGCCACAACCGATATCGTCCGCGCCATCAGCGGCGATCCCATGGCGGTTCCAACCGAGGCGTTCTCGGAATGGGTCATCGAGGATGATTTCGCAGGTCCACGCCCGGACTGGCCGGGTGTGCAGTTTGTCGACGATGTCGCGCCGCACGAATTGCGCAAGCTGCGCATGCTGAATGGCGCTCATTCACTTTTGGCTTATGCGGGGATGGCGCGGAACCACACTTATGTTCACGAGGCCATTCAGGATTCTGTTCTGCGCCCGCTGGTCGAACAACTGTTTCTGGATGCCGGGGCGACGCTGCCGCCACAGGTTCGCGCGCAGGCGCCCGCCTATGCCCTGGCTCTGCTGAAACGGTTCGAGAACCCGGAACTGGCGCACCGCCTGGATCAGATCGCCATGGATGGAAGCCAGAAGCTGCCTTACAGGCTGATTGAAACTGTGCGGGAAACCGGATCGCCAGCCGCCGTTGAAGGGGTTCGGGCGTGGATTGCGTTCTGTGTTTCGGAAACCGCGCGGGGTCGTCCGCTGAATGATCCGATGTCAGATGTAATCACTCGGGTTGCGCAATTCGCAGACCCCGCTCAGGGGCTGTTGGCCATGCTGAATGCTGGGGATCTGGCACCCCTTATTCGGGAATAATGGCACCACGATGCCCGACCACGGTGGCGGCCATCCTGTGACCCGCCATCAGCGCCTCGGCCTGAGATCTGCCGGTTAGCACAGCAGCCAGATAGCCGCCGTTAAAGCTGTCGCCAGCGGCGGTTGTGTCCACCACTTTCGGCGCAGGGTCATAGGTTTGCCGTACGTCTTGCCCGATGGAGAGCGGCCCCTTTTCCCCGCGCTTCAGGGCCCCAGTGCCCGAGTGATTGGCGAAACGGTTGACGACCTGACCGGCGGTTTCGCCAAACAATGCCATCTCGTCATCTATCGAGGGCAGCGCGATATCCGCGCGCCGCCAGTATCGTGCCGTGATCGTGCGGGCACGTTCGACACTTTCCCACAGTCCGGGTCTGTAGTTGCTGTCATAGATCACCGTGACCGGGTTGGCGTCCATCCATTCCAACAGCGCGATCCGGATCGCATGGGGCAGGATGGCCACAGAAATCCCGGACAAATACAGCGCGTCATAGCCGTTCAAGAGGTCAAAGTTCTGATCGGAAAAAAGCTGTCTGGCGGCAGAGTTGCTGCGCCAATAAGTGAAACTGCGTTCGCCCTGCGGTGACGTGTTGATCGCATAAAGTCCCGGTGACGCCCCGGCAATGGTCTGAATGGCAGCTGTTCCAATTCCCTGACCAGCGATAAAATCGAAAATTCGCCCGGACATTGGATCGTCGCCCAGACAGGTAACATAATCGATCCCCAGAGCAGGAGCCTGACGTCGGCTATATATCGCGGTGTTCAGGGTGTCACCCGCAACGCCAAGCTGCGCATTGGCATCTGTGATCGACAATTCGATCATGGCCTCGCCGATACAGGCAATCCGCGTCATCTCTGTTCCCGTTTCCATATGATCAGCCCGGCCCCCATAATCAGAAGGGCCCCGGTTATGGTGCCGCCGTCGGGGACGGTACCGAAGAACAGATAACCCCATATGGCGACATAAATCAGGAAGGAATAGGTAAAGGGCATCAGCTGGTTCGCAGTCCCGAACCTGTGCGCATTCGTCAGCAGTTGATGACCACCCCAGCCCATGATCCCCAATCCGACGAGCACAACCATTCCCCAGATATTTTCCGGCTGAACCCATGTCCAGATCGCAAATGGCAACAGGATCACGGTCCCCGTCAAACCCAGATAGAACTGCATCGTGTCGACCGCCACGACGCCTGACAGTTTTCGGGTCATGAGGGAATACAGCGCCAGAGCCGTGGCGTTGTAAATGATCAGCAACATGGTCGGGTGAAAAGCTGTTCCAAACGGGCGCACCACCACCAGAACGCCGACGAAGCCCAGCAGGATTGCCGCCCACCGCCAGGGTCCGACCCGTTCCCTCAGAACAAAGACGGACAGAAAGCACACGATAACGGGGCTTGAGAACATGATCGCCGAAACCACAGTCAGCGGCAGGAATTGCAGGGCGTAGAAATTCAGCACCGTGGCCGAGATCAACAGCATGGCGCGGCTGATCACGGACCAAAGATGGTCGGTCTTGAATTTGTCCGCCTGCAGTCCGCCTTTTGCGATGACCCCGGTTGAGATCACGAAATGCCCGGCATAGCGCATGAACGCCAGCTGGAACGCAGGAATGCCCGCAACGGCAAGCCATTTCGCGCCCAGATCCACAAAGGAAAATGCCAGCCAAGCCGCCAGCATCATCAGGATGCCCAGCCTTGGCAGGTCGGCGGTGGATTTGGCAGCGACGGCCACGGGCTAGCCTTTGAAACGCTTGACGTAGTAATCGACCATCTGACTGACCATGTCCTCTGCCTGCCCATTGTCGCGTGCATCGGTCAGAGCGGCCAGAGTGCCCTTGGACATAATGCTGTCGACGCCGGCGTCATCGGCCATGCGCGCATAATATCCCAGATCCTTGGCGGCGTTCTTGATGGCAAAGGCCAACTGGTTGGGGTCGTTGCCCACGCCGTAAGCCTTGACGAAATCCATCATCCCCGAATGCAGCGGCCCCGCGGCCATGACATCGTACAACTGTTCCCGGTCGACGCCCGCAACATCAGCCATGGCAAACGCTTCGGCCATGGCGTTTGCCACCGTCATTCCGAAAAAGTTGTTAATCAGCTTGATCGTGTGGCCGGAACCGGACTGGCCGAGGTAAAAGACGTTTTCGCCCAGATCCTTCAGCACAGGTTCAACGACCTCAAACGCTGCCTGGTCCCCCGCCGTCATGATGTTGAGTTGTCCGTCCAGCGCATGTGACGGCGTGCGGCCCAGCGGCGCATCCAGATATTGTCCGCCGACGGCCGACACTTCGGTCGCAAGCTGTTTCGTACTGCCGGGAAGGGAGGTGCCGAAATCAACGACAACAGCCCCGCCGCGCAGCCCTGCCAGAACGCCGTCTTGCCCACGCATCCGGCTTTCGACCTGATCTGAGGTTCCCATGCACAGCATCACGATATCGCTTGCCTGAGCCAGTTCACGGGCATTTGCAGCTTCGGTCGCGCCGCGGGATATCGCGGCGTCCAGATGGGTGCGGTCCCTGTTGCCCAGCACCTTCACAAGGTAACCCAGGTCCTGAAGGCGGCTGACCATGGCGCCGCCCATGATTCCTAGGCCAATGAATCCAATCGAAGGTTTGCTCATCGGGTTTTCCTTTCGTCCAATCAATGATCTGACGACACGTGGTGTCGCGCGAGTTTCGGTTTCTGTGGCCGGGCGGATGCCGGCATTTGGCTAGGCAATTTGATCCGCCTTGGCTGCCAATTCCTGTTCTATCCTTGTTGCAACGGCCAGCGTGCGCGCGGCGTCCGCGACATCAATCAGGGGCGGCGCGCCGTCCATCACCTCAAGAAAATGGTCCAACTGCGCTTCAAGCGGCGTGCGGTGATCGGGGCCCAGGTCAAGTTGCTTACTTTGGGCAGGTGTACCCCAGTCCTGACCCCGCCAGAGGGTCATGGACGGATAGCTGATTGCGCCTTTAGTGCCAGTGATCCAGAGCATGTCCTGACGGGTGGTTCCGATATTTGGGTTCTCGCCTATCCCGGCCTCAAATCCCCAGGGGCTGGGTGTTGTGTCGGCAAAGCTGATTGTGCCCGTCGCGCCGTTTTCGAAACTCAGCGCAACGGCGCCGCTTTCCACCCTGTCACTGCCACGCACCGACCGACCGCGCAGCGCGGCGGTATCGGCGATTTCACCGATGACAAAGCGCAGCAGATCAATGTCGTGGACGAGGTTGATCATCACCGGGCTGCCGCCGGATGTGCGCCAGTTCTGCTCAAAGTAACTGTCGGGCTTTTTCATCGCCCAGATGAGCGAAACCGTGACGACCTCACCAATTTGCTCGTCGGCAAGAACGGATTTCAAATGCTGAACCGAGCCGTGGTAGCGTCTGTGGTGACCGACCAGCGAAGACACACCCGCGGCGCCTACCGCTTGCCCAAGAGATCGTGCGTCCTGAACCGACCCCGCCACCGGTTTTTCGATCAGCATGTGCCAACCGCGCTCTGCCGCCATCTTTCCGTGTGACGCGTGCAGATGCGTTGGCGTGGCAATGATGACGCCGTCCACAGGGCAGGTGACGTCTTCGATCGTGGCAAATCGCAGGGTTTCGGCCTGAATGGACATATCCGGGTCGGCAAGCCCGGCCAGAACGCAACCGGGATGCGCCTGAACCGCGTGGACGTGGCGAATGCCGATCAATCCGCCGCCAACGACAAGAAGACGTTTCACATCATCTCTCCGGTTTGAAGGCTGTCAGGCGCAATAGGGTGAATCCGAGTTCCATCGGTGAATGTCGATATGGGGTTGTCGGGATAGCCGGTCCCGCGCAGCCAACCACTGGGCTTTGCAGGTTCGCCAATCCCTCAGTTCGGTTTCGGGTTTGGCCCGCGATCTCGCCACGAAATCCGGGAAATGGCCCCGCCCGGTGGGTTGACCCGTCACGCTGTACCGGATGTCAAAACTCCATCGGAACGCGTCGGTGGTGTTGGTTAGCGATGCGTGCGGGGTCAGCGGATGAAACATCACCACACCGCCGGCTTTGACAGGCAACGGCAGTACGTCGGTTTCGTCGATGAACCCTTCGGCGATGCCGGTCTGGGTGCGGGCGCAATGCGGCAGGATATCCTGGTCTGCGCTTTTGGGCCGGACCTGCAGACAGCCGTTTTCGACCGTCGCGTCATTTACAGCGATCCAGACGGTGACCATGTCGGTCTGATCGGCCTCTTCCAGCGCAACGGCCCGGTCCTGATGCCAGTCCGTTGCGGTGATATGCGCGCGGATTTCGTCCTTGGCCAGTTTTTGGGCCGGGGGTTTCAGGCGAACGTGCTGGATCGGGTTGCTGGTCAGTTCGGGCCCGATCAGTTGTTCGACCACGTCCAGAAGTGGTCCCGCAGTCAGCATGTCGAACACCGCTGGCCCAATGTGAAACGGGGTGTCGGCCATGATCCGGTCACCGGGCAGGGAAATATCCAGCGGCTGGAAATAATCGCACCCCGCCTGATATGCACACAACAGTTTGTCCCAGAAATCCAACCCGGTCGGTGGTGTTTCAACCCGGCCCTGAGCAAACCAGTCCTGATACAGCCGGTTCAGCAGTTCGGCGTATTCCGCCTTGACCGCATCCAGGATGTCAGCGGGGATGACGTTTGGCACGACCAGATAGCCCCGGTCCGTGAAATGGTCGATCTGGTTCTGGGTCAGCATTGGGCGTCTCCTACAGAAGCAAAGCGATTATGCCGGGCCAGATCAGCAGCACCGACAGGGCCAGCAACTGGATACCGATGAACGGCAGAAAACCCCTGAAGATATCCGTCAGGCTGATATGCGGCGGGGCCACGGATTTCAGATAGAACGCCGCCGGACCAAACGGTGGCGACAGAAAGCTGACCTGCATATTCATACAGAATACAACGCCGAACCAGATCGCCACGTGGCTGGGTTCAAGCTGTCCAATGACCCCGATTTCCTCGATGGGCAGGCGCAACACGATGGGCAGGAATACCGGGATGATCAGCAGCACGATCCCCACCCAGTCCATGAACGCCCCCATGAACAGCAGGATCAGCATCATCACCAGAATAACCAGCATCGACGGCAAGTCCTGCCCGACGATCAGGTCCGCCACGTATTGCGGGCCTCCGGCGATGGTATATGCACCGGCAAGAGCCGCTGCACCGATAGTCACCCAGATGATCGTGCCGGTGGATTTCAGCGTGCGCATAAGGCTGTCCCAGACCAGCTCGAACGACCCTTCGCCCCGCAGGAAGGCGATCACCAGCACCGCGAATGCCCCCATGCCGGCCGCTTCAGTAATCCCGGTAATGCCGCCATAGATCGACCCGAGCACGACGCCGATTACAACCAGCGGCGCAACAAGACCCTTGCCCATGTCCCACCCGATTTTCGCGCGCTCTTTGCCGAAGACGAAGAAGATCAGCAGCAGGGCAACGACGGTAATCCCCACAAACCACGGCAAGTACTCAGCGGTTCCGAACCGCGCCGGTTCCCCCTGGCTGGCTGCGTTTGATCCGGACAACTCGAAAAACGCCGCACGAATAAAAAGCGTGGTTGAAAATCCGGCGACGACAATGCTCATGAACGCGGCAAAGAGCTTGCGTTTTTCGGTCGGTTCGGGGTCGTTCGGGTCAGGTTCGGGCAGGGGGGCATCATCCGGGTTCAGCCGGGTGCGAATGACGATGTAAAGGATGATCATCGATGCCAGCATAAAGCCGGGAATGAAGGACGCGGTGAACAGTGACTTGATCGAGGTTTCGGTGATCAGACCGTAGATGATCAGAACAATCGACGGCGGGATCATGGTGCCCAAAGACCCGGACGCACAGATTACGCCGATTGCAAGGTTCTGGTTATAGCCAAGGCGCAGCATCTGCGGCAAAGCGATCAGACCCAATAGCACGACTTCGCCACCAATGATGCCGGACATCGCCGCCATGATGACGGCCATGATCGAGGTCACGATGGCAATCCCGCCCCGCGTCCGCGACAGCCAGACGTTCAGGGAAGAATACATATCCTTGGCGATGCCCGAACGTTCCAGAAGGGACGCCATGAAGATGAACAACGGAACGGATATGAGAACGTAGTCCGTCAAAAGCCCGTATATCTTCTGCGCCAGAATATAGAGCGGGCCGGTCCCCGGCCGCCCTGTCAGGATGCCGTCACCAAAGGAAAAAGGATTCAGCAGCAGGGTCGGTTCGAACTTCAGAACCAGCACCAGAACGGCCAGTGATGCCGACGCCAGCCCCAGCGGCATGCCAATCGCCAGAAGGACGATCAGGGCGACCATCAGGATCAGTGAGATCGTGCCAATATCCATCAGTCTTGCCCCATCGCTTTCTTCAGCATCTCGATCTCGTCCTCATCCGGTTCGTCCGTGTGAATTTCGGGTTCCTTGTTCCAGTCCGCGATCAGGTTCACGATCGCCTGCATCGCGACCAGAGTGATCACGATCAGCACCATAGGCTGCAACGTGGCGGGAATTGGCGGGTTGAAGGCCGAGCCGTAAAGCTCCCATTTATATAGCTTATTCACGAAGACCTGTTTGTAGCTGCCAAACACCAGAAAAAAGGCGAACATCACGATCAGAACGGTCGATACCGTGTCAAAGACGCGCTGCAGCCAGCGCGGCACCGCATCGTAAAGCAGGAAAATCCGGATATGGCTGCGCTGTTGCATGGCGTAGTACCCGGACATCAGGAACACAAAGCTGGCGAACCACAGGGTCATTTCGTTGGCCCATTCGGTCGGCTTTTCCAGGATGTAGCGCATGAAGACTTCGTACAGCATCACGATGGTCATGATCGCGATCATCATCATGGTGACGCGGCCAATGAACAGCGCAAAGCGATCTATGCCGCTGGAGCCGCCGTACTCCATGGCGGCAAGGCGCACGGAACGCGCACCGATTATGGCAAGGATGGGGGTCAGGATCAGGGCCAGAAGGTCGATGATGTCGATGTACCCGCCAAAGATGCCCGCCATTTCCGGCGTGACATCGCTGCGCAGGTAAATTTCTTCGACCTGACCTTTCAGGGACTCGGATGTATAGGGCAGCCAATCCAGCAAAAATGCGGGCAGGTGCCAGACCAGCCAACTGGCGGTCGCGACAAAGGCCAGGGGCACCAACCATTCAACTAATCCACCGGTCGACTTTCGCATCGCGCGTCCCTTCACCGCTAGGCAGCTATCTTGTAGTGATCAATGAAATCCCGGTCAGGCTCGACGCCGATACCGGGGGTCGTCGGGACGCTGACGCGGCCGGCATTGGCCTTGACCTGCGCCTGTATGTCCAGCGGTTCAGTCAGCAACTCGTCCCTGAATTTGTTGTCTGTCGTGTCGAACTCCAGCATCGGTTCCCACGGGTGCAGCCCGCCCGGCATTGCCGGCATGGCCGCCAGAAGCTGCAGGTTTGTGGCCACGGCGATGGCGCTGCCCCAGACGTGATTGACGACCGGCGTGAAATGCGCGTGGCACAGCGTCAGCACGCGCAAATACTCCGAGATTCCACCCAGCGCGCAAACTTCGGGCTGGGCAATGCCAAGGCCCCGACTTTCCAGCAAAGCACGCCAGTTCCAGCGGTTGAACACTGCCTCACCACCAGCGATGTTGACCTTCAGACCCGCGCGCAGTTCCCGGTATCCGTCAATATCCTCGGGGGCGACGGGTTCTTCGAACCAATAGGCATTCAATTCCTCCAGCGCGTGCCCGACAAAGAACGCGTCCGAAGTCGTATAGGCATGATTTGCATCAACCATGAACGGATAGTGGTTGCCGATGCTGCGCCGAACGGCCTCGCAAAGGGTCACATCCGACCGGGGGCCGGTGCCGGTTTTCATCTTGGTGGCGACGAACCCTATGTCCTTGATCTGCGCCGCCTCATCGGCGAACCGGGCGGCCAAATCTGCGACCGGTTCGTCGCGCAGCATCATACCGTAGCCGTAACAGGGCACGTGGGTTCGGTGGCTGCCCCCAATCAGCTTGTGCAGAGGCAGGCCCGCCACCTTCCCGGATATGTCCCACAGCGCAATATCGATCCCAGACAGGGCCTGAACCGGCATTCCGGCTTGCCCGTGATCTCGCAAAAGGTTGTATACCTTGTGCCAGATCACGTCCCGGTCCAGTGGGTCCATCCCCAGCACCATCGGCTGGATCACGTGTTCGACTATGGATTTGTTTGCGACCGCCACAGCGCCGGGCCCGAAACACTCGCCCCAGCCAGTCACGCCCTGATCCGTCTCAACTTCGACCAGATGCGCGGTGCGCTGGGTGTAAAACTGTTGCGAGTATCCCAGCGCCTCGGGCATGTCGTACTTGAGTACGTGACTGATAATCCTGGTGATTTTCATGAGACCCACGCGCCCGGGACAGGTGCGGAAAGGCCGCCCAAGCGGCCTTTCCGATTTCTTGGCAGGATGCCGTTTATTGCATCGCCCCCAGATTCCTCAGGAACTCGACATGGCTTTCCAAAAGCGCCTTGGCCTCGGGCGTTGTGGCGAAGTCCGTCCAGCCGACCTGAACGGCGGCCCGGTACGCGGCCAGGTCTTCGGGCGACCATTCATAAAGCTCGATGCCCTTGGCCCGCAGGTCCTTGGCGGTCTGGGCGTTCTGCACTTCGTTTATGGTTGCGTTGTGCAGGGCCAGGCTGTCCATCGCGACCTCGATAATCTTGCGATGATGCGCGGGCATGGCTTCCCAGACATCCTTGCGGCAGGCAAGATGGTCCGCCGGCATGGAATGGAAGCCCGGATAGTTGGTGTGTCCGGCGATTTCATACAGGCCCAGACCCACATTATTGGTCAGGTTCGCAGCATCCGCGCCATCAATGATGCCGGTCTCAAGCGCGGTGAAGATTTCGTTGAAGTCCATCACGATCGGCGAGGCACCCAGTTCGGCAAACACCTTGGTCGCAAGCCCCGGAGGAGAGCGGAATTTCCAGTCCTTGAAATCGGCCGCTGTCTTGATCGGCTTGGTCGATGCCAGCGATTCCGGTCCGGGAATCCACCAGCCGACGAATTCCATATCATACCCGTTATACAGCTCGTTCAAGGCGTCCCGGCCGCCGCCATGCAGCAGCCATGCCATCTGCTGATAAGGGTTCTGATACCCGCCCAGAAGATCGCCGGCGAACTGGAAGGCCGGGTTCTTGCCGGTCTGATAGCCGCCGCCGGTCATGTCGCAATCCAGAATGCCCGTCGCCGCGGCATCGAAGGTTTCAACCGACTTAACAACGGATGAGGAATAGAACATCTCAACTTCGATTTCGCCATTTGACATTTCCGTAATGTCGTCGACGAATTTGGCCGCCATCTTGCCTGACAGTTGCTCGGGTGAGAAATGAGTCTGAATGCGAAGCTTGGTTGTCTCGGCCGTGGCAAGTGTGGCCGCCATCGTGGTCGCTACGGCCACAGCGGCCGCTGTCGTCAATAATTTCATATTGTCCTCCCAGACGTTATGCGTGGCGCGCTGGAGATCTTGAGGCCCCCTTGTCAACGAACGCCATTCGACGTTAGGACGGCGAATCGATTGCAACAAGTAAAATGTGAAATTTGAAAAAATTTCGAGATTATTGCAAAAAAACGAAAATGCAGATACGACATGCAGGGACAGAAGACCGGGGCGCACAGCATAATGAACAGCGAAGTTGATATTTATCAGGATCTTAAGTCCCGGCTTATTTCCAACGGGTTCGAGCACGGAACAAAGCTGCGGGCTGAAGATCTGCGAAAGGAATACGGGTGTTCCGCCAGCACGGTTCGAGAGGTGCTGTTCCGCCTGTCCACTGTCGGTCTGGCCGATTTTCAGGAGCAAAGGGGGTTCCGGGTTCCCAACCGCTCACCCCAGAAACTGATCGAACTGACCCATTTGCGGATACTTCTTGAAGGCGAAGGAACCGTTTTGTCCATCCGTAATGGCGGTGTGGATTGGGAAGCCCGCCTGACCGCAGCGCATCACAAGCTGAGCCATATCGAAAAGCGCATCCACGCCAAGGGCGACCCCAGCGATCTGGTCAACATCTGGTTTGCCTCGGAAAAAGAGTTCCATCAGACGCTGATTTCAGCCTGCAAATCCGAGACGCTGCAACAGATGCACGGGCGTATTTACGCGCAGTTCCGCCAGCAGTTGATGGTTGCAGATCGGCGGTTCGAGTTCATTTCCGCAAATATTCAGCACCACGCCAATATTCTCGAAGCTGCGCTTTCGGGGGACGAAGACCTGACGCGGCAGAAAATCCACGACCATCTGGCCCGTCACCTGACCGGAAAGACCATGGGCGACTAACCGGGCAGATCGTCCTGAAGATAGATCCTGATAATCTCTTCGAAATTTCGTTCAGCTTTAAACCCAAGGGCACGGGCTCGGTCCGGCTTGAAGTCGCGCGGCCAGCCCGCAACGATCTGCGCGATCATCGGATCTGGGACCGGCCTGATCAGATCAACAGCCGCCTGACCCGCCACTTGTCTGAGTGCTTCGATCTGTTCGGCAACAGTGCAACTGATGCCCGGCATGTTGAGGGCGCGGCGGTCGTCCAACAGGGCTGTATCGAGTTGCGCGGCATGGGTCAGGAAAGTTGCCGCGGCGCGCGGACTTGCATGCCAGTGACGCACTGTGTCGGGTACCGGCAAAATGGCCTCTGACCCGTTCAGCGGTTCGCGGATGATGCCGGAAAAGAAAGACGAAGCCGCAGCGTTCGCCTTGCCGGGCCGGACGCACAGCGTCGGAAGGCGCAGCGAAATGCCGTCGATGTACCCTTTGCGGCTGAAGTCCGAGATCATCAGTTCCGACGCCGCTTTCTGAGCGCCGTAACTTGTCAGCGGCGCGGTCAGGAACTCGTCTCCGATCTGGTCCGGATAGGGTCCTCCGAAAACGGCAATGGATGATGTGAAAACCACGCGGGGACAATATGTTCCGCCGGATGTTTCATGTTCGGTTCTCAGCGCGGTCAGCAGGTTCCACATCGCCATCATGTTGACGTTCCAGCCAAGCGAAAAATCGGTCTCGGCCTGACCCGAAACGATTGCGGCAAGGTGAAAGATCACATCAGGTCGGGTGGCGGCAAGCGACCGGACGGTTTCGGGATGAGACAGATCGCCCGTCACGGTCGTGGTGCCAGTGCCCGCATCAGTGACCGCCCGGTCAAACAGCGTCAAGTTTGCCGACAGGCCGAAGGTGCGTTCCGAAAGGATGCGTTGGGTCAGTTTCCGCCCCAGCATGCCCGCGCCGCCGATGATCAGGACCCCGGTCACAGCAATCCGTTCCGCTTTTTGAGCTCAAGATAGAGCCCGGAATGATCAATTTCCGCGCCGTCCATGTGGTTTATCAGGTATTCGAACCTGTCCCGAACGGCCTGTGTTGACGGCAGTTCCAGTCCCAATGCTGTGGCCTCGGCCAGAGTGTTGTCCAGGTCTTTGAGTTGGAACTTCGACAGGCCGCCGGGTGTAAAATTGCCCTCGGACATCCGTTCGCCATGTTGTTGCAGAATGATCGAATCCGCAAATCCACCCTTCAGGGCCTGTCGCAGGGCGGCAGGATCAGCGCCGCCCTTTTCGGCCAGCAATGTCGCCTCGGCCACAGCCGAGATGGTGACAGCCACGATGGTCTGATTGGCCAGTTTGCACAATTGCCCCGTTCCGGAGGGGCCAACAAGAACCGGGCGGCCCATGGCGGACAGAATGGGTTTAACCAGTTCCAGCGTTCTGTCCTCTCCGCCCACCATGATCGCCAGAGAGCCCGCTTCGGCACCCTTCGTGCCCCCCGAAACCGGCGCATCCAGATGGGCGACGCCCATGTCCTTAAGCTGGGCGGATTGTTCGCGCGCGTGTTCCGGCTTGGCGCTGGACATGTCGATCCATATCATTCCAGGCCGAAGCGCGCTGCGGAAGGCTGCATCCGACAAAAGCTCTGCCGTGGCGAACCCATCTGACAACATGGTAATTATGACGTCGGCACCTGAAATTGCTTCCGCCGCCGTGGTGGCAGTATCGGCGCCTTTGTCAACTAGGGGTTTGGCCTTTTCGGCGCTTCGGTTCCATACGGTCAGGTTAAATCCGGCCTTCAGCAAATTCCAAGCCATAGGCGCGCCCATCAGGCCGGTGCCGATCAGGGTTATTCGGCTGTTTTGCGTCATGCCGACGGGTCCTTTCTGCGTAATAGCGTCCTGAGTTCGGTCGAGAGTTGATCCTGTAAGGGGTCAGCCAGCAGGCGCTATGGATTTCCAATCGCATTCATTTGCGCCGAACCTAACCGATTCGCGGCCAAAATCACGAAAATATAAAAATTTTCGAGATTGACGCCCGCGTCCTGGGCGGCGAGTTTATCAGCGGCACACCAAATCATCGAACCGGGGGTGGACAGGCCAATGACCCGAAGAATCTCGAAAGACCAACTGCGGTCACGCAAATGGTTCATGAATTCTGAAAACCTTGAGATGACGGCGCTGTATCTTGAGCGGTATCTGAACTACGGCCTGACGCGGGCCGAGCTGCAATCCGGCAAGCCGATCATTGGTATCGCCCAGACCGGCAGCGACCTGAGCCCCTGCAACCGTCACCATATCGAACTGTCAAAGCGGGTTCGCGATGGCATCATCGCGGCTGGGGGTACATGCATAGAAATCCCGGTGCATCCGATTCAGGAAACCGGCAAACGCCCGACCGCGTCGCTGGACCGAAATCTGGCCTACCTGTCGCTGGTGGAAAGCCTGTTTGGATACCCATTGGACGGGGTCGTTCTGAACATCGGCTGCGACAAGACCACGCCGGCGCTGTTGATGGCGGCGGCCACGGTGAATATTCCGGCCATTGCCCTGTCGGTCGGTCCGATGCTGAACGGGTGGTGGAAAGGCGAGCGGGCCGGGTCGGGCACCGTGATCTGGAAAGCGCGCGAAGACCTTGCCGCAGGCCGGATCGACACCGACGAGTTCATGGAGATCGCAGCCGCATCCGCGCCTTCCGTTGGGTATTGCAACACGATGGGAACGGCCACGACGATGAATTCACTGGCCGAGGCGCTGGGGATGCAGTTGCCGGGATCGGCCGCCATTCCCGCGCCGTATCGGGAACGCGGGCAGATCAGCTATGAAACCGGCAGGCGCATTGTCGAGATGGTGTGGGAGGACCTGCGCCCAAGCAATGTGATGACCCGTGCGGCGTTCGAAAACGCAATTGTTGTCAACTCGGCCATCGGTGGATCGACCAACGCGCCCATCCACCTGAACGCCATTGCCAGACATCTGGGCGTGCCATTGAACAACGACGATTGGCAGGCACTCGGGCACGACATACCGCTGTTGGTCAACATGCAGCCCGCGGGCAAGTATTTAGGTGAGGATTATCAACAGTCGGGCGGTGTCCCGGCCGTGGTGGGCGAACTTATCGCGGGCGGCTTGCTGCCCAATCCCGAAACCGTGACGGTCAACGGGCGCTCCATCGGTCAGAACTGTACCGATCGCCGGTCATTGAACACTGACGTGATAAGACCGGTAAGTGAGCCGGTCAAACAGCAGGCCGGGTTCATCAACCTCTCGGGCAACCTGTTCGAAAGCGCGATTATGAAAACCTCGGTGATCTCACCCGCGTTTCGCAAGGCTTACCTGTCGAACCCGGATGACCCCGACGCATTTGAAGGGCGCGCCGTGGTGTTCGATGGCCCCGAAGATTTCCATCACAGGATCGACGATCCGGCGGAAAACATCGACGAGACCTGTATCCTGATCATGCGCGGCGCCGGCCCTGTCGGCTATCCCGGCGCTGCCGAGGTGGTGAATATGCGGCCGCCGTCCTACCTGATCCAAAAGGGGGTCGAGGCCCTGCCATGTATCGGCGACGGGCGGCAATCGGGCACATCCGGCAGCCCTTCGATCCTGAACGCCTCGCCCGAGGCTGCCGAGGGGGGCGGGCTGGCACTGGTCCGGAACGGCGACCGTCTGCGCATTGATCTGGGCAAGGGATCGGCGGACATGCTGGTGCCGCTGGATGAGTTGAACGATCGGGCCCGCGCGCTTGAGGCTGCGGGTGGGTATGCGATGCCGCTCAGCCAGTCACCGTGGCAAGAAATTTTCCGCGAAAAGGTAGACCGGCTGGATCGCGGCATGACGTTGAAAGGGGCGGATGCGTTTCAGGATATCGCGCGCAAATCCCTGCCTCGGGATAATCACTGAAGGACGAGGGGATGAAATTGACATGCTTTGACGCTGCCCGAGCAGTTGGTCGGAAGGTTGTCCGTCATGCCTGATCTTTTGCAGATTGGCGGTATTACCGAGGCGATGCGCACCCGTCTGAACAGGGCGTTCGAAATCCGCCAGTTGGACGATTTCGACGCCGGCAAAATCACGTACATAATCACCAACGGCCATGACGGCGTGCCTACCGACCTGATGGCGGCGCTGCCGAACCTGAAAGCCATCAGCGTCTATGGCGTCGGCTATGACGCAGTTGATGCCAGCGCAGCCGCCCGGCGAGGGGTGGTCGTGACCCATACGCCCGACGTTTTGAATCAGGAAGTTGCCACAACGGCGGTTTTACTGATGTTATCCTGCTACCGGGAACTGGTGCGGGACGATGCTTATGTCCGGTCAGGGGATTGGGAAAACAAAGGCAATGCACCGCTGACCCGGTCGGCGGACAACCGGAAGATCGGCATACTGGGGCTGGGGCGGATCGGGCAGGCCATCGCGCGTAAACTGGAGCCGTGGAACCCCGAAATTGTTTACCACACGCGCGCACCAAAGGACGTTCCCTACAGGTATTTCGATAACATCGTGGACATGGCCGCATATGTTGATGTCCTGATCTGCATCACACCCGGAGGTCCAGCGACCGAAAAGATCGTAGATGCCGAGGTGATCGGGGCTCTGGGCCCCGGTGGAACGCTGATAAATGTCAGCAGGGGGTCGGTTGTGGATGAAACCGCGCTAATCGCGGCACTGCAGGAGGGTAGGCTGGGCTGGGCCGGCCTTGATGTTTTTCGCGACGAACCGCGGGTTCCCAAAGCTCTGCGGGAGTTGCCGAACGTCGTCCTCTTGCCCCACGCCGGCAGCGCTACGGTCGAAACTCGCGCGGCGATGGGCGACCTGACTGTCGACAACCTGTTGCGGCACCTGGAAGACGGCACCGTTTTGACACCCGTTCCCGAATGCAAGGATTTGTAAGCGCCTCTGGGCTCCGTTCCCGGGACCGGTCAAAGCGAGGCGGTTATGCCGCCATCGACGTACAGCGTATGACCGTTCACGAAACTGGACGCCGCCGACGACAGGAAAATCGCCGCACCCACAAGCTCGCCCACGTCGCCCCAGCGTCCGGCCGGAGTGCGCTTTGCCAGCCAGGCACTGAATTCGGGATCGGCCACAAGCGCGGCGTTCAAAGGGGTGTCGAAGTATCCCGGGGCGATGGCATTGCAGTTCAGCCCGTATTGCGCCCAGTCGGTAGCCATGCCTTTGGTCAGGTTTGCCACCGCGCCCTTGGTGGCCGTGTACGGGGCGATGCCGGGTCGGGCCAGAGCGGTCTGAACCGAGGCTATGTTGATGATCTTGCCCTTGCCACGTTCAATCATGTGCCGCGCGACGGCCTGACCCACATGAAACACCGAGGCGATATTGGTTTGCAGCAACCGCTCGAACGCGTCGGCGGGAAAATTCTGCAATTCGGTTCTGTGCTGCATCCCGGCGTTGTTGATCAGGACGTCAATCGGGCCTGTTGTAGCCTCGAACTGATCCACCGCAGACCTGACGCCTTCGTGGTCGGTGACGTCAAAGGCCAGTTCGTGGACAACCGCCCCTGCGCCGCGCAGGTCCGAGGCGGCGGTCGAAATCTTGGCCGTGTCCCGCCCGTTCAGAATGATTTCGGCGCCTGCACCGGCCAGCCCACTGGCAAGCGCCAGGCCGATGCCCTGACTGGACCCCGTGATCAAAACCCGCTGTCCGGTCAGGTCAAACAATTGAAGCGTCATATCGAAAAAACCCCTTGGTGTATGGCGCCAACTATCCGTATCTTTTTGCGGTCTGTATAGGGAAGATAGCGATATGCCGGCCTCAAACGCTTGTGTTGTTGTCCATGCTGCGCGCGACCTGCGGCTGGAAACGCGCGAAACCCCGGATCCCGACCCGGGTGAAGTTCTGGTTGAGATGAAGGCGGGCGGTATCTGCGGCTCGGACCTGCATTACTACACTCATGGCGGGTTCGGTGCGATCCGGCTGCGCGAGCCGATGGTGCTTGGGCATGAGGTTGCGGGAACTGTTTCCAGATTGGGAGAGGGCGTTCAGGGGTTGGACATCGGTCAGCTTGTGGCTGTGTCCCCGTCGCGGCCCTGTCAGGCATGTGAATATTGCCTGAGCGGGCAGCAAAACCACTGTCTGAACATGCGGTTTTATGGCAGCGCCATGCCGTTTCCACATGTTCAGGGCGCGTTCCGGCAGAAGTTGGTCGCGAATGCAGATCAATGCGTTCCGGCCGATGGGTTAACAGCCGCGCAGGCGGCGATGGCGGAACCTCTGGCCGTGTGTCTTCATGCGATACAGCAGGCCGGCAATCTTGTCGGAAAAACGGTTCTGGTCACAGGCTGCGGACCGATTGGTTGTCTTGTGATCCTAGCCGCCCGCCGCGCCGGGGCCGCTCGGATCGTTGCCACGGATCTTTCGGATTTTACCCTGAACATAGCAATGGGCTGCGGCGCGGATGAGGGGATCAACGTGCAATCCGCCCCGGATAAGCTGAAGCGGTTCAGCAGCGGTAAGGGGAAGATCGACGTGCATCTGGAATGTTCCGGTGCCGTTCAGGCACTGGCCACGGGCGTCGAATGTCTGCGGCCGGGCGGCATAGTGATCCAGTTGGGGCTGGGTGGGGATATGCGGGTTCCGATGCAGATGATCACAGCCAAAGAGATCACTCTGCGCGGCTCGTTCCGGTTCCACCCGGAATTTGCTACGGCGGTTCAGATGATGCAGGGCGGGTTGCTGAACGTGGAGCCGCTTATTTCCCACAGTTTCGATATGTCGGATGCCGTTCTGGCCTTTGATACCGCGTCCGACCGGTCCAGTGCGATGAAAGTTCAGTTGACGTTTCAGGGGGAATGAGTTCCGATGACACTTTCCAGACCCGCGGTTGGCGCGGCCATCGCCTCAACCAGCTTTCGGCAGACCAATGGCGAAATTTGCGAACTTGGCCAGCCCAAGACGCGTTGGACTGTCCTCTTTGTCTATCGCGGGCGGCATTGTCCGCGCTGCAAGCGCTACCTGAACAAGCTGAACGACCAGTTGGCCGACTGGGTTGCGAAAATGGATGTCATCGTAGTGTCGGCCGATCCATTGGAGAAAGCCCTGGCCGATAAGGCGGAGTTTGGCTGGAAGTTCGATCTTTGCTATGGCCTGACGGTTTCGCAGATGCGGGATCTTGGTCTCTACGTGTCTCAGCCTTTGTCCGATGCTGAAACGGACCGCCCATTTGCGGAACCGGGCATGTTTGCTTTGCGGCCCGACGGTACTTTGATGCTGGTCGATATTTCAAACGGCCCGGCGGCCCGACCGGATCTTGATGAGCTTCTGGACGGGATGAATTTCAATATCGACAATGATCGGCCCGTGCGGGGAACTTCCTGACGGGCGGCCGATGGAAACCGGATAATTGACAGCGACATGCCAACACAGCGCAACGCGTATCGGGCAATCCGCGAACACAGCAGGGACACCACGTCATGAACAGCATCCGATCCGTAGAGGCCAGATTGTTCAATGTGCCGCTTGCCGAAGTGCTGGTGGACGCAAAGCACGGGGATCACACCTTTTTTCAGCTTGTCACCGTTGCCGTTAGAACCGACGGGGGAGCCGAAGGGATCGGGTATACCTACACAGGCGGCAAGGGCGGGAACGCCATACTTGCGATGATCGAACACGATCTGGCACCGTTTCTGATCGGCAAGGACGCGGATCGTGTAGAGGCCCTGAATGACGCTATGCAATGGCATGTGCACTATGTCGCGCGCGGCGGTATCGCGTCCTTTGCCATATCGGCGGTTGATATCGCGCTGTGGGACCTTCGTGGAAAGCTGAGCGACCTGCCATTGTGGAAAATGGCGGGTGGGGCGTCAGACCGCTGCAAGGCCTATGCCGGGGGCATCGACCTGAATTTCTCGCTGGACCGGCTTCTGGCGCAAACCGAAGGGTATCTGGCGCGCGGATTCAACGGAGTGAAGATCAAAGTGGGTCAGCCCAGCCTGTCGGATGATCTGCAGCGGGCAAAAGCTGTGCGCGCGTTGCTGGGGCCGGACCGGTTCTTCATGGTCGACGCGAATTACTCGATGTCGGTGGAACAGGCGATCGACGCGGCACAAGGCTTTGCCGAGCACGACATTCTGTGGTTCGAGGAGCCCACAATTCCGGATGATTACAAAGGTTATGGGCGCATAGCCGCAGAGACCGGCGTGCCGCTGGCGATGGGGGAAAACCTGCATACGATCCATGAATTCGAATACGCGTTCGAGGATGCCGGGCTGAGTTTCGTGCAGCCGGACGCCTCGAATTGCGGCGGCATCACGGGCTGGTTGCAGGTGGCCGCGCTCAGCCGCAAATACGGCATTCCGGTGTGCAGTCATGGCATGCAGGAACTGCATGTCAGCCTGGTATCCGCGCAACCTCACTCGGGATGGCTGGAGGTTCATTCTTTTCCGATTGATCAATACACCAAGCGCCCGTTGGTGGTGCAGGATTGTCTGGCGGTGGCTCCGGATACCCCAGGAACTGGTGTGGAATTTGACTGGGACAGGCTGCGTTCCGAACACAAGGAAGAGCTGTGATCGCCGGTGGATCATCTTTGGGCTGACAAGGCGCGGGACTGATCGTTTAAGACTGGATAAAGAAAAAAGAACACGAAACGGGGGCTAAGAGGTTCATGGCAACACAATCAGCAAGCAAAGCCGTGTTCCTGTCGGGCAGCCTGATGCGGCACGTAACCCGCATGTCGTTGACCACCAGCATTGGCCTGATGGCGATCTTTGCGGTGGATTTCGTAGACATGGTGTTCATCTCAATGCTGGGCAACGACGCATTGGCGGCGGCGGTCGGCTATGCAGGTACGCTGCTGTTCTTCACCAATTCGATCAATGTCGGGCTTTCGATTGCGGCCGGGGCATTGGTCGCACGAGAGCTTGGAGCCGGCCGCCCCGAGCAGGCCCGTCAATTCGGGACCAGCGTTGCCATTCTGGGTATTCTGGTCAGTCTTCTGGTCTCGGTCGTGGTGTTGTTCAACCTGACGTTTTTCCTGTCTCTGCTGGGTGCCAAGGATGAGGTTCTGCGGCTGGCGGCGCGCTATGTCTCGATCATCCTGCCGACCATGTGGGTGATGGCGGTCGCAATGGCGGGGATGGCGGTCTTGCGTGCCCACGGGGATGCGCGGAGGTCGATGCAGGCGACGATTTACGGCGGGGTCGCAAACGCCGTGCTTGACCCGATCCTGATCTTCGCGGTCGGGCTGGGGCTGGACGGTGCGGCCATCGCATCGGTGATTGCAAGGGTGTGCATGCTGATCGCCGCCGTCAGGCCGGCTGTGCGTGTGCATCAGGGTTTTGCTCGACCGTCCGTGAAGCAGGCGATGTCGGATTTAAGGCCGGTTCGGGCCATCGCGGTTCCGGCCGTTCTGACCAATATCGCCACCCCGATCGGCAACGCCATCGTGATCCGCGAAGTTGCCCAGTTCGGAACGGATGCGGTGGCAGGCATGGCCGTCATCGCGCGCCTGATGCCGGTGGCGTTTTCGGTCGTCTTTGCCCTGTCGGGTGCGATTGGTCCAATCGTCGGGCAGAACTTTGGCGCCGCTCAGTACGACCGCGTGAAAGAGACCTTTCTGGCCGGGGTCAAGTTTACGGCCGTCTATGTTTGCCTGATGGCCGCGACCTTGTTTTTGCTGCGTGCGCCCATCGCCGATCTGTTTCAGGCGCAGGGTGAAACCCGGGCGTTGATCTATCTGTTCTGCGGGCCGCTGGCGCTGACTTCGTTTTTCAATGGAGTGATCTTTGTCGCCAACGCAAGTTTCAACAATCTGGGGCATCCGGTCTATTCGACCTGGGTCAACTGGGGGCGGCACACGCTGGGAACCTGGCCATTCGCCGTGGCCGGGGCCTATATCGCCGGCGCGCCCGGCGTGTTGCTGGGGCAGGCGCTTGGCGGTGTCATATTTGCAGCGATCTGCTGGATTCTTGTTCGCCGTGTCGTGGCGCAAATCGCTCAGCCGCAACCCGTCGATCCTTTTGCGGGACAGAACCGGTTGCAGGCCCTGTTCGGGCGGCGAGGCTGGTAATCGGATCAGTCGCCCTGATTGCGGGCTTCCAGGCGTTCAAGATTGACAACGGTCGACAGCATAATGCGGTCATGGCTCCAATCCTCGGTCTGCCGAACGGATGCAGCGCCCAGCCCAAGCACCAGTGCAAAGACCAGCGTCAGACCCAGGAACATGAACGGCATCGTTGTCTGAACCGAGGGCGCATCCGCCAGGGCGATCACCCTTTGACGCAGCACGCGTTTTGCCTTGCCGCCAGTGACCAAAGCCACGTTCAGCACGCGCGGGCTGCCCCGCACAACGGTTCTGGCGCAATAGTCCAGCAGACAAGAGGTATAATCGCACGCGTCAATGCCCTTGCGCGCAACAACGGATTGATCACAGGCCAGTTCGCGCAGGCGGTCGAACTGGTATTTCAGGGCCAGATAGGCCGGATTCCAGAACAGCAGCGGGCGCAGCAACTCGAACCCAAGTTCCCATTCCACGTCCCCGGCACGCACATGCTGTAATTCATGTGCCAGTGCAAAACGCAGCTCTCGCGGGGTGTCCAGCAGATGGCTGGGCAACACGACATGACGCCGGCGCAGCCCGCGGACCGCGAAGGGAACCGCGATGCGGTCCGACAGGCGGATATCGACCCGCGCGGACCGGCGCCACAAAAAGCTGTTGTTCACCGTTTCGCGGATTGCCAGCCCGTCCCGGAGCGCGCGCAGGGCATAGACCAGCGCGGCCAGCGCCATCAGCACGAGGACAGCCGAAACAATCTGGTGCTCACCGCTGACGATCATCTCAACCCAGCGCTGGCGCGTGTTCAGCAACGCCTCGAACTGGGTGGCCGGCATAGCGATGTCCCCCCGTAGATAAGCGGCAACGGCAAGGTCGCCAATGGCAACCGGCCCGCCCGCGGAGGTATGAGAGGCAAGCCCGGAAACCCCCAGCGCCAACAGGGGGCTGAGGACAATGCACAGGCAGAGCGCCTTGAGCGCGCGCAACTGTGCCACAAATCCATGGCTGAGGGATGTTCTGGACAATACGCCCCGTGCCACCAGCCAGACAAACGCGGCCAGACCAAGGACAAGGTTGAATTCCAGAAACATATCGAGAACCGGTTTAACCGCTGTCATTTTGCAGTCTCCTCTCTACCAGTGCCCGAATTTCCTCCAGATCGGCTTCACTCAACCCGGCATCATCGACCAGACGCGCCACCAGCGAGGCTGGGGTATCGTCGAACAACGTGCGGGAAAGGTTTTGCAGCGACCGTGCCTGATACCTGTCCTTTTCCAGAAGCGGCCTGTAGATCAGCGTTTTGCCGTCCTTGCGACTTTCGACAAATCCTTTTTCGTCAGAAAATCCGCAGGATGGTTGCGCCGGACGTATAGGCCAGGTTGCGCTCTGGCGGCAGGCGATCAAGGACGTCACGGACCGAGCCCTGACCCAGAGCCCAGAGTTCGTTCATGAACTCAAGTTCCACTTCGGTCAGCAGTTTCGTCGTTTTTTTCTTACGCATCGGTCTTTGTGACGTCATCTTTTGTTATGCCTGACAGACAAGCATCCTTTCAGCTGTTTTCAAAGCTCAAACTTTCCAGAACACGAAAACGCCCCATCCGATGGACAGAAACAGCGGCGTCCAGACCGGCTGACCCACCAGCCCAAGCCAGGCCAGAAAGATATAGGCCGAGCCCAGAAGCGTGATGAACAGCCGGTCGCCCAACGTGGTGGTCAAGCCCAGCACACCGCGCCGTTCGATCCCGTCGCGGAATTTTGTGACCTCTAGCACGCCAATCAGGGCAATGGCCGAAAAGATACCGACAAACACGGCCAGAGTTGCGGGGGTCCAGGCCATCCAGAAATCAGGCCACAGCGGGTCTGTCCAGGAGAAGCCTTTTTCCTCTTGCTGGCCGACATTGCCCCATCCGGCCTGCTGCGCGAAGGCCGCTGAGGGGAGGAAAGGAAGGGCGAGAAGGAGTTTACGCATATCGAACCTCACACACGTCCCATCGCGAAACCGCGCGCGATGTAGTTGCGGACAAACCAGATGACGATGGCGCCGGGGATGATGGTCAATGTCCCGGCAGCCGCCAGCAGGCCGAGTTCGTATCCGGCGCTGGAGGCGGTGCGGGTCATCACAGCAGCGATGGGCTTGGCCTCGACCGCGGTCAGGGTCTTGGCCAGCAGCATCTCGACCCATGAGAACATGAAGCAGAAGAAAGCCGCGACGCCCACGCCCGCTTTGATGTTGGGCAGGAAGATCGTCACAAAGAAGCGCGGGAAGGAATAGCCATCGACATAGGCCGTTTCATCCAGCTCTTTCGGGATACCCCGCATGAAACCTTCGAGAATCCACACAGCCAGCGGCACATTGAACAGCGTATGCGCCAGCGCCACCGCCAGATAGGTGTCGAACAGGTGGATCGACGAATAGAGTTGGAAGAACGGCAATGCGAAGACCGCCGCCGGGGCCATCCGGTTGGTCAGCAGCCAGAAGAACAACTGCTTGTCCCCCAGAAACCGATAGCGCGAGAACGCATAGGCAGCGGGCAGGGCGACACAGACCGAAAGCACCGTGTTCATCGTCACATAGATGATCGAGTTGATGTAACCCCAATACCACGTCGGATCAGTGAAGATGGTGATGTAGTTCTCCAGCGTAAAGGTCTGGGGGAACAGGGAAAAGCCCGACAGGATCTCATTCGTGGTCTTGAAGGACATCGCCACCAGCCAATAGATCGGCAGCATCAGGAACGCGATATAGAGGATCGGGATGATGGACCGCTTGTTCATTGCGCGTCATCCTTTGTCATCAGAGTGTAGAAGACCCAGCTGACCAGCAGCGTGATGGCGAAGTAGATCAGGCTCATCGCGGCTGCAGGGCCAAGGTCGAACTGTCCTAGCGCGATCTTCACAAGGTCGATCGACAGCAGGGTGGTTGAGTTGCCGGGGCCGCCGCCGGTCAGAACGAAGGGCTCGGTATAGATGTTGAAGCTGTCCATAAAGCGCAGCAGAACGGCGATCGTCAGGACGGTCTTCATCTTGGGCAGCTGGATATACCGGAACACCGACCAGGGGCTCGCGCCGTCGATCTTGGCCGCCTGGTAATAGGCGTCCGGGATCGACACGAGGCCCGCATAGCACAGCAGAACAACCAGCGAAGTCCAGTGCCAGACATCCATGATGATGACGGTAATCCAGGCCGACAGTGGCTGTTGCGTCATGTCATAGTTGATGCCCAGCACGTCATTCAGGAAATATCCCATCAACCCGATCTTGGGCAGGGTGAAGATGTTCCACATTGAGCCGACCACGTTCCAAGGGATCAGCATCGGCAGGGCCATCAGCACCAGACAGACCGGCACCCAGAACCCTTTGCGGGGCATGGACAGCGCCACGATAATGCCCAGAGGCACCTCGATCAGCAGGATCAGGAAGGTGAACAGGAACTGACGACCCAGAGCGGCCTGAAACCGGTCAGACCGCAGAATTTGTTCGAACCAGCCCAACCCTTCCCAGAAGAACTGGTTGTTGCCGAAGGTTTCCTGCACCGAATAGTTGACCACCGTCATCATCGGCACCAGCGCATTGAAGGCGACCAGTGCGAGAACCGGCAGGACAAAGAACCATGCTTTTTGGTTTTCCGTTCTCATTGTACCCGCTCCTGAGTTGCGATCCAGCCGTCGCGGTAGACGCGGGATTGTTCGGGTTTGAATTGCAGAAATACGTGTGAGCCGGGGTTGGGAGCGTTGTGTTCAACTACGGCTTTCACAGGGGTATCGCCGACCATGGCGCTGACCACGTAGTGACGGCCAATGTCCGACACCTTGGTGACATGCGCGGGGATGCCGGTTTCGCCAAAGCTTATGTATTCCGGGCGAATGCCCAGATCGGTGCGGCCACCGTCACCGTGGGTCGGGCCTTCCAGCATCACCTCGTGGCCTTCGAACACAGCGCGGTCGCCTTTGGCCTCACAGGGCAAGACATTCATGCCGGGCGATCCGATGAAGTGGCCGACAAACGTGTGCTGCGGGCGTTCGAACAGTTCAACCGGGGTTCCGATCTGAACCACTTCGCCTTCCTGCATCACCACGACCTCATCGGCGAAGGTCAGCGCCTCGGTCTGGTCGTGTGTGACGTAGATCATCGTCGCCTTCACACGCTGGTGTAGCTCTTTCAGCTTGGACCGCAGCTTCCATTTCAGATGCGGGTCGATCACGGTCAGCGGTTCATCGAACATCACCGCATTCACATCGTCACGCACCAATCCGCGCCCCATCGAGATTTTCTGTTTGTTATCCGGGCTCAGGCCCGAGGCACGGGTGTTCAGCATGTCCGTGACGTCCAGCATCTCGGCAATTTCCGAAACACGGCGTTCGATAGTTGCTGCATCGACGCCCCGGTTCTTCAGCGGAAAGGCCAGGTTCTCGCCCACGGTCATCGTGTCGTAGATCACCGGGAACTGGAACACCTGCGCGATGTTGCGCTGATCGGGGGGCAGGGCGGTGACGTCGCGGTCGCCGAACAGGATCTGCCCCTCGGACGGCGTCAGCAGGCCCGAGATGATATTCAGCAGCGTGGACTTGCCACAGCCCGACGGACCCAGCAGCGCATAAGCTCCGCCGTCGCGCCATGTCACGTCGATTTCCTTCAGCGCGTAATCTTCCGGGCCTTTCGGCGTGGGCATGTAACTGTGTCGAAGGTTTGAAAGCTTGATCTGTGCCATGTCAGGCCACCCTTTGGCCGTCTTGGCCGAAATACCGGCAATGAGCCGGGTTCATGTAGAAACTGTGATCTTCGCCAACCTGATAGGGGTGCACGCCAGCGGCCAGCGACACCCAGGCGTCATCCCCATGCTGGAAATGCGCGCTGGAATCCGAGCCGGACAATTCGGTCACGATCACACGGCCGGTCAGTTCGACATCCGCGTCCGATGTGCGGAACGGCGTGACCCGGTGCGGGCGCACGGCGACCATGTAATCTCCGTCGGCCATGTCCGCGACCGTCCAGCCGCCGCCACCGGCCAATTGGGCTTGGGCACCCGAAACGGTGATACGCGCCACATTGATTGGCGGATCCGAAAACACCCGCGCAGCGGCGATGTTTTCAGGGTTGCGGTAAATGTCTGCGGTCGGGCCGAACTGGGTCACGCGACCATCTTCCATCAGGGCGGTATGTCCACCCAGCAGCAGCGCCTCTTCAGGTTCCGAGGTGGCATAAACCACGACGGCCCCACGGCCCGCGAACAGGTCCGGCAATTGCTCGCGCAGTTCTTCGCGCAGCTTGTAATCCAGGTTCGCCAGCGGTTCATCCAGGAACACAGCGCGGCTTTCCTTCGCGATGGCGCGTGCCAGCGCCGTGCGTTGTTGCTGTCCACCCGACAGCTCGTGCGGTCGGCGGTTCAGCATCGGGCGCAGTTGCAGCAGGTCGGCGGCCTCTTCCACGCGGCCCTCGACCTCGGACTGCGCCATGCCGGCCACGCGCAGCGGCGAGGCGATGTTGTCGAAAACGGTCATATGAGGGTAGTTCACGAAGAACTGGTGCACGAGGCTGATCTGACGCTTCTGCGTGTTCAGCCGGGTCACGTCCTGCCCGTCCATCAGGACCCTGCCCGAGGCGATCGGGTCCAGCCCGGCCATCATCTTGATCAATGAGGTCTTGCCCGATCCCGTCGCGCCCAGCAGCACGTTGAAGTGACCTGTGTGCAGGGTCAGGGTCGTGGGCTTGATATGAATGACATTGCCGACCCTTTTGGTGGCGTCTTTAAGTTCGATCATGTCCGTGGGTTCCGATCCCGCAGCGCATCGCGCTGCTTTGGTCTTGAGATGGGGGCGCCTGATGCGGCACCCCCGGGGTTTATTGGCTTACTGGGACTGCCAGCGCTGAACCAGTTCGTCATAGTTGACGGTTTGGCCCTGCGGCTTTTCGTTCTCCAGCTTGGCCTTGGGCGAGCCCGCTTTTTCCAGCCAGAAGTCCGGATCCTGCGGTTCGTTCAGACGCGGGCCACAGCCACCGTAGACACCGGCGCTTTCATCCGCGGCCTGCATGCGGGCCATGGTGATGTCCATCTCTTCTGCCAGACGGTCCATCGCCTCTTGCGGGGTGAAGGCGCCCGAGTTCACGTCACCGATCTGCTGCCACCAGATCTGGGCCAGCTTCGGATAGTCCGGGACGTTGATGCCGGTCGGCGACCATGCCACACGGTCAGGCGAGCGATAGAACTCGACCAGACCACCCAGCTTGGGTGCGCGCTCGGTGAAGCTCTCGTGGTTGACCGAGCTGTCGCGGATGAAAGTCAGACCCACATGGGACTTCTTCACATCGACAGTCTTGGAGGTCACGAACTGAGCATAGAGCCACGCTGCCTGAGCACGATCCGCGGGGGTCGACTTGAGGAAGGTCCAGGAACCCACGTCCTGATAACCAACCTTCTGGCCTTCTTCCCAATAGGGGCCGTGCGGGCTGGGCGCCATCCGCCACAGCGGCGTGCCGTCGTCATCCACGGTGTTGTTGCCTTCGGACTTCGGCTTCACCATGTCGGCAGTGAAGGCGGTGTACCAGAAGATCTGCTGGGCCACGTTGCCCTGGCTGAGCGCCGGCAGCGACTGGTAGAAGTCGTAAGACGCCGCACCCGGAGGCGCATAGGCACGCAGCCACTCATCCCATTTGCGGATCGCGTAGACCGCAGCCGGACCGTTGGCAGCACCACCGCGGGACACGGATGCACCAACAGGGTTACAGGTGCCCGCTTCCATGCGGATGCCCCATTCATCAACCGGAATGCCGTTCGGCTCGCCGACGTCACCGGCACCGGCCATTGACAGCCAAGCATCGGTCATGCGCCAACCAAGGTCAGGTGCGCGCTTGCCGTAGTCCATGTGGCCGTAGATCGCAACGCCGTCGACCTCTTTCACGTCGTTGGTGAAGAACTCGGCGATGTCCTCATAGGCCGACCAGTTGACCGGAACGCCCAAATCATAGCCGTACTTCTCTTTGAACGCGGCCTTGTTGGCCTCGTCATCGAACCAGTCCTTGCGGAACCAGTAGAGGTTGGCGAATTGCTGATCCGGCAGCTGATACAGCTTGCCGTCCGGGCCGGTGGTGAACTGGATACCCATGAAGTCATCCAGATCCAGCGTCGGCGAAGTTGTCGCCGCCCAGTCACCCGCCATCATGTCGGTCAGCGGATAAGCCTGTTGCAGACGCGAGTGGGTGCCGATCAGGTCACTGTCGTTGACATAGCCGTCATACAGGTTCCGGCTCGTTTGCAGTTGGGTCTGAACAGCCTGAACCACTTCGCCCTCACCAAGGATCTGGTGATTGACCTTGATTCCGGTAATCTCTTCGAACGCCTTGGTCAGAACCTCTGACTCGTAGGAGTGGGTCGGAATGCCTTCGGACAGGACGTTAATTTCCATGCCCGCGTAAGGTTGTGCAGCTTCGATGAACCACTTCATCTCGGCCATCTGTTCGTCTTTCGACAAGGTTGATGGCTGGAATTCGTCGTCGATCCAACGTTGTGCTGCGGCTTCGTCGGCCCAAACGGGACCGTGCCCCGCAATGACGGCAGCCGCCGCCACTGCGGAAAGTAGATGTCTCCGCATCTGTTTCCTCCCAAAAATTATGGCTATCCGGCGCAGACCGGATGGCGCACAGCATCAGCGATTTTTTGCATATGTGTCAAACTAATTTTTTAGTAAATAGGAGGAAAAAGGAGTAACTATCCGTTTTTAAATGATTTTCATCAGCGCAAGTGATCCGGCGGCTCAAGGTGGAACTTCGCGCAGTGGCCAGATGCGTTCCGATAACCTCTTCTTGCCAAGTTATTGATTCTTGGAAAGCTGTCTGGAAAATCGCGCGTATTGGCCTTGATACGATTTAAGATATTTCACTGCGCGAATTGGTGGTGACAGCGAGTGGTTTTGAATCAGGGAAATGGCAGCCCGTAGGGGAATCGAACCCCTCTTTCCAGGTTGAAAACCTGGCGTCCTAACCGATAGACGAACGGGCCATTTGGTCCAGTCAAGCACAAGTGGTAGCCCGTAGGGGAATCGAACCCCTCTTTCCAGGTTGAAAACCTGGCGTCCTAACCGATAGACGAACGGGCCACGCTGGCTTGTGGAGGGCCTTTTACGGATTACCTTCCCCCCCGCAAGCCGAAAAACGCAGCGCTGCGAAACTTTTTTGGCGGCTTCCGGACCGGGTTCAATTTGCCTGCGCGGCGTCCTCCAGACGCAGTTGAACGCTCTGTCGTCCGCCCCAGGTGTTCACCTCAAGCCGCCCCGCGAAATGGAACCGCGCGCCGCCATGATTGGACAGCTTGTCACCCATCGGACCATCAAAGGCACCGAAGGCGATTGCGTCCAGACCGGCGCCCACACCGTCGGACAGAGACAGCTTCAGATGGGTCTCCCCGACACGCTTGGCAAACCGGACCTGGAGATCGGGCAGGGCATAGCGCGGGGCAGGGGCGCTGGCACCGAAGGGGCCCGCTTTTTCAATCTGTTCGATCAGGTCAACCGTTGCCGCGCCGGGCATCAGGGTGCCGTCAAGCTTCAGGTCCGCCGGGCCGCCTTCGCCCGCGCCCTGTTTGGCCAGCAATTCGCTGAGCCGTTGCATGGCGGGCTCTAACTGGTCGCGCATCACGGTCAGGCCAGCCGCCATCTTGTGACCACCCCCTTTGACCAACAACCCCTCGGACGCCAGGCGCTGAATCGACGCCCCCAGATCGACGCCGGAAACCGACCGGCCCGAGCCTTTGCCCTCGTCCCCGTCAAAGCCGATGACGATCGCAGGCCGGTTGGCGGTTTCCTTGAGACGCGAGGCGACGATGCCCACGACGCCGGGATGCCAACCGTCCCCGGCTGCCCAGACCAGCGGCGTATCCAGACCCCGTTCCTCGGCCTGTTCCATCGCTGCGGCACGCACGGCGTTTTCGATATCGCGCCGCTCGGTATTCAAGGCGTCCAACCGCTGAGACAGGGCCTCGGCCTCGGTCATCGAATCTGTGCTGAGCAGCCGCGCGCCCAGATCGGCCTGACCGATGCGCCCGCCCGCATTCACCCGGGGACCAAGCAGGAAACCCAGGTGATAGCTGTTTGGCGCGGAATCCATCCGGGCCACATCGGACAAGGCGACAAGTCCCGGGCGTTGCCGCTGGGCCATGACCTTCAACCCCTGTCGCACCAGCGCCCGGTTCGCCCCGATCAGCGGCGCCACATCCGCAACGGTCGCCAGCGCCACCAGGTCCAGCATGCCGATCAGGTCCGGGCCTTTTTCCCCTTTCTCGCGCAGCTGACGTCCGGCTTCGACCAGCATCAAAAACACCACTCCGGCAGCGCAGAGATAGCCCAGCTCACCGCTTTCGTCCTGCCGGTTCGGATTCACCACGGCGGCGCAGTCGGGCAGGGTTTCACCGCCCAGATGGTGATCAAGAACGATCACATCCGCGCCCTTGGCGGACGCGATGGGTTCGTGGCTGAGTGTGCCGCAATCCACGCATATGATCAGGTCATGTTTCGCAGCCAGCTCCTGCATGGCCGGAGCGTTGGGGCCGTAACCCTCGTCGATCCGGTCGGGAACATAAAGCGTCGCCTGCAGGCCCATCTGGCGCAGCCAGACCAGCAGCAGAGCGGCCGAACTGCCGCCGTCGACGTCATAATCCGCAAACACCGCGATCCGTTGCCTGGCCCGAACCGCAGTAAGGAACCGGGTTGCGGCGGTTTTCATGTCTTTCATGGATCGCGGGTCGGGCAAAAGTTCCTTTAGCTTGGGGTCCAGAAATCCCGCAGCCTCCATCACAGGAATCCCCCTCCGGGCCAGAACCTGACAGACCGCGCGCGGCAGGCCGGCCTGCTGCACCAGCATTTCTGTCGCACGCTCCACATCAGCGGTGGGGCCAACCCAGCGCCGACCGGACAAAGATTGTTCAACCCCAAGAAAGCTCATGACCTGCCCCTGATGTGCCAAGTCCGGACCCTCTCGGACCCGGCCTTCTTACCTGTATGGATACCCTTGCGCAGGGCAGGGGTGCAAGCGGTTAGGCGTTGTCGTGGGACCACATCGGCGTGCGGTAGGACATGCGACGGACCGAGCCGGTCTTCGACCGCATCAGAAGGGTTGTTGTTTCCACCCAACCCGGTTCGCGCTTGATGCGCGGCAGCAGCGAACCGCCGGTCACGCCGGTCGCGGCAAAGATCACGTCGGCTGTCACCATCTCATCCCGCGCATAGACGCGGTCCAGATCAGAGATGCCGGCCTTGGCCGCGCGGCCACGTTCGTCGTCGTTGCGGAACAGCAGGCGGCCAAAAATCTGCCCGCCCATGCATTTCAGCGCAGCAGCGGCCAGAACGCCTTCGGGGGCGCCGCCCTGGCCCATATACATGTCGATGCCGGTCACTTCGCTTTCGGCGCAGTGCATGACGCCTGCCACGTCGCCGTCGGTGATCAGGCGGATCGAGGCGCCGGTCTCCCGCACTTCGGCGATCATCGCCTCGTGCCGGGGGCGTTCCAGAATGCAGACGGTGATATCCGCGGGTCCACAGCCCTTGGCCTTTGCCAGCGCTTCGACACGCTCCCGCGGGCTCATCTCCAATGTGACGACACCTTCGGGGAAACCGGGGCCGATGGCCAGCTTGTCCATGTAAACGTCCGGCGCGTGCAGCATCGACCCGCGCGGGCCCATCGCGATCACCGTCAGGGCGTTGGGCATGTCCTTGGCGGTCAGCGTCGTGCCCTCCAGCGGGTCCAGCGCGATATCCACGCCGGGGCCGTTTCCGGTGCCGACCTCTTCACCGATATACAGCATTGGCGCTTCGTCCCGCTCGCCTTCGCCGATGACGACCACACCCGCGATATCCAGCAGGTTCAGCTGTTCGCGCATGGCATTTACCGCCGCCTGGTCGGCAGCTTTTTCGTCGCCCCGCCCAACCAGCGAGGCCGAGGCCAGCGCAGCCTGTTCGGCGACACGCGCCAGGCCCAGAGACAGCAGGCGGTCGTTGAAGTCAATTTTGGCAGCACTCATTTTCGGTATCCTCGGGTAAGTACAGGCGTTTTATCCGGCATATCCTGCGTTTTAGGCAGGCCGCAAGGGTCAAACCTCTTCAATGCGCAGCGCGACGGGGTCCCCGGAGACGACATCGGTCGCGCGGAAACCTTCCAACGCAACGTCCAGCGTGGCCCGCGTGGTTCTGTGTGTGACGATCAGAACCGGTGCGGTGCTTTCGGAGTGTCCGTACTGGCGCATCCGGTCAATCGACACTCCGGCATCGCCCAGAATGGCGGCCACTTTGGCCAGCGCACCGGGTTTGTCATACAGCGCAAGACGCAGATAATAGGGGGCGGGCAGGCCGGTAATTGCCGGGATCGCGTCCTGCAATGTTGCCGCCGGGCGGCCGAAGGTCGGGATTTGCAATCCGCGCGCCAGATCGCAGACATCGCCCATCACGGCGCTGGCCGTCGGGCCTTCGCCCGCGCCCGGTCCACGTAGCACAACCTGCTCAACCGCGTCGCCTTCGATCACCACCATATTGGTGCCGCCCTCCAGCTGTCCCAGGGGCGAGCCGCTGGGGACCAGGCAGGGCTGCATTCGCTGCTCCAACCCGCGGGCGGTGCGCTGCGCAACACCCAGCAGTTTGATGCGATAGCCCATATCGGCGGCCTGATGGATGTCATCCAGACTGATCTGCTGAATACCCTCGATCTGAATTCCGTCGAAATTCGGTTTTGTTCCAAACGCGATCGAGGCCAACAGCGCCAGTTTATGCGCTGCGTCAATGCCCCCGACGTCCAGGTTCGGGTCGGCTTCAAGATAGCCCAGTTGCGCGCATTCCTCGAACAGCGCGTTATAGCCCAGCTCCTGCGATTGCATGCGGGTCAGGATATAGTTGCAAGTGCCGTTCATCACGCCCATGACGCGGGTGATCTCGTTGCCCGCCAAACCTTCGGTCAGGGACTTGATGACCGGAATTCCGCCCGCAACAGCGGCCTCGAACCGGATGACGCGTCCCGCGGCCTCGGCTTTTTCGGCCAGCTCCTGACCATGTACCGCCAGCAGGGCCTTGTTCGCGGTCACTACGTCCTTGCCGCTGGTCAGCGCGGCCTCGACCGAGGCTTTGGCCGGGCCGTTTTCGCCGCCCATGAGTTCGACGAAAACATCAATGTCATCGCGCTTTGCCAGGGCCACAGGGTCCGTTTCCCACGCGTAATCCGACAGGTTCACGCCACGGTCCTTGTCGGAATCCCGCGCGGCGACGGCGACGATTTCCACCGGTCTGCCAGTACGCGCCTGCAACAGATCGGCATGCCGGCGCACAATCCTGACGACACCCACACCAACCGTTCCCAAGCCCGCAATTCCCAGCCGCAGCGCCTGTGTCATTCCGTGGGTTCCTTTCCGCTCGAATTTCCCTGGTTTCGGACCTTTGCCCGTTCAGCGCTGCCTTAGCGGGTTCGGCGCAAGGGTGCAATGCGTCGTGGCTGTAAGTGGGTTGTTGAAAACGGATGGCTTCAGTTGATTTCCGCACGTTGAAGCCGGCGCGCTTTTTTCCGCAGCTCTTTGCGCCGCGCGATCAGGTCTTCTTCGATTTCGGCGGCCTCGCTTGCCGGGTTCACCGGCGGTCCCAAAGTTTCCTGCAGCGGGATGAGTCGCGGGTAGCGCGCAGATTGCACCTCTGGCAGTTCGCTGCTCTCCAGCTCCGGGAAGTCGGCGCATCCGGTGCAGACAAGCGCCAGGATCAGCAAAGGCAAAGGCTTCATGCGGAACCCTTTCAAGGTCGGTTGCAACCGTGATGCACCTTTTAACAGGCTGGTTCAAGCGGGGTTCTATATGAACAAACGTTCAGATACGGTGAAGGCATGGCACGTACTCAGGGTTCTCATTCCGACATCACCGGACCGCGCATTCGCGAAGCGGCTTTGGGATTGTTCGCTCGTCACGGTTATGCGGCGGTATCAATGCGTCAGATAGCGGGCGAGGTCGGCGTGCAAGCGGGTGCCCTGTACAACTATACCCCGGATAAGCAGAGCCTTCTGTACCGCCTGATGCATGACCACATGCAGGATCTGTTGTCAGCCTATGCCGAGTTGGAAAAACCAGCGGACGCAGCAGATGCGCTGCGCCGCTTCGTCGGGTTTCACATCCGCTTTCACCTTCAACGGCCGGATGAGGTGTTCATCGCCTACATGGAACTGCGTAACCTGACGCCCGAGAACTTTCTGGAAATCGAGGCGCTGCGCCGTACCTACGAAAACTCGCTTGAGGCGATCCTGCGCGACGGGCAGGGGGCCGGGCTGTTTGACATCGCAGACACCAAGATCGCGACGCTTGCGGTGATTGCCATGCTGAACGGGGTCATGACCTGGTACCGCGCGGGCGGACGCCTGTCGCTGGACGAGGTTGAACAGGTCTACTGGGATATGGTGCGCCGCGCCGTGTCAGCCTGACCCGCCCGTTGGGCGGGTCAGAAGGTTCAGTGCGCCGGGCGGATGAACGTGCCGTTCCGCAATTCCTGAAATGCCTGTTCCAGCTCGGCTCGCGTATTCATTACGATCGGGCCGTGCCACGCGACGGGTTCGTCAATCGGGGCACCAGAGATCAGTAGGAAGCGCACGCCGTCCGGCCCGGCCTGAACCGTAACCTCGTCACCCGTGCCAAAACGAACCAATGTCCGGTCGCCGGACATGTCCCGGATATTAACCTCCTGACCGGCAACCTCTTTTTCCAGAAGGATGCCCGTGGGTTGCGACGCGTCGGCAAAGGCGGCCTGGCCCTGAAATACATAGGCGAAAGCCCGGCGGTATGTATCAATGCGAAAGGTCTTTTTGACACCGGCGGGAATCTGTACATCCAGATATTGCGGATCGGCCGCAATTCCGTCGACCGGCCCGGTTTTTCCCCAGAACTCACCCACGATCACCCGTACAATTGTGCCGTCGTCGTCGGTGATCTCGGGAATGTCCTTGCTTTGGACGTCCTGATAGCGTGGCGCTGTCATCTTCTGATCCGAAGGAAGGTTGCCCCACAGCTGGAACCCGTGCATCTGGCCGGTCGTGTTTCCCTTGGGCATTTCCTGATGCAGAATCCCTGATCCGGCGGTCATCCACTGAACATCGCCGGCCCCCAGAGTTCCGCTGTTGCCGAGCGAATCCGAATGCTCCACCGTACCGGCCAGAACATATGTGATCGTTTCGATTCCCCGATGCGGGTGCCACGGAAAGCCTGCCTGATAATCCTGCGGCCGTTCGTTCCGAAAATCGTCGAACAGCAGGAACGGGTCCAGTTCCGAAGGGTCCTGAAACCCGAACGCGCGATGCAGCTTTACGCCCGCACCCTCCATCGTCGGAACAGCTTTTCGGGTTTCCAATGTTGGTCTTAGGGACATTGTGTCCTCCTGATGCTTTTGACCACATCTAACCTGTGCGCCTGTGGCGTCAATTTGCGCGAAAAAACGGAACATGTGCAAAAATCCGCGATAGATAGCCCTCTGTCTTTCCGGATGCAAAGCAGCTAAACCCAGTTGAAAAGAGCAGGGGACGGAAATGAACAAAGACATATTGGCCACAGTGAAAGCATCCCCGCCACGGCGTTGGTTGGGCGTCGGGATGCTGAGCATTGTCGGTGGATTGGTCCTGTACGTGGCGCTTGCACGACCGCCAGAGCCGCAGTGGCTGGTCTTTCTTCTGGCGGTTGGCGCCGCGGCCTTCTGGCTGGCGTATCGCATGTGGACCGCGACCCATGATTGGATCGAGTTGACTCAGACGGAACTCAGAACCGGGGCAGGGCGCGTAATCGCGAGGGTAGAGGATATACAGTCCGTGGACCGGGGCGTCTTTGCGTTCAAACCCTCAAACGGGTTTCTGTTAAAGACGCGGGACGGCGCGGAAAACAGCTGGGCACCGGGGCTGTGGTGGAGGCTTGGCCGCAGGATTGGCATTGGCGGCATGACGGCGCCAGCGGAAACCAAGTTCATGTCCGAAATTCTGTCGGCAATGATTGCCGACAGAGCCTAAATTCACACGTCCGCCGCGATCTCGTTGGTAAAGCGCGGGCGGGTGAACACGAAGTTTTTGAAGGTATAGTTGTCATCCACCCAGCCGGACCCGAATACCGGTTCGTACGTGTTCGAGGTTTCGACAATAATCAGCGTGTCCTGGTTCGGCATCGGCGGCAGGCTGTCGCGCATGTTCGAAATGTTGTCATCCGTCCAGATGCCGTCATAACCGCGCGAAGTCGACCAGCGGACGTAATGGCGATCATCATCTCCGTCATAAACGATAAGCGAAACCCGCAGGTTCATTTCCGACCCGTTGTTCACCATCCTTTGCATCAATTCGTGCAGGGAATCGACATATGTGTTCGTGATCATCTGCGTCTCGCGTGAGATCAGATCCCCAAGCGTGTAGGCTGCCTTGAGGTTCGAGGCGCTTTGCCGGAAGCCTTCAAAAAAGGTGAACGCGCCGGTGATCGTCCACACCAGCATCGGGAAAACCAGCACGGCCTCGACGGTCAAAAGACCGGATTCATCGCGTGCGGTGCCCCCAAGGCGACGTCGGATTTTAGGGAAAAGGCGCATCATTAAGGCTCCTGAACGAAGGCGGTTGTCGCTGTCAGCGCGATCTGACCGGTATCATCAACCAACGCACGTCCCATGGCCGAAGTCGGGAACACGGGATCGACCTTTGCGCAGGCGCGCAGGATCATCAGTTCGTTGGAAAGACCGTTGTTGAACTCGCGTACCGGTTTGACTTCTTCCGAATTGTCGGTGCAGTCCGGCTCGACGGGCAGGTCCACACCCACAAAGGCGTCCTGGATAATCATTTCCAGCCGCAGGTTCGTGCTGCAGCCTCTGACCACGCCCGCCCTGGCGCAGATCGAGTCCTTGATCTGATCGTGGGTGGGGTTGGTGCCGGTACCAAGACGGATGTCGCGCACCGTCTGGTCCACGGCTCGTTCCAGCATCGCCTGCTGCATCGTCACCAGCGAATATTCCATTGCGCTGAGGATGAAGAACATGAACACCGGAAAGATCAGGACGAATTCGACCGTCACCGCGCCGTCCTCGGATTTCCTGATCTTACGCGCGCGCGCCAGAGATCTACGGATCATTGTGTCAACCTCAGCTTCTTGATCGAAGACGCGATGGATTCAAACGCCTTCTCCAGATTGATGCCGCTCACGTCGTAGACATGGCTGTCCGAGCTGGCGCAATCCTTGATCGTATTCAGACCGCTTGTCGGTGCCTCGAACGCAATGCCATAGATGATGACACCTTTGTTTCTGGCGGCTGCGCAGATGTTTTTGGTTCTGGTGTTCTTAGAGCTTGATCCGACGTAGCTGTAGAGGTCGCGATACCATGTCTGAACCGGATCCGACTCGAACTCGTAATTGACGACCGCGTTCCAGTAGACCGAGGCGAGGTTGAAAAGCTGCGGATATGTCAGCCGTGTCGCCTCACCCGGTTCGTTTTCACCATGGGGATAGGACGCGTACTGTTCCTGCTGAGACCAGTAGTACCGGTCCGGGTCGGTCGAGACACGGACGCTGTATTCACCCTTGTCACCGTTCCAGCGAACGTAGTCAGGGTTGTACCAGACATCTGAAAGACCATCGCGGTAATCGGAATGCAGTTTGTACTGGTTTGTGTTCTTACCGTCGGTCATCACAATGACGACCTTAAGAACGTCCTCTTCGTAAGCCATCGGACGGTTGCTGAACTTGGCCGGCACAATGCCCTCGGTGGCCAGATCGTTGATAACGCTCCGGAATTGCGGGTCCACCATCGCCGAACCCCATTTCATGCCGATATCAATCGAAGTGTTTCCGTTCGGCGTCAGGGCGTCGATCTGGTCATGCAGGAAATTGATGTCGTCGGTCATCGCGGTGATTTCACTGCCTGCACGAACAGGGCAGATCGGCGCCGCGATCGGCGTTTCCGAATTTGTGAAAACATCGAAATGCGCCGTCCGCTGCAACGTTGTTGTCGGGCTCAGCCCGGCGGTGTTGAACTGGCTGGATGTGAAGTTGACGCAGTGCGAATAGCTGTGCTCGGACGATACATTCGTGAATTTGTCCAGAATGTCGGCGCCGGCGTTGACCTGAGTTGCGTAGGGGACGATCGACATCGAGATTTTGCTCTCACCCGGTTTGTCGAGCATCAGCGTCACGAATTCCTTGGCCGCGCTTCTTAGCGCTGCGATTTTCGAAACGCCGGGCGAGGCTGAGGCTCTGCTCATCGAGCCGGACATATCGAGGACCAGCGAAATCTCGACCGCACCAATGGATTCTTCCGCCGTGCTGGCGGCGTTGGCGGTCAGAGAGTGGATGCCGGAAAAGCTCATGAAATGCGTATCGACGACGGCTTCGGCAGTGGCCGACACGATGCGCGTGCCAATACCTTCCTGCACGCTGACCGTCTTGAGCTTGTCGAGAAGCCCGGCCTTGTCCAGATAGGACTCCACCACATCCCGCGGCGGAAGGGTCTGGTCCAGGTCCGCGGCGGCAAGAACCGCGCGATCCAGAGTGGACTGCAGGTTCGCCCTGTCGCGCTCATAGTTCATGAGGTCGACGCCCATCCCCGTCGTCGCGAATATTACCAGGAACCCGAGCAAAACAAAAATCGTGAACGTCCCGTCTTCGTTTCTCGAAAAACCCCGGGCCGCCGAAACACTGTCTTTTATTCTTTTAGTGCCGCTTTGAAATACGCGCGTTACCATCTTGATGACCTCGCTGAGCAGACATCCAACACTGCTAAGGAAAAGTTAACATAAGGAAATTACCGTCGAATCGTGGCGGGAATTGGGCGAGAAAGCCCCGGATATCGCCTCTTTGCAGGTATTTGCAGGATAATTTGACGGCGTTGGTTGTCGTTGTTTTCGATTGGGCGACAATTCGGCCAACACGCGCTGGCAACGGCGACTCAGCGCATATGACCGCCATTTCCCCGTTTTTTTCGCTTTATTTCTGCTTAATTATTGATCGTTTACGCATAGGGTGCGACAAAACGTCAGGACGCAAGTCGTTCGCTGGCACGGAGGATTAAATGACGGCCACAAATGAACCCAGCTTTCGCGAAAGTGTAGATCTCATGTTCAACAGGGCGGCGTCTCTGATGGACCTGCCCCCGGGGCTGGAGGAAAAAATCCGGGTCTGCAATGCCACCTACACGGTGCGGTTCGGCGTGCGCCTGCGGGGCGAAATTCACACGTTCACAGGTTACCGCTCGGTCCATTCCGAACATATGGAGCCGGTGAAGGGCGGTATTCGATATGCGCTTGCCGTGAACCAGGACGAGGTCGAGGCGCTTGCCGCCCTGATGACCTATAAATGCGCTCTGGTTGAGACCCCGTTCGGTGGATCAAAAGGCGGCTTGTGCGTCGATCCGCGGAAATACGAAGAACATGAAATGGAACAGATCACGCGGCGGTTCGCTTATGAACTGGCCAAACGTGACCTGATCAACCCGTCTCAGAACGTTCCGGCCCCGGACATGGGGACGGGCGAGCGTGAGATGGCCTGGATCGCGGACCAATATGCGCGGATGAACACAACGGACATCAACTCGCGCGCCTGCGTTACCGGCAAACCCCTGAACGCCGGCGGGATCGCGGGGCGGGTCGAGGCGACCGGGCGCGGCATTCAATACGCGCTGCGCGAGTTCTTCCGCCACCCCGAGGATATTCAGAAGGCGGGCCTGTCGGGCACTCTCGATGGCAAACGCGTCGTTGTGCAGGGGCTGGGCAATGTGGGCTATCACGCTGCAAAATTCCTGAGCGAAGAGGACGGTTCCCGGATCGTCGGAATTATCGAATGGGACGGCGCGCTGTATAACCCTGACGGGATCGACGTTGAATTGGTGCGTCAGTGGATCGTGAAGCATGGCGGCGTCAAAGATTATCCCGATGCCACCCATTCCGCAGAAGGCGCCGAGGTGCTGGAGGCGGAGTGCGACATCCTGGTTCCGGCGGCGCTGGAGGGCGTCATCAATCTGGGCAATGCGGACCGCATCAAGGCCCCTCTGATCATCGAGGCCGCGAACGGTCCGGTAACAGCCGGCGCAGATGAAATTCTGCGCAAGAAGGGCACCGTGATCATCCCCGATATGTATGCAAATGCCGGTGGTGTGACGGTTTCCTATTTCGAGTGGGTCAAGAACCTGAGCCATATCCGCTTTGGCCGGATGCAGCGCCGTCAGGAAGAGGCGCGCCACGAACTGATCGTCAGCGAACTTGAACGGCTGGATCGCTATCTCGGAGATGCCTGGTCGATGTCTCCGGACTTCAAGGCCAAATATCTTCGCGGCGCGGGCGAGCTGGAGCTGGTGCGCTCGGGCCTGGATGACACGATGCGCATCGCCTATCAGTCCATGCGCGAGGTCTGGCACAACCGCGACGACGTGGAAGACCTGCGGACTGCGGCGTATATCGTTGCCATTGATCGGGTGGCCAAAAGCTATCGCGCCAAGGGGCTTTGATTTTTCAGGGGGCGATCCGGTCTGCACCGGGCCGCCCCATCGCAACGGGTCTGCGCGCAACACGCATGCCCGATGTCTAAAACGGCGATGGAAGGCCAGTTCGACCGGCGTTAAGCTGCTGCGACAGAAACGAATCCGGGAGACCCCCATGTTGCGCATTGCCATCGCGGCCGTATTGCTGGCCACACCTCTGGCTGCTCAGGAAAGCAAGGAACAAAGCTGCCAATATCAGGCGGATGTTGTTGCGGCGATTTAAAAGGCCCGGCTGGACAAGGTGAAAGAGCGCGACGTGCCGCAGGCTGTCGCGGACACAGCGCCCAACTGGCCCGATAACTACAATGCAGCGATCCCGTTGATCACCCCCTGGGTGTACGAGCAAAAGATGCGCGATGTTCGCAAAAAGGACCTGAGCGCGGCATGGTTGGAGCTGTGCCTGCAGCAATAATCCACAGAGCCCGAAATTCTTTGTGGACAAACGCGCGTCATACCCTTGGCGCGCGTTTCCGTTTCTGCCAAGTTTGACCCATGTCACTGCCCTCCGGATTTCTTGATGAACTGCGCACCCGGCTGAGCCTGTCTCAGGTTGTCGGCCGAAAGGTCATGTGGGATCAGCGCAAGTCCAATCAGGGCAAGGGCGATATGTGGGCACCATGTCCGTTCCACCATGAAAAGACGGCCTCGTTCCACGTTGATGACCAAAAAGGGTTCTACTACTGCTTTGGCTGCCACGCCAAAGGCGACGCGATCAGTTTTGTGAAAGAGACCGAAAATGTTTCCTTCATCGAAGCGGTTGAGATTCTGGCGCGTGAGGCCGGGATGCCCATGCCCGCACGTGACCCAAAGGCGCAGGAAAAGCAGGATCGCCGGTCGCAACTGGCCGAAGTGATGGAGCAGGCCGCGCAGTTCTTTCGCCTGCAACTCAAGACCGGGGCAGGGGCTGCAGCGCGCGACTACCTGACCCGCCGCGGGTTGCAGGATCAGGCGCTGGAGCGTTGGGAAATTGGCTTCGCGCCTGACGGCTGGCAGGCACTTTGGGATCATCTGCGCGGTAAGAACGTGGCCGAAGACCTGATCCTGGGGGCGGGTCTGGCCAAGCCCTCGAACAAGGGCAAGAAACCCTATGACACGTTCCGCAACCGGATCATGTACCCGATCCGCGATCCACGCGGGCGCTGCATCGCATTTGGTGGTCGGGCGATGGACCCGAATGATAACGCCAAGTATCTGAATTCCCCCGAGACGGACCTGTTCGACAAGGGGCGCAGCTTGTACAACCACGGTCCTGCGCGTCAGGCGGCGGGCAAGGGGCAACCGCTGATTGTGGCGGAAGGGTACATGGACGTGATCGCGCTGGCCGAGGCCGGGTTCGGTGCCTCTGTCGCGCCTTTGGGAACCGCGATCACCGAGAACCAGTTGCAGTTGCTGTGGCGGATTTCAGACGAGCCGATCATCGCGCTGGACGGCGATACGGCGGGGTTGCGGGCCGCCATGCGCGCGGTCGATCTGGCGCTGCCGCTGCTTGAGGCCGGAAAATCCCTGCGGTTTGCTCTGATGCCCGAGGGTAAGGACCCGGACGACCTGCTGCGTGCCGAAGGGCCGGGCGCGGTTCAGGCGGTTCTGGACGGGGCCATCCCCATGGTCAAGCTGCTGTGGCAACGCGAAACCGAAGGCCGCGTGTTCGACAGCCCCGAGCGTAAGGCGGCGCTGGACAAGACGCTGCGCGACAAGATCAAGCTGATCCGCGATCCGTCGATCCGGTCGCATTATGGTCAGGAAATAAAAGATCTGCGGTGGCAGCTGTTTCGCCCGCAACGCCCGTCACAAGGCCGCCCATGGCAGCCACGCGGAAAATGGCAACCGCAGCCACAACCGGCGACACCGGGTGCGCGGTCGTCGTTTCTGGCGTCTTCCGAAAACGCGGAAATTCAGCTGCGCGAAGCGGCAATTCTGGCCATTGCCGCGTTGAATCCGCAGGTTGTTGTGCAATTCGAACATCAGTTGGATGAGATGGAATGCCGCGATCCGGACCACGCGCTGCTGCGCGCGGCCATCCTGAGGCATGCAGTAGATGACCCGGACAATCTGAAAGACCATATTGCGGAAACTTTGGGGCCCGATGCCCTTGAAAACCTGCTGGCCCTTCGCCATGTCGCAGTGATCCCCTGTGTGTACAAGCCAGGCGACGTTGAAAAGGCCGAGATGACGCTGGCCGAGGAACTCGCAAAGATCAAAGCGCTCCGGGGGTTGGATGCTGAAATTGCCGAAGCCGAAGAGGAACTGTCTGATCTGGCCGATGAGGCGCTGACCTATCGGCTGGCGCAAGCCGCCGAGGAACGCAACCGCACAAGCCGCAGCCAGAATGAAGACAGGGCCGTTTTCGACATCGCCGACAACGGCGCGCGAATCAACCGCGACGAGAAAGACGCGTTCAAGGCAATCACATCCGGTATCAAATTCGAGCGAAAACGCAGATAAAGTGGTGTTTTCGTAAGGCACTGGAAAAGAAAAACGGGTAAACGGGTGGCCGAATCACTTTCACGCGCTAATGATTCGGTTCAAACGAATCACCCATCCCTGCAGGAGCATTGAATGGCCGCCAAGGATACGAACGAAGACCGCAAATCCGACGAGCAGGAACAGGAAATCTCGCTGGACATGAGCCAGGCCCAGGTCAAGAAGATGATCGCCGAGGCCCGCGAGAAAGGTTACATCACCTACGACCAGCTCAATCAGGTTCTGCCGCCTGATCAGGTCAGCTCGGAACAGATCGAAGACGTGATGTCGATGCTGTCCGAAATGGGCATCAACATCATCGAAGATGAAGAGGCCGAAGAGGAAGAGAACAAGGGCTCGACCGAACTGACCACTACAGAAAGCAACCGCGAGGTTGCGCTGGCTGGTGCCGCCACCGAAAAGCTTGACCGCACAGACGACCCCGTCCGCATGTACCTGCGCGAGATGGGCAGCGTCGAGTTGCTGAGCCGTGAGGGCGAGATTGCCATCGCCAAGCGGATCGAGGCCGGGCGCAACACCATGATTGCCGGTCTGTGCGAAAGCCCGCTGACCTTCCAGGCGATTACCATCTGGCATGACGAATTGCTTTCCGAAGACATTCTTCTGCGCGACGTCATCGATCTGGAAACCACATTTGGCAACCAGTTGGATGAAGACGGTGACGTGGAAGAACCGGTTGTCGATACCTCGACGGTGCAGGCTGCGAAGCCGGCCAAGGAAGCCGGGCCGGAACTGGACGCCGACGGCAACCCGATCGCCAGCGACGATGACGATGACGAGGACGATCAGGCCAACATGTCGCTGGCTGCGATGGAGGCAGCTCTGAAAGATCAGGTGCTGACCACGCTGGAACGGATCTCGACCGATTTCTCGATGCTGTCCGAAATGCAGGACAGCCGGATTTCGGCAACGCTGAACGAAGATGGATCGTTCAGTGAAAAGGATGAAGAGACCTATCAGAAACTGCGCGCGGAAATTGTTGAGCTGGTGAATGGTCTTCACCTGCACAACAACCGGATCGAGGCGCTGATCGACCAGCTCTATGGCATCAACCGCCGCGTCATGTCTCTGGACAGTGCGATGGTCAAGCTGGCCGACCAGGCGCGGATCAATCGTCGCGAGTTCATCGACGCCTATCGCGGTCGCGAACTGGACCCGAACTGGCTGGCCGAGATGGCCGAAAAGCCGGGCCGGGGCTGGCAGATGTTCATCGAACGCTCGACCGCCAAGGTCGAGGAACTGCGCAACGACATGGCTCAGGTCGGTCAGTACGTCGGTCTCGATATCCCCGAATTCCGCCGCATTGTGCAGCAGGTTCAGAAGGGCGAGAAAGAGGCGCGGCAGGCCAAGAAGGAAATGGTCGAAGCCAACCTGCGTCTGGTGATCTCGATCGCCAAAAAGTACACGAACCGCGGCCTGCAATTCCTTGATCTTATTCAGGAAGGCAACATTGGCTTGATGAAGGCGGTCGACAAGTTCGAATACCGCCGCGGGTATAAGTTCTCGACCTATGCGACCTGGTGGATCCGTCAGGCGATCACGCGGTCTATCGCTGATCAGGCACGCACGATCCGTATTCCGGTCCACATGATCGAAACGATCAACAAGCTGGTCCGCACCGGTCGTCAGATGCTGCATGAAATCGGCCGCGAACCGACGCCGGAAGAACTGGCCGAAAAGCTGCAAATGCCGCTTGAGAAGGTGCGCAAGGTGATGAAGATCGCCAAGGAGCCGATCAGCCTTGAGACGCCGATTGGCGACGAGGAAGACAGCCAGCTGGGCGATTTCATCGAGGACAAGAATGCCGTGCTGCCCTTGGACAGCGCCATTCAGGAGAACCTCAAGGAAACAACCACCCGGGTTTTGGCCTCACTCACCCCGCGCGAGGAACGGGTTCTGCGGATGCGCTTTGGTATCGGTATGAACACCGACCACACTCTGGAAGAGGTTGGCCAGCAGTTCAGCGTGACCCGCGAACGAATTCGTCAGATCGAAGCGAAGGCGCTGCGCAAGCTGAAACACCCCAGCCGGTCCCGAAAATTGCGATCCTTCCTGGATCAGTAAGAAGAAATGCGCCTCAACCGAGGCGCCTTTTTTCGATCACGCAATCCTCACGTTGTCCGCTGCGGCGATCAAATTGGCGGGAACTCACAAGTCTAAGGTTCCGCGCCTTTCTATATCCGGGGTGTCCACTCATGGGACAGGCCGGGGCGAGGCTGCAAGGCTGACGACCCCCGGCTGCCGCCCTCAGCGTTTCACCGGAAAATCCAGACGGCTCCGGAATGTGCTGGGCGCCTGACCGGTCCAACGCCTGAACGCGGTCGAAAAAGCGGGCTGATCGGCATATCCCAGCGAATAGGCGATCTCGGACAAGGGCATCCCGTTTGTAATGAAGGTCTGCGCCAGATCGCATCGGAGGTCATCGACGATATCGCGGTAACTTGAACCTTCGTCCTTTAGCCGCCGGGCAAAAGTGCGCGGGCTCATGCCCAGATTCGCGGCCGCTTCGTCGGCCTGAATGATCGAACCGGGCAGCGAGCGTGTGATCAACCCTTCGACCTGGGCGCGCAGCTTTTGCTTGGGCGAGCGTCGCTCGGCCAGGATGCGTTCACCATATTCCAGCAGGTGTTCGCGCAGGTTCGAGTCATAGGTCGGCACCGGCGTGTCCAGCGTTGACGGAGACAGCACAATCTCCAGGCGCTCAGCGCCGAACACGACCGGACATCCGGCCAGTTTCTGAAAGCTGCGCCTGTTGTCGCCGACTTCGTGCTGAAAGCGAACCTCGATGGGAAAGAAATTCGTCTGGGTCAGGCTTCTCATACGTGCCAGCCCGGCAAAGATAAGGAATTCCGTGCGCCGGTGGTATCGCGCGAAACTGGCGTCCTTCCATTCGGCTTCGACAGTGGCAAAGTTTCCTGCCAGTCGCAGGCTGAAAAAGATCGCCGGGTCGATGATCCCGTGAAAGCGCGATGTGTTTTCGATGACCTGTTTCAGGTCACGTGAGTACTTGCTGATATATGCGGTCAGGCTGGAGGATGACGAAAACGCAAGACCGGCCTGCGCGGCAAATGTGACATCGCCCAGCACATCGCAAGCGTATCGTACAAACAGCGCTTCCTGATGCGCGCTGTAGGTGGCTGCGGGGGGTGCGATGGCGCTACGGCTGAGGTCGCATTTTTCGAGGATACGATCAGCCACGACGGGATCGTTCGCCCGTTGATCAAGCGTTCTGGTCAACAACCGGATACGGGCGATATCGACGTCCATGGCTTTTTCTAATGTGGTTTCAGCGGATTTGCACGTATTTGCAGACGGTCTGACCATTTCACATCCGCGCAATGCGGACTTAGCGGCGCTTTTGGCCGATATCCAAAAACTATTGACCGATTGGCGCAAGAACAGCCGCAGGGGGATGCCTATTTTCGGCATGTTGTCGGGTCAGCGCCTTCAGGGGATAAGGTCAGAGCCACGCCAAACACCACTTTTACGCAGTTGGCTCCCCGACACGTTCCACCTTCGATCCAGACCGGCCCGGATGGCCTTCGTGTCACATTGTCCGGCTTGGGCGGTGGTGGAAGGGTACAGCAAGGGAAACAAGCGGACGGCGCCTGATGCGGAACAGTGAACGAACCGGCCTGTCCGACGGGCAGGACTTCATCGTCTTTGACGGGGAATGCGTTCTGTGCTCCGGGTTCTTTCGGTTCATGGTCGCGCGGGACAAGTCACGGCGGTTCAAGTTCGCAACTGCGCAGTCGCCCTTGGGTCAGCGTCTTTACAGTGACCTTGGTCTGTCTACGCAGGATTTCGAAACCAATCTGGTCGTCGTCGATGGCAAGGTCTATCAGCGTCTGGATGCGTTTGCCGCCGCGATAAGGCGTTTGCCCGGTGCCTGGCCGGTTCTTTCGCTGTGCAGGTTCTTGCCCGGATTTGTCAAAGACCCTCTGTATCATGCCGTTGCTCGCAACAGATACGCGATATTCGGACGCTCAGCGACCTGTCTGATCCCGGACCCGGCACTGCGCTCGCGTTTCCTGCCCGAGGGGTTTTGATTGGAACCCGATCCTTTTTTGCAGGCGCTGCCAACAACGGCCAGTTTGCCCCCTTCGGTGCAGAACTTGCACAGTCGTCCAGGACTGTACGCCGGGCGGTGCAGCGTCGCCGTGGGTAACGGGCGATTGAAAGCCTTGCTGCTGCGTCTAGGGGGCTTTCCACCGAGGGCCGAGGACATTCCGGTGCAGGTCAGAATTGTCCGGACCGGAAATGAATGGGTGTGGGACCGCGATTTTGACGGCCACATCACGCAATCGCGGCTGACCTTCGATCACACGCGCGGGTGTGTTCGTGAGCGGTTGGGCCAGGTGACCCTTTGGCTGGCGCCGGAATGTTCACACGGGCGCGTGCTGATCCACATCCGCACCCTCAGCGTTTTTGGACTTCGATGTCCTGCATTCCTGTTGCCGCGGTCATCAACCGCTGAATGGCAGGACGAAAACGGCCTGTTTCGCTTCGATGTCGCGGCGGCCATGCCAGGTATTGGAACCTTGATCCGGTATCAGGGATGGCTGGCGCCTGTTCACGCGCAGCCGCTATGTGACTGAATTCATCGTGATCCGGCTTTGTCCGGGTTCATTGTAAACTACGTCCATCCTTACCTCGAAACAGGAAAGAGTATCGTTATGAAAAAGGTTTTGAATTTCGCGGTTTTTGCAGCGCTTGTGCTGAGCACCCCGGCCTCAGCTTACAACGGGCGCATCGGGTACCAGACGGTGGCCCTGAACAACACGGTCTTTGAAGTGATCCCAAGAGGGCGGACAGACGCGGATGGCTACTGGTGCGCCGCCGCCGACTTTGCCCGCAGGTCGCTGGGCGCGGGATGGCAGCAGCCCATTTACGTCGTGCGAGGGTATGGTCCAAGCGAGGCGACCGGGCGCAGGACCGCCGTTCAGTTTTCGATCGCCCCGCCCAAAGGTGTTGCGAAGGACGTCAAGACGGTATCTGTTGGCTTCGTACCAGGGCAAAGCAGAACGGTCCAAAGCGCAAATGGCCTGTGCTACCGCCGCCCGCTTTTTGACGACTAAAGGAAAGTCGCCGCGTTTTGCTGACCGAGTTTATTATTTCGACGCATGGTCCCGGGTTGTACGAGTTTACCTCGGACGTGCGCAACTGGCTCAACTCGGTCGAACGCGACGGTTTGCTGACGTTGTTCGTGCGGCACACATCTTGTTCGCTGCTCATTCAGGAAAATGCCGACCCCGAGGTGCAGACGGATTTGCGCGCATTCTTTGATCGTTTGGTGCCGCCGTCCGATGACCCGTCCATGTCGTATCTGCGGCACATCTATGAAGGGCCGGATGACATGCCCGCCCATATCAAGGCCGCCATTTTGCCCGTATCCCTGTCGATCCCTGTCGCCCTTGGGCAGCCCGTGCTGGGCACGTGGCAAGGCATTTATCTGTTTGAACACCGCGCGGCGCCGCACAGGCGAAAGGTCGCGGCCCATTTCACATGACCCTTTATATTGCGGTGGAAAATTCCGACTACCCAAATCCTAGCGGCTGCCCTATAGTTGTGGATAAGTAAGCCGAAGTGCTTACAAAAAGAGGCCGAACAAGGGACGAGGAGACGGCGGATGCGCTGCCCGTTTTGCGGAAATATCGACACTCAGGTCAAAGATTCACGCCCGGCAGAGGATCACGTCGCGATCCGCAGGCGCCGGTTCTGCCCGGCCTGTGGCGGACGGTTTACCACCTATGAACGCGTCCAGTTGCGCGATCTGGTAGTGATCAAGACCAACGGCAAGCGCGAGGATTTCGACCGCGATAAGCTTGAACGTTCAATCCGCATTTCGATGCAGAAACGACCTATTGATCCGGATCGCATCGACCAGATGATTTCCGGCATCGTGCGACGTCTGGAAAGCATGGGCGAAACCGATATCCCATCCAGCAAGATCGGCGAGATCGTCATGGAAGCTCTGGCGCGGATCGATACCGTGGCCTATGTTCGCTTTGCGAGTGTGTACAAGAATTTCCAGGCGGCCGATGACTTCGAGGAGTTTGTCCACGAACTGCGCCCGCCGCAGCCTTCGACGGACGAGTGAGCGAAACTGATAAGCGATATATGGCGCTGGCCCTGTCACTGGGGCAGCGTGGTCAGGGGACGTGTTGGCCCAACCCGTCCGTTGGCTGCGTGATCGTGCGCGACGACCGTATCGTGGGGCGCGGCTGGACCCAGCCTGGCGGCCGACCGCATGGTGAGACGCAGGCACTGGCGCAAGCCCAAGGCGCGGCGCGCGGGGCGACGGCCTATGTCTCGCTTGAGCCGTGTTCGCATCATGGTCAGACGCCACCCTGCGCCGAGGCGCTGATCGAGGCGGGTGTGGCCCGTGTCGTCTCGGCGATCGAAGACAGCGATCCGCGTGTTGCGGGGCAGGGGTTTGCGATGTTGCGCGAGGCCGGGATCGAGGTCACAACCGGCGTTCTGGCCGAACAGGCCGCCCGCGACCATGCGGGCTTTTTCCTGAAAACCGAGCAGGGGCGTCCGTTTGTCACGCTGAAACTGGCCAGCAGTTTCGACGGGCGTATTGCCACAGCCAGCGGTCACAGCCAGTGGATCACCGGACCACAGGCGCGGCGCGCCGTGCACGGCATGCGGGCTCGCCACGACGCGGTCATGATAGGGGCGGGAACAGCACGCGCCGATGATCCGTCGCTGACGGTGCGCGATCTGGGCATCGACGCACAGCCCGTGCGGGTCGTGGTTTCGCGCCATCTGGACATTCCGCTTTTGGGCCAGTTGGCGCGCACCGCCGCCGATATTCCGGTCTGGCTGTGCCACGGCCCATCGCCTGACGCAGAACGCGCGCGGGCGTGGGAAGGGCTGGGCGCGCGGTTGATTCCGTGTGCCCTGGACGACCACCAGATCGACGCCGCCGATCTGTTGCAACAACTGGGACATGCAGGGCTGACCCGGGTGTTCTGCGAAGGCGGCTCGGCGCTTGCGGCGTCACTGTTGCGCGAGGACCTTGTGGACGAGTTGGTGGGATTCAGCGCTGGCCTGACGATTGGGGCCGAAGGGCTGCCTGCGGTCGGGACCCTGAAGCTGGACGACCTGAACGCCGCGCCCCGCTTCGAACTGATTGAAAACCGGACCGTTGGGCCGGATGTTCTGCATCGCTGGGCCAGAGCCTTGCGTTAACCGCGACGCCAAAGACCCGCCCGGGACGCAAAGATACCCTGCAACTTTGACAGCAACCGAATAGCGGGCCCGCCGCCGCCATCATACCCCTCGGCCAGCCGCTGCAACGCAACCTCGACCGGGCAGGGCTGGCCCGTAACCGGGTCCAGATATCTGGGATAATCGATCAGTGCCGCATGGACCAGCCCCAGCAATGACGGCCGCGCGCCACGCCGTGCCGGAACCGTTCCAAGATCCTTCGTCAATCCCCAGCCGGCATAGAAGGGCGCGCCGAGCGTCGTGACGGAAACACCTCGCAGCAGCGCTTCGAACCCTAGCAGCGATGTCATGGTCCAGACCTCCTGAACCTGCGACAGCAGCGCGGCCGGATCGGTGTCGGTGGCGATGACATCCGCAAGCCCGTCGCTTTGAACATCGCCCTCGCGCAGACCGGCCTCGACATCCGGATGAGGTTTGTAGATCAATACCGCGTTTGGATTGGCTTCGCGGGCTGCGCGCAGCAAATCGGTGTTGGTGCGCACCGTTGTGGTCCCCAGAAGGATCGACGCGTCATCTTCGACCTGTCCCGGAACCAGAATGCGATGCCCGGCAGGCAATTCAGGGGCCGCACCACCGGTATTGTACTTGCTGATATGGCCGGAAACGATCTGGTCCACCAGTCGCTCGGCCCGCAATTCCTGGTCCGGGCGCAGGGTTTCGCGGGCGGTGATCATCTCCTCCAACTGGCTTGGATGCGTCGGGTCGTAATAGATGCCCAACTCGTCCGTTGCCAGTGACAGCGGCGGAATCAGGCGGGCGCCAAGCCCACGGGACCGCAGGAAGCCATCCTCGACCCGGACGGCGTGTTCGGCATCGCGTGCGTGGCTGGCCCAGACCATGTGTGGCCGGTCTGAACCTTCCGGCGGACCCGCCGTAAACCTGACCTTTTTTTGTCGCCCGAACATCTGTTGCAGGTGCTTCCGCTTCCACAACCGCATGCCCGAGGCTGTCCATCCCTTGTAGTTCTGACGCCAGGCACGCGTCTGCGCCTCAAGCGTGTCCAGAATGGTTTCCAGCTCGCACAATTGATCTCGGTAAGGGTCGTACCACGTGGGGTAAAGGATCATGGCCGCGGCGAACAATTGCACCCGTGTCAGATTGCGTTGGCGGCGCGGGATCGGAGTTTCATCCTGCGTAAGCCCCCAGCTGGCATAGAAGGGCTGACCAAACACCCGCGGCTTGTGTCCGGCCAAGATGGCCTCGAACCCCAGTTGCGAGGACAGGGTGTAAACCGCCACCGCGCCCTCTAGCACGGACCAGGGGCTGATCGGGTCGCTCAGAAATGAAACCCGGTCCGACAAGTCCTGCGCCGAGAAATACCCCTGACGATGCCCTGCAATCGTTTCCGGATGGGTTTTGATGAGGATACGGGCACCGGGGTTTTCCTCCTGCGCGATGATCAGCATTTCATGGAACCGCGCCGGATCGCCCTTGCTGGCGGTCACGGACGCATCGTCAAGCGCCTGATCAATTACCAGAACATAGCCGGGGTCAGGTGGGGGAGCCGCCGGATCGAAGGCCGAGTACTTGGACAGATGCAGTTCGCGCATTCTGTCGATGGCGTACCGGGCCCGGTTCAAAAGCGCGGTGTCATCCAGCGGGTGAGAGGCGAGCAGGTTTTCAAGATCGGATGGCGTGTCAGGGTCGAAATGCACGCCGCTTCGATCCAGCAGAAGGCCCAAGGGGCCTTCTCCGCTTCGCCCCGGATGCAGCGATCGAAGAAATGCGTCCTCGACCCGCAGAACGGGTGCGTTGCGACTGGCCGCGATTTTTCGACCACGATGGGCAGTGGGGCTGTTCCCCCAAATCCCGACGACGTCGCCGTCTTGGGGCAGGCCAAGGCGAATGTCGTACCCGTTCAGCGAAAGGATACGGCGAACGCGACTTTGTGTGAGGAAACCGCCGTTGTAGACAAACAGCCGGGTGCGCTCGGCCCCGGCTGTTGTTTCGGGTTGCATCAGTTGCCCGTCAGCGTGGCGACATTGGCAAGTGGGGTCAGGCCGCCGGCGATCAGCGAGATGGACTTGCTCCACTGTGCATAAGGGGCTTCGGTCACATAGATCGTGTCGTCATCGCGGATGACAAAATCCCGCGCAATGAACAGCCCGTTGGGCGCGGTGAGGTTCAGCAAGTAGATCATGCGCTGATCCCCCTGCAGGTCCGCACGGCCCATGACGCTGCGCGCTATGTCCTGCGTTTCTTTCCGCAGGACGAAAATACCAGTCGGATCGGATGACAGCGACTGCAGCCCGCCAACTTGTGCCAGAGCTTCCAGCGCGGACAGGTCCTGAGTGTCAAACGCCACGCGGGATTGGCCCCCGGTTGCGCCAAGGGCCACGTAGGACCGGCTGTCCGCCTCAACCAATATGCGGTCACCGCCGCGCAGGGCGACGTCCAGCTTGGGATTGCGGAACAGGTCCTCGTACCAGACCGTACCTTTTTCGGTTCCCCTGATCAGGGTCACAAGTGCTATGTCCGAGCCGACAGAAACGCCGCCTGCCTGCGACAGCATACCCGTCAGGGTGCGTGTCGGCCGTTCGATCGGGTAGATGCCGGGCGCGCTGATCGTTCCGGTCAGAGAAACGGTTGATCCATCTCCGGCGACGCGGCGCACTTCGACCTGTGGGTCTGGGGTCTGATCCTGTAGCTCGCTGGTGATCAGCTGGCGCAGTTGTTCCGGCGTATTGCCCGCAGCACGGATGCGACCGGCATAGGGCACGAAGATGAACCCTTCGCTGTCCACCTGAACCTGTTCCAGCGCTGTGGCCGAGCTCAGCTCACCCGACAGCAGACCATCATCGACATTTTCCCAGATCGTCAGGCCCAGAACGTCACCGGCACGGACCGTGTCTGCGGTCAGGCTTTGCGCGCTGCTGAATACGGACGAAAAGCCGAATTGCGGAACCGCCGAAGTGGCCTGCGCCACCCGATCGTCGACTTCGACAACAAAGGCATTGCCACCGTTTTCAACGGACCCCGCCAAAATCTCGGTTTTGTTGGGACCTGATTTGGGAAGCTGGCATCCGGCCAACAGGCCGAATGTGACCACAAGGGAAATCCTCCGTATCCATCGGATTGGAAAGCGTTGCACTGCCGGTTGTCCTCAGTCGTATTTGTTGTGGTCTTTTGTTTGTCGCAGGCTAAACGGTTCGCGCGCCGACTTCTAGCGTCAACCCGCCCGGCCTACTCAACGATTTTCAACTGTGGCGTCTGCGCCTCTTTGACGGACAGGACGGATTGATAGGGGTCCTGGTGGTTCAGCATCATATCCGCCACGTTCCGAAACAATTGGCGGCGACCTTTGTGCGAATAGAACCCACCGGGCACCTGGCTGGTTTGCAGAAGAAACCGGCGATAGCACTGATAGGCTTCCAGATCGGGGGGCATTGGGTTCGCGAAAAATTCGGCCAGCGGCTGGCGGGACACAAACTCGGGTTTGTCATAAACGGACTTGCCAAAGATACGCAGCGGGATACCGCGCCACAGAACCTGCTGCCCGGCGGTCGAGTTGATTGTGACAGCCGAATTCGCGTCATCCAGCAGACCGGCAAGCTTGCCGCCCGGGACATAGTGAACCCGATCCGCAATGCCATGCGCGCGGGCCATCTGACGCACGCGGCCGCGCAGGGGTTCGCGATGGTTCTCAAGAGGGTGTTCTTTGATCACCAGCCGATGATGCGCCGGTGCGCCCCGGGCAAAACCCTGGATCACCTGTTCCAGAAAATCCGACATGCAGGAGTAATTCGAATGGTACTGAACCGAGCTGTCATGCCCCAGTTGCAGCAGCGCCAGATGATAAGGATGGCCGCTCCTCTGCGCCCGTGCGGTTGCCCAGCGGCGTTGCAACCGGTGAAATGGCATCAGGGCCAGGCGCTTGAAATACAGTTTGAATTCCTTGGAAACCGGAAGCTCTCGGTGCGGGCGGAAATTGCGGTATTGTCCGTTCAGGAACATCACGAACCAATGATACAATGCGCCGTAGAAAATATGCTGACGCATATCCCCCCAATGTGACGGCGGCGGTGGCATCTGAGACGCGGACTGATCCAGCGCTTGCCGCATCTCGTCAACGCCCAGAGACATAAGGTGCGAGTTTCCGTTGGACCCGGTGCGTTCATAGGTGACCCACCAGGGGCGCAGATACCCTTCCTCGAATACATGGACCGAGATGCCCATTGCCTGCGCGATATCCACCGCTTGCGCGTGGACCGGGCGCGTATCACCGTAAAGCACGATATCCGTGACGCGTCGGTCGGCGATGAGCTCGCGCAGCCTTACCGGCCATTGCGTCGGTTCGTCGCGAAAGGGGATATAGCTTGATTTGTCGAACCAGAACGCCTGATCCCCGGCGTTAAAGCCAACGCGCCATATTTCGGCACCGGACAACCGCAGCATCCGTCCCAGCCCGCTGAAGAACGGGCCATGCGGTCCCTGCAGAAACAGGAACACACGGCGTTGCGGGCCTTTGACAAAGGATGACATCACTGCTGCTCGGGTCGTTTGTTCAGGAAATTATGCCTGTTTGTTTCTTTCCCGGCAAGGTGGGGCTTGCCCGCAGGGCTGCTTGGGCTTACCTCGGCGTAGGGCACTGGGCCAGATTAAGAACTAAGGGTTAGCGAGATGTTTACAGGGATCGTCACCGATATCGGAACCATAGCTGAGCTGGATCAGCAGGGCGATCTGCGGGCTCGGATCAGGACGGGCTATGATACGGGCGGCATAGATATCGGCGCCTCGATCGCCAGTGACGGTGTGTGCCTGACCGTGATTGCGCTGGGCGATGACTGGTATGACGTTCAGATCAGCGCCGAGACCGTTTCCAAGACCAATCTGGACAGCTGGCGGCTTGGCAAACGCGTCAATCTGGAACGGGCGCTGAAGGTCGGTGACGAACTGGGCGGGCATATCGTATCAGGTCATGTCGATTGCGTCGCCGAAGTGGTTGCGGTGCAGGACGAAGGCGACAGTACCCGCGTGACCCTGCGCGCGCCCAGGGACCTGGCCCGGTTCATCGCGCCGAAGGGTTCGGTCGCGCTGAACGGCACCTCGCTGACTGTCAACGATGTCAGCGGATGCGACTTCGGGATCAATTTCATCCCGCATACCAAAGAGGTGACCACCTGGGGCGATGTGGCCGTTGGCGATCGGGTCAATCTTGAGATCGACACGCTTGCCCGTTACGTCGCGCGGCTGGCTGAGATGTCATGACCGGCCTAATCAACGTCGCGTCCTGACCTGCCACTGCCGCATGCGGTCTGGTCTTTGAACGTTTGGTAGTCTATCCACCCGTTCAAACATGCTCTGAGAAAGGCTGCCTTATGAGCTTTGAAACCCCCGGACCCGTCGAAGCCGAGCTGCGAGATGCGATCAGTCCGATCGAAGAGATCATCGAAGAGGCGCGCAAAGGCCGGATGTACATTCTTGTCGATCACGAGGATCGAGAGAATGAGGGCGATCTGGTCATCGCGGCCGAGTTTGCCGATGCGCAGGCAATCAACTTCATGGCCACCCATGGCCGCGGCCTGATCTGTCTGCCGATGACGGCCGAACGGGTCGACAATTTGGGCTTGCCAATGATGGCCGTCAATAACTCGTCGCGCCATGAAACCGCGTTCACGGTGTCCATCGAGGCACGCGAGGGCGTGTCTACGGGTATCTCAGCCGCTGACCGTGCGTTGACCGTAGCGACCGCGATTAACGAGCAGAACACGATGGCGCATATCGCCACCCCCGGCCATATCTTTCCCCTGCGTGCCAAGCGTGGTGGGGTGCTGGTGCGCGCGGGCCATACCGAGGCCGCCGTGGATATCTCGCGGCTGGCCGGGCTGAATCCATCCGGCGTGATCTGCGAAATTATGAAGGCTGACGGCACCATGGCGCGTCTGCCCGATCTGGTGGCATTTGCCCAAGAGCACGACATGAAGATCGGCACCATCAGCGACCTGATCGCCTATCGGTCGCGCAATGACAATCTGGTGGTCGAGACTTCGCGGGAAACCGTTACGTCGGAATATGGCGGTGAGTGGGAAATGCGGATTTTCACCGACCAGACTCATGGCATTGAACATGTGGTCATGATCAAGGGCGACATCACCACGCCCGAACCGGTTCTGACCCGCACCCACGCCCTGCACGAAGCGCCGGACATTCTGGGCCTTGGTCCCAAATCGTCGCGCGAGCTGCCCCGCGCGATGGAAAAAATCGCCGAAGAGGGGCGTGGCGTGGTCTGCCTGTTCCGCCAACCGCGAAACTCGCTCTACGCGGCTGAGGACGAAGGCCCGCGCACCATCAAGCAAACCGGTCTGGGCGCGCAGATCCTGTCAAAGATGGGCGTACAGGAACTGGTACTTCTGACCGACTCGCCGGAAACCGTTTACCTCGGGCTCGACGCCTTTGGCCTGTCCATCGTCGGGACCCGCTCGATTCTCAAGGAAGACTGATCGTGGCTGAACAAGACAAACATGGCGTGCTTCCAACGCCGACTTTCGACAAACCGGTCAAACTGCTGATCGTGGTGGCTCCGTTCTATCGCGCCATCGCCGACAATCTGGTTGCCGGCGCAAAAGCCGAGATCGAAGCAGCAGGCGGCACCTGCGAAGTGGCCGAGGTGCCCGGTGCGCTGGAAATCCCGACCGCCATCGCCATGGCCGACCGTCAGTGTAACTTCGACGGCTATGTCGCGCTGGGCTGCGTTATCCGGGGTGAGACCACGCATTACGAAACCGTCTGCAACAACTCCAGCCGCGCCATTCAGTTGATGGGCTTGCAGGGCCTGTGCATCGGCAACGGTATCCTGACCGTCGAGAATGACGATCAGGCCGAAGTCCGCGCAAATCCTGAAAAGATGAATAAAGGCGGTGGCGCGGCCGCTGCGGCCTTGCATCTGATCGCGCTCAGCCGTAAGTGGGGCGCTTCGAAAAAGGGCGTCGGCTTCAAGCCCCCGTCCGAGTCCATCCTTGTGGCGGGCGACAGCAACGGACCCACGACAGTATGACCCAGACAGACGCGCCGAAACCGGCCAACCAGAAACGCCTGATGAAATCCGCCGCCCGGCTCTATGCCGTGCAGGCGCTGTTCCAGATGGAGCAGTCGGGCCAGACGACCGAACAGGTTGTGAACGAGTTTCTGGACCACCGGTTTGGCGCTGTCTATGAAGGCGAAGAGATGCTGGACGGCGATATCCGCATGTTCCGCAAACTGGTCGAGGACGCGGTGAACTATCAGGCGCCGATTGATCAGATGACCGACCGTGCCCTGGTTGCCAAATGGCCGATTGCGCGCATCGATCCGACATTGCGCGCGGCCTTCCGCGCCGCCGGTGCGGAACTGACTCAATCCGACACGCCGCCCAAGGTGGTCATCACCGAGTTCGTCGATGTCGCGCGCGCATTCTTCCCGGAAGGCAAAGAGCCGAAATTCGTCAACGCCGTGCTGGACCACATGGCGCGCGAGGCCAACCCCGAGGCGTTCTGACGCCTTTACCGCGGACCGGTACGCGCTAGACTGATGGTCAGAGCGCAGGGAGGCCCGCCATGCCCAGACTGATCCGGCTGTATATCACTCAGGTTGCACTGGGATTTGTCATCTCGGCTGTTTTTGTCGGAGTGTTGCTGGCGCTGAACGTGGCCAACCTGCGGGGTCTGATCACCGGTTCTGATATGGGCCTGATTGCTCTGTTGATGATCTGGTTCATGAACGGAATCGTATTTGCCGGGGTGCAGTTCGCTTATGCCATCATGAGCATGGCAGAAAAGCCGGGCGGTCCGCGCCGTGGCTCGCCCGTCGTGCACAGCTTTGAACCTGCTGTTGCCCGTCAGGACGCGCCGAAGGCAAGGTAAAATCCATTCAGAAAATGTGGCGGGACCGCCAGTCAACCGTGCGGTGTGATTCCCGAGGACCTGTATGTACAGGTGGGCGCCAGGTAATCAGGCCAGGACCTGAACAGAGCCAGCCCCCTCGGAATTGCTTAAGGCCACCAGAATGCTACCTGTCACAAGAAGGGCAGAACCCGCCACGCGCCTAAGTAGGGGTTGCAGCGGGTTTGCACAAGGGGTCAGGCATCAACAGTTTCGTGCAAAGCCGCCCGCATCTTGCCGAAATGCTCGTCCCAGCCCTTGTCCAGCGCCAGGATCATCCCAAAGGCTTCGGCCCCCTGCGGCAGCCCTTCGTGCAGCAAACCCAGTCTGGTCCCGCCCGCAACGGGTTCCAGCGTCCATTTGACCACGCTGACAGCGTCGCCCATCGGCTTCACCGTAAACGTATATTCCAGATATTCCGGCGGCCGGGCAACGCGGACCTCGCCCCAGATCAGAAGGTCGCCGCTGGAGGTCCCGAACATTTCCAGTTTCTGACCGGTGGCCAAAGGGCGTTCAGGTTTGTGAAACCACTCTGCCAACCGGTCCGGTTGGGTCAGATAGTCCCAGACGGTTTCCGGCTCAGCCCGCAGAAAGATCGTTTTTTGCAGAACAGAATTCGTCATTTCTCATTCCTTTCAATGGCTTCTTTCAGTTTATTCAGGCGGTCATCCCAGAACTGGTCGAAGTATCTGAGCCAGTCCAGAACAGGTGCCATACCCTTGGGTTCCAGCCGGTTGATGCGTTCGCGCCCGCGTGGCTCGACCGTTATTAGGCCGCCATCCGACAATACCGTCAGGTGCTTTTTCACCGCCGCACGGGTCATGTCGAACTGATCCGTCAACTGGGCGATGGTCATGTCCCGGGACGCAAGCATCTGAACGATGTCCCGCCGGGTCGGGTCGGCCAGCGCTCGAAACGCGTTTTGGGTTTGGGTCTGCATAAGTCACCCCGTTTATGATACCGTTTGGTGTTATAACTAATGCAATACCAAACGGTATCATGTCAAGCGTGACGCGACACTTGATTTTTGTTCACGAATTGTTCACATTCCGGCAATGACATTGGATTTGCAGCCCGGTCAAAAGCTTGCGCGCGGCGTGTCGCGCCATTTGTTGACGCATGGCTTTGTATCTGTTGAAGAGTTCGTGCCGGCGCGCGGTCTGCGCGTCGATGTCATGGGGCTGGGCCCAAAGGGCGAGTTGTGGGTGATCGAATGCAAATCCAGCAGGGCGGATTATCAGTCCGATTCCAAATGGCACGGCTATCTGGAATGGTGCGACAGGTTCTTCTGGGCCGTCGATACGGATTTTCCAACGGACCTGCTGCCCGATGAAACCGGCCTGATCATTGCAGATGCCTATGATGCCGAGATTGTGCGCATGGCGCCCGAGGACAAGATCGCCCCGGCGCGGCGCAAGAAAATGATCCAGAAGTTTGCAACCGATGCAGCCCGCAGGCTTCAGGCCCTGCGTGATCCGAGGATCTGATATATCAGGGCGTGACCGCGCGTGCGGCCTGCGCCGCGGCGCGAATTTCGTCCGCGATCTCTTCGGCTTCTTCAGGGTCGAAATCCATCGGAACCTCGACGCCGTCTGCTTCGATGAACAGCCGTACCATGCCGTGATCGGTGGGGCCGATCTGCAGGTTGGCCTGAATGTCGCGTTCGGTATTGATGCCCATGTTCGCCTCCGGGACTGAGCGTTCGTGCTAACGCGCAAAGGGTTGAGAATCAAGCTGCCTTTGCGGTCAGATACGGTATGGATGACGTATTGATCAGGCCCTTTCACGCGACCGACGCGCCTTGGCTGGTTGAACAGCACGGCAGGCTTTATGAGCGCGACGAGGGGTTCGATGCCACCTTTGCGCCCCTTGTCGCACGTATTCTTGATGACTTTGTGGCATCGCATGATCCGGCACGCGAAAGGGGGTGGATCGCCGAACGGGCCGGCCAAAGGCTGGGCAGCATCTTCTGTGTTGCGCTGGACGATGAAACGGCAAAGCTGCGCCTGTTTCTGCTGATGCCCGAGGTCCGTGGACAGGGTCTGGGAAGACCTATGCTGGATACCTGCATGGGGTTCGCGCGCAGTGCCGGGTATCGGCAAATGAAGCTGTGGACCCACGAAAGCCACAGGGCGGCGTGCGCGCTGTACAAAGCCAATGGATGGCACCTGACGGGCAGCAAGGATGTCCATTCCTTTGGCGTTGATCTTGTCGAACAAAGCTGGGAAATTCGGCTTTAATCCTCTTGCATTCCCCGGGCGCGTTCGGTAAATCGCCCCTCACGAGTGCCGCCTTAGCTCAGTTGGTTAGAGCGCTGGATTGTGGATCCAGAGGTCCCCTGTTCAAGCCAGGGAGGCGGTACCATCTCTCCAAATTCAAGCCGATGTCAAAGCCGTCTTTTCGGACCAATATTCTTGTGCCCGAAACTGAAAACGGGCCTGCATTGGCAAGCCCGTTTGGTCACCGAATGAATTGCTCAGCGCGCCAGATTCAGGCGGAAACGCATCTTGGACCTTTGTGCGGTCGGCAGATGCCGGTTGAGTCGCTTGTTCACAGCGCCGAACCCCCAGACGATCAACAGTGTCAGCATGATGAAGTAGAAGGCCAGAATCGGATAGGGAACGAACGGGTTGAACGTTTTGTCCGCAAAGTAGCTGGCGTAATACAGCGCGTCGCCGCGTTGCTGCCAGGCCGGGAAAGCCGAGAAGAACACCAGCGTGGTGGCCTGGAACAGAAAGATCGCCTCATTCGTGTAGGCGGGCCAGGCCAGACGCAGCATGGTGGGCCAGATGACGCGGCGGAACCGGGACCAGCCGGACATGCCATAGGCGTCCGCGGCCTCGATATCGCCCTTGGGAATCGACCGTAGAGCGCCATAGAAGATTTCCCCGGAATAGGCGGCCGTGTTCAGAAACAGAACGATCAGGGCGCCCAGCCAGGCCGATGTGAAAGCATCGAACATCGGATAGGTCTTCTTGAGCGACAGGAAGAGGAAATAGGCAAAGAAGAACTGGATGAACAGCGGCGAGCCGCGGAAGATAAAGATGAACCACTCGGCCGGTTTGCGCAGCCATTTGTTGGGGGATGCCTTGCCGACGGCAAGCGCGGTGGCCAGAAAGAAGCCAACCGTCATTGCCATGATCCCGAAATAGACGTTCCAGATCATGCCCGACCCGATCAGGGTGAACTGTTCGCACAGGGTAAAATCGGTCTTCGGCAACAGCCGTTCCCCGAAACCGATCGAGCGGAGGCCATAGTCCTGAATGGTTTGCAAGCAGCTCATGCCGTGGTCTCCTTGCGCAATAGTTCTCCGCCTGCGGTGGCCTGGCCATGGGACAGGCGGCGCATCAGCCTCTCAAGCCCGATTTCCGACACGCGCGTCATGCCAAGGTAAAAGGCCAGCAGGAACAGGAAGTACCACATACGCCAGTCGCCATGCGGGTAGGCGGTGAACTTGGAGGTCTTGGTGCCGCCCAGTTCGCGCGCCCAATAGACGATATCCTCGACCCCCAGCAGGAACAGAAGCGGCGTGGCCTTGATAAGCACCATCCACAGGTTCGACAAGCCGGGCAGGGCATAGACCCACATCTGAGGCACCAGAACGCGCCAGAATGTCTGGCGGCCGGTCATGCCGTAAGCCTCGGCCGTTTCCAGTTGGGCGTGCGGGACAGCGCGCATTCCGCCGAACAGGACGTTTGCGGCAAAAGCACCGAAAACGATGGAAAAGGTGATGACGGCAAGAAAGAAACCATATGTCTCGTGCACCCATTCGGGCGCGGTGCCCAGCGGCAGCTTGGCGGCCTGACAGACCAGAAAATCGTTGCCCTGCCGGATCGGGTCGGTCCAGTCGGGGCACAGAACCTTATGGCGCGTCCATTCGAACGCCTGATCCAGCGCGATCACGAAGAACAGGAAGAATGCGATGTCCGGGACGCCGCGCACAATGGCGATATAGGCTTTGCCAAGCCAACTGAGCGGCGGGAAATGCGAGCGGGCCGCCATGGCCCCGGCAAACCCGAAACTCAGCGCGACCGGCGCGGTAATGGCCAGCAGCGCCAGAACCTTCACGAAGGACAGATAGAACGACCAATGCACACCGTTGGTCAGATAGCAGGAAAACCAGCGGAACGTACCGAGCGTGTCAGGGTCAGCGCAATAGGAAAACATCGGGCGTCTTTCGAACGTCAGGCCCGGCGCATGGCCGGGGTGGTCCGGCGCACAAAGCGCGCCGGACCTTTGGGTAGTATTAGTTGGTGATGACCGACCCGTCAGTGCCGTAGGTGGCGATGCCTTCACCGAACCACTTGACCAGCATCTCATTCAGGGTGCCATCGGCCTTCATCGAGGTGATCGCCTCGTCGAATTTGCCGCGCAGCTCACCGTCGCTTTCACGCAGGCCCATGCCAACGCCACCGCCCAGCGGAACCGGGTCGCCGATAAAGACCAGCTCGCCACCGGATTCCTCGACCAGCGGGACCAGATAGTCACGGTCGGCCAGAACCGCATCGGCTTCGCCGTTGCGGACGGCTGCGATGGTTTCTTCCGGGGTTGCGAACTCGACCAGAGTTGCGCCGGATTCGGCCACGTGGCCGGCCTGAATGGTTGCAGTCTGCGCCGCGACGACACCGCCGGTCACATCAGCCGCGTCCGAGGTCGCGACATAGGCCGAGGCCGTCGGCGGGTAATAGTCCTGGGTAAAGTCGATAACCTCGTCACGCTCGTCGGTGATCGACATGCCGGCGATGATGGTGTCGTAGTTGCCGGACACCAGGTTCGGGATGATCGAATCCCAGTCGTTCTTGACCCATTCGCATTCCAGACCGGCGCGTTTGCACAGCTCGTCTCCGACCTCACGCTCGAACCCGTCGATCTCGCCGGAATCGTTGATGAAGTTATACGGAGGGTAGGCGCCCTCGGTGCCCATGCGAACGGTGTCCGCCATGGCCATGCCGGCGGTCAGCGCCAGTGCTGCAGTGGTCAGAATCAGGTTTTTCATTGGTTACTCCCCAGTTTGGTTCTGTCCTGAATTTATGCCGCCTTGGTGGCGGAGAGAAAGCCCTGAAGTCGTGTTGATTCAGGGGTCGTGAAGATATCTTCGGGCAGGCCTTCTTCTTCGATGAGGCCCTGATGCAGAAAAACGACATGGCTGGATATATCGGCGGCCATTTTCATGTCATGGGTCACGATGATCATGGTGCGCCCCTCGGCGGCCAGATCCTTGATCACCCTGATCACTTCCTGTTCCAGTTCCGGGTCCAGTGCCGAGGTGGGTTCGTCGAACAGCAGCGCCTCGGGCTCCATGCACAGGCCGCGCGCGATGGCGGCGCGCTGCTGCTGGCCACCGGACAATTGCGCCGGGTAGACGTCGCATTTGTCGCCGATGCCGACCTTTTCCAGATACTTGCGGGCGCTGTCCTCAACCTCGTCCCTGTCGCGGCCCAGTACGGTCACCGGCGCCTCCATCACGTTTTGCAGGATGGTCATGTGGGCCCAAAGGTTGAATTGCTGAAACACCATCGACAGGTTCGTGCGGATGCGCAGCACCTGTTTGGGGTCTGCAGGGCGGCGATGATGGCCATTGCCGGACCAGCGTACCGGCTCGCCCTTGAACAGAATCTCACCTTCCTGGCTGTCTTCCAGCAGGTTGCAACACCGCAGCAGGGTGGACTTGCCCGAGCCGGAAGACCCGATCAATGACACCACGTCCCCGCGTTTGGCGGTAATATCCACCCCTTTCAGCACTTCCAGATTGCCGAAACTTTTATGGAGGTTCTTGATCTCGATAACGGGAGTGGAATCTGTCACGGGTGGTCCAGGTGTTATTGGTGTTGGTGCGGTACTAGGGCTTAAAAATCTGAGCAATGCAATGCGCAATTGACGCGTTCGGGCCCCGAAACCGTCAAATTGACCAGACGTTCTGGTCAATTTGATCAGGGATTGGGCAAATTTGCCTCAGTTTGGGGTGGGTTGGGGACTGCTAGATATTCGGTTGCCGGAATGTCGATCAGGCCGCTAATATGCAACAGGTCCCGATCCTTGCGCGACAGGTCCGCAATCGCCGCGCGAACGGCCCTGTCTATGGCCCGCGCATCCTGCCCGATTGCCGTAATGAAGGGCAGGGCAGGTGTGGGAACCGTGGCGTCAACTTCGCGCAATACGGTGCCCAGATCGGTATGCTCCTTCAGGAATTCCCAGCTCAACGCATCCAGCGAGGCAAAGTCGGCCCGCCGGTCGGCAACCGCTTGCGCCGACAGGGCATGACCGCCGGTTTGCAGCAATGCGCCGGGGCGCAGGCTGCGCTGGTTCAGGTGTACGATCGGAGCCGCCCAACCGGATTGCGACAGGGCCTCGTTATAGGCGAACGTTTCGGTCGCCAGTTGCGACAGGTCGCGCGCGTCGTCCCTATGGGCAACAATGACCGAGCGATAATGGCCCGGTGGGCATCCGGGTAGCCCGTGATCCGGCGTGCCAACCAGTTGTACTTTCCCATGCAGACGTGTCCGGTAGGGCATGCCACAGGTCTGGGCAAAGACAAGCTCTGGGCTCAACCAGACGTCCCAAACATCGGCGTCGCGGGTCAGCTGATCGGGACCATGGCCAAGATGTCCGCGAATCAAGTCCCAGAACCGATCATTGGCAGGCCGAAGCGCGGGCATGTCGTACATGCCCAGCATCGCGATCACGATTTGGCAGCCTTTTGGCGGGCCAGGGCGGAATCCACATCGCTGACGCCCAGAAGGCTGACCACAAGCCTGAGCAGCGAATCCTCTTCACCCGTGCGATGCCCGTCGGCAAGCGCCACCGACCACAGCGCCTGCACCACGGCAAGGCGGTCTTCATAGGCCACGGCCTCTTTGATGGCGCGGGTAAAACGAACGGTATCCGGCGCTTCGGCCTCCAGGTCTTCGGCCCGGGCGCGCAGGGCGGCGGCTTCGAAGGGCGACAGGCCGAACCGCTCGGCCGATATCCGGTCGATTTGGGCCATCTCGCTGTCGGCATAGTCGTTATCTGACCGCGCAATGCGCACCAGCAGGGCGGTCAAGGCCAGACGGGCATCTTCATCGACAAGCGGATCGGGTTTGGGCTGTGTAAGCCGGGACAGGAAATCGCTGAACATGGTGTCAGATATAGATGGCGTCTAACGCTCTTCCAAGCGCCTTTGCACGCGCGCACGCGCGGCCTGACTGTCATTGAAGCTTAGTCCCATGGCGGCGCGCGCCTCTTCCACGATCTTGATTTCACCTTCATCCGAGTTGCCGTCGGCCAGAACAACCTCCCAAAGGGCGTCCAGAGCGGCCAGTCGTTCGTGCAGGTCTGTGGTTTCGCGGATCAGCTTGCCGAACGTGTCGGTTTCGGGGGCGGCGGCGTGCAGCTTTTCGCAGGTGGCGCGAACCTTGGCGGCCTCGATCGCGTTATGCTGGTAGAGCCGCGCGAGGATGCGGTCGATCAGGCTGATTTCTTCGATCTTGTAGTCGCGATCCGCCTGAGCCACGCGCACCATCAGGGCACCCAGCGCAAGTTCGGCGTCCGGGTCGGGCAGATTGTCGTGTTGCGGCGGGCGGAAAGCCTGAAAAAACTTCTTCAACATGGGCTGAGGTTATTCCAAATTTTGTGGCCCGCCAAGCGTGGACTACCGGTTGCAAGCGCAATGATCACAAGCCCGCCGGTCAAGGCAAGAACCTGCTGAAATACAACCCTTTTTGGCGCGCGATCAACTGGATTGAAGCGCCTGTTTCGCCTGTTCCTGCAACCACCCCAGCATCTGCTGATAGGGGACGGGCCCATAGCTGATCCGCGCGACGCCAAGTGACGCCAGCGTTGCGGTGTCCGGCGTGCCGGGCAGGGCGATGATATTGACCGGCAAGTCGGTCGATTTGCACAGCCGGGCGATCATGCCCTCGTCCTTCAGGCCGGGAGCAAAGAACCCGCTGGCCCCGGCGTCGGCATAAGCCCTAGCGCGCGCGATGGCGTCATCCAGCATCGCCTCATCATGGGTTTCGGGCTGGGCTTTCAGGAAGATGTCGGTGCGGGCATTGATGAAGGCCGGAACCCCCGCGGCATCACATCCTTCCCGCATGGCGGCAACGCGTGCTGCCTGTGTTTCCGTGTCATAAAGATCAATTGTGCCAACGACTTGATCTTCGAAATTAAAGCCGACAACCCCGGTTTCAAGCGCAAGCTGCACGTTGGTGGCAATTCCCAGAACGTCCCCGGCATAGGCCCCTTCGAAGTCCAGCGAAACCGGAAGATCAACCGCCGAGACGATCCGCCGGGCATTGTCCAGGGCCGCGTCCAGGGGGATGTTCTGACCGTCCGAATATCCCTGCGCCATCGCAACTGGGGCGCTGCCGGTGGCAACGGCTTGCGCGCCAGCGTCGCGTACAGCGCCCGCGCTGCCCGGATCCCAGATATTGTACAGAATAACCGGTGCGCCCTTCTTATGCAGGGCCGCAAAGGTTTCCGCTTTGGTGATCTGATTGGCCATGGCCGGTCTCCTGTCGCTGGTTTGCCGACAGTTAACCGTGTAAACGACCGGCGCGTACAGGTTTTTTCGCACCGGCCGTCACAAAGCAGTGACCGTCGGGCGTCAAACCAGACGCGAGCTGTCTTTCGCGGCGCGCACAAAGTCGCGGAACAGGGGGTGCGGGTCAAATGGCTTGGACTTGAGTTCCGGGTGATATTGCACACCGATGAACCACGGATGATCTGACCATTCGACGATTTCCGGCAACCGGCCATCCGGGGACATGCCCGAGAAGTTCAGGCCCGCTTTTTCCAGCTTTTCCCGGTATTTGATGTCGACCTCGTACCGGTGACGGTGGCGTTCTTCGATATTTGTGCCGCCGTAAACTTCGGCAACCTTCGATCCTTCGGCCAGAACTGCGTTATAGGCTCCCAGACGCATGGTGCCGCCCTTGTCGTCGCCGACCTTGCGTTCAACCTTGTGGTTGCCCTGCACCCATTCCTTCAGGTGGTAGACAACCGGTTCGAAACGCCTTTTCCCGGCTTCGTGGTCGAATTCCTCGGACCCTGCTTCGGCGATGCCGGCGGCGTTTCGGGCCGCCTCGATCACCGCCATCTGCATGCCCAGACAGATACCCAGATAGGGAACCTTGTGTTCACGTGCGTATTGCGCCGCTTTGATCTTGCCCTCTGTGCCGCGCTCTCCGAACCCGCCGGGCACGAGGATGGCGTGGAAGCCCTCCAGATGTGGTGCGGCGTCTTCTGTGTCGAAAACCTCGGCGTCGACCCATTCGACCTTGACCTTTACGCGGTTGGCCATGCCGCCATGGGTCAGCGCCTCGGCGATGGATTTATATGCGTCTTCAAGTTGAGTGTACTTGCCGACGATTGCGACCTTCACTTCGCCCTCGGCGTTGTGGATGCGGTCGCTGACGTCTTCCCATTTTGTCAGATCTGGCTTGGGCGCCGGGCTGATCTGGAACGCGTCCAGAACCGCCTGATCCAGCCCTTCGCGGTGATAGGCCAGCGGGGCGTCGTAAATCGTCGAAAGATCCTGCGCCGCAATAACGCTGTCAGGGCGCACGTTACAGAACAGGGCCAGCTTCTCGCGTTCCTTGGTCGGGATTGGCCCTTCGGACCGACAGACCAGAATGTCGGGGGCAAGGCCGATCGAGCGCAGTTCTTTGACCGAGTGCTGGGTCGGCTTGGTTTTCAACTCGCCGGAGGCTTTGATGTAGGGCAGCAGCGTCAGGTGCATGAACATACACTGACCGCGTGGCTTGTCCTGGCTGAACTGACGGATGGCTTCAAAGAAGGGCAGGCCCTCGATATCGCCGACGGTGCCGCCGATCTCACAAAGCATGAAATCAACCTCATCCTCGCCAATGGCGATGAAATCCTTGATCTCGTTGGTGACGTGCGGGATCACCTGAATGGTCTTGCCGAGGTAATCGCCGCGGCGTTCCTTCTCCAGCACATTGGAATAAATTCGGCCCGAGCTGACCGAGTCTGTCTTACGCGCAGCTACGCCGGTGAAGCGTTCATAATGGCCAAGGTCCAGGTCGGTCTCGGCCCCGTCATCGGTGACGAAAACTTCGCCATGCTCAAACGGCGACATCGTACCCGGATCGACGTTCAGATAGGGGTCAAGCTTGCGCAGGCGGACCGAATATCCCCGGGCCTGCAACAGCGCGCCCAGAGCCGCCGAAGCCAGTCCTTTGCCCAAGGACGAAACCACACCACCAGTGATGAAAATAAAACGCGCCATGTTTTTCGGCTGCTCCCGTGAGACGTCATAATAGGCTGCCCGGCGGCTTCGAAAAACCGCTGCATCACGGGACTTCACGTATAAAGGATTCGCGCCAATAGCGCAAGAGAACCGCAAGATGCTGTTGCAGCTCTCTTTCAGATTTCTAGGTTTTGTGGATCAGTTGGCCTGCGGGATCAGCGGCGCGTTGTCGCCCTGTGCCGGAGGCAGCAGATCATCCGCCGATGGAACCGCCGGTGTGCTTTCCTCAACCGGTGCCGGGGCCGGAACGCCCAGACGGTCAATAACCGAACTGCCCGAAGATTTCTGCGCCGCCAAAATCGTCAGCGTGATCGAAGTCACGATAAAGCACGCAGCCAGAATCCAGGTGACTTTACCCAGCGCGGTCGCTGCCGCGCGGCCTGTCATGGCACCGCCGCCGCCGCCCATACCAAGGCCACCGCCTTCGGACCGCTGCATCAGAACAACGGCGATCAGGCCTAAAGCCAAAAGAAGGTGGATGATGAGAACGACGTTTTCCATGGTGGTCCTGTACAGCGTGGCGTGTATCGCGTGGTACTTATGCAAGTTTGTCGCCGGGGGCAAGGGAGGAGTTGGCATCACAGATGGTGATGTGACGGATCACGGCAAAGGGACTGGACAGGCGGGCAGATGGTAACGCAGGCTGCGGCGCATGCCCCATGACGATCACGACCACCCGCACGCCCATTTGCCGCCTGAACCCGCGCTCCGGGTCAAGGCGCTTGAAACGATTCTGACGCGCAAAGGGCTGATCGACCCGGCCGCGCTGGACGAGATTATCGACACGTACCAGAACAGGATCGGCCCCAAAAACGGCGCCAGAGTTGTAGCCAAAGCCTGGCGCGATCCCGTGTTCAAACAGGCTCTGCTGACGGATGCAACGGCGGTGGTTTCCGATCTCGGCTTCTACGGCCGGCAAGGGGAACACATCGTCGCTGTCGAGAATACGCCCCAACAGCACAATATGGTCGTGTGCACGCTGTGCAGTTGCTATCCGTGGCCACTGCTGGGGATTCCTCCGGGCTGGTACAAATCCGACGCCTATCGCGCCCGCGCGGTGCGCGAGCCGCGCAGGGTTCTGGCCGAGTTCGGAGTAGTACTGCCCGCCGACACCGCCGTGCGCGTGTGGGATTCGACAGCCGAAATTCGCTATCTGGTTGTGCCGATGCGCCCGGAGGGCAGTGAAGGTCTGGCCGAGGATGACCTTGCCGCACTGGTCACCCGCGACAGCATGATCGGAACCGGATTGCCCGGGATGCCCGCATGACCCGCGTGCACGATATGGGCGGGCGATTTGGTGACGGGCCGGTGATCCCGGACGCGGAAGACAGCCCGGTTTTTGCCGAAGATTGGCATGGGCGGGCATTGGCGGTGACGCTGGCGGCCGGGTTTCTGGGGCAATGGAACATAGACATGTCGCGCCACGCGCGCGAGGAATTGTCGCCGAAAGACTACGCGCGGTTCTCCTACTATGAAAAGTGGATTTCCGGTCTGGCCGATCTTCTGGTGAGCAAAGGTGTTCTGACAATTGAAGACCTGTCAGGACAGGGCACGGATGAAGCGCACCCGCTGGCATCACGAGCGTTGAAGGCGGAAAAAGTGTCCGCAGCGCTGGCCAGGGGCGGGCCTGCCGACCGGCCTTCGGAAATTTCGGCTGAATATGAGGTGGGCCAATCGGTTCGCACGGTGCGCCCGGTCGCCAACCGCCTTGTGACGGGCGGGCATACACGGCTTCCTGTCTACGCCGCCGGTGCAAAAGGGCGCATCCTGCGATTGCACGGTTCACATGTTCTGCCCGATTCCAGCGCGCACGGGCTGGGTGAGGCGCCCGAACCATTATACGCGGTTGCTTTTCCGGCCTCTGAACTTTGGGCCGATCCCGAGCATCCTGCTGATGAGGTGGTTCTGGATCTTTGGCAAAGTTATCTGGAGCCCGTATGACCGCCGGTTCCTCTCATACGCCCCCTAAACCGGTATTTGCCGAGCCCTGGCACGCGCAGGTCTTTGCCGTCACGGTTGCATTGAACGAAGCGGGTCGGTTCGGGTGGCCGGACTGGACCGAACGGTTTTCCCGAACCCTCAAACGTCGCGGGCTGAAGCGAGCATTGGACGGTGGTGACGACTATTTCCTGGCCTGGCTGGAAACACTCGAAGCGCTGCTGACCGAAAAGGGCGAAGCGACACAGGAAGACATAGTCAGTTTCAGAAACGCGTGGGAGCGGTCTTACCTGTCAACACCGCATGGCCAACCGGTTCGCCTGACGGCACTTTAATTACGGGGGCGCTGCCCCCGCCGCCCGTTCCGGGCGACTCCCCCGAGGTATTTTTGGCCAGATGAAACAGGGGATCCGTGCTTCATCTGGCTTCAAATACCTCCGCCGGAGGCATCGCGCGGCAGCGCGATTTCAGGATGCGGCGAAATATCGGTTTCCCTGTCGTCTGAGCCTCGTTATACGAGCCGGGTTTGATAACTCAGCGCAAAAGGACCGGATATGGCCAATGTGGTTGTTGTCGGCGCCCAATGGGGTGACGAAGGAAAAGGCAAGATCGTCGACTGGCTCAGCGAGCGGGCAGATGTGATCGCGCGTTTTCAGGGCGGGCACAACGCGGGCCACACTTTGGTTATCGACGGCGAAGTCTATAAACTGCACGCATTGCCCTCAGGTGTCGTGCGCGGCGGTAAGCTGAGCGTCATTGGCAACGGCGTTGTTCTGGATCCGTGGCACCTGATAAAGGAAATTGGCACCATTCAGGCGCAAGGCGTGGAAATTTCGCCCGAGACGCTGATGATTGCAGAAAATACACCCTTGATCCTGCCGATCCATGGCGAACTGGATCGTGCGCGCGAAGAGGCTGCAAGCAAGGGCACCAAGATCGGCACCACCGGGCGGGGCATTGGTCCGGCCTACGAGGACAAGGTCGGTCGCCGTTCCGTACGCGTGGCGGATCTGGCGGACGCAGCGACCCTTGAGGCCCGCGTGGATCGCGCGCTGCAACACCACGACCCTCTGCGCAAGGGACTGGGCATTGAACCCGTAGATCGGGACGCGCTGATTGCACAGTTGAAAGAGATCGCTCCGCAAGTCCTGCCGTTTGCGGCCCCAGTTTGGAAAGTTCTGAACGAAAAGCGCAAGGCCGGTAAGCGTATTTTGTTCGAAGGCGCGCAAGGCGCGCTGCTGGATATTGATTTCGGCACTTATCCGTTTGTAACTTCGTCCAATGTCATCGCCGGTCAGGCAGCCACGGGTGTTGGCATTGGTCCGGGGTCGATTGACTTCGTTCTGGGGATTGTCAAAGCCTACACGACCCGCGTGGGTGAGGGGCCGTTTCCAACCGAGCTCGACGACGCTGACGGCCAGCGTCTTGGCGAGCGTGGTCATGAGTTCGGAACCACCACCGGTCGCAAGCGCCGCTGTGGCTGGTTCGACGCCTGCCTTGTGCGCCAAACCTGCGCGACAAGTGGTGTGAATGGTATCTCGTTGACAAAGCTGGACGTTCTGGATGGGTTCGAGACGCTGAAAATCTGCGTCGGGTATGAACTGGACAGTGAACGCCTGGACTACCTGCCCACTGCTGCCGACCAACAGGCGCGCTGCAAGCCCATCTACGAAGAAATGCCCGGGTGGAGCGAATCCACCGAAGGTGCGCGCAGCTGGGCGGATTTGCCTGCAAATGCCATCAAATATGTACGCCGGGTCGAGGAACTGATCGAGTGTCCGGTTGCCCTTTTGTCCACCAGCCCGGAGCGGGACGACACCATTCTGGTGACCGACCCGTTTGCTGACTGATGGGTGACAACGGGAAATCCGGCCTCAGCTACAAAGCGCGTCGTCGTTGGTCGATGGTGCTGTTGCTGATTGGGCTGCCGGTTTACATTGTTGCGGTGGTGACGGTTGTCAATTGGCTCGACCGCCCACCCATCTGGCTGGAGCTGCTTGTCTATATCGGTCTGGGCGTTCTGTGGGCGTTGCCGTTCAAGTTCGTTTTCAAGGGCGTCGGCAAGGAAGATCCGGACCAACCGCCGGAATAGACGTGATTTGGCGGAACGCCTTACGCAAACTCCGTTCTTTTGCAGTTGTACCTACCCTTTGTGGCAGGCTTTCAGCCTGCCCGCCGGTCTGGCGCAGGCCAGCTCAGGATAGCCCGGGCGATGGCATGGTATTCACCTGAAATTTCTTCGGCCATGCTGAACGGCGTCGGCCAGGGCGTGGTCAGCGTCGCCTGAACCTGTCCGGTAATCAGGTTCAACTCGGCCTGATGTTTCGAGGCCAGGCGCCGCATCTTCTGATTGGTGGCCAGGCACAGCATATGCACCTCGCGTATCCCGCGGTTTCGCGCGGCGACGATGATCCGGGACAGCAGGGCATCGCCAATGCCCCGGTCCTGCCACGCCGTTTCAACGGTGAAGGCCGCCTCGGCCACGTGGTTGTGGGTGTCTGGATGGACGTGCAACTCACCAACTCCGCGCAGGTGCGAGTCGGGGAATGCCCCAAACACCAATGCGGCGCGATCGAACAGGCACGACAGGTACGTATTAACGAACGCGGCATTGACCGGAGCGCCAAAGCGCGATGTTAGCGCGTCGCGATCAAGATTTTTGAAATGGCTTGCGACCTTGGGTTTGTCGTAAATTCTGAGGCGTCGGATTGGAAGTTCATACATGGCATTGCCCCTGTTGAACGGAACCGGCAGTGAAGTGGAATTACCGCAAGACGATATCATTTTTCTGCGATGCAGCATAGAGCGGCCGCGACAATGTGGGTAATGTGTGTTTGCAGAAGCTGTTGAAAAAGAAATGGGCCGAAGGTGAACTTCGACCCAACTGGCTTGGTTTTATTCAGTTTTCAGCCTGCGGCGCGTTCGTCGTCGGGACGAAATCCGATCTGAGTCGAGGCCGCGAAACGCCCACCGCCGGCTTTTTCGATTTTGCCGTCACGCAGCAACTGACCGAATGAGCGCAGGCTTTCCTCGCGGTTGAATTCGTCCTGCTTGAGAGAGCGGATCTTGTTCATCAACTGCGGGCGCGAGAACTGCTCCTGTCCTTCGATGAAGGAAAGATAAGCCGCTGCCGCCTCCAGAAGGTCAGGCAACGATTGCGCCCCCTGTTCCTGAGCGAACAGGGCAAAGCCACCTTCTTCAGCTGCATCTTCTTCTGATTGCGTTTTCACACGGCGGGGCGTGACCGGTCCTGCGTCCTTGGCCTGGTTGTCGATACGCTGCTCGGCAACCAGTTTGAGCGGTGCCGACGCGTCAAATTCAGGGCGCATGCTGGTCACCTGAATTTCCGGGCGACGCGGGCTGACAACAGAGGACAGGTCGCTGCGATACCCCTGATCATCACTTGCCTGGTCTGCGGCATCGTCTTCGCCGCGCTCTGCTTCGGTCGCGGCAACAGCCGCACGCAGGTGCGAATAGGTTTCCCGCTTGTCGCTGGCAATCGGGTCATCCAACTGTTCGCCCGCCTTGTCCATCAGGCGCGAAAGATCCTGATCCATGTCCGACTCATTGAGGGCCGGTTTGGTCGAGCTGTCCGCCAGAATGAGCTCTACTTCTGAGATTCCCTTCAGCAGGTTGGCCTCGTCTTCCTCGGTCAGAACACCGGGCTGGGTGTCCTCGGCAGAACGTTCGCCATCATGGCCAGCGTCGTCCGCGCCGGAATCGCTGAGGATATTGACCACCTCATCGCCTTCCGGTTCGAATTCGGTGGTTTCATCAAGGTCGGAAAACAGGACATCGGAGGAAACCGCATCCTCTTCTTCGGCTTCGTCCAGTGCGGGCGCGCTCGGTTCGTCTTTAGCCTGCGCTTCGGTCTCTTCGGCCACGTCGTCCTGCATGGGCTCAGCTTCGGCGTCATTTGCGTCGTCCCGAGTTTCTGCAGACACGTCCGGCTGAGGTTCGGACGACAGATCGCCTTCGACAGGTTCATCCTGCGGGCCATCCAGATCCGACGGGTCAAGCGAACCCGCCGCGAAGGCGGCGGCCACCGCGTCGGAGGGGCCGGCCGTGCTTTTCATCAGGGCCGTCTCTTCATCCTCGGTGTAGATCACCGAGTTTTCTTCCGAGTGAGACACGACAGCCCGAATGCGCTGCAATTTGGCCGCAATACTGTCGGCTGGTTGGGAAGAGGAGTGATCCACCGGTTCAGCATCGGCAAAGGCGGAGCGAGGGGGGTGCGAGGGGGATGGTGTGGTGTTGGGTGTGTCGATGATATTCAGGTCGGGTGCCTTGGTCGCGGGCTGCGAAGGAGATGCGGCTTTCTCGGTCGCGCGGATCAGCAGCCCCGTGTCGCTTTGACTGGCTTCTACGTTTCTGGATGCGTCGCGCTGGGCAATCCGGGTCAGCATTTCGGTGTCAGGCTGAGGCGGTTCCGATCCAAAGTAACGATCATCTGCGGCAAGATCGCGAAAATACTCGGCAATTGCTTTCATTGTCTCGAAGGAATCGTCAAAACCTTCCAAAGTGCACGAGAAGGTTCCATAGGAAACGGTCAACACCTTGTTATTCTGTACCATCAGACGCACGTCCTCTACAAACTACGAGAGCCAACCGCCCGGGGCGGGCACACCCATTGGCTCGAAACTTTCTGCATGAACCTATCATTTTGTGGTCTGAATGTGTCCAAATCCGGGAAAAATGATCAATCTTAGAAAAAAAATGCGAATTGTAGTGTCGAAAGAGCCAATTGGGTTGATTGGCGGAGGTCAAATCGGTCCAGACGATCTGAATCTGGTGCTGATTCGCGTCAAAACCCTTGTTGCGGCGGATGGTGGCGCGGCGCCAGTGATGGAGGCCGGGCGGATTCCCGATGCCGTCATCGGCGATTTTGATTCGCTGGCGCGGGATGTCCGGGACCAGATTCCTTCCGATCGGTTGTTTCCGATCCGCGAACAGGACAGCACCGATTTCGACAAGGCGCTGCGCAGTGTAGATGCGCCTCTGGTGCTGTGCGCGGGTTTTCTGGGCGGGCGGCTGGATCACCAGCTTGCCGTGCTAAACGTGCTGGTAAGGCATCAGGAACAGCATTGTATTCTGTTGGGTGAGCACGAAGTTGTCTTCCACGCACCCCCCCGGATTTCGCTGAGCCTTACGCCGGGTGATGTCGTGTCATTGTTTCCGTTTCAGCGGGTAATCGGGTGCAGCCGGGGGCTGGAATGGCCCATCGACGATCTGGTTCTGGAGCCCGAGGGCCAGGTGGGAACATCAAACCGGGCGCTGTCCGGGATCGAGTTGCAGATGGACGGGCCCGGCTTGTTGGTGATGGTGCCGCGCAATGCGCTGGACCAGGTCATGCAGGCGTTTGGGTCGGGGCAGACCGGGCGCTGGCCCGCTCGCGCAGAATGACATACAGACCGGCGGCCACGGTGATGGCGATGCCAAGCGCCGCGATCCCGTCCGGCAGGTCGTAAAAGATCAGCCAACCGAACAGGGTGGCGACCGGGATCTCAAGATACTGCATTGGCGCCAGAGTTGCCGAAGGCGCGTAACGCAGCGACCAGGTCATCAGCAGATGCGCGACTGTTCCCAGAATGCCGATTGCGATCAGCAGAACATGGCTGTTCCCGGTTGGTACGGTCAACGACAGTTCCCAAACATCGCCAATGGTCCCGGCCAGCAGAACCGGCAGCAACAGGACGGTGGCCATAACACCGGATACGGCCTGCAACGCGATCGGGTCGGCTTCCTTGGCGATCTGCCGCGTCACCAACATGAACAATGCAAAGACAACCGCGACGACCAGAGGCAACAGTGCCGCGGCACCGACCTGAGCGAAACTGGGCTGAATCACCAGCAATGTGCCGACGAAACCGACTACACAGGCGCTCAGTCGACGCATGCCGACCTCTTCGCCCAGCACGTATCTTCCTAGAACCAGCATGATGAACGGCATCACGAAGGCAATCGCGATCGCATCAGCCAAAGGCAGGTACTGCAAGGCCGTGAACATCGCCGTGATGCCTATGATGTGCAGAACCGTTCGGATAACCGTTAGCCGAAGAACGCGTGCGCTCATCCGCCAGTTCCGGCCGCTCAGCACGACCAGCGGGACCAGGATCAGCGCCTGAACGGCAAACCGGACAAAGACCAACATGCCGACCGGCGTCGTCTCGCCCAACAGCTTGGCCATGGCATCACCCAGCGGGGCGAGCACGCAGAAACCAAGCATCAAGACGATGCCGAAGACGGGGCGATCCTGTGTCATGGCCGCGACGCTAAGGTTTTTGCCGCGCGGTGAAAAGCGATTACGGCAAAGGCTGGACCTTGGTGTAATCCGGCCCAACGCAACAGGGCAGGCCATCGTCGAGCCTGAGCCAGCTCAGCATTTCCTCATGCGCCACATGCAGAGTGGGCCTTAACGCCTCGGGGTTCTCCAGCGTCGCCACATACAAGTGCAGCACACCCGACATGGCTTGCGACCGGAACGAGATCGGCGTGCCGCAGTCCGGGCAAAAGCTGCGCTCAACGTCGGGTGAGGAGTTAAATGTCTTTGGCGGCTTGCCGGTCCAGCGCCAGTGCCCGTCGCGCACGGCGAAATAGGTCGTCATCGGTGCGGCGCATTGCCGTCTGCAACTGTCGCAGTGACAGGTCACACAGGACAGGACCGGAGGGTCGACCGCGTATCGAATTGCGCCGCACAGGCAATGTCCTTGCATATCGTCCTCATGGTCCTAGGCCCTGCGCAGCGGCATCAGCAGTTTGGTACGTTCACCGCCAGACCGCCCAGGGACGTTTCCTTGTATTTCTCGTGCATGTCGTGCCCGGTCTGCCGCATGGTTTCGATCACCGCGTCAAGCGGCACGAAATGTTTCCCATCGCCGCGCAGGGCCAATGAAGCCGCGGATACCGCCTTGATCGCACCCAGCCCGTTGCGTTCGATGCAAGGCACCTGAACCAGACCCGCCACCGGATCGCAGGTCATGCCCAGATGATGCTCCAGCGCGATCTCGGCCGCGTTTTCCACCTGCTCGGGCGTGCCGCCCATCACGGCGCACAGGCCAGCCGCGGCCATGGCGGACGCGCTGCCGACCTCGGCCTGGCAGCCTGCTTCCGCACCCGAGATCGACGCGTTGAACTTGACCAGACCGCCAATCGCGGCGGCCGTCAGCAGGAAATCTTCGATATGGGTTTCCGACGCGCCGGGCACGTGGTCCAGATAATAGCGCAACACCGCCGGCAGCACGCCGGCCGCGCCGTTGGTGGGGGCCGTCACGACCTGACCTCCGGCTGCGTTTTCCTCGTTCACCGCCATGGCGTAAACGCTCATCCAGTCGTTGATTGTGTGCGGCGCGTTCAGGTTCATGCCCCGTTCCGCCATCAGCGCGTCATGGATGCCCTTGGCGCGGCGCCGCACGTTCAGACCACCCGGCAGAATGCCTTCGGATGTCAGGCCGCGTTCGATACAGTCGTTCATCACCTGCCACAGACGCGCAGAGCCTTTTGCGAAACTGTCGGCACAGCCCCGCGCGATCTCGTTGGCGCGTTTCATTTCGGCGATGCTTCTGCCGCTGGTCCTGGCCATCTCAAGCATTTCAACCGCCGATTTGAAGGGGAAGGGCACCGGGGCACCTTCATCGGTGGCCTTGCCTTCTGCCAGTTCCTCTTCGGTCAGAACGAAACCGCCGCCGATCGAATAATAAACCTGCCGCAGGATTACGTCGCCCTGCGCGTCCGTTGCCATCAGGATCATACCGTTGGCGTGGCCGGGCAGATTGTGCTCGTAATCAAAAACCAGATCGGTCTTGGGATTGAACTGCAATTCCGGCAAACCGTTCGGGGTCACGGAATGCGTTTCGGCAATTGCCGCCAGGGCGGCCTCGGCCCTGTCATTGTCATAGGTATCCGGAACAAAGCCGGCCAGACCAAGAATGGTCGCACGGTCCGTCGCATGGCCAACGCCGGTAAACGCAAGCGATCCGTGCAATGATCCGCGCAGCCCCGCAAATTCGAACGGCGATGCGCGCATAAGGTCAAGAAACCGTGCCGCGGCCACCATCGGTCCCATTGTATGGGACGAGGACGGGCCAATGCCCACTTTGAACATATCGAAGACAGAAAGGAACATATCAGTTAGCAGAGCCTTCTGGGGGATTAGCATAAGTTGGCGACGTGAATGGTGTAACCCCCAATCCCTCGGCCGCGATGGCGGCGCGGGTTGCGGGGCGGTGTTCCAGCTGCATCAGGATGCCCTGCAGCCGGGGAGTATCGGCCAGTTGATACCAGCTGCGGTCAGCGCGGGCCGGGTACAGCGCCATCCAGCGCATCTGACAGGCAAGGTAGTAGGTCAGAACGGAAGGTCGTTCCGGATGCAGCCATTCAGGGGTTTTGTCGGCCTCGGCCTCCAGCAACGCAAGATGCCGGCGCAGGCGGGGGCGAATGCCGTTGCGCAGCGCCTCGGCCTGGGACGCGTCGATGTATTTCTCGGCATAGAACAGGATGCGCAGATCGGAATGCAGCGTGTTGGAGGCAAAGAACAGCCATTTTAGGAACGCCGCCCGATCCGGGCTGTCCGGTGCCGGGGCCAGTTGGGCATGCGTATCCGCCAGCCACAGCAGGATTGCCGCCGTTTCAAAGATCGGTCCCTGCAGTGTTTCCAGAACCGGGATCAGCCCGTTCGGGTTCAACAGCCGGTAGGCTGCACCGTCCTGCGCGTTCCGCTCGCGGTCGACCAGCGCCGTGTCATAGGGCAGTCCCATCTCCTCCAGCGCCAGTCTGATCACCAGAGAGGCGTTATCGGGGGCATAGTGCAGGCGGTAGCGCGTGTTCATGCGGTCTATGTATACCGCACCGGGAATGCCGAAAGCCTCGATTGCGACGTTTCCAATCGGAAACGCGTATTTTCGCGACATGTTTGCACGGGTGATCGGTGAATTGCCTCTCGCAGTCGCCGAAGGCATTCCGTATAACTCCGGCAGCAATATAGGGGAATGCTGCCATGACCGGAGATCTGTCACCCATCGACAAGGCCAAGTATTTTGCCGCGCGCCGTGCCGCCGACATGGTGCAGGATGGAATGCGCGTCGGGTTGGGAACCGGATCGACCGCGGCCTGGATGGTGCGCCGCCTGGGCGAACGGGTGCAGGAGGAGGGGTTGCAGATCAAGGGCGTTCCAACCTCGTCCCGCACCGCGCAACTGGCGCGTGAGGTCGGCATTCAGGTGGTTTCGCTGGATCAGGCAGGGTGGCTGGACATGACCATTGACGGCGCTGACGAGTTTGACGGCGAGCTGAACCTGATCAAGGGCGGCGGTGGCGCGCATCTGCAGGAAAAGATTGTCGCCACGGCCAGCGACCAGATGGTGGTTATCGCCGATGCCGGCAAAGAGGTCGAAACGCTGGGCGCGTTCCCGCTGCCGGTCGAAGTGATCCCCTTTGGATGGCAGACCACCCGCACCCTGATCGAAGAAACACTGGACACGATGGATGTTCTTGGCACCTCGGCCGCGTTGCGCATGAGTGGTGAGGCGCCGTTTGTCACCGATGAGGGTAATCATATTCTCGACCTGCATCTGCAACGGATTGGAAATGCCCGGCAACTGGCATTGGTGTTGAATCAGGTGCCGGGCGTTGTCGAGAACGGGTTGTTCATCGACATTTGCGACAAGGTCGTGATTGGCCATGGGGACGGCCGGGTCGAGCTGCGGGATATCAATGAGGGCACGGTTGAAACGGATCTTCCGGCAGAAAGTGGCGAGAACCTGTTTTCGGATCTGGCGGATTGATCGGGACGTTTGCTGGGGCAGTGTGTGCGGGGTGCGCTCACGCTGCCGTGATGCCGGGCGCATCGTTTCCGCAGCGGCAAGGGTTGGCAGCACGTCATTCGACCCCAGATTATCAACGAATTTTGGCCTGACTGAATAAAGGAACTCAGGATGAGCTTTGACTATGATCTGTTCGTCATCGGCGGAGGCTCGGGCGGGGTCCGCGCGGCGCGCGTGGCGGCTGGCGAAAACGGGGCCAAGGTGGCACTGGCAGAAGAAGATCGCTATGGCGGCACCTGCGTCATCCGGGGATGTGTGCCGAAGAAGCTGATGGTCTTTGCCAGTGAATTTTCCGGCATGGTCGGAGATGCGCAGGCCTATGGCTGGGATGTCAAACCCGGCGCGTTCGACTGGGACGCGTTCCGGGGCAAGCTTTATGCCGAACTCGACCGGCTGGAAGGCATCTATCGCAACATCCTGAAGAATAACGGCGTCGAAAGCTTTGATCAGCGCGCGCATGTGGTTGATGCGCATACGGTTGGGCTGGCCGATGGCACCCGCAAGACGGCCAGACATATTCTGATCGCGACCGGCGGCCGCCCGGTCGTGCCCGAGTTTCCGGGCTCGGAACTGGCGATAACCTCGAATGAGATTTTCCATCTGGAGAGACTGCCCGAATCCATCCTGATCGTCGGTGGCGGTTACATCGCCAGTGAATTTGCCGGGATCATGAACGGGATGGGCGTGAAGACCACACAGTTCTATCGCGGTGCGCAGATCCTGCGCGGGTTCGACGAAGAAGCACGCGGTCTGATCTGCGAAGAAATGCGCCAGAACGGAATCGACGTTCGCCTGGGCACCAATGTTCTTGAGATGACCAGGGATGGCGACAAGATTCGCGTCAAGGCCACAGACGGGACCGAGGATCAGTTTGACGTGGTCATGTATGCCACCGGCCGCGCGCCCAATGCCGACAATATGGGCCTTGAGGCCGTCGGCGTCGAACGCGGCCGCAAGGGCGAGATCGTCGTGGATGAATACAGCCAGACCGGCGTGCCCTCGATCTTCGCCATCGGCGATGTGACCGACCGCGTGAACCTGACCCCGGTAGCGATCCGCGAGGGCATGGCCTTTGTCGAGACCGTGTTCAAGGGCAACCCGACCCCGGTGGATCATGACCTGATCCCGACCGCGATCTTCACCCAGCCGGAATTCGGCACGGTTGGCCTGAGCGAGGAAGAGGCAGCCGCGCAGGAGCCGATCGAGGTTTACGCAACCTCGTTCAAACCGATGCAGAAGGCATTTGCCGGCGGCACGCAACGGGTTCTGATGAAACTGATCGTCAGCCAGGCGACCCGCAAGGTGCTGGGCTGCCACATCGTTGCGCCGGGCGCGGGCGAGTTGATTCAGCTGGCCGGAATCGCCGTCAAGATGGGCGCGACCAAGGAAGATTTCGACCGCACGGTTGCCGTTCATCCGGTCATGGCCGAAGAACTTGTGACAATGCGGCAACCTGTTCGCACTGCTTGATTTGCAAGCGCGCGCAACCAAGTTACAAGGTACACCGTGATCACACGGTCCAACACAAAGGAATTGATACATATGGCGGGCAACAGCGGTGGCCCCTGGGGGGGCGGAGGCTCCTCGGGCGGCGGAGGAAATCGGGGTAACAACGGGGATGGGCGCAAGCCCCCCGAAGGCGACGGCCCGCAGATCCCCGAGATCGACGAGCTGATGAAGAAAGGCCAGGAACAGCTGCGCGTCCTGATGGGCGGCCGTGGTGGTTCGGGCCGTGGCGGCAACGGGCAGGGGTCCGGTGGCGGTGGCCCAATCTTTACCCGCGGCACCATTGCAATTGGTTTGCTGGTGGGTGCCGTGCTTTGGGGCGCGGCCAGCTTTTACACCGTGAAGCCCGAAGAACAGTCGGTTGAGCTGTTTCTTGGCGAATTCTCGGCCGTTGGAAATCCGGGTCTGAACTTTGCGCCCTGGCCGTTTGTGACCGCCGAGGTCATCCCGGTTACCCGCGAACAGACCGAAGATATGGGCGGCACCCGTGGCAGCGATGATGGCCTGATGCTGACCGGTGACGAAAACGTTGTCGATATCGACTATCAGGTTGTCTGGAACATCAACGATCCGGCCAAATTCCTGTTCAATCTGCGCGATCCGCGCCCGACCATCCGGGCCGTTTCGGAATCGGCGATGCGCGAGATCATCGCTCAGTCGGAACTGGCTCCGATCCTGAACCGGGATCGCGGTATCATCGCCGACCGGCTTCAGGAACTGATCCAGTCGACGATGGACAGCTACGATTCGGGCGTGAACATCATCCGCGTCAACTTTGACAAGGCCGACCCGCCGCAGGACGTGATCGCGGCATTCCGCGACGTTCAGGCCGCCGCGCAGGAGCGTGACCGGCTGCAAAACGTTGCCGACGCTTACGCCAACCGCGTTCTGGCGGAAGCGCGTGGTGAGGCGGCGCAGGTTCTGGAAGAGGCCGAAGCCTATCGCGCCCAGCAGGTCAACAGCGCAATGGGTGAAGCCAGCCAATTCAGCGCGGTTCTGGAGGAATACTCCAAGGCACCGGACGTAACCCGCAAACGCCTCTATCTGGAACGGATGGAGCAGGTTCTGGGTGACGTGGACAAGATCATTCTGGACGAGAACTCGACCGGTCAGGGGCAGGGCGTTGTGCCCTATCTGCCGCTGAATGAATTGCGCCGCAATCAGGCCGAGGGGAGCAACTGATGCGTAGATCACCTATTATTCTGATTATCGTCGTTATCCTCGGAGTTGTCGGCCTGTCGTCGATTTTCATCGTGGACGAGCGCGAACGCGCGCTGGTTCTGCAATTCGGCCGTGTCGTCGCTGTTAAGGAAGAGCCGGGACTGGCGTTCAAGATTCCGGTGATTCAAGAGGTCGTGCGGTATGACGACCGCATCCTGTCCATCGACGTTCAGCCGCTGGAAGTAACGCCGCTGGATGACCGTCGTCTGGTTGTCGATGCCTTCGCGCGTTACCGGATTTCTGACCTGAACCGGTTCCGTCAGGCCGTTGGCGTCGGCGGCATTCCGGTTGCCGAGGATCGTCTGGACCGCATTCTGCGCGCCGAAACCCGCGAAGTGCTGGGCTCGGTCTCGTCCCGCGACATCCTCAGCTCGGATCGTGCGGCCCTGATGCTGCGTATCCGCAACAGCGCGATTGCCGAAGCGCAGGCGCTGGGCGTGAACGTGATCGACGTGCGCTTGAAGGCAACCGATCTGCCGCAGGCCAACCTCGAAGCGACCTTCGACCGGATGAAAGCCGAGCGGGAACGTGAGGCCACCGACGAACGCGCCCGTGGTAACGAGGCGGCGCAGCGCGTGCGCGCGCAGGCCGACCGGACCGTGGTCGAACTGGTGTCGGACGCCAACCGCGAGGCCGAGATCATTCGCGGTGAGGCGGACGCCGAACGCAACGCGATCTTTGCCGAAGCCTATGGCGCGAACCCGGAGTTCTTCGAGTTCTACCGCTCGCTGACCGCTTACGAGAATGCGCTGCAAGGTAGCAACAGCTCGTTGATCCTGAGCCCGGATTCCGAGTTTTTCAACTACCTCGCGTCGCCGACCGGGCGCCGCGCACCGGCGGCTGCGGTTTCTGAGTAATGGGTATGATCCTTCTGGCCTTCGGGCTGGTATTGATTGTCGAGGGGCTGGCCTATGCGCTGGCCCCTTCGCTTATTGAGCGGATGCTTGAGGCGCTGCGATCCCTGCCTGAACAGGCCCGGCGGCTGGCCGGGCTGCTCTGCGTGGTCAGCGGTCTGGTGCTGCTTTGGGGCGCGTATCAGGTTGGGTTTTGACACCGCAATCTCACTTGCCGGTGATTTCCCCGCGATCCTGAGTTGCGGGCCTGCACAAACTGACTACATTGGTTGCTAAGACGGGCTGCCTGCGGGCGGTTCAACACGGTTTGTCGACAAGGAGTTATCCAGTGCAGGCACAAGCACGCAGTCTTTCCGTCCAAAGGGACAATGTTGTTGGTATCATGCGGCTGATGTGGCTGGCCTTTGCCGGCATGCTTCTTGTTCTGGCTCAGACCGCTGCAGCACAGGCGCGCAGTGAAAGCCTGGCACCTCTGGCCGAACAGATCAGCCCGGCGGTGGTGAATATCACCACCTCGACCCTGATCGAAGGCCAGACAGGACCGCAGGGGATTGTGCCCGAAGGCTCTCCGTTCGAGGACTTCTTTCGCGAGTTTCAGGACCGCAACGGCGATGACGAAAACCGCCCGCGCCGTAGCAACGCACTGGGCTCGGGGTTTGTGATTTCCGAGGACGGTTACATCGTCACCAACAACCATGTCATCGCGGAAGCTGATGAAATCCTTGTGGAGTTCTTTCCCGGTGACGGTCAACCCAAGAAAGAGCTGCCCGCAAAGGTCATTGGGACCGACGAGAAAACGGATATCGCGCTGCTCAAGGTCGAAGCGACAGGGCCGCTGCAATATGTGAAATTCGGCGACAGCGACATTGCGCGTGTCGGAGACTGGGTCATCGCCATGGGTAATCCGCTGGGGCAGGGGTTTTCGGTATCGGCCGGGATCGTTTCGGCCCGGAACCGGGCGCTGAGCGGGTCGTATGACGACTACATTCAGACCGATGCGGCGATCAACCGGGGCAACTCGGGCGGTCCGCTGTTCAACATGGATGGTGAGGTGATCGGCGTGAACACGGCGATCCTGTCGCCCAATGGCGGGTCGATCGGGATCGGGTTCTCGATGGCGTCGAACGTTGTCGTCAAAGTTGTCGATCAATTGCGCGAGTTTGGCGAAACCCGCCGCGGCTGGCTGGGCGTGCGCATTCAGGACGTGACCGAGGACATGGCCGAAGCGATGGGGCTGGAGAAGCCCGGCGGCGCGCTGATCAGCGATGTTCCGGACGGACCGGCCAAGGATGCCGGACTGCTGGCCGGCGACGTGATCCTCAGCTTTGACGGCGTCGAAGTGGAAGATACCCGCGGTCTGGTGCGGCAGGTCGGCGAGACCACGGTGGGCAAATCCGTCCGCGTGGTCGTGCACCGCGAAGGCGGCACGCAGACGGTGCTGGTGACTCTGGGCCGCCGCGAGGATGCCGAACGCGCCGAAAACGGAGAAGAGGACGCGCCAGAAGCACCGACCGAAGAAAACGCGGATATTCTGGGCCTGACGATATCGCCCCTGACGGAAACGCTGCGGACCGATCTTGGTCTGGATGCCGATGCCGAAGGATTGGTGGTTACAGAGGTGGATGAGGCGTCCGAAGCTTATTCCAAAGGTCTGCGCGCCGGTGATCTGATCACAGAGGCCGGCCAGCAAAAGGTGACGTCGATTCAGGACCTTGAGGCCCGGATGCAAGAGGCGCGCGATGCAGGTCGAAAATCCCTGTTGCTGCTGGTGCGTCGCGCAGGCGAGCCGCGCTTTGTGGCATTGAGCCTGGGCGAGTAACCATGTCTTACCGATGCGGATCAGGACCGGGGCAAATGTCCCGGTCTTTTCGATTCAGAACCCGCCCAAAGAAAGAGCCATATGCCGGGGAGGCATATGGCTCTGATACAGGGAGAGGTCAGTGGACAGATATCGGGGATGATTCTCTGACCTCCTACGGTAACAAGAATGACGATATGCTTAACGCTGTCTGATGTATGTGAAGCAAGTCACAACGGGGTCAGATCAGGTCGGAATTGGCCAGCTCTCTGAGCGCGTCGAAATCCTGGATCATCAGCCCGCCGCGTGACGCCTCGACCACATTGTCCCGTTTCCATGTGGAAATCGTTTTGGACACCGCCTCGCGCGTGGCGCCGACAAATTCGGCCAGTTCGCTTTGCGACAGGGTAATGCGGGTCGCCGGGTCGTCCTGCAATTCCGACAGGTGCAACAGTTTGCGCGCCAGCCGTATCGGCATCGGCAGAAAGACCTGTTCGTTCAACTGCGACCCCATCCACCGCATCCGCAACCCGGCCAGCCGGATCATATCGACAGCGAGGTCGGGATGCTGTCGGATCTGGTTCATCACGTCGCCCTGGCGCACACGCAGAATGCGCGACGGTTCGGCCGCGGCGATGGTGGCGGTACGCGGGCCACTGTCGAACAGCGCGATCTCGCCAAAGACCTCGCCCGGTCGCATCAGGGTCAGCGACAGTTTGCGCCCGCTCATCGCCAGAAAGGACACCTCAAGCGTCCCTTCCAGAATGGCATAGAGCGCGTCGCCCTCGTCGCCCTGTTCGAACAGTACCTCGCCCCGTTGCAGGGATATCTCGGTGGCCTGGGCGGAAAGCATGGCTTTCAGTCTGTCTGATGCCTCGGACAGGAAGCCGCTGTTTGGGAAAGCCGTCATGAGTGTATGGTGCTCCGGCTGTGAGTGGTGAGTGGTGTCCCAACTTTCCACAGCTTCGGCGCTAAGCCAAGGATTTTGTCGGCTTTTCCCTGCGGGCGGCGCTTTCCACCGGACGCCGCGCGGCGAACGTTTGGCGCGAAACCGGCCGCGTTCCGTTCACCTACTGGTGGTCAGGATCATCCATATAGCTTTGCAGAAGGTTGAACTGCAGCATCAAAAACACCATCAGCGCAATGGGAAAGCCGAAAGTTTCGATCTTGACCCAAAGGTCTGTGGACAGCGTGCGCCAGACCAGTTCGTTGGCAACAGCCAGAACAGCGAAACAGGCGCATAACCGCCGGGTCAGGATCATCCAGCCTTCGTGGCGCATGGGCAGCATCTCGTCCAGAACATAAGCCAGATAGGACCGTCCCTGAAGAAGGCCGATGCCCAGGATGACTGAAAAGAAACCATAGACCAGTGTGGTTTTCATTTTGAAGAACCGCTCGTCATTGAACCAGGCGGTCAGACCGCCGAAGAAAATAACCATGATGGCGGTGAAAATCTGCATCCGGCTGAGTTTTCCGGTCAGCACCCAAAGCACGCCCATCGCCGCCAGCATCAGCGGAACGAAGATGATGGTGGCAACGATGAAGCCCGAATACTCGATCCCGCCGATCAGAAAACTGTCGTCGCGCAGGCGCAGATAGATGAAGAAAAAGGCCAGTGGCGGGCCAAGTTCCAGCGCCTGTTTGAGGAACGGGTTGATTTCTTTTTTGCCTGTCATATCGGTTTCCTGCTGATTACCCGCCCATTTCAACTATTACGGCGCCCAATGCAATCAATGCCATCAGCGCAATCCGCCTTGGCCCAACGGTTTCTTTCAACACCAGCCAGCCGATGAGCGCGGCAAAGACGGTTGAGGTTTCGCGCAGGACCGCAGCTTCGCCGACCTTGTCCAGTCGTGTGGCCAGCATGATGGAGCCAAACGACAGCGGTGCAATGACACCTCCGGCAAGGCCGCGCAGCATCAGCGGCCCGATGGCCGGTCGATTGATCATCGCGCGCCATCTGAGAAAGGCATAGAACGGCATCGCAGCCCCGTCGATCATGAAAAACCAGGCCAGAAAGGTGAACGGATCGGCGGTCGCGCGGATGCCATAGGCGTCATAGGTGGTGTAGAGCGCCACAAACAAACCGGTCGCCACCGCAAGAACAAGCGCGATGCCAAGCGTTTCGCGATTGGTTTCGAGGAAGCGCAAATTATAGGCCGCCAGCCCGAAAATGCCCGCCAGCAAAACCGCAACGCCGAACCATTGGGTCCCGGTGAAGGTCTCGCCGAACAGCAGATATGCGCCGATGACCGTAAACAGCGGGCCGGTGCCCCGGACAACGGGGTAGACGACGGTGTAGGAGCCTTTGGTATAGGCCATCGCCTGCAGCACCTTGTAAGCGATATGGATCAGCCAGACGATTGCGAAGATGGGCCACATATAGGGTTCGGGCCAGGGCACGACGAAGAATGCAAACGGCGCTGCCATAAGCCCATAGCTGGCATCGATGGCCCCGCGGGACAGCCACGGATCGTGGCGGCCTTTTTGCAGCGCGCCAAAGGCCGCGTGCAGAAAGGCGGCCATCAGAGCAAGACCAAGGGCAAGCTGGTGGCCTGCTTCCGTGCCTTCGAGTGAGATCAGCCAGTCGCTCAAATGTCAGGTCTTTTCGCTGTGTGGAGAGGCTGGGGGTTTTCCACCTCCAGACCCCCGGAAGATATTTTCGGCCAGATGAAGGGTCGGATCAGCCTTGGTCGAGGCCGGTGAGGGCGGCGGCAAATTCTTCGGGGTCGAACGGGGCAAGGTCGTCGATTTGCTCGCCGACGCCGATGGCGTGGATGGGCAGACCGAATTTATCGGCCAGCGCGACCAGCACGCCACCTTTGGCGGTGCCGTCCAGCTTGGTCATCACAAGACCGGACACGTCGGCCAGTTTCTGGAAGGTTTCGACCTGGTTCAGCGCGTTTTGGCCAGTGGTGGCGTCCAGCACCAGCAGGGTGTTGTGCGGCGCGGTGTCGTCTTTCTTGCGGATGACGCGAACGATCTTGGCCAGTTCCTCCATCAGGTCGGCGCGGTTTTGCAGGCGGCCTGCTGTGTCGATCATCAGCAGATCGGCGCCGCCTTCCTGCGCCTTGGTCAATGCGTCAAAGGCCAGCGACGCGGGATCCGACCCTTCAGGGGCGGTCAGAACGGGCACGCCTGCGCGTTCGCCCCAGACCTGAAGCTGTTCCACGGCAGCGGCCCGGAACGTGTCGCCCGCCGCGATGACAACCTTTTTGCCGGCTGCCTTGAACTGGCTGGCAAGCTTGCCGATTGTCGTGGTCTTGCCCGATCCGTTGACACCGACGACAAGCACAACCTGCGGTCGCCTGGGATACAGGGGCATCGGCTTGGCGACCGGATCCATCACCCGGGCGACTTCCTGCGCCAGCAGCTGTTTGATTTCCTGCGTCGAGAGTTTGCGGCCATAGCGACCCTCGGCCATGCTTGCGGTGACGCGCAGGGCGGTGTCGACGCCCATATCCGAGGCAATCAGCAGTTCTTCGAGCTGTTCCAGCATATCGTCGTCGAGCGTGCGGCGGATGGCGGTGGTGGCCTCGCTGCGACCGAACAGACGCCCCAGCATGCCCCTTGTCGGCGCGGCCTCGGGCGGTGGAGGGGCAGGCGTCGGGTCGGCGGGTGCCGGTTCGGGTGTTTCGACCGGCTGCGGTGCGGGGGCGGGGTCTGGGATCTCGGGCACCGGTTGGGGAACTTCCGGCACCGGTTCGGGCTGCGGCTCGGGCTCGGGGATGATCGGATCGGGTGCGGTCGTTTCCTCACCACCGTCTTCAACGATGGCTTCCAGCCCCTGTTCGAGGCGGGACGAGGATTTGAACAGCTTGTCCTTGAGTTTCGAGAAAAACGCCATCTTTGGTCTCCGCAGGTGTTCCCTTCACCTAATGCGGATTTACGGCAGTTGCAAAGGGTCAGAGAAATGCCGTCAGCAAACCGGCCTGTGCGCCCCAGTACAAGGTCCAGACCATATAAGGCGTGACCTTTTGGGCAGGGTGATCCGCAGGCAGCAGAAACTTTTCGGTCGCAAGGATCAGGTCCGACGCGATAAAGGCCAGCGCAGCGGGCAGGGCCCATCGCAAGGCGCCGGTTTCCGGAAGCGCAAGCACCGCGATGCCCATCACGAGAATTATCGGGATATAGCCAAGAACCGGACCTTTGAGGTCGCCCGCGCGCGGGGCCAGCAAGGTGGCGGCGACGATACCAAGAAGGATCAGCGTCCAGAATACCGCAGGCCGGTCCAAGATCAGCGCGGCATCGCTGGACGGGTGGGTTAGAAACAGGGCGATGTAGGCCAGATGACCCGCCGCGAATGCGCCAATGCCCGCCATAAAGGTACTGTCGGTCTCGCGCGACAGCAACGCATCGCCGAGTGCGCAAAGGGCCAGGGCAACGGTCAGCAGCAGTGGGGCCGCGCCGAGTGCAGCAATCAGGGCCAACAGGGCAACCGATGCGGTCTTTAGAACCGTGCGCAGGGTGCCGGCCGGTCGTATTGTCATTGGCAGGTAGGCCACGGCGCAGGCTCCGGCGATCCAGAAGAGGGCGGCTGTCATGGAATTGTCCCTTTCGAATTTTCTGCAGCATCCTACTGGTTACGACGGCAACTCAACCGGTGACGTCGAGGCAGGCAGTCGCGCGGAAATGGGGATTGGCCTCGGCCATTCGCATCTGACAAAATGCCGGCATGCTGAGGTGTTTTGCGATTCTTCTTCTGATGCCTGCCCAGATGGTGGCGGCCCAAACTGCACTGTCCGGTGCCGAGTTCGACGATTACACACGCGGCAAGACTTTGTTCTACGGATTTGAAGGCCAGGTTTACGGTGTCGAGCGTTACCTGCCCAACCGGCGCGTCATCTGGTCCTTTCTGGACGGTGATTGCAAGGAAGGCGTCTGGTATGAACAGGATGATCAGATCTGTTTCATCTATGAAGACCGTCTGGACCCGCAATGCTGGGTCTTCTCAAATTCGGCCGCCGGTCTGATCGCGCAATTCGAAGGCGACCCGGCCAGCACGGAGTTGTATGAGGCCGAAGATATCGGTGAGGAGATGGTCTGCTACGGCCCCGATGTCGGGGTCTAGTCCGCCGGGCGGCTCAGAATAACGAGCCCTGATCGGGCGCATCGTCTTTATGGGATTTCCTTTGGGACTGTTTCGCGGCCCCGGTCTGGCCGGTTGACAAAATGCCGTCGGCGAATTCGATCTGAAAGGCACTGTGTTTTGCGGCCTGCTCTTTGGTCGTCAGCACCTGATCGTCGGCGCGAACCACGGCATAGCCACGCAGCAGCGTCGCCTTATAGCTGAGGGTTTCACGCAACCGGTCCGTCGCGTCAAGCTGATGCCGCATCCGGTCAAGGCGTGTCGTCTGCGCTGTCTGCATCCGGTCGGCCAGCCGGTTCACGTTCTGGCGTTGCAGGTCGGTTTCCCGCTGGATCGGACGCAATGACAGGCGCGAGGACAGATTGCGCAGCGCTTCCTGCCGCCCCGCAACAAGATTGCGCAGCGTCGACGGGCGCAGATGAGCCGATAATTTGGCGACTTGCAGGTGGCGGTTCTGAACCCCGCGCTGCAAGGCGGGCGTCAATCGATCCGCAATCAAATCAAGCCGTTGTCGCGGGGTGTTCAGCAAGCTGTCCGGGCGCGGCAGGGCGCGGGACAGATCACGCAGGCGCTGGGTGCGCCGTTGTACCGCTTCGGTCGCCGCGCGGGACAGGCGCGCGCCCTGTTCTCCGGTCCAGGCCAGCAGTTCCATGCGCACAGGAACAGCCAGCTCGGCAGCAGCGGTTGGCGTCGGTGCGCGGCAGTCAGATACAAAGTCGATCAGCGTCGTGTCCGTCTCGTGCCCGACGGCCGAGATCAGTGGAATCTCTGACGCTGCGGCTGCGCGCGCGACATTTTCTTCATTGAACCCCCACAGGTCTTCGATCGACCCACCGCCGCGGGCGACAATGATCAGGTCAGGTCGGGGCAGGGCACCACCGGGCGTCAGCCGGTTGAATCCGTTGATCGCATTGGCGACCTCGGGCGCGCAGTTCGATCCCTGAACGGCGACAGGCCAGATCAGGACCTTGCGCGGAAAGCGGTCGCGCAAGCGGTGCAGAATATCGCGGATCACCGCGCCGGAAGGGGAAGTCACAACGCCGATGATCTGCGGCAGGTATGGCAGCGGCTTTTTCCGCTCGGGCGCGAACAGTCCTTCGGCCTCAAGCTGCTTTTTGCGCTTTTCCAGCAGCGCCATCAGCGCGCCCTGTCCGGCGACGGCGACCTCATCGACATTCAGGTTGTATTTCGATTGGGCGCCAAAGGCGGTCAGCCGGCCCGTTACGACGACCTCCAGCCCTTCCTCGGGAACGACGGACAGCCCCGAGATCTGACCCTTCCAGGTGGTACAGGCCAGCACGTTCCGGTCGTCCTTGATGTCATAATACAGATGCCCCGAGCGTGCCTTGAACACGCGCCCGACCTCACCGCGCACACGGATTTGCCCGAACGTGCCCTCAAGCGTGCGTTTCACTTCGCCCGAGATGTCCGAAACGGTGTATTCAGGGGTGTTTTGGCCCGGGATCGGGTCGTCTAGCAGGTCGGACATTTCAGCGCCTTGTGTCAAATGCCCGCCCAGCTTAGAACGCCCCGAAGGCGAGGCCAAGCAGATCGGAGAGCATTCATGAACATCCTCATTCTCGGCAGCGGAGGGCGCGAACACAGCCTGGCCTGGGCGGTGTTGCAGAACCCGAAATGTGACCGTCTGATCGTCGCGCCGGGTAATGCCGGGATCGCACAGATCGCCGATTGCGCCGCGCTGGATATCGAGAATGGCGGGGCCGTGGTCAGCTTTGCCGAAGAAAACGCAATTGATTTTGTGATCGTCGGCCCCGAGGCACCGTTGGCCGCAGGCGTGGCGGATCGTCTGCGCGAGGCGGGGGTACTGGTGTTTGGTCCGTCGGCGGCGGCGGCGCAATTGGAGGCGTCAAAGAGCTTTACTAAGGAAGTCTGTGACGCGTCGGGCGCGCCGACAGCCTCCTATGCGCGGTTTACCGAGGCCGCGCCGGCCAAGGATTATATCCGGGCGCAGGGCGCGCCGATCGTCGTCAAGGCAGACGGGCTGGCCGCCGGTAAGGGCGTGATCGTTGCACTGGACGAGCAGACCGCCTTGGATGCGATTGACGATATGTTCGGCGGCGCCTTTGGCGGGGCCGGGGCCGAAGTCGTCATCGAAGAGTTCATGGAAGGTGAAGAGGCGTCCCTGTTCGTGCTGTGCGACGGCGAGAACATCCTGTCGGTCGGCACTGCACAGGACCATAAACGCGTGGGTGAGGGCGACACCGGTCTTAATACGGGCGGCATGGGTGCCTATTCCCCGGCACCGGTGCTGAGCAGCGAGATCGAAGCGCGCGCGATGGATGAGATTATCCGCCCGACCGTGGCCGAGATGAAGCGTCGCGGCACACCGTTTCAGGGCGTTCTCTATGCCGGTCTGATGATCAAGGACGGCCAGCCGCGGCTGGTGGAATACAACGTGCGTTTCGGCGATCCCGAATGTCAGGTTCTGATGATGCGCCTTGGCGCGCAGGCGATGGACCTGATGCACGCGGCCGCCGAAGGGCGTCTGGGCGAAGCGCGTGTGAACTGGGCGGACGATTACGCTTTGACAGTGGTGATGGCCGCGGAGGGTTATCCCGGTTCGTACGAAAAGGGCAGCATGATCAAGGGGCTGGAGGGCCTGCCCGAAGACAGTGCAAACATGGTGTTCCATGCCGGGACAAAATCTTCGGACGGGCAGGTCGTTGCGGCGGGCGGGCGTGTTCTGAACGTGACCGCGCGCGGCGATACATTGCAGGAGGCCCGGGACCGCGCCTATGCTATGGTGGATGGCGTTGACTGGCCCGAAGGGTTTTTCCGCCGCGATATCGGCTGGCGGGCGCTCTGATCCGAGCGCTCCCGCGCCCTGTCGCTGCATCACAGATGCAACGCCAAAGGCCTTGGGCCGGGCAGCCCGCTGGCACGGGCTGCGTCAGTTCCCGGGATTGCAGGTCATCGCCTGATCCATCGCGATAGGTGAATAGGGGCGTTCAATCTCTTGCTGCCACCCGTCGTCGTGCCGGACGACGACGATGTTTCGCCAATCCGCGCTGGCGACGACAAGCTCTGGCCCTGTGCCGCATTCCCGCAGACCGCCGCTGATGAAATCCTCGCCGATCCGGTGGTTGGTCAGACCGGACAGCGAGGCGATTTCGGTCAGGTCGCCCGCAGCGAAACGCCAGATGCGCAAAGTCTTGGCCAGATGGGGGCGATCAATATAGGCAATTTCCACATGGCCGTCCCCGTCCAGATCCGCCGCGCCAATCGGAGCGAGCCAGCGAAACCGGGTGCCGATGGGCGGAGTGGCGGCGACCTTTGTACCGCTGGCGTCATAGATGGCCAGCTGGGCGCCGGTGCGGTCATGGGATTCGACGACCAGAGCTTCGAGAGTGCCGTCAAGGTCGACATCCACCAGCCGTGGGGCGAGGTCTTCGAAGACCCTGTCCGGGGGCAGGCGGACTTCGAGAACCGATTGCAGTCCGGCGGGTTGTGCCGGTTGGTCTTGCGCTGCCGAGGCGGCCGCGACCGTCAGCTCTAGCGCGCCGTATTCGATGTTGTCCCCCAGCACCCCGTGCGCATAGCGCGTGGTGGGCTGCGTGTAACGGGCGCTCGTGATGGTGTCGGCGGTAACCGCCGGGCCTGCGCCGACCAACCACAGGCACAACACCAACCGCGCGCCGCGTGCCCGATGGCGCCACAGGCGGGCGGGCAGGCGCGGCGCTTTAAAACGCATCAGATCTGCTTTTCGGGCATCTGCACGACCAGACCGTCCAGTTCTTCCGTGACCTTGATCTGGCAGGTCAGGCGCGAACGGGCAGGGTCGGGTTCATAAGCGAAGTCCAGCATGTCCTCTTCCATGTCGTCCTTGCCCGGGATCTTCTCGACCCAGTCCGGGTGGATGTAGACATGACAGGTCGAGCACGCACAGGCGCCGCCGCAATCGGCTTCGATGCCGGGGATGTTGTTGTCGCGGGCCCCTTCCATGACGGTCAGTCCGTTGGCGACCTCGACTGTATGTTCGGTACCGCCATGCTCGACATAGGTGATCTTTGCCATTGCGTGCGTCTTCCTTTTGCGATGTTCGAATTCTTCCTTAGTCAAGGCATTTGGGTCTTACCAGCCTCATTTGCGACTCTGAATGCCGTGACTGGACTTTCCCTCCATTTGTTCTATTTTTGTTCTCATGCTTATCGCCCCTGTCCGCCCTACACAATCAAGCCGGGACTGGCCGCGCCCGCCCGCCTGTCTGCCTGCCCGGCAACTGGAATCCCCGCCCGAGGGCGCGCGTGTTGCCGTGGCGGGGCTGGTGATCCTGCGGCAGCGGCCGGGAACGGCCAAGGGGGTGATCTTTGTCACCCTTGAGGATGAGACCGGCATCGTGAACGTGGTGGTCTGGCGCAAGATCTACGAACAGTTCCGCCGCGCGGTGATCTCGGGGCGTCTGCTGCGGGTGACGGGGCGGATGCAGCGGGCGCATTCGGTGACCCATGTGATCGCGGAAGAGATCGAGGATATCTCGGGGATGCTGGATGTGCTGGTGTGGGGGAACGGGTAGGCCACCGGCGATTTTCAAGGACAGAGCGGGACGGGCACAATTTGGTGCCGCACCACGAATTTCGTCAATGTTTCGACAAAGTTGCGTGCATTTTGGTGTCCGATAATGAGGTTACTGTTATGCAAAATAAGTATTTGTACCGTCTTTTCAGACTGCGCAGGCTAATAGTCATCAGCCTGGTCGTTTTCTTCGCACAGTGGGTCATTGGCTGGCAATTGTTCGGGCCATCCGAATTGCTGGCGCACCCGGTTGTGCGAGTTTCGGTTGCGCTGATTGGCACCTCAACAATCCTGGCCCTGGTGATCTGTTTCCCGCGCGTTTGGTGGGAAACCCTGTCAACAGCGCTTGTACTGGGGCTTCTGCTGATGCTGCTGCCACTCATCGAAATGATCCCCGAACTGGCACCTGCAAAGAACATTGCCAAGGCTGTTCCGTGGGTAATCTTCGGGACTGTGTTGGGTAGCATATTTCTTTGGCTCGGTCTGAACAGATTGCCCGAAATACTATTGAAAATTCCGTTTGGGCTGGCGCACTGGACGTCCCGGGTCAGCTACGACATGCCAGCCGACAAAGCGTTCCACATTCTCAAAACAACGCCCAACAGCGACGACGGGTATTATACAACCGGTCCGGTCGGTGAAGACGGGCTGTTTTCAGTATCCATGAAAACAAACACAGTAAACCCGGAAACTTACGAACCCGAAACCCAGGACCTGCGCTACAGGTGCAAAATTGAACAGGAGGGTGAAAGCCACCAAATTCTCTCGGTGTTTTTCATGATTGACGATGAGGCGAATGTAGATGTGGAACGTCTGAGCGTTCAGGCACAAGGAGAGAAAGCAATCTGCACGACGCGCTCGGTAAGAAGCAGGCGGAATATCTATGAAGACCTTGGGTTTTGGCTTCAGGATTTTGGAGGGGATCACCTGTACGGCAGGTTGGCGCGGTCAGACGGCAATAATTCAGTCGCGCTGGTTGATCTTCCTTATGTCTCACCGCTGGTTGGGCTGGCACGGTTTTTCGAACGTTTTAACGATCACCCTCAAAACCCAAACGGCGGTTCTATTTGACAGCGTTCCGCACTTGGCTAGGGATGCGCGCGCCAGTGCCTTAGCGCCGAAACAAAACCCCCTGCGCCTGCTTATCCCGGTGATCACCGCGCAGTTCAGCATGCAATGCGCGCCCGGCCTGAACGCCCGGGCGGGCGCTCACTGCCGCAAGCCAGCGGGTGAAGTTGGGTTTGTCTTCCAGCACCTGCTGCTGGCCTTCCCAAAGACTGGCCCAGCCCCAGATTGACATGTCTGCGATGGAGTAGAAATCGCCCGCAACGAATTCGTTGTCGGCCAGTCGCCGATCCAGAACGCCGTATAGCCGACCGACCTCGGTACGATAGCGGTCCTTGGGATAGGGCAGGTCCTGCGGCGGGTCCAGTTGTGGGGCGTATTTCAGGAAGTGATGGGCCTGACCCGCCATCGGACCGACACCGCCCATCTGCCACATCAGCCATTCTTCGACCGCAATCCTGTCACGCTCGGTCGAACCATAAAAGCGGCCGGTTTTGCGGGCCAGATACATCAGGATCGCACCGCTTTCGAACACGGATACCGGCGCGCCATCCGGGCCGTCCGGATCGACGATCGCAGGCATCCGGTTGTTGGGGGAAATCTTCAGGAATTCCGGATCGAACTGATCGCCCTTGCCGATATCGATCAAATGGGTGGTATATGGCAGCTCCATCTCTTCCAGGGCGATGGATGCCTTCCAGCCATTCGGCGTGGGCCAGAAATACAGGTCGATCATGGTGTCTCCTCAGGTTGAGACGATCATGAGGCTTTCTGTGCAAACGGCAAGAGGTGCTGCGACCGGGGCAGGGCAAAAAGCCGTGACCAGCGGCGCGCAGACTGGTCCGGCACGCCACTGCGCAGCACTCTGAGGCTCAGGTGATCGTGATGGCGCAGCAAGGCATTGTAGACCCGAAGCACGCCGGGGCGTGTGTAACTGGACCAGTGGCAGACCCTGCGCTGAGGGTCGCCGATCGGGAACACCAAACGTGACAGGTGATCCAGCGTGTTCGGGCAGTCAATTTGCAGGGTCACGGCGTTTGGTGCCTGCAGCCCGACACCGATGCTGCGGTCACCGCGCTGGGGCGGTTGGATCAGCCATTCATACATGAAGTCAAACAGATCATTTTCCCGGCTGGTCACGTTGATGAACTCGGCCTGACGGCCCGCCGGGGTGCCAAGCGAATCCAGCGTTCGGCTTTGATAGGCTGCGCCGGTCATCGAAATAATGCGGGTCAGCGAACCGGGCCGGATATGATGCAGCGCCTCAAGCGCAAGCTCTGTGCCCATGGAATGCCCGATGAAATGGATGGGGCGATTCGGGTTCAGTCGGCGCAGGTCGTGGATCAGGTCGGCAAGGGCACGCCCAGCTTCCACCGCTCGGCGGCGCGCGGCCCACAGCGGCCCCCGCGCATCCCAGCCAAATGCGATGCCCAGCCCTTCGTCGTCGAAACCGGACCCAAAGCCCAGTTGCTGCGGCCAACTGGGGCAGTGCCAGGGTACGGATGTCGGGTGCAGAGATAAAATATGCCGATGTGGACAGGCTTTGGCGTCATCGGGCCGGTATTTGTAACCGTGTGTCATGATGATCACCGGCCCCTGCGAATTTCGCGTCTGGCGCAGGGCGCTGCGCGGTGATCGGGGGCTGCGGTGCAGGGCGACGGTGTCGCCGATGGCATTGATCCTGACTACTGGCATGGTTCTGCCTCACACAAGATGTTGTGGCGCCGAATTGACATAACGCTATGACGCTTGGGTGAAAGGAAGGTTACAGATCCGTGACGTTGCACCTGTCAGGGTTGACGCGTTCGCAAGTGCGGCGTAAGGGCAACAGCATCACGTGGCGATTTGTTACCGGATTGCGGGCCACGCTAAACAACACCGCTAAAAGGTCAGGATGAAAGGCCCCTTTCGCTTGACCGCGTCTGGGGTTTTTTTGATGCCTTTGCCGGGCAAGGGCCGAGAGGAATGACATGAGCGAGAGCTGGAACAAACGCACCCAAGCCGTCCATGGCGGCATCCGTCGCAGCCAATACAACGAGGTCAGCGAGGCGATCTTTCTGACCCAGGGCTTTGTCTATGACACCGCCGAACAGGCCGAGGCGCGGTTCATCGAGTCCGGTCCGGATGAGTTTATCTACGCCCGTTACGGCAATCCGACCGTGTCCATGTTCGAACAGCGTATTGCCGCGCTGGAAGGGGGCGAGGACGCCTTTGCCACCGCTTCCGGCATGGCGGCGGTAAATGCCGCGCTGACGTCGATGCTGCAGGCGGGGGATCACGTCGTGTCTGCAAAGGCGTTGTTCGGGTCGTGCCTGTACATACTGGAAAACATCCTGACCAGGTTCGGCGTAGACGTCACTTTTGTCGACGGAACCGATCTGGACGCGTGGAAGGCGGCGATCCGGCCGGACACCAAGGCTGTTTTTTTCGAATCCATGTCGAACCCGACGCTGGAAGTCATCGACATATCAGCCGTTGCCGCGCTGGCCCACGCGGTCGGTGCGACGGTGATCGTCGACAACGTGTTTTCCACTCCGGTCTTTTCGCGTGCGATCGAGCAGGGCGCGGACGTGGTCGTGTATTCGGCCACCAAGCATATCGACGGGCAGGGGCGCGCCCTGGGCGGCGTTATCATCGGAACGCGCGAATTTATCCGCGGAACGGTTGAACCCTATCTCAAACACACCGGCGGCGCGCTGAGTCCGTTCAACGCGTGGATCATGCTGAAAGGTCTTGAGACGATGGCCCTACGGGTCAATGCACAGGCGCAGACGGCCCAGACTATCGCCGAAGCGTTGGAAGGTCACGCCGCACTGGAGCGGACGCTGTATCCGGGATTGAAAACCCACGCTCAGAACGCACTTGTGCAGTCTCAGTTGGGCGGCAAGGGCGGCACTGTTCTGTCGCTGGACATCAAGGGCGGCAAGGACGCGGCGTTTGCGTTCCTCAACGCGCTGACGATTCCGGTGATCTCGAACAATCTGGGGGATGCAAAGTCGATTGCAACACACCCGGCCACGACGACCCATCAACGGTTAAGCGATGATCAGAAACACGAACTGGGGATCACACCCGGTCTGATCCGGTTTTCTGTCGGGCTTGAGGACGCACACGATCTGCTTGCCGATATCAGGCAGGCATTGGACGTTTCTCAGCAATAACATATCTTATTAACCCGGTAACAGGGTCCAAAGCCAAAAGTGGATGGCGCCGGTCCGACGCCCTTCACCGAAATTCGATCCGGGCTGTGATTTGGCGCGTATACAGTTACACTGGAAAACGCGCCAAACGCGTATATAGTCCGGCGACCAACCCGAGGAGCCCCGATCGATGAACGTGCACCCCCGTGACATTGACGACGCACCTGACCGTGATGAAGCCGCATCCGCGCTGAATACCCTGCGCAAGTGGGCTGAAACCGCGACCGAAGCTGAAATCAGCCAGCTTGATCCCGCCATCGCACGGCTGGTACCGGGTCTGGTTCCGGTCAACTACCCGTCGTTGTCTCGGGACTATGCCCAGGATTTCAAGGTTGATGATGCGTACCGTGCGTCTCTGCCCGATCTTCAGAACGGGCCGTCCAGCCTGATCCGTGGCGCAAGGCAGCAGATTCAGCATGTCGGGATCTCGAATTTCCGCCTGCCGATCCGGTTCCACCGCAAGCATGGCGAAGACCTGACGCTGGAAACTTCTGTTACCGGCACGGTCAGCCTTGAGGCGGAAAAGAAGGGCATCAACATGTCCCGGATCATGCGTTCCTTCTACAAACACGCCGAGCGCACGTTCAGTTTCGAGGTTATGGAGGCCGCGCTGAACGACTACATGACCGACCTCGACAGTTTTGACGCGCGTATCCAGATGCGGTTTTCCTACCCGGATCGCGTTCAAAGCCTGCGGTCAGGGCTGGAAGGGTACCAATATTACGACATCGCGCTGGAACTGGTTGAACAAAACGGTGTCCGCCAGAAGATCATGCATCTGGATTACGTCTATTCCTCAACCTGCCCCTGTTCGCTGGAGCTCAGCGAGCATGCGCGCGCGACGCGTGGGCAATTGGCGACGCCGCATTCTCAGCGCTCGGTGGCGCGGATTTCCGTTGTTGTGGATTGCGACGCGGATTGTCTGTGGTTCGAAGATCTGATCGCCTTGTGCCGCCGCGCCGTGCCGACCGAGACACAGGTGATGGTCAAGCGCGAGGACGAGCAGGCCTTTGCCGAACTCAACGCAGCCAACCCGATCTTTGTCGAGGACGCCGCCCGCCTGTTCTGCGCCGAATTGCTGGCCGACCATCATGTCGGTGATTTCCGGGTTGTGGCCAGCCATCAGGAAAGCCTGCACAGTCACGATGCGGTATCGGTTCTGACCCAGGGACCGACCTTTGTTTCACCCAGTCTTGATCCGCGCCTGTTCACCACGCTTTTCCACGTCGGGTGATCGGACCGGGGCGTCGATAAGCCTCAAATCTGGTCAGACGGCGAATTTTTGCCGCACTGCAGCAGTATTTGCTGCGTGCGCACAGTTTTTCGCGCTAAAATGGCTTTGAATGCAGCCGTGGTGTGGCCGTTTCTTAGGTGTCCACACCACTCTGAGAGGAAGCCGAGACGTGCGACGCCCAGGACTGCAAGACATCGCATTCCGTCCGAAATCTCGGCACGGGCAGGGCCCCTCACTCATTTTTTGGTTGCATCGCTTTCACAGGAGAAATGACTAATAAATCCGATTACCCAGCCGCTGGAATTTCAGGCAGCCGCCATTCGCATGGCCGGTTACGCGGTTAGCAACCAAATGAAAATCATGCAGATTCTGGCGGTTTCTGCCATGGAGTTGCCGTTTGCACCCATGAACGCGCTGCATGCATCATCTTCGGTCCCTGCGACAGATACCCCCAAGCCCGAGTTCAAGACAAAGGCAAAACCGGGGGCACCTGTCTCCAAGCGCAAGTCAGCCCCGACTGCGAAAGCCAAGCCTGCGGTTCAGGCAAAAAGGACGGCAAAGCCAAAGGCCGAATCACCCGAGCCCACCGCAGTAAAAACAGCAACAGCCAAGACCAAAGCGCCTGCCGCATCGGCCCCGGCGAAAAGCGCCGCTAAACCCGCTGCTTCACGCCCTGCCACTGCAAAGACCAAATCGCCTGACCTGAAACCTGCTGCCGCGCGCACCCAGAGAGCACCCTCTGCCAAGCCGGCGCCCCGAACGCAGGCAGCCAAACCGGCAGCGGTAAAGACGGAAACCAAACCGGAGGTGACAAAAGCAACTACCAAGCCTGCGGCACGGACCGTCGCCGCGAAACCGGCCGCGCCCAAAGTTGAGGCCGCGAAGCCGGCGCCCAAGCCGGAACCTGCCAAGCCCCAGGTTGTGAATGCTGAGACCGCCCAGAATTCCGCGCCGGCGCGCCGTACACGCGCCCCGTCCAAACCGCCTGCGATGCCTGAGCCGTCAGACAACACCGGCAAGTAAAACGGGACATCCGCTTGACTCAGTCGTGCAGGCGCGCCAACGCTGCGCCTCATGACGGACATGCGCCCGGTTGGATATGTGATTGGCCTGTTGGTCGCCATTCTTGGGGCGACCATGATGCTGCCCATGCTTGCGGATCTCATCGAAGGCCGGGGCGAATGGCATGTGTTTTTTGAAAGCGGCGTTATCACGATCCTGACGGGCGTTGTTCTGTCCCTCAGTTGTTCGAACGGCGTCGGCGAAGGACTGACGATCCGTCAGACCTTTTTGTTGACCACCGGTGTCTGGGTTGCGCTGCCGTTCTTTGGTGCCATTCCGTTTTTGTTCGGCGAAACCGAGCTGCGTTTTGTCGATGCCTATTTCGAAGCGATGTCGGGTCTGACAACGACCGGTTCTACTGTGATCTCGGGGCTCGACGACCTGCCGCAAGGCTTGTTGCTGTGGCGCGGCGTGCTGCAATGGCTGGGCGGCATCGGCATCATTGTCGTCGCTATGGTGTTCCTGCCAGAGCTTCGGGTTGGTGGAATGCAGATCTTCCGCTCGGAAGGGTTTGAAACCATGGGGAAAATCCTGCCGCGGGCGCAAGAAATCGCGGGTCAGATTTCCCTGATCTACGTGTTCCTGACCTTTGTCTGTGTGCTGGTCTATGCCGGGCTGGGGATGAGTTTTTTCGACGCGCTCGTGCACGCGATGACCACTATCGCGACGGGTGGGTTCTCTAATTACGACGCGTCTTTCGGCACGTTTTCGGGACCAACGGAATATGCCGCTTCGGTCTTCATGATCCTCGCGGCGCTGCCGTTCGTGCGGTACGTGCAATTTGCCAACGGCAACACGACATCGATTTTCCGCGACAGTCAGATCCGGGTCTTTCTGGCGACGATACTGGTTCTGGTTGTGATCATGGCGGTTTTCCTGACAACGGTCTTTCCGCATCACTGGGAACAGGCGATCAGGGAATCCCTGTTCAACATCACCTCGATCATTTCCGGCACGGGCTATGCCAGCGTCGACTATATGGGCTGGGGCAATTTCCCGGTCATGCTGTTCTTTCTGATAGGTCTGATCGGCGGCTGCGCCGGCTCGACCGCCTGTTCGATCAAAGTGTTCCGTTACCAGCTGTTGTTCGCGTCCATCAAAACGCAGATCCGTCGCATCCGGTCGCCCCATGGTGTTTTCACGCCACAATATGACGGGCGGACAATCGGCACGGACGTTCTGACCTCGGTGATGAGCTTCTTTATGTTCTTCGTGCTCTCGCTTGGGGTGCTGGCCTGGGCGCTGGCTCTGACCGGGCTGGATTTCATCACATCGGTCTCGGGCGCGGCAACCGCCTTGGCCAATGTGGGGCCGGGGTTGGGGGATCAGATCGGCCCGGCGGGTAATTTTGCCGGGCTGAGTGATACCGCCAAGTGGCTGCTGTCCATTGGCATGCTGGTCGGCAGGCTTGAACTGCTGGCCGTTTACGCGCTGTTTACCGTCCAATTCTGGAGAAGTTGATGAAAAGACCCCTTGGTGCCCAGATCTCGCACATGTTGAAGGATCGGGGCGTTGACGTGATATTTGGCATCCCCGGCGTGCATAATCAGGAAATGTACCGCGGTATTGAAGAGGCCGGTATCACGCATGTTCTGGCGCGCCATGAACAGGGCGCCGGGTTCATGGCCGATGGCTATGCGCGTGCGACCGGCAAGCCGGGCGTTGCCTATGTGATCACCGGGCCGGGGCTGAGCAATATCATGACACCTATGGGGCAGGCGTATTCGGATTCTGTCCCGATGCTGGTGATGTCTTCTTGTCTGGATGACGCGCAGGTGGAACAGGGGCAGTTGCATCAGATGAAGGATCAGCGCGCCGCTGCCGAGACCGTGGCGGACTGGTCCCATCAGGCCAATTCGGCACAGGCGGCATACGCGCTGGTTGAGCGTGCCTTTGAAGAGTTCGAACTGTCCCGCCCGCGCCCCAAGCACATTCAGGTCCCCATCGCCCAGCTTGAGGCCGAGGCCGATCCGGCCCCGTTCCCGCATCAGCCTGGCCTGCGCACAAGGGCTTTGCCGCCTGACATCGCTTCGGTGATTTCGATGCTGAACATCGCGCGTCGGCCGCTTTTCATTCTGGGCGGCGGGGCGCGGTCCAACCTGTGGCGGCAAATTCTGACGCAGCTGGGCGCGGCCTGTTTCACAACCTACGCGGGGCGGGGGATGGCTGGGCTGGGATATGCGCTGGATTTCGGGGCATCTCTGCCGCGTCCGGGCAGCGCGGATATCATCGCGTCGGCCGATCTGGTGGTTGCGGTGGGCGCGGAACTGGGCGAAGTCGATCTGTGGCGGAGTGAACTTGGGCATTCCGCCAATCTCGTGCGGGTCGATCTGGACCCGCAGGTCTTGTCCGACAGGCATAGGGCTGCGGTCAAGCTGCAGGCGGATGGTGAGAGCTTTGCCCAGGCGCTGTTGGCAGCGTCAGATCACGTCAAACCAGCGTCGGGCTGGACGACGGAAGAAGTTGCCGAGGCTCGCAACCGCTGGCGTGCTGAGATAGACGCGGAACGCACCGGGGTTATGCCGGTGATCGACGCGCTGCGGCAGGCCCTGCCGCCGGACACCATGATCTATTCCGACATGACCCAGTTCGCCTATGTTGCCAAGGAAGTGTGGGACATGGCCTATCCGTATCATTGGCACCATCCGACCGGGTTTGGCACGCTGGGCTACGCTCTGCCCGCGGGAATAGGCGGCGCGGTCGCGCGCCGGGGCAAACCCACAGCGGTCATAGCGGGCGATTACGGGTTTCAATACACAATGATGGAACTGGGCGCAGCGGTAGAGCTGGGTCTGTCGCTGCCGATCATTCTGTGGGACAACGGAAAGCTCAAGGAAATTGAAGACAGCATGGTGCGCAGCCAGATCGCGCCAAACGCGGTCGCGGCGCATAACCCCGATTTCTGTAAGCTGGCCGAAGCGTTCGGGGCATTATCTGCCGAGCCAACATCACTGACCGAAATGCAGGACGCTGTTCGCACCGCATTTGATGCGCCGGTTCCGACGCTGATCCGGGTCACCCCCGGTATACGGTAGGCACAAAAAAACGCCGCCCAAAAGGGCGGCGTTTTTCGTTTTCAGAGAACCGCCTTAGTCCCAGCAATGCACAAGAACGGTCATTCCGTTCGCGCGGCGGCTGAGTTCATTGGGCGAAATTTGCGTGGCCGACTGGCTGGATTGCCCGGATACTCCGGCCTTTGACAGGATTTCGTTCAGCCTGTCGACCGTGGCCGCAAGGCTGACCGAGGCGGGCAATGTGCGCCCTTCGGACGGCGTGGGCAGAAGCATTCCGACAACCTGACCGCTGCCGTCGAATACGGGGCCGCCTGCGTCCCCCGGTTGCGCTGCCAGTTCCAGACGCTTGACGCCGTCCTCTCCATTCAGACCGCGCACGTCGGTGATCTGGCCATAGGTCAGCGTCGGCGCGCCCAACGCACCCTGATAGGAAAAACCCGAGACTGCGACCTCGGCCTAAATCCGGGGTCTGTCGGCGCTGAATTCTGCGATGCTGATTGGTACAAGGCTGCTGCTGGGCCGCAGGACTGTCACGCCCAGATCGGTATCTGTCCAGGCAACCTGCAATTCTTGATCGCCCTCCAGGGTGACCCGGCCACAGCTTTCGGCCGCCTCGGCGACGGTCAGGACCGTGCCGCTTTCGTCCGTAAAGAACCCGGATCGGGACAAGCGGGGTTTGCGCACCTGAAGGCCCGACACCAGATCGATGCGCTGCTCGGATTCTGCACCTGCACCGGCATCCAGAACGGCGTCACCGGGCGTGAAACTGGCCTTCATTGCAGCCAACACGCGCGCGCGGCGGGCTTCGTCCTCTTCGGGCCAGACCAGCGTAAAGCCCTTGATCCGACCGTCTTTCAGGGTGGCTTCGGTGTAGGAAACGATGCCGTTGCCGCGACCCTCCAGCGCAAATCGATCGCGCCGCAATTCGCGGGCGCCGTCCAGCGGCACGATTTCCAGCGACTGCATGACTTCATACAGCGCGCGCAATGTCGACCTGTCGCCTTCCTGGCTAATGAGCAGCACCGTTGCGCCCAGATCGGACGATCCGGTGAAATGCGCGAACGGGGCCTCGTACCGGTCGAACGCCACGACACCCAGCGGCAGGTCCAGTTCAATTCCGGCCTGCGCGTCGGTGTATCGATCCATGCCCACGCTGATCAGCGGCGCATTGTAATCTTCCATCAGCGCCATACGCTGCGCAGTGGTCAGAACGCCGGTTGGCTCGTACCCGTTAAAGCGTTGCCAGTCGCCCATCGAACGGCGCGTGCCCTGACCGAATGCACCGTCGATCGTGGAATTGTAGAACCCGGCAGCCTGAAGTGCGGTTTGCAGGTCCCGACGCTCCTGCGCGGTCAAAAGGCGTTCCGATCGCAGCGCCTGCGCGCGTGTTTCATCCGTGGGTTGGGGTGTCAGCCCCGCGACCGGCGGTTCCGGCTGCGGTTCAGCCTCAACCGGTGGCGTGACTGTTCCCCGGTCCAGAATGTTAGCGCCGACAGGCCAGAACTGCTGACCGAGTGAGTTAGAAAAGGCGATGAAACTGTCCGAAGGGATCTGCCCTTCGGCGCGGTATACGCGCAGGACCTGCTCAGCATCGCTGCGCAAATAGGGGCCGATCAGGATGGCGTACCAGCCTGAATTCAGGCGAAACCCGTTCACGTCCGGCAGGGCGTTGGCATAGACCTGAGCCCGGTCCCGCGCCTCGCGCAGCGACGGCTGCGCTTCGACCTGGACCCAGACGGCCGCGTCCTGCTGTGCAAAAGCGGCCCTGACGCCGAAGAGGAAAAGTAACAAGAATACCGTGAATTTGCGTGTCATTGTCTGCCCGTGTCCGCAGTGTTTTAGCTTTGTCGCAGACTACGCGATTAAAAGGGGGGAACGCCATGCTTGGAATACGGGGAATTTCCAGTGTGGCGGCGCAGTGACAGCCTGAACGGATTGGCCCGTTGACGCCCCCTGGCCCCTTGCATAGGAAGGGCAAAACCGACCGGAACCGGGCGCGGATGTGCCCAAAGGGAATGTCATGACCGAACCGTCCAGCGCACCACGTTCATTTCAGGAAATCATCCTGCGGCTTCAGACCTATTGGGCCTCGAAGGGCTGCGCGATCCTGCAGCCCTATGACATGGAGGTTGGGGCAGGAACGTTCCACCCGGCGACCACTCTGCGCGCGCTGGGGTCAAAGGCCTGGGCCGCGGCTTATGTGCAACCCTCGCGTCGTCCGACCGACGGGCGCTATGGTGAGAACCCGAACCGGTTGCAGCATTACTACCAGTATCAGGTGCTGATCAAACCCAGCCCGCCGGACTTGCAGGAACTGTATCTGGGTTCGCTGCAGGCCATTGGCATCGACATGGACCTGCACGACATCCGGTTCGTCGAGGATGACTGGGAAAGCCCCACGCTCGGCGCGTGGGGGCTCGGCTGGGAGGTTTGGTGTGACGGCATGGAAGTCAGCCAGTTCACCTATTTCCAGCAGGTCGGCGGCCATGACTGCGCCCCGGTCTCGGGCGAGCTGACCTATGGTCTTGAGCGGTTGGCGATGTATGTGCTGGGCATCGACCACGTGATGGACATGCCTTTCAACGATCCGCAATCGCCCAGCCCGCTGACCTACGGCGATATCTTCAAGCAAACCGAAGAGGAATATGCCCGCTGGAACTTTGACGTGGCCAATACCGAAGTGCTGCTGCGCCATTTTGAAGAGGCCGAGGCCGAATGCGCCGCCATTCTGGCGCAAGAGCATGATGACCCTAAGACCGGCAAACGCATCATCATGGCGCATCCTGCCTATGATCAGTGCATCAAGGCCAGCCACATCTTTAACCTGCTGGATGCGCGCGGCGTGATCTCGGTGACCGAGCGGCAGGCCTATATTGGCCGGGTTCGGACGCTGGCAAAACAATGCGCAGACGCTTTCATGCTGACCGAGGCCGCCGGGTTCGAGGCCTGATGGGGCGTTCAGGCCAACCCCGGCAGCAAGACTTTCAGGCCGTCCGCGATCATGCTGATCGCTATGGCCGACAGGATCATGCCCATAAAGCGGCTCATGATGACGCGGGCATTGTCCGACAGCCGCCTGGCAAGGGCCGAGGCGTTCCAGAACGTGATGAACAGCAAAAACAGCACGGCCAGAAAAACGCTGGAATAGATGATTGCATCGGCAGGTTTGGAAATATGGTGCGCATACAGGATCAGCGTCGTGATCGTGCCGGGGCCCACCAAAATGGGAAAGGCCAGCGGGTAGAAGGCGACTGTTTCCGGGGCGGGGTAGGATTGCTTTTCCCCTTCGGTCCCGTGGTGCGAGCTGCTTTCGGTGCCGTTCAGCATGTTCAGCCCGATCATCAGAACGACCAGTCCGCCCGCCACGCGCAGGTCATCCACGCTGATCCCGAACAAGCCCAGCGTCTGATTGCCGATGGCGGCGAAGGCACCGCCAAGGATCAGACAGTAGGTGGCTGTTTTCGCGGCAACTTTCCGTTGATCCGCCGGGGTCAGGCCGTCGGTGACGCTCAGGAAAACCGGCAGGTTGGTGATCGGGTTCATGATCGCAAACAGCGCACCGAAAAACCCGACAGCAAGGGTCATGTCCATTCGAAAAGCCTTGTTTCCACCTGTATCAGTTTGGAAACTGGCGCATTTTTCGCGAACTTGAAAGAGGCAGCTTGACAGGGATGATCAAAAGATGACCGGAAAACTGCTTGCCATCATTCTTCTTGTGTCTGCGGCACTGGCTGGTGCGGGTATGTATTACCTGCAGGTCTACGGGTTTTACTATGAAGTAGCTGCTCAGCCCGGAAAGGATGTGGTTCTGCTGCGCAAGGGGGCTGATAGCCCCGAACCGATCAACTACACAGCGTTTCGGGCGATAGACGCCGACAGTTCACCGATCCGGTACCGGGCCTGTTTCGAGACGGATCTTTCGGCCGACGACCTGAGCGCGTTTGTTCCAGCAGAAGACCCCGAACCCCTGACGGCCCCGGGGTGGTTTGACTGCTACGATGCCGAAGCCGTTGCCACGGCTCTGAAATCCGGGCAGGCACGGGCGTTTCTGGGGCAGAAGAACATCCATTACGGGGTCGACCGGATCGTCGCCGTAACACAGGACGGCAGAGGGTTTGTCTGGCACGCGCTGAACAATTGCGGTGAAAAGGCCTATGACGGAACCGTGGTGGGTGAAGAATGCCCGCCCAGACCCGAAAGCTGAGGCAACATGGTCGAGGCGATGCTTCAGATCCCGGATTTTCTGACTGCCACGCTTGGATTTGCGGTCTACCTGATCGGGGCCGAGATCAACGCGCGGGTCTCGGTTTTGCGCCAGTTCAACATACCCGAACCAGTCACCGGAGGGTTGTTGGCGTCGGTCGCATTGCTCATTTTGTATCTTGTCTGGGGCATCGAACTGACCTTCGGACTGACGGCGCGGGATTTCCTGCTTGTTGTTTTCTTTGCCGGAATCGGCCTGAATGCCCGCTTTTCTGATTTAATTTCCGGCGGCAAGCCTCTGTTTTTGCTTCTTGTCCTCACTTTGATCACCATCGTTGCGCAAAACGTGGTCGGGGCAGCTGGCGCGGTCGCATTCGGGTATCCTGCCCAGTCCGGGGTTCTGTTTGGGTCCGCCTCTCTGATCGGCGGCCACGGAACGGCCATTGCCTGGGCTCCCGAGGTAGGTGCCGCAACCGGGTTGGACGGTGCCACTGAACTGGGAGTTGCCGTGGCGACCCTGGGTCTTGTTCTCGCCGCGCTGGTCGGAGGGCCGATTGCCCGCCTGCTGATCGAAGGGAAAGGGTTGACCCCCGATCGCCCGAACGAAGAACATACCATCGGCGTGTCGGGAAGCCCGGGTGAAGCAGCGCTCAGAATTGATCACCTGACGATCATGCGGGTGCTGCTGTACCTGAACATCGCCATCATCTGCGGGTATTTTCTGAACGAGGTGATCCGTTCCGCCGGGCTGAAGCTGCCGCTGTTTGTGCCCTGTCTGATCATGGGGATCATCATTGCCAACCTGCGCTCGGCGCTTGCGCCAAGGGCGCCTGCGGTGTCACGCACGCCCGCGCTGGCACTGATTTCCGAGTTCTCTCTGGGTGCCTTTCTGGCCATGTCGCTGATGAGCCTGCAACTCTGGACCATCGCCGAACTGGGCCTTGCCATCGTGGTCATCATGACGGCGCAGACAGTTCTTGCGGTGGTCTTCGTGATCTGGGTGCTGTTCCCGATCATGGGCGGCAATTACCGCGCCGCCGTGCTGGCCGCTGGGTTTGGCGGGTTCGCGCTGGGTGCCACGCCTACGGCCATTGCCAATATGACCGCCGTGACCAAGCGATATGGCCCGTCACCTATTGCCTTTATCGTGCTGCCCCTTGTATCCGCATTCTTTGTGGACATCGCCAATGCCATCGTCATTCAGACGATCGTTTCATTCTAAGGACCGACAATGCCCGACCTGCTGATCGAACTGTTTTCCGAGGAAATCCCCGCCCGTATGCAGACCCGCGCGGGTGAGGATCTGAAAAAGCGGATCACCGATGGTCTGGTCGAGGCCGGTCTCACCTATGCCGGGGCCGCAGCCCTGACCACGCCACGCCGTCTGACGCTGGCCGTCGACGGGTTGCTGGCCGAAAGCCCCACGATCCGCGAGGAACGCAAAGGCCCCAAGGTCGGCGCGCCGGACAAGGCCATCGAAGGCTTCCTGCGCGGTGCCGGTCTGACCCGTGACCAGCTTGAGGAACGCGATACGCCCAAAGGCGCGGTCTATTTCGCGGCAATCGAAAAACCCGGCCGTCCGGCAGCGGAAATCGTGGCCGAGGTGCTTGAGGCGACGATCCGCAACTTCCCCTGGCCCAAGTCGATGCGCTGGGGCGGTGGTCCATTGCGCTGGGTACGCCCGCTGCATTCGATCTTGTGCATCCTCAGTGATGAAGCCGGCTCGCAGGTGGTGCCGTTGAATATCGACGGCATCACGTCGGGCGAGACAACTGAAGGTCACCGTTTCATGGCGCCGGATCGGTTCCCGGTGAGGTCGTTCGAGGATTACGCTGCCAAGCTGAAACGCGCCTTTGTCGTGCTGAACCCTGCGGATCGCGCCGAACATATCTGGAACGATGCCCAGAACATGGCCTTTGCCGCCGGTCTGGAAGTGGTCGATGACAAGGGCCTGCTGGCCGAGGTGGCCGGTCTGGTCGAGTGGCCGGTGGTGCTGATGGGGCAGATTGACGAAGAATTCCTCGAATTGCCGCCCGAGGTGCTGCAGACCTCGATGAAGGAACACCAGAAGTTCTTTTCCGTGAAGAACCCTAAAACGGGCCGGATCGAACGCTTCATCACCGTCGCCAACCGCGAAACCGCCGACAATGGCGCAACCATTCTGGCGGGGAACCAGAAGGTGCTGTCGGCCCGTCTGGCCGATGCGAAGTTCTTCTGGGAGAACGACCTGCGCGTCGCCAAATCGGACATCGCCCAATGGACCCGCGCGCTGGAGAATGTGACCTTCCACAACAAGCTGGGCACCCAGGCCGAGCGGATCGACCGCATCGCCGCGCTGGCCCGCGAACTGGCCCCGGTTACCGGCGCGGATGCCGATCAGGCCGAGAAAGCCGCGCGTCTGGCCAAGGCCGATCTGAGTTCTGAGATGGTCTATGAATTCCCTGAACTTCAAGGGCTTATGGGGCGGTATTACATCGAAGCCGCAGGTGAAGATGCTGCCGTGGCCGCTGTGGCGCAGGAGCATTATTCTCCGCTGGGTCCGTCAGATGACGTGCCGACCGCGCCTCTCTCAGTGACCGTAGCGCTGGCCGACAAGCTGGACACGCTGACCGGGTTCTGGGCGATTGATGAGAAGCCGACCGGCTCGAAAGACCCGTTTGCGCTGCGTCGTGCGGCGTTGGGAGTAATTCGGTTGGTCATGGAGAATTCTTTGAGACTAAACTCCCTTCCAGTCTTGGCAAGCGCCGCACGAAATCATCCTTCTCCTAGCCAAGATACGGAACTAAAATTTGCAGCGAAAATGGCGGAACCTCATTCGAATGACCCCGCATGGTTTGTCGCGCGCGATGTTGTTGCATTCTTCCATGACCGCCTCAAAGTCTTTCTCCGCGATGAGGGCATTCGTCATGACATCATCGACGCCTGTATTGCGATGGACGGCAATGACGACCTCAACCTGCTGGTCAAACGCGCCCGCGCGCTAAACGCCGTGATTGCGACTGAGGATGGGGAAAACCTCGTGCAGGGGTTCAAGCGTGCCAACAACATCCTGACGCAGGCCGAGGAGAAGGACGGCGTCGAATACTCCTATGGCGCGGATGTGAAATTCGCCGAGACCGACAGCGAAAAGGCGCTGTTTGCCGCGCTCGACGCGGCGCAGGCCGAGATAACGCCGGCGCTGAAGGCCGAGGATTTCCCGAAGGCCATGGCCACGATGGCCGCCTTGCGCGGTCCGGTTGATGCGTTCTTTGACGAAGTTCAGGTCAATACCGACAACGATATCCTGCGCCGTAACCGCCTGAACCTGCTGAGCCAAATCCGGCAGGTCTGCTCCAGCGTCGCCGACCTCAGCAAGATCGAGGGTTGACCCAGATCGCCCTTGCGCCATCGGGGCAGGGGCTTATGCTGCGGTGAAACCAAAAGGTGCCGCAGTGCAGAATAACCCGCATACCACGCTGATCACGTCCTCCGCGCCGATTGCCGCCAACACTCATGGCGGGCGCGCCAAATGCCTGCAACGGCTTGTCCGGCTTGAGATGCCGGTGCCGCGGACCGTGGCTTTGTCCTTCGATGCGGTACAACGGATCGCGGACGGGCATATTCCGGATATCGAAGCCATCGTCGAGCAGTTCGACCAGACCGCGCTGCTTTGCGTCCGGCCCAGTTCGGAAGATCCCGACTGGGGCGGTCCCGGAGCCATTTTGAATATCGGAATGAACGACGCGCGCTATGTTGACCTGTCGGATTCTATGGGCGTCGAAGCCGCCGCCGCGCTGTATCTGCGCTTTGTTCAGAGTTTCGCGGTGCATGTTGCGCGTCTGGATGCGGATGTCTTCGACGACATCGATGCGGACGGGCGGGAGGGCCTGCAACAATCGCTGCGAGCTTACGAGGACGAAACCGACGAGGCCTTTCCGCAAGACCGGGGCGAGCAGTTGATCGCTGTTCTGCGGTCCATGGCCCGGGCATGGGACGGGACCTCGGCCCGATTGCTGCGACAGGCCAAGGGCGCACCTGCGGATGCGGGGCTTGGGCTGGTCATACAAGAGATGATCCCCGGCGTCGGTCAGGGGGAATGCGGGTCCGGTGTTCTGCAACTTGTCGATCCCACAACCGGGCTGCCGCAGTTGACGGGCCGCTATCTGAGCCAAAGCCAGGGTCGCGATGCGCTGGGTGCGGATGTCGCAGCGCTGTATCTGGAAAAAGACCCGCGCGGAAAGTCACTGGAAGAGGTCGCGCCCAAGGCGTTTGCGGACGTCAAGGCGCATGCGGCGCTGATGCGGACCAAACTGCGCGAAGAGATGCAGGTTGAATTCGTTGTCGAAAACGGCCACGTCCACATTCTGGACGGCGTGCGCGTGCAGCGCAGCGCAAGGGCGGCAATGCGGATTGCCGTGCGTCTGGCCGAAGACGGCATCATACCGGCGCAAGAGGCGGTCATGCGTGTCGATCCCCATTCCCTGAACGAATTGCTGCACCGTCAGGTCCACCCGGAAGCCCGCCGCGACGTGCTGACGACAGGGATCGCAGCCAGTCCGGGTGCAGCCTCGGGCAAGATCGTGTTCACTGCCGCCGAAGCACAGGCCAGTGCCGCCCGGGGCGAGCCCTGTATTCTGGTCCGCCGCGAAACCTCGCCCGAGGATGTGCGCGGAATGCATGCGGCCGTGGCTGTCCTGACCGAAAAGGGCGGTATGACCAGCCATGCTGCCGTGATTGGGCGCGGGCTGGGTTTGCCTTGCATTGTCGGCGCGTCCGAGATGCGGTTTCAGACCAAGAAGAAGCTGCTGACCGCACCGGACGGCCGCGTGTTCAAGACCGGTGACAAACTGACGATCGACGGCACATCCGGTCAGGTGCTGGCGGGACAGCCCGCCATGCTGGAGGCCGCGCTGGACGACTGTTTCCAGACCCTGATGGGGTGGGCTGATGCCGAGCGCGACATTGCCATCCGGGCCAATGCCGATACGCCCGCCGATGCGCAGACCGCGCGGAATTTCATGGCCGAAGGCATCGGCTTGTGCCGGACCGAGCATATGTTCTTTGATCCCGGTCGTCTGATCGTGATGCGCGAGATGATCTTTGCGCAAACCTCTTCCGGGCGGGCGGCGGTTCTGGAACGCCTGTTGCCCATGCAGCGTGATGATTTCGTGCAACTGTTCAGGATCATGGAAGGGCAACCCGTCTGTATCCGCCTTTTCGATCCCCCGCTGCATGAGTTCCTGCCCACCACGCGCAGCGGACAGCGTGAACTGGCTGAGGCGCTGGACTTGCCGGTTTCCGACGTCGAGCGGCGGGTCGCCGCCATGACGGAATACAATCCGATGCTCGGCCTGCGCGGCGTTCGTTTGGGTGTGACGGTCCCCGAAATTTACGACATGCAGGCGCGGGCGATTTTCGAGGCCACGCTCGAAGCCAGCAAGGACGGCGCGCCGGTCGTGCCCGAGGTCATGATCCCGCTTGTTTCGGCCAAGCGCGAGGTCGAACTGGTCAAGGCGCGCATTGACTCGGTCGCTGCCGCGGTCGCGTCCGAGCGCGGGGTCGAGTTCGAATACCGGCTTGGCGTCATGGTTGAAACCCCGCGTGCCTGTCTGCGCGCGGATGAGATCGCGCCGCAAACCTCGTTCCTGAGCTTCGGTACCAACGACCTGACACAGATGACCTATGGATTGTCGCGGGACGACGCGGGACGGTTCATGTCGGCCTATGTCCGCCAGGGCGTCTTTGTCGAAGACCCGTTCCATGTTCTGGACCCGGACGGTGTTGGCGAATTGCTCAAACTCGGGTCCGAACGGGGCCGTTTGGCCCAACCGGATGTCACGCTTTCGGTTTGCGGAGAACATGGCGGCAACCCCGAATCAATCGCCATTTGCCGCGATCTCGGGTTCGACTACGTGTCCTGTTCCCCCTTCCGGGTACCCGTCGCTCGGCTGGCTGCCGCTCAACTGGCGATTTCGTCCAGACTTGGGGGTTGACAGCGCCCTTTTACCCTAGGATTAGTGGTTTTTGAAACGCACCGTCGCCAATTTATTTTGGCGCTACGGCGATTTTCCACTTGCGTTTTCTTCAGAACTGGACGTCCCGAATTTTATTCGGTATGAGCCTCGTCGCGCCCGCCGGGGGAGGGTTCGGCGCGAAATGTGCCTGTGCGAGGTTATCTGATGCTACGATATATACTGGCTGTTGCCGCGATGGCAGCAACCGCGCTGCCGAGTGCGTCCTATGCCGAACGTGAAGCGACCGATACTGCCAAAACCGAGCTGGTTTCGCGAAGCGATCTGCCCGGTCAGAATTTTCGCGACTACCTGAATCTGTTCAAGCCGCGCAAAGAGCTTGAGCCGAAAGAGATATCCTATTCGAAGGCCTGGCTGGATCAACAGCCTGCGGCCACCGGGGATGAACATTTCAAATGCCTGGCCGAAGCTCTGTACTTTGAAGCCCGCGGCGAAAGCGTGCGCGGTCAGTTTGCCGTGGCCGAGGTTATCCTGAACCGGGTCAAAAGCAGCCGTTTCCCAAATTCGTTGTGCGGCGTAATCAAACAGGGAACGGGCAAGAAATATCAGTGCCAGTTCACCTATACCTGCGACGGGTACAAGGAAGTGATCCGCGAGAAAAGGGCCTATGAGCGGGTGGCAAAGGTTGCACGAGCGGCCATTAACGGCGTTGCTCAGGAAATGACCGAAGGCGCCACGCATTACCACACGACGGCGGTCCGTCCGTCCTGGTCGCGGGTCTACAAGGAAACAGCCCGTATCGGCGTGCATATTTTCTATCGCCACAACTACCGGACAGCGAGCAACTGATTGACGCACCCGCGCTGGAACCCTGATGGCGCGGGGCGGATTGTGACCTATGTTGCGGGCCAGGAGGCCCGCAATGTCGTTTTCGCGTAGAGGATTTCTGCAATCGGCAGCCGCCTTGGCGGTGCTGCCCGGTGCTGTCAGGGCGTCGGGTGCTGACCTGATTGCGCAGGCGTCCGAACAACAAATCGCACCGGAGGGATTTCCGCGAACGCCGGTCTGGTCTTATGGCGGAACAGTCCCGGGAACCGAAATCCGGGTACAGCAAGGCGCGCGCGTGTCTCGCAGGTTGGTAAATGATCTCCCGCAGCCCACAACCGTGCATTGGCACGGTATCCGGATTGACAACGCCATGGACGGCGTGCCCGGTCTGACGCAGAAGGTTGTCGCGCCGGGCGATAGCTTTGACTACGACTTTGTCGTTCCGGACGCGGGAACCTATTGGTATCACGCGCATAACCAGTCGATGGAACAGGTGGCGCGCGGGCTCTACGGGCCGCTGATCGTCGAAGAGGCGGACAACCCGGATGTGGACCGCGATCTGACGCTGATGCTGGATGACTGGCGTCTGGACCCTGAAACAGCGCGGATAACGGATGATTTCAGCAATGGCCACGATCTGAGTCATGCGGGGCGGTTGGGGAACCTTGTCTCTGTCAACGGCCGGTTCGACCCTGCTTATCCCGTGAATGCCGGTGATCGCCTTCGTCTGCGCCTGATCAACGCCTCGAACGCCCGGATTTTCGATCTTGCGCTGGATGGGCTGGCTGGATGGGTGGTGGCGCTGGACGGGATGCCTTTGGCCGTACCACAGCGAGTCACCGAAAGCTTTCCTCTGGCACCGGCGCAACGCATGGATCTGATAGTGGATGCAGCGCAGGGATCGGCCAAGGATGCGAACCTGATCAGCCTTGAGCGCGACGGCGGCTTTGGGCTGGTGCGGTTCCCGGTCTCTGGCGCGCCGTCGGCAACAGTCCGGACGGGGGTGTCTCCGTTACCAGCGAATCCGATGCCTGATCTGATGCTTGAAGGCGCGCCATTACACCAGATGGTGATGCAGGGCGGCGCGATGCGGTGGCTTGAGGCCGCGAAGCTGGGTGAAGCGGAACTCTCTGGCCGCGAACTGGCGCAGCTCGGGCGGTTCTGGGCCCTGAACGGTTACGCCGAGCGGCCGAGCGATCCCTTTCTGGACGCCGAACTAGGCAGCACGCACAGGATCGAGTTCGTCAACGAAACGGTCTTTCCGCATGCCATGCACCTTCATGGGCACCACTTCCGCCTGATCCTTGCGGATGGCAGCCTTGGGCCATGGCGCGATACGGTTCTGATTGAACGCGGCCAAACCCGGCAAATCGCACTGGTGGCGGACAATCCGGGGGATTGGTTGCTGCATTGCCATATGCTTGGGCATGCCGCATCGGGAATGATGAGCTGGTTTCGGGTTACCTGACGCCGCATTCGATGGCTGGAAAGGCGCTTGTTGCAGTGCTATACGCCCGCGCATCGTTTAGTTTTGGGCAGCAAAACCCATCAAGCCCGAAAAGGTTCGCCGCATGAGCTCTGAAATCCGCCTTGCCTTTGCGCACCCGTCCGAACGGTCCGAAGCGACCGCGACGCGTGGCCCGCTTGATCGCATATCGCTGCGCGACCACATCGTCGAATTCGAGATCGGCGCCTTTCAGGCCGAGCGTGGAACGACGCAGCGCATCTGCTTTAACATCGTGGTCGAAGTCCGCCCGCTGACGGACCCGATTGACGATGACGTGGATCGTATCCTGTCCTACGACCGCGTGACCGAAGCCATCGCCTATGAACTGGCGGCTGAACGTCTGAACCTGCTGGAAACACTGGCAGACAGGGTGGCGGAACGAATTTTGCTTGAACCTCAGGCGGTAAGGGCCTTTGTCAGAATAGAAAAGCTGGATCGCGGGCCCGGAGCGCTGGGGGTCGAGATCGTGCGTGGCAAGGACAACATTCACCACGATATGGTCGAGGAAGAACGCCCCCATCCGCGCCTCGTGTTCCTGTCCAACGAGGCGATTGCCTCGCCAAATCTGACCGGGTGGATAGATCAGCTGGAAAACCGGCAACGTCCCTTGATCCTTTGCGTTGGTGCGGCTGACATGGCGGTTCCGCAGACCGGCCATGCGATGACGCAGCGCCGGGTCGACCTGCTGGCAATCGAACAGAACGCCTGGGTTTTGGCGGCACGGGATCACCGTTGCGTGGTGGTATCGACGCGCACGGAACTGGATTGGGCGATGAAGAATGGCCAGATCTGCGTCTGGGCTCCGTCCAAGATTGTGCTGGATGCGGTCGACGGGCCTTCTGCTGCGCCGTCGGACGCGGTTGCCCTGGCGGCGTGGTTCGCGGCGACCTTTGAAGCCAGCGAAATGATGGTGATCGGCGGTGCCTTGCCGAATGCGCCGAAAACGCCGCTGCGCGCGGTCTCGGTGGACCAGGCGCAACTGTGACCGAATATTTCCAGCCGCTGGTTCAGCACGGGCTGATACGCCCGGCCGGGGCGGTGCCTCTGGCCGGTCAGGCCCTGTGGTTTACACAAGCCATTCGACTTTCACGCACTGAACGCCCTCGGGTCGTCGAGGCACAGGATATTCCGGGCAACACGTTGGATCGGTTGACCCGTGCCCGTGCCGACATTGCCGGGCTGGCCATGACTCACCCGCAGATCATGGGCATCCTCAACGCCACGCCCGACAGTTTTTCCGACGGAGGCGTGCATAACTCGGTCGAGGCCGCGCTGTCCTCGGCGGAAAACATGGTGTCCCACGGTGCCACCGTTCTGGATATCGGCGGTGAGTCCACCCGTCCGGGCGCGACCCTGGTGCCCGAGGACGAGGAAATCGCCCGAACGATTCCCCTGATCGATGCAATTCGCAGCAAAACCGGAGCGTTGATATCCATCGACACCCGCAAAGCCGGTGTGGCGCAAGCGGCGTGGAATGCGGGGGCCGGGCTGATCAACGATGTCTCGGGGTTTACCTTTGACCCGGACCTCGCGCCATTCTGCGCCCGTATTGGTGCGCCGGTCTGCGTGATGCATATGCAGGGCGATCCGGCCACGATGCAGGACGACCCGCAATATGACGACGTCCTGCTGGATGTTTATGACTTCCTCGAAGGGCAGGTGGCCCATCTGGAACAGCTCGGCCTGACCCGAGACCGGATCGTCGTTGATCCCGGCATCGGTTTCGGCAAGACCGAGGCGCACAACCTGACGCTTTTGCGAAACCTCAGCCTGTTTCACGGATTGGGGTGCCCGATTCTGCTGGGCGTATCGCGCAAGGGCTTCATCGGTCAGATCGGCAAAGAGCCGCGCAAGAATGCGCGCGCTCCGGGTTCAATTGCCGTTGCATTGGCAGGATTGTCGCAAGGCGCGCAGATCGTGCGGGTTCATGATGTCGCCGAGACAGCTCAGGCCTTGCGCCTTTGGGCCGCCGTCCGGTAATCCGGACGCAGGCAAGAAGAAACGGAGTGACGCCTATGCGCAAGCTGTTCGGAACCGACGGGGTGCGGGGCACCGCCAATACGCATCCGATTACGGCCGAGATGGCCCTGCGCATCGGCGCAGCCGTAGGGCGGTATTTTCGCCGGGATGCCTCAAGCGCACACCGGGTGGTGATCGGCAAAGACACGCGCTTGTCCGGTTACATGCTGGAAAACGCGCTGACTGCGGGGCTGACCTCGACGGGCATGAACGTGCTGTTGCTGGGGCCGGTGCCGACGCCGGCGGTGGGGTTGATGACCCGCTCGATGCGGGCGGATCTGGGTGTCATGATCTCGGCCAGTCATAACCCGGCCGAGGATAATGGCATCAAATTCTTCGGCCCCGACGGGTACAAGCTGTCCGATCAGGCCGAGATCGACATCGAACATCTGATCGAAGCGGGCGTCAAACCCGCACAAGCGCAGAATATCGGGCGTGCGCGCCGTGTCGACGATGCGCGGTTCCGCTATGGTGAGCGGGTCAAGTCATCCTTGTCGCGCGATCTGCGTCTGGACGGGCTGAAAGTGGTGGTCGATTGCGCCAACGGTGCCGCACACCGCACCGCGCCCGAGGTGCTTTGGGAACTTGGCGCTGAGGTCATTCCGGTCGGTGTTGCGCCGAACGGCAAGAATATCAACCAGAATTGCGGCTCGACCAAGCCCCGGCTGGCCGCTGAAACCGTTGTTGCCCATGGCGCTGATGTGGGGATCTGTCTGGACGGGGACGCCGACCGCGTCGTGATGGTGGACGAGCATGGTCAGGTAGCCGACGGTGATCAGGTGATGGCGTTGCTGGCAACCAGCTGGGCCAAGGCGGATCGGCTGGCGGGCGGCGCTCTGGTCGCGACGGTCATGTCGAACCTCGGGCTGGAAAAACACCTTGCTGCGCTAGGGCTGCGGCTGGAACGAACGGCCGTGGGTGACCGTTACGTGGTTGAGCGGATGCGGGACGGTGGATTTAACCTTGGAGGCGAACAGTCGGGCCATATCGTGATGAGCGATTACGCGACCACGGGCGATGGTCTTATGGCCGGTCTGCATTTCTTGTCCGAGATGGTGCTGACCGGTCGCAAGGCGTCCGAGCTGTCAGTGCAATTCGAGACCGTTCCGCAATTGCTGAAGAACGTGCGCTATGGCGAAGGGCAGACCCCGCTTGAGGCCGCAAATGTTAAGGCGGCCATTGCTGATGCCGAGGCACGTCTGAACGGGCAGGGGCGGCTGTTGATCCGCAAGTCGGGCACCGAACCCCTGATCCGCGTGATGGCCGAATGTGAAGATGACGTGTTGTTGACGCAAGTCGTGGACGGCATCGTGGCCGAGGTCGAGGCAGTCGCCCGTTAACGCCCGATCAGCATCTTTCTCAGGCTGAACCACTGGCTGATGGCGAGCCCGGTCAGGATCATGGCCAGCGCGATGTAGAACCGAAGCGGCAGCGCCTCGGACAGGACCCATGCGCCGAAGACCATTGACCAGATCGGCACCTGATAGTTGACCAGCGTCAGGAAAACCGACCCGGCGCTGCGTATGATGGACACGCGCAGCAACGTGGCGAAGGCTGTTGGCACAAGGCCCAGAACCAGGATGGCAAAGCTTGCACGGTTTCCCTGCCAGCGCGGCACCCCCTCGGTCACAAACATGATCGGCAGCAGAAGAACCGCCCCCACGACCAACGTCAGGGCGGCCAGAACGACGGGATCAATCGGCGGGCAGCGGCGGGTGAAGATCGACGCGCAGGCATAGCACAGCGCGGCACCGACGCAGGCCAGTTGCGCCAGGGGTTCGGTCCCTTGCCCCAGTTGCGCCAGCCCCGGCCCGATCAGAACCAGAGCCCCCGAAAACCCCAGCGAGACGCCGACAAACCTGCGTGCGTTCATCGGTTCGTCGGAAAAGAAATGTGCCAGCGGCAACACCATCAGCGGAATTGCAGCCATCGAAAGGCCCGCAAAGGCCGAAGGTACATATTGCTGTCCCCAGCTGAGCAGAACAAAGGGCAGCGCCGTCGAAAGAATGCCGATCACGACGATCGCCCACCAAAGCGCGGCCGAGTTGTTTGGCATCCGGCGTCCAGTCAGGGCCATCAGGCCCAACAGCGTGACCGCGCCCAAAGTGGTCCGGGCCGTTGCGACGGTGACGGGCCCGTACCCTTCCAGCGCCATTGTGACCACCATGAAGGTGCCGCCCCAGATCAGACCCAGGGTTACAACGCCGCTCCAGTCGCGGGGTGTGGGAAGATCGACCATCAGAGCCTCGTTTCAGGGGGCGGGACGAAAAAGGGCGGCCAATCCGGCCGCCCCTTCGATGTTGAATGACCGGATCAGTTCTTTTCCTGATCGACCAGCTTGCCGGCCGAAATCCACGGCATCATGCCGCGCAGTTTCTTACCGACTTCTTCGATCTGGTGTTCGTCATTGGCGCGGCGCGAGGCTTTTAGGAAGGGCTGGCCAACCTGGTTTTCCAGCATGAAGTCGCGGACGAACTTGCCCTGCTGGATGTCGTTCAGAACCTCTTTCATCGCCTTCTTGGTCTGCTCGTAGGGCAGGATGCGCGGGCCGGTGACATACTGGCCGTATTCGGCGGTGTTCGAGATCGAGTAATCCATGTTCGCGATGCCGCCTTCATAGATCAGGTCGACGATCAGTTTCACCTCGTGCAGACACTCGAAATAGGCCATTTCCGGCGCGTAACCGGCCTCGACCAGCGTTTCAAAGCCACAGCGGATCAACTCGACCAGACCGCCGCACAGAACTGCCTGCTCACCGAACAGGTCGGTCTCGCACTCTTCGCGGAAGTTGGTTTCGATGATGCCCGAACGGCCGCCACCGATGGCCGAGCAATAAGACAGGCCGATTTCCAGTGCCTTGCCGGTCGCGTCGGTGTCAACGGCCACCAGACAGGGCACGCCGCCGCCTTTGACATATTCGCCGCGCACGGTATGGCCGGGGCCTTTGGGGGCCATCATGATGACGTCGACGCCTTCTTTGGGCTCGATCAGACCGAAGTGGACGTTCAGGCCGTGGGCAAACGCAATGGCCGCGCCGGGCTTGATGTTGTCATGCACGTACTTCTTGTAGGTCTCGGCCTGTAGCTCGTCGGGCATGGTGAACATGATGACGTCGCACCAGGCGGCGGCTTCTGCGATGCCCATGACCTGCAGACCTTCCGCTTCGGCCTTCTTGGCCGAGGCCGAGCCTTCGCGCAGGGCAACGACCAGGTTCTTGGCGCCCGAGTCGCGCAGGTTCAGCGCATGAGCGTGGCCTTGCGAGCCATAGCCCAGGATCGCCACTTTCTTGTCTTTGATCAGGTTGATGTCGCAGTCGCGATCGTAATAGACGCGCATGTCGCCGGTCCTTTCTGTTGCATTTGCTGAGGTTCTACTGAGAGTCTTCGGGGATAGCGATGGGTTTTCCCTTGAATAATTCCGGTTTCCGTGAGTATTTATTCGCCGAATCCAAGAAAACAGAAAAAATCATGCTCGATGATGTAGACCGCCGAATCCTGCGCCATTTTCAGGCTGATCCAAGCCTGTCCACCGCCGAACTGGCCGATCTTTGCCGGATCAGTTCCAGCGTCTGCTGGCGGCGGATTGAGAAAATGCAGGCGTCCGGGATCATTCAGGGGCAAGAGGCGGTCATTGACTGGGCTGCGCTGGGTTATGCAGTCGAGGTGTCCTTGCGCGTGACGCTGGACAAGACTCAACCGCGCGCGTTTGACGAGTTTATGGCCGCCGCGCGTCAGGTACCCGAGGTGATCGAATTGCAGACCTTTCTGGGCCGGGTAGATGTGCGCCTGTCGGTGCTGGCACGGGATATGTCCCACTATCAGCAGCTTTATCGGGATCGCATCCTGACCCTGCCGCATATCGCCGATATCGAGGCGCTGATGCACATCGCGCGGGTCAAACGCGATGAGGTGTTGCCGGTATGACGGAACTGGACGAACTTGACCGGAAAATCCTGCGCGCGCTGGCCCGGGATGCGGCGCAAAGTGCCGGGGCACTGGGGCGTAAGCTGGGGCTGTCTCAGCCTGCAACCTGGCGCCGTATCCGCCGGCTGGAAAGCTCCGGGGTGATCAAGGGCCGCCGGTTGCGGCTGAACGCCGAAGCGCTTGGCTTTGGTGTGACGGTGTTTCTGGGCGTCAAACTGGCACGCAAGGGGCAGATCAGCCTCGAAGACTTTGAACGCGCCGTCAGTGCGATCCCCGAAGTGCAGACTGTCGAGCATGTCTTGGGGCTCTACGATTACCGTCTGCGCGTCGTGGCACGCGATCTGGCCGATTTTGAACGGGTCCTGAGGCGGCGGATCATGACATTGCCCGGTGCAGGGGATGTCGAAGCTAACGTGCTGCTCAGCGAAGAACGCTTGCCCGGCCCCATCGGTTAGGGGTGGTCAATATCTGGTGCGAATGCAGAATCCGGGATGGTGGGTCATCCGGGCAAAGGTCATCGGCGCGCCGTTTTTCCAGGTTGTACGTTCGAGCTGAATCATCGACGTCCCGGCCGTCGTTCCCATGAACTCTGCCAGACGCCCGTCCGCCGAGATTGCGCAAAACGCAACTTCGGCCTCGGTAAAGGGGGCGGCATTCAACAGCCATTCATGCGGGCCGTGCGAATTGAGGTCAGCGTGTTCGACCTCGGGCACGGTTTCGATATTGATCCAGCGTTCTTCCAACTGAAAGGGCCGGTTATCCGCATAGTGCATACAAACCACGTGAAGCACACGCGCCTCGGGCGCGACACTGAGTTGTGACGCCAGCCAGCCGGGGCTGACGACGATATTGCGCTCGACCAGAGCATAGCGATAGGTCGAGTTCTGGTTTTCGACGGTCTGACGGGTCAGGGAAAATTCGAGCTTGGCGTGCTTGCTGGGTTCTTTTTTGACCCGCGTACCACTTTTGCGCTTACGTTCCACGAAACCCTGATCGGCAAGTTCGCGCAGGGCCCGGTTTACGGTTGCGCGCGCGCAATGAAACTCTTCGGCAAGCTGGGTTTCGGTTGGCAGCAGCGACCCCTGAGGCCATACACGGCTTTCAATCCGTCTTTTGACTTCGTCGCGTACAACCTGAAAACTAATCCGCTTTTGCGCTGTCACGAGAGGAAATACCTTTCTTCTACAAAGTGAATGTATCTGTTCAGAAACACGTAAGGGTGTAAAGGGGTGGTGACCCTGTTTGGCGTCAAGTAGTAATCTAATTGGCCCTTTCAGGGGTTAATATTTTGTTAGTAAACTATATTCCGTTGGGTCAATTGTCGCCGAGCGATGGGGGCTTTACGATCTCTGGTAAAGGGTTCAGAAATTCTGACGACACTTGGAAAGGACAGAGTATGCCGGCGTTATTGGACGGGGTTGACCCAGACGGGTTGGAAGAATTTTCGGTGGTATTTACGGATCGGTCCCTGAACCACATGTCCGCACGGTTTCAGCAGGTCATGCGGGATATCTCGGGGATGTTGCGGGATGTCTACAACGCAGATGGCGTGGCAGTGATCCCCGGGGGCGGAACCTATGGGATGGAGGCCGTAGCCCGGCAGTTCGCGCGCAACGCCAACGTTCTGGTGGTTCGGAACGGGTGGTTTTCCTACCGCTGGAGCCAGATCATTAAATCCGCGGCGCTGACCGCATCTGCAACCGTTATGAAGGCGCGCCAGACCGGCAATATAAGCCCGTCGCCGTTTGCCCCGGCCCCGATCGAAGAAGTCGTCTCGGCAATCCGCGAGCAGCGCCCGAATGTCGTCTTTGCCCCGCATGTCGAAACCTCGGCCGGTCTGATACTGCCGGATGATTATGTGTCCGCCATGGCGGCCGCAGCGCATGAGGTTGGCGCGTTGATGGTTCTGGATTGCATCGCGTCCGGCTGTGCCTGGATCGACATGAAAGCCACCGGAGTGGACGTTCTGATCTCGGCCCCGCAGAAAGGGTGGAGCGCATCCCCCTGCGCAGGTTTGGTCATGTTGTCCGAACGGGCCGAGGCGCGGCTGGAAGAGACGACGTCGGACAGCTTTGCGGTCGACCTGAAGAAATGGCGTCAGATCATGCAGGCCTACGAAAACGGCGGGCATGCTTATCATGCCACTATGCCGACGGATGCGTTGATTGCGTTCCGCGACACGATGGTCGAGACGCGCGATTATGGTTTCGAAAAGCTGCGCGATGCACAGTGGGCTCTGGGTGACGGAGTTCGGATGATGCTGAAGGAAAAAGGTGTGGTCTCTGTTGCCGCCGACGGGTTCGGCGCGCCGGGGGTCGTGGTCAGCTATACTTCGGATCCCGAAGTTCAAAACGGCAAGAAATTCGTGGCCCTCGGCATGCAGATCGCAGCCGGTGTACCCCTGCAATGTGATGAGCCCGAGGGGTTCAGCACCTTCCGTCTGGGTCTGTTCGGCCTGGACAAGCTGTATGACGTTGACGGCACGATCGCCCGGCTCAGACGCGTGCTGGATCAGGTTCTGTAATTCCGATAGTGACCTGAGGGCCTTAGCGCACGCCGAGGCCCATCTGCATCAGAGTCTTGCGCACTGCCGGCAAGGAATAGAGCGCATTCAGACCCATCGCCCGCACGTCGCGCAATGGCCGCGCTTCGATCATTGAGGCGCGGTTCAGCAGGTCGATGCCCTTGACGCGCATCTCGATCTCGGTGTGGCGCGCCTTGTGATACGCCTCCAGCATTTGCGCATCGCCCAGCCCGTCAGCTCGGGTCTGTGCCAGATCCAGAAAACTGCGCAGATCGCCCAATGACATGTTCAACCCTTGCGCGCCGATGGGCGGCACGACATGCGCGGCTTCGGCCATCAGGGCGATCCTTTCGCCCGACAACCGTTCTGCCGACTGGCTTATGATCGGCCATATGGTCCTGCGTGAAGCGAGTTTCAGCGGTCCGAACAGCCCGCAGGATCGTTCGGTCATTAATGCCTCGAATTCTCCGGCCTCTGTATTCAGTAGTTCAACCGCGCGGGGTCCACGTTCCATCCAGACAATCGCCGAAGACGGCTGCCCCTGCCAGTCGGGCAGAGGGACCAGCGTGAACGGCCCGCCCGAGCGATGAATTTCGGTCGAGACATTGTCATGTGGGATTGGATGGGTGACCGCAAAGGCCAGCGCCTTCTGGCCATAGCGGGTGGTGCGAACGCCGATCCCCGCAGCCTTGCGCATGGGTGAGTTTCGACCGTCGGCTGCAATCACCAGCTTGCAGTGTACGTGGCTGCCGTCGCTCAGCCCCACGCGCGCCTCGGCGGTACGGGTGAACAGGCTGACCGTGCCGGTGCCAGGACGGAAATCGACATTGGGCAGTTCAGCCAGGCGCGCCACCATCTCGCGCCGCAGCAACCAGTTGGGCAAGTTCCAGCCAAAGGGCTGGTCCGAGATATCGGCTGCATTGAAATCCCGCACCACGCGCGGTTCCGGCACATCGCCGCCCGCGTCCACGATGCGCATGATTTGCAGGGGGGCTGCGTGTTCATCCAGCCTTTGCCACAGCCCGCATTGGTCTAACAACCCGTGCGCGGGTTGCAGAAACGCCGTGGTGCGCAGATCGGATCCGTCGACATCGCGTTCTGTGATCGGGGGCGCAGGGTCGACGCAGATCACGTCGAACCCGGCCGTTCCAAAGGCCGCGGCAGCGGTCAGCCCGGCGATCCCACCGCCGGAAATCAGGATGTCGCAGCTGTCGGTCATGGCCTAGGTCTCCGTGTTTCGGGCAGACCCTAGTTCCGATTGCGGCCCGGCGCCAAGTGACATCCTGTCCCGTGTATCAACCGCGTGAAATCAGGATGAGGATCAGGAACACCACCGGCACCATCAGGACGGCCGGGATATACAGGCCCGGCAATCCGAACAACAGGGCCGAGCATCCCCACATGCAGAAGATCGCAATTGCTGTGTAACCCCAGTCTTCGGCCTCACCCTGGGCGGCGTCACGGGCCATCCAGCCAAACAGGGGAATTGCAAACAACAGGCGCTGCCAGACGGGCAGGCGCCGAGGCATCTCGATCGCGCTCATGGGGGTCTCCGGTTCTGTTCGTCGCTGCAGCGCATATAGGGGCGATGCTGCACACGCAGAATGAGCAGATCGTCGCAGTGCGTCAGCCTATCGCAGGCGGGCCAGAAACGCGGTCAGGTCGTCGGTGTGGTGGTGAATATGGTCGGCCTCATGCGGCTCGGGCGCGACGTGGACGGTGCGCATTCCCATCTCGTGCGGGGCAGCCAGGTTGCGCGGGTCATCCTCAAACATCGCCGCCCTTTCGGTGTCGATCCCATCCTGTTCGAAAATCGCCTGAAACGCCGCTTTTTCCGGCTTGGGGCGATAGCCCGCATGCTCAACGCCATAGATCGCATCGAACAGCCCGCTGAGGCCGCGCGCCTCTAACACCCGTTCGGCATAGGGTGCGCTGCCGTTGGTGTAAACGATGCGCCGTCCGGGCAGGGACCGGATGTGGTCGGCCAGTTCGGCGTCCGGATCCATGTGGCTCATATCCACCTGATGGACTGCGTGCAGATAGGGGTCAGGGTCCAGATCATGTTCTGCCATCAGCCCGGCCAGCGTGGTGCCGTATTGGCGCCAATATTGCGACCGCAGACGATCCGCCTCGGCCCGGTCGACGCCGATGGCCTGAACCACGTAATCCGTCATCAGCACCTCGATCTGATCGAACAGGCGCATATGCGGCGGGTAAAGCGTGTTGTCGAGGTCGAACACCCATTGGGTGACGTGAGCAAAGGCAGGTTTGACCATGGCTTGGGTTTAGGCTGCGGCGGTGCGGTTTTCAATGCCGCACTTGATCCAATGGGCATGTGACGGATAGACATGTCCGAACGAGGAGACAAACAACCCGATGCGCCAATCCAGACAGTCGAACAAAGACGCCTACAGCCTTATTCTCGAAGCGATAGATGTGGGCGTGTACAAGCCCGGTGACCGTCTGGTCGAAAGCGAGCTTGCCGAGCGGTTCGGCGTGTCGCGCACACCGATCCGAGAGGCTTTGCAGCGGCTTGAAACGCAGTCCTTGCTGGAGCGGGACGGGCGCTCGCTGATCGTTGCCTCGCTGGATCACAACCAGATGGCCGAGCTGTATGTTGTGCGGCGCGAGTTGGAGGGTCTGGCGGCGAAACTGGCGGCCAAACATGCCACCGAGGAAGAGATTAAAGTGCTGCAGGACATGGTCGAGGCCGATGATGCCCTGGTTGATGATCCGGGCGCGCTGTCGCGGGCTAACCGGCGGTTTCACGAGCAGATTCATTTGGCCTCTCACAACCGGTATCTGGTGCAGCAACTAGACCTGGTGCACCGGACCATGGCGCTGATGGCGACCACGTCTCTGGCGGTGCAGGGGCGCGGGGAAATCGCCCAAAGCGAGCATAAAGGCATTGTCGAGGCGATTGCCGCGCGCGACGAAGAAGCCGCCGAGCGTGCGCTCAAAGAGCATATCTCGGTCGCATTCATGACGCGCCTGAAACAGGACGCGGTCCGGCGGGAAACGTGAACGCTAGGGCGAGGGGGTTTCTTCGCCGGCCTGACCGTGTTGGGTTTTGTCCCAGAAAAACGGATTGATCGCCAGTTCCCAAAGCGCCTTGTACGCGGCCAGAACTCCAAACGGGAAATACAGCGGCATTGTCGCGACGAAGGGCAACAGGAACCGTCTTTCACGCGCGAATACCGCCAGTATTCCGACGGCGGCATTTGTGATCTCGGCACAAATGAACAGGACAATCAGGGCGCGAATTGCGCCGTCCGAAAGGACTGACTCCAGCATTCCGGGCAGGCCAAGGGCCGACAGCCAGAACAGCCACAGGACCGGTGCCAGCAGGAATTGCCCGACCGTGCCCAGAAAAAAAGCCTGGACCCCAAGAAACCTGAATAGCCCGAGGTCTTTCAGCAGACGTCCGGGCGCACGCATGTGAACCAGATAGGTCACCATGAACCCTTTGAGCCAGCGCGACCGCTGTCTGATCCAGGGCCATGCCCGGAAATTCGCCTCTTCATACGTGGTCGTATCCACCATTTCGGTGCGATATCCTGCCCGGCTGAGGCGTACCCCGAGGTCGGCGTCTTCGGTGACGTTGTGGGCATCCCACCCGCCCAGTTCCAGAAGTTTGTCGCGGCGGAAAAAGAATGTGGTGCCGCCCAGCGGGACAACCAGCCCCAGGCGCGCAACGCCCTGAAGTACGACGCGAAACCAGCTGTTGTATTCGATGGTAAAACAGCGCGACCGCCAGTTCGTACGCGGGTTGTAGTAATCCAGAACGCCCTGCAGGCAGACGACACTCTCGTCGGCCTGTGCGAAGTGCCGCACGACCCGCTCAATCTGATCCGACTGGGGTGCGTCCTCGGCATCCCAGACCCCAAGAATTTCCCCCCGGCAAAAATCCAGCGCGTAGTTCATTGCGCGGGGCTTGGTTGTCAGGCCGTTCAGTTCAGGGACTTCGACAATCCTGATCCAGCTGGGCAGATCAATTTGGGCAAGGGTGGTCCGGGTGACATCATCAGTGGCCTCAAGCACCAGAATGACATCCAAAAGCGCCTTCGGGTATGTCAACCGTTGCAGCCGCTGGATCAGGACCTCAGCGATTTCCCTTTCCTTGTACAGTGGAACCAGAACGGACACACAAGGAAGCGCAAGCGGCCCGCCTGGTTCCGGTGCCTTTGGCGGGCTTATGACCGAGTGATGAAAATACGCCAGCAGTCCGGCCAGTCGCAGCGTCATGAACAGGATCAGTGTCCCCGCCGCCGCGGCGACCAGAGATGCCAACCCAACCCGGGGAAAGGCGCAGAACAGCAATATCAAGCCAATCAGCGCCGCAATGGGACCGGAGCGTGACTGTAATGTCCAGGACCGGCAACTTTGGTCCGCGTCCACGCGTGTTTCGGCTCCTTCAGCGAGCGTTTCCGAAAACACGCGGGTGATTGTGTCGTCGATCTGATCCGCGGTTGCTAGGACGGGAACAGTTCTATGTTCAACGTCCGCCATTCCCGCACGAATCTCGGCAAACCGATCCGGGCGCGCGGTTGCCACCAACAATACCGAGCCCTCGCGTTTCCAGGGGATGACGTTGTGCTTCAGCCAGAATTCAACCGGCTTCATACGGCAGAGGTCATCGCTTGGGGGATCGCGGCTAAGGTCGGCAATTGGCAGGCCGCTTTGGTCCGACAGCGCGTCAAGAACGTCCGCACGGTCGACCAGACCTTCTGCCACCAGAATCTCACCCAACGGGGCCTTTTGCCAGGATTGCATGAACAGTGCTTCATCGAGCTGTGCCTTCGTGATCAGCCCGCGCGCAGTCAGACAGGCCCCCAGCGGCTTGCGCTCTGGCGCGCGTATCGGCGCAGCGCGCGCGAAATGCTGCAGGTTCAATTCGACCATAAGGAAACAACCCTGACGCGAGATCCACGTGTCAGGGTTGTTCAACTAGGGTTAACAGCGGGTTAACCCTGTTCGTGTGGGTATTTATACCTGCGCTTTTTGATCCGCCATTGCTTTGGCGAAGCGTTCGAACAGATAGAAACTGTCCTGCGGACCGGGCGAGGCTTCGGGGTGATACTGGACCGAGTAAACGGGCCGATCCGTCACGCGAATGCCGCAGTTCGATCCGTCGAACAGCGAACGATGGGTTTCGACAACCCCCTCGGGCAAAGATTGCGCATCGACCGCAAACCCATGGTTCATCGAGGTGATTTCAACCTTGCCGGTCTCCATGTCCTTGACCGGGTGGTTGGCGCCGTGGTGACCGTGGTTCATTTTGACGGTCTGACCACCCAGGGCCAGCGCCAGCATTTGGTGCCCGAGGCAGATACCAAAGACGGGCAGGTCAGTGGTGTCCAGAACCTCTTTGATCATCGGAACGGCATATTCTCCGGTAGCGGCCGGATCGCCGGGGCCGTTTGACAGAAAAACGCCATCGGGATTGTGCGCCAGAACGTCAGCGGCGGTCGCTGTCGCCGGCAGCACGGTCACGTCGCAGCCAGCCGAGGCCAGGCAGCGCAGGATGTTGCGCTTGGCCCCGAAATCAACGGCCACGACTTTATGCGTTGGGGCTTCCAGACGGGTATAACCGTCCGGCCAGGCCCACCGCATCTCGTCCCAGCGATAGCTTTGGGCGCAGGTGACGTCTTTGGCCAGATCCATGCCTTCCAGACCAGCGAAACCGCGTGCCGCGGCGACAAGAGCGCCGATGTCGAAATTGCCGTCGGGATCATGGGCCAGCGTCACATGCGGCGCGCCCTGCTGGCGAATGGCGCGGGTCAGGCGGCGGGTGTCCACACCACCGATGGCGATGCGGCCGCGACGGGCCAGCCAGGTCTTCAGTTCTTCGGCCGAGCGCCAGTTCGACGGCTCGGTCGGGTCCCACTTGACCACCATTCCGGCAGCGACCGGATCGCCGGTTTCGTCATCCTCGGGGTTCACGCCCACATTGCCGATATGGGGAAAGGTGAAGGTCACAATCTGCCCAGCGTAGGACGGGTCTGTCATGATCTCCTGATAGCCGGTCATCGCGGTGTTAAAGCACAGCTCGGCCACGGTCTGGCCGGTGGCACCAAAGCCCATCCCGTAGAACAGTGTTCCGTCGGCCAATGCCAGACATGCGGTGGGCTTGGACGGGGCGTTCTGGGCCATGGCGCGACTCTCCTGCAGGGTAAATCGGCGCATACCTAAGGGGGTTGTGGCGCTGGGTCAAGTCTGTTCAATTTTTGGGCTATTGTTGAAAATCAATAAGTTAGCAGTATTCACCCCCGGTTGTGTCGCGCTTTTTGTTTCGATATGGTCGGGGTTCCTTTGCCATGGGGATGGACAGATCATATGGATATGCGATCACGGGTGAATACGGCCCTGAAGCAAGCAATGAAAGACAAGGATGCCGAACGTCTGTCGACGTTGCGGCTGATCAACGCCGCAATCAAGGACCGCGATATTGCCACACGCGCGTCGGCCAACGAAGAGGCCAAAGGCTGCGGTGATGCAGAGGTTCTTGAAATCCTTGGGAAAATGACGAAACAGCGCAAGGAAAGCGCGCGCGCCTACGAAGAAGGCGGACGGCTGGACCTTGCGGAACGTGAACTGCGCGAAGTTGAGGTCATCGAGGAATTCCTGCCCAAGCAACTGGATGATGACGAGGTAACCCAAGCCATTCAGACCGCGATCACTGCCACCGGTGCAGGGTCGATCCGGGACATGGGCAAGGTGATGGGCGAACTCAAGACCCGCTATACCGGCCAAATGGACTTTGGCAAGGTTGGCCCGATGGTCAAGGATCAGCTTTGTTCGGCGACGAACGGCTGCTGAAGACCTACAATTCAGGCTAAGACAGTTACTGCGCGACCACCGGTTCGCGCAGTTTTCGTGTCAGGTCGTCGTACAGCGCGATACGCTCGTCCTCGGACAGAAACGCGCCGATCTCAACCTCGCGGCCGTCTCCGGTCAGGGTAACGTAATTTGGGACCGGTCCGCCGTGCTTGTGCATTTCGGGTCGGGCCCAATACCGGTTGCAGGTCCATTCCTGACGGCCTTTGCGCGGGTGATGCTGAACCAGTCGTGCCTGCGTTCCGGTGAGGGTCAGAACCTCGAACATGCTGCGCGATCGGTAGTTGGCCTGAATGGCCACCCACAAGCCCAACACCGTGATCAGTAGGAAGGGCAACAGCCCCCACAACAGCACCGAACCCAGCACCGCAAGCAGGGGCAGCAATCCGAACAGAAAGACAGAAAAGACGACCCGTATCGCCCAACGCCGGGACAAGGAGTTATGCGGCCACAGGCGCAACTCCTGCTCTGATTTCGACGTCTGATTCCATCTGTAGGGCATAGTCAGAAAATAGCGCATTGCCGCCAGGTGTCGACGCGGGAATGATCAGACGACGTGACCGACGCGCGCCCACGACAAGGCATCGTCCAGCCGATCGTCGCCCCAGAATACCTCGCCCCGGACGACGAGGCTGGGTGCGCCAAATACACCCAGTTTGGTTGCCTGTTCGGTTTCCGCTTCCAGCGCGGCCACGGTGTCGGGGCTGCGGGCCCGAGCAAGGATCAGGCGCGGGTCCTGCTGACACCTGTGCAGCGCTTCGGTCATCGCGGTTTCGCTGCCGGCTTCCACGCCTTCTTCGAACCAGATGCGGTAGAGGGCAAGGGTAAAGTCCTTGCCCCAGCCATCGCCCATCCCCAGCAAGGCAACCTGATTGGCGAGCGGCAGATCCGAGATCGGGTAGGGGGCCGGAAGCTGGGCGTGAATATGGTACTTTGCCGCCCGACGCTCGATATCGCGCCACATATACGCGGATTTCACCGGCTTTCCTGCAAAGGGAATATTCTGCTGTTCCGACATCACGCTGCGCACGTTGAATGGCCGCCAGGTGACCGAGGCGTCATGCTCATTGCACCAGTCTTCCAGCCGCATGATGGTCAGGAAACTGTAGGTGCTTCCAATGGAATACCAAAAATCAATTTCGGGCATCTGATCGCTCCGATCCCAGAGTTTCGAAGGGTATGATACCTTAATTTGGTCGGATTTTCGATCTTCGCCTGAAACGGGGGGGCGGGGCAGAGGGTCGTAAAGCCATTCAAAACGAATGAACTTGCTTGGGAACGACGACTGGGCTGCGCATCAATTCCCATAAAAACAAAGCCCCGCACAAGGCGGGGCTTTGAAGGGTTTTTCCGAACGTGGGATCAGTGCGCGTGGCCCTTGTCCCAGTCTTCCTGCTTCGGCAACTGCTCGAACGTGTGTTCTGGCGGCGGCGAGGGCAGGGTCCATTCCAGCGTATCCGCGTATTCGTTCCAGTAGTTGTTCTCGGTCACTTTCGCGCCACGGAACAGGGCGTAGAACACGATACCGAAGAACAGCAGGAACGAGGCGAAGGACACGAACGCACCAATCGACGATACAAAGTTCCACTGGGCAAACGCCTCTGGGTAGTCGATGTAGCGGCGCGGCATGCCCTGACGACCCAGGAAGTGCTGCGGGAAGAAAGTCAGGTTGGCGCCGATGAAGAACATCCAGAAGTGGATTTTGCCCCAGAACTCCGAGTACTGACGGCCTGTCATCTTACCGAAGTAGAAATACACGCCGGCAAAAATCGCGAACACGGCACCCAGTGACATCACATAGTGGAAGTGCGCAACAACGTAATACGTGTCATGATATGCGCGGTCGATACCGGCCTGCGACAGCACCACACCGGTCACACCGCCAACGGTGAACAGGAACAGAAAGCCGAAGGCAAACAGCATCGGGGTTTTGAACTCGATCGAGCCGCCCCACATGGTCGCAATCCACGAGAACACTTTAACGCCGGTCGGGACCGCGATGACCATCGTGGCCAGCATGAAGTAGGCCTGCTGACGCAGCGACATGCCAACCGTGTACATGTGGTGCGCCCACACGACAAAGCCCAGCACACCAATCGCGATAATCGCCCAGACCATCGGCAGATAGCCAAAGATCGGCTTGCGCGAGAAGGTGGCGATCACGTGGCTGATGATGCCGAACCCGGGCAAGATCACAATGTACACTTCGGGGTGCCCGAAGAACCACAGGATGTGCTGATACAGGATCGGGTCGCCGCCACCGGCCGGGTCAAAGAAGGTGAAGCCAAAGTTGCGGTCCATCAGCAGCATGGTGATCGCGCCCGCCAGAACCGGCAGCGACAGCAGAATCAGCCACGAGGTGACGAAGATCGACCAGCTGAACAGCGGCACTTTGAACAGGGTCATGCCCGGGGCACGCATGTTCAGGAAGGTGGTGATCATGTTGATCGCGCCGAGGATCGAGGAGGCGCCCGATACGTGCACGGCAAAGATCGCAAGGTCCATGGACATGCCGCCCTCGGTCGTGGACAGCGGCGGGTAGAGAACCCACCCCACACCGGAACCGAGCTGGTCGTTACCACCGGGGCTCAGCAGCGAAGCCACGCCCAGCGAGGTGCCAGCGACGTACAGCCAGAAGGACAGGTTGTTCATCCGCGGGAACGCCATGTCCGGCGCGCCGATCTGCAACGGCATGAAATAGTTGCCAAATCCGCCGAAGAGTGCCGGGATGACCACAAAGAACATCATCAGAACACCGTGGTAGGTGATCATCACGTTCCACAGGTGCCCGTTCGGGGTACACGGGTCGGCCATAAAGCCTTCCATGCACATGTACTGAACACCCGGGTGCATTAGTTCAAGCCGCATGTAGACGGTCATCGCCACCGAGATGAACCCGGCGATGGCCGAGAAGATCAGGTAGAGAATCCCGATGTCCTTGTGGTTGGTCGACATGAACCAGCGGGTAAAGAATCCGCGCTGGTCTTCATGCTCGTGACCATGAATGGCTGCGTCTGCCATTATAGGTGCCTCCTGTTGCAACTGCACCGCGCAGCCAGACCTCTCCGGCGCGCGGGATTCCTGCTGGTTTTAGAGGGCGAAGGGGGCACCTTCAATGGCCGAGTTTGATCTGGATCAAGAATAATTGTCGCGGGCAGGAGGGTAGCCCGCGCATTTTCGGCTATCATTAACGGTGAACTGGGTATTAAAGTCGGCTTTTCAAGAGGTGCCTTGCCACGGCACTTTCCCGGCTTGACCCTGTCCGGGCTGCGTCCCAGAACTGAGGGCGACACCGAAACCGGAGAGTTGATATGCCTGCCTATGACCCCGAAAACATCTTTGCCAAGATCCTGCGCGGAGAGATCCCTTCGACCCGCGTTTACGAGGATGACGATACGCTGGCGTTTATGGATATCATGCCGCGGTCCGACGGGCACCTTCTCGTGATCCCGAAAACACCCTGCCGGAACCTGCTGGACGCCTCGCCCGAGCAACTGGCTGCGGTGATGTCTACGACGCAAAAGCTGGCGCAAGCGGTGGTCAGGGCGTTCGATGCGGACGGGGTCACGGTTCAGCAGTTCAACGAGGCCGCGGGCGGACAGGAGGTGTTCCATCTGCATTTTCATATCCTGCCGCGTTATGACGGTGTCGCCATCCGCGCGCCCGGCACGATGGGGGATTTTGATCTGATCGCTGCGCATGCCGAAAAGATCAAAGCCGCGCTGGCCTGATCACTTCTTGTAGGAATGCGGCCCCAGACATGCGCTGTGGTCGCCAAAGGCATGAAGCACGGCGCAAACATGGTCGTGCTTGCCGTCACAGGCCGAGGTGATACGGGCCAGTTCGGTCTCAAGCCTGCGCAGTCGGGCGATGCGTTCCTTCACATCCACCAATTGCCGCTCCGCAATCTCGTGTGCGCGGTTCAGGTCAGGTCCCTGCGCGCCTTCCAGCGACAGTAAAGCCTCGACATCGGTCAGCGGCAGCCCCAGATCGCGGCCATGGCGAATGAACCGAAGCCGGGACAACGCGGCGGCGTCATATCTGCGCTGATTGCCCTCGGTTCTTTCCGGTTCGGGCAACAATCCCTTTTCCTCGTAGAACCGTATGGTGGGAACCTTGACGCCGGTCCGGCGGGACAACTCTCCAATTGAATACATTTTCCTGCACGCGCCCCTTGAACCTCTAGTCACTAGAGGAATTACATAGGGATTGCAGCCAAAACAAGGAATACGGCACTATGGCACATTCACACGGCCACGAGGGGCATCCTCATCATCACATCGACCCGGACGCCGGCGATATGCGTGTCGCCGGGGCAATTGGGGTGAATCTGCTGCTGACCCTGGCGCAGGTCATCGGTGGCATATTCTCGGGGTCGCTGGCCCTGATCGCGGATGCGCTGCACAATTTTTCGGACGCCATCGCCCTGATCATCGCATTCTTTGCGCGCAAGATTGCCCGCCGCCCGGCTGATCCGCGCATGAGCTTTGGGTATGGCCGTGCCGAGGTGGTCGCGGCGCTGGTCAACTATACCACCTTGATCGTCCTGTCGGTCTATCTGCTGTACGAAGGTGTCATGCGGTTTTTCGAACCCGAGCCCGTGAACGGCTGGATGGTTGTCTGGATCGCGGCGCTTGCTTTGATCGTTGACCTCATTACCGCAGCGCTGACCTATACGATGTCGAAGGACAGCATGAACATCCGCGCGGCTTTCATCCACAACGTGGCTGACGCGCTGGGGTCTGTTGCTGTCATTGTCGCGGGCACCGCTGTTATCCTGTTCGGCTGGACCTGGGTGGACCCTGCGGTCACGATCCTGATTTCCGTTTACATCCTGTGGCACGTCAAGTCCGAGATCGGAGAAACCATCCGAATTCTGATGCTGGGCGCGCCACCGGGCCTGAACCCCGAGGAGGTGGCAGCCGTGATCGAACAGACCGAAGGCGTCTCGGGTGTCCACCACATACACCTCTGGAGCATGCAGGAGCGCGAACCGGCCCTGACGGCGCATCTTGAGATCGAGGAGGGAGCCTGGGCCAATGCCGAAGCCATCCGGCTGACAGCCAAGCGGAATTTGCAATCGAAATTCGGGATCGGCCACGCCACGCTGGAACTGGAACGCGCAAATCGCCCGCGCGCGACAGCGCCGCGGTTTGGACATGATAACGTTCAGGAGGTCTGAAAATGAATTGCCGTTCCGATTTGGGGTCGGAACGGCAAACTCGTAACCAAGCACTTTTCCGATTCCCAGGGCTAGCCCAAGATCACCGGTTTAACACACCACTCACTCTAGAACGGTGACTCCAGAATACTCATTAACGCGAGTTTTGTATTCAACAGACTGTGATTTCCCTGAATTAACCTCAAATCCAATAGGCTAATGGTAAGTTTGCGACAGCGGCCGGAAACAAAATTGCCGAAAGCTTTGGGATTGTCGTTGGTTTGGTGGCAACGGGACAATTCGGCGGCGTCGGCCCGAGCACCGCTTATGCCGGTATCTGGTCGAAACTCTGCGAAAACGTCTTCTGCAAGGCTGCGTCGACATCCGACAGGGTTACTGGCAATCCCAGATCGACCAGCGAGGTGACCCCATGTTCGGTGATGCCGCAGGGTACGATACCTGAAAAATGTTCGAGATCCGGTTCGACATTGATGGAGATGCCGTGAAAGCTGACCCATTTGCGCAGGCGCAGGCCGATGGCCGCGATCTTGTCTTCCGCCGGCTGACCCGAGGCGGTCAACGGCTTGTCATCTCGGCGAACCCAGACCCCGACGCGCCCGTCCCGGATCTCTCCGTTCACGTTGAACTCTGCCAGCGCGGCAATCACCCATTCTTCCAGCTGTTTCACAAAGCGCCGGACGTCCCTGCCGCGTTTGTTGAGATCCAGCATGACGTAGGCGACGCGCTGGCCAGGGCCGTGATAGGTATATTCGCCGCCTCGTTTTGCCTCATAAACCGGAAACCGGTCAGGGTCTGTGAGATCTTCGATCCGAGCAGAAGTTCCCGCCGTGTACAGCGGCGGATGCTCCAGCAGCCAGACACATTCATCCGCGTCGCCCGCCGCAATGGCGGCAACCCGCGCCTCCATGAAGGCGACGGCCTCGCTATAGTCGGTCAACCCGTCGGTAATCTTCCATTCCATGGCGGTTCCTTATCGTGAGGGCGCGGCAAGGAAAAGGGGTCAGGCGGCTTCGGTCAGACAGCGTTGCAGGACCTGAGCGTAAGTGTCCGTGCCCTGCGCCCCTGTCAGAAGGTACTTTCCGCCAAACACCATGGACGGCACACCCGAAATGCCACGGCTGGTCCAGAATTGCTGCTTTTCGCGCACGGCACCGGCATGCGCCACGCCGTCCAGTGCCGCCCGCGCGGCATCCCGGTCCAGCCCGGCGGCTTCCACGGCATCAAGCAGGACCTCAACGCGGGATACATCCCGCTGTTCCGTGAAATAGGTGTGGAACAGCGCCAGTTTCAGCGGATGCTGGCGACCTTGCGTTTCCGCCCAGTCCAGCAGCTGGTGCGCCGCGAATGTGTTCACGATTCTGCTGTCGTCGTCGAAGTTGAAGGCGAAGCCCAGTTCAACCCCGATCTGCGTCAGCCGATCCCGGGCCTGCTGGCTTTGCTCGGGCGTGGATCCGTATTTCTCGACAATATGCTCCCGCAGGTTCTGACCTTCAGGCGGCATGGCGGGGTTCAGCTCGAACGGATGCCATCTGAGACGCGCCAGCACGTTTTCCTGCTGCAGCGCCAGATCAAGCTGGCGAAACCCGACGATGCACCAGGGGCAAACCACATCCGAAACGATATCAATCTGGACGATGGGGCGGGGATCGGGCGTGGTCATGTTCAGGCTCCTGACGGGTCTCGGCGGATATTGTGGTGGTATAGATATGGGCGGCGTAAGGGAATTCAAACCGGCGCGATTTTTGCCTCTTCACATCTCGATCTTCAACGTCTATACGCGCCTCTACCAAGTCACAGGCAGTGCGGTCGTGGCGGAATTGGTAGACGCGCAGCGTTGAGGTCGCTGTGGGGTAACTCCCGTGGAAGTTCGAGTCTTCTCGACCGCACCAATCTTCTCAGGATACCCCTATTTCCTACGCCCGCAGGGTGTAAAGCCGCACCAGTTGACGGTGGATTGCCGATTTACCGAATTCCTGTCTCGCCCGGGCCAATCGGGTTGTGTATGACAAGGGGCAAGGCAAGTCGGGAAGTGTTGATGTCGCAGGCCATTACCGTATTCACAACGATGAAGAACGAAGGCCCCTATATGCTGGAATGGGTTGCGTTCCATAAGACATTGGGGGTCGATCATTTTGTGATCTTTACCAATGATTGCGATGACGGCACGGATGATATTGCACGCAGATTGCAGGAGTTGGGGATTGCCACCCATGTCTCCAACGAAGTGAAGGAAGGCGGCAACCCGCAGCACCAGATGCTGCGCCGCGCGCGGCGTCAGCCGAAGGTTAAAGAGGCGGATTGGCTGCTGTGTCTGGATGTGGATGAGTTCTGGAATATCCGGCACGGCGACAACAGTTTTGGCGACCTGATAGACGAGGTTGAACGCCGCGCAGGTCAGCCCGTGGATGCGATATCGTTTGCGTGGAAACTGTTCGGCAGTTCCGGAAACATCAGTTTCGAAGACAAACCCGTCACCGAGGCGTTCCTGATGGGTGACAAGGAATACCCCTACCATTCTGGTCGTGCCTATGGTCTGAAGACCCTGTTTCGCAACAACGGCAAGTTCACGCGGTTCGGCCCTCATCGCCCAAAGGGCGTCGAAGAGGGCAGGGAGGATGCGATCGCCTGGTCCGATGCCGGGGGCAAACTGTACCCGAGCGAGAAAGTGGGTTGGCGCGCCTGGCGTGGATTTGATCATTCGCTTGGCCGATTACACCACTATTCGGTTCGGTCTCTGGACGGGTTCCTGATCAAGCGTGATCGCGGTCGGACCAATCATATTCGTGTGGATCAGGGGCAATCCTACTGGCAGGACATGAATGCCAACAAGGAAACGGATCCATCCATCCTGCCGGCGGCCCATCGCGCGGCACCGCTTTTGGCCGAGTTGCGGGCTGACAAGGAACTGGGGTCACTGCACGCCAGAGCCTGCGACTGGCACCGGGCCAAGATTGCCGAAATCAAAATGCGGCCCGACTGGGTGGACTTTCGGGTGTGGCTGGCGGACAATCTCGTTTGAGGACCATGGCAGAAGACCTTTCGAAAGAGCAGCTGAAACCGGAACACCCCGACCGAAAGACGGGGCATGAACGCATCCTGACCGACCCCGCGCCGCCGTGGTTTGTCGAGCTTTATCCCGGCGGAGACGGTGCCGGATTTCTGCAGAAACTCGAACGTCATTCGATCCTGTTTCATCAGCGTTCGGCCTCGCAACTGGTGGTGAGTTTCGACAATATCGCCAACGCAAACGACCTGTCCTTTGCGCGCGAACCCTGGGGGTGGAAGTTTTTTCGCGACGAGGGCTGGTCGCATATGGGCGTCTTCGCCCGCACCAAGGCCTGGTATCGCGACCCCGAGATTATTTCATACTTCGAAGCCAGGGCGGCAGAGGGATTTTTTGACCGGTTTGATAAGGTTGTCTTTGCCGGTGCCTCCATGGGCGGTTTTGGCGCCCTGACATTTTCCGAACTTGTTCCCGGCGCGAACGTCGTTGCATTCAACCCGCAAACCACGCTGGACGAACGGCTGGTGCCCTGGGAAACCCGTTATCGGTTCGGTCAGGTTCAGGATTGGGACTTGCCCATGGGCGACGCTGCCCGGACGGTCAGGAAAGCGGGTAAAGCCTATGTGTTTTACGACCCGTTTTTTGAGCTGGACCGCCGACAGGTAACGCGGTTGCAGGGCAGGAATGTGATCTTGCTCAAAACGTGGTTCTCGAACCATTTTGCAGCTCCGATGCTGCGCAAGCTGGATATCCTGAAGCCTGTCATGCTTCGGGCAATGGACGGGTCGCTTGAATCCGGCGACTTTTATCGCATGATGCGGGCCCGCCGCCGCCTGCCGATGGTCATGCGCGCGATTGAGGCCAGCGCGGGCGAGCGCCACCCAGAATTGGTGCAACGGGCCCGCAGACGGTTTCGGACATTGCGGCGGGCTGCCATGAAAGAGGCACAGGACGCCTCATGAAACCTGCAAAAGGGGTGTTCATTGGCCAGCGCAAGGACCGCATGGGCGCGCGGTTGCTGATGATGCTGACATGCATCCGTCTGGCCGAAGATTTCGACACCTCGTACAAGGTGAACTGGTTTCCGCAGGGCGCGGACGCGCCGGAACTGGATCACCCGCAGGAACTGTTCACGCAGGAGTGGATGGGCGCGCATTTTCTCAGCTCGGATGACTTTGACGCGATCAACAAAACCGCACTTCCCATCTGGAAGTTTCAAAGCGACAAGAGCCCGGATCGTCTGATCGCGCACCTAGATGCGGGGCGGTCGGTTCTGGTCGAAGAAGGGTTCGAAGTACTCGCCTTTCCTTGGGAGGATATTGAGGCGATCCGCCCGCGATACCGTGACTTCATTCACAGGATCGGGTTCGCAGAAAAGCTTCGTGCGATCATGAAGCAGGCGGATGCAAAGCTGTCAGGGCAGGGCGTGTCGGCCTATCACATTCGTCGCGGCGATATCCTGAACGGGCTGCCGTGGAAACACACGACCTGGCCCGCCAAGATCGAACCGGAAGAACTCTATGAAGCGCATCTGGAGAAAAACGCAGGCACAGCTGCGATCATGTTTTCGGACCAGCCCGAACTGATCACACGGTTTCAGACCCGGTTTCCGAACCTGATGCGGATGTCGGATATCGCGGATCTGTCCGCAATGACCCGATCGCAGCGCGACTTTCTGGAGCTTTATACGATGTCGCGTGCGGATCAGGTGATTGCACCGTTCATTTCGGCGTTTTCGATGGTGGCCGCGAGGATATCCGGGCAGCAGCGCAAGGTGTTTCGCGACGTTCTGTCCGACGACGAAATCAAGCACTCCAACGAGCGGATGATTGACAGGCTACGTGCCGGTCCGCAGGAATTTCTGAACCCGTCGGAAGCGGCACATATCTATTCCAAGGCTTCATTTGTTCTTCACGGACTGGACGCCGGCGACAGGGCTGACGAGGCAAAGGTACTGGCCGCTCCGCTGTTGGAGGCTGGCGCGGATAACGCTTTTTTGCCGCTGTTGCAGGCGCTTAACTGCTTTTACCTAAAGCAGTGGCCCGAGGCGTTGGAACTGACCGGGCAGACGCTGGCGGCTCCGGATTTATGGGCGGAAGATCACGCCGTCGCCACCGCGCTGCAAGCAGCGATCCTGGGCGGGCAAAAAAAACGCTGGAAGGCCGCACAAACCTTTGGGCGTGCCTACTGGGCCAAACCGATGCGCCCGGACGTGATCATATTCGGGTCCAGGCTGGTTTACCGCGATCAGATCTCGCACCGGGCGATGCCCCCGCTGGACTGGGTTATGGTGAAAAGCGTGCGACGACCGTGGTTCAACTACAATTCCCATGTCGCTCAGCGGAAAGTGTTGGTGCGTCTTCCGTGCAACTTTGATCTTGTCCTTCTGGACTGGGCACAGTTGGTAATCGACCAAAGGGCACGCCGTCTGACTGCGAACCCGGCGCGGTTGTCGATGTTGCTGGAGGGGCTGCACAATTCGACATTGCTGCCCGAGGATGTGCGTCTTTCACAGGAAGACCCGTCCTTTCAAAGCATGAAGGCCCTGTTGCAACTACACCTTGGGGAAAAGCCGGTTCAACACGCGCTGGATGCCGCCAGAAGGGCCACATTGTCCGCGCCTGAACAACCGCTGTATTTCAAAAGGCTTGCAGAGCTTTATGAATTGGAAGGGGACCTGTCGCATGGCCGGTTGGCTTTGGCGGATGCACTTGCATGTGATCCGGAAAACCCTTTCCTGGTCTTTGCCATGGGGCAATATCTGGAACGAAACGGCGCAGTTGAGCAGGGGCAGAACCAGATCATTCAGGCGGCGGACCTAGATGACAACACGGCCATGATTCAAGGTGAGGCAGGCCGGATACTGTTGCAAAGAGGGGAAAAGAACAAAGCGCGCAAATACCTTCGCCGGGCGCGCGATTATTGCCCAACCTTCAAAAGGTTCTCCAACCAACTAAAACGCGCAGGTGGATGAATGTTCGGGATTTTCGCTTGGTGGCGCTGTCAAAAGCACATAGTTTACCGGCAAAGGCCGGGTGGGCGTATGAGTTTCGCGGGCCAACAATAATTCTACAGGGCAGTCAGGCATGACAGATCAGGACCCCCGATATATCAGCGTGACCCCCATGAAGAACGAAGGTCCCTTTGTTCTGGAATGGGTGGCGCACAACCTTGCGATCGGGGTCGACCGGATCGTCGTGATGACCAACGACTGCACCGACGGCACCGATGCGTTGCTGCAAAGGTTGGATGACAGGGGCATCCTGACCCATGTCGACAACAATTCGCGCCGTAAAACCAGCCCGCAAAGACGCGCGTATAACGCGTTTCTGAAAATGGAGGTTGCCCGGCCGCAGGACTGGGTTTTGGTGATCGACGCGGACGAACATATCAATGTCAAAACCGGCGACCACACGCTGCAGGCCCTGACCGAAGCGATCCCGGATGCAAAAACCATCTCGATGACGTGGCGGTTGTTCGGAAATGCCGGCATCATCAGGTACGAGGACCGGTTCCTTTCGGATCAATTCCGGCAGGCTGCGCCTGAAAGGATCTTTCGGCCGCCCCAGGCGTGGGGGTTCAAAACGATGTTCCGGCGCGAGATCTGGGATGGGCTCGGCGTTCACCGGCCCAAGCGCCCGACAGTGGAAACCATGGCGGAATGCCATTGGTACAACGGGTCCGGGCAACGGATGCCGGACCGGTATTACACCAAAAGCTGGCGGTCGGCGCGGGATTCCGTCGGCTATGAATTCGTGCAGGTCAACCACTATGCGCTGAAGTCCTGCGAAAGCTATCTGGTCAAGAAGATGAGGGGCCGGGCGCACCATTTGGGCGAAAGCCTGGGCATGGAATACTGGACGATGATGAACCAGAACGCCGAGACCGACAGCTCAATCGACGCGGTTCTGGAGCGCAAACGCGGGTTTTACTACGATATGCTGTCCGATCCGGAAACCGCCCGCCTGCATCATCAGTCCTGCGACCTGCACCGGCAGCAGATTTCCCAACTGCGCGAGCAACCCGAGATGCAGGATCTTATGCGGCAGATGACGGCGGGATTCGCCGCAAAGCACGAGGAATGAGCCTGCCTGGTTCGGAAATGGGGGGCGTCTGATGCTTTGGCTGCATATGGGGATGCCAAAGACCGGCACGACCGCGCTTCAGGGATACGCGCGCAAGAACACGGCGCACCTGGCCGAGGCGGGGTTTCGCTACATGGAAACGGGGCGACGCAGACAGGAGGGCAGCGGTCGTCTGGCGATCAGCCACAACATCATCGCCTTCCATATTAATCAGACCGATTTGCCGATGGACCCGCTGCGCGCCTCGATGGCCCGTGAATATGAGGCCAACGGCGAACAAACGTGCCTGGTGTCATCAGAGATGTTCTTTTCCTGCGACCTTGGCAAACTGGCGCAGGTTTTTGCGGAAATCCCGTCGCGTGACATGCGGATCACTTTCTATTGTCGGCGCTACTCGGACTTTCTGGAAGCTGATTATAAACAGCGCGCCAAGAACGGTCGCCTGCGCGCCAGCGCATCGGAATTCGTGCGTGAGCGGCTGGACAAGATCAAAAGCGACCCTGACACCTATAGTTTCTCGGCCAAGACAAGGCAGATCCGCCAGGCCTTTCCGGGCGTTGAGATCGTTCCGATGTTGTACGAACGGTCCGGAATGGTGCGCGGCCACGTCGTGGATGATTTCATGACGCGGATCGGAGTCTCCCTGCCCGAAGGCGGTTCGGCCGATCGGCCTTCGAACCAATCGCAATCCCGCGCGGCCAGCGAGGCGTTCGGCATAGTATCCCGCGCCCTTGGGCGCAGAGAAAGCCGCCGGTTGCGCCGGCGCCTGGTGGACGACCCGGTGATGGTTCGGCGGCATGACGTTTTGGAGCCGGATGAACGGGCGTGGCTGGACGAGTATCTTGAAAAGGCAGATGCCCCGTTTCAGCAGGAGTTTTTTCCCGACCGGACCCAGCTTTTCAGCCCGGTTGAGCTGAGCGAACGGGATCGGGCGTTTCGCCGGGAGTTTGCCGAAGAATATGAGGCACTGCGCCAGGCGTCCGAGATCGTGTTCCGCATGGCGCTGGAGGGTTGAGGGTCACGGCGCGATGGTGACTTCCTGACGCTGGCGTCCGGTCGTCTTGTCAAAGATCAGAATGCGGTTGTCGTCGGTCACCACAGCGTACCAGTTGCTTCCGATGGTGACTGCCTGCGCTTTGGCGCCGTCCGGCAGCTCGACCTGATCGGGCAGGGTGGGGGTTCTGTCCGATAGCCGGATGACAATCAGTGCGAATGTCACTAGAACCCCGCCAATCATCACCGCGGTCAGCAGCATGACCATCCGCCGCAACAGCCGAAGCTGCGGCGTTTCCTGCGGTTCTTGGGGTTCGGAAGGGACAGTCATGGGCACCCGCCAGATTGAGTTTCAGATCGCGGCTGATCCGCCGCCTCGCCTTGATAAGGCGCTTTCGCGCGATGTGCCAGACGGCGAGAACCTGTCGCGGACGCGTTTGGCCAGATTGATCGAAGAAGGTGCCGTTTCGATCAACGGAACCGAGGTGCGCGATCCCAAGGCCAAGGTGGCCGACGGGGCGTTGGTGGCGATAACCATAGCCGAGGCCGAAGACAGCCATATCGGCCCGGAAGACATTCCGTTGGACGTGGTTTTTGAAGATTCCGACCTCATCGTAATCAACAAGGCGGCTGGCATGGTCGTGCATCCCGCGCCGGGTTCCCCGAACGGGACGCTGGTGAACGCATTGTTGCATCACTGCGGCAAGGATCTGTCCGGTGTCGGTGGGGTGAAGCGGCCCGGTATCGTGCATCGCATCGACAAGGAAACCAGCGGCTTGCTGGTGGTCGCGAAATCGGACGCGGCCCATCACGGTCTGGCCGCCCAATTCGAGGCGCACAGCGTCGAACGCTATTACCGCGCAATATGTTATGGTGTCCCGGACGCGAATGATCCCCGCTTGCGCGGGGTCAAGGGCGTCAGCTTTGAGCCGGGCAATATCATGCGGCTGACCACGCAACTGGCGCGCCACAAGACGGACCGGCAAAGGCAGGCGGTGCTGTTTCATGGCGGTCGTCACGCCGTTACGCGTGCGCGGGTGGTTGATGCTTTTGGCATCCCGGCAGGGCTGGCCCTGATCGAATGCTGGCTGGAAACCGGTCGGACACATCAAATTCGCGTGCATTTGGCGCATGCCGGGCATGGTCTGGTCGGCGATCCGGTTTATGGGGGCAAGCGAAAACTGGCGGCAAAGGTGTTCACCACCACGACTGCCGAGGCCGTGCGCGCGTTTCCGCGTCAGGCGCTGCATGCCGCTGTTTTGGGCTTTGAGCACCCGGTAACAGGTGAAAACCTGCGGTTTGAAGCGGATTTGCCGGATGACATGGAAAATCTGATTGAACAGCTGCGCGCGCCGCTGACATAATGCGCAAAGTTACGTGAATAACGCATTCTTAGGTTTCCTTTATCCAACGTTAATTCCAAACTGTTAACGGTACCTCTTGAATGGAGTGGGGCGGAGTCCCATATCCCATGTTAACGAAGTAAACATTTGTCGGAGGGACATGAATCATGGCAAATTACGCAAATCTCCCCGCGCCGACGCCGGAAGGCGGTCTGAACCGCTATATGCAGGAGATTCGCAAGTTTCCCCTGCTTGAGCCGGAAGAAGAATACATGCTCGCCAAGCGCTGGGTGGAAGAGCAAGATACTGAAGCCGCGCATAAAATGGTCACGTCGCATCTGCGACTGGCGGCCAAGATCGCCATGGGCTATCGCGGCTATGGGCTGCCGCAGGCCGAAGTGATTTCCGAGGCCAACGTGGGCCTGATGCAGGCGGTCAAACGGTTCGACCCGGAAAAAGGGTTCCGCCTGGCGACCTATGCGATGTGGTGGATCCGCGCCTCGATTCAGGAATACATCCTGCGGTCGTGGTCGCTGGTGAAACTGGGTACGACCTCGGCGCAGAAAAAGCTGTTTTTCAACCTGCGCAAAGCCAAGGCCCGGATTGGTGCGCTGGAAGAAGGCGACCTGCGGCCCGAAAATGTCACGCAGATTGCAAATGACCTTGGTGTGACCGAGGAGGAAGTGATCAGCATGAACCGCCGAATGTCTGGTGGCGACGCCTCGCTGAACGCGACGGTCGGGTCCGAAGGCGAAGGAACCATGCAGTGGCAGGACTGGCTTGAGGATGAAGATGCCGATCAGGCCGGCGACTACGAAGCGCGTGACGAACTGGACGCGCGACGGGAATTGCTGGCGGCAGCTCTGGACGTGCTGAACGACCGGGAAAAAGACATCCTGACCCAGCGCCGCCTGATGGATCAGCCCGTCACGCTTGAGGAACTGAGCACGCAGTACAATGTCAGCCGCGAACGCATTCGCCAGATTGAAGTTCGCGCCTTTGAGAAGCTGCAGAAGAAAATGCGCGAACTCGCCCGTGAAAAGGGGATGCTGGGCACTGTCTGAGGCAACCCGACCCTAAGAACAAAGCCCGCCGGAAACCGGCGGGCTTTTTTTGATCAGGCAAAGACGAAATCGCTTTCCGACAACCGGCCGGCGTTCACGCCGAACAATTCGATGCTGTCGCCGTTATCCAGTTCGATCGTTGTGCGGAAGAAGCGGCCCGAGATCTGACCGGAGATGTCTTCGAAACTCCCGATGCCAGAATAGCCGCTCAGGTCGATTTTGTCCTTACCGACCTTAAAGCCAATAATGGTGTCATCACCATCACCGTTTTCGAAGACGAACGTGTCAGGTCCGCGTCCGCCGAACAGGTAATCGTCGCCTGCGCCACCGTCGATCAGATCGGCACCGTGACCACCGAATATCTTGTCGTTGCCTTCGTCTCCGCGCAGGATGTCCTTGCCACGGCCGCCGAATATCTTGTCATTTCCCTCGCCGCCAAGCGCGACATCATGGCCCCGCCCGACATTGATCACGTCATTACCGCCGCCGCCATGCACAAAGTCATCGCCTCGGCCGGTAAAGTGAAATTCACCGGAATCGTCGCCCAGAATGAAGTCCGTGTTTTTCTTGCCCAATATCCCGGTGACGGAAACAGGCAGCAAAACACCGTCCAGAACGTGAATGATCCCGTTTGTTGCCGGCACGTCAAAGGCAACAAGCCCGGGATCAGCAATTCCGGGATCCGCGTCGCCCAGGCTGGGGGGATCACTGAGCAGGTTCAGGTTCAAGGTCGCGCCCGGAAGCAGTGTTTCGATTGATGCGCCATTTCCCAGCCCGACAACCGCGTCCTTCGTGAACTGACCATCAACCACGTGGTACTGCAGAATGTTGGTCAGCAACGGTATCGGATCGCCGCCGCCCAGAAGGGTCAGTGCCTTCACGATATGGCTCAGTGATCCGGCCTCATCCGATCCATCATAGCCCAGAGCCTGCGCCAGAGCGATGAAGGCTGAATCCTTTGGAGCAAACACGGTTAAATCGACCTCGTCGCTGGCCAGCGTGCTCGCCAGACCGGCGGCAAGCACGGCCTCTCGGAGGATGTCGAAATCATCGGAATTCTCGTCAAATGTACCCGGCGCGCCGCTTAGGCCAACCACGGTATCGGTAATCGACTGAGGGTCTGTCATTTCTGGCATATCGGTTCATCTCCCACCCTGTTGGACGCCTTGAATGGGGTATGCGCTGACAGGACAGTCCGCTTCCCCCGGCGATACAGCTATTACGGCGCGGGGTGAAAACCGGATCACCAAATTCCGGGTTCGACGGGCAAGAGGCGGTCATGTCCAAATGCAATGAGCTAGGAAATATGTTTTGGTTACAGTGATGTAACGCGTCACAGTGCCAGCGTCACCGTCTCTGGACTAACTGGTAGCCAACTCTCTGATCCTGTTTTTCTTTCCTGAGTTTCGATGCGTACTGGCAGAGAAATACCTGACTTTGCGTCGACGGGTTGCTAGAGAGAACCGGAGGCTGAAGCAATTGCAGGCCCGCGCCGAAATCGGCACATGTCCATGCATGTCGGAGGGAAATATGCACAAACCGGTTCAATGGGGCATTCTGGGCGCTGCCAAATTCGCGCGTCAATACATGGCTCCTGCGATTCATGCCGCCGATGGCGCGCGTCTGGCAGGTCTGGCCACGTCGAGCGCGGCCAAGGCCGAACCGTTTCAGGCGTTTTGCCCTGATCTGAACGTCTATGACAGCTATGAGGCTCTGCTGGCAGACCCGGCGATCGAGGCTGTCTATATCCCGCTGCCCAACCACCTGCATGTGGAATGGAGCCTGAAAGCGCTTGATGCGGGTAAGCATGTCCTGTGCGAAAAGCCGATCACCATGCGGGCGTCAGAATTTGATGCCCTGATCGCCAAGCGCGATCAGACCGGTCTGCTGGCGGCCGAGGCTTATATGATCGTGCATCACCCGCAATGGCAATTCGTGCGAAAGCTTATTGCGGACGGGACGATCGGAAAGCCGGTGCATGTGACCGGCGCGTTCAGCTTTGACAACCGCGCCGACACCGACAACATTCGCAACCGCGCGGAAACCGGCGGTGGCGGGTTACGTGATATCGGCGTCTACGTCATCGGCGGCGCGCGCTTTGCCACCGGGCAAGAGCCGGTCACGGTTCAATCCGCGATCCGTTGGCAGGATGGTATCGATACCTTCACCGAGATTCGTGCCCAATTCCCGGATTTTACCTACTCCAGCTATGTCTCAATCCGCATGCACCCGCATCAGGAAATGGTGTTTCACGGCGAAGGCGGCGTCATCCGTCTGACAACGCCGTTCAACGCACGCGTCTTTGGTGAGGCGCGCGTGGAACTGCACCGTCCCGGGCTTGAAGTGCAGGTGACCCGTTTTCCCGGCGATGATCATTACAAGTTGCAGGTCGAGGCGTTCTGCCGTTCGGTCCGAGACGGGGACGAATACCCGTGCTCGCTGGAGTTCTCGCGCGGCACGCAAGAGATGATCGATCAGGTCTTTGACGGCGCGGTTTCGCTCTGACTTGCCACGTCGCGCACACCTCGTCTAACCTGTCCGTCACCTGATCAGGAGAAAGACCCATGGCAGGCGGCTGGGCGCGCGATGGCGCGGTAAGTGAACAGATCGAAGCGTCCATCACGGACGAATTGGCGCGCATGCAAGCGCAAAAACGCCCCGTCGGCGAAAGCCTGACCCATTGCGCCGAATGCGAGGAGCCAATTCCTGAGAAACGCAGGGCAGCTTTGCCGGGTGTCAAGCTGTGTCTGGACTGTCAGCAGGATAGAGACGGCGCGTTCAAGGCGCGCGGCGGGATCAATCGGCGAGGGTCGAAGGACAGTCAGTTGAGGTGAGTTTGGTGATGTCCGCTCTGAGCCCAAACTAGCTGCGTACTATACCGCAGAAACCTCTTCGTGTTCCTCGGAAAAGCGTCCGCGTTCGGAGAAGACAACCAATGCCTGTTTTGCGAATTTGGACACACTGACCCATTCCTCCGAATTCTTAAACCAGTCGACGCTCCAAGTATCTTCTTCAGTTGCATCGGCTGCGCATTCGGCAAGCTCCGCAAACTTAGAAAGTGCTTCTATTTCCTTTTCGCTGAATACCTTGTGAGCCTCAGCGTAATCGAGCGGCAAAAAGTCACCGACCGACTCAATCATCTCATAGGCCCCAAGTGTAGCGATGTCGTGCAAAGACGAATACATATCAAGCAACTCGATCAAGCGGTTGCGAAGCCTTTGATAAAGTAGTTGCCGACTGAATTCTTCCATGAAGCGTTTTTGGCACCGTAGGCTTGGTTACTCAAGGTCTGCTTAGTCCCGCATGGCGGACAAAGCAATCATTAGCGAGACCGCCTCACCCCTCCATCGCCTCCAACTCATCAATAAAGCCCGAGATCATCGACAGGCCCTTGTCCCAGAATTTCGGATCGCTTGCGTCCAGTCCGAATGGGGCGAGCAGTTCCTTGTGGTGTTTCGATCCACCGGCACGCAGCATCTCGAAATACTTGTCCTCGAACCCGTCCGAGCCGCTTGCGTAAACGGAATACAGCGCATTCACGAGGCCGTCGCCAAACGCATAGGCATAGACATAGAAGGGCGAGTGGACGAAGTGCGGGATATAGGCCCAGAAGGTCTCATACCCATCCATGAATTCGAATGCGGGCCCAAGGCTTTCGGCCTGAACGCTCATCCACAGAGCGTTGATGTCGTCAGGGGTCAACTCGCCCTCGCGGCGGGCGGCGTGCAGTTTGCATTCGAAGTCGTAGAAGGCGATCTGACGGACCACCGTGTTGATCATGTCTTCGACCTTACCGGCCAGCAGTACCTTGCGCTGTTCCGGGGTTTCGGCTTGATCCAGCATTTTGCGGAAAGTCAGCATCTCGCCAAACACCGACGCGGTTTCGGCCAGTGTCAGCGGGGTTGAGGACAGCATCTCGCCCTGATCGGCAGCGAGAACCTGATGCACCCCGTGCCCAAGTTCATGCGCCAGTGTCATCACGTCGCGCGGTTTGCCCAGATAGTTGAGCATCACATAGGGGTGCACCTCGGTAACGGTGGGGTGGGCAAAGGCGCCGGGGGCTTTGCCCGGTTTTACCGCCGCGTCGATCCAGCCTTTCGAGAAGAAAGGCGCCGCGATTTCACCCATGCGGGGATCAAAGGCGTTATAGGCGTCCATCACCGTCTTCTCGGCCTCGTCCCAGCCGACAATGCGGGTGTCTTCCATCGGCAGGGGCGCGTTGCGGTCCCAGACCTGCATGACGTCCAGACCCAGCCATTTGCGTTTCAACTCGTAATAGCGATGGCTGAGCTTGGGGTAGGCAGCGACCACCGCCTCGCGCAAGGCCTCGACCACCTCGGGTTCCACGTCATTCGACAGGTGGCGGCCGGTCTGTGCCGTGGGCATCTTGCGCCAGCGGTCGACGATTTCTTTTTCCTTGGCCTGCGTGTTGTGGACGCGGGCAAAGGTTTTGACGTTGTCCTGAAAAACGCTTGCCAGTTCACGCGCGGCGGCCTCGCGTTTGCTGCGGTTCTGTTCCGTCAGCAGGTTCAGGGTCCCTTCGATGTTCAGTTCTTCGCCGTCAACGGTAAAGGTCAGCCCGGCGATGGTTTCGTCAAACAGACGTTCCCACGCGTCACCAACAACGCCCAAATCGTGCAGGAATTTCTCAAGCTCGTCAGACAGTTGGTAGGGTTTCATCGCGCGGATGCGGCGGAACACCGGCTCATACCGGGCGAGATCGGCATCCGCGTCGAAATGCGCCGTGAGCACGTCATCGTCGATGCGATTGATTTCAAGCGTGAAGAAGACCAGCGGCGTGGTAAAGACGGTGATCTTTTCCTGCATGTCCGACAGGAATTTGGCGCGTTCGGCATCGGTGGTCAACTGGTAATAGCGCAGCCCGGCGAACGACATGATGCGACCGGCGACCGAGTTGATCTTCTCGTTGCGCTGCACACAGGTCAGCAGACCTGCGGCGTCCAGATCGGCCAGTTTGCCTTCGTAGTCGGCGGCGAAGGCGGCGCATTCGCCTTCCAGCCAGTCCAGATCGCGCGACAGTTCCGGAGCGTCTTCCCCAGAGTACAGATCACTCAGATCCCATTCCGGCAGATTGCCGAGGTTATCAGCCCCTCCGACTGCGTTAGCGTCACGGACGGGAAAGGGAAGGTCGCGCATGGATCACCTCGGAAAAACTTCTTTGGCAAACATCTAGGCGCGGGCGGTCGGGATCACAAGCGGGATCAGTTCGACAGGGCAGGTTCCGGGGCCGAGTTGGTCTGCGACGCCAGAAAATGTGCCGCCAGTTGGTCAAAGACAGGTCCGCGCACATCGGCGGGTTCCATCATCACCTCGTGCTCGCCTTCCGGAATTTCCACCAGGGTACCGCCGGGCCAGTTTGCCATTCGCGCCCGGATCGCCTTGCGGTCCACGATTTGTTCATGACTGCCCAGAAAGGTCAGGCAGGGCGTCGCGGGCGCGGTTTGGTCCATCAGCCACGCGCATTCGTCCAGTGCTTCGCGCAGCCAGATCGTCGATGGCGCGCCAAGTGCCAGTTCAGGATGGGCTACAAGCTGGTCCTGCATCATTTTGTACATCGCCGGGTCGCGGGTCAGCACGTTGCCCTCGAACGGTTGCGACAGCACGTAACTTTCCAGCGACGTGGTCGGTGGGGTTCGTTCCCCCAGCCCGATCCGTGGCCCCCAATAGGCGGTGAGCCGGCTGAGCGGTTTCATGAGCGGCGTGAAGAAGATGCCCCACATCGGCCCGGTAAAGGCGCAGGCGGCAAAGCAGCCTCTTTCCAGCACGGCCCGCAGGCCAATTGCCCCGCCCATCGAATGGCCGATCACGTACCAGGGTTTCGGAAGGTTCAGCGCGGTCGCCAGATCCAGCGTCGACTGAACATCATTCTGATAGTCGGTAAACTGATCGACATGGCCCACGCGCGGGTCGTCCAACGGACGATCCGCCAAGCCCTGTCCGCGCCAGTCAACCGACAGGAAGGCAAATCCGCGGCCGACGAATTCCTTCGCAGCATCACCGTATTTTTCGATATACTCGGTGCGGCCGGGAAACAGCATCACCGTGCCGTTCGTGTCGCCACCCGGGTGCCAGTGGGCCACCCGAATGCGGATATCGTCCGTGGTCGTCAGCCAATGGGCCTGACCACCGGCGGGGGCGCCGGCCACGTCTTCGAACAAGGGGGCCGGCGACGGTTCCATCAGGCCAGCGCCGATGCCAGTTGCATGGCCACGCCCATATCGCCATCCACGGTCAGCTTACCAGACATGAAGGCACCTGTGGGGTTCAGCTCACCGCTGAGGATCTGCTCGAACGTGTCGGCATCCGCGCTCATGGTGACGTCCGCTTCGTCGTCGCTGACACGCGCACCGTCCGCGTCCAGAACGATCGAGCCCAGATCGGCGATGGCAAATTTGGCCGACGCGCTGAAGTCGCCGCCCGAAAGTTTTTCGTTCAGCGCCGCTGCGGCTTTTTCCAGAGTGTCGCTCATGATTCTCCTCACTTTGAATTGTGCGCCGGGAATGGACATCCCACGGCGCAACGCTACACTGAACGTTGTTATGGGCATTGCAAGCAACAATCTCAAAGGTATCGTTACGGCAACGGCGTTCCTAGTCACGTTTTCCACCAGTTGTCTTGCACAACAGGCAGATTCTCGGGACGAAGATCAGCTTTTGCAGCAATTGGCGCAATCCACGCCGCAACAGGCGATCGGAATCGATCGTCAGCTCAAGGCGCTGTGGTCGCTGTCAGGATCGGCTTCGGCGGATCTGTTGCTTGAACGGGGGCGCGAAGCGCTGGACGATGGCGATACCGAGACCGCCATCGAACACCTGACGGCACTGACGGATCATGCGCCGGGCTTTGCCGAGGGGTGGCACCTGCGCGCGTCGGCCTTTTTCGGGATCGAGCGGTTTGGAATGGCAGCTGCCGATCTGGAACACGCGCTGACCCTGAACCCCAACAATTACGAGGCCATCTATGGCCTTGGCCTGATTTTCGAGATTGTCGGCCAGCCGGACAAAGCCTTTGCGGCCTATGAACGCGCGCTGGCTATACATCCCCATCACGAAGAAGTAACCAAAGCGGTAAATCGACTGAAGCCCCAGGTCGAGGGTTCGGCCCTCTAGAAGCCGGGGCAGGGGGCAAAGGTGAGCGGGTCATCCCGAATCGTGGCCGTTCTGGGCCCGACAAACACAGGTAAAACCCATTACGCGATCGAGCGGATGCTGGGGCACCGGACAGGTGTGATCGGTCTGCCGCTGCGGCTGCTTGCGCGTGAGGTTTTTGACAAGATCGTTGCCATTCGCGGCCCGTCCGTTGTGGCGCTGGTCACGGGCGAAGAACGGATCGTGCCGCCACGCGCGCAATACTGGGTCTGCACGGTCGAGGCGATGCCCGAGGGTATGGGCGCCGATTTCGTAGCCATCGACGAAATCCAGCTTTGTGCCGATCCCGAACGTGGCCATGTGTTCACCGACCGTCTGCTGCGCGCGCGCGGCACGCACGAGACTCTGTTCCTGGGGTCCGACACGATGCGCGGCCCGATTGCGGCGCTGGTGCCCGAGGCGCAGTTCGTGCGCCGCGAACGCATGTCGCAACTGGTCTATTCCGGCTCAAAGAAAATCAGCCGTATGCCTGCGCGCAGCGCAATCGTCGGGTTCTCTGTCGAGAATGTGTATGCCATTGCCGAACTGTTGCGCCGCCAAAAGGGCGGCGCGGCCGTGGTCATGGGGGCGCTCAGCCCCCGCACGCGGAATGCGCAGGTGGAACTCTATCAGAATGGCGAGGTCGACTATCTGGTGGCGACGGATGCCATCGGCATGGGTCTGAACCTGGACGTCAACCACGTGGCGTTTTCATCCCTGACCAAGTTCGACGGGCGGCGGATGCGGCCTTTGGCGCCCAACGAACTGGCCCAAATCGCCGGGCGGGCCGGACGCGGTATGTCTGATGGGACTTTCGGCGTCACCGGTGAGGCTCCGCCACTGGACGAAGGTGTTGCGCAGGCGATCATGGACAGCCGTTTCACGCCGATGAAAAAGCTGAACTGGCGGAATGCCGCCCTGCGGTTTGGTTCGGTCGACGCGCTGATCGCTTCGTTGGAGGTCAGCCCGAACGATGAACATCTGATCAAGGCGCGGCCTGCCGATGACCTGAACGTGTTGAAATCGCTGTCGCAAGTGGCCGAGGTTGCTGCTCGCGCCAGCGACGGCCCGTCCATTCGCTTGCTATGGGACGTGTGCCGAATCCCGGACTTTCGCGGTATCAGCCACGCTGAACACGCCAGCCTGCTGGAAGTGATCTTTGGCCACCTGCACGAACGCGGCGGGGTCCCGGGTGATTTCATGGCGCGGCAAATCCGCCGGATCGACCGGACGGACGGGGATATTGATGCACTGTCCAAAAGGTTGGCATATATTCGCACCTGGACATACGTTGCGCAACGAAACGGCTGGGTGCGTGACGAATCCCATTGGCGCGCCGAAACGCGCGCTGTAGAAGACAGAGTGTCGGACGCTCTTCACGAACGTTTGACTCAGAGATTTGTGGACCGGCGCACATCCGTATTGCTGCGCCGGCTCAAACAGAAGGAGGCCCTTTTGGCCGAAGTAAATGATAAGGGTGAAGTGACCGTCGAAGGCGAATTCGTCGGTCGTCTGGAAGGGTTCCGGTTTTCGCCGGACAAAAGCGCGCAGGGAACCGAGGCGAAAGCTTTGAAATCGGCCTCCCTACAAGCACTCGCGCCGCAATTCCATCTGCGTGCCGATCGCTTCTACAATGCGCCCGATACCGAGATTGATTTTACCGATCAGGGTGGCCTGATGTGGGGTGAATACGCCGTTGGCAAACTGGTTGCCGGGGCCGAACCACTCAAGCCAGTGGTCGAGGTGTTTGTAGATGAGGCCGCTGGCCCGGATGTCGAACAGAAGGTTCAGCGCCGCCTGCAACATTTCATCGACCGCAAAGTGGCGGCGCTGTTCGAACCGCTGCTGAACCTGTCGCGGGACGAGGAACTGTCGGGTCTGGCCAAGGGCTTTGCTTTCCGCATGGTCGAGGCGCTGGGTGTGCTGCCGCGCGCTGGTGTCGCACAGGAGGTCAAGGATCTGGATCAGGACGCGCGTGGTGCCTTGCGCAAACATGGCATCCGGTTCGGTCAGTTCACCATCTTCATGCCGCTGCTTCTGAAACCGGCTCCGACGCGCCTGCGACTGGTTCTGTGGGCGCTGGCCAATGATCTTCAGGAATTCCCCGAGGCACCGCCGCCGGGTCTGGTGACCGTGCCGGTCGCAAAGGACGCACCACAGGGTTACGATACGATGTGCGGCTACCGCGACGCGGGCGAACGTTCGATCCGCATCGACATGCTGGAACGTCTGGCCGACATGCTGCGCGCCGAAGACAGCCGGGGCGGGTTTGAAGCCAAGCCTGACATGCTCTCAATCACCGGGATGACGCTGGAACAGTTCGCTGATCTGATGCAGGGGCTGGGCTACAAGGCCGAGCGCGGCGAGCGCGAAAAGGTGAAGCCGGTGCAAGCAGAGCCCGAAAAGCCTGCGGCTGAAGTAGCTGAGCAACACGCCGCCGAAGAAGCCTCGGCAGCAGACGCTGCTCCGGCAGAGGTCGCTGCGCCCGCCGAGGCGACCGCCGAGGCCACCGAAAGCACCGAGGCGGCAGCCGAGGCCCCTGCTTCGGACGAGCCGGAGGTTGAGGTGTTCTATACCTTCACCTGGGGCCGTCAGCGTCAGGCCAACCGTGGTCCGCGTCGCGAACAGCGGCAAGGGCCAGGCAAAGGCAAGCCGCGTGGCAAGCCTCAGGACGGACGCGGCAAACCGCAGGGCAAGAAAGGGGGCAAGCCGCAAGGCGCCAAATCCTTCTCGTCCCGGCCGCCGAAGAAAGAAAAAGCGATCGATCCGGATAACCCGTTCGCAGCAGCGCTGATGGGTTTGAAAGACGGCAACTAAGCACCGATGGCCGAGGCCAAGCTGCGGATCGACAAATGGCTTTGGCAGGCGCGGTTCTTCAAGACCCGCAGCCTGTCAGCCAAACAGGTCAGCGGTGGCCACGTGCGCGTGAACGGAAACCGGGTCCTGAAACCGGCACAAGCCGTAGGACCCGGTGACGTTCTGACCTTTCCGCAAGGCCGTACCGTCCGCGTCGTGCGCATCGAAAAACTGGGCGACCGCCGCGGACCTGCCCCCGAGGCGCAAACATTGTACTCGGACCTGACCAAAAAACAGGACGCAGAACCCCGCAATCCGGGTTTTGAAGGAAAAGGTCGTCCAACCAAGAAAGATCGGCGCGCGCTTGATCTTTCTCGCACCCGCAAGGGCTGATCATCCCTTGAAGACGGTGCAATACTGGATTAGCTAGTCGCCCAAACCGCAAACGGGAATTTCACCATGACCTATGTCGTCACCGAAAACTGCATCGCCTGCAAATACACCGACTGTGTCGAGGTTTGCCCGGTGGATTGTTTCTATGAAGGTGAGAATACGCTGGTCATTCACCCGGATGAGTGCATTGATTGCGGTGTCTGCGAGCCTGAGTGCCCCGCCGACGCCATCCGTCCTGACACCGAGCCGGGAATGGACCAGTGGGTCGAGTTCAACCGGAAATACTCGGAACAGTGGCCGGTCATCGTGACCAAGAAGGACCCGCTGCCCGATGCCGAGGAACGCGACGGCGAAGAGGGCAAGATGGAGAAATATTTCTCGGAAGCGCCCGGTGAGGGCGGTTGATCGATTCGCGCTCTGAACTTGGCGGTTTAGGTGCAAAAACAGGCTGTATCGCTTTGAAAAGTATCAGGTTTCCCGACCCATCGCGGGACCTGACTTTCAGGCGTCGTAATTTTGTGATATAATTAAAAGCTGAATGATGAATGAGATGGGGATGCGCTCCGTAAGTATGTTTGCTTTGGAGTTCTGATTTTTTGACAAACCAGACGCCTGACGGGGCCGGGAATGGCTCCGGCTAGGGTGTTTTGCCGTCTGTGTCTCGCTCTGTAACCAAGGATGAACCTGTATGTCTAAGTCGAAAAAGCTTGAGTTCCGCCCGAATGACTATGTTGTCTATCCCGCGCATGGCGTGGGTCAGATCATCTCGATCGAAGAGCAGGAAGTCGCGGGATATTCACTTGAGCTGTTCGTCATCTCTTTTGAAAAAGACAAGATGACTCTGCGTGTGCCGACCAACAAGATCACCGAATCCGGTCTGCGGTCACTCAGCTCGCCGGATGTCATCAGCCAGGCGATGAAAACCCTGAAGGGCAAGGCCAAGGTGAAACGCGCCATGTGGTCGCGCCGGGCGCAGGAATATGAACAAAAGATCAACTCGGGCGATCTGATTTCGATCGCCGAAGTGGTTCGCGACCTGCACCGCACCGATGACCAGCGTGAACAGAGCTATTCCGAGCGTCAGCTCTATGAGGCCGCGCTGGAGCGTCTGACCCGTGAAGTGGCCGCCGTCTCTGGCGCCGGCGAGGTATCGGCAGCCAAGCAGGTTGATGAGGTTCTGACCTCGCGCGCCGCCGCCTGATCGTCGGGATTTGTGAATTTCGGGCCGCTCCGACCGGAGCGGCCTTTTTCGTGTCTGGCCGCTTGGTGAAATACGCAATTGCCGCTAATTTTTCAGCAGGCAGAGGCGGATAGATGGCCAACCTAAAACAAACGATTAAGTTTCTGTATATTGCACATGACCCGATCTCGGTCTGGTTCCGATACGGCCTCATCCTGTTTGACGCTGTTTCGATCGTGTTTTTCATCGCTACCGCGAACGTGCCACATGGTCCGGGTATCACAACGGCCAGCCTGGTCGTCGGATTTCTGATCCTGCTGGATTTCATGGCGCGGATGTGGATCGCAAAGGACCGCTGGAAGCTGCTCCGCAAGGTCTACACGCTGGCGGATATTGTGGTGATTACGTCGTTGTTGCTGGAGCCGCTATTGCCCGGCAATCTGGCTTTCGTGCGTATCCTAAGGGCGTTGCGCCTGATCCATTCCTACCATTTGCTCAAGGATTTGCGCCGGGACAGCCAATTTTTCCGAACGCGTGAGGATGCGGTGATCGCCGCAATCAACCTTTTGGTTTTTGTATTCGCGACTTCGACGGCCGTTTTGGTGTTCTTCATTCCGGATGACAGCCAGAACGCCTATATCGACGCGCTCTATTTCACCATGGCCACGCTGACCACGACCGGTTTTGGAGATATCACTCTGGCGACCCCGGGCGGCAAGCTGTTTTCCGTCTTCATCATGGTTGTCGGGGTGGCGCTGTTCGTGCGGCTGGCTCAGGCAATCTTCATGCCGCAGAAAGTGCGGCACAAATGCACCAATTGCGGCCTCTATCGCCACGACCCGGACGCGGTTCACTGCAAGCATTGCGGTGAAACGCTGAGGATCGAAACCGGCGGTACGACCTAAAGGGCGGCGACCGCGGCGATCAGAAATGCCAGTTCTGCGAGTTGTTGCGCCGCTCCCAGAACGTCACCGGTTTGGCCGTTGATCTTGGCCTTTGCAAGCTGCGCCAACGCCGTTACGACCAGCGCAGCCACGATAAACGGCAGGATGAAACCGGTCCCCGTCAAGACCACTGAGCAGCCGGCGGCCAACAAGAACCCAACAGCAACGGTTCCGGCCTTCGGTCCGCCGACCGAATGGCTCAGGCCGCTGGCGCGCGCATTTGGCACGGTCGCCATCAATGCAGGCATGAACGCGCGCGACAGGACGCAGGCGGCGAGTATCACACCGTATTCCCCAACCGAAAGCAGGGCTGCCACAAGCGCAACCCGCAGCAACTGCGTGAAGATCAGAGCCAGCACACCGTAGGCACCGATATGGCTGTCCTTCATAATCTCCAGCCGTCGTTCGGCTGTGAAACCGCCCCAAAATCCGTCGGCTGTATCGGCAAGGCCGTCTTCGTGCATGGCACCGGTGGATGCAACCAGCACCGAGATCAGAATAACGGCGCCGGCGGTCGCAGGCAGGTGAAGCGCCATCGCGGCCCAACCGATCCCGCAGGCCAAGCCCCCGACCACCAGCCCGACAACCGGAAACGCCCAGGCGGAACTGGCTTGCCGTGGAAAGACGTCCTCGGGCAAGCGGGGCACCGGCAGGCGCGTCAGCAGAACCAGCGCCAGCGGAATATCCCATGCGGAAAAGAGTTTGGTGTCGTTTTTGTGCACTCCCGCGCCTTTCGGGGTCTTGTTGGTTCGGACGCTTCGGTTAAACACACAGGACCACTCTGATGCAACGAGGCTTTGAATGCTGCCCGAACTTAATGACCTGAAAACATTCCGCGAAACTTTGAATCAGGCTCCGGGTCCGGATGACGCCGCGCGGGACGGCGCGGCGGAACGAAACGGGCAACTGACCAAACCGCCCGGTGCCCTTGGACGACTTGAGGATCTGGCGATCTGGTACGCGGGCTGGCGAGGGGAAGCCCGCCCGAATATTTCCGCCCCGCAGGTCATTGTCTTCGCCGGAAACCATGGTGTAACGGCGCAGGGCGTGTCGGCTTTTCCGCCGGAAGTGACCGTTCAGATGGTGATGAACTTTGAACATGGCGGCGCGGCCATTAATCAACTGGCCAAGGCCGCGGGGGCGACTATGAACGTCCACGCACTGGATCTGGATCGACCCACGGCGGATTTCACAGCCGGCCCGGCCATGTCTGAAGATGAGCTTTTGCAAGCCCTGCGCGTGGGTTGGACGGCTGTGGACCCCAGGGCCGATCTGTTGGTGGTTGGTGAGATGGGCATCGGTAACACCACGCCCGCCGCAGCGATTGCCTGCGCCTTGTTTGGCGGAGAGGCGGCGGACTGGACCGGGCGCGGCACCGGTGTCGATGATGCCGGGTTGGCGAACAAAACGCGGGTTGTGGCCGAGGGCGTGGCCCTGCATTCCGGCTCGGGCGATGGGATAGAAATCCTGCGCCGTCTCGGTGGCCGCGAAATCGCGGCCATGGCCGGTGCCATTGCAGCGGCCCGCGCCCTGCGTATCCCCGTCATTCTGGATGGATTTATCTGCTCGGCCGCGGCCGCCTGCCTGGCGGATGCGTCGGATGGCGCTTTGGACCATACTGTGGCCGGTCACCAAAGCGCGGAAGGCGCGCATGGTGCAGTTTTGGCCAGGCTGGGCAAAGAGCCGCTGCTGAACCTTGGCCTGCGGCTGGGCGAGGGGTCCGGCGGCGCGCTGGCCATCAATATCCTCAAAAGCGCGGTTGCCTGCCACTCAGGCATGGCAACTTTTGCGGAAGCCGGCGTTTCGGACGGTTAGGCCAAGCTACCTGATCCGCGATGGCGGGTCAGGCCGATTTCTGAGCGTGCTTTTCGGCCAGTTCCAGAAGCTCGGTTTCCAAGTCCTTTTCAAGCTGCTGCGCGCGCTCGATGTATTTCTTGTTTTCTGCCGTCGGCATACCGGGAATCCACAATTCGGCCAGTTCCCGCACCGAGGTCCGGTCATGGTGGTAAAAGGTCTGTTCGGCCTGCGCGGCTTCGTATTCGCTGAGTCCGATGTTTTCCAGCACGTACCGCCCGGCACGCAGTGAACTGTCGAACATTTCGCGCACGATGTCATTCGCACCGGCCTGATACAGCTCGTACACATGGGTCCGGTCGTGGGCGCGGGCAATGATGTGAAGGTCAGGGCGTTGACGCCGCGCGAAACTGACCAAACGCGTCACGTGTTTCGCATCGTCCATCGCAGCAACAAGGACCGAGGCTTTTTCCAGCCCCGCAGCACGTAGCAGCTCCGGACGGGTTGGATCGCCCAGAAACCCCTTGACGCCGAAACGCCGCATCAACTGGACCGTCTCGATGTCATGGTCCAGCACCACGGTCTTGAACCCGCTGGCGCGCACCAGCCGGTTCACGATCTGACCAAAGCGACCAATTCCGGCGATGATCACCGGGCCCTTTTCGTCAATCTCATCGGGTTCAGGCGGCGGCGCGCCGTCGCCGATCCGGCGCGAAAGAAGATCGAAGATGATGAACAAAAGCGGTGTGATGAGCATGGTCAGCGCGATGATCATCAGCAGCTTTTGCGAAAGATCCTGCGGGATGACATTCTGCTGGGTCGAAAAGGCCAGCAGCACAAATCCGAATTCCCCCGCCTGTGCCAGCCCGAGCGTAAACAGCCAGTGATCGCGGCCTTTAAGCTTAAAGGCGCGCCCGACAAGGAACAGGATGATCCCTTTTGCAAGAATGACCAGCAGCGCCAGACCGATCAGATCGAACGGATCATCAAAGAAATACGCGATATCAATGCCGGCGCCGACAGTGATGAAGAACAGGCCCAGAAACAGACCCTTGAACGGCTCAAGGTCGCTTTCCATCTCGTGGCGGAATTCCGAACTGGCCAGAACGACGCCCGCCAGAAAAGCTCCCAGTGCGGGAGACAGGCCCACCAGTGTCATCAGAAAGGAGATTCCGACGACAATCATCAGGGCCAGTGCTGTATACATCTCGCGCAGGCGTGTGGCATGGATGAACCGGAACAGGGGGCGCGTCAGGTAAACCCCGGCCAGGATGACAAACGCGATTGCGCCAATGGTGACCAGCGTGACCGCCCAGCCCGGTAAGCCTTCGACCAGCGACAGGCTGTGATGGCCTGCATCGTGCAGGTCCACCGCCCCGCGGTCGATCGAGCCGTCGCTTTCAATATGCGGCAGGGCGGGCAGCGCCAACAATGGCAGCAGCGCCAGAATGGGGATGACGGCAATATCCTGCGTCAGCAGCACCGAAAACGTCGCACGACCGCCATTTGTCTGCATCAGTCCCTTTTCCGACAGGGTTTGCAGGACAATCGCGGTCGAGGACAGCGACAGCGTCAGCCCGACGGCCAGCGCAACCGACCAGGGGTGATTTGCATACATTGCGACACCGGCGATCACGGCTGTAGACAGCGCGACCTGTAAGCCGCCCAGCCCTAACAGCCTGTCCCGCATATCCCACAGGGCGCGCGGCTCCAGCTCCAGCCCGATCAGGAACAGCATCATCACGACACCGAATTCGGCGACGTGTTGCAGGCTTTCGGTTTCAGCCCCGACCAGACCGAAAACCGGGCCGATAACGATGCCCGCGGCCAGATACCCCAATACGGACCCCAACCCCAGACGCGCCGACAAGGGCACGGCGATCACGGCAGCCGCCAGATAGATCGAAGCCTGGTAAAGGAAATCGTCCATTTTCGTCCTTTCGGTCGGGTTAGGTGGGCAAAGGCGCGTCGCGCTTGAGCTGGTCCATCACAATCTGGCTTTGGACCCGTGCCACGGCAGGATGCGGCAGTATCACCTGATGAAGCAAGCGGTTGAGCGCGGATAGATCGTCGCAATAGACATGCAGCAGGTAATCTGCCTCTCCGGTCATCGTCCATGCGCTGGTGATCTCAGGGCGCGTGTCAACCATACGGGCAAAGCTTGCGGACTGCTCCGGGCCGTGGGTGCCCAGATGCACCTGAATAAAACCCTGCACCTGCAAACCAAGTTTCAGAGGGTCCAGCCGCGCGGCGTAGCTGGTGATGTAACCTTCAGCCTCCAGCCTCTGACGCCGCCGACCGGCCTGACTGGGCGACAGGTTCAGCATTTCGCCCAGCTGATGCGCGGTCAGATGGGCGTTCTGCTGCAGGGCGGACAGCAGACGGGTGTCGGTGGAATCCAGCATATGCGGAAATTCTCCATGTATTGCCCAAACAGTGCGGACTTTGCGCGCTTGGCGATAGTTTACACGAAAACTATGCGCAGAAACAGCGCTTGATAAGGCGTATTTTGGAATCAGCAAAGAAATTCCTGTTTTTAAGGAGACACGCCATGGGTCCTTTCCCTCACAACGCACCGAAATCTGTCATCAGCAATGAAAACCCGGCCGGGACCGATGGATTTGAATTCGTCGAGTTCGCCCATCCCGAGCCGCAGGAGCTGCGGGATCTGTTCGCCAAGATGGGCTTTGAACTGGTCGGGCATCACAAAGACAAACCCGAAGTCGAGCTTTGGCAGCAGGGTGATGTCACCTACATTCTCAACGCTGATCCTGAAAGCTTTGCCGCCAAGTTCGTCGAAGAACACGGCCCCTGCGCGCCGGCCATGGGCTGGCGCGTGGTAGATGCGCAAAAAGCCTATGAGCACGCCGTATCCAAGGGTGCCGAACCCTATGACGCGGACGACAAGACCATGAATGTTCCCGCGATCAAGGGGATTGGCGGGTCGCTGATTTATTTCATCGACCAGTATTACGACACTTCGCCCTACAACCAGGAATTCACCTGGACCAAGCAGTCCAAGCCGCGCGGCGACGGGTTTTATTACCTCGATCACCTGACGCACAACGTCTACAAGGGAAACATGGACAAATGGTTCAAGTTCTATGGCGACCTGTTCAACTTCCGCGAAATCCGCTTTTTCGACATTCAGGGCAAGTTCACCGGCCTTTTCAGCCGCGCCCTGACATCGCCCTGCGGCCGCATCCGCATTCCGATCAACGAAGATCGCGGTGAAACCGGGCAGATCGTGTCCTACCTGAAAAAGTACAAAGGCGAAGGTATTCAGCATATCGCAGTGGGCAGCGAAGATATCTATTCTTCGACCGATGCAATTGCCGAAAAGGGTCTGAAGTTCATGCCCGGCCCGAACGAGGCCTATTACAATATGTCCACGGACCGGGTTGTTGACCACGAAGAGCCGCTGGACAAGATGATGAAACACGGCATCCTGATCGACGGCGAAGGTGTGCTGGACGGCGGCGAAACCAAAATCCTGCTGCAAATCTTCTCGAAAACCGTGATTGGGCCGATCTTTTTCGAGTTCATTCAACGCAAGGGCGACGACGGGTTCGGCGAAGGCAACTTTCAGGCGCTGTTCGAATCCATCGAGCGTGAGCAGATTGAAAGCGGTGAGATATCAACGGCTTGATATCGTTTCTTGATGTGACATGGGGCGGTCAGTGCTTTGGCTGCCTCATGTCAGTTTAATTAACCCCGCGGCATTTTCAGCGTTAGGTTCCGCCCGCGCTTTTGATACCGCAATTCATTGTCGCTGATTGCGATGACCTGGCCGCCATCCAGCCTGTCCCCGACCTTCAGCTTTTTGTAGCGACCGCTGGGCAGACGCACCAATGCGCGTCGGTTGGCCGGCGTCCCGTAAACTCCGATCAGGTTCAGCTTACGCAGGTTAAGCGCGTTGTCGATTGTGGCCTGCCGCGCCACAGAGGTCGACGAGGGTATTTTGGGCGCCACCGTTTTCGGCTGGAATGAACCGGCCTCGACATCGGTTTGAGTGACGGCAGCGGTCGAGCCCAGATTTGCAGTTTGGGTTCCGGCCACCGGTGCCAACCCGGCAGGGCGCGGTTTCGGGCGCGGAACCCGCACAACGGCCAAAGCTGTTGGTGTTTCATCAATCTGGGGCTGCTCTTGCTGCGAGGCCGGCCGCAGCTTGGGGCGCAGGATTGCCAGTTCCGCGCGCGTCCGCCCGCCCAGTTGCTGTCGTTCGAACCGTTCCTGAAGATCACCGGGTCGCGGCTTTGGCCGCAACTGTGCCAGCCGGTCAACAGGTTCCTCTTCGATCGGTTCCTGCTCGAACCGGACGGGCGTTTCCGGCGGCACTTTGGGAGGTTGCCCCAGAAACACGAGGATACCATCCGGGTTCAATGTGCCTTCTGCGGACGGCGTGACCAGCCCGCGATCATCCAGCTCGAACCCGGTTCCGGCCACACTTGGCAACACGATCTGTTCGAACGGGTCGTCGGTGGCAAAACTCTGCACCGGGGGCAGGGCAACAGCATCATGCGACAGGCTGGTTTTGTCGATCGAGGTCAGAAACAACTCTTCGGGCTCATCCGCCACCGGGGAAGCCGGCGGTTCGGGCGATGTGATCCGGATACCCGGCTGCGGCTGGGGCGGTTGAGGGGCGGGGTTCCGGGCAAAATCTTCGACAGGGGTCGGCGCGATTTTCAGCGCCTCAAGAATTGCCGTATCCGTGGCCGACAACTCTGGCGAGGGTTCGTTGGTCTCGTCCGGCAGGAGTGTCTCAGCCAGATCGGATTCCGCCTCCGGGTCCAATTCATCCGTTTGCAGCGCGGGTTCTTCGGGATCGGTCAGGGCAACCTGGGGGGCTTCAACGGTTTGCGGTTCGGGCAGGGCGGGCGTTTCCTCAACCTGCGGTGCGCTGGTCTCGGCAACGTCATCGGACTCCGGGCCGGTCAAGGCCCATGTGCCCAACACGGCCAATCCGACAAGCGCTGCGGCCGCCGCCGGTAGTGCATACTTCCTTGCGCCTAACTCCGAGGCGGGTTCCGGTGCATTTTTCAGGTCTGGCAGCGGGGCCGAGCGAAAGACGTCCGGGGGCGACGTGTCGGCAATGGAATGCACCGTCGGTTCGGGCTGCTCAGGTTTGTGCGCGGACTTAGGCGCCTTGTCCTCAGTCGGTTCGACGGTCGGTGCAACGGTTACGATGTTCCCGTCCGCCCCATCAAAAAACGGCTCAGCCGGAAACTCCTGACTGTCGGGCTTTGCGCTGAAGGAGACCGGTATAAACCCGTGTTCGGTTGCGAATGCGCGCGCTTCGTCCAGCGTCTGCCGGGCAACTGCCGCAACATAGGTCGTGTTTCCGGCGGTCGTTGAGGCGAAAGACAATTCCTCAATCGTGTAAGGCGTCGCGCCGGCCAGTTCGGTCTGGAGTTTTCGCGCGCTTTCCTCGGCGCTCAGACCATTGGCGTCTGCGGACAGAAACCGGACCTGATCCAGGGGAATCACGACCTTGCAGCTTAGATCGTTTTCAAGTGCAAAACCCTTGTCCCGCAGGGCCTGAATTTGCGCGTTCAGATCATCTGCATCCAGCGCAACTTTGCCAACACAGAACCAGTCATCATCCGATTGATGGTGCAAAGAAATCCCGGTGGCAGAAAAAGACAGCGCAAAGGCAGGTTTCATAATCCGGAAGAACCACAATTGTCAGCATCAATGCAAACGACATCTCGCCCGCAGCCAGACATTAAAGCAGGATCCCGCCGAGGGAAAGAAAAAGCCGGAGGTTCCCCTTGTCCCGCGGGTGCCGGTCACACCATGTTGGTCATACAGGATCTGGAGGGAAGACCTTGAAGAAAATCGCTTTTCTGGCCGCAATGCTGGCCATGACGGCCGCGGGCCTTGCCCATGCGGAAGAACGTCGCATCATGGTGGATGCGGCTGGTGTCGTACAGGCTCTGCCCGATATGGCAACCATCACTTTGGGCGTTACCAACGAGGATGCGCTGGCGTCGGATGCAATGCAGGCGACGTCTGACGCAGTTGCGCAAATTCTGAAACGCCTCGACGAAATGGGGATCGAGGCGCGTGATGTTCAGACGCGGGATCTGTCGCTGTCGCCGGTTTGGTCCGGTCGCAACAGCACCAGTGGCGACAGGCCCGAGATTTCCGGTTTCGTGGCCTCGAACCGGGTTTTGGTACGGGTGCGCGATCTGACGCAGTTGGGTACCATCATGGATGCCGTCATTCAGGATGGGGCCAACGATTTTGGTGGTCTGACCTTTGGCGTGCAGGATCCGGCGCCGCTGCAGGCGCAGGCCCGGGCCAAGGCGGTGGAGGAAGCCACAGCCAAGGCCAGACAGCTTGCCGAGGCCGCAGAGGTTTCGCTGGGCCCGGTTCAGATCATCCGCGAGCAGGCAGGTGGAATCCGCCCCATGGCGCAGATGCGCGAGATGAACTTGGCGGACGCGGGCAGTGTGCCGGTTGCTGGTGGCGAAATCTCAGTCTCGGTCAACGTGACGATGGAATTCGGGATTGACGACTGACCTGGTTCCGGGATTGCGGGCCTTCAGCGATTGTCGCTGCTGGCCCGTCTGATCGAAATTGTCCGGTGACAGCCATGTTTCGAACGCCGCTCGGATGCGCGGCCACTCGCTGTCGAGGATCGAATACCACGCGGTATCCCGGTTCCGGCCCTTGTAGTGGGTTGCCTGCCTGAAGATTCCCTCGAAGGTGAAGCCCAAACGCTCGGCGGCGCGCCGCGATGACGCATTCAGCGCGTCGCATTTCCATTCGTATCGGCGATATCCCAGCTCATCAAAAACGCGACGCATCATCAGGAACATCGTCTCGGTTGATTGCGGGCTGCGTTGCAGCAGGGGTGAAAAGTGGATGTGACCCACTTCGATCACCCCGGCCGCAGGTTCGATGCGCAGAAAAGAGGCCATGCCAACCGGCGTTTCGTTGCGGTCAAGAACCGTGTGAAACATCGGATCGGCATCCATGCAGGTCGCCCGCGTCCATTCGACAAAGTCCTGTTCGGCGTCGAACGGCCCGTAGGGCAGGTAAGTCCAGTTGCGGCCGTCCGTGTCGTTGGCGAAGGCCCGGAACAATCCGGGCGCATGCCGGTTCACATCCAGCGGCGCGACGGTGCAATACTGACCCTCCATCGGCGTATAGGGCGGTGCCGGGCGGGGATAATCGCCCTCCACCGGCAGTCCGATCGGCTGCCCCAGTTCGTTTGTCTCGTGGCCGCTCATCTGTCAGGCGCTGGCTTTGGCAAGCGCCTGATCCAGATCGGCGATCAGATCGTTGGCGTCTTCGATGCCGATGGACACACGCACGACGTTGGGGCTGGCTCCTGCGGCCTCCTGTTGTTCGGGTGTCAGTTGCCGGTGCGTGGTCGAGGCCGAATGGATGATCAGCGACCGTGCGTCGCCCAGATTGGCCACGTGGCTGAAAATCTCAAGCGCGTTGACCAGCTTGATGCAGGCGTCATAGCCGCCTTTGACCGCAAAGGTGAACAACGCCCCGGCACCTTTGGGGTACTGCGCCTTGACCCGGTCGTGATAGGGCGACGAGGGCAGGCCGGCATAGGTGACGTGATCCACGCGGTCGTCCGCCTCAAGCCAGGCAGCGATCTTTTGCGCGTTCTCGACGTGACGCTCCATTCGCAGGGACAGGGTTTCGATGCCCAGCAGCGTGTAATGCGCGGCTTGCGGGTTCATTGTCATGCCCAAATCGCGCAGGCCAATGGCGATGCCGTGAAAGGTGAAAGCCAGCGGGCCGAAGGTTTCGTGGAACTTCAGACCGTGATAGGCCGGTTCCGGTTCGCTGAGCGAGGGGAACTTGTCATTCGCCGACCAGTCGAACTTGCCCGAATCCACGATGCAGCCGCCAGTGACCGTGCCGTTGCCGGTCAGGTACTTGGTGGTCGAATGCACCACCAGCGTCGCGCCATGTTCGATCGGGCGGCACAGGTATGGCGTGGCCGAGGTGTTGTCGACGATCAGGGGAATGCCGGCTTCATCGGCAATATCGGCCAGGGCGCGGATGTCAGTGACGTAGCCGCCGGGATTGGCGATGGATTCGCAGAACACCGCGCGGGTGTTTTCGTCGATGGCGGCCTTCACCGCATCCAGATCGTCGGTATCCACGAACTTGGCCGACCAGCCGAACCGCTTGATGGTCTGGCTGAACTGCGTGACGGTGCCGCCATACAGGCGGGTAGACGAAACGACGTTGCAACCCGGACCCATTAGCGGGAACAGCGCCATGATCTGGGCCGCATGGCCCGAAGAACAGCACACCGCGCCCACACCGCCTTCCAGCGTGGCGACACGTTCCTGCAGCACGGCCACGGTCGGGTTGGTCAGGCGGGAATAGATAAAGCCGACCTCTTGCAGATTGAACAGCGCCGCCGCGTGATCGGCATCGCGGAACACATAGGCGGTCGTCTGGTAGATCGGGGTCTGACGTGCGCCGGTGGCCGGGTCGGGCCGCGCGCCCGCGTGAATTTGCAGCGTATCAAAACCGTAGGTTGGGCCGTCAGACATCTTGGAAATCTCCCCTTGGAATGTGCCTTGCAGAATCTCTAGGCGATTGAGGGCCTGCGCACAACAAAACTGTCAGCGCATCCACAGGCCCTTGCTTTTGATCGTCTTGCGAATGACCTGCTCGCGCTGCGGCAGGTCGTTGCGGTCGAACATATCGCGGATTTTGTGGCCCTTGCCCTGTATCACCAGTTTTTTGATCGGGTCATATCCCTTGAGGACCTTCTTGATCCTGTTCGGGGCCACTACGGTTTCCAGCACCTCGATCACGCGATCGCTTTCGCGGGCGTACAGCAGCGGAAACAGGCGGTAATGGCAACTGACAGAGCCGTCCAGCAGACCGGCTGGCAGGGCATCGCGGCGCCCGCCGAAGGAATGGATGACCAGAGGCAGCGCGACCTGATCCAGCCACGGGTCCAGGTTCTGACCGGTCAATTCGGGAATATCCTCGTCCCGGATCGTGCGGGCATAGTCCAGAAAACGCTCTCCGAACCTGCGCGGGCAGGAATGAAAAAAATACCCGGCGTTGAAATACAGGTAGCGCCGCCAGTAGTCTTTAGGCTGGCTGGTATCCAGCGTGCTGTCGAAATCCAGCCCGAAGCGGCGATAGAGCGCGCGCCAGATATCGTCGAAACCGGGGCCGTACAATGTGGGTTTGGGCCACGTCCCTTCCACCTTTGACGACGCGCCGGGCGTGTTGAAGTCAAACGGCACGCCGGTCAGGTCGCCGGTAATCAGCGTGTCGCTGTCAAAAAAGACAAAGGGCTCACCTTCCGGCATCGCCAGCAGGGCTTCGATCTTGTTGCCGTAAGGATAGCTGTCGCCGAAGACGTGGCTGTCAAAGGGCAGAATTTCGGCGTCCAACTGGCGCAGGGCCTTCAGGACATCCTCGTCCCGGATGCTGGGGTCCTGCTGCCAGTTCGGCCCGGGCTGCGGCACCGCAACGAACAATTGCCCGCCGAAATCCGGCGATGTGTGACGCAAAGAGGCCGCGAACAGCAGCGCCTCGTATTGAAGCCGGTTGTTTTGCCCGATGACGACGATATTGAAATTCGGGGGGCTGGCCTGCATCGCGTGACTTTCGGGTATTGGGCCGTTTTCCGGCACTGCTTGGGGTCTGTCCGGCCTACAGTACGCAGCAGGGGGCGTCAAAACCAGACGTAACCAAGGGCCCATGAGCAAGTTTCGAGGCGGGGATTGGTCGGTTCGGTCAATGTCCGGACGAGGGGATTTCCCGCTCAGAACAGATTTGTTGCCGGAAAATCAGTCAAAATCGTCTTGTATTCGCGGGGATTGGGCCGGATTTTGCTTTTTTTGACCATTTGGCAAATTTTACCAATTGATAAAAAATCAGATTGTGGCAAGCTGGATGCATAACAAACATATCTACAGGGAGTAGAGTGATGGCACAGGGCCAGATGGCACCCGGTATCGTATCCGGGCGGCTTTCCAGCGATGAGCTGACCTCGAATTTCGCGGATCTGCATCCGCCACTGGCCCCGCACGAGGCCGCCGTGGCAGCAGATCGGTGTTATTTTTGCTATGACGCGCCGTGTGTGACGGCTTGTCCGACGGACATCGATATTCCGCTGTTCATGCGCCAGATTCAGGCCGGACAGCCAGAAGCAGCGGGTGAGACCATTCTGGCGCAGAACATTCTGGGCGGAATGTGCGCCCGCGTTTGTCCGACCGAGACATTGTGCGAAGAAGCCTGCGTGCGCGAGACCGCCGAAGGTGCGCCCGTCGAAATCGGGCGTCTGCAACGCTATGCGACCGACAGTGTGATGGCTCACGGCGAACATCCGTTTGAACGGGCCGCGCCCACTGGCAAATCCGTTGCGGTGATCGGGGCCGGGCCGGCGGGTCTGGCCTGCGCGCACCGTTTGGCGATGCTGGGTCATGACGTGGTGATCCATGAAAGCCGGCCAAAACCGGGCGGGCTGAACGAATATGGGATCGCCGCCTATAAATCGACCAATGATTTCGCCCAGGCCGAGGTCGACTGGCTGCTGCAGATCGGCGGCATCACGATCGAGACCGGATCGGTTCTGGGTGAGAGCGTCTCGCTGGACGGGCTGGTTGAGAATTACGATGCGGTCTTCCTGTCCATCGGTCTGACCGGAGTGAACGCCCTGCGCGCGCAGGGGTCCGATCTGGAAGGCGTCCGCCATGCGGTCAATTTCATCTCGGATGTCCGGCAAGCCTCTGATCTTGCGAACCTGCCTGTCGGCCGCAACGTGGTCGTCATCGGGGGCGGGATGACCGCCGTGGATGCAGCGGTAAAGTCCAAGTTGCTGGGTGCCGAGCATGTCACCATTGCCTATCGCCGTGGCCGCGACGCCATGGGGGCCAGCCGATACGAGCAGGATTTGGCATCCTCGCACGGTGTCAAGATCATGACGAATGTGCAGCCAGTTGCCGTGCACGGGAACGGCGCAGCCGCAGAGATCGAGTTGGAGTATACGTCCAGTCAGGGCGGTCAGCTTTCGGGAACCGGAGAAAAGGTGCGTTTGCCCGCCGATCAGGTCCTCAAGGCGATTGGCCAGACGCTGGATGGCGCACCGGAAGGCCTTGCGCTGGATGGCAACAAGATCGCGGTGGACAGCACCGGGCGCACTTCGGTGGCTGGGGTCTGGGCCGGGGGCGATTGCGCGGCGGGGGGTGAAGACCTGACCGTGACCGCAGTGGCCGAAGGCCGGGATGCGGCGATGGACATCCACGCAACGCTTGTTTCGTGATAGGATGAGGCATTCAGCCCATCTCTGTCGCTGCTGAGGTATTCTTATGTCCCAGATCGAACAAGCCGTTGCGCAACATTATACAACCGGTGCCCTTACTGAACGCGTTCGTGAGGCTCTTAAGGCCAGTGGCGTTGACCCCAACGCTGCAACGGTTGCCGACCTCAAGGCCGGTGATGAGTTCCACACCGGCGGTGTTCTTGCGACGGACCACCTGTTTGCTCAGCTTGCGCCAACCCACGCGACGCGCGTGCTGGACGTCGGTTGCGGCATCGGCGGCACGTCCCGGTACATCGTGGATCGCTACAACTCGACGGTAACCGGAGTCGATCTGACGCCGGAATTCGTCGAGACAGCAACCGAGTTGAGCGCTCTTGTCGGGCATTCCGACAAGGCGCGGTTTGCGGTCGGCAGCGCGCTGGACATGCCGGTGCCGGATGCCGGTTTCGATCTTGCCGTCATGCTGCACGTCGGAATGAACATTGCGGATAAGCACGCGCTTTTTGCGGAAGTTTCGCGAACGCTTGCCTGGGATGGAACCTTTGCCCTGTTTGATGTGATGGGCGGGGATGTGGACGAGCCGCTGGCTTTCCCGCTGCCCTGGTCAACCGTTGCCGAAACATCCTTTGTCGATGCGCCGGAAATCTACAAGGACGCGGCCACTGCTGCCGGTCTGGAACTGGTCACCGAAGCAGACCGGACCGAGTTTGCGCTGACATTCTTCGAAGAGGTTTTTGCGCGCATCGCCGAAAGCGGCCCGCCGCCTTTGGGCATCCACCTGATGATGGGCGAGACGGCGCCCGAGAAGTTTCAGAACTACGTCACAAACCTCAAGGCCGGGCGCATTCGTCCGACCGAAATGATATTCAAGAAAACCGGCTGAGCCGGGAAGGGAGAAGCCATGGCCAACCTGACAACTGATTTTCTGGGCATTTCCAGCCCCAACCCCTATTGGCTGGCCTCGGCGCCACCCACGGACAAGGAATACAACGTCCGCCGCGCCTTCGAGGCCGGATGGGGCGGCGTCGTCTGGAAGACGCTGGGGTCCGAAGGCCCTCCGGTCGTGAACGTGAACGGCCCTCGCTATGGCGCGATTTACGGCGCGGATCGGCGCTTGCTGGGTCTGAACAACATCGAACTGATCACCGACCGGCCCTTAGAGGTGAACCTTGAGGAAATGGCGCGGGTCAAGGCCGACTACCCGGACCGCGCGCTGATCGCCTCGATCATGGTGCCGTGCGAGGAGGAGGCGTGGAAAGCCATCCTGCCGCGCGTGTCTGAGACCGGGGCGGACGGGATTGAGCTGAACTTCGGCTGCCCGCACGGGATGAGCGAGCGCGGCATGGGCTCGGCCGTGGGGCAGGTGCCGGAATATATCGAGATGGTGACCCGTTGGTGCAAGAAATACTATGACCGTCCGGTCATCGTGAAGCTGACGCCGAATATCACCGATATCCGCAAGCCTGCCGAAGCCGCCAGGAACGGTGGCGCGGATGCTGTGTCGCTGATCAACACGATCAACTCGATCACCAGCGTCAATCTGGACACGTTCAGCCCGGAACCGTCGATTGACGGCAAAGGCAGCCACGGCGGCTATTGCGGCCCGGCGGTGAAGCCGATCGCGCTGTCGATGGTGTCCGAAATTTCGCGCGCACAGGCCACGCACGGTCTGCCGATTTCGGGCATCGGCGGCGTGACCACGTGGCGCGATGCGGCGGAATTCATGGCGCTGGGATGCGGCAACGTTCAGGTCTGCACGGCGGCGATGACCTATGGATTCAAGATCATCGATGAACTGACCGCCGGCCTTTCCAAGTGGATGGATGAAAAAGGCTATAAGGACGTCTCGGAAATCGTGGGCCTTGCGGTGCCGAACGTGACGGACTGGCAGTATCTGAACCTGAACTACGTGGCCAAGGCCAAGATCGATCAGGATCAGTGCATCAAGTGCGGCCGCTGCTATGCCGCCTGCGAAGACACCAGCCACCAGGCGATTTCAATGTCCGATGACCGCGTGTTCGAGGTCATTGATGACGAATGCGTCGCCTGCAACCTCTGCGTGGATGTCTGCCCGGTCGAAGGATGTATTTCGATGGTGCCGATGGCGGCCGGAGAGGTTGATCCGCGCACCGGACTGGAAGTGCAACCAGACTATGCCAACTGGACGACACACCCGAACAATCCGATGGCGAAAGCCGCGGAATAACGAAAGTAAAAGGGGCCGGTTTTCGGCCCCTTCTTCATGGTGTCAGCAGTTTGCGATACAGCGTGTCCATGAACGGCTCGGCCCCTTCAAACGGGTCTTCCTCGCCCAGAATCGCACGGACCTGAACATCGAAATCGGCGTAATGCTGGGTCAATGCCCAGATCGAGAAAATCAGGTGATACGGGTGCAGCCGCGCGATTTTCCCCTGGTCCATCCAACCCGTCAGAATCGCCGTCTTTTCATCGACCAATACCCGAAGATCATTGGATAGGGCATCGTGAATGCGGGGCGCGCCCTGAACCAGTTCATTGGCGAACAGACGGCTTTCGCGCGGTAACTCGCGGCTCATCTGCAGCTTGCGCCGGATATAGGCGAGAATTTCCTCCATCGGGTCACCGTCGGCGTCCAGATCGTGCAAGGGGGCCAGCCACAATTCCAGCAGCCCGGACAGCAACGCGGTGTGAATCGCCTCTTTCGACGGGAAATAATACAGCAGATTCGGTTTGCTCAGCCCCGCTTCGGTCGCGATCTGATCCACGGTCGCGCCGCGAAACCCGTGGGCGGAAAACACGTTCAGTGCGGCCTCGAGGATTGCGGCCCGGTTCTTTTTCTGAATTCTGGTTGGTGCGCGGTCTTTGGGCATACGTTCAGGCTGTCTCTTTTTCCGGCAAGCAGGTGCCGATATTGCCAAAAATTCCGACGGCCTCCTGCAATTTCTTGACTGATGTCGAACCCGTGATAGCGTGAGTTTGACCATATGGTCAAATCAAGACACCAAAAGCGAGCCAAATCGCAAGCAACAGGGGAAAACAAGATGGCAGCTCCGGCGCAGAACCTCAGGATCAATGGCGACAGACTTTGGGACAGCCTGATGGAGATGGCCAAAATCGGCCCCGGTGTTGCGGGCGGAAACAATCGCCAGACGCTGACGGATGAAGACGCCGAAGGGCGCGCCCTGTTCCAGAAATGGTGCGAGGATGCGGGCTGTACCATGGGGCTGGATCAGATGGGCAACATGTTTGCCCGGCGCGACGGCACCGACCCCGAGGCTTTGCCTGTCTATGTCGGCTCGCATCTGGATACGCAGCCCACCGGCGGAAAGTATGACGGGGTTCTGGGCGTGCTTGGGGGGCTGGAGATCATCCGGACGCTGAACGATCTGGGCATCAAGACCAGGCACCCAATCGTGGCGACCAACTGGACCAACGAAGAAGGGACACGCTATGCCCCGGCGATGTTGTCTTCGGGCGTGTTTGCGGGGATGCATACGCAGGACTGGGCCTATGACCGTGAGGATGCCGAGGGCAAGAAATTCGGGGATGAACTGAAACGCATCGGCTGGCGCGGCGATGAAGAGGTCGGCGTGCGCAAGATGCATGCATTTTTCGAGTTGCACATTGAACAGGGACCGATCCTTGAGGCCGAGGATAAGGATATCGGCGTCGTCACGCACGGGCAGGGGTTGAGCTGGACGCAGGTCACCGTGACCGGAAAAGACGCTCATACCGGTTCCACCCCGATGCCGATGCGCAAGAATGCCGGGCTGGCGATGGCGCGTATTCTTGAAAAGGTTGACGAGATCGCATGGTCGCACGCGCCGCACGCCGTTGGCGCGGCGGGGCATATCGATGTCTTCCCGAACTCGCGCAACGTGATCCCCGGCAAGGTCGTTTTCACGGTCGATTTCCGTTCGCCCGAACTGGACGTGATCACCGATATGGAAAACCGTCTGCGTGTTGCGGCAGAAGATATCGTTGAGGAAATGGGCTTGCAGGTCGAATTCGAGAAGGTTGGTGGTTTCGATCCGGTGAAATTCGACGAGGGCTGCGTTGCAGCTGTCCGCGATGCGGCCGAGCGTCTGGGATATTCGCACACGAATATCATCTCGGGCGCAGGGCACGATGCGTGCTGGATCAACCGTGTGGCCCCAACGGCGATGGTGATGTGCCCCTGCGTGGACGGGCTGAGCCATAATGAGGCCGAAGAGATCAGCAGGGAATGGGCCGCGGCCGGGGCGGATGTTCTGTTTCATGCGGTCGTCGAGACGGCGGAAATCGTGGAATAGGGGGCTCTGCCCCCGTCGCCCATGGGGCGACTCCCCCGAGGTATTTTTGGCCAGATGAAGCAAGCGGCGCAGACCGCATCAGGGAGTTTAAAATGAGTACTGTTATCAAGAACGGAACCGTTGTGACCGCCGACTTGTCCTACAAGGCGGATGTGAGGGTCGAAGACGGTGTGATCACTGAAATCGGAATGGACCTGAGGGGCGACAAAGAGCTGGATGCGACCGGCTGTTTTGTCATGCCGGGCGGGATCGACCCGCATACGCATCTGGAGATGCCTTTCATGGGAACCTATTCCAGCGATGACTTTGAAAGCGGGACACGCGCGGCGCTGGCGGGTGGCACGACGATGGTTGTGGATTTCGCGCTGCCCAATCCGGGTGAAAGCCTGCTGGATGCGTTGAAACGCTGGGACAACAAATCGACCCGTGCGAATTGCGACTATTCGTTCCACATGGCGGTGACCTGGTGGGGTGAGCAGGTGTTCGATGACATCAAGACGGTCATCGAGACGCGCGGGATCAACACGTTCAAGCATTTCATGGCCTACAAGGGCGCGCTGATGGTGAATGACGACGAGTTGTTCGCCTCGTTCAAGCGTTTGGCCGAGTTGGGTGGCATCGCCATGGTGCATGCCGAGAATGGCGATGTGGTGGCTGAGCTCAGCGCCAAGCTGCTGGCCGAGGGCAACACCGGACCCGAAGCGCATGCCTATTCCCGTCCGCCGCAGGTTGAGGGAGAGGCCACCAACCGGGCGATCATGATCGCGGATATGGCGGGCGTGCCGCTGTACGTGGTGCATACGTCTTGTGAAGAGGCGCATGAAGCCATTCGCCGGGCCAAGATGAATGGCAAGCGGGTGTGGGGGGAGCCCCTGATCCAGCATCTGACTCTGGATGAGAGCGAGTATTTCCATCAGGATTGGGACCATGCTGCACGCAGAGTGATGAGCCCGCCGTTTCGGAACAAGCAGCACCAGGATAGTCTGTGGAACGGTCTGCATTCCGGCACGCTGAGCGTTGTGGCCACCGACCACTGCGCATTCACGACCGAGCAGAAGCGTTATGGCGTCGGTGACTTTACCAAGATCCCCAACGGGACCGGCGGACTGGAAGACCGGATGCCGATGCTGTGGACGCATGGGGTGAATACCGGGCGTTTGACGATGAACGAATTCGTGGCGGTCACTTCAACTAACATCGCCAAGATTATGAATTGTTACCCGAAAAAAGGCGCGATACTTGTTGGCGCGGATGCGGATATCGTTGTGTGGGACCCTGAAAAAACCAAGACGATCAGTGCTGATACCCAGCAATCCTCGATCGACTACAATGTGTTTGAAGGCAAGGAGGTCAAGGGCCTGCCGCGCTTTACCCTGACCCGTGGGCACGTGGCCGTGCATGACGGGGAAATCCGCACTCAGGAAGGGCACGGCGATTTCGTTGCGCGCGAGCCGAATGGTCACGTGAACAAGGCTTTGAGCACCTGGAAAGAGTTGACGGCACCCCGACCGGTTGAGCGGACTGGGATTCCGGCGACGGGGGTTTGATGGATCGGGCGATGACCCTTGACGTACGACCTGTGACGTCGCCGTGGAAGCTGGCAAAACGCCTCTCTCTTGTGGTTTTTGTCAGTTGTTTCGTGTGCAACGCTGTTCTCTGGACGATCACTTACCTCGAACTGTTTGGAGCCAGGTGCGAGTTCATCTGCCCGCAATCTGTAAGCGAATTGATTGCTGCAATCGGGGGTTGGGGACTCTTCGCGAGCGCTCTGGCGGTTCCGGCGGCGGCAATCGTCATGACGCCGCTCATACTGCTGGCCTTTGACATGCTGCACGCTCAAATGCAGGAAACACCTGCCTTTTTGCTTGCAATTCTCACGTCGGTTTTGGTCGTCCTGTGTATCGGTTCATTTCTGATTGTCGGCGCAAATGGTGTTCCCGTGTCAATTAAGCCGCTGATTGCATTGTCCCCGGTCGTGTTCTCCATCTTGGGGATAACATCTGGTGTGGCACTTGCTTTGCTCGCCATCGAAAAGACGCTGAAACAGCGGAAGAAATAGGAAGTGTGAAAGTGACTACAAATTCAGCGCAGCAGTCCTGTGTTATCGAAGCTGCTCATCTCGATCTCACCTTCCAGACCAATGATGGGCCGATCCATGCGCTCAAGGATGTGAACCTGACAGTCGACAAGGGCGACTTCGTCAGTTTCATTGGCCCTTCTGGCTGCGGCAAAACCACATTTCTGCGCTGTATCGCGGCGCTTGAGACCCCGACCGGGGGGCAACTCACCGTGAACGGCATGACCCCGGATGAGGCGCGGCGGAATTGGGCTTATGGGTACGTGTTTCAGGCGGCGGGGTTATATCCGTGGCGCACCATTGCTAAGAACATCAAATTACCGCTTGAGATCATGGGGTATTCCGCGGCTGAACAGGATGAGCGTGTAAAGAACGTCCTGGAACTGGTTGATCTGGAAGGGTTTGGCGGGAAGTTTCCCTGGCAGTTGTCTGGCGGCATGCAGCAGCGGGCCAGTATCGCGCGGGCGCTGGCCTTTGACGCCGACATTCTGCTGATGGACGAGCCCTTCGGCGCGTTGGACGAGATCGTGCGCGATCACCTGAACGAACAGCTTCTGGCGCTGTGGGCGCGGACGGAAAAGACCATCGGATTCGTAACCCACTCGATTCCCGAGGCGGTGTATCTCAGCACCAAGATCGTGGTGATGAGCCCGCGGCCAGGGAGAATTACGGATGTGATCGACAGCCCGCTGCCGAAAGAAAGGCCGCTGGACATTCGCGACACACCCGAGTTCATCGAAGTCGCCCATCGCGTGCGGGAAGGTCTAAGAGCGGGGCATTCGGATGACTAACGCAGGGTTCAGGGCCCTCTGGGCCGTATTGACGGTTTTGCTGGTCATAGGCGTGTTCTGGTACGCCGCCTGTGTTCCGATGAATATCAAGGGCGTTCTGACCGAGCAGGAGCGCGCGGGCGCAGAGGTGCAGCCGCCATCAGCAGCAGATCGCCGGGATATGTCGGAAATTGGACTGGTGCTGAAAAACAGCTTTGCCATCCCGGCCACCTGGTCACAGGACCGTCCCCGATTACCGGCCCCGCATCAGGTCGCCACCGAAATGTGGGAGACCACGGTCCAAAAGAAAATCACCTCGAAACGATCCCTGATCTATCATGGCTGGGTCACCCTCAGCGCGACGATGCTGGGCTTTGCCATCGGCACCGGGCTGGGCATTTTGCTGGCGGTCGGGATCGTGCATAGCCGGGTCATGGACCTGTCGGTCATGCCCTGGGCCATCGTCAGCCAGACCATTCCGATCATTGCGCTGGCGCCGATGATCATCGTGGTGCTGTACTCGGTCGGTATTCAGGGGATCATCCCCAAGGCCGTCATCTCGGCCTACCTGAGCTTTTTCCCGGTGGTCGTTGGCATGGTCAAGGGGCTGCGCAGCCCGGACGCCATGCAACTGGATCTGCTGCGCACCTACAATGCCAGCCGCGCGCAGGGCTTCTGGAAGCTGCGTTTGCCGGCGTCCATGCCGTATCTCTTCACCTCACTCAAGATCGGCATCGCGGCGTCTTTGGTCGGGGCCATTGTTGGTGAATTGCCGACAGGTGCGGTGGCGGGTCTGGGCGCACGTCTGCTGGCCGGCAGCTATTACGGACAGACCGTTCAGATCTGGTCGGCCCTGTTCGCGGCGGCCATACTCGCGGCTTGTCTGGTCGGGCTGCTGGGGTTCATCGAACGCACGGTGCTGAAACGGATGGGGATGGCGCAATGATTGCAATTCTTGGCGCTGTTGGTGTTTGGCTGCTGGGCTGGTGGCTGAACAGCCGTCTGGCGAGCGGGCCTTATGCTGACACCCGCTTGGTGGGGTTTCTGGCCCCGCTGATCTTTGGCCTGACCGTCATTGGCATCTGGGAGTTGGTGGTGCGGGGCCTGGATGTGCCTCTGGTCATCCTGCCGGCGCCGTCGGTCATCTGGGACCGTTTTTGGGACAGCCTGCCAGTATTGTGGGCGGATTTCGTGCAAACCATCATTAAAGGCGCGCTGAGCGGTTATGTCATCGGCTGCGGCGCGGCCTTCCTGATGGCGATTGCCGTCGACCGGTGGGATTTCCTGCGTCTTGGTCTGCTGCCGGTTGGAAATTTCGTAGCGGCCCTGCCCATCGTGGGTACCGCGCCCATTCTGGTGATGTGGTTCGGGTTCGACTGGCACTCCAAAGCGGCCGTGGTCGTGGTGATGGTGTTCTTTCCGATGCTGGTTAACACGGTCGCAGGGCTGCGTGAGGCAACAGCCATGCAGCGCGACCTGATGGAGACTTATGCGGCGACCTATTGGCAGAGCTTTCTGAAGCTGCGCCTGCCTGCCGCAATGCCCTTTATTTTCAACGGGCTAAAGATTTCTACGACTCTGGCGCTGATCGGCGCTATCGTGGCCGAGTTCTTTGGCTCACCCACGCTGGGCATGGGGTTCCGGATTTCGACCAGCGTCGGGCAACTGTCGCTGGATATGGTCTGGGCTGAAATCGTCGTGGCGGCCCTGGCCGGAACAGCATTTTATGGCCTTGTGGCCGGGATCGAAAAGGCGGTGACATTCTGGCACCCGTCGCAACGCGGATAACAAAAGGAATTCAACAGACCCCGAAAACGGGGCATCAACAGCAACTAGGAGACATGAAGATGAATAAGCTTTTCAGCGGTGCGGTCGCCGCCTTTAGCCTGGCAGCCAGTGCGGCGCTTGCTGCGGATGAGGTGACGTTGCAGCTCAAGTGGGTCACACAGGCGCAGTTCGCAGGCTATTATGTGGCCAAGGACAAGGGGTTCTACGAAGAAGAGGGGCTGGACGTCACCATTCTGCCCGGTGGACCGGACATCGCGCCGACACAGGTGATCGCGGGCGGCGGGGCCGACGTGACCGTGGAGTGGATGCCCGCCGCTCTGGCCGCGCGGGAAAAGGGGCTGCCGCTGGTCAATATCGCGCAGCCTTTCAAGAGCTCGGGCATGATGCTGACCTGCTGGAAGGATGCGGGAATTGGTTCACCTGAAGACCTCAAGAACCGCACTCTGGGCGTTTGGTTCTTTGGCAATGAATTCCCCTTCATGAGCTGGATGAGCCAGTTGGGTATCGACACCGGTGGCAAAAGTGAGAATGGCGTCGAAGTCTTGAAACAGGGTTTCAACGTCGATCCGCTGTTGCAGCGTCAGGCCGATTGCATCAGCACCATGACCTATAACGAATACTGGCAGGTCATCGACGCTGGCGTCAGCCCGGATGAGCTGGTGACCTTCAAATACGAAGATCAGGGTGTCGCCACGCTTGAGGACGGTCTCTACGTTTTGGAAGAAAACCTCGGCGACGCGGCCTTTGTGGATAAGATGGAACGCTTTGTGCGTGCGTCCATGAAAGGCTGGAAATATGCCGAGGAAAACCCGGATGAGGCTGCTGATATCGTTCTGGAAAACGACGCAACCGGCGCCCAGACAGAAGAGCATCAAAAGCGGATGATGGGTGAGATCGCAAAGCTGACCGCAGGGTCGAACGGCGCGCTTGATCCGGCCGATTTTGAACGCACCGTGGGCACATTGCTTGCCGGAGGTTCCGATCCGGTGATCACCAAGCAGCCCGATGGCGCCTGGACCCATCAGATTACGGATGCGGCCCTGAACTGAACCAGTTCAAACAAAACGAATTTGCGCGGCTCCGATCGGGGCCGCGTTTCTGTTTCTATTGGTCGGAATGTGACTGTACTTGAGACAGGAAAGGCTTAGTATTCTCTTGAAAATGAACGCAATTCATACGATATGCGGTAGATTTGGGAGAAAATGCAGAGCTTTGCAACAGAATTCAGTTCCGCTCTTGCCCTGATTGTGAACGGGGATGCCGAGTTGTGGGCGATTGTTCTGCTTTCTCTGAAAGTCTCTGTATTTGCGGTTCTTATCGCCGCGCTGATCGGAATGCCCGTTGGGGCCGCTCTGGCGGTTGCGCGTTTTCCGGGGCGTCGGATGCTGATCATCCTTATGAACGCGTTGATGGGGCTGCCTCCGGTCGTTGTCGGTTTGCTGGTTTACCTGGTTCTGTCGCGCTCGGGGCCGCTGGGAGTGCTGGAACTGCTGTATACGCCGACAGCGATGATTATCGCGCAGGTGGTGCTGGTCACTCCGATTGTCGCGGCGCTGACACGGCAGGTGGTGGAACTGCTGGCCGAGGAATATTCCGAACAACTCCGCTCGCTGGGTGTGTCGCGGCTGGCATCTGTGCCGGTGTTGCTGTGGGATGCACGATTGGCACTGGTGACGGCGTTGCTGGCCGGTTTTGGCCGCGCGATTGCCGAGGTCGGGGCGGTCATCATCGTTGGCGGCAACATCAATCACGTAACACGGGTGATGACCACGACTATCGCGCTGGAGACGTCGAAAGGCAATCTGGCACTGGCGTTGGCGTTGGGCACAATTCTGATCGGAATCGCGGTGGCGGTGAATGCCTTGGTCAGTGCACTTAGCCTGCGGGCCGAACAGGAAGGGCTGCGTCATGCGTGATCTGGGCTCTGAAATGGCAAGTTGCCTGTCGGTTGAACGGGTGCAGATCGCCCGCAAGGGCAAGGCTTTGCTGGATGTTCCGCAACTGTCACTGGACGGTCCGGGGCCGACCCTGATACTGGGTCCGAACGGATCGGGCAAAAGCCTGCTTCTGCGATGTTTGCACGGGTTGATCGTGCCGGATCGCGGTCAGATCAGACAGGATGGGGTGATCCTTAACGCCGATCACAAGGCGCGCCAGGCGATGGTGTTTCAGCAACCTGTTTTGCTGCGCCGGTCGGTCGCCGCCAATCTGGACTTTGTGCTGAAACGGCAGGGCATTCCCCGCCGCGAACGGAGGCCCCGCATCGACGACCTGTTGGCCGAAGGCGGGCTGGAAGGCAAAGCCCGGCAATCGGCACGCTCTCTTTCGGGGGGTGAGGCCCAGCGTCTGGCCATTTTGCGCGCGCTGGCGCTGAACCCTGAAACACTGTTTCTGGACGAACCGACCAGCGCGCTGGACCCAAGCGCCACACAGATGATCGAGCGGATGATCCTGCGCGCATCCCGTCGGGGGGTGCGCATTGTCATGGTGACACATGATATCGGTCAGGCCCGCCGTCTTGCCGCCGATATCGTGATGATGCAGGGCGGGCGCGTGGTTGAGCACGGAGTTGCAAGGCAAATATTGGACACCCCCGAAAGCGATGCCTCGCGCAGGTATCTGGCCGGCGGGCTGGTCACGTAATTCAATTGATCGGAGATCGAAATGATCCGAAATTTCATTCGGGCGGCATTGGTAACCCTTGGCCTTATTGCAGGCCCCTCGATGGCTGAAGCGCCCTTTATCGTGGTGCAGTCCACAACATCGACCCAGAATTCCGGGCTTCTGGACTATATCCTGCCGGGGTTTGAGGCGGAATTGGGTATTGACGTGCGCGTTGTGGCCGTTGGCACCGGGCAGGCGATCCGCAATGCGATCAACGGCGACGGTGACGTTCTGTTGGTTCACGCCAAATCCGCCGAGGAGCAGTTCGTGGCCGATGGCTGGGGGGTGGAACGGTTCGATCTGATGTACAACGACTTCGTTCTGATCGGGCCAAAGGCCGACCCGGCCAAAGTCAAAGGCAGCGACGACATCGTTGCCGCGCTGACTGCGATTTCCGAGGCCAGCGCGCCCTTTGCATCGCGCGGGGATGACAGCGGCACCCACAAGGCCGAGATGGCGCTTTGGAGAGGTGCAGGTCTCGACCCGACTGGCGCTTCCGGCACCTGGTACCGGGAAACCGGCTCCGGCATGGGGGCCACGTTGAACGTGGCAAGCGGAATGGGGGCTTATGCGCTGACGGATCGGGCCACGTGGCAGGCTTTTGGCAACAGGGGCAACCTTGAGGTGCTGCTTGAAGGTGATCCGCGGCTGTTCAACCAGTACGGCGTGATCCTTGTGAACCCGGAGAAGCACCCGCGCGTGCGGGCGGCGGCTGGTCAGCGCTTCATCGACTGGTTGACCGGGCCGGACGGGCAGGCGGCGATTGCGTCTTACAAGCTGGATGGCCAGCAGTTGTTTTTTCCAAACGCAGAGTAGCGCGGTTTCAACCGCTGGCGCCGTTGTGGTGGATCGTGCCCAGCCCGGACAGGTCATAGCCGCCAAACTCCGTCGCGCGGGTCGCGAACCGTTCTGAGTGAAGGAAGCTGAGCAAAGTCAGCATCGGTGCGTCAAAATACGCCCGACGCCAGATCGCAAGATCGAGACGTTCGGAATGGGTGGGCAGGAACCCAAGATCATAGAGCCCCGCCAATGCGCCCAGACCGAACCCCGCCTCGGCCTTGCCATCATGCAGCGCGATGGCCAGTTCTTCTTCGGTTCGGGCGCAGGTGGGCAGAGCATCCAGATCGTCGCGGGGCAGGTCATGGGCCTCTAGCTGCGCGTCGAACAGCCTTTGGCTGGCCGCGCTGTTCTGGCGCAGGATCACCCTGCGCCCTTTGAGGTCGGCAAACCCGGAGATTCCCGCGACATTCGGTGCCAGCAAAAGGCCGCGCTGTCTTTGCGCGATCTCGAAAAGGACGACCGGGGCTTCACCGAGGCTGTCGCGCAATGCGCTGGTGTTGAATCCGTCCGCTTCGTGGATGTGCAGGGCTGCCGCCTGCGCGCTGCGGTCCCGCAGCCGGGTCAGCCCGTCGAACGAACCGTCGTAATACGTCGCCAGCCCGGACCCGCTTTCGCGCAATGCCCAGTCAAGCAGGGGATCATGGCTGCCGGCCACAATTGGCGGAAGGGGCGGTTCGGCGACCTGCGGACCGGACCGCGAGGCATTCAGCCAGGCGATGACCTCGGCCCGGGGAAACAGCAGCTTGCCCATGGCCCGCACGCAGGGAACTTCACCCGACGAAGCCAGATCATAAGCCTTGCGCTCGCCAATGCGCAGCAGGTCGGCAAGCTCCTTGGTGGTCAGGTATTCAGCCATTCAATCGAGCCGCACCGCCGCGCCGGAACCCGCATCTGCGGCGCTGAATCCGATCTGCTCCAGCGCAAAGGGGGCGGCGACCGTGATCACGACCATTGCGGCGACGGCTGCAAGAAAGGCTTTCATATTCTCCTCCGGCTCAGTTTTCCGGTGCCGTGGCGCGGCGCAGAAAGGCGACCAGATCGTCCCGGTCCTGCGGCTTCGTGATCCGCTGCATCGGCATCTTCGATCCCGGAATGTAGTGATCCGGCCCCTTGTCGAAAAGAGCGTTTATCGTTTCGTCATTCCAAATGATATCAGAGTCTTGCAGCGTGTCCGAGTAGAAATAGCCGGGCAGGGAGCCGGCCTTGCGCCCGAACACGGCATAGAGGGTCGGGCCGGCACGCCGTTGCCCGTCCGGTGTCAGGCTGTGACAGATCGAGCATTTGCGGGCGAACTGGCGCTCTCCATTGCTCATCTCGTCAGGGTTTTTCAGAAAACTGGGTTCTGAACTGGCCATCTGTGCCTGTTCGCCCAAGGCAGTGACAGGCCAGCTGTACATGGCCTCGTCCATGCCGCCCGCATGGAGGTTCTGACCGTCCGTGGAAAAGGCCAGGGCCCAGACCGGGCCGCGCAATGTCGCGCGAAAATCCTGTGCGATGCGCCACTCGGCCGTGTCGATGATCATAATGTAACCTTCACCATCCCCAACGGCGAGCATGCTGCGATCCGGGCTAAGCGCCAGCGCCAGGATCGGGCGGCGGTCGAGGGTGAAATCATGTTCCTCTCCGGTGGACAGGTCGCGAATACGCGTGACGCCGTCCACAGCGCCATAGGCGATCCAGTTATCCTGCGCGCTCAACACCAATTCGTTGATGCCGAACCCATGCTCGACAATCCGTTGAATTTCCTGGCCTTCGGAAATATCCCAAAGGCGAAGCGCGCCGTCCATCCCAGCGGAATACAGTTGGGTGCCATCGGGCGAAAACACGACAGCATTCACCCCGCTGCCCACAGGGCCCAGAATTCGGGGTTCCGAACCGTCTACCGGCCAAAGCCCGATCGTGCCGTCCCAACTGGCACTTGCGACATGCGTTTTCGAGGCGGCGAGGTCGACGATTTTGCCCTTGTGCCTCCCGACGATCTCGCCTCCGGGCCACCGGCGCAGGGTAAAGTCATCGCCTGCCGAATAGATCGCGGTTCCGTTGAAGGCGACGCTGTTGACCGCGGCCTCGTGCCCTTCCAGCCATTCCGGGGACTGGTCGGACCACAGGCCCACGGAGTTGTCGAAGCTGGCCGTGGCGATGCGTCCATCCGGCGCGGTGGCGATCCCCATGATCGGCCCGCCGTGACCCTTGAGCGTAAAGAATTCGGCCCAAGCGGGCAGCGGGATCAGCGCCAGTGCCAGCAGGACGCGACGCATCTATTCAGCGGGTGAGGCGGTGGCCTTGCCCGTCTCGTCTTTTTGCACCTCTTCCAGCCAGAGCGAATGATGCTCGCGGGCCCATTGCTCTTCGACTTCACCGGTACCCATGGCGTCAAATGCGCCCTCCATGCCAACCGATCCGAGGTAGATATGCGCGATGATGATGGCGATGAAGACATAAGCCACCATGACGTGCCAGACCTGCGCGTACTGCATCTCTTCCTGCGGTGACATCTCAACGGGCAGGTCCAGGCCCAGCATCTGGGGAATGCCGGTGGCGTTGGCAACCTGGAATGTTTTGGCGAACATCGGCAGTTCGAACGGGAACAGCAGGGACAACCCTGACAGGCTGATGGACACGCCCAGCAGTATGCAGGCCCAGAAGATGACCTTTTGACCTGCGTTGAACTTCCGTGCGGGCGGATGGCTGCCTTTGGTGAACAGTCCTCCTCCGGCGGCCAGCCATTTCAGGTCGGTGCGGTTGGGGATGTTATGGGCAATCCAGTTCACGGTGACGATGATCAGCCCCAGCATAAACGCCCAGGCGAGGTTGTTATGCAGCCATTTACAGCCATGAGCGATGGCGGCAAACCCCTCTTTGCCAAAGACAGGGATCAGAAAGTCGCGGCCATAAAGTGTCAGCAGCCCCGTTAGGCCGAGGATCAGAAATGACCCGGCGAACAGCCAGTGGCCAAAGCGTTCAAAACCGTTGAAACGGGTGACGGTGCGGCCGGTCTTTTCCCCGTCGATGCGGATTCTTCCGCGGGTCAGGAAGAACAGCACGATAATGGCCAGCATCCCGCCAAGGATATAGGTGCCGTATTCGCGCAGAGGCCCAGTGCGGAAGTTCAGCCACCACATGCCGCCGTCCTGAATCAGCACGCTGTCCGCTGGTCCATGGGACGACACGGTCACATCCGCCGAGCCATAGCGCAGTGCGCGATAGACATCGCTGTCCGAGGCAACGCCGCGCGTGCCGAACTGGCCCAGCAGACCTTCGACATTGCCCTGACCGGTGTTTTCCGAGCGATAGCTGTTGTCCACTTTTTCACCGCGCTGCCGTGCCAGAATGTCTTCCAGCGTCGTAGCGCCACCGGTCCGGGCGCGTTCGTCGGCCGTTTCTGCGGCCGGATCATCGCCCGATTGCGCGACAACGATCTGGGCCATCCCGATGGTCAGCAGGAATGCAATGAGTAAGCGGAACATCTGAACCTCGGTCAAAATCCGGGATCAGGCGACCCACGATTGCGGGTCGCCTGTTTGGTTCGAGAAAACGGTCCTAGCCGTCTTTCTGGTCGTAGGCCGTGCCCCAACCCCACGCGCCCGAGCCAAACCCGCGCGCGACGACGCGCTCGCGGTAGATGGCCGAGACCACGTCGCCGTCACCGGCAAGCAGGGCTTTGGTGGAACACATCTCGGCGCAGATCGGCAGTTTGCCTTCGGCGATCCGGTTGCGACCGTATTTGGCGAACTCTGCGGTCGAGTGCGTTTCCTCGGGGCCGCCGGCGCAGAAGGTACATTTGTCCATCTTGCCGCGCGATCCGAAGTTGCCCGCCTGCGGGTATTGCGGCGCACCGAACGGGCACGCGTAAAAGCAATAGCCGCAGCCAATGCACAGGTCCTTGGAGTGCAGGACGACACCTTCTTCGTTCTGATAGAAGCAGTCGACCGGGCACACCGCCATGCAAGGCGCATCCGAACAATGCATACAGGCCACCGAGATCGAGCGTTCGCCCGGGTTGCCGTCATTGATCGTCACCACCCTGCGGCGGTTGATACCCCATGGGACCTCGTGCTCGTTCTTGCACGCGGTGACGCAGGCGTTGCACTCGATGCAGCGTTCAGCGTCGCAGAGAAACTTTGCTCTAGCCATTAATCGTCCTCCTTACGCTGCCGAGATCTTGCAGAGAGTCGCTTTGGTCTCCTGCATCTGGGTCACTGAGTCATAGCCATAGGTCTGGGCGGTATTGGAACTTTCACCCAGCACATAGGGGTCAGCGCCTGCGGGGTACTTGTCCCGCAGATCCTCGCCCTGGAAATGGCCGCCGAAATGGAACGGCATGAAGGCCACGCCGGCACCGACCCTGTTGGTCAGCATCGCCATCACCTTGACCTTGCCGCCTTCGGGACCTTCGACCCAGACCTGTTGCCCGTCACGGATACCAAGGTTGTTGGCATCGCGCGGGTTGATCTCGACGAACATGTCCTGCTGCAACTCGGCCAGCCACGGGTTCGACCGGCTTTCCTCGCCGCCGCCTTCATATTCAACCAGACGACCTGACGTCAGGATTATCGGGTAATCCTTTGAAAAGTCGTTCTTCTGGATCGAGGCATAAAGGGTGGGCAGGCGATAGGCCTGACGGTCCTCGTAGGTCGGATAGTCCTCCACCAGGTCGCGCCGGTTGGTATAGAGCGGCTCGCGATGCAGTGGGATTGGATCCGGGAAGGTCCAGACAACCGCGCGGGCTTTGGCGTTCCCGAAGGGCGCACAGCCATGCTCGATCGCGACCCGCTGGATACCGCCGGACAGGTCGGTTTTCCAGTTGGTCTCTGGTCCCGCAACGGCGTCAATGGCCGCACGTTCCTCGGCCGTCAGATCGCCATCCCAGCCAAGATCCATCAGCATCTGCATCGTGAATTCAGGGTATCCATCCTGAATTTCCGATCCGACACTATAGACCCCTTCGGCCAGCAGGTTGTCGCCATCGCGCTCCACGCCAAAGCGCGCGCGGAAGGTCAGGCCGCCTTCGGCCACCGGTTTGGACATGTCATAGAGGTTGGGTGTCCCCGTATGACCCATCTCTGCCGTGCCCCAGCAGGGCCAAGGCAGACCATAGTACTCGCCGTCATTGGGTCCACCAATGGCTTGCAGCGTGGTTCTGTCGAACGTGTGCTGGTTGGCCATATGGCTTTTCAAACGTTCCGGCGACTGACCGGTATAGCCGATGGTCCAGAGCCCCGAGTTGAATTCGCGCGTGATGCTTTCAACATTCGGGGTTTCGGGGTCCTCCATCTCGATATTGCGGAAAAACCGATCCGCCCAGCCGAACTTGTTGGCGAACTTGGCCATGATGACCTCGTCCGGCAGGCTTTCGAACAACGGATCAACCACCTTGTCGCGCCATTGCAGCGAGCGGTTCGACGCCGTGACCGAGCCACGGGTTTCGAACTGCGTACAGGCCGGCAGCAGGTAGACGCCGTCGGTGCGGTCATGCAGAACGGCGGAAACGGTGGGATACGGGTCGATCACGACCAGCATGTCCAGCTTTTCCATCGCCGTCTTCATTTCCGGACCCCGCGTCTGCGAGTTCGGCGCGTGGCCCCACAGAACCATGGCACGGACATTATTGTCCTGATCCATGTTCGCCGGGTCCTCCAGAACGCCGTCGATCCAGCGGGAAACCGGGATGCCGCGCTCGTTCATCAGCGGCTTGTCCTTGCCTTCCTTGTCCTTGATCGTGGCGAACTGACCCTTCAGCCAGTCGACATCTTCACCCCAGACGCGGCTCCAATGCGCCCAGGCACCGTTGGACAGACCGTAGTAACCGGGCAGAGTGTGGGACAGAACACCAAGGTCTGTTGCGCCCTGCACGTTGTCATGGCCACGGAAGATGTTGGTGCCGCCACCCGAGGTGCCCATGTTGCCAAGCGCAAGCTGCAGCACGCAGTAGGCGCGGGTGTTGTTGTTGCCATTGGTGTGCTGGGTGCCACCCATGCACCAGATCACCGTGCCCGGGCGGTTGTTGACCATGGTCCGGGCAACGCGCTTGAGCTGCGAGCCGGGTACTCCGGTCACGCGTTCGGTTTCTTCCGGCGTCCAGTTGGCGACCTCTTCCTTGATCTGGTCCATGCCCCAGACACGGGTGCGGATGAACTCTTTGTCCTCCCAACCGTTGTCGAAGATGTGCCACAGGATACCCCAGATCAGAGCAACGTCTGTGCCGGGGCGGAAGCGGACATATTCATCCGCATGGGCCGCCGTGCGCGTAAAGCGCGGGTCGCAGACGATCAGTGGGGCGTTGTTCTGCTCTTTCGCGCGCAGAACATGCAGCAGCGAGACAGGGTGCGCCTCGGCCGGGTTGCCGCCGATGATGAAGATGGCACGTGAGTTGTGGATGTCGTTATACGAATTGGTCATGGCGCCGTAGCCCCATGTATTCGCAACACCCGCAACAGTGGTCGAGTGGCAGATACGCGCCTGATGGTCCACGTTGTTCGTGCCCCAGTAGGCGGCGAACTTGCGGAACAGATAAGCCTGTTCATTATTGTGCTTGGCCGAGCCCAGCCAGTACACGCTGTCCGGCCCGGATTCGGCACGGATGCTCATCATGCCGTCGCCGATCTCGTTGATCGCCTCTTCCCAGCTGATGCGCTTCCACTCGCCACCTTCTTTTTTCATTGGATACTTCAGACGGCGCTCGCCATGGGCGTGCTCGCGGACCGAGGCCCCTTTGGCGCAGTGCGCACCCAGGTTGAACGGGCTGTCCCAGCCGGGTTCCTGCCCGACCCAGACGCCGTTCTGCACTTCGGCGACGACTGTACAGCCGACCGAGCAGTGGGTGCATACGGATTTGATGTTTTCGACGGCCTGATTGGCCGCTGTCTGGGCACTGGCTGGCGTCACGGTTCCACCCGTGGCGCTGATCGCGGCGAGGCCGCCGATCGTCAGGCCCGAGCCACGCAGGAATGCGCGGCGATCGACGGTTTTTTCGCCAATCTGGGACAGGATACTTGTCCGCTGGGGGCGTCTCGCAACCCCGTTGGTCTTTTTCCTAAGCATTTCTTTCCTCCCTTGCGCGCCGTGTTAGCCACGGCTGGCTTGGTACTGCGGGTGCCGACGTCAGGGCCAATCGCAACCGTCAGTCGGGTCGTGACATCGTCCGGTTCGGAACCGGGCGCTGTCGTCGCGGCTCAGAAGCGCGCGCTTTTCAGGTAGGCGCGGGTATGCGCGGTATCCTGAATTCGGGTTTCGTCCGTCGGCAGCTCTGCTGCTTCGGCTTCTCCGCTCAGACTGGCGGCGGCGACGGCAGCAGGCGCTGCGGTTCCGGCCAGCTTCAGGAAGTCGCGGCGCGTGGCGCCTTCTTCCTTGGTCTTGCTCATGGGCTTCTCCTTTCCCATTTGCGATCTAGCGCCCGATCAGGCGCTGGCGAGTGGCAGCGGTTCACGCTGCCGTCATCCGGAAGGCCTCTCGTTCGATTTCCATGAACACCCGACCGGCCGTGCCGACCGAGGCGTAGAGAACCGAGTTTTCAGCGGCTTCCAAATCCGCGTAGAAATGCGTGGCCCAGGGGCCGATATGTTTGCTCCAGAATGCTTTCTGATCATCCAGTGTGGCCGGTGAGCCAAAACGCCCGACGATCATGCCCGCCATCATCTCCATCAGCGAGGCAATGTTGTCTTCGGGCTCAAACACGTTTTGCGCCCGCGTGATGCCGCGCGCGGCCATGTCATTGCGCAACTGAGCCAAAGGTTTTTCATTCAGGAACCCGGTCAGATAGAAGCTGGCATAAGGCAACAGTTCACCGCGCCCCAGCCCAATGAACAGCGCATTGAATTCCCGTTCCGCGGCCGCAGGTTTGGTGACCTTGGCGACCCGTGCCATGGCCTGAATGGCCTGACCCAGATCAGTGTCGTCACCGCTCAGACCCGCGACCTGATCCAGCAGCATCTGGTCCGGTGGGGCCGACAGCAGCAGCCCCAGAAAATTGTAGAAATCCGCGCGCAGGCGATCCTCGGCTGAGACATCCAGATTTTGCGCGTTGCTTGCGGTCATTGGGTCATCCTTCGAATTCAAACTTCATGCGGCGCGGGGCTGGGGGCGTTTCCACCTCTTCGGGGTCATCTGTTTCGGCGACCATGGCCGGAACGGGTTCCTCCGGCACCTCCGGTTCTATATCCGGTTCCGGTGCTTTGGGCGCTGCTTCCGCCTCTCTTTCTTCTTCGTGCGCAGCCAACGCCTCGATATGCGCCAACATGCCTTTGCCCACCTGATAGGCTGTCGGAATGTTCTCGATCACGCAGGCGGCGTCGGTATAGTCCTCGCCGTAATCGACCAGCCCGTCCACATTGGCGAGAACCGGGTTCAGCCGCCACAAGCGCCGCAATGCCCGACGGCGCAGCCGGTCGGGAACGGCCTTGGCCATAAATCCGGAAACGTCATCACCTGCCTGCAACTGATCGGGGTCGGGCAGGTTGAATTCCGCCAAAATCTCGGCATCTGTCTTTTCTTCCAACTCGGCCTGTTGCGCGGCGACGGCCTGTTCCTCTGCCGCGATAACCTCAGCCTCGGCCTCGGCCTGAACGGCGGCCTTGCGGCGTGACCAGAAATCGCGGGCTTCGGTCATTGCACGACCCTCCGCGGCGCGCGGTAGACGTCGGAAGCCTGACGGATCCGCGCATCGCCCTTGCCGTCTTCTACAAGGTCCGTCCGCTTCTTGTCGCGGCGGCGCTTGACGAAAACCTCATCACGGTGATGTTCCAGAGCAAAGTCGCGAACCCAGGCGATCAGTCCTTCGGACATGGGGATTTTCTCGACGATCTCCTCACCGGTGTCCGCGTAATCCTGCCCTTCGAACGGGGAAGCTGTGACAAGTACGGCATCCATGGGCCGGTCGCCATCCAGCGCATCCCGAAGAACAAGGTAGATCGAAGGTTGCCCATCCGAGAGGTTGACCATATAGGCCTCGGTCTCGTCCGCCCATAAGGTCAATGGTAGGGTCGCGGCGTGATACTCGACCGCTTCACCCTCGCGGCGCAGTTCCAACCAGTCAGCCGGCCCGGCCCCGGGCAGGACCGCAACGGCGCGCCAGTTCCACTTCGCCCAGCGGGTTACACCAGGTGTTTTGCGCACGACGACGCCAATCGGCATTTCGATGTGGCTTGCGGCCTTGGCCACTTGCTCCTCCCCGGAAGGCTCTCCCCTGCCTTCCCTTGGGTCCACTATGGTACACAAAGCCCATTTGTGCCAAGCTTATATTGCGGCCAAAAGGGCTTGATCACCAATAATTTAACTTGTGAATTTCCGATCAATTTTATCGGAAAAATCGGCTGTGTTCGCGTTGATTTGACTGCGGATTTCTTGGAAACGGCCCGAGTTTGGATTGCCACATTGCAGATACGGTCTAATGTGCTGAGCATAAGAATATATCCGGGGGAGGATATGGCTACCAAACTTCTGTTGTGCGACTGCGAAGGAACGCAGTCAGTTGACGCCGACCGGATCGCCTCGGCTTGCGACGTTGAATGCCCGAAGGCGCATACAGCACTGTGCACCCGCGAAATTGCTGTGGCTGCCGAGTTCTTGAAGGGCGACGCGCCGGTTCTGATTGCCTGTGGGCAGGAACAGGATGTGTTTCGCGAACTAGCAGAAGACATTGGTGCCGACGCCCCCGCTTTCGTAGACCTGCGGGACCGGGCGGGCTGGTCTGCTCAGGGTACGGACGCCGGGGCAAAAATGGCCGCGCTGGCCGCCGAGGCGATGTTGCCGCATCCAGTTACACCCAGCCTGGACGTTATCAGCGAAGGGACCTGTTTCATTGCCGGGCCCGGTAGCGTGGCCTTCGATCTGGCCGAACGTCTGGCTCTGACGCTGGCGGTGACAGTGCTGACCACGGACGACACAGAGCCAACATCGCGCTCCTTTGACGTGGTGCGGGGGCGTATCCGCGCAATCCGTGGTGCTTTGGGCGGGTTCTCAATACACCTTGACGCGGTGCAACAGTTGCTGCCCGGCGGTCGCGGCGCATTTGCCTGGTCGGAACCGCGAGACGGCGCGCAATCCTCCTGCGATGTTGTTCTGGACCTGACCGGCGGCACTCCGCTTGTACAGGCCCCCGCCAAGCGTGAAGGGTATTTGCGCGCTGATCCCAGGGATGCCATCGCAGTCGAGCGTCTGGCCTTCGACGCGGCGCAACTGGTCGGTACTTTTGAAAAGCCGCTATACGTTCGGCTGGAAGAGACGCTGTGCGCCCATTCCCGCGCGGAACAGGTCGCCTGCACCAATTGTCTGGATATCTGCCCGACGGGTGCGATCACCCCGGCGGGAGAGCACGTTGCCATCGACCCGATGCTTTGCGCCGGGTGCGGGGAATGCGCCGCGCTTTGCCCGTCGACCGCCATCACCTACGAAGACCCGCCGGTTTCGGCCCTGCTGTCGCGGATGCACATTCTGGCGCGCACTTATCGGCGGGCGGGGGGCCACGCGCCGCGTCTGCTGGTGCACGACGCCCACGGGGCCGAGATGATCCGACTGGCCGCCCGGTTCGGGCGCGGCCTGCCCGCAGACGTCGTTCCACTGGAGTTGAACGTGGTCTCGGGCTTTGGTCATGCCGAAATGCTGGCCGCGCTGGCGCATGGGTTTGCGCGGGTCGATATTCTGCTGGCCCCGACCACGGAACGCGATGCATTGGACCGCGAGCTTGTGTTGGCGCAAGCAATAGGCGGACAGGACGGAATGGGGCTGATCGACGAAGCCGACCCGGATGCCCTGTCCGACCTGCTTTACGCTCAACAGGTTCCTGCGCCCTTGGCCGACCCTGTTCTGCCTTTGGGGAACCGCAGGCAAATCGCCCGGTTGTCTGCACAAGCCCTCAATCCGCAGGCCGAGGCGCCATTGCCGCTGCCGGATAATGCGCCCTATGGCTCGGTTGCTGTGAACACGGACGCCTGCACATTGTGCCTGAGCTGTGTATCGCTCTGCCCGTCGGGTGCGCTGCTTGATAACCCGGACAAGCCGCAGCTTAATTTTCAGCAGGACGCCTGTCTGCAATGCGGCTTGTGCAAGGGTATTTGCCCCGAGGATGCCATCAGCCTTGTCCCACAGCTGGACCTCAGCGATGCGGCCCTGTCCCAGCAGGTGCTGAACGAAGAGGAACCGTTTGCCTGTGTGGAATGCGGGGCGCTGTTTGGTGTGAAATCCACGGTCGAGCGGATCATGGAGAAACTGTCAGGCACGCACCCGATGTTTGCCACATCGGAACAGGCCCGGATGATCCAGATGTGCGACAATTGCCGGGTGAACGCGCAGTTTCAGCATCAGGACAATCCGTTTCAGTCCAAGCCAAAGCCCAAGGTCGTCACGACCGAGGATTATTTCTCGCAAAGAAAGGATCACTGAAGCTGCAGCGGTGCGCCCAGATCGGCGGCACGGATACCCGCGACGAAGGCCAGGATCGCCTCAAGCTCGTCCTGCGTCATTTCGACCGGATGAATGGGTGACGGGCGCTGGGGGTCGAACGGCGGGGTAAGCCCGTCAATCTGGGTAAAGGACGGATGGGGGTTGAGCGCAAAGAACGCCTGGAACCGTTCCGACCAGTCGGGCATGGCGCGCAAAACCGCGAAAGAGGGTGTTGAACCAAGCCCGTTCATGCGGTTCCGGGGTCCGATCACATGGCACCGACCGCAATGGGTCATGGATAGCTTTTCGCCTTGTGCCGTATCCCCGTCGACAACCGTATCCGCCGGTGCTGCCGTGACAGCGAAGCTGGCCGAGAAGGGCGCGCCCTGATCCGGGACAAAGCTCTCGACCGTGCGCTTGCCGATATCCGACAGCAGCCAGTCCCGGAACCGTTCATGTCTGGCGTTGTCCCTGATCCGCAGGTGATAGATCACGCCATCGCGGGCAAAGACCGGATCGCCGGGCGGGGCAGTTTCCAGCGCCAGAACGCCCGCATCATCCGCAATAACGCGTATCCCGGTCTTGAGAGAGAAGCGCGGAAGGATATGTTGCAACAGACCAGAGTTTGTAACCTCGGCCGGGGCCGCGAGGCCAATTGCCTCTTGTGACCAAGAGGGGGTGGCAGAGAGCGTCAGGCTCAGGCACAAAAGGACAAAGCGCATGGTTCAGCCTAGCGGCCCGGCACCAAATGCGTCAATTGAACAGAAAGAGACGGAGACACATGCAATGAGCGGCGACCGGAGTTTGTCGATACGCACGGCCCTGAAGGCAGGGCGCATCAAGGAGACTGACGCATGAGTGTTCGTGACGCGGTTCTGACGAACCTGAAAAAGATCACTGATCCTGTCTCGGGTCAGGACATCGTCAGCGCCGGTGTCGTCCGCGCGCTGAATGTCGAAGGTGACACGGTGCGCTTCGTGCTTGAGATCGACCCAAAACAAGCCGAGCGGATGGAACCGGTGCGCGTGGCTGCCGAACAGGCCGCGCAACTGGTCGATGGAGTTGCCAAAGTGTCGGCCATGCTGACGGCCCATTCCGATAAGGCGCCGCCGGATCTGAAACCCAAGCCTAAACCCTCGCAGACCGGCCCGCAGGCGGTGCCGGGCGTGGATCGGATCATCGCGGTCGCGTCAGGCAAGGGCGGGGTCGGAAAGTCCACGGTCTCGGCCAATCTCGCCTGTGCTTTGGCCGCCGAAGGCCGTCGCGTTGGCCTGCTGGATGCAGATGTCTATGGGCCGTCACAGCCCCGAATGCTGGGTGTCTCAGGTCGCCCCGCCAGCCCCGATGGCAAAACCATCCTTCCGCTGCGCAATCATGGCGTCACAATGATGTCGATGGGTCTGATGGCCAATGAAGGGCAGGCGGTTGTCTGGCGTGGTCCGATGCTGATGGGCGCGCTGCAACAGATGATGAGCCAGGTGCAGTGGGGCGCTCTGGACGTGCTGATCGTCGATTTGCCGCCGGGCACAGGGGACGTGCAGCTGACCCTGAGCCAGAAGTTCAAGGTGGACGGCGCAATCGTCGTTTCGACACCGCAGGACGTGGCCCTGATCGACGCCCGCAAGGGGATCGACATGTTCAACCAGCTCAAGACGCCGATTGTCGGCATGATCGAGAATATGTCGACCCATATCTGCTCGAATTGCGGGCATGAGGAGCATGTGTTCGGGCATGGCGGTGTTGCGTCCGAGGCCGAAGCGCTGGGCGTTCCGCTGCTGGGGGAAATCCCGCTGCATCTGGACATCCGCGTCGCGGCGGACGGCGGCGCACCTATCGTCGTCAGTAAACCCGATAGTGCTCAGTCCGATGCGTTCCGCAAGATCGCCCGCGACATGATCGCCAAGGGATACGCATGACGCAGCCGGTCTTTCCCCCGTTGCTGACGGGTCATCCGGTGCAGGGTGGGGAAGACCCGTTCGAGCGCGCGCAAGCCATGGCAGCGTTAGGATGTGATGCGGGAACAGTCGTCTACAACATTCAGGCCGACCGGCTGCGCGTTGCCATCGTTTTTGCGCCCGAGGTTCCGTTGCGGGATGCGATGGCCATGCTGCCGCTTTGCGCCGTGGGGTTTCAGAATGCGCTGGGCGCGCTGGCCCCGCCAGAAGTGGCCGTGCATCTGGGCTGGGACGGGCTGATCTGTGTGAATGGCGCCAAGTGCGGGACGTTCCAGGCCGCGGCCTCGTCCACCATTGCGAGCGAGGAACCGGACTGGCTGGTGATCGGATGGGAACTGGCGTTGTTGCAGACCGGTGATGCGCCGGGTGAAACCCCTGATATCACGGCGCTTTACGATGAAGGCTGTGCCGATGTCTCGCCCGTTCAACTGGTTGAAAGCTGGTCACGCCACATGCTCACTTGGCTCAACCGCTGGCAGGAGGATGGTAATGCTCCCCTGCATGGCGAATGGATGGGCTTGTTGCGCGGTGTCGGCGAACCTTTTGGCGATGGCGGCGTGTTTCTGGGTACAGACGAACGGTTCGGAATGCTGATCCGCAATGGTGTGGACACGCGGCTGCGCCCGTTGACGGAATTGTTGAAGGCGGGATGATGAAACTTGCGCGCGCGATACATTTTGACGAAAGCGACATGAATGTCTTTCATTCGCCAGCCCGAACCGGGGAATGGTGCATTTCCGGAGGGTTTGAATTTTCCAACTGGGGGCAGGCGGATCTGGAAGGCAAGGCACGGCAGGCGTTTTCCAACGGCTGGCTGGGGGTCGAAACCTTTGGGCGCGTGACCTTCGTGGCGGTCACCCGGATGGAGCAGGCCGAGATGGACCGGGTCGTGGAAAATCTGGCCGCGCACTTCGTGCAGTTCTATGGCGCACCCTCGGTCGAGGCCGCTCTGGGCGTCGCGCAGACCGAGATCGCGCATATGGCCGAGTTGTGCGAGGAGCACGCGCCGAATACGCTGCTGACGGTCGCGCGCGAATTGTCCGAAACCGGCGTCCACGAAGCGTTCCGAATCATCATCCCGCAAGAGACCCAGCTTGAGGCGTTGGCCGTTCACGGCTCGCTGGATGACTAAGGGCTAACCTGCAAGCCGGGGGTGCATTTCCAATCGCATTGGGGAAGCCTCGGCGCAGGACAGGTCGGTGCTGTAGCCAAGCGCGTCGAAATCCTGCCAGTACAGGTTGGTTACGGCTTCCACCAACTCAGCACTGTAATAGTCAGAGAAGTCTTTCCGCTTTGACTGGTTGATATGCGTCAATTCAATGCCAGCGTGCAAATTGCGGCACACATCGCGAAAATCGGCCTCCACCGTTTCCACCCTTCCGACTTTTTTCACCAGGCATTTCCTGTCCGTATCCATGAAAAAAGAGGTCTGGGCCGGAGCGGCTTCCGGTCTGCCAAGGATGAAGGAGACAAATTCGCTGAAGGTCAGATCACGAACTTCGTGGTGCAGATAGTGGATCGGGGTTTGTTGGATGTAATGGAACAGCGAAACCATGCGGTCGAAGGGGTTTCTGACAAAGGTGAAGCTGTACATCTGCCAATATTGGTCGCCCAGATGCTCAATATACTCCGGTGCCGTCGCGTGGTCCTTAAGTCTTTCGATCGGATTGATAATTTTGTCGCCGTAAACGCGTTTGGAGACACTGTTTGCCAATTTTTGAAGCGGATTCAGTTTCCAGAAATGCTCATGAAGCGCCGCAGAAACCGATGTACCGGCATTCTTGGGAATATGGACAAATACAAAGTTGTTTTTTGTACTGATCATGCTGCGCTAGCCGTTCCATTGGTTAAGCTCGGACAGCCCTAGCACATATTCGGATCTGAGGTTTAGATCAAATCCGCAAAACCGCCGAACTGGCCGCGTTTGAAGATCAAACCTTTGCCGGTGCGGTACATGACCGTTTCAACTTCGCCCACGATAATGAGGTGGTCGCCGGCCTCATGCCTGGCGTGAAGCTGGCAGTCGAAACGGGCCAGACAATTGGACAGGTGCGGACGGCCTTTTTGATCCGTGTCCCAGTCGGCATGGGAAAAATCCAACCCGTCGCGCGCAAACCGCAGCGCCTGATCCTGCTGTTCTTGCGCCATCACATGGATGGAATAGTGCTGGCAGGCGTTGAAGGATGCAAACCGGTTGGATTCTTTGGCCAGACACCACAGGACCAGGGGCGGCTCCAGCGAAACCGAGGAAAACGAATTGACGGTGATTGCCCGCGGGCCGCGGTCCGTGTTTGTCGTGATCACCGTTACGCCGGTTCCGAAACATCCCAGCGCCTCGCGAAAAGCGATGTTCTGATCCGGGCCGGGCGAAAAGGTCTTTTCGGTCATTGGGTGCTCGTTCGATAGTCGCGCATCAGGTGCCACGACCTGCTGGAATTGTCCATGAAAAGCTGAATCCGGTGCATATATTTCAGCGGTCAGTTCAGGTCTTCCAGCAGGCGGCCGTGTTTGCGGGTTGCCTCGATAACCTCGCCAAAGGTGGTCATGCGGCGCGCCCGCAACATCGGCAGCATCTTGACCAACGCCTCGGCGGTGGCGACTGCGTCACCCAGGGCCGTGTGACGCAGGTCTTGCGGTATCGTGACCTCAAGCCGTTCGCACAAGGCGTCCAGCGTATGGGTGTCGCTTGCGCCAAACAAGACGGCCGACAGGAGAACAGTGTCCAGAATGGGGTGGTCCCACTCGACATTCATGCGCTTGGCGTGGCGCCGCAAAAAGGCCATGTCAAAGGGCGCGTTATGCGCCACGATCACCGCGTTATGCGCAAATTGGTGAAAGATGCGCCCTGCCTGACCGATGTCCGGTGCGCCCGCGACCATACGGTCATTGATCTTATGCACCCTGGTCGAGGCCGGAGGGATTGGGATGCCGGGATCAACCAGCATGTCCAGGCGTTCGCCATCGACTATCCGCCCGTTGACCACCCGTACCGCGCCGATCTGCACGATTTCATCTTTGTGCGGCAGCAGCCCGGTGGTTTCGGTGTCGAAGACGACGAAGCACAAGTTATGTAACGCAAGTTCTTCGAACTTATCTTCGGTGTCGCTGTGCAGCAGGTCGAAATCATAGGTCAGAGGCCGGGCGGCTTCGGGAGGGATGTTGGCAATGCTGTCTTCGAAAATAAGAAGATAGCCGGGCGCGTCGCCCAACGGCTTCATCCGGGCGGAATAGGATTGCGTGCCGTCGATGCTGTTCAGCTTGCATTGAACCTCAAGCCCCGACTTGGCGAGTTTCGCGTATGCTCTTTCCAGCGGTTCAGGCAGCAGATACTCAAAAAGCGATGCGTTCAGGCGGGGGTGGGAAATCTGTGCCAGGACGCCGGCGGCCTGTCCGTCATAGAGCACAATCTTGTGGGTCGGGCTTGCAAGTACCATGGCGACCGGAATTTCGGTCAGCAGGGCCGTAAGCCTGCGTTTTTCGACGGACAGATGCGCCGTTTCGGCGGCCACGGCCTCGGCAATGTCCATGGTTTTGTCGGACAGCTGATCCGCCAATCCGGCCGCGGCGGGCGCAAGGTCGCCCAGAAAGCGCGCCGTGTGCGTGTCAACATCCGTGCTGACCCCGGCATGCGCACGGGCGCGCAACTGGGCCGACAACCGTTCGATCGGTTTGGCAACGTTGTCGTCAAACAACAGCCAAACGGCAACGATCAATGCCACGAACCCAAACCCCATCAGGATTTCGGCAAAGATGAATGCGCTGGCCAGATCCGGATCCGCTGCGCGTTTGTAGCTGACCCAAAGCGCGAGGGCGCTTACAGCCAGGCTGCCAAGGGCCAGAAGGCAGAAGAACAGGAAAATTCTCAGGCGCAGGCTCAGCCGGACCAGCATGTCACACTCCGCAGGTTGCCTCGATTATCGGGTCATCTTTGCCACCGGTGATCCAGTCCGCGTTCAGCAATTGACCTTCGGTGCCAAACTCGGCCCCATCTGCGAGGTTGGCGCGCAGGTTTTCGGCACAGTCAACGGCAACCGGCAGTTTGGAAACCGGCGCCCACCGGCCAAAGAAATAAAGGTCAACAAGTCGCTGTTCAGGAACCAGGTCGTTGGTGCGGACCGAGACCGTGTCAATCGCCGCAAAGCGGTCCACAAAGGGCACGGCATAAGTCCAGGGGCGGTAAAAGGCGCGGCTTTCGACCTCTTGTATGATGGTCAGACCATCCGGAAGCGCATCGCGCGTGCGGTCGTACCAGGAATATTCGCTGGAGATCGTCACGCCGATCATGCCAACCCCCGCAGCGACCGGCGCGGCCCAGCGGGGCAGGCGGCCACCCGACAGTTTGTTGACGACCATTACCAAACCGGCAAACGCGAAGCCTGCGAAGATGGTGCCGATAAGTTCCAGAAACATAGTGTCGCTCCGAATTAAAGGCGCTTGCGCCCATTCCTTGGTCAGCCGGGATCAGCCGAGAATTCCTTTGCCATGACCAACCGCAGATTGCATCGTTTTTACAACAACGAATGCGTCCCGCAGATGACTTCGCTCAAAGTCGGACAAGCTGGACGGTGGCAGATAGTTGTCGGGTTCTTTTTCGGATTTGACCAGCCTGACCTGATGCTCAAGGCGCGCTTCGGCGATCAGATCATAGGCGTCCAGCAAGTCCCGCGCGCCTGCGGCGCTAAGCACGCCTGCCGCCTCGGCAGCTTTCAGGCGGGCGCGGGTGTTGGCCTCGGTCAACTGACCTTGCAGGCTGTAGACGCGGGCCAGATCGACGACCGGCACAACGCCGTTGTGCTTGAGGTCCAGCGTATTGCGATGCTCGCCCGAGCGGATGGTGGCAAACCCACGCAGCAGGCCAAGCGGCGGCGTGTGTTTTAGCGAGTTCGAGATCATGTGGGCCACAAAGATCGAATTTGCGTTTGCGGCAGCAAGGGTATCGGCCTGAAGATCGGAAAACAGGTCGAACGCCCCTCCGATCGGACGCAGGTCGAACATGACCGAGGCCAGCATCTGCGCCTCGGGGTTTGGTTTGGCAATCCAGCCGTGGAAATAGTCACGCCAGACGCGCACCGGCTGACACCAGCGCGGGTTCGTGGCCATCATGTCGCCGGGACAGTAGAAATAGCCACAGGCGTCCAGCCCGTCGGAAACAAATTTCGCAAGGTCTGCGAAATAGGCCATGTCTGCATCGCCTGCGCTGTCATCCAGCATCAGGCAATTGTCCTGATCCGATACGCCGGTCTGTTCCTGCCGCCCCTGCGAGCCGCAGGCCAGCCACAGGTACGGCACCGGGGCGGGGCCCAGCTTCTTTTCGGCAAGCGCCAGAAGGCGTCTTGTCGCCGTGTCCGCAATATCGGTGATCAGGCGGGTTACGATTTCATGCCGGTTACCTCCGGCAACCAGTTGCACCAGCAATTGCGGAATTTCCGCCGTCACCGCGGCCATCTGCTCGGCCGTATCGGCATGCGCGATGCGCCGGACCAGCTCGGCCGAGTTCACGGCCTGATAATGAGTCAGATCCGTCTGGGTTACGATGCCGACCAGCTTGCCGCCTTCGGAAATCGGGATATGGCCGACACCGCGTTCCATCATGACATGCAGAACATCTGACCCGATGTCCGACGGTGACAGGGTGACCGGATCAGATGTCATGATCGACGCAACCGGCGTATCACTGGCCATCGCTCCGGCCACGTACTTGCCCGAGATGTCGCGCAGCGTCGCTATGCCAAGCAGCGCCTCGCCGTCGGTCACGCAGAGTGACGAGATATGGCGGTCGCGCATCATGCGCGCGGCTTCCTGAACCGGCATGGACGGAGGGCAGGTGGCCGGGTCGCGGGCCATCAGGACGTCGATAGAACTGGTCGCAAGGCTTTGCGGGCCGGTCCGCTCTCCGCGCGTTCTGTTGAAGAATTGAGCGACGACGTCATGGCCGTCGATCAGCCCGCGCACCAGATCCGGCGGCAGAACGATCAGCACAGACGGCGTGTGCGCCCGCGCCTTGGTTGCGGCCTTGCCGTCTTTCAACAGCCCGCGTTCCCCAAACGAATTGCGCAGACCCAGGTGCGAGACGACCGAGCCGTTCTCATCCGTGATTTCAACCTGTCCTTCGTAAATGACAAACACCCCGGGCAGCGTGTGGCCCAGTTCGTAAACAGGAAAGTCCTCTTCGACCTCCCAGACTTCGATCTGCTTCGCCAGTTCGTCCAGCGTGTCGGCGGGCAGGGCGTCATAGGGGTGAACGGATTTCAGGAACCGGGTGATCTCATCATGGGACAGGGGCATGGAACGGTCCTCGTCTTCCGGGTGAAAAAACCCGCCCGGTGGAATGCCGGGCGGGAACAGTGGATCGAATGACGCGGTCAGCGACGGAGGTTACTGACCGCATCGAACTCAGTGATCCTGAGCTGCACCCGCACCACGGGGAATGCGGACGCTTTCGACCAGATCCTTGATCTCCTGCGGGGTCTCCTTGGTCATGCCTGCAACCGTGTAGGCAACCGCAAAGTTGATCATTGCACCGATTGCGCCGAACGAAGTCGACTTGATCGGACCCAGCAGCGGGTCAGCATCGGTGAACGAGTTGGTGCCCGGGATGAACAGCCAGCCCTTGTGCAGGAAGATGTAGACCAGCGTTACCGTCAGACCAGCCAGCATACCCGCGACCGCACCGGTGTTGTTGATGCGGGTCGAGAAGATCCCCATCATCAGCGCCGGGAAGATCGAGGCCGCCGCCAGACCGAACGCCAAGGCCACGGTTTGCGCCGCAAAGCCCGGCGGGTTCAGACCCAGATAGGTTGCAACAACGATGGCCACAGCCATTGCAATCCGCGCCGCCAGAAGTTCACCCTTTTCAGAGATCGACGGGTTGATTGCACCTTTGACAAGGTCATGGGACACGGCCGACGAGATCGCCAGCAGCAGACCCGCAGCGGTCGACAGTGCAGCCGCAAGACCGCCGGCCGCGACCAGACCGATCACCCAACCGGGCAGGTTGGCAATCTCGGGGTTGGCCAGAACCAGGATGTCGCGGTTGAACTTGGTCAGCTCGTTACCGACCCAGCCTTTTTCTTCTGCCAGCGCCTGCATGTCGGCATTCGCATCGTTGTAGTACTGGATCTTACCGTCGCCGTTCTTGTCTTCCCAATCCAGCAGACCGGTTTTCTTCCATGTGGCCATCCAGTCATAACGCGGATCAGTGTCGATTTCCTCGACCGAAACGGCACCGCCTTCAATGCCACCGTTGGGCCACATCATGTCGGTGATGTTCAGACGGGCCATTGCGCCAACCGCAGGGGCGGTCAGGTACAGCAGCGCGATGAACACCAGCGCCCAGCCGGCGGACCAACGTGCATCAGACACTTTCGGCACGGTGAAGAAGCGCATGATGACGTGCGGCAGACCCGCAGTACCGATCATCAGCGACAGGGTGAACAGCACCATGTTCAGCGTGTTCGAGTGGTGGGCCGTATAGTCGTTGAAGCCCAGCTCGGTCACGATGGCGTCCAACTTGGTCAGCAGAGGCTCACCGCTGGCGGTGTCACCAAACAGACCCAGTGCCGGAACCGGCGTGCCTGTCAGCTGCAACGAGATGAAGATGGCCGGGATGGTATAGGCGGTGATCAGCACGCAGTACTGAGCGACCTGAGTGTAGGTCACGCCTTTCATCCCGCCAAACACCGCGTAAGCGAACACGACGCCCGCACCGATCAGCAGACCGGTGGTGTTGCTCACCTCAAGGAAGCGGCCAAAGGCCACGCCCACGCCGGTCATCTGACCGATCACGTAGGTCACCGACGCAACGATCAGACAGATCACCGCAACGATACGCGCGGTCTGGCTGTAGAAACGGTCGCCGATGAATTCCGAGACGGTGAATTTGCCGAACTTGCGCAGGTAAGGGGCAAGCAGCAGCGCCAGCAGCACATAGCCACCGGTCCAACCCATCAGGAAGGTCGAGTTGTCATAGCCGGTAAAGGCAATCAGGCCCGCCATCGAGATGAACGAGGCCGCGGACATCCAGTCCGCTGCTGTCGCCATACCGTTGGTGACCGGGTGAACGCCGCGACCAGCGGCGTAGAACTCGGATGTGGATCCCGCACGGGCCCAGATCGCGATGCCGATGTACAGCGCGAAGGACGCGCCGACAAACAGCAGGTTAATGGTAAACTGGTCCATGCTGATTACTCCTCGTCCACGCCGTATTCAGCGTCCAGCTTGTTCATGCGCCAGGCGTAGTTGAAGATCAGCACCAGAAAGACCAGAATTGATCCCTGCTGTGCGAACCAAAAGCCCAGATCGGTACCGCCAACGGCGATCCCCGATAGCATCGGACGCAGCAGAATGCCGAATCCAAACGACACCAGCGCCCAGATCGCGAGGCTGATGTAGATGAGGCGCAGGTTGGCCTGCCAATAGCCCTTATCGGCTTCGGCAGTCTGCGCTGAGTTTGTAGATTGATCCGCCATTGCGGGTTCCTCCTTCGCTTCCCTCTGTGACGGTCCGCATCCGACTCCTCCAGTGTCGCGGACCGCCTCCCGATTGCACCTGACGGTGGGTTGACGTCAGGCATAACTTCTCCGGTCCGCCAGGGCGGGTCCTTTGAAGCATTCATGTAAAGGATCAAAGCCTTGGGGCTTTTCTCCTCCCCTTAGTTCATTGCCGCACCAACGATCCTTTCGAGATCGCCGGCGATGTCTTCGATCTTGCCCATGGCGTCGGTGCGTTGCAGGACGCCATGTGACTCGTAATAGGTGATTAGCGGCGCGGTCTGCGCGTGATAGGCCTGAAGGCGCGAAGCCACCGTTTCCGCGTTGTCATCGGCGCGGCGCTTGAACTCAGTATGTCCGCACTTGTCGCATTTGCCGTCTACGGCGGGTTTCTTGAACGTGTCGTGGAACCCTTCACCGCAGCCCCCGCAGGTGAAGCGGCCCGAGATGCGGATCACCATTTCCGAATCTTCAACCTCAAGGCTGATCGCGGCGCTGATCTTCTGATCGCTTTCCGACAGCAACCCGTCCAGCGCCTCGGCCTGAACCGTTGTACGCGGGAAACCGTCCAGAATAACGCCCTTGGCGCAGTCCGGTTCGGCCAACCTGTCGCGCAGAATGGCAATGACGATCTCATCGCTGACCAGATCGCCGGCTTCCATCACGGCTTTGGCCGCCTGTCCGGCGTCGGTTCCGGCGGCAACAGCCGCCCTCAACAGGTCACCGGTGCTGAGCTGCACCAGACCGAACTTGTCCTCCAGCACCCGCGCCTGCGTGCCCTTTCCGGCGCCAGGAGGGCCGAGAAGGATCAGAACGGTGGGTGTGGTGATCGTGGTCGCGTCCATCACATCCTCACTTGTTCGCACGGTTTTCGATCAGGTCTTCGACCACCGACGGATCGGCAAGGGTCGAGGTGTCGCCCAGCGAGCCAAAATCGTTCTCGGCGATCTTGCGCAGGATACGGCGCATGATCTTGCCCGAGCGGGTCTTGGGCAGGCCGGGGGCCCATTGGATCACATCCGGGCTGGCAATCGGGCCAATCTCGGTCCGGACCCATGTGCGCAGCTCCTTCAGCAACTCGTCCGAGGGTTCGCGATCATTCATCAGAGTGACATAGCAATAGATGCCTTGTCCTTTGATTTCATGCGGATAGCCAACCACGGCAGCCTCAGCCACGGCAGCGTGGGCCACCAGTGCGCTTTCCACTTCGGCGGTGCCCATGCGGTGCCCCGAGACGTTGATCACGTCGTCCACGCGGCCAGTGATCCAGTAATCGCCATCTTCGTCCCGACGACAGCCGTCGCCGGTGAAATAGTAGCCCTTGTAGTCCGAGAAGTAGGTTTTCTCGAACCGCTCATGATCGCCCCAGACGGTGCGCATCTGACCGGGCCAGCTGTCCTTGATGCACAGCACGCCTTCGACGCCGTTGCCGTTGATTTCGACACCGGATTGCGGGTCCAGCACAACCGGCTGCACGCCAAAGAAGGGCTTCATGGCCGAACCGGGCTTCATCGCATGCGCGCCGGGCAGGGGGGTCATCATGTGACCGCCGGTTTCGGTCTGCCACCAGGTGTCGACGATGGGACAATTGCCCTTGCCGACTACCTCGTTGTACCAGTTCCAGGCTTCGGGGTTGATCGGCTCACCCACCGTTCCCAGCAGGCGCAGATCGCTCAGATCGTGTTTCTCGACCCATTCGTTGCCCTGACCCATCAGCGCGCGGATCGCGGTGGGGGCGGTGTAGAACTGGTTGACCTTGTGCTTCGCGCACACTTCCCAGAAGCGGCCCGCGTCCGGATAGGTCGGCACGCCCTCGAACATCAGCGTCGTCGCGCCATTGGCCAGCGGGCCATAGACGATATAGCTGTGCCCGGTGACCCAGCCGACATCCGCCGTGCACCAATAGATATCGCCTTCGTGATAGTCGAAGGTGATCTCGTGCGTCATCGCGGCATAGACCAGATATCCGCCGGTGGTGTGCACCACGCCCTTGGGCTGACCGGTTGAACCGGAGGTATAGAGAATGAACAGCGGATCTTCGGCATTCATCTCGGCCGGGGCGCAATAGTCATCAGCCTCCAGGGCCATTTCGTTGTAGTCATAGTCGCGGTCGGCAATCCAGGTGGTCTGACCACCAGTGCGCTTGACCACCAGACATTTGACGGTGTCCTTGCAGTGCAGCAGCGCCGCGTCCGCGTTGGACTTCAGCGGTGTCTTGCGGCCGCCGCGCGGGGCCTCGTCCGCGGTAATGACGACCTTGGCGTCACAACCGTTGATCCGTGCAGCCAGCGCGTCAGGTGAGAATCCGGCAAACACGATGGAGTGGATGGCGCCAATACGAGCGCAGGCCAGCATGGCATAGGCCGCCTCGGGGATCATCGGCAGATAGATCACAACCCGATCGCCTTTGCGCACGCCCATGGACTCAAGAATATTGGCCATGCGGCAGGTGCGGCGGTGCAGTTCGGCATAGGTGATATGCTGGGCTGCGTCGTTCGGATCGTCGGGTTCCCAGATAATGGCCGTCTGGTCACCGCGGGTTTTCAGGTGACGATCCAGGCAGTTTGCCGAAACGTTCAGCGTGCCATCAGCGTACCAGTTTATACCAACAGAACCAAAGTCATAGCTGACGTCCTTAACCTGTGAGAAAGGCTTGATCCAGTCGATCCGCATACCATACTCGCCCCAGAATGCGACGGGATCGTTGATCGAGGCCTGGTACATTTCATTGTACTTTTCGGCATCGATGTGGGCGCGCGAAACGGTTTCAGCGTTCGGCGGATAGACGTTGACCCCTTCCTGGGCAGCGGTTGTCATACTGAGGCTCCTCCCTCTGGACTAGATTTGACCGGATCGCATGTTGCCCGCAGACTGAACAGGCACCGTCGATCTGCTTCCTCCCCGAGAGGAATAATACTGAGAACTGAAAACAAAGAAATAAATTACAGAAATCTCACGATTAGTTTGTAAAGAACTTTTTCTTCACTCGTCAGTTTTGTAAATTTTCTGACATCCGGATAAAAAATGGTATTTGAATCAACAGATAGTCTGTAACAAAATTCTCCGTCTTGCCTCAATGATTTGCGCTCCGTGCGCCACCGCCCGGATTCTCCTCACAGTTGTTAGCGTATGACGTTGATCCCGGGGGTAGCGCGCATACCCCGTCCGGGGTTGGCACATTCCGATGTTGGCGCTAGCTTTGTGGCCAAGCGCTCGGACAAGGGGCGCAGCATAGGGAGAAATCATGATGAAAAAAATGTTGAGCGGTGCCGCCGTCGCCGCCTTGGGTGTTGCATTCGTCACCGAAGCAGCCGCGACCGAGTGGAATGCGTCCGTCTGGGGCAAACGCCGCGCGTTCACCGAACATGTTGAAAAACTGGCCGAACTGGTCAGCGAAAAGACTGGTGGCGAGTTCACCATCAACGTCAGCTATGGCGGCCTGTCCAAGCCGCGCGAAAATCTGGATGGAATCGAAATCGGCGCGTTCGAGATGGCCCAGTTCTGTGCCGGGTATCACCGCGACAAGAACCGCGCGATCACGGTTCTGGAATTGCCCTTCCTTGGCGTGAATACGCTGGAAGAAGAGGTTGCCGTCAGTCATGCGGTATATGATCACCCAGCGGTCAAGGATGAGATGGCGCAATGGAACGCCCGCATCATCATGACCTCGCCAATGCCGCAATATAATCTGGTCGGTACCGGCGATCCGCGGTCCACTCTGGCTGACTTCGACGGTATGCGCGTCCGTGCGACCGGTGGTCTGGGGCAGGCATTCGAAGCCGTTGGCGGTGTTCCGACCTCGGTCCCTGCGACCGAAGCGTTCAATGCCATGGAATCCGGTGTTGTGGATACGGTTGCCTTTGCGCAGCATGCGCATCTGTCTTTCGGGACAATAAACGAGGCCGACTGGTGGACCGCCAACCTGAACCCCGGCACGGTCAACTGTCCGGTCGTCGTGAACATCGACGCCTATGAGGTGCTGCCCGCCGAGCATCGCGAAGCGCTGAACAGTTCTATTGACGAGGCGATTGACCATTACCTCGCCAATTACGGCGGGTTGTTGGAACAATGGGACGGAGTTCTGTCCGAAAAGGGTGTTGAGAAAGTTCAGATCGACGACGCAGTGATCGATGAATTCCGCACCAAGGCGGCCGATCCGATCCGCGAGCAATGGATCGCGGACATGGCCGCTCAGGGCCTGCCGGCGCAGGACCTGTACGATCTGGTTCAGACCACGCTCAAGCAGCAGCGCGGCGGTAACTGATCGCGTTAACCGGGTGCCGATCCAGGCACCCGGACACCAATTACAAGACAGGGGAACACCGGAATGGCAGGACAGGCCACGGTGCTTGAAGATGGCAGCCGCCTTAGCCGGATGGATCGTCAACTATTGCAGGCAGAGCGTTTTCTGGCGCTGATCAGCGGAATCGCCGTATTCGGGTTGATGGTGCTGGCAGTTGTTTCGGTCAGCGGTAGGAACGCGATTAACGCACCTCTGCCGGGTTATGTGGACTGGATCGAACAGGCCATGCCGCTGATTGCTTTTCTGGGCGTTTCATTTGTGCAACGCGATGGCGGGCATATCCGGATGGATATCGTCATCTCGCGCCTGCATGGCAGGGCACTTTGGCTGTTCGAACTGATCTCGGTGATCCTGATCCTTGTGCTGATGCTGGCGCTGGTCTGGGGCAGCTGGTCTCATTTCGACCGGTCTTTTGATTTCGGCGCGCCACTTTGGAGCCGCGACAGCTCAATCGACATCGGCATCCCGCTTTGGCCTGCCAAACTGCTGGCGCCGGTTGCGTTTTCCGTGCTTTGTCTCCGTCTTGCGCTTCAGGTCTGGGGCTATGGCCGTGCCTTTGTGCTGGGTCTGGAAAACCCGGTTGCGGTGCCGCTGATTCAGGACACTGCCGCACAGGCCGCCGCCGAGGCCGAGCAGTTCGAAGGGCAGGACTAGCAGATGGACACGATTGATATCGGCCTGTGGGTCACGGGTGGTCTGCTGGTTCTGGTCGTCACTGGCATGCGCGTGGCGTTTGCGGCGGGTCTGGCCGGGCTGGTGGGGCTGATCTGGATATTCTGGGCCAAATTCGGCTATGACCCCGATCGGTTCGGCAAAGCGCTGACTGTCGCCGTCAAAACGGCAGGGCAGGTGCCGCATTCCAAGGTTGCTGCACACACGCTCAGCCTGATCCCGACCTTCATTCTGATCGGCTATCTGGCCTATTATGCCGGATTGACCCGCGCCCTTTTCGAAGCCGCCAAGCGCTGGGTCGCGTGGGTGCCGGGCGGGCTGGCGGTCTCGACCGTTTTCGCTACAGCCGGATTCGCTGCCGTTTCCGGCGCCTCGGTGGCCACGTCCGCCGTTTTTGCCCGGATCGCGATCCCCGAGATGTTGAAGGTCGGTTATAACAAGCAATTCGCGGCCGGGGTCGTCGCCGCCGGCGGTACGCTGGCCTCGCTGATCCCACCGTCGGCCATTCTTGTGATTTACGCGATCATCGTGGAACAGGATGTAGGAAAACTGCTGCTGGCCGGGTTCATTCCCGGCGCGTTTTCAGCCGTGGTTTATGGGCTGCTGATTGTCGGGATCGCGGTCATCTTCAAGTCGGTCGGGCCGCCGGTTACCGGATTTACGTGGAAGCAGCGGTTCGCATCCTTGCCCGGTGCGTTCCCGATCGTGGCGGTGATCCTGATCATCATCTGCTTTGTCTACAACCCGTTCGGTGAAAAAGCCTGGGGTACGCCGACCGAGGGTGGGGCGATTGGCGCCTTCATTGTCTTCTGTTTTGCCCTGTTCCACGGCATGCGCTGGACAGAACTTAAATCGGCCCTGCTGGAAACAGCCAAGCTGACGGCGATGATCTTTTCGATCATCTGGGGTGTCCTGATTTATGTGCGGTTCCTGGGCTTTGCAGATCTGCCGGGCGTGTTTTCCGACTGGATTACGTCCCTGGAAATGTCGCCGATGCTGATCCTGATCTGTATCCTGCTGGCTTATGCGGTCCTGGGCATGTTCATGGACGCCATCGGAATGTTGCTGTTGACGCTGCCTGTCGTGTATCCGGCCGTCATGGCCCTGAATGGTGGTGAGACCGTCAGTGCCGCCGACAGCGCCTTTGGCATGTCGGGTCCAATGTGTGCGATCTGGTTTGGTATTCTGGTCGTCAAGATGGCCGAGTTCTGCCTGATCACGCCGCCCATCGGTCTGAACTGTTTCGTCGTTGCAGGCGTGCGCCCGGACCTGAGCGTGCAGGACGTGTTCAAAGGCGTGACACCGTTCTTCGTCGCAGACGCCGTCACCATTGCGCTGCTTGTCGCTTTCCCCGCAATTGTTCTGTACCTACCGTCGCTTGCCGGGTGAGCTGGGGTATTTTGCGAGGCTCTGCCTCGCGCTCCGAGGTATTTAGAGCCAGATGAAGCAGGGGATCCTCACTTCATCTGGCTGCAAATACCTCGGGGGAGACGCCGAAGGCGGCGGGGGCAGAGCCCCCTGTCGGTGCGCTATTCTGCCCGCATCAACATTCCGAATAGATCGCGCGGATCGTCCGGGTCGGCCAGCATGTCGAGGGGTTCAAAGAACTCTGTGCCTTCGATTGCAGATTTGACGTAGCGCAGGGCCGAGAAGTCCTCGATCGCAAAGCCAACGCTGTCGAACAGGGTGATCTGACGGTTGTCGCGGCGTCCTTCGGCCTGGCCGGTCATGACCTGCCACATCTCGGTCACAGGGTGATCGTCATCCAGTGCCTGAATCTCCCCTTCGATCCGGGTCTGTTCGGGGTATTCAACGAAAATATCCGACCGCAGCAGGATATCGCGGTGCAGTTCGGTTTTGCCCGGGCAGTCACCGCCAATGGCGTTGATGTGCACGCCCGGCCCGACCATGTTATCCGTCAGGATGGTGGCGTATTTCTTGTCCGCGGTGCAGGTCGTGATGATTTGCGCGCCCTCGATCGCCTCTTCGGGCGTTGTGCAGGGCACGACCGTCAGGCCCTTGCCTTGCAGGTTTGCCGCGCATTTTTCGGTTGCTCCGCTGTCTGTGTCATAGAGGCGGACGGTTGTAATTCCGCACATCGCCTTGAAGGCCAGACATTGGAATTCCGATTGCGCGCCGTTGCCGATCATGGCCATGACCGTTGCGGATTTCGGGGCCAGATAGCGACCCACCAGCGCCGAGGTCGCGGCCGTACGCAGCGCGGTCAGCATCGTCATCTCGGTCAGCAGGGTGGGATAGCCGGTATAGACATCCGCCAGCAGGCCAAATGCGGTCACAGTCTGCAGCCCCTCGGATGTGTTCTTGGGGTGGCCGTTGACGTATTTGAACCCGTAGGCCTCGCCATCCGAGGTGGGCATCAACTCGATCACCCCATGAGGCGAGTGGGCAGGAATGCGCGGGGTCTTGTCGAAGCTCTCCCACCGTTTGAAGTCGGATTCGATTTGGGCCGCAATCTGGGTGATCATCCGTTCGAGACCAATGTGATGCACCAGCCGCATCATGTTGTCGACGGAAACAAACGGCACCAGGGCTTTGTCGGAAGGTTGCATGATGGCCTCCTATCGGCGCGAAAGATGGATGCCGGCAATCATGCAGCGCACAGATCCACCTGCGGTTTCGATTGTGGGCACCGAAAGCGGCAGCGGCGTCGCGCTGGCTTCGATGATTGCGATTTGTTCCGGGGTCAGCGATGCCAGCGCCCGGTTGGACAGTGCCAGAACCAGCCCGGATTGGCCGCTCAGTTCGATCGCGTTGCCGACAAACTCGCCGATCTGTTCGTGGGACAGGTCGATGACAGTGCGACCGGTTTCCTCCAGCCGGGCCTTTACGGTTGCCCGCCGCTCGGGATCGGTGATCATGTCCAGACAGATCAAGGCGTATTCGGTCCCGATGCCCATCAGGACATTGGTGTGGTACACGTCACGGCCTTCGGCATCCTGTGCTTCGAACACGATGGGTTCATAGTTGAAATGGGTGCAGAACCGCTCCAGCAGGACGGGATCGGCGCGGTTGGATTTGACCGTGTAGGCGACGCGGCCAACATGATCCAGAACCATTGCGCCAGTGCCTTCCAGCGCCAGTTTATCCTGCTCCAGCCCGGAATAGTCGATCACATCCTGAACGCGGTATTCCTGCTTCAGCATTTCGATGACGTCGGGCCGACGTTCGCGCCGGCGGGAGGGTACGAACATCGGGTAGATCGCGACGTGCCCGCCGGGATGGGTGGAAAACCAGTTGTTCGGAAAAACGCTGTCCGGCGTGTCGAACTGGCCGTGATCGTCGAAAACATGCACCGTGATTCCTGCGCCGCGCAGCAGTTCCACAGCCCTGTCATGCTCGGCACGCGCCTCGGCAGAGGTTGCGGCGGCCGATCTGTCGGCGAGGGTCTGAAAGGCATTGTCGTCGCGCGTTTCCGGGTTCGAGGCGAACGCGTGCGGGCGGATCATTACGACGGATGAGGGCGCTTGCAGGGATTGCATCAGAAACTCCGGGTCGGGCGGTCAAAGATACGGCGGCCCAGAAGCGAGGCAGCCAGATCGACCATCAGTTTGGCTGTGCGCCCCCGTTCGTCCAGAAACGGGTTCAGTTCGACCAGATCCAACGAGCCGACAACCCCGCTTTCGTGCAGCAATTCCATCACCAGATGGGCTTCGCGTTCGGTCGCGCCACCCGGAACGGTAGTGCCGACCGCCGGCGCGATCGAAGGGTCGAGGAAATCGACATCCAATGAGACATGCAGCAAACCATTGGCGGCGCGAACCCGGTCCAGAAAAGCCATAAGTGGGGCTTTGATCCCGTGTTCGTCGATGCTGCGCATGTCCGCCAGCATTGCGTGGTCCTGCTCCAGCTTGGCGCGCTCGGCGGGATCGACCGACCGCAGGCCGATCATGCCCACACGATCCGTGGGGATCGGCGCGGGTACTGTCGGAAAGGCGTCGAAACCGGATTGCCCGGTAAAATAGGCGACCGGGGTGCCATGCAGGTTGCCGCTGCCGGTGCTGTCGGGGGTATGGAAATCGCTGTGCGCGTCCAGCCATAGCACGAACAAGGGTCGCCCGATCTGATCGGCATGGGCGGCCATGCCCGCGACAGTGCCCATCGACAGGGCATGATCGCCGCCCATGAAAATCGGCAAACCGTTGGGCGCCGCCTCTTGCGCTGCGCGGCTCAGGGCGCTGGTCCAACCGATGCATTCCGGCAGGGCGAACAGATGTGCGTGCTCGGTCACCGTTGTGTCATCCGGCCGGACGTCACCGATATCCGTGACGCGATGCCCCAGATCGGACAGGGCCTGTTCGAGACCGGCAACCCGATAGGCGTCTGGTCCCATGCGGCACCCCTGACGACGCTTTCCCGCGTCCATCGGGGCACCAACCAAAATTACGTGTTCGATATCCATATGGTTATCTAATTCGTCGGGATGGCTTGCGAGAAGACATCAAAATGTTCAAAATGAAACCAAGAGGCACGAAATGAGAAGCTGACATGGACGATTTGGATAGCAGGCTGCTTAATGCGCTGCACCGGGATGCGCGGGCATCGCTGTCCGAGCTTGCGGAAACGCTGGGCGTGACCCGCACAACAGTGCGCAGCCGACTGCAGCGCCTGAAGCAGTCGGGCGAGATTGTTGGGTTCACCGTTCTCACACGGCAGGACGTGGCGCAAAGCCCGGTTCGGGGTCTGATGATGCTGGAAATCGAAGGTCGGGGAACCGAACGCACGATGGCCAGGATTGCCGCCATGCGTCAGGTGCGCGCTGTTCATTCCACCAACGGCAGTTGGGATCTGATCGCCGAGATCGGGACAGAAACCCTGGCCGAACTGGACGAAGTTCTGTTCCAGATCCGGCGGATGGAGGGGATAACCCGGTCCGAGACCAACCTGCTGCTGTCCACGCGCAAAGGGCGGGTCTGAACCTGCGTAGCGCTTTGAGCTTCAAAGAAATTGTGCAAGAGTTGCCCGGCGCGGACCGGCCGCGTGCAGGAGTGATGCAGCGCCTGAAGAGCAGGGATACACGATGACCAATCAGGAAACAGGGGAAGAACTCTGGGCCCTTCGCTGGGCCGAGCGGGTGACCGGATTTCTGGAAAAGCCGTGGGTCAAAATCGCGATTCCGATCCTGGTGACCCTGATCGCGCTGACGGTGCTGCACGAATTGTCTTCGCATGTGAAATGGTCCGACGTTCAGAAGGACGTCGCCAATACATCGTGGAAACTGATGTTTTTCGCGCTGTGCTGGACCTGCTTCAGTTTTCTGTCCCTGTCCATGTATGATGTGTTTGCCGTTCAAAGCGTGGCCGAGGGTAAGGTTCCTCTGCCCGTTGCGGGCATGGCCGGCGCCAGCGGCTATGCCGTTTCAAACTGCCTTGGGTTTTCCTACATCACGGGTACAGCGATCCGGTACCGCATCTATGCCTCACTGGGTCTGGACCTCAGCCGGGTTGCCGGAGTCATCGCGACCTCGTGGATTGCGTTCTGGTCCGGCTTTGTGCTGCTGCTTGGCATTCTTCTGACCCTGCATCCGGACGGGATCGCGAAGGTTCTGCCCATCAGTGAAACCACGGAAACGGTGATCGGGATCTGCCTGCTGGCAGGTGTCGCGACCCTGTTCCTCTGGCTGGCGAAGGGCGGGCGCAGACTGGCCTATGGCGGGGTCGGGTTCAATTTGCCCGGCGGCAAGCTGGCGGGCCTGCTGACCCTGGCGGCGGTCGGCGATCTGTTTGGGGCGTCGATGACGCTATACGTGCTGATGCCGGATGATCTGGGTGTCGGCTATCCCTATTTCTTTACGATCTATATCGGGGCGATTGCCGTCGGCATCCTGAGCCATGCGCCCGGCGGGATCGGCGCATTCGAGGCGACGCTGATCGCGGGGCTGGGCGCCTCGGGGCGGTCTGACGTCATCGCGGCATTGTTGCTGTACCGGCTGGTTTACACTTTCTTGCCCTTTGCAATCGCAAGCTTGTCCATCGCCGTTGCGTCGGCCATGACGCACCGCCATCACATCAGCGGTGCCGCGACCTGGGTCTACCGTGTCATCCGCCCGATTGTTCCGATGGTCGCGGCCGGGATCGCTGCGGTGGCCGGGGTCATCCTGCTAGTGTCCGGGGCGCTGCCCTCCAGCAGTCAGAACCTTGGGGCGCTGCGAGAATTCCTGCCCCTGTCTTTTGTCGAAGCCTCACATCTGGTCGGCAGCGCCGTAGGGGTCCTGCTGATCCTCGTGTCGCGCGGGTTGTTCCGAAAACTCTACCGCGCCTGGGCCGTAGCCATGTTGTTGATGGTGGCCGGATTTGCAGCGTCGCTGGCCAAGGGGCTGGATACCCACGAGGCGATCAGCATGCTGGGCACCATTGCGCTGCTGGCCATGTTCCGGGGCGCGTTCTATCGCGTCAGCGGCGCATCGATCTTTCGGCTGAACATCCCCTGGCTGGTCAGCGTCATCGCTCTGTTGGCCGTCGTTTTCTGGGTCGGGCTGTTTGCCTATTCACATGTCGAGTATCAGAACTCCCTGTGGTGGGAATTCGCCTGGAACGGCGATGCCTCGCGCTTTTTACGGTCCAGCCTAGTAGTTGCAGTCATTCTTGGCGTGGTCGCGGTGAATTCCCTGTTCGGGCGCGACATCCCGCCGCCGGTACGAACCGAGATTCCGCCTGTCGTCGAACGTCTGGTGATGGAATGCGAAGACACCGAATCCCAAATCTCGCTGACGGGCGACAAGCAGTTCCTGATCTCACCCGATGAAACCGCGTTTCTGGCTTATGCCGATACCGGCAACGCGCTGATCACCAAAGGCGAACCTGTGGGTGATGAAGCCGCCGGGAAGCAGTTGATCTGGCAACTGCGTGAAATGGCAGACCGCGAAGGCAAGCTGTGTGCATTCTACAGCGTATCCACCAAATACCTGCCGACCTTTCTGGATCTGGGCCTGTCCATCCTGAAAATCGGCGAAGTCGCGCGCGTGCCGCTAAAGGATTTCTCGCTGGACGGCAAGTCGCGCAAGCGATTCCGGCAGGCTAAAAACCGGGCCGAGCGTGAGGGGTACGTGTTCGAGATCATACCAAAGGATAAGCTGGCCCCGGTGCTGCCCGAGTTGCGAAAGATTTCGGACGACTGGCTTGAGCGGAAGGCCGGCGAAGAAAAAGGGTTCGCCCTGGGCGGTTTTGACGACCAATATCTGTCCTACTTTGATCACGCGGTGCTGCGGAATGGCGACACCGGCCAGATCGTCGCCTTTGCCAATTTGTTTCAGGGTGGCCATAAATCCGAGCTGTCGCTGGACCTGATGCGGTATGAACCCGACAGCCCAAGTTTCGTCATGGACGCCTTGTTCGCGGAAATGATGGCATGGGGGGCAGAGCAGGGGTTCCGGTGGTTTTCGCTGGGCGCGGCACCGTTTTCGGGGATCGAGAACCGGCAGCTGGCGTCGCTGTGGAACCGCATCGGCGGGTTCGTTTACGAACATGGCGAGCAATTCTATCACTTTGAGGGGCTGCGGTCCTTCAAACAGAAATTCGAACCGGAGTGGAGCCCGAACTATCTGGCCAGCCCCGGCGGGTTGGCTGCCCCGCGGATCCTGTACGAAGTTAACATCCTGATCTCGGGCGGGCTGCGCGGGCTGACGAAATAACGGTCAGTTCAGGCTGGCGCGGGTCGGGGTTTCCTCCAGAAGATCGCCCCAATCGGTCCGGTAGGCCATCTCGGCCAGCACGGTTTCCGGTAGGAATTCCTGATTCTGCCGGATTTGCCAGCCGCCCCCCAAGCCTTTGTAGACAGCGACCAGATTGCTCGACACTTGCTGTCGTGCCTGGATCAGATTGGCCTGCGAACGCAGCAACGCGGTTTGCGTGTTCAAAATACGGGAATAGTCGGCGATGCCGTCGCGATACTGATCCACGGCGATCTCGGCCGCCTTGCGCGAGGCTGTGACGCTGTTTTCATAAAAGCCCACCTGTTTGCGCGACTGCGCATAGGCGACCATGGCGCTTTCAACTTCGGAATAGGCGGTCAGAACGGTGTTCTGATAGTTGGCGATCAGCGCCTGATAGGCCGCATCCTGCGCGCGCACATTATTCTTGATCCGTCCGTAGTTCAGCACGTTCCAGACGACGCCGGCATTCGCCAGTCCCGTGGAACTGGACGACGAAAACAGATCCCGCCCGCCGGAAGCCTGCAGACCGATAGAGCCGGACAGGATGAACTGCGGATACAGATCCGCCAGCGCAATCCCGACCTGAGCCGATTGTGTGGCCGCCGCAAGTTCCGCCGCGCGCACATCCGGGCGGCGGCGCAGCAGTTCCGCGGGTACGCCAACGGCCACATTGGACCGCGCGGACGGAATGCGCCCCGCGTTACCCAAAAGGCCGGTCATGCGCGAAGGTGTCGTTCCCAGCAGCACGGCCAGCGCATTCTTGGCTTGCTGAATGTCACTTTCAATCTCGGGCACCAGCGCTTTGGTGTTGTTCAGCAGCGCCGTGGATTCCTGCACGTCCAGTTCCGTCGTAACGCCGTTGTCAAAACGTAACTGGGTCAGGTCAGCGGATTCCTGTTGCAGCTGTATGTTGTCGCGCGCAACGGCCAGAGATTCCTGCAACGCGCGGATATTGACATAAAGGGCCGCCACATCTCCGGTCAGGGTGACCAAAGCGTCGTCATAATTGGCGACCTGTAGCGCCAGATTGGATCGGGCCGCCTGCACGCCGCGGCGTTGCTGACCCCAGACATCCAGCTCCCATTGGGCATCGAAGCCCACCTGCGAGGTTGAAAATTCCGTATCCAGCGGAATGATCCGGCGAATGTCCGAAATCGGCCCCAGGTTTTCGCTGATTTGGCGGCGTTGGATGGAACCGCCGATGGCCTGCGATTGCGGATAAAGTTCTCCGAACGCGATGCCAAGCTGTGCGCGGGCCTGCAACACGCGGGCTCCGGCCACCTGAAGATCAAGGTTTTGGGCGTAGGCTTCGGCGATCAGTTTGTTCAGGGTCGGATCGTTGAACGTTTCCCACCATTTCACCACTGGCGCGCTGCGCGAGGTCAGGCCGCCGGCGCCGGTGCTGGGACTGTTCACCTCGATCCATTGCTTCATCACCGGAGAGTTCGGGCGCACGAAATCCGGACCAACCGGAGCGCAACCCGCCAGCAGGGCGGCGCAAAGGGCGGTGCCGATCAGGCTGCGATGAAGTTTGGCCCGGATCATATCATGCGTCCTCAGATATCCAGTGGTCGGATGAAGTTGGCGAAAGAATAAAGGCGGATATTGATGCGCCGCAGGAATTCAAAGCTTTTGCCCTGACCCGTATAGATTGCTACCGCTGCGTGACCCCCTGCGGGGAAAGTGTGGCCATCAGGGATATCGACCGATATCTGCACTGCGATACGTCCGGGCAGTTTCGGCAGTTCAAACCCGGGCAGGCGGCCCGAGGGCAGATACTGACCTTGTCGTGTGGCCCACCAGATCGCTTCGACCTTGCCGGTGAGAATTTCGCCGGGATACAGGTCAAGGGCAACCTCAACCTCCTGACCCGGCTCGACAAATTTCAAGTTCTGCTGGCGATAAGTGGCCAGGATATAGGGGTTTTCCTTGGTCACAAAACTGGCGATTGCACCCAGTCGAATATCGCCGACCACCAGGCCCGGTCGCGCCTGTTGCGAGACGATCATACCGTCTTCGGGGGCGTAGATCGTAGTATTGTTCAGGAAATACTGCGCCTTTTCCAACTGCGCCTGTGCCTGAAGGATACCGGTGTTCACCCCGTCGATCTGAGAGTTCAGCGCCAGCTCGGCCTTTTCCAGATTGGCCTCGGCCTCTTTGATCTGTGCCTGATCTTCGGTGACCTGTTCGTTCCAGCGATCCAGTTCGTCCTGACGCGCCCCGCCGGCAGGGACCAGATTTTCATACCGCGCCTGCTGTGTCTGCGCATAGGCCAGCTGCGCATTCGCACGTTCGACGGCCTCAGCGGCGACAATCACATCCTGTTCAAGGATTTTGGCGTTCTGCTGGGCTGCGACCAGTTGCGCGGTCGCCTCTTCTACCTCAAGCGCGAAGACTGTGTCGTCGAAACGATAAAGCGGGTCGCCCTTCCTGACCTCGGTATTCGGTTCGACCAGCACTTCTGTCAGGATGGTCGGTTCGGTCAGGCGGGGCACGATCTGGATGGTCGAGCGGACAACGTGGCTGTCGAGCGAAAAGGGTTGAAAAAAGCGCAGGGCGACCAGAAAGATCAACAGCAGGTGTGCGCCCACCCAAAAGGACACGATTCCCCAGGTGATATTGAATTTCAGCCACTTCGCCTTGAAGAAAATGAACCAAACGAAAATGATGTAGAACAGCGTAATGCCGAGGGCAACAAACATATTCTGTGACTTCCTTTGGCCTTAGCTCTTCTGCGTCTCGTCGGGGTCCAGCGGGTCGCGATATTCTTCGTTGAGCGTGCCGCCCAACCGTTTGATTTCCTTGCGTACCGCGTCGCGTTCATCGTCGGGCATGCGACGGATATCGACGGTTGTCCCGTCGTGGAACGCCCAGATAAAGGCGTGTACCCACGGGACGATGGCCAGAAACCCCATCCAGCCCATGATTTTGACGGCCTCGGCATGCGGGTGGTTGCGTTTGATCGCGATGCGCCCCGGCAATCCCATGATGAACAGAAACAATGCCATCACCGCGATCAGCAACAGGATCAACGCCACGAACGTCAGATAGTCATAGTAGCCCAGCGGCTGCCCCAATAAGCCCATGCTCGTGCCTCCTTTTGGGAAGGTTGACCTATCCTCAGCCGTTGCCACCCACTTCGTCAATCAATTTGTAGCTGGTCGGCGGGTCGGCACAAATTCCCGGACCGCATTCCAGCAGTGTCGTGCCCGCGTTCAGCGCCGCCAGACCCAGCATGATGAAAAAGGTAACCTTGGCCAGCATACTGCCACCAAAGCGCGGCTGCGTGTCGGTGCTGTTTGCATATTGGCGATCGAACAGCAGCATGACCGCCGTTCCAAGTACGATCAGAAAAAAGCAGATGGCCGCCCAGGTGTAGTAGTGCAGCCCCAATACGGGTGAGCCGTAATGGCCGGTGCCCGGAACGATGTGCAACAGGATCTGGCGGACGGACACGCTGCCGCCATAAAGCGCGGCGATCAGCATGATGGCATAGTGCCGCGGGCGCGCGCCGTATAGCAAGTTCAGACCCAGACCAACGCCAACTGCCACAAAGCCAACCCTTTGCAGCAGGCACAGGGGGCAGGGCAGTTCGTAGAGTTTCAACTGATAGATATAGGCCAGCGACAAGACAAGGCTGACGGCCAGCATACCAAGCGCATTCAGGGTTCGTGACAGTTCAGGAGTCATTGCGGCCCCTACAACTGAATGGTCAACTGGCTGGTGGCGTGAAACTTCAGCCAATACACGCTCAACGCCAGCGTGAAAAAGAACAGCACGTTGGCCGCGGTGGTTCTTTGGTAATAGTTCAGCCCCATCGTGGCTGTAAGTAACGCAAACAAAAGCGCTATCATGGCCCGGTCCTCCCCTCCCGTGCGACGATTGCCATGTTAACGGATAGTGTCAGGTGAATGTGCCTCTGGCAAGAACCGGTATGCGCTGTTCTCGTATAATGCGAGTCGTCCGGGTCTCAGCCGCACACGGTAATCTGCGTCTTCCACGCGGCGCACTTGCGGGCCAGACCCTTGGGCGGGGCTTCATCGGTGTAGAACACGTCGACCTCGGAAAGAGAGGCGATGCGCGCAGGGGCGGTTCGCTGAAACTTTGACTGATCGGCCACAAGGCAGGTCCGGCGAGCCTGAGCGATGATGGTCTGGCTGACGCGCACCTCCTGAAAGTCGAAGTCCATCAGATCGCCTTCAAAATCCAGGGCCGAACATCCGATGATCGCGTGATCGAACTTGAACTGCTCGATGGTGGATATGGTCAGATTTCCGATCAACCCCCCGTCCGAGCGGCGCAGAACGCCACCGGCGACAACGATCCGGCAATCAGGGTTTTCGACAAGGATGTTGGCCACGTTCATGTTGTTGGTCACCACCATCAGGTCCTTGTGCGACAACATCTGGCGGGCGACGGCCTCGGTCGATGTGCCGATATTCATAAAGACGGAAGCTCCGTCAGGGATATCCTGCGCGCATCTTTGGGCGATGCGAGCCTTGGCTTCGGAATTCAGTGCGCGACGATCCTCGTACCCGATATTGGACACGCCGGACCGCAGCACCGCGCCACCATGCACCCGGTCCAGCTTACCCATATCGGCAAGATCGGACAGATCCCGGCGAATGGTCTGCACCGTCACACCGAATTTCACCGCCAGGTCCTCGACCATCACCCGGCCGTCCTGTTTGGCAATGTTCAGAATGTCCGACTGTCGAAAGGAAAGTGACATGCTCCGCTCCGGTTGATCCGCTGTATTCGTTTTTGTTCCCTTTGGTTCAAAATGCAAGGGTTCTGTAATGAGTGTGGGCTACGGAAAAGATAACTTTCTGGTGCACTTTTCAGTTTTTCGCCGATGCGGGCATATCAAAAGCGAAAAAAAACGAAAATCAACATTGACGAACCGAGCCTTCACCGCGTTAATGAGCGCGCGTTTTCCACAGTGGGGAATCATCCGGATATGGAACAGCAAAACGATCAGGTAACCGACCTTTTCATCATCGGTGGTGGGATCAACGGATGCGGTATCGCCCGCGACGCGGCAGGGCGGGGATTGTCCGTCACCCTGGCGGAAATGAACGATTTGGCGTCGGCGACATCATCGTCTTCGACCAAGCTGTTCCACGGCGGTCTGCGCTATCTTGAATATTTTGAGTTCCGCCTGGTCCACGAAGCCCTGATCGAGCGGGAAACGCTGTTGCGGGCGATGCCGCATATCAGCTGGCCGATGCGGTTTGTGCTTCCGTTCCACGCGGATATGCGGTTCGACTCGGAAACCCCGACTTCACGCCTTCTGAGTACGGTCATGCCTTGGATGAAAGGGCGGCGACCTGCCTGGCTGATCCGTTTGGGATTGTTCCTGTATGACAATCTGGGGGGGCGCAAGATCCTGCCGGGTACGTCGTTGGTGAATCTGTCTGCATCCCCGGAGGGCGCGCCGTTGCAGGACAAGTTCGTGACAGCCTACGAATATTCCGATTGCTGGGTCCAAGATTCTCGGCTGGTCGTCTTGAATGCCCGCGACGCGGAAGCCCGCGGCGCGAATATCCTTGTGCGCACCGAGGTCCTTTCGGCCCGGCGAGAGGGCGAACTGTGGGAAATCACGGTTCGGGATCGGGATACGGACGAAACCCGCGTGTTTCAGTCCAGAATGCTGGTCAACGCGGGCGGTCCCTGGGTAGGGGATATCATCCAGACCAAAATCCATGTGAACTCGCGCGAAGGTGTGCGGTTGGTGCGCGGCAGCCATATCGTGACCCGCAAACTCTTTGACCACGACAAATGCTACTTTTTTCAGGGCGAGGACGGCCGCATCATCTTTGCTATACCTTATGAGCGGGATTACACGCTGATCGGCACAACCGATCAGGACCATCCGGACCCTGCCGAACCTCCGGTCTGTACCGAGGCCGAGCAGGACTATTTGTGCGCATTCGCATCCAAATACTTCAAATCCCCCGTTACACGCGATGACATCGTCTGGACCTATTCCGGGGTTCGTCCCTTGTACGATGACGGTGCCAGCAGCGCGACCGCCGCAACGCGGGACTATACCCTGAAGGTGGATGCGCAGGGCGGGGCGCCGGTGCTGAACGTTTTCGGCGGCAAAATAACAACCTACCGGCGGCTGGCGGAAAGTGCGCTGGAGAAAATTGGCGAACACTTCCCGGATCTGCCTGGCCCCTGGACCGCGGGTGTTGCGCTGCCCGGCGGTGAATTTCCCGTTGACGGGGTGCAGGATCTTGTGGCCGGGCTTGAGGCCGACTACGCCTTTCTGGACCGGGCCTGGGCCGAACGGCTGGTGCGCGCTTATGGCACCGAAGCGCGCGTAATTCTGGGCGAGGCGCAAACCGCGGACGATCTGGGCGACAGTTTTGGGGCAAACCTGACTGCGCGCGAGGTGGAATGGCTTATGGACAAGGAATACGCGCGCAGGGCTGAAGATGTGGTCTGGCGCCGGAACAAGCTGGGCCTGAAGCTGAGCGGTGACCAAATAGCCCGCCTTCAGGAGTGGATGGACCAGCGCCGCAGCTAAACTCAGGCCCTTGTTCAACAATACAAGCGAAAAGTCCCGCCATTTCGGCGGGGCTTTCATTTGTCTCAGGCTGCCTTTTCCGAAGGCCCGGGATCGTTTTTCGTGCCTTTGATCCACTCCCTCAGCCCCTGCATCATCGCATAGAGGACCGGTACAAGAATCACACCGATTAGCGTCGCAGCCAGCATACCGCCGAAAACAGCCACACCGATGGCCTTCTGGCTGGCCGCTCCGGCACCGCTGGCCGCAAGCAGCGGGACAACGCCCAGCAGGAAGGACAGCGCGGTCATCATAACCGCGCGAAAACGCTGAAAGGCTGCTTCGGCGGCTGCGTCCCTGATCGACAGACCCTTGGCCCGCTGTTCCATCGCAAACTCGACAATCAGAATCCCGTTCTTCGACGCCAGACCGACAAGCATGATCATCCCGATCTGCGTATAGAGGTTGATATCGCTGCCCACGATCGCCACGGCGGCCACCGCCCCAAAGAGCGCGACAATCACCGACAGAAGGATCGAGACTGGCATCGACCAGCTTTCATACTGGCCAACCAGGAACAGGTATCCGAACAGGATCGCCAGCCCGAGGATCACAATCACCAGACTGCCCGAGGCCAACTGCTGCTGGGCGGTACCGGTCCATTCGAACGCATAGCCCGGGGGCAGGGCGGTCGCCGATTCCTCGGTCATGACATTGATCGCGTCGCCGCTGGACAGACCAGGCGCCGGGACGGCGGTCACGGTCGCCGAACGGAACAGGTTGTGCCGTTTCAGCAGTACCGGACCCAGCACGTTTTCGACGTCGATCAAAGTCGCAAGCGGCACCATTTCCCCTTTGGTGGACCGGACATAGAGGTTCCCGATGTCTTCGACATTGTCCCGATAAGACCCGTCCGCCTGTATCATGACGCGATAGACGCGGCCGAACAGGTTGAAGTCGTTGACGTAATAGGACCCCAGCTGCGCCTGCATGGTCTGGAAAATTTCGGCCACGGACACTTGCAGCGTTTTGGCCTTTTCCCGATCCAGATTGACGAACAGTTGCGGCACGTTCGCGCGGAACGTCGTGTAGGCCTGTCCGATTTCCGGGCGTTGGTTGGCGGCATAGACAAAGGACCCCACGGCCGAGGCCAGATCCTGTGGTGAGCCACCGCCGGTCTGCTGAACCTCCATCTCGACACCGGCCGACATGCCCAGGCCCTGAATGGGCGGCGGGTTGAAAGCCACGATCGAGGCGGCGGACTCGCCGTTGGCAATGGCCAGAATCTTGGCCAGAATGGCGTTCGCGCTCAGGTCATCCTCTTGCCGCTCGTCCCAATTGTCGAGGTTCACGAAGATCGCCGACCCGTTGGTGATTGTGCCGTTGAGCAGCGAGTAGCCGTTGATGAGAACCGTGCTGGCCACACCGGGGATCTGCTGAATCTGCTCGTCGACGCGGCTGGATACGGCCTCAGTCCGTTCCAGGGTCGCGGCATCAGGCAATTGGATATCCACGAAGAGATACCCGTTATCCTCCAGCGGGATGAAGCCGCTGGACGTGTTGGACATGATTGTGCCCGTGCCCATGGCCAGCGCAACGATCACGCCCAAAGCGATGACCGGCAGGATCAGAAGCTTGCGCACAATCGCGACATAGCCCAGCCGGACAGTTCCGATAAAATTCTCGAACAGGGCCAGCAGACCCTTGGGCGGGCCTGTCCGTTCCCGCAACACCAAGCCGCACAGGGCCGGGGACAAAGTCAGCGCGTTGATCGAAGAGATCACCACCGCGGTCGAGATCGTAACGGCAAACTGCGAATAGAGCCGCCCTGAAATGCCGGGCATGAAGGTAACGGGAACAAACACCGCCAAAAGCACCAGCGTGGTCGCAATGACGGGGCCGGTGATCTGACCCATAGCCTTGCGGGTTGCCTCGGCAGGGGGCAGACCTTCATCCGCGATGATCCGTTCGACGTTCTCCACCACGACGATGGCGTCATCCACGACGATGCCGATTGCCAGCACCAGCGCGAACAGAGAGATAGTGTTCAGCGACATGCCAAAGGCAAGCAGGAAGGCGAAGGTGCCGATCAGCGAAACGGGGATGGCAACCGCCGGAATGATGGTCGCACGCCAGCTTCCGAGAAACAGGAACACAACCGAAATCACCAGAATGAAGGTCAGGATAAGCGTTGAAACCACGTCATTTAGCGATTGTTCCACAAAATCCGTGGTGTTGAACGGCACCTGATATTCGACATCATCCGGGAACGAACGCGACAGCCTCTGCAATTCGGCCTCAACCCGGTCGGACACGGCAAGCGCGTTGGCTCCGGGCGCCTGATAGATCCCGATGACCGTGGCGGGTACGCTTTCGAAATACCCGGACGCTGCATAATATTCGGCGCCAAGTTCGACGCGGGCAATGTCCCGGACCCGGACAATCGAACCGGCATCGCCGGTCCGGATGACAATGTCACCAAATTCGGCGGCCGAGGTCAGCCGGCCCTTGGCCTTGATCGTGTATTGGAACGTCTGCCCTTCCGGAACCGGGGGCGCGCCGATTGATCCTGCGGACACTTCGACATTCTGTTCGCGAATCGCGTCGATCACGTCGCCCGGCGCGATGGACAATGCTGCCATCTTGTCGGGGTCCATCCAGATCCGCATCGCATATTCCAGATTGGTCAGCACGTCCGCCTTGCCGACCCCCTGCACCCGCGCCAGCGCGTCCTTCAGGTTGATCGAGGCGTAGTTGGAAAGAAATACACTGTCATAGGTGCCATTGGGCGAGGTCAGCGTTACCAGCAAAAGCATGTTGGTCGACGCCTTCTGCGTGACCACGCCAGAGGATGTGACCTCGGTCGGCAACGACGCCATGGCCTGGGCCACCCGGTTCTGAACGTTCACCGATGCGATATCGGGATCGGTGCCCACCTCGAAAGTGATATTCAGCGAGTAGTTGCCGTTATCCGAGGAGGTGGACGTCATATAGATCATGTCGTCCACGCCATTGACCTGCGCCTCGATCGGCGCGGCGACGGTGTTTTCAACCGTTTCGGCATTCGCGCCGGTATATGTGGTTGTGACACTGACCACCGGCGGCGTGATGTCCGGGAACTGCGCCACCGGAAGCACCAGATAGCCAATCCCGCCCATGATGGTCAGGACAAGCGAGATGACAAGCGCCAGCTTGGGCCGGCTTATGAACAGGGCTGAGAACATCGGTTATTCTCCCGGCTGTTCAGACGCGACAACCGCGTCGACAGAAACGCCGGGCCGGACCCTCTGCAGGCCCTCCACGATCACGCTTTCGCCTTCGCGCAGACCATCCTTGACGATGATCGCCGATTCCACCGTGTCGCCCGTGGTGATATAGCGTTGTTCGACCATCTGCTTGTCGTTGACGACCAGCACGAACTCACCCCGTTGGTCCCGCTGAAGCGCGGCCTGTGGGATCAAAACCTCCAAAGTGGGTTCCAGCGCTTCGATGTTCACGTTCAGGAAGGCGCCGTCGATGATCAGCCGGTCGGCATTGTCAAACTCGGCCCGTAACGAGATTGCACCGGTCAGCGGATCAATCCGGTTGTCGACAAAAACGATCGTACCGGTTTCCTCCAGTTCCGTACCGTTGGGCAGGGTGACCCGGACGACCGGGCTCTGATCGCTGCCGGCCAGCGAGGCGGCGTTTTCTCCAAAGGTCTCCAAAACCGTGGTGAACTGCTTTTCGTTCAGCGAAAAATTGACGTAGATCGGCGCTTCGCTGACGATATTGACCAGCGGTGGATTTGTCGGGCCGACAACGTCGCCGACGCTGATGGCGACACGACCGATGCGGCCGGTAAACGGGGCCTGGATCTGCGTGTAACTCAGATCCAGTTCGGCCTGCTGGATGGCGGCCTTGGCGGCTTTGACCTCGGCCTCGGCCACCAGTTCGTTGGCACGGGCTATGTCGCGTTCGGATTCTGGTGTGGCGTCGCGTTTGTACAGTTCTTCTTTCCGCGCAAGTTCCACCCGGGCCAGTTCCAGGCTGGCTTCGGCCCGGTCCAGATCGGCGTTCCGGGCTTCAAGCGTCGCCTCATACAAATCGGGTTCGATGGTGAACAGCAGATCGCCCTCATTCACCAGCGCGCCGTCTTCGACGTTCTGACTGTCCAGAAAGCCGCTGACGCGCGCGACGATGTCCGCCTTTTCCAGCGCTTCCGCACGACCGATGAACACCGCTTCTTCGGTGATTTCCTGTGAATAGGCAGCCGCAATTGACACTTTGGGCGGGGCAGCTTCGCCCTGATCCTGCGCCGATGCGCTCTGTGCCAGTCCGATGCAGATCACAGCAGCGGATGGCCACAGAAATCTGGCAACGATGCCTTTTTGACGGTATCCGGAAAACGTCGATACAAGGGACATGGCAATGGCCTCTTTGAAGTAAATATGCGCATAACCCGAACCGTCAGCTTTGGACCGAGTCACAGGAACTTTGGGTCAGGATGGCGGGTTTGAGTGTATTTCTCAACCTTGTTGACGCCCGGGACGTGAATGCAATTGCAGAAATTATTATGACACCGCGCGGGTTTACTGCCGCCTTCCTACGTCGAGGGTCGGCCGTGGGCCTTTGAGATGCGCAGCCGCGAGGGCACAAAAAAGGGGGCCGGAGCCCCCCTTATTGGTCGTTACTTTTTGTCCGATCAGTCGCGCGTACCGGCGAACCGGTTTTGCCAGTCTTCGCGTTGTTCATCGGTGATTTTGGCGAACAACACGTCGGGTACAGTAAACGCGTGCCCGGCCGGCAGAGCGTTCAGCGCGGCAGCGACATCATCGGGCCAGCTGGTGTCCAGCGTGTTCATCGCGCTCAGCATCCGGGCCGAGGTTTCGGGGATGAACGGCGCGCTCAGCACGGCGTAAAGGCGGATCAGGTTCAGGCCCAGACGCACCTGCGCAGCAGCTTGCTCCGGGTCTTCCTTGAAGGTCGACCAGGGGGCAGCCGCTTGCAGGTATTCGTTGCCAGCGACCCAGATCGCCCGCAATTCCCGCGCGGATTTGCGGACCTCCATCGCTTCCATATGCTCCTCATAGGCGCGGACGCGAGTGGTCAACTCTTCGATCAGGGCTTGCTCGCGCGGGCCATATGCACCGCCTTCGGGCACCGCCTCGCCGAATTTCGAGCGGCAGAACTTGGTGATACGGCTCACGAAGTTGCCCAGAACGTCGGCGAGGTCCTTGTTCACCGATTGCTGGAAGTTCTCCCATGTGAATTCGCTGTCGCTGCTTTCGGGCGCATGGCTCAGCAGCCACCAGCGCCAGAAATCGGCGGGCAGGATGTCCAGCGCCTGATCCATGAACACGCCGCGCCCCTGAGAGGTCGAGAACTGGCCGCCATCATAGTTCAGATAGTTGAAGGATTTCAGATGGTCGACCATCTTCCACGGCTCACCCGACCCCAGAATGGTGGCGGGGAAGGACAGAGTATGGAAGGGCACGTTGTCCTTGCCCATGAACTGGACGTAACGCACGTCATCCGCGCCCTTGTCGGTGCGCCACCAGCGCTCCCACTCGGCATCCGGTTTGCCGCTGGCATCGGCCCATTCCTTGGCACAGGCGATGTATTCGATAGGCGCGTCGAACCAGACATAAAAGACCTTGCCCTCCATTCCCGGCCAGTCCTGATTGCCTTTCTTGACCGGTACACCCCAGTCCAGATCGCGGGTAATGCCGCGGTCTTGCAACCCATCACCGTCATGCAGCCACTTCTTGGCAATTGATGTCGTCAGGATCGGCCAGTCGGATTTGCTGTCGATCCATGCGTCCAGCTGGTCCTTCATCGCGGATTGACGCAGATACAGGTGCTTGGTTTCGCGCACTTCCAGATCGGTCGAGCCGGATATGGCCGAACGCGGCTCGATCAGGTCGGTCGGGTCCAGCTGCTTGGTACAGTTCTCGCACTGGTCACCCCGCGCACGCTCATATCCGCAGTTCGGGCAGGTGCCCTCGATATAGCGGTCGGGCAGAAAGCGGCCATCCGCGTTGGAATAGACCTGTTTCTCGCTGACCTCGCGGATCAACCCGGCATCGTCCAGCTTGCCTGCGAAATGCTGCGTCAGTTTCTTGTTCTGTTCGCTGGAGGAACGACCGAAGTGATCGAAGCTGAGGCCAAAGCGCTTGGCGATGTCGGCCTGAATGCCATACATCTCGGCGCAATATTCAGCCACCGGCTTGCCCGCCTTGGCCGCCGCCAGTTCTGCGGGTGTGCCGTGCTCATCCGTGGCGCACAGGAACATGACCTCGTTCCCCCGGCCACGCTGATAGCGCGCGTACAGATCGGCAGGCAATTGCGAGCCGATCAGGTTGCCGAGGTGCTTGATCCCGTTGATGTAAGGGATCGCCGAGGTAATAAGAATCCGAGCCATGTTCCGTATCCGCGTATCTAACTGCGCGCCCGTCTACATTATGTAACCCGCCAGCAAAAGCCCGGCTTTCATGCAGATGTGATTTTAAACACGCATCGTCCGGAAAATCGGTGAATCGGCGTTTCCCGGATTGCAGAGGTTTCAAGGGCTGCAATACCCATAGGTTGAACATTGGAATCACAACCTCTTGAATTTTTGTAATGACTGCCCATCTAGAGTGTATACCAAAGTATACTAAAACGGGGACAACTTGCTGATGCTCAACTTTCTGCTCGAGGGTGCGTTTGCGCCCTTTACAATGGCGCTCGCTTTACTGTTCGGCCTTCTGGCGCTCGAACTGATTGCGCTGGCGTTGGGCGGAAGTCTGATAACCGGCGATGGCGAGGTCGACCTGGACATGGTCGACGCCCCCGATCTGGACGTTGCCGATTTCGATCTGGATATCGACGCCGATGTCGATCTGGGCGAATTCGAACTGGCCGAGGTTGAAACGGAAGCGCCCGAGGCAGCCTCGGCCGGTCCGTTTGGCTGGCTGGGTATCGGCAGAATGCCCTTCATGATCTGGCTGGTGGTCCTACTGGCGGGCTTTGGCCTAAGCGGTATGGGTCTGCAACTGGCACTGCGCGATTTGCTGGGATTCAGCCTGCCGTCGTGGATGGCCGCGATCCCGGCCGGTCTGTTCGGCCTGTGGTTCGCGCGCGGCTTCGGCGGTGCCTTTGCCCGCCTGCTGCCCAAAACCGAATCCGAAGCGATGTCTGAACGAATGCTGGCCCGCCGCCGTGGTGTGATCACGCAAGGCACGGCATCGCACGGTCGCCCGGCCGAGGTTCGTGTGACCGATCGTTATGGCAATGCGCACTACCTGCGGGCTGAACCCTTGCAGGCCCAGGACGCCCTGACGCAAGGCACCGAAGTGCTGGTGTTGCGCGACCGACGGCGCGACCGGTTCGTTCTGGTCGGCTTGTCAGACTAACCAAATTTCAACCCCAATACGGAGGATTTTGCATGGAACTTACATTCCTGGCCGTCACAGTTGTGACCATTCTGGCGGTATTTCTTTTCATCGGCCTTGTTCTGGGTCGGCTCTACCGCCGCGCGACCCGAGAGGTCAGCCTGGTGAAAACCGGCGCGGGTGGCAAAAAGGTCATCATGGATGGTGGCGTCATTATCGTGCCGCTTCTGCATGAGGTCAGCCCCGTCAACATGAAGACCCTGCGCCTTGAGGTGCAGCGCAGCGGTGAGGCCGCCCTGATCACCAAGGACCGCATGCGTGTGGACGTTGGCGTCGAGTTCTACGTCTCGGTCATGGCGACCGAAGAGGGCATCGCCCGCGCCGCACAGACGCTGGGTGACCGCACCTTCGACGTTGAGCAACTGCGCGAGATGATCGAAGGCAAACTGATCGACGGCCTGCGCGCCGTTGCGGCCCAGATGACCATGGACGGTCTGCATGAAAACCGCGCCGACTTTGTGCAGGAGGTGCAGAATGCGGTGTCCGAGGACTTGCTGAAGAACGGTCTGTCCCTGGAATCCGTTTCGCTGACCGCGCTGGACCAGACACCGTTTGAGGCTCTGGACGAAAACAACGCCTTTAACGCCGTTGGTATGCGCAAGCTGGCTGAGGTCATCGCTGTGTCGAAGAAAGAGCGCGCTCAGATTGATGCCGAAGCCGAAGTTGAGGTGCGCCGCGCCGCGATGGAGGCCGAACGCCAGAAGCTGTTGATCGAGCAGGACGAGGCGCAGGCGCGCATCGAACAGACACAAAAGGTCGAAACCCTGCGCGTGGCGCAAGAGGCCGAGATCGCCGCACGGACTGAGGACTCGGTGCGTGAAACCGAACGCGCACGAATTGCCCGCGAAGAAGCCATCCGCGCTGCGGATATCGAGCGCGAGCGCAAGATCCGCGAGGCCGAAATCTCGAAAGAGCGTGAGCTGGAAGTGGCCGAGCAGGAACGCCAGATCATCATCGCGCAGAAATCCGAAGAGGAAAGCCGCGCGCGTGCATCTGCTGATCTGGCCCGGGCTGAGGCAACCAAGGCAACCGAAGCCGTGGCAACCGCCCGCGAAGTGGCCGAGGCTGAGCGACAGAAGCAGATCGCGCTGATCGAAGCCACCCGTGAGGCCGAACGTCAGGCAACCGCGATCCGTCTGGCCGCACAGGCCGAGAAAGAGGCCGCTGCCGACCGGGCCGAAGCCCGTCGTGAAGAAGCGCAGGCCGAAGCGGACGCATTGAACATCCGGGCCGAGGCCAAGAAGAACGACATGCTGGCCGAAGCGGAAGGTAAGCGCGCGATTGTCGATGCCGATAACGCTCTGTCCGCGGCGCAAATCCGCATGAAGGTGGATCTGGCACGGATCGAGACTATGCCGTCGATCATCTCGGAAATGGTCAAACCGGCCGAGAAGATCAACTCGATCAAGATCCATCAGGTTGGCGGCATTGGTGCTGCAAGCGGTGGCACCGCGTCAAATGGCGACAAGCCGGTGGTCAACCAGGCGCTGGATTCGATCATGGGCATGGCCGTTCAGATGCCCGCGCTCAAGAAACTGGGCGAGGAGCTGGGCCTGTCGATGGAAAACGGGGTCGGTGGTGTCGTGAACGGCGCGCTGGAACCCACACCCGAGCCCGCGAACGCGATCGAGGCGGCAGAAGACGAAACCGCCCCGACACAACAGTAAGAAAAAAGGGCCGGGATTTCCCGGCCCTTTCCCTGTCATTCCTCCCGCGATCTTTTCAGCAATCGGCCAATGGTGAAGGATGTACGCGGCGCGTAGACGTAATTGGTGCGCTCGTCCGGCGTTGGCCGTGACCGCATCCGCGCCAGGCCAAACACGATCAGCCCCAAATGACCGACCGCCACAAATGCGAACAGTGCACCGGGGCCGAATTGCTGGATCAGCGTGGATGAGATGTAGGGCGACGCAATGGCGCCCAGCGCGTACCAGAACATCAGCGCCGCAGACAGTTCGACCCGTTGTTCAGTTGTTGCAAAGTCGTTGGCGTGCGCCGATGACAGCGAAAAGATCGGGAATGTCGTCAGGCCAAAGAACCCGGCGGCCAGCATGACGCCCATCGTGCCCGCGCCACTGGCCAGCATTGTTACACCGCAGCTCAGCACAGCGGCGGCGGACAGCCAGATCAGCACCCAGCGCCGGTCGTACTTGTCGGCAAGCCAGCCCAGCGGGTATTGCGCCAGCGCCCCGCCCAGAACGAATGAGGCCAGAAAGAACGCAATCTGATCCACGCCCAGCCCGACCTCTTGCCCATAGACCGGGCCGACCATGCGAAACGACGCTGAACTGAGCGCGGCGACGATGACCCCGGCAACGGCCAGTGGTGAGCTTTGCCATGCCAGCCGAGGGCGCAGGCGCGGCGCGTCCGGTGTTTTGGGCTGGCTGGCCCGCGTGAGCGCCAGCGGCAGCAGCGACGCGCAACACAGGATCGCCAGCAGGTTGTAAGACACATAAGAGGCCGGTGGCAGGACGGCGATGATCAACTGCGCACACAGCGACGCGCCCAGATCCGCGATGCGGTACGTGCCCATGGCGCGCCCGCGGGTCTCGTTCGTGACTTTGGCGTTCAGCCAGGCCTCGATCACCGTGTAGCACCCCGCGACGCAGGTGCCGGACGCGATGCGCAGGGCGGCCCATACCTGCGGGTTTTCCGTCAGCGTGTGTCCCAGCAACCCCATCGCCCCCAAAGCGGTGCAGACGGCAAAAGCGCGCGAATGCCCGACGCTGCCCATAAGGCGCGGTGCCCACCAGCACCCGATAAAGAACCCGATGAAATGGGCCGAGCCCAGCAGACCGATCTGTTCGGTCGAAAAGTTCAGGGTCAGGCCCGAGATGGCGTCCAATGGTCCGACGCCGCCCGTCGAAAGCTGCAGAAGAATGACGGAAAGAAACAGGGCGGCAAAGGAAATAATCGTGCGCATAATGGTCTTTGCTAGGGGGAAATGAATGGTGATGCGCGCGTCTAATCGACTCTGGCGCGTCGTTTTTTGCCTATTCGACCCGTTTGATTTCCGCCCTGATGTCCAGCCCGACCGTGTCCTGCACCAGATCAGCATAACCCGAGGCGCCAAAGTCGTGACGGTTCAGGGCGCCGGTCAAGCGGATGGAAAGGTCGTCCAGACTGTCGGCGGCACTGCCAGGGCGACGGTAGAGTTCTGCCTGAAGTGTAATCGGACGGGTCACGCCGCGCAGCGTCAGGTCGCCGGTAACTTTCGCCCCGCGTGAGATACGTCCGCCTTTGCCCAATTGAATATGCGTTGAAACGAAGTGAATCGTGGGAAACCGCGCGGCATCCAGCACTTCGGCGCTGAGCATCGGCTTGCGGGCAAATGGCAGTCGCGTGCGCGCCCTGGCGACGTTCAGGATGACATTGACGCGACTGTTTGCCAGGTCGGCCAGGTCGATCTGAATATCGGCAGACTGGATCGGCATGGTCCCGGACTGGGCAATTCCGGACAGATCGAAGGTGAAGTCGACCGAGGTTCCGCTGGGCACCAGCCTGTACGGCCTTCGCCCGGCGCGAGCCGCGCGTGTCAGGGGCAGGGTCGCCAGCCCGGCCAGAAGGGCACGCCGGGTCAGGCACCTCATATTACGGCCTCCTGCCGGCGGGGGCGCGACCGGTGCAGCAGCATCAGCAGAATCGCGATATTCAGCCCGTTCCAGAGAATGCCGTTGATGAAGGCCAGTTGGTAGTTCCCGGTGACATCGTAGATCCAGCCGGACATCCAGCCGCCCAGCGCCATGCCCATGATGGTCATCATCATCACGAAACCGACCCGAGCGCCGGCCTCCTGCGGGGGCATGTATTCGCGCACGACAAGGGCATAGCTGGGCACGATCCCGCCCTGTGCCAGTCCGAACAGCAGGCTGATGACATATAGCGAAACCATCCCGTCATATGGCAGAAACAGGAACAGGGCGATGCATTGCAGGACCGACCCGATCAGCAGGGTCATGATCCCGCCAAGCTTGTCGGCGACCAATCCCGAAATCACGCGGCTGACCACACCGCCCAGCAACATCAGCGACAGCATCTCGGCCCCGACCGCGGGGCCATAGCCCAGCCCGACGCAGTACGAGACGATATGAACCTGCGGCATGGACATCGCCACGCAACAGCCGATCCCGGCCAGACCCAATATGTATTGCAGGGCGCGGGGCGGTATTCCGACGCTGCTGGCGTTGATCCGGGCATTGGCGGCGGCGGTGCTGTGCGCCTCGGCCGGGACCTGACGGCGCAGCAGCAGGGACAGGGGGATAACAACGGCCAGGGTAATGACTGCCAGCGTCAGATAGACCTGCTGCCACCCGTCGCGGGCCAGAATGCCCGACAGCAGGGTGGGCCATATCGCGCCGGACAGATAGTTCCCGCTGGCCACCAGTGCGACAGCGATGCCGCGTCGTCGCATGAACCAGTGTGAAATGTCGGCGATCAGCGGGCCGAACCCGATCGACGTACCCAGCCCAAGCAACAGATGCGCGACCGACAACAGGATGATGTTCGGGGCCAGTGTCGCCAGCAGATAGCTTATGGCGCTCAGCACGGCGGCCCCGATCAGCGCCCGGGTCACGCCCAGCCGGTCCACCATCTGCCCCAGCCACATGTTCCCCAGCGCAAAGCCGATCATCGACAGTACGTAAGGTAGCGAAGCCTCGGCGCGCCCGGCGTTGAATTGGGCTTCGACCGCGGGCATCACGACGATCACCGCCCACATGCCCACATTCGCCACCATTGCGATGCCGAGCGTGATCAGCAGGCGGAACCAGGAATAGCGGCCGTCATGGATCGGGTGGCTCATGCCGAAACGCTAGGGCGGGGCCGGTTTTTTTGCCAGTCACAAGTTTTGTGATCCTCGTGAGGTGTCACACCAAAGCATCTTCGGATTCAGCCTTTTGCAGGTTCAGCCCGGCGCGCGGCGCGGTCTGGGTGGCCTGCCAGCTAACCGGGGGCAGGGCGCGCGCGCGGCGGCGGGTCAGGGTCCAGCGGCGGGCCTCGCCCTGATGGTTCGCGGCCATGTGCCAGCGGGTCTCGACCCCCTGCGCGCCACCGTCGCCGGGCGTCAGCAACAGACCCAGCGGGGCCCGTCCCATCGCGCCGCCCTGTTCGGCGGCCAGATGCATGCGCCGCACCGGCGTCAGCCCCGGCGCGCCGGGCAGATCACCGATCACCAGCGGGATTGCCCCGCTGCGCAGCGCCTCTTCCATGCACCACAGCAGATCTTCGGCGCGGGTGGGGCGCACGAACAGGAACCGGGCCGGATCGGCAAAGGGCATCATGCCGTCGGGGTTCAGCTGATCGGGTTCCCACGCGGGCGAAATCCATAATACCGGCCCCTGCGCCTGACCGGCCAGCCACATGGCAAAGCTGCGCCGGGCGGGGCCGCAGGCCTCGTGCACGCGGGCCAGTTGCAGGGTGATCTGCGGGTGTAGAGCCAGCCCCGGCGCCGCGCGCGCGGGTTTGCGGCCAAGAAGATGTGTAGACATGCTGTCAGATTAGCATGTTCTCACTTTGTTCTCAATTGGTGAATGTGACCATTGCCCGTTACCGCGACAGGATCATGCGCCCGTTCGAGAACTGGATGTTCGAGAACCGATGCAGGTAATCCATGCCCAAAAGCGACTGGTGCAGCTCGCCCTCATTGATCCAGGCCGAGACGTTCCGGTCGGTGATCGGCCCCAGGGTCAGCGTATCCAACCGTACCGGCGCGGTTCGAACCTCACCATTGGCCGTCGCTGCGCGGCCGAAGAAGTTCAGTTGGTTCGGATCAATCCCCAGCCGCTCGGCGTCAGGCGAACTCAGGACAATCTGACTGGCTCCGGTATCGACCATGAAAGAGATCGGCTCGCCGTTCACCACGACCGGCAGGTAATAGTGCCCGTCATATGACCGCGGTACTTCGATGGTCTCACCGGTGACGGTCATTTGCGGCGCAGGGCTGACCGTGGTGCGAATGTCTTCCCACAGGCCGACGACGGCGATGACCCCAACGAAGATAAACACCCAGGCCAGGGCCTGTTGCAGCGTTTTGTTCAGCGTTTCGCGGTTCTGCGACACAAACCACGCCACCACTGCGGCGCCAAGCAGCCCCAGATAGGTCAGTCGTGCAATGCTGTCGCCGTCCATGTCGTTACCCTTACCAGAACATCTCTATGCTATATGGGTATTTATGCCGCAAAACCAAAGGCCTTGAGGCCGTCCAGAATGAACTGAACCGACAGCGCCGCCAACAGCATCCCTAACAGGCGCGTCAGCACGTTCAGCCCGGTCTTGCCCAGCACACGCGCCACCGCGCCCGAGGTCAGATACATCACGAACACCATGGCCAGAACAACCAGCATGACGCCGATGACAACCGCCAGACCCTGAATGCCGGGTTGCTGACCGGCCAGCAGGATCATCGTGGCAATCGCCCCCGGACCTGCAATCAGGGGGATGCCAAGCGGAAACACAGACGGGTCGGCATGTTCCTCTTCTTCGGCGCTGCTTTCGCGCCGTTTGGTACGGCGTTCAAACAGCATGTCGAGCGCAGTCAGGAACAACAGGACGCCGCCCGCGACCCGGAATGCCTCCATCGAGATGCCGATGAAGCCCAGAACCGCCTCGCCGAAGGCCGCGAACATCGCGAGTATCCCGCCTGCTGTCAGACAGGCCCGGATCGCGATGGATCGCCGGGTGTTCCAGTCCATCCCCTGGGTCAGGGCCACAAAGATCGGCGTCTGTGCCGGTGGGTCAAGGACCACGAAAAGCGTCGTGAACGCGGTGATCAAGAATGCGCTGTCCATCACTCTTTGCTACTTTGTTGCAGGTGTTGCAGAATTTTCACGGCATCTTCAGCCAGTTCCGAAGGAACATATACATGATCGTGATGGTAACCCGCGACCATGTTGGCTGGTATACCAGCCCGTGCCAATGCGCCCGAGACCGCAGCCGTCAGCCCCACGCCTTCCAGTGAGGAGTGAACTTGCAGCGTTATGCAGCGCATGGCGACCGCCTCTTGCGGCGCGTTTTCAAAAGGAACGATCAGGGACAAACCCTCGGCCTCAATACAACTGGCGCGCGTTCCTTGGGGCCATGGCTCGTTTTCCGGCCAGACCGCAAAAGCGAATTCACCGGGCTGAACAACAGGGTACATGCCGGCAATCATCGCGTTGGTGTCCTTGACGGGTGCGCTCATGCCATTTCCGCCTGTTCCAGCCGTTCAGCCGCAGCGACCCAAAGCGCCTCGGCCTTCTGCATGGCCTCGACCACCTCGGCAAACTTCCGGTTCCAGGTTTCCAGATCGTTGATCCTGTCGTCCTCATAAAGCGCCGGGTCCGCCAGCTTGGCCGAAAGCTTTTCGTGCATGTCCGACAGTTTTTCGATCCGGTCCTCGCATTTGCGCAGGTCGGCGCGCAGGGCCAGCATGGTATCGCGCGAGGGGCGTCTGGGCTTGGCCGCAGGCTTTTCCCTGATCGGCTTGTCACGGGCCAGCAGAAGGGCACGATAGGCTTCCAGGTCACCCTCAAAGGGTTTCACGGTGCCGTCCGAAACCAGCCACAGCCGATCCGCCACCAGCGACAGCAGGTGCATGTCGTGGCTGACCAGAACGACCGCGCCGGAATAGGCTGTCAGCGCTTCGACCAGCGCCTCGCGGCTTTCGATATCCAGATGGTTGGTCGGCTCATCAAGAATCAGCATATGCGGCGCGTCTATGGTGGCGATCAGCAGCGACAGGCGCGCTTTCTGACCTCCGGACAAACGACCAACCAGCGTTTCCGCCTGATCCGCATTCATTCCGAACCCTGCCAGACGCGACCGCCACTTGCCCGGAGCCTCGTCCGGGCGCAAGCGGCGCAGATGATCCAGCGGCGTCTCGTCCACATGCAGCTCATCCACCTGATGCTGCGCGAAATATCCGATGCGAAGTTTGGAACTGCGGGTCATCTTGCCCGCCATCAGGGGCAGGCGGTTGGACAGCAGCTTGGACAGGGTCGACTTGCCCTGACCGTTCTTACCCAGCAGCGCAATCCGGTCGTCCTGATCAATGCGCAGGTTCAGGCGGCGCAGAACCTCGGTTTCACCATAGCCGGTCACACCGCCTTCGATCTGGATGATCGGCGGCGACAGTTCCTCGGGCTTCGGGAAAGAGAAGGCGCGCAGGGCGGCCTCTTGCGGGGTTGAGACAAGCTGGATGCGTTCAATCATCTTCAGGCGGGACTGAGCCTGAACAGCCTTGGACGCCTTGTAGCGGAACCGGTCCACAAAGCTTTGCAGATGCGCGATGCGGGCCTTGGCCCTGGCGTTTTCGGATTCCGCCTGTGCTAGACGCTCGGCGCGGCGTTCCGCGAATTTGTCGTAAGGCACCGCGTAATAGGTCAGCTTGCGGTCTTCCAGATGCAGGATCGACCCAACAGCCCGGTTCAGCAGGCCCCGGTCGTGACTGATGATTATGACCGTGTGCGGGTATTTGGCCAGGTAGCGTTCCAGCCACAGCGCGCCTTCAAGGTCAAGATAGTTGGTCGGTTCATCCAGCAGCAGCAGATCAGGTTGCGAGAACAGCACCGCCGCCAGCGCAACGCGCATTCGCCAGCCGCCCGAGAAGTCCGAGCAGGGCTTCAACTGATCCTCGTCGTCAAAGCCCAGACCTTTGAGGATCGAAGCCGCGCGCGCCTCGGCCGACCAGGCGTCGATATCGGCGAGACGGGTCTGAATTTTAGCGATCCGAGCGGGATCTGTGGCGCTGTCGGCCTCGGCCATCAGCGCGCTGCGTTCGGTATCGGCGGCCAGAACCGTATTGATCAGCGACACGTCGGACGAGGGCACCTCTTGCGCCACGCCCCCGATCCGCGCGCGTTTCGGCAGCACGATATTGCCAGATTCCAACGCCAGTTCGCCCCGGATCAGGCGGAACAAGGTGGTTTTGCCCGTGCCGTTGCGGCCCACCAGCCCAACCTTGTGCCCGTCGGGAATGGTTGCACTGGCCCCATCAAAAAGGGGGCGGCCTTCGACGGCGTAAGTGATGTCTTCGATCCGTAGCATGCGCCGCTCTTAGCAGAGCGTGACAGGGGCCGCCAGCAGCTTGGCGTGTTCAATTGTTCGGGGATGTGCTAGCGCTGGTCCGGTTGGAATTCAGACGGTTTTCATTATGCACGCGGCCCGAACGCCTCCTTCTTTGGTGACCCTGATATTTGCGACAGCGCTGTCGGTGCTGTCGCTGAATATGTTTCTGCCGTCTTTGGCGCGGATGGGGGCAGATTTTCAGGTCGACTATGCGTTGGTGAACCTTTCGGTGGCTGGATACCTGGCTGTTTCAGCGGTCCTGCAACTAATCATGGGGCCGCTGTCGGACCGCTATGGCCGCAGGCCCATCCTGCTGATCTGTATGGTGATATTCGCCGTTGCGTCGCTGGGGTGCGTTCTGGCCGGATCAATCTGGGTCTTCCTTGGCTTCCGCCTGTTGCAGGCAGCAGTGGTGGCGGGGCCTGTGCTGTCCAGCGCGTCGATCCGGGACCGGTATCCGCCGAACGAGGCGGCCAGCAAGCTGGGCTATGTCGCGATGGCGATGGCGCTGGCCCCGATGCTGGGGCCGATGCTGGGCGGAGCGTTGGACATGCTGTTCGGCTGGCGCGCGGGGTTTGTCTTGTACGCCGCGTTGGGGGCAGGGATGCTGATGCTCTTGTGGGTGGATATGGGCGAGACAAACACCGAGCGGTCATCGACCTTCGCCGCCCAGCTTCAGGAATACCCGCACCTGTTTCGGGCACGACGGTTCTGGGGCTATGCCCTGTGTGCCGCATTCTCGATCGGCGGATTCTTCAGCTTTATCACAGGTGCGCCGCTGGTTGCCGCAGCTTGGTTTGACCTGAGCCCGGCCACGCTGGGCCTGGGGATCGGGATCATCACGGGCGGGTTCATGGTGGGCAATTTCATCACCGGTCGCATAGCCGCTCGCACACGCCTGACGACGATGATCCTAAGCGGTCGGGTGATCGCCTCGACCGGTCCGTTCATCGGCCTGCTGCTGTTTTTGGCGGATCAGGGTTCCGTGTGGGTCTTTTTTGGCTCTGCCGTGGCCGTGGGCTTTGGTAATGGCCTGACAAACGCCAATGCCTCGGCCGGGCTGATGTCGGTGCGTCCAAAGCTAGCCGGCAGCGCCGCCGGATTGTCCGGTGCGATGGTTGTCGGGCTTGGCGCAGTTCTGACGTCGATGACGGGGGCTCTGGTCAGTCCGGAAAATGGCCCGTTCCTTGTACTTGGAATGATGTGCGCCAGCAGTTTCGCAGGCTTGCTGGCCATACTCTACGTCCGTTGGGTTGACCGGCAAGAGCCGCTGCCCGACACAATCTGATCGGCAATTCTGCGCGGCGCCATCATTACGCTTTTCATGAGCCACAGACCATGTTAGGCGGCGCCCGATGGATTTCGGCGCAGGTTCTGCGCCCTATAGTAAGGAGAGGCCGACATGGCACTGGAACGCACATTTTCGATCATCAAACCCGATGCAACCCGCCGTAACCTGACTGGCAAGATCAACGCCAAGTTCGAAGAAGCTGGCCTGCGCATCGTTGCGCAAAAGCGCATCCACATGACAAAAGCTCAGGCTGGCAAGTTCTACGAAGTACATGCCGAGCGTCCGTTCTATGACGAACTGTGCGAATTCATGTCGTCGGCTCCGGTCGTCGTTCAGGTCCTGGAAGGCGAAGGTGCCATTGCCAAGAACCGCGAAGTCATGGGTGCAACCAACCCCGCAGACGCAGCGCCCGGCACCATCCGCGCCGAGTTCGCTGAATTGGTTGGTGAAAACTCGGTCCACGGTTCGGACGCGCCGGAAACTGCTGCGGTTGAGATCGCATACTTCTTCTCGGGTATCGAACTGGTCGGCTAAACCGTCGCCCAATCGACAAGATCAAACCGCATCCGGTTTCGGGTGCGGTTTTTTTGGTTCAGACCGGTTTCAGGTCTTTTGCGGAAACGCGCACGCCGATTGCATCCAGATCCGATACGATCTGTGTTTCAGGTGCGGCCGTAACGCCGGATTTAATCGCGTCAAACCTTTGACGCAGGGCCTTTTTCTCTTCGCCCTTGCAGTCGTTCCAGGGCCGGCCCTGCAAACCCATGACCAGCACATAGTAGCCGATGAAATGCGGGCGCGTACCGGCCTTCAGCAAACGGGTATAAGCCGCATCGGCACCCATTTCGCGCAGTTGCTGCGCCGAGTGAATCCCTGCGCGCGCGCAGGCCAGTTCGTAGGCCGGGCCAAGATTGCGGATGGAAGAAACCGGATCGGACATGTCCGGGTTGTAGCCGGGTGTTTTGGCGCTGTCACCCGGTTGTTACAGTTCGGGCGGTAACGTAAGCAATTCGATTGTCATCCTCGTCTGATGAACTTGATCGCGATTTCATGACGTCATGCTGTCACGGGGGCGCCGATGCCCAAAAGTATGGAATCCGGGGCGAAGTCCGGTAAGAGTAGGAAAAACACGTCGCTCAGATTAGACGGCAAAACTCTGAAGGCGCTGAAGATCAGAGCGATTGAAGAGGGGACCAGTGTGCAGAAAATCATCGAAAAGCTGGTAAACGAATACCTTGAAGCGCCGGGAAAAGGGCGCTCATGATGGCGCAGAACAGCAGCCTTTTCGTGATTTCAGGCGCATTCGATCTGGCGGCGTTTGCCAAGTCCCTGAAAGGGCTGACCCCGGTTTTCGATTTTCCCAAGGCGGCGCGGCCCTTTGATTTGTTGGATTGCCATGACCAGTCGCTCAGGGCGGGCGGGCAGCTATTGATCGAAACCGGCGGCGCGATGCGGTTGTTGCAGGGCGATGGCGACACACGGGTTCAGAGGACGAGCGGCAAAGGCAGGTTCGTGCAGGATCTGCCGGACGGGGCTGTTCGCACGGCACTGGCCGGATTTCCCAAGCTGCGCGCATTGATGAGTATTCTGTCCGGCACGGCAGAAATCGGCGAGTTTGCTGTACTGGATGAACTGCAGAAAACGCAGGTTCGCGGCAGCGTTCTGAAACTGTCCTCGGCAAGCGGGCAGGCGACAATTCTGACGGTTCGGCCCCTGCGTGGATACGACCGCGCGTTTGAGGCCGTATGCGCCGCGCTGAACAAGACGGCAGATGTACCAAGCGGGTTTGACCCGGTGTACAACGCACTGGCCCCCGGGCATGTCCCGTACAAGGCCAAACCCGATGTCGAACTTGGTACCAACGAGCCATCGATTGAAGTTGCTGCTGATATCATCCGCACATACCTGACCGTTGCCCGACAGAACGAGGCGGGCGTGATCGCGGATATCGATACCGAGTTTCTGCACGACTATCGCGTTTCGCTGCGGCGCATCCGATCCGTTCTCAGCCTGTTCAAGGGCGTCTTCGCGCCCGAGCAAACCGCCACGCTCAAACGTGTATTTTCCGAGTTGATGGAACCGACGGGGCGGGTTCGGGACTTGGATGTCTACCTTCTGGAAAAAGATATATACTTCAATCTTATACCAGAAAATCTTCATTCCGGTGTCGAGGCCATGTTCGCGCAGTTCGCGAAAGAACGCGCGCAGGCTTTGGCCGCGTTGTCCCGTCAATTTAAGGGCGCGGCATATGATCGGCACATGACTGAACTTGCAGTGTTGTTTGCGGACACCAAGGCACTGGATCCCGGGCCGAATGCGGATCGCGGTGCCTATGACTATGCCTGCACACTGATCTGGAAGCGGTACCGAAAGGTCTGCAAGCTGGCCCGGCGCATTACCCCTGACACCCCGGACGAAGCCGTTCATGAGCTGCGCATTGACTGCAAGAAGCTGCGGTATCTTATGGAGTTCTTCGCCCCTCTGTTCGACAAGAACGCTTTCAGGACGGTCATCAAGCCCTTGAAAAGGCTACAGGACAATCTGGGTCTTTTTAACGACTATTCGGTTCAGCAGGAGGCGTTGCAGAGCTTTGTGACCCAGCAAAGCGACGCCCAGGGTCGCGCCAACGCGCAGCTTGCCATGGCGGCGGGCGGGCTGATCGCGGTACTCAGCCAGCGGCAAAAGGCCGAACGCGATCGGGTGATCGCCAATTTCCAGCATTTTGACAGCCCGGACATCCAACACCTGTTCCGCAGCTTGTTTCACGATACGGAGGACTGAGGATTGAAGATCATTGCCTGTTACAGCAACAAGGGCGGTGTCGGGAAAACTGCAACCTCGGTGAATTTGGCCTATGCTTATGCGCGGGCAGGGTATGCGGTGCTGCTCTGCGATCTCGATCCGCAGGGCGCGTCGGGGTTCTATTTCCGGGTGAAGCCGTCAAAAAAGCTGACAGACGCGCGGTTTTTTGAAGATGTTGAGCGGTTCACCAGATCGATCCGGGCAAGTGACTTTGACGGGCTGGACGTATTGCCCGCCAACCTGACCTTTCGCGATTTTGACGTGTTCCTGTCCCGAATGCGGAACAAACGGTCGCGGTTGAAAAAGGCGCTGGCCACGGCAGGCAGTGATTACGACGTTATTATTCTGGATTGTCCGCCAAACTTTTCGACCCTGTCCGAGAATATCTTCAAGGCTGCGGATCAGATTGTCGTGCCTGTCATCCCGACCACCCTGTCCGAACGGACATTCGACCAGCTTGTCGGATTTTTTGAAAAACAGGGGCTGCCCAAGAAGAAGCTCAAGGCATTCTTTTCAATGGTGCAGCGGCGAAAAATTCTGCATCAGGACACGATGGAGAAAATGCGCAAACTGTACAAAAAGCGGTTCTTGCAGACGGAAATCCCCTTTGCCGCTGATATTGAGCGCATGGGGCAATATCGCGCCCCGGTCAGTATCTATGCCGGCCGCAGCGCCGCCAGCGCCGCCTACAGCGCGCTGTTTGACGAACTGGAACACGGAGTGGCTTCAACCAAATGAGCACCGAAATCGAACGCAAGTTTCTGGTCGCCGATCTGCCGGACCTGAGCGGCGCAGAAAAAGCCGTCGTGCGTCAGGGGTATCTGACCGCACCCGACGATTCCACTGAACTGCGCCTGCGGCAAAAGAACGACAGATATTTCCTGACGCTCAAGGGCAGCGGTGCAATGGTGCGGGTCGAGCGCGAGGCCGAAATCTCGGCCGAGCAGTTCGAAACCTTCTGGCCGGAAACGGATGGGCGCCGGGTCGAAAAGGAACGCTTTACCGGCCAGTTGCCGGATGGGCGGGTCTTTGAACTGGATGTATTCCAGGGGGATCTTGCCCCGTTGCAGCTGGTCGAAGTTGAATTTCAGACCGAAGCTGAGGCGCAGGGATATGTGCCGCCCGATTGGTTCGGGACGGACGTGACCGCAGATAAACGATATAAAAACAAGACGATGGCGATCAATGGCGTCCCGAGTTAGGGCTTGCGCGACAACCTGATCGTCGCTTCCAGCCCGGGGTCGCAGTTGCGCGCCTGAAACGCACCGCCATGCATATGCGAGATGGCCGCGACAAGGGCCAGCCCCAGCCCGGCGTTGCGTTCTGTGCGCGCAGGATCAAGCGTGACAAACGGCATCTGCAGACGCGGCAGGTCTTCTTGCGGCACGCCCGGACCCCGATCCCTGACGCTCAGGCAGGTATAGGAGCCGTCTTCTCCAAGATGGATTGTAACGGCTGTGCCCTGCGGCGCATATCGCATCGCGTTTTCCAATAGGTTCGACAATGCCTGAGAGAGCAGCGGGCGGTGACCAAGAATGGGGTCCGCCGTGCCGGTAATTTCCAATCGGATGCCCTGATCGGCTGCGACCGGGTCATAAAGCTCAGCCACATCCGCCACCAGTTGCTGCAGGTCTACCGGTTCGAACTGTTCGCGGCCAACCCCCGCTTCGGCGCGGGAAATCTCGGTCAACTGGCTCAGGACCCGCAGGACATGATCGATCTCTACCGTCGCGCGGGCAATGTCGATCTCGCGTTCCTGTTCGGTTTTTGTCGGATCGGACAGTGCTTCGACCCGCTGTTTCAGCCGCGACAGGGGCGAGCGCAGGTCGTGCGCGATCGAGTTTGAGGTGGTGCGCAGGTTGCTGACCAACTCTTCGATCCGGTCGAGCATGGTGTTCAAAGTCCCGGCCACCTGATCGAACTCGTCGCCGGTGCCGCGCATCGGCATCCGGCGGGACAAGTCCCCCGATACGATATTCTCGGCGGTGCTGGCGATATCGGACAGGCGCGAAAAGACAAGCCGGGTAAACAGCCAGCCGGTCAGAACGCTTAGTGCCAAGGCAATCGCCAGGGCAATGCCGACAGACCGCAGCAATACCCGGTCGAACTGTTGCCGCGCCAGCGCGTCACGCCCGACCAGCAGACGCTCGCCACCCGGCAGGCGGACAGAGGCTGCGGAAATGGGGACCAACTGGTCATTGTCTGCGCGTCGCAGCTCAAGATCGACCCAGCCGCTGCCGGCGGCAATGTTCTCGGGCCATTGTTTCAGGTTCCCCGCCAGCTTGGCCCCGAACCGGTCGGTCAGAAGGTAAAGCGCGTCACGCTCGGATGCGGTCGGTATGCGCCGTTCAATCGCCGTCATCAGCCCGATCAGGCCACGGCGTTCATATTCATCCGCCAGACCCGTCAACTCGGCCGATACCACAGACCGGGTTTCCCCTTCGATGCTGCGGTTGGCCGTCACATAGACCAGCGCCAGCACAGTGGCCGTCAGCAACGTGCTGAGAACCATGCTGGCCAGAACGAGACGGGTGCGCGAATTGTTGAACGATAGCCGCAGGTTATCCATCAGATATCATGTAACCGGCACCGCGAACGGTTTCAATCAACGGCGGCTCGCCGCCTTCGTCCAACTGGCGTCGCAGTTTCGAGATATGGACATCGACCACATTGGTATTCGGGTCGAAGTGATAGTCCCAAACCCCTTCCAGCAACATGGTGCGCGAAACCACGCGGTTTTTACGACGCAGGAAAAATTCCAGTATCTGGAACTCTCGCGGGGTGAGGGTGACCTCACGCCCGTTGCGGGTGACTTTTCGGGTCAGTAGGTCCATCTCAAGGTCTTTGCAGCTGAGGGTTGGGCTTTCCTCGGCTTCCTGCGGACGTCTCAGCAGCGCCTCGATCCGGGCGTGCAGTTCCTGAAACGAGAAGGGTTTAACCAGATAGTCATCTGCCCCGGCGCGCAGCCCCTTGACGCGTTCGTCAACGGCGCTCATCGCGGTCAGCATCAGAACCGGTGTTTTCAACCCGGCGGCCCGCATGGATTTGATCAGCGACAGGCCGTCCAGCCCGGGCAGCATGCGATCAAGGACAACCGCATCAAAGCCGCCATCGGTGGCGTGATACAAACCCTCGCGGCCATCGGCGGCAAGCTCTACCACATAGCCTTCTTCACCAAATCCCTTGGCGATGAAATCCCGGGTGTCTTCGTCATCTTCGACGATCAGCAAGCGGCGGCTCATTATCCGAGTTCCTTTCTACCGGGAGTTAAACACAAAATTCAGAAAAATCATATGGATTGAGTAGTCTACGTGCCGGGTGCGTCGCAGCGCACCCGGCAGCCCCGGCGGATTGCGGACAATTCAAAACCGCCAGGGAAGCGCCCGCCAGATTTCCCCATCATGTGGCGCGCGCAGGTGTCAGATCAGGCGATTTCCACCGCAACAAAGATCTGATTGCCACCGCGATTGATCAGCACGAGGGCCGGATCGGTCTTTTCGCTGTCAAGCGCGGCTTTCAACGCGTCCGGGGTCACGGTGTCCTGACTGCCCAGTTTAACGATCACATCGCCGCGTTGCAGGCCGGCTTTGGCCGCAGGGCTGTCGGGCTTCAGGTCTGTGACGACCACGCCGTCGACGTTCTTTCCGACACCCATTTCGGACCGGTTTAGATCGGTCAGCGGAGCGACGGTAACACCCAGAGCAGTACCGGAAACGCCTTCATCGACAGACTTGTCGATTTCCGCCGCGGCGCTTTGGTGTTGGCCGATGGTTAGCTCGATCTGTTGTTCCTTGCCGTCGCGCAGGACGGTCAGAACGCTGTCTGTGCCCACCTTGGTCGTGCCAACCAAAAGCGGCAGATCGCTACTGGAATCAACGGCTTCGTCGTTGAAGGTCAGGATGATATCGCCTTGCTGCAGCACACCTTCGGCAGGGCTCCCCTCGACAACGTCCGACACCAGCGCACCGGTCGCCGTGTCGATACCCATGGCCGAGGCAAGTTCCGGGCTGACAGTCTGGATCGACACCCCAAGCCAGCCGCGGCTGACCTGGCCGTCGTCCCGCAGGTCGGCGGCGATATGGTCAACGATGTTCGATGTCACGGCAAAGCCCAGACCCACCGATCCGCCACTGGGCGAATAGATGGCCGAGTTCACGCCGACAACTTCGCCCTCCATGTTAAACAGCGGGCCACCCGAGTTGCCCTTGTTGATGGCCGCGTCGGTCTGGATGAACTCAGCATACGGACCCTGTGAGATATTGCGGCCCTTGGCCGAAACGATCCCCGTGGTCACGGTCGAATGCAGGCCGAACGGGTTGCCAATGGCCACAACGTCCTCGCCCACACGGATTACGTCGCTGTCGCCCAGTTCCACCGCCTGCAGGCTTTCACCGGCGTCGATCTTGAGCACCGCGATATCGGTCAGCGGGTCGGTGCCGATGACCTCGGCCTCAAAGCTGCGATTGTCGCTCAGGCGGACAGTGACGGTCGATGCGTTGTCGACCACATGGTGATTGGTGACGATATAGCCGTCCGCATCCAGCACGAACCCGGACCCAAGCCCCTGGGCCGGCCCGCGCTGCGGCGCGTTGAAGCCTTCGGGCGCGCCAAAGCGTTTGAAGAACTCGCCAAACGGATGGTCATCGAAATTGAAATCCTGACCCTGAGCCGGAACCGGGGCGGCGTCCTGTTCAGCGATAATCGTGACCACAGACGGCGACACACTTTCGACGAGATCGGCCAGTGCTTCGTCGGCCATCGAGGGCAGGGCGGTTGTCGCAAGCAATGCAGCGCTCAGGGCGCCGACGCCGACCCAACCGGACGTAGCGGGAAGAAGAAGAGAGGATTTGCGGATGCTCATATTTGTCTCCTGTTTATATCACGCGATTGCGGCCGCGCGTTGGATCAGGAGATGCGCCATCAGTCTGAGTGTTTCCTGATTGGCGGGTTAAGAAATCTTAATTTTGCCACAAAGAGGATGTTCTGTGCCGCCTGCATACAGCTGGTGATCGGAGGATTTGCGCGAATCAGAAGTCGCAAATCGGTGGATTGTTGCCGATCCAGCGTTCAAAACAGAAAAAGAGTTGAATTGAATCAGATTCGTTAACAAATTATCGGGCGCATTTCTCTCAAAATTGTCGATCTTCTTTTGGTTGTGGCGTTGCCCGAAGGCAACCTGCATTTTTTTCAACAACTGTCAGCATAACTGCCAGATTGCGAATTAGGTTTGTGCATAACGCAAAGTGACGCAACGTCGGCCAAAAATGACACTCTCCTTAAAGTAGAATCCTCTTGTGGCTAATGTTGCGGAAAAACCATTCCGACCCCTGTAAAATTTACCGTTCTCTCCAATTTTACGTTGTTTGCAGGCGTCGGATCGGTGACGATGGAGGTGCCCAAGCGAGGGGGAGCCGACGGCACTAGGGGGTGTCCAAGGCTTGTCACAGTCACTGGAAACGCTGAGCGGCATGTTAACGAGGGGGTCTTGTTTAGGTTCAGCAGCGGAATCGCCAGAATGCCAGTTAGGCAACTTTGGCCGCGTTTTCAGGATTGGTGAAAAGTGGTAGTCCTGTTTTGGGCAACCGGCCCGGTCGAAATCGACCGGGCCGCGTTCTTTTCAGCCCTTGCGTTTTGACTGCCAGTCGGCCCAGTCCCGGGGTGTATCCAGATCCAGCAGCGCGTTCCAGCCAGGCAACGGATGCAGGTGGACCTTGTCCGCAAACGCTCGAACCACGCCCTGTGCCCCTTCATCGCCTGTCAAACACGCGAGGTGCTGGAACAGGCTGCGGTCGAACACCACCGGATGACCGGGTTCGCCCGCTGCGGTTGCACCACGCCAGATCAGGTTGTCCGGATGAGTCTGGGTTGAGGCGGCGACACCCCGCAGATCCTCGGTGGTGATATCCGGCAAGTCGGCCAACAACACCATCGCGGCCGGGGCGTCTTCCGGCACATGCGCCAGGGCGCCGCGCAGGCTGGCATTCATCCCCTCGGTTGCATCCGGGATTTCTACCCTGTGCAAGTCCAGATCCTCCAATACCATATATCGCGCATGTGGGGCTGGCGGCAGCGCCACAATGACAGGCGCCGCGTGCAGCGCGATCCGGGCAGACCGGCGCAAAAGCGGGATGCCGTCGACGGGCTGCATAAGCTTGTCCACACCGCCCATGCGACGAGACTGACCCGCGGCCAGCAGGATGATCGGTATCTGGTTCATGTCGCCAACATGCCGTCGCAGGCCCGCGCTGTCATCCCCGCATCCGCGCGCCACCCGCGTCAAACAGCGGCTCAGAGATGACGCGCGCCGGGCGCATCTGGCCCAGAATTTCGATCTCGACTTGCAATCCGTCCGAAATGCGGTCCGTCGGCAGAAAGCCCATTGCGACCGACTTTTCCGCAAAATGCGAATACCCGCCCGAGGTGCAGAACCCGACGACCTGACCGTCCAGCCAGATTGGCTCATACGCGTTCACATCGGCGTCGTCGGCTTCAACCTCGAACGCGACAAGCTTGCGCGCCGGCCCGGCGGTCCGTTCAAGTTCTGCTGCGGACCGGCCGATGAAATCGACGTTCTTCGAAAACGAAATGAACCGGTCCAACCCTGTTTCGGCCGCTGTATAGTCGGGCGAAAATTCACGCATCCACGAGCCAAAGAACTTGTCCAGACGCAGGCTCATCATGGCGCGCATGCCAAAGGGAACCATGCCGTGAGGCTGTCCTGCCTGCCAAAGGGTCCACCACACCTGCCGCTGGGCCATTGGATCGCAGTAGATCTCAAACCCCAGATCGCCGGTATAGCTAACGCGCTGGACGATACAGTCTGTCATGCCAATCGTCATTCGCCGCACATCGAGGAACCGAAAGTCCGTGATGTCCGCGCGGGTGCAGGCGGCCAGAACTTGCGCGGCCTTTGGGCCTGCAACCTGAAAGCCGTTGAGCCGGTCACTGAGGTTCTCGATCCCGACGCCGTCCTCCTGATGCTGTAAGAACCAGCGCATGTGATAGGCTTGGCTGCCATAGGACGCGGTCAGGTGAAACTGCCCCTCAGCCAGACAGGAAACGGTGAAGTCACCGATCAGCTTGCCTTTGGGTGACAGCATGGGTGTCAGTGAAACGCGCCCGGGCTTTGGAATGCGCCCCGCCATGATCCGGTCGAGCCAGGCGCGCGCGCCGGGTCCGGTGATGCGGTACTTGCCGAAATTATGGACTTCGTTGATGCCGACACCGGATCGAACCGCGCGCACTTCGCGCCCGGTCGCACCAAACGCGTCAGAGCGGCGGAACGAGGGCGTCTCATAGCCCGGCTCATCGTCCTGCGCAAAGTAGTTCGGAACTTCCAGCCCGAATTGCTGACCCCAGACCGCGCCCAGATCGCTGAAAATGTCGTACATCGGCGTCGTGCGGTTTGGGCGCGCGGCAGGCAATTCTTCGTTGGGGTAGGCGACGCTGAACCGTTTCTGGTAGTTCTCGATCACCTTCGGACGGGTGTAGCCGGGGCTGATCCAGTCGCCGAACCGGGCAACGTCCATGGCAAAGACGTCCCGCTCGGGTTCGCCTTCGATCATCCACTGCGCCAGCGTCAGACCGACGCCGCCGCCCTGGCTGAACCCGGCCATCACACCGCAGGCGGACCAATAGTTGCGAATCCCCGGCACCGGCCCGACCAGAGGGTTTCCGTCGGGCGCGAAGGTGAACGGCCCGTGGATCACTGATTTTACTCCGGCCTCGGCCAGAACAGGAAAGCGCTTATAAGCAAACTCGATCGAGTCGGTGATCTTGTCGTAGTCGTCGGGCAGCAATTCGTGCCCGAACTCCCACAGGGTTCCGTCCACCGCCCACGGCTTGCAGGGTTGTTCATAGAAGCCGATGCACAGACCGCGCCCTTCCTGCCGCAGATAGCTTTCCCCGGCCGGGTCCATCACATGCGGATGTTCACCGCCCGCGTCGATGATCGCTTCGATCTGGGGGATCGTATCGGTCACAAGATACTGGTGTTCCATCGGGTGCAGCGGGAAGTAAATACCTGCCATCGCGCCGACCTCGCGCGCCCAGAGGCCACCGGCGTTGACTACATGTTCGGCGTGGATAGTGCCCTTGTCGGTGACCACATCCCAGGTGCCGTCCGGGCGCTGATTGGTTTCGCGTACCATGCAATGGGTTTCGATTGTCGCGCCGCCCATACGCGCGGCCTTGGCATAGGCGTGGGTGGTGCCCGACGGGTCCAGATGCCCGTCCAGCGGATCATAAAGCGCGCCGATAATGCCGTCGGTATTGGTGATCGGAGCGATCTTCTTGATCTCTTCCGGGCCGACGATCTCGGTCTCCAGCCCCATGAACCGGTGCTTGGCGCGTTCCGCCAGCAGCATGTCGAACCGGTCCTGATTGTCGGCCAGCGTTACCCCGCCCACATGGTGCAGGCCACAGGACATGCCGGTAATCTCTTCCAGCTCTTTATACAGGCGGATCGTATACCCTTGCAGGGCCGCCATGTTGGTGTCGCCGTTCAGCGTATGAAAGCCACCCGCCGCGTGCCATGTGGACCCGCTGGTCAACTCGGACCGTTCCAGCAGCATCACGTCCGACCAGCCCAGCTTGGTCAGGTGATAAAGAACCGAACATCCGACAACGCCCCCGCCGATCACTGCTACCTGAGTTGTGGTCTTCACGGCTCGCCTCCTTTGGGTTTAAGCCAAAACCTGCAAGCGCGGGGCAGGGTTTACTGTTCCGTTCACGACAAATCGTGTCGCTGGCCGTTGGCTAGAGGGGGCGAATTTTCAATCCCGTGATCCGGTTCCCCTCACGCTCGGTGACTTCAAATCGGAAGCCGTGGAAGGAAAAAACCTGTCCCACCGTAGGGATCATCTGAGCCTCGTGGATGACAAGCCCGGCCACGGTGTTGGCCTCTTCGTCAGGCAGCGACCAGTCCATCGCACGGTTCGCGTCGCGGATTGTCATGGCGCCCTCGACCAGATACTGCCCGTCTTCTGTGCGGGTCACGGGCACATCTTCCTCGATGTCGAATTCGTCGGCGATCTCACCCACGATCTCTTCGAGAATATCCTCTAACGTGATCAGTCCGCGCAGCGAGCCGTATTCATCGACAACCAGCGCAAAATGGCTGTGCATGCGCAGAAACTCCCGCATCTGGTCGTCCAGTGTGGTGGTTTCGGGCACAAAATAGGGGTCATTCGCCACCTTGGAGATGTCGAATTCCTTCAGACGGTTGGTGTCGCCCTCGCTGCTGCCGGCATGGGCATACATGGCGCGAAACAGGTCCTTCGCGTGAACAACGCCCACGATGTTTTCCGGCTCGTCCCGGAACACGGGCAGGCGGGTATGCGGGCTTTTCAGACATTGCTGCAAGATCGCCTCGGGCGTGTCGTCCGCGTCGATCATTTCGATGTTCGACCGGTGCAGCATGATCTCTTCCACCGCGCGGTCCCCAAGATCCAGCGCACCCAGAATGCGGTCGCGGTCTTCCTTTTCGACCACGCCTTCGGAATGGCCCAGCTGCAATGCTCCGGCGATTTCTTCGCGCACGGCCAGGATGTTGCTGTCAGGGTCGATCTGAACACCGAACAGGCGCAGGACACCACGCACCAGCAGGCGCACCGCTGCAACAATGGGCGAGAACACGGTGACCACCGCGCCGATGATGGGCGCCACCGCCGCAGCGGCCTTTTCAGCGTTCGTGATGGCGTAGGTTTTGGGTAGCACTTCAGCAAAGATCAGAACCAAAAGGGTCATCACCAGCGTTGCCAGCGCCACGCCGCTTTCCCCGAACAGGCGCGTGAACTGCGCGGTTGCCAGCGAGGCCGCCAGAATGTTCACGAGGTTGTTCCCCAGCAGGACGGAACCGATCAGGCGTTCGTTGTCGTCGGTGATGTCCAGCGCCTTTTGGGCCCCGCGCGAACCCTTGTCGGCCTGCGCCCGCAATTTCCCGCGCGAGGATGCCGTCAACGCGGTTTCAGAACCCGAGAAGAACCCCGAAAGGACCAGCAATAGCAAAATGGCGCCCGTGGTTATCCAGAATGCGCCGTCGATCAGAGAAGATGTGGGTTCCATCGGTCCTTGGTTGTTCGTGTTGCTGCATTTGTTATGGGCGTGCAGCCTCGGCGGATCAAGGGGTTAGCCCTTGTCGCCGGGGTCTTTCGCCAGCGGGTGATGCTCCAGCACAAGGTCCGCCAGCCGTTCGTCCAGCACATGAGTGTAAATCTCGGTGGTGGCGACATCCGCATGACCCAGCAATGTCTGGATTGAACGCAGATCAGCCCCGTTGGCCAGCAAATGCGTGGCGAAGGCATGACGCAAAGTGTGGGGCGTTACCTTTTCCGGCGGGACGCCGCCCTGAACGGCCAGTTCCTTGACCAGCAAAAAGAACATGTGGCGGGTCAGGTGCCCCGACTTGCCGCGTGATGGGAACAGGAACCGGGATCGCTGCCCGCCATCGGCCACCAACTGGTCTTCGGCAGTGTCCCGAACCTTCAGCCATTCAGCCAGTGCATCGCGGGCGGGCGGGGACAATGGAACCATACGTTCCTTGCCGCCTTTGCCGAGCACCAGTAGCATTCTCGGATCACCACGGGCCGATGATACGGGCAGCGAGACCAGTTCGGTGACACGCATGCCGGTGGCGTACAGAACTTCCATCAGGCAGGTGTTGCGTATCCGGTCCGACGAGGTGCGGCCTGAATTGCGGGCCGCCTGCAACAACTTGTCAACTTCTGGAACATCAAGCGTTTTGGGAAGGCGCTTTTGCCGTCCGGGGCCCTTGATCTGAATGGCCGGGTTGCTCTCGCGCCAGCCTTCTTCAAACGCAAAGCGATAGATTTGCTTAATTGCCGACAATCGCCGTGCACGTGTGGACCGCGACAGCCCCAGAGCATCGCAAGCGATGAGATACGCCTCGATATGGTCGCGTTCCGCCGCCGCAAATCCGATTTTGCGCCGATCCAGCCAGGCGGAAAAGTCCTTCAGGTCGCGACCATAGGCCAGCAAAGTGTTGGTGGCCGCGCCAAGCTCGGCCGCCTGCGCCTGCAGGAATGTGGAAATCCAAAGGTCCTGAGTGGCCGGGGATACCATGATCAACTGTCCTGCAGGATCAGCAGGTTCAAGGCCGCGCGTCGGGCGGTGTCTTCCAGACCGACCCGGCGCAAAGTCGCAATGGCGGCCGTCAGGTCCACCAGATTGCCCCGCGCCCCATGGGCAAACCGCCCCATGGTTTCCAGTATCGCTTCGGCCAGTTGCCCGTTGGCCAGCATCGCTTCGATATCGGATGGGATTGGCGTTGCCCATGCGAAACCTTCGGCCACCGCGTCCGCCAGAGGTGATGGAGAACGGGCGCGCCCCGGATCACCTTGCGCCAAAGCAGCCAGGAATTGCGTTTTCTCGGACTGATCCGGTGCGGAAAGGGCGGCGGTTTCATAAAGTTCAGACAGCAGAAGAATGCGCCAACGCAGCGCCTCGACTGTGGGGTCGGACAGGGTGACCTGCGACAACCGGCCGGCAAAAAGCTCGGCAAACGGAACTTCCAGCCCGACGCTGCTCATCTGAGTCCACACATTCGGCAGGGTCCTGGCGATGGATGCGGGGTCGCGCGATCCGAGCGCGCTTTCGAACTTTTGAATGGCGGCGACCCTGTCCCAAACCGCGCCGGACGCCGCCGGATCGCGTTCGGTGTAAAGACCCAGCAACTGGTTGGGTGTCAGCGCGCCGATCCGGGTCAGACGTTCGGCGGCTTCGATCTGGGCTTTCCAGCCTGCCACGTCGCGCAGGTCGGCATTGGCGAAGACGCGCGGCAGTGGGGCAGAGGGCAACCGTTCGCCGATGGCTTCGAACAGGCGAAAACTCAGCGGATCGGGGTCTTCCGGCTGCGGCAGGTATTCCGCGTCTTCGAAAAGCTCGGGGCTGAGGAACCGGTCCAGAACGTCAAGGTCTTCTACAGGAAGAACCTGCAGCGCGTGGGCGGCCTCCAGCGTCAGGGCGGCCGAGGCCCAGTCACCCCGGCGGGCCTTGCAGAAAATCTGTGCCGCGTAATCCCGGGACAAATGCGGCTGCGCAATCAGGGCGGTGCAGCTGCGATCTTCATCCCCGGTCAGCAGCGTGGCGTCGAACCAGCGCTGAAACCGGTCGCGGCTGTCGGTCGGGCCTGCAAGCTGCACCAGAGACTGCGCCGGGTCGGCCGCGCCCAATTGCATCAGCCGGTCGAGCCGCGCCAGCAGCAGGGTTTCCTCGGCATTAGGCCCTGACGGTGCGCGGGCCTCGGTCAGAAGCAGGGTGAACAGCAGGCGCTGCATGGCGGGGTTATACCTGACCGGGACGCGGGCGATCAGTTCGGCCAGCCGATCAGGGTCGCTGTTTTGCCATAGATCAACCGGCAGTCCGGTCACGGACGAAGACACAAGACCAAGCGGCTGCGACAACGCCTCAAGCGGCGTGACAACGACATCCGGCTGAACGCCGCTCTGCGTGACAGGTGGTTCCAGCAGAACCGTACCCGGCAGGTTTTCGGGCGGGTTGTTCAACCATTCGATGACAGAGAGGGGTTCCTGTTGCGCCTGCGCCGATCCGGCCAGAAACAGCGCGAACACCGCGGCCTTATTCGACATTCAGGATTACCGGCTCACGAACCTCGTCCTGCGGGGCCGAGAAATCCGCACCGAAGAAGGGTCCCAGGTAGGCATATGCCACCAGCCCGATAAAACTCAGGCAAATCAGATATAACAGGAACTTGATCAGACGGCCCATTGCTCAACGCTGCCCCAATTTTCTCTTTTGTCCAAGTTATAACTGGCATTTTTCCTAAGATCACGTCATTCACGATGAAATGAGCGAAATTAAGCATAACACCCACACCTCTGACCCCGCTGCGGGCTATGCGCTGCACAAAACAGTGGTTCTTGTGGGGATGATGGGGGCGGGAAAGACCGCTGTGGGCCGGGCTTTGGCCGCCCGGCTGGGTGTTCCCTTCCTCGACAGCGATGCCGAGATCGAATCGGCGGCCAACATGACCATCCCCGAGATTTTCGAACGCGACGGTGAGCCGTTTTTTCGCGCCAAGGAAAGCCAGGTTATCGGACGTCTGCTGGACGAGGAAAAAGGGATACTTTCGACTGGTGGCGGTGCCTTTCTGGCCGAGCAAAACCGCAAGATGATTACAGAGCGCGGCGTGTCCGTCTGGCTGCGCGCGGATCTGAACGTGTTGTGGAACCGGGTTAAACACAAGAACACGCGCCCGCTGCTTCGTACCTCGGACCCCTTTGCGACCCTGCGCGCCTTGTATGAGGACCGCGTACCGGTTTATGCGCAGGCCGACCTGACGGCCAACTCCGACGGCGAAACCTCGATCGACAATATGGTGAACCGGGTACTGGCCGCTTTGGGCACGCGCCCTGATGTTTTGGAACCGAAATAATGCACCAAACTGTACATGTTGAACTGGGTGAACGATCCTACGACGTGGAAATCGGCCCCGATTTGCTGGCCCAGTCGGGGGCCCGGATTGCCCCGCTGTTGCACCGGTCCAGGGTTGCTGTTCTGACAGACGAAAACGTGGCGGATCTGCATCTGGACGCCTTGCGCGACGGGCTGGCGGCGGCCGGGATCGGGATGTCCGCGCTGGCTCTGCCCGCAGGCGAAGCCACCAAAAGCTGGCCGCATTTCGAACGCGCGGTCGAATGGCTCTTGGCTGAAAAGATCGAGCGTCGTGACGTCGTGGTGGCCCTCGGTGGCGGCGTCATCGGCGATCTGGCCGGATTCGCTGCGGCTGTGCTGCGGCGCGGGGTGCGGTTCGTTCAGATACCGACCTCGCTGCTGGCGCAGGTGGACAGTTCGGTGGGCGGCAAGACCGGGATCAATGCGCCGCAGGGCAAAAACCTGATCGGTGCCTTTCACCAGCCGTCTCTGGTTCTGGCTGATACCTCGGTTCTGGGTACGATGACCCGGCGCGACTTTCTGTCGGGCTACGGTGAGGTGGTGAAATACGGGCTGCTGGGTGATTCCGATTTCTTTGAATGGCTGGAAGCCAACGGACCGGATGTCTCGGTCGGAGATATGGCCGCGCGGGTGCGGGCTGTAACGCGTTCGGTTCAGATGAAGGCCGATATCGTCGCGCGCGACGAGACCGAGCAGGGCGACCGCGCATTGCTGAACCTCGGCCACACGTTCTGCCACGCGCTGGAAGCGGCAACCGGTTATTCCGACCGGCTGTTGCATGGTGAAGGCGTCGCCATTGGCTGCGCTCTGGCGTTCGAGTTGTCGTCGCGTCTGGGCCTGTGTTCGCAGGAAGACCCAAGCCGCGTGCGGGCGCATCTGCGCGCGATGGGGATGAAAACCGATCTGGCCGACATTCCCGGAGACCTGCCTGGTGCCGAGGCGCTGGTCGATCTCATGGCGCAGGACAAAAAAGTCATCGACGGCCAGTTGCGGTTCATTCTGGCCCGCGGAATCGGGAAGGCTTTTGTCACTTCAGACGTCCCGCGAGAGGCTGTTTTGTCGGTGCTCGAAGATGCGCTGGCAACGGTCTGATCACCGCCCGCGGATAACCATCAGTTCGCCGATATTTTCACGGGTGATATAGCCCACCATATGCCCGGCCTGCGTGCATACGGCAATGGCGGGGGCACCTTTGTGCAACCCGTCCAGCACTTTTTCCAACCCGCTGGTCAACGGTACTTGCGGGATATTGGTGACCATGATCGACGTCGCGGGGTCTGACCTCGGGTTCTCACCGGCCAGCGCCGCGAACAGCCGGTCGCGGGTGACGAAGCCCAGCAGTGCCCCGTCCGGGCGCAACACCGGAAATTCGTGCTGCGTTGTATGAATGACGGCCTGCGCCGCGGTGGCGAGTGTGTCGGCGGGGGACAGGGCGTGGAACTCGGTGATCATCGCGTCCCGTGCCAGAACGCGGCGGGCGACCGAACGCATGGCGACATCCTGGCTTTCGGAACTGGCGGCGACAAAGACAAAAACGGCGATCAGAACCAGAATGGCATTGCCGGTGCTCAATCCCCAAAAGCCAAAAGCCATGGCAACAGCCTGGCCGCTCATCGCAGCGACGCGTGTCGCCTTGACCCGATCCATTTTCAGGCAAAGCAGCGCACGGAATACACGTCCGCCGTCCATGGGAAAGGCCGGGATCATATTGAAGGCGGCCAGCAACAGGTTCACATAGGCCAGGCGATTCAACAGGCTCGGTCCGGTAGAGTTGATCTGCGCCATCGTTTCCAGGGGCATCCCGGCCCCGAAGGCGACCAGAATGACCCAGATGACGATGTTGACGGCCGGTCCGGCCAGTGCCACCCAAACCTCCTGCATCGGTTTTTCCGGCATCCGTTCCAGCCGCGCCAGCCCGCCGATGGGCAAAAGGGTGATGTCGGGGGTTTTGATCCCGTAACGCCGCGCCATCAGCGCATGGCCGAACTCATGCGCGACAACGCAGGCGAACAGGGCCAGAACGAAGATCAGGTTCTCGATCGCGGCGGGCAGTCCGCCACTGGAATAGGCGGCGAACCCGACCCAGGCCAGCAGCAGGAAAAAGGTGACATGGACCCTCAGTTCCGACCCCAATAGCCGGCCGAGTGAGAAGGACCATGTCATCATATGTCTCCGTCTGGTTTAGAACGGAATCTCGTCGTCGTCGATTCCGCCGGATGCCGGTGCAGGGGCGCTGGACGAGCCGCCATAGGGGTCGCCATAACCGCCGCCGGCCTGACCGCCGCTGTAACCGCCCGACTGGCCGCCGCCATATCCGCCACTGCCGCCTTCGCCGCGGCTGTCCAGAAGCGTCAACTCACCCCGGTAGGGGCGCAGCACGACCTCGGTGGAATACCGGTCCTGGCCGGACTGGTCCTGCCATTTGCGTGTCTCCAACTGACCTTCGATGTAAACCTTGCTGCCTTTACGCAGATATTGCTCGGCGATCCGCGCCAGAGGTTCCGAGAAGATCGCGACCGAGTGCCACTCGGTCCGCTCGCGACGCTCGCCGGTGTTGCGGTCTTTCCATGTCTCGGACGTGGCGATGCGCAGATTGCAAACCTTACCGCCGTTCTGGAACGATCGGACCTCGGGATCGCGGCCTAGATTTCCGACCAGAATGACCTTGTTGACTGAACCCGCCATGAATTTCCCCGTTATTGACTGACTTGAGTGCGCCCGAATTTGACGCTGTGTATCCATGCGACCCTATACGGCCTGCGTCATGGTTAAAACACAGTTGATGAATGCAACAGTGGGCAAGAAATCTCTCAGGTTCCGTTTACCAAGCTTTCATTATTAACTGAAATATTTATACTAAATCGGGTTCCTGAACGAGCGGGATTGGCATTAATGCGTTTTCTGGTTTGTTGTTTTTCTGTTCTGTGCTTTGTGCTGGTTTCGGTTCCCGTAACCGCCGACACGCTGTCCACGAAAAGCCGCAGGGACATTTTCCTCAAACAATCCAAGGTTTTGGATACGCGTGCAGCCACGCAGTATCGGGATTCCGAGCGGTTAAAACCCAAAACCTCTCAGCCCCAGTTCAGCAAACGCTATACCGGAAAGTACCGCGGGGAATACATGACACTGGCCCGTCAGGCGGCGCGCAAGCACAATGTGCCGGAGGAGTTGTTTCTGCGTCTGGTGCAACAGGAAAGCGGCTGGAATCCACGCGCAAGGTCGCACAAAGGCGCATTGGGGCTGGCGCAGCTGATGCCCGGTACCGCCAGGCTATTGGGTGTCAACCCACATGACCCAAAGCAGAATTTGGAAGGCGGTGCCCGGTACCTGTCGTGGCAATACCGCAAGTTCAAATCCTGGCGTCTGGCACTGGCGGCCTACAACGCCGGACCGAAGGCGGTTGAAGAACATGGCGGCATCCCGCCTTACAAGGAAACTCAGAACTACGTCAAAGTGATCTGGGGCGGGTGAAGCAGCGAGAGATTGAAAAAAAGAACCGGCGCTGAGGCCGGTTCTTTCTGTCTGGATTTTACTCTGCCGCGATTTTGATCACCGGCTCCATCCGGGCCAGAATGTCCTCTGACAGATGGCACTTGATCTGATGCCCGTCCGCCAGCGTTTTCACCGGCGGAACGTCACGTTCACACAGCCCGCCGGGAACTTCGGATTTCCAGCGGCACCGAGTCTGGAACGGGCAGCCGGGCGGTGGGCTCATCGCCGACGGGATATCGCCTTCCAGAACGATGTGCTGCTTTTCGATGGACGTATCCGCGATGGGAACGGCGCTCAGCAAAGCTTCGGTATAGGGGTGATAGGGCGGCGCGAACACCTGATCCGTCGTCCCCAACTCGACCACGTGACCCAGATACATGACCATCACACGGTCGCTGAGATAGCGTACGATGGACAGGTCGTGGCTGATGAACAGCAGCGTCGTCTTATGTTCGCGCTGAATCTCCATCAATAGGTCAGTCACCGCCGCCTGCACCGACACGTCCAGCGCCGAGACCGGCTCATCCGCAACAACGATCCGCGCATCGCCGGCAAAGGCGCGCGCAATGCCGACACGCTGTTTCTGGCCCCCCGACAGTTGGCGCGGCATCCGCTCGGCAAAGGCGCGGGGCAGTTTCACCAGATCCAGCAGTTCCAGCATCCGTTTCTTGCGCTCGGCCTCGGAATTGCCGACGCCGAATATCTCAAGCGCCCGGATGATCTGGCGCCCCACGGTCATCGACGGATTCAGCGTGTCGAAAGGGTTCTGGAACACCATCTGAACCTCGCCCACGGTCTTGGCGTCGCGTTCTTCGATCGGCACCTGCTCGATATTCCGGTTGTCCAGAAGGATCTGCCCGTCAGTGGCCGTCTCCAGCCCCATCAAGACCTTGGCAAAGGTTGACTTGCCACAGCCGGATTTGCCCACAATGGCCAGCGTCTCGGATTCATGCGCCTCGAAACTCAGCGTTTCATTGGCCTTCACAACTTTCTTTTCGCCACCGCCGAACAGGGCGTTCGCGGCCACTTCGTAATACTTCTTGAGGTTGTCCATCTTCAGAACGGTTCGTCCGATCTCGGCTTTGCCTTTCTGCTCGCCAACGGTGATCGGCGCGTTCCAGTCGATTTCCTTGAACTTCAGACAGCGCGTATGGTGCCGGTCATTGCCGGGGACGGCTTCCATCAGAATGTTCTGGGCATCACAGCGGCCTTCTTCGAAATAGTCGCAGCGCGGGCCAAAATTACAGCCCGGCGGGCGCTCGTGCGGCAACGGGAAGTTGCCGGGAATGGCCACCAGCGGGCGCGCGTTCTTATCCGCACCAGGCAGGGGGATCGACCGGAACAAAGCCTGTGTATAGGGGTGCTGCATCTCGTCGAAGACATCATGGATCGAGCCGCGCTCGACCGCTTCGCCCGAATACATCACGCACAGCCGGTCGCATGTCTCAAGGACCAGACCCAGGTTATGCGAAATGAACAGCATCGAGGTGCCATACTTCTTGCCCAGATCCTTGACCAGTTCGACCACGGCGGCCTCAACCGTCACGTCCAGCGCGGTGGTCGGTTCATCCAGGATCAGCAAGGAAGGCTTGGACATCAGCGCCATGGCGATCACGATGCGCTGCTGCTGGCCACCCGACAATTGGTGCGGGAACGAATTCAGCATCCGCTCCGGATCGGGCAGGCGCACATCGGTCACCACTTCCAGCGCGCGGGCATAGGCTTCTTCTGCGCCGACGCCTTCGTGGATCATCGGCACTTCCATCAGCTGTTTGCCGATCTTCATCGCCGGGTTCAGCGAGGCCATCGGTTCCTGATAGATCATCGCGATTTCGTTGCCGCGGATGTCGCGCAGCTCGTCCGAGCTCATTTCGGACAGGTCGCGCCCTTTGAACTTGATGGTGCCGCCGACAATGCGGCCGTTCTTGCCAAGATCCTGCATAACGCCAAGTGCAACAGTGGATTTGCCACACCCGGATTCACCCACCAGGCCGACCGCTTCGCCCGGCTGCACGCTGACCGAGAAATCCATCACGGCGGGGATTTCCCGCAGGCGGGTAAAGAATGAAATCGACAGCTTGTCGATCTCCAGGATCGGGCCGTCATAATCCGCCAGTTTGTTCATCTTGCTTACTCCTCGCGAGAGTCAGGGGATCCCCTTCATCTGGCTAAAAATACCTCGGGGGTCCGGGGGCAGAGCCCCCGGCCTTGATCACATTAGTCCTTCAGACTTTCTTCGCGCAGACCATCCGCCAGCAGGTTCAGACCAAGAACCAGTGACAGCAGCGCCAGCGCGGGCGGAAGGGCGGGGTGCAGATAGATCGACAGCAGCTTGCGCCCCTCGTTGATCGTGGACCCCCAGTCCGGGCTTTCCGGCGGCAGACCCAGTCCGAAGAAACCCAGGGTTCCCAGCAGGATCGTGGTATAGCCGATGCGCAGGCAGAAATCGACGATCAGCGGACCGCGCGCATTGGGCAGGATCTCCCACAGCATGATGTACCAGGGACCTTCGCCGCGGGTCTGCGCCGCCGCCACATAGTCGCGTGTCTTGATATCCAGCGCCAGCCCCCGCACGATGCGGAACACGGTAGGCGAGTTCACAAAGACCACCGAAACGAACACCACAAGGATACCGCCGGGAATATCGAACAGGTCCAGAAACGTGGGCAGGCCCCAGATCCGGTAGGTGTCGGTTTCGATGATGTAACCGCCGGTCGAGATCAGCGACAGATACAGCCACAGCGCGATGCCCAGAACCCCGATCAGCAGCGGTGTGCGGAAGCTCGGCCTTGTGTAAAAACGCGAGTTCAGCAGGACACCCAGAAACAGGATCGGGAACACGAACAATACCGCGGCCATATAGTTCGGCACTCCGGTCGCCACGATTTCCGGCGTGACCAGCAGGTAGAACAGCAGGATCACGGGGAAGGCCAAGATCAGGTTCGCAAGGAAGGACAGGAACGTATCCAGGCGTCCGCCGTAATACCCGGCAGGCAGGCCCAGCGTAATGCCGACCATAAAGGCGAACATGGTTGCCAGTGGGGCGATCTGCACCACGATCCACGCGCCCTTGACCATCCGGCTGAACACGTCGCGGGCCAGGTTGTCGCCGCCCAGCAGGTACCAGGCATATTCACCTTCTTCGATATTGGGAACGGGGGTTCCCGGCACCTTGTTCTTCATGCCCGAAACCTGGGACAGAGGATCATGGGTCACGATCAGGTCCAGTGCGCCAAAGATACCGGTGAACACCCAGAACATAACCAGGCCAAATCCGATCATGCCGATGGGGCTGTCGAAGAGTTTCCCGTACAGCCCCAGCTTGCGTTTGAACGCAATCGACATCGCGAACAGGATGATCAGCGACAGCCATACAGGCAGGAACTGCTGCGCAACCGCGCCGATGATGCCGGCGCTGGTTCCAAGAAGAATGCCAAGCACCAGATAGGCCAACACAAGAGCGACACAGGCGAAAAAGCTGTAGCGCAACGCCATTTGCGTCAAACCGCGCAAGCCCGAACCCGAGCTTATGGTGCCGTCCAGATTGACGCTCACCGGGGTTTCAGGCAGCAGGATGCTGCCAAGGATCCACACGATGATCGAAATTACCAGCGCCGCCAGCGCGATCATCAGCAAGGGGTTCAGTAAGGCGATAGAGCCGGTCCAGCTAAGAGGTTCCATGATCTATCTCCCTTACGAAATGCGGATGCGCGGGTTGAGGTAGACATAGCCGATATCCGAAATCAGCTGCGTCACCAGCACCACAAAGACCGACACGACCGAGATCGCCAGCAGCAACTGGATGTCGTTGTTGCCCGCCGCCTGTACCAGCGCCCAGCCAAAGCCCTTGTAGTTGAACAGGGTCTCGACGATCACAACGCCGTTCAGCAACCACGGGAATTGCAGCATGATGACGGTGAACGGTGCGATCAGCGCATTGCGCAGCGCGTGTTTCATCACGATGTTCGGGAACGAGACCCCCTTCAGGCGCGCGGTTCGGATATATTGCGCGGTCATCACCTCGGTCATCGACGCGCGGGTCATGCGGGCGATATAGCCCATGCCATAAAGCGCGATGGTCAGGACCGGCAGGAAGAAGTTCTCGAATGTCGGGTTCTCCATCGCCTGGGTCGCGGTTCCCTTGAACCATTTGAGGCCCACGGCTGACGAGGTGAAGATGGCGATGAAAATAACGCCCGACACATATTCCGGCGTCGCCGTCGTGGTGATTGCAAAGGTCGACAGGGTCCGGTCGGTGGCCGATCCCTCTTTCATGCCCGCCAGAATTCCAAGGATCAATGCCGAAGGGACCATCAGCAACATCACCCAGAACATCAGCCGCCCGGTCAGAGACAGCCGGTTGCCGACAACGGTCGAGACTTCTTCCTTGAAGACGGTGGAATAGCCCCAATAGCCCTGAAGAATGCCACAGAATCTGGGCAATTCCTCGGCTGTTTTGCCCGGCAGAATGCATCTGCCCTGAACAGTGCCGTCCTCGTTGGTATGCCGATAGGACGGCAGAACGCCCAGCCACTCGCCGTATTTGACCGGCGTCGGCTGCAGGTAACCGCCTTTTGCAAGGAAGCTTTCGACCTGCTCATCCGACATGCGGAAGTTGCCCTGCGTTTTGGCAAGCTTTTCGAGGTTTGGATAAAGATTGGTGAGGAAAAAGACCAAGAATGTCAGGCACAATGCTGTCACCAGCATGATGCCGACACGCTTTAGTATGAATAGTCCCATGTTAGCCCCTGTTGGTAGGCTAGCGCGATTTCCATTCCGGTCCGCGCCTCGCTGTTTTTTGAATTGTCACGCATCGGACGAAAAAGCCGCACCCGGGGGCGCGGCTCTTGTTGGTTCAATTCAGGATAGGACGCCGAATTTGTAGATCTGCGGCAGGTCCGCGATGTGCTTTTCGACCCCCACCAGATTGTCGCGGTGGTGACGCATGGCCGTACGCCAATACGGCTGAATGGTCACACCTTCGTCGATCATGATGGCCTGAAGCTTGGCCATTACTTCGCGACGCTTGTCGACATCCGCGATCGAATTCGCCTCGGCCAGCAGAGCGTCGAATTCGTCGTTGGCGAAACCAGAACTCGTTCCATGCGACGCCCGACTTGTAAGCCAGTGCCAGAACCTGCGTACCCAGCGGCCGGTGGTTCCAGTTGGTCGACGAGAAGGCGTATTTGGTCCAGTCGTTCCAGAAGGTCGAGCCCGGCAGAACCGTGTGGCGGGCCTTGATGCCAGCGTCGTTCAGCTGGGCGACAACCGCCGCAGTGGTGTTCCGGCGCCAGTCATCGTCAATCGACTGAACTTCGTGCTCGAAATCACCCATTCCGGCCTCGTCCATCAGGGCTTTTGCGCCCGCCGGGTCATACGGAATGCGCGTCACGGCCGAATTGAACTCGGGGTGCATCGGGCCGACATGGCAGTTTTCGGCCGGAATACCGTAACCGGACATGCCCAGCTCCAGGCAGACTTCGTTGTCGACGGCCATGGCAAGGGCCTGACGGACCTTCTTGTCGCCATAGATCTTGTTGCCGTCGGCATCTTCGGCCAGTTGGTTCGGGCGGATCACGATGGTGAACCCGGACGGGATTTCCGAACGGGTCAGGCCGATACCATCGAAAATATCGACGAATTCGCCAACCGACTCCCAGTTCATGTCGATTTCTTCGGCCTCATACGCGGCCAGGAACGCCGCAGGATCGGTGCCGTAGTCAATGAATTCGATCCGGTCTACATAGCCGCCCTTGCCAGCGGCATAGCCCCACCACTCGTGGCCTTCGTTGCGCACCAGCACACCTTTGACGCCGACCTCGTGGCTTTCGGGCAGCATAAAGCCCGTGCCGATCGGATTGGCCAGCATATTGGCGGGGTCGTGGCTGCTGTGGACAATCGCGGCCGGATAGTCGGCCATGCCGGGGATGATGGTGATGTCCGGCGACTGGCATTTCAGCTTGACGGTGTGCGGGTCCACGACAGTGATCGCGCCATCAGCGGCCTTCTGGGTGTCGGCATCAACCAGCGACGTCATACGGGACGCCATCGAGTTGCCTTCGACCGTTGCATCACACCACATGGTGATGTTGCGTGCGACGTCCTCGGCGGTGAAATCCTCACCGTTGTTCCACTTGACCCCCTTGCGGACGTTCAGCGTGTGCTCGGTCGCGTCGGCGTTCGATTCCCAGCCTTCCAGCAGCATGGGCTTGAACGTGCCGTCGTTGTTATATTCGACCAGATATTCCAGCCAGCCCGCGGTGAAGGTCGCGATCTGGGTCCAGTCATAGGTGCGCGGATCTTTCAGGGCGCGCACTTCCATCTGGTAACGGATGGTGCCGCCGCGCGGTACTTCGTCGGCCTTTGCAGGTGACTGCAGACCGATCATTCCGTAGGCCGCGGGAACGGCCACGCCCAATGCGGTAGCGCGGGCAAGAAACTCGCGCCGGCTCAGTTTACCGTCCCGATACTCCTGAGCGTGCATCTCGGCAGCCCAGTGGATCGGTTTTCCGGTCATGGTTTGATTTTTCATTAATGTCTCTCCCTGTGACACAGTATTTTTTTGAAGAAGTTCTGAACTGCTCAGGCCGGCAGCGGCCCGGTTAGCAGGTTCACGGGTTTTCTTGTTTTGGATTCTGACATCCCCATGGGTTCATTCCGCCCCAGAAATCTGGTCAGGTCAATGTTCGAAATCGTCATTCATGATACAAAAACGACATATGCGGGCGGCGGCGCCCGATATCAGCCGGACAGATGAGGGGCGAGTTCTGTCTGTTACCGCGCTTCCCGGTCCCGGATTCGCACTCCCGTGACCGGCTTGCGTAGCTGTGGGCACATTGCTTGAGAAGCTTCAGGTATCATTTTGAGAAATCTACCCGATTCCATTTTTTCATCCGGGCGCGGAACCATGTGCGCTGTCGCTTGGCGAACTGGCGCGTTGCAATTGTCGCGCGCTCGGTGGCCTCGGCCAGTGTCATGCGCCCGTCCAGATAGGCCATCAATTCGGGAACACCGATGGCCTTGAAGGCCGGAAGCGACGGATCGAACAGATGGCGCATGGCCTCGACCTCGTGCAATGCGCCGGTGTCCAACATCTGATCGAACCGCCGCGAGATGCGGTCCAGAAGCCATTGTTTATCCACGTCAAAGACAATCGGCACGGTGTCCGCCAGATCCAGAACCGGAGGAGGGGTCTCGGCCTGCCATTCTGTCAGGCTGCGCCCTGTGGCCACCTGAACCTCCCACGCGCGCTGAACGCGGGCACGGTTGTCGGTGTCGATCCGCTCAAGCGTGGCGGCATCCACCCCGTTAATTAGCGTGGGCAGGTCCAGCCGGTCGGCATCGGCACGGACATCGGGCGGCGTGGCGGGAATATCCGCCATCCCCTCGGTCAGGGCGGAAAAATACAGCCCCGTGCCACCGACGATGATCGGGCGCTGCCCGCCGGACAGCAGCGGCTTGACCTCGCGCAGCCAGTGACCGGTGGAATAAACCTGATCAAAGGCAATGTGCCCATACAGAAGATGCGGCGCGCAGGCTTCTTCCTCGACCGACGGGCGGGCCGATATCACCCGCCAGCAATCGTAAACCTGGCTGGCATCCGCGTTGACGATGACACCGCCGAAACGTTCCGCTATCTCAAGGGCCAGCGCCGATTTGCCCGAGGCTGTCGGCCCGGCAATCAGAACGGGTTTGTTTTCGGGGATAGGGGGCAGTTGATCCCAGATTTGCGGTGATTTTGCGTTGGCCATCCGGGCGTGCCTTATTCCTTAGCATCCGCATTGAACCTGCGGAGTTTTTGCTTCATTTTGCGCCGGAAAATAAACCCGTGCCAGCCCGGAGCGCAACATGAGCCTTTCCCCGACAACAGATACCGCAGAAACCCCCAAGACCAAGTATAACCGCGTGATGCTGAAAATCTCAGGCGAGGCGCTGATGGGGGATCAGGGGTTCGGCCTGCACCCGCCCACCGTTCAGCGCATCGCGCAAGAGGTCAAGTCGGTGCACGATCTGGGCGTCGAGATCTGTATGGTCATTGGCGGCGGCAACATCTTTCGCGGCCTAAGCGGTTCGGCGCAAGGGATGGAGCGGACGACGGCTGATTACATGGGTATGCTGGCCACGGTCATGAACGCGCTGGGGATGCAGTCAGCCTTGGAAGAAATCGGGGTGTTTACCCGTGTGATCTCGGCCATTCGGATGGATGAGGTCTGCGAGCCCTATATCCGCCGCCGTGCGGTGCGCCACCTTGAAAAGAAACGGGTTTGCATCTTTGCTGCCGGAACCGGCAACCCGTATTTCACCACCGATACCGCCGCGACTCTGCGTGCCAACGAAATGGCCTGCGAAGCGATTTTCATGGGCAAGAACGGTGTGGACGGGGTTTATGACAAAGACCCGCAGGTCCATGCGGATGCGGTCCGCTACGACTCGGTCAGCTATGACGACGTGCTGGCCAAGCGCCTGCGGGTCATGGATGCGTCGGCCATTGCCCTGGCGCGCGACAACAATCTGCCCCTGATCGTGTTCGGACTGGACGAACCCGGCGGCTTCCGCGGTATTCTGGCGGGTGAGGGCACCTATACCAAGGTTCAGGGATAGGCGACCGAAACAAGGCGTCAAAAGCCGGGCCGATGCGCCCGGCTTTTTCATGTCTGGCCCGCTGCGATGCGCTTGACGCAGGCGCATGTGCTGGGCACTTTGGCCGGGTTCCTGCGCAGGCGCTGCGCAAGGGGCTGCGGGATTCGCCGAATACCCGCTGGGCTGGAAGACCTGCCATGGTTTCAGAGGGTTCCGAAATCATGCTCGGGCACCTCTTGGATTGACGAGCATGACGAAGGAGGCATATGCCATGAGCGCTCTGGATCTGAACTACGTACGGTCGCAATTTCCGGCCTTTGCCGAGCCCAGCCTGCAAGATCAGGCATTTTTCGAAAACGCTGGCGGTTCATATACCTGCAAGCCCGTTCTGGATCGCCTGACGCGGTTCTACACCCAGCGCAAGGTTCAGCCTTATGGCCCCTATGACGCCAGCCGTCTGGGTGGTGAAGAGATGGACGAAGCGCGCGCCCGGATGGCCGGAATACTGGGCGTGGACGCCGATGAGTTGAGCTTTGGGCCATCGACCACGCAAAACACATATGTTCTGGCGCAGGCTTTTCGTCAGTGGATGAAGCCGGGCGAAGCGATAGTGGTCACCAATCAGGATCACGAAGCAAATTCCGGTCCCTGGCGGCGTCTGGCGGCGGACGGTATCGAAATCCGGGAATGGCAGATCGACCCGGAAACAGGCTCGCTCAACCCCATGGATCTGGAAAACATGCTGGACGAGAAAGTGCGTCTGGTTTGTTTTCCGCATTGCTCGAATGTGATCGGTGAAATCAACCCGGTGACCGAAATAACCGCGATTGCCCATGCCGCCGGGGCGTTTGTCTGTGTCGACGGCGTATCCTATGCCCCGCATGGGTTTCCGAATGTGGGGCACCTTGGGCCGGATATCTATCTGTTTTCCGCATACAAGACCTATGGCCCGCATCAGGGCTGCATGGTGATCCGTCGGTCGCTTGGGGATTTGCTGCCGAACCAGGCGCATTATTTCAATGCCGAGTCTCTGTACAAACGGTTCACCCCGGCCGGGCCGGACCACGCGCAGATCGCAGCCAGCGCCGGTATGGCAGACTATGTCGATGCGCTGTGCGATCATCACGGCGGGCCACAGACGGGCACGACAGAGCGCGGGGCGTTTGTTCATGATCTGATGCGCGGGCATGAGGTATCCTTGCTGCAGCCCGTGCTGGACGCGGTAAAGGATCGCAACGCGGTTCGTCTGATTGGCACGTCCGAGGCCGCGCGCCGCGCGCCAACCGTGGCTCTGGCTCTGAACAGGAATGCCGAAGCGGTCGCGGCTGAACTCGCCCCACATGGGATCATGGCGGGGGGCGGAGACTTCTACGCCGTTCGGCCGTTGCAGGCGATGGGCGTCGATCCGGAACAGGGTGTATTGCGGGTCAGCTTCACGCATTACACATCGCAGCAGGAAATTGATCAGCTTTTGAACGCATTAGACGCCGTTTTGTGATCCGGTTTCCGCCCTGCTTCGTAAACCGAAGAAAACAGCAGGGCGATCATGGACAGCGAGCGGTCTCCAATCATTATGTGGTTCCGGCGGGATTTGCGCCTGTCGGACCACCCGGCCTTGTGCGCGGCGGCCGCAACTGGCCGGCCGGTAATTCCGGTCTTTATTCTGGATGACATTGCAGAGTCACTTGGTGCCGCACCAAAATGGCGTCTTGGACTTGGGATTGAAACGTTTGCCAGTCAGCTGCGCCAGTCCGGCAGCCGCCTGATCCTGCGGCGCGGGAATGCATTGTCCGTGCTTCGGTCCCTGATCGCCGAAACCGGTGCAACCGCCGTTTACTGGTCTCGCGCTTATGATCCGGGGTCAATCGCCCGGGACACGCTGACAAAATCGGAACTGTCCCGTCAGGGCGTTCAGGTGCAGTCATATCCGGGTCATCTGCTGTTCGAACCCTGGACCATCGCCACCAAATCGGATCAGCCCTTTCGCGTTTTCACTCCGATGTGGCGGGCTGTTCAGGGCCGGGACGTTGGCTCGCCTTTGGCCGATCCCCCGCGCATTGCGGCACCGGCTCAGTGGCCGCAGTCCGACGATCCTGACACATGGAAACTGGGGGCTGCGATGAACCGTGGTGCCGCCGTCCTTTCCCGCTATGTACGCCCGGGCGAACCTGCGGCCTTTGATGCTCTGTATCAGTTTCTGGATCGCATCGACCACTACGCGGCCGACAGGGACCGGCTGGATCTGGATGGAACGTCGGAGCTTTCGGACTATCTGTCGTTGGGAGAGATCAGCCCGCGCAGTATTTGGCACGCGGTTCAGCGGGCGGCAATGAACGGATCCGAGGGGACCGGAGTGTATCTGCGTCAACTCGTCTGGCGCGAGTTTGCCTATCACCTCATGTACCACACGCCGCACCTGCTGAACGGCAACTGGAAGCCGGAATGGGATGCATTTCCGTGGAACGGGAATGCGGATCATCCGAATGTCCTTGCGTGGAAGCAGGCCAGAACCGGTGTTCCCGCAGTCGATGCCGGGCTGCGGCAGATGTATGTGACAGGGCGGATGCATAACCGGGCGCGCATGATTGTCGCGAGCTATCTGACCAAACACCTAGTGACCCACTGGAAAATCGGCATGGACTGGTTTGCCGATTGCCTGATTGATTGGGACCCTGCCGCAAACGCGATGGGCTGGCAGTGGGTCGCGGGGTCGGGGCCTGATGCCGCACCGTTCTTTCGCATTTTCAACCCGCAGACCCAGCAGGAGAAGTTCGATCCAAACTCGGATTACCTGAACCGATGGATCGCCGAAGGCCAGTCCGATCCGGTGCCCACGGCGCGGGCATATTTCGACGCCGTACCACGTTCATGGGGCCTGAACCGCCACGCGCCATACCCTGCGCCCGTGGTCGGCCTGGCCGCGGGAAGGGCGCGCGCACTGGCGGCTTATGAAAGCCGAAAAACCCAGTAAGGAACTGAAAACTTGCCAGAAACACAAACTCGTCCTAGCCTTAACCAACAGCCGCATAGGGGAGAGCGGATGATCCTGACGACGACAGAAGGGCAAAAAGACCTGCCCAGATACTTTGTTCAAGTCTTCAAGATGCTGAACCGGATGCAATCCGGCCGATTGGACATCGCACTGCCGGATGGCCGGGTGTTCCGGTCCGAAGGCGCCAGGCCGGGTCCGGTCGCCCGGGTCGATATCCACGACCCTGATGTCTTTGCGCGTTTGGTACGGGAAGGTGAGTTGGGCTTCTCGGATGCTTATCTGGAAGGGGATTGGAGCACACCGGACCTGCGTTCCTTCATGGATCTGGTGCATTTGGGTACGGAAACCGTTTACGACGATTTCACCGGTAAGTTTCTGGTCCAGGCCTATGAAAGACTTCGGTTCTGGCTGCATCGCAACAACCGTAGGCAAGCCAAGAAAAACATCTCGTACCATTACGATTTAGGTAATGATTTCTATGGCTTGTGGCTGGACGATACGATGACCTACTCCAGCGCATTGTTTGAGACCGGGCAGGAAAGTCTGGAAAAGGCGCAAACGGCGAAATATGCCAGCCTTGTCGATGAAATGGGTGCCAGACCGGGCGACCACATATTAGAGATCGGCTGTGGCTGGGGTGGGTTCGCGGAATATGCCGCGAAAGAGCGTGGCCTTCGGGTCACAGGTCTGACCATCAGCCGGGAACAGTTGAACTTTGCCCGGCAAAGAATTGAAAAAGCTGGTCTTTCCGAAATGGTTGAGCTGAAGTTGCAGGATTATCGGGACGAGCAGGGACAGTATGACGGCATCGCCTCGATCGAGATGTTCGAAGCCGTCGGTCAGAAATACTGGCCGATCTATTTCGATACGGTACGGGACCGCCTGAAACCCGGTGCGCAAGCCACGCTGCAAATCATCACCGTTGCCGACCACAGGTGGGACATTTACAAGAACGGCGTTGATTTCATTCAGAAATATATCTTCCCGGGCGGGATGTTACCTGCACCGTCGATCCTGAAACAGCAGGTCGCGCAGGCGGGATTGATGGTCGTGAAATCAAGGGAATTCGGCAAAAGCTATGATCTGACGCTGCGCCGTTGGTACGAGACCTTCAATGACAAGTGGGACGAAATTTCCGAACTGGGCTTTGACGAGCGTTTCCGCCGCATGTGGAATTATTATTTGACCGCCTGCGGCGCAGCCTTTGACACCGGCAACTGCGATGTGACACAGATCACTGTAGCAAAACCCAGTTAACAAACGGAAATTTCGAATGCCCAGTGCCTCGCGTCTCGTTGCTGCTCTTTGTCTGGCGGTGGTGGCCTTTCTGGTCTCGAGCATGATCATCAACAACGGGGAAGAGGGCAAGGATTACGGCTGGTTCACCTATGTGAACATGCTGATTGCGGTTGCCTGCGGCTGGAAAATCATGGGCAAACGGGCTGGCCGCGGATGGACCGCGGCCGTGAATAACGGTCTGACCGGTATCGCGTCGTTGGTGTTCTGGGCGCTGTTCGTGCAGGGCTGCTATGAGATGTTTCGTCTCGCCATGCGTCACCGCTATGACGGACCGTTTGAGGCGTTGCTGGCGATTTTCCAGATCAGCGTTGACTACGGCAGGCTGCTTCTGGTGCCGGAAATCCTGTGGACATTGGCTATCGGAGCACTTATCGCGGGCCTAGCCACCGAAGAAGCCAGTCGCCGCTGGCGGTAAACCCGGAAATCAATACGAGACCTCATTCCGTGTCCGATCTCTTTTTTTACGGCACGCTCAGGCATCAGCCGTTGCTGGAACTGGTGCTGGGCCGCCCGTTTTCCCAACTGTCCGTTTCGCAGGCGTCTTTGCCGGATCATGCCGTCTATGGGGTAGAGGGGCAGGCCTTTCCCATGATTTTACAACAACCCGGGGGTGTGGCCGACGGATTGTTGGTGCGCGACCTTAGCGCGGAAAACCTTGAACGGCTGACCTATTATGAAGGTGGGTTTGACTATGACCTCAGCCCGCAATTGGTGGATCTGACCGACGGTTCCAGGGCCAAAGCGCGGGTGTTTTACCCCGAGCCGGGTTTGTGGACACCGGGCGCGCCCTGGTCGTTGCAGGAATGGGCTGACGCGTGGGGCGAATTGACGTTGCTGGCCGCGCAAGAAGTGATGGCCTATTTCGGCAAGGTTGATGTGGCGACGATCGCCCGCAGTTTTCCGTCGATCCGCACCCGGGCCTGGGCCAAGATTGCCGCGCGTCAACGCAGGACGGCGGAAGGCCGCGACGCAACCGGCGACGTCATCGTTCATCGTCACACACGCGCCTATATCGACTATTTCGGTATGGAAGAAATAGAATTGCAGCACCGTCGAAATGACGGGTCGATGGGGCCGGTTCTGAACCGCAACGGGTTGCTTCAGGGCAGCGCCGTGGTTGTCCTGCCTTATGATCCGGCGCGCGATACGGTGTTGCTGGTCGAACAGTTCCGCCCGCCGGTGTTTCTGATCGAAGATCCCGAGCCCTGGATGTGGGAACCCGTGGCCGGTATGATCGACCCCGGTGAAACGCCGGAACAGGCCGCGCGCCGCGAAACGCGGGAAGAGGCACAGGTGGTGCTGGACGGGCTGGAATATGCAGGTGGCGCATATTCGTCCAGCGGGTCTTCGACCGAGTATGTTCACCTCTATGTCGGGCTGGCCGACCTGACCCACACCATCGACAATGGCGGGCTGGCGTCGGAGGGCGAGGACATCCGCACCCGCATTCTGCCCTTTACGGAATTTATGGACAGGGTCGACAACCACCAGTTCAAGGATTTGCCGCTGTTGTCTCTGGCCCATTGGCTGGCCCGTCACCGCGAGCGTCTGCGCGCTTAGCTATCGCCGCTTGTGGTTGTCGCACGGCAACTGTAAATCTTCGTTGATATGTAATGAAATGAGGGCGCCATGCGCATTGCACGAGACCTTGCCGACGCAGTAGGAAAAACCCCGTTGATCCGGTTGCGCCGCATCAGTGAAGAGACCGGGTGCGAAATACTCGGCAAGGCCGAATTCATGAATCCGGGCCAGTCGGTCAAGGATCGCGCGGCGCTGTATATCATCCGTGACGCGGTCGCGCGCGGCGACCTCAAACCGGGCGGGACGATTGTCGAAGGCACCGCAGGCAACACCGGCATCGGTCTGGCGCTTGTGGGCGCGTCGATGGGGTTCAAGACGGTGATTGTGATCCCCGAAACCCAGTCCGAAGAGAAAAAGGACATGCTGCGTCTGGCAGGCGCGCAATTGGTGCAGGTTCCGGCCGCGCCGTACCGCAACCCCAACAACTTTGTGCATTATTCCCGCCGTCTGGCCGAGGAACTGGCGCAAACCGAACCCAATGGCGCGATCTGGGCCAACCAGTTCGACAATGTCGCCAACCGGCAGGCCCATGTCGAAACCACCGGTCCCGAGATCTGGGAACAGACCGGTGGCAAGGTCGACGGGTTCGTCAGCGCCGTAGGCTCGGGCGGTACACTGGCCGGTGTGGCCGATGCGCTGCAGCCCAAGGGCGTCAAGATCGCTCTGGTCGATCCGATGGGAGCGGGGCTTTATTCCTACTACACCACCGGCGAGATCGCGATGGAGGGCAGCTCGATCGCCGAAGGTATCGGGCAGGTGCGCATCACCAAGAACCTGGAAGGGTTCACGCCGGACTACTCTTACCAGATGACCGATAGCGAGGCGCTGCCCTATATCTTTGATCTGCTGCGCGATGAGGGTCTGGTTATGGGCGGTTCGACCGCGATCAACATGGCGGGCGCGGTGCGTCTGGCCAAGGATTTGGGGCCGGGACATACCATCGTGACGATCCTGTGCGACTATGGCACGCGCTATCAGTCCAAGCTGTTCAACCCGGAATTCCTGCGGGAAAAAGAACTGCCGGTGCCGGATTGGATGACCGAAGCCCCACGCAGCATTCCCGGCGTATTCGAGGACGTGTGATGCTGCGGCAGGTCCGCCTGTTTCTGGCCCTTGTCTCGGTTTGCCTCGCCATACTGGGCGGCCCCGCCGCTGCCCAGCTGACGGATCGGCAAAGCGAGTATTATCAGGGCTGGATCAAAACGGCGGACCGGGCCGAACAAGAGATTGAGGCCGACCGGACCTCGAACGCGGCCCTCGAAAACCTGCGGTCCGAAATCCATAAGTACCGCGAAGATTTCAACAGGGCACGCTCGGCGAATACCGATCGTATTCAGACGCTCGATGCGCAGATCAAGGCATTGGGTCCGCCACCCGAAGGCGACGCGACCGAACCTGAAGAAATCGCGGATTTGCGTACGCATCTGGAAAAACAGCTCAACAGTCTGCAGGTTCCGCAAATAATCTCGGAAGAAGCCTTTAGCCGTGCCAACGGGCTGATCAGTGAGATTGATCAACTCCTGCGCGACCGGCAGACGAAAGAGCTGCTTGAACGCGGACCTTCACCGCTGAACCCGGTTTACTGGGGGCCTGCCTGGATCGACCTTGTCGATGCCGTGCGCGGGTTGTTCAGCGAAGCGTCGCAAAATCTGAAGGCAAACGTGGTTCAGACCCGCCTGCGCGATCGTGGTCTGGGCATCCTCTTTCTGACCTTCGCTGCGGGAGTGTTGCTGTTTTACGGGCGTTATTGGTCCGAAACAGCCGGCGATTACCTGCGAAATCTGGGCGGGCGGGGCAGCGGCGTATGGACGTTCCTAGTTTCGCTGCTGCGGATTCTTTTGCCATGGCTTGGCGTTTGGGCTCTGGTGCAGGCAATCGTCATGACCGGTCTTTTAGGCCTGCGCGGAACCTTGTTGATCCAGAATGTTCCCTATTGGGCCGCGCTGGTCCTGTATTACGACTGGATCGGGCGTCAAATTCAGGTCTCGCAGGCGGCGCAGGGCTATAACCGTATTTCGCGCAAGAACATCACCAAGTTGCGGGTTTATCTCGATATCCTGGCGGCCTTCCTGATCGTGTACGAATTCGGTCTTCTGTTCGACCAGATTGAAAATCTTTCGGATGCCACCCGGGCTGTGATCAGCTTTCCGGTGGTCGTCGGGACTGCGTTTCTGTTGCTGCGCATCCGCAGGATAAGAGCCGACGAACCGGCGGCTGATGACGCGGAAGCAAACGGAACGCCACGTGTTTCCGGCCTGACGCAAATTGTTGAGTTCCTGCGCAAGGCGTTGTTCCTTTTGGGGATGATCAGCCCGATTCTGGCGGCGGTCGGATTCACGAACGCGGCCGAGGCAATCGTATTTCCCGCCGTGAAAACGCTGGTCCTGTTTGCCGCCCTGGCAATCTTCCATCGCTTCATCACCTCGGTTTACGGCTGGATCAGCGGGCAGGGCGAAGCTGCACGGGATTCTCTGTTTTCCGTTCTGGCCGGGTTCGCCATCGCCATCCTGATGCTGCCGGTTCTGGCGCTGTATTGGGGTGCGCGCGAAACGGATTTGATGGAAGCCTGGTCGCGTCTGCTGCTGGGTTTCGATATTGGCGGCGTCACGATCTCGCCCAGCAATTTCATCACCTTCCTGATCGTGTTCGTGATCGGCTATGGCCTGACACGATTGCTGCAAAGCGGGTTGAGAAATTCACTGTTGCCCAAGACCAGCATCGATCCCGGTGGGCAGAACGCCATCGTATCCGGGACCGGCTATGTCGGCATTTTCCTGGCCGCGCTGGTCGCGATCATGATTGCAGGATTTGACCTGTCCTCGCTGGCGATTGTTGCGGGGGCGCTGTCGGTCGGGATCGGGTTTGGTCTGCAGACAATCGTGTCGAATTTCGTTTCGGGGATCATCCTGCTGGTCGAACGTCCGATCTCTAAAGGGGACTGGATCGATGTGAACGGGATGATGGGCTATGTCCGCGACATCTCGGTGCGCTCGACGCGGATCGAGACTTTTGACCGGACCGACGTGATCGTTCCCAATTCGGACCTGATCAGCGGAGTGGTCACGAACTATACCCGCGGCAACACAATCGGGCGGGTCATCGTACCGGTGGGTGTTGCCTATGGAACCGACACTCGTGTGGTGGAGAAGATACTCGGCGAAGTCGCCAATGCGCACCCGATGGTTCTGGCCAACCCGGCGCCCAGCGTTGTGTTTCAGGGGTTCGGAGCGGATTTTCTGGATTTCGAGATTCGCGCCATCCTGCGCGATGTGAACTGGGCCCTGTCGGTCAAGTCCGACATGAACCACGAGATCAACCGCCGCTTTACTGAAGAGGGTATCGAAATCCCCTTCGCGCAGCGCGATATCTGGCTGCGTAACCCCGAAACCCTTCGGGGATCGCCCCCTGTGCCACCGTCGCCACCAAAGGCGGAAACTGAAACGCCTCCTGCAAAACGGTCAGAAACCAAGCCAGTCGACATGACCGAGGCGGACCTGTCCGATGGCGAAGCGGATGATATCTAGCCGCCCCTGCATCGCGGTGGCAGAAGGTTGAATTTTCGCCTTATTCGCCCCTTGCAAATCCTCCGGCGATGGTCCAAATATCGCCGGCACGGAGAGGTGGCCGAGTGGTCGAAGGCGCACGCCTGGAAAGTGTGTAGGCGGGAAACCGTCTCCAGGGTTCGAATCCCTGTCTCTCCGCCATCCATTCCCGGTTTCAGCAAGATGTTTGCTCAGGCACTGAGCCAGACCGGCGCGATCAAGTGTCGCGCGGGGTTGTGACAGCCAAAGTGATGGGGTCCTTGCGGGCAATGCTCTGACCATCTGATCAATGCCGCAGGAAGGGCCAATTTCTGCCATATCCGCAGTGCAAAACTCTGGCCCAACGTAGTCGATCGGAACAAAGACCAGCTGTGGTGCCAATTGATGTGTCGCATGGGTAACTACCCCTCGAAAACTGGCGTTTGCCAATTAGCGATCGCTGATTGTTGGGATATCAAGTTCTGCAACCAGACGTTAAATGAAAAACAACAGCAGCGTGTCCGCAAGGCCAGAACCCGGAGCGCTGAAAATTGAGCAGAAAAATCGCGTTCGGAGGTTCAATGTTACTGTCTGTGGTCGTCCCGTGCATGAACGAGGAGGAGTCAATTCCTCTTCTTGTCGGGCGTCTGATTGCGGCGACCGAGGCCTGGCGCGACCAGTCCGAGATTATTCTGGTCGATGACGGCTCGACGGATGGAACGTGGGACGCGATCTGCAAGCAGTGCAACGAACATCTCGCGCTGCGTGGGTTGAAACTGTCGATGAACCGCGGCCATCAGGTGGCTCTGACAGCAGGGCTGATGGCGGCCAAAGGCAACCGCATTTTCATGCTGGACGCGGATTTGCAGGACCCGCCCGAACTGTTGTCGGACATGATGGCGATGATGGATCGTGGCTATGACGTGGTTTATGGGCGCCGTAGCGAACGCAAAGGTGAAAGCTGGTTCAAGAAGGTGACGGCGCATGGATTTTATCGCGTATTGAATCGCCTGTCCGATGTGCCCATCCCGAACGATACCGGCGACTTCCGTCTGGTCAGCCGGCGTGCGCTGGACGCGGTGCTGCAAATGCCAGAACGGGCGCGGTTTATCCGGGGCATGTTTGCCTGGGCGGGGTTCCGGCAGATTGGCATCGAATATATCCGGGATCCGCGCGTGGCGGGGGAAACGAAATACCCGCTGTCCAAAATGGTCCGATTTGCGTTTGACGCGCTGGCCAGTTTTTCGATCAAACCGTTGCAGGTCGCCACTCGGATGGCTTTTCTGACCCTGATCGTCGCGGCGCTGATGGCGGTTTATGTGTTCGGGTCGCTTATCCTTTACAACGCCGTGGCTGGTTGGGCGTCGACCGTCCTGATCATCAGCTTCTTTTCCGGGATACAGTTGCTGACGCTTGGCATCATCGGCGAATACCTTGGCCGGCTTTATGTCGAGGCCAAGGGTCGTCCGCTGTTCTATATCGACGAACAGGCCGGTCAGACGGTTGAAACAATCATAGAAGATCTGGCCGGGCAGCGATGAGCGAACGCCACCGCATATTCCGTTTTGCGGTCGTGGGCACCGGAGTGGCCGCCTATTACATGGTGGCATATCTGGGGCTGCTGCATCTGCTGTCTTCGCCCTGGATCGCCAATTTCCTTGCCTTTGGCTCGGCGATCCTGATCCAATATGTCGGCCAGACAACCTGGACCTTTGGCAAACCCCTTGTTGCGCCGGCGCAGTTCGGGCGGTTTCTTTGCATGATCGGGGTCGGGCTGGTCGTGTCGTCCATCATCACCGGTTACGCGGGACCGCGGATGGGCCTGTCAGAGCCCGTATCCGCCGCACTGGTTGTTGTCGTCTTGCCCATCCTCAACTTTGTGATCCTTCGGCTTTGGGTCTATCGCGAGCGAAATTCAGTCTAGAGATCAGCCATGTCGCACATCTATTCCAACGAGTTTTTTGACTATATCGATCAGGGCGCCAGACGTTCCGCCAACAGTCTGATCCATTATGTCCAGTCCTGGATTCAACCCGAAAGCGTGGTGGATTTCGGCTGCGGTCGCGGCGTGTGGCTGTCCGAGTGGTCGGCGGCGGGCTGTACCGATATCGCGGGCGTGGACGGCGATTATGTCGATCGTGAACGGCTTGCCATACCGCGCGAAGCGTTTTTCGGCGAAAACCTCGTGCAACCCATCGATCTCGACCGCCGGTTCGACTTAGCGCAGTCGCTGGAGGTCGGGGAACACCTTCCGCATGAGGCTTCGGATAGTCTGGTGCAAAGCCTGACGACCCATGCCGATCTGATCCTGTTTTCGGCTGCGGTGCCCGGGCAGGGGGGCGAGTTTCACATCAACGAACAGCCGCTGTCCTTCTGGCAGGATCTGTTCGATCAGCGCGGCTATGCGGCCTATGACTGCCTGCGGCCGGCCATGTTCGGCAATTCCATGATCGAACCCTGGTATCGCTATAACACCGTTCTTTACGCCAATGACGAAGGCGCAAAAAGGCTGCCGCCCGAGGTTCTGAAAACCAGGGTAGAGAGCGGCGCGCTGAAAGAGGTCGGAACCCTGGGTTGGAAGCTGCGCAAGATGATTGTGCGCAGGTTGCCGCGAAAGACGGTCACGGCGATTGCACAGGCCCGCGCCTCGATGATCGCGCGTGCGCACAGGGGCAAGGAATGACCCCAAGACCTTTGGGGCACGAACTCGCCCGGTTGACTTTGCTGTGCTTCGCTGCGCTGTTGTTGGTCTATCTTCCACAGCTTATGGATCCGTTTGTTCGTCACGATGATTTGCCGACGCTGGTTGGCAGTATTGACATGGCTTATGAAAAGGCTCTGGATGAAGGGCGATGGCTTAACTACTGGTGGCAGTACCGACCGATCCTGCTGCCGGCGCCGGTGCATTTCCTGATATACCTTGCGGGATGGTCGGTGTTTTCCGCATCAACCGCAGTGATCCTGTTGGGCCGCGAGGTCGGGGGTTGGTACAAGGGCTATTTCGCGCTTTTTGTTGCCCTGTCAATTCCCGCGTTTTTTATATCCTTCTGGTTCAACACGCTGATTCCGGGCATGTTCGTCATCACTCTGTTTGCAGTGGCGACCGTGTTTTTGCCCCATTGGGTCGCCCGTGCTTTGTTGATGGTGGCGGTGCCCTTGTCGTTCATGGCTTATACCACCTTCCCGTTCCTGCTGCTCACCCTTGTTCTGCTGTCCTGGAAAGCGCCCAAAACCTTCAAGAGCCTTGTGGTGACGCTGGGCTTCTTCTTCGTCAGCCTCGTTCTGGCTGTTCTGGTGGTCTATTCGCTCAACTACATCCATCACGGCATTTTTGGAATTCCCGTGGCCCAGTGGCGCAACCCCAACGAAGTCGAGACCGTGGCCGACCTGTGGGCAAATCTGGAAACGCAAAAGATCTACCTTCAGACCGCGCTTACGCAATTGGGCGGCGGGGTGGCCAATAACGGTGTGGGCCTGCTTGTGGTGTTCGCGGCCGCCTATGTCGCATTGTTCGTCCGGCAAAAATACCTTGCGTTTGTCATTCTGGTCGCAGCCGGGGCGGGGTTGGCACCGCTTTTTGCCAAAGCGCTGATGTCCGGAGTGAATGTCCCTGTTCGTTCGCTGGGGTGGATATGGATTTTGATCGGCCTGACCCTGACCTCGGTGGCAATCCAGCTGTCTGAGTCATCGACCAGATGGGGCAACATAGCCCGGATTACGCTGATGTGTGTGCTGCTGGTCAAGGTGCTGATGTTCGGCAAAACCACCTATCGGTTCTTCCCGCCGTGGCAGCAATCCACGCGCGAGATGGCCGAGGCGATCCCGGAAGGTACTGAAACCATTTACGTCTACGGCAGCTATTGGGGGCTGGAAGGCGCGCGCAGGGCGCATGTTCAGGCGTCGCGGGGACTACGGCTCAGGCTGAACTACCTGACCGGGGCCGAGGTGTTGATCTGTGATGAAACGCCTGCAGAGTGCAAGACCGCCGCGCCCTCGTTCGATCCCGGAGACTGGGCCCACGTTCCGGTGATCGAGGCAGCGGGCCAAAGCGCCTTTGTACTGCTGCCCAACCCGGACATAGGGCCGTGACAAAGGGGCGGTTGCCCGTCGGCATCGCATGACCTTTGACACGTTCCGGTGAGCGTCGGCTTTTTGCGTTATTCTTGGCGTAATGGTCGATTGTAACGGGTTTAAGAACGTTTTATGAAGGGTTCTCATTTTGAAACCCGTGCCCGGTTATGTGCACGCTGCCCGACAACTGGATCAAGCTGTCATGATTGACCTGAGCGATTTCAGCCCCTTGCGCGAAAGCCGCAACTACAAGATTTTCCAGCACCCTGAACTTGAGGGCGCGCTGCTGAAGGTGCGGGTGGATGAACCCGCCCGCAGCCATTTCATTCCGCGATATGCGGAATGGCGCTATGGCAATCTGCGGCAATGGAACCGTGAAGCAAACGAATATTTGGCCGTCCTAAATCGCGGCTGCCCGGAGATTGAGCGCCTGGCTCATTTCATGGGATATGCTCCGACCTCGCTGGGTCCTGCTATTGTGGTGGAAAAGCTGACGGGGCCGGATGGTGACCTTGCGCCGACCCTGCATTCCGAACGCGTGGCTCTTGCCAAGGACCGGGACGGTCGAAAGCGGCTGCACGATGAGTTCATGGAGCTTTTGGACGACCTCGAAAGGGGACAAATCGTCGTGGGCGACCTGAGCTTTGAAAACATTGTCCGCGCGCAGGAGCGTGACGGCAAACTAGTGATCATTGACGGGCTGGGTGAGCGGGTTATGTTCCCGCTGGCACTGTTCAGCAAATGGGCTTTCCACAAGTCGATCGAGCGTCGCCGGACACGTATGTCCAAAGGTTTTAGGCTGGGGGCGGGCTGACGCTTTTGCGCCTATCCGGCGACCTTTAAGGGAATGGCGTTTCGGACTTCTTTGCCGATCTCCTCAATCAGCGCCATCGCCGCCGGATTGCGGCGTTTCAGATGCGTGCGGGCGACGTAGGCAATGCCGGGTGGCGTGGGAAACACGTCCTCGATCACTGCAATGTCCGGGGTGACGTGCAAGCCGTTCAACAGCGCAACGCCCAGACCGGACCGCACCGCAGACTGGATGCCCGCCGCGCTGGGGCATTCCAGAACGTTTTCGAACCGGTGTTCCGCGGTTCCTTGCCCCCACTTTCTATAGAAGCACTGATTGTCAAAAGACAAAAACGGGACAGGCAGGGATGTATCGACCCGAAAATCCGGCGATTTGACCCAATGCAACGAATCCTCGAACAGGATTAGATCATCCGGCTGCACATCATCGCTAAAAATCTGCATGACGGCCACGTCCAGTTCGCCAGCTTTTAGCCAGGCCTGAACGTTGAGGCTCTGGCTGGTGCGCGTGCGCACCTGGACGCTGGGATAGAGCCGGGTGAACCGCCCCAAAATCCGCGCGATACCGCTGGTTGTGGTGTCTTCGGTCATGCCCAGCCGCAATGTGCCGGAGAGGGGCTTCCTGCCCAAGGCTGCCAGAGCTTCGTCATGTAAGTCGGTGATACGTCTGGCATAATCGCACAGGCGCTGGCCGGCATCGGTGAACAACGGGCTGCCCGGGCGGCGGGCCAGCAGATCGCAGTCCAGCGCCTGTTCCAGTCGCCGGATTTTGTGACTGACCGCCGATTGCGATAGCGCAAGATGTTCCGCCGCGCGGGTCACGCCGCCATGAGCCGCTATAGCCAGCAAAGCGCGCAGCGCATCAATTTCCAACCGTTCGTTCATTTGCTCGCCCATGACAAAAACAGATCGCTAGATGACAATCATTCATTAGTGTCACAACCTAGCGCCGGTCTACTTACAGGGAAAGAGATATTTTCGGAGCCCTCATGTCACATCTCGTCACCGATCATACCGTGGTCAATGGTACTCGCATTGCACACGGGACATATGGGACAGGCGAACCCGTGGTTCTGATCCACGGCACGCCGTCTTCTTCCTTTATCTGGCGCAACGTGCTGCCCCAACTGGTCGGGGCCGGTTACAAGGTCCATGTCTACGATCTGTTGGGGTTTGGACTGTCAGAGAGACCTTGGGACCCGGCCATCGACACGTCGGTCACGGGTCAGGTTCCGATATTTGAGGCTTTGCTGGAACGCTGGGGTATGGAGGACCTGCACATCATTGCCCATAACATCGGCGGCGGTATCGCGCAGCGCTTTGCGATCCAGTCGCCGCAGCGGGTCCGCTCACTGACGATGATCGACGTGGTCAGCTTTGACAGCTGGCCGTCCCGGCGGACCCGGGAACAGATGCAGGCAGGGTTGGAGCAGTTGATCAGTGCCCCTGACGCGGACCACCGCGCCCATTTTCGGGAATGGTTGCTGTCGACCGTCCAAAACAAAGAGCGTCTGGCTGAAACCGCGCTGAACACATATCTGGATTTCATCAGCGGTCCGATCGGGCAGGGCAGCCTGTTTCAGCATCAGGTCCGGCACTACGCCGCGGAACACACAAACGATCTGGCCCCCCGGTATCATGAGCTCGGCGCACGGCCAGTGCAGTTGATCTGGGGCGCCGACGATGCGTGGCAGGTCGTGGATTGGGCGCACAAACTGCAGGCTGCCATTCCAGGTGCTGAACTGCATGTTCTGGAAGACTGCGGTCACTTTGCGATGGAGGATCAACCCGAGCGCGTCGCAGCCCTTTTGATTGATTTTCTGAAGCGGAAGGGGTGAGGCATGGCTAAGATGGACACCACGCGCCAGCGCGGTTTGACAACTGTCTTCGAAATCACCGGATCGGTGCTGGCCATGGCCTATGCCCTGCTGATTGCGTCAAATATCGGGGCCGAACTTTTGGGGTTCACCCTGTTGCTGCTGTCGGCGGGCCTGTTCGCTGCATGGGCCGTAATCGATCGTCGATGGACCTTTCTGCTATTGCAGGTGTTCTATGCATCTTCGGCGGTGATCGGGCTGTTCCGCTGGGCGTAAACACCCCATAGGGGCAGCGCGGATTTCCTGCTAGGACAGGGCCATGCTGAAGGAAAACAGAATCGAGATCGGCTTTCTGCTGTTTGACGGGTTTCCCATGGCCTGCCTGACCTCGGTCATCGAACCGTTGCGGGCAGCCAATGAAATCGCCGGGCAACAGGCGTTCTGCTGGTCGTTGATTTCGGAACACGGGCAGAAGGTTCAGTCCAGTGCAGGCGTCGGGTTCGAGGCAGAGCGATCCCTGGCCGAATGCAGGGATACGGACATCCTGTTTCTGCTCAGCAGCCCCACATCCGGGTTCGACAACCCAAAGACCGGCAACGGGGCGCTGCGTGGCCTTGCCCGACACGGAATGGTTCTGGGCGGGATCAGCGGCGGTATCTTCCCGCTGGTGCGATCCGGGGTCATGAGCGGTCATCCAGTCTCGGTCCATTGGTGCTATGAATCCGCGTTCGAGGCTGAATTTCCGGATTTGGACGCCCGCAGCGAAGTGATCGTCAGAACGGCAAGCCGGTACACTGCCGCCGGCGCGGCGGCGGGGTTTGATCTTGCCCTGCACCTGATACAGGACCGGCTGGGCGGCGACGTCGCGCATGAGGTCGCATGCTGGTTCCAGCACCCGATGATGCGGGGGGCAGGGGTGCGGCAACAGGTTCCCGACGCCGCAGTACCAGACACAGGCGACGGTCTGCCGGCGCTGGTGTCGCGCTGTGTTGAGTTGTTCGCCGGCCATATGAGCCAGCCGATCTCAATTGCCGATGTCGCCGGTCGCACCGGCGTCACCCCGCGGCAGATCGAACGGGCGTTCAAACAGGCAACAGGTCAGAGCCCCAGCCACTACTATCGCGCCATGCGCATGAAGGCCGCGCGGCAAATGGTGGTGTATACCAAGGATCCGATCCCCGAGATTGCCGCCGCAATCGGCTATGGGTCGGTCGCGCCTCTGGTGACGCATTACCGGGCGGCCTTCGGGCTTAGCCCGAGCGAGGACAGGCGCCGTATCAACCGATTTCGGGTCGAGGACAACGCGCCCTTGCCGTCGGTCTGACCGTTGCCTTACAGCGCTGACCGCATGGCCGTGACGATGGCGTGGTGCAGCGACCCGGCCGAGGAACGCGGTCCATAGACGCTGAACGATCCGGGTGCCCGGCAGATCAGGAAACAGCCGATGTGATGTATGGCGCAGCGCGCGGCTGCGCCTTCATCGATGCGGCGCAGATCAAGCTGGCACAACAATTCCAGAACCGCGGGAATACCTTCGCCGCTCAGGTCGAACCGCGTCCAGGCGTCGGTTTGTTCCGTCACCGAGGCGGTTGCACCCATCGCTGACTTCACCTGATGAGCAATGTCCTCATGTGTCTCAATCGGTGCTTCGATCATCCATTGTTCGGGGCCGGCCCAAAATGCGCTGACAGCCGTGCCTGCACATCTGCCGATGTCCGGGGCCGGCGCGTCGATCAGCGATGACAGGGCTTTCGCCGCCGGTCCTTCCTGACCCAGACGCGCCGCGACCGACGCCAGCGCGACACCTGGAACTTCGGTGCATGTGACCCCTCCGACAATGTCCACCAAAGGTTCGGTATGGCCCAGCGCGGTTATAGCAACAAGATCATGCACGAAGACGCTCTCCTTCCGGGTCAACGAAATGGGCCGAGACGATTTCAACCTCGACGGTCAGGTCGGTCAGGGGTGAGACGAGGCGCATTTTCTCGCCCTGTCTTTCTGAACCGTTCTTCAACAGACCCAGCCCGATATTGCTGTTGAGCATGGGGGAATAGGCGGCCGAGGTGACATAGCCCTGATCGTGGGCGGCATCGACCGGGCCTGTGGCCGCCATCAGATGTCCGCCAGCGGTGACTTTATCGTCGGCATTCAGCGGCCTGATACCCACCAGCCTCAGCACCTCCGGCGCGTTCAGCGCCTCGCGTTCCGACAGGGCCGAGCCGATGCTGTCCTTCTTCTTTGAGACCATCTTGCCCATGCCAAGGTTCAGCGCCGTGGTAGTACCGTTCAGTTCGTTCCCGGCGGCATGCCCTTTTTCGATCCGCATCACGCCCAGCGCCTCGGTGCCGTAGGGTACGACATCAAACTCTTCGCCCTTGGCCATCAAGCGCCGCATCGTCGCGTCGCCATAGCGGGACGGGACCGCGATCTCAAAGGCCAGCTCGCCTGAAAACGAAATCCGGAACAGCCGCGCCCGCAGCCCGCCGCAAACGGTAATGTTGCCGCAGGCCATGAACGGGAATGCCTCGTTCGAGATGTCGAATTCCGGGTCCACGATCTTTTGCAGAAGCGTACGCGAATTGGGTCCGGCAACCGCAAACTGCGCCCAGGCTTCGGTGGTCGAGATCAGTTGGACATCCATATCCGGGTACAGGCACTGACGCACGAATTCCATGTGGCGAAAGACGCCGACGGCATTGGCCGTGGTTGTGGTGACGACGAAGTGATCTTCGGCCAGCCGCGCTGCTGTTCCGTCGTCCATTACCATGCCATCCTCGCGCAGCATCAGGCCATAGCGGGTTTTTCCGACGGCCAGCTTTGCAAACCCGTTGGCGTAAACGCGGTTCAGAAACTCAGCCGCGTCGGTGCCCTGAACGTCGATTTTGCCCAGCGTCGTGCAGTCGCACACCCCGACCGAGGCGCGGGTTTGGCGCACTTCGCGGTCCACGGACTCGCGCCAGTGCGTCTCGCCCGGCAATGGGAACCATTGCGCGCGCAGCCAGTTGCCGGCTTCGACAAACACCGCGCCGCGTTCCTTTGCCCAGTAATGCGATGGCGTCAGGCGGGTCGGATGAAAATCCTGCCCCTTCATGCGGCCCGCAAATGTAGCGATCGGAACGGGCGTGTAAGGCGGGCGAAAGATGGTTGTGCCGGTCTCGGGAATGGATTTTCCGGCCACTTCGGCCATGATCGCCAGCCCGCCGATGTTCGAGGTTTTGCCCTGGTCCGTAGCCATGCCCAGCGTGGTATAGCGTTTCAGGTGCTCGACCGAGCGGAACCCTTCCTGATAGCTCAGCCTGACGTCTTTGACGGTCACGTCGTTCTGCTGATCCAGCCAGGCGCGCTTGCAGCCCTGGACGTACCAGAACGGTTTCAGCGCAACCGGCGCATCCTCGGCCTCTGGCAGATCCGGCAGCGAACCGGTCAGATCCAGTGCGGTCGCAGCGCCTTCAGCGCCGGATCGCAGCGCGCCATGTGTCGACATCTCTCCATTTGCCGCACCCGCGACAGACAGGCCCACGGGCAGGTCAGGGCCGGGGACAAATGCCGCCAAGGCCTCATTCCATTTGGGGCGACCGCGTTGATGGCAGGTCAGGTGCACATTCGGATTCCACCCGCCCGACACGCCTAGCGCGCCGCAATCCAGCGTGCGGGTCTCGCCATTCGGAAGAGCGACCTCGACAAAGCTCAGCCCGCGGCGACCCTTGGTATCAACCACTTTGGCGCCCTTCAGAACCTCATAGTCATAGCTGGTGGGCGCATCTTCGCGCACATCGATAACAGCGGCAATCTTGACGCCCTTGGCATGCAAATCGGCGGCGGTGCGGTGGCCATCGTCATTGTTGGTAAAGATCGCAGCGCGCTGCGACGCCGTGACCGCGAAACGGTTGGCATAGGTTCGCAGGGCGCCGGCCATCATGATGCCCGGCCGGTCGTTGTTTTCGAAGGCAATCGGACGCTCGGTCGCCCCGGCGCAAAGCAGCGCCTTTTGCGTGTAGATGCGCCAGAGGATTTGGCGGGGTTTTCCGGCCGGCAAGGTTGGCAGGTGGTCTCCGGTCCGTTCGACAGCACCGTAGATGCCGTGGTCAAACGCGCCGATTACGGTTGTGCGCGGCATCAGGCGCACATTGGGCAAGGACGAAAGTTCGGCCACGGCCTGCGCTGCCCAATCACTGGCGCTTTGATCGCCCAGCGTGAACGTCTCGCTGTTCAGGCGGCCGCCTAGGGTGAAATCCTCGTCGGCCAGAATGACGTCCGCTCCGGCACGCCCGGCCGTCAGCGCGGCCATCAGACCGGCGGGACCCGCGCCGATGATCAACAGGTCACAATGTCGGAAACCCTTGTCATATTCGTCGGGATCAGCCTCTGTCGACAGCGATCCCAGCCCGGCGGCGCGGCGGATCATCGGCTCGTAAAGCTTCTCCCAGAACGCAGCGGGCCACATGAACGTTTTGTAGTAGAACCCGGCTGACAGGAAGTTCGAGAACAGATCATTCACCGCAAGCGCGTCGAATTTCAGGCTGGGCCAGCGGTTTTGCGATTGCGCTTCAAGCCCGTCGAACATCTCGATTGTTGTGGCGCGCGTGTTGGGCTCCTTACGGGCACCCGCGCGCAATTCGACGATACCATTGGGTTCCTCGGACCCTGCGGTCAGCACGCCGCGCGGGCGGTGGTATTTGAACGACCTCCCGACCAACCGGACACCATTGGCCAGCAGCGCCGAGGCCAGCGTATCGCGGGGATGCGCAGTATAGCTGCGGTTGTCAAAGCGGAAGTTCAGGGTCGTGTTGCGGTCGATCTGGCCGCCGTTCAGCCGGTTTTCCTGGTTCATTTGGATCGTCCCCGGGCGCGGGCCACGTCACGGGCCAGTTCCACCTTTGATATCTCATGCGTCAGCGTGTTGCGTGTGACGACCAGCCAAGACCGGTCGCCCGCCTCGTGGAACCACAACTCGCGATGTTCACCGGCAGGGTTGTCGCGCAGATAGGCGTATTCATAGAAAGCGTCGGCCGCGTTCTCGGCCTGCCAATCAGGCCGGTCGATCAATGAGGCATCGCCCAGATAGACGAATTCTGACGCGTCGCGGGGGCCCAGCAAAGGGTGGTTGATGATCATATCCTTGGTCCCCTCAGTGCAGGTTGGGCTGGTTACCCGCGCCTTTTTCGTCGATCATCCTGCCGGTGCGGAACCGGTCGAGGCGATAGGCGGTTGCGACCGGGTGCGGCTCGTCCTTCGCCAGCATATGTGCAAAGCAATAGCCCGACGACGGGGTCGCCTTGAACCCGCCGTAACACCAGCCACCGTTGAAATAGAGCCCCTGAATCGGCGTGCGGTCGATGATGGGCGAGCCGTCCATCGACATGTCCATGACACCGCCCCACATCCGCAACAAACGGGCGCGGCCGATCATCGGCATCAGGGCTATTCCGCCCTCGCAGACGTCTTCGACCACCGGCAAATTGCCGCGTTGAGCATAAGTGTTATAGCCGTCGATATCGCCGCCAAAAACCAGCCCGCCCTTGTCGGACTGGCTGACATAGAAATGCCCTGCGCCAAAGGTGATGACGCTGGGCAGGACCGGCTTCAACCCCTCAGAGACAAAAGCCTGCAAGACGTGGCTTTCAATGGGCAGCCGCATCCCGGCCATCCCCATCACGCGGCCCGAATTCCCGGCCACTGCGCAGCCGACCTTGCCCGCCCCTATAAAGCCTTTTGAGGTCTCGACGCCTAGGCACTTCCCATCTTCAATCCGCAGGCCGGTGACTTCGCAGTTCTGGATGATGTCGACGCCGTGACTGTCCGCCGAACGCGCATAACCCCAGGCCACGGCATCGTGCCGCACAGTGCCGCCGCGCCGCTGAACAAGGCCGCCCTTGATCGGAAACCGGGCGTCGTCGAAATTCAGATAGGGGTGCTCCCGGCGCACCTGATCCGCATCCAGCAATTCGGCATCCGCTCCGTTCAGGATCATCGCATTGCCGCGCCGTGTGTAAGCATCGCGCTGCGCGTCCGAATGGAACAGGTTGACGATCCCGCGCTGGCTGACCATGGCGTTGTAATTCAGGTCCTGTTCCAGCCCTTCCCACAGTTTCAGCGAGAACTCGTAGAATGGCTCATTCCCGTCCAGCAGATAGTTCGAGCGGATGATCGTCGTGTTCCGCCCGACATTGCCGCCTCCGATCCAGCCCTTTTCGATCACGGCCACATTGCGCTGACCATAGACCTTGGACAGGTAATGCGCCGTGGCCAGCCCGTGACCACCGCCGCCGATTATGACGATGTCATAATGCGCCTTGGGTTCGGGATCGCGCCACACCGGTTTCCACCCCTTGTGGCCGGTAAGCGCCTCTTTGAAGACTCGGAAGCCTGAATATCGCATGAATTGGACCTTTTTTTGCCAGAATTCACCATTATGCGGTGTTTGGATATCCTCAGATGCGACATCGACATGTCTGAATCAGACCCTATCGGATTGCGCGGTCGGCCAATGTCTGGGAAAACCAGTCCACAAACGCATCAACCTCGGGCGAGCTGCGCTGTACTGCCAGAAAATATCCCTCGCTTGCCGGGGCCGAGGCGTCTGCGGCAGGAATCACAAGGCCGGCTTTCAGCGCGTGATCCGCGACCAGAGCATTCACCAAGGCGACGCCGTTGCCCGTTGTGGCAAGTTGCAGGGCCAGCCCATAGGAATCCACGAAATAGGTCGGGCTGTGCACAGAGTGGCCCGTCACCTCGGACCAGGATGCCCAGTTGTCCGAGGTGCCAACGGATTCGATCAGGGGCAAGTCCGGAAATTCCGCGCTCAGATGAGGGGACTTCACCGCCATCAGGGTGTTGGGCCGCAGCGGCGTGGCGTTTTTGCCGACCTGCTTTTCCGACCCGAACCGGATCTCAACATCCGCGCGCGAGGCCGCGTATTCGTCGGGCCAGATCGTGCTGACGAAGCGGACCGAAGTATCGGGGTGCTGGGCCTGAAACCGGAGCAGGGCAGGTGAAATCACCCATTCCAGAACGCTGACCGAGGCCGCGACGGTAATGTGCCTCGCGCGTTCTTCGGCGAGATAGGGCGAGGCGGCGGTTTGCAACATGTCCAGAGCGGCCTCGACCTGGGGCAACAACTTGCGCCCTTCGTCGGTCAGCGACAAGCCCCGCGCATGGCGATGAAACAGCACCACGCCCAACCGGGTTTCCAGCGATCTGATCTGCTGGCTGATGGCGGATTGGGTCAGGCCGATTTCCTCGGCGGCGGCGGTTGAACTCAGCCGCCGGGCTGCGGCCTCGAACGATCTGAACCACGTGAGCGGCGGAAGGGATTTTGCCATCGGTAACCAACCTATTAGTGATGGTAATACCTAAGACTAAAGTTCTTTCGTTTGTCAAAGAGGACGGCGGCCAGAGATAGTCTGCCAACCAAAAAACGGGAGACGGTCGTGGAGCCAAACATTCGGAAAATCGTGACATTCGACGAAGAAGTTCTGATCGAGGGGTTTCGCGAGACCGATCGCCCGTGGCGGATGTTTGCGGTTGCGGCTGTGGTGACCAACCCGTGGGCCGGGCGGTATGTCGAAGACCTGCGGCCTGAAATTCTGGCTTATGGCCCGATACTCGGAGAAGTTCTGACCAGCCGGATGATCGCGCTGGCCGGGAGCGGTGAGGCCATCGAAGCTTATGGCAAGGCAGCTGTCGTCGGGCTGGACGGCGAGGTCGAGCATGCCTCGGGGCTGATCCACACCCTGCATTTCGGCAATATCTTTCGTCAGGCCGTGGCCGCGAAATCTTATCTGTCCTTCACCAATACCCGTGGGCCGGCGAACGCGCCCATCATGGTGCCGTTGATGGACAAGAATGATGCCGGACGCCGGTCGCATTACCTGACATTGCAATTCGCGATCCCGGATGCGCCGCGCGCGGATGAAATCGTGGTCGTTCTGGGTGGGGCGACATCCGGCCGTCCGCATCACCGGATCGGAGATCGTTATCAGGACTTAAAGGATCTGGGTCATGACGTGGACAATCCGGCCTCGGTCTGATTTCGGCGGGTTGACCGCTGTTGACGAAGGCGACGGGCCCCTGATCGTCATGCTGCATGGCGTGGGTTTGCGGGCCGAGGCATGGGGCGCGCAAATTGAACCGCTGGTCTCGGAAGGATATCGTGTGGTTTGCCCGGATATGCCGGGGCATGGAGAGGCCGTGTTTTCAGCTCGGGATGAGCTGGCCAATCATGCGCAGGCAGTTGCCGCCGCTTTGACCGAGCCCGCGTTGATTGTCGGGCATTCGATGGGGGCGTTGCTGGCGGTGGAGATTGCGGCGGCGGATACCGGACAGGTTCGCGGCATCGCCGCGCTGAACGCGATCTATCGGCGGTCACCGCAGGCGCGGCAGGCTGTTCTGGCCAGAGCGCACAGTTTGTCTGATCAGCGACCGAATGATCCAACGGTCACATTGCTGCGCTGGTTTGCAGACGCCGATGCCGAGGAACGCGCGGCTTGTGCGCGATGGCTGCGGGATGTCGAACCGTCCGCGTACAAAGCAGCCTATACGCTGTTTGCGGAGAGCGACGGGCCATCTGATGCGCAGCTGGCCGGCATCTTATGCCCGGCGCTGTTCCTGACGGGCGGGGATGAGCCGAACTCGACCCCCCGGATGTCGCGGGACATGGCCGGCCTGGCACCGCAGGGGCGGGCAGAGATCATACCAAACGCCGCCCATATGATGCCGATGACCCATGCGGACGAAGTCAACGGCATTCTGCTGCCCTTCATTCAGGAGTGCCTGTCATGACCGCTACAGACCCACGAGCCCTGCGCGACGCTTTTGGCAGCTTCATGACCGGCGTGACCGTGGTGACGACCCGCGACGGGTCCGGCGCGCCGGTTGGGTTCACGGCCAATTCCTTTTCCTCAGTTTCGCTGGATCCGCCGCTGCTGCTGGTTTGTCCGGGTAAGTTTCTGTCCACCTACGATCTGTTCAGATCCTGCCGACATTTCGCTGTCAATATCCTTGCCGAAGGGCAGCAAGAGGTATCCAACACCTTTGCAGGTTTCAAAGGCGACCGGTTTGCCAGGGTTGCGCATCGCAATGGCCCGAAGGACCTGCCGCTGATCGACGGCGCGCTGGCGCAGTTCTGCTGTGAAACCCATCAGGCCCTGCCCGCCGGGGATCACACGATCCTGATCGGGCGGGTGCTGAGCTTCTCTCATACCGGGGGCGACGGTCTGGGCTATGTCGGCGGATCGTATTTCAGCCTGGGTCTTGAGCGTGAGATCGACGCCAGGGTGCCCACCGTCTGCGGGGCCATTATCGAAGCTTACGGCAAGGTTCTGATGGAGCGTCACAACGGCGCATTCCAGCCGGTTCAAGTGGCAGGGGCCGAACCGGGCGGACAGCGGAACAGGCTGGCACAGGCGCTATCGGCGCGGGGTCTCAAGGCGCGGATCGAACAGGTCTACTCCTCGTTCAGCGATGCGGATTCCGGGCAGCACTACACGTTTTTTCTGGCCTCGGCCCAGCCGGACGAACCGAAACAAGGGGCCGAATGGGTCAGGATCAACGATCTGCCGGACCAGACCTATACCACCCAAGGCATCCGCCACATGATGACCCGTTTTGCGCGCGAGGCCCGGACCGGGGATTTTTCGCTGTATCTGGGCGACGCAGAACAGGGTGAGATTCACAGTTTTCACGACAGGAGCCAATGATGGAGTTTTCGCTGTTTGCCCATATGGAACGCCTGACGCCCGATCAGCCTCATGACGTGCTTTACGACGAATTCGTGGGGCTTGTGAAAATGGCGGATGACGGCGGAATGCGCGCCGTCTGGACAGGTGAGCATCATGGGATGGAGTTCACGATCGCGCCGAACCCGTTCCTGTCGCTGGTCGATCTGGCCCATCACACGCGCAACGTGCGGCTGGGCACCGGAACCGTCGTTGCGCCTTTCTGGCATCCGATTAAACTGGCGGGAGAGGCTGCTGCCGCGGATCAGATGACCAAGGGGCGCATCGAACTGGGAATCGCGCGGGGAGCCTATTCCTTTGAATATGAACGCCTGATGCCCGATATGGATGCCTGGGAGGCGGGGCAGAGGATGCGTGAATCCACGCCGCTATTGCCACAAATCTGGCAGGGGGATTGCGCGCATGAGGGAGAGTTCTACGCCTTTCCCGCAACGACATCGGCCCCGAAACCGCTGCAGGACGGCGGGCCACCGATCTGGATCGCGGCCCGGGATCCCAACAGCCATGAATTTGGCGTTCACAACGGGTTCAACATTCAGGTCACGCCGCTGTGGCAGGGGATGGAAGAGATCGAGACGCTGATGGGGCGGTTCAATGATGCCTGCGACAGCTATTCGGGGCCGCGCCCCAAGATTATGTTGCTGCACCATACCTATGTCGGCAAAGACGACGAGGACGTGGTGCAGGGTGTCCGGGACCTTCGCCGCTATTACAACTATTTCGGCGCGTGGTTCCTGAACAAACGGCCGATCCGGCAGGGTTTGATCGACCCGATATCCGAGGCAGAAATGGACGCGAACCCGATGTATACCTGTGAAAAGCTGGGGCGCGATCTGACCGTCGGTACCGCACAGCAGGTGATTGACCGGATCAAACGGTATGAGGATCTGGGCTATGATGAGTTTTCGTTCTGGGTCGACAGCGGTATGACCAACGAACGAAAGCGCGCCTCGCTGGCGCGGTTCATCGACGATGTTATGCCAGCCTTTCAGTGAGGATCACCATGGGAAACCTTCCGCATTTTCAGTTGTTCATCGACGGCGAATGGACTGAAGGGTCGGACGCGCAAGTGATGACCTCGCAAAACCCGGCAACCGGGCAGGGCTGGGCCACCTTTGCCTGTGCGTCAAAGGACGATGTCAACCGCGCCATATCCGCCGCCAGACGCGTGCTCGACGATCCCGTATGGCGGGATATGACACAGACCGCGCGGGGGAAGCTGCTGTACCGTCTCGCGGACCTGATTGCCGAGCACGCGCCACGTCTGGGTGAGTTGGAAACGACGGACAGCGGCAAGCTGTTGGCAGAGACCTCGGCTCAGACCGGGTATGTCGCAGATTACTACCGTTATTACGCGGGGTTGGCCGATAAAGTTGAAGGAACGGTCCTGCCCATCGACAAGCCCGACATGCACGTCTTTACCACGCGCGAACCTATCGGCGTTGTCGCTGCCATCGTGCCCTGGAACGCGCAGATGTTCCTGACGGCCACCAAGCTTGGCCCGGCTCTGGCCGCAGGGTGTTCGGTGGTTCTGAAGGCCTCCGAGGTCGCGCCCGCGCCGATGCTGGAATTTGCCCGGCTGATTGAACAGGCGGGCTTTCCGCCCGGTGTCGTCTCGGTCATAACCGGCGATGCCGAAAACTGCGCCATTCCGCTGACGCGCCACCCGGATGTGGACCGGATCGCCTTTACCGGCGGACCCGAAACCGCACGCCATGTGGTGCGTAATTCGGCTGAAAACTTCGCGGTCACCTCATTGGAACTGGGCGGGAAATCCCCGATCCTTGTGTTCGAGGATGCTGATCTGGACGGGGCTGCCAATGGCCTGATCGCGGGAAATTTCGGCGCGTCGGGCCAAAGCTGCGTGGCCGGGACGCGCGGCTTGGTGCACCGGTCGATCCTCAAACCTCTTATCGCGCGGATTAAGGAAAAGGCCGGCACCATCCGGTTGGGGGATCCATTGATGGCGGAAACGCATGTTGGTCCGCTTTGCACCGAAGCGCAGGTTCAAAAGATCGAGGACACTCTGGCCAAGGCACAGGGGCAGGGCGCGGTGATCCATTTCGGCGGAAAACCCGCCGACCGCCCGGGGAATTACATGAACCCGACCCTGGTCCAATGCGTATCACCGGACACCGAAACCCTGCGGATCGAGATGTTCGGGCCGGTGATGTCCCTGCTGCCCTTCGACACCGAGGAGGAAGCGATTACGTTGGCCAACAGCACGCCTTATGGGTTGGGATCGGGTGTGTTCACGCAAAACCTGGCCCGTGCGCATCGCGTTTCAAAACGGATCCGGGCTGGGATCTGCTGGGTAAACACCTATCGCGCGATTTCGCCGATTGCACCCTTTGGCGGGTTCAACCAATCCGGCTATGGGCGCGAAGCCGGGGTCGAGGCCATCCTGGACTACACCAGAACCAAAACCACCTGGATCAGCACCGCACAAGAGCCGATGGCGAACCCGTTCGTAATGCGCTAAGCCTGTGCGAAAGCAGGGATGGGAGTGCGTTCATGAAGCTTGCAAAACCAAATTTCGTGCCGCCTGCGGATGCGGATGATCGCAAGACTATCCCTCCCGTCATTTGCTATCCGCCGGATACGCTGCCACAGCCGGACCTGACGGCTCTGACCCGTCTGCGGCAAGGCGCGACCAAGACGGCCGAGGTGACGGCCGCCCCGCGCGACGCGGCTTGTATCGACGTACCGGCAGGCGCATTTGTTCGCGTGGTATCCGTGGACGGGCCGCAGGTCGGCGACCTGAACATGTGGAACAGGCACGATCTGACCGAGCGGTTCTATTCCGGAAAAACCCGCGCTTTGCACGGCACGCATCTGTCGACCGGAGACCGCATGTGGTCGAGTTTTCCCAACATGCGACCCATGGCGACCATCGTGGGCGATACGCTGGACTGGTACGGCTTTGATGCCTATGGCGGCTCGGTTCATGACGTGATCGGGACGCGCTGTGACCCGTATACAGGGCGGTTGTTGTCGGGGGATGATTATCATTATTGCTGTCATTCCAACCTGACCCGCGCGCTGGCCAGCCATTGCAACCTGTCGCTGCACGAGGCGGAAATGCATGTGCATGATGTGCTGAACGTCTTCATGTGCACCGGGTTCACCCGCGACACCGGCCAGTACTTTATGAAGGCCAGCCCCGTGCGTCCTGGCGATTACCTGGAATTCTACGCCGAGATCGACCTGATCGTCGGCCTGTCCGCCTGTCCCGGCGGGGATTGTTCGGCTGAACATTCGTCGGATGTGGCCGCATGTTACCCGTTGCTGATCGAGGTCTTTGACCCCGGTGAAAGCGCGCGCGCCGCACATGTTCATCCCGCGCGGTCTGCCTATGACCGCTCGCACGGAACCGGTTAAGCGGTCAGACGCCGGCCCAGCCGGTCCAGCATTTTGCAACACAGGCCAAGCTGATCGATCTCAAGGAATTCGTCGGCCTTATGTGCCTGCGCAATTGAGCCCGGCCCGCAGACGATGGCATGAACGCCCAATTGCTGGAACAGCCCTGCCTCGGTGGCAAAGGAAACCACGCCGGTACCGTTGGCCCCGGTCAGTTCCGCAACCAGATCGCGGGCCGCGTTGTGCTCCATCGGTTCAAGCCCCTCGACCTCGGCTATGGCTTGCTGGGTGATGTCAGCGCCGCTGAATACCGCCTGCATTTCGGGCAGCAGAGTATGATTGACGTAGTCGGTCATGGTTTTCTTGACCAGTTCGGCATCGCCGGATTGAACGGGGCGCATTTCCCATGCGATTTCAGCTTTGCTGGCGATGACGTTATGCGCGACGCCCCCAGAGATGCGCCCGACATTCAGGGTGGTCCATGGTGGTTCGAACCTGCTGTCGGTTGGGGCGCGGGATTTCAGGATATGGCGCAGTTCCAGCAGCTTGCCGATGTAACGCGCCGCGTATTCGGCGGCGTTGACACCATCATCAGGCGCCGAGCTGTGACCTTCGAGCCCCGCGAACCGGGTGGTGTATTCGAAACACCCCTTGTGCCCTTCGATCACCCGCATCTCGGTCGGCTCGCCGATAATGGCGATGTCCGGAACAATGCTGCGATCCGACAGGTCATCGACCAGGTTCTGCGCGCCAAGACAGCCGGTTTCCTCGTCATAGGTAAAGGCAAAGTGCAGCGGCTGGACCAGTTTGCCGGTATCCAGGGTTTCCGCGAAAGCCAGCGCTGCAGCGATGAAACCCTTCATGTCGCAAGTGCCGCGACCGTAAAGCCTGCCGTCCTTTTCGGTCATCAGGAACGGGTCCGATGTCCAGTCCTGATCCGCCACCGGAACCACGTCCGTATGCCCGGACAGAAGTATGCCGCCGGGTTTGTCCGGTCCCAGCGTGGCAAAAACGTTGGCCTTGGCGCCCGTTTCATCGCGGGTTTCTATACAGCGCGCGCCCAGAGCATTAAGCCGCTCGGCCAGATAACCGATCATGTCCAGGTTCGAGACCGCCGACACTGTTTCAAAGGCAATCAGATCGGACAAAATGTCGATGGATCTTTGCAACGTCATGGCTTCACGAACAGTTTTCTGGGCCGGTCGCAAAAGCATTCGGCCGGTCCGGTTTCGGTGATCAGGATCAACTCGGTTATTTCCAGGCCCCAGTCGTCCATCCACAGGCCGGGCATGAAGTGAAAAGTCATGCCGGGTTCCAGCACAGTCTCGTCTTCGGCGCGCAGGGATATCGTGCGTTCACCCCAGTCCGGCGGATAGCTGAGGCCAACCGGGTAGCCGCAGCGCGCGCCGCGCTCGATCCCGGCCCGTTCCAACGGCGCGGCCAGTGCCTGCGCGATGTCGCGCGCCTGATTGCCGGCGCGGGCGGCATCAAGCCCGGCTTCCAGTCCTTCGACCAAAGCGGCCTCGGCCCGGCGCAGATGGTCCGGCGGCTGTCCCAGAAAGACCGAGCGGCATAGCGGTGCGTGATACCGGCGATAGCAACCGGAGAGTTCGAAGAACGTGCACTCACCGGTCTTGAAGGGTTCACCATCCCAGGTCAGATGCGGGGCCGCAGCGTCAGGGCCGGATGGCAGCAGCGGCACGATGGCGGCGTAATCCCCCCAATCCCCGTCAACGCCCGATATTGCGTCATGATAAATCTGTGCGACCAGCGCGTTCTTGTTCAGTCCCGGCTCGACCCGTTCCAATACGCCATCTATGATGTGCTCGGATATCCGCGCAGCCTTGCGCATCAGCGCAATTTCTTCGTCCGACTTCACGGCTCGCTGCCAGTTCACCAGACCGTTTGCATCGGTCAGATCTGCATCGGGCAGTTCGGCCATCAAAGTCAGATGCGCCTTGGCCGAGTAGTAATAGTTGTCCAGTTCAACGCCGATCCGGCCGGTTCCGAGGCCATTGTCCCTCATCAGCGCGGCGAGGTCCTGCATCGGATGCCGGACGGTCGATTGCACGTATTCGTCGGCATAGCCGAACACCCGTTCATCTGGCATCCATACCGTGCGCCGCGCGCCATTGGCGTCCTGATTACGGCCCCACCAGATCGGATCGCCATCGTGCAGGACCAGAACGCCCTGATGCACGTAAAAGGACCAGCCCTCATACCCGGTCAGCCAGGCCATGTTCGAAGGGTCTTCGACAAAAAGCGCGCCCAGCCCAGCCGCCGCCATGGCGGCGCGGGTCTTGGCCAGCCTGCGGTCATATTCGGCCCGGCTGAAGGCGGGGTTGGGGTGGACCATGGATTGCTCCTGCGCTGACCGAGTTTTGTTGACAGAACTTGAGGAATGGGATCACGTCAATGGGCAACTCAGGAAAGACACTCAATTGAAAATCATATCCAACCCCCATCGCGGCGGCCAGAAACTGATCGAGGCCGCGCCGTACCCGTCCACTGACGCGGGCCGTGTGGCCGATCTGCTGAGCCAATGCCCCGCCGCCGCCGAAACGCCGCTGGTCAAGGTTGACGGATTGGCGGATGTCGCGGGTCTTTGGATCAAAGATGAACGCGGGCGCATAAATCTGGGGTCGTTCAAAGCTCTTGGGGCGGCCTATGTGATTGCACGCCACGCGGCCGAGGTTGCACCGACACCTGATGCGTCAGCTTTGTCCGGGCGCACTTATGTCACCGCCAGCGCAGGCAATCACGGGATGAGTGTTGCCGCCGGTGCCCGCATCTTTGGTGCCGAGGCCGTCGTCTATATCGCCGAAACGGTGCCCGAGGGTTTCGCCGACCGGCTGCGGGCCCAAAACGCGCGCGTGGTGCGGCACGGTGCGGACTACGCCGCCAGTATGGAAGGTGCCAGCCAGGCCGCGAAGGAGAACGGTTGGACCCTTCTTTCAGACAGTTCGTGGGACGGATACTATGAGTTGCCGCACATTCTGATGGAAGGCTACCTTCAGATGGCTGCCGAAGCGGCGCGGCAATGCCCGGAACCGCCGACCCACATCATGCTTCAGGCCGGAGTTGGCGGGCTGGCAGGCGCCGTGGCGGCTTATGCGCGCAAAGTCTGGGGCGATGCGCCGCAAATCATCGTCGTTGAGCCCGACGCAGCCCCGGCTCTGCAAGCCAGTATCCAGGCCGGAACCTGCGTCTTTGCGGACGGCCCGGACAGCGTGATGGGGCGGCTGGACTGCAAAGAGCCATCGCAGATCGCCCTGAACGGGCTGGCGCGCGATGCGGACCGGTTTCTGACCCTGACGGATCAGGAAGTAACGGATCACCTGCCGGCGATGGCGACAGCGGGGGTCGAAACCACGGCATCAGGCGGGGCCGGGATTGCAGCGGCCATGAATACCGATGTGCGGGATGCGCTGGGTATCGGTCGCGACGCCCGTGTCCTTTGCTTTTTGTCCGAGATCGCCGAATGACGGGCTTTGACATCTCTGAATACGAGGCGCGGACCAGCCGCGCGCAACGACGGATGGCGGAGGCGGGGATATCCGCGCTATTGCTGACGACAGAGCCCGAAGTTCGCTATTTCACCGGTTACCTGACCCGGTTTTGGGAAAGCCCGACGCGCCCGTGGTTCCTGATCGTTCCGGCGACGGGGAAGCCAATCGCCGTTATACCCTCAATCGGTGCCGCGCTGATGGCGGGAACCTGGGTGGAAGACATCCGTACCTGGAGCGCGCCGGACCTTACCGATGACGGTATCAGCCTTTTGGCCGAGGCTCTGACCGAGGTCACGCCCGCAGATGCGCGTATCGGGCTGCCGGACGGGCATGAAACCCATATCCGCATGCCCTGGGCCGATCTTCAACGCCTGCAAATCCTGATTGGCGGTCGGGAATTGGGCGGCGATGGCGAAATTCTGCGGGCATTGCGGATGGTCAAATCCGAAGCCGAAATTTCCCGGATCGAAACCGCCTGCGGGATTGCCGGGCGTGCCTTTCATCGGGTTCCCGAGATTGCCCGCGCGGGCGTTGCGCTGGATGAGGTGTTTCGACAATTCCAGATGCTGTGTCTGGAAGAGGGTGCAGACTGGGTTCCTTACCTTGCCGGCGGCGCTGAGCAGGGCGGCTATGCCGACGTGATCTCACCGGCTGAGCCTACGGCTTTGCGGCCGGGTGATGTCTTGATGCTGGATACCGGGCTGGTTCGGGACGGCTATTTCTGCGATTTCGACCGGAACTGGTCGGTTGGCCCGGCAACGCCAGAGGTGAAGGATGCCTATACTACGCTGATCGAAGCTTCGGATGCCGCGTTCGATATCGCGCGCCCCGGGGTCACAGCGGCCGATCTTTACCATGCCATGAACCGGGTTCTGTCCCGTTCCAGTGGGGAAACCGGGGCAGGGCGTTTGGGGCACGGTTTGGGTATGTCGCTGACCGAATGGCCGTCGCTGATCCCAACGGATCACACTGTGCTTGAGCCGGGCATGGTCCTGACGCTTGAACCGGGCATCGCCGTGGGCGACAAAATCCTGGTTCACGAAGAAAACATCGTCATCACCGAAGGGGCTCCACGCTTCATCAGCCCCCGGGTCGGCGCGGAGTTGCCAGAGATATGAGTTATCTGCCCTACACCCTGGACAAGGACGACCCTGACTCAGTGCCGATGGGTCTGATCGTTCTGCAGACCGATGAAACGATCGAACCTGAATTCAGCGCCTATTTCCCGGACCGCTCCTGTCCGATTTATGTTTCGAGAATTCCAAGCGGCGTGAATGTGACCACGGACACGCTGGCGGACATGGAAAGGGCCTTGCCCGCGGCGGCGGATCTCTTGCCGAAAATTCGCCCCTATCGCGTGGTCGGGTACGGGTGCACGTCCGCCAGTTCGGTCATCGGATCAGATCAGGTCGAACGGATGGTGCAACAAACCTGCGACGTCGCGGTTGTTACAAATCCGCTGCGCGCTGCCTCTGCCTGCGCCGCAGATTTGGGGGTTTCCAGATTTGCGCTGCTGTCCCCGTATATCGAAGAAGTGAACGAACCGCTGAGGCAGGCTTTTGCACGAAATGGCGTTTCGATGGATGTTTTCGGCTCGTTCGGGCAGGCCGAGGAATCAAAGGTCGTGCGCATTTCCCGGCGATCCGTTGTCGATGCTGCGGTGAAGCTCGGCACTGATTCGTCGGTTGAGGCTGTTTTTCTAAGCTGTACAAATCTAAGAACTTTTGACGCCATACCCGAGATTCAGGAGCGGCTGAAAAAGCCGGTTTTGTCCAGCAATCAAAGCCTTGCGTGGCATATGCGGCAACTGAACTCTGCCTGCGCGGTCTGAATTGTCATTCCATTGAAACATTTATGGTTGCGTGGTGCGTCCCGCATGTCCTTAAATGGGGCGGATAGGTCTTTGAGACCCGGATAAACCGGGCGGCCAACAGACCACACAGGGAGCCAAGTCGGTATATGTCCAATGACGCAGCGTTCGTCGAGTTTCAACGTGTCCAAAAATCTTACGACGGCGAGATACTTGTCGTAAAAGACCTAAACCTCTCAATGCCAAAAGGTGAGTTTCTGACAATGCTGGGCCCGTCCGGTTCCGGCAAGACAACTTGCCTGATGATGCTGGCCGGTTTTGAAACCGCGACTCATGGCGAGATCATGTTGGACGGGCGTCCGATCAACAACATCCCGCCGCATAAACGTGGTATCGGGATGGTGTTCCAGAACTACGCCCTGTTCCCGCACATGACTGTGGCCGAAAATCTGTCCTTCCCGCTGGAAGTGCGGAATATGGGCAAGGAAGCGCGTGAGGAAAAAGTCAAACGCGCGCTCGACATGGTGCAGATGGGCGCCTTTGGCAGCCGCCGTCCGGCGCAATTGTCCGGCGGGCAGCAACAGCGGATTGCCCTGGCCCGAGCGCTGGTGTTCGAGCCCGAACTGGTCCTGATGGACGAACCGCTGGGCGCGCTGGACAAGCAGCTGCGCGAGCATATGCAGTTCGAGATCACCCGCCTTGCGCATGAGTTGGGGATCACAACGGTTTACGTGACACACGACCAGACCGAAGCACTGACGATGTCGGATCGCGTCGCCGTGTTCGACGACGGGCGCATTCAGCAACTGGCGCCGCCAGACTTGCTGTATGAAGAGCCCGAGAACAGCTTTGTTGCTCAGTTTATTGGTGAAAACAACACGTTGGAAGGTGTTGTTAAGTCAATCGACGGCGATGCCTGTGTCGTGACTCTGGATGACGGGTCCGAAATTGACGCCAAGCCGGTCAATGTGCACGCCGCCGGCGAGCGGACCAAGGTTTCGATCCGGCCCGAGCGGGTTGAATTCAACAAGGACCGGCTGCATGCCGATGCGCATACCCTGAAGGCGACGGTGAAAGAGTTCATCTATATGGGCGATGTATTCCGGTTCCGCCTGTCTGTGGCGGGGAATGATGACTTCATCATCAAGACCCGGAACGCGCCGGATGCGGTCAGGCTGTCCCCGGGGCAGGAAGTCGAAATCGGCTGGCTGGCCCATGATTGCCGGGCGCTGGACGCCTGACGCAGGAATCCCCCACGGCGGCCCGCCCGGGTGCGTGGGAAAAGAGGATCGGGTTGCCCCGTGATCCGGTCTTCGAGGTAAAATTTAACGGGTATAACAGGGAGTTAACTATGAAAGTAACCAAAACCACTCTGATGGCAAGCGCGATTGCGGTTGTCGCCGGCGGGGCCATGGCCCAAGAGATGACCATCGTCTCATGGGGCGGCGCGTATTCCAAGTCGCAGCTGAAAGCGTATCACGAGCCCTATTCGGAAAAGACCGGCGTCACCATTCTGAACGATGACAGCTCGGCCGAAGCGGTTGCCAAGCTGCGCGCCATGAACGAAGCGGGCAACATCACCTGGGATGTGGTGGATGTTGTGGCCGCTGACGCGATCCGTCTGTGCGACGAAGGTCTGGCACTGGAAATCGATCCGGATACGCAGCTTGCACCCGCGCCGGACGGCACTCCGGCGTCCGAAGATTTCGGCGATCTGCTGGTCAGCGAGTGTTTTATCCCGCAGATCGTGTACTCGACGACCTTTGGCTATCGCACCGACCTTGTGGGCGACACGCCGCCGGCAGATGTCTGTGCGGTGTTTGACCTGGAAACTTATCCGGGCAAGCGTTCGCTGGAAAAGCGTCCGATCAACAACATGGAATGGGCGCTGATCTGTGATGGCGTGTCCAAGGACGACGTCTATGACGTGCTGGCAACCCCGGAAGGGCAGGATCAGGCGCTGGCTAAACTGGGCACCATCAAGGACAACGTCGTCTGGTGGTCTGCCGGTGCCGATACGCCGCAGTTGCTGGCCGATGGTGAGGTCGTCATGGGTTCGACCTATAATGGTCGCCTGTTCAGCGTGATCGAAGAGCAGAAGCAACCCGTTGCCATGCTGTGGGACGCGCAGGTGTTCGATCTGGACGGCTGGATCATCCCCGCCGGTCTGAGCGAGGAACGCCAGCAGCGCGCGCTGGACTACATCATGTTCGCCACCGACACGCAGCGTCTGGCGGATCAGGCCAAGTACATTTCGTACGGTCCGGCCCGGGCATCCTCGGCACCGCTGGTGGGTCAGCACGCCGATCTGGGTATCGACATGGCACCGCACATGCCGACCGATCCGGAAAATGCCAAGAACACGTTCCTGTATAACTACGAGTTCTGGGCGGATTATCGCGACGATATCGACGCCAAGTTCCAGGCGTGGCTGGCGCAATAAGCTGGTTTAGAAAACCTCGGTCGGGGCTGCTTTTGGCCCCGACTTACCAAAGACCAAGGGACGCAGATGACTGACGCAACTCAATCCGGTCCGATGCTGGCTGCGGATGGCACGCCACTCAAGAAATCTCTGGCGCGTTCCCTGCGCCGCCGCAAGCTTCGGGCTCTGGCGCTGATTGCACCCTTGCTGTTGTTCGTGCTGCTGTCCTTTGTGATCCCGATTGTATCGATGCTGTTCCGTTCGGTTGAGAACAGCATTGTGGCCGAAACGCTCCCCCTGACGGTGGTTGAGCTGCGGAACTGGGACGCCGAAAGCGGAGAGCTGCCGGACGAGGCGCTGTACGCGGCGTTTACCAAAGACATGATCGCGGCGATTGACGCGAAAGAGCATACAAAGCTGGGCACGCGTCTGAACTATGAACAGACGGGCATGTCGTCCATGTTTCGCCAATCCGGGCGCAAGATCAAACGGTTGGACGTCGAAGCGGATGCACCATTCAAGGAAAAACTGATCGAAATTCACGATGGCTGGGGCGACGTTGATACCTGGCGTGTGATCAAGACCCATGCGGTTCCGATCACCAACGGGTATTTTCTGAACGCCATCGACATGCGCCGGACACCAGAGGGCGCTCAGTCACAGCCGGAAGACAAGCAGATCCTGATCAAGCTGTTTGGACGCACATTGTTCATGTCGCTGATCATTACGGGCTCGTGCATATTGCTGGCCTATCCGATCTCCTACCTGCTGGCCAATCTGCCGATGCGGATTTCCAACTTGCTGATGATACTTGTGCTGTTGCCGTTCTGGACGTCGCTGCTGGTGCGGACTTCGGCATGGAAGGTGATGCTGCAACAGCAGGGGGTGATCAACGAAACGCTGGTCTGGCTGGGGCTGGTCGCGGATGACGCGCGGCTTGTGATCATCAACAACCAGTTCGGCACGATCATCGCGATGACGCATATCCTGCTGCCGTTCATGATATTGCCGATGTATTCGGTGATGCAGACGATCCCGCCGTCCTATACGCGCGCCGCCAAGTCGATGGGCGCCACCAACTGGACGACGTTCTGGCGGATCTACTTCCCGCAATCCATTCCGGGCATCGGCGCGGGCTCGATCCTCGTGTTCATTCTGGCCATCGGTTACTACATCACGCCCGAGATCGTCGGCGGGACCAAAGGTGTCTTCATCTCGAACCGGATTGCCTACCACATCTCGTCCTCGCTGAACTGGGGGCTTGCGGCGGCGCTGGGGACGATCCTGCTTGCGGTCGTGCTTCTACTCTACTGGGTCTACGACAAGATCGTGGGCATCGACAACGTCAAGCTGGGATAAAGACCATGGCAGCACTTACACCAATCTCCCGCAAACCGTTGTCGGTGGTCCTGCCATCCGTGGCCATCGCCGGCGGGTTCGTCGGAATGTTCGTCGGCGCCGGTCAGGGCAACGTATTTCTGGGCATCGTAGCTGGCGCCGCGCTGATGGCGTTGCTGGCATGGATCTATATCGCGGTGCTGGACAACGAGCGGGCCGCGCGATGGATCACGATACTGGGGCTTGGGGCAACCGGCCTGTTTTTCGCTGGTCTGACCGGGCTGATCGTTGGGCTGCTGGTCGGTTGGTTCTTTGCTTTCTTCATCTTCTGGCTGTACGAGGGGCGGTATCGGCGCAAGCTGTTGCCATACCTGACCGGACAACAGGTTTTCTATCACTACCTGTTCCGCGTGATCTGCGGCGCGATCTTCGTGTTCCTGATCACTCCGATCCTTGTGGTGCTGCCGCTGTCATTCAACGCGCAGGACTTCTTTACCTTCACGCCCGAGATGCTGCGGCTGGACCCCGAAGGCTATTCGCTGAAGCATTACCAGGACTTCTTCACCAATAATGAGTGGCAGCGCAGTTTCAAGAACTCGCTGATTATCGCGCCTATCGCGACCTTCATTTCGGTGACGTTGGGCACGCTGGCGGCCATCGGGCTTAGCCAGTCTCATGTGCCCGGACGGCGGGCCATCATGGGGGTTCTGATCTCGCCGATGATCGTGCCGCTGATCATCTCGGCCACGGGCATGTTCTTTTTCTACAGCGACATTGGCCGCTTCCTTGAGGGCACGCTGGGCATGAACAAGAACTTCGTGGGCTATGTGAAGGTCATTCTGGCACACGCGGTTTTGGGAATTCCCTTCGTGATCATCACGGTGACGGCGACGTTGGTCGGGTTCGACCAATCGCTGACACGGGCGGCGGCGAATATGGGCGCGGGTCCGGTGCGGACGTTCTTCAAGATCCAGATGCCGCTGATCCTGCCAGGTGTGATCTCGGGTGGCCTGTTCGCCTTCATCACCTCATTCGACGAGGTTGTGGTGGTGCTGTTCGTCGGTTCTGCAAGCCAGAAAACTTTGCCGTGGCAGATGTTCACCGGCCTGCGCGAACAGATCAGCCCGACCATCCTTGCGGTCGCGACCATCCTTGTGGTGATTTCAATTGCGTTGCTGACCACGGTCGAACTGTTGCGGCGGCGGTCCGAACGGCTGCGCGGTCTCAGCCCGGCTTGACGCGACTCGAAAGCTGATTTAGCGATTTCCCTGTGCATCCCGGTCACGATGGCGTCGTGACGTAACTTGGGATGCATGGCTCTCGGTTCCCGAGGCCGCTTGTCCTGAACGCCGGGACTTGTGGCCGGGCTGTGCCTGTCCGGCATTGAGGAGAGACCAAATGAAAGACCTGCAAAATCGCCCCGAGTTTTTCACCAGCCATAACGGTGACAAAGCGCCGTTGCCCTTCAGCAAGGCAGAATACGCACGGCGCCTGACCAGCCTGCGCGCGACGATGGCCGCGCGTGATATCCCTGCGGTTCTGCTGACGTCGATGCACAACATCGCCTACTACTCGGGCTTTTTGTATTGCGCCTTTGGCCGACCCTATGGCTGCGTTGTGACTCAGGATGCGTGCACGACGGTTTCGGCGAATATCGATGCCGGTCAACCCTGGCGGCGCTCGGTCGACGAGAACGTGATCTACACCGATTGGCAGCGAAACAACTACTGGCGCGCGGTGGCCAGCCTGATCGGTTCCGTCGGACGGATCGGGATTGAAGGCGATCACATGACGCTGGCGATGCGCGACACGGCGCTGGATATGCTGGGCAGTCCGGAACTGGTGGATATCGCACCGGATACAATGGCCGCACGCATGGTCAAATCGGCCGAAGAGATCGCGTTGATCAAGGGCGGCGCACGCACTGCGGATGTCGGTGGCACCGCCATTCACGCAGCGATCCGCGAGGGCGCGACCGAGATCGAGATTGCCATGGCAGGCCGCGACGCGATGGAGGCCGAGATCGCACGCGCCTATCCGGAGGCCGAGTACCGCGACACCTGGGTCTGGTTCCAGTCGGGCCTCAATACCGACGGCGCGCATAACCCGGTCACCAAGCGCGCGCTGCAAAAGGGCGATATCCTGTCGCTGAACACGTTTCCGATGATCTCAGGCTATTATACCGCGCTGGAACGTACCCTGTTTCTGGGCGAACCCGATGCGGAAAGCCTGCGCATCTGGAAGGCCAACGTTGCCGCGCACGAGCTGGGACTGAGCCTGATCAAACCCGGCGCAACCTGTTCCGGCATCTGTGATGAGATCAACCGGTTCTTCGCTGATGAAGGGCTGCTGCAATACCGTTCGTTCGGCTATGGCCATTCCTTTGGCATTCTCAGCCACTACTACGGGCGCGAAGCCGGGCTGGAACTGCGCGAAGACATCGACACAGTCCTTGAACCCGGCATGGTCGTGTCCATCGAACCGATGCTTTGGATCCCCGAAGGCCAGAAAGGTGCGGGCGGATATCGCGAGCATGACATTCTGGTTGTTGAGGACTCCGGTGCCGAGAACATCACCGGCTTCCCCTACGGGCCCGAGCACAACACGATCAGCGCCTGATCGGATCGGCGGGAAGGGCGATCAACCCTTCCTGCCTTTTTCATGAAAGATGAACCCGATGAAGTTCAACAGCACCTGAGCTGCCAGAATCTGGGTGCTTTCGGTGGGGTCGTAATTCGGGGCGACTTCGACAAGGTCGATGCCCACGACATCGCCGCGCTTTGCCAGCCCCTGCAAAATCTCCAGCACGTCGTAATAAAGGAACCCGCCGTGACTGGGCGTTCCTGTGCCTGACGCGATAGAGGGGCAGAAAGCGTCGATGTCTATCGTCACGTAGTACCGCGCACCTCCCGGTATTCTCTCCAAAACGCCTTCGGTGCCCAGTTGGCGCACCTGCCGAACGGACAGGATATCTGATCCACGCGCACGGGCGTCGTCATATCCTTCCCTGGCGGTAGAAGACACGTTGCGAATGCCCAGTTGGGTCATGCCGGAAACATAAGGCTTTTCGATCGCCCGGCGCATCGGGTTGCCGTGGCCTGCTGTAACGCCGTGCCGCTCGTCCACGAAATCCAGATGCGCGTCGATCTGTACTACGTGGATCGGACCGTTTTGCGCGCAGTCGCGTTCGAACGCGTTGATGCATGGGATATTGACCGAGTGGTCGCCACCGATCGTGACGGGCAGGGCGCCTGCCTCAAGCATTCTTTCGACACCCAACTGAATGTTGGCGTGACTTTCATCCGTTTTGGTGTGAATGATGTCGGCGTCGCCAATATCCACCATGCGCACAGAGGCATCCAGATAGGTCGCGTCATCCTCATGGTCGTAGGCACCGGCATGCCCAAAACTAAACAGGGTCGAAGCCTCACGCACGGCGCGCGGTCCGAACCGCGCACCGGACCGCCACTGGGTTCCGAAATCAAAAGGCGCTCCCATGACGGCCACGTCTGCATCGATCTGGTCCCAATCTTCGACATAGGGCGATTTGCCAAAGGTCGAAATGCCCACGAACGGCAGGTTCAGGCGACCGCTCGAATACCCATGAGATGACATTGCGTGATTCCTGTTTCTTGTTCTTCCCGGGCAGCTTAGGCAGGATACGCGCACCTGAACAGTTCGCGCAGCGACATCAGGTGTCGTTGCGTGGGGTTGATTGTCCGGTTCAGCGGCGTGTATCTGACGCAAGCGTTGGAAAGGAATTGCCTTGGGACGTCACGAGCTGCCATCAGGAACGGGTGTCTACTATATCAATCTGGACCGGGTGCCCGAGCGAAAGGCATTCATGGAAAGCCAGTTCGCCCATGCAGGACTGTCCGGTGCTCAGCGGTTCAGCGCGACCGACGCGCAGCAACCCGACGCTTTGGACGGCAACGGTTATGTTCCCGGAACCGGCAGCAGGTGGGGGCTGAAGCAAAGCGAAATCGCCTGTTTCGAAAGCCACCGCGCCGTCTGGCAGACGGCGATCGACCGCGGCCACAAGGCGGTGGCTGTTTTCGAGGATGACGTCGAAATGTCGGCCCGGGGCGGTGAGGTCATTGCGGCACTGCTGGGCTGCGCTGCGGGTTTCGATTTCGTCAAGCTCGACTATTCGCCCCGTGCCCTGCGGTTCGGTCCCGAAACCGAGATTGGCGGCGTTCCGGTTCGACCGATGCTGGAAATGGCTCCAAGCGCGGCGGCTTATGTCCTGTCGCAGAGGGCATGCCGCAAATTGTTGTCGTGGTCCGAACAATACTCGGACCACCTTGACGACTTCGTCTCGATCCCACGTCCAGACTGGCGCATGTACCAGTGCTTCCCGGCCGTCGGGGTGCAGATGATCTGGTCGAAACAGCAGGATCAGACATTAGAAACCGTCAAGGTCAGCGAACGCTCGCAGGACAAGAAAACCAACAGCTGTCTGGACAAGGGCCCGCTTTGGTTCCGCATCAGACGGGAAGTGCAGGCCACCCGCCGCAAGTTGTACTGGCGACGCGGTGGACAGGCGCGGTTGTTGGCGCAGGGCGGGTATGTCGGCTTTATTCCCTGTACGGATGATCTGAGCGTTTAGCCCCGTCCGAGCGTCTGAATACCACACCCTGTCAGGGCTGGTTGGCGCTTGCCCCTTATAAGCGTTAACAAAACTATCGATTTGATATAGTCTTGCAGTGTTGTTTGTTGTTAGCGCTTGGGTGTGTGGTGTGGGTCAGACAATTTATGAACGATATGGCGGGTTTAAGACAATCAGCCGGATTGTGATGACATTCTATGAAATGGCCCTGGATTCCGAACAGATCGGCGGTCATTTCGAAGATATCGACATGCCGCGCCTCATAGATCATCAAACGAAATTCGTATCCTCTCTGGTCGGTGGCCCTGCATCCTTCAGCGATGAAAGAATTGAGGCCGTGCACCGGCACCTCAACATTACTCATGCGGATTTTGATGAGATGGCCGAGCTTTTCGGCGAGGCGCTGGCGATGCATGGGATGGAGGACAGCCACATCAAGATCGCGCTGCAAGCCATCGAATCCAAACGCGCCATCATTGTCGCGCGTGACGCCGCATGAGCATTCTGGCCATCAACGAGCAGCTTCTGCGCGCGATTGGTGTCGGCGTGGCGGTGGTGCGTGCCTCGGATCTCACCTTTGTGTTCCACAATGGTCCGTTCGCCGAGTGGTTCGGCGAACCGACGCAAGAACAGACCTTGCTGGACCTCATACCGTCTCTTGATCAACGTGAACTGGATGACGTGAAACAGTCCGGTCTGCGCTATTCGGTCGAGTTGCAGATCAAACCCAAACGTAGAACGCTGATCTTCGCGACGGCGGTTTCGCTGGCGAACGGATTGACCGAACAGGTGCTGGTTGTCGAATGCCAGAACATCACCCGTATTCGCGAACTTGAAAGCATGATCGACAGCTATTCGACCATGGTCGAGCGCAACACCCGGGAATTGGAGCGTGAGAAGGAGCGCGTCGAACGGTTGCTGCTGAACCTGATGCCGCGCGCGGTCTACGAAGAGTTCAAGAGCTTCGGCGTGGTAACGCCGCAGCTTTACGATCAGGTCTCGGTGGTCATGCTGGATTTCGTCGGCTTCACCGATTTTGCCGCCAAGACGGACCCGACCGTAACGCTGAGCGAGCTGAACGACATCTTCACGGCGTTCGACCGGATCGTCGAGCAGTTCGGGTGCGAGCGGATCAAGACAATCGGCGACGCCTATCTGGCGGTTTCGGGAATGCCCGATCCAACGCCGGACCACGCGACCGCAGTGGCGCATTGCGCGGTCAGGTTCCTGCGATACCTGGAACGGCGCAATGAAAGTCATCCGCATAAATGGCAGGCCCGCATCGGCCTTGGCATGGGTGCCGCAGTGGGTTCGGTCGTGGGTATTCAGAAATACGTCTACGATGTGTTCGGCCCTGCGGTGAACATTGCCTCCCGCCTGCAAGTCTTTGCAAACCCTATGAATATCGTTGCGCCGGAGGAGATGAAATACGCTCTGATCGACGAATTTCAGGTCGCAGACATTGGACGTGTGGACATCAAGGGGATGGGCGAGATGGAACTGATCAATGTCACTTCGGGCCTCAGCGCGCCGCAGCCCCGGGTTAAGTTCTGACGAAAACCTATTCATCCTGCGGCACCAACCCCAGACCGCGTAAATAGATGCCAATGCCGCTTTCCAGCAGGTCTTCGGGCGGAAACGGTGAACTGGCACCGGTGTTGCGCGCATAGAGCTCCACGACGCCATGGCTCATGGCCCAGATATGGGCGCTGAACATCGACGCCGGCGGTCGTTTATCCGGCGGGATGTGCTGAGAGAGATCGGCCGCCGCTTTTTCCAGCACGCTTTTGGCGCGGTTTGCAGCCATCGACAACTCCGGCGTCCGGTTGACCGAAATCCCGCTTTCGAACATGGCGATGTAGTGGCCGGGGTGCTTGCGCGCAAACGCCAGATAGGCGCGTCCGGTCGCCTCGAACGCGGCCAGAGCGGATGGCTGACCCTTGTCATAAGCGTATTGCATAAGGTCGGCGAACATCTCGAACCCTTGCCGGGCGGCTTCGGCAATCAGGTCTTCGCGTCCGTGAAAATGCCTGTAGACGGCGGCGGGCGTCACACCTGCGGTTTTTGCGGCCTCGGACAAGGTAAAGCCGGTCGGACCCTTTTCTTCGATCAGGGACAGGGCGGCCTCGATCAAAGCCTGCTTCAGGTTCCCGTGGTGATACCCGCGTTTTGTCATCCCTGTATCAGGCACCTTTTTGTTTAAGCCTCTGGAATCCAGGACATAGCCCCTGAGCGCATCCACGTCCAACCCCGGTCACACCGGATGCCCCGCAAAATCCATCACGCGTCCCAGATTTCCGGCCCGCCGCAAATCTTGGGATCGTTGGGACCGATGGCGTCCTTGTCCTTTTCGTCATAGGGCAGGGCGTGCAGAACGGTACGAATGGCCGCCAGCCGCGCCCTTTTCTTGTCGTCCGACCGAATGATCGTCCAGGGGCAGTTTTCCGAATGGCTGCGCGTCAGGGTTTCGGAAATGGACTGGCTGTATTCCTTCCATTTGTTCAATCCCGCAACGTCGATCGGGCTGAGCTTCCATTGCTTCAGCGGGTCCGTTTCGCGGGCCAGAAACCGGCTCAGCTGTTCGGCGCGTCCGACGTTCAGCCAGAACTTGAACAGCGAAATCCCGTCATTGACCAGACCTGTTTCCAGCGGCAGAACCTGACGGAAGAAACGCTCGCGCTCTTCATTGGTGCAGAACCCGAAAACATTCTCGACCACGCCCCGGTTGTACCAGCTGCGGTCAAAGAACACGATCTCTCCGGCAGACGGCAAGTGCTGGATGTATCGCTGAAAATACCACTGGCTGCGTTCCATGTCCGAAGGCTTGCTGAGCGCAACGTTCCGCGCGCCGCGTGGGTTCAGATTCTCGCGGAACCGCTTGATTGTGCCGCCTTTTCCGGCTGCATCGCGACCTTCAAAAATAAGCGCAACCCGATGATCCGTTTCCTTGATCCAGGATTGCATCTTGACCAGTTCGATCTGCAGCTCTTCCATTTCCTTCTCGTAGTCCTTGCGCTTCATGCGTTCGGAATACGGGTAGGTGGGGTTCAGGATGTCGCCTTTTTCCGCGGATTCGATTGCCTTCCGCACCTCTTTGGGCGCGTCATGTCGAAAGTACTTTTCAATGGAACCTCTTTCGGAACGGGCCATGGCCTACCTCAGCATAAAATCCATATCCTACTATGGATTAGCTGTGGGCTTAACGCAAACCCGCGCGTTGCGCAGCACGGTCTATCGCGGCGGCGACTTCGGGGGCGGCGACAACCTGGGGCATGTGTCCGATGCCGGGCAGTTCGATCAGTTCGGCACCGGGGATCTGTTCGATCAGACGCTCGGAATGCCAGCCCAGACCTACTGTCGTATCGGCCGTTCCGTGTACGATCTCGGTCGGTACGGAAATTTCGCTGTACCTTGGTTGTAGCGACCGGACTTCGTCAAGAAGGTTGGCGCGCTGCTTGGCGTTTGCGTGCATCGAGGCCCGTCGCATCGTCAGGCCCGGGCCAAAATGTTCGGCGTACCCTTCGGGCGCGGATTGCGGAGCAAAGACCTGATCCAGCGCTTTTTCGACATACCATTGCGGCACAAACGCACTGATCAGCGGCAGGGCCAGCGCGCTACCCGCCGGGGTGGATGCCAGTTGGTTGAACCCGTCCAGGGGTGTCTCCCACGGGATTGCGGCGGGGGCGATCAGAACCAGCGCCGAGATATTGTCGGGCCGGGTCACCGCCCAGGCAAGCGATACCGAGCCGCCATAGCTTTGTCCGGCGACGATGGGTTTATCCGCGCCCAGCTGCGCGGCGGCCTTTTGCAGTATTGCGGCCTGTTCTTCGATTGTCTCACCTTCCGGGTTAAAGCTGGCGCTGTAACCCAGACCGGGGCGGTCAAACACGATGACCCGGAAGTGTTCCGCCAATATCGGGGCGAGTGCAAAGGTCATGTCGCGGGTATTGCCGCTGGACCCGTGGATCAAAACCACATCCGGACCCTGGCCCATGGTCACCGCGTGTACAGCGATGCCATCGACCATGACGATCTGACCTTCGGGCGGAAAGGCGGCTTCGGCGCGGGCCTCGTTCCGTGCGGCGCGCCATGTGGTGACGACCGTCATGGCCACAAGGAACAGGCCGAAGGTTATGAACGCCTTAGTCGCCAATTTTTTCCAGATCGAACGGGGTGGATTGGTAGATCTCGTTGATCCAGTTGCCATACAGCAAATGCGCATGGCTGCGCCAACGGTTCTGTGGCGGCTGAGCCGGATCGTCGTCAGGGTAGTAGTTCATCGGCACGTTGATGGGCGTGCCATTGGCGACATCGCGATCATATTCCTGTTTCAGCGTATCGCTGTCATATTCGAAGTGGTTGAAGATATAGATCGCGCGGTGCGCGCGGTCTTCCACCAGACAGGGCCCGACTTCGTCACTGCCCAAAAGCGTGTCCAGACCGGGCGCACCGTCGATTTCATGCTGTTTCATCTCGGTCCAGCGGCTGACGGGGATCACGCAGTCGTCAGAGAACCCGCGCAGGAACGGCGAGGCCGGGGCCAGATTGCGGTGACGAAAGCAGCCAAACGCCTTGGCGTCCAGCATGTGTTTGCGGACACCGTGGAAATGGTTGATCATCGCCATCCCGCCCCAGCAGACACCGAAGGTCGAATGCACGTTGGTCTGGGTCCAGTCAAACACTTCGGCCATTTCGTCCCAATAGGTGACGTCGTCGAATTCCAGATGCTCGATCGGAGCGCCGGTGATGATAAGGCCGTCAAACCGTTCGTCCTTTACCTCCTGAAAGGGGCGGTAGAACTCGGCCATATGTTCGGCGGCGGTGTTCTTGGTCCGGTGTTCGGTCATGCGGATCAGCGACAGATCGATCTGCAGCGGGGTCGCACCGATCAGGCGGGCAAACTGGTTCTCGGTCTGGATTTTCTTGGGCATCAGGTTCAGCAACCCGATCCGCAGGGGGCGGATGTCCTGACGCATCGCCTGATCCTCGGCCATGACCATGACGCCCTCTTGGGTGAGAACGTCAAATGCAGGAAGGTCGGAAGGAATCTTGATCGGCATCAGGTGCAAGCCTTTGGAGAAACAGTGTAGATGCGGTAATTAAGCGCGGTTCGCGCGGGTCTCAAGGGTGCGTTCGATCAACTCATCGAAATCGGCGGCGTCGCGGACCTTGTGCATGTCGTCCGCGGTGACAGAAACACCCCAGTTGGCAGACATCGCCTGATAGCGCGGCTGACGGTGGGCAAGGGCCTGTGCGTATGTCCAGCGGATAAAGGCATCGGGATCGACATCCTCGGCCCGGCACCCGTTTTGCGACAGGTAATCATTCCAGACGCGGGTCAGAAACTCGGGCTGGTAGGACATCGGCTTTGGTGCCTTGTCAAAGCGCCTTATCAGCTCGGCGGTGTGATCCTCGTCCCCCTGGATCCAGATCATCAGGGTCTGGCGGGACAGTTCCGACAAAAGGTGATCGGCCGGATCGCTGGGGTCCACCCATTCACAGATCGACCCGCCGGTGTCGCAGATGAAATGCGGGTAATGGTAAAGCCGCTGCGCCCGGTCGATGAAGTATTCAGTGTCCAGAAGGGCGTGAATTTCAGCCTGACGGAATTGCTCTTGCCGGCGGCGGTATTCCGGCAGTTCCAGTCCCCCCAGCGCAGGATTTCCGGGTTTGCCCAGATAAGCCGCCACCGGGGTCAGGTTTTCGAACGAAATGTTCGAGCCGATGAAGATCGAATCCGACAAAAGCATGTCGCGCAAAAACGGCACTTTCATTGCCTCGGCCTTGGCGTTGTCGGTGATGTATTCGCCCATGTACCGGGTGCCGATCCGGTAATCGATCGAATAGTGGAACCATTCCCCCGAATCCCGCAGGACATTGGAGACAAAGGTTTTACCCAAGCCCGACATGCCGAAAAACAGCACTTTCTTGCGTGCGGCATCACGCCAGTCTTTTGCCGAGCCGTAGATCATCGTCCGCTGTCCCTTTTTCCGACCTAGCTAAAACGGGCAGGGGGCGGCGTCAATCATGAGTGCGGGACCGGTTGAGGATCAAAAGCCCGGCGGCAAGGATAGCAAATCCCAGATAGGCCTGCGGCGGCAGCGCCTCGTCACGCAGAACCGCGCCCAGAACGATGGCAACAGGCGGAATGATCAGCGTCACAAGCATCAGGTTTCCCGCGCCTGCCATCGCCAGCACCCGGTAATAGAGCAAATAGGCACCGGCCGTGGCAATCAAAGCGTAATAGGCGATGGCGCTCCAGGTTATCAGCGGCAGATCCAGTGTCGGCACGCCGTCCACCATCAGGGTTACGGGCAGGATCAAAATCGTTGATCCCGTCAGCATGCCCGCCGCGGCAACGATCGGGGGCAGGTCGGACAACGTAACCCGGGCCCAGGCCCCGGCCAGAGCGTAAGAGATCGTGCCTGCGATGATCGCCAGTTGCGCGACGCTTTGCAGGCTGAAACCGGCGAAGTTCTGTAGACCGATCGCCACGGTCACGCCAAGAAAGCCAAGTCCCACACCCAGCGCCCGCGTGCGCGTAAGCCGTTCGTCCCGGAAAAACAGTGCCGCTGTCAGCACGCCGAACACCGCTGTTGCCGCGTTCAGGATCGAGGTCAGGCCGGTCTCGATGTAAAGCTGCCCCCAGGCCATCAGTGTAAACGGGATTGCATTGTTGAGCAGGCCCATGACCAGGAACGCGCCCCAAATTCTGGGGCTGCGCGGCACTGACAGACGCCTGAGCCGCACAACCAGCCACAGTGCGAGCATCGCCCAGAAGACCCGATGCAGCACGGATGTCATGACCGGAACCGTGTCCAGCGCAATCCGAATCGCCACAAACGAGGCGCCCCAGATCAGCCCGAGCAGCAACAGCTCGGACCAGGCACGCGGAGAGAGATGTCTTTGAGTTTCCATGTGCCCAATTACGCCCGACAAGTTCGGCAAGGCGACCCGAAACTTGCGAAAAAAAGACCCCGCTGAATCAGCGGGGTCCGTATTGGTGGTTTTGGCTGGATTAGTTCAGGGCGTAGGTGACCTGAAGACCAACACTCCAGGCGCTGTTGCCGCTGAAGTCCGCACCCTGATTGGTGGTGGCATCGCCGATGTCGGTGTAACGGACACCGCCCGAAATCTGAGCGTTTTCAAGCGAGTATGTTCCGCCTACGCCGATGCTCCAGAAGCCGTCGGTCGGGCCGAGGTCCGAAACGGTGGCATCGGTCGAGGTCTCATAGCCGACGGTCACAGCACCCGAGAATTCGTCGGAGAACTGGTAGCCCATGCCAAGCGTGTAGGTGAAGGTATCGTCGTCATAGTCCAGCAGGTTGCTGCCGGTGATGCCAACGTAAACCGGCGGTGCGTAGACCGACTGCGGCCAGTCCACCCATCGGATCGAACCGAACAACAGGGTCTTCGGTGCAACGCCTGTCTGGAAGTCCAGGTTGACGGATTGCGGTGTCACAACCTCGGTCTCGGTGTCGGCGGTGAACACGCCGGCGGGAATCGGCGGAACGATGTTGTTGGATTCGGTCTGCGACAGGTTATGCGTGATCTTCGAGTTGTAGGTCAGCGAAACCCGGGCCGCAATTTCCGGCTTTTCCCAGGCGACGCCAACGACATAACCAAAGTCGACTTCCGCGTCGATGTCGACCTCATAACCAGCCGCGGCAGGGACCGCCACGTTACCGGTCAGGCGCTGAGCCCGCACACCACCGATGGCGCTGAACCCGCCGTCGAACTTATAGCGGAACAAAGCGGTAATGGTGTCCGTGTCTGCTTCGGCGCGCAGAACGTCGGTGCGGCCGCCAAACGGAGCGGTCGGGTTCTGCGACAGGGGATAGTTCGATGAGTATTCGACGTCGGCGCCGAACGGCTGATCGTAGATCAGGGCAAAATCCAGATTCTCGGTCAGCGACGTCTTGTAACCCAGATGCGGGGTGAAGAAGTCATTGGCGACGTTGCCCGAGTTAACTCCGCCGAGTGTGCCGGATACGTCGGGGTTGGTGTAACCAAGGCGAAACTGCACGACAGAGTTTTCTTCGAAGATCAGGTTGATCCCCTGGCCGCTGCGATCGAGGCCGCCTGCATATGCCCCCGTCGCTCCAACGCAAACTGCGCACGCCTGAAGAAGCGCTTTTTTCATTATGTCCTCCCTTAAGGTGTCCTGGTGGTCAGTGCCGGTTGACGATCGGTGCTGCCTGACCCGCTGTGTGGTGCTCGATACTTTCTAAAGCTGCATTCTACCGTCAACTGGTGACGGTGCGTTACTTCTGGCGAGTGTTGTGCAGCACTGTTGCCAAACTGTTACGATTTTCGGCGTGAACGTTCAGAAAGATACCTGAGAAGATCACCGCCGCCCCAAGCAGGGTCCAGTGATCCAGCGGTTCGTGATACAGAATCATGCCGACAATCGCGATGGTGGGCAGCCGGGCAAAGTCGAACGGAACCACCACTGTTGCCGGTGCGATGGCCAGCGCGTTGGTTATGCAGTAGTGCGCCAACAGCCCCGCCAACCCGACCAGAAGCAGATACGGCGCGGTGCTGGCCGTGGGCATCGCGATCTGTCCGTCGATGCCCGCGGCGATCAGGCCAAGTACGGCCTGCATGACCGTCAGCCAGAACATGATGCATCCGATGCTGGCAAAACGGGTGAGCTTTTTGGTGGAGATCGTTGTCAACGCAAAGAACACCGCAGACAGTGCCGCCGTCAGCACTCCGGCGCTCAGCGGTACCGCGCCCGGTCGGGCGACGATGAGGATGCCGGCGAAACCGATCAGCGCGGACATCACACGCACCGTTGTCAGGCGCTCGCGCAACAAAAGCGGGGACAAAAGGATCACCCAGATAGGCTGCGTAAACTCAAGCGCGAAGACCTGCGCCAGAGGAATAACCGTGACTGCGTAGAACCACAGGTTCTGGCCGGTGAAGTGCAAAAGGTTGCGGATACCATGCAACCCAAGCCTGTATGTGGAAACCTGATGCCATTTCTTCGACCACGTCAGAACCAGTGCGACCACACAGATCCCGACGAGGCTGCGGAAGAACATGATCTCGAACGTGTCATGCGTGGCGCTCAACTCGCGGCCGGCGACCGCCATGGAAGAAAAGGACGCAATCGCCCCCGTCATCCAAAGCGCGGCCTTGCCGATTTGCGGTTTGCTGGTTTCCATGCCCCTGCCTGAGAGTTTGGTAAGTTACGCGACTGAAATATATTGTTTTTCGCGCGATCCCAATCAACAAAAAAGCCGGGACACCGCCCGGCTTTTGGTTATTCCCACTCGATGGTTCCCGGAGGTTTCGAGGTGATGTCATAGGTGCATCGGTTGATGCCCTTGACCTCGTTTATTATGCGCGTAGCGGTTTCACCGAGGAATTCGTGACTGAACGGATAATAGTCGGCGGTCATACCGTCCACTGATGTCACCGCGCGCAGCGCGCAGGCATAATCATAGGTACGCCCGTCGCCCATCACACCAACGGTGCGGACGGGCAAAATAGCCACAAAAGCCTGCCAGATATCATCATACAGCCCGTGCTTGCGAATCTGATCTATGTACACAGCGTCCGCTTCGCGCAGGATTTCCAGCTTTTCGCGCGTGATCTCGCCGGGGCAGCGAATGGCCAGACCCGGTCCGGGGAAAGGGTGGCGTCCAATGAAGCTGGACGGCAGTCCCAGTTCGCGACCCAGGGCGCGCACCTCGTCCTTGAACAGTTCGCGCAGGGGTTCAACCAGTTTCAGGCCCATTTTTTCCGGCAGGCCGCCGACATTGTGGTGCGACTTGATCGTGACCGAAGGGCCACCAGAGAAGGAAACCGATTTAATCACGTCCGGATACAGCGTGCCCTGCGCCAGAAACTCGGCGCCGTCTATGGTGTCAGCATGCTTCTGGAACACGTCGATGAACAGCTTGCCGATGATCTTGCGTTTGGTTTCCGGATCGCTCTGGCCTTCCAACTCGCCCAGGAACAGCTCGCTTTCATCCGCGTGGATCAGCTGAATGTTGTAATTGTCGCGGAACATGCCGACGACCTCTTGCGCCTCGTTCTTGCGCAGCAGGCCGTGGTCAACAAAGACGCAGGTCAGTTGGTCGCCAATCGCCTCATGGATCAGGATCGCCGCCACCGAACTGTCGACACCACCAGAGAGGCCGCAGATGACCTTTTTGTCGCCGACCTGCTCGCGGATCTTTTCGATCATCTGTTCGCGATAAGCGCCCATGGTCCAGTCGCCGCTGAACCCTGCCAGCCTGACGAAGTTCTCATAGAGCTTTGCGCCCTTCGGCGTGTGGTGCACTTCGGGGTGGAACTGAACGGCATAGAAGTGACGGCTTGTGTCAGCCGTGATCGCAAACGGCGCATTGGGCGAGGTGCCGAAAACCGCAAACCCGGGGGCGATTTCGCTGACATGGTCGCCGTGGCTCATCCAGACCTGCTCGTCACCTTCGGCAAACCAGCCATCAAGGATGTCCAGCTGTCCCTTGGGTGTCACGAAGGCGCGTCCGAATTCGGCCGTGCCATGCCCGCTTTCGACCCTGCCGCCCAGCTGGTGCATCATCACCTGCTGGCCATAGCAAATGCCAAGGATCGGCACGCCGTAGTCGAAGATTTCCTGCGGTGCCCGCGGCGACCCGTCGCGCGTCACGCTGTCCGGACCGCCCGAGAAAATAACGGCTTTTGGTGCCATTTCCCGCACGAAGTCCATCGTGACATTCTGATATGGGTGAATTTCGCAATAGACATTCAGTTCGCGCAGGCGGCGGGCAATAAGCTGCGTTACCTGGCTGCCGAAGTCGATGATCAGAAGGCGGTCATGGGTGTCTTGGGTCATGGTTGGCTATTAGGTCGCAAGGCTTGCATGTGCAAGCGATATGACGTCAATTGTGCAAATCTGCCCCGGGAATTGGAAGGAAGCGCCTGTGATGTCAGAAATCCGGTTCAGGGCAGCGGTTCCCGCCGACGCCGACGCGGTGCGGACCTGTATCGAACTGGCCTATGCGGACGCCAGGCGTGATATTGCGGATTTGCCGGATGTCGCGGGTGGTGTTTCCGAGGAAATTGACCGGCACGTAGCCATGGTGGCCGAGATCGAGTCTCAGATCGTTGGTGCCATCTTTTTCGGCCTCGTTGATGATGCGGTCATGATCTTCAACCTGGCCGTTTCCCCTACCGCGCAGGGCCGGGGGCTGGCGCGGCAACTTATGGGGTTCGCGGAACGTTTTGCAGCGGAGAAAGGATGTAAGCGTCTGAAACTGCGAACGCACTGCAAGATGCACGGAACCATCGCCATGTACCGCCACATGGGCTGGAAAGAAGTTGAGCAGGGCGGCAACGGCATCGTAATGCAGAAACCTGTAAACGCGCGTTAAGAACCAAACCAGTGGCCGCTTGTGGTCGCCGATGTCGCTTTTCCCCCCAGAGCGCCGTAAAACAGATGCTGGCGGTTGATGCGGTCCTGTAACAGAATGACCAAATCAACCATTCAGACGGGATTTTCTCATGTCAGAGGCAAACACCCGGCGCAGGGCGAGAGGTGGCGGTGGCGCTGCCCGCCGGGCCGAACGCACCGCAGTTCGTATCGAGACCGCGAAATACATCGAAAGGAACATTCCGAATTTCGAGATCCTCAACGAAGAAGCGCTGGAGATCATCGAAACCAACGCGGAAACCGTTCTGGCCGAGGTCGGCGTCAATTTCGTCGACAATCCGGGCGCGTTGCAGCGGTGGAAAGACGCTGGTGCCGATGTCGACGGTGAGCGTGTGCGCATTCCGCGCGGGCTGGCGCGTGAGTTGATCAAGACCGCACCAAGCCAATTCACTCAGCACGCCCGCAACCCCGAGAAATCCGTTGTCATCGGTGGCCGCAATCTGGTTCTGGCCCCGGTCTATGGCCCGCCTTTCGTGCGCGATGCGCAAGGTGGCCGTCGCTATGCGACGATGGACGATTTCAATAAGTTCGTGAAACTGGCCTATATGTCCAAGTGGCTGCACCACTCGGGCGGCACGGTGTGCGAACCGACCGACGTGCCGGTGAACAAGCGTCACCTGGACATGCTGATGGCGCATATGACCTTGTCCGACAAGCCGTTCATGGGGTCGGTCACCGATCCCAGCCGGGCGCAGGATTTGGTCGAGATGTGCGAGATTCTGTTCGGCAAAGAGTTCGTGCAGGAAAACACCGTCATGACCTCGCTGACCAACATCAACTCGCCGATGACCTTCGATGACGTGATGATGGGCGCGCTTGAGGTTTATGCGCGCAACAATCAGGCCTGCATCATTTCGCCGTTTATCGTCGGCGGTGCGATGGCGCCCGTTTCTGTTGCAGGAACGCTGACCCAGGTGCTGGCCGAGGTCATGGCCGGCGTGGCTTACAGCCAGCTCATCCGACCGGGTGCGCCAGCTATCTTCGGTGCCTTCGTTTCTTCGATAGACATGAACTCGGGTGCGCCGACCTTTGGGACGCCAGAGGCGTCGCTGGTCACCTATGGCGCCGGGCAACTGGCGCGGCGGCTTGGCCTGCCGTTCCGTTCCGCGGGTTCGTTCTGCGGCTCAAAGCTGCCGGATGCTCAGGCGGCGTACGAAACCGCCAACTCGCTGAACATGGGTCTGATGGCCGGCGTAAACTTCATGCTGCATTCCTGTGGCTGGCTGGAGGGTGGTCTGGTCGCGGACTTTGAAAAGTTCGTCATGGACGCCGACCAGTTGGGCGTTCTGCACGGTCTGGCCAAAGGCGTTGCCTATGACGAGAACGCGCAGGCCATGGACGCCATCCAAGAAGTTGGCCCCGGTGGCCACTATTTGGGCTGCGCCCACACGCAGGCCAACTTCAAGGAAGCGTTCTGGAAATCGGAAATGCTGGACTACAAGCCCTATGAGACCTGGGAAGACGAGGGCGCGCGTGATACGCGGCAACTGGCCTCGGCGCGGGTCGAGCATCTGCTTGCCAACTACCAGCAGCCGCAACTCGACCCGGCAATCAACGCCGCGTTGAATGAATATGTGGCGGAAAAGAAAGCATCCATGCCGGATGCCTTCACCTGATCATTGATATTGTGCGGCGCGGCTGGCCTGAAACAGCTGCGCCTCACCCAACAGCGCAATCAGCAGGTCCAGATGACGGACCAGGGAATAGGCGTTATCCTCGGCCAGCCGTTGCGCGTTAACTTCTCGTTCCAATTCCAACAATCGGACAAGTGCGGCACCCGTACCGGGCAGCGCGCCGTAGCCCAGCAGTCGTTGCAGATGCCGGTCCCGATCGTAATCCTGCGCCCCGAATTTTGCAGCCCGCGCCAACAGACGGGGGCGGCGGAGGGCGGTAATCATGGTCATCAGGTCCTGCATTCGGGGGTTCCTTTATCTGAACGAATGTCCCCCCTTTTGTGGCACAACCTAAGCGGGTGTTGCCTTGATCAAGTTCCCTCCGAACTCTGACTTCATGACTGTTTATTTTTTTGACTTAAATCTGGTTCTTGTCTCGGCCGGTTAACGAACGAGTAACGAAAGCGGCTCTAGTTAGAATTGGTTAACAATTCACCGGGGGCGACAAATAGCAGATCGTATTGTCGAAGAGGGCAAGTAACTATGCAGAACAACATGGTTTTCACCATTCCGGCCTGGGTACCTGAGGGGGCGCAACGATATCTGGCCCACACGGAAACCGGCCAGTCGATCCGCGATATCGCGCGATCGGCAGGATGCCATGCTTCGACCATACTCAGACAAATCCGACGCATTGAAATGCGCCGGGATGACCCGCTTGTGGACGCCGCCCTGCAATCCCTGGCAGAAACACATTTTTCCGATCCGGGTGATCAGGGGCCGCAGGCGGGCAGCGGCGTTATAACAGTCGCGCCGGAGGATGCAGCGGCGGCAGAGGATGAAGAATTCGACCGCGAAGCCCTTCGGATACTTCGCCGGCTGTGCGAAACGGGCTCGGTTCTGGCCGTTGCCGAAGAGATGGACAAGGCCGTTGTCGTGCGCGATTCCGGGGAAGGCGGGGCGACCAGAACTGCGGTGGTCGAGTGCAGGATTGCGCAGGCTTTGGCGCTAAAAGACTGGATCTCATGCGACAATCCGGGTCGGATTTCCCGCTACCGGATTTCGTCTTCGGGACGGACGGCGCTGAGCCGTTTGGTGGCGGACGCCGAAAACAAGGCGCGGGCCCGGAATGAATTTGGCATGGCCGAGGCGCAGACACCGTTCCATTCGCATTTGAACCGGGGGCAGGGGGCTGCCAAGTCCGATCGGCCAAGGCGCATTCGCTATAGCGCGGCGGAAAGCCCGCTGATTGCGCTGGCACGCAGACGGGACCGGGACGGAAAGCCGTTTCTTGACGAAGAGCTGGTCAGTGCTGGCGAACGTTTGCGGGAAGACTTCGAACTGGCGCAGATCGGACCCACGGTTGCCCAGAACTGGGATCACTTTCTGACTGCGGGCGGGCGCGGCAGTTTCAACAGCGAGGCCCATGGCGGACGGGGCTCGTCGGATGCGCGGGACCGCGTGGCGCGCGCCTTGTCGGATCTTGGGCCGGGCCTGAGCGATGTCGCCCTGCGGTGCTGTTGCTATTTGGAAGGGCTGGAACTTGCGGAAAAGCGCATGGGTTGGTCAGCGCGGTCTGGCAAGATCGTGCTGCGGATCGCCTTGCAACGGCTCAAGCGGCATTATGAAACACAGGCAGAGCGCAATCGCATGATCGGATAGGGCGCAGCCATTTGCCCGGCTTGCGATTTACCCCCTGAATGATAATCAGGGGTTATGAATTTTACCCTCAGACAGTTGCAGTATTTCTGTGCCGTGGCGGAACAACGGAACTTTGGCCGCGCGGCACAGGCGTGCAATGTTTCTCAACCCGCCCTGTCAGTGCAGGTCAAGGCGTTGGAGGAAACGCTGGGCGGCCCATTGTTCGAACGTCAGGCCCGCGACATTCTTCTGACACCTCTGGGACGGGATGTGCTGGATTACGCGCGTCAGGTTCTTGGTACCGCGGATCGGTTGGATCAGTTCGCCAAGGATCATTCCGGCGGCCACAGGTCCCTGTCCATCGGAATAATTCCAACGATCGCGCCGTACCTGCTGCCCGGTGTTCTGGCGGGGTTGCGCAGCTCTGACGTGTCGTTGCGTGTGCAGGTCCGGGAAGCCAGAACCGAACGCCTGTTGGCGATGTTGCGGGCCGGGGAAATTGACGCCGGTGTTGTGGCCTTACCGGCCGGGGGCAGCGCATTGATCGAATTGCCCTTGTTCGAAGACCGCTTTCTGCTGGCAGGCAGCGCCTCGCGCATTCAGGGCATGGCCCGCGACCCCGAAGCGCTGAGGCCGCTGGACCTGCAGACCGCGCAGTTGATGCTGCTGGATGATGGTCACTGTCTGACGGATCAGGCGCTGGAGGTGTGTGGTCAGGACCGCAGCAGCGGGTTGATCAATATGGGGGCGTCTTCGCTTGCGACCCTGTCGCGTTTGGTTGCCGAGGGGTTTGGATTGACCCTGATGCCCGAACTTGCCGCGCGTGCCGAGGTGGATGCCGTACCGGGGCTGAGGCTGATGCGGTTTACCGGACCTCAACCGGCCCGGACCGTGGGGCTGGTGCGTCGCGCCTCAACCGGTGGTGAAGAATGGTTCAACGGGTTGGCGGATGTCATCCGGCAGGTCGGCGAAGGGATCGTCTCGGCCACCCGCGCCTGACCAATGAAAAAGCCCGCCAGAGGCGGGCTTTTCACGAGTTCTTTGGACCTCAGGCCAGTGCCGGTTCCTTGGCCTCGTCCAGATGCTTTTTCAGGTTTTCCGGAGACGAAACCCCATAGGGGTCTTCCGGGCAGTTGTCCATCAGGCCGGGCTCTTCGAACCAGGCCTCGACAACACCGTCATTCACGATGGCCGCATAGCGCCAGGACCGCATGCCAAAACCCAGATTGTCCTTGTCGACCAGCATACCCATCTTCCGGGTGAACTCGCCCGAGCCGTCCGGGATGACCTTGACGTTCTCAAGGCCCTGGTCCTGCGCCCATTTGTTCATGACAAAGCTGTCATTCACCGACATGCAATAGATTTCGTCGATGCCCCCGGCCTTGAAATCCGCATAACCGTTTTCGAATCCCGGCAGTTGGTAAGTCGAACATGTGGGCGTGAACGCACCGGGGAGCGAGAACAGAATGACGCGCTTGCCAGCGAAATAGTCAGCGGTTGTTTTGTCTTCCCAGCGGAACGGGTTTGATCCCTCGACCGCTTCGTCACGCACGCGCGTGTGGAAGGTGACGTCCGGCAATTTGGCGCCAGTTTTCATACTCAAGCTCCTGTGAATCAGATGTGAACTGAGAGGGATTTAAAACAGTTCTAAATCGGCTTCAACGCAATACTTGCCGCAATCGCGAATTCGATGGCGGATTGGTATACCACTGACAAAGATCACTTTTTATGCGAATAAAATACACTCTGTTCTGCGAATGCATGGTGCGCTGTCATGGCCGGTATGCATGGGTGGTGTAGTTCCCCGGCACGGTTTATGTTAGGCAAAAGCAAATTGACCCAAAGTCAGGAAAGCCGACCGTGCGTGATCTGAAGATCCCCGAACAACGTCACCCGGAAAAAGCGCATCGTCAGGACAATGCGCAGCCGAAAAAGCCCAAATGGATTCGTGTAAAAGCGCCCGGTGGCAAGGGCTATGCCGAAACGCACAAGATCATGCGCGAGAACAATCTGGTCACCGTCTGCGAAGAGGCCGGGTGCCCGAATGTCGGTGAATGCTGGAGCCAGGGGCACGCGACCATGATGATCATGGGCGAGATCTGCACCCGCGGCTGTACATTCTGCAATATCGCCACGGGCCGCCCTGATGCGCTGGACGTGTTTGAACCCGGGCGCGTTGCGCATGCGGTCGAAAAGCTGGGTCTGAACCATGTGGTCATCACCTCGGTCGACCGCGATGATCTTGAAGACGGCGGCGCGGACCATTTTGCGCAGACCATCCGCGCGATCCGGCATCGCTCCCCCTCGACAACGATCGAGATTCTGACGCCGGATTTTCTGAAATGCGATCCTTCGGTGTTGGAATCCGTGGTTGCGGCGAAACCGGATGTGTTTAACCACAACCTGGAAACCGTCCCCGGCCTGTACCCCGAAGTGCGCCCCGGCGCGCGCTATTTCCACTCGCTGCGCCTGTTGCAGCGCGTCAAGGAAATGGACCCGTCGATCTTTACCAAATCCGGTATCATGGTTGGTCTGGGCGAGGATGAACAACAGGTCCGGCAGGTCATGGATGACATGCGCGCCGCCGATATTGACTTTCTGACCATCGGCCAATACCTGCAGCCGACGCCCAAGCACCATGGCGTTGATCGCTTCGTCACCCCAGAGGAATTCGCATCCTACGAAAAGGCGGCCATTGGCAAGGGGTTCCTGATGGTGTCCGCCACGCCTCTGACCCGGTCGTCCTACCATGCGGGGGATGATTTCGCGCGGTTGCGGGAAGCGCGGCAAAAGAAGCTGGAGCAAGGGTGACACCTGACGCGCTAACGCGGCTGATCAGTCTGCGGCACGAACTTCACCAGCGCCCCGAACTCTCGGGTGAGGAAATTGAAACTGCCGCACGCGTGGCAGATCAGCTGCGTGGGTTTGGCGCTGATCAGGTGTTGACCGGGATCGGGGGCCACGGCGTTGCCGCGGTGTTTTCCGGTGATCAACCGGGGCCGACCGTGGCCATTCGATGCGAGCTTGACGGGTTGCCCATTCACGAACTTTCAGGTGCGCCCTATGCATCCCGCGTGCCGGGCCGGGGGCATCTTTGCGGACATGATGGCCATATGGCCATGGTTTTGGGCGTAGCAGAGCACCTTGGCCGCAACCGTCCTCAAAAGGGGCGGGTAATTCTGATGTTCCAGCCCGCCGAGGAAACCGGGCAGGGCGCCATCGCCTTTCGGGCAGACGCGGCCTACGCGGATTTCTCACCTGACTATGTGTTCTCGTTACACAACCTGCCGGGATTGGCATTGGGTGAGGCGGAACTGTGCGTAGGTCCCGCGAATTGCGCGTCGCGCGGGATGAAAATAACGCTGACCGGCAAGACCTCGCACGCCGCCGCCCCGCAGGACGGGCTGTCGCCGGCTGGGGCGTTGTCATCCCTGATGCCGCAATTGGCGGGGCTCGGCCGGGGCGGTGCGCTGAATTCTGAATTCGCGCTGACAACCGTGACCCATGCCAGCCTGGGTGAGCCGACTTTCGGTGTGGCTCCGGGGCGCGCTGAACTTTGGGTGACCCTGCGAACGGTTGCGGATGAGCGTATGCAGCACCTGATTGCAGAGGCCGAAGCACTGGTAGCAAACGCCGCCCTCGCGCATGGGTTGACGTTCAGTATCGCGTATGACGACGTGTTTCAGGCCTGTGTGAACAACCCGGATGCCGTTGAAATATTGATGAAATCCTTTGACGCGGCGGATGTCCTCTGCCGCACGACGAACTTGCCGCAGAAGTTTTCCGAGGATTTCGGACAGTTTGGGAAAGATGCCAAATCCGCCATGTTCTGGCTGGGTGCCGGGTTGGACCATCCGCAGTTGCACAATCCGGACTATGATTTCCCGGATGAACTGATCCCCATCGGTACAGGTGTGTTTCTGGCGGCGATCAGGCAGGTGCTGGGCGAAGTCAGGGTCTGAAACGCGCCCATTCGAGCGTGGCCCAGTCTGGCCACCAGCCAAGGTAATCCGCTCCGCCGATCAGCAGGCACAGGATCACAATTCCGAAAACCAGTTTCACCCGTCTTTCCGAGGGTGGATTGCGGGCCCATTTGGCCATGCGCAGCAGGTGTCTGGGGTTCATCGGTGCCTCGGTCAATCCTCGGTAAAGCGCACTTTTCCGATGAAGGGCAAGTTGCGATTGCGCTGCGCATAGTCGATGCCGTAGCCCACGACAAATTCGTCGGGGATTTCAAAGCCGATCCAGTCCGAGCGGAAATCAACCTCTCGCCGGCTGGGCTTGTCCAGCAGCGCAATAGACTTCAACCGCGCGGGCTTTCGGCTGCTCAGCAGCTTGGTCACGTGGTTCAGCGTATGGCCGGTGTCGACAATATCTTCGACAACCAGAACGTCGCGCCCTTCAATTGCGCCGCGCAGGTCCTTGAGGATGCGAACCTCGCGGCTGCTTTCCATCGAGTCGCCGTAAGACGAAGCCTCCAGAAAATCGACCTCGATCGGCAGATCCAGTTCTCGCACCAGATCGGCGATAAAGACAAAACTGCCGCGCAGCAGCCCAACAACCACCAGCTTGTCCGTGCCGACGAATTCGGCCGTGATTTCGCGGCAAAGCTCCTCGATCCGCGCGGCGATTGCCTTGGCCGAGATCATCTCATCTATCACATATGCGCGGTCGCTCATTGCTGCCCCCTTGATCTTTGGCGCGCAACATACGACATGACGCGCCATTGTCACCTGCAAATACCGGACGCCATGCCTACTCATTCGGAAACCCGCCACCTGCCTTACACTGCTCAGCAGATGTACGACCTGGTTGCCGATGTTGCGAAATATCCCGAGTTCCTGCCGTGGTGCGCAGCCGCCCGTATCCGCCGAACCTATGCTGCCGGCGAAGGCCAGGTGATGGAGGCGGATCTTGTCATATCGTTCAAAGTGTTCCGCGAACGGTTCGGCAGCCGCGTGACCCTGTTCGCCGATCAAAAGAAAATTGACACCGAATATCTGGACGGCCCGTTCAAATACATGAAGTCCGACTGGCAGTTCCAGGACGCTCCGGACGGTGGGTGCGATATCTCCTTCCATGTCGATTTCGAGTTCAAGAATGCCATCCTGCAGGGGATCATCGGGGTCGTTTTCAACGAAGCCATGCACAGGATCGTTCAGGCGTTCGAGGCCCGCGCGGCGGATTTGTACACCTAAGTCTTTACCGTCGCTTGCTGGGCGCTAGACTGCGCCCATGACCGACTTTACCGCTTCTTTGGCCGGGTTTGCCGCAGGCCCGGTTTCGACGTCCCTGCAAACCCGGGTCGTCACCTCTCTGTCCGTTCTCGACTGGATCGCCGTGGGGCGCGCCGGGGTTGGCGAGCCGGTTTCTCAGTCCGTGCGCGATCTTGTTCTGAGCGAAGAAGGGGCCGGGCAGGCGCATCTGTTTGGCGGCGGCGCTGCGCCGCTGCGGGGGGCCGCATTGGTCAACGGCACTGTGTCCCATGCGTTGGACTATGATGACACGCATTTTGCCCATATCGGTCACCCGTCGGTGGCGATCCTGCCGGCTGCACTGGCGCTCGGTGATTGGGACGACCGCATTCTTGTCGACTTCCTCGAAGCCGCATTGGTCGGGATGGAGCTTTCGATCCGCATAGGGTTGTGGCTGGGCCGCGATCATTATCAGGCCGGTTTTCACCAGACTGCAACGGCTGGTGCATTCGGTGCGGCGGTGGCTGTCGGTCGGCTGCTCGGGTTCGATGCTGATCAGATGAAAAAGGTTCTTGGCCTGACAGCTACCCGGGCTGCGGGCCTGAAGGCGCAGTTCGGGACAATGGGAAAACCATACAACGCCGGGCTTGCAGCCTCTGCCGGGGTCGAGTCCGCCTTGCTTGTCGCCAAGGGGTTTGAACCCAGCGTCGACGCGCTGGACGGGCCTTACGGGTTCGGTGCAACTCATCAAGGTCAGGGGGACAGCGATTCCGCGCTGGACGGGCTGGGCGATGAATGGCTGTTCGAAAGTGTCAGCCATAAGTTCCACGCCTGCTGTCACGGCCTGCACGCGGCGCTTGAGGCCGCGCGCGATCTGGATATCGCCGAGCCCGAAGTGGCCGAAATCAGGATCAAAACCCATCCGCGGTGGATGAGTGTGTGCAACCAGACCGCACCGACCACCGGGCTGGGGGCCAAATTTTCCTATCGGACCGTCATTGCCATGCAGGCGCTGGGTTACGACACGGCCTTGCCGGGTAGCTATTCGGAAAAGACCTGCGCGGACCCGCGTCTGATCTCATTGCGGGATCGTGTGTCGGTCGAGGCTGACAAGTCGCTCTCCGAAACTCAGGCCCGTCTGACCTTGCTGCGCCGTGACGGAGCTCGCCGCGAAGCCACCCATGATCTGTTGACACCGTTGACGCTGTCGGATCGCGAAGACCGGGTTCGGGCCAAAGCGGCCAAACTGATCGGGGCCGGGGACGCGGACGCGATCTGGTCGATGCTGCGCACCGGCGGTCGCGCCCGGGATCTGGCCAGTCTGCTGGCGGGTTAATCCACGCGCCAATGCAGTGGAAAGCCCGGATCGAAAACCGTCACCGGGCCGTCGCCGGTGTCGATCTTGTCTGGGTATTCCACCGGCTCGCCTTTGGTCAGGGTGATGGTGTCCGCATTCACAGGAAGTCCGTAAAAGGCAGGCCCGTGCATCGAAACAAACCCTTCCAGCTTGTCCAGCGCATTTTCACGGTCGAACATCTCGGCGACCAGAGACATTGTGTTCGTGGCGGTGAAACACCCGGCGCATCCGCAGGCCATTTCCTTGTTGGCATCCGTATGTGGCGCACTGTCGGTGCCCAGGAAGAACCTCGCATCGCCCGAGGTCGCTGCGGCCAGCAAGGCCAGTCGGTGTTCCTCGCGTTTGGCAACAGGAAGGCAGTAGTAATGCGGTTTGATCCCGCCGACCAGAATGTGGTTTCGGTTGATGATCAGATGGTGCGCCGTGATCGTTGCGCCCAGATCGGTGTCGTTGGCTTTGACGTAATCCACGCCATTTGCGGTCGTGATATGTTCCATCACTACGCGCAGGCCGGGTGTCGCCTTGCGGATCGGGTCCAGAACCCGGTCGATGAACACAGCCTCACGGTCGAAAATGTCGATCTCGGACTCTGTGACCTCGCCATGCACGCACAGGGGCAGGCCGATCTCGCCCATGCGTTCCAGCACCGGTCGCACCTTGTCGAAATCCCGCACCCCCGAGGCCGAGTTGGTGGTGGCCCCCGCCGGATACAGCTTGACCGCCTTGACCAGACCGCTGGCATGGGCGGCGGCCACATCCGCAGGGTCGGTATCTTCGGTCAGATACAGCGTCATCAGCGGCTCGAACGTCATATCGGCGGGCAGGGCGGCCAGAATACGATCACGATAAGTGGCCGCCTGATCGCCGCGCACGACCGGCGGCACCAGGTTCGGCATGATGATCGCGCGGGCAAAATGGCGCGCGGTTTCGGGCAGGACGGCCTGCAACATCGCGCCGTCGCGCAGATGCAGATGCCAGTCGTCGGGGCGGCGGATTGTGATGCGATCTGTCATGCCGCCTCCGCTAGCACAGAGCCCGCCGCCGGAAAAGACCTTGCCATCCGACCTTTTTGCCGTAAGTCCCGGAAAGACCACGGTCTTGACGCGCGCGTGCTACCATGACCTGTTGTGCCGAGGGAGAGACTTGCAGATGACACAACCGGATTCCATCGACGCCGTTCAATCCATGCTGGGTTCGCAGGGCTATGTCTGCGGGCGGGCGCTGGCCACGGTCGTGTTCCTGTCGCTGAAACTGGGCCGTCCGCTGTTTCTGGAAGGTGAGGCCGGTGTCGGCAAAACCGAGATTGCCAAAGCGCTGGCCGCCGGGCTGAATCGGCGGCTGATCCGGTTGCAATGTTACGAAGGGCTGGACGCGTCCTCGGCGGTATATGAATGGAATTTTCCGGCGCAGATGGTGGCCATCCGCACGGCGGAGGCCGCGGGTGGCGCCGATCGGGGCGCACTGCAATCTGAACTATTCTCGGACGACTATCTGATCGAGCGCCCCTTGCTGCAGGCGATGCGCCCGGACGAATACGGCGCGCCCGTTCTGCTGATTGATGAACTGGACCGCACCGATGAGCCGTTTGAGGCGTTCCTGCTGGAGGCGCTCAGCGATTTTCAGGTCACAATCCCTGAACTGGGCACCGTGAAAGCCCCGCAACCGCCCATCGTGATCGTCACCTCGAACCGCACGCGCGAAGTACACGATGCGCTGAAACGCCGCTGTCTGTATCATTGGGTCGATTATCCCGATTTCGAACGCGAGATCGAAATTCTGCACGCCCGCGCGCCCGAGGCCGCCGAAGCGCTCAGCCGAGAGGTGGTCGCCTTCGTCCAGCACCTGCGCACCGAGGATCTATTCAAGAAACCGGGCGTGGCCGAGACCATAGACTGGGCCAAGTGCCTGCTGGCGCTGGACGTGATCAACCTCAGCCCCGAGGTGATCGGCGACACGCTGGGCGCGATCCTGAAATATCAGGATGATATCCAGAAATTGCAGGGGTCCGAAGCAAAGCGGATTCTGGATGAGGCGAAGGCGACGTTGGAGCCTGCCTGATGCTTCTTCTGTTCAAGAATACGTCGGGGGTATGGGGGCAGAGCCCCCGTGAAAGGTAATGGCAGAACACCTTACACTCGATATCCCGAATGACCCGAAACTGGCGCAGAACATCACGCATTTCGCACGTGCCTTGCGCAAAGCAGGGTTGCCCATTGGGACGGGACGGGTCGTTGATGCCATCCGGGCTGTGCAGGCCGCCGGGTTCACCGAAAAGCGGGATTTCTACTGGACGCTGCACGCCTGTTTTGTGAACCGCCCTGAACATCGCACGGTGTTCGCGCAGGTCTTCCGCATGTACTGGCGCGATCCGCGTTACATGGAACACATGATGGCCATGATGCTGCCCGCCATTCGTGGAGTGCAAGAGGAACGCAAGGCTGACCCTGCCGAAAAGCGCGCGGCTGAGGCGTTGTTGGACGGGTTGGAACGCGATCTGTCCGAGGCGGTCGAGCAGGAAGAAGAGACCGTGCTGGAGATTGACGCCTCGCAAACCGCGTCCTCCGAGGAACGTCTGCGCAATCTGGACTTCGAACAGATGAGCACGGCCGAGATCGCTCAGGCCAAACGTATGCTGGCGCGGCTGACCCTTCCGGTCAAACCTATCGAATCCCGGCGTGGTCAGGCCAGCCATCTGGGGCATCGGATCGACCGCGCCCGAACCTTGCGCGCGGCAATGCGGCAGGGCGGAGAGTTGCGCAATATCGCGCGCCTGAAGCCAAGACCCCGCTGGCCCAACCTTGTGGTGCTTTGCGATATTTCGGGGTCGATGAGCCAGTACAGCCGGATCATCCTGCAATTCCTGCATTCGGTCTCCAACGCCAAGGGCGCGGGTTGGGCGCGGGTCCATGCGTTCACCTTCGGCACGCGTCTGACCAATATCACCCGCCACCTGCAACAACGTGACGTCGATGCAGCGCTGGCCGCCGCCGGGGCCGAGGCGCAGGATTGGGAAGGCGGCACACGGATCGGCGACTGTTTGCACGCGTTCAACCGCGACTGGTCGCGCCGGGTAATGGGGCAGGGCGCGGTGGTGCTTTTGATCTCGGACGGGCTGGATCGCGGCGAACCCGATGCGCTGGCGAAAGAGATGGAGCGTCTGCATTTGTCGGCGCGCCGCCTCATCTGGCTCAACCCGCTGTTGCGCTGGGATGGGTTTGCGCCGCGTGCTCAGGGCGTGGCAGCCATGCTGCCGCATGTCGACAGCTTCCGCGCGGGTCATTCGATTGCGTCTCTGGAAGACTTGGCCGACGTCATCTCGAAACCTGACGACATGGGAGAGAAAGCGCGGCTGATGACCGCGCTTTCGGGCTGAATATCAGCTCAGCTGTTCTTGGTTGCACTTGCGCGCCATTTCCATGGCCTTGTAAGTGCCGGTCAGGTCAACGGTGAATGCGAATTCTTTTTCCGGGAACACGACCATGACTTTCTGCTTGGCAATGTCATCCGCAAATTGCGGATCATCAGACAGGACATACCCACCGGAATACCCCTTGGTGATGTTGCCTTTCATGCCCGTGGCTTCGCCGACATAGATGTTGTCGCCCAGCAGGATCGCCACACCCTCTTTCTCACCGCGTTTGATGTCGGTCTTCGCCTTGGTGAAAACACCGACATACCCGACGCCGCGGTCTTCGGTCAGCCCCATCTGGACGACGTTTTCTAAATCATCGACCGCCTCGATCAGACAGGATTTCTTGTCCTGGTCGATGAAAACCTTCCAGCCTTCAACTTCGCCATAACGCAGGAACGTATCTGCGGCCACGCCGGTCGAGGTCAGCAGGCCGATTGCCATTCCGAGTGTAAAAATGCGTTTCAACTCTCTGTCTCCGTTGTGAAATATAATATGCGCATACAGGAATACCTACGCGCGCCTGCAGGCTAGGATTTGGAATTCGGTCAATCAATCCCTTTCACCAAGCACAGGAAACCGGGCTGGTTTGCGCCGATCCATGTTCGTTTGCCCGTCGCACCAATCACTTGAGGTCACGCCTTCCTTTTCATCGCGCCAAACCTCCCTATGTTGGATCAGAACACGCCGGGAGGGTGCAATGGACAAATTCGACAACAGCCCCGAGACCGCCCTGGAATGGTATCGAGACGGCCAGCCAACAGCACTGGCCACGGTCGTCGAGACCTGGGGCAGCGCGCCGCGCCGTGTCGGGGCGCAACTGGTGATCGCAGGAGACGGCCGCATCGAGGGGTCCGTCTCGGGCGGGTGTGTCGAAGGCGCGGTTATAGTCGAGGCGCTGGAGGCCATCGACGAGGGCGAAGCTCGGCTATTGGAATTTGGCGTCAGTGACGAGGACGCATTTGCCGTCGGCTTGGCGTGCGGCGGGACGATCCGCGTTCTGGTCGAACCTGTGGGAAAGGTCCTGTCAGAAGACCTGCTTAAGGATCTTGTGGATGCCCGGTCCCGCCGCGAACCGGTGGCTTATGAGGTGAATATCGAAACCGGGCGCAGAGCATTGCGCCGGAACGCATATCCCGACCGGTTGCGCATGGATCGGTCCGGGTTCGAAGAAGACGGTCAGACATTTGTCGCGGTTCACAATCCACCGCTGAAGCTGATCGTGGTCGGCGCGGTTCACATTGCACAGGCGCTTGTGCCGATGGCGCGGATCGCCGGGTACGATCCGGCCATCATCGACCCGCGCGAAGCCTTCGCCTCAAACGCGCGCTTTCCCGGTGAGACGATCCTGACGGACTGGCCGGATGAGGCCATTGCCAAGCTGGGAATGGACACGCGCACGGCGGTGGTATTGCTGACCCATGACCCCAAGCTGGACGACCCGGCGCTGGAGGCCGCATTGCAGGCCGGCGTGTTTTATATCGGCGCGTTGGGGTCCAGGCGAACCCATGCCAAACGGGTGGCCCGCATGCAGGAAGCCGGGTTTACTCAGGCGCAGATCGACCGAATTCACGGGCCGATCGGATTGGATATCGGCGCAGCGGACCCGTCGGAAATCGCAGTGGCTGTTCTGGCGCAAATGACGGCCGTCTTGCGGGGCAAAGCGTGAAATTTGGCCCGGTTCCCGTTGCGGATGTCGTCGGCAACGTTCTGGCCCATTCCGTTCAGGTGGGCGGTTCCAAGCTGCGCAAGGGGGTCCGGCTGACAGCCGAACATCAGGCGCAACTTGTTGCTGCCGGATTCGGCACTGTGACGGTGGCCCGGATTGACCCGGACGATTGTCACGAGGACGAGGCCGCTCGCCTGCTGGCAGCCGCATTGGCACCTGACCCCAAGGACGCAGCCCTGCGGGTCACGCAGCCATTTACCGGGCGCGTGAACCTGCTGGCCGACGGGCCGGGCGTTGCCGTGCTGGATGTCGAAGCGCTTGAGGCGTTCAATCTGGTCAACCCGATGATCACTGTCGCGACCGTTCCGCAGTATCAGCAGATGGGCGCAGGGGGGATGGTCGCAACGATCAAGGTCATCTCATACGCAGTGCCGCGCGCTGACGTTGACGAGGCATCCCGGCTGGCGCAGTCATCCATTCGATTGGCCCGCCCGGTCTATCGCAGGGCAGGGCTGGTCGTGACTGATATTCCCGGTGGTCCCCCGAACGAAAAGGGTATCGCTGCGATACAGGGCCGGGTCGAGGCCCTTGGCATGGAACTGGGCGACGTGCGCATTGTGCCCCACAAAACCGACGCTCTTGCGGCGGCGATGACGGAAACGCAGGGCGATGTCGTCATGATCCTGACCGGCTCCGCGACCTCGGATGTGTCGGACGTCGCTCCCGAGGCGGTGCGCGCCGCAGGGGGGCATGTAGATCGGTTTGGTATGCCCGTCGATCCGGGCAATCTGCTGTTTCTCGGGTCCCTCGGGGACCGCCCGGTGATCGGCTTGCCCGGATGCGCGCGGTCACCGGCCCTGAACGGCGCGGACTGGGTGCTGTCTCGTGTCGCCTGCGGGATCGCGACGTCGGCAGTTGATATCGCCGGAATGGGGGTTGGTGGGTTGCTCAAGGAAATACCCACGCGACCTCAGCCGCGCGCGTCCCGCAAAAAGGTGACGTAACGGCAATTTGTTTCTCTGAAACACCGGTTTAGCTCATGAGAGATGGGCGTTTCTCTGGCTGAAAAAGCTGGCAAAGATTTTTGTTCTCAAACGAAAATTCCCGTGTTTAACTCGGGGCAAGCAAAAACACGAAATGGGAGGAACTTATGACACAGGTCTCAATGACCGTGAACGGAAAGTCCGTGAGCGGTGATGTCGAAGGCCGGACGTTGCTGTCCAGCTTTCTGCGCGACCACCTTTCGCTGACCGGGACGCATGTGGGCTGCGACACGGCGCAATGTGGCGCGTGCGTCGTGCATGTGAATGGCGAGGCGGTCAAATCCTGCAACATGCTGGCGCTTGAGGCCGACGGGGCCGACGTGGGCACCATCGAAGGTCAGGCCAATGCCGACGGCTCTTTGAACATCATTCAGCAGGCGTTTCAGGATCATCACGGTTTGCAATGCGGGTTCTGCACCCCCGGCATGGTGATGAGCGCCGCGGCGCTGCTCAAAGAGAACCCGCGCCCGACAGAAAGTGAAATCCGCAAGTATCTGGAAGGCAACCTGTGCCGGTGCACCGGCTATCACAACATCGTCAAGGCGATCATGGCCGCATCCGGCCAGGACGTAAGCAACATCGCTGCCGAGTGACGCGGCCATAAAGAATTTTCGACGAAAATTCTTTTTCAGGGAGGAGAACAAGCAATGCCCAAAGACAGTGGCATCGGAGCCAGTTCCAAGCGGCGCGAGGACGTACGCTTTCTGACCGGAGCAGGCAATTACACCGACGACATCAACGCACATGGCCAGGCCTATGTGCATTTTCTGCGGTCCGACATCGCACATGGCAGGATCAAATCCATCGACACTTCGGCGGCCGAAGCCATGCCGGGCGTGGTCAAGGTCTTCACCGGCAAGGATTTTGAAGGCGTGGGTGGCATGCCCTGCGGCTGGGAAGTGACCGACAAGCACGGCGCACCGATGCAGGAGCCGCCGCACCCGATCCTGGCGCAGGGTAAGGTGCGCCATGTGGGCGATCCCATTGCCGCCGTGGTGGCCGACAGTCTGGAACAGGCGCGCGACGCTGCCGAGGCGATCGATCTGGACATCGAAGAACTGCCTGCGGTTCTCGACATGAAGGCCGCCGCGCAGGATGGCGCGACGCTGGTCCATGACGATCTGAAGAACAACATCTGCTATGACTGGCAACTGGGTGAGGCCGACGACGCCAAGGTCAACGAAGTCTTTTCGAATGCCGCTCATGTGACCACTCTGGATCTGGTCAACAACCGTCTGGTTGCCAACCCGATGGAGCCGCGCGTGGCCGTGGCCGAATACAGCCGGGCGACCGAGGAATATACGCTCTACACAACTTCGCAGAACCCGCATGTGATCCGGCTGCTGATGTGCGCCTTTGTGCTGGGCCTGCCCGAGCACAAGGTCCGCGTGGTCGCGCCGGATGTTGGCGGCGGCTTTGGCACCAAGATCTTCCATTATGCCGAAGAAGCGTTCTGCACCTTCGCTGCCAAGGCCTGTGGCCGCCCGGTTAAGTGGTCGTCCAGCCGGTCCGAGGCGTTCATGTCGGATGCCCATGGCCGCGACCATGTCAGCACGATTGAACTGGCACTGGACGCTGACAACAACTTTGTCGGGTTGCGGACAAATACCTTTGCCAATCTGGGCGCATATCTGTCGACCTTCTCCAGTTCGGTTCCAACCTGGCTGCATGGCACATTGATGGCGGGCAACTACAAGACGCCGGTCATTCAGGTGAATGTGAAGGCGATGTTCACCAACACGGTGCCCGTGGACGCCTATCGCGGCGCGGGTCGTCCCGAGGCGACGTTCCAGTTGGAGCGGGTCGTGGACAAAGCCGCGCGCGAGTTGGGGGTCGATCCGATTGCCCTGCGCCGTCAGAACTTTGTCACCCAGTTCCCCTATGACACGCCGGTGGCGCTGACCTATGACACCGGGGATTACAACGGAACAATGGACAAGCTTGAGGCTGCCGCTGATCTGGCGGGCTTTGCCGCACGCCGTTCAGCGAGCGAAGCCAACGGCAAGCTGCGCGGTCTGGGCATCAATTGCTATATCGAAGCCTGTGGGATTGCGCCGTCGAATATCGTCGGGATGCTGGGGGCCCGCGCCGGTCTCTATGATGCGGCGACAGTGCGCGTGAACGCGACGGGGTCGATCAGTGTCATGGTGGGTGCGCACAGCCACGGGCAGGGGCATGAAACGGCCTTTCCTCAGGTTGTGGCCGACATGATCGGCATCGATGAATCGATGGTTGAGATCGTGCATGGTGATACCTCGAAAATCCCGTTTGGCATGGGAACCTATGGCTCGCGCAGCCTTGCGGTCTGCGGCTCGGCCATGGTCAAGGCAACCGAGAAGGTGATCGACAAGGCCAAGAAGATCGCGGCCCATCTGCTGGAAGCATCCGATGCCGATATCGAGTTGAAGGACGGGCAGTTCAGCGTGGCCGGTACCGACAAATCGGTGGCCTGGGGTGATGTGACCCTGACGGCCTATGTGCCGCATAACTACCCATTGGAGGTCGAGCCGGGGCTGGAGGAAACCGCGTTTTATGACCCGGCCAACTTTACGTTTCCGGCAGGCGCCTATGCCTGTGAGGTCGAGGTTGATCCGGATACCGGTCAGGTCACGATCGAAGCCTTCACGGCCGCAGACGACTTCGGCAATATCGTCAATCCGATGATTGTTGACGGGCAGGTACATGGCGGCATCGGTCAAGGCATCGGTCAGGCGCTGCTGGAGAACTGCGCCTATGACGAGAACGGTCAGTTGCTGAGTGCGTCCTTCATGGACTACGCGATGCCGCGTGCGGATGACGTGCCGTTCTATGGTGTCGATCACTCCAGCCAGACGCCGTGTACGCACAATCCGTTGGGCGTGAAGGGCTGCGGTGAGGCCGGGGCCATCGGCTCACCACCAGCGGTGGTCAACGCGGTGCTGGATGCGCTGAACTCGGGCGGAAAGGCGGTTGATCACATCGACATGCCGGTGAGCCCGTCGCGCGTTTGGACGGCGATGAACAGCTGAGAGATTGGGGAGGCTGGGGGCTCTGCCCCCAGACCCCCGAGGTATTTATAGCCAGATGAAGGGCGGATCCGCGCCTTTCGGAAAGGAAGACGAAATGTACAGTTTCGAATTTGATAAGCCCTCGACCATTGCGGACGCGGTTGCCGCGCTTGGGTCCGAGGACGCGCAGGCGCTGGGGGGCGGTCAGACGCTGATCCCGACGCTGAAGCAACGGTTGGCAGCCCCTTCGGCGCTGGTGTCGCTGAGCGGGATTGCCGAAATGCATGGGGTCTGTATCGAGGATGACGGCTCGGTCGCGATAGGTGGGGCGACGACCCATGCCGCGGTGGCGCGCGAGGCTGCGGGGCACTATCCGGCGCTTGCAGCGCTGGCCGGTCAGATCGGTGACCCGGCTGTGCGCAACCGCGGAACCATCGGCGGTTCGCTTGCCAATAACGATCCGGCGGCCTGCTATCCGGCCGGTGCGCTGGGGTCCGGTGCGACGATCATCACCAACAGCCGCCGGATCGAGGCGGATGAGTTCTTCGAGGGGATGTTCACCACGGCGCTGGACGAAGGCGAGATCATCACCAGCGTTCGGCTTCCGGTGCCGCAGGCGGCGAGCTATCAGAAGTTCCTGCAGCCGGCCTCACGATTTGCGCTGGTCGGTGTCTATCTGGCGCGGTTTTCAGACGGCGTGCGCGTTGCGGTGACCGGGGCCAGCGAAGATGGAGTGTTCCGTTGGTCTGAGGCTGAGGAGGCGCTGAACAAGGAGTTTCGGGCGGATGCCCTGATGGGTCTTGGCATCAACCCGGCAAACATGATCGGCGATCTGCATGGCAGTAAGGAATACCGGGCGCATCTGGTCGGTGTAATGACCAAACGCGCTGTTGAAGCCTGCCTGTAGGCCGCACAGGATTGGTAGGTCCCGGCCGAGCGCCGGGGCCGTCTACTTTCGCCGAAGTCTGGGTGGTTTGGCCGGTTGCCAATAGGCGCCGGTGTCCTCGCGCGCCTTTTGATACGCGTCAATCCGTTGGCGGGCCGCGGTGCCGCCGGCGTCAAAAAGATGACCCAGCAGGCATTCCAGTACAGCCATCGCGCCTGTGTAGCAGGAAAACTGGTGCAGTGCCCGGGTGCTGACCGTAAACGCAATGTCCGGTTCGACACCGGGCGCGATCACGTCGCTGTCGGAGATCAGAATGAGGCGCAGACCCTTGCGTTTAGCAAAGCGCATCGACTGGATCGTTTCCGCGGAATAAGGGTGGACGGTGATGGCGATCAGACAATCCTGACGGTCGGCATCCAGCAGATCATCCGCGGCTGATCCGACATGCCTGGGGATCAGTTGGATACCCGGATGCGCCATGCGCCCGGCGTAAGAGAAGTAATAAGCCAGCGCGTAGCTTGCGCGCGTGGCGGTTACAAAGCACCGGCGCGCGGATGTGATGTAGTCAACCGCCTTGCGGGTGCTTTCAGGTTTCATCAGACGCAAAGACCGGGTCACAACGTTCTGTTCGTTCTGTACAAACCCGGCTTGCTTTTTGCCGAATTCGTCTTCGGTCTGCAGTGTGGTCAGCCAGCCCTGATCAAGATCGGCCTCTCGGTCGGTGACCAGAGCATTGCGGAACGGATCGCGGAATGCCTCGAACCCGTCAAAGCCCATGCGTTGCGCCAGACGGACCAGTACGTTTGAGCTGACGCCGATTTTTGCCGCTGAAACCCGGATTGGGTCCAGGCCGAAATCCCCGGGGTGGTCGATGATGTATTTTGCGGCCGCCTGAAGACCTGCGGGCATCTGTGCGATATCCTGACGCAAGCGATCGGTCAGCTGGTTTGGCGTGACTGTCATGGTGGGAAAAGAACATATGTTTTCAAATTAGCAAGTAGAAAACAACACGCACCAGAATAAATGGGGTGAGCAATCCAGAGGAAAGCAGATGTCAGATACGCGATTACAAGACGAACCCTCTCGATTCCCGTATATTCTGGTGGCTCCGAACGGCGCAAGGCGGGGGGCGGCGGATCATGCGGAGCTTCCGGTTTCCATGGATCAGATTCTGGAGACCGCGCTGGCCTGTCACACTGCAGGGGCTGATGGGCTTCACCTGCACATTCGCGATGCGCGCGGGCGACACTCGCTGGATGCAGGCCAGTATATTGAAACCATCACCGAGTTGCGTCGGGTTGTTCCGAACATGGACGTTCAGATTACAACCGAAGCGGCAGGTGTTTTTGACGTGCCTGCGCAACTGGAATGTTTGCGACAGGTTCAACCGGAATGGGCGTCCATTTCCGTTCGCGAAGTTGCGCGGGAGCCTGATCTGGCGGCCCGGATTTTTGACCTGTGTGCAGAACAGGGAACCCGGGTGCAACACATCCTGTACGACGCGGAAGACGCCGCGCTTTTGACGCGATGGCAGAAGGCGGGGATTGTGAAGGCCGGGCAGGTGGATCGCCTGCTGGTACTGGGCCGGTATACCGACGGTCAGGTTTCCACGCCCGGCGATATTGACCGGTTTCCGGTAGAGGCGTTCCCCTGGATGGTTTGTGCCTTCGGGGCGCAGGAACATGCGTGTCTGGAGGAGGCCGCGCGTCGCGGGGGCGATGTCCGGGTCGGGTTTGAGAACAGCCTGACGGATCGAGACGGAACACGCTGGGCAGATAACGCGGCGTCGGTATCGGCGCTTGTCACCAAGTTGGAAGGGGCATTCAAATGAGTTACGTTTTTCCACGCCATACGAAATCTCAGTTGCCTGTCGCCGCCGGCGGCGATGGCTGTTACCTGATCGATGCCGAGGGACGACGCTATCTGGATTGCGGCGACGCGGCGGTGTCTTGTCTGGGGCATTCCAACCCGGCAGTGATCCGGGCGGTGCAGGATCAGGTTCAGCAGATCGCCTTTGCGCATACCGGTTTCATGACGTCCGAGCCGGCCGAAGAACTGGCGGACCTGCTGATCCGGCACGCGCCCGGTGATCTGGACCGGGTGTATTTCGTCTCGGGCGGGTCCGAGGCGACCGAAGCCGCGATCAAGCTGGCGCGGCAATACTTTCTTGAAATTGGGCAACCTGACCGCCGGCATGTCATTGCGCGGCGTCAGAGCTACCACGGCAATACGCTGGGTGCCCTGTCAGCGGGCGGTAATGCGTGGCGACGCGCGCAGTTCGCGCCGATGCTGATCGAGATGACACATATTTCACCCTGCTATGAGTATGCTGAAAAGGCGGATGAGGAGAGCAGTTTCGACTATGGTCAGCGGGTGGCCAACGAGCTTGAAGCCGAAATCCTGCGCCTGGGTCCTGAAACGGTCATGGCCTTCATGGCCGAACCTGTCGTGGGTGCAACTTTGGGCGCGGTGCCAGCGGTCGAAGGGTACTTAATACGCATTCGCGAGATCTGCGATCAATACGGAGTATTGCTGATTCTTGACGAGGTCATGTGCGGCATGGGGCGCACGGGGCATCTGTTCGCCTGCGATCATGATGGCGTTGCACCGGACATTCTGTGCATCGCTAAGGGGTTAGGAGCCGGGTATCAACCGATCGGAGCCATGATCTGTACCGCTCAAATCTATGATGCGATCCGGGACGGGTCGGGTTTTTTTCAGCACGGCCATACTTATATCGGCCATCCGGTCGCCACGGCTGCGGCGCTGGCCGTCGTAAGGGAACTGACGGAAAACGATCTGCCGACGCGCGCGGGTTCAGTGGGTGCGCAACTGCAATCGGCATTACAGGCGGCGTTTGGTCAGCATCCGCACGTCGGTGATATTCGTGGGCGCGGGCTGTTTCGCGGCATCGAACTGGTTGCCGACCGGAACAGCAAGGCGCCGTTTGACCCGGCCAAAGGCGTCGCAGGCCGGATCAAAAAGGCGGCTCTGGCCGAAGGGCTGATATGCTACCCGATGTCCGGCACACGGGACGGGAAAAACGGTGACCACATTCTGCTGGCGCCGCCCTTCATCATCGAGGACGGGCAAATCGACGAGCTGGTGACCAAGCTAAAGCGCGCCTTTGATGCGGTGATCTGAAAAAAAGGGCTCCGGCCAATTGACGGAGCCCTTCTTTCGGCAATATGCGTTGGTTTACTTCTGCGGCAGCGGACCGATCATCATGATCATCTGACGACCTTCCATCTTGGGCATGTTTTCAATCTTGCCCAAATCCTTGACGTCTTCGGCGACACGCTCCAGCAGCTCGCGCCCGAGGTTCTGGTGTGCCATCTCGCGGCCACGGAAACGCAGGGTGACTTTAACCTTGTCGCCGTTTTCAAGAAACTTGAACACGTTTCGCATCTTGACGTCATAGTCATGCGTGTCGGTGTTGGGCCGGAACTTGACCTCTTTCACTTCGATGATCTTTTGTTTTTTGCGGGCTTCGCTTTCGCGCTTCTGCTGCTCATATTTGAACTTGCCAAAGTCCATGATCTTGCAGACCGGCGGGTTCGCGTTGGGCGAAATCTCGACCAGATCAAGTCCGGCATCTGCGGCCATCTGCATGGCCTTTGCGGGATGAACCACCCCGACGTTTTCTCCATCAGCGCCAATCAGACGAATTTCGGGGGCACGGATCTTATCATTGACGCGCGGGCCGGTATCGCGTTGCGGCGGCGCGTTGTGAGGTCTGCGAGCTATGGGTTCATTCCTTTGATGATTGCAGAATTTCGAGCCCGGAATTTAGACTGACGCGCGGGTTGTTTCAAGCGTGATCCGCGCCGAAAAGCTGAAATCCACAGGATTTCCAGCGGGTTTATGCGCGGGCCCCGGTCTTTGCCGCTGCCCGCGCAATCCGATCAGCCGACAAAGGCCTTTTCAATCACAAATTCCTTGGGCTCGGAATTGGCGCCTTCGCGCAGACCAAATTCTTCCAGGATTTCCTTGATGTCCAGGTTGAAGGCCAGCGACCCGCACACCATGGCCCGGTCGGTTTCGGGCTTGATGCCACCTTCGATGCCCAGATCGGCAAAGACGGTCCCGTCTTTCAGCAGCTCGGTAATGCGGCCCATCTTGGGGCTCTGTTCCCGCGTGGTGGTCGGGTAATAGCGGATCTTGTCGGCAAAGCCTTCGCCGATCAGTTCAGCCAGCAGTTCATCCTGACGGATGTCCTCGATCAGTTGACGGCCATATTCCAGCTCAGCCACCTCGCGGCAGGTATGGGTGATGATGACCTCGTCATAATCCTCATAGGTCTGCGGCTCGCGCAGCAGCGACGCAAACGGCGCAAAGCCGGTGCCGGTGGCAAAGAACCACAGCCGCTTGCCCGGCAGCAGCGCATCGTGAACCAGCGTGCCGACGGGCTTGGGCCGCAGGATGATCTGGTCGCCAGGCTGGATATGCTGCAGTTTCGAGGTCAAGGGACCGTCCTGCACTTTGATCGAGTAGAATTCCAGCTCTTCATCCCAGGACGGCGATGCGATGGAATAGGCGCGAAGCAGCGGTTTGCCGTTGTCGCCCAGAAGGCCGATCATCACGAACTCACCCGAGCGGAACCGCAACGAGGCCGGGCGCGACACCTTGAACGAGAACAGGCGGTCGGTCCAGTGCTTGACCTCGGTCACAGTCTGGGCGTCGGGCAAAACGGGGGCCTTAACGGCGGTTGCTTCGGTCACGGGTCTCATCTCTGTCATCGTTTCACTATCGGTCTGCTTAACCGACATCTCCGTTTAATCTTTGATCCAGGTCAGGAAAAGGGGGCAGTTGCCCCCACGTCCTGTCATTGGCCGGTATTTGGCGGGGATTACCCGCGCAGACGGGCCTGATAATTGTTGTCCTGCCAGTTTGAACGGGCCAGCCACTGGTCCTCTGGCTGACGCGCCGCAAGATTGTGGTCGATCTCGACCTCATCAAATCCGCTTCGGCGCGCCATGGCGTATTGATCGGCCAGCACGTGCCCCTTGGCGCGCAGACGGCCGGTATAGCCCTTCAGACGCAGCGTGCGCGCGATGGTAAAGCCGCGGCCATCCGCGAAAGACGGAAAGTCGACGCGCACCATTTGCGCGCCGCCCAGCCGTTCAAACAACTCGTCCGGGTCGGTGTCCGACCCCACGTCCAGCGATACGACATCGTTTGCCGCGTCTTCCAGTGTGACATAGCCGTCGGTCCAGTCGTCGGGGGCAAAGCCCTCATCAGTCACGATTACATTCATGTTTTCTCTCCGGCGCGCACCATCCTGCCATCGACAAAATGGATGCCGCATTCTTCCTTGTTCTGATCGCGCCAGCGCCCGGCGCGGGGGTCTTCGCCCTCTTGGACCGGCGAGGTGCAGGGCGCACAGCCGATCGAAGGGTATCCATTGGCCACCAGCGGATGCCGTGGCAGGTTGTTTTCGTCCATATAGGTGCGCACGTCCTCTGGCGCCCAATGGGCCAGCGGGTTGACCTTGATCCGGCCGGTGCCATCCTCGACCTCGAAGAATTCAAGCGCGGCCCGCGTCCCGGACTGAAACCGCTTGCGCCCGGTAATCCAGCCGTCATAGCCCGCCAATGCGCGCTGCAACGGAAAGGTCTTGCGCAGGTTACAGCACGCATCCACATCGCGCAGGCGCAGCGCGCCATAGGGGTCTTCGCGCTGCAATTCTTCTTCCTCGGCCCGGATGATATGCACGTTTCTCAGCCCCAGCCGTTCGCTGACCTCCTGCTGATATTCCAGCGTTTCCGTAAACAGCATCTGGGTGTCCACGAACAGCACAGGCGTCGCTTTATCTACCACCGCAGCCATATGCAGCAACACCACCAATTCCGCCCCGAAACTTGAGACCAGGGCAAGCTCTTCGATCTCATCCAGTGCGCCGTGCATGACGTCGTGGGCGCTATGGTGGCGGAACCGGTCGTTGAGTGCATTGACCCGCTCGGTCAACTCCTGACGATCACGACCCAGTTCCGTCTGGATCAGGTCAAGCGGCATTGGCCTGCGCCTCGGGGTAGAGGGCCGCTTTGAACGGCGCCATACCAACCCGACGGTAGGTCTGCAGGAAAGTCTCCTCTTTGTCCTCGCGGAGTTCCAGATAAGCCTCGACGATACGTTCGACGGCCGGCACGATCTCGTCATAGGCAAAGCCCGGACCGGTACGGTCGCCGATGGCTGCGGTCTCGGTGCCGTCGCCGCCCAGCGTGATCTGGTAGTTCTCGACGCCTGCACGATCCAGACCCAGGATGCCGATATGGCCCACATGGTGGTGCCCGCAGGCGTTGATGCAGCCCGAGATCTTGATCTTCAGGTGACCGATGTCATGCTCCAGTTTCAGGTCTTCGAACCGGGTCGCGATTTCCTGCGCGACGGGAATTGAACGAGCCGTCGCCAGCGCGCAGTAATCCATGCCGGGGCAGGCGATGATGTCGCTGATCAGGCCGATATTGGCGGTTGCCAGTTCGTGTTCCTTCAGCCTCGCGTGAATCCCGGGCAGGTCCGATTTGTGGACATGCGGCAGGATCACATTCTGCTCATGGCTGATGCGCAGCTCGTCATAGGCGAACTCCTCGGCCAGATCGGCCATCACGCGCATCTGCTCAGCGGTCGCATCACCCGGCGTCTGGCCATGCTTCTTGATCGAGATCGTCACGATCGCGTGGTCCGCGTTCTTGTGCGGCGCGATATTGGTGTCGACCCACGACCGGAAAACCGGATCGTTGGTGTAGGCGCTCTCGAACGAGGCAACCGATCCTTCACGGAAGGCCGGCGGGGCAAAGTGGCCCTTGATCTCTTCCAGCAGGTTCATGTCCGCGCCCTTGAACTGCGGACGGACCTTCAGGAAGCGTTCATTGACCTTGGCGCGGATGGCGTCGATGCCATGCTCGTGCACGGTGATCTTGATACGCGCCTTGTACTTGTTGTCGCGGCGGCCGATCTGGTTCCACACGGAAACCGTGGCTTCGAGGTAAGCCAGCAGGTCGTCGAAGGCCACGAATTCGGACAGTTCCTTGCCGATCATCGGGGTACGGCCCAGTCCGCCACCAACGATCACGCGGGCACCCAGAACGCCGTCCCGTTCGACCAGTTGCAGGCCGATGTCATGCGCCTTGATCACGGCGCGGTCGTTTTCCGAGCCGGTGATGGCGATCTTGAACTTGCGCGGCATGAACTGGAATTCCGGGTGGTCGGTGGACCACTGGCGCAGCAGTTCGGCATAGGGGCGCGGGTCGGCCACCTCATCCGCGGCTGCACCGGCGAAGTGATCAGCAGTCACGTTGCGGATCGTATTACCTGAGGTCTGAATGGCGTGCATGCCAACCTCGGCCAGCGCGTCCAGCATGTCCGGCACGTCTTTCAGCTTTGGCCAGTTGTACTGGATGTTCTGACGGGTGGTGAAATGGCCATAGCCTTTGTCCCACTTCTCGGCCAGCAGAGCCAGTTGGCGCATCTGCGCGCTGGACAGCGTGCCATAGGGGATGGCAACCCGCAGCATATAGGCGTGCAGTTGCAGGTACAGGCCGTTCATCAGGCGCAGGGGTTTGAATTCATCCTCGGTCAGCGAGCCGTCGATACGGCGCTCGACCTGAGCGCGGAACTGCGCGTTGCGTTCTGCCAAAAATGCTGTGTCGAACTCGGAGTAGCGATACATGTTTAGCTGTCCTTAGTTGCAGCCCCGAACCTTGGGGCCTTGAAGGGGAGAGAGAGGGCCGGAAGTCAGGCCCGGGGCTGCGGGGAAGTTTCCTGTTTGCCGTGGGCATAGTTGGACGGACCAGTGCGGCGGAAATCTTCCCGGAAATGGGTGGGTTCAGGGCCGTTTTCGCCGGCCACTGCGTCGGCCAGGTAGGCCCCCACGATCTTGTTCGCCTGACGCGCGGCATCCAGCAGGCGGACCTGCGCATGGGCTTCGTCGGTGATCAGCTCGGCGTCGGACAGGTCACGCGACCAGCGGTCATCCTCGGTCAGATAGATCACGTCGCCTTCCAACAGGTCATTGGCGGTTACAACTTTGGGGCTAAAAGCGCGGGCCATCAGGCGTGCTCCTTTTTGAATTCGGTCAGGGCCTGTGCCGCGTCGCGCGGGGCGAGGCCGTAAAAAGTCAGGGCCGGGCCGTCCAATTCGGCGGCGGCCAGATCGGCGGGCAACTGATCCAGCGACGTGGCCAGAATGCGCTGATCCGGGCGCGAGGCGTTCTCGACCAGCGTGACCGGGGTCGCGCGATCGGCACCGTGCATGATCAGACGGCCCTGAATGAAACGGGCGGATTTCTTGCCCATATAGATCGCCGCTACAGAGCCTGGACGCGCCAACGCGTTCCAGTCGTGATCGGCAAAGCCTTTCATGTCATGTCCGGTCAGAAAGCGAACCGACGAATTGCGCCCGCGCCGGGTCAGGCTTTGACCAATGCCTGCGACAGCTGCCGAAGCTGCGGTGATACCGGGCACGATCTGCCACGGGATGCCTGCGGCCTCGACCGCTTCGATTTCTTCGTCCAGACGGCCAAAGATCGTCGGATCGCCGGATTTCAAGCGTACCACCCGCTGACCCGCCCGGGCGTATTTGACCAGCAGGGCGTCGATATCTTCCTGCTTCCACGACGGGCCGAAACCGGCCTTGCCGACATCAACCAGAACGGCGGACTTGCCGGCCAGCGCCAGAACTTCGGCACTGATCAGGCGATCATGCAGTATGACATCCGCGCGCTCGAAGGCTTTCAGCGCCTTGAGCGTCAGCAACTCCGGATCGCCGGGGCCTGCGCCGACAAAATCGACGTGTCCTGTGCCATCATATGAATGCGTAAGCTGCATGTGCCGTCTCGGGTTGGTTTGACTTGACTTGCAATATAGGAAATATTCCCGGATATGCGCCATATGGGTGCGCAAATAAGGACGCCTGTTCTGCGAAAGCTGCCGAACGGGACGAAAGTTTCAAAACGAAGGAATAATTGGAATGTCGGTGCGGATTGATGACACGGATCGGAAAATTCTGGTCGAGCTACAGCGCGATGCCAGCCAATCTTTGGATGAAATCGCGGCGCATGTCGGCAGTTCCAAGACGCCGGTCTGGAATCGAATCCGCAAGTTGAAAGGCGCCGGGGTGATTGGTCAGCAAACCGTGTTGCTGGATGCCGAGGCGCTGGGGTTCGAAGCGACGTTTTTCGTTCTGATCCGCACATCCGAGCATGAGGCGGAATGGCAGCGTAAGTTTCTGAAAGCATTGCGCGACCGGCCCGAAGTGCAGGAAGCGCACCGGCTGGCCGGGGACATCGATTACATCCTGAAGGTTCGCGTCAAGAATGCGCGGGCATATGACGAGTTTTATCAGCGCCTGATCTCTGAAGTTCGCGTCCACAACGTCACGGCCTTGCTGTCGATGGAGGAAATCAAATCCACAACCATGTTGCCATTGAACGCACTGATCGAAAGCTGAGCCGGATCAGACCTGAACCATCAACCGGGTCAATCCATGAAAATGGTAGGTATTCGAGAACTCAGGCGCCGAGCTTAGGCGCAGGTCGGGGCATCGTTGGAACAATGCGATCAGAGCAACCTGCATTTCAAGACGCGCCAGCGGAGCCCCGACACAGAAATGCAATCCGCCACCGAAGGCGGAATTGGTTGCGACCGGGCGCTTGGGATCGAACATGTCCGGATTCGACCAGACCGCGGGATCGCGGTTTGCCGCACCCAGCAACAGAGCCACCTCATCCCCGCGCTTGAATTGATGCCCGAACAGGTCGACGTCCTGATAGGCAAAGCGGGTGAACATGTGCAGCGGCGGGTCATAGCGCAGAATTTCCTCGACCATTCCGTCAATGGTTTCCGGCGCAAAGCTCATCGGGTCCACACCCAGTTGCAGAACCGTTTTAATCCCGTTGCCCAGCGAATGAACCGTGGCCTCGTGACCTGCGTTCAGCAGCAGAATGCAGGTGGCAATCAGTTCATCCCGGGATAGCTTTTCGCCGTCTTCCTCGGCAACGATCAGGCGGGTGATCAGGTCGTCCTGCGGGTCGCTGCGGCGCTGCTCGATATAGTCCCCAAGAAATACGGCAAATTCCTGTGAGGCGGCTGCCGCCGCGTCCTCGGTCTGGCGGGTTCTGCTTGCCTGATACATTGCCACCATTGCATGCGACCAGCGCAGAAGGCTTGGCGACATCTCTTCTGGCACGCCCAGAAGGCGGCAGATGGTGATCACCGGAACCTGCGTGCAATAGGCATCCAGCAGGTCAAACGGTTCGCTTCCGAACCCGTTGATCAGATTGTGGCAAAGATCCCGGATCGACGGCTCCAGCGCGGCAATCGCGCGCGAAGTAAAGGCCCGCATGACAAGGGCGCGCAGCCGCGTGTGGCGAGGCGGTTCCGCCTCCAGCAGCGAATGGGCCTCGACATTCAGCCAGGGCGCAAGGTGGGCCGGTCCGGGGCGCTGCATTTCCGCGGGGACTTCGCGACCAAAGCGGCGATCCTTCAGCAATGCCTGAGCGGCCCGGTGCGAAACCGCCGCGGGCATCTCATAATCGCTCCAGTAGACAAGATCGCCCATCGTCCGGGCCTTGTCGTAAAACGGGTATGGGTTCTGAACGAAACCCGGCTGGATCGGGGATTGCGACACCGTCTTCATGCGGCGCAGACTTGCCATGCGGCGCGCTGAATGCAAGACCCTATGTCATGCAACGGGTCTGGGTCATCCTGGGTTTTCTGTTTGCCGTCGGGCTGTTGTCCGCCGGCGTCTGGTCCTATGGTTATCGGCAAGCGCTGTCGCAGTTGAGCGAAAAGGCCGAGGCCGACCTTGAACTGGCCGCCGACCGGCTGAGCACGCAGATGCAGGTGTATCAGGAACTGGCGGTGCTGATGGCGGACCACCCAATTCTGCGCGCGCCGGAAACTGTCGTTCAGCAAAACGCGGCGCGGGCGATGCTGTTGGACGTCGCGGATAAGACGGCGGCGGTCAACATGATGTATGTGGATCGCACGGGCCGCGTGTTGTCGGCCGCTCAACCCGTTACGCGGAACAGCATGGCCGGGCATCCCGCGTTCGAGCGCGCCATGCAGGGCGCCTTGGGCAGTGCCCACGGCGTTCAGCCTGTCAGCGGCGAGCGTTTCTATTCCTACGCCGCCCCGGCCTTTGGTCCCACCGGGCAGGTTGAAGGCGCATTAATGGTTGTCGCCGATGTTCAGGATGTGGAACAGACTTGGCGCGGCAGTACAGAAGCGGTTTTCTTCGTCGACGCGGATGGGATCGTCTTTATCTCGAACCGGTCCGACCTGCTATTCTGGCAACGTGCCGAAGGGCAGCGCGGGTTGAACCCGCCGGGGAATGGCGCGGCCGGGTTCAGTTCAACCCATGTCGGCGGGCATGAGTTGTGGAGGCTGAACTGGGGCCGTTACTTGCCTCAGCGGGCCCTGCATCTGACATTGGACCTGCCTGTAATCGACATGACCGCCGAGGTGCTGGTCGATGTCGCCCCGGCACGACGTTTGGCGGGTTTGCAGGCGGCAGCGGTCGCGGCGATCTGCTTTGCTTTCGGGGCCCTCCTGTTTCTGGCGACCGAACGACGCCGAACGCTGGCGCAGGCCAACGCCGTTCTGGAAAGCCGCGTCGCGCAACGAACGCGCGCGCTGACGGCTGCGAACACAGCCCTGCGGCGTGAAGTACACGAACGTCAGGAGGCAGAGACGGCCCTAAAACACGCGCAGGAAGAGTTGATTCAGGCCGGCAAGCTGAGTGCCCTTGGGCAGATGTCGGCAGGTATCAGCCATGAGCTCAATCAGCCGCTAATGGCGATCCAGCAATTTGCGGATAACGGGGCCGCGTTTCTGACGCGCGGTCGCGAAGGAAAAGCGGCGGAAAACCTGACCCGGATTTCCGATATGGCCGCCCGGATGGCGCGGATTATCAAGAACTTGCGCGCGTTCGCCCGCAACGAAAACGAACCCATGGGCAAGGTTGATCTGGTGCAGGTGATCGACACAGCGGTGGAACTGACCGAGGCGCGGATGCGGGCCGACGGCGTTACGTTGGAGTGGAATGCACCGGACAGCCCGGTTTTCGCTTGGGGCGGTGAAGTGCGCCTTGTGCAGGTTTTTGTAAATCTGATCAACAACGCGGCCGACGCGATGAGCCAACAGGACGAAAGGCTTATTCGTATTGAAATCAACACCGGACAGAAACTGGCCGTTACTGTGCGGGATATCGGTCCGGGTATTGAGAATACGGAAAAACTCTTTGAGCCATTCTATACGACCAAGGCGGTTGGGTCCTCGGAAGGGATGGGATTGGGTCTGTCCATATCTTATGGTCTGGTGCAAAGCTTTGGCGGAAATATTCGCGGTACCAACGCGCAAACCGGCGCAATTTTCACGGTTGAGCTGGAGTATTTCCGGGAAGACGAGGTGACATGAGCCGCAAAGTTCTTTTGGTCGATGACGACGCGGCGGTGCGCGAGGCGCTGGCGCAGACCCTGGAACTGGCCGAGTATGACCCGGTTACGGCAGGATCATTCGTGGCGGCCAAGGATCAAATCCGGGCCGATTTTCCCGGCGTGATCGTCTCGGACATTCGCATGCCCGGCCGGGACGGGTTTCACCTTTTGAACTATGCGCACGACATCGACCCCGACCTGCCTGTCATCCTGCTGACCGGTGAAGGTGACATTCCCATGGCGGTGCAGGCCATGGGGCAGGGTGCTTTTGACTTTCTTGAAAAACCCTGCGCCGCAGCCGATCTGCTTGAGGTTCTGGGCAAAGCCTTTGCCCGCCGGATACAGGTTCTTGAGCAGCGCGCTCTGAAACACGAACTGGAACGCGGCGACCCCGCCGCGCGGTTGCTGTTTGGCCTGTCCCCGCAGGCCGAAGCCCTGCGCGAGCGTGTCCGGTCCGTCGCGCCAACAGGGGCCGAGGTTCTGGTCACCGGGCCCGCCGGCAGCGGCATCTCAAAAGTGGCCGAGGTTGTTCACCTGATGTCGCCTCAGGGGCAGGGTCCGTTTGTCAAAAGGCCGTCTTCGGGCCTGACGGCGGGTGAATTGGTCCGGATGTGCGAGGATGCTGCCGGGGGCTCCCTGTTTCTTGACGAGATTTCGGCGATGCCCGAGGCAACTCAATACGCGGCGCTTGAGCTTGTCGAACAGGGCGTGGGCGCGCGCATTCTGGCAGGCACAACGGCTGATCTGGCGCATTTGTCCTCTGGGGGGCGGTTTCACGCGGATCTGTTCTATCGACTGGATGTCATGCGGGTGCGCATTCCCTCGCTGGCCGAACGGCCCGAGGACATTCCGGTGATCTTTCGCCACTACGTTGCGCAGGCGGCCGAGCAGGCCGGAATTGCCGAACCGGACATCTCGTCGGAACATATGGCAGCGTTGATGGCGAGCGACTGGCCGGGCAATGCCCGATCGCTGATGTCGGCGGCAATGCGGTTTGTTCTGGGCATGCCGGAAGAGGTGTCGCAGGCCACCGATCTGGGGCTGAGCGAACAGATGGCGCGGGTTGAACGTTCCTTGCTGATTGCGGCGCTGGGGCGGCACAACGGCAAAGCGGCCGACGCGGCAAAGGCGCTGAAGCTGCCGCGCAAGACGTTTTACGACAAACTGGCCCGCTACGGAATTCGCCCCGAGGATTACCGCAGGTAGCGGCGGAATACTCCCGCCTCCTTTCAGCGCATTTTCATGCGCTGAAAGGCGTTGGGCCGGGCAGCCCGCTGACGCGGGCTGCGGTTCCACCAAGGTTGAAGTTGAACCGATTCGTTATAGACGATTCGGGATGTGTGCGGAAATCCGCACAGGGCGCCACACGCGTGTGCGAAAATCCGCACGCGGAGTGTCGGTGTGCAATACCCGATTCTGAAGTGCATCTTTTAAGGTATTGTAAATGAATGACGAAACCGGATCACGCGGCAGGTGAAACAAAACGTTGAGCCGGACCCAGCGATTCGGTTCACTTCCCGACATGCGGTGCCAACTCGGCGCCCAGTGGAAATTTGAAGAAGTCTGGGAGGAAAAGACTTATGAAATTCCTGACAACGGCTGCAACGGCAGTTGCACTGACTGTAACCGCAACCGCCGGGATGGCGGCCTGCGAAGACGGCGAAATCGTCGTCAAATTCGCGCATGTTACAAACACCGACAAACACCCCAAGGGCATCGCGGCCTCGCTGCTGGAACAGCGTGTGAATGACGAGATGAACGGCGTGATGTGCATGGAGGTCTATCCGAACTCGACCCTCTATAACGACGACAAAGTGCTGGAGGCGATGCTGCAGGGCGACGTTCAGCTGGCCGCACCGTCGCTGTCCAAGTTCGAGAAGTTCACCAAACAGTTCCGCCTGTTCGATCTGCCGTTCATGTTCAAGAACATCGAAGCTGTGGATGCATTCCAGGCCTCGGCGGATGGTCAGGCGATGAAAGACAGCATGCAGCGCCGCGGCCTGCAGGGGCTCGCCTTCTGGCACAATGGCATGAAGCAGATGTCGGCCAACAAGCCATTGGTAGACCCCGCGGATGCGGATGGCCTGAAATTCCGGGTACAGTCCTCGGACGTGCTGGTTGCGCAGATGGAAGCCATTGGTGGCAGCCCGCAGAAGATGGCGTTCTCCGAGGTTTACGGCGCGCTGCAACAGGGCGTTGTGGACGGGCAGGAGAACACCTGGTCGAACATCTACGGCAAAAAGTTCTTTGAGGTTCAGGATGGCATCACCGAGACCAACCACGGCATCATCGACTATCTGGTCGTGACCTCGGTGGATTGGCTGGACAGCCTGGATCCGGAAGTCCGTGACCAGTTCCTGACCATTCTGGGCGAAGTGACCGAGCAGCGGAACAAGGAAGCTTTCGCAGTGAACGAAGCGGCCAAAGCCTCGATCACCGATGCCGGTGGTATCATTCGGGAACTGAACCCCGAACAGCGTCAGGCCTGGGTTGACGCGATGAAGCCGGTCTGGGACCAGTTCGCCGGTGACGTCGGTCAGGACAAGATCGACGCCGCGCAGGCCATCAACGCCGGGTTCTGATCCCGGAACAGGCCGCGCGTCCGAAGACTGGGGAGTTATCGACGCGCCGGCCGGGCGGGCTGACACAGGCCCGCCCCTGAACTCCAATCACGAAAATGCGGGGACAGAAAGATGTCTGGTGCGAAATCCGGCCAGGGCGGGCTGGTCGACCATATCGAAGAAACCCTGATCGCGTTGCTGCTGGGCCTGATGACGGCCGTGACATTCGCCAATGTGATCGCGCGGTACTTCTTCAACTCGAACATATTATGGGCGCTTGAACTGACGGTTTTCATGTTCGGCTGGCTGGTCTTGTTGGGCGCGTCATACGCAGTAAAGAAACACGCGCATCTTGGCGTGGACGCCATCCTGAACATGCTGAACCCCGCACCGCGCCGGATACTGGCGCTGATCGCGGTGGCGTGCTGCCTGGTGTTTTCGTTGCTGCTCTTGAAGGGGTCGTATGACTATTGGGCGGTGTTTGCAGACCTGCCGCCGACCTCGGGCCGCTGGTTCCCCACCGGGTTTGATACCGGTGCGCGCAGTCAGAGCTTTTATGAGGTGGACGACATCCCAATGGTCGCGCCGCTGCGCTTTCTGGAGGGGCTGATCAACTACGGCGAGGGGTATGAAAAACTGCCCAAGGTCGTGCCTTATCTGGTGCTGCCGGTTTCGATGTTGCTGCTGGTGATCCGTTTCTCGCAGGTCGCTGTGCAGATCTGGCGCGGCGAGACCGATCGCCTTGTCGCCAGCCACGAAGTCGAGGACGAGATCGAAGAGGTCCGGGCTCAGCAGGGAGAGCATGACTGATGGACGTAATTCTTCTTTTCTCGATGGTCATCGGCCTGCTGTTGATCGGTGTTCCGATTGCGGTGGCACTGGGCCTCAGTTCGACCCTGTTCCTGCTGATCTATTCCGACAGTTCGCTGGCCTCGGTTGCGGGCACGCTGTTCGAGGCGTTCGAGGGGCACTTTACCCTGTTGGCGATCCCGTTCTTCATTCTGGCGTCGTCTTTCATGACAACGGGCGGCGTGGCACGGCGGATCATCCGATTCTCGATTGCCTGTGTGGGGCATCTGCCGGGCGGTCTGGCGATTGCGGGTGTTTTCGCCTGTATGTTGTTTGCGGCACTGTCGGGCTCCAGCCCTGCCACCGTGGTCGCTATCGGCTCCATCGTCATCGCGGGGATGCGTCAGGTCGGCTATTCCAAGGAATTCGCCGCCGGTGTGATCTGTAACGCGGGTACGCTGGGCATTCTTATCCCGCCCTCTATCGTGATGGTGGTCTATGCCGCCGCGGTCGAGGTTTCGGTGGGCCGGATGTTCCTGGCCGGGGTCATTCCGGGCCTGATGGCCGGTTTGATGCTGATGATCACGATCTATGTCATGGCCAAGGTCAAGAACCTGCCCAAAGGTGACTGGAAGGGTTGGGGCGAAATCTTTGCGTCGGCACGCGAGGCCGGTTGGGGCCTGTTCCTGATCGTGATCATTCTGGGCGGCATCTACGGCGGTATCTTCACCCCGACCGAGGCCGCTGCGGTGGCCGCTGTCTATGCGTTCTTCATTGCAAGCTTTGTCTATAAGGACATGGGGCCGTTGAGCACCGAAGGGGATGCCAAGAACATCTCACTGCTGAGAAAACCCTATGCGCTGATCACGGCGTTCTTCCACCCCGACACCAAGCACACGCTGTTCGAGGCTGGCAAACTGACTGTAACGCTGCTGTTTGTCATCGCTAACGCGCTGATCCTCAAGCATGTGCTGACCGACGAACAGGTGCCGCAGCACATCGCCAGCGCCATGCTGTCAGCGGGTCTTGGGCCGGTCACCTTCCTGATCGTGGTGAACGTGATCCTGCTGATCGGCGGTCAGTTTATGGAGCCTTCGGGACTTCTGGTGATTGTTGCGCCGCTGGTGTTCCCGATTGCGATTGAATTGGGCATCGACCCGATCCATCTGGGCATCATCATGGTGGTGAACATGGAGATCGGGATGATCACACCTCCGGTCGGGTTGAACCTGTTCGTAACCTCGGGCGTCGCGGGGATGCCGATGATGGGTGTTGTGCGGGCCGCGTTGCCGTTCCTGGCGGTTCTGTTCGTCTTCCTGATCATGGTGACGTACATTCCGTGGATATCGACCTTCCTGCCCAACACGTTCATGGGACCCGAGATCGTCACAAACTAGGTCAGATCACAAGCAAACTGAGCCGGCCAAAATTAGGCCGGCTCAGTTCTTTCAGGTGCTGTATTTCTGCAGATATTGCTGAACCCAACCGACAGCGCCAAAGGCACGTCTGCGGCCATATCCCCAATACCCCACATCGTTGCCAATCAGTTCGAACGGTTTTGGGTGGCCGTTGAAAATCACGATTTTCGAGCGTTTTGGAATTTCTTGTATTGTTTGAAGATCAACCCAAAAGGCCAATAAGGCACCAGATGATGAAGGCCGATGCACCAGCCCTTGGGATAACATTTCCGATCATGCGCCAGTGCCGAGATGTAATTCTGGTCGTTCCCGAACTTGGCGACATGTGTGGCGGCGTCGAACCGGTCGAACAGGTGCCGTTGTTCGGACGGGACAAAGCCGACGATCGACGAGTTGCCGCGCGTCACCCTGTTCATAAAGGCGGGTGTATGATCCCAAAACACCGCCGGGATAGAGCGCCACACAAAGCCGCGAAACTTGGGCATCAGAAACAGCCCACGGCGCTTTCTGACCGTGTCGATCAGTGGTTCGATGTCTGCGGTGACAAGCACGTCCAGATCCAGAAACAGCGTGACCTCATAGTGGCCGACAATCTTTTCGTCAAACATCAGCAGTTTAGGCCAGCGACCGTTTTGCCAGTCAGGCCGCGCCATCTGAGGAAAGTTGAGCGGATGGCATAGGATTCCGGGATCCAGCCCGCGGGGATCGTCCGTGATACAGACAAAATCATGATCCACGCTCAACTGGTCGCGAACCGCACGGTAGAGAGTGTTGACGTCGTCCGCCCCAAAGACCTCGCCCCATTTCATGCACAAGATACAGGTTTTGTGTTCGGCTTGGGCGTTTTTGGACATTCTGGCTCCGGATTCCGCGGTCGCGCTTTCCGGGGGTCGGATATCGGCCCAACGTAAACTTCGGATGACAGATTTCTTAATTTGACCCGACCGCGCCAGCGAGCCTTGATTCACGGCCCGCGTTGCTTATGTGAAGGGCAGAGGACGACCTCCCCAAAACGGGCGGAAAACCGGGACGACCCGGTTTCACATGAGGGGTCCTTATGTCCTGGATATATCTTTTACTTGCCGGTCTTCTTGAAGTTGTCTGGGCCGTTGCAATGAAGCAATCGGCCGGTTTCACGCGCATCTGGCCAACGGCCATCATGGGGGTGACCATGATCGGATCGTTCGGCCTGTTGGCCATGGCGATGCGCACGCTTCCCCTGGGTACAGCCTATGTCATCTGGACCGGCATCGGTGCGGTCGGCGCGTTCTTGGTCGGCGTGATGCTTCTGGGCGAGACGCTGAATGCGGCCCGGGTCATCGCGGCTGTACTGATCGTGTCTGGGCTGGTGACGATGAAGCTGGCCTAAGCGCGCGCTCAGGCCCTTTGCAGGGCTTCGATGATGCCCGAGAAATCCTGCGCTTTCAGGCTGGCGCCACCGACAAGGGCGCCATCCACATTCGAAACGCCAAAGATATCTGCGGCGTTCGAGGGTTTGACCGATCCGCCATACAGCAGCCGGACCGAGCGCCCAACGCCTTCGCCAAAGCGACGTTCCAGCCGGGCCCGCATGAAATCATGAACATCACCAATTTCGTTCAGCGTCGGAACCTTGCCGGTGCCGATGGCCCAGATCGGTTCATAGGCGACTACAAGGTTTTCGCCTGTCGACTGATCGGGAATCGACCCCGACATCTGACCGCCGATGATATCCAGCGTATTGGCCGCCTCGCGCTGTTCCAGGCTTTCGCCTACGCAAATGATGGTCATCAGCCCGGCATCCATCGCCGTGCGCGCCTTGGTGCGGACATCCTCGTTTTGCTCTCCGTGATCCTCGCGGCGCTCGGAATGGCCCAGGATCACAGATCCGGCACCAGCATCCGCAAGCATCTCGGCGCTGACGTCGCCCGTATGGGCACCTGAGGTCGCCGCATGGCAGTCCTGACCACCGACGGCGATTCCAGTGCCCTTCACGGTCTCGGCAGCGCGGTGCAACAGCGTTACCGGAGGGCAAATCAGCACATCAACAGAGGGTGCCGGAAAAGAGCGCGCCAGATCCTCCAACTCGCTCAGCGCCGCAGCGGTTCCGTTCATTTTCCAATTGCCAGCCGCCAGCTTGCGCCGCATCGCACAGTCCCCCTGAAAATCCTGCTTTCAGAAACCGGATAGCACTGACAGTCCGGTCTGACAATTCCGGTTGCGGAGCAGGAAACAAAACGGCAGGTTCCGCCGCAAAGAGGTAGAGGCAGAATGATCGAAAATCTTGATCTGGAAAAACTGGATCGTCGTGATCCGTCCGAGCTGACCAAACTGATGCGCGCGGTTGGGAATGTGGGTTTTTTGACCGTGTCCAATACTGGGCTGGATGGCGACCGGGTGCGCCGTGTCCTCGATGCGTACCGCACGTTCTTTCACCTTCCCGAATCCCAGAAAAGGCTGGTTGATATGGCCGCGACCGGCTCCAACCGCGGTTGGGGCGCGTCACAGTCCGAACAGGTCGACCCGGCGGCGAACCCGGATTTCAAAGAGGTCTTCGATTGCGGCTACGAAGTGCCCGAGGCCAGCCCTTATTCGGGCGCGGGACTGAGTGTCTATGCCCCAAACCTGTGGCCGCAGGACCTGCCGGGTTTCAGAGAGACGATACAGGGCTACTATATGGATGCCTGCGCCGTTGCGATGCGCGTTTTGCGTGCAATTGAGGTGGCGCTGGGTCGTGATGAGAACAGTTTCGATACCGCCTTCGACACACCCATGGCGTTGCTGCGCGGCAATTTCTATCCGCAGCGCCCGGACTGGGCCGGCGAAAAGGACTTTGGGATCGGGGCCCACACGGATTACGGATGCCTGACCCTGCTGGCAACGGACGGGACTTCGGGCCTTGAGGTCTGCATGCCGGACCAGAGCTGGGAGAGGGTCGAGGCCGCGCCCGGTACCTTCGTGATCAATTTCGGAGAGATGCTGGAGTTCTGGACAGCGGGTCAGGTCAAGGCAACGCTTCACCGGGTTGTCGGCGGCACCCAGGAACGCCTGTCGGTCCCGCTGTTCTTTAACCCGTCCTACGACACCAACGTCGCACCGCCGGCTTCAGGCAACGTCATCCGGGCAGGGGATCACCTGACACAGCGCTTTAACGAGACCTACGTCCACCTGCAGGCGACAGCCTAGCCCTGAGACGAAATTCCTTCGTCGAATTTGATCAATTCACCGCACCCGCAGGCATCGACAACATTCGGGTTGCGGAACTTAAAGCCGGATTCCAGCAAGGACACCTCATAGTCGATTTCCGTGCCGAACAGGAACATCTGCGCCATCGGAGCGATCATGACCCGCGCGCCGTCCTGTTCGACGACTTCATCATTCGCATCCGGCTGATCGACATAGTCCATGGTATATTCCATACCAGCGCAACCACCTTTCTTGACACCGATACGCAGGCCGGCATGGCCGCCTGATGCCATCAGGCGCGCAATCTGCTCAGCAGCTTTAGGTGTCATGGTCACGGCTTGCTTGCCGGGAATGCCGAACATGGTGGTCTCCGTTGTCGCGCGTCGATACCAATCTAGTGCCGCGGGGCGGTGGCCTCAAGACACAGCAGCCCTGCTTACCTAACTTTTTCGCTCGGAAAGGCAGTGATTGTATTGCTCCCGATCCAATGACGCTTGCTTTTTGAAACAAGGTCCTCGTAGCCTGAGCGCACGGAGTTGAAGTTGAATTGAGGCAGTTCCATGAAGGGTGAGATTTGATGGGGAACATTCATATATTGAGGAAAAACAAAGCTTTACCGGCAATTCTTTGTGCGGTTTTGGTGGGTGGTCCCGCCTTGGCCGAGGCGACTGACAAGCGGCATCCGGTGAATTGCGCAACGGCCGAGGGCGACTTGCGGGCAATCGCCGCGGAAAAGAAACACGCTCAGGACCAGCAAGTGGAAAGCGTAGTTTCGATTTTACCAGCCGGCGCGCTTTTGGGGCTGATCACCGGGACCGAGAACAAGAGGCTGTCCATGCTGTCGGGCGACTACGTAAAGGCCCTGGATGAACGCGCGGCCGAAATCAAATCCAAGTGCGGTGTGGAATAGCCAAATGTAACGACGGTATCGGCCGAAAAGAAAAGACCGCTCTCGGGCAAGAGCGGTCTCTCATTCAGGCCGGAGCTCTGGGGGGACGGAATATGTACTGTCGGCCCGCGCAGCGAATTGCCTGAAGCCAGACGCTAGCACGCGCGAACTATTCACAATGCTTGTGACGGTAATCTTTCAGATATGTGACAGGCACATAAAGCTTTTAAGACAGGGGATTATGTGCGGGACCTGATGTAGGGTTTACATAAAGCCCAGCTCAAGCCGGGCTTCGTCCGACATCATCTCCATGCCCCAGGGCGGCTCCCACGTCAGTTCGACGTCGACTTCCTTGACGCCCGCAACCGGTTCGATGGCTTCGACGATCCAGCCCGGCATGTCGCCGGCGACCGGGCATCCGGGGGCCGTCAGGGTCATGATGACCTTCACAGCGTTATCCTGCGCGATGTCGATCGTGTAGATCAGGCCCAGATCGTAGATATTTACCGGGATTTCAGGGTCGTAGACCGTCCGGCAGGCTTCTACCACCGGCTCGTACAGGGGATGCTCAATGGTCGAAGGCGCGATCAGGGGGGTGCCTTCAAACTGTTCACTCGGATGAGTCATTCGTGCCTCGGGTCTGTTTCCTGAGAGATTATATAGGGAATACCAGAGCCATCGTCCAGAGGTGCGATGGCGCCCAATACGGGCGCCAGTCAGGTTTAATCGTTGATGTCGTGATTGAAGGTTTTGACCTGACCGTGGGGCAGGGCAAACATACGCCGCAGGACCAGCCAGGCAATCAGCGACAAGGCTGCAAAGACCAGCAGCAGGATAGGCAGCGACGGGGCTAAGCCGGGTATGGCCAGAAGAAGCCCGGTTGCCGCGGCACCTATCGCGAAGCCCAGAAAGATGAACCCCGGCAGGAAGATCTCAAGAATGCCCAGAGCAAGCGCTGCCGCAAGCCACAGCCACCAGGTCAACCAGAAGGGATCGGCCATTACTTTCCTCCTCGCAGCATCTTAAAGGCGTCGCCAAAGGCTTCAAGGGCGTTGGCAGGCACCACGATGGTCTGCGATCCGGTCCCGTTACCCAGCGCGTTGAGCGCCTCGACCTGTTTCAGTGCAACCTGATACTGTGCAGCCTCAATACCGTTGTCCTGAATGGCCTTGGCAACGACACCCGTGGCGTAAGCCTCGGCCTCGGCCTGAATGCGGCGCGCTTTCGCGGTTTGCTCGGCCGCGTACAGCTCGGCATCCGCATGCAGTTCGACAGCGCGTTTCTGACCTTCGGCTTCGGTCACCTGCGCCCGGCGGGCACGTTCGGCGTTCAGCTGCTGCAACATCGCGTCGCGGGTAGCCTGATCCAGGTTAACGTCCAGAATCTCGGCCCGGGTCACTTCGATGCCCCAGTCGTCCACGGCGGTTTCCACGCTTTCCTGAATCCGTTCGATCAGCTGCGCCCGGTTGGACTGAACCTCATCCAGGTCCATTTTACCAATCTCGGCCCGCACGATCCCGGCCACCGTCGTCGCAATCGCGCCATCCACGTCGCGGATTCGGTAAACCGTCTTTTCCGGTTCCAGAATGCGGTAAAAGACCGAGGTGTCGATTTGCACAAGAACGTTGTCCTTGGTGATCGCGTCCTGCGTCGCGTTAGGAAGCTGACGTTCCAGAATGGATATCTTGTGACGCGCAACATCCAGAAAAGGAACGATAAAGTTGATACCGGGCCCAAGCACCGAATGCAGGCGTCCGAACCGTTCGACCACGTATTTTTCGGATTGAGGGACGATTTTTACGCCCTTGAAGATAACGGCGATGATCAGAACGGCGGCAAGCACGTAAATGATGTTCGACGTTATCAATCCTATAATCTGGTCTTCGGTCATATCTGTCCTCGTTTATTGTGTACTACAGTATACATTTGGGGGTTGAGTCGCCCAATTTCAACTCTGGTATGGAGAGATTGCGCGTGGATGCAAATCTCTGAAGTTGTGGATGCGACGTGGTATTTTGCGAATGTGGCCGCTTTGCATCCCGCGCCGTTTGCGGTATCGGGCAGGTATGAAACTGATCATCGATACTGACCCCGGCATAGACGACGCAATGGCGATTGCCTATGCCGCCGCCGCCCCGGAAATTGACCTGATTGGGCTGACAACTGTCTTCGGCAACACGCATGTGCACCAATCCAGCCGCAATGCCCGGTTCTTGTTGGATAAACTGGGTTTGAATGCCCCGGTGGCCGAAGGCGCGCCTTTTGCCATGGGCGCCAAGGGTCACGATCCTTCCGAACATGTCCATGGCCCCGAGGGGTTTGGCGACATTACGGACATTCCCGAGATCGGCTCGAACCACCCGCTGCCTGCGGCCGAGTTTCTGGTCGAGATGGCACGCCAGCACAAAGGCGAACTGGTTGTTTGTGCCGTCGGTCCCCTGACCAATATCGCCGACGCGATGCGGCTGGATCCGGATTTCGCGCGCAACATCAGACGTCTGGTGATTATGGGCGGGGCGGTCTATTGCCCGGGCAACATTACCGCGCATGCCGAGGCCAATATCTATCACGATGCCCGCGCCGCGGACGAAGTGTTTGCCGCACCCCCCGACACCGTTGTTGTTGGTCTGGATGTCACGCTGAAGACGCTTTACGAGACCGCCGATTTCGAGGCACTGGCCGCCCGTTCGCCGGACATGGGCGCGTTCCTGCGCGACATCTCGCGGTTCTACCTGAAGTTCTACAAAGAGGTCGGCGGGCTGGAAGGCTGCGGGTTGCACGATTCGACCGCTGTGATCGCATGCACGCATGCACCGATGTTTGACATGGTTGAAACCGGTTTGCAGGTCGTTCTGGAAGGTCCTGAGATCGGCGCGACGCGCCCGGTTACGACGCGCCCGTCCGTTCGCGTGTGCCGGGACGTTGACGGGGCAGGGGTAGTTCATCTGTTTACCGAACGCGTTGCGTCGCTGCCCTGACGGGTTGCAATGACGGCACAGATCGGGCAAACGCTGCCCGGTTCAGCGACCCTAAGGCGAGCCCATGACCGAACGTTTCTCATTTGACCTGAAGGCCACGGATGGCAAGGCCCGAACCGGTGTGATTCACACGCCGCGGGGCGAGGTGCGTACACCGGCCTTCATGCCTGTGGGTACGGCGGCTACGGTCAAGGCGATGATGCCGGAAAGCGTTCGTGCGACCGGGGCGGACATTCTGCTCGGCAACACCTATCACCTGATGCTGCGCCCAACGGCGGAACGGATCGACCGTTTGGGCGGTCTGCACAAGTTCATGAATTGGGAACGGCCCATCCTGACGGACTCGGGCGGGTTTCAGGTCATGTCGCTGGCCGGGTTGCGCAAGCTGACCGAAAAGGGCGTGACCTTCAAATCTCATATCGACGGGTCCAAGCACGAGCTGACACCCGAGCGGTCGATGGAGATCCAACGCCTGCTGGGGTCCGATATCGTCATGTGTTTCGACGAGTGTCCCGCCTTGCCGGCTGATCGCGACCGCATCGCCGAGTCGATGCGCCTGTCGATGCGGTGGGCTGACCGATCGCGCGAGGCGTTTGGGGACCGTCCGGGGCACGCTCTGTTCGGGATCATGCAGGGTGGTCTGGAAAAGGACCTGCGGGAAGAAAGCGCCGAGGCGCTGAAACAGATCGGGTTCGAGGGATATGCGGTCGGTGGTCTGGCCGTTGGCGAGGGGCAGGAAGCCATGTTCGACTGTCTCGACTATGCGCCCGACTTCCTGCCAGAGGACAAGCCACGTTATCTGATGGGGGTCGGCAAGCCCGACGACATTGTCGGCGCCGTCGCGCGTGGCATCGACATGATGGATTGCGTTCTGCCGTCGCGGTCAGGGCGCACCGGGCAGGTTTTCACCCGGTTTGGTGTGGTAAACATCAAGAACGCCCGACACGCCGATGATCCGCGACCGCTGGATGAGGCGTGTTCCTGCCCCGCCTGTTCAAACTATTCGCGGGCCTATCTGCACCATGTCTTCCGGGCCAACGAGATGATTTCGGGGATGCTGCTGACTTGGCACAACCTGCATTATTTTCAAGAGATCATGCAGGGCATGCGGGATGCAATCGCTGCCGGGACGTTCGACACCTGGCAGGCTGAGTTCCACGCACAACGAGCGCAGGGAGATATTGAGCCCCTCTGACGGGCCGGGCCTTTGGTGACAAAGCGCGGGTGTTTTGGTAATCTGCCACACGACTATTCAAAACAATTAATGTGTTTTTGCCGGAGATTTCGATGCCTCGTTTCCTTGCCCCATTAGTTGTATTTGTTGTCTTTTCTACCGGGCTGTATGCGGATGTCTGGACGTTTGAAACACCGTCCGAAAACATCCAGTGTTCGGTTGGCCAGGACGTGAACGCCTCGGATATCTATTGCACCATTATCGAACGCCGCGGCGCGCCGGCCTTGCCGCGCCCGACGAATTGCCAATCCGACTGGGGTCACGTCTTTTTCATGTATAACACCGGGCCCGCTCAGATGCTGTGTCGCCCGCTGGACCGCAATCGCAATGGGTTTGACAGGGCCGAATATGGCGTGACCGGAAGGTTTGGTGGGTTCGTATGCCATTCCTCGAAAAAAGGGTTGGAGTGCAGGAACCAGGACGGGCACGGCTTTTTCCTGTCGCGGGCGGTGCAGAGGTTGTTCTGACGCGTGCTTTTTCAGGCGTGCCTGCATGTTTTGTGAAATTCAGTGGATATATGCGCCGGACGCCTTGCAGTCCGCAAAAGCTCGGTTCATTCTGAATCATGTTACATGGCGGTAAGGTTGAAAAAGGGCGATGAGGCCCCACCTTTATCGTCCAAGACAGGAGACGGCCGGGCGTTGCCTTGAATAGGGACCAGAGCCGTCTTGCCAACGATAAGGATTGAGCATGCAAGAGCCCCTGAATTCCTCATACCCCGTACTTCCGCTGCGCGATATTGTGGTCTTTCCACATATGATCGTGCCGCTGTTCGTGGGTCGGGAAAAATCCGTCCGCGCGCTGGAAGAAGTGATGCAGGACGATAAGCAGATTTTGCTGTCCAGCCAGATTGATCCGGGTGATGACGACCCGGTGGTGGAGGGCATCTACCGCTCGGGCGTTTTGGCCAACGTTCTGCAACTGCTGAAACTGCCCGACGGCACGGTCAAGGTGCTGGTCGAAGGTCAGGCCCGTGTGCAGATCACCGAGTTCCTTGAAAACGAAGAGTTTTTCGAGGCTCGTGCCGAGTATCTGACCGAAATTCCGGGCGATGTGACCACGACCGAAGCGCTGTTGCGCACCGTTGCGGATGAGTTCGAGCGCTATGCCAAAGTGCGTAAGAACATTCCCGAAGAAGCTCTGACTGCCGTTGGTGAAACCGCCGAACCGGCCAAGCTGGCCGATCTGGTATCCGGTCATCTGGGCATCGAGGTTGAGCAAAAGCAGGAACTGCTGGAAACCCTGTCCGTCAGCGAACGGCTTGAAAAAGTCTATGGGCTGATGCAGGGAGAGATGTCGGTTCTGCAGGTCGAGAAAAAGATCAAGACCCGCGTTAAATCCCAGATGGAGAAGACGCAGCGCGAGTATTACCTGAATGAGCAGATGAAGGCCATTCAGAAGGAGCTTGGCGATGGTGAGGACGGCAGCAACGAGGTTGCCGAACTCGAAGCCAAGATCAACGAGACCAAGCTGTCCAAAGAAGCGCGCGAAAAGGCGGAAGGCGAGCTGAAAAAGCTGCGCAACATGAGCCCGATGTCGGCTGAGGCCACGGTCGTGCGCAACTATCTGGACTGGATTCTGTCGCTGCCGTGGGGCACAAAATCCCGTGTCAAAAAGGATCTGGGCCGGGCGCAGGAAATCCTTGATGACGACCACTATGGTCTTGAGAAAGTCAAAGAGCGGATCGTTGAGTACCTGGCGGTTCAGCAGCGGTCGAAAAAACTGAAAGGACCGATCCTGTGCCTTGTTGGACCTCCGGGCGTGGGTAAAACCTCGCTGGGTAAATCGGTGGCCAAGGCCACGGGACGCGAGTTCATCCGCATCTCGTTGGGTGGGGTTCGCGACGAATCCGAAATTCGCGGCCACCGCCGGACCTATATCGGTTCGATGCCCGGTAAGATCATTCAGGCGCTGAAAAAGGCGAAGACCACGAACCCGCTCATCCTGCTCGATGAGATCGACAAGATGGGGCAGGACTTCCGTGGCGACCCGGCTTCGGCCATGCTGGAAGTGCTGGACCCTGAGCAGAACAACACGTTCATGGATCACTATCTTGAGGTCGAATATGACCTTTCCAACGTGATGTTCCTGACCACGTCGAACAGCTACAACATGCCCGGGCCTCTGCTGGACCGGATGGAGATCATTCCGCTGGCCGGTTACACCGAAGAGGAAAAGAGCGAGATCGCCAAGCAGCACCTGATCGGCAAACAGATCAAGAACCACGGCCTCAAGGCCAAGGAATTTGAACTGACCGACGAGGCGCTGCAAAAGATCATCCGCACGTACACGCGTGAGGCGGGCGTGCGGAACCTTGAGCGCGAGATTGCCAAAGTGGCGCGGAAATCGCTGACCAAGATCATCAAGAAAGAGGCGGAAACCGTACAGGTGACGCCGGACAACCTTGACGATTTCCTTGGCGTGCCCAAATTCCGCTACGGTCTGGCCGAACAGGACGATCAGGTCGGTGTGGTCACCGGCCTGGCCTGGACATCCGTGGGCGGCGACCTGTTGCATATCGAGGCGCTGAAACTGCCCGGCAAGGGGCGGATGAAGACCACCGGCAAGCTGGGCGATGTGATGAAGGAATCCATCGACGCGGCGTCCTCTTACGTGCGGTCTATCTCACCTCAGATCGGGGTAAAGCCGCCGAAATTCGACACCCTGGACATCCACGTTCACGTGCCGGACGGGGCAACGCCCAAGGACGGTCCGTCGGCCGGCCTGGCCATGGTGACCTCGATCGTGTCCGTGCTGACCGGAATTCCGGTGCGCAAGGATATTGCGATGACCGGAGAGGTTTCGCTGCGCGGCAATGCGATGCCGATTGGCGGGCTGAAAGAGAAGCTTTTGGCTGCGTTGCGCGGTGGAATCAAAACAGTTCTGATCCCGGAAGAAAACGAAAAGGATCTGGCCGAAATTCCCGACAACGTGAAAGAGGGGTTGGAGATCATTCCGGTCACTCATGTTTCGGAAGTTCTGAAACAGGCGCTGGTTCGGACCCCCGAAGCGGTGGATTGGGACGAGGCCGCAGAAGAAGCCGCGGCCGCTGCGGCCAAAGTCACTTCGGACGGAAGCGGCGCATCCGCCACAGCGCATTAAACAACGATGAGACTACGAAAGGGCGGGGCGTTTTCCCCGCCCTTTTTCGTTGACCGGTGGTTGTGTGGCCTGAGTTAAACGGCAGAACACCTAAATGCCACGAAGTGTTAGAAAACGACTTTGTCATTTGCCGAAACATGCAGGGAAAATGGTGGGTGATAAGAGATTTGAACTCCTGACATCTTCGATGTGAACGAAGCGCTCTACCACTGAGCTAATCACCCGTGAGGACGCGTATTATACACAGATGATTTCACTCGCAAGAGGGGGTGGTTGGCTTTTCCGGAAAAAGCCCATTTGCCGCTCAGGCTGTTGGGCTGTTTGCACTGTCGAAAGTTTCAGCGGAGATTGGGCTCAGGCGACAGCGCTCCGCCGCCTGAGGTCTCCCTCTGCTTAAAGGATGAAGTCGCCTTCTGTAAGGTTGTGCAAACCTGTAAGTTTGATCAGCATTTCGGGGTCGCTGTCACCATCGGTATCGACATAAACAAAGGTAATGTCTTTGTCTGTTCCGGGCCGGTTCTTTTTAACAACCCAGACTTCACCAGCGTCGGAATCTCCAGCAGCGGTGGATCCGTTAAACACAAACATATCGTCGCCAACAGAAACTGTGCTGGCGTCGATCGCGCTCAGGTCGATTTTGTCCTGACCGGCGGTAAAATCCGTAATGACATCTGCGGTTGACGTAGCTACCGACCCTTCCTTGATCGCGTTGAACACAAAGGTATCGGCGTTTCCTCCGCCTGTCATAACGTCTCGGCCGATACCACCGATCAGGATATCGGTTCCCGAACCGCCATTCAGGGTGTCGTTGCCTCGTCCGCCGTCCAGGGTGTCGTTGCCAGTATTTCCTGTCAGCTTATCATGATTCATTCCACCCGACAGATAATCGTTGCCGCCCCGGCCAATCAGATTGTTGGCGGCCTCGTTTCCGGTAATGTTGTCGTTTTGCGCTGTGCCGTCGACATTCTCGACTGACTGTATGGTATCCATGCCGTAACCAGTATTCTGCGCTGAGGTGTTCGACAGATCTACGGTTGCGCCAACTGAACCGATAAACCGCAACCAATCGACACTTCGCCCGCCGTGGATAAAGTCGTCCCCATCATTGTCCTTCACGATAATGACATCTGAACCAAGGCCTCCAGAAAAGAAGTCGTTGCCGCGCCCGCCGTTCAGAGTGTCATTGCCGCGGCCACCGTGAATTTGGTCGTTACCGCTTCCCGAGGAAAGAACGTCGTGCCCATTGCGGCCTTCGATCTGATTGTTTGCGTCATTTCCAATGATTACGTCGCCGCCCGAGCCGCCGATTGCGTTTTCGATTACAACTGTGTTGGCAATTGTGAACCCACCGCGAATCCCTTCGGCGAAAGAAGGGGTGCCGCCCGCGTCATGGCCTGTCAGATCGGCGTCCCTAAGATCGATTACAACCTTGCGAGTCACGCCTTCGGCCGAGATAGTGTCGTCTCCACCCGTGTCCCAGATCGCCTGCCAGTAAGTGCCAACCCCGTTTTTACCGGTGATGTAATAGACATTGTCACCGTTTCGGTAATTGCTGGTCCCGTAAATCTCCTGCAATGCGGCAATGTCCAGTGCCATCGGCGTAGCAGTTCCGCCATAGGTGTAGGTCGTCATGGGCACAACCTCGGGATACCCCGAATTGTAGGACATGATCGTGAACACACCTTGGTTCTGGCCATGCGTTCCATAATCGTCAAAGGATTGAGTGACGCCAGGAAATACCGACGAGCTTCCGCCGTTGTCATGAGGGTGAGCCAAGCCCAGACCGTGCAAAATTTCGTGCAGGATCGTTGTGAAACCTTCGCCGCCTTTGACCAGCGCTTCACGGCTGAAGAGAGGAGTATCATAGGCGAAGAAGCCGAACAGTGTATTGATTCCATAATCATCCTGTAGAATTGGCTTGTCGCCGGGCACTTGATGATACCCGAGGCCTCCTTCCAGAAATTCGGTTGTTACCAAGCCAAAGGAGATGTTCTCGAAATAGGTTGTCCCATTAGGAGACAGAAAATCAACTTCTACGAAGTCAACTGGAATAAATGTCTCGATTATCGCCAGCGCCGCGCGAAATGCCTGCATTTCGTAGGGCCGCATTGTCTTGAAGCCAGACACCGTCGAGTCCGCGAAGGAATAGGTAATGGTGCCTGCAGGGCCTCCGACGTTGGTGTTCACATTCCACGACGTTCCCCAAATCAGCCCGTCCACGTATACGTTACCAGTGGGGTTGGTACCCGGAGAAGTTGTGCTGACAACTGACATTTTCTACTACTTCCTTCTTAACAAAACGCGGCGGGACTTCTGTATCGAGTTTCTAAAATCCATTCGCGTCAAATTTGACCTTCGACCCATTAACAAAGATTCGGAACATTTTTCCTTGGATTAGATGGTTCCAATGCTATTCGGAGTATGCAAGCAACGCGTCCTGAAATCTTCGCGGTAGACGTTCTTTTGCATCTCTTGCCGTTGCAATGTGGCTGAATAGTGGCGCAAGGCTGACGTTTACGAAGCGTCAGTTTGAGACGGGCAGGGCGTGTCTGTTCGATCTGGTGCAAGCGGGTGATTTGATCAGAGTTTATCCAGCGCGTGCATCCTTCGCGTGTTGGCTTCGGGGCCTTGCCGCACCGCCAATTTTTCACGATTTGCCCGCCAAGTTCGCGGGCATGTTCAGGAATTTCCGCGCGCCGGCAATTTGGTGGGCGTGGCGGCTTAAAGAAACGAGACGGCCAAAAATCCAAACAAAAAATGCGTTGGTCAAAAAAACTTCAAAACGCCGCTTGACGATGCCGGGGCGTGGCCATAATACACCCCAACGTTCAGCAACGAACGGGCAGCGGGCGGTTGTAGCTCAGTTGGTTAGAGTACCGGCCTGTCACGCCGGGGGTCGCGGGTTCGAGCCCCGTCAACCGCGCCATCGCTGCCAGCCTTGGTTCAGGCAATAGAACCATGAAATAGATGCGCGGTTGTAGCTCAGTTGGTTAGAGTACCGGCCTGTCACGCCGGGGGTCGCGGGTTCGAGCCCCGTCAACCGCGCCACTTTTCCTTTGATGCCGAAGAAACCTCAGCCAGCTAGCAGGTTGGCTTTGGCATGGTGTCAGCAGGTGTCGGCAATAACCCGTTAGTTCACACTTTGTTCTAACTTTTCTATTGGAGACTCAGTGCCGCTCGCCTATTTCTAGGACACTTGTGTGTTGGGAGCCAAAAATGGCTGAGCTGAAGAATATCGAGGTACGCGGCGCGCGCGAACATAACCTCAAGAGTATCGACGTGGACATCCCGCGGGATCAGCTGGTGGTGATCACCGGACTGTCGGGTTCGGGTAAGTCGTCTCTGGCGTTTGATACGATCTATGCCGAAGGCCAGCGTCGCTATGTCGAAAGCCTGTCAGCTTATGCGCGCCAGTTTCTGGACATGATGGAAAAACCCGATGTCGATCACATCAGCGGCCTGTCCCCGGCAATTTCGATTGAACAGAAGACCACGTCGAAGAACCCGCGCTCGACCGTCGGTACGGTAACCGAGATCTATGATTACCTGCGGCTGTTGTTTGCCCGCGCCGGCACGCCCTATAGCCCTGCAACCGGGCTGCCGATCGAGGCGCAGCAGGTGCAGGATATGGTCGACCGCATCATGGCGATGGAGGAAGGCACGCGCGGCTATCTGCTGGCTCCGATCGTGCGGGACCGCAAGGGGGAATACAAAAAGGAGTTTCTGGAGCTGCGCAAGCAGGGGTTCCAGCGCGTCAAGGTGGACGGGGCATTCCATGAACTGGATGAACCGCCGACGCTGGACAAGAAGTTCCGGCACGACATCGATGTTGTTGTCGACCGGCTGGTTGTGCGCGAGGGGATGGAAACCCGGCTGGCGGACAGTTTGCGGACTGCGCTGGATCTGGCGGACGGCATCGCCGTGCTTGAGACCGCACCGCGTGAGGGCGATCCGGAAAGAATTACCTTCAGTGAAAACTTCGCCTGTCCAGTCAGCGGCTTCACCATCCCCGAGATTGAACCGCGCCTGTTTTCCTTCAACGCTCCTTTCGGCGCCTGCCCGGACTGCGACGGGTTGGGGGTTGAGCTGTTTTTTGATGAACGGCTTGTTGTTCCCGACCAGACCCTGAAGCTGTACGATGGCGCGCTGGCCCCGTGGCGTAAGGGCAAGTCGCCCTATTTCCTGCAAACAATCGAAGCCATCGCGCGGCATTACGAATTCGACAAGAATACGCCGTGGAAAGACTTGCCAGAGAACGTGCAGCAGGTGTTTCTGCGCGGCTCGGGCGATGAGGAGATCCAGTTCCGATATGACGAGGGCGGGCGGGTTTATCAGGTCACCCGCAGCTTTGAGGGCGTTATTCCGAATATGGAGCGTCGCTATCGCGAGACCGACAGCGCCTGGATACGCGAAGAGTTCGAGCGGTATCAGAACAACCGTCCTTGCGGGGCGTGCAACGGCTATCGCCTGCGGCCCGAAGCGCTGGCCGTCAAGATCGCTAGCCTGCATGTCGGGCAGGTGGTTCAGATGTCGATCCGAGAGGCGCTGGCCTGGATCGAAGGCGCACCCAAGCACCTGAGCGTACAGAAGAACGAGATCGCGCGGGCCATCCTGAAGGAAATCCGCGAACGTCTGGGCTTTCTGAACAATGTCGGGCTGGAATATCTTACTCTGTCCCGCTCAAGCGGCACATTGTCCGGCGGTGAAAGCCAGCGGATTCGTCTGGCCAGCCAGATCGGTTCGGGCCTGACAGGTGTTCTGTACGTGCTGGACGAGCCCTCTATCGGTCTGCACCAGCGTGACAATGACCGCCTGTTGGGCACGCTGAAAAATCTGCGCGATCAGGGCAATACGGTGATCGTCGTCGAACATGACGAAGAGGCCATCCGCGAGGCCGATTATGTCTTTGATATCGGGCCGGGGGCCGGTGTGCATGGCGGTCAGGTTGTCAGCCAGGGTACACCGGATCAGATTGCTGCGGATGCCGCGTCAATGACGGGTCAGTACCTGGCCGGTACACGCGAAATCCCTGTGCCGGCAGAGCGTCGCAAGGGCAACAAAAAGAGTGTTTCGGTGGTCAAGGCGACCGGAAACAACCTCAAGAACGTCACGGCGAAATTTCCCCTGGGCAAGTTCGTCTGTGTGACCGGCGTGTCAGGCGGTGGCAAGTCGACGCTGACGATTGAAACCCTGTTCAAGACCGCCTCGATGCGGCTGAACGGCGCGCGGCAGACCCCGGCACCCTGCGAGACGATCAAGGGGTTGGAGCATCTGGACAAGGTTATCGATATCGATCAGCGACCCATCGGTCGGACTCCGCGTTCGAATCCAGCCACTTACACAGGTGCCTTCACCCCGATCCGCGACTGGTTCGCCGGATTGCCCGAGGCCAAGGCGCGCGGTTACAAGCCGGGCCGCTTCAGTTTCAACGTCAAGGGCGGCCGGTGCGAGGCCTGTCAGGGGGATGGTGTCATCAAGATCGAGATGCACTTTCTTCCCGACGTCTACGTAACCTGCGAAACCTGCAAGGGCGCGCGCTACAACCGCGAGACGCTTGAGATCAAGTTCAAGGGCAAGTCCATCGCCGATGTCCTTGATATGACAGTGGAAGACGCGCAGGAATTCTTTAAGGCCGTGCCTTCCATCCGGGACAAGATGGATGCGCTGGCGCGGGTTGGTCTGGGGTATATCAAAGTCGGTCAGCAGGCGACCACGCTTTCAGGTGGTGAGGCGCAGCGGGTGAAGCTGTCCAAGGAACTGTCCAAACGCTCGACCGGTCGGACGTTGTATATTCTGGATGAACCCACAACCGGGCTGCATTTCGAAGACGTCCGCAAGCTGTTGGAGGTTCTGCATGAACTGGTCGATCAGGGGAATACAGTGATCGTGATCGAACACAATCTGGACGTGGTCAAAACGGCGGACCATATCATTGATATCGGTCCCGAAGGGGGCGACGGCGGCGGCGAAATCGTGGCGACCGGAACGCCCGAGGATGTGGCCGCAGTCGAGCGCAGCCATACCGGCCGTTATCTGAACCAGATGCTGAACCCTGAACAGGTCGCGGCGGAGTAACGTCCGCCGCAGGTCATCTTGTGTGCAGAATTAGTATTGGGCGTGCCTCAGCATGTGCCAATGACGCAGCAATGGCGGAAAGAACAGGAACACGAAGCCGAAATAGGTATAGGCAAATATCATCATCGGGATCCAAAGCAGCACTCAGATTAATCCGATGAACCCTGCAATTCGTGTGGCTGTTGTGGCGGATACGATGCGATTCAGTCCCGCATGCAGAAGACGCCCGCCATCCAGCGGCATCAGGGGCAGCATATTGAACAGGGCCAGCCACAGGTTCAGTTGCGCCGTCACCGCCAGCACCCAGCCCAGGTCCGGCGAAGCGACCATTGGTTCCAGCAGAGAGCATACCGCCCACAACGTCAGGTTGACGATCGGACCCATGGCCACGATCAGTTCATCTTCATAAGACGTCGTTGACCGGCGGTGTTCACAGAATCCGCCGCCGCCGTAAAGCACGACCCGGTTGACGGGAACGCCCTGAACAAGGCACCCCCAGGCATGGCCCAGTTCATGAAGAAGGATCGACGCCAGAAGAATTGCCACAAATCCAAGCGCATAGGGCAGGCTGTCCGGGTCAAAATTAAACCCGACAATGATCAGGACAAGAAAGATCAGGCTTTGGCTGAATTGTATTGGTACGTTCCACGGGCCGCGGAACTGAAAAATCGTGCCGTCATTATTCATATTCAATCCTCGCAATAGCAAGAATTGTGATGACGCCAAATTGCGTCAAAATTTTGGACTTAACTTCTGGGTTGTGGCAGAACGTTCTTTTTATTGACGTTTTGGCGGGCAGTGTCTGAAGTGGACAGCTCTGGGCCGAGAGCGTCAGTTCAGGATATCAGCCACCGCTCCGATCAGATTCAGAACTTTGTGCGTATCCGGGTCGACGCGGTACACATAATCGCCCGCGCGCACGTAATTGCCGCCAGGGCGCAGCCCATAACGGTATGGATCGCGGACCCAGAAGTAATCCCGGGTGATATAGTCGCCCGTGTTGTACAGCTTTTTCGCCTGACCCGGCGGCACGCAGGGCACCGCCTTTTTCGCAAGCCCCGGCGGGCAGTGACCCGACTTTCCTTTTCCGTTCCCGGCCAAGGCCACGCCTGAACTGAGCGCAAGCGCCAGAATTGCCGTCGAAATGGTCAAGACACGCGACATCTTACTTCCTTCTGCATGAGCGTCGGCTTGCAGGATAGATGGCTGTTGCGTTCAGGTTGGTCAACCGTGTGGGCGGGAAGCCGCCCACGCGGGTCGCTCAGCCCCGGTTGCGCTTTTCGAACCGGGGCAGCATGGCCGAGAAATCCATGCCCAGACCGCCCTCATTTTCGACGAATTGTTCGTAAAGGGCGGTTGCGGCCTGGCCCATCGGCGTGTCCGCGTCAGAGCTTTTGGCAGCTTGCTGGCTAAGGCGCAGGTCCTTAAGCATCAGTTCTGCCGCAAATCCGGGCCGATATCCGTTGTCCGCCGGGCTTTCCGGTCCGACGCCGGGGGCGGGGCAGTAGGCATTCATCGTCCAGCTATAGCCCGAGGATGTACTGACCACGTCAAACATCTTCTGGCGGTCCAGCCCCAGCTTGTCGGCCAGAGCGAAGGCTTCACAGGTGGCAATCATGGTGACGCCAAGGATCATGTTGTTGCAGATTTTTGCGGCTTGCCCGGCACCGGACTCACCGCAGTGCACGGCTTTTTGCCCCATGATATCGAACAAGGGATCAGCCTTAGCAAACGCGACGTCGCTGCCGCCGGCCATGAAGGTCAGTGTACCGGCGGCCGCACCGCCAATTCCGCCAGAGACGGGGGCGTCCACGGCAAGAACGCCTGCATTCCCCGCCTGTTCGGCAACGGCCCGGGCGCTGTCGACATCGACGGTCGAGCAATCGATCCAGACCGAGCCGGATTTCATGGCGGGCACGATCTCATCCGCTACCGCGCGCAGGATTTTCCCGTTCGGCAGCATGGTGATCACGATCTCAGCGTCAGCGGCGGCCTCTGCGCCAGATCCCGCTATTTTCACACCCGGAACGTCGACATCGGCCATGTCGAAACCTGTCACCGTATGGCCAGCCTTGGCCAAATTGGCCGCCATTGGATTGCCCATATTGCCCAGGCCGATAAATCCGATCTTCATGTACTATTCCTCCTCGAATGTCAGCGCGTCATCGCCCAGGGGCTGAAGCATTTTTGAAACCGCGACGGCTGGTACGGACTGGTCGCTGTACTGCCAGGTGGGATTGCGATCCTTGTCGATGATCTGCGCACGGATACCTTCCAGAAAGTCGCCATGTTCCATCGCCCGGTAGGTGTACTTGTATTCCAGTTCCAGCGCCGTGCGCACCGTCACGGTCGGGGTGCGAAGCCGGTGGAGTATTTCGATCGTGCAGGCCATCGACAGAGGCGAATTGCGACCCATGAGAGTCAGCGCCTCGGAAGCCAGTTCCTGATCCGAGTTGCGCAGCGCGTTCAGGATGTCAGCCAGCCCTTCGCCGCCAAACAATGTGTTCAGTGAGGACTGGGCCTTTTCCAGATCGCTGGCAGGAGGCGGCGCGCAATGCTGTTCCAGCATCGCGACATCACCCGACGCTTCGAGCATTTCAATCACGTCCGACCAGTGCCGAAGCGGGATGTAATGATCCGCGAACCCGGCGAAAATCGCGTCGCCCGGCCCCATGCGGTGACCCGTTGTCGCAAGATACTCACCCAGTCGGCCGGGTGCCAGAGCCAGCATGAACGAGCTTCCGACATCGGGAACCAGCCCAATGGAACATTCCGGCAAGGCAATCTTTGAGCTTTCACCTACGACGCGGTGAGTGCCATGGCAGCCGATGCCGACACCGCCGCCCATTGTGAACCCCTGCAAAAAGCTGACGACCGGTTTGGGATATTCAAAGATCAACGCGTTCAGGCGGTACTCGTCCCGCCAGAAAGTGCGTCCGTAGCCATAATCCTGTTTCATCCCCGTGGTGTAGAGGTCGGCAATATCGCCACCCGCGCAAAAGGCTTTGTCACCTTCGGCGTCAAGGATGACAAGGTCCACGGTGTCGTCTTCCCGCCAGTTGCGCAGCGCCGTGTCGATGGCCATGCACATGTCGTATGTCATGGCGTTCAACGCTTTGGGTCTGGTCAGCGTAATACGCCCGGCGCGACCCGTGGTCCGAATTTCAATATCTGCCATTGGATCCTCAGCGATGGGCAAGCAACTGGCGCGATACGATTACCCGCATGATTTCATTCGTGCCTTCCAGAATCTGATGAACGCGCAGGTCACGCACCAGCTTTTCAATTCCGTAATCGGCAAGATAGCCGTAACCGCCGTGAAGTTGCAGACACTGATCCACGATCTTTGAGCCCGTTTCGGTGACGAATTTCTTGGCCATCGCGCAGAACTTGGTGGCATCCGGCGCGCCCTGATCCAGTTTCCAGGCGGCCTGACGCAAAAAGGTGCGGGCGGCCTGCAATTCGATCTCCATATCCGCAAGGCGGAATTGAAGGGCCTGAAACTGGTCAATGGACTGCCCGAACGCCTTGCGTTCCGACATGTATTGCAGCGTCATGTTCAGACCTGTCTGTGCCGCCCCCAACGAGCATGAGGCGATATTCAACCGGCCGCCGTCCAGACCCATCATCGCGTATTTGAACCCGTCGCCTTCGACGCCGACAAGATTTGCCGAAGGGATTTTGCAATCATCGAACTGAACCTGCGCGGTCGGCTGGCTTTTCCAACCCATCTTTTCCTCCAGCGCACCAAAACTCAGGCCGGGGGTGCCGTCCTCGACATAAACGGTCGAGATGCCTTTGGGGCCGTCCTGCCCGGTTCTGACCATGCAGACATAAGCATCGGAATAGCCGCCGCCGGAAATGAATGCCTTGGTTCCGTTCAGTGTGTAGCCTTCGTTTGTTCGTTCGGCGCGTGTTTTCAGTGCGGCCGCGTCGGAACCTGATCCGGGTTCGGTCAGACAATAGCTGAGGACCGTATTCAGGCTCAGCACGTCGGGCATGATGCGGGATTTCAGATCGTCGCTGGCAAAGCTGTCCAGCATCTTTGCGCACATATTGTGGATCGACAGGAAGGCCGCGACTGAGGGGCAAGCCATCGAAAGCGCCTCGAACACGAGCGTCGCGTCCAGACGGGTCAGCCCCGAGCCACCGCTGTCCTCGGACACGTACAGCCCGCCGAACCCCAGCTCTCCGATGCGTGGCCAAAGGTCTTTGGGAATCGTGCCGTCGGCCTCCCACTGACGGGCGTAGGGGGCGATGTTTTCCTGCCCGAAGCCATACGCCATGTCGAAGATCGCGTTCTGCTCTTCTGTCGTTGCAAAATCCAAGGCTTACCTCCCACGCGACCCGATGAATTGAACGAGTGTTTATTTCTCAATTCTTACAGAAATATTGCACGGCCAGCAATCACCGGTTTGGGCAACTTTTGATACGTGTTCCGGCGCCGGGCCTTACAGGTCCATGTGGTATTCTTCGATCAAATGCCGCACCACTGCCTTGCCCGGATCGTCGTCTCTTGCCGCGGCCTCGGCGTAGACACGGCGTTGTCGTGTGGCCGAGGTTCCATTCTGCGCGATTTGTTGCAGCCGGGCCAGTTCCGTCATGGTTCCCAACGCCTCGCCATCTTCGGCCAGCAACCCCATCAATTCACCCATAAGGTCGGGCATGGGTTTGATGGACCGGTCTCCGAAATCGATCAGCCCTTCGCCCACGCCATAGCGTTGCGCACGCCAGCGGTTTTCGCCGATGAGGAACTGATCATAGTTCCGCCACCGCAGGTTCCGGTCCTTCAGGCGGCACAACATCCGCGTCAGGGCCTGCACGAGAGCGGCAAGCGACAGCGTGTGTTCCAGCCGTGGCTGAACATCCATGATCCGGGTTTCCAGAGTGGGAAAGCGATGCGACGGCCGCAGGTCCCACCAGATCTTTGTGGTGTCTTCGATCACGCCCAGCTCGACCAAAATGCCGGTCGTGCGTTCATAGTCTGACCAGCTGGCCAGAACAGGCGGTAATCCTGTGCGCGGCAGGTTGTCGAACACCGTCAGGCGATAAGAGGACAGCCCCGTATCCTCACCGTTCCAGTACGGAGACGATGTTGACAGCGCCAGCAGGTGGGGCAGGAAATACGACAGTTGCGGCATCAGATCGGCGCGGATTGCGGGGTCTTCAACACCGACATGCACATGCATCCCGCAGATAAGCATCCGTCGCGCGACACCGCCCAGGGCATGTTGCAGCGCGTCATAGCGGTCCTTGCGCGTGTGATGCTGTTTCTTCCAGTCCGCGAACGGGTGGCAGGACACGGCAATCGGCGCAAGGTTATACTCTGCGGCGCGCTCGGCCACGCAGGATCGCAGGCGTTTCAGGTCTTCGCGCGCGGACTTGACCGTTGAATGTGGGCGGGTGCCAACCTCGATCTGGCATTGCAGAAATTCCGGGCTGACCTGTCCCTGAAAATCGGCTTCGCAGGCTTCCATCAGGGCGGCAGGCGCTTCGGCAAGCTGAAGGCTGTCGCGATCGACAAGCAGATATTCTTCTTCGATGCCCAGCGTGAAATCCTGCTGCATGGCGGCCCTCGTCTTACCGTTCACAACAGTGAATACGGAAAATCGGGTTTTGCCAAGTGTTTGCCCCGGAGGTTCTTGCAGAGCCCCTGTCGGCAACGCTATGGAGTTTGGCAGAATATCCCGAACCGGAGACATCGCGTGAAACCCAGGAAATTCACCCGGCTCAATGCCGCGCTTGACCGGTTTGGTGTGAAATTGATCGACAAAGTGACCGAACGGGATGAGCGGACCCGGCTTGAGGCGTTTGAACGGGCAGGGGGGCTGACCCGCCCGGCATATGCGCTGTCTCCGGGGATGGACGGGTTCGACATCGGGCAACTTGTCGATGACTATGCCCGGCATGCCGAGGCGCTTGAGGCACTTAAAGACCCTGCGCGGAACAAGACCGGTTACCGCATCGGCAACGGATATTACGACAGCCCGGACGCGGACGCCCTGTACCTGATGGTCCGGCGTTTCGAACCCCGTCGCGTGATCGAGGTCGGCTGCGGCAATTCAACCCGGGTGACCCGACAGGCGATAATTGATGGCGGGCTTGAGACGACGATCACCGCCATCGATCCCTATCCCCGCGCGGACATTGCACATGTCGTCGACCGGTTCGAACAAAAGCGTCTGGAAGAAGTCGATCCGGTCCTGTTCGAACAGCTGGAAGCCGGTGATATCCTGTTCATCGATTCCAGCCATGTCGTTCGTATTAGCAACGACGTGGCCCACCTGTTCTGCCAGATCATTCCGACGCTTAAGCCGGGCGTGGTGATCCACGTACACGACGTCTTCCTGCCCTATGAATACCCCAAACGTTTCTTCTATGACTGCCCGGGGTGGGGCGAGCAGTATATGCTGCACGTCATGCTGCAATCCGGAGCGTTTTCAATGCTCTGGCCGGGGTATTACCTGCAACAGGACCGTCCGGATGCAGTCGCGGCGTTGCCGTTTCTCAAAGATGGCCGCGCACAGAGCATCTGGGTTCAGATCCGGGAAAATTGATCGCAAAGTGATCCGGCGCGTTAAAACGCCCGTACCCCTTTCCATAACAAGCTGGAGAGGAGAAGACAGTTATGTTTCGCCGCACTTTCATGGGCGCCGCTGCCGCATTGGCGCTCGCCTTGCCCGTAAAGGCCCAGGCCGCCGATATTGTGGACACTGCCGTATCTGCCGGATCGTTCAACACGCTGGTCGCTGCCGTTCAGGCCGCCGGGCTGGTTGATACTCTGAAAGGTGATGGACCGTTTACCGTGTTCGCCCCCACTGATGAGGCTTTCGCCGCCCTGCCGGAGGGAACGGTTGAAACGCTGCTTCTGCCCGAGAACAAGGACCAGTTGGTCGAGATTCTGACCTATCACGTGGTGCCTGCCAAGGTGATGTCGGGTGACATCGCCGGCAAACGCGCCAAGGTTCTGACAGTTCAGGGCGACCGCCTGAACGTGAACGCCAGAAACGGCGTCAAGGTGAACGGCGCCGAGGTTGTGCAGGCTGATATCGAAGCCAGCAACGGCGTCATTCACGTGGTCGATGCGGTCATCTTGCCGGAATAACAACGTACCACAACAACCAAAAAGCCCCGGCCCATTTGGCCGGGGCTTTGTTCGTCAGACCAGTCTGACCTGTGTTCCGATCTGTACCAGCGGATACAGTTCCTCGACATGCTGATTGTACAAACCGATGCATCCGGATGAGCTCTGCCGGCCGATTTTCCGGGTGTCGTGCGTGCCGTGCACCAGATAGGCGGGCCAGCCCAGATACATCGCGCGGGTGCCCAGCGGGTTGCCGGGGTCGCCACCTTCCATTCGAACGGGCAGGGAAGGATCACGTTCACGCATCGATGCTGTCGGCGTCCAGCTAGGGTTTTCGCGCTTGCGTACAACCTCTGTATAGCCGCGCTTGGTCAGTTCCTCGCTCATCGGGACCGAGCTGGGATACAGCTTGTAAGACCCGTCCGCGCCCCAGTAATGAACCGCGCGGCTGGTGATATCGGCCAGCAGGCAGCCAACGCCAAGCTCATCAAAATGGTCCTGCCAGTTTTGCTGTGAAAACGACGATACATTGCGGCGCACCGGAAGCTGCGTGCTGATGGCTTCTTCGTCCGGCGGAAACGCATCCGTGCTTTGCGCGCGCACCAGTGCTGGTGCCGCCATAAGAGACGCTGCGCCCAGCAAGGCAGAGCGGCGGGTCATGCGGAAATTTGACAAATTGGCCTCCGGTTCAGGAACTGCTCGAGCAATAATTTGCCGCGAAAATATTTGCCGCCGGCCTGATTTGCTAGGGTCCGGCGGCTAAATTTATCGTGAAGCCGCCGGAATTGTTCCAAATTGGCAAGGCTTCGCCGAAACAACCCGGCCTGTTCAGGGCCGGGTTGTTCCATGTTCGTAGCCGCAGCGCGGATCAGTCCATCGCTTTGAAGTTGAACTCGCCGCCTTCCTTGATGCCGGACGGCCAGCGCGCTGTGACGGTCTTGGTGCGTGTGTAGAACTTGAAGCTGTCCGGCCCGTGCTGGTTGAGGTCGCCGAACATCGATTTTTTCCAGCCACCAAATGTGTGATAGGCCAGCGGCACCGGGATCGGAACGTTGATGCCGACCATGCCGATGTTGATCCGGCTGGCAAAGTCACGCGCGGTGTCACCATCGCGGGTAAAGATCGCGGTGCCGTTGCCGTATTCATGATCCATCGCCAGTTTCAGCGCCTCTTCATAAGAACCCGCGCGGACGGTGGACAGAACCGGGCCAAAGATTTCCTGCTTATAAATGTCCATCTCGGGGGTCACATGGTCGAACAGGTGCGGACCGACAAAGAAGCCGTCCTCATATCCCTGCAAGCTGAAGTCGCGGTTGTCGACGACCAGCTTGGCACCCTGTTCGACGCCCGAGTTGATGAGGCCCAGAATACGCTGCTTGGCGGCACCGGTGACCACCGGGCCCATGTCGACATCATCGCCAGCCGTATAAGGACCGACCTTCAGCTTTTCGACGCGAGGGATCAGCTTTTCGATCAGCGCATCTGCGGTTTCCTCACCCACCGGAACGGCGACCGAGATAGCCATGCAGCGTTCGCCTGCCGCGCCGAAACCGGCGCCGACCAGCGCGTCTGCTGCCTGATCCAGATCCGCGTCGGGCATCACGATCATGTGGTTCTTGGCACCGCCAAAACACTGCGCGCGCTTGCCGTTCGCCGTGGCGCGGGAATAGATGTACTGCGCGATCGGGGTCGAACCCACGAAAGACACACCCTGAATGACATCACTGTCGAGCAGCGTGTCGACCGCCTCCTTGTCACCGTTGACCACCTGGAACACGCCCTTGGGCAGGCCCGCCTCAACAAACAGTTCCGCCAGCATCAGCGGGACCGAGGGGTCACGTTCGGACGGTTTCAGCACCACGGCGTTGCCGCAGGCTAGGGCAGGACCGACATGCCACAGAGGCATCATCGCGGGGAAGTTGAACGGCATGATCGCGGCGACAACGCCCAGCGGCTGACGCATGGAATACATGTCAATGCCGGGGCCGGCACTGTCAGTGAACTCACCCTTCAGCATCTGCGGCGCGGCAATGCAGTATTCGATCACTTCCAGGCCACGCTGCAGGTCGCCCTTGGCGTCGGGGATGGTCTTGCCGTGCTCGCGGCTCAGCGCTTCGGCCAGTTTGTCCATGTCCCGGTTCATCAGTCCGACCATGGCCATCATGACGCGGGCGCGTTTCTGCGGGTTGGTCGCCCCCCATGCGGGCTGCGCGGCAGCCGCGCTATCGATGGCGGCGGTGGTTTCGGCTGCGCTGGCCATCGGGCACTTGTACTGTACGTCGCCTGTGGCCGGGTTGAAGACGTCATCGAAACGGCCGGATGTTCCGGCGACGTTTTCGCCATTGATGAAATGGGACAGTTCGTTCATTGCAAGTTCCTCCGGTGTATTTGCGCGCACAATAGGCTTGCAAAAATTACTTGAACAGAGGCAATATCTCAAAGAAGTTTTGCAAAAATGCAAAGGTCGGGACGTGGCGGCGAATTGGGATGACATGCGCGTTTTTCTGGCAGTCGCGCGCGAGGAAAGTCTGTCGGCAGCGGGTCGGATTCTCAAGATTGATCCGGCGACGGTTGGGCGCAGAATTGCGCGGCTTGAGGCATCGCTGGACGCGCCTTTATTTACCAAATCCCAGCAGGGCTATGTCCTGACGTCGGCCGGAGAACGGTTGATGGATCACGGGCTGAAGGCCGAAGAGGCCATGCGGTCCGCAGCGGGTGCGCTGTCCGGATCTTCCAAGACACTCAGCGGTCAGATCCGGATCGGGGCCCCGGATGGCAGCGCCAATTATCTGCTGCCGCAGGTCTGCGCAAAAATCAGTGATGCGAACCCGGATCTGGATATCCAGATCCTGGCCTTGCCGAGGATCATCAACCTCTCCCGGCGCGAGGCTGACATGGCGGTGACCGTCAGCGCGCCGACAGCCGGCAAACTGCTGGTTCAGAAGATCAGCGACTATAAGCTACATCTTGTCGCAACTCAGGATTACCTGAGCCGACATGACGCCATCCAGTCTGTCGAAGACCTGAAGGGCCACCGGATGATCGGCTATATCCCGGATATGATATTCGACCGCGAACTGGACTATCTGGTGGACATGGGGGTTGACCGTGTCGCACTTGCATCGAACTCGGTTTCCGTACAATTGCGCCAGGTTGCGCTGGGTTCGGGGATATGCGTGGCGCATGACTTTACACTGCCGTTTCACCCGAATTTGCGGAAAATCCTGACGGATCAGGTGAGTTTGACCCGAAGTTTTCATCTGTTGCGCCACCAGGGCGACCAGCGAAACGAAAGGCTGAACCGCTTTGCTCAGGCGCTCAGCCTCGGTATTCGCGAAGAGGTTGAGCGGTTAGAGGCCGAAGCTTCACCTTGACAGGGTTAAACATTCCGGCAACGCTTTGGAAAACAGGAAGTTATTTCGGAGGTTACGCACATGCTTGTTCAGGCCATTCTGAAATCCAAGGCCACCGAAGGTGTAGAAACGGTTCTGCCTTCGTTGACCGTGTCCGATGCCGCAAAAATTCTGGCGGACAAGCGGATCGGGACGGTTGTTGTGTCCGAGGATGGTGGCGAAACGGCGACGGGCATCCTGTCCGAGCGTGACATCGTAAGGGAACTGGCCGCCAGCGGCAGCGGCTGCCTGACCCAGCCGGTCAGCGCCTATATGACCAGCGACCTTGTCACCGCCACCCGGCAGGACACAGTTCAGGACATTCTGTCCCGCATGACCGAAGGGCGCTTTCGCCACATGCCCGTCGTGGAAGATGGCAAACTGATCGGCATCGTCACCCTGGGCGACGTCGTCAAGGCGCAACTGTCCGAACTGGCTATGGAAAAGGACGCGCTGGAAGGCATGATCATGGGGCATTGAAGCCCCTGCGGCCTGACTCCACCTCTTGCACCTGCGGCAAAGTTATGTTTGCTTGCGCAGAAATTTTGTTGCGCTGGAGGCCGCGATGAGGGTTGGATTATATCCCGGAACTTTCGATCCGATCACCTTGGGTCATGTCGACATCATCCGCCGCGCCTCGGCTCTGGTGGACAAGCTGGTCATTGGCGTTGCGATCAACAGGGACAAGGGCCCGCTGTTTTCTCTGGAAGAACGCGTCGAGATGATCGAGGCAGAATGCGCCCTTCTGACCGAACAGACCGGAACGGAAATTGTCGCCCATCCCTTTGAGAACCTGCTGATCGACTGCGCGCGGGATGTCGGTGCCCAGATCATCGTGCGCGGTTTGCGGGCCGTTGCCGATTTTGAGTATGAATTCCAGATGGTTGGAATGAACCGGGCCCTGGACGACTCGATCGAGACTGTGTTCCTGATGGCCGAAGCGCGGCATCAGGCCATTGCGTCGAAACTGGTCAAGGAAATCGCGCGGCTTGGCGGGGACGTGTCGAAATTCGTCACCCCCCGCGTCAATGCCGCGCTGAAAGACCGGTTAGTTTAGGGCACCCATCGCCGCCGCCGTATCCAGCATGCGGTTCGAGAAGCCCCATTCGTTGTCATACCACGCCAGAACACGGACCAGCGTGCCGTCCGTCACCTTGGTTTCGGGCAAAGAGACCGTCGAACTGTGGGAATCGTGGTTGAAATCGACCGAGATCAGCGGACGATCTTCGGCCGCCAGAACGCCGGGGATTTTGGCTGCGGCCTCAGAGAACAGTGCGTTCACCTCATCCTCGGTCGTCGGGCGCGACACTTCTGCCACCAGATCGACGACAGAGACGTTGGGGGTCGGAACGCGAATGGCCTGACCCGTCAGTTTCCCCGCCAATTGCGGCAGCACCAAACCTACGGCCGACGCAGCACCGGTCGTTGTCGGGATCATCGAAAGCGCAGCGGCCCGGGACAGGTAGGGGTCCTTGCCAGCCGTGTCGTGGACGGGTTGGCTGGCGGTATAAGCGTGAACGGTGGTCATGTTGCCGTGCACGATCCCAAGCCCGGCATCCAGCGCGGCCGCGACCGGAGACAGGCAGTTGGTGGTGCAGGATGCGTTCGAGACAACCGTGTCATCCGCAGTCAGTTCATGGTCGTTGACGCCAAAAACTATGGTCTTCACCGCGCCGTCGCCGCGGGCAGGGGCCGAAATCAGCACTTTCTTCGCGCCGTTTTCGAAGTGGCGCGACGCAGCCTCACGCGTGCGGAAAACACCGGTGCATTCCAGAACGACATCGACATCGGACCAGTCGAGCTTTTCCGGTTCGCGCTCACTGGTCAGGCGGATCGGCCCGCCCCCTACATCAAGGCCGTTGTCATTCAGGGTGACCGTTTTTGGATACCGGCCGTGCACGCTGTCGAACTCGAACAGGTGGGCGTTCATTTCCGGCTTGGCCAGGTCGTTGATGGCGACGATTTCAACATCGGTGCGACCTGTTTCCATTGCGGCGCGCAGAACACCGCGTCCGATGCGTCCAAATCCGTTGATGGCAATCTTGAGTGTCATGTTCCGCTCCGTCCGGTTTTCCGCTAAAAGTAAGTTAGCGCTAACAAAGATAGAATGGCAAAAAAGTCAAGCAAAACCTCTGTCAGCGCCAGAAAGCGAGCCAGTCCAGAAAAGCATAAAGCTTCTTGCCAAGAAACACGAAATGTTCCGGCCCAAAGACCGCGTAGTCGATAATACACCCGCCAAGGATAAGAAGGCCAAGCCATATGGCGATTTGATTTGTCATGCCGGCCCCGAACGAAAACGCCCGCCCAGATAACCTGAGCGGGCAAAAAGGTTCAAGATTTCAGGCCGATCTTAGTTAAGCCGGCCCATTGCGGCCGCGACATCGGCCATGCGGACCGAAAAGGCCCATTCATTGTCATACCAGGCCAGAACCCGCACCATACGATCGCCGACAACGCGCGTCTGGTCCGGCGCAAAGATCGAGCTTTCCTCGGTATGGTTGAAATCGGTCGAAACCAGCGGCGCGGGTTCGTAACCCAGAACGCGCTGCATCGGCCCCCGCGAGGCTTCGCGGACGACGGCGTTGACCTCCTCCACTGTCACATCGCGCCCGGCGCGGAAGGTCAGATCGACGGCCGAGACATTCGGTGTCGGCACCCGGATGGCTGATCCGTCCAGACGACCTTTGAGGTTGGGCAGAACCTCGCCCAGCGCCTTCGCGGCGCCCGTCGAGGTGGGAATCATCGACATGGCCGCAGCGCGGGCGCGGTACAGATCGCTGTGGCGGCGGTCCAGAGTTGGCTGATCGCCCGTGTAAGCATGGATCGTGGTCATGATGCCGTGTTCGATCCCGATCCCTTCGTCCAAGACCTTGGCAAGCGGAGCAAGGCAGTTGGTGGTGCACGAGCCGTTCGACACCATCTTGTCATCGGCAACCAGGCTGTTGTGATTCACGCCGTAGACGATGGTCTTGTCGACATTCTTGCCCGGGGCGGACAGCAGCACCTTTTGCGCGCCGCGTTCAAGGTGGGTATTGGCCTTCAGGCCGTCGTTGAACTTGCCGGTGCATTCCAGAACGACGTCGCAGCCATCCCAGTCAAGTTCCTTCATGTCATAGGTCGAAAACATCTCCATCGGGCCGCGACCCAGATCCATGGTTTTGCCGTTGATGGCGACATCGCGGGGAAAGCGGCCGTGGATGCTGTCGTATTTCAGCAGATGCGCAGTGGTTTCCAACGGGCCTGTTGCGTTGACCTTGATCACTTCGATGTCGTTGCGGGCTGACGCGGCGATGTGCGACAGGGTGCAGCGGCCAATGCGGCCAAAACCATTGATACCGACCTTGATGGTCATCTGACGTCTCCAAATGCGCTTGCTTTAAGCGCCATATAGCGGTGAATTCTTTTTCTCAAAAGCCCAAAAGTGACATAATTTTAAGGTGTTAGCGCAAACCTCGACCGATTGCGCTAACGCTTGCGCTAAGCGTCGGATCAGGTAGGGTCCAATTGCGGCAGGTGAAAGGAAAGGAAGCATCATGAGCGGTCTTTTGGCGCTGTTGGACGACGTTGCTGGCATTGCAAAAGTTGCTGCGTCATCGGTGGACGATGTGGTCGCCGCGGCGGGCAAGGCCGGGGCCAAGACTGCGGGTGTCATTATTGATGATGCGGCCGTCACACCGAAATACGTTCAGGGTTTCGCGCCGGCGCGGGAATTGCCGATCATCTGGCGGATCGCCCGTGGGTCGATATTCAACAAGATCGTCCTATTGCTGCCCGTCGCGCTGCTACTTGCGAATTTTGCGCCCTGGCTGATCACGCCGCTGCTTATGATCGGCGGGTCCTATTTATGCTTCGAAGGGGCTGAGAAAATATTTCACGTCCTGTTCCCGCACGGCTCTCATGTCATTGATGAAGACATGAATGTCCGCGATCCCGGACATCTTGAGGAACAGAAGGTCAAGGGGGCGATCAAGACGGATTTCATCCTGTCGGCGGAAATCATGACCATTGCCCTGGCGGCTGTCGAAGCGCCGAATTTGTGGATGCAGGCCGCAACCCTGGCCGTTGTCGGGATCGGGGTGACTGTCGCGGTTTATGGCTCGGTCGCCCTGATCGTAAAGATGGACGACGTCGGTCTGTACCTTGCGCAAAATGCGCCTACACCGATCGGGCGCGGTTTGGGGCGCGGTTTGGTCAAGGGGATGCCGGGCGTGATGAAAACCCTTTCCATCGTCGGCACCGCGGCAATGCTCTGGGTCGGCGGGTCGATCATCATTCACGGGATGGAAGTTCTGGGCTTTGGCTGGCTGGGCCACCACATTCACGACTGGGCCTATGCCGTCGGGCATTCGGTTTCAGCGCAGTGGGAGGCAGCCGCGGAATGGATTGCCAAGGCCACAATGGACGGCGTGTTTGGACTGGCCTGGGGACTGGTGCTGATCCCGGTCGCAACCAAGTTGATCGCGCCATTGCTTTCGAAGACGCCCGGAGAGCGTTAAAAAAGGGCGGCTTATGCCGCCCCTTTGTCTGTGTTTCCGATAAGGATTACTGACCCAGCAGGTCCTTGACCTTGGCAACCGTCGCCTCGGCCGTGATGCCGAAGTGCTTGTACAGCTCGCCTGCGGGGGCCGAAGCGCCAAAGCTCGACATGCCAATAAAGCCCGCCTTGGCTTCGCGGCCACGTTCCCCCAGCAGCCAGCGATCCCAGCCCCCGGCGCGGACGGCGGCCTCGATGCCGACACGAACCGGACCTGCGGGCAGAACGCGCTTGCGATAGGCGTCGTCCTGCTCGGCGAACAGTTCCATGCAGGGCATGGAAACGACGCGGGTGCCGATGCCTTCGGCCTCAAGCATGGCCTTGGCTTCCATCGCCAGCGAAACCTCGGATCCGGTGGCGATCAGGATGGCCTGACGCTTGCCCTCGGCTTCGGCAAGAACGTAAGCGCCTTGCGCAACGAGGTTCTTGGTTTTGTGCTGGGTCCGCACGGTCGGCACGCCCTGACGGGTCAGCGACAGGACCGAAGGGCTGTCCTTGAAGGTCAGCGCCAATTCCCAGGCCTCGGCGGTTTCCACGGTGTCGGCGGGACGGAACACATAGGTGTTCGGCGTCGCGCGCGAGATCGCCAGATGTTCAACCGGCTGGTGGGTCGGACCGTCTTCGCCCAGACCGATCGAGTCGTGGGTCATGACGAAAACAGTCGGTACCTTCATCAGTGCCGCCAGACGCATGGACGGGCGCGCATAGTCGGTGAAGGCCATGAACGTACCGCCGTAGGGGCGGATGCCGCCGTGCAGGGCCATACCATTCATTGCAGCGGCCATACCGTGTTCACGGATACCGTAGTGAATGTAACGACCCTTACGGTTTTCCGGCAGGAACACGCCCATATCGGCCGATTTGGTGTTGTTCGATCCGGTCAGGTCGGCCGAGCCGCCGACGGTTTCGGTCATGATCGGGTTGACGACGTTCAGAACCTTTTCGGACGAGGCGCGGGTGGCCAGCTTGGGCTGATTTTCCGACACCTGTTTTTTGAACGAACGGATCGCTCCGGCCAGTTTTTTAGGCGCATCGAACGCATAGGCGCGATTGAACTCGGCCTGTTTGCGTTCGGAGAGTTGGGCAAAACGCTCTTCCCACGCGGAACGCTCAGCGGCTCCGCGGGCACCAATGGCTTCCCAGGCGGATTTTACATTGCCCGGGATTTCGAACGCATCATGCGGCCAGCCGTAGCCTTCCTTTGCGGCCTTCAGCTGATCCTGATCGGTCAGCGCGCCGTGACCTTTTGACGTGTCCTGCGCAGCGTGACCCAGTGCGATGTGGCTTTCACACGCGATCATGGTTGGTTTGTTCGACTTTTTCGCCTGAGTGATCGCAGCATCAATCGCCTGCGGGTCATGGCCGTCGATCTCAATCACATGCCAGCCCGAGGCCGCGAAACGGCGCACCTGATCGGTGCGGTCGGCCATATCAACGGTGCCGTCGATGGTGATGTTGTTGTTGTCCCAGAACACGATCAGCTTGCTCAGTTCGTGGCGCCCGGCCAGCGTAATCGCCTCCTGGCTGACACCTTCCATCAGGCAGCCGTCACCGGCGATGACGTAGGTATAGTGATCGACAACCTTCTTGCCGTAATGTGCGCGCTGGATCTCCTCGGCCATGGCAAAACCCACAGCGTTCGAGATGCCCTGACCCAGAGGGCCGGTGGTGGTCTCGATCCCTTCAACCAGGAAGTTTTCCGGATGGCCTGCCGTCTTGGCGCCCAACTGGCGGAAGTTCTTGATCTCGTCCAGCGTAACGTCCGCGTGGCCCGTCAGGTACAGCAGCGAATAGACCAGCATCGATCCGTGACCTGCGGACAGGATGAACCGGTCGCGATCGGGCCAGTTCGGGGCCGAGGCGTCGAATTTCAGGTGCTTTTCGAACAGGACGGTCGCGACATCGGCCATGCCCATCGGCATGCCGGAATGGCCGGAATTGGCGGCGGCGACGGCGTCAAGGGTCAGGGTGCGGATGGCCGCAGCTTTGTCCCAGTGTTCGGGGTTTGCATTGCGCAGCGCAGTCAGGTCCACGGGCGTTGTTCCTTTGGATTACAGGCAGATGGGCCGCTCAATATCAATTACCCCTCAAAGTGCAAGCGGAACTGGGAGATGACGTACGCCAGTGGTTCAAGAAAGCAGCCCAAGTGATTGAAAGCAAACAGTGGGTATTTTCCGCCCCGTTCGGTTAGACTAGGCAAAGAAGCGGACTACGTTGATTCGGACAAACCCGCGAAAGAAGGAACCTTGGATAAGAGGTGGCAGGGGCATGAGCCAGATCGAAGAATTACAACGCCGTATCGTGGCCGCGATGGAGCGGATCGGAACCGGCGTTGAGGCCCTGCGGGACGTAGCGCCCGCAAGCGGCGGTGAAGATGTTACTCTGCGGGCGGCCCTGGATGATGAACGCGTCGCCAATGCGCAGCTGGAAGAACGTCTGAAATCCCTGAAAGAACGTCACGCTCAGGAAGTCGACGCGATGCGCGCCGATATGGAAAGCCTGCGTGCCGCACCGGCGGAAGATCCGGAAAACAGCGCCCTGCGCGAACAACTTGCTGAGGCGACGGCCCGGCTGGCTGCGGTTGAGGCGGCGCGCGCCGAATTGGCCGATGCCAAGGCCGCGCTTGAAAATCAGGACGAGCTTGAGGCGCTCAAGGCCGAGAATGCACGCCTGCACTCTGAACTGGCCGACAGCGAGCGCGTGGCCGAACTGAATGCCGAGCTTGAGATGCTGCGCGCCGAGCGCAGCAGCCATGGTGCCGCGATGTCGCGTCTGGATGACGATCTTCAGCGGATGCGCAAGGCAAACGAACAGCTGCGCAAGTCCGTGGATGAACTGCGCGCCGCCGCTGAAGATGGCATGCCCGATGCCGAGCTTCTCAACCGCGCGACGGTCGCCGAACTGGAAGCCACGCGTGCGGCTCAGGCGACCGACGCTGCCGAGGCGCATGCAGTTCTGGCCCGGCTGGAGCCGTTGTTGTCCCAGGCGAAACTTGCTGAGGGAGAGGTTGAGTAATGCCCGAAGTGACCATTCAAATCGGTGGGCGCGGCTTTGAAGTCTCGTGCCAGGAAGGCGAAGAGGCGTTTCTGCAATCCGCGGCGAAATTGTTAGATGATGAGGCGCAGGTTCTGTCCGATCAGATTGGCAGGATGCCGGAATCGCGGATGCTGCTGATGGCCGGGCTGATGCTGGCGGACAAGGCCGCAGGGACCGACGACAAGATCAAATCGCTCGAGTCGAAACTGGCCTCGGTCGAGGCCGAGTTGCAGAACCTGCGGAACATGCCGCGACCCGAACCCGAACGGGTCGAGGTGGCTGTCGTTCCGCCCTCGGTCACGGATACGCTGGCAGAACTGGCCGCGCGGGCCGAGGCGCTGGCATCCGTCATCGAAGAAAGGTCCGGCGGATGAACCCGCTGAAAACTTTCGCCTTTTCCCTGGCGATGACTTTTTACGGATCGGTTGCGTGGGCTGACATTGACATTTTGCCGGTCACATTCACCTGTGAAAACGGCGTTCCGCTTCAGGTGGCCTATTTCAACGCGCCGGACGGGTCCAGCGCGGCGGCGATGATGGTCGACAACCAGCTTGTCACCCTGCGTCAGGCGGAAAGCGGGTCCGGAATACGCTATGAATCCGAGGGTGGGGCAGGGACTTACATCCTGCGATCCAAAGGGTGGGACGCAAACGTCAGCTATCTGGCGGCAGGTGCGGATGCCGCCAGTGAACAGGTTGTCTTGCAGAATTGCGTCAGCCGCTGATCAGGCGTTTGCTTCGCGGATCTTGTCTGCGGCGTCCTTGTTGTAGCTGACACCGTTTTCGTCAAACAACGTGTCCAGCTCGCCCGACAGGGTCATCTCGGTGATGATGTCACAGCCGCCGACAAACTCGCCTTTGACAAAAAGCTGGGGCACGGTCGGCCAGTCGGAATAGTCCTTGATGCCCTGGCGCACGTTTTCGTCGGCCAGAACGTTCACGTCAGTGTAGTCCACACCCATGTAGTTCAGGACACCGGCCACGCGGGACGAGAACCCGCATTGCGGCATCTCTTTGGTGCCTTTCATGTACAACACAACGTCATTGGCTTTGACGGTTTCGTCGATCTGGGTCTTTACGTCGGTCATCTTGCTTGTCCTCTTTGCCCGCATCCGGGGCCGTCGTTTCGTTCTGTGACGGGTCGGGGGCCCATCCTTTTTCCTCTAGCCGCCGGTGTTCGGCTTGCGCCAGGGCCAGCGGATCCAGTCCGTATCTTTCAATGCCGCCAACCTTGCTGATCTTGTCCGGGTCGGGACGCATGTCGGCTAGGTTACGTTTTCTGTTTCGCTTCACATAGGCTTCGATTAAGGCAGCGGCAACTATCAATGCAGCGATGATGCCTATCCAGAAGAGCCAGCCATTCATTTTTTTGGAGCCATTGCCTTGGCATATTCCTGGGGGTCTCTTGTCACTCTTGATGCCGTTGGATGACTGTCACCGCTAATGCCCATTGCAGTTCCATGATCAATGATGGAGTCACCTTGTCCCGGTTCAACACCTCGTTCACGGTTCGAGCCCTTCGGTCGCCCAATGGCTTTCACAATCGCAATCGAGCCCACCAAAGCGACCATTCCGCAAAATGCATATATCCAAAAAGTTACGCTCATTCAGGCGCTTTTGTGGTCAACGCCAATGCGTGCAGCTCTCCGTCCGCGCCATCCATCTTGCCCTTCAGGGCCGCATAGACCGCGCGTTGTTGTTGCACCCGGTTCTTTCCGCGAAAGCTTTCGTCCACGACCATTGCAGACATATGTACGCCATCGCTGCCACCAACCTGAATTTCCGCATCGGGAAAGGTTTCACGCAGTAGGGCTTCGATTTCGTGGGCGCTCATCGGCATGTAGGTTTCTCCTGAAGGTCTTTCCCAAGATGTAGAGCGCCCGGACGGGGCGCGCAAGGGTGTGATAGGGGGCTAAAAACGACAAAACCTGCGCCTGATCGGACGCAGGTTTCGGGAACTTGAACCGCTTTGTGATCAGGCCACGGCTTCGGCAAAACTGTTGCGGAATGTGGCCGAAAGCTCGTCCAGAGAGGCTTCGGAACTTCCGATGCGGACACAGTCGCCAGTGAACCGGCCAACCGACACCAGCGGCACGCCCGCCTGACCGGCGGCGATCATCAGTGCTTCGGCCTGATCGAAATTGCAGGCGACCAGATAGCGGGCCTGATCCTCTCCGAACAGGAAGCCGGTCGATGCGTCATCAAGGCAGATGCCGACGCCCGCAGCTTCGGCCAGTTCGAATGCGGCCAGGGCAAGGCCGCCGTCGCCCAGATCGGTACAGGCCTTGATCATGTCACGGTTGGCGCGAATGAAGTCGCCGTTGCGCTTTTCTGCGTCCAGATCGACATGCGGCGCGTCACCGTCTTCGCGGTTGAACACTTCGGCCAGCAAAGCGGATTGGCCCAGATGGCCGTTGGTTTCGCCGATGACCAGCGCGACATGGCCCTCGCGGACTTCGTTGCCGATGATGTCGTCGGTATGGGCCAGAAGGCCCACCGCACCAATGGTCGGCGTGGGCAGGATCGCCTGACCGTCGGTTTCGTTATAGAGGGAAACGTTGCCCGAAACGATGGGCATATCCAGCGCCGCCACGGCCTGACCGATACCCTGAATGGCACCGACGAACTGGCCCATGATCTCGGGCTTTTCGGGGTTGCCGAAGTTCAGGTTGTCGGTGGTGGCCAGCGGCTTGGCACCGACGGCGGTCAGATTGCGGTAGGCTTCGGCCACCGCCTGTTTGCCACCCTCAACCGGGTTGGCCCGGACATAGCGCGGGGTCACGTCACTGGTGAAGGCCAACGCCTTGTCGGTTCCATGCACGCGGATCATGCCAGCGCCCAGACCCGGCGTGCGGGCGGTGTCAGCCATGACCATGGTGTCGTATTGCTCGTAAACCCACTGTTTGCCGGCATAATTGGGCGAAGCCAGCAGGGCGCGCAGCCCGTCGATCGGGTCGATCTGAGGGACTTCGGCCAGCCCTTCGGCCTCGGGTGTCGCAACCCAAGGGCGGTCATATTCCGGAGCGGTCGAGGACAGTTTGGACAGAACCAGATCGGCTTTGACCTCACCGTTGTGAACGATCAGGAAGCGGTCCTCGGCAATGGTTTCGCCGACTATGGCAAAGTCCAGATCCCATTTCTCGAAGACGGCGCGGGCCTCGGCCTCCAATTCGGGCTTGAGGACCATCAGCATCCGTTCCTGAGATTCCGACAGCATCATCTCATAGGCGGTCATGTTCTCTTCTCGCTGGGGCACGTTTTCCAGATCGAGACGGACGCCCAGACCGCCTTTGTCGCCCATCTCAACGGCGGAACACGTCAGGCCCGCCGCGCCCATATCTTGGATCGAGATCACCGCGCCGGTCTGCATCAGCTCCAGCGTCGCCTCCATCAGGCGTTTTTCCGTGAAGGGATCGCCGACCTGCACGGTGGGGCGTTTTTCTTCAATGGTGTCGTCGAATTCGGCCGAGGCCATAGTCGCGCCGCCAACGCCATCACGGCCGGTTTTTGCGCCCAGGTAAACGACCGGCATCCCGACGCCCGATGCGGCCGAGTAGAAAATCTTGTCGCTGTCGGCCAGACCGGCGGCAAATGCGTTCACAAGACAGTTGCCATTATAGGCGGGATGGAACCGCACCTCGCCGCCCACGCAAGGTACGCCAAAGCAGTTGCCATAACCGCCGATGCCTTCGACCACGCCGTTGACCAGTTGCCGGGTCTTGTGGTGGCCGGGCTCGCCAAAGCTGAGTGCATTCATCGACGCGATGGGGCGCGCGCCCATGGTGAACACGTCGCGCAGAATGCCGCCCACACCGGTTGCAGCACCCTGATAGGGTTCGATATACGAGGGGTGGTTGTGGCTTTCCATTTTGAAGACAATCGCCTGACCGTCACCGATATCCACAACACCGGCGTTTTCACCGGGGCCGCATATGACCTGCGGGCCGGATGTCGGTAAAGTCCGCAGCCACTTCTTCGAAGACTTGTAGGAGCAATGCTCGTTCCACATCGCGGAAAAAATGCCAAGCTCGGTAAATGTCGGCTCGCGTCCGATGATCTCAAGGATCATGTCGTATTCGTCAGGTTTGAGCCCGTGGGCAGCAATCAGATCCGGGGTGATGGCGGGCTCTTGCATCGTTTGTCCTGTGTCCAAATTGGCCGAGATTTCGGGCCTTTTAGGGCAAGGGGGCGTCCGTGGGAAGGGTCAAGTGAGCGCAGGGCGGGTCAGGCAAAGAAAAACGGGCCCGGCAGCGAAGCAGAGCCCGTCTTTTGCTTGTAACAGACCGGCGTCAGGCTGGAGCCTGACCCTTGTTTACCGCGTCTGCGGCGGCCGCACCTACGGCGGTTTTTTGTTCGTCGGTCAGGTTATCGTTCTCATCCAGACCGGGGATCGCAACGCGCACTTCGCGGCGGGCGAAGTCGATGCCGTTTTCCTTGAACGCCGCCTTCACCCGGTTGAAGATTTCCTTGCGCAGTGTGAACTGCTTGCCCGGTTTGGCCATGAACTTGCCCCGGATGATCATGCCGACGTCGTCGAAATCGAACACACCCTGAGATTTAAAGGGCTGCAGGAAGCCGTCTTTGTGGGTTTCGTCCTCCATCATCTCGGCCCCGATCTTCTTGAAGATCTTCTTCACCTTGTTGGGGTCGGTGTCGAAAGGCACAGTGAATTTCAGCTTCATGATCACCCAATCGCGGCTGTAGTTGGTCAGTTTCTGAATCTCACCGTATGGAATGGTGTGAACCGGTCCGCGGTGGTGGCGCAGTTGCATGGAGCGGATCGAGATTTTCTCGACCGTTCCGGTGGTGCCGCCGACATCCACATATTCGCCGACGCGGAAGGCGTCGTCGATCAGGAAGAAAATCCCCCCGACGATATCCGAGACCAGTTTTTGCGCGCCAAAGCCGATGGCCAGGCCCAGGATACCGGCACCGGCCAGAAGTGGTGTGATGTCCAGACCAAGCGCCCCCAAGGCCAGCAGGACAAAGATCACCGCAATCGCCACCTGAGCGGTTACGCGAAGCAGGGGCAGGACCGTGGCCAGGCGCGACCCGCCGGACCCGCCGCCTTCGCCGGCTTCCTCGTCGGGACTTTGTTCCGCCGCGGTTTGCTCCTTGGCCAATCGGCGGTTGATCCAAAGCGAAACGAGTTCGTTCAGGATGTAGCCGACGGCGATGATGATGAAGAACTGAATGATCCGGCTGCCGGATTCCTCGGCTCCGCCCGCGATTTCCCGAAGGTCGAGGTTCCAGGCATTGGCAACCATCAGGATAACCAGAATACCCGCGAGAACGCGGCCGATGCGGATATAGCTGCGCTTGGTGGACTTATAGGCTTGCAGGGCCACCGGACCCTCACCCAGCATTGGCGGCTGCAAATGCCGCACAAGACCACGTATCAGCGTGTCGAGCGCCGGCGCGATCAACAGCCAGAACATGGTGGTGAAATGCGCACCCCGACCCAGCATGGCGAGGATCGCGGGATCGCGTTTCGCGACCAGAAATTCGACCAGCAACCAGATAACCGCCGACACGCCGATTGCGAAATAGGGGTAATAATGGGCGACTTCTTCGTCGAATTTGGTGCGGTCCGGGTCCGTGCCCAGCATCATCTGCGACAGCCCTTCGCGCGCTTTCCACGCGATCACGCCGATATAGATGTGGATCGCCGCGTTAAGCCAGAAGCCCACGCGCGTTTCGCCTCCGGTAATCCCGTTCAGCCTGTTGAAGTGCAAAAGGAACAACGTGAACCCGATCAGGATCAGCAGGCCGATCAGATTGCGGTGCAGATACTTCGCCCAGTGATCGTCGATATTGACGAGGCGGAAATGGGGTTTGCTGGGGGCGAGAATAAAGCGTGAAGCCGCCGCACCCAGACGCGGAACCCAGATCAAATAAAACACAAACGGCGCGGCATAGGTGATCTGTTCGGGCGTCAGCAAACCGCGCCCGACAGCGCGGATTACGACGTAGAACACGACCAGTCCGGCGATCTCGTGGCAAAACCGGCGGAACAGGTAACTGACTGCGCTCCAGAGATCACTGTCATCCATCTGTTCGTTCTTGTTGTGCCATTTTCGGGTCAACAGGCCGAACAGTTTTTCCGCTACGAAACCGGCCGCCAGAACACTCAGGATCAGGCCCATAAGAACAAAGACACCGGTAGGGCCAAAGGTCCCCTGGAAGTTTTGAAAAGCGTGGGCCTGTGCACTGAAAATATTTGGAACAGTGACCAGAACATGGGTCCAGGATGCCACCATTTCGGCCCAGATTTCGTTGATCTCGGTGATTGGGTCTTCGCGTTCCTCGGCCTCGGCCGCGCGTTGTTCGGCCACCGCATCCAGCCGCTCAAGCAAAATGGCGCGGACCTGATCATCCGACATGCGCGCGACCAGATCGTCCACCTGTTCCGGCGTCAGATCATCCGGAATGCTGACAGCGGTGGATGGCTGCGTGGCGTCGCTTTGCTGGGCGATCAACGGGGTTGAAAGCCACAAGACGGAAATAATCGCCAAAAGAAGACGAATTGGGTGAAACATCAAATCTGTCCTCGAACACAAGTCTTCGTGATTTTTTTGTGATCATAGGTCTAAGTACCCGACTTTCCCAAATGTTTTCCCTCAACCGCCGCGAATGTCTGCGTTCTGAGCAAAAAAAAAGGCCGAGCACTAAGCTCGGCCGTAGTCCAACAGGGAGGTATGAAGATGATGAGCGTTTCAGCATCACCGCCTTCGAGTGCTCATTTAGGGATCAGTTTGTTAACGATCAAGATGTTTCAGACTGATCTATGGTCATGTCCGCTATGCCCGCGGCGCATAGCTAGAGTTTTCCCTGTTGCTTCAATTGCTTACGCTGCGCGATGATCTCATCCTGAACAAAGTCGCGGAAGGCCGCGACGCGCTTGGAATGGCGCAGTTCCTCGGGGTAGGCGAGGTATACAGGCACGTCAGCGGTTTCAACATCTGACAGGATGGGCAGCAGGTGCGGGAAGTCCTGCGTCACGTAATCCGGAAGCACGCCGATCCCAAGATTGTGCAGCACGCCCTGAAGCACGCCAAAGTAATTGTTCACCGTCAGCAAGGATCCGGGGTTATACGTCATCAGATGCCGCACCATCGCAGCGCTGGCGCCCACCTGCGGGGCGGACGGCGTTTGGCAAATCAGCCTGTGGTCTGAAATATCATCCAGCGATTTCGGCTCACCGTTATCCGCCAGGTATTCCTGCGTCGCGTAAAGCTGCATCTGGACCGTCATCAGACGCTTGCGCACCAGATCGGCCTGGCTTGGTTCTTTCATGCGGATGGCCACGTCGGCCTCACGCATGGGCAGATCCAGCACCCGTTCCTCCAGCATCAGGTCAATGTTGAGGTCGGGATACTGTTCATAAAGCTTGGGCAGGCGGGGCGCTAGCCAAAGAGTGCCAAAGCCAAAGGTCGTGGTGACACGCAGAACGCCGAACACCTCTTCTTCGCTGTCACGAATGCGCGCGGCGGCTGCGTCCAGACGTTTGGACATGGCCGAGGTCGCGTCGAACAGCAACTCGCCCTGTTCGGTCAGGATCAACCCGCGCGCATGGCGGTGAAACAGGGTCGAATCAAGCGACTCTTCCAGCGCGCGAATTTGCCGGCTGACCGCGGATTGCGACAGGTTCAGCTTGTCCCCCGCATGGGTCAGGCTGCCTGCGTCCGCCACTGCGTGAAATATCCTAAGCTTGTCCCAATCCATCGTCGCAACTTTCGTTATTCTTCGGAACGCCTATATGAAATAGGTGACAACTTCCACATTCAAACCGCAAAATCCTTGGGATTCAGAGGATAAACACTATGCAGGTCAGAATATATGACCTAAAATGCAAATTAATGAAGCACACTGATCTGACGAGGGGAGGCGTCTGATGAGTCAGCCACAAATATCGCTCAACGACCGGTTCGATCTGGAAAAGAACCCCGTTCTTCTGAACGGGACACAAGCGCTGGTGCGCCTGATGCTGATGCAAAAAGCGCGCGACAAAGCAGCAGGGCTGAACACCGCCGGTCTGGTCACGGGCTATCGCGGCTCACCGCTTGGGGCGGTCGACCAGCAGATGATGCGCGCCGAAAAGCAACTTGCCGAAAGCGATGTCACATTTCAGTTCGGGCTGAACGAGGATTTGGCGGCGACCGCGCTTTGGGGTAGCCAGCAGGCAGGGCTGCGCGGGGACGGGCGCTTTGACGGTGTTTTCGGCCTTTGGTACGGCAAGGGGCCGGGCGTGGACCGGTCGGGCGACGTGATGCGGCACGCGAATATGGCGGGTACAGCACAGCATGGCGGCGTGCTGATGGCGATGGGCGACGACCATACCGGCGAAAGCTCGACCGTGCTGCATCAGTCCGAATGGTCACTGGTCGATATGTATATGCCAATCGTCAGCCCCGCCGGTGTGCAGGAAATTCTGGACTATGGCATCTATGGCTTTGCGCTCAGCCGCTTTGCCGGCGTCTGGGTCGGGTTGAAGACGATGAAGGACACGATCGAGGTCACCTCGGTCGTCGATGGCAGCCCGGATCGGATGCGCGTTGCGGTGCCGTCGTTCGACATGCCCGATGGGGGGCTGAACATCCGTTTGGGCGACACCCCGCATCTGCAGGAATCGCGCATTATCGACTTTAAGCGCTTTGCGGCGGAAACCTTCTCTCACGCCAACAAGATGGACAAACGGGTCTGGGGCAAGCCGGGCGCCAAAATCGGACTGGTTGCCGCCGGAAAGAACTGGCTGGACCTGGCGCACGCCATGTCGCTGCTGAATATTGACGAGGCCGAAGCCGAGCGTCTGGGTATCACGACGTACAAGGTCGGGCAGACCTTCCCGCTGGATATGGCGGGCTTCCACGACTGGGCCGAAGGGCTGGATCTGATCGTCATCGTCGAGGAAAAGCGCAAGCTGATCGAAGTTCAGGTGAAGGAAGCCATCTTTGACGACCGGCGCGGGCGTCGCGTGTATGGCTGGTACAAGGGCGGAGCGGGGACGCTGCACCGCGAAGAGCTGTTCCCGACGCGCGGCGCGCTTGATCCGATCATGATCGCCGAAAAGCTGGGTGAAATCCTGATCGAGGAGGGGCGCGAAACCGACGGCGTGCGGGCCGGTCTTGCAAGCCTGTCCGAGGCGCGCCGGGCCGACAACGCGGAAGAGATTGCGACGCGTCTGCCCTATTTCTGCTCGGGCTGCCCGCATAACAGTTCGACCAGATTGCCGGAAGGCAGCCGCGCTTATGCAGGCATCGGGTGCCATTACATGGTGCAGTGGATGGATCGCAACACATCCGGGTTCACCCAGATGGGCGGCGAAGGGGCGAACTGGATCGGGGAAGAGCCGTTTTCAACCACCAAGCACGTGTTTCAGAATCTGGGCGACGGCACCTACAACCACTCGGGCGTTCAGGCGATCCGGGCGGCATTGTCCGCGGGTACGAACATCACCTTCAAGATTTTGTTCAACGATGCGGTCGCGATGACCGGCGGGCAAGGCAACGAGGGCGACCTGACCGCAGAACGGATCGTGCAGGAGGTCAAGGCCATGGGCGTCCGGGAGGTCGCCGTGGTTTATGACGAAAAAGAGGACGTGAACTTCAAGGCGCTGCCTGCCGGCGTCGAAACCTTTGAGCGTGCCGATCTGATGCATGTGCAGGAAAGGTACCGTGAGATCGAAGGCGTTTCGGTCATCGTCTATATTCAGACCTGCGCTGCGGAAAAACGGCGTCGCCGCAAGCGCGGTGCTTTTCCCGACCCGGATAAGCGGGTCTTTATCAACACTGACATTTGTGAAGGCTGCGGCGATTGCGGCGTGCAATCCAACTGCGTTTCGATTGTGCCGAAAGATACGGAACTTGGCCGCAAGCGCGCCATCGACCAGTCCAGCTGCAACAAGGACTTTTCCTGCCTGAACGGGTTCTGCCCTTCGTTCGTGACTTTGGAAGGGGCCAGGATCCGCAAGGAAGCCACGACAGAGATTGACCTGCCCGATTTGCCGATGCCGGAGCTTCCGCGGATCAGGGGAACGCATAACGTGGTGATCACCGGCATCGGTGGCACGGGAGTCGTGACACTAGGTGCGGTGCTGGCACAGGCGGCTCAAATTGACGGCAAGGGTGCCGGCATGATGGAGATGGCGGGCCTGGCCCAAAAGGGCGGAGCTGTGCATATCCACTGTCGTCTGGCCAATCGCCCCGAAGACATCAGCGCCATTCGGGTCGCAACCGGCGAGGCCCATGCCCTGATCGGCGGTGATCTGGTCGTCTCGGCCGGGGCCAAGACGCTGGGCCTAACGCGCAGCGGTCAGACCGGGGCGGTCGTCAACAACCATGAAACGGTCACTGGTGATTTCACCCGTGATACCGAGTTTCAAATTCCGGGCGACCGTCTGGAACTGGCGCTGCAGGCGCGCCTGAAAGAGGACGTGTCCCTGTTTGACGCGACCGAACTGGCGCGCGCGGTCATGGGCGATTCGATCTATTCCAACATGATGGTCTTTGGAGCCGCCTGGCAGCGCGGGTTGCTGCCGGTCAGCCACGGCGCGGTTATGCAGGCGATCGAATTGAACGGCACCGCAGTCGAGCGCAACAAGCGTGCCTTCGATATCGGTCGGTGGGCTGTTCTGCACCCTGCAGAGGTCACAGAGATTCTGACCCCGACAATCGCCGAACTGCCCAGAACGCTGGAGCAGATCGTGGATTACCGCGCAACGCATCTGTCCGAATATCAGGGCAACCGACTGGCAAAACGTTATCGCAAACTGGTGGATAGTTTCGAGGATGAAACCATCCGCGCGGCCGTCGCCAAAGGCTATCACAAGTTGCTGTCCTACAAGGACGAGTACGAGGTTGCACGGCTTCTGCTCAGCAGCCGCGAAAAAGCCGCGGCTGAGTTCGATGGCGATTTCCGGATGACGTTCCACCTTGCACCGCCGATCCTTGGGGGCACGGGCACGGATGGGCGGCCCCGGAAACGGGCCTATGGCGAATGGATGCTGGGGCCGCTGAAGGTTCTGGCCAGGCTGAAAGCTCTGCGCGGCACGCCGCTGGACATCTTTGGCTATACCGCCGAACGGCGCATGGAGCGTGCTTTGATACGGCAATATGAGCGCGACATGAAAGAGGTAGCACCTCTTGTGTCCGCGCAAACCCGGGACGCGGTGGTGGCACTTGCGCGCCTGCCGCTGGACATCCGCGGCTTCGGACCGGTGTTGATGGAAAACGAGGCCAAGGCCGCCAAGCGCCGTGAAGAACTTTTGGCAACAATTCGTGACGGGGGACCGGAAATGCAGGCCGCTGCCGAATAAAACGTCACAAGCCTGTCACGATATCTAGGCAAAATTGTTGCTTGCACCTATTTTGCAGGCAGCAAACTTGGAGACTCGAATGCCTTCGCGCCATCATGTCGCTCGTGACATATCCTACGCCTATTCCGCCGAGACCAAAGGCGGGCGGATGGTGATCAAGCTGATGGAGAACACAACCGGGCGCATGCGCCTGATCAAGCGCGCGGACGGTTATGAGAAAGAAGTCGCGAACGGCCGCGATTTCTGGTCGGTCATGGTGGAACGCTATGGCCTGTCGCTGGATGTTGTTGGCGGGTCTTTGTCGAACATCCCAAAGTCGGGTCCCCTGATCCTGATCGCCAACCATCCCTATGGCATTCTGGATGGGTTGATGATGGGCCATATCCTGTCCGAGACACGTGGCGACTTCCGCATTCTGGCGCACCGCGTCTTTCGCAAGGCCGAAGACCTGAACCGTATCATTCTGCCGATTTCCTTCGACGAAACGAAGGAGGCAATGAAGCAGAACCTTGAGACGCGGAAAACCGCCCTGAACTATCTGGGTGATGGCGGGGCAATCGGGATTTTTCCAGGCGGCACGGTCAGCACCGGGCTGAGGCCGTTCTCGCACCCCATGGATCCGGGTTGGCGCGGGTTCACGGCCAGAATGGTGGCCAAGTCCAATGCGACCGTGGTTCCGGTTTTCTTTGACGGCCACACCTCGCGCCTGTTCCAGATCGCCAGCCACCTGCATTACACGTTGCGCATGGGTCTGCTGATCAAAGAGTTCAAGAAACGCGTCGACAGCCCTGTCCGCGTCGTTGTTGGCGACCCCATCGGGCGTGATGTTCTGGACCCGTTGGCGAAGGACACGCGCAAGATGATGGATTTCTTGCGCAAAGCCACGTATGAGCTGTCTCCGACGCCGTTAAAGTCCTATGACTACGGCTATGAATTCGAGGAACGGCATCGCGCCTAAAGGGGCACATGGCAGTAGGCATTTTTGATTCTGGTTTGGGCGGTCTGACCGTTCTGGACGCCGCGCAGAAACGTCTGCCGGACGTTGATTTTCTGTATTTCGCGGACAGCGCGCACGCGCCGTACGGCGTGCGCGATGCCGAAAACATCTATGACCTGACCCGCAGCGCCGTGACGGACCTGTGGCAGCGGGGATGCGATCTGGTGATTCTGGCCTGCAATACCGCCAGCGCGGCCGCACTGCGCCGGATGCAGGAAGAAGGAGTGCCCGAAGGCAAACGCGTTCTGGGTGTATTCGTGCCGCTGATCGAGGCGCTGACCGAACGGCAATGGGGCGACAACAGCCCGCCGCGCGAAGTTGCGGTCAAGCATGTGGCCCTGTTTGCCACGCCGGCGACCGTGTCCAGCCGGGCATTTCAGCGCGAGCTGGCTTTCCGTGCGATCGGTGTGGATGTCGAAGCGCAGGCCTGCGGTGGTGTCGTCGACGCGATTGAAGACGGCGACATGATTCTGGCCGAAGCGCTGGTGCGCAGCCATGTAGACGCGCTGAAACGCAAGATGCCAGAGCCGCAGGCGGCCATTCTGGGTTGCACCCATTACCCGCTGATGGCCGAAACCTTCCAAAAGGCGCTTGGACCGGATGTTCAGGTGTTCAGCCAGGGCGATCTGGTCGCCGAAAGCCTTGCGGACTATCTTCAGCGTCACCCGAACATGCAGGGCGCGGCGCAAGGCGGCTTTCTGACGACCGGCAAGCCCGGGTTTGTCAGCGACCGGGCGACTCAGTTCCTCCGACGACAAATCTCGTTCGAGGCGGCCTGACTTCGGTCAAGGACGGCACCATCTGCTATCTCTTATTCGATGACCGTCGCATCGGCGGTCGTGACATGTGACACAATGGATCAAGAGGTCTGACATGACCCACAAAATCGCAATTCTGGGCGCATCCGGCTATACCGGCGCCGAATTGGTGCGGCTGATCGCCGAGCACCCGAATATGGACATCGTCGCGCTTGCCGCGGAACGGAAGGCGGGGATGTCCATGGCCCAGGTGTTTCCGCATCTTCGCCATATGGACCTGCCGGACCTGTGCAAAATCTCCGAGATTGACTTTTCGCAGATTGACCTGTGCTTTTGCGCCCTGCCACACAAAACCAGCCAGGAGGTCATTCGCGACCTGCCGAACGATCTGAAAATCATTGACCTATCGGCGGATTTCCGGCTGCGGGACGCGGATGAATATGAAAAATGGTACGGCAATCCGCACAGCGCCTTGGAGCAGCAGGCAGAGGCCGTTTACGGCCTGACCGAGTTTTACCGCGATGACATCTGCAATGCGCGACTGGTGGCCGGAACCGGGTGTAATGCGGCGACGGGTCAGTATGTGCTGCGCCCGCTGATTTCGGCTGGCGTCATCGATCTGGACGACATTGTGCTGGACCTGAAATGTGCCGTGTCGGGCGCAGGCCGGTCGCTAAAGGAAAACCTGCTGCACGCCGAACTCAGCGAGGGGTACAACGCCTATGCTGTAGGCGGGACGCACCGGCATCTTGGCGAATTCGATCAGGAGTTCTCGGCGCTGGCCGGTCGGACCGTTCATGTGCAGTTTACACCGCACCTGATCCCCGCAAACCGGGGAATTCTGGCGACGACCTACGTCAAAGGCGATCCGCAAAGCGTGTATGAGACGCTTGCCAAAGCCTATGAAAATGAACCCTTTATCCGGATGCTGCCGTTTGGGGAAACCCCGTCGACCCATCATGTGCGGGGTTCGAACTTCTGCCATATCGGGGTTGTCGGCGACCGGATCGAGCGCCGCGCAATCGTGGTGGGCGCCTTGGATAACCTGACAAAAGGTAGCAGCGGGCAAGCCTTGCAGAACGCCAACCTGATGTTAGGTGAAACCGAAACCGCAGGGCTGATGATGGCCCCGCTGTTCCCGTGAGGATGAAATGAAAACGCTCAAGAAACGCCGTCGTGTACAAGTCATTCTGCTGGCCGTCGTGGCCCTGGTGTTGGCGACGGGGTTGATCGGTTACGCCATGCGAGACGGCATCAACTTTTTCCGCTCACCCAGCCAGGTGATCGCGGAACCGCCTCAGCCCAGCGAAGTGTTCCGGATTGGCGGTCTGGTTGAAGAAGGTTCCATCGTCCGCGGGCAGGGCGAAACCGTGCGTTTTGTGGTGACAGACGGCGGGGAAAGCGTACCTGTGGCCTTCAAGGGCGTGCTGCCGGACCTGTTTGCGGAAAATCAGGGCATGGTCGGCACGGGAACTTACGTGAACGGCGTATTTGAAGCCACTGAAATCCTTGCGAAACACGACGAGACTTATATGCCGAAAGAAGTGGTGGACGCCTTGAAAGAACAGGGTGTCTATAAGGAACCCGGCGAAAGCTGACCCAGTCCTCTTTCCTCAGCATTTTTAACAGGGCGTTGCGCAAAGTTCCCGCGCGGCGCCCTGTTTCGTTTGTTCGTGTTAACTGAACTGCCCGAGCCTTTTGTGCAACCAATCGCGGGGGCAGACGATGCAGACGGTTCGACAGATAGCAGCTGAAATCGTGGCGAGAGAAGGCGGGTTTGTGGACGATCCCGACGACCCGGGCGGGGCGACAAAATACGGTGTGACCATCCACACGATGCGCCGTCTGGGATTGGATCTGTCCGGCGATGGTGTCGTCGACCGCACCGATGTGAAAATGCTGAGCAAATCGCAGGCCACCGACATCTTTGTACGCCACTACTTCGAACTGCCGCGACTGGACTTGCTGCCCCGGTCGGTGCAGGCGACTGTGTTCGACATGTACGTCAACGCAGGTGTTCAGGCCATCAGGATTTTGCAGCGCCTGCTGCGGGACATGGGCTTTGCCATTGCGGTGGATGGCATTGTCGGCCCGGAAACTGCGCGGGTCTGCCATGAGGCGGCCAGACCCGAGCCAACGGCGCTGAGGGACGCTTATGGGGTAGCGCGGCGAAACTACTACTTTCGGCTGGCAGACCTCAGACCCGCTTCGCGCAAATATGCGCGAACCCGAGCCGGCGGCAAAGGCGGGTGGATCCGCCGCGCGGAAGAGTTCGTCTCGCCCGCATATCATCTCAGCGACAGTGAATTCAAACAAAGGGTATCCGAATGGGGCTGATCTCGGGCGTGTTGGCATTTCTGTTTGGCGGCGGCCGCAACGTCGTGCGCGAAACCGTCGAAGTATTTCGGGAAAACTCCGAGGAAGGAGCCAGACGGGGGCTGGCGTTGCAGCAGCAGGCGATGGCTCAGTTCGGGGCTGAATACCAGGTGCCGAAAAAGGGTGTCTTCGACCGCTTTATGGACGGGCTGAATCGCCTGCCACGCCCGGCGATGGCACTGGGAACGCTGGGCCTGTTTGTGGCGGCAATGGTCGATCCGCTGTGGTTTGCTGCGCGGATGCAGGGCGTTGCACTGGTGCCCGAGCCTTTGTGGTGGCTGCTGGGTGTCATTGTGTCGTTCTATTTCGGCGCGCGCCACCAGACCAAGGTGCAGGATCTGCAGCGTGAGATTTCGGCGACGATGCAGCGTACGCCTCAGGTTCTGGCCAATCTGGAAAGGCTGAAAACGATGCGCGCTGATAGTATCGGTGCGGCCGATGCCGGCGGCAACGCTGAACTGGTGCAGCGTGCGACGCATCCGGATAGCAACCCGGCCCTTGAAGACTGGCGGCGCAGACGCCACGCCTGAACCGCGACACTATGCTCGTCTCAGCCGGGCGAAAGTGATTGGTGCTTACCCGGTATCGGGATTATATCCGGGGCCATGATTACAGAACTTGGCCACTTTGCCCTGATACTCGCCTTTCTGGTTGCCATCGTGCAATCGGTCGTTCCCCTGATCGGGGCCGCCAAACGCTGGACCGGATGGATGACCTTTGCCGAACCTGCGGCGATTATTCAGTTTCTGCTGGTGGCCTTTTCGTTTGGTGCGCTGGTCTGGGCGTTTGTGACATCCGATTTCTCGCTGCGGATCGTGGTTGAAAACAGTCATTCGGCCAAACCCATGCTTTACAAGATCAGCGGAACATGGGGGAACCACGAAGGTTCCATGCTGCTGTGGGTGCTAATCGTTGCGTTGTTTGGTGCAATGGCGGCATATTTCGGGGGTGGCCTTCCGCCGACCCTGAAAGCGCGGGTTCTGGCGGTTCAGGCTGCGATTGGGGTGGCGTTTTTCGCCTTTATCCTTTTCACCTCGAATCCCTTTGATCGCCTGATCGTAGCACCTTTTGACGGGCGCGACCTAAACCCGCTGCTTCAGGACCCCGGTTTGGCCTTTCATCCGCCGTTTTTGTATCTGGGCTATGTCGGGTTGAGCATGGCCTTCAGCTTTGCCGTCGCGGCCTTGATCGAAGGGCGTGTTGACGCCGCTTGGGGCCGGTGGGTGCGGCCATGGACGCTGGCGGCATGGATATTCCTGACCATTGGGATCGCTTTGGGGTCCTGGTGGGCGTATTACGAACTGGGCTGGGGCGGGTTCTGGTTCTGGGACCCGGTTGAAAACGCATCTTTCATGCCCTGGCTTCTGGCCGCCGCCCTTTTGCATTCTGCCATCGTGGTGGAAAAGCGCGAAGCGCTGAAAAGCTGGACCATCCTGCTGGCGATCATCGCGTTCGGGTTTTCGCTGATCGGCACCTTTATCGTGCGATCGGGTCTGCTGACCTCGGTCCATGCATTCGCCAATGACCCCGAGCGTGGGGTGTTCATCCTGTTCATTCTGGTGATCTTCATCGGCGGGGCGCTGACGCTGTTTGCCGCGCGTGCGCAGACGATGGAGGCCAAGGGCGTGTTCGGAATGGTCAGCCGCGAAAGCGCGTTGGTGCTGAACAACATTCTGCTGGCCGTCAGTTGTTTCGTCGTGTTCTTCGGAACGCTCTGGCCGATGGTGGCCGAGATGGCTTTTGACCGCAAACTCTCGGTCGGGGCGCCGTTTTTCAATTCGGCCTTCACGCCGTTCATGGTTGTGCTGGGAATTGTGCTGCCCGTCGGGGCAATGTTGCCGTGGAAGCGGGGCAGGTTGGGCAGGGCGGCGTATTCGCTGCGCTATGCGTTTGTACTGGCAGTCGCTTTGGCCTTGCTGGTCTGGGCGATGCAGACGGGGCGCAGCGCGCTGGGTCCTGTTGGATTGTTCCTGGGCGCCTGGATCACATTCGGCGCGGCCGTGGACTTGTGGAGCCGTACGGGCCGCAGGGGCAACCTTGGACGTCTGTTCCGCCTGCCTGGCGCGGATTGGGGCAAGGCCGTGGCCCATTCCGGCTTGGGGGTCACCATGTTCGCCATTGCCGGTCTGACCGCCTGGGAAGTCGAGGACATCCGCGTTGCCCAACCCGGCCAGCCTTTCGAGGTCGGACAATTCACACTGACGCTGGAGGATGTCCGCCTCGTCGAAGGTCCGAACTATTTCTCGACCACCGCCGATGTGAAAGTCGAAAAGAACGGGCGCGCCATCGGGACGCTGCATCCGGAAAAGCGGGACTATCCCGTGGCACGGATGCCCACGACGGAAGCCGCAATTGACTACCGTTTCTTCCGGGATCTCTATGTTGTGATTGGCGATCAGCAAGCAGATGGGGGCTGGGTCATGCGCACGTATATCAAACCGCTGGCGAACTGGATTTGGGCCGGGTGTATCCTGATGTCTCTGGGCGGCGCGCTCAGCCTGTCGGATCGCAGGTTCCGTGTTGCAGCCGGGGCGCGCAAAGCCCCATCCGGCGGGGTGCCGGCGGAATGATGCGGCTGCTGTTGATCCTGATGCTGATTGCATCGCCCGTCTGGGCGGTGCAGCCGGACGAAGTTCTGGATGATCCGGTGCTTGAACAACGCGCGCGCGACCTCAGCACCGGCTTGCGTTGCCTGGTTTGCCGCAACGAAAGCATTGACGAAAGCAACGCCGAGCTTGCCCGGGACCTGCGCCTGTTGCTGCGCGAACGGTTGGTGGCCGGGGACACCGATCAGGAGGCGTTGGATTTCATCGTGGATCGCTATGGCGAATACGTGCTGTTAAAACCCACAACCACGGGTTCGAACCTGATGCTGTGGCTGGCCGGTCCGATCATGCTGCTGATTGCCGCCGCCATGGGATGGAACTTTCTGCGCAAGCGTTCGCAGGTGCAGGCCGCCGGGGAAAACGAAACTCTGAGCGAGGCCGAGAAAGAGCGTTTGCGCCAGATTCTTGAAGACTGACCCAGGGTTCGTCTTTTCCTTCCGTGTCATATGGTTCAGGGTTCCCTCAAGCTCTGATTTGGGGAGGATTTCATGGAATACGAAACGGTCCTGTTGGATATCACGGACGATTTGGCGGTTGTGACCCTGAACCGGCCAGACAAGATGAACGCGATGACCGCGCAGATGCGGGCCGAGGTCACCCACGCGATGAAACACGCCACGCGGCACGCACGGGCGATCGTTCTGACAGGGGCGGGGGATGCGTTTTGTTCGGGGCAGGATCTGGGCGATGCCTCAAGCACGGGCAAGGTCGATCTGGAACGCACGCTGCGCGACGAATACGAACCGATGCTGGAAACGATTTACGATTGTCCGGTTCCGACGATTGCGGCGGTCAACGGCCCAGCGGCCGGGGCCGGGGCAAACCTGGCACTGTGTGCCGATGTCGTGATTGCGACCGAAAGCGCCTATTTCCTACAGGCTTTTGCCCGGATCGGTTTGTTGCCCGATGCCGGCGGTACGTGGTTCATGCCGCGCCAGATGGGCTTTGCCAAAGCCATGGGCGCCGCGCTTTTTGCCGACAAGATCAGCGCCCGGCAAGCGGATGAATGGGGATTGATCTGGGAAGCTGTCGCCGACGATGAATTCGAGGCGCAATGGCGAAAACGGGCGGCCTATCTGGCCAAGGGTCCGACCGCCGGGTTTGGCGCGATCAAACAGGCCATTCGCGGCACGTATGAAAATACGCTGCCCCAACAACTGGCTAAAGAGGCCCATCTGCAGGGGGATTGCGGACGTTCGCGCGACTTCGCCGAGGGTGTCGTGGCCTTCATGCAAAAGCGCCCCCCGAAATTCGAAGGGCGCTGATAGCCTCAGGCGCGGCGGCGGCGGCGTGTGCGCCGCTCGGGTGTCGCGGCGTCGTCGCCGGTTCCGTCCGTAGCGGATGAAAACGGACCCAGAGCATCCGTGATCTGATCCAGCGTTGGCCGGGAGTTGCGCGGAGCACTGTCCAGTGCCTCGCGCATCTGACGCAGGTGCGCGGGCATGGTGCCACAGCAGCCCCCGATGATCGAAGCCCCGGCATCCCGCGCCATGGCAGCGTATTGCCCCATCAGTTCGGGCGTGCCGTCATAGTGGATATGACCGTCCACATATTTCGGAATGCCCGCATTTCCTTTCGAGATCACCGGCCGTTCCGTGCCTTGCGCGGCAAAACCCAGCACCGTGCGCAGAATGTCCGACGCGCCGGTGCCGCAATTGGCTCCGAAGGCGACGGGCGGGTTTGGCAGGGTCTCGACCAGCTGCGCCAGATCAGAAGATGTCACCCCCATCATGGTGCGGCCCGCCGTATCAAAGCTCATCGTGCCACACCAGGGCATGTCGGCCAGCGCGAACGCTTCGGCCGCTGCGCGGAACTCTTCCGGTGCGCTGATGGTTTCCAGCCACAGAACGTCGACGCCCCCCGCCTTGAGCGCCTCAGCCTGTTCGTGGAACATCTCAACCGCTTCTGCATGAGACAGGCTGCCGACGGGTTCCATGATTTCACCGGTCGGTCCCACCGAACCGGCGACAATGACCGTGCGACCGGCCTTGTCCGCGACCTCACGCCCAAGTTCCGCCCCGATGCGATTCAGTTCGTCAACGCGGTTCTGGGCGTCGTGCAGCTTTAGTCGGGCCGCGGTGCCGCCAAAGGTGTTGGTCAGGAACAGATCGCTGCCCGCATCGACCGATCCGTGATACAAGGCGCGGATCTTGTCGGGCGCGTCCACATTCCACAATTCCGGGGCATCACCCGATTGCAGGCCCATGTTGAACAGGTTGGTCCCCGTCGCCCCGTCTGCGAGGATGGCATCTTTGGTTTCCAGTAGCTTGCTCAGTGCGTTTGTCATTGGGGTATTCCAGGAAATGACCCAAAGGGTCGATAAAATAAGAGACGCCCCGTGTCTCACGACCGGGGCATCAAATCAAATTCATAAAACTCATGATGATCATGAGGTTTGCGGAAAAGCCTTAAATTTCGGCCTCTGCCATGACCTGCTCTTTGGCTTCAACCAGCAGTTCCGCCATCTTTTCGCGAATCTTGGCCTCGTCCGCCAGGTCGCCCAGATAGCCTTTTACCGCTTCCACAACGTCGTCTTCGCCGACGTTCTGAAGGTCGGTGTGAACCAGTTGCTGGCCATAAGCACGCGCCTTTTCAACGGGTTCACCCTTGAGGGTCGAGGCCCATACAGCCATGAACCTGTTGCGACGCATCCGGGCAATGAACTGCATCTTTTCGTCATGTGCGAATTTGTTTTCAAACGCGGCTTCACGTTCGTCAAATGTGGTCATTGGTTGGGGACCTCTTGGGTTTCATCTTCATTCCTCATGATATGACTATACGGCGGCGTCGGTGCAAGGTATTTGCGCTGCGTCAAACCCACTCTGGCCGGTGAACTTGCGAGAGGGCAGGGCTTGCACTATGAGAACGCCAAAGCGAAGGGACTCATTCCCTCGCCCCGGACTTGAAAGGTCGCTTATGGCGCGTCGCAAGAAAATCTACGAAGGCAAGGCAAAGATCCTGTATGAAGGGCCCGAGCCGGGCACCATCGTTCAGTATTTCAAGGATGACGCCACCGCGTTCAACGCGGAAAAGAAGGACGTGATCGACGGTAAGGGCGTGCTGAACAACCGCCTGAGCGAGTTCTTCATGAACGGCCTGACCCAGATCGGCGTTCCGACGCATTTCATCCGCCGCCTGAACATGCGCGAACAACTGGTGCGCAGCTGCGAGATCGTGCCGCTGGAAGTGATCGTGCGCAACTATGCCGCCGGGTCCATGTCCAAGCGTCTGGGCATCGCCGAGGGAACGCAACTGCCGCGTCCGATCGTGGAATATTGCTACAAGGACGATGCGCTTGGCGATCCGCTGGTGACCGAAGAGCATATCGCCGCATTCGGCTGGGCCAGCCAGCAGGACATGGACGACATTCTGAGTCTGGCCTTGCGTGTGAATGACTTCATGAGCGGCGTGATGCTGGCCGTGGGTATTCGTCTGGTCGACTTCAAGATCGAGATCGGCCGCGTTTACGACGGCGACTATCAACGCCTGATCATCGCGGATGAGATCAGCCCGGACAGTTGCCGCCTGTGGGATATCGAGACCGGCCAGAAACTGGACAAGGACGTCTTCCGCCGCGATCTGGGCAACCTGACCGACGCCTATTCCGAGGTGGCGCGTCGCCTTGGCGTTCTGCCCAAAAGCAACGTGGCCAAGCCGACGCTGATCAACTAAGTCTCGGCTCGGAATGCACTTTTAAAGCGTCGCCTTTATGAAGGCGGCGCTTTTTTGATGTTAGGGGTGGTTTGACAGCGAGGCCGCTCGTCCCGCATTGTCGCGCCAGTTCAACCGAAGGTTTTCCCGGCATGGCGGAATTGTTTGATCAGGCAGTCTTTTTGAAATTCCTCGCGGCGTTGCTGGCGATCTTCAACCCGCTTTACGGCATCCCGATTTTCCTGAGCATGACCGAGGGTTATTCGACCTCGGAACGCAAGCGCGTGGCGCTGATCGTGACCGTAACGGTGGTCACCGTGGCACTGATCGCGGTTTTGGTGGGTGAAGAGATTCTGGCGATCTTCGGCATCGACATTCCGTCGTTTCGTATCGCCGGCGGGCTGATCATTCTGGGCGTGGGCATGTCGATGCTGAACGCCTCGGACCGGCCAAAAGGGGATCAGAAGGCGGTCGAGGAGGGGGCACAGAAAAGCAACATCGCCGTGGTTCCCCTGGCGATTCCGCTGACAATCGGTCCGGGCACCATCGCGACGACCATCGTGTTTGCGCATACGCTGACGGATGGGGCTGAAATCGTCACGCTCGGCTCTGCCGTGTTGATTGCCTGTGCCATCGTTGGCCTCGGGTTGCTGTTTGCGGACCCGATCTCTCGGTTTTTCGGACCGACCATGATCAATGTCATTACGCGGGTCATGGCCATCATCCTTGTCGCCGTGGCGGTCGAAATGGTTCTGACCGGGACCTTCCACGCCATCGACGCGCATTACCCGGGACTGTCAGGCGGAAGCTGAACGCGCCCCTGCGGCAAACTGTATGCGGACAAGGGTTGTCGAACGCCGTTGGGCGCGCTATCCCCCGCGCAAGGGAACGGGCCGGAAATCCAGGCCCTCAGCTGGAGTTGCAGGAATGAAAGCACGGGTGCATGTGATGCTCAAGAACGGGGTTCTGGACCCGCAGGGTGAAGCGGTGCGTCATGCATTGGGTGCCATGGGCTTTGATCAGGTCGAAGGCGTGCGTCAGGGCAAGGTGATCGACCTTGAGCTGGCCGAAGGCGCGACCGAGGCGGACATCACCGAGATGTGCGAAAAGCTGTTGGCCAACACGGTCATCGAACGCTACGAGATCGAACTGGTCTGAACCTAATTCCGGAGGGCCCGCCATGCGCGCTGCTGTCATCGTATTTCCAGGCTCAAACTGCGACCGTGACCTGGCCGTCGCGTTCCGGCAGGCAGGGTTTGAGGTCGACATGGTCTGGCACAAGGATGCGGCACTGCCTGATGGTGTCGACATCGTGGGCGTGCCGGGCGGGTTTTCCTACGGGGATTACTTGCGCTGCGGGGCCATCGCCGCACAATCGCCCATTTGCAAGGCTGTCGTCGACCATACCGCCCGCGGCGGATATGCCCTTGGTATCTGCAACGGTTTCCAGATTTTGACCGAAACTGGCATCCTGCCCGGCGCCTTGCTGCGCAATGCCGGGTTGAAATACATCTGTCGAACTGTCGGCCTGAAGGTTGAAACCAGCGACAGTGCCTTCACAGAAGGTTACAACGCCGGTGATGTGATCGGAATCCCGATTGCGCATCATGACGGAAACTATTTCGCGGATGACGCAACATTGTCCACTCTGCGCGATCAGGACCGGATTGCCTTCACCTATGCCGAGAATCCCAACGGTTCAGTAGGTAACATTGCCGGTATCCTGTCGGAAAACAGGCGTGTTCTGGGTATGATGCCGCATCCCGAGCGGGCGGCAGACCCGGGTCACGGCGGTACGGACGGAACGGCATTGTTCCGCGCATTGTCCGGCGTCCTCGCGCCTGCGTGACTTGAGGTTGCACCCAAGCCCGCGTAATTTTCTGGGATGAGTTTCGACATTCGCTCTGGCTGGTCCATTCTGACAAAACCGTTCCGTGGCGCGCCAATGGGATGGCGCCTGCGCCTGGCTGTTCTGGTCCTGTTGCTGGCGACCGTCGCGACGGTCTGGGTCACCAACCGATTGCTGACCGACCGATTCACGGAATCGACGCGCAATCGGGCCGAACTGCGCCTGGCGCTGTATTCGGGGAACCTGCTCAGCGAATTGCGCCGGAACGCGATCGTGCCACAGCTTCTGGCACGCGACCCGACGCTGATTTCGGCGTTGCAATCCAGCGACTTTTCGCTTTCGACGCAGCGCCTGATTTCCTTTGTCGAGGAAATCGGGGCAGCTTCGCTGATGTTGTTGGACAGGGACGGGCGCTCGGTCGCGGCCACCGACCGGAACCGGTTGGGTGAACCCCATCGAAGTTCGCCTTATTTCATTGACGCTGTCCGCTCGAATTCCACGGTTTTTACCGTCATTGAAAAGGAAGCGGGCGGGTACAGTTTCGTCTATTCCCGCCGGATCGAAGCCAATGCCGAGGTTATTGGCGTGATCGTGGTCGAGGTTGACCTGCAAAAGTTCGAAAGCGCCTGGGCCGGTATCTCGGATGCTGTGATGGTGGCGGACAGCACGGGCAAAATCATCCTGTCGACCGAACCGCAATGGCGTGGAGTTGAGGAAGGCGAGGCGATCCTGCGACAGCCGCCGCAAGGCGCCATCCAGCGCGCGATCCGCGCCACCACTGACTGGACCGCCTTGCCGCCCGATGCCTATCTGCAGGGCGAAGCGGTGATGAGGATGGAGACCCGCATTCCGTTCCGCGGCTGGAAAATGACTTCATTCACCACCTATGCGTCGATCCGGGAAAAGGTGAACAGCGTCCTAGCGCTGGAAATCATGGGATTTGCAATTCTTCTGGCGCTGGCCTTTTATGCGCTCAGCCGCCGCGCCACGTTCCGGATGACGTTGTTCCAGCGCGAGTCGGCAGAGCTTCGCGCATTGAACACACGGCTGCAGCGGGAAATCGCTGAGCGGGAACGGGTTGAAAAGACACTGGAAGTTGCCGAGCAGACGCTGGCGCAAAGCTCGAAACTGGCTGCGCTGGGTGAGATGTCTGCAGCCGTCAGCCACGAGCTGAATCAACCGCTGGCTGCAATGAAAACCTATCTGGCCGGGGCGCGCCTGTTGCTGCGGCGAAACCGGCCCGAAGAGGCTCTGGCCAGCTTTGGCCGCATCGATGGTCTGATTGAACGGATGGGCGCGATCACACGGCAGCTGAAATCTTATGCGCGCAAGGGCGCGGATGCGTTTTCACCAGTAAATCTTGGTGAAGCGCTGGCCTCCTCCCTGTCGATGATGGAGCCGCAGCTGCGGCAGCGCCATGTGAAGATCACTCAGATCCTGCCCGAAGAACCCGTGATCGTGATGGGGGACCGGATGCGGATCGAACAGGTGATGGTCAACCTCTTGCGGAATGCGCTGGACGCCACCAAATCAGTATCGGACCCCGATGTGGAAATCATTCTGGCAGCAGGGGATATGGCGGTGTTGACCGTGCGCGATAACGGCCACGGAATTGAGGATATCGAGAACCTGTTCGAACCCTTCTACACCACCAAGCAGCCCGGCGATGGCGTCGGGTTGGGGCTTGCTATCTCGTCCGGGATCGTGAACGACCATGGTGGACGGCTGACCGCGCGCAACAGCCAGCATGGAGGCGCGGTATTCGAGATGCAACTGCCGATACTGGGAAGCGACGGCCTTGAGGCCGCTGAATAACGAGGAATGAATATGGCACAGGCCATGAAAATCGCCATTGTGGATGACGAACAGGACATGCGCCAGTCGATCAGCCAATGGCTGGCGCTGTCGGGATATGACACCGAAACCTTCTCCAGCGCCGAGGACGCGCTCAAGGTTCTGGGGCCGGATTACCCGGGCATCGTCATCTCGGACATTAAGATGCCGGGAATGGACGGCATTCAACTGCTGAAAAAGCTGATGGGGGCTGACAGCACGCTTCCGGTCATCATGATTACCGGCCACGGCGACGTGCCTATGGCGGTCGAGGCGATGCGTGTGGGCGCGTTCGACTTTCTGGAAAAGCCGTTCAACCCGGATCGGATGTCCGAACTGGCCAAACGCGCCAGCAATGCGCGCCGTCTGACCCTGGACAACCGGGCGCTGCGGCGCGAGCTGTCCGGCGGCACCCAGATCATGAACAAGCTGATCGGCGCCAGCCCGGTGATGGAGCGGCTGCGAGAGGATATCCTCGATCTGGGGCAGGCGGATGGCCATGTCCTGATCGACGGCGAAACCGGCACCGGCAAGACCCTTGTGGCACATGCGCTGCATGCGGTGGGCAGCCGGGCAGGCAAGAAATTTGTTCTGGTGTCCTGCGCGGCGCTGGAGGAAGAGGCGCTGTCGAAACGTTTGTTCGGCCCGATGATGCCTGAGGATGCCCAATTGCCGGCCATCGAAGAGGCCCGCGGCGGCACTCTGGTACTGGAAGATGTCGAGGCCCTCAGCGATACGCTTCAGGCACGGCTGCTGAGCGTCATGAACGATCAGGGCACGCCCGCCGAAACTCGGATCGTGGCGATTTCGAACCTGCAGGAGGCCGGAAAGACCAGCGAGGATGTTCTGCGACCGGACCTGTTCTACCGTCTGGCTGCCCTGCGGATCACCATGCCGCCCCTGCGTCAGCGCGGTGAGGATATTCTGACATTGTTCACCCGATTGAGCGAGCAGTTTGCCGAGGAATACGGCTGTGACGCCCCGCAGGTCAGCGCACAGGAGGCGGCGCAGCTGCTTCAGGCCCCGTGGCCCGGTAACGTGCGACAACTGATCAACATCGCCGAACGCGCGGTTCTGCAATCGCGTCGCGGATCAGGCACCATAGCCTCGCTGCTGATGTCGGATCACGAGGAAATGCAGCCGGTGATGACGACCGAGGGCAAGCCGCTCAAGGAATATGTCGAAGCGTTCGAACGGATGTTAATCGACAACACCATGCGCCGGCACAAAGGTTCGATCGCGTCGGTGATGGACGAACTGTGCCTGCCGCGCCGTACGCTGAACGAAAAAATGGCCAAATACGGCCTACAGCGGTCGGACTACCTGTAAAAGCCCGGGAGGGGGCCAGCCCCCTCTTGAGCCTTCGGCTCAATTCACCCCCGAGGTATTTTTGGCCAGATGAAGGGATCCCGCGTCGCGTAGTGGGCGCGCGATGCAGTTTGCCCATTGTCTTTTCCACAGGACTGCTTTTATTGTAAGCGGACGGGCCGGGCCGATTTTGCGCCCACAAGTCCCGAATCTTTGAGTTTCGCTGTGTCGCCGCAGGTGGTGATCCTTCCCACAGGGCGACGCAGACCGATTGTGCCCCATCAGGGGCAGTAGAACGCCTGAGCCCGCAGCAGCGGGCGAAAGGAATAAATGGGCAGGCGGCGGCCTCCGCGCCTGTCGGAGAAGAACCGCGATGACGCGCGCGCAACGACTGAGTATACGGGCAGGGGGCCGCAGCGCCAGACCCTGCCGCGCGCCGTCCGATATCGCCCTGACAAGACACCACCCCAAAAGCGCCTGTCCTCCCGGACGGGTCAGGACAACGCGTTTGGCGCGGTGCACCAAGGACACATGGCTAAGAAAATGCTTATCGATGCCACCCACGCGGAGGAAACCCGCGTTGTGGTGGTTGACGGAAACAAGGTTGAGGAGTTTGACTTTGAATCCGAAAACAAACGCCAGCTTGCTGGCAACATCTATCTTGCAAAAGTAACCCGGGTCGAGCCGTCGCTGCAGGCGGCCTTTGTGGATTACGGCGGAAACCGGCACGGGTTCCTGGCGTTTTCCGAGATCCATCCGGATTATTATCAGATCCCCGTCGCCGACCGCGAGGCGTTGATGGAGGAAGAACGCGCCTATGCCGAAGCGATGAAGGCACGGGATGAGGCCGAGGAAGCCAAGCCCAAAAAACGCCGGTCCCGTTCGCGGACAAAGGCGGCGGATGTAAAATCCGACGACGCCGTGGAATCGCTGGACGTTTCTTCGGAACCGTCCGGCATGGAAACCATCGACCTCGACACGGGCGAAGAAGGGGCTGATCTTTCGGTTCCGGAAGGCACGTCTCCGGCGGATCGCGTGGCGGAGACGCCCGTCGAGGAACCGGTTGACGAGGGTGAGGCGTCTGACGCCGCTGATGAAGTCGCCGACGCGGATGAGAACGTTGTTTCCGACGGCGCCGAAGCTGCCGATGAAACCGGCGAAGAGGTAGCCTCTGAAGTCGATGCGGCGGAGGAAGACGAGAACGGATCAGACCCGGAACCTGGGGCTGAAGAGCCTGAAACTGACGAAGCTGAACCCTCGGATGAAGGCAAGGCTGAGACGGAAGAGGCCGACACTGCCGAAGCCCGCGCGGATGCCACCGCGAAGGACGATACCATCGAATCCGTTGCGGACGAGGATGACAGCGAGGACATTCGTCCGCCGCGCAAACCGCGTCCGCGCCGGTATAAAATCCAGGAAGTAATCAAGGTCCGCCAGGTCCTTCTGGTGCAGGTCGTCAAGGAAGAGCGCGGCAACAAGGGCGCTGCGCTGACCACATACCTGTCGCTTGCCGGACGCTATTGCGTTCTTATGCCCAATACCGCGCGGGGCGGCGGCATCAGCCGCAAGATCACCAACGCGCCAGATCGCAAAAAGCTGAAGGAAATCGCGGCAGAAATCGATGTGCCGACCGGTGCCGGCCTGATCATCCGGACGGCCGGAGCCAAACGCACAAAATCCGAGATCAAGCGAGACTATGAATACCTGCAGCGCATGTGGGAACAGATCCGCGAACTGACGCTGCAGTCGATTGCGCCTGCCAAAATCTATGAGGAAGGCGACCTGATCAAACGGTCGATCCGGGACCTTTATAACCGTGAGATCGACGAAGTTCTGGTTGAAGGCGAAGGCGGGTACCGTATCGCCAAAGACTTCATGAAGATGATCATGCCGTCACACGCCAAGAACGTGAAACGGTATGAAGATGCGTTGCCGCTGTTTGCGCGGTATCAGGTGGAAAGCTACCTGACCGGCATGTTCAACCCGACGGTTCAGCTCAAATCCGGTGGTTACATCGTGATCGGGGTGACCGAGGCACTGGTGGCAATCGACGTGAACTCGGGCCGGGCCACAAAGGAAGGTTCGATCGAGGACACCGCGCTCAAGACCAACCTTGAGGCCGCCGAAGAAGTGGCGCGGCAATTGCGTTTGCGCGACCTTGCCGGTCTGATTGTCATCGATTTCATCGATATGGACGAGCGCAAGAACAACTCGGCCGTCGAGAAACGTCTGAAAGAAAAGCTGAAAACCGACCGTGCGCGCATTCAGGTCGGCCGTATCTCGGGCTTTGGTCTGATGGAGATGAGCCGTCAGCGCCTGCGCCCCGGTATGCTTGAGGCGACGACGCAGCCGTGCCCGTCCTGCCACGGAACGGGCCTGATCCGGTCGGACGACAACATGGCGCTGACCATTTTGCGTCAGATCGAAGAGGAAGGCACCCGTCGCCGATCGCGCGAGGTTCTGGTGCGCTGCCCGGTCAGCATCGCCAATTTCCTGATGAACCAGAAACGGGAACATATCGCGCAGATCGAGGCACGGTATGGCCTGTCTGTGCGCATTGAGGGTGATGTGCATCTGGTCAGCCCCGATTTCTCGATGGAGAAATTCAAGACCGCCAGCCGGATCGTGCCCGAGGCCAGCGCCCCGGTCGTGTCTGTCGACGCGTCCCTGATGGATCTGGTGGATGCCGGAGAGGATGAGGCGGTCGAGGAAGAAGCGGTTCAGACCGAAGAAGAGGCGAAACCCAAGCGCAAGCGCCGTCGTCGTCGCCGGAAGAAGGGCTCCGGCGCAGGCGAGACGCCCGAAGCTGACACAGACGAGAACGATGCTGCAGCGTCCGAAGCGGCAGAGGAGCCTTCGGCGGAGCCTGAGGCTGATGCAGCTGAGCAGGAAGAAAAAGCCGAAAAGCCCAAGCGCCGCCGAGTGCCGCGCCGCAAGAAGAAAGCGGTTGATGACGCAGCGACCGAAGCTGAATTGCCCGCATCCGAACCCGCCGAGCAGACGGAAGACACTGCCGCAGGTGAAGATGCTGTTGCGCAGGAGACGGTCGAGGCGGCACCTGAACCTGTTGAGAGCACAGAGACGGTTGCGGAAGACGACAACGCGCCTGTGGCCGATGAGGTAAGCGAACCGGTTGCAGAGGAAGTATCGGAACCCGTAGCTGAGGAAACGTCTGTTCCCGAGACCGAGGAACCGGCCGAGGCAGAAGCGGTTGAAGAGACACCTGAACCGGTACTGGAGTCCGTTTCGGAAGAGCCCGAGCAACCCAGCAAGCCGGACAAACCCAAACGGCGCGGTTGGTGGTCACTGGGTCAGTAAAAAGAAAAGGCGGGTCTTGGGACCCGCCTTTTTTCATCCGGCACTGCCCAGTCTCAACCCGATTTCTGGATGACGTAGATCTGGTGCCCGTCCGCCTCTTCCTGGAACAACAATTGGTGGCCGCTTTCGACACAGAAATGAGGCACATCAATAACTGCCGCAGGGTCGTCAGCCAACACACGCAGAACCGCCCCGGTGGGCATGGATTTCAGGCGTTTTCGGGCCTTCAGTACCGGCAGAGGGCACAACAAGCCCAAAGCGTCCAGCGTTTCAGTAGCGTTTGACATGGGATTGAGATATTTCCACTTTGTCGTGGTGTCCAGCGTGCAACCACGAGGATGTGACCGATTGGCCCGGTGACGCGGCGCGATTGATACCCTATGTGCTGATCCATGTTCGGAATTGATATCATAGACGCGGGCTTGCTGCCTGCCATGTTCATCGCGATGCTCGGCGGGCTGATCAGCTTTCTGTCGCCCTGCGTGTTGCCCATCGTGCCGCCTTACCTGGCTTATATGAGCGGTGTGACCATCAACGAGATGAAGGACGAGGCGCAGGCGCGGCGCAAGGCGACCCTGTCCGCGTTGTTCTTTGTTCTGGGCTTGTCGACAGTGTTCCTGTTGCTGGGATTCACCGCTTCGGCCTTTGGGGCGTTTGTGCTGAAAAATCAGGTTTTGTTCGCAAAGCTGTCCGGCGCGGTCGTGATTGTCTTTGGTCTGCACTTTCTGAACGTGTTCCGCATTCCATTCCTTGATCGTGAAGCCCGCATTGACGCGGGTGAATCCGGCGGGTCGGTCTTTGGCGCCTATATCCTTGGCCTGGCGTTTGCCTTTGGCTGGACACCCTGTATCGGCCCACAGCTTGGGGCGATCCTGTCGCTTGCCGCATCCGAGGCTTCGGTCGCTCGGGGCACCCTGCTGCTGGGCGTTTATGCGGCGGGGCTGGGCATTCCGTTCCTGCTGGCAGCGATGTTCCTGAACCGCTCGATGTCGGTCATGAACCGCATCAAGCCCCACATGGCCACTATCGAGAAGGTCATGGGCGGTCTGCTGCTGTTTGTCGGCATCATGCTGATCACCGGTCTATTCACAGAGTTCAGCTGGTGGCTGCTGGAAACCTTCCCGGCGCTGGCCAATTTCGGGTGATTAACCGATCAGACTTACCTTGACGGCTATGCTGCGCTAGTCTGCGCGGCAAAAGGTAAGGCGATGAGCAGTCACAACAATCAGCCTCGGGTGCGTCGGCGCCGGGTGTTCTACATTCCCGGCTACGATCCGATTCCACCCCGCCGGTATCGCGAGCTGTATCGCCGCGAAAGCCAGGCTCAGGCAGAGATTTCTGGTTACAGCGTGTCGGTTTCCCCAAAGCCGGGGCAGGGACCCTATGGTTGGCATGTCAGGTCCTGTCAGGACGGGGTGAAGGTACAGTCGGATATCGAGGTTCTGGTCTGGTCGGATATCGTGCGCGACAGCATGTCAGGTTCGATACCGGCAACCTATCTGCAACTGGCGCATACGGCATGGATCTATATCGCATCGGGCGCGCTCGGCCGGTTGATGCGGTTGCGCAAAGGGCCGGTAATTGCCGCGCTCTATCCGGTTGGGATGCTGATCGCCCAGCTTGCCATTGCGTTGGCGGTCGCATCAGTTGCCGTCACATTCCTGTCGCCGTATCTGAGCTGGTTCGCGATTGTGCCGGCCGTGGCTGCGGCCTATGCCCTGTTGATCTGGTTTCGCAACATCGACAATCGCCTTTTTGTCTACTACCTGATGCACGACTACGCCTATTCCGCGGCCTCGAAAGGCGCGTTGCAGGCGGACTTGAAAATGCGCCTGTCCGGGTTCACGGAACATATTCGGTCCGCGCTTGAGACGGATGTGGATGAGGTTCTGGTTGTTGGCCATTCTTCCGGTGCGCATCTGGGCGTGATGGTTCTGGCAGAGGTGCTTAAGAACGAAAACGCGCGCGAGAAAGGGCCCGAACTGTCGTTTCTGTCTTTGGGCCAGGTGGTTCCAATGGTGTCCTTCCTGCCCAATGCGACCGATTTGCGTCGCGATCTTCAGTTTTTGTCGGCGCGCACCGATCTGACCTGGGTCGATGTCTCGGCACCGGGGGACGGCTGCGCCTTTGCGCTTTGTGACCCGGTAGCGGTCAGCGGCGTTGCGACCGAAGAAACTCGCTGGCCGCTGGTCCTGTCCGCAGCCTTCACCCAGACTTTGTCCGCGCAACGCTGGCGGGCGCTGCGCTGGCGGTTTTTCCGGCTGCACTTCCAATACCTTTGCGCCTTTGACCAGCCGGGTGACTATGATTATTTCCGCATTACGGCAGGGCCTTTTTCACTAAGTCAGCGGTTTGCAGGGCGCGCGCCGTCCAAATCGCGCATCGCAACACCCGTTTCAAAATATCGGACGGTGCAGGCATGATACCACCAAAGCCGTCCCCGCGTCCGGACAAGGTATCGCTGTGGCGGTATCTGAAGCTGTTCCGCAAGGACATATTGTCGGCGCAGCCGCAACGGCTGTACCGCGCCTGGATGGCCGAGTTTCGGACGCCGTTCTTTCGATCCTACATGATCAATCAGCCGGAACTCGTTGATATCGTGCTCAAAAAACGCCCGGATGATTTTCCGAAATCCAGCCGCATCCGCGAGGGGCTGCGCCCGCTGTTGGGAAATTCAGTCTTCCTGACGAACGGTGAGGTTTGGAAACGGCAGCGCCGGATCATCGACCCGGCCTTTGAAGGCGGGCGTTTGAAAGACACTTACCCGGCTATGCGCGCCGCGGCGCATGCTTGTGTCGAACGTCTGCGGGCGCAGACAGGCACCGATGTCGAGTGCGAAGAGCTTACCAGCCATGCAGCGGCGGACGTGATTTTCAGAACCCTGTTCTCGGTCCCGATCGAACATGACCTTGCCGCGCAGGTATTCGAAAAGTTCAGATCCTATCAGCGGCAACAGCCTTTGTTAAATCTGGCAGCTTTTGTTCCCGTCCCCGCATGGGTTCCCCGCATGCACTCCCGCAAAACCCGCAGGAACGCCCGGGAAATAAGGGCGCTGATCACGCGGTTGACCGCGGAACGAGCGGATATGATCGCAAAGGGAGAGGCACCGGACGATCTGGCCACCAAGATCATGACCACGCCGGACCCGGAAACCGGACACTGTTTCGACACGCAGGAGATGGTCGATCAGGTCGCCATCTTTTTTCTGGCCGGGCATGAAACCAGCGCGTCCGCTCTGGCCTGGGCGCTGTACCTCGTGGCTCTGTACCCCGACTGGCAGGACAAGCTTGCCGCCGAGGCGCAATGTCTGGACGAACCCGGTTTCGGCACATTGTCCGATCTAAGGCTCAGCCGGGATGTGTTCCGTGAAACGCTGCGCCTGTATCCACCGGTGCCGATGATGGTGCGTGAGGCCGCGTGCCCCGAGAACTTCAGGGGCCGGGCGGTGCGGCAAGGGTCGCAGGTCGTTATCAGCCCGTGGCACCTGCACCGTCAGGAGCGTCTGTGGGACCGGCCGGATGAATTCGACCCCACACGCTGGGGCACGGAAAACGGAAAGACCTGTCAGCGAACGGCTTATCTACCCTTTTCCGCCGGCCCGCGCGTCTGCACGGGGGCCGGGTTCGCCATGGTAGAAGGACCCTTGCTGCTGTCGACTCTGTTGAAGAACTTCAGGTTCAGCCTGGTCCAAGGTCGCCCCCCCGTTCCCGAGGCACATCTGACCGTCCGGTCCCGGAATGGAATTTGGTTGCACGTGGTTGAGCGCTAACAAACTACCATCACCCTGCGCCTTGCTGTATGCGATTTAAAGATGCGGAATCATTACTGAACGGGAAAGTCTTATGTCCAAAGCAGAACAGCGCGAGCAGATGTCCAACGGCGCAGGATTTATTGCAGCATTGGATCAAAGCGGCGGCTCGACGCCCAAGGCGCTGGCGCTCTACGGAGTTGAGGCCTCTGACTACAGCTCGGACGAAGAGATGTTCGGCGAAATCCAGAAGATGCGCGCACGGATCATTCTGGCTGACGATTTCACCAAGGACAAAGTGATCGGCGCGATCCTGTTCGAACGGACGCTGGGTGAAGAGATTGACGGCCGTAAGGTCGCGGACTACCTGTGGTCGGTCAAGGGTATCGTGCCTTTTCTGAAGATCGACAAAGGGTTGGAGAAACAAGCGAACGGGGTTCAGATGATGAAACCGATCCCCGGTCTGGCCGACACCCTGTCAAAGGCAACGGGAATTTTCGGCACCAAAGAACGTTCTGTGATCCATGAAGCAAATGCCGAAGGCATCGCCGCTGTGGTTGCCCAGCAGTTTGACGTCGCCAGAGAGGTCGTCGCCGCCGGCATGGTGCCGATCATCGAACCTGAGGTGAATATCAACTCTGCCTCCAAGGCCGAGGCGGAAGACATCATGAAGGCCGAGATCCTGAAAAACCTTAATCAGTTGGACGAGGGGCAGGAGGTCATGCTCAAGCTGACGATTCCCAGCAAGGCAAACCTGTTCGACGAATTGGCGGATCACCCGCGCGTTCTGCGCGTCGTGGCCCTGTCCGGCGGCTATTCGACCGAACAGGCCTGCGATCTGCTTGGTCAGAACGGCAAGATGATCGCGTCCTTTTCGCGGGCGCTGACCGAAGGTCTGTCCAAGCAGCAGTCGGAAGCCGAATTCAATGCCGCGCTGGGTGGCAATATCAACAAGATATTCAGCGCTTCCGTCTGACGCGCATTATTCGGGTTTGGTGAAATCGCGGCGCAACTGCGCCGCTTTTTCACGCATCACGCAGCCCGTCGCGTGATCGTTTACAAGCCCCATTGCCTGCATGAACGCAAATACGGTGGTTGGACCGACAAATTTCCAGCCGCGCTTTTTCAGGTCTTTCGACATGGCCACGGATTCTGCCGAGGTTGAAGCGGTCTGCGGGTCCGCCGGCGTTGCGGCTTCATAGCGCCAGACATAGGCGGCAAGTGACCCTTCGGCGGCAACAAGTTCTTGCGCGCGGCGGGCATTGTTGATGACCGCTTCGATCTTGCCGCGATGCCGTACGATACCTTCGTTCTGAAGCAAACGCTCAACATCTGCGTCATCAAACCGGGCTACAGCATTGAAATCAAATTGCTTAAATGCAGCTCGGAAATTTTCGCGTTTGGCCAGAATCGTGCGCCAGCTTAGGCCGGACTGAAAACTTTCCAGGCACAGTTTTTCGAACAGACGCTGGTCATCAGCCACAGGATAACCCCATTCCAGATCGTGGTAATCAAAGAACTCGGGTGCCGCCTGACACCAAGCGCAACGCGGTTTTCCATCCGGGCCGGGAACTGTTTGGTTCATATTGTACCCCTTTTGTTCTCACCCAACATAGGCGCAATTCGCCGCCCGGTGCAAGGCCCCTCGTTCAGGTGCGATACCAATTCAGGATAAATACGCGAATGGCCGAGGCAAGACCGACCTCCGGATCACGGTTGACGTCAATTTCAGCCGCCAACGCATTGATAGGCATGTCTTTTTCTTTGGAGATTTCGCGAAAGGCCAGCCAGAACTCATCCTCCAGCGAAACCGAGGTTCGATGGCCTTTCAAGGTGAGGGAACGCTTGACCGGGCGGCCGCTCATTCGTCCAACTCATGGTTGTCCAAATCTCGGCGCTGTTTGTCCCGCTCGTGTCTGGTTGAGTTTTTCTCCGCCTTGCTCTGGCCAAATACGACCACATTGCGGTCTGCGCGGGCTTTCTTCTCAGCCCGGGCTTTTTCTTTCCGGTATTTATTCAGGTTGACCACGGATTTCATAGGAACATCAGCCCTTGTCGTTGACCGGAGTGTACATGCACCACGCGGCTGCGTCAGAAAAAACTCCGCAGCAAGCCCGGCAGCATTGCACGTCCCTCGCTGGTAATCGCATAGGCGACCGAGATGGGGCGCAGCGGTTCGGGCACTTCGCTTTCCCTTGGCTCCATCCAGCCGACATTGGACAGTTGGGCCCAAAACCAGTCATTGGCCGACCCGCGGGCGGTCATCGCCACGGCGTCCTCATCCGCGGTATTCGCCAGCATGGTCAACAGAACGGATTTGTCGCCTTGCGACAGATTACCGGCCAACTCCTTTAGCTGCGGACCCCATCCCTTGTCCTGCAGCGCGGCCTCGCTAAGGCCGCGCTGGGGTTCTGTAGGGTTGCTCATCGATCCTTGGGGCCGATCATGTGTTCGGGGCGAACGACCGCGTCAAAGGTTTCCTCATCAACAAAACCCAGTGCGATAGCCTCTTCCTTAAGGGTGGTACCGTTCTTGTGGGCCGTCTTGGCCACTTTCGTTGCGTTGTCATAGCCGATGGTCGGTGCAAGCGCCGTCACCAGCATCAGCAATTCCTTCATCAGCTTGTCTATGTGCGGCTCATTGGCTTGAATGCCCAGCAGCATCCGTTCGGTAAAGCTGTCGGTGGCGTCACCCAGAAGCTGGATGGATTGCAACAGGTTATAGGCCATCATCGGGTTGTAGACGTTCAACTGAAAGTGCCCCTGCGATCCGGCGAACTTGATCGCCGCGTCATTGCCCATCACGTGGGCGGCCACCTGCGTCAGCGCTTCGGCCTGTGTCGGGTTCACCTTGCCCGGCATGATCGAAGAACCGGGTTCATTTTCCGGCAGGATCAGCTCGCCCAGACCCGAGCGCGGACCAGACCCCAGCAGACGGATGTCGTTCGCGATCTTGTAACAAGACCCCGCAATGGTCGCCAAAGCGCCGGACAGGAACACCATTGCGTCATGGGCAGCCAGCGCTTCGAATTTATTGGGGGCGGTGACGAAGGGCAGGCCGGTGATCTCGGCCATATTGGCAGCCACGGCTTCATCCCAGCCATCGTGCGTGTTCAGACCGGTGCCGACAGCGGTGCCGCCCTGCGCCAGTTCGTAAATGCCGGGCATCGAAGCTTTGACCCGGTCGATCCCCTGACGGATCTGATGCGCATAACCGCCGAATTCCTGCTCCAGCGTCAGAGGGGTCGCGTCCTGCGTATGGGTGCGTCCGATCTTGATGATGCCTTCGAATTCCCTGGCCTTCTGCTCCAGCCCTGCCGCAAACTTCTCAAGCCCGGGCAGCAGCACGTCGCGGACGCACATGGCGGTGGCAATGTGCATCGCGGTGGGGAAGGTGTCGTTTGACGACTGACCCATATTGCAGTGATCGTTAGGGTGTACCGGGTCTTTTGAACCGATCTCGCCGCCTAGGATCTCAATGGCGCGGTTGGCGATCACCTCGTTCGAGTTCATGTTCGACTGGGTGCCTGAACCGGTTTGCCACACGACCAGCGGAAAGTTGTCATCGAACTTTCCCTCGAACACCTCACCCGCGGCCTGAATGATCGCATCGGCAATCTCTGCGTCCAACTTGCCGATGGCCTTGTTTTCCATCGCGCAGGCTTTTTTGATCACACCCAGCGCGCGCACGATGGCGACAGGCTGCTTTTCCCAGCCGATGGGAAAGTTCATGATCGAGCGCTGAGTCTGAGCCCCCCAATACTTGTCAGAGGGGACTTCCAACGGGCCAAAGCTGTCGGATTCGGTGCGGGTCTGTGACATCGGTAACTCCGTCGTGTATACAGTCGCATGCCGTTTACCCGTGACGACGCCATCGTGCAATCGGCCAGTTGCGCGCACCTTAAACACAAGGTTGCCAAAGGTATAGGCGCGAAGGTGCGTCATTTTTCTTGTTAAGGATGACAACAGCGCCATTGTGTGCGCGGGCGGCTGGGCTACAATAAATGGATCACAACCCGGAGGCTAAGGTGGGCATTTTGAATCGGACTCGTCCCTTGAATTTCATTGCTTTTTCCCTGGGCGTCCTGTTTTGGACCGCGATTGCCTATCTTCCGGCGCACGCAGAGAATATCGAACCCTTTGTCGGCGATTACATTGGTTCGGCAAACGTGGTGGATGACGACGGCACCGAAACGCCCCGTGACATGAGCGTTTCGATCCATGAGACAAAGGGCGGCTTCAATGTCAGTTGGACGACGACAACCTACAAGCCGGATGGCCGGGTCAAAGAGCAGAAGTTTTCGATAGACTTCAAGGAATCCGAGCGGTCAGACGTGTATTCCGCTGCGATGAAACGCAACGTGTTCGGGCACGAGGTGCCGCTGGACCCGATGCAGGGCGAGCCGTTTGTGTGGGGCCGAATCGACGGCCAGACCCTGACCGTCTTTTCGCTGTTCATCAGTGAAAACGGCGATTACGAGCTGCAACAGTTCGATCGCACGCTGGCGGAAGGCGGGCTGAACCTTGCCTTTTCAAGGTTCCGAAACGGTGTAAGGTCCCGTTCTGTCGAGACTTTCCTGGAAAAACAGTAAATCCGGCGCTATTTCCTGAAGCTGTCCAGCGACACGACCTCGGCATCGTGCTGGTCGGGTTCTTCTTCGACCTCAATCGCTTCCTCGACAAAGGATTCGATCTCTTCCTCGTCTTCGGGGCTTTCAAAGCGCAGTCCGAACTCAACCGAGGGGTCCACAAAGGTCTTGATCGCGGCATAGGGGATGTACAGGGGCTCTGGCGCGTCGCCGAAATTCAGGGTGATCGCAAAGCCCTTGTCGCCGACTTCCAAATTCTCGAACCAATGCTGCATGACAATGGTCATTTCTTCGGGATACCGCTCGCGCAGCCAGTCGGCCAGATCAACGCCGTCATGGCGGGTGTCAAAGGTAATGAAGAAGTGATGCGCCCCGGGCAGGCCGTGTTCGGAAACGCTGGTCAAAACAGTCTTGATGAGCCCGCGCATGGCGGTGTGCATCAGGTTCCCATAGTCGATGTCTTGCGACATGTGTCATCCTCAAAATTGGTCGTTCTCAGCATAGGGTATTTCAACGGAAACGAAAGACCGCCAATGCGCAGATTGTTCAGAGAAAGTGAAGCCCGGTTCCGACCGCAGCGACGACAATCAGCGCCGTTGCCATGCCAAATTTATACTTGAAAATCAACACGCCAGCGAAAACTGTCAGGATCAACGCGATAGGATTCAGGCTCGACAACTCTGGCCATGGAATCGCAACCGGTCCCCAGGATCGCTCGGGGATGTTGCTGAAAAGAACATTCAGACCGAACCACACGGATAGGTTTAGAATCACACCCACGACAGCAGCCGTGATTCCATGCAGTGCGGCGGACAATCTGGGGCGCGCTGACAGTTGGTCCAGAAACGGGGCCGCAAGAAATATCCAAAGAAAACACGGAACAAATGTTGCCCATAGGGCGACGGCAGCTGCAGCAATCGCCAGCGGCGCGCCGCCATCAATCTGTCCAGCCAGCATTGCAACGAACTGAGTCACCAGTATCAACGGGCCTGGGGTTGTTTCCGCCAGACCCAGCGCGTCGATCATCTGATCTGTGCTGATCCACTGATACTTGTCCACGACGGTCTGGGTCATATAGGCCAAAACGGCATAGGCCCCGCCAAAAGTAACAACCGCGAGGCGAGCGAAGAACCATCCCAGATCGCTTAGCAGCTTCTGCCCGGTCAGGGTGAGGGTCAGCAAGGGCCCCAGCCACAGAACCAGCCAGAGCGCCCCGGTTCTGAGGCTGCCAGCCACGTTGGGGACAGGGGGGGCTTCGCCGGTCTGCTGCTCTCCATCGAAGGAAATATAACCCCACAGAGCGGCTGCAAGGATGATCAGGGGAAAGGGAAGGTTCAGGGCAAAGATCGCGATGAAGCCCAGCCCGGCAATCGCGCGGTGTTCGACATCGGTCAGAGCCTTGCGGGACAGGTTTCGCAACGCCTGCAGAACAATGACGATCACCGTGGCCTTGACCCCGAGAAAGCCCGCCTGAACCGGTGGTAGATCCCCGAAGGTGACATACAGCCCGACCAGAACCGCGATGACGATCGCGCCGGGCAACACAAACAACGTGCCGGCAATCAGCCCGCCCGTTACACCACGCAGACGCCATCCGGCGTAAGTTGCCAGTTGCATCGCCTCGGGACCCGGCAGCAGCATGCAGAGCGACAGCGCCCGCAGGTACGTCTGTTCATCCAGCCAGGGGCGCCTTTCGACCAGTTCCTGATGCATAAGCGATATCTGCGCCGCCGGTCCACCGAATGAAAGCAGTCCAATTCGCCCAAAGACCCGGATCAGATCTGCGATTGTGGGCGTCATGCCTTGCGGTCCGTTGGCCAGTTGTGGCGTTCCTCGAACCCGTCCCGCGCCCAGCGGTACATCGCGTCATACACATGCAGGCCCGCCGCAAGGTTCTGATGATCGTCCCGATATTGCCGTGACAGTCCAACGGATACTGCCAGCAATCCCGCCGCCTCCGGTGCCAGATCATGACGATTAGTGTCGGCCGCGCGGATGACGGTCGCCAAACGATCCAGCGCCGCTGTGTGCAATGCAAACTCATCCAGCATGGTGTCAAAGGTGCAGCGATCCTGCCGATGTGACCAAAAACCGCCTTCGATGTCGAACGGGGTGGCCCCGAAAGCCTGCGCGACGGCTTCGACCTCGGATGGGGCTACGAACAGAAAACGGGCGTTTGGGTCCACGAAGCGGCGGATCAGCCACGGGCAGGCGATGCGGTCGATCTTTGGCCGGTGGCGGGTGACCCAGAGGGTGCACCCATCCCTGCGCGCCGGAATGGCGGAGGCCGGAACGCGTGGCGCGTCGGCACAGTCCCGCCAGCCATACATGCCGCCCTCCAGAAATTCTGCCTGACACCCCAGGCCACGCAGCCACGACACTGCACCCTGGCTGAGCTTCTTGCCTTTCTGGCAAATGATGACGGCCGGCCGGTCACCGATGATCGTTGCAAGCCCCTCGACATCCTGCGCCGGGCGCCGGACAGAGCCGGGGATCAGATAAGGGTCGGCCTCAAAATCCGGGTCCAGGCAGATGTCGATCAATACCGGGGCCTGAGGCGTTCCGATCAGACGCAATAGCTGTTTGGGGGTAATCGCATTCGGCGCGGGCATGGCATGTCTCCTGGCTCAATCGGATACATGCGAAACTTGGGCTTGCGCCTCACGGGGCGTTCGCAATTTTACCCCATGGCCCTTGCTTACGTGCAAGCGCCAGAGGGGTCAAGATTGCGCGACGGGCCTGTCAGGCCCAGTCCAGCCGTTGCCCGGTCATGCAGACGGGCAGGGTATCCTGCGGAAACTGGCCAAGCTGTTCGAACAATGAAATAAAGTCGAACTGGTTATACGCCTCGACCATGCGGCCATCCCGGATGCGGGCCACGACGCTGCCTGTGGCCTGCAGCGGGGCGCCGTTATCCGCCCGCGTCGTTTTCAGATGAATGATCGCGGATACCCAGTCACCGTTTTCGATGATCTTGGGCAGTTCAACATGAATGTCGCCAAGGATGTGCCGGAACGCCATGACAAGATCGCGGAATTCATCCGCGCCAACCTGCATTTCGGGGATCAACCCTTCGGCCATCGTGTCGGGGGCAAAATACTGGTCGATGGCATCGGTATTCCCGTTTTCCCAGACTTCGGCATACCATTCCCTGAGTACATCTGCGTGTGACATCCCAGCTCTCCTTTTCCTGTCGGGCTGAGAATGAAACGAAAGGGTGAAAAAAGCCTGAACGTGAACAAGCGCAGGGGATTACAGCAGACATTTTGGATGAAAATGCAGGTTTCTGTTGCCAGGTACCTGCGAACCCCGCCTTACGCGGCTAGGCGCAAGGGCTTAAGTTTCGGTCTTGCTACTGCTTACGCAGCAACTGCAACCGGAGCACGATTGTCGTTTGCAATTGTACTGTTTTCGCCGGTAACGGTGGCAGACAGCCGAGACAAAGCTAACCCCTTTAGACGTTCGTCGATCCTGTTTCGGCCCCAAAATCCTCAAACGAAGGATGGTTGGTGGAGCCGCCGGGTACCGCCCCCGGGTCCGATCCGCTTATTACGAGCGCGTTTATGTCCATAGTCCCGAAGGACATTACCTATATAGGTGAGCAGAGGCCGGGATGCAAACCGGGAATTTCCAGCCGTCGTTACATTGAAAACAAAAGCTTACGGGGCCCTGTTAATGTTCGCCAGAATAAGCCACAGCGCCAGCGCCAGCTCAATTCCACCAAATGTCAGCGCCTTGACCACAGGCGGATTGTCCAGAACCACGGAAACAAACCGTCCAAGTGCCGCGCCCGCATAGACGATCCCCAACATGGCATAGGCCATCGGGTTGTTCAGATACAGAACCGCGGCTCCGGTGACCACAAACAAACCACCAACCGAAGCCCTCATTTCGCTGAGCCCCATGGTGCTGCCGGTCGGCGCCAAATCCAGCGAGGTCGCGGTCCAGGCCGGGGCCAGAAAGCCGAAAAGACCAAACCCGATGGTCAGAAGGGCCGCTATCACGTTCAATGCTGGGGTCATCTGAACCTCTTCATGCCGGTTTGCGGCGCTGCTGGGCCACATCCCGTGCCAGTTTGCGCGTGTAGCTTTCCAACTCAGCCAGCGTCGCGTCTACGCGGTCCGCGTCCCGGTCCTCAAGCGCGTCTGCGATGTGGTTATGCAACAGGATGATCTCTTCGCGGGACCGGGCCGTAAAGGTGATCATGTTCATCAGCGGCTGCATCGCCTCAACAGCGCCGGCCAGCTGGTAAGACAGGACGGGGTTGCCGGCGCCGTCGACCAGTGCGCGATGAAAGGCGACATCCGAGGCGCAGAACGCTTCGTCCGTCAAACCCGGCTGGGCCTGCTTGAATATCTCCGCCCGCATTGTCGCCAGCTGATCCGCGGTTCTTCGTTGCGCCGAAAGCGGTGCACAGGCCCGTTCCAGTGCATATCTCGCCTCGCAGGCTGTATCGAAGCTGACCGCGTTCATCGATAACAGCAAGGTCGAGGTCGTGATCTGCTGACTGTAAGCGTCTTCAAATCCCAGCCGGTTGACAAAGGCACCGCCGCTGGCCCCGCGCTGCGTGCGGATCAGCGACTGGGCCGCAAGGCGCTTGAGGGCTTCGCGCACCGTCGGGCGCGAGACTTTGAACTGTTCGGACAGTTCCGCCTCGGACGGCAATCGTTCGTCCACGATCAGCTCGCCCGAGACAATCGCGTCGCGTATGGCCTGCGCTATCTGCGCGGACAGATCCGCTGGTTTCTGAGGTTCGATTTTCATTTTCCGAGCGTCACCGGATAATTTTTATTTGTCTGACATTTAAAAGTCTGACATTTGAAAAGCAAGAACTGAGTCGGGAGGGACAAGTGAGTTGCGCAGTTCTCCGCAATGGGTTGTGGCTGGGGTTCTATTTTCTGATCCTCTGGTCCTGGTGGATGATGTTCTCGATGAGCCGGGACATGGATCTGGACTGGATCGGTCGTCCCGGCCCGATGGGCGAAGCCATGCGCGCGATGGACCCCCGCATGGACATGTATATGCCAATGGCCGAATTCGGGCCGCTGTTCTGGATGTGGGCGATCATGATGGCGGCAATGATGCTGCCGACCCTCGTGCCGACTCTGTGCAGCTATGACGACCTGATCCGCAGCGCCAACGGCACCCGCGGCGGCTGGCTGGGCGTGCTGGCAGGGTATTTCATCGTCTGGGTCGGTTTTGCCGCCCTGATCACCGGCGTTCAGCTTGTTTTGTTGTTCGGCGGGGTCATCGATATGCTGGGCATCGCAAAATCAGGCGCGCTGGCCGGTGGGCTGATGATCGCAGTGGGCGCATTTCAGTTCACCCGCGCGAAAGAGGTGTGCCATGGCGTCTGTCACGCGCCCATGACCTATTTTCTGGGGCATTGGAAGACCGGATTCACCGGCGGGCTGCGCATGGGTCTTGGCCTTGGCGCGTTCTGCGTCGGGTGCTGCTGGGGGTTCATGGCACTGGGCTTTGTCGGCGGCGTCATGAGCCTTTTGTGGATGGGTCTTGCGACCTTCTTCATGGTTCTGGAAAAACTTCCCCAGATCGGCCACGCGGTGACGCGGCCGCTGGGGTTCGCTCTTATGGCAGGAGGGCTCCTCCTGCTCATCTATCCCTTTGCTTACGGAGGATAAGCCTATGGCCAAGAACAGAAAACCCGAAGCTGACAGGCTGCCCATCAGTCAGCGTATCGACAGCCGTATGCCCAATCCCAAGCGACGCGAGATGAGCCCTACGGACTGGGCCATCAAGGGGGAACTGATCCTCAACTGCTCATGCGACGTGTTCTGCCCTTGCGTTGTTTCGCTGGGGGCGCATCCGCCGACCGAAGGGCATTGCCACGCGTGGATGGGCGTCATCATCGATGAAGGACATTACGAGGGCGAGGATTTGTCAGGTCTCAATGTCGGCTTGCTGGTCGATATTCCGGGGCGCATGGGCGAAGGGCAGTGGAAGGTTGCCGCCTATGTCGACGAGCGCGCCAGTGGCAAGGCTTATAACGGCCTGCTTCAGATTTTCAGCGGTCAGGCTGGCGGCACGACGGGGCTGTTTACCATGCTGGTCAGCGAGATCATCGGCGCCGAACGGGCCCCGGTCGAGATTGAGCGCGACGGCAACAAGCGCCGCATCATGATCGGCCGCAAGATTCAGGGTGAGATCGAAATGCTGGCAGGGAAGGACGCCGAGCATCCGGTCATGGTGTCGAACTCGAAATACTGGATGGGGCCGGACATCATCGTTGCGCGCGGCACCAAATCCAGGGTGCGCGATTATGGGCGGGTTTGGGACTTCGGTGGCAAGTCCGCCGAAATCTGTCCCATCGACTGGCACGGGCCAAAGTGATGATCACCGGCGCCTACGCGCGGGAAATGGCGCGATACAACCGATGGCAAAACAGCCAGTTGACCGAATTTCTTCAGGACCTGTCGCCCGAGGAACTGACGCGAGAGCGTGGCGCGTTTTTTGGCTCGATCATGGGCACTGTAAATCACCTGCTGTGGGGCAACTGGATCTGGATTTCTCGGTTCGACAAGGGTGAAGGCCCCGGTGGCGGAATTCCCGAAAGCGTTTCGCTCTGCGATACTCTGGCCGCCTGGATGCCGCTTTGCGAAACCGTGGACGCGCGAATTCAGACCTGGGCCGGAACTTTGGGTGAGGAACCGCTGACCGGGTCGTTCACGTGGTTTTCGGCGGCAAAAGAGGCTGATGTGACGCTGCCATACGCGCGCTGCGTGATTCACATGTTCAATCATCAGACCCATCATCGGGGGCAGCTGCACCAGATGCTGACTGAAACCGGGTCGGCGGCACCTGTCAGTGACCTGGTGTTTATGCCGCAGGAGGTTTGAATGCCCCAGATATCACTGTCTCGCCGCCTGCGCAGAACACCTTTTTCCGAAGGTGTCGAAGCGGCAGGTGTCAAGGCTTATACAGTGTACAACCGGATGCTGCTGCCGACGGTCTTTGAAAGCGTCGAGGCCGATTACCGGCATCTCAAGACCCATGTTCAGGTCTGGGATGTATCCTGCGAACGCCAGGTCGAACTGCGCGGGCCCGACGCGACCCGCCTGATGCAGATGCTGACCCCTCGGGACCTGCGGGGCATGTTGCCGGGGCAATGCTATTACGTTCCCATCGTCGATGAGACCGGCGGCATGCTGAACGATCCGGTCGCGGTCAAGCTGGCGGAAGACCGATGGTGGATTTCCATCGCGGACAGCGATCTGCTGCTGTGGGTCAAGGGGATAGCGAACGGCTATCGGCTGGATGTCGTGGTCTACGAACCCGATGTATCGCCGCTGGCCGTTCAGGGGCCGAAAGCGGATGACCTGATGGCGCGCGTTTTCGGGGACCGCGTGCGCGATATCCGGTTCTTCAAATTCGACATGTTCCAGTTCGAGGGTCGCGATCTGGCGGTGGCCCGCTCGGGCTATTCCAAGCAGGGCGGGTTCGAGATCTATGTCGATGGATCGGATGTCGGCATGCCGCTGTGGAACGCGTTGTTTACGGCGGGGCGTGATCTTTCGGTGCGCGCGGGCTGTCCCAATCTGATCGAACGGATCGAGGGCGGGCTGTTGTCCTACGGCAATGACATGACCGAGGACAACACGCCGCATGAATGTGGTCTGGGCAAGTTCTGCAATACCCACACCGCGATTGGTTGCATTGGCAGGGATGCCCTGTTGCGCGTGGCCAAGGAGGGTCCGGTGCAGCAGATTCGCCCGATGGAAATAGACGGAGACGCCGTGCCCGCCTGCGACCGCCCGTGGCCGATCTTTGCCGGGGCCAAGCGCGTGGGGCAGGTGACCTCGGCCGCGTGGTCTCCGGATTTTTCGACCAACGTGTCGATCGGGATGCTGCGGCTAAGCCATTGGGACCCGGGAACGGAAGTCGAGGTTGAAACCCCCGACGGCATGCGGCGCGCAAAAATACGTCCGCAGTTCTGGACTTGAACGGGGAAGGGCACGCGGCCGCCGTCGCAGCGCGACTTCCCCGGAATATTTTGAGCCAGGTGAAGAGCGGGCCTGGCATTTTGGAAACGAAAGGAAATCGGATGTTCAACGCATTGGTGATGGAAAAGAACGAGGAAACCGGTCTGGCCAGCGGCGCGGTTAAGGGACTGTCGCTTGAGAATTTGCCACAGGGCGACGTTACCGTGGCGGTTGAGTATTCCACGGTGAACTACAAGGACGGTTTGTGCATGTCCGCCAAGGGCGGCGGGCTGGTGCGCAGCTACCCCCATGTCCCCGGCATCGACTATGCCGGAACGGTCGAGGCTTCGAACGATGACCGTTACAAGCCGGGCGACAAGGTGGTCCTGACGGGTTGGCGCGTGGGCGAGGCGCATTGGGGTGGGTATTCCCAGAAAGCCAACGCGCTGGCCGATTGGCTGGTGCCCTTGCCCGACGGGCTGGATACACGTCAGGCCATGGCCGTGGGCACCGCCGGGTTCACCGCCATGCTGGCCGTCATGGCGCTGGAGGATCACGGGCTGAAGCCCGGTCATGGGCCGGTGCTGGTGACCGGGGCCGCCGGTGGCGTAGGTTCAGTCGCAACCGCGATCCTGGCCAATCTGGGATATGAGGTTGCCGCGGTGACAGGGCGACCGGAAACCGCCGACTACCTGACCTCATTGGGTGCGACGACCATCGTGCCGCGTGAAGAACTGAACGAAACCACGAAACGCCCGCTGGAAAGCGAAACCTGGTCCGGCTGCGTGGATGCCGTGGGCGGCGAGATGCTGGCCCGGGTACTTGGGCAGATGAAATACGGCGCGTCGGTCGCAGCTGTGGGTCTGGCAGGTGGCGCGGCGCTGCCTGCGACGGTCATTCCGTTCCTGCTGCGCGGCGTCAACCTTCTGGGGATCGACAGCGTGATGCAGCCCTATGACAACCGCGTGCGGGCGTGGCAGCGCATTGCCACGGACCTGCCGATGGAAAAGCTGGAAGCGATGGTGCATCCGGCCAGCCTGACGGATCTGCCACAATTGGGCGCGGATATTCTGAACGGCCAGGTCAAGGGACGCGTGGTTGTCGACGTAAACGCTTGATCTGCGGAAATTTCCGGGGACCGGCCGGCTTGCAGGCCGGTCGGTTCACCTGTCTTGGAAAGTTCCAGAAAATGCCGGAAACTCCTCTGGTCAATGGCGCAATTCCGCATCATCATTGCTATACATCCCAAATGGGATGGCGTAAGAGCCATCCGAATAGCACCTGACGACGGGGAGTGAGCAGTATGTCTGACGATTTTGAACTGGATACCGATGATCTGAAACGCCGCATGGACGGCGCCATGTCCAACCTCAGAACCGAATTTGCCTCGCTTCGGACCGGGCGTGCCTCGGCCTCGATGCTTGAGCCGGTCATGGTGGACGCCTACGGTTCGATGACCCCGATCAACCAAGTGGGAACGGTCAACGTGCCTGAGCCGCGCATGGTTACGGTCAATGTCTGGGACAAGGGTCTGGTCGGCAAGGTCGAAAAGGCGATCCGGGAAAGCGGGCTGGGGATCAACCCGCAACTGAACGGCACGATTATCATGCTGCCGATCCCTGAACTGAACGAAGAACGCCGCCGCGAGTTGGGTAAGGTTGCCGGTCAGTATGCCGAACACGCCCGCGTCTCGATCCGCAACGTGCGCCGGGACGGGATGGACCAGATCAAAAAAGCCAAGGCCGACGGGATGTCCGAGGATGATCAGAAGTTCTGGGAAAACGAAGTTCAGGACCTGACGGACGAGATGATCAAATCCGTGGACGCCGCGCTTGAGACCAAGCAAGCCGAGATTATGCAGGTCTGAGATCAGCACATGCTCAACGCCCCACATACCGTGCCCGCAGGGCCGCGCCATGTCGCAATCATAATGGACGGAAACGGACGTTGGGCGCAGGCGCGCGGCAGGCCGCGGCTTTTCGGACATCAGGCTGGCGCCCGCCGTGTGCGCGAGGTGGTCGAAGCATGCCCGGGGCTGGGCGTCAAATACCTGACGGTTTTTGCGTTTTCGACCGAGAACTGGAAGCGGACCCAGGCCGAAGTCGCAGGCCTCATGAGCCTGTTCAGGCGATATATCATCAAGGAAACCCGGACGCTGAAGGAAAACGGCATTCGGGTCCGGTTCATCGGTGATCGGGTGCGGCTGGACGCCAAACTGACCGGCTTGATGGATGCGCTGGAAGAGGAAACCAAAGATAACGATCTGGTTCACCTGACGATCGCGCTGAACTATGGCGGTCGGGATGAGGTCGCGCGGGCGACCAAGCGGCTGGCCCGGGACGTGGCCGACGGGCGTTTGCACCCGGAAGACGTGGATGAAGAAACCCTGCCCAAGTATCTGGACACGCGTGTTCTTCCGGATCCGGACCTTGTGATACGAACCAGTGGCGAGGCCAGGATTTCCAACTTTCTTCTGTGGCAGTCGGCCTATTCGGAATATGAATTCATCGATACCCTCTGGCCCGATTTCACGGCGGCCGAGTTTGAACGGCTGTGCCGAAATTTCGGAACCCGCGAGCGACGCTACGGAGCGGTTCCGGCATGAGCGACGGCCGATGGTCTGACCTGACGGCCCGCGTCCTGTCAGCAGCCGTTCTGATCGCCATCGGCTCGGTCGAGGTCTGGTTGGGCGGGCTGTGGTTCGAAACCTTTATCGGAATTGCCTGCGGATTGATGACCTGGGAACTGGTGCGCATGGTCGACCCGGACCGGAGCGGCGTGGCGATACAACTGGGCATACTGACCGGCGTGGCCGTTATCCTCAGCTATCACGTGCCGCCGCTGTACAAACTACCATTGTTGTTGGCACCCGCACTGGTCGGGGCAGGGCAGGTCAAACAGTCCCGCGGCACCTATGCGCTGTTTGCCATCTGGATTGCCGCCGCGGGGCTGGGCTTTATCTCGATCCGTGAGAATATGGGTTTTGGCTGGATGGTCTGGCTGATCATGGTGGTCGTCGCCACCGATGTCGCCGGGTATTTTGTGGGCAAAACCGTTGGCGGCCCTAAGTTCTGGCCAAAGGTCAGCCCAAAGAAAACGTGGTCGGGAACCGCTGGCGGCTGGGCTGCCGCAGCGGTTGTGGGTGTCATTTTTGCCGTTCACGCAGGGTTCGGGATCATGTTTGTCGTGGTAACGGTGCTGGCGTCGATGGCCAGTCAGGCCGGCGACATCATAGAAAGCGCGACCAAGCGGAAATTTGGCGTCAAAGACAGCTCGAACCTGATACCCGGGCACGGCGGCTTTCTGGATCGCTTCGACGGCATGATGGGGGCGGCGCTATTTGTTCTGATCGCAGGTCTGATTTACTCCCCCGGGGCCATGTGATGCGCAAAGTTTCGATTTTTGGTGCAACCGGCTCGATCGGACAGAACACTATTGATCTGATCGACCGCAAGCCGTCTGCCTATGATGTGGTGGCGCTGACCGGTGGGTCAAACATCGAAAAGCTGGCCGAGGATGCCCGCAGGCTCGGCGCGGAGCTGGCTGTAACGGCGCATGAAGACAGGCTGCAAGACCTCCGCGACGCGCTGGCGGGCAGTGGTGTTGAGGTCGCCGCAGGGCAGGCCGCGTTGGCCGAGGCCGCGGCACGGCCGGCGGATTGGGTCATGTCGGCCATTGTCGGCGCGGCGGGGCTTCCGCCCGGGATTGAGGCCTTAAAACAGGGCGCGACGCTGGCCCTGGCGAATAAAGAGACGCTGGTTTGCGCCGGTGCGCTGGTTCTTGAAACGGCTCGTGCGCATGATGCCCGGTTGCTGCCGGTGGACAGCGAACACTCGGCCGTGTTTCAGGCGCTGATCGGCGAAGACATGAACACGGTCGAACGCATCATCATTACCGCCAGCGGAGGCGCTTTCCGGGACTGGCCGCTGAACGACCTGGCCTGCGCAACAGTAGAACAGGCGTCCAGCCATCCAAACTGGAATATGGGGCAGCGGATCACGATAGACAGCGCGTCCATGTTCAACAAGGCCCTTGAGCTGATTGAGACCAAAGAGTTTTTTGGCGTTACCCCCGGGCAGATCGAAGTGCTGGTGCACCCAGAATCCATCATCCATTCCATGGTTGGCTTCAATGATGGCGCCGTGATGGCCCATATGGGGGCACCGGACATGCGCCACGCCATCGGTTACGCGCTGCATTGGCCGCAGCGCCAAAAGCTGCCGGTCGAACGGCTGGACCTTGCCAAGCTGGGTCAGCTTCGCTTTCACGCACCCGACGAAGCCCGCTATCCCGCGCTGCGGCTGGCCCGCAATGTGATGGAGCGCGGAGGTCAGGCAGGTGCCGTGTTCAATGCGGCCAAGGAACGGGCGCTGGACCACTTTATCGCGCGTCGGATCGGCTTTCTTCAGATGGCCGATATTGTCGAGGCTGTTTTGGACCGGTTCGAAGCCTCCGACGGCCTTATTGATGCCCCTTTGACTCTTGATAACGTGCTGCAAACGGACCATCTGGCACGTAAGTGGGCGGATGACGCTGTAATCCAAAAAGCAGGATAGAAACTTGGACGTACTCTCTCTGATCCCCCAATTCGGCAACCTGCTTTACACGATCGTGGCCTTTGTGATTGCACTTTCGGTAATCGTTGCGGTGCATGAATACGGCCATTACATCGTCGGGCGCTGGTCCGGCATCCATGCCGAGGTGTTTTCCATCGGGTTTGGGCCGGTTCTGTGGAGCCGTGTCGACAAACGTGGCACCAGATGGCAGGTCGCCGCGTTGCCCTTTGGCGGCTACGTCAAATTCATGGGGGACGCGAATGCGGCCTCGGGAAAAGACGAAGAGGCCATGGAAGAAATCGCCGAGCTCAGCCCGGCGGAATTGCGAAAAACCATGCACGGCGCGCCGCTTTGGGCGCGGACGGCAACGGTGGCGGCTGGCCCGGCCTTCAACTTCGTCATGTCCATTCTGGTCTTTGGGCTGATCTTCTTTTCTCAGGGCGTGACGCGCGAGCCGCTGACGGTCGGAAAGCTGTATCCGCTGCCTGGCACCGTGCAGGAACTTAAGGATGGGGACGAGATTGTTGCCATTGCTGGAATACCGTTGCCGGATTTCGATCAGGACGGGGCGTTCAGCGATTTCACCAACTCACTGCCGCGGCAACCGGAACTTGATTACACGGTGGTGCGCGACGGCCAGACGATGGATGTTACCGGTCCTTGGCTGTATCCACCGCTGATCCAGCAAGTCGCGCCGCGCAGCGCGGCCATGGACATTGATCTGCAACAGGGCGACGTCATTACTGCGATCAACGGCGACCCGATTTTTGCTTTTGACGAGCTTAAAGAATATGTCGAAGGGTCCGACGGCCGGGTTCTGTTGCTGAACGTCTGGCGCGACGGGGCGGATCTGGAGTTTGCGCTGGCACCGCGTCGAACGGACGAGCCGCAACCGGATGGCGGTTTCGTGACCCATTGGCGCATCGGGATTGTCGGGGGCATGTTGCTGGAACCGGCAACCGAACCCGCCGGTATTCTGGACTCGCTTTCCGGCGGTGTCCGGCAGACCATGCGCATCATAGATGGGTCGCTTTCGGGCATCTGGCATATGGTGACCGGCGCGATCAGTACCTGCAACATGTCGGGACCAATCGGCATTGCCGAGACGTCCGGTGCCATGGCCAGCCAGGGGGCGCAGAGCTTTATCTTCTTCATTGCGGTTCTGTCCACCGCGGTTGGATTGCTGAACCTCTTTCCGATCCCGGCACTGGATGGCGGACATCTGGTTTTCTACGCGTATGAGGCCATCGCGGGCAAACCGCCCAGTGATGGCGCGCTGCGAATTTTGATGGGGGTCGGGGTGTCGTTGATTCTGGGGCTGATGATCTTCTCGGTCTCCAACGATCTGTTCTGCTGATTGTGGCAACCTCTGCACGAGGATGCCGCAATTATGCCTCAATTCACGCGTAGTTTTGCTCGCGAAAATTGAACCCCGTCAGAGGCTGCGATGACCAAGACACTGCGAAAATCATACCAAAGCTTCAGCTTTCTGTTTGCGCTGAACTGGGATTGGTTGCTGTTTTTCGGCGCGACCGCACTGGCAATGGGCGGCTGGACCTACCTTATCAATATGTGATTCTCTGCCTGTTGGGAAAACCACAGCTGGCGGCCCTCTGGGCCGCTTTGTGTTTTGGTCTTTTGACAAGGTTAAGTATTCTCGCTACTCAGCAATAAAGTCCAAAAATATTGGGTAGTGAAAAAATGACTGACAGGCGGAACGCGGGCACATCCTGCGGGGGGCAAAAGCCGAAAAACAAGATTTTGTGGCAAACACTAGCGTTATTTTTCCTTATTGCAGTCGTGAGTTTAGTGCCCGCGCCCAAGGCGGCATGGGCCCAGCCATTCACGATCAATTCTTTCGAGGTCGAAGGCAACCGGCGCATCGAAAGCTCGACAATTATTGCGCGAACCGGGATCGAACCCGGCCAGACAGTTACCGCCGGCCAGTTGAACGATGCCTTTCAGCGTTTGCTTGACAGTGGTGTTTTTGAGACAGTTGAACTGACGCCGCGCGGCAGCACGTTGCTGATCGAAGTTCAGGAATACCCCACGATCAACCAGATCAGCGTCGAGGGAAACCGCCGGGTCAAGGACGATGTTCTGCTTGAGGCGATCACGTCTCAGCCGCGGCGGGTCTTTACGCCTCAGGTTGCGGAAACCGACGCCGACCTGATTGCCCAGATCTACTCGTCTCAGGGGCGCGTTTCGGCCACCGTTATCCCGCGCATCATCCGCCGCAGCGACAACCGTGTGGATCTGGTATTCGAGATTGCCGAAGGGACGACGATCGAAGTTGAACGCGTCAGCTTTGTTGGCAACCGGGCTTATTCCGACCGCCGTTTGCGTCGCGTCCTGGAAACCAAACAGGCAAATATCCTGCGTACTTTCCTGCGCGGCGATACCTTTATTGCTGATCGTATCGAATTCGACAAACAGGTGATCCGCGACTTCTACCTGTCCCGTGGCTACGTGGATTTCCGCGTCAACAGCGCCAATGTCGAATTCACCCGTGAGCGGGACGCCTTTTTCCTGGTGATGAACATCACCGAGGGACAGAAATTTTCATTTGGCCAAATCTCGACGGTCAGCGAAATCCCCGGAGTGGACCCGGCTGAATATCAGGCCGCGCTGAAGGTCAGGCCCGGTGTTACCTATTCTCCGTCAGTGATCGAAAACTCGATTGCGCGACTGGAGCGTCTGGGTATCAAGCAGGGCGTCGATTTCCTGCGGGTCGAACCACGTGTCACCCGCAACCCGCGTGAATTGACGCTGGATGTCCAGTTTGTTCTGACCAGAGGTCCGCGGATCTTTGTGGAACGGATCGACATCGAAGGAAACACCACAACGCTGGATCGCGTGATCCGCCGTCAGTTCGACACCGTCGAAGGTGACCCGTTCAATCCGCGTGAGATCCGGCAGGCCGCTGAACGCATCCGCGCGCTCGGGTTCTTCTCGATGGCGGATGTCGAGCCGCGCGAAGGGTCTTCGCCAAGCCAGGTGATCGTTGATGTTGACGTGGAAGAACAGCCGACCGGCTCGCTGAGCCTTGGCGGCAGTTACTCGGTCTCGGACGGTTTCGGCATTGCGATTGGTCTCAGTGAATCGAACTTCCTGGGCCGTGGGCAAACGGTTGGGCTCAACCTGTCCACCGCGCAGGATGCCGAGCAATACACCCTGAACTTTACCGAACCATACCTGCTGGGCCGCAGATTGCGCTTTGACGTGGGTCTGGGGCTGGCCTCGACCAACTCCAGCTTTGCCAGCTATGACACCGAAACTCTGTTTTTCCGGCCACAGCTGAGCTACGCAATCGGCGAATTGTCCTCGCTGCGTCTGCGCTATGGTTGGGACCGCAGTGAAATGACCCAGCAGGACGACGAAATCAACGGCGCGGTCATTTCTTCGGAAATTGCGCAGGGCAAGCAGACGACCAGTTCGTTGGGCGTGTCTTACGTATATGACAGCCGTCTGGGCGGGCTGAACCCCAATGCGGGTGTTCTGTTCGAGATCGGGGTCGATGCAGCCGGTCTCGGCGGCGACAACGAGTTCTACAAGACAACGGCACGCGGGATCGCACAAACCAGAGTGCTGAGCGAAGAAGTTGTTCTGCGCGCCACGCTGGAAATGGGTGCATTGCATTGGAGGGGCAACGATTTCAGTCGCACCCTCGACCGCTTTGTCCTTGGCCCGAACGTGTTCCGTGGTTTCGAACCCGCAGGTCTGGGTCCGCGCGATCTGTCCAACGGGCAGGACGATGCGATCGGCGGCAACTACTACTGGGTCGCCCGCTTCGAATCCGATTTCCCGCTGGGTCTGCCCGAAGAACTGGGCCTGCGGGGCGGCGTGTTCTATGATGTCGGCAACCTTTACAATATCGACGACGTAAACACGACCGGTGCAAATATCGTGGGCGCAGACGGCTCGATCCGCCACGTCATCGGCGTATCGGTTCTGTGGGAAACGCCCTTTGGCCCGCTGCGCTTCAACTTCTCGCAAGCGTTGAAGAAAGAGGATTTCGACAAGGAACAGAATTTCGACCTAACCGTTCAGGCGCGGTTCTGAGTCTGAATGTTGACGCAATCGATATTGAAACTGCAGGGCCGGTTGCGGGCCCTGTGCGTTTTGGCCCTTCTGGTTATTGCCGGTACCGCGGCAGCGCAGCAGTTGGGCGTTCCTCAGGCCGACGTGCTGACGGTTTCCAGCGATCGCCTGTTTGCCGAATCCAAATTCGGTCAACGCGTTCTGCGCGAGATTGAGGCCGAGGGAACCCTGCTGGCCGAGGAAAACGAGCGGATCGTGGCCGAGTTGAGCCGAGAAGAAAAAGACCTGACGGAAAAACGAGCGACCATGCAGGCCGAGGCGTTTCGCCCCCTGGCCGAAGCCTTTGACCGGAAAGTTCAGTCACATCGGGAAGGGCAGCGCGCGAAGCTGGATGCCCTCGCGCGCCGCAGCGAAGAGGCGCAACAGACGTTTGTTGAGCTGGTTCAGCCGATACTGATTGACCTGCTGCGCGAATCCGGAGCATCCGTCATCATTGAACGATCCAGCGTTTTTCTGAGCTCGGACCGTACCGATATTACCGAGGCTGCGATCAACCGGATCGACGCTGTGATCGGTGATGGCAGTTCGCTTGAGAACGGTTCCCGCGAATAGGTTTGCTTGCCCTTGGGGCGCTGTATTGCTAACCACGCGGCAAGTGGAAATCCAGAACGGGACAACAACATCATGAGCACGGAAACCAAGAGCGCCGACATTCAGCTGATCCAGCGGATATTGCCGCATCGCTATCCGTTTCTGCTGGTCGACAAAGTGGTGGAAATCTCGGGTTATCAATCTGCGGTCGGTATCAAGAACGTCACGATGAACGAACCGCATTTTCAGGGCCATTTCCCGGGCACTCCGATCATGCCGGGCGTAACCATCGTCGAGGCGATGGCGCAGACGGCCGGTGTCATGCTGGGCGTCGGTATGGACGTGATCGACAGCGAGTTGCTGATCTATTTCATGAATATCGACAAGTGCAAATTCCGCCGCAAGGTGGTTCCGGGCGACGTGCTGGAGATGCATGTTGAAACCGTGCGTGGCAAGAAGGGCGGCAAGATCTTCAAGTTCAGCGGTCGCGCGACCGTTGAGGGCGAAGTTGCAGCCGAGGCCGAATTCTCGGCCTATGTCGACTGGGACATGGAAAAAACGACATGAGCGGCATCCACCCAAGCGCAATCATAGAAGACGGTGCGCAGATCGGTGACGGCTGCGTAATCGGGCCGTTTTGCTATGTCGGTGCAAAGGTAAAGCTCGGCGCGCGGGTTGAGCTGAAATCTCATGTTGTGGTGACCGGTGATACGTCGATCGGCGATGAGACGGTTGTTTTCAATTTTTCCGTGATCGGTGAGATCCCGCAGGACCTGAAATTCGGTGGCGAGGATACCCGGCTGGAGATCGGCAAACGCAACCGCATTCGCGAGCATGTCACCGTGAACACAGGCACCGAAGGCGGCGGCGGGGTTACTCGCATTGGCGATGACTGCCTGTTGATGGCCGGGGTGCATGTGGCCCATGACGTTCAGATCGGCGACCGGGTGATCATGGTGAACCATGCCGGTGCCGCAGGGCATTGCATTATCGAGGACGACGTTATCGTCGGTGGCATTTCCGGCCTGCACCAATGGGTGCGCGTCGGTCGCGGCGCGATCATTGGCGCTCTGACAATGGTTGCCAATGATGTGATCCCCTATGGTCTGGTTCAGGCGCCGCGTGGCGAGTTGGACGGTCTCAATCTGGTTGGGCTAAAGCGCAAGGGCGTGTCCCGCGAAGATATCTCGGCCCTGCGGGCCGCGTTCCGCGAACTCTCGACCGGCGACGGCACATTTATGGAGCGGGCGCATCGCGTGGGCGAGGAGAACGAAAGCGAATATGTCCAGCGGATCGTCGATTTCGTGACCGGCCACTCGGACCGTTCTTTCCTGACACCGGGGAAGTGATCCGATGCTGGCCCTGATCGCTGGAACGGGCGCGTTACCGAATGAGGTGGTGCAAAGCCTGGCGGAACGCCCCTTGGTCTGCGCCATGGAAGGGTTTGTGCCCGACGAATTGACTGCGGATATCGTGTTTCCGCTGGAACAGCTTGGCAGTTTCATCGCTGATATTCAGGGCCGCGGCGTCACCGAGATTTGTCTGGCGGGTGCGGTCCGGCGGCCGAACATCGATCCGTCGCGGATCGACGCGGCGACGATGCCTCTGGTCCCGGTTTTGCAGCAGGCCATTCTGTCCGGGGATGACGGAGCTCTGCGGGCGGTAATCGGCATCTTTGAAACGGCCGGGCTGTCCGTTCTTGCGGCACATGAAATCGCGCCGGGTCTTCTGCCGCGACTGGGTTGTCTGACAGAGGCGCAGCCCTCCGAGGTGGATCTGGCCGACGCGGACCGGGCGGCCGGAATTCTGCGCACCATGGGCGCTGCCGATATCGGGCAGGCCTGCGCCGTATCCAAAAAGCAGGCGCTGGCGGTTGAGGGGATATTCGGCACCGACTGGATGCTGCAATCTTTGACCCAGCGACCGGATGCAGGCGGTGGCGTTTTGTTCAAAGCCCCCAAGCCGGATCAGGATCGGCGCGCGGATTTGCCGACCATCGGCCCCGGCACCGTGTCCGGTGCAGTTGCCGCCGGACTATCCGGCATCGTGATTGAAAAAGGCGGGGTGATCGTTCTGGAACAACACCGCGTCATCAAAGAGTGCGACCGTCTGGGCCTGTTCCTCTACGTGCGTGAGCGGGCTGTCTGATGCGCGTCTTTCTGGTCGCCGGTGAACCTTCGGGCGACCGTCTGGGCGGCGCATTGATGGAAGGGCTGCGCAGCCTCGTGCCAGAGATCGAATTCGACGGGGTCGGCGGACCGCTGATGCAGGCGCAGGGTCTGGACAGCCGCTTTCCGATGGCCGAGCTGTCGGTGATGGGTCTGGTTGAGGTCCTGCCGAAATTCTTTCACCTGAAACGCCGGATCGCCGAGACGGCGCAGGCGGTTCTGGACACGAAGCCCGACGTTCTGATCACCATCGACAGTCCTGATTTCTCGCTGCGTGTCGCCCGGCTGGTGAAGGCGAAAAGCGCGATCAGAACCGTGCATTATGTCGCGCCCAGCGTGTGGGCCTGGCGCCCGGGTCGTGCCGACAAGATGGCCAAAGTCATTGACCACGTACTGGCCCTGCTGCCGTTTGAGCCGCCCTATATGGAACGCGCCGGGATGGAGTGCGATTTTGTCGGCCATCCCGTGGCAAGCGAACCAGTGGCGACGGAACAGGATATCGCGGAATTCCGGGCCGCATACGATCTTGGCGATTGTCCGGTCGTGCTGGCGCTGCCGGGCTCGCGCGGAGGCGAGATTGAACGGCTTGCGCCTGTGTTCGGTGAAGCGCTGAGCCTTTACCTTAAAGATCGGCCGGACGCGCGCGTGGTTGTGCCGACGGTCGCGCATATGGTGGATGCCGTGGCAGAGCATGTTCGCGGATGGCCGGGGGACGCCGTGGTGGTGGACCCGCGCGACATGCCGTCCGATCAGGCAGTCCAGCAAAAACGCGCGGCCTTTGCAACAGCTGATCTGGCGCTGGCTGCGTCGGGTACGGTGTCACTGGAACTGGCCGCGCAAGCCACACCGATGGTGATCGCCTACAAGCTCAGCTGGCTGACCCAGAAAATGGCCGAGCGGATGGTCAAGCTGGATACGGTCACTCTGGTCAATCTGGTGTCCGAAACCCGTACCGTACCTGAATGCCTGCTGAACGAGTGCCGGCCCGAAGTCATCGCAGCGGCGCTGAGTCAGGTGTCACACGCGCCCACCGCGCAGCTGGACGCCATGACGGTGACAATGGAACGGTTGGGACGCGGCGGCGAAGCGCCCGGCCTGCGGGCGGCCCGCGCGGTGCTGACCCGGATTGGCACCTGATGCTGGATCAGGTCGTCTTTGGGCTGTCGGCCTTTATGGCTCAGGTCATGACCAACCTGGACAACCTGGCTGCCTTGCTGGCCTTGATGATGGTTTCGGGGGCGAAACGGTCGGTACTTGGGTTCCTGCTGGCGCAGTTCGTGATAATCGCCGCTTCGCTTCTTCTGGCTCTGGGCGTGGACGATGTCGTGCCGCAATGGGCCGGATATCTGGGACTTATCCCACTGGGGCTTGGCGTCCTTGCGCTGATCAGGCGTCATCGTGGCAACGATACCGAAACGGACCCAAATCTTGAGACCGGCGCTTCGGTGTTTGTGCTGACGCTGCTGTTCGTCAGCTTGTCGATGGATACATTCGCGGTGCTTGCGCCGCTGCTGGCGGATTCCGCCCCCGAATATCGAACCGCAGGCGTTGCCGGGGCGGTGCTGGCCGCGATCAGCCTCGCCGCGGTTGCCATGTTCGGGTCCAGAGCACCGTTCATGAGTGGCGCTCTGGCTCGTCGGCTTGAACGGCTTGTACCTTACGTGATGATCTGCGCCGGGCTCTATATCCTCAGCAATTCCTGGACCGACGCGATTTAATAGCCGCGCCAGATCCAGCCGCCGCCGAAGATGCGGCTGCCTTCGGACGCATAGAACACGCAGGCCTGACCGGGTGAAACACCTTCTTCCGGCGTCAGCAATTCGACCTCGGCGGTGGTGCCAGACAGCGGTCGTATGATCGCCTCGCGCGGGGGGCGGGTCGAGCGCACCTTGACCGAGACATGCCATTCCTTCTGTGAGGTGAAGGGCGCATCGCCCAGCCAGTTGATTTCCCGCACCGGGATCGTGCGGGTGGCCAGCAACTCTTTGGGGCCCACTACGACCTGCTTCTTGTTGACGTCCAGCTTTACCACATAAAGCGGCTCGCTCAGGCCGCCGATGCCCAGCCCCCGGCGTTGCCCGATGGTATAGTGGATGACGCCGTCATGCTGCGCCAGAACGCGGCCGTCGGCGTGCACGATCTCACCCGGCTCTGCCGCGCCGGGGCGCAGCTTTTCAATGACGCTGGCATAGTTACCGTTTGGAACGAAGCAGATGTCCTGACTGTCCGGCTTATCGGCCACGGACAGCCCGTATTGCGCCGCCATTTCGCGGGTCGCGTCCTTGGACGGCAAATGACCCAGAGGGAAGCGCAGGAAGTCAAGCTGCTCGGGTGTGGTCGAGAACAGGAAATAGGACTGATCGCGGTTCGCGTCTTCGGCGCTGTGCAGTTCCGGACCGTTCGGACCCATCTTGCGCTGGATGTAATGACCGGTGGCCATGCAGTCGGCCTCAAGATCCTTGGCGGTTTCCAGCAGATCCTTGAATTTCACCCGTTCATTGCAGCGGATGCAGGGAACCGGCGTTGCGCCCGCCAGATAGCTGTCGGCAAACTCATCGATAACCGCGTCCTTAAAGATGTTCTCGTAATCCAGAACGTAATGCGGGAATCCGCGTTCCTCGGCCACGCGCCGCGCATCGTGGATGTCGATCCCGGCGCAGCAGGCACCCTTTTTGGCAAGCGCCGCGCCATGGTCATAAAGCTGCAGCGTCACGCCGACCACATCATATCCCTGATCGGCCAGATAGGCGGCAACGACGGAACTGTCGACGCCTCCGGACATGGCGACAACCACCCGCGTTTCGGACGGGGGTTTGGCAAAGCCAAGGGAGTTCAGCGGTGTCTCGGTATCGAGGGCCATGACGGTTCCAGTGAGTGTTAAGAAAGACCGGCAGAATATAGGAAAATTCTACACACTCTCAAGGGGCAGTTTCATGACGCATTAAGTAGGCTGGTGTCAGCTTTGTCGCAGCAGGAAGAGGGTCGAAAGATGTATTTGCACAAAGTTGAAGGACCAAGGTCGGTAACCCTGCCGGATGGAACGGTTTTATCACGCGCCGACCTTCCGCCGGAAGACACGACCAGATGGGTCGCATCGCGCAAGGCCATCGTGGTGCGCGGCGTTATGTACGGGCTGATTTCCCTGTCGGACGCCAAAAAACGCTATGGGCTGAGCGATGAGGAATTCAATGCGTGGGTTTCGGCAGTCGCGGAACACGGAATGGATGCCCTTAAAGTGACCGCGATAAAAAAATATCGACAACCTAAGGGTGAGAGTAAATAAATGATTTAACGGTAACGTCAGATTAACCATTTTTGAGCAGGTTCAATTTGAATTGGTAAATTGACCCGAATTGGAGCAGTAAATGCGTATACTTCTTGTCGAGGATGATCCGACCACGTCCAAAAGCATCGAACTGATGCTGACGCACGCCAACCTCAACGTCTATGCAACCGATCTCGGGGAAGAAGGCATCGACCTGGCCAAGCTGTATGATTACGATCTGATCCTGCTCGACCTGAACCTGCCGGATATGAACGGGCATGAAGTTCTGCGGCAATTGCGCATCGCGCGGGTGGAAACACCGATTCTGATCCTGTCCGGCGCAGATGACACCGCAAGCAAGATCAAGGGGTTTGGCTTTGGCGCCGACGACTATATGACCAAACCGTTCCACCGCGAGGAACTCGTCGCACGCATCCACGCCATCATCCGCCGCTCTAAAGGGCATTCGCAATCGGTGATCCACACGGGACGCGTGGCTGTGAATCTTGATGCCAAAACAGTTGAAGTTGAGGGCAAGGCGGTTCATCTGACCGGCAAAGAGTACCAGATGCTGGAGCTTCTGAGCCTGCGCAAGGGCACGACACTGACCAAAGAGATGTTCCTGAACCATCTTTACGGTGGAATGGACGAGCCCGAATTGAAAATCATCGACGTCTTTATTTGCAAGCTACGTAAAAAACTTAGCAACGCCACAGGCGGCGAGAACTACATCGAAACCGTTTGGGGCAGGGGATATGTGCTGCGTGATCCCCAAAGCAACAGCGTGGATGAAACGCGTATGGCAGTCGGTGCCTGACCTGATCTGAAAATGGTCGCCGCAGGTCCGGGGCGGCCCCCTCGCTCACTGAACAGCACATCTGGACCTGGCCATGACCTCGCCCTATCACTGAGGTCCAAGAACACGTGACAGGGCGAGGCCATGAGCAAACCGATTCCGGTATCAGACCTGACAGAAGACGACGCGCGGACAGAACTGGCGCAGCTTGCGGAGAAGATCACCCGAGCAAACACGCTGTACCATGCCGAAGACTCGCCGGAAATTTCCGACGCGGACTATGATGCGCTCAAGCGCAGAAATGCCGAAATCGAAGAGCGGTTTCCGCATCTGAAACGACCCGACAGCCCCACTGACAAGGTTGGCGCGCGCGCCGCAGAAGGGTTTTCCAAAGTCACGCATGCTGTTCGCATGATGTCTCTTGGCAATGCGTTTGACGATGACGACGTGCGGGACTTTGACCGATCGGTGCGCAAATACCTTGGTATGTCTGACGCAGCGCCGTTGTCTTATACGGCTGAACCCAAGATCGACGGGTTGTCGCTGTCATTGCGCTATGAACGGGGTCGGCTGATTCAGGCGGCAACTCGCGGTGACGGTGAAGTCGGTGAGAACGTGACCGCAAACGCGCTGACAATTTCGGACATTCCACATTACGTCGAAACCGCGCTGGACGTTCTTGAAATACGCGGCGAAGTTTACATGTCACATGACGATTTCGACGCCCTGAACCAGCGTCAACTTGAGGCCGGTGACAAACCTTTTGCCAACCCCAGAAACGCCGCCGCCGGGTCGCTGAGACAGTTGGATTCGGACATCACCCGCGCGCGCCCGCTCAGGTTCTTTGCCTATGCCTGGGGCGAGGTGTCGGATGCACTGGCCGATACCCAGATCGAAGCAATTGAACGGCTTGCGGCTATGGGATTCGCTACCAACCCGCTGACCCGGCTTTGCGAAACTACCGAACAGATGCTGGAGCATTACCGGAGTATCGAGGCCCAGAGATCGACACTGGGTTATGACATCGACGGGGTGGTCTACAAAGTGAACGACCTCGCGCTTCAGGCACGCCTTGGGTTTCGGTCCACAACACCCCGCTGGGCCATCGCCCATAAATTCCCGGCCGAACTGGCCTGGACGCGGCTTGAGGGGATCGACATTCAGGTCGGCCGTACAGGCGCGCTCAGCCCGGTGGCCCGGTTGCATCCCGTTACAGTTGGCGGCGTCGTGGTCTCGAACGCGACGCTGCATAATGAAGATTACATCGCTGGCCTGGACGCCAAGGGCGGCACGATCCGCGATGGAAAGGACATTCGCGTCGGGGACTGGGTACAGGTTTACCGCGCGGGCGACGTGATCCCCAAACTGGCCGATGTCGATATCTCGAAGCGTCCCGAAGATGCTGAGCCCTTCCATTTTCCCGCAACCTGCCCCGAATGCCACAGCGACGCGGTGCGCGAAGAAGGCGACGCCGTCCGCCGCTGCACCGGTGGCCTGATTTGCCCTGCGCAGGCGGTTGAGAAACTGAAGCACTTCGTATCCCGCAAGGCCTTCGACATTGAAGGTCTGGGCGCAAAGCAGATCGAGATGTTCTATGACGACCCCGACCTGCCGATCAGGGAACCAGTCGACATATTCACATTGCAGGACCGCGACACCGCCAATCTGAACAAGCTGGCGAACCGAAAGGGATGGGGGGCGCAGAGCGCGGGAAACCTGTGGGCCGCAATCGAAGAAAAGCGCCGCATTCCGTTCGGACGGCTGCTGTTTGCGCTGGGGATCCGGCATACGGGCGAGGCTGCAGCCAACCTGATCGCCAACCATTATGGAACCTGGTCCGAATTCGAACGCGCCGTGACAGCCGCACAGGGCTTTGAAGGCCCCGAGTGGGACGATTTGCTGGGTATCGACGGGGTGGGCGAGGTCATGGCCCGCGCGCTTGTATCTGCCTTTGCCCAGAGCGCGGAGCGCGCCAGCATTGATGCGCTGGTGGCCCAGTTGGACGTACAGGAGGCCAAGCGCCCGGACACATCAGGCAGCCCCGTGGCGGGCAAGACCGTGGTATTCACCGGCACGCTGGAAAAGATGACCCGCGCCGAGGCCAAGGCCAGGGCCGAAGCATTGGGCGCAAAGGTCTCTGGTTCGGTCAGCAAGAAAACGGACTTTCTGGTCGCAGGCCCGGGCGCGGGTTCAAAGGCCAGGAAAGCGGCCGAACTGGGCATCGAAACGCTTGATGAAGACGGCTGGCTTCAGCTGATCGGAAGCGCATGAGCGGCCGTCCGGAACTTCTGTTTCCGCTGTTTGCCGGTCTGGAAACGCTTGGGGGCGTCGGCCCCAAAACGGCGCAGTTTTTGATGCAGGCCGGAACGGAATCGCCGCGCGATGTGCTGTTCAGTCTGCCCTATGCGGTGATTGACCGCCGCCGTCGCGACACGATCAAGGGCGTGGACCTGCCCGCGACGCTGACGGTCGAGGTGACGATCGGAACTCATAGGCCACCCCGCAACAAGGGCGGCGCCTATCGCGTTCACGTCGAGGATAACCAGGCCGATTTCCAGCTGGTGTTCTTTCACGCTCGCGGCGACTATCTGAAACGGGTGTTGCCGCAGGGATCGCGGCGGGTGATTTCGGGCAAGCTTGAACTGTTCGATGGCATGGCTCAGATGGTTCATCCCGATCACATGCTGCCGCCGGATCAGGCCCGGGACATCCCGGATTTTGAACCGGTCTATCATCTGACACAGGGGGTAACCCAAAAGACGGCATTCAAAGCCGCACGCAGCGCCCTGGAGCGCGCGCCGACTCTGGCTGAATGGATCGATCCCGCGCTGCTTTCGAAACAAGGCTGGCCGGGCTGGATCGCTGCAATATCGGCGGCGCACAACCCGCAAGGGGCAGATGACGTTGACGCACATGCGCCCGCGCGCGAACGTCTGGCCTATGACGAACTGTTTGCACACCAGTTGACCCTTGCGCTCGCACGGCAACGCGAACGCAAGGCCCGAGGCGTTGTGAGCATCGGAACCGGTGCCTTGCAGGCCCGGGTTCTGGCAAGCTTGCCATACCAGCCGACCGGCGCACAGAGGCGCGCCATCGACGAAATAGCTGCCGACATGGCATCGGAATCGCGGACGAACCGATTGCTTCAGGGCGATGTGGGCGCGGGAAAGACACTGGTCGCCTTTATGGCCTTGCTGATCGCGGTTGAGGCGGGCGGGCAGGGCGTCATGATGGCACCCACCGAGATTCTTGCCCGGCAACATCTGGAAGGGCTACGCCCGCTGGCCGAAGAAGCCGGGGTAGTTCTTGAGATCCTGACCGGCCGCGATAAAGGGGCAGAGCGGCGCGCAAAGCTTGCGGCGCTGAAGAACGGGGACATTCAGATCCTGGTCGGCACCCATGCTGTGTTCCAAAGCGATGTGGAATTCAACGCGCTTCGTCTGGCGATTGTTGACGAACAGCACCGGTTCGGCGTTCGGCAACGTATGGAACTGTCGGAAAAAGGGCAGGGGGCGGACGTGTTGGTTATGACCGCCACGCCGATTCCGCGCAGCCTTGCGCTGGCGCAATATGGCGACATGGACGTGTCTGTGCTGGACGAAAAACCGCCGGGTCGAAAGCCTGTCAAAACAGCCATCATCAGCACCGAGCGTATGGATGAGGTCGTTGCCCATCTGCGCCGTGCGATTGATGAAGGCAGGCAGTGTTACTGGGTATGTCCGCTGGTTGACGAGTCCGAGGTATCAGATCTGACCGCTGCAGAGGAAAGGTTCAAACGCCTGCGCGCGAAATTGGGTGACGGGGCAGTCGGGCTGGTCCACGGTCAGATGCCCGCATCCGACAAAGACGCTGCGATGAAGGCGTTTCAGGACGGGCAAACAAAAGTTCTGGTCGCAACAACCGTCATCGAGGTCGGCGTCAACGTCCCCAACGCGTCCATCATGGTCATCGAACGGGCCGAGATCTTTGGACTGGCACAGTTGCACCAGCTCAGAGGTCGCGTTGGCCGGGGCGAGGCAGAGTCGACCTGCCTGCTGATGTATCAACCCCCGCTCAGCGAAGGCGGGCGCAAACGTCTGGAAGTTCTGCGCGAAACCGAGGACGGCTTTCGTATTTCCGAAACCGATTTGCAGATGCGCGGCGCGGGGGATCTGATCGGTACGGCGCAATCGGGTTTGCCGAAATTCCGGATTGCGGACCTTGAAAGGCAAGCCGGTTTGATGGCCGTCGCCCAATCCGACGCACGCGCCTTGCTGGGCGCGGACCCAAAACTGAGTTCTGAGCGGGGGCAGGCAGCACGTGTTCTGTTGTGGCTGATGAAACAGGATCGGGCAATTCGTTTGATTTCAGTAGGTTAGGGAGTTCGTTCCGATAAGTTCACAAATGTTCTCAAAAAGTTCTTTACCGACTCGGCAAAATATGAGAACAAAAGGTCAACAAAGGATTAAAACCCTGACCGGAGGTGAGACCATGCTGACCCAGATCAAGACAGCCCTGAGCCGTTCGCAAGCGACGCTTTTGCAGGATGCCGCAGGTGCCGTTTCTCTGGTGGTTATGCTGATGGTCGCCCTTCACCTGCCCGGAGCGTTCTGACCCTTTCTGCCTGCGATCTCGTGCCGATCATACCGCGCTGTCATCCCCATTTCAGTCAAGGGTGACCTGCCTGTCCCAATTCCCTTGAGGGGCCTGCCTCGGCCCCGTGCGGCAATCCGGACCCCACGCGAGAAACGCATAACCTGCCGCCGCCCTTTCCGCCCGGAAGGCGCGGCGGTTTTTTTACAGCTGCCCGGTTTTCATGATCTCAAGAATTGCCGACAGCACCGAATTCACCGCGACCGAGGCCAGGATCATGCCCATCACGCGGCTGATGATGGCCGCCCCGGAATGCCCGATTAGCCGTATGATCGGCTCGGCCAGCAGCATCAGCACAAACGCAATCGCCACAACGGACAACATGACAAGGGCTGTGATGCCCTGATCGGCCGCGCTGAACCGGTTGTTGTCGGTCAGGATAACAATGGCCAGCATCGCACCGGGCGAGGCCAGCGACGGCACCGCCAGCGGAAAGATCGCCGGGTTGTGCTTATGCAGCTTGTCTTCCTGATCGTCCTCGGCGGCGCGCTGTTCCACATCCTGTTTGCTTTCGCCAAAAATCATGGTCAGGGCAAACAGGAACAGGATAATCCCCCCGGCCACCTGAAATGAGTTCAACCCGATATCCAGCGCCTCGATCAGCAGTTGACCGAACACGAGGAAGAACAGCAGGACACCGGCGCTGATCACCGAAGCCAGCAGCGCCGTCCGCCGACGCGCGGCAATCTCCATCCCTGCGGTCACGGCGATAAAAACCGGAATTGTGCCGATGGGGTCAATAACGACCCACAAAGTTACGAAATGCTCCAGCAAATTGTTCAAACCAATCCCTCCCCCAAAATTTCAGCAGAGGTTAGACGGGTTTGCGTAAAAACGCCACGTTCAGGCGCAATGCGCCTGTTCGGCTTGTTCCATGGCTTCGGCGGCGGCATCCAGCGCCAGCAGAATCGACGCGTGGCGATTCTTGTAGTCCCGCGCGGGGATCAGAACCTCCAGCCCGTCAAACGGTGCGTCCGGCGCGGGACCGTCCTGTTTCAGCATGGCAGACAGCTGATCGCGCGCGGTTTCGACCTGGGCCCGGTCGGCCCCGATGATCGCACGCCCGACAACCGAGGCAGAAGCCTGACCCAGAGCGCAGGCTTTGACGTCCTGACCATAATCCGAAACCTTGCCATCGCGCAGCTTCACATCCACGGTCACGGTCGAACCGCACAAGGGCGAACGCTTTTTTACGGTCGCATCGGGCCCATCAAGCCGATCCAGATGCGGAATATCCGCCGCAAGCGCCAGAATACGGCCCGAATACAGCTTAATCAGATCGTTCTCGCCCGACATGGCTTTCCCTCGTTGTCTGTTCCCCATACATAGTGAGCATCCACCGGGATGCAAAAGGTTTTTGCCATGTCTGACACGATCGCGTTCGACCCGACGCGCCTGCGATTTAACGATGCCGGGCTGATCCCGGCCATAGCTCAGGACGAGGGGACCGGAGAGGTTTTGATGATGGCCTGGATGAATGTCCAAGCCATTGAACGCACGCTGGAAACCGGGCGCGTCACTTATTGGTCCCGCTCGCGGCAGGCATTCTGGATCAAGGGCGAAAGCTCGGGCCATGTTCAGGAACTTGTGGATTTTCGCGTCGACTGTGACCGCGATTGCCTGCTGATCCTGGTACGTCAGACCGGACCGGCCTGCCACACCAACCGGCGCAGTTGTTTCTACACGGCCGTTCGCGAGGGTGCCGAGGTTGAACTGATGTCGCCGATGGAATAGCGCGGATTACAACCCGACCATGGCCCTGACTTCCACGGGTGTCAGGCCATCCTGACGGTATTTCGCGATGGCCCGCGCATCGTCCCGTTTCGCCAGACGTTTGCCGGCCTCATCGCGGATCAGCCTGTGATGATGATAGATCGGTGTCGGCAATCCCAGCAAGCTTTGCAGCACCACATGGATGCGCGTTGCGTCAAACAAGTCCTGCCCGCGTATGGCATGTGTTATGCCCTGCGCGGCGTCGTCCAGCACCACAGACAAGTGATATGACGTGCCCATATCGCGGCGGGACAGGACCACGTCACCGATGGTCCGAGTGCATTCCCTGTCTGAAAAGCGCACCAGCCCCGTTTCGCCATTTGGCCCTTCACCGGTTTCCCTGAAACTATCCCTTTTGTCCGGACCAGCAACAACGCGCATTGCCGCCGCCATATTCAGCCTCAGCGGAATGTCATCAGGCCGGGGGCCCATATCATCGGGAATCGGATGCCGGTCCGGCCGGCACGTGCCCGGATAGACAATGCCGTCCGGTCCAAGCAGCGGTGCGCCTTCCTGCGGTGCGCTGGCCGCCGCGGCGATGTCCTTTCGGTTGCACGTGCAGGGATAGAGCAGGCCGCGCGCCCATAGCGTGTCCAGCGCTTCTTCGTAAATCGCCAACCTGTCGAACTGACGCATAACGGGCTCTGGCCATCTCAGGCCAAGCCACTGCAGGTCATCATAAATCTGCTCTTCCCAGTGGCTGCGCGATCGCGACCGGTCGATATCTTCGATCCGTAGCAGGAATTGTCCGTTCTTTGCGACGGAAAGATCATGGGCAAGCATTGCGGAATACGCGTGCCCCAGATGCAGCGGACCAGTGGGCGAAGGCGCAAATCTGGTTTTAAATGTCACGCTTTTTCAACGATATATACGTCAGACTTAAGGTCCATCCCAGGCAGATGAGGCCCGTATTCGCGAAACAGCAAACGCGCAGCCCCCATGTCCAACCAGTCATTCAGACGACAAGTGTAGGACACATCTTCAAGCGTATGATCATTAAAGGAAAAACCCAGCAGCCCGCCTTTGGGCAGGGCTTGCATCAAAAGGTCAAACACCTGCGGCGGTGCGGCGCCCGCGCCGATGACGCCGATAGCAGTGATCGCTTTGTAAGCGCCTTGTTCCAGAGGGTCGGGATCGGTGATGTCAAACGTTGAAAGCTTGCGATAAACCTCTTTGGCCGCAGCACCTTCCAGCATTTTCGGCGTCGGGTCGATTCCGTCAATCACCTGAAATCCCGCCGCGTGCAGCGCCACGCCGGAAAGTCCTGTGCCACATCCATAATCCAGAACCGGCGTCTGCGCCTCCGGCATTTTGGACCACAGCGCCTCGGCAACCCGGCCGGGGGTGGCGTAACCATGCGCGCCGACCTCAGCATCGTAGGAGGAGGCCCATTTCTGATAATGCGCGCGGGTCGCTTGCGGGGTGTCCAGATCGTAGACGTCTTTGAGGTACTTGTCGCTCATGCCACGATGTTATGCCGCGGCGCACCTGCACGTCCAGTCAGCAATGGTTCAGCCAGTCGGTCCATTCAGCCTTGGCCCGGTCCGTATACGCCTTGTAACGATCCTTGCGACCGCGTCGCCCACCCTTGAGGCCATCAACGGGCCGGAACAGGCCGAAATTGACGTTCATTGGCTGGAACGTCTTGGCCTCGGCCCCGCCGGTAATGTGATGGATCAAGGCCCCCATGGCGCTGTCCTGCGGAATTTCGGGCAGGGTTTGCCCCAAAATCTCGGCCGCCGCCAGACGACCTGCCAGCAGACCCATTGCAGCACTTTCGACATAACCCTCAACACCGGTGATCTGCCCGGCAAAGCGGATATGCGGCTTGGACTTCAACCGCATCTGCGAATCCAGCAGCGTGGGCGAGTTGATGAACGTATTGCGATGAATGCCGCCCAACCGGGCGAACCCGGCGTTTTCCAGACCGGGGATCATGCGGAACACCTCGGTCTGAGCGCCGTATTTCATCTTGGTCTGAAAGCCCACGATATTGAACAGAGTGCCCAGAGCATTGTCCCGCCGCAATTGCACGACTGCATGCGGTTTGACGTCCGGCTGATGTGGGTTGGTCAGACCGACCGGCTTCATCGGACCATGGCGAAGGGTCTCGCGCCCGCGTTCCGACATCACCTCGATCGGCAGGCAGCCGTCGAAATACCCCGCTGTTTCGCCCTCGTGAAATTCGGTTTTGTCGGCCGCCAACAGGGCATCAATGAACGCCTCGTACTGGTCGCGATCCATCGGGCAATTGAGATAGGCAGTACGCTCTTCCTCGGTTTCACCCTTGTCATAGCGCGACTGCATCCAGGCTTTGCTCATGTCGATGCTGTCGGCATAGACAATCGGCGCGATCGCGTCGAAAAACGCCAGCGATTCCGCGCCGGTTTCCGTGCGGATGGCATCCCCCAATGCGGCAGAGGTCAGCGGACCGGTCGCAAAAATCCAGTGGCCCTGGTTGGGCAGGGTGGTGACCTCTTCACCGGTCACTTCGATCTTGGGATGGGCGTGCAGTTTGGCTGTGACGGCCTCGGCAAACGGGTCGCGGTCCACGGCCAGCGCACCGCCTGCGGGCAGCCTGTGGGCGTCGGCGGTTGTCATGATCAGGCCATTGGCGGCGCGCATTTCCCAATGCAGCAGGCCCACCGCGTTCTGTTCATCGTCATCCGACCGGAATGAATTCGAACATACCATCTCGGCCAGATTGCCGGTCTGGTGCGCAAAAGTGCCCACTTTGGGCCGCATTTCGTGGATCACCACGTTCACGCCCATTTCCGCCGCCTGCCAGGCCGCCTCGGACCCGGCCATGCCGCCGCCCACAATATGCAATGTCTGTGTCATGCGCTGCCACATAGGGCACAACACAGCCCAACGCAACCGAACACGGCGACAACGGCAAAGGTCAATATTTCAGGGAAGATCTTGGGGTCGCCGCTGCGGGGATGTCGGCGCCGGTGAGAGAAACCAGCTTGGAGGGACCTTCCGCCCACGACGACCCAAAAGTGTATCCAGGGCCTCAGCCCTGACCCAGCTTTGCCACAGTGTCGCCCTTTTGAAAAGTGCAAAAATGAGAACAGTGGGGAAAAATGTCCGTTACAATCGCCTCATTGGTGCCAATTTGGCGGTCTTTTTTCGATAAATGCAGATATCCCTTCTTCGGTGTCACGGTGCAGCATATTCTGCGCCATTACCTCGCCGGTATAGTCATAGGCTTGATCTATCGGCATCTCCATCTGCTGATAGAACGCCTGTTTCCCGATCTTCACGGCAGATCCCAGCTTGGACGCCAACTGCTCGGCCAGTGACGTGGTTTCATGCTCCAGCAGCATTTCCGGAACGACCCGGTTGATAAGGCCCAGTTCGGCGGCTTTTTCCGCGGTGATGAAATCTCCGGTCGTGAGCATCTCAAACGCTTGTTTGCGGGGGATGTTCCGGCTGAGCGCCACCATCGGCGTCGAGCAGAAAAGGCCGATATTCACGCCGTTGACGCCAAATCGCGTGCCCTCGGCGGCCACGGCCAGATCACAGGTCGCAACCAGCTGGCACCCGGCCGCCGTCGCGATTCCGTGCACCTCGGCAATCACTGGCTGGGGCAGGGACCGAATTGACAGCATCATCCGGGCGCAGCGAGCAAAAAGGTCCTGAAAATAGGCTTTGCCGCCGTCCTCGGACTGACGTCCCGCGGTCATCTGTTTCAGATCATGACCGGCGCAAAATGCCTTTCCCTCGCCGGACAGAACCACCGCCCGGATCGAGTCATCCCCGTCGAGCGCATCGAATTCGGCCTGAAGGGCCGCCAGCATCTCATCGCTCAGGGCATTCAGACGCTCGGGCGTGTTCATTTTCAGCCGCGCGACCGCGCCTGTGTCGCTACGTTCCAGAATTGCCATCTTGCCCTCCGATATGATGTCGGGCCAACTCTAGGTCGGCAAATCGAGGAGGGGAAGTATGTCATTGGCGATGAACCGGGAACAACTGACGGATTACCTGAAACAAGTCTTTCCGCAGGTGCATCGGGATTTTGTTGTCGAGGCGTTGGACGAAACCTCAATCACCGTGCGCCTGGTCGTGGAAGACAGGCATCTGCGACCGGGCGGAACCGTGTCCGGACCGTCGATGTTCGGGCTGGCGGATGTAAGCGTCTATGCCATGATTCTTGCGCTGCGGGGGCAGCAGTCGCTAGCTGTGACGACAGGATGCTCGATGGACTTCATGCGAAAGCCGAACGGTGGCAAGGACATCATTGCGCGGTGCACGCTGCTGAAGCTTGGGAAATCCCTGGCTGTCGGCGATGTTTTGATGTTTTCGGAAGGGTCGGACAAACCCGTGGCGCGCGCGACGATGACTTATTCCCTTCCCCCCGAAGGCTCGGCCGCAGCCGCGTTTGGATAAAAAAAATGGCCGGGTGTGAACCCGGCCAGGGAAGAGGTCCCGAAATGGGACTGGGGATTAATTAGTACTGCCAGAACCGGCGGTCGGCTTCCCGGTTGGCCTGATAGCGGGTCAGACCGACATCCTGCAAAAGCCTGTCATCCAGTTTCGACAGGTTGATGCGGCTGCGACGGCGACGCTCCCACTGTGTGACAGTCGCCGCAAACCGCACGGCCAGCGCGGCGATAAGCGGCAGCCGGGGGCTGTCGTTCAGCAGCATGAGGGCGGGGTTGTGCATTGCGCGTGTCATTTGGGTATCCTTTCAAATTGTATTGACACAAACGTAATATGTTCGGTATGTGTGCTTGATACATTCAGGATTGTGTCGAAATCAAAGGAAGAATTGTAATGGATACAATTTGGCCGGAGGCGTTGCCGAAATCGAAAGGTCCCAAGTATACACTGGTGGCCGACACAATCCGAAAAGCGATTGATAACAAGATGCTGGAGGTCGGAACAAAGCTGCCTCCGGTCCGTGAACTTGCGTATCGGTTACAAATCACGCCGGGAACCGTCGCCCGGGCCTATACGATTCTGACCGAAGAGGGTCTGCTGCTGGCCGAGGTCGGACGTGGTACATTTGTGGCGCCCCCGAAGTCTCCGATACTGGATGATGTCTGGGCAAGGCAGCTTCACCTTCGCGATGACAAATACAATGCCAATGTCAGCCTGTTCAGCCCACGACTGGCAGATGTCGGGCAGGTCGCGCTGATCCGTGAATGCCTTCAGAAGGTGGCCCAGTCCGATCCTGGCCTGTTCCTGAATTACCCGACGCGCGATGCCTATAAGCCGATGCGTCTGTCCGTGGTCGACTGGCTTTCCGATCTGCCGCTGGGCCCGCTGTCGCATGACGATATTGTGCTGACACATGGCGGGCAAAACGGGCTGTGCCTGGTGTTTCAAACCATTCTGCGCGGTGCCAAGCCGGTCGTTCTGGTCGAAGACCTGTCTTACGCCGGTTTCCGCAGGGCCGGGGAGCTGATGCGCGCCGACGTGATAGGCGTAAAGATGGACAAATGGGGCGTCGACCCAGGCGCGATGGAGCATGTGTTGCGCCAAACCCCAGCACAGGCGATCTGTGTTTCACCCGAAGTTCAGAACCCGACCGGGTCGCACACGCCGCTGGAACGCCGCAAGGAAGTGGTCGAGGTTGCCCGCCGCTATGACGTCCAGATCATCGAGGACGACTGCTATCGCATGGGCGACGCGCGCGAGCCCAGCTATCGTGCTTTGGCACCCGAGCGGGGCTGGCATGTGTCTTCGATCTCAAAAACTCTGACACCGGCGCTGCGTGTTGGATTTGCCATCGCGCCACGGGAAAGAAGCGTGGAGCTGCGACGATCCGCCGAATACGGGTATTTCGGGCTGGCGCAACCGCTCGCGGAACTGACGCGGCTGTTGCTGTCCGATCCGAGAACGCGTCAGGTGGCCCGCGATGTCCGGGTGCGGATGGGCGAGTATGTCCGCGTTGCGGTCAACGCATTGGGCGGATTCGACCTCAACTGGGCACCCGATGTGCCGTTTGTCTGGCTGAACCTTCCGTCAGGCTGGCGCGCCGCAGCCTTCAGCCGAGCCGCTGAGCGGGAAGGGATACAACTCCGCTCAGCCGACGAGTTTGCCTTGCGGGACGGGCGGGCACCCAACGCCGTACGCATCGCGATGAACGGACATGTGTCGCTGGAGAGGTTCGAGGACGCGATGCAACGGTTAAGGGCATTGCTGGACAATCCGCCCGAACAGATCAGCGTCTGAAGTTCAGGTCAGCGGATCTGGATCACCAAAGAAACCGGCCAGATGCACAATCTGACCCTGCGCATCCAGTTTGATAAAGTCGTGACCTTTGACCATGATCGCCCCATCCGGTGCAACCATATGCCAGGTAAAGTGAACGACGTCGTGGTGTGCGGCAGGCTGGCTGGTGATATCAACGCGGCCGTTCGTGTCCTGCAGAACCCCGCCGATATGCGCGTTCAGATGCTCCCGGCCGGAAACCTCCCCGGTTGGGTCGACATATCGGCCATTTTCCGAAAAGCACCGCGTCAGCAGCGCAAGCCGCTTGTCCGCGTCGGTTTCCTGCCACGCTGCGCCATAGTCGGCGATCACCCGGTTCAGTTCCTGCATGCGTCCCTCCGTTAGCCTATGTTATGCCGCCTGCGCCTGATAATAGCAGAGGGCGGTCCAATGCGGGCTATTTACCCGCAAGACAATGGGGTAAAATAATACCTATTTTGTAACTGTTTGTTTTTGCTTTCTTTTTATAAGATTACGTCGCTTGACGCGGCACTTGGGTATGTCTAGATACGCAACCATCGAATTCGGGCCGCTCCGCCGTGGGGCGGTCTTTCACATCAAACAGGACTATCCTGCCATGAAAACCTTTTCTGCAACTCCTGCAGACATCGACAAGAAGTGGATCCTGATCGACGCCGAGGGCGTTGTTCTGGGCCGTCTTGCCTCGATCGTCGCCATGCGCCTGCGTGGCAAGCACAAAGCGTCGTTCACTCCGAACATGGACATGGGCGACAACGTCATCGTGATCAACGCTGACAAAATCCAGATGACCGGCAAGAAGCGCGAAGAAAACTTCTACTGGCACACGGGCCACCCGGGCGGCATCAAGTCGCGCACCAAGCAGCAGATCCTGGAAGGTGCACACCCCGAGCGCGTCGTGACCCAGGCGGTCAAGCGCATGCTGCCGGGCAACCGTCTGGCGCGTCAGCAGATGACCAACCTGCGCGTTTACGCCGGTGCCGTGCATCCCCACGAGGCGCAAGCGCCCGAAGTTCTGGACGTGAAGTCCATGAACAAGAAAAACACCCGGAGCTAATGACCGATGGCTGATCAGATCAATACTCTCGAAGAGCTGAGCGCCGTCGCAGGCGTTGAAACCGTGGCCGAAGAAGTCATCGTGCGTGAACCCGTACGTGACGAGCTGGGCCGCTCCTACGCCACCGGCAAGCGTAAAGACGCTGTTGCCCGCGTTTGGATCAAGCCGGGCTCCGGCAAGGTCACCGTGAACGGCAAGGACCAGGACAAGTATTTCGCGCGTCCCGTTCTGCAGCTGATCCTGCGCCAGCCGTTCCAGGTTGCCGGTGTTGAAGGTGAATTCGACGTTGTCGCAACCGTCAAAGGCGGTGGCCTGACCGGTCAGGCCGGTGCGGTCAAGCACGGCATCTCGAAAGCCCTGCAGCTGTACGATCCCAACCTGCGTGGTGCCCTGAAAGCCGCAGGCTTCCTGACCCGCGACAGCCGCGTTGTGGAACGTAAGAAATACGGTAAGCGCAAAGCGCGTCGTTCGTTCCAGTTCTCGAAGCGTTAATCGCTGCGGACTACGAATATCAAAGGGCTCGCATCCGCGAGCCCTTTTTCTTTGGGGTTGTGCCCGGGATTATTCTTCGTAGACCAGTTTCCACGCGCCGTTTTCGACCACGTTGACAAAAACGGTATCCGCCCCCTGATGGTCATCCGGCCCATAAGTGATGTGGTTACCAACCAATTCATCGGTATAGTCCAGCGATTCCATTGCAGCGATGAAACTGTCATGGGTCAGGTCGGGGCCCGCGGCCTCCAGCGCTTTGACCATCATCTCGGCGGCCGAATATCCCAGCATCGAAAATCCGACCGGGTCTTCTCCGGTGGCTGCCTTGTACTCATCGATGAATGCGGCGGGAACGGGGTCTTCGGCCCGGGCCCACAGATCCTGCCACGAGGCCGCCGCATAAAATCCGTCGGTTACTCCGCCGGGAACCTGCGCCACAACCGTCAGGAAGCTGGCCGAGGTGCCCAGGAACTTCATGTCCTCAAGTCCCATTTTCTTGGCCGTCCCGACAACGGTGATCGCCTGCCGCACACCCAAGGCCATCGTGACGATGTCACAGCCTTCTTCCCTGAGTTTGCTGAGCGATCCGACAAAATCCGTTTCATCCGGTTTGTGCGTGGTCTCGGTGACAAAGGCGATACCGGCCTCTTCTGCACCGGCCTTGCTGCCTTCCAGAATTTCTTCGCCAAAATCCGTCGGCAGGTACATGGTGCAGACGGCCTGAGACCCGAACTGACCGGCCAGATACTTCACCCCGACACGGCTTTGATCGAAATAGGTCGAGAAGGAGGTGAATTTGTTTTTCATCGGCTCCTGCAGCATTTGCCGGGCCGCAGTCAGAGGGGCCACATTGGGAATGCCTTTGGGATCCAGCAGCTTGAACCCGGCCAGGTTCATCGGCGTGCCCAGTGATTGCAGCATCGCAAACACCTTGTCGCGGTTTAGCAGCTTGTTATAGCCCTGCATCGCGCGTGGCATCTGATAGCCGTTGTCTTCGACCACAAAACGTATCTTGCGACCGTGCACGCCCCCTTCGGCATTGACGCGGTCAAAGACGACATTCGCCCCTTTGGTGGCGGGGACGCCGACCGCGGCGAAAATACCGCTCAGATCATTGACCGAGCCGATGACGATTTCATCATCCGTTACGCCCTGAGTTTGTGCACCGGCGATCGTGCCCGATGCCACCAAAGCGGTGGCCGCAGCCAGCCGTTTGATCACGTTCCTCATGAGTTCTCCTCCCTTTGGGTAATCCCTTTTCTATTTGTACATGTCTTCAATAAGATGTCCGTGTTTCTTTTCCACGAAGCTGCGCTTTAGTTTCATCGTCGCCGTAAGCTCGTCGTCATCAGCGGTAAGCAAGACGTCGATCAGGCGGAAGTCTTTGATCTGCTCGACGCGCGCGAAGTCGTTGTTGACGGCAGCGACCTCGGAGCCGATCAGGTCACGCACTTCGGGGGCCGCGCAAAGTGAGGCGAAATTCGAGAACGGGGTTTTTCGATCCTGCGCATATTTCTCGACGCTTTCCTGATCGATCATGATCAGGGCGGTCAGGTATTTGCGCTTGTCGCCGATGATGACCGCGTCCGAGATGTACTGGCTGAATTTCAGCCTGCTTTCGATCTCGGAAGGGGTGATGTTCTTGCCGCCGGCCGTGATGATGACGTCCTTCATACGGCCGGTGATGGTGATATAGCCCAGGCTGTCGATCTCACCCATATCTCCGGTTCGCAGCCAGCCATCGGCGGTAAAGGTCTCGGCCGTTTTTGCGTTGTTGCGCCAATAGCCCTGAAAGACGTTCAATCCCTTAAGCTGAATTTCACCGTCGTCCGAGATGCGAATGTCATTGCCCGGCACCGCGCGCCCGATGGTGCCGACCCTGTTGTCTTCGACCGTGTTTACCGTTGCGAGCCCGGCCGTTTCCGTCATCCCGAACCCTTCGACCAGCGGAACACCAATGGCCCAGTACCATTTCAGCAATTCGGTCGAGATGGGCGCCGCACCGGTTCCGCCCCGGCGCAACTTGTCCATGCCGAGCATCCGGCGCAGATTGCGCAGAACCAGCCTGTCCCACAGCCAGAACTGCGCGGCGACTGCTGCCGGAACGGGCTTGCCCGCCAGAAGGTATTCGGCCCGCGCAAAACCGGCCTTCAGCGCCATCGCATAAGCCGCGCGCCCGGCGGGTGTGGCATCCTGCGCCATGATCTGAACATGGGCATAGATTTTCTCCCACACGCGCGGAACGGCGGTGAACGTGGTAGGCGAAACCTCTTGCAGATTGGCGAACACGGTCTCGGGGCTTTCGGCAAAATTCACCACGCATTTGGCGGCCAGCGGGAAATAGACCGAAACGTCACGCTCCAGAATATGGCAGAGTGGCAGGAAACACAGTTGCTCGTCGCTTTCCACCGATGGCAGCGCGTGGGCGCCGGCCTCGATCGCCGCCAGGATGTTCTCGTGGCTGAGCATCGCGCCTTTGGGCTGGCCGGTCGTGCCAGAGGTATAGACCAGCAGCGCCGTGTCCTGGGGCGAGGCCAAGGCGATTTCCGCGTCGAACCGGTCCGGCTCCGCCGCTTCGGCCTGACGCCCCAGCGCATACAGTTCGTCAATCATCATGCAGCGCGGATGGTTCAGGTCGTGCAGACCTTCGTCTTCCAGAATGATGACATTCAGCAGACCGGGCACTTCGGCGTCGATCTCAAGAAACTTGTCCAGATGCTCTTCGTTTTCGACGATCAGAAAACGGCTGTCGCTGTCATTTACAAGGTATTTCAACTGGTTGGCGGAATTGGTTGTGTAAACGCCCGAAGCGATTCCACCGACGCCCTGAATGCCCATGTCAAGCCATGCCCATTCCTTGCGGTCTTCGGACAGGATCGAAACTACCTCGCCCCGCTGCAATCCCAGTTTACGCAATGCCAGCCCGATCCATTTGGCATGCTGCCAGTAATCGGACCAGGAATACGATTTCCAGATACCAAAATCTTTTTCGCGGTGGGCGGTGCGATCCTTCAGATCCAGACAGCGTTTCTGAAACAGCTGGCAGATGGTCGTGCATTCATCGACCAGAACCGGGCGCTGACCGGGGGTCGCGTTGAAGCTGATGCCGTTGATTGTGGTTTGTGGGGGCAGGGTGCTGATGTTCATCTGTGTCACCTCCACGTTTTCTTTCGTTTCCAGCGGCGATTTTCACGCGCGCCTTCCTCCTGCACGCCAAGGTAGAAATTCCGCACATCCTCGGACTCCATCAACACATCTGCCGCGCCATCCATGACGATGCGTCCGACCTCCATGACGTGGCCGTGATGGGCCAGGTCCAGCGCCGCGTTGGCGTTCTGTTCGACCAGCATCATGGTCATGTTCTGTTCGTCATTCAGGCGTTTCAGGATGCCGAATATCTCCTGCACCAGTAGCGGTGACAGACCCAGCGAGGGTTCGTCCAACAGCATGATTTTCGGGTTGGCCATCAGGCCGCGCCCGATCGCCAGCATCTGTTGTTGCCCGCCGGACAGGGTGCCGGCCTCCTGATCGCGACGTTCCTTGAGGATCGGAAAGTAGGAAAAAACCAGATCTCGGTCGTGGTCGATCTGCCCTTTGTCAGACAGCGTGTAGGCGCCGAGGCTGAGGTTTTCATCAACCGTCAGCAATGGGAATACCTCGCGCCCTTCGGGCACATGGACGATGCCCTTTTGCACGACCTTATGCGGTTCGGACCCCTGAATTTCATCCCCGTCAAAGGTGATCTTGCCTTTTTCCGGGTCCATCACGCCGGAAACGGTTTTCATCAGCGTGGTCTTGCCCGCGCCATTCGCCCCCAGGATCGATACGATTTGACCCGGGCGCACATCCAGCGACACGCCACGGATCGCCATGATCGGGCCATAGAAGCTTTCGACATTGCGGATGGTCAGGATCGGTTCGCTCATGAGGCTTTCCCCAGATATGCCTCAATCACCGCCGGGTGCGACTGTACCTGCGCCGGTGTTCCAAGCGCCAGTTTCGCGCCGTCTGCCATCGCCAGCACCCGGTCAGAGACGCCGGAAACCAGCCCCATATCATGTTCGACCATCAGAACCGTTATTCCCATTTGCCGCCGAATATCGTCGATCCACCAGCGCATGTCGGTCGTTTCCTCGACCGAGAGGCCTGAGGCGGGCTCATCCAGCAGCAAAAGCTTGGGGTCGGTTGCCAGTGCGCGCGCAACCTCGACCACTTTGCGCACACCGTAGGGCAGGCCCGAGATCATCTTGTCGCGGAACGCCTGCAGATCGAGGAAGTCGATGATTTCCTCGACCTTCTCGCGGTTCTCGATCTCCTGTCGGCGCGCGGACGGCAGAAACAAAATCTCGGACAGCATATTTGTCCGCCGGTGACGGTGCCGCCCGACCAGAAGGTTCTGCAAAACGGTGGCGTGTTCGAAAAGTTCGATGTTCTGAAATGTCCGCGCCACGCCGTACGCAGCGACGCCCGACGGCTTGACCTGCAACAGGTCGTGCCCGTCATACCGGATCGATCCGGCGAAAGGTTCGTAAAAACGCGAGATCAGGTTGAACACAGTGGATTTGCCCGCACCGTTCGGCCCGACGATGGCAAAAACCTCGCCTTCTTCAACCTGAAACGACAGATCGTTTACGGCGGTCAGACCGCCGAATTTCAGGGTGACGTTTTCAAACTCAAGCAAGCTCATCTCAGGCGCTCCGTCTTGAGGTATGATTTCTGGCGCTTGAACATGTCCTTGCGATAGAACGGGAACAGTTCGAACCAGGTACGGATTTTCAGCCAGCGGCCGTACAGGCCCATCGGTTCGAACAGGATGAAGGCAATCAGGATCATCCCGAATATGCCAAATTCCAGCCCCGGTATCGCAACCGTATTGCCGCCGAACAGCGCACCGGCATATTCCTTTGAGATCGACAGGAACTGCGGCAGAAAGCCAATGACGACAGCGCCCAGAAACGCGCCGTGGATCGAGCCAAGACCGCCAATCACGATCATCATCAGCAACTGAATTGAAATCACGACGCTGAATGTTTCGTTGTTGAACGCACCGGAAAACATTCCCATCAGCGCACCCGCCCAACCGGTGATGGCGCAGGAAATGGCGAATGAGATCATCTTGGTCCGGGCAATATCGACACCCATGGCCTGTGCCGACACTTCGGAATCGCGCACCGCGATGAAACTGCGCCCCAGCGGCGCGCGCAGAAGGTTGATGTAACCCAGAGTCACGATCACGGCGACGCCCAGCACCAGCCAGTAGAACAGATCCGGGGTTGCCCAGCGATCAACGAGGTGTCCGAATATCTCAACGCCGCCAAGATACTTACCGGCAACGCCACCGGTGATGGGCTCGGCCAGAACGATGACATCGTCCATCAGGATGGACAGTGCCATGGTGAAAATCGCCAGATAGATGCCGTGCAGACGCAGGGCAGGGATGGCGACCGTCACCCCGGCAATCCCGGTCAGGATGCCGGCCAACGGAAAGGCGGCCAGAAACGGTACGCCCGCTTCGATCAGGATGACGTTGGCATAGCAGCCAAAGGCCAGAAACGCCGCATGGCCCAGGCTGACCTGTCCGGTATGCCCCGTCAGCACCATCAAACCCAGCCCGGCAATCGCCCAGATCAGAACATTTGTCAGTTCACCCAGATAGAAGTCGTCCAGCCACCAGGGGGCCACTGCCACCACCGCCAGCAAGATCAGATACAGGCAGAGTTGATAGGCGTCCTTCCAGGGGCGGATGTCTTGCATATAGTCGGTTTTAAAAACGATCCGCATGCGCCTAGACCTTCTTGACCCGAACCTGACTGAACAGCCCGTTGGGACGGAAGATCAGCACCGCCAGCAACAGCGCATAAGGCGCGATCTGGCTGTATCCGGCGGCGATGTAGCGGCTGGCAAATGGTTCAATCACACCGACGATCAACCCTCCGGCCAAGGCGCCGGGCAGGCTGCCGAATTCACCAATGACAGCAGCCGCGAAGGCCTTGATGCCCAGCAGTCCGGTGGTGGGGTCCACCGATCCTTTTGCGGCGAACAGAATGCCTGCAATGCCCGCTACAGCGCCGGCCAAAGCCCAGATGAACCCTTGTACGCGTTTCACCGGGATGCCCATGTAATAGGCCGCCAACTGGTTTTGCGACGCGCCCTGCATCGCCAGTCCCAGCTTGGTCCGGCTGAAGAAGACATACAGGACCCAGGTCAGCAGTATGGTGACGATGATGACCGCCACATCCTCTAGCCCCAGCACCAGCCCGCCGAACCGTACCTCTTTCCCGGCCAGCGGATTTTGCAGGGTCTGCGGCTCATGCCCCCAGATCAGCCCGGCCGCGAACCGGATCACAAAACCAAGGGCAATCGTCAGGATGACGACAGCCGTCTGACTTTCGCCGAATAGCCGCCGGATGATCAGACGATCCAGCAAATAACCAAGCGCCGCCATGATACCCAGGGATATGGGCAGGGCCAGCCAGAACGGCAGGCCCATATATTCGGTATTCGTAAGCCCGATAGTGACAAATGCCCCCAGCATCATGAAATCGCCCTGCGCGAAATTCACTGCCTCGGTTGCCTTGTAAATCAACACAAACCCAAGGGCGATCAGGCCGTAGACACAGCCATTCGCCAGCCCGCTGATCAGCAGCTGCGCGTTGTCCAAATTCACCTCCCGATACCGGTTTTCCCGGCGTTCTTGGCGCCCCGGCTCAGATTTCCGATCCGGGGCTTTGTTCTACTATGGCGTGATAATCACCTTTCCGTCACTCTTTTTCAGCGCACCGGCCAGATTTGACACCACGTCCCTTAACGCAAGCCGTTCCGAGACATCGGTTTTCCAGCGCCCATCAGCAAAACGTGCCTGCACTTCGCCGACAACACGCATCTGATCGGCAAGCGGTGTCGAGGTCATCCACTGCGTCAGCCAGAACCCTTCGATCCGCTTGCTCATAAAGATCAGCTGACCCATCTGGGTCAGCTGCGGCAGTTCGGCACTGAGTTTGCCGTAGCACACCCAGCGCCCGCCGTTCGGCATTGCACAGAAAATCTGTTCGGACACCTGATCAGCAACGGCATCCAGGAACACCCGGGGCTTAAGTTCTTTGCTCAGGGCGGCAAATTTCTGACCCAGTTCCGGGTCGCCGGTGACCAGAACCTCGTGCGCCCCCAGCGCTTTCAGGTTGTCAACCGCATCAGCGCGGCGCACCAGAGCGATGGGTTTAAGGCCAAGGTCGCGACCGAGGCTGCACATCAGCTTGCCCAACTGGCTGGTCGCGGCCGAGACTACAAATGCGTCGCCGGCCTCGCGGGCAATATCGACCATCGCCATAGCGGTCATCGGATTGACGATCTGGGCCGATCCGTCCTCGTCCGATATCTCGGGCCGCAACGGGATGCACATCTGTGCCTGGGTGAGGGCGTATTCCGCCCATGCGCCTGAACCGGCGGCCACAAAGGCTACGCGCTGGCCCTGCAGCGCTTCGGCGCCTGCACCGGTGGCGACAACATCGCCGCAGCCTTCGAACCCCGCAGGGCTGCCCTTGACGCGCGGCTGACCGTATTCGCCCTTGATAAAGTGAATATCCGACGGATTGACCGACGACGCCCTGAGACGGATCAGGACCTGCCCGGGGCCGGGTTCGGGCACGGGGATCTCCGCCTCGGCCAGCCAGTCGGCGGCGTTTTCGATCACGGGTCCGGTGGCCGTTTCTGAATACCCGTCATGGGTTTGAAGGACGGCAAACATTGTTGAGGGCAGGGCGGTCATGATGGCTCCTTCTTGTGGGCGCTTCCGCGACCGATGACGGCCGCAGGAATATGGCAAACACATACCACGCCTGTTGGATCAGGTGTGGGCGAATATGTGCATTGGTATCCGGGGCAGCCAATCAAAAGCCCCCAGTCGCGTCAATCTGACAGCTCCTTTACGTGGCAGGAACCATGAGGCGCGCGGGCAAAAAAGGGGCGCCGGACCTCAGGCGCCCCAAGGGGGTTCACTGCCCCGACAACAGGTCACGAAGTTCCTGTATCTTTGTGGCGATGGTCTCGGGCGATGCCTGGATGTCATCCAGAATCTGAATCGCCTGCGTCTTGATTTCCTGGGCCAGGGTGCTTTCCTGAACCGACGCCACCATCGTGTCGTAATCGAAGTTCTGTACGGTCAGCGCCCCGTCTTCGATCCACGAGTTGATCAGATCCTGACCCTGGTTTGCCAGCGCGGCAACTTCCTCGCCCGCCTGATTGGCCAGATCGGTGGCGGTTTCCCCGGCCTGCTCGGCCGCGTCTGTCGCCTGCTCGGTGATCGAGGATGCAGCCTCGCTTGCCTGTTCGGTCACTGTTTCGGCTGCCTCGCCAACCGCATCGCCCGCATCCTGGGCCGCTGACTGCAATTGATCCGCCGGCGTTGGGTCGGACTGATTCAGATAGTAATAAATTCCAGCGCCAATGGCAGCTATGACTACACCTAATAAGATAGTACGCGACATGTGTCTCTCCTTTGGAAAATGTGTCGCCAAGATGGAAACAGGCTAGCGGGATTCAACGGTGAATTCCCGGAATTTCTTTTCAAAACGGGGGATTGAGCCAGCCTACGCCTATCAATCGCACACAGATGGCAATATCACGCCGCCGTGCAGCACGAGAGGTGGCAATAGAAGCAGATCATGCGAAAACAGGCCGGATAACGTGCAGCAAACTGGAAAGTTTGTGGCGGAGAGACAGGGATTCGAACCCTGGGTGGGCTTGCACCCACAACGGTTTTCGAGACCGCCCCGTTCGACCACTCCGGCACCTCTCCGCGGGGGTCTGTGAGGGGGGGATGTAGTCAGGAACGGGCAGGGGTGCAAGCAGAAAATTCCTGAATTTCACTTCACCGGTATTTTCCATTGCCAGACCGCCCAAAACGCCTAGGCTTCTGGGTATGACTTATCTTGCATCCCGTTTCGTCCTGCCTTTTTCCCTGTTGTTGCTGGTCCTGTCTACCGTGCCTCTGCCATCTGCGGCGGCCGGGCGCGACCGGATCGAGGCGTTTCTGACAACGACCGGATTCGACGTCGCACTGGAAAGCATCGCGCTTGCCTCGGCCTCGGCACCTCAGATGTTGGGAATCGACGCAAAGGACTTTGGATCGGACTGGAAACGCCTGACCGAAGAGGTGTTCGATACCGCCGACATGCACGAAACCGCTGTGTCGATCCTGGAACAGACCCTCAGCGATGACGCGCTGAACCACGCGGTGGAGTTCTATGCCTCGGACCTGGGACAACGGCTGGTCGAGGCGGAAAACGCGTCTCATATGGTCGAGGACGAGGATTCCAAACAGCAGGAAGGACAGAAAATCGTGTCCGACCTGATTCAACAGGGCTCACTGCGTGTTGAAAGCCTCAAGCGGATGAACAACGCCATTGACTCCAGCGGCACGGCTTTGCGGGCGCTACAGGAAATCCAGCTGCGGTTTCTTCTGGCCGCAAGTGCGTCGGGCGTGATTGATCTGCAACTGAACGGTGACGAGTTGCGGCAGATGATGCGGCGGAACGAAACCGGCATGCGACAGGCGTTGCAACTGTCTGCGCTGGCCGGGGCGGCCTATACCTATCAGGATTTTTCGGACACGGATGTTGTCGCCTATGCCGAAGCGCTGGAACAGCCGTTGATGCAGGAGGTGTACGAACTGCTGAACGCCATTCAGTATGAAATCATGGCGATGAAGTTCGAAATTCTGGCGGCCCGGATGGCGGATCTGCACCCGGCTCAGGATATTTAATGCACCGGATCGCCGCTGTCGCTGCCCTGATCCTATGGGCCTTGCCCTTGCAGGCCGAAGAAAGGGTCGAACGCCTGATACAGGCCATGCAGTTCGATCAGGTCATTGCCATCCTGCGCGAAGAAGGCAAATCGCAGGGGCGAGAAATGGATGAAGACATCCTGAACAACACCGGCGGGCCCATCTTCGCGGCGCAGGTTGAACGGATTTACGATCCTGTCGCGATGCGCAATCAGGTGACCGAGGTGTTCACCGAAGACCTGACCGACAGCCAGCTTGAACGCGCCATTCTGTTTTTCGAAAGCGATCTTGGTCAGACCATCGTTTCGCTGGAAAACTCCGCCCGAAAAGCCTTTGCCGATGAGACGATCGAGGAGATGGCCCGCGACGCCTACCGACAGGGCGATCAGAACACCGAACTGTTCCGGCTTGTCGAAGAATACATTCAGGTCAATGATCTAATCGAGCAGAATGTCCAAAGCTCTCTCAGCGCGGATTTCAGCTTTTTTCGAGGGCTGAACGACGACACCCCGAGCGACGATGCACAGCTGCTGGCCGGGCTTCTGGCGCAGAAGGACAGCGTGACAGCTGAAACAAAAACCTGGTTGTATTCCTTTCTGCTGCTGGCCTATCAGCCCCTGAACGACACCCAGATGCGCGAGAATATCGCGTTTTCCCGCACCGAGACGGGCAAGGCGGTCAACGAGGCCCTTTTTGAGATTTTTGATCGGATGTATGGCGAGATCTATTTCAAACTGGGACAGGCGGTTTCGCAGGTGTTGAAAGGATCGGATCTATAGTCATCATTTCGTGTTGACTTTCCGCTGTAATCTATGGATAAGCGCGCATCCCGGCCGGTTCCTCCGCGCCGGGTCTCGTTATTATTGACCCACCGGGCAAGTCCCAAGGGTCGTCACACAGCCCGAAAAGGGCGCGCTGTTCGAGGTGGCTTTCAAGTTTCTTGGGGCCAAAACACCCGGAAGGGGACCACAGAACGCGGGTTAGAAAAGGAAAGACGCATGTTTGCGGTCCTCAAGACTGGCGGCAAGCAGTACAAGGTTCAGGCGGGCGACGTGCTCCGCGTTGAAAAACTGGCTGCCGACGCAGGTGAAAAAGTTCAATTCAACGATGTTCTGATGCTGGGCGGCGACGCTCCGGTTGTTGGTGCACCTTTCGTTGAAGGCGCAGGCGTACAGGCCGAAGTGATCGAACAGATCAAAGGTGACAAGGTCATCAAGTTCGTCAAGCGCCGTCGTAAGCACAGCTCGAAGCGTACCGTTGGCCACCGTCAGAAGCTGACTCTGGTCAAGATCACTGACATCCTGTCGTCGGGCGCTGACAAGTCTGGCATCAAAGCTGCAACCGGTTCGGCTCCGGCTGGCGAAGCTGCTCCGGCGGCGAAAAAGCCTGCCAAGAAAGCTGAAGCCAAGGCAGAGGCACCCGCGGCTGCGGCTGCTGCCGATGATCTGACCAAGCTGAACGGTGTCGGCCCCGCCGCTGCCAAGAAGCTGAACGAGGCCGGTATCGAGAGCTTTGCCGCTCTGGCCGCCTTGTCGGACGAGCAGATTGCTGCTATCGACACCATCAAAGTGAAACCCGAATGGGTTGAGCAAGCCAAAGAGCTGGCTCAGGGCTAAGGAGAGAGAGAATGGCACATAAGAAAGCTGGCGGTTCCTCCCGTAACGGTCGCGACTCAGCGGGTCGTCGCCTTGGCGTGAAACTGTATGGTGGCCAGGCAGCCATCGCAGGCAACATCATCGTACGTCAGCGCGGCACCAAGTTTTGGCCGGGCGAAGGCGTAGGCATGGGCAAAGACCACACAATCTTTGCAACTGTCGATGGCGCTGTGAAGTTCCACAAAGGCCTCAAAAACCGCACCTTTATTTCGGTCCTGCCAGTGGCGGAGGCCGCAGAGTAAGCCGAAACCCAGAAGGTTTAAGAAAAATTCATGGGGGACCGGCACAAAGTGCCGGTCCCCTTTCTCGTTTTAACGCAATTGTGAAGCCAAGCCCCAATGACAGTCGCAACCACCAGCTTCCTGATCTTTGCCGCCTCTCAGGTCGGCACGCCGGGACCGGCCAATATGGTCCTGCTGGGCACCGGTGCGCGGTTTGGTTTTCGGGCGGCACTGCCGTTTGTGGGCGGCGTCATACTGGGTAAACAGCTGATAATCTGGCCTGTCGGATTTGGCCTGATGCAATTGGCGGATCAGGCGCCTGCGGTATTTTCCGTTCTGAAATACGCCTCTGCCGCCTATGTCTGCTGGCTTGCGTGGAAGATCGCCAACCTGCGGCTGTCACGCAGCAGCGGCTCTGACCGGGTTCCGGGATTCTGGTCCGGGTTGATCGTGCACCCGCTGAACCCAAAGGCATGGGCCATGATAATCGCCGGTTTCACCGGGTTTGTGGCCGCGGGAACACCCAGTTTCACGGCGACGCTGACGATCGCGCTCTGCCTGTTGTTGTGTCAGTTGATCCTGCACCCGATTTGGACATTTGCAGGCGACAGAATTGCGCACGCGGTTGAAGGACAGCCCGTGGAAAAATATCTGATGTGGATGCTAGCGAGTTTGACTGTTGCGTCCGTAATTTTCGTGTTGTTCGGAGGAGGAACGCACTCATGAAACTTGAGACGATAATAAACCAGCCGGTCATTGAAACCGAGCGGTTCGATCTGCGCCCCCTGCGCCGGTCGGATATGGGTCTCATTGAACATTATGCAGGTGATGAACGTGTGGCCCGGATGACGACCAGCATCGCGCATCCGCTGGTGCCGGGTTCAACCGAGGCCTTTGTGGTCCGCTCCATGTCAGACGACCGGGACGAAGACGTCTGGGCGATGGATGCGACCAAAGACGGCGGGCCGGAACTGATCGGCCTGATTTCATTGAAGCGGCTGGATCGCAACCAGTCCGAGGTCGGTTATTGGGTCGCGCCGATCTATTGGAATACCGGCATCGCGTCGATGGCGGTCGAAGCGCTGGTCAACGCCAACCCGCTGGAGAACGCGACCATGTTCGCCAGCGTGTTTCAGGACAATCCGGCCTCGGCCCGGGTGCTGACCCATTGCGGGTTCCAGTATCTTGGCGATGCCGAAAGTTATTCGGTGGCGCGCGATGCGAACGTGCCCACCTGGACATACAGCAAAAAACTCTGACTTGTGGCCGATGGGGCCTTTGCAGTAGGGGACAGTCATGAAATTTCTCGATCTTGCAAAGGTCTACATCCGGTCCGGAGCCGGTGGTAGCGGGTGCGTCAGCTTCCGACGCGAAAAATACATCGAATATGGCGGTCCCGATGGCGGCGACGGCGGCAAGGGCGGGTCTGTTTGGGCCGAGGTTGTGGATGGGCTGAATACCCTGATCGACTTTCGCTATCAGCAGCATTTCTTTGCCAAGAACGGTCAACCCGGTCGCGGTCAGCAACGCACCGGTAAGGATGGCGATGACATCGTCCTGCGCGTTCCCGTGGGCACCGAGATTCTGGATGAAGACGAAGAAACCGTAATCTGCGATCTGACCGAGGTTGGCCAGCGGGTTCTGCTGGCCAAGGGCGGCAATGGCGGTTTCGGCAACCTGCATTTCAAATCGGCCACCAATCAGGCCCCACGCCGCGCCAATCCAGGTCAGGCCGGGATTGATCGCACAATCTGGTTGCGGCTGAAGCTGATCGCGGATGTGGGGCTGCTGGGTATGCCCAACGCGGGCAAATCGACCTTTCTGGCGGCGACATCGAACGCGCGGCCCAAGATAGCAGACTATCCCTTCACTACGCTGCATCCCAATCTGGGCGTCGTTGGCGTCGATAACGTGGAATTTGTCGTGGCCGACATCCCCGGCCTGATCGAAGGCGCGCATGAAGGGCGCGGCATTGGCGACCGGTTTCTGGGGCATGTGGAACGCTGCGCAGTGCTGCTGCATCTGGTCGACGGAACCTCGGAAACTGTTGCCGAAGACTACCGGACCATTATTCACGAATTGGAAGCCTATGGCGGCGCACTGGCGGAAAAGCCGCGCATTACCGTTTTGAACAAGGTCGACGCGCTGGACCAGGAAGAACTGGCCGCGACCAGGGCCGAACTGGAAGAGGCCGTGGGCGGCCCTGTTATGACAATGTCCGGTGTGGCGCATCTGGGCGTGACCGAGGTGCTGCGGGCGTTGCGGGCACAAATCGACCACGACCGTCTGCGGCAAAAGCCCGCCGAGGAGACCAAGACTTGGCAACCCTGACCTCGGCGAAACGACTGGTTGTCAAAATCGGATCTGCCTTGCTGGTGGACCGAAATACCGGATTGCTGCGGTCCGACTGGCTGATTTCACTGGCGCAGGATGTGGCGTGGCTCAAGGGGCAGGGGACGGATGTAATTCTGGTCTCGTCCGGGTCCATCGCGCTGGGGCGCGGTGTGTTGGGCCTGCCGATGGCGACATTGCCGCTGGAACAGTCGCAGGCGGCGGCGGCCGTGGGCCAGATCCGTCTGGCGCGCGCGTATGAGCAGGCGTTGACACCACACGGGATCACCACGGCACAGGTTCTGGTCACCCTGGAAGACAGCGCCGATCGCCGCCGCTATCTGAATTCGCGGGCGACGCTGGAGACTTTGCTGGGGCTGGGTGTCGTTCCGATTGTCAATGAAAACGATACCGTCGCGACGGACGAAATCCGATATGGCGACAACGATCGGCTAGCGGCCCAGATTGCCGTCACCGTTGGCGCGGATCAGTTGATTTTGCTGTCGGATGTGGATGGGTTTTACACAGGCAATCCAACCGAAGACCCCGCCGCCACCCGCTATGACGTGATCGGAGAAATCACCCCCGAGATCGAAGAAATGGCCGGCGATGCCGGGTCGGGCCTTTCCAAAGGCGGGATGAAGACCAAGTTGCTGGCGGCCAAAATGGCCACCGCTGCCGGGTGCGACATGGCGATCACCGAAGGATCACCCCTGAACCCATTGAAATCCCTTGAAAACGGCGCAAACAGTACGTGGTTCACGGCCACGCTGGATCCGCATGCCGCCCGCAAACGCTGGATCTCTGCAATGAAACCGCGTGGTGAAATTGTCGTCGACGAAGGAGCGGCGCGGGCGCTTGGCAACGGCAAAAGCCTGTTGCCCGCCGGTATTGTCGAGGTGACCGGTGATTTCGGGCGCGGCGACCCTGTCGCGATTCTGGACCCAAGCGCGCGCCGTCTGGCGCAGGGGCTCAGCCGTTATACCGCGCAAGAGGCGGACGCGATCAAAGGGCGCAAATCATCCGAGATTGAAGCGACGCTGGGATACCCGGGACGGGCGGTGCTGATCCACCGGGACGATTTGGCGCTGTAGCAGCGCAATGTTAGAACTGAAAAGACCGACTGAAAGGCACATGAGATGAAGGATTTCGACAGTATTCCCACATTGATGGCCGATCTTGGAAAGCGCGCCAAGTCGGCCTCGGCCGATCTGGCCTTCGCCAGCGCCGAGCGCAAGCACGCCGCTCTGATCGCTACGGCAGATGCGGTCTGGGCGAACCGCGCGAAAATCATCGAAGCCAACCAGAAGGATCTGGAATTCGGCCGCGAAAAGGGCCTGAGCCCGGCGATGATGGACCGCCTGATGCTGGACGAGTTTCGTGTTCAGGGGATGGTCGACGGTTTGCGTACCGTTGCGGATCAGGCTGACCCGGTTGGCGAAGTTCTGACGGAATGGGACATGGCCTCGGGCCTCAACATCCAGCGCGTGCGCACGCCGCTGGGTGTGATCGGTGTAATCTATGAAAGCCGCCCGAACGTCACAGCGGATGCCGGCGCGCTGTGCCTGAAATCCGGCAACGCGGTGATCCTACGCGGCGGTTCTGAAAGCTTCCATTCCTCAACTGCCATTCACGCCTGTCTGGTCGAAGGGCTGAAGGCTGCGAACCTGCCCGAAGATGCCATCCAGCTGATCCCCACGCGCGACCGTGCAGCGGTGCAGGAACTGCTGACCATGATCGACTATGTCGACGTCATCGTTCCGCGCGGCGGCAAGGGGCTGGTCGGGCTGGTGCAGCGCGAAGCCCGCGTTCCGGTCTTTGCCCATCTCGAAGGCATCGTGCACATCTATATCGACAAAGACGCCGACCCGCAGAAAACCCTGGACGTCGTTCTGAATGCCAAGACGCGCCGCACCGGGATTTGCGGCGCCGCGGAATGCCTGCTGGTCCATCAGGATGTGGCCGAAACACTGGGTCGGGATGTCGTCGCGGCCCTGCTGGCCGCAGGTGTCGAGGTTCATGCCGAGGGCGCGATGGCTGTTGACGGCACGGTGGCAGCAACATCCGATGACTGGGGCAAGGAATTCCTCGACAGCATCATCGCGGCCAGACCGGTCACCGATATTGACGACGCCATCGCACATATTCGCCGGTTCGGATCAAACCACACGGACTGCATCATGACCGAGGATGCGAATGCCGCCGCCCGGTTCTTTGAACGGCTCGACAGTGCAATCCTGATACACAACGCCTCGACCCAGTTCGCCGATGGCGGAGAGTTCGGGATGGGCGCCGAGATCGGAATTGCGACCGGCAAGATGCACGCGCGCGGACCGGTCGGCGCGGCGCAACTGACAAGCTTCAAATACCTTGTACGCGGGAATGGAACGACCCGGGCCTAAAACCGGATCAAAACGCGGGTAGCGGTGGTTTCCGCCGCAACCCGCCGCCCCATCGACGCAGCCGCCTGCGGCAACAGGGCGAATTGCACCTGTGCGGGTTTTACAGCATTGGCAAACCGACCCGAAGGCAGGTTCTTCCAAAGGTCGCTGTCCAGGTTCAGCTTGTCCGCAGACCCGGTAACTGTCCAGTCCGGGCCCGAGTTTTCAATCGTGACCTCACCGCCAAACGGCATCGCGCTTTCGCAGCACATCATTGCCAGAAACGCCAGCTTGACCTGATTGCGCGGCACTGCCCCTGTCAGGTTCCAGTTGACGCGCACGCGGCCCGCACGTTCCACATCCTTCAGCAGTTCGGCAACCTCGGCGCGCCCGAGCGGCTGATCGCTGGCCGATCCGAAAGCGACGCGAAAAAACCGTATCCGCGCCCCTGCGCTGCCGACGCTACCCGAAATCAGCTCCATCTCAGGACCCTGGACCGAGCCAACCATCTCAAGCAACTCCAGACCATTGGTGATCGCGCCAATGGGGCTGATCAGATCATGGCAGATCCGGGAGCCGATCAACTCGGCCAGGTTGACTGTGGTGTCGCTCATGCGTACCTCCTGCTGCATCTGCCGCCGGACCGGAGCCCTTGGATGACAGACCTCAATGCTATTCTTGCACCGGGCATGTTTGTCCGCCACCCCGATTTCCCCGAATGGGGTGTCGGACAGGTACAGTCCAACATCGCAGGCAAGATCACCGTGAACTTTCGCGAGCAGGGGAAAGTGGTGATTGACGGAACACGCATCACCCTGATGCCCGTCTTTGATCCGTGAAACTGGTTTAGGAAAGGTTAACGGTTTCGCATATCTGCGCTTGTTGCCATCCCCCCGGAAACTGCGGTATCAGCGCGCAAACAAGAACGGAACCATTGATGCCGGACGCAGGCCCTTCCTTTACCGTCAAGCTTGCCGAAACCGAGGCCGAACTGCGCGCAGCCCAGCGTCTGCGCTATGACGTGTTCGTGCGCGAACTGGGCGGCGGTGGAGAGATGGTGGATCATGAGGCCGGGCTGGAACGGGACCAGTTCGATCCGTACTTTGATCATATGCTGGCCATCGACGACCTGACCCACGAAGTTGTGGGCGTTTACAGGCTGTTACCGGGTGAACGTGCGGCGGAACTGGGCCAGTTTTATTCCGAGGACGAATACGATCTGACCGTGCTCAAACAAGGCGGTCGCAAATTGCTGGAACTGGGCCGATCCTGCCTTCGCCCCGATTACAGGGGTGGCACGGCAATGTACCACCTGTGGAACGGTCTGGCGGGCTATGTCAACGAACGCGGTATCGAAGTGCTGTTCGGAGTGGCAAGCTTTCACGGAACGGATGTGCGTGAACTGGCGCAACCCTTGTCGATGCTGCACCACAACCACCTGGCCCCGCCGGACCTGCGGGTTCGCGCGCAGCCGGATGTGTTCGAACCAATGGATCTGGTCGCGCCCGAGAATCTAGACCGCCGCGCGGCGATGGTGCAGGTGCCCGCGCTGATCAAGGCCTATCTGCGGCTGGGCGGATTCGTGGGCGAGGGGGCCTTTATCGACCACGCGTTCAACACAACTGATGTGTGCCTGATCCTCGACACGGCCCGCATGAACGACCGGCAACGGCGCATCTATGGCGGAGCCTGAACAGGTGAACGATCCTTCCTGGTACAGCGAAGACGCGCCCGATCCGGTTGAGTTGGGCCTTATTGGCTGGCTGCTGGTGGCTCTGCGCGGCATTCCACTGGCGGTTCTGGTGTTCGGCGGCCTGATCGTTCTGTTGGTTTTTCGCCTGATTGAGCGTCCGCTGTATGGTGTGCGCCGCCCGATCACTCCGTTCATCACGCAATTCGTCTGCCGAAACGCCTTTCGCATTCTAGGGATCGGGTTTCGGTCCTCGGGCGAATTGATGAAGCAACACGGCGCGGTGGTGGCAAACCATTCGTCCTGGCTGGACATTTTCGCGCTGAACGCCCGCAAACGGGTTTATTTCGTGTCAAAGGCCGAGGTCGCAAAATGGCCCGGGATCGGATGGCTGGCCCGTGCAACCGGGACTGTGTTTATCGAGAGAGACCGGAAAAAAGCGCGCGAACAGACAAAACTGTTCGAAGAACGTTTGTCTGCGGGTCACAAGCTGTTGTTTTTTCCGGAAGGGACCTCGACGGACAATCTGCGTGTTTTGCCATTTAAAACAACGCTTTTCGCCGCATTCTTCACTGACGAACTGCGGGAGTTCATGTATGTACAGCCCGTCTCGGTGATCTTTCATGCCCCGAAGGGACAAACAGACAGGTTCTATGGCTGGTGGGGCGATATGGAGTTCGGGCCGCATTTGCTGAAGACGCTGGGCGCACGCAGGCAGGGCATGGTCGAGTTGATCTATCACGCTCCGGCAAAGGTCAGCGACTTTGCCAACCGCAAGGAACTGGCGGTTCATTGCGAGCAGGCCGTGCGTCACGCGCATTCGCTGGCGCGGCTTGAAAAATAGGGTCAAAAGGCCCTTGCGCTGCCATAAAACCTGCCGTATACGCGCGCCATTCAAACCCGCAGGCGGGGTTTGGCCTTTTTGAGGGAGACATCCTCATCAAGACCGCCGGTTGGAGCATCCGCTTCTTTCACCCCCGCCCAGGCGTAAACCGGAAAAGGAAAACATAGCATGGCTCTTCCCGAGTTCACCATGCGTCAGCTGCTGGAAGCTGGCGTTCACTTTGGTCACCAGACACAGCGTTGGAATCCCCGCATGGGCCCGTTCATCTACGGCTCGCGCAATGGCATCCACATCATGGACCTGACCCAGACCGTTCCGATGCTGGATCAGGCTCTGCAGGCCGTTCGTGACACCGTCGCAAAAGGTGGCCGCGTTCTGTTCGTTGGTACCAAGCGTCAGGCCGCTGGCCCGATCGCGGAAGCCGCTGAAAAGTCGGCTCAGTACTACATGAACCACCGCTGGCTGGGCGGCACGCTGACCAACTGGAAAACCGTTTCCCAGTCGATCAACCGTCTGAACCAGATCGACGAAGCGATGGAATCGGGCGCCGAAGGCCTGACCAAGAAAGAGCGTCTGGGCATGGAGCGTGACCAGGCCAAGCTGCAGGCTTCGCTGGGCGGTATCCGCGAGATGGGCGGCGTTCCGGATCTGCTGTTCGTCATCGACGTCAAGAAAGAAGCACTGGCCATCGCCGAAGCCAACAAACTGGGTATCCCGGTTGTGGCTGTTGTCGACACCAACTGCTCGCCCGATGGTGTTGATTACATCATCCCCGGCAACGACGACGCAGCCCGCGCTATCGCGCTGTACTGCGATCTGGCCGCGCGTGCCGCTCTGGACGGTATGACCGCACAGCTGGGTGCTGCTGGCGTTGATCTGGGTGAATTCGAAGAAGCACCGGTTGAAGAAGCCGTTGCCGAAGAAGCACCTGCAGAAGAAGCCGCGCCGGAAGCCAAGGCCGAAGCGTAAGCTGCCCGTCACCAAAATGACATATGGGGCAGGGTATGACCTGCCCCAATTCCGTTTGAATTGAGGAGAGCCGAAAGATGGCAATCACAGCAGCAATGGTTAAAGAACTGCGCGACTCGACTGGCGCAGGCATGATGGACGCGAAAAAAGCGCTGACCGAAACCGGCGGCAACATGGACGAGGCCGTTGACTGGCTGCGCACCAAAGGTCTGGCCAAAGCGGCCAAGAAATCGGGCCGTACCGCAGCAGAAGGTCTGGTTGCCGTGCACGTTGACGGTGGCAACGGTGTTGCTGTCGAAGTGAACTCGGAAACCGACTTTGTCGCGAAGAACGCTGAGTTCCAGGAAATGGTCGGCAAGATCGCCTACGCTGCTGAAGGCGTCGACAACGTCGAGGCTCTGCTGGCTGCTGATCTGGGCGGCAAGTCCGTTGCCGACACCCTGACCGACAAGATCGCTACTATCGGCGAAAACATGTCGGTGCGCCGCATGGCCAAACTGTCGGGTGATATTGTTGTGTCCTACGTCCACAACGCGGCCACCAACGGCATGGGCAAAATCGGCGTTCTGGTTGCTCTGTCCGGCGGTGACGAAGCGATCGGCAAGCAGATTGCGATGCATATCGCAGCTGTGAACCCGGCAGCCCTGTCCGAAGCGGACATGGACCCGGCCGTGGTCGAGAAGGAAAAGCAGGTTCAGATGGACATCGCCCGCGAATCCGGCAAGCCGGAGCAGGTGATCGAGAAGATGATCGTGGGCCGCATGAAGAAATTCGTCGCGGAATCGACTCTGTTGAACCAGCAGTTCGTTGTGAACCCTGACCTGACCGTCGAGGCAGCCGCCAAGGAAGCAGGCGCAACCATCACCGGTTTCGTCCGCCTGGAAGTTGGCGAAGGCATCGTCGTCGAAAAAGAAGACTTCGCCGCCGAAGTGGCCAAGGCCGCTCAGGGCTAAACAGATTTGCCCGGACCGTAATGGGTCCGGGCGTTTCGACAAGGACCGGTTGCGCGATGCGCAGCCGGTCTTTTCTTTTGCGGAATCAAAAAAGGGCGCCAAAGCGCCCGCATGTCTTCCGGATTTGAATTGAGGGGCCCCGCATGATGGGGATGGTCGAGGCCCCCCAAAAATTCCGACATAGGTACGTGGACGAATAGACGCCCCTGTGTCAGAGCGACCGGAGAGCTTTGTTATTACAAAGATCCGACCAAATGTTCCCTGGCTAAAGCCACCACTCACGGAACAATATCACTTTGCAACCAGACCCCAGATTTGGAAAGTCATGTTTTCCTTACCTAAGGTAAATTGACGCAATTTGGCGTCAGATTCAGCCCTCAGGCTTCCATGATGAACATCTGATTTTGCAGCGACGCCTTGAGCACAGCCTGCGCCGTGGTCTCGACCGAAAGCGCCTCACGCGCGAGCCTCAGATGCTTTTCCACGGTTGCCGATGTCAGCCCCATCAAAAGCGCAATGTCCTGGGTGGTCTTGCCGTCGCCGACCCATTGCAGGGCTTCGCGCTGACGCTTGGTCAGGGCACGGTTCGGCGCGTTATAGGGCAGGGTCAGAATCTTCAGATGGGCGACATTATTCATCAGCAGAATGTCGTCGCCATGCTCGTCCCAGATCGCGTCCACTTCGTCCTGGCTGCGCCTGTCCCGGGCAGAAAGCGATATCGCGCCCTTGGACCGCATCGAGACAGAGTTGAAACTGACCGTGTACCCGGAAACGACACCCTTGGATTTGTTGAACTCGATCACTGCGCGCTCCTGCGCCGACAGGGTGTCGTCGTTCATCATCTCCTGCGTCATTCGCCAGCTTGCCGCGCCTTCGTTGTGCAGCGCCCATTTCAGCATCGGAGCATGGAAATAAAGTCCACCGCTCAAAAACCCGTCCAGGTATTCCTTGCCGTGGTTCGTCAGAATCACGAAATCTTCGGGATCACCCAGCGAGGTTTCCGTTCGGTATTGCGTATATCCATAAAGCAGACGGTCAAACCCGTATTCGGCCATCTGGCGGCAATGTGCGTCCCAAAGCTCTTCCAGAGTCTTTGCGTAGCTGAGGAAATGAAGGTATTCGCTCAGCTTCATGCAGCGCCTCCGCCTTTCAGGTGCGCCGCCAGGGCATCAAGGGCCAGAACATATCCCTGTGCGCCGAAACCGCAGATCAGGCCAACAGCGACCTGCGAGATATACGACTTGTGCCGGAACGTTTCACGCGCGTGGATGTTGGACAGGTGAACTTCGATTACCGGCAGGTCAACCGAGGCGATCGCGTCCATGAGCGCGATGGAGGTGTGCGTGTACGCGCCGGCATTCAGAACGACACCGTCCTGAACCCCTTTGGCGGCGTGAATTGCATCGATCAGCGCGCCCTCATGGTTCGACTGAAAATGCGTCACTTCCAGCCCGATAGAATTCCCATGGGCCCGGCACAAATCCTCGACCATCTTCAATGTGGTATCGCCGTAAACCTCAGGTTGCCGGGTGCCCAACAGGTTGAGGTTCGGGCCGTTCAAAATCAGAGCTTTATGCATTATTTCACTGTCCCCATAACAGGTTGATAAACGCGAATTGGTGGCAATGTCCACCTGCCAGCACACACGTGAGATGCGTGGCCCCGGCCAGTGACACTTTTATCGGCAAATGGCCGCCCTTCGGGGTCAGTTTTCATCCATTGTCACGACGATTTTTCCGACCGCCGTGCGTTCGGAAAGCTGCACCAGCGCCTCGGCCGCGCGGCTTAGAGGAAAGGTTGCGCTGACGCGGGGTCTGATCTGGCCCTTGTCGTATAACCCGAACAACTCACTAACGTTTTCAGCATGGCCCTTGGGGTCACGGAACACCGATGCACCCCAGAACACACCGACGACCTGACACCCTTTGAGCAAAGGCAGGTTCAGGGGGATTTTCGGAATGCCTGCGGGAAACCCGACAACAAGGTAACGCCCGTTCCAGGCCATGCTGCGCAGCGCGGGTTCCGCGTAATCGCCGCCAACCGCATCATAGACCACATCAACGCCTTCACCGCGTGCCACTGATTTGATTTCCGTCGAAAAAGCCTTTTGCGCGGCCCTGTCAATCTCGCGCGGATAGACGATGGTGGCATCTGCGCCAACCTCTCGGCAGAATTCCGCTTTGTCCGCAGAGGAGACAGCAGCGATCACGCGCGCGCCCATGGCTTTGCCCAATTCAATCGCCGCGGAACCGACACCTCCGGCCGCACCGAGGATCAGCAGCGTCTCACCCGGCTGAATCGCGGCCCGGTCCTTCAGCGCGTGGTAGGAGGTGCCATACGTAAAAATGAAACTGGCGGCATCTTCGTACGGCATCGAGTCCGGGAACCTGACGGCAGTATTCGCCTTTATTGTCAGATGGGTGGCGAACCCGCCGGACCCGGTCAGCGCAAGCACCCGGTCGCCGGGCTCAAACCCGGTGACGCCTTCGCCGATTGCCAGAACCTCGCCCGCAATCTCCCCACCGGGGGCAAAAGGGCGGGGCGGCTTGATCTGATACAAGTCCTGTATCATCAACGTATCGGGGAAATTGACACCTGCTGCCCTGACCCCAACCAGCAGCTCTCCCTTTCCCGGAACGGGATCGGGCAGGGTGGTCAGTTCCAGAGTTTCCGGCCCGCCCGGGGCGACGCTGAGTAAAGCTTGCATATTGGCCCTGTTGTCCTTGTTATTCGGTCCAGAGGAACTTTGGCGCAGCAGCGGGTGTTGTCAAGAATTCAGCCGGGAAGGAACGTCTGACACAAGGCGGGTCACCCCCGACAGCCCGCGCCGCCGGAACACACCGAGGAGCAAGAACAATGACCCCCGAAACGCTATTCTCCCTGCATGGCAAAACCGCGCTTGTCACCGGCGGTGCCACGGGCATCGGTCGCATGGCTGCCGAGGCATTGGTCTGGGCGGGCGCTCGGGTTCTGATCGCTTCGCGGAAGGGCGACGCGTGCGAGGCGGTGGCGGCAGAACTGAACGCGCTCGACGCGTCGGGAACGGCAGAGGGATTCGCAGCGGATGTCGGAACGCAGGCGGGAATTGAGTCGCTGGTGGCCGAGGTCAAGAACCGCACGGATCGGCTGGATATCCTCATGAACAATGCCGGCGTATCCTGGGGCGCGCCGATGGGGCAGTTTCCCTACGAAGCCTGGGACAAGGTCATGTCCGTCAATGTCGCCGGTATCTTCGACCTGACGCAAAAGCTGCTGCCCATGCTGATAAGCTCCGGATCACCCGACGACCCGGCCCGCGTGGTCAATGTCGGCTCGGTCATGGGAGAGGTGCCGATGGGCGACGGCGCTTACAGCTATTCCGCCTCGAAAGCGGCGGTGCTGCACCTGACCAAGATCATGGCAAAAGAGTTTTCGCCCTACCACGTCACGGTAAATGCCCTGGCACCCGGACCGTTCGTGTCGCGCATGACGGCATTTGCCACTGCGGATGAGACCACCCGCGAAAAGGTCGGAAAGTCCGTGCCTCTGGGACGCGTCGGCTGTGATGAAGATATCGCGGGATGTATGCTGTTCCTGTGCGGTCGCGGCGGCAGCTATGTCACCGGTGCGGTGATCCCGGTATCCGGCGGCATCAATGTCGTGACGGCCGGAAACATTTTTGCCGAAGCGTTTTGACAGCAACACGCGGAGGAAGCCAATGTCCGACAGCTCAAATCTGGACCTGACCGCAGTTGATAACTACCTTAGCGCCCATCTTCCGGGATATCGCGGGCCGCTGGAGGCGACGAAATTCGCGGTTGGGCAGTCGAACCCGACCTACGAACTGCGCACGCCTGAAAAATCCTATGTCCTGCGCCGAAAGCCACCGGGCACCCTTTTGAAATCGGCGCATGCGGTGGATCGGGAATTTCGGGTTCAGACCGCACTTGCCGGCAGCAAGGTGCCGGTGCCGGAGATGTATCTGCTGTGCGAAGATGCGGACGTCATCGGGTCCGACTTCTATGTCATGGAGCGACTGAACGGGCGCACCTTCCTTGAGCCGGTCATGAAAGGCGAAAGCAACGACACCCGGGCCGCCATTCTGGACGAGATGAACCGGGTTCTGGCCGAGTTGCATCAGGTGGATATCGACGCGGTGGGTTTGTCCGACTACGGGCCGCCTGGCAACTACTTTGAGCGCCAGATCGCGCGATGGACCAAACAATACCGGGCGTCGGAAACAACGCAGATCGCCGAGATGGACGCGCTTATTTCCGCCCTTGAAAGCTCGGTGCCTGCTGATGACGGGCAGCGGACACTGGTGCATGGTGATTACCGCATCGACAATTTGATGTTTGAGGAGGGCGGCACCCGCTGTCTGGGCGTACTGGACTGGGAGCTGTCGACGATCGGGCATCCCTATGCCGATCTGGCCGCCGTCATCATGCAATGGCAGATGCCACCGGGGAAAGAGGGGCGGGGCCTGGCCGGAATCGACCGCGCCTCACTTGGGCTGCCATCGGATCAGGCATTTATCGAACAATATTGCCTGCGGCGTGGACTGCCCGGGATAGACAATTTCGGTTTCTATCTGGCCTTCAATTTCTTCCGCATGGCAGGAATTTTGCAGGGCGTCTACAAGCGCGCTCTGGACGGAAATGCGTCAGACCCGAAACGCGCGCAGATATTCGGTGCCTACGTCCCGATGTTCGCGCAGCACGGGCTGGCCGCACTGAAATAGCGTTGCGGCCAACTACGCGTTACGCTTCAGTTCAAGCTCCAGGTTTCCGAGGCTGTTTTTCCCGAAAAACATCTCGGAGCCGACAAACATACTGGGCACACCAAAAACGCCCTTTTTGACTGCGGCCTTGGTCTGCTCTTTCAATTGCTGCTTGATGTCGATGCTGGTCATCGCCTCGCGCATCTTGCGAACAGGCAACTCCTTTTCGTGCAGAATTTCGGTCAGGACGCCAAGTTCATCAACTTTTTGACCGTGGACCCAGATCGCATCAAATATGGCCTTTACATATTTGTTTTCCCAAGGCTTTCCAGAAGCATAGACCGCGCCCCGCATGGCAAACTTGGTGTTGACCGGAAAATGCGGGCTCATGTGGAAACTCAACCCACGGGCACGGGCGAACCGATGCAGATCATGCGTAAGATACGCAGATTTCTGTCGGTTCTCGGAAAATGCCTGAAACGGGCTCTGGTTGTTGGTGGCCTTGAAAACCGTGGCCAGCAGCACCGGCACATAGCTCACCCGAACGCCATTCTTTTTCGCCAGATCGGGCAGAACCTTGTGCGCAAGAAAGGCATTCGGACTACAGAAATCGTACACAAAATCTATATGTTGCGCCATGTTTCTCCTCCGGGGCGTGAAATATCGGACTAACCATCCCGCAATCGGCGAATTTGTTACTACGTCAGTGTAACAGCCCGTCCGGACAATACGTATAGGTGTGCGTTTCGCCCGCAAGCCGGTGATTGATTTCCCTGTTAATTCAATCCGCAAGGGCCCAATATCCAACGGGAAACCAAAGGACCCGGACCATATGCAAAGCCAGACCAAGTTCGATCCAACGCGACTGGGCCGTATACCCGGCTGGATGCAGCGATATGTCGATCAGCGGAAATACGCGGGCAGCGCGCTGTTGGTGAGACACAAGGGCAACGAGGTGTTCTTTCACGTCTGCGGTCAACGAAGTGTCGAGCGTGATCTGAGCTTTCAACGGGACACAGTTGCGCGCATCTATTCGATGACCAAACCGATAACGTCGGTTGCGCTGATGATGCTGGTCGAACGGGGGCAACTGCATCTGGATGCCCTGCTGTCCGACTTCATCCCCGAATTTCAGGATATGCGCGCGCTGATCCCCGGTGCGGTCAGGCTGGATCAGACCGAGGCTGCGCCGTCGCCGACGCTGCACCATTTGCTCACGCATACAAGCGGTTTCAGCTATTCATTCAACCCAGGCTTGCTGCCGGGCGCGATGGATGAGGTCGACCTGATTTTCGCGCCTAATCAGGGGCTTTTGGCGGATCGTGTAAGAGAATTGGCCAGTTTTCCTCTGGCGTTTCAACCGGGCACGCGATGGGAGTATTCGGTCGCGACTGATGTGCTGGGCCGGGTGATCGAAGTGGTGTCCGGGCAAACGCTTGATCAGTTTTTTCAGGCTGAGATTTTTGAACCGCTGGGCATGCACGAAACCGGGTTTTCCGTGCCTTCCCGCGCGGTAGACAGGTTTGCGTCACTTTACACGCCGCTGGCAGGCGACGCGATGGACCTGAATTCGGCCAAGACCGGTACAGAGACCCTGCGTTTGGTGGATCAGGCTGGCGAGTCGCCCTTTGAAAATGCAGTCACATTCTCGGGCGGCGGCGGTCTGGTCAGCACCATCGACGATTATTCGCGCTTTGCCGAAATGTTGCGAAATATGGGGCAGGGCGGCGGGCATCGCCTGTTGGGGCCAAAGACCGTGGACTTCATGATGCGCAACCACCTGCCCGGCGATATCGCATCCATGGGACCGCAGAGCTTTGCAGAACAGCCGATGGAAGGCACAGGGTTCGGACTGGGTGGCGCTGTGGTCATAAATCCGGGCAGAACCCGCGTTCCGGGATCGCCGGGTGATTTCAGCTGGGGCGGAATGGCTTCGACCTTTTTCTGGGTCGACCGTCTGAACGAAATGACTGCTGTTTTCTTTACACAGCTTTCACCGTCCAGTTCCTATCCATCCCGCGCGGAACTAAAAGCGCTTGTCCTTGGGGCAATGATTGAATGACTCCCAACGCGCTGATACCCAAAGCACATGCACCAAATCGGAGATCCGGGCATGACCGAAGCAGAACGCATCCTTCTGGACCTTCTGGACATCGAAAGGCTTGAAGTCGACCTGTTTCGGGGCACCGGTTCCGGCGGCGAAACCCCGACGCGTATCTTTGGCGGTCAGGTCATCGCTCAGGCGCTTGCTGCCGCATACCGCACCGTCGAGGATCGGCTGTGCCATTCCCTGCACGCCTATTTCATTCGCCCCGGCGATCCATCTATTCCCGTTATTTATCAGGTGGATAGAGCACGTGATGGAGGCTCCTTTACCACCAGACGCGTGGTCGCCATTCAGCACGGCAAGCAAATTCTGAATATGTCGGCCTCATTCCATATACAGGATGAAGGTTGGGATCATCACCACGAAATGCCCAGGATGGAAGCGCCCGAACACTATCCGGCCCGCACCGATCTGCGGCAGAGATACGTGGATCTGGTGCCAGAAAAACTGCGCGGAGAGCTTTTGCGTGAACGTCCCATCGAGGTTCGCGAAGCCAGCCATCTGCACCCGTTTACGCCCGAGAAATCCGATGATCGGAACCAGATCTGGTTTCGCATGGGCGCCGCCGCAAATGCCGACCCGGTGACCCAGCACCTTTTGCTGGCTTACGCGTCGGACATGTACCTGATGAGTTCGGGGATGCGGCCCCATGGGCTCAGCTGGTTCACCGGCGAAGTCAACGGAGCCAGCCTGGATCATACCTTATGGTTTCACGCGCCCGTGCAGTTCCAGAACTGGCATCTTTACGCGATGGATTCGCCATGGGCCGGGCAGGGGCGCAGCTTTAACCGCGGGTCGATCTACTCGGAGGACGGCACTCTGGTCGCGTCAGTTGCGCAGGAAGGGCTTATGCGAAAAGCTCAGCGGAAATCTTAGGATCACTCGATAAACTGTTGATTTAGTTTGCGCATTCCGCCCAGCCAGCGATCATAGTCGCCGGCTTTGTGCCGCATATAGTCCAGAACCTGCGGATGCGGCAGCACCAGAAACTGTTCCGCTTCGATAGCCTTCATACAGGCTTCGGCTACGTCCTCGGGCTCCAGCATGCCGTCTATTGATGCGACCGAAAACTCGTGCCCGCGTGTCATTTCAGACCGAACGGCCTGCGGACACAGAACCGACACGCGCAGACCTTTGTGGCCATATGTCAAAGAAAGCCACTCTGCGAACCCAACCGCCGCATGTTTCGTAACCCCATAAGGTGCCGCACCCGGCTGATTGAGTAATCCGGCAGCCGAGGCCGTTGTCATAAAGTAACCGCCGCCACGTTCGATCATTCGCGGAACAAGGTGACGCGCCGCCCAGACATGCGACATGACATTGATCTTCCAGATCCGATCCCAATCTTCATCCGGAACATCGAGACCGCCCAGCGTCAGAATTCCCGCATTGGCGCAGAACAGATCAATCGGCCCGATTGTGTTTTCAACCGTGTCGATCAGGGATTTAATATGCGCTTCGTCCGAAACGTCGCAATGTACCGCTGAGCCGCCAATAGACTGCGCGACCTCAGTTGCACCGTCCAAATCAATATCGGCGCAAGCGACACGAGCACCTTCCTTGGCAAAACGCTCAGCCAGACCTTTGCCAATACCTTGCGCGGCACCGGTCACGACGACAGTTTTTCCGTTCAAATCCATCTGGCACTCCGCAGCTTGTCTTTAAGACGTGGCCGTAAGACATTGGTATCTAATGGCAAACCCGGTTTTCAGGTGTATACGTTTTAACCATAATACCGATTACGCGCTTTTTGGGCTACTTCAGTAGAAGGCCTGCAAACCGGTTTGTGCCCGCCCCAGGATCAGCGCGTGAACGTCATGCGTGCCTTCATATGTATTCACGGTCTCAAGGTTTACCATATGACGAATGACCTGGAACTCCAGCGATATGCCGTTTCCGCCATGCATGTCACGGGCCATGCGTGCAATGTCCAACGCCTTGCCGCAATTGTTGCGTTTGACGATCGAGATCATTTCGGGCGCGGCCTCTGCCTGATCCATCAGACGACCGACGCGCAGACTTGCCTGTAGCCCCAGTGCGATTTCGGTTTGCATGTCCGCCAACTTGCGCTGGAACAGCTGGGTTTGCGCCAGCGGCTTGTTGAACTGCTTACGATCCAACCCATACTGGCGGGCTCCGTGCCAACAGCTTTCGGCGGCCCCCATAACGCCCCAGCTGATCCCGTACCGCGCGCGGTTGAGACAGCCGAACGGTCCTTTCAGTCCCTGCACATGCGGCAGCAGAGCGCCCTCGTCCACCTCGACGCCGTCCAGAACGATTTCGCCGGTGATCGAGGCGCGCAAACTCATCTTGTTCCGGATTTTCGGAGTGCTCAGCCCCTTGAGGCCTTTTTCAAGAACAAAACCGCGGATCTTGCCGTCATGCGCATCAGACTTGGCCCAGACAATAAACACATCCGCAATCGGAGAATTTGAAATCCACATCTTGCTGCCGGTCAGACGATAACCGCCATCAATCTTCTCGGCGCGGGTTTTCATGCCGGCCGGATCGGACCCGGCATCAGGTTCGGTCAGACCAAAACAGCCGATCCATTCACCGCTGGCCAGTTTCGGCAGGTATTTCCGGCGCTGTTCCTCTGATCCGTAGGCATAGATCGGATACATGACCAACGAGCTTTGAACGGACATCATCGAGCGATACCCCGAGTTGACACGTTCAACCTCGCGCGCGACCAGACCGTAGGACACGTACCCTGCCCCAAGCCCGCCATATTCTTCGGGAATCGTGGTGCCCAACAGGCCCATTTCGCCCATTTCCCGAAAGATTTCGGGATCGGTTTCCTCGTTCTGAAACGCCTGGAGCACGCGCGGCTGAAGCTTTTCCTGCGCGTAAGCCTGTGCGCTGGCTGCGATCATGCGTTCGTCTTCGTTCAGCTGATCTGACAGGCGAAACGGATCGTCCCAAGTGAAATTGCCCATGTCAGGCGCATCTTTGGCACGCAGGGCCGGCTTGGTGTCAGGGGCGTTCATAATGCTTCTCCGCTCAGTCAGCTTCGCCGCAAACTAACCCGGTCACCGGACAAAAAACAGTAAGAGTTTTGCATTCACCCATGAGGAAAACTCATAAGCCACCGGCGACGCCCCTGCCCTTGTCCGGTTCAGCCCAGAGCGTAGCCGGCACCGCGCACTGTCCGCACGGGATCTTCGCCGCCATGTTGCGTCAGTGCCTTGCGCAGACGACCGATGTGGACGTCCACTGTGCGGGTATCCACATAGATATCGCGGCCCCAGACGCGGTCCAGCAACTGTTCGCGGCTCCAGACGCGACCCGGTTTTTCCATGAAAGTGCTCAGCAGCCGAAACTCGGTCGGGCCAAGCTTTAGCGGCTTGCTGTCCCGGCTGACCTTGTGTGTCTCTGAATCCAGAACGATGTCGTCAAACTCCAGCCGCAGACCGACGGTTGCGGGCCGCACCCGGCGCAACTGCGTGCGCACGCGTGCCATCAATTCGACGACCGAATACGGCTTGACGACATAGTCATCCGCCCCGGTTTCCAGCCCGCGCACCTTGTCGACCTCTTCGGTCCGGGCGGACAGCATGATGATCGGAATCGAACGCGTGTCGGGACGGGATTTCAGACGGCGGCAAACCTCGATCCCGCTGAGGTTGGGCATCATCCAGTCCAGTACGATGATGTCCGGGCTGTCCTCGTCAACCAGCAGCATGGCTTCGTCGCCGCTGGCCGCCTTGGACACGCGGAATCCTTCAGCTTCGAGGTTATAGGCCAGCACTTCGCGCTGGGCCAGTTCATCCTCGACAACCAGAACGGTTGGTTGGTCAGCTGACATTCTTCAGATCTCCTAGGCGGATTGCGACGTAATATCTGCTTTGGGTCGGGCTTCGGCCGGGCGTTCACCGGTTACAAGATAGACGACCTGCTCGGCGATGGCGGTGACATGGTCGCCCATGCGCTCGATGTTCTTGGCGATGAAATGCAGGTGCATACAGGCGGAAATGTTGCGCGGATCCTCGGCCATGAAGGTCAGGAATTCGCGGAACAGACCGTTATACATCTGATCGACTTCCTCGTCGCGCTCGATGACGTCGGCGGCCAGTTCGGCGTCGCGCTGGATGTAAGCATCCAGAGCGTCACGCAGCATCCGCTCAACCTCGCGCGCCATGCGGCGCAGGGCGGCGGCGCTTCCGTTGATCTCACCTGCGTTGACCAGAACCGTAGTGCGCTTGGCGATATTCTTGGAATAGTCGCCGATACGTTCCAGGTTGGCCGACACTTTCAGCACCGACAGGACCAGACGCAGGTCGCCCGCGGTTGGCGCGCGCAGCGCGATCACGCGGGCCGTTTCCTCGTTGATCAGGTCTTCCAGCGCATCGATGGCCTTGTCGCCTTCGCGAACGCGGTGGGCCAGTTCTTCGTCCCGGGTCTCAAGCGAGCGGGCCGAGCTCATGATGGCGGCCTCGACCAGACCGCCCATCTTCATGATATGGGCCTGGATCGCTTCGAGATCCCGGTCGAATACGGATGCAATATGTTGTTCGCTCATCGCAATATACCTGTGCTCAGCCGATGCGGCCGGTGATGTAACTTTCGGTGCGGGGATCTTCGGGGTTGGTGAAAATCTGACCTGTTTCGCCAAATTCAACAAGATTTCCCAGATGGAAGAACGCGGTCTTCTGGCTGACCCGCGCGGCCTGCTGCATCGAGTGGGTCACGATCACCACCGAATAGCGCGAGCGCAGCTCGTCTATCAGTTCCTCGACCTGTGCGGTCGCAATTGGGTCCAGCGCCGAACAGGGTTCGTCCATCAGCAAAACCTCGGGCTCGGTCGCGACGGCGCGGGCGATACACAGACGCTGCTGCTGCCCGCCCGACAGGCCGGTGCCCGGGGCATCCAGACGATCCTTGACCTCATCCCAGATCGCGCCGCGACGCAGGGATTTCTCGACGATCTCATCCAGTTCCGCCTTGTTCTTGGCAAGGCCATGAATGCGGGGACCATAGGCCACGTTGTCATAGATCGACTTGGGGAACGGGTTCGGCTTCTGGAACACCATACCCACCTTGGCGCGCAGCTGCACCGGGTCGACGCGCTTGTCATAGATGTCTTCGCCGTCCAGCAGGATATCACCTTCGACCCGGCAGATGTCGATCGTGTCGTTCATCCGGTTCAGGCAACGCAGAAAGGTGGACTTGCCGCAACCCGACGGGCCGATAAAGGCCGTCACTGTCTTGTCTTCGATCTCTACGTCCACGTCCTTGATGGCGTGGGTATCACCGTAATAAACCTGAACCTTGTTCGCGGCGATTTTGATATCTTTTGCGTCCACGGTTCTCTCCACTCGTGTCATGTCGTTCATTATAGCCCCCAATTACCAGCGGCGTTCAAAGCGGCGGCGCAGGATGACCGCAATTGTATTCATCGTCACGAGGAATATCAGCAGAATGATGATGCCTCCCCATGCGCGTTCATAAAAGGCCGGGTCGGCGCGTTTCGACCATTCGTAGATCTGCGCCGGCATGGCCGAGTTCGGGGACAGGAAGCCCGCAACCAACCCATCAGGTGGATTCGACGCGATAAAGCCCACCATCCCGATCAGCAGCAGCGGCGCGGTTTCCCCCAGCGCCTGTGCCAGACCGATGATCGTGCCAGTCAGGATACCGGGCGCGGCCAGCGGTAGAACATGGTGGAATACCGCCTGCATTTTCGAGGCCCCTACCCCAAGCGCGGCATCCCGGATCGACGGCGGCACAGCCTTCAGCGACGCGCGGGTCGAGATGATGATCGTTGGCAGGGTCATCAGCGTCAGCACCAGACCGCCCACAAGCGGTGCCGAAGTCGGCAGATGCATGTAGTTGATGAACACAGCCAGACCCAGAATACCGAACACGATCGACGGAACCGCCGCCAGGTTCGAGATATTTACCTCGATGATATCGGTCAGCCGGTTCTGCGGCGCGAATTCCTCAAGATAGATCGAGGCTGCGACCCCGATGGGCAAGGCCAGCGCCAGCACAACCAGCATCATGAACAGTGAACCCAGCATCGAGACGCCGATCCCCGCAGCCTCGGGCCGCTGATCCGACGCGTCCGCACCAAAGATGAAGTCCGGGTTGAACGCCTTGTAAAGCACTCCGGCGTCCCGCAAATGATCCACGAAATCCAGCTGGGCGGCGCTGATGCTTTTGTCGTTGGCAATCGACTCGCGCGTCACGCGGCCCTTCATGTACCCGTCGACACGGCTGTTGACGAGGAACCGGAAGCTGACCGTTTTGCCGATTTCATCGGGATTGGTCAGAACGTAATTCCGCAACTCTGCCTGTGCGGCCTTTGACAGGATCCCGCCCATTTCCTTTGGCGTCAGTTCGGTTTCGATGCCCAGTTTCTGGACTTCGCTTTCCAGCGCAGCCGCAATCAGGGGCGCGTAGCCGAAGGTCGAAACTTTTTTGATCTCTTCGATGTTCCGGTTGCCGTTCTTGTCCAGCTTGTCTTCCTGAAGGTTCACATCCAGTTCCAAGAAGGACTGCTGGAATGCGCCGGTGCCGGCTGTCACGATGTTGGTGACCAGCACGACCAGCATCAGCAAGCCGACGCCAATGGCCGCGATCCCGTACATCTTGAACCGGCTCTCGGCCGCGTTGCGGCGCTTGGTGCGTGCGTCCTGCTGGAACAGCGATCCGCCCTTGGGCTTCGCAGAAGGAGCAGCGTCTGGCGTTTGGGAAACTTCGGTCATTCGTACTGCTCCCGATATTTGCGTACGATGTAGAGGGCGAAGATGTTCAGCCCCAGGGTGATGATGAACAGGGTCAGACCCAGCGCGAAGGCCACCAGTGTCTCGGCACTGGCAAAATCCGTATCCCCGGTCAGCTGACTGACGATCCGCGTTGTGATCGTGGTCATCGCCTCGAACGGGTTCCCCGAAAACTTGGCTATTGCACCTGCCGCCATCACCACGATCATCGTCTCGCCAATGGCGCGGCTTGCGGCCAGCAGGATGGCTCCGACGATGCCCGGCAGCGCTGCGGGAAGGATCACGCTGCGTACGGTTTCGGAATGGGTCGCGCCGAGGCCAAGTGAGCCGTCGCGCATGGACTGCGGCACCGCATTGATGATGTCGTCCGACAACGACGACACGAACGGGATCAGCATGATGCCCATCACCAGGCCCGCGGTCAGAACCGCGTTTGAACTGGCCATCCAGCCCAGCCCCAGCGCGCCGCCATCACCGAAAAGCGATACCAGTGCCGGACCCACGGTCAGCAGGGCGAACAAACCATAGACGATGGTGGGAATGCCGGCGAGGATCTCAAGCAACGGTTTGGCAATCGAACGCGTCGCGCCGGATGCATATTCCGACAGGTAGATCGCCGCGAACAGGCCGATCGGCACCGCCACGAGCAGCGCGATCAATGAGATATACAGCGTACCCCACAGCAGTGGCAGGATCGAAAGCTCACTCCCGCCGCGGAAGTTGGGCGCCCATGTGCTGCCAAAGAAGAAGTCCCGCCACGAATGCATCTGGAAGAAGTTCATCGTCTCGAACAGCATCGACAGAACGATCCCGACCGTCGTCAGAATGGCAATGGACGCGGCCAGCAACAGCAGCGCCAGAATACCCTGTTCGACGACGTTGCGGGCGCGGAATTCCTTATGTGTGCGCACATAAGCAAAGGCCGCGCCAAGCAGAGCAAGTGCCAGAACAACGATCTGCATGGCGACCGTCCCACTGGCGTTCATGATCCGGTATTGCTGCGCTGCGCGCAGGACCGGCGCTGTCACATTCTGCGTGATAACCTGCCCGGCTTCCTTGAGGCGCGCCGTCATATCCGTGAAATCAGCCCTGGCATTGCGGGCGAATTCCTCGGTCATCTCACCCGCCGAAACAGCGCCGTCCAGCCCGTCGGCGACGCGGCGGACCTCGCTCATCAGCAGGCCGCGGGTCGAGCCTTCGGGAATGGCGCTGTCGGGGATCATGCCCGAAGCCGTGTTGTTGACGACCAGCGGCTGAACCAGAAGCCAGATGATCAAAAGCCCCAAGGCCGGGACCAGAGCTGTCAGGGCAACGTTATACCCGTAGTAGGAAGGAAGAGAGTGCAGATCGCTCGCGTTTCCGTCGGCGCTGGCCATCGCGCGGGATCTTCCCGCAAAATAACCAAGGACGGCAATCGCAAGCAGGATAAGCAGCAGCCAGGATAATGCCATGGGAACTCCGTCGAGCGGCAGGAGTAGAAACAAAGGAAACCGGGGCGCAATAACGCCCCGGTTTAACAGTACTGAGGCTTAGGAGCCGCCACCCATGGTGGTTTCGTTCGCGACAGCTTCCTGTACTTTGCCCAGTTCCGGGTCGGAAACCAGACCGTACTGAGCCAGCGGGCCGTCGGGGCCTGCGATTTCGTCGGCGACGAAGAACTCAGCATATTCTTTCAGGCCGGGGATCACGCCGATATGGGCTTTCTTCACGTAGAAGAACAGCGGGCGCGAAACCGGGTATTCGCCGGTTGCAATCGACTCGGTCGACGGAACGATACCGGACATGGTCGCAACCTGCAGCTTGTCGGTGTTGTTCTCGTAGAACGCCAGGCCAAAGACGCCGATGCCGTCCTTGTTGCTGTCGATGCGGGCCAGGGTCTCGGTGTAGTCGCCGTCGATGTCGACCGAAACGCCGTCGGTGCGCAGCGCAATACAGGCTTTCTCGGCGGCTTTCTTGTCGTCACCGTTTGCAGCCTTGTAGGCGTCGAAATCGCCCAGATGCTCACAACCGGCCAGAATCACCTTGTCTTCGAACACTTCGCGGGTGCCGTGCTTGGTGCCCGGGATATAAGCGGCGATCGGCTGTGCCGGGAAGTTAGGGTTCACGTCAGCCCAGGTCTTGTTCGGGTTGTCGACCAGTTCGCCGTCCACAACAATCTGTGCCGACAGGGCCTTGTACCAGTCTTCCGGCGTGAACTCGAACGAGTTGCCGTTGATGTCGCTGGCAAAGACGATGCCGTCATAGCCGATCTGGACTTCGATGATGTCGGTCACACCCGCATCGGCACAGGCTTTGATTTCTTTCTCGCGGATTTTGCGCGACGAGTTGGCAACGTCGATGGTGTTTTCGCCAACACCTTCACAGAAACGCTTCAGCCCGGCCGAGGAACCACCCGACTCGACAACCGGTGTCGGGAAGTCAAAGTTCTCACCGAAGGCTTCAGCTACGATTGAGGCATAAGGCAGCACGGTCGATGAACCAGCAACCTGAACCTGATCACGAGCAGCGGCCGTGGTGGCCGATACGGCAGCGATAGCAAGAGCAGAAGCCGACAGTTTTACAAAGGACATTTCAGTCTCCTTGAGAGATAGAGTTAGTGATCACCCCCATGATGATCTTGCGCGAACCTCTACGAGTTGTGCGTAAGCCTTTTGTGACACCCATGTAACAGCTTTATGACAGAAACAGATAAACCGGGCTGACGTAACGCAAAGCTGCCATGCATTCTTTACATACGGGCGCGATCGGCAGTGTCACATAGACGAGGCTTGCGATCAGCGTGGCAGGATAACGGTAAAGATCGTCCCCTTGCCCAGATCGCTTTCCACACGCAGCCGCCCCCGGTGGCGGTTGATGATGTGCTTTACAATCGCCAGCCCCAGCCCGGTGCCGCCCAATTGACGGGATCTGTGACTGTCGGCGCGATAGAAACGCTCGGTCAGGCGGGGCAGATGAACGGCGTCTATTCCGGGGCCCTTGTCGATAATCTGAACCCGGACCGCGGGGCCGCGCATCGCGGTATCCCGTTCCGACGACATGACGCGCACTTCGACGACGCCGCCACTGCCGCCGTATTTGATCGCGTTCTCAATCAGGTTGGTGAACACCTGACGCAATTGATCGCTGTCCCCGGTCAGCGACACCGGACCCTGAGAGGCGTTCAGCGACAGTTCCACACCCGCATCTTCGGCCAGAGGCCGCAGTGAATTGAGCGTCGATTGCAGCAGGCCCGTCAGTTCAAGCTGCTCTTTCGGCCGGACCCGCTCCTCGCTTTCGACGCGGTTCAGTGACAGCAGGTCGCCAACCAGACGGTTCATGCGGTTGGCTTCCTCGGTCATGATCTGCAGAAACCGTTCGCGCGCGGCAACATCGTCGCGGGCTGGTCCGCGCAGGGTTTCGATGAACCCCATCAACGCGGTCAGGGGCGTGCGCAGTTCATGGCTGACATTCGCCACGAAATCGCGCCGCATCTGACTGGCCTGTTCCACATGCGTGATATCCTGAAAAATCGCCAGAACCGCTCCGCCGGACACTGCGCCCACGTCGCGCATATACCGGCACTGCACCTCGAACGTCGTGTCCTGTGCGCCGTCATTCGACAGGTGCCGGGTTTTTGCAGAACCCTTGCTTCGCAGGCTTTGCTCCATCGCTTCGATAACCTGGGGCTGCCGGAGGATGGTCGCGAAATGCCGACTGACGATATTCTGACCCAAAAGCGTTCGGGCATCCGTGTTGGCCGCGATGATCCGCTCTGTCTGATCGACCATGAGCGCCGGCATGGGAATGGCCGAGACGATTTCGGCAAGCAGGTCGTTTGACATGATCTCGGTCTCTTACGGATGGGCGACGGGCGTTACGACACGGGCTTCATCATATCGCGAAACGCCCGCATGTTCTGCTGATAGTGCAAGGCGCTGAAGGTGATCTTTTGTGCCGCGGCTTCGTCCAGTTGCCGCACAACCTTGCCCGGTGACCCCATGACCAGCGAATTGTCGGGGATCTCTTTCCCTTCGGTGATCAGCGCCCCTGCCCCGATCAGGCAGTTCTTTCCGATCCGTGCGCCGTTCAGAACGATTGCGCCCATGCCGATCAGAGTGTTTTCCCCGATCGTGCAGCCATGCAGCATCACCTTATGTCCGATGGTGCAGTTGCGGCCGATGGTCAGCGGGAACCCGGCGTCAATATGCATGACGCAGTTCTCCTGAACGTTGCTGCCCTCGCCCACCCGGATCTCTTCATGATCCGCGCGAATGGTGCATCCGAACCAGACCGAGGCCCCCTGCTCCAGCACCACTTTGCCGATCAGATTGGCGTCCGGCGCGACCCAGGTGTCCTCGTGAATTTGCGGAACGTGGTCGCCCAATGCGTAAATGGTCATGACAGCCCCTCGAACTCGCTTTGCAGGGTACGGACGTGATCCTGCAGTCTGGGTTGCTGGATGCGGCGCATACGCTCGGCGCTGACGATGGTTTTCAGCTTTTCCTCGGTCGCGTCCAGATCGTCGTTGACCAGCACGTAATCGTAATACCCCCAGTGGCTGATCTCGTCCCAGCTTTTCAGCATCCGCTTTGCGATCACGTCGTCGCTGTCCTGCCCGCGGCTTTCCAGCCTGCGGCGCAGTTCCGGGATCGAAGGCGGCAGGATGAAGATCGACAGCGCGTGTTTGCCCAGATCGGAGTTCCGGATCTGAACTTCACCCTGCCAGTCCACGTCGAACAGAACGTCCCTGCCCGCGTTGATCGAGTCGCGGACCGGTCCCGCGGGCGAGCCGTAGAAGTTGCCGAACACATGGGCATGTTCCAGCATCTGCCCCTCAGCGACCTGTTGTTTGAAGGCGTCTTCGCTCAGAAAATAATACTCACGGCCATGTTCCTCACCGGGTCGCGGCGCGCGGGTCGTGGCCGAAACCGAAAACTCCAGCCCGCTGTCCCATTGCATCAGCCTTCTGGCCAGGGTCGATTTGCCCGCACCCGAAGGCGAGGACAGAATGATTAAAAGGCCGCGTCGATCCGCCATTTGGGGCGCTCCTGTCTTTATTCCACGTTCTGCACTTGCTCGCGCATCTGATCTATTACGGCCTTCAACTCAAGCCCGACCGAGGTCAGTTCGGCGCTTTGCGCCTTGGAACACAGCGTGTTGGCCTCGCGGTTGAATTCCTGCATCAGGAAATCCAGCTTACGCCCGACCGCACCGTCCTGTGCAAGAAGATCGCGCGCCGCCGTCACATGCGCTTTCAGGCGGTCTATCTCCTCGGTAATGTCCGCCTTGACCGCGATCAGGGCCAGTTCCTGAGCCACCCGGTCCGGGTCGGCCCCCTGCGCGTTGTCCAGTACCCGCGCAAGGTTTTCGCGCAATGTCTCGGCCATCTTGTCCTTGCGCCGATCCGCCAGTTCCGCCGCCTGCTCCGTCAACTCCGCGACCTGACGAAGCTGGCCGTCCAGAATCTCGGCCAGAGCCTGCCCTTCGGTCCGCCGCATGTCGATAAACGCGTCCAGCAGACCGGCAAATTCCGTCGTCAACTGAGCCGTCAGTGGGGCCGGATCGTCCACGTCGCTGCCGGCATCCAGCATTCCTTTGACCGCGATAAGATCGGCGGCGGTGGACGGCGCCAGCGTGACGCCGTGTGCGGTCGCCATCTCTTGCGTGCGGGCCAAAGCCTTCAGCGCGGCCTCCATCGCCGCCTCGTTCAGGACAAGATCCGGTGCGGTCTCATCCCGGCTTAATCGGAGCGACAGCGTGACATTTCCCCGGCTCAACGCCTTTGACATCTGCGCCCGCAGCGCTGTCTCAAGCCCGGTCAGCCAATCCGGCGCACGTACGCGCAGGTCCAGCCCCTTGCCATTTACGCTGCGCAGTTCCCAAGTCCAGCTATGGGGTCCGAACGCCCCTTTGCCCGAGGCGAAACCGGTCATGGATCTGATCATGCCTGCCCTTTCAATAGTCGCCCGTTCCCTTGTGCCTGCCGCACCTAATGCCATCGGCGCACGCAGGGCAAGTCTTTGCTGAGTTTGGCACTGCGACCCGGAAGTTAACCATTCATTAAAGAATTGCTCCAAAATTGAATTAACCCGTGTCAATCTGACCCGTGACGGGACTGGTCAGACGTTGATGTCCCGGATATGTGGCATTTTAAGAAAATGACGGTCGATTGGTGCTAGGGTGATGAAAATGAAAACCTTTTTCGGGAACGGTTCCGGGTCAAACTTTGGAAAGATCGTCGCAATGGATCGTTTTGACAGTGGGCGCAGCCTCTCGCCCATCCGGCAGGCCGAGGCATACTGGACCGCGTTGCTGACTGGTGACGGCGTGCCCATGCGGTCGCAGATCGATCCGCGCGGGCTTGAGAACATCCTGGAATACACATTCGTTCTGGAACGCATCGCCCCGGGGCTGGCAAGGTTCCGTCTGGCCGGAAGTCATCTGAACAAACTGGCGGGCATGGAGGTGCGCGGCATGCCCGTGACCGCGTTTTTTGAACCCAGCGCACGCGGGCAGATCACCGAGTTGCTGGAACAGGTCTTTGCCCGGCCCTCGATTGCCGAGCTGGGGCTTGTGTCTTCGGGCAAGCTGGGGCGGACAGAAATGCAGGCGCGAATGATCCTGCTGCCCTTGAAAAGCGATCTGGGCGACATCAGCCGTGTGCTGGGCGTGATGGTCAGTGACGGCACAATCGGGGCGACACCCCGACGGTTCACAATCCCGGACAGCCATGTGCGTGCGGTTTCCGACGTTCAGGCACCGCGAAAGCCCGCACAAGAAAACATGACCGAATTCGCCGAGGACCAGGCCGAGTTCAAGCGGCCCGGCTCGCATTTGCGATTGGTCGTGTCGCGGGACGATTAAAAAAAGGCGGGCACGCAGCCCGCCTTTCTCTTTTCGATAGGTTCAGTACTTAGCTGACAGCCCGTTTGCTGCCATTGCGGCGCAGGGTGGTCAGTTCTTCCGCAACCAGGAACGCCAGTTCCAGCGACTGCGTTGCGTTCAGGCGCGGGTCGCAGGCTGTGTGGTAACGATCCGAAAGATCCTCTTCGGTCACGGCGCGGACGCCGCCGGTGCATTCGGTCACGTCCAGACCGGTCATTTCGAAATGCACACCACCGGGGATGGTGCCTTCGGCCTGATGAACGCCGAAAAAGTCGCGCACCTCGCGCAGAACCGAGTCGAACGGACGGGTCTTGTAGCCGGTGGCCGACTTGATCGTGTTGCCGTGCATCGGATCGCAGACCCAGGTGACCTTGGCGCCTTCTTCCTTGACCGCCCTGATCAGGCGCGGAAGATGTTCGGCCGCCTTGCCCGCGCCGAAACGTGCGATCAGGGTCAGACGCCCCTCTTCGTTTTCCGGGTTCAGCTTGGACATCAGAACCTTGAGGTCCTCTGCCGTGGTCGTCGGGCCGCATTTCAGACCGATCGGGTTCAGAACGCCGCGGCAGAATTCCACATGTGCGCCGTCCGGCTGACGGGTACGGTCGCCGATCCAGATCATGTGGCCGGATCCGGCCAGCCAGTTCCCCGAGGTGGAATTGAGACGGGTCAGCGCCTCTTCATATTCCAGCAGCAGGCCCTCATGGCTGGTGTAGAATTCAACGGTCGAGAATTCATGCGTGGTGTCCGCCGTGATCCCGGCCGCGTTCATGAAGTCGATGGTGTCCTGAATACGGTCGGCAATTTCCGAGTATTTCTGAACATCCTGTTCATCCGTGAAGCCCAGGGTCCACGAATGCACCATGCTCATATCGGCGAAACCACCGGTCGAGAACGCACGCAGCAGGTTCAGCGTGGCCGCGGCCTGTGTGTAGGCCTGCAGCATCTTGCTGGGATTCGGAATGCGCGCTTCGGGCGTGAAGGCCAGTTCGTTGATGATGTCACCGCGGTAGCTGGGCAGTTCCACGCCATCCACAACCTCGGTCGGCGCGCTGCGCGGCTTGGCAAACTGGCCAGCCATGCGTCCCACCTTGACCACCGGAACCTTGGCGCCATAGGTCAGCACCATCGCCATCTGCAGCATCACCTTGAACGTGTCACGGATCGCATCCGCACTGAATTGTTCAAAGCTTTCAGCACAGTCCCCGCCCTGCAGCAGGAAGGCCTCGCCGCGACCGGCGGCACCAAGAAGTTGCTTGAGACGCCGTGCTTCGCCAGCAAAGACCAGCGGGGGATACTGCGAAAGCTGAGCCTCGACCTTGGCCAGAGCGGCCGCGTCGGTATAGTCTGGCATCTGAACCCGGGGCTTGTTGCGCCAGTTCGTTTTTTGCCATTCGGTCATAGCTTTGATCTCCGCTGAAGTCGTCAGGTCGTCTCTATACAAAATGCAATGAAGACTGACCATATGCGATTTGCGCCTCTTGACGCCGGAAACAAGCTTTGATCATGGTGGCTGCCAAATCAGTCGCGGGACGTCACGTCACAATGCGGCAAATCAAGGACACCTCGCCATGCAAGAGCAACGCCAAGTTGTCACGGTGGAAGACACTGCGGCCAACCCGAAAAACTTCGTATTTGTCCTGCTGGACAAATTCTCTTTGCTGTCGTTTGCATCGGCACTGGACAGCCTTCGGATTGCGAACCGGATGGCGGACCGGCAACTGTATTCCTGGACGCTGGCCGGTGAAGGCGGTGAAACCGTCAGCTGTTCGGCCGGAACCACTTTTCAGCTGGATTCAGACCTTGTCGAGCTTCAGCGCGACGAGGTTGTCCTTATTTGCGGCGGCGTGGATGTTCAGGGGGCGACCACCAAGCGGGTTCTGAACTGGGTCCGCCGCGAGGCGCGGCGCGGGTTGCGCATCGGCGGGCTTTGCACGGCGGCCTATACGCTGGCCAAGGCAGGGCTGCTGGACGGCAAGCGCGCCACGATCCACTGGGAGAATTCTGACAGTTTCGTCGAAGAATTCGATGAGGTGGAACTGACAAAATCGGTCTTTCAGATCGACGGCAACCGGATGACAACGGCTGGCGGGACGTCCTCGATCGATCTGATGCTGAAAATCATCGCGGACGATTTCGGCGAAGACCTTGCGAATGCCGTCGCTGACCAGATGATCTATTCGTCCATCCGCACCGACCAGGACACGCAACGCCTGTCGACCCCGACCCGGATCGGCGTGCGCCATCCAAAGCTGAGCCAGGTCATTTTGATGATGGAAAAGAACATCGAAGAGCCGATCTCGCCCTCGATCCTGGCCAAGGATGTCGGCATGTCGACCCGGCAGCTGGAGCGGCTGTTCCGCCGCTATCTCAGCCGGTCGCCAAAGCGCTATTATATGGAACTGCGGCTGCACAAGGCGCGCAACCTGCTGATGCAGACGGATATGAGCGTCATCAACGTGGCCCTGGCCTGCGGTTTTGCCAGCCCGTCGCATTTTTCGAAATGCTACCGCGCGCATTACAACACCACGCCCTATCGTGAGCGTGGTGCGCAGGGCGGGCGGTTGTCGGTCTAACCGATCAGAACATCTTGAACAGGTCTTCGGAACTTGTGTTCATGGTAAAGCGCAGGACCAGAACGCCGTCTTCGCGGTCATGCAGCAATGCGTAGTAGTAAAAGTAACTGTTCTTGTCGTTCCAGAACGCGCGCAATTCATGAGAGAACCCGTTTTCAAGCTCGACACGCTTAATAATGGCGGAATTGGTGAGGTAAAACGAAACGACATCGCGCAACTGGTTCTGGGCAAGCCTTAGTTGTTCTTGCGTATACTCGTCCGCGCCCCCTAACCGCAGGATGATATTCGAAAATTCCCGGTTCTTGATCTTTTTCTCAACATATTCCTCATAATCGCCATATGTCGCGAAGGCTTCATCTGCCGCAGAAGACAATGCGCTGACTGCAAACAGCGCAGCGGCGAGAATGTTTTTCATGAACTACCCCATTAAGTTGTCGTACCAACGTTCTAGGTCTGCGGAAACATTCTGTAAACTGCGCCCTGCCCAACCGAAATGAACCAGATCGACCCGTCCGGCGCCTCGACGATATCCCGCACGCGTTCGGTTTCCGGGCCCTGGATCTGCTCAACCTCGCGCATCGGATTGCCGGCAAGCCGCGAGATGTAGTCGAATTTGAGGGACCCGACAAAGATATCGCCCTTCCATTCGGGCCATAGCTTGCCCGAATAGACCAGCAGCCCAGACGGAGCGATGGACGGGTCCCAATAGAACTCGGGCTGTTCCATGCCGGGTCTGGATGTGCCTTCGCCAATTTTCTGACCCGAGTAGTGAACGCCATATGAAATCACGGGCCACCCGTAATTCCGGCCGGGCCGGATCAGGTTCACCTCGTCGCCGCCTTTGGCCCCATGTTCGGAAATCCACAAGCGGCCGCGCCCGTCCAGGCCCGCCCCTTGCGGATTGCGGTGCCCGAAGGACCAGATTTCCGGGCGGATATCCGCGTTTCCGACAAACGGATTATCGGCCGGCACCGTCCCGTCGCGATTGACGCGGATCACCGATCCCATATGGTTCGACCTGTCCTGCGCTGACGGCCGGTCGCCGCGGTCGCCAATGGTCAGGAACAACGTGCCGTCATTGGCCTCGACCACCCGCGAGCCAAAGTGACGGCCGGTTTTGCCCCCCGGCACGGCCTCGAATATGACACGAAAGTTGTTCAGCCTGTCGCCCGCGTCCGACAGGCGGGCGACGGCAAGCGCTGTTCCTGCGCCGCCTCTTTGGGGTTTGGAAAAGGTCAGGAAGATCTCACGGCTCTGCGAAAAGTCACGCGCGATGGTCACATCCAGCAAACCGCCCTGCCCGTTCGCCGCCACTTTGGGCAGACCCTTGACGCGCTTGGCCTGCCCGTCTGCGATGAACAGCATCTCTCCGTCACGCTCGGTAACAAGAAACGCCCCACCGGGCAGGATGCCGATTGCCCAGGGGGTATCCAGCCCTTCGACCATTGGCGTTACGCGCACAGGACCAGCGGAAGTTTGAAGAACATCCGCCCTGACCAGACCGGCGCTCAGGGTGAGGATCAGAATCACAATGGCTCTTAACATGGGGGCCTCCTGTTGCGGGTCGTTCTTCAGGGAACACGGCGACAAACCCTACAAAACAAATAGGATTGTGAGGGACAAAAACACAATTGCGTTAGGACTTTTCTTTTTCAGGCAGCTTGCCTAGGGTCGTGCCCAGAACGAAGACGTTCCAATAAGGGAGTAACCTAATGAAAAAGCTGCTTACAGCAACTGCAGCAACCGCTCTGTTGTCCGGCACCGCAATGGCCGAAGATGTCACGCTTGGCGTCCTCTTTGGCTTTACCGGCCCGATTGAATTGCTGGCCCCGGCCATGGGTTCGGGTGCCGAACTGGCGATGGCCGAAGTCTCGGAATCCGGCAAGCTGCTGGACGGCACGACCGTCACTGCGTCGCGCGCGGATACCGGGTGCATCGATAACGGTCTGGCAACTTCGAACGGCGAACGCATGATTGCCGACGGTGTGGCCGGCCTGATCGGCGGCGACTGCTCGGGCGTGACCGGTGCGATCCTGCAAAACGTCGCGATCCCGAACGGCATGGTCATGATCTCGCCTTCGGCGACCTCGCCCGGCCTGTCGACCATGGAAGACAACGGCCTGTTCTTCCGCACCGCCCCGTCGGACGCGCGTGAAGGTCAGGTGATGGCGGACATCCTGAACGATCGCGGCATCAGCTCGATCGCACTGACCTACACCAACAACGACTATGGTAAAGGTCTGGCGGATGCGATCCAGTCGTCCTTCGAGGCTGCGGGTGGTGAAGTCACCATCGTTGCCGCGCACGAAGACGGCAAGGCCGACTATTCGGCCGAAGTGGGCGCGCTGGCCTCGGCCGGTGGCGACATTCTGGTCGTAGCGGGCTATCTGGATCAGGGCGGTCTGGGCATCATCCAGTCGGCGCTGGACAGCGGTGCGTTTGACACATTCGGTCTGCCCGGCGGCATGATCGGAGACTCGCTGCCTGCCAATGTCGGCCCCGACCTGAACGGCTCGTTCGGTCAGATCGCCGGTTCGGGCGGCGAAGGTGCCGAGAAGTACTTTGCCATGGCCGAAGCCGCCGGCTTTGACGGCTCGTCGCCCTACTCGCCGGAATCCTATGACGCCGCAGCGCTGTTCATGCTGGCGATGCAGGCGGCTGGGTCCACCAACCCTGCCGACTATGGCGCGAAGATCATGGATGTTGCCAACGAACCGGGCGAAAAGATCTATCCCGGCGAGCTGGCCAAGGGCCTGGAACTGCTGGCCGCGGGTCAGGACATCGACTATGTCGGCGCTTCGGGCGTTGAGCTGATCGGCCCCGGTGAAAGCGCGGGTTCCTATCGCGAGATCGAAGTCACCGACGGCGAGAACAAAACCGTCAATTTCCGTTGATCCGACGTTAAACGTCATAAAAACAAGCAGCCCGGGCCTTGTGCCCGGGCTGTTTCGATGAAAAAAGACCGCACCTCTCCGGGGGATGGGAAAACAACAACGCCGAAAACGGCGGCTAGGGGAAAAGATGATCGTCGTCGAAGACGTGCACAAGCATTTCGGCGGTTTTCACGCGGTGGACGGGGCATCGCTGGAAATCCAAAAGGGCTCGATCACCGGCCTGATCGGGCCGAACGGGGCCGGAAAGACCACTTTGTTCAACGTGATCGCAGGGGTTTTGCCGCCCACCAGCGGACGCGTCTTCATGGATGGCGAAGAGATCACCGGCCTGCCCCCGCACGATCTGTTTCACAAGGGCCTTCTGCGCACCTTCCAGATCGCGCATGAGTTTTCGTCGATGACCTGCCGCGAAAACCTGATGATGGTGCCTGGTGCACAATCGGGGGAATCGCTGTGGAACACGTGGTTCGGCCGCAAGCGCATCGCCGATGAAGAACGCGCGCTCAAGGCCAAGGCCGATGAAGTTCTGGAATTCCTGACGATCGAACATCTGGCGGATCACAAGGCCGGTCAGGTTTCGGGCGGTCAGAAAAAGCTGCTGGAACTTGGACGCACCATGATGGTCAACGCCAAGATCGTGTTTCTGGACGAGGTCGGCGCAGGCGTGAACCGCACCCTGCTGATGACCATCGCCGACACGATCCTGCGGCTGAACAAGGAACGCGGCTATACCTTTGTCGTCATCGAGCATGACATGGATTTCATCGGCAAGATCTGCGACCCGGTCATCTGTATGGCCGAGGGTAAGGTTCTGGCCGAAGGCACGCTGGACGAGATCAAGGCCAACGAGCACGTGATCGAGGCCTATCTGGGCACCGGCCTGAAGAACAAGGACAAGCTGGAGGCGGGCGCGTGACCGACAACCCCTATCAGGACGACAAGGGCAACAAGGACGCCTCGATCACCAATACCGCGGGTATCGGCACGATGACACCCGCCCACCGCAAAAGCGGCGAAACGCACCGCGTGGAAGGCGGCCCCTTTCTGATCGGTGACACCATGACCGGCGGCTACGGCAAAGGGCCGGACATTCTGCACGATTGCACCATTGCCGTCGACAAAGGTGAAATTGCGGTGATCGTCGGCCCCAACGGCGCCGGTAAGTCTACTGCGATGAAGGCCGTGTTTGGGATGCTGGACGTCCGCGCCGGGTCGGTTCGGCTGGACGGTGAGGATATCACCACCCTCACGCCGCAAGACCGGGTGATGCGGGGAATGGGCTTTGTGCCTCAGACCTCGAACATCTTCACGTCGATGACGGTGGAAGAGAACCTTGAGATGGGCGCATTCATCCGCCGCGACGACATCAGCCAGACGATGGAGCAGGTCTATGACCTGTTCCCCATCCTCCGCGACAAGCGGAACCAGGCAGCCGGAGAATTGTCCGGCGGCCAGCGCCAACAGGTTGCCGTGGGCCGCGCGCTGATGACACAGCCCAAAGTGCTGATGCTGGACGAACCAACGGCCGGTGTCTCACCCATCGTGATGGATGAACTGTTCGACCGGATCATCGAGGTCTCGCGCACGGGTCTGCCGATCCTGATGGTCGAACAGAACGCCCGCCAGGCGCTGGAGATCGCGGACAAGGGATATGTGCTGGTTCAGGGTCGCAACGCCTATACCGGCACGGGCAAGGAACTGCTGGCTGATCCCGAGGTTCGGAAGAGTTTTCTGGGCGGATGAAGGTTTTCTCAACGGCATTGGTTGCTGCGCTCATGTTGATGAGCAACGCGGCGGCCGCCGGGGAAACAAAAAGATGCTTGCTGGAATATACATGCGCAAACATCAACGCCTGCCAAACGACAAAGTCCGGCAAGGGATTGGAATTCGAGTATGAAATTCTGGCCGAAGACAAGCTTCGATTGCACCTCGGGCGCAACAGTCTACCCGTCTTAAACTTGCATCGGATCTCTCAGGACCTGACGACCGCGCATGGATGGGACCCAACCCGATCAACCTCTTACACGTTTAGTGTGTTTGGGGATGGCATGGTCGCCTACACAACTCACTCATTTGTCGGTCGCGGCGTAAGTCTGACGGGTTTCGGCCGCTGTGAGGTCAAGGGTTAGAGGGCATTTTCAAGCCCGTTTCGACACAAACGAAATCTGTCATTTGTGAGCTTTTGGCGCACAGAATTCCGATGTTTCCCAAAAACGTGCCCAGTCCAAAGAAAACCACGCCTCGGCTGCAATCCGGTCACAATCTCCCGTTAGCGCGCGAAGATATGAAGGAAACGATTTCCCGGGATTGCACACGCTTTCTCCGCGAAACCAGCGAACCTTCTGAATGAAATACACTATTCAGGACACAAAAATGAAAAAATGGATGTGTGTGGCGGTCGCCACGCTGTTCGCCACGACCGCAACCGCGGAAGAGCGTCACTTTGTCTGCGTCTCGGATCGCGATGGCAGCGAAGTCCGCCTCAACCGGGCACCCGAAGGGGACAAGGGCAGTATCGAGACAAAGGACATTGCGGGTGATGCAATGGTATTCAAGGGCGTTGGCAACATGACATTTGTTCATATCGAAGATCAGGACGTCATGACCTTCGTCGTCCACTTTGGTGACATGTCTTATGACCTTTCGGTCAAGGGTCCGCATGCCGGTACCGATCACGGAATGTGCACCGAAACAGCCGCCTGATTCCCCGGCTGATCTACCTGGGCGTGCGGCAGAAATTGCTGGCGCGCGCCGAAACCGGGGACTGTTCCGCGAAGCCCGCGTTCTTCGTGGTTCTTTTTCGCAAACAGCAGGAAAATATGGCTTTAATCCGGGCCCGAAATGTTGTGCCCGCAGGGATCGTCATGCCATAAGGTCGCACCCGGACAGTGAGAAGAAATAATGGATCTACTGAACGCGCTCGTCGCGCTATCGAATTTCGTCCTTGTGCCGGCGGTTGCCTATGGCAGTCAGCTGGCTCTGGGGGCGCTGGGGGTGACCCTGATATACGGAATCCTGCGGTTTTCCAATTTTGCCCATGGCGACACGATGGCCTTTGGCGCGATGATCGCCGTGCTGGTCACCTGGGGGCTGCAGGCCGCCGGGGTCAGCTTCGGCCCGCTGCCGACCGCTCTACTGGCCCTACCCTTTGCCATCCTGGGCTGCATTGTTCTGGTACTGATCACCGACCGGCTGGTTTACCGTTTCTACCGCGAGCAGAAGGCGAAGCCGGTCATTCTGGTGATCGTTTCCATGGGCGTCATGTTCATCATGAACGGTCTGGTGCGGTTCATCATCGGGCCGGACGACCAGCGATTTTCCGATGGTGCGCGGTTTCTGATTTCAGCGCGGGATTTCAAGACCATGACCGGTCTGAACGAAGGACTTGCCATCCGAACGTCGCAGGCGATCACGGTCGTCGTTGCCGTTGTTGCCGTGGCGCTGCTGTTCTGGTTCCTCAACAAGACCCGCACCGGCAAGTCGATGCGCGCCTATTCGGATAACGAAGATCTGGCGCTGCTGTCCGGCATCAACCCCGAGCGTGTGGTGATGATCACCTGGATCATCGTTGCGGCCTTGGCCACCACAGCCGGCGTGCTGTACGGGTTGGACAAGAGCTTTAAGCCGTTCGTCTATTTCCAGCTGCTGCTGCCGATCTTTGCCTCGGCCATCGTGGGCGGGCTTGGCAACCCGCTGGGGGCCATCGCGGGCGGCTTCATCATCGCCTTTTCCGAGGTCACAATCACCTATGCGTGGAAGAAGGTTCTGACCTATGTCGCACCGGAAAACCTGGCCCCGTCGGGATTGGTGCAGTTCCTGTCCACCGATTACAAATTCGCCGTCAGCTTTGTCATTCTGCTGATCGTGCTTCTGTTTAAGCCCACGGGCCTGTTCAAAGGGAAAGCGGTATGACCGAGTCCGTCAAAAACACGCTGCTTTTTGCCGTTGTCGGCGGCCTGATTCTGTTGACCGGATTTACGCAGAGCTGGAACGCCGCGATCCTGATCCTGAACATGGGGCTGATCTCGGCCATCATGTCGATCGGGGTGAACCTGCAATGGGGCTTTGCGGGGCTGTTCAATGTTGGTGTTATGGGTTTTGTCGCGCTGGGCGGGTTGGCCGTCGTGCTGGTTTCAACCCCGCCGACACCCGGAGCTTGGTCTTCCGGCGGGTATGGCATCGTTCTGGCCCTGATGCTGGGGGCCGCAACCGTTGTCGGCGCCGTTCTGGTGGCGCAGAAACTGCCGAAAGGCCGGGTGCAGACCCTGTCGATCATTGGCATTCTGATTGTCGGCTTCTTTGTCTACCGTGCGATATTTGACCCCAACGCCGCTGCGGTCGAGGCCATCAACCCGGCCGTGGAAGGCAACATTGGCGGTCTTAACCTGCCTGTCCTCATTGCTTGGCCTGCGGGTGGGTTGCTGGCCGCCGGGGCGGCCTGGCTGATCGGCAAGACGGCGCTGGGCCTGCGTTCGGACTATCTGGCAATTGCCACGCTTGGAATTGCCGAGATCATCATCGCCATCCTTAAAAACGAAGACTGGCTGGCGCGGGGCGTCAAGAATGTCTACGGCATTCCGCGCCCGGCCCCTGTGGTCGGGTACGAGGTCGAATTACAGCAAGATCCCGGCTTTATCGCCCGGGCGGAATGGTTCGGGCTGGACCCGGTCACGGCCTCTACCCTGTCGGTCAAGCTGGGCTATTCGCTGCTGTTCCTGATCGTACTGCTGGCGCTTTTGTGGATGGCTCAGATGGCGCTCAAAAGCCCGTGGGGCCGCATGATGCGCGCCATTCGCGACAATGAGGTCGCAGCTGAAGCCATGGGCAAGGACGTCACCCGCCGCCACCTGCAGATCTTCGTGCTGGGCTCGGCCATCTGCGGCATCGCCGGTGCAATGATGACCACGCTGGACGGTCAGCTAACCCCCAGTGCCTACCAGCCGCTGCGGTTCACTTTCCTCGTCTGGGTGATGGTGATCGTTGGTGGATCGGGCAACAATTTCGGAGCCGTTTTGGGCGCGTTCCTGATCTGGTTTCTTTGGGTTCAGGTTGAACCCATTGGCCTTTGGCTGATGAACCTGATCACCATTGGTCTGCCCGATGGAAACGCGCTGAAGGCTCACCTGATTGGAAGCGCCGCGCATATGCGGTTGTTCACAATGGGCCTGATCCTGCTGATTGTTCTCAGATTCAGTCCTAGGGGACTGATCCCCGAGAAATAGATCAGAATATAGTCAATTGCCTGAACCGCGCCGCAAAAACGGCGCGGTTTCTTGATTAGAATCAGGATTGTGAATAGACGGATTCACAACGCTTACCTGTAATCAGGCGATGCCCGGCGCACTCTCACACCAAATTTGCCGATCTTCGTCGACCAAATAGTTAACCAGTAAAATGAGCACCAATCATGAAATCTACCACTGCCAAGACTTTCCTGCTTTTTCCCCTGACAGCAGTTCTGACCGGATGCATCCCCTCGCCCGAGGATCTGGAAACGGCCCCAGTCACAGTGCAGACCCCGAAGGGTGAAGTGACATGTCAGCTGTACCGTCAGGACCGCGTGACCTGGGACCGGGCCATTAACTTTCCAGCGACCAGGATGACGGTCCCCGAGGCCGATGCCTATTGTCGTCAGGAAGGCCAGCGCCGCCTGAAGTAGTGCGTTCGGGGCTACCGGCTTTTGAACAAGCCCCCAAGGATGCCGCGCACGATCCGGCGTCCTGTGGTGCCCTTCAGCTCTTTGATGACCGCCTGACTCATGGCCGTTGCAAACGTGTCTTTCTGACGTGACACGCGCGACGACGACCGCCCGACCCTGCTGCCGGAATACCGGCGCGCGGTGGCGAATTCGCGTTCGGCCAGAGACAGAGTCTCCTCCTGCTCTTCCGCTTTTGCCGCCTCTTGCGCGGCTGTATCGGCACGCGCCCTGAGAATCTCGAACGCGGATTTTCGATCCTTCAGCGTGCCGTATTTTGCCTTCATCGGAGAGGCAGCCATGACCGCCTGCCGTTCGGAGGCCGTGATCGGACCAAGCTGAGACCCCGGAGGCCGGATCAGTGTGCGTTCGACGATCCCCGGCACACCCTTCTTCTGCAACATCGAGGTCACGGCCTCACCCACACCAACCTCGCGGATCGCGGCCTCGGTGTCGAAAGCCGGGTTTTCCCGATAGGTTTCGGCCGCAAGACGCAGGTTTTTTCTGTCCCGCGCAGTGAAGGCGCGCAACGCGTGTTGAACCCGGTTGCCCAACTGCCCCAGAATATCCTCGGGGATATCCGCCGGATTCTGCGAGATGAAATAGACGCCAACGCCCTTGGACCGGATTAGACGTGCGACCTGCTCGACCTTATCGACCAATATCTTTGGTGCGTCTTCAAACAACAGATGAGCTTCATCAAAGAAGAAAACCAGCTTGGGTTTATCGGGATCGCCCACCTCGGGCAGTTCCTCGAACAGTTCGCTGAGCAGCCACAAGAGGAACGTCGCGTATAGGCGCGGCGAACCCATCAGCTTGTCGGAGGCCAGGATATTCACCATGCCCTGCCCGTTTTCGTCGAGCCGCATCAGATCGCTCAGTTCCAGCGCCGGTTCGCCGAACAGATTGGTGCCACCCTGATTTTCCAGTACCAGCAGACGCCGCTGGATCGCCCCGATCGATGCGGTTGAGACATTGCCATAGCGCAAGGACAGCTGGGCGCGGTTTTCCCCGATCCAAACCAGCAAGGCTTGCAGATCCTTCAGGTCCAGCAGCGGCATACCTTCTTCATCTGCAACACGGAACGCGATGTTCAGAATACCCTCCTGCGCTTCGCTCAGGTCCATGAGGCGCGACAACAGCAGCGGCCCCATCTCGGTCACGGTGGTTCTGACCGGGTGCCCCTGCTGCCCGAACAAATCCCAGAACGTCACCGGGCAGGCGGCATAGTCGTAGTTTTGAAACCCGATACGCTGAGCCCGATCCTGAAACGCCTGATGCAGCTTGTGGTTTTCGCTGCCGGCTTTGGCCAATCCGGAAAGGTCACCTTTGACGTCAGACAGAAAGACCGGAACACCGGCCTGCGAAAACCCTTCGGCCAGAATTTGCAGGGTCACGGTCTTCCCCGTGCCAGTGGCGCCGGCGATCAGGCCGTGTCTGTTGGCATAGTTCAAAGCAAGGGTTTGAGGCTGGCTATAGTCTTCACCTGCACCGCCCAGAAAGATGTTTTTGTCCATGTATGTAAGGCCTTAATTTCACCGATCTGCCCCCAGCATACAAAGTTAACCTTTAACTGCGATAGTCATTTTCGCTGCCTTCGCGGCGTAAGGTGCAAGGCGGCGAACTTCCTCCCTGTCGACTGGCCGCGCCTTCGGGCGCGGTTTTTTTAAAGAACGCTGGTCGTGTCATTAAAATTTCAGGTTTGCAGTTGACCGCCGCGCTCCCCTCTCGTAACGTCTGCGCATAACTAAGTCGGCCAGTCCGACGGGGAGAACATTTTCTGGAAGGGAGCCGCTCCACCGGCTCCCTTTTTCGTTGCCGAGTTGCGACGGTCGACGGCAAGAATCCGTTCACTTCCACATGTTCACGCTGCTTAATGACTGACACCATGATCCAAGGGTGATAGACCGGGCAAAAAGCTCTGTCACACTGCCGAGGCATTCATGATCAAGAAACTCCTACCATCCACCGTAATGGCAGCCGCGTTGATTTGCGGTGCCGTAAACGCCCAGGAAACTCAGACCGAGGAAACCCCGTCGCAATCCACCGACAGCGGCCTGGATCTGGGCAGCGAAGGTCCCCGCATCGGCGAGCAATTCGTCAAGGAAAAGTCGGGCGATTGGGACGTGTCCTGTATCAAGGCTGAAGAAGGCGACGATCCTTGCGCGATGGTGCAGATTCTGAACGGCCAACAGGGTGAACCCATTGCCGAGGTGACCATCGGCAAGCTTCCTGCAGGTGGTGCAGCGGTGGCTTGGGCCAACGTGATCGTACCGTTGGAAACGCTGCTGCAGGCTCAGCTTGCGCTGTCGATTGATGGGGCACCGCGCAAGCTTTACAATTATCACCATTGTGTGCCGGTTGGCTGCGTCGCGCAACTGGGGCTAAGCCAGGGCGACATTGACGCCATGAAAGCCGGCAGCAAGGCCGTGCTGTCGCTGGTGCCTGCGCGGTTCCCGGATCAGGTCCTGCAGATGGAGATGTCCCTGTCTGGCTTCACGTCCGGTTTCGACGGGCTGGTCGCCAATCAGAACTGACCTACCGAAACAAAAAAGCGCCGCCGATAAAAATGGCGGCGTTCTTCATTCCCAACTGTCCTGCTTCAGACGCGTTTCAGGGCCAGAACCGCGTTCAGCCCGCCAAAGGCAAACGCATTGCTCAGCGCCACATCGACCTTGGCTTCGCGGGCATCGTTCGGCACAACATCCAGCGCGCATTCCGGGTCCGGTTCTTCATAGCCAATGGTCGGAGCAATTACGCCGTCACGCAGCGCCATGATGCAGGCCAGCAACTCCACAGCGCCGGTGCCGCCGATCAGATGGCCATGCATGGACTTTGTGGACGAGATCATCAGATCGTCCGCATGCGGTCCGAACACATCGGCCACCGCAGCGCATTCGGTTTTGTCGTTTGCCGCCGTTCCGGTGCCATGGGCGTTTATATATCCGACCTGATCCGCGTTCAGCCCGGCATCGGCCAGCGCGCCCGACATCGCCCGCGACGCGCCTTGCTTGCTTGGCATTACGATGTCTGACGCGTCGGACGACATCGCAAATCCGACCACTTCGCACAGAATGTCTGCGCCGCGCGCCCGCGCATGTTCGTATTCCTCGAATACAAACACACCCGCGCCTTCACCCTGAACCATGCCATTGCGGTTGGCGCTGAAGGGGCGGCAGGCATCCTTGGACATGACGCGCAAACCTTCCCAGGCCTTCACGCCGCCAAAGCACAGCATGGATTCCGATCCGCCCGTGATCATCGCGGGTGCGGCCCCGCTACGGACCATCTGAAACGCCTGCGCCATGGCATGGTTCGAAGACGCACAGGCCGTCGAAACCGTGAAGCTGGGGCCTTTCAGATTATGCTCCATCGACACATGACTGGCTGCGGCGTTGTTCATCAGCTTGGGCACCACGAACGGGTGAACGCGGTTCTTGCCGTCCTCGTACACAGACCGGTAATTGTCGTCCCATGTGGAAACGCCGCCACCCGCAGTGCCAAGCACAACGCCGGAGCGGGCCGCAAGGTCACCGTGAAATTCGATCCCAGACTGATCAATCGCTTCCTTCGCCGCAGTCAGCGTGAATTGGGTAAACCGGTCATACAGGGTCATCTGCTGGCGATTGAACCGCCCCTCGGCCTCGAACCCGCGCACCTGGCCGCCGATCTTGATGGCCAGCCGGTCTACGTCACGGAACTCAAGCTCGGAAATGCCGCAGCGGCCTTCACGCATAGCCTCCAGCGTATCGGGAACGGAATGGCCCAGCGAGTTGATCGTCCCGGCCCCGGTAATGACAACGCGTTTCATCAGCTTAGGTCAGACCTTTTCCGACACAAGCTTTTCAATGCCCGCGATGATGGCGGCAACATTTGAGATATCGAAATCGCTGGCCGTTGGTTCGTTGGCATTGAACGGCACCGAAATGTCGAACTCTTCTTCTATGGCAAAAATGCTTTCGACCAGTCCCAGACTGTCGATGCCCAGATCCTCGAGCGTACTTTCGGGCGTCACATCCGAAGGCTCCAGCACGGCCTGCTCAGCGATGATTGCGATGACGCGGTCGGTGATGCTCATGTCGATCCTCTGATTATCACGTTGAGTGTGATTTAATCTCTCGGAGGCTGTTTGAAAACAGCCTTTTTCAACGCCTCTACGTCACGCGCCATGCGCGGCAACCGGCGCTGGGCTTTGTAGACATCAGTATGGGTTTCCATTTTGATGCCCGGATAGCCCATGATCACCCGTCCCGCAGGCACGTTGGACAGGATTTTGGTGCCGCCGCCCGAGATAACGCCGTCGCCGATAAAGATATTGTCCACCACGCCGGTCTGACCGCCCAGAACAACACTGTTGCCGATCTCGACCGATCCGGACACGCCGGTTTGGCCGCACAGCAGACAATCCTGCCCGACGCGGGTGTTGTGGCCGACATGCACAAGGTTATCCAGTTTCGAACCGTTGCCGATGCAGGTATTGCGTATCGTGCCGTTGTCGATGGTGCAATTTGCCCCCACCTCAACATCATCGCCGATCTCTACCGCGCCCAGCGAATGTATTCGCAGCCAGCTTTGCGCGCGCGCGTCGCCCTGATCGCCCAGGGTTTTGCGTGCGTTCTCGGCCCCCGATACCTCGGGGGTGACAAAGCTGAAGCCGTCGCCGCCGATTCGAGCGCCGGGTTGGGCGATGAACCGGTCGCCGATCCGAGCCCGCGCCCCGATGCTGACCATCTCGCGCAGCGTCGCGCTATCCCCCAGCACAGCGTCCATTCCAATCACGCAATGCGCCCCGATGACGGCATCCTTGCCGATCCGCGCCCTTGCGCCAATGACCGCGAGCGGCCCAATGGACGCGCCCTCGCCGATTTCCGCGGTCGGGTCTACCACTGCCGACGGGTGAATCCCCGGCGCGACCCCCTGTCCCCGGTCCAGCATCGACGTAATCCCGGCCATGGCCATGCGCGGCCGCGGAACAAAGATCGCAGCCTTCAGCCCCAGCGCCTGCCAGTCCGCGCCTTCCCACAGGACCGCCGCCCGCGCAGACCCGGCACTCAGCGCTTCGGCGTATTTCGGGGACATGGCCATCGCGAGGTCCGAGGCGCCTGCGTCCGCAGGTTCTGCCGCCCGTTCGATGATCAGGTCCGCATCGCCCTGGCTTTCGGCACCGAGCGCTTCGGCTATTTGCTGAATGGTAAACTGCATGACGGGCTTCCCGGTTTAAGGACGTGCCCCGGTGATTACCCCTGAACGTCCGGCAGGGCCACCCCTGCTTTCTGCAGGGCCTCCCAGATTTTCCGATCCCGGTCGTAAACATCGCGGCGGTACTGAACCTGACCTTTTGGCCCGATATAAGCCGTGCGGTAAATCAGATGAACCGGAACATGCTGTTCAAGCTGCACGGTCGTTTCCTTGCCGGTGACCAGAACTCGGTGAAAGAACGACTTGGGGTCTTCCTCTTGTCTGGCCAGCAGCGCGTAGGCGAACTCAAACGGCTGCGCCAAACGGATACACCCGTGCGAGAACGCACGCACCTCGCGCGCGAACAGGTTTTTCTGAGGCGTATCATGCAGATAGATGTTGTACTTGTTGGGGAACATGAACTTCACCAGCCCCAGCGCATTGCTTTTGCTGGGCGGCTGGCGCATCGCGAAAGGAAAGTTCCTGGCGTCGAACTGGGTAAAGTCGACCGCACCGCGATTGACCTGACGACCGGAGCGGTCCGTGATCTGAATATGGCCGACCGCGTTGGGATTGGACTGCAGTTTAGGCAAGTATTCCTTGGTGATAATCGACCTTGGGACATACCAGCTTGGGTTGATGACCATATGCTCCATCTCGTCCGAGAACTCGGGGCTGCGCCGGTCATGTGTGTTTTTGCCAATCACCGCGCGCGTTTCGAAGGTCACCTGCCCGTCATCGACGATCTTGGCGGAGAAGTCGGCCTGGTTGACCAGAATGTGCCGCTCACCTCGGTCGCGCGGCAGCCAGCGCTCGCGTTCCAGTGCAACGTAGACCGCCTTCAGCCTCTCAGATGCGCTTCGGTTAAGCTCGGTGATCGTTCCCTGCCCGGCAACGCCATCCGGTTCCAGACCGTGATCCACCTGAAAGGCCTGTACCGCAGACAACAGCGCGTCATCGAATTTCGGGCTGGCCGTCGGTTTGAGATATCCCAGGGAAACCAACCTGTTGCGCAGCTTAACGACGTTGGGTCCGGTATCGCCATATTCCAGCTTGGACACCGGAACGGTCGCACCCCACCCCCCTTGCTGCACAAGGTTTTCCAGGGCCATCTTCTGTTTCATCAACGCCCGATACTGGGTCGATTGCGGGGCCAGCTGATCGAAATACGCGGCGTTTTCGGTGGCAATCAGCCCCTGCAAATGGTCTTTGGCCGGGGTCCGTTCAACCTTGCGAACCAGCCCGTCGTCGATATCCGAAGGACGCAAAGCGCCGGATTGGAGACTGCGCGCGTACTCGACAAATGCTCGGGTCAACTTGATCTCGACCGCGCCCAGATCGCGCATTGTACGCGCGGTCTGCATCTGATCCAAAAGCGCCTGAACGTCGTGGAACCCGCCGGGCAGCCCGTGCATATGGGTTGTAGACAAGGCCCGGATCAGCCTGGCGCGTCGCTCCTGATGCTCGCGCGTGGTCCCCACCCAAATCGGCGCAAACCCGCTGGTCCGGTAGAATTCGGCAATCCCCGAGCCTGTCGGCGCAAACTCGGCAACGGCCATCTGGAATGCAGTCGCTGGCCTGGTTTCGGCACTGGCAACGGATGCCGCGGCGAACAAGCATGCGGCGACGAGGGTACTGGTACGCGTCCGAAAAACAGAGAGCATTTGATGGCCTTGACTATTCAATATCTTACGTCGTTTGTATTGCGTCGATAACTATGGTTTCGCGCCACGCAGAATGTCTATTCACAAATGCTTCAATTCTGCGCTTATGTCCGCGCGTGATGCTTGTTTGCATCGGCTGAATCGGGCCGACACATAATTGTCTAAAGATTATACCCATTTGCATCACCTGCGCAAAAAACTGCCGAAAATTCCCCCTTGAAATGGTGAATATGAAAGACTTCTTGGCTGCCTTTCGCCTCTGTGTCATAAATCCCGCATCTGGGATGGGAAAAAATTAAGATCGCGCGCGTAACATCGTGTGCAGGCAGGAACAGTACGGGACGAAACAGAAATGACGAAGTGCAGTACCTCGGGCCTGACCCGGCGTGCCCTATTGGGCGCATTCGCAGCTACGGCAGTCGTGGCCGCACCGACTTATTCCAATGCAGCAGGATTCCTTCGCGGCGGTGGCGATATCCGACGCATTCGTATGTATTCCGGTCGCACGGGCGAACGGATCGACATGATATATTGGGTCGATGGGAAATACATCAAGGACGCTGTCAAGGAAGTGAACCACTTCATGCGCGACTGGCGGACCGATCAGGTCAAGGACATGGACCTGCGCACCATCGACATCATGGCCGCCTCGCACAATCTGCTGGATGTCAACGAACCCTACATGCTGCTGTCCGGCTATCGCTCCCCGCAGACCAACGCGATGCTGAGGTCCCGGTCGCGCCGGGTTGCCAAGAACTCGTTGCACATGAAAGGTCAGGCCGCTGATCTACGCCTGTCCTCGCGCTCGGTATCCCAGATGGCCAAAGCGGCCATGTCCTGCCGCGCCGGCGGCGTCGGCAAATACTCCCGCTCAAACTTTGTGCATATGGACTGCGGCGTGGTCCGGTCCTGGGGCGGCTGATACGCCTGTTCCAATTCCAGCCAACGACGAGCGCCGCCCGGCGCTCTTTGTTTTTGGAGCGAAGGCAACGGAAGTCTGACCGCACACGTCTATGAACAGACGTCATCGCCGACGGGATCGGACGCTGGTGGAATAACAGGATTATGGCGCACCTGAGAGGATTCGAACCTCTGGCCTCTGCCTTCGGAGGGCAGCGCTCTATCCAGCTGAGCTACAGGTGCCTTGGCCGTTAGCTAACCTTGTTCCGGTCCGGGTGCAACTGCAAATCTGACCAGAAACGCCCGGTTTCACGCAAAGAGTTCATGCGCCAGTTCCAGCGCGTCAATCAGCGTATCGACCTCTTCCTTGGTGTTATAAAGCCCAAAGCTGGCGCGGCAGGTGGCGGTCACACCAAAGAAATCCATCAGTGGCCCGGCGCAGTGATGGCCTGCGCGCACGGCAACACCCTTCTTATCGAGAATTGTCGACACATCATGGGCATGACCGGCCCCGTCCAACGTAAAGCTGAAAATCGCCGCCTTGTCCGGGCGTGTGCCTTGCACCTGTACCCAGTTCAGCCCCGTGAGCCTTTGCATCGCATAATCACGTATTCCGGCCTCATGCGCGGCGATGTGTTCCATCCCCAGATCCGACATGTAATCCAGCGCAACGCCCAGTCCGATGGTCTGAACGATGCCGGGGGTTCCGGCCTCGAACTTCATCGGCGGATCGTTGTAGATGATCTGATCCTTGCTGACCTCTTTGATCATGTCGCCGCCGCCTATGAAGGGGCGCATTTCGGCCATCCTTTCGGACTTGATATAGATCGCGCCGGACCCGGAAGGACCATACAGTTTGTGTCCGGTGATTGCATAGAAATCGCAGCCAATATCCGACACGTTGACCGGCATGTGCACGGCCCCCTGACTGCCATCCACAAGCACAGGAACGCCTTTTGCATGCGCGCCCTGAGTGATGGCCTTGACGTCCACCACGGTCCCCAGAACGTTGGAACACTGTGTCACGGCGACCAGTTTGGTCTTTGGTCCGATCGCGTCAATCACGGCCTGCGGGTCAAGCCCGCCATCCGCGTCCACATCCACCCATTTCAACACGACACCCTGCCGTTCGCGCAGAAAATGCCAGGGCACGATATTGGCGTGATGTTCCATGACGCTCAGGACGATCTCGTCCCCGGCCTGCAGGCGGGGCATGGCCCAGCCATAAGCGACCAGATTGATCCCCTCCGTCGTTCCCGAGTTCAGGACAATCTCATCCTCGCTTGCCGCGCCCAGAAACCGGGCAACCGTGCCGCGGACGGCCTCATATTTCTCGGTCGCCAGGTTGGACAGGAAGTGCAGACCGCGGTGCACGTTCGAGTATTCTTCGGCATAGGCGCGTGTTACCGCATCAATGACGACCTGCGGCTTTTGCGCCGAGGCCCCGTTGTCCAGATAGGTCAGCGGTTTGCCGTTGACCTGCCGCGACAGGATCGGAAAATCTGAACGGATTTTTTGCACGTCGTACATGGTCTTCTTTCCCTATACCGGGGCGCTGGGCGTCAATGCGAGGACAAATGGCACTGCCACAAGGGCAGACAGCATTATGACCGCAAAGGATTTCCACAGCGATCCGAACTTATGGGCCTCATTCAGGAAATGCAGTGTGACGTAAAGGCTCAGCACGGCAGTGGCGAGCAGCAGCAAAAGCATCAGGAACGGAAGCGCGATGGCGACGACAAGCGTGATGAACAGCGCTGCGATCTGAAGGTATTGCAACCAGACCGTCAGGATCATGATGTCGGCAAACGCCCCGACACCGCCAAGCAGACGCCCGACAAACAGAAACGCCACGATGCTCAGCAACATGGCCCCGGCGGATCGCACCAGATTCAGCAACACCGAATCCGGCGGCGGAGCGGCCTGCCCTTCCGGAACGGGAATCAGCTGATCAATCCCGATCTGAACCAGACCATTCAGGACAACAGCCAGCGCAAAGGCCAGCCACAGAACCTCGCGCCCCGGACGCAGGGCCAGCAACTGACGGGCGGTCTCGGCCGGGTTGGTCAGGGTCTGAACAGCCAGATTTCCAAACGAAGCAACGTTCATTCCGACGCCCTTTGCGATTGCACAAGTCCGGCCAGCCAGAACCAGACGAACACCGCCGTCCAGATCAGCCCGACCCACCATAGCACCGGTCCGGGACCGATGAACCCGGCGACCAGCCCATTCAACAAAACCAGCGGCGTCGAGGACAAGAGCGCCCAGAACAGCGCAAGCCGCGCACCGTACGCGGTGCCCTGCCCGCCCACCAGACGCGCGAGCCCATAGGACAGAAACGCCAACAGGTAGAATATCAGTGGCAGGAAAATAACCGTGCTCAACAAGGCGCCGCCCATCAGCATGTTCAGTTCAAGCCCTTCCAGATGCGCGCGGCGGGCCAGGCCCGGCAGTTGCGCAATGAAGGCAACCACACAGAACCCCATCACAAAGATAAGCGCCCTGTCCTCGCGCTGACCAAGGTCGAGAAGCCGGCGCACGACCCGCCCCGGCCCCCGATAGGTGGCCACGATATCCGAGGTCACCGGCATCAGATGTGCCGCGAGAGCCAGCCTTCCAGGCGGTCCACCATGGCCTCGGCCAGGGCCTCGTCCTCGATTTCATCCACGGCTTCGGCCAGAAAGGCCAAAGTCAGCATGTTGGTGGCATCCTTGGCTGGCACCCCCCGCGACCGCAGGTAGAACAAGGCCGTCTCGTCAATCGCGCCCGAGGTCGAGCCATGCGAACAGGCCACGTCATCGGCATAGATTTCAAGTTCCGGCTTGGCCAGAAACTGGCTGTCGTCATCCAGCAACAGCGACTGGCTGATCTGATAGCCGTCGGTCTTTTGCGCGCCTTCCTTGACCAGGATCTTGCCCTGGAACACGCCGGTCGCGCCGTTGCGCAGAACCTTCTTGAACACCTGACGGCTTTCGCAGTTTATCGCGTCATGGGTGACAAAGACGGTGTCGTCATGGTGGAAGTCACCATCGCCGACACAGGCACCGGCCACATGCGCGACGGCATCGTCACCGGTCAGTTCGACGACCTGCTCATTGCGCGTCAACACGCCGTTCACAGTCAGCGTGAAGGACTTATAGATCGAACTCGCGGCCCAGCCGGGTGAACATATGCGTCGCCGCACGGCGTTCGTGATCTCTGCCCTGCGCGCGCACGTGATGCAGCGTACCGCCATCGGCGATATCAATCTCCATGCACTTGTTAAAGCGCGAGGCCGCCGGTCCGTTCTCCAGAATGGTCACTTCGGCTCCGCTTTCGACCCGCACGATATGGTGCAGCATCGCGTCCGACGTTTCCGATGCGTGGCGGTAGATCAGGCTGATCGGCTTGCTGGGTTTCCCGGTGACATGAATCGCCACCCCATCCGCCGCGAACGCCGTGTTCAGGGCTGCCAATGGCCGCTGCACCGGGGTCTGGCCCCGTGCCTCAAGCACACCGTACAGTTCCTTGGCCCAGTGGATGTCCTTGCAGCAGATATCCTCGATCCGGTCGATCGCAACGCCCTCAAGCGACAGCTCATCCGAGTCTTCCGGGCTAAACACGCCATCAATGAACACGATTTTCAATCGGTCCAGATCGCCGAACAGCATCGGTTCATCCGCATGGAACAGAGCCGCCCGAGGCGCCTCGGGTGAAATCAGCGTTTCGGGGCGGGTATATTTCCAATACTCGTCCCGCCGACCGGGCAGACCCATTTCCAGCACGCGGGCCAGCGCATCCTCACGCGCGGCACGGGTGCATCCTGCGTCCGGCATGACCAGATTGGACAGCCTTGCCTCGGTCGCGGTTTGTTTGACTTCGGGCAGCGCCATCAGTTCACCTCGGCCAGAATGTCGGCATAACCGTTGTTTTCAACCTCAAGCGCCAGTTCGGGGCCACCGGTCTTGACGATCCGGCCATCCGCCATGATGTGCACGACATCCGGCTTGATGTGGTCCAGCAGACGCTGATAGTGCGTGATGACAAGGAACCCGCGCCCTTCGTCGCGCAGCGCGTTCACACCTTCCGCCACCAGTTTCATCGCGTCCACGTCGAGGCCGGAATCCGTCTCATCCAGAATGCACATCTTGGGTTCCAGCATCGCCATCTGGAGGATCTCGTTGCGCTTCTTTTCGCCGCCCGAGAATCCTACGTTCACCGGTCGTTTGAGCATATCCGCGTCGATCTTCAGCGACTTCGCCACCGCACGGACGGCTTTCAGAAAATCGGCAGCCGAAAGTTCGTCTTCTCCACGTGCCTTGCGCTGTGCGTTCACGGCGGTGCGCAGGAAGGTCATGTTGCCCACACCGGGAATTTCCACCGGATATTGGAACGCCAGAAAGATGCCGGCTGCGGCGCGCTCTTCCGGCTCCATCTCCAGCAGGTCCTTGCCTTCCAGTTCCGCCGATCCTTCGGTCACCTCATAGCCGTCGCGGCCCGACAGCACGTAGCTGAGCGTCGACTTGCCCGAACCGTTCGGCCCCATGATCGCGTGCACTTTGCCGGCCTCGACCGTCAAGTCGACACCTTTGAGGATTTCTTTTTCTTCTTCCTCAAGTTTCACGTGCAGGTTCTTGATTTCCAGCATTTTTTGTCCTTTTGCATAACGCAATGGGCATCCTTCCGCCCGGGTAATATCCTATCCCCACAACTTGCGGATCACGCGTGCAACAACCCATCCAAGGATCGCTCCGCCGCCTACCGCCCAGACTGGGTTGATGAAGTCCATATGATTGATGTTGACATAGACGACGCCTAGCAACCCGCCCAATACCGGAAGAGCATAGCCCGCCCAGGTCAGAGCATCATCCTTTTGGACGTGTTTGCGAGGCGTACGCGCCATCAGCCAACCGATCCTTCAAGGCTGATCGCGACAAGCTGTTGCGCTTCCATTGCAAACTCCATCGGCAGTGCCTGCAAAACGTCCTTGCAGAACCCGTTGACGACCAGCGCCACGGCCTCTTCCTCGTCCATGCCGCGCTGGCGGCAATAGAACAGCTGGTCGTCATCCACCTTGGATGTCGTCGCCTCGTGCTCAACCCGGCTGGAGTTGTTCTTGACCTCGATATACGGCACCGTATGGGCCCCGCATTTGTCCCCGATCAGCAAACTGTCGCACTGGGTATAGTTGCGGCTGTTCTTCGCCTTGGGATGCATCGAGACAAGGCCGCGATATGTGTTCTGCGCCTTGCCCGCGCTGATCCCCTTGGAGACGATCCGCGATTTGGTGTTCTTGCCCAGATGCACCATTTTGGTGCCGGTATCGGCCTGCTGATAGTTGTTGGTGATTGCGATCGAGTAGAACTCACCCTGGCTGTCATCGCCGCGCAGGATGCAGGACGGGTATTTCCAGGTCACGGCCGATCCGGTTTCAACCTGCGTCCACATCACCTTGGACCGGTCGCCCCGGCAATCGGCGCGTTTGGTGACGAAGTTATAGATGCCGCCCTTGCCGTTTTCATCGCCGGGGAACCAGTTCTGAACGGTCGAGTATTTCACTTCGGCGTCTTCTTCGACGATGATCTCGACCACGGCCGCATGCAACTGCGCCGTGTCCCGCTGAGGTGCGGTGCAGCCTTCCAGATAGGACACATAAGACCCCTTGTCGGCGATGATCAGTGTGCGTTCGAACTGGCCGGTGTTCTCTGCGTTGATGCGGAAATAGGTACTCAGTTCCATCGGGCAGCGCACGCCCGGCGGGATGTAGACAAACGAGCCGTCCGAGAACACGGCCGAGTTCAGCGTCGCATAGAAGTTGTCCGAAACCGGAACCACCGTGCCCAGGTATTTCTTCACCAGTTCGGGGTGGTCCTTGATCGCCTCGGAGATCGAGCAGAAGATCACACCATGTTTCGCCAGTTCGTCCTTGAACGTCGTTCCAACAGACACCGAGTCAAACACCGCGTCCACAGCGACCTTACGGCCTTCGGCGGGCATATCCTCAGCGCCTTCGACACCAGCCAGAATCATCTGTTCTTTCAGTGGGATACCCAGCTTTTCGTACGTTGCCAGCAGCTTGGGGTCGACCTCATCCAGCGACTTCGGCTTTTCCTCCATCGATTTGGGCCGGGCATAGTAATACTGGTCCTGAAAATCGATCTCGGGATAGTTGACCATCGCCCAGTTCGGCTCGTCCATCTTCGTCCAGCGCTCGAACGCGGACAGACGCCATTCGGTCATCCACTCCGGCTCTTCATTCTTTTCCGAAATCAGACGGACGATATCCGGGTTCACGCCCTTGGGCGCGTATTCCATTTCGATCTCGGTTTCCCAGCCGTATTTATAGGTCCCGACCTCGCGCACCGCATCCACGGTTTCCTGATCGACACCTTCTTTTACCTGGGTCTGGTCCAAAGCGGCCATAAGACACCCTCCGTCAGATCACGCGGCCCGCGCGCGATGCTTTTTCTCTTTTTCCAGCCACGTTTCGGCGAAACGCAGCACATCTTCTTCACTCGTCCGAGGGCCCAGCGACACGCGGATCGCGCTGGCTGCTGTCACCTCGTCGTATCCCATGGCGGTCAGCACCGCACTTGCGCGAACCTTGCCGCTTGAGCAGGCCGAGCCTGCGCTGATCGCAAAACCCGACAGGTCCATCTGCATTACCTGCGTTTCACCTTTCCACCCGGGCGTGGCGAAACACAGGGTGTTGGGCAGGCGGTCCTGACCTTTCCCGACAAAAATAGTAGATTTAGAACCAGCCTCAAGGGCCTTTTCTAGAATATTTCTAAATTCTGCCACCTGCTCCCAAACACCGCTGGCCAGTTCCCGCGCCGCTGCTTCAGCTGCGGCCCCGAACCCCGCGATTCCAATGACATTTTCCGTACCGGACCTGCGCCCCATTTCCTGACCACCGCCCTTGATCTGCGCAGGCAGGTCCGTGCCGCGCTTGATCACGACCGCGCCGACACCTTTTGGCCCGCCCAGTTTGTGCGCGGAAACAAGCGCCATCCGGGTATCCAGCCAGTTGAACGCCACCGGCAGTTTCCCAAATGCCTGCGTCGCGTCAGTCACCGCAAGGCCCGAAGGCAGTTTCTGTACGATACCTGTTTCTGAGTTGGCCAGTTGCAGAGTGGATTTCTCGGGTACGCGCACCTCGACCAGTCCGGATTGCGCGACCGGTAAATCTTCGGTCACCCAGGCTCTTACCGCATCATGCTCAATCGCCGCGCCGTGCAAATCCCGCCCTGCCAGGGTCAGCGCAGCACCCTCGGTTGAGCCCGAAGTGAACACGATATCGGCCCCGTCAGCCCCAAACGCCGCCGCAACCTGCGCCCGCGCGCGTTCCACCAGGGCTTTGGCGGCGCGTCCCTCGGCATGGACCGAGGATGGGTTGCCGACAAGATCCATCGCCGCGATCATCGCGTCCCGCGCCTCGGCGCGCAGGGGCGTCGTGGCGTTGTGATCCAGATAAACGCGACTCATGGATACACCTTTTTTCCGATGCGCGTCCGCCCGGGGTGAGAATTCATCGGCGTCCGCACGTCACTCATCCACAACGGCAAACAGGTTCGGAACGGCCGGGCACGGGGCCAGATCGTTCTTGATCACGTCAGACAGGCGTGTCTGATGCAGGAAGACATAGACATGCGCGCTCAGGCTTTCCCACAAGCGGTTGGTCAGCGATTGCGCCCGGCTGCCCGACGACGCGCCCGAAGCGCCCGCGCCCTTTTGCAGCGCATCAACCGTTTCATCCACGGCTGCCAGAATCTCGACCACACTGATGTCCGATGCCGGGCGGGCCAGCCTGTAACCGCCGCCCGGACCACGTACCGACGCCACCAGTTCCGCCCGGCGCAACTTGACGAAAAGCTGTTCGAGATAGGGCAGCGAGATATCCTGCCGTTCCGAGATTTCGCCCAGTGTCACAAGACCATCCGTGGGCTGAAGGGCGATATCGGCCAATGCAACCATTGCATAACGGCCCTTGGTCGACAGCTTCATTGCCTTTACCTCATGGCAGGTTTCGCGCGAAAACATTGACGCCGCTGCCGCCAGTGCGTATCTCCGACAGGCAGCGCCATTGCGCAAAGTATCACAATTAGAACCGTTCTAAGGTGCCTGAGGATTACCGTCAAGTATATCCAGGCGCTGAGAAATAAAAGACAGGACCAAAGCACACATGCCCGAGGTGATTTTTCCCGGACCCGAAGGCCGCCTGGAAGGCCGCTACCACCCGCAAAAGGAAAAAGACGCACCGATCGCCATCGTGCTTCACCCGCATCCTCAATTTGGCGGGACCATGAACAACAAGGTGGTCTACAACCTGCATTACGCGTTCTACAACATGGGCTTTACCGTGTTGCGCTTTAACTTTCGCGGCGTTGGCCGCAGCCAGGGTGAATACGATCAGGGCGTGGGCGAGCTGAGTGATGCCGCATCCGCGCTGGATTACCTTCAATCCATGAACAACAATTCGAAACACTGCTGGGTTGCAGGTTTCTCGTTCGGGGCATGGATCGGTATGCAGCTTCTGATGCGCCGACCCGAGATTACCGGTTTCATCAGCGTGTCGCCGCCCGCGAATATGTATGATTTCTCGTTCCTGGCGCCCTGCCCGTCCTCGGGTCTGATCATCAACGGATCAGCCGACCGCGTGGCCCCCCCGGCAGACACCACCTCGCTGGTCAACAAGCTGCACGAGCAAAAAGGCATTACCATCACCCACAACGAGGTTGAAGGGGCCGATCACTTTTTCCAGGATCGCCACATGGACACGCTGATCACTGATGTCAGCGACTATGTGAAACGCCGCCTGACCGAGACCACGCGCTGATGTCTGACACCATCACCACCCTTGCCGCCAAACTGGCCGAGGACACGATGAAGGTTATGGACGAGACGGGAAACGACAGGTTTTTCGTCGAAGTGGGCGAGCTGCTTGGCGCGTCCTCGCAAACTCTTGAAGAAGCTTTCCTGACCGAAATCCGCGTGCGGCTGGCGGAACGGAAAGCCCGCAAATTCGTAATTCAGAAGCTGTCGGAACACCGTTCCAAAATGAAGGCGATCGAAAAACAATGACCGAAAGACTGTCTGCGCAAATTGAATTTCTGAAACGCGCGGACAGGTTGAAATCGGTTGAACGCGCCAACAACCTGCTAGACCAGTCGCGCCCAGAAAACGCGGCCGAGCATAGTTGGCAACTGGCGGTCTGGGCGCTGGTGATGGCTCCGCTGGCCGATAAAGGCGTGAATTTCGACCGGGTCATCAGAATGCTATTGCTACATGATCTGGTCGAGATCATCGTCGGCGATCACCCTATTCATCTGGATACGGACTGGCAGGCCCTTGAACTGGCGGAACAATCGGCCGCGGCCGAATTGTTCGGACTATTGCCTGCAGATCAGGCCGCGGATTTTCTGGCGCTGTGGCAGGAGTTTGAAGCCGATCAGACGCCCGATGCCAGATTTGCCAAATGCCTCGACCGCTGTCAGCCTATGTTTCAGGTGCTCTGCGCACCGAACCCGCCCCAGGCACATAAAACGATTGTGCAAGACAACCTGAACGGCGGGCGCGTGGCCTATCTTGAGACCGAATTTCCGGACGCCCATCGCCTTGCATCGGCGTTGCTGCATGGCAAAAAGCCTGCCGAGACTCCGTTCTCGTTGCGCCTTCCGTTTCTGGCAGAGACGGATCAGTTGAAATCCGTCTTCCGCGCCTCGCGCCTTCTTTCCGGCGAACGGTTCGAAAACTCGGCGGAACATTCCTGGCACATCATGCTTTTTGCCTGGGTACTGTCCGAATTTGCCGGGCCGGATGTTTCAACCGACCGCGTGCTGAGAATGCTGTTGCTCCACGATATCGTCGAGATTGATGCCGGGGACCACCCCATTCATGGTCAGGTCGATCACGCGAAACAGGCGGCCGAAGAACAGGCTGCTGCAATCCGGTTGTTTGGGCTTCTGCCAGAGGACCAGGGACAGACATTCCTGACTCTGTGGCACGAGTTCGAAGCGGCGGACAGTGCAGATGCCCGGTTTGCCAAGGCAATTGACCGCTTTCAATCACCGATCGGCAATCTGGAAACGGGCGGTGGTTCCTGGCGGGATTACGATGTCACCTTTGCACAGATCGAACGGCGCGTTGGCGAACCCGTTCAGCGTGGCGCGCCTATGCTGTGGGCATGGCTCCGCCCGCAATTAGTTAAATATTTTTCTGTCAGGGAAGAGGTATAACTTCAGCCGAAGAAAAAGGGGCATAACTGCCCCTTTTTCCCATGTTCCGGCAGACGCCTAAACTTGTGCACTATTCAACCGTTCAACAGACCTGGCTGCATTCTTGTCAACGGACCCCCCGTCTGCAAGCCACCCAAGCGCCACGATTAAAGCCGAAACAAGTATTACGGACTTCGCAAATTTCGTCATACGATACACTCTTTAACAAAAACCTTTAAATAACAGCAGCTTTGTAGCACAGATCCGAATCAGTAAATAGTCAGGTTATCCTGACTTCCCCGACACGCCCGGCGGTTGCGCCAATTGGCCTGCCATCGCCGCCTTCTCTCTTAATTTGGGCTGGTATATTTTGCCGCAGCGCGTTATGCGCGCGGCAACTTCCCGTTCAAAGGCTGACCTCTCATGGACCTGCGCAATATCGCAATCATCGCTCACGTGGACCACGGCAAGACGACCCTGGTGGATGAGCTGCTCAAACAATCCGGCGCGTTCCGGGAAAACCAGGCCGTCGCCGAACGCGCCATGGACAGCAACGATCTGGAACGCGAGCGCGGCATCACCATCCTGGCCAAGGCGACCTCGGTCGAATGGAAAGGTACGCGCATCAACATCGTTGACACCCCCGGCCACGCCGATTTCGGCGGCGAGGTTGAACGGATCCTCAGCATGGTGGACGGCGTTGTCCTGCTGGTTGACGCCGCCGAAGGGCCGATGCCGCAGACCAAATTCGTGACCTCCAAGGCGCTGGCGCTGGGTCTGCGTCCGATCGTCGTGCTGAACAAGGTCGACAAACCCGATGCCGAGCCCGATCGCGCTCTGGACGAGTGCTTCGACCTGTTCGCCAACCTGGGCGCCGACGACGATCAGCTGGATTTCCCGGCCATGTACGCCTCGGGTCGGTCCGGCTGGGCGGACATGGAACTGGACGGGCCGCGCAAGGACCTGACCGCTTTGTTCGATCTGATCGTCGATCACGTCCCGGCCCCGCAACAGGTTGCGCACAAGGACGAACCGTTCCGCATGCTGGCCACCACGCTGGGCAGCGACCCGTTCATCGGCCGCATCCTGACCGGTCGCGTGGAAAGCGGGACGCTGAAGGCGGGTGACAGCCTCAAGGCGCTCAGCCGCGATGGCACGCTGATCGAAAACTTCCGCGCATCGAAAATTCTGGCATTCCGCGGTCTGGCGCAGCAACCCATCGACGTGGCCGAGGCGGGCGACATCGTCACCATCGCCGGCATGAGCAAGGCGACGGTTGCGGATTTGCTGGTCGCGCCACAGGTTGATGAGGCCCTGCCCGCCCAACCTATCGACCCGCCGACCATTACCGTAACCTTTGGCATCAACGACTCGCCGCTGGCCGGCCGCGACGGCAAAAAGGTCCAATCCCGCGTTATTCGTGACCGCCTGATGAAAGAGGCGGAATCGAACGTGGCGATCCGCATCTCTGACACGCCGGGCGGTGAAGCGTTCGAAGTGGCAGGCCGTGGCGAATTGCAGATGGGCGTCCTGATCGAGAATATGCGCCGCGAAGGGTTCGAACTCAGCATCTCGCGCCCGCAGGTTCTGTTCCGCGAACAAGATGGCCAACGCCTTGAACCCGTTGAAGAAGTCACCATCGACGTGGATGACGAGTATTCCGGTGCGGTGATCGAGAAGGTCACCGGCGCGCGCAAAGGTGAACTGGTCGAAATGCGACCGGCCGGTGCCGGCAAGACGCGCATCATCGCCCATGTACCCTCACGCGGTCTGATCGGATATCATGGCGAGTTTCTGACCGACACGCGCGGCACCGGCGTTCTGAACCGGGTTTTTCATGGCTGGGCCGCGCATAAAGGAGCGATCCCGGGCCGCCGGGCCGGAGTCTTGATCTCGATGGAAAACGGTCAGGCCGTTGCTTACGCCCTTTGGAACCTGGAAGAGCGCGGTCGCATGTTTGTTGGTCCGCAGACAGATGTCTATCAGGGCATGGTGATCGGAGAGCATTCCCGCGACAACGATCTGGAAGTTAACCCGCTGAAAGGCAAAAAGCTGACCAACGTCCGCGCCAGCGGATCAGATGATGCGGTGCGTTTGACACCGCATATTCAGTTCTCGCTGGAAGAGGCGATTGCCTATATCGACGATGACGAACTGGTTGAGGTGACACCGAATGCCATTCGGCTGCGCAAACGGTACCTGGACCCGCACGAACGCAAGCGTATGGCAAAATCCGCATAAGACCTGCAGTGACATAGTTCACTCAACGGCAACAATCGCGAACATGTGGTAATATTGCTGCTGACGCAGGGTGCTTCATAACCGAAAAGCCCGCCAAATCGGCGGGCTTACTTTTTGATTTTCTGATCAATTCAACCCTGACGTGCATGGCTTCAGTTTAAATTGCCTCAGCGCCTCTTGAAAATGTGTCTTAAAACGGGTGTAATTGTGTTGGTAATGTGTCGCGGTTGTATTACCTGAAATATGCGGCACGATTTGTTAGTGCAATGAAGTTTGTAACGAGTTCCGAAGGAGTGGCGCCATGCGCGTGAAATCCCGATTATTATCGATTGTTTTTATTTCTGCAACATTCCCCTTAATCTCAACCAGTGCTGCGCAAGCGGAAAGATGTACCGTCAAAACGGCTCGTCAGTCGGTTGCGACGGAAACGTTGTGCGGTTGCTCGGTCGTTGAAGCGCGAATGCTCCGCTATATTCAGCGCCGCAGCGATTTCGAAGACATCCTGGCCCGTACTCTGGAAAGCTGTCCGGCTTTCGCAGCCGTTCTGACCGACATCCCGACTGCAACCACAGCCGCGTCTGATCGCGACGGTGATACGGAAGACGGCGGAATTGACGGCGGCGATGGCGACAACGGTGGCGGTGGCGACAACGGCGGCGGTGGCGGCAATGGTGGCGGCGGCGGCAATGGTGGCGGCGGCGGCAATGGTGGCGGCGGCGGCAATGGCGGCGGCGGCGGCAATGGTGGCGGCGGCGGCAACAGCGGCGACGGCAACGGCGGCAACAATGGCGGTGGCGGCAACAGCGGCAACGGCAACGGCGGCAACAATGGCGGCGGCGGCAACAGCGGCAACGGCAACGGCGGCAACAATGGCGACGGCGGCAACAGCGGCGACGGCAACGGCGGCAATAATGGCGGCGGCAGCAACAGCGGCAACGGCAACGGCGGCAATAATGACGGCGGCAGCAGCAGCGGCGACGGCAATGGTGGCAGCAACGGCAGCGGCAACACCGGCGGCAACTCGGGCGGCGCGGGCAATGGCGGCGGTACCGGTGGCGGCAATGCTGGCGGCCCGGGCAGCGGCGGCGTCTTCTGATCCGCGACTGCAGACAGTTGGTTTGCCCTCTTCTGATGAAGCGAGCCGATCTATAAAAAAGGGCGACAATTGCGTCGCCCTTTACCCGTATCTGTCCTGCCTTTTAAGCCTTAATACATCTTTCGGATCAGGCGCTTAACTGCGGCCGTAGACGCCGACCCATCCGCTGGGCTTTTGCGGATTCTGCATCCGCAAGAAAAGGTAGCGCGTGGCCGACCAGGGTTTGATCTGGTTGGTCAGGTTGTCCAGCACCAAATCTCCGCCCGCCGAGCGGTAAACCAGCACGGCATGAGAATTTCTTTGGGTATCCAGCACGGTTGCGATTAGCAATTTGCTTGGATCGACCCCCGCCCTGATCAGATCTCTCTTCTTCAACAGGGCGAAATCTTCACAATCGCCGCCCCGCGAGGTCGGCAAGGCCCAACGCTCGCTGGTTTGGTACTGAGACTGATCTGTCACCGAACGTGTTGATGCGTTCACACGGCGGTTCACCTGCCGGATTATCTGCATCTCTTGCTGTTTGGAAAGTGAAACGGAAGATTTGCTTGAACAGGCCCAATTGTACTGCCGGCACAATTGCCGCGCGCCAGACGGCGGTGAGGCCACAGCCACGCTGGGGATGAACTTTCCCTCACTGGCAGAAGCAACCGACCCGACCATCGCGGACGCAATGACCAATGCAGACAGCCCGCAAATGCGAACCGAAGCAGTAACCATTCGCGCAAGCGCGGCCTTGAGCTCAATGCCAATAGATTTCATGCCTGTCCCTCGATCCATGTCTCACCCGAGTGATTGCGGACAATTCGGACCGTACCTTGATGGGGTTAAATATCGGTAGACGGCGCCGTTTCTGCAATCTACAGGAAAATTGCAAGTGAAAAGAGGCGGAAATTCGTCATTCAATATGACCATTTCGGGCAAAAACTAAGGGATCACGGTCACAATCAATAGGTGACCGGTCGGGAATTCACATTCGGATATTGCTATAAGTCCCTGAAATTTATGGCCAGGAACCACTGGGTCCAAATTCGGGCGACCACCAAAGTCGCCCGGTTTTTCAGTTGGCTGAAATCCGCGCATCTGGCTGGCACGTTGCACCAGATTGGCGCCGAAATTCTATTCGGTGATCTCGACAACCAACAGTTCACGCTCGCTCGCACCCCGCGCGTGGTCAAGCGCCTGCTGGTATTCGGGAGAGTTGTAGCACTCCACAGCCGCCTCAACCGAAGGGAACCGGGCCACGACATTCCGGGGTCGTTCCTTTCCTTCAAGCTGAACGTACCGCGCCGCGCGGGCGATGAACGCGCCGCCGTGTTTGGCAATCGCGGGCCCGGCCAGCTCTGCGTATTTTCCATAGGCTTCGGCGTCGGTCACCGTTACATGCGCAATCCAGAGTGCGGCCATGTCATCCTCCCAGTACTTGTTCGGCGGCCTTGATGGCCGCATCAGAATTCGAGGCGTCGCGGCCACCGCCCTGCGCCATATCGGGGCGTCCGCCGCCCCCCTTGCCGCCCAGTTCACTGACGGCGGCCCGCACCAGATCAACCGCTGACACTTTGTCTGTCAGATCCGGGGTGACGCCGGCGGCAACGGCTGCCTTGCCGCCCGCATCAGCGATCAGCAAAACCGCGCCGGAACCCAGACGGCTTTTGTGCTCGTCGATCAGGGCGGGAAGGTCCTTGCCGGACACACCGGTCAATGCCTGCGCCAGGAACGGAACGCCGTTGACGTCGCGCGCTTCACTGCCGCCCTGACCCGACCCGCCGGCCATCGCCAGATCACGGCGCAGTTGCGCCACCTCGTTCTGCAGCGACTTGCGCTCATCCAACAACGATCTGACGCGGCTGACCACTGTGTCCGGTTGCGCCTTTAAGTCCAGCGCAATCTGGCCCAGGCGCTGATCCTGTGCCGAGAGGTGTCGGAACGCCTCATCCCCGGTCAAGGCTTCGATCCGGCGAACACCGGCGCTGCTGGCGCTGTCGCCAAGCACGACAAAAGTTCCGATGTCACCGGTCTGACGCACATGCGTTCCGCCACACAGTTCGATCGACCAGGTTTCCCCATCCTGACCTTTGCCTGTCGGCGCCTTGCCCATCGACACAACGCGGACCTCGTCACCGTATTTCTCACCAAACAGAGCCTGCGCGCCCAGTTCGCGGGCATCGTCCGGGGTCATGATGCGCGTTTCAACGGTCGAATTCTGGCGGATGAAGTCATTCACCTCGCGCTCGACCTTCTGAATCTCCTCCGGGCTCAGCGCCTTGGAGTGGCTGAAGTCGAACCGCAGACGGTCATGGGCGTTCAGCGACCCGCGCTGTGCGACGTGATCGCCCAGAGCTTCACGCAGCGCTTCGTGCAGCAGGTGTGTGGCCGAATGGTTGGCGCGGATCGCGGTGCGGCGGGCATGATTCACCTCAAGCTCGACCGCGTCGCCTTTAGACAACGTGCCCTGGCTGACGGTCACCCGATGCGCATAGACCTTGCCTTCGGCAAATTTGCGTGTGTCTTCAACTCTCGCCACGTCCTGCATATTCTCAAGACGCCGGATTTCCCCGGTGTCGCCGACCTGACCACCAGCCTCTCCATAGAAAGGCGTCTGGTTCACGACCACCCATCCGGTCGCGCCCTTTTCGATCTGGTCGACCAAAGCGCCATCCACGATCAGGGCCGCCACCTGCCCTTCGGCTTTCTCGGTGTCGTAGCCAAGGAAATCCGTGGCACCGGCGACATCCAGCACGTCGAACCAGACCGCCTGATCCGCCGACTCACCCGAACCGGCCCATGCCGCACGCGCCTTGGCCTTTTGTTCGGCCATGGCCGCATCAAAACCGTCGGTATCCACGGTCCGGCCCTTTTCGCGCAGTGCATCCTGCGTCAGGTCCAGCGGGAAACCATAGGTATCATAGAGTTTGAACGCGGCGTCGCCAGGCAGGGCCGCGCCCTCGGGCAGACCCGCGACCTCATCATCCAGCAGTTTAAGACCGCGATCCAGGGTTTGCTTGAAGCGGGTCTCTTCAAGCAGCAACGTCTCTTCGATCAACGCCTGCGCCTGCCCCAGTTCGGAATATTGCGCGCCCATCAGTTGCACCAGCGAGGGCACCAAACGGTGCATGACCGGGTCTTTCGCGCCCAGCAGATGCGCGTGACGCATCGCGCGGCGCATGATCCGGCGCAGCACGTAGCCGCGCCCGTCATTGCTGGGCATCACCCCATCGGCGATCAGGAACGAGGTCGACCGAAGGTGATCCGCGATCACGCGATGATGCACGTTTTGGTCGCCATACGGATCGACGCCGGTCGCATCCGCCGATGCCTCGATCAACGTCTTGAACAGGTCCGTGTCATAGTTGTCATGGCTGCCTTGCAGCAACGCCCCGATCCGTTCCAGCCCCATGCCGGTGTCGATCGACTGCATGTCGAGTTCCACCATCGAGCCGTCTTCGAACTGCTCGTTCTGCATGAAAACGATGTTCCAGATTTCAATGAACCGGTCGCCGTCTTCCTCGGCCGAACCCGGAGGGCCGCCCCAGATATGATCGCCGTGATCATAGAAAATCTCGGTGCAGGGGCCGCAGGGGCCGGTCGGACCCATCTGCCAGAAGTTGTCATTGGTGGCGATGCGGATGATCCGGTCTTCGGGCACGCCGACTTTTTTCCAGATTTCAAACGCCTCGTCATCAGTGTGATAAACCGTTGTCAGCAGACGGTTTTTGTCGATGCCGAATTCCTTGGTGATCAGTTCCCATGCAAAAGGGATCGCCTCGGGCTTGAAGTAATCCCCAAACGAGAAATTGCCCAGCATCTCAAAAAACGTGTGGTGCCGTGCAGTATAACCTACGTTGTCCAGATCGTTGTGCTTGCCGCCAGCCCGCACACATTTCTGGGCGGTTGTAGCACGCTGATAATCCCGGGTTTCTACGCCTGTGAACAGGTTCTTGAACTGGACCATGCCCGAGTTCACGAACATCAGCGTAGGGTCGTTGCGCGGGACCAGCGGGCTGGACGCCACCACTTCGTGCCCATGCTTGGCAAAGTAGTTCAGAAAGGTCGATCGGATATCGTTCAGCGTGGGCATAAGGTTCTCTCAGCGCGCAATCATAGTGTGTCGAAACGGGTTTATCCCCGTCCCTGCGGATAGTCCACAGCATTGCAGACGCAGAACGAAACAAGGCGGCCCCGACGGACCGCCCTGTTCAAGACATTATCAAAGACCGTCAGGCTTCGAGGATATCGTCATCCTCGGCTACACCCGGCGGCATGTCGAATTCCAACCCGTGCGCGGCGCGAATCTTGTCCTCGATCTCAAGCGCAACGCGGCTGTTGTCGCGCAGGTATTGCTTGGCGTTCTCGCGCCCCTGCCCGATCCGTTCATCGCCATAACTGAACCACGAGCCCGACTTCTCGACCACCCCGGCCTTGACGCCCAGATCCAGCAACTCGCCCATTTTGCTGATGCCTTCGCCATACATGATGTCAAATTCGACCTGCTTGAAGGGCGGCGCCACCTTGTTCTTGACGACCTTGACGCGGGTCTGGTTGCCGACCACCTCATCCCGATCCTTGATCGCGCCGATCCGGCGAATGTCCAGGCGGACCGAGCTGTAGAATTTCAACGCGTTACCCCCGGTCGTGGTTTCCGGGCTGCCGAACATCACGCCGATCTTCATCCGAATCTGGTTGATGAAGATCACCATGCAGTTCGAGCGACTGATCGAGCCGGTCAGCTTGCGCATCGCCTGACTCATCAGGCGGGCCTGTACGCCCACGTTGCTGTCGCCCATGTCGCCTTCCAACTCGGATTTCGGCGTCAGCGCCGCGACCGAGTCGACGACGACCATGTTCACCGCACCCGAGCGCACCAGCGTATCGGTGATCTCAAGCGCCTGTTCACCGGTGTCGGGTTGCGAGATCAGCAACTCATCCAGATCAACGCCCAGCTTGCGGGCATATTGCGGGTCCAGCGCATGTTCCGCATCCACAAACGCGCACACACCGCCGCGCTTCTGTTGTTCCGCGATGCAATGCAGCGTCAGCGTGGTCTTGCCCGAGCTTTCCGGCCCGTAAATCTCGACAATCCGGCCCATCGGCAGTCCGCCAATTCCCAGCGCGATATCCAGACCCAGCGATCCGGTCGAGCTGGCGTCGATATCCTGCTTGGCATCCTCGCCCAGCTTCATGATCGAGCCTTTGCCGAATTGCCGTTCGATCTGCGCCAGCGCGCTGTCGAGCGCCTTTTGCTTATCTGCGTTTTTCTTGTCGCTCATTGTCAGAAGATCCGCCATTGTCCTGTCGCCTTCCCTTTTGTCACACCCTTGAACGGGCGGCAATCGCTGCTTTGTTCGCCTCTTGTTCCTTATGGGACCAAAAAGAGAACATTTCAACTAAAACTTACAGAACTTACTGTTGGGCAATTGTGTTAAAGAGTCGTTTACGCCAATCTGCGACCGTGACTAAATCCGGCAAAGGGCGAATAAATGCTTGTTTTCTATAAGGAACGCCTTGCGTTTCTCGCTGTCCCCAAAACAGGCAGCACGGCCTATCACTCGGCCTTGCGCGACCGCGCCGACTTTGTGGTTACCGGTCCGCCGGACCTGAAACATGCGCCTGTGCGGCGCTATGACCGGTTTTTCCAGAATATCTTTCGCAAGATGTACGACACCGAAATGGAAATCATGGCCATTGTCCGTGAACCGGTTGACTGGCTGGGTAGCTGGTACAGGTTCCGCAGCCGCGACGCGCGGATCGGGCATTCGCATTCGACCCGGGGCCTCAGCTTTGACGACTTCGTTCAGGCTTATATGCAGAACCCGCGCCCGGAATTCGCCGATGTCGGCAGCCAGAGCCAGTTCTTCCGCACGCGCAGCAACGGTGCCGGCGCGCGTCACGTGTTCAAATATGAAAATCAGGACAAGATCCTAGACTTTCTGCAAACCCGGCTGGACATGAAAATCGACCTGAAACCCGAGAATGTTTCACCGCCTGGCGACCTTTCCCTGACACCGGAAACAGAACAGAGGTTCCGCAAGCTGCACGCGGCGGAATTTGACTGCCACGCCTCGGCGCTCTGACATGGTCAGTTGAGCTGCTGAAACACCGCTTCGGTCAATTGATTCAGCGAGAAGGGTTTCGGAAGGAAGGTGGAATTTGGAATTTCCGGCCCGGAATCACCGAATGCGCCTTCGGTGTAGCCCGACATGAAGATCACCCTGACATCCGGACGCGTTTCCATCGCTTTGCGCACCCATGTCGGACCGTCCATTCCGGGCATGACCACGTCGGTGACAAAGGCGTCAACGTTCAGCGATCCGTCATTGAGCATATGCAATGCCTCTTCGGCCGACCCGGCTTCGAGCACGGTAAAGCCTTTCAGCCGCAAGGCACGCGTCGCGAAGGCGCGCACCGGGGCTTCATCCTCGACCAGCAAGACGACACCTTCGCCCTGCCGGGCAATGGGAGTGTCGGCCCCGGTTGAGTCGGCGGAACTGACTTCGCGGGGCGCGACCGAGACCGGCAGAAGGACTGTGAACTCGGTACCGTGCCCCGGAAGGCTGTCGACGAAGATGAAGCCCCCAGTCTGCTTGACGATACCGTAAACGGTCGACAGGCCCAGACCAGTGCCTTCACCCGTTCTTTTGGTGGTATAGAACGGCTCGAACACTTTTTGCAGCTTGTCGGAGGGGATGCCGACACCGCTGTCGATCACCTTGACAGTGACGTATTCACCGGGTTGTACCGTCGCGCGGTCTCGTTTCAAGGCTTCATTCAGCACCACAACCTCTGTCTCAATCCGCACTTCGCCACCGTCTGGCATCGCGTCGCGCGCGTTGACGACGAGGTTCATAAACACCTGTTCCAACTGCCTTTTATCGGCCCGAACAGGCTTGAGAACGGGATCGTGGCTGAGGGTCAGACGCACTTTCTCGCCCACCAGCCGGTTCAGCAGGTGGATCAGGTCGGAAATCGTGTCCCGAAGATCCAGCACCTCGGGCTGCAGCGTCTGCTTGCGGGAAAACGCCAGCAACTGACTGACCAGGGCAGCCGCACGGTTGGCATTCTGGTTAATCTGAACCAGATCGCCGTAATCCGGGTCGTTTTGATCATGCCGCAGCAACAAAAGATCGCAATGACCTGATATTGCGGTCAGCAGGTTGTTGAAATCATGGGCAACACCGCCGGCCAACTGCCCGACAGCCTGCATCTTTTGACCCTGAACAAACTGCGCTTCAAGCGTCTTGAGCTCGGTCGCGTCGTTCAACACGGCGATCAGGCAGACCTGCCCATTGTTCACCACACGGTTCAGCGTCACCTGAACGAACACCTCCTTGTCCTTGCGCGTCAGCCGCAAGAACTCTGAACGCATTGCGGGTTCCTGCGCGGCGGTCCGCGCCAGCCAGTCCAGGATCGGATAACCAAGGCCGTGCATGATCTGCTCGGCATTGGTTTCACCGGGCACCACATCGCCGATCAGTTTCACGGCCAGTCTGTTGGCTTCGAGAATGCTGCCATCGGGATCAAGGCACATGATTGGCACAGGCAGGTCAGCAAAGGACGCCGCGCTTTCGCCGTGATCAGAGGCGTCTACGGGGAGAAGCAGCACATCCCGAACCGAGCCTGATCGGTTGAGTTCGCACACCGCGACAGAAACCGGGTCGCTGGCCGTTTGGACCTGCGCAATTCCGCCCTGCCCATCGGGTTCGTTCAGAAACACCTTTCTCAGATTTTCGGGCCGCCGCCCCAACAGGTGTTCGGCCGCTGTGTTCACTCGAAGCAACGCGCCGTTTCGGCCTTCGGTCAGAACCGGAACGCGGACCTCATCCCAATGGCCATGCGCGTCCAGATGAAACCGCCAGCAGAACAGACCATTGCCGACGCCGAACACGGCCACCGGGATTGTCGAACCGACGGTAACGATGTCTTCCCGCGCCCTTCCATAAATCTCGGCCTGCGATTGAAGCCGCAGCAAAATGGCGGGCGGATTGGCAAAAACGGATTTCAGGCATCGCTCAAGCCGGTTACCTGCACGCGCCTGAAGCTGCTCTGTCGCCTGGGCGTTGCATGTCAGAACGTCACCCTGGGCATTTGCAATCAGACAAGGACAGGCGTCCTGATGGGCGAAAGCCGCCATCGCCTTGACGGCCTGACGCACCGAATAGTCCGCGATCTGCCCCTTGAGAACGACAAGGAACGCGGCCGCCAACAGCGACACTCCGGCGACAACAAGGCCGATGCTCCAGTTCGGCGGCATTAGCCCCGCGATCGGCGACAGGCTCAGCACTGCACCGAAGGCAACAAGCGAGGCCAGTCGAAATCCGGACGGGGCTTTTTGAAGAGAAGGGTCAGAAAAAATTTCCGCAGTTTCAGACATAAACAACTCAGATCAGAGGGCTTCGGTCAAATCAGCCCAAATAAAGTTAATGCCCGCTTAAAGGAAACCGAACACTCTCCTTAAGGTTGCTATGGCCTGATGCGCTATCGCGTCAAGTGTGCCGTGAAGAAACCGTCCGTGCCGTGTGAAACGAGCCACGTTTTGCGAAAGCGCGCGCTCCATTCCGGGTTGGCCTGAAGAAAAGCATCCACGACATTGCCATTCTCATCATCAAGCATCGAACAGGTGGCATAGGCCAGCACGCCGGCCGGATGGGCCAGATTTGTCAGCCTTTCCAGTATTTCCGTCTGGATGCGCGACAATGCGTGCAGGCGATCTTCGGTCAATGCCCATTTTCCTGCTGGTGCACGGCGCCAGGAACCGCTGCCGGAACAGGGAGCATCGGCCAGGACAACGTCGAACGGGGCGTGATCCGCGATTTCGTCCGGCGACAAAATGGTGACGTTTGCCCCTGCCCGCTCCGCCCGTGCGGGCAAGTCCCGCATTCGACCAACATTCACGTCATGCGCAAAAACCTTCACGCCTGAATGCGCGGCCAGCGCCAGCGATTTACCACCACCTCCGGCACAGTAATCCAGAACGCGCATTCCCGCTTGCAGGTCCAGCGCGGCGACGACGGCCTGGCTGGCTGCGTCCTGAAGTTCGACCAGTCCTTCAGCATAGGCGCGGCTTCCCGCGACTTTTCGGGCGCCTTCCTTTATTTCGAGAGCGGTGTCACAGGCCGGAAGGGCGGACGCGATAATGCCGTCTGCGCTCAGTGCAGCAATGGCGCCCCGGACGTCTACCTTTATCAAATTGACCCGCAGATGTACCGGAGCACGGCCCCGCAAAGCCTGTGCGACCACGCCTGCCTGTTCACCCAGCGATGCTTGAAATCTGGGCCACAGCCATTCGGGAATGTCCAGCCGCTCGGCTTCGGTTTCAAAGTCACGTCCTGTTTCCGTGGGGGATACCGGCTCGGGCGCGTGCCGCAATCCGGTGAACAGTGCGTCAAGATCGGCGCCTTCAGCCCGCGCCGCTCCGATCATCAATCCGCGACCGGTCTCTGATCCGCCCATTGCGGCAAAGGACCGTTTGCATCGCATTGCTGAAAAGACATGATCCCGCACGGCCGCACGGTCCTTGGAGCCCGCGAAACGACTGCGCCGAGCCCAGTTGGTCAGCGATTTCTCGACAGGCGCACCGGACAGGATCTCGTCCAGAATTTCTATCGAAGCCTGAATGCGTGCGGCCGGCGTCATGGAATGTTCCGTTGCGGTTAAGGGCGGGCTGCCCGATGTCGAAAACGCAAGACGGCGCCCGGGACCGGGCGCCGTTCTCAATCAGGTTCGGGCTCACATCACCCGGTAGTTCGGGCTTTCGCGGGTGATCTGCACGTCATGCACGTGGCTTTCCTTCAACCCGGCCCCGGTGATTTTGACGAAATGGCAATTCCTGCGCATCTCTTCGACAGTGGCGCATCCCGTGTACCCCATTGCCGCCCTCAGGCCGCCAACAAGCTGATGCACCACAGCGCTGGCCGAGCCCTTGTAGGGCACCTGCCCTTCGATCCCTTCCGGCACCAGCTTGTCATTGGCGGCGTCCTTCTGGAAATACCGATCCGCCGAGCCGCGCGCCATGGCACCAAGGCTGCCCATGCCGCGGTAGGATTTGAACGACCGACCCTGATACAGGATCACCTCGCCCGGGCTTTCGTCCGTCCCCGCGATCATCGAGCCGACCATGGCGCAGGATGCCCCCGCTGCGATGGCTTTGGCAAAATCGCCCGAGAACTTGATGCCGCCGTCCGCGATCACCGGGACATCCCCCGCCGCCGAGGCGCAATCCATGATGGCGGTCAGCTGCGGCACGCCAACGCCCGCAACCATCCGCGTGGTGCAGATCGAGCCCGGCCCGATGCCCACCTTGATCGCGTCCGCCCCGGCATCGATCAGTGCTTTTGTCGCCTCGCTTGTCGCGACATTGCCCGCGATGATCTGAACCTCATTCGACAGGGTCTTGACCCGTTTCACCGCGTCAAGCACCCCTTGCGAATGGCCGTGTGCGGTATCCACAACGATGATGTCGACGCCCGAATCCACCAGCTGTTCCGAGCGTTCGAACCCGGCATCCCCGACCGAGGTTGCAGCCGCAACTCGCAACCGGCCCAGCCGGTCCTTGCACGCGGTCGGATTCAGCACCGCCTGTTCGGTGTCCTTCAGCGTCAGCAGGCCGGTCAGCTTGCCTTCGCCGTCGACCACCAGCAGCTTTTCGATCCGGCGGGCTTTCATCAGGCTCTTGGCCTCTTCCAGATCCGCCGGCTCTTGCAGCATGGCCAGATTTTCCGAAGTCATCATGACGTGGACCGGCGTTTCTTCCGAAGTTGCAAACCGCATGTCACGGTTGGTCAGAATGCCGACGACGCGACCGGCGTCGTCAACCACCGGAAAACCGGTAAAGTTGTAGCGCTGCACCAGGGCCTTAGCATCGGCCAGGGTCTGATCGACCCGAAGGGTCACAGGGTTGTAGACGATGCCGGATTCAAACCGCTTGACCCGGCGCACCTCGCGGGCCTGCTCGTCCACGGACAGGTTTTTGTGAACAACGCCGATACCGCCTGCCTGTGCCATGGCGATGGCCATGCGCGCTTCGGTCACCGTATCCATGGCCGAGCTGAGCAGCGGGATGTTCATGGTGATCTCGCGCGTCACGCGCGTGGTCGTATCCGCCGTTGCCGGCAGCACCGACGAGGACGCCGGAACCAAAAGAACATCGTCAAAGGTAAGTGCCTCACGAATTTGCATCTGTTAACCCCATGCAAAAGCCCGTTTGGCGGTGACCCTATTGCATGGATTCAAGCTAAGGAAAAGCCCCTGACCTAAACTAGTTTTCACCCGCGGTGCGATACCGCAGCAAAAAACGACGCAACGCGCACAAAACGTGCCGCGGAATGGCCTTTCCCTTTTGGCGCAAACCCATATCTTGCCCGGCATACGCGCGAATACAAAAAGGCAGGCCAGACATGACCACCGACCCCCTTGTTGTCTTTACCCCGTCGGGCAAACGCGGGCATTTCCCCGTGGGCACTCCGGTTCTGACTGCCGCCCGGCAGCTTGGGGTCGATCTGGATTCGGTCTGTGGCGGGCGTGGGATTTGCTCGAAATGTCAGATCACGCCCAGCTATGGTGAGTTTCCCAAACACGGCGTCACCGTCTCGGACACTGCGCTGAGTGCGTGGAATGCCGTCGAACAGCGCTATGACGACAAACGCGGGCTGAAGCCCGGCCGCCGTCTGGGATGTCAGGCGACCGTTCAGGGCGACATTGTGATCGACGTCCCCCCCGAAAGCCAGGTACACCGTCAGGTGGTCCGCAAAGCGGCCGCCGCGCGGGCCATTACGATGGACCCTGCGACCCGGCTTTATTTTGTGGTCGTGGAAGAGCCCGATATGCACTCGCCCACCGGCGATCTGGAACGTCTGGAACGGGCCCTGCGCCAGCAGTGGAAGATCGACGCTGTCACCGCTGACCTGTCCCTGATGTCCAAGCTGCAACCGGTTCTGCGCAAAGGGAAATGGGAGGTCACGGTCGCCCTTCACAAGGGCCACAAGGACGAGGTGGCCCGGATCGTTGAAATCTGGCCCGGCCTGCATGAGAGCGGGCTGTACGGGTTGGCGATTGACCTTGGCTCAACCACGATCGCGGCCCACCTGACCGATCTGGAAACCGGTGAGGTCAAAACCTCCTCGGGTCTGATGAACCCGCAAATCAGGTTCGGAGAAGACCTGATGAGCCGGGTGTCCTACTCGATGATGAACCCTGGCGGGGACAAGGAAATGACCAGGGCCGTCCGCGAGGCGATCAACGATCTGACCTCCTCGATTGCGGAAGAGGCCGATATTGACCCCGCGCTGATTGTCGAAACCGTGTTCGTCTGCAACCCGGTCATGCATCATCTGCTGCTGGGTCTGGACCCGGTCGAACTGGGTCAGGCGCCGTTTGCGCTGGCGACTTCGGAAAGCATGTCGCTGCCTGCCCGTGACATGGACCTGACCAAAATGAACCCGCGCGCGCAGGTCTACATCCTGCCCTGCATCGCAGGCCATGTTGGTGCGGATTGTGCGGCTGTGGCGTTGTCGGAGGAGCCCGGAAAATCCGAAGACCTCGTGCTGATCGTCGATGTTGGAACCAACGCGGAAATCCTGCTGGGCAACACCTCTCGCGTGCTGGCCTGTTCCTCTCCGACAGGGCCCGCCTTCGAGGGTGCGCAGATCAGTTCCGGCCAGCGCGCCGCACCCGGAGCAATCGAGCGGATCGAGATCGATCCCGTCACCAAGGAACCCCGCTTTCGCGTGATCGGGTCCGATAGATGGTCGGACGAAGAAGGGTTTGACCGGGATGTCGCAACTACGGGAATCACTGGCATATGCGGTTCGGGCATTATCGAAGCCGTCGCCGAAATGCGCATTGCCGGGTTGCTGGATGAAAGCGGACTGATCGGGTCTGCCGACCAAACCGGCACAGCCCGCTGTGTCCCCGAAGGCCGCACCCACGCCTATCTGATCCACGATGCCAGCGCCGAGGGCGGTCCGCGCATCACCGTTACCCAGGGTGATATCCGCGCCATCCAACTGGCCAAATCCGCGCTTTATGCCGGCGCGCGCCTGCTGATGGACGAAATGGGCGTCGACAAGGTAGATCGCGTGGTTCTGGCCGGGGCGTTCGGCGCGCATATCTCGACCAAACACGCGATGGTTTTGGGCATGATCCCGGACGCGCCGCTGGACAAGGTGAACAGCGCCGGCAACGCCGCCGGAACCGGCGCCCGGATTGCGCTGTGCAACATCGGTTCGCGGGCCGAGATCGAACGCGTCGTGCGCGAGATTACCAAAGTCGAAACAGCCATCGAGCCCAAGTTTCAGGATCATTTCGTCGCGGCGAACGCCATCCCGCACAAGACGGACCCGTTCCCGGAACTGGCGCAGGTGGTCACGCTGCCCGCACCATCCTTCAACACCGGCGGGGACGAGGAGAAATCGGGCCGTCGCCGCCGCCGCCGGTCATAGGATGGCCTGCGGCCGGTGATAGTGGTGCCGTTGGCGGCCACCACCTGAAAGCTGTATCAAGAACGCGCAGAGGTCGGGCGGTGCAACGCCCGGTTTCCGGCATCACAGAAACGGCAGTCTTTCCCTGCGAAACTTGTCTGAGATAAAGACGGCATCCCCGAACCGGCGCTGCCCGCTGGGCGCGGATCGGCCGGGGAAAATGTCGTACATGGAATAATTGAACCGATCCAACTCGTTCCAAAGGTCCAGAATCAGGGGACAATTCGCATAATGCGGCGTTGCGAACCATTCGAACATGATCATGTCGATGCGCTGCTCGGACAGCATCTGCGTGGCACCTCTGAATATATTCAGCTCGGACCCCTGCGCGTCGATCTTCATGCAGGAGATGTGCGAGATGCCATTCTCCTCACAAAAGGCGTCGATTGTGTTCACTTGCACCTGAATGGATGAAACGACCTCGGATTCCGGGTGGTTTGCAACCGTCTCGTCACTCATCGGCAGCAGCGAGGACGTTCCTAGACTTTTGCCAACAAAAAACTCGGCTTCGCCCGGCGTATCGCTAAGCGCCTGCTGCACGACATTCACGGCCGAGAACGAGGAAAACCTGTTGGCCAGAAAGCTGGCCTGTTCTGGCAGGGGTTCAAACAGAAAGCAGGGGCAGTCGGGGAAAATGCGGATCAGGTGGCGGGCGATGGTTCCCCGGTTCACGCCGATGTCGAACAGGGCGCCGTCCTCATGCGCGACGGCGGACAACCGCGCCAGCGATCCGACAGGCCCGCCCTTTTTTGCGACTACTTGCGCCCGCCGCGTCAGCTGTTTCTTCATGACCGAGATCCCTTGGAGCGGGTAGCGGGAATCGAACCCGCGCGTTCAGCTTGGGAAGCTGACAGGCTACCATTACATCATACCCGCCGCGTTGGATTGGATAGCACTCTCGTCTGGCAGACTTCAAGCACGTTTCGGTGCTGATTGGGCGCTATTCTGTTCGGGCGCGCAGGCTGTCGATCAAGGACTGGTCCACGTCCAGCGCCTGACAGGCCGCGTCCAGCGTTCGCTGATCCAGATGCTGCGGGTTCAGGTCGACATCCGTGGAAAACGCATCAACAATTGCGCGCATCGCCTTGATACGGGCGTATTTCTTGTTGTTGGCGGGAATCACATGCCAGGGGGCGATTGCCGTCGATGTGCGCGCCAGCATTTCGTCCACAGCGACTTCAGTTTCCGCCCAGCGTTCACGATTTCGGAAATCCTCGTAGGTCAGCTTCCAGCGCTTCATCGGATTGCGCAGACGCTCGGTGAACCTTGCCATCTGCTCGTCCGGAGAAATGTGAAAGAACAACTTCACGATCCGGGTTCCGTCATCGACAAGCATGCGTTCGAAATCATTGATCTCCTGATACGCGGCGCGCCAGCGTTCTTTCGGAGTAAGGCTTTCGATCCGTTCGACCAGCACACGCCCGTACCAGCTGCGATCAAAGGCCGAGATGGCCCCGGCCGGCGGCAGCCTTTCCCAGAAACGCAGCAGATAGTGCCGGTTCAGATAGTAGTTTCGGGGCGCACCGATCGGCCAGACCTTGAAGCTGCGCGGGTCCAGCGCCTGGCTGATCCGCCGGATCGTCCCCCCCTTGCCTGCCGCATCCCAGCCTTCAAACACCAGAACGCCCTTAACCCCATGAAACAGAAACGCCTGCTGAATCAGCGCAAGCTGCGCCTGCAGCGCGGCGAGTTGTTCGAAATAATCCTGCTTGTTTAAACGCTTGCCGAGGTCTGTGTCCGCCAGTTTCGGGGGATGATGTTTGCTCATCGTTGCACCTGAACCTATCTGTTGGGGTTCTGCCAATATCGCAAACCAATGATGAACCAGCCTTGATCGGTGTCAAAACGAAAAAGGCCGGGCACTGGGCCCGGCCTTTGATGTCTGGGCGTTGCCTATCCGGCGCGGCGCCGGCGACCGCCACCGCGACGACCGCCTGCCGCACCGGCGGCACCGGCTTCGTCCGGCGCTTTGTTGAACTTGATCCAGGCACCACCATGCGGGTCGTTGTTGGTCAGCAGATTGGCCGCGCGGATGGCCTCCATCTCTTTACCGGCACGCGGCAGGGTCGAACCCAGACCGAACAGCTGGCAAAAGGTTTCGTCATCCATGTCCGCGGGCAGAACGATGCCTTTCGCTTCGACTTCCGCTTTCTTCTCGGCCAACTTCTTCGGGCCAACCGGCAGGGCCACCGGGTTCATGATCGCCGAAGTCATACCCGCGCCCATCGCCATCGGCAGGAACGCGTTGTTGATACCGTGGCGGTTCGGCAGGCCGAACGAGATGTTGGACGCGCCGCAGGTTGTGTTCACGCCCAGTTCCTCGCGCAGGCGACGGACCAGAGCAAACACCTGCTGACCAGCGGTTGCCATCGCGCCGATGGGCATAACCAGCGGGTCCACGACAATGTCATGCGCCGGGATGCCGAAATCGGCGGCACGCTCAACAATCTTCTTCGCAACTTCGAAACGCACATCGGGGTCTTCGGAGATGCCGGTGTCATCGTTCGAGATCGCGACCACCGGAACGTTGTATTTCTTGACCAGCGGCAGAACCAGTTCCAGACGCTCTTCCTCGCCCGTGACCGAGTTCAGCAGCGGACGGCCCTCAGCCGCCTCAAGGCCGGCCTCCAGCGCGCCGGGAACAGAGCTGTCGATGCACAGCGGAACCTCAACCAGACCCTGCACCAACTCGACGATCTTGCGCATCAGCGGCGGTTCGGTCTCGTTCGGGTTGGGGTTCGAGTTGTAGACAACGCCCGCGTTGATATCCAGAACGGTCGCGCCTGCAGCGACCTGGGCGATGGCGTCTTTCTCAACGGTCGAGAAATCGCCCGCTTCCAGTTCGGCGGCCAGTTTCTTGCGGCCGGTCGGGTTGATCCGCTCGCCGATCACGCAGAACGGTTCGTCAAAGCCCAGAACGGCGGTTTTTGTTTTTGATTTACGACTGTACGGGTCATGTCCGTTCCTTAGGAGTTTGCAGGCTTTGCCGAAGCGCCGCCGTTGTCGATAGCCCAGTTGGCGTTGGTCTTGATGCCGCCGAGCGGGAAGAAATGCACGTTGGTGATGTTGAACTCCGGGTTGGCCGCTTTGTGGTTGGCCAGTTCGGTGATCACATCGGTCGGCTCGTAGGGCAGCAACAGCTTTGAGACATCCATCGCGCGCTTCTGCAGGACCTTCAGCGACGGGCCGACACCACAGGCGATGGCGAACTTGATCAGGGTCTGCAGTTTGGCCGGACCGGCAATTCCGATATGGATCGGCAGGTCGATACCTGCGGCCTTCAGACCGTCCGCCCATGCGATGATCGGCTTGGCGTCAAAGGCAAACTGCGTGGCCAGCGCCATTTCCGCATCGGTCGTTTCGTTGAACTTCTGCTTCCAGCGCAGCGCGTCGTCGACATTCCTGGTCGAGCCATCCGGGTCGATGTCCTTGTTGCCCTCGGGGTGACCCGCCACGTGCAGACGTTTGAAGCCCGCCTTGTCGAACAGGCCGGATTCCAGCAATTGCATCGAGCTGTCGAATTCACCATGCGGATTCGCGACACCACCGGCCAGCAGCAGCGCCTGATCGACACCCGCTTCGCCCTGATACATGGATATCCAGTTTTCCAGCGTATTTGCATCTTTGATGATCCGCGCCGGGAAGTGCGGCATCACGGGATACCCTTCGGCCGCGATCCGCTTGGCGGTCTTGACCATGTCTTCGATCGGCGTGCCTTCGATATGAGCGATATAGACGCGGGTGCCTTCGGGCAGCAGCGCGCGGAAATCCTCGATCTTTTCGGCGGTGCGCGGCATCACCTCGATCGAATAGCCCTGCAAAAAGGCTTCGACGGTCGGGTTTACCGGGGCCTTTTCGGCCGCATCACGTTTCTTGAAGTTCAGCAAAGCCATTGCGGCCTCCCATATAGATCTGGGGCTCATGCCCAACCGTCATTGGCGATCAGGGCCTTGACGCGCTCCTGATCGTATTCCGTCTCCAGACGCACGGCTTCGGCCTCGGCAATCTCGGACGGGTCTCCGTCCACAGCAAAGGGTTCGGCCTTGCGCCATTCAGCCAGGTAGGCATCGCTGTCCTTGGCGTTCACCTTCATCGCGGCCCGGTCGATGGCTTGCTCGAACCGCTCCTCCAACTGCCGCTTGGCGCCCCGGCGGCCTTTGCCGACGATGACTTGGGCGGGAATGTCGCGCCAGTATACGATGGTGACGTCAGGCATAGCCTTTGATTCCTCCTAACCAGATGGAGTGGTTCTAGACTTCTATATGGGCCAAGGTCGGTCGATTTTCGACACACGGCGTATTTCAAGCGACCTTTTTGCCCACGATGGGATACCGGGGCTTGTAACCAATTCCCGGTCGAAGTCGCATATCAAAATACTCAACACTTTAATGAGCGTCTTGCACGAACCAACCGCCCGACCTATGGTCGGGGTAACTCGAAAATCGGAGGGCGTTACGATGGCGCCCAAGCGTCCCAAAGGTGCGGGCGCGTTCCCGAAGGCGGTCGAAAGCCCCGCGCCGGCAAGACCCGATCCAGATGCGTTGTATGCGGCGCTGGATCTGGGAACAAATAGCTGCCGCATGTTGATAGCCCAGCCCAAGGGCAGCGGGTTCCATGTGGTAGACAGTTTTTCCAAATCCGTGCAGTTGGGCGCGGGGCTGGAACGGACCGGACGACTGTCGCGGTCGTCGATGGCGCGCACCATTCAGGCGCTGCGCATCTGTCAGCAAAAGCTGAAACGCAACAGGGTCAGACGGATGCGTCTGGTCGCGACCGAGGCGTGCCGCCGCGCGCGAAACTCTCGCGACTTTATCCGGCAAGTCAAGCGTGAGACCGGACTGACACTTGAGATCATCCAGCCCGAGGAAGAGGCGCGTCTGGCCGTCATTTCCTGCGCGCCGCTGGTCTCGACCAAGACCGAGCAATTGCTGGTCGTGGACATCGGGGGCGGCTCGACCGAGCTGGTGTGGATCGACATCTCTTCGGTGCCCCGCCGCGACCGTCCAGCTGCAATCATGCGCCTGCATAACGGGTTCCACACGGTTGAAAGCCCGTTTCCGGCGGCCAAGGTCGTGGACTGGATCAGCGTGCCGCTGGGTGTCGCGACACTGCGCGACCAGTTCAACGATGTCGAGGATGACTCGGCCCGGTTTGCGCTGATGAGCTGGTTCTTCGAAGAAAATCTGGCCGATTTCGCGCCCTACAAGGATGAACAGGCGCGCGAAGGGTTTCAGATCGTCGGCACCAGCGGCACGGTGACGACCGTGGCTGCCTCGCATCTGGGGTTGAAGCGTTATGATCGGACCAAGGTGGACGGTCTGCGCATGACCAGCGATCAGATTGACAAAGTGATACGGGGATACTTAGAACTCGGCCCACTGGGGCGGCGGCGAGATCCGCGTATCGGCGATGACCGGCAGGCCCTGATCATGTCCGGCTCGGCCATTTTGCAGGCTTTGTTACGCTGCTGGCCCACCGACCGCCTTTCCGTGGCGGACCGTGGGCTGCGCGAAGGTCTGCTTTATGCGCAGATGAGCGCGGACGGCGTATTGGAAGACGGACCGTTCTGATGGCGAAGACACCGAGTGGAAAGAATACCTCAGGCCGTGGACAACGCGACCTGAAGGTTAAGGTCAAGACCGCGCGCGGGCGCAAGCTCAGCTCGACCCGCTGGCTTGAGCGGCAGCTGAACGACCCGTATGTGAAACGCGCGCAGGCCGAAGGCTATCGCGGGCGTGCGGCGTTCAAAATTCTGGAACTGGACGACAAGTTTCGCTTTCTTGTCCCCGGCGCGCGCGTGGTCGATCTGGGCTGCGCCCCCGGTGGCTGGTGTCAGGTGGCGGTGAAACGCGTAAACGCGCTGGGCGAACGCTCGGGCAAACGCGTCGGCACGGTTCTGGGCGTGGATCTGCAAGAGGTCGAACCCGTGGCTGGCGCGGACACCCACGTGCTGGACTTCATGGAGGACGACGCCGATCAAAAGGTCAAGGACTGGCTGGGCGGCAAGGCGGATGTGGTGATGTCGGATATGGCGGCGGCCTCATCCGGGCACAAACAGACGGACCATCTGCGCATCATGGCCCTGTGCGAAACCGCGGCCTATTTCGCCTTTGACGTTCTGGAAGAAGGCGGCACATTTGTTGCCAAGGTGCTGGCCGGGGGCGCGGAAGGCGATCTGCAAAAGCTGCTGAAACAGAAATTCGAAAAGGTGGCGAATGTGAAGCCGCCTGCGTCCCGGTCGGACAGTTCCGAAAAATTCGTGGTCGCAACCGGTTTCCGGGGCTGAGTTCAATCGTCCAGGGAAATACTGTCGCCCGTCAGCACCTGTTCGCGCAGAGAAGCCGCGGCGGTGCGTTGCAAAAGCAGGGCTTCGCCATGGTTGATGTATTCAGGTTTTCGGGCCTGAAGATCGGCAATCCGCTGGTTCAGCGACAAGGGGCGCTGCAACTGCCATGTATGGACTGGTTTTTCAAACATTGGCTACCTATGGACCTGTCCAGGGTTCTGCTTAGCCAAATTCATTAACCGGAGATTTTGCCGGGAACGTGGCGTAAACCGGGCCACGCGATGCCGTTTCAGGGATCAAGCTGCGCCTTGAGTTGTCGCAGTTCCGGGCTGGCGGGTAAGCTGGCCAGCCCCTCGCGCAGAACTTCGCGCGCGGCGTCAGGGCCGCGGTTGATCTGGGCCAGTTGCACCAGTATCGGCCACGCTTCGGCCCGCTGCGAGTCCAGAGTGACGACCTCGCGAAAGGCGCGTTCGGCGGCTGGCGCGTCCCGAAATGTCAGGGCCGTCCCGCCCAGCACAAGATGTGTCTCGGGAAAGTCCAAACGGTTGGACAACGCCGCCTGCCACTCGCCCATACCCTGCCCGACCAGCGCCTGCTGGGCGGGGTTCAGGGATTGCATCGGAATGGTCAGGAACTCTTTCGCGGCCGAAATCCGCACGTTCAGCATCGGGTCCGAGAGCAAGGGTTCAAGGCGCTCTACCCGCTCTGGCAACCCGGCCTGACGCTGTAACGGGGCCGCGTTGGCACGCACCAGAGGGTCCGGATCAGTCAGCATTGCGGCGGTGTTCGCGGCAACGTCCGCTGATCCGAAGGGTTGCAGCAAATATACCGCCGTTGCGCGGACGATCCCCGGCTGTCCCGGGTCGGTCGCAATGGCCAAAAGATCCTCTGGCCCGTCCATGCGCCCGGTCGTCGCCGCCTGAAAGGCCGTGCCAAAATGTGCGCCCCGACGCGCGGAATCGGGAAACCATGCCTCAATCTGCTGCGCGGCCCAGTCCTGATCTTCGTCGCGGTGGCAATCGGTGCAGGCATCCTGCCCCAAATTCAGGTCGGGTCGCGGAATACGAAAACTGTGATCGCGCCTGCCATCCACGCCCATATAGACACGTTCGATCATGTGGCAGGACTTGCACTGCGCACCGTCGCTGTTTTCCGGGTGTTGATGATGGCCAACAGAGTCGTAATCTTTCGCCGTAAGCGTTGGAAACTCCGGGTTGGCAACCGGCGAGTGGCACTGTGTGCAGACCCCGTTTCCTTCGGCCCGAAGCCTGGCGCCATGAGGTTCGTGACAATGCATGCAACCAACGCCCCGGTCATACATCTTCGATTGCAGGAACGAGCCGTAAACATAGACCTCGTCCTGAATCTGACCGTCGAACTGGTAGAGACCGGGGCGCAGCACTGCCAGATTATAGGCGTCGTGATAAGGGGTTCCGGGTAACGGGTTTCCGTCCTGATGCGCCTCGCGCCGGGAATGGCAACCGGCGCATTGCTGAATCTCGGCCTCGGTGCGGCCCCTGCCCCAACTCATGGTAAAGCCGAATTTGTTCAGGCCGGCAGCAACCGTCTGGCCATTGGTCCAATCGATATGCGCCGATCCGGGGCCGTGACAGGCCTCGCACCCGACACCGATTTCGGCCTGCTTTGACCTGTAGGTTCTGGTTTGCACATCGTAGTTTTTTTCGAACCCGGTCGCATGGCATTCGGCACAGCGCGCGTTCCAGTTCTTATAAGGGCCGGTCCAGTGCAGACCGTCGCCGGGCGGCAGGTCCTGATCGGGATACAGGTGGAACCAGCGTTGTTGTTCCGTGTCCCAGACAACGTCAAAGCTTTGCAGACGGCCGGGCTGTGTTTCGAACAGGTATTGCTGCAAAGGTTCGATCCCGACGACCGAATGCACATCATAAAGGGTTGTTGCGCCGTCCTTTTCGGTCACATGGGCCTGCAACACGTCATCCATTTCGTCAAACTCGACAGACATTCCGTCATGGTCAAAGCGAGTGCCTTCGAAATCCGCCTTGACGTGCCCGGACGCAACAGAGGTCCAGGCCAGCGCGTGGTGCGAAGTCGACCAGGCCTCGGCCTCCTCCTCATGGCAGTTCACGCATTGGGCAGAGCCGACATAAGTCGGGGTCTGGGCAAAAGCAGTAAGGGGCACGAACATCGCGATTGCGGCGGCGACGAACCTCACGAGGCGCGCCCTTCCGGTCCGCTTTGCAGATCCATCAGCGCGCCGTTGAATTCCGCCCCAAGGATCAGGATCGCCGCACAGAGGTACAGAAAGATCAATGCCGCCATGGCCCCCGCTAATCCGGCATAGGTGGCGCTGTAGGTTGCGAACTGTCCGATATAGATCGAAAACCCCCAACCGCCCGCCGTCCAAAGGGCAAGGGTCAGCAGCACGCCCGGCAAAATCTGCATCACCCTGTGACGCCGCGTCGGCAGAACCAAATGCGCCAGGATCACCGTGCCCGCCGGAACCGCCACCGTGAAGGTCCAGCGCAGCCGGTCCACCGATAGCCAGTCAGAGACATTGACATCGGTCTTTTCGGATACCAGCCGCGTGTAGAACGGCAAAACAACCTCGACCGCGGCGATTGCCAGAATGGCGGCACCGCCCACAACGACCAGCCCCAGGCACAACAAGCGCGTCTTCCAGAATGGCCAGCTGTCACGGTCATGATACGCCTGATTGATCGCAGCGCGCACGGCAACCACACCGTTCGAGGCAAAGAAGATCGCAAGAAGTCCCCCCAGCGTGATGACACCGGACCCGGATTCCGCAAGGACGGCGCGCAGCTCGGTGACAATCGGCCCCGCGACATCCTGCGGCCACGCGCCAAAAAGCAGCTCGATCAACTCGTCCGTGACATAGTCCTGAGACAGTGCCCCCGCCAGCGCCACAGTAAACAGAACAAAGGGAAACAGGGCCAGCATAAGCGACATGGCGACATGGCTGCTCATGACGAACCCGTTCTTGGCGCCAAAGCGGATGATGGCCAGCCAAAGCGCCTGAACCGGTCGTCCAAATAAGGGAATCACTCGTGCGCTCATTCACAAAGACTAACCCGCCCGTCCCGCTCAAAGAACCGCCAATTCCGGGGATGTCTCAATTTATCCCTTACAAATGACTGGCCGCATTGCATAATCCGGCCTTGCTGTGCAGGATCGGCGGCACACACAATCCGCTGCCCCGCCGCGCAAAGTGCAGTTCCTGATACGGGCCGATCAATGACTTTGGACAATGACATCGCTTCCAAGCCGACGAAACTGAAGCTGTCCGTCGTGCGCGACGTGTCGATAGTGGCGACACTCATGGTGCTGGGACTATATGCAGGGTCGGCGTTTCTGGTGCCCCTGACCATGGCATTGCTGATCAATGTCCTGATCATTGCGCTCAGCGACCGAATCATCGCCCTGACCCGCGCGCCCGTCTGGCTGGCCAATATCGCGGGCGTCACCGTGGTTCTGGCCGGCCTGTTCGTCATCATGTACATTCTGGGCAGTCAGGCGACCCAGTTCGCGCGCTCGATCAACACCTATGAGGCCCAGTTCGACAACGCGGTGAACCGCATCGCCGGGCTGGTGGGCAATGACGTGACCACCTTTATCCGGGACAACCTGATCAGCATCGACATGTCCTATGTGGCCCGCGTCCTGCTGGGCAGCGCCACATCCCTGCTGAACCATTTCTTTCTGATCAGCCTCTACGTCGCCTTCCTTATGGCCGAACGGCTGGCCTTTCGGAAAAAGATACGGCTTGCAGCGGGCGATCCGAAAACGGGTGCGGAGTTTGCCGCCATACTCGATGCGATTTCCTTCAGCCTGCAACGCTATGTCGGGGTCAAGACGTTCATCAGTCTGATTACGGCGACCATCAGCTATCTGGTCTTCAAGCTGTTGGGTCTGGAATATGCCGAAACCTGGGCTGTGCTGACCTTCGCGCTGAACTTCATTCCCTCGATCGGCTCGATCATCGCGGTGGTGTTTCCATCAATGATTGCGCTGGTGCAGTTTGAATCGATCGGGCCGTTTCTGATCATTGTATTGGGGTGCGGCACCCTGCAATTCCTGATCGGAAATTTCCTGGATCCCGCAATGTTGGGGCGGTCTCTGAACATGTCCACGTTTCTGGTCATTCTGGCGCTGACCTTCTGGACCACGGTCTGGGGGCTGATCGGGTCCTTCCTGAGCGTTCCGCTGACTGTTTGCATCCTGATCGTATTCAGCCATATCCCCGCGCTGCGCCCCATCGCCATTCTGATGTCACTGGACGGCAGGCTGGGCGAGGATGACCGCCCGCAAACGGCCGGTTAGTCCATGCGACGGCCGGTTTTCATCGGGTCGGAAATCTATCGCAATTCGACCTATGGCTCAAAGCATCCCCTGGCGATTCCGCGCGTGTCCACGGTCATCGATCTGTGCCGCGCGCTGGGATGGCTGAATTCCAGGAACTATCGCGTCAGCCCCTGCGCCAAGCCAAGCGCGTTGCAGAGCTTTCACACACCCGAATACATCTCGGCCCTGAGGCTGGCGGAAAAGCAGCAAAGGGTTTCCGAGGATATCCGCGCCAGACACGGTCTGGGCACAATCTCAAACCCGGTATTTGCGGAAATGTTCCGACGTCCGGCCACCGCTGCGGGCGGGTCGATGCTGGGTGCGGAACTGATCCGTGAGGGCGGGATCGTGTTCAATCCGGCGGGCGGCACCCATCACGGTCTGCCTGATCGCGCCAATGGGTTCTGCTATCTGAATGATCCGGTTCTGGCGATACGAACCCTTCTGAACGCCGGGCTTGATCGCATCGTCTATGTCGATATCGACGCGCATCACTGCGATGGGGTTGCGGCCGCGTTTCATGGCTCGGACGTGGTGCGGATGATTTCGATCCACGAGGCGCGCAGATGGCCGTTTACCGGCGCGCTGGATGATGATGCGGGCGGCGCGGCGTGGAACCTTCCCGTTGCCCGCAGCCTCAATGACAGTGAGTTTCTCGCCATTCTCGATCAGGTCATACTGCCGGCCACGGTCGCCTTTCGCCCGCAGGCCATCGTGATGCAATGCGGGGCCGACGCCGTAGCCGAAGACCCGCTGTCCCGCCTGACGCTGTCCAACAACGCCCACTGGCTCGCGGTCGCCAGCCTGCGCGATCAGGCGCCAAGGTTTCTGGTTCTGGGCGGCGGTGGGTATAACCCCTGGTCCGTGGGCAGGCTGTGGACCGGCGTCTGGGCGATCCTGAACGGGTTCGACATCCCCGAAACGCTTGCGCCGGAAGCACAGACAGTTCTTCACACCCTGACGTGGAACCGGGCCGCAGGAAAACGGCCTCCTCAGCACTGGTTCAAAACGCTGCGCGACGCTCCGAACGAAGGTAAGATACGCCCGGAGCTGCGCGCGGACATGCGCATCCTGTCGGATCGGATTTCTCAATCCGTACGCCAGTGATCGGCAATTGGTTGCCGGCAAACGTGCTGCCCGTACGTCAAAAGTTGTGTAGATACTTTGCGATATGGCGCAGGACCGGGATCGCATCTACACTGGTACCGATTAACAAGGCAAGAGACCGATAACCCCATGTGGACACTTCTCGTTTCCGCGCTCGTCTTCTTCCTCTACGCGACGGCCATCGTCTTTTCGATACGCGCTGCGCAGACCGCGCGCACGCCGCAGGGGGCCGTGGGGTGGGTGGTATTTCTGATCGCCACGCCGCTGCTGGGGGTACCTTTGTACCTGTTTCTCGGCCACCACAGGTTTCGCGGGTATCGCATCGCCAGAAAGCAAAGCGAACGGGTTGTCGAGGGCATCAAGACCTTTGCGGATTTTTCCAAACCCGACGCCGAAAGAATGCCGATCAACCCGCGCCCGTTCGAAGCACTGGCGCACCTGCCCGTTTCGCGCGGAAACGGGGCGGAATTACTGGTGGACGGACAGGCCACTTTCGATGCCATATTCCAGGCCATCGACGACGCACAGAACTATGTCCTGATTCAGTTCTACATCGTGCGCGACGATGCGCTGGGCAAGAAACTGCAAGCAAAACTGATCGCGGCAGCAGAACGTGGCGTCTGCATCCGGTTCATGACCGACGCGGTGGGCAGCTACGGCCTTCCGACCGCCTACCTTGACGCCCTGCGCACAGCGGGGATCGAGATTGCGAACCCCCGGGATCGCCGCGGGCCGCAGTACCGGTTTCAGCTCAACTATCGCAATCACCGAAAGACCGTGATCATTGACGGCGAAACCGGATTTATCGGCGGGCACAATGTGGGCGTCGAATATCTGGGGCAGGACGCCCATTTCGGCCACTGGCGCGACACGCATATCCGAATGACCGGCCACATTGTCCGGCAACTGCAACTGATCTTCACCGAAGACTGGCATTGGGCACATGACGAGGACCTGATCGATCAGCTGGATTGGGCAGGATCGGAATCCGAGCAGGACATGAACGCGTTGCTGGTGGCCACCGGCCCGGGCGACGAGACCGAAACCGGGGCGATGATGTTCTTTGCCGCCATCACCGAGGCCAAGGAAAGGCTGTGGATCGCGTCGCCCTATTTTGTGCCGGACATCGACATCATGACGGCGTTGCAACATGCAGCCCTGCGTGGTGTCGACGTGCGCATTCTGGTGCCCGACGTAATTGACCACCGCCTGCCCTGGCTGGCCGCATTCGCCTATTTTGATGAAATCAGGGAATGTGGCGCGCGGGTTTTTCGCTATACCGATGGCTTCATGCACCAGAAAGTGTTCGTGGTCGACGACACATTGGCCGTGGTGGGAACAACCAATCTGGACAACCGCTCGTTCCGCCTGAATTTTGAAGCGATGGCGCTGTTCTTCGATCCGCGCGCGGCGCATGCCGTTGACGCGATGCTGCGCAAGGACTTCGAATCCAGTTACGAACTGACCCGCAATCTGCCCGATCAGCCGGCCTATATCCGCTTTGGATCACCCCTTGCGCGACTATTCGCACCGATCCTCTAGGACATCAGTTCCTCTTTGAAGACCTGCGTCATCAGGGCAACCATGAATGCCGTGGATAATCCAAACGCCAGCAGCCCGGTCACCGACGCAAACGCGCCGAAAATGCGCAGTTGCTCCCCCAGAACAATGTCGCCGTAGCCGAGCGTCGTAAACGTTACCAGCGAGAAATACAGCGCCGAGTTCCAGTCGGGCAGGACATCCCCCAATACCCAGACAATCGCCCAAAGCCAAACCTGGAACGTATGAATAGCCACAATGAACATCAAAGCGATACAGATCGGCCCGGCGATCGAGACGAATCTTTTGCTGTTTTCCAGCCGAACGGACATCACGCGCACCATTTGCGTGCACCAGGTGAGAAGGATGATTTCGATCAGAAAGCAGATGCCAAGATAGATGCTGCCCCAAACGATCTGCTGCGTTAATGTCATAAACCTGTATCTCTTGTACCCGTCCGGAAAAGTCCCTTCACAATGGCCGCTTCCGCGAAACGGAACAACCCCGTGACCACCGCTGCGACGAATGGAAACGAAAACGCCTCGGTGCTGGACTCTGCCGGGTGGCGCTGCACATTGTTGCGGGCACTATCCGGGGCGTTTGAATGCTGCTGACGATCGACAAGGTTCACAAATCCTATCCGGGCGGGCGCCCGGTTCTGCGGGACGTTTCGCTGACGCTGGACCACGGTCAGACGCTGGCCCTGACCGGCGAAAGCGGCAGCGGCAAAAGCACATTGTTGAATCTGGCCGCCGCATTGGACGGCTTTGACCAGGGTGAGATCACGCTGGACGGAACCGCCCTGTCGCCTTTGGACGACACGGGCCGCGCCGCGCTGCGCCGGCACAGCGTTTCGCTTGTGTTTCAGCAGTTTAACCTGATCCCGTCGCTGACGGTCGGGCAAAATCTGGCGTTCCACGCCCGGCTGGCGGGTCGACCGGATCACGAATGGACCACGCATCTGGCAGACAGGCTGGGCCTTGCGGAACTTCTTGAACGCTATCCCGAGAATTTGTCCGGCGGGCAGCAACAGCGTGTCGCCATCGGGCGCGCCATGGCCGCCCGGCCTAAACTGCTGCTGGCGGATGAGCCAACCGGTAATCTGGATGAAACCGCCAGCGCCGCGGTACTGGACCTTATGCTGTCGCTCGTGGCCGATACCGGCGCGGCGCTGCTGCTGGTGACGCATTCGCAGGACATCGCGGCGCGGCTGGATCGGCAGGCGCATTTGTCCGGCGGGCACATCGCATGACACGCGCCGTGATAGAGGCTTTGCTGTCGCATTGGCGCGCGCACCGGCTGCAACTGGCGACGCTGCTGATCGGCATCGCCCTTGCAACCGGGCTGTGGTCTGCCGTGCAGGCCATCAACGCCGAGGCGCGCAACAGCTATGACCGGGCGCGCGACCAACTGGCCCTCGGTCAGTTTGACGAACTGCGCAACCCGTCCGGCCTGATCCCTATCTCGCGCTATGCCGAGTTGCGCCGGGCCGGGTGGCAGGTCGCCGCAGTGCTCGAAGGTCCGGTGCGCATCGGTAACCGCAGGGTGCAGGTGCTGGGCGTCGATATGGTCACCTACCCGGCCCTTCCGGCTGTTACCCAGATCGAACAGGGCGCAGCACCCCCGAACCCCGCTGACATCCTGACATCGCCCGGCCATCTGCTGGCCACCCCCGATCTGGCCGCGTATCTCGAAGCGCAGGACGGCCTGCCCCCGGTGTTGCGGTCAGATGTCCTGCCCCCTGATCTTGTCCTGACTGATATTGGCGTGGCCGAAACGCTGTTGGACCGACGCGGACAAATCTCGCGGCTGATCGTGTTGCCGGATCAACCCGTATCCGCCCTGCCCCTGTCCGACATCGCACCTGAACTGGAGAGGGTCGAAGCCTCGGCGCAATTGGATACGGCCCGGCTGACCGACAGTTTTCACCTGAACCTGACCGCATTCGGCCTGCTGTCCTTTGCGGTTGGGCTATTCATCGTGCAGGGCACGGTCGGTCTGGCCTTTGCCCAGAGGCGCCCGATGATCACAACCTTGCGTGCGCTGGGGGTCTCGATGCGGCGGCTGGTCTTGCTGATCACAGCCGAACTGACCTTGCTGGCCCTGACCGGTGGCGCGCTGGGCCTGATCCTTGGGTTCTTTCTGGCCGGTGCGCTTTTGCCCGATGTCGCCGCCACGCTGCGCGGGTTGTACGGCGCGCCGGTGGACGGGCAAATGGCGTTGCGGCCCCAATGGGTGCTGGCTGGGCTTGCCATGGCATTGGCCGGAACATTGGTGGCCAGCGTTCACGCCCTCTATCGCCTCTCTCGCATGCCATTGCTGTCAGGTGCCGGGGTCCAGGCCTGGCGCGAGGCCGCCGCAGGTCATCGTATCTCGGCCCTGCTGGGGCTTGCGCTGATCGCGGGCGGTGTTGCAATTGTTTTCCTTTTCGACGGGTTGATCTTTGGCTTTGCAATGGTGGCAGGTATCCTCACCGGTGCGGCCTTGCTGCTGCCGTTTCTTGTCTCCACCGTCCTGTCCATATTTCAGCGCGGCGCCCGCGGACCTTTGACCCAGTGGGTCTGGTCGGACATGCAGGCGCAATTGCCGGGCCTGTCGCTGGCGCTGATGGCGCTGTTGCTGGCGCTGGCGGCAAATATCGGCGTCGGAACCATGGTATCCAGCTTTCGCCTGACCTTTACGGGCTGGCTGGATCAGCGTTTGACCTCCGAACTGTATGTGACCGCCGCAAGTGACCAGCAGGGCCAGCAGATCGTAGAATGGCTTACGCCGCAGGTAGATGCCGTTTTGCCGATCCGCAGTATCGAACTGGCCCACACGACCGGGCCACTCTTCCTGTACGGAATTGTCGATGACCAGACATACCGGCAAAACTGGCCGCTCATCGCCTCGTCCGACAATGTGTGGGACCGCGTATTGGCTGGTGAGGCGGTGCTGATCAACGAACAGCTCGCCCGCCGGTCGAACCTGTGGCCCGGAGATACGCTGAGCTTTGGTACAGACCATACGCTGACCATTGCAGGCGTGTATTCGGATTATGGGAACCCGACAGGCCAGGCCATCGTCTCCATGGCACAGCTTGACCGGATCGCGCCCGGTGCCGACATGCGTCGGTTTGGAATTCGCGTTGCCCCTGCGCAGGCATCGGAACTGGCGCAATCTTTACGCGATCAGTTCGAGTTGCCACGACGGGCGGTGGTTCAGCAGGCCGCGATGAAGGCGCAATCTATGGCGATTTTCGAAAAGACGTTCGTTGTCACTTCCGCGCTGAACATCCTCACCCTCGGCGTGGCGGGCTTCGCAATCCTCACCAGCCTGCTGACACTGTGGACGCAGCGCTTGCCACAGATTGCTCCGGTCTGGGCGCTGGGTCTGACGCGGGCGCAACTGGCGCAGCTTGAGCTGTTGCGCAGCGTATTACTGGCGGTGGTGACGGCGGTTCTGGCACTGCCGCTCGGGCTGGTTCTGGCCTGGGCGCTGCTGGCCGTCATCAACGTTCAGGCCTTCGGATGGCGGCTGCCGATGTATCTGTTTCCTCTGGACTGGGTCTATCTGTTCTTCCTGACCCTGCTGGCGGCGTTCTTCGCCGCCGCCCTGCCCGCGCTGCGCCTGTTGCGCCTGCCACCGGCCGACTTGTTGAGGGTGTTTGCCAATGAACGTTAAAGCCTTGTTGCTTGCCCTGATGATCGTTCTGCCCGGTACCTTGCACGCGCAGGGCTATGCCGGGTTGGGCGGCAGCGCCGAAGGGTTCGATATTCCGCAACCCGGGTATCAGTTTCAATTTCCAGCCGACCACGGCCCGCACCCGAGCTTTCGGATCGAATGGTGGTATCTGACCGCGAACCTTACCGGAGAGGACGGGCGTGACTACGGCATACAGTGGACCCTGTTTCGATCTGCTCTGAAACCCACCAGAACCGAGGGTTGGCAAAGCCCACAGCTTTGGATGGGGCACGCCGCCGTAACCACACCCGAGACGCATTACTTTGCCGAGCGTCTGTCGCGTGACGGGGTCGGCCAGGCCGGTGTGACGGCGGAACCGTTCGAGGCCTGGATTGATGAATGGCATATGCGCGGCCCCGATCCCGACAGGCTAACGCTGACCGCAGCCGGCGCTGACTTCAGCTATGACCTGACGCTGAACGCTCAGGGCCCATTTGTGTTTCACGGTGACGGGGGATATTCGGTCAAATCTGCTGACGGGCAGGCCAGCTATTACTATTCGCAACCGTTCTACACCGTCGAAGGCGTGTTGCACCTGCCTGACGGCGAAGTTGCCGTGACGGGTCAGGGCTGGCTGGACCGGGAATGGTCCTCGCAACCACTGGCAGAGGATCAAAGCGGCTGGGACTGGTTCTCGCTCAGCTTTGAGGGCGGCGACAAGCTGATGGCGTTTCGTCTGCGCGGCGCGCGCCGGGATTTCACCGCCGCGACATGGATAGATGCAGACGGCACAGCCACACCCCTTGCGGACGGGTCCGCAACGTTCACTCCGTTGGATACGGCAAACATAGCGGATCGCGACATACCGGTGCGATGGCGCGTCACCCTGCCCGACCGTGGGTTGGATGTCGAGGTTTCGGCCCTGACGCCCACGGCGTGGATGGCCACCCGGTTCGAATATTGGGAAGGCCCCGTTACCGTATCAGGCAGCCATTCCGGCCGCGGTTACCTTGAGATGACCGGCTACGAACCCTAGCGCACCACGTAGACAGAGACGGTGGAATGCCGCACGACACGCGCGGCGTTCGGCCCCAGAAGGTAATCCTTCAGGTCCGGCTTGTGCGCGCCGATCACGATCAGGTCACTGCCCGCCCCATCGGCCGTTTTCAGGATCTCCTGATAGGCAGTGCCGGTCGCCACCACATGACGGATCTTTGTATTAAGATCCGCCCCCAAAGTCGCGGTGCACATTTCGACCAGTTTGGAATGTGCCTCCTCAAGCGCCTTGTCATGAAAATCCGGCTGGAAGAAGCCTGACACCCAGCTTTCCCCGAAATCAGGCAGGACGGTCACAACGTCCAACTGGGCATTGTCCCGCTCGGCCAAGGCGGCGGCGGTCTTCAGGACATTCACATCCAGATCGCCGTTGCTGATGTCTACGGCGCAAAGAACGGAATTTGTCATGCGGGCACCTCTTGTCTGGCGGCACGGCCACGTTGAAGGAAGGCGATCAGACCCAGCAATAGCATCGCCGGGATGTAGATCAGTTGTTTCGGCGGCTGGCTGGATGGCAAGCTAACCGAGGTCAGGCGCACGGCCTCATCCCCGTAATAGTCGAAAATGTCCAGCTCATCCGCAACGGGCGTGCCAAACAGCGGCTCCTCCAGTTTGATCAGACCGTCCTCTTCGATCAGCAACAGACCCATCGCGTCAACGCGCGCCTCGCCGCCTTCTTCCTCGCCGACGGTGACGACAACTGTGGTGTCCGTCATCTCAAGCGTATCGAAATCCGGGCCGCTGACGACCATGCGCACCTCGGTCCCCGGTGGTGTCTGCCCGATTGTTTCGACAAAGGCCGCAGGCTCAACCGAGGTATAAGGCGGCGCGACGCGATCCATGAAATAGTCGGGCCTGAACAGCGCGAAGGCCACAAAGATCAGCGCGACGCTTTCATAGATGCGGCTGTGGGTCACAAAGTAACCCATTGTTCCTGCAGTAAAGACAAGGATCGCTATTGTCGCAAAAATCGCGACGATAATGCCCTCGACCCAGGTGACGTCGATCAACAGCAGATCGGTGTTGAAGATGAACACAAACGGCAGCGCGACGGTGCGCAGGCTGTAGAAGAACGCGGTGAAACCGGTCTTGATCGCGTCACCGCCCGACACGGCAGCAGCAGCGAAACTCGCCAGCCCCACGGGGGGCGTCACGTCCGCCATGATGCCAAAATAGAAGACGAACAGGTGCACGGCGATCAGCGGCACGATCAGCCCGCTCTGTGCGCCCAGTTCGACAACCACACCTGCCATAAGCGAGCTGACAACGATGTAATTCGCCGTGGTTGGCAGGCCCATGCCAAGGATCAGGCTCAGCAGGCCGACCATCACCAGCATCAGGATCAGGTTACCGCCGGACAGGAATTCAACCAGATCGGCCATCACCTGCCCCACACCGGTCAGGGTTACGGTACCCACGATCACACCCGCCGTGGCCGTTGCCAGGGCGATGCCTATCATGTTGCGTGCGCCGTCGATCAGACCCTGCCACAGGTCCACAACGCCATCGCTGAACGAGGCGGAAAGGTTGCTCTGCCCCCGGAACAGGGCCTTGAGCGGTTTTTGCGTCAGCAGGATTACAAACAGCAGCGCCGTGGCCCAAAACGCCGACAGACCCGGCGATTTCTGTTCGATCATCAGGAAATAGACCAGAACGATGATCGGCAGCAGGTAGTGCAAGCCGGCTTTGTAAATGTCCGCGATGATCGGAAGGGTCACCTCTTTGGCGTTCGGATCATCCGGTTCCAGATCCGGCACCTGAGCGGCCAGATACAGCAGAGCGACATAGACCGCGCAAACAATCAGGCTGAGGATCAATCCCGCCGAGGATGGTGCCCAGCTTGAGACTGCTTCGACCGGGAATTGCGACCCATAGCACAGCCCGGCGAAGACCAGGAAGAAGGACAACATCCCCACAATGGTCCGTGCCAGATGGACGTCGCGGTCACCCAGCGTGGGCATGTTCCGCTTCACGGCTTCAAGGTGCACGATATAGACCAGCGCGATGTAGGAAATCGCCGCCGGCAGGAAGGCGTGGGTGATCACTTCGACATAAGAGATGCCTACATATTCCACCATCAGGAAGGCCGCAGCGCCCATCACGGGCGGCATGATCTGGCCATTCACGGATGAGGCCACCTCGACCGAGCCCGCCTGTTCACTGGAAAAGCCCACACGCTTCATCAGAGGGATGGTAAACGTCCCGGTGGTCACAACGTTTGCGATGGAAGAGCCTGAGATCAGACCGGTCGCGGCCGAGCCGACAACCGCCGCCTTGGCGGGGCCACCGCGCAGGTGGCCGAGCGCGCCGAAGGCCATCTTGATGAAATAGTTCCCTGCCCCGGCCTTATCCAGCAAAGCCCCGAACAGGACGAACAGGAACACGAATTTCGTAGACACACCCAAGGCGATGCCGAACACGCCCTCTGACGTGATCCACATATGGCTCATCGCCTTTTTCAGGCTGGCGCCCTTCCAGCGGATAACCTCGGGCACCCATTCGGAAGAGCCAAAGAATACATACGCCAGGAATATCGTCGCAATGATTGCCATTGCCGGGCCAAGCGCGCGACGCGCGGCCTCGAACAGCAACAGCAGACCGACCAGGGCGACCCATTTATCGGTATCATCCGCAAGCCCGCCCGCATCGACGATCTTGTTGTAGAAAAAATACCCGTAAAGCGCGACAAACGTGCCCACCAGCCCCATGATCCAGTCCTGAATGGGGATATAATCACGCGGGCTGGATTTCAGCGCCGGGTAGGCCGCGAAGGCCAGAAACATGGCAAAGGCCAGATGAAACTGCCGCGCGTTGTTCACAACGCTGCCCGGCAACACGTAATTTGCAATCGGTGACGCCAGAACCACCTGAAAGATCGACCAGATGGCCGCGATGACCGCCAGAAAAACCCCGACATTGCCGACCGGATTACGCCCGCCCGCGTCGGACGAGGCGACCAGTTCCTGAAGCTCTTCTTCGGATAGCTGTTTTGACATTACTTTTCCTATGCAGTCCAGATTCACTTACACGGCAGGTTTATCCATCGGTTCGCGCTCAGTTGATTTTTGACCGCTACCGCCGACATGCTGACATCGCAGCGTAGCTGAAACTTCCGCCCTGAGGCGGTTTCGTTCACAAAAACCAAGCTTAGATTGTCGACTTGCCTTTGCTGAACATCACCAATCAAATTCTCAAAAAACGCAGCATCTTGGAGACTTGCACACGTCGTGCCTCTATTACATTCATGCGAGATTATCGTATACATATACTCACGTTCGATCGCTTCGCCGCCTTTGACAACCATAATCGTAGGTTCATCAGTTGCTTTGATCGACATCGAAGGCACAGCGGCAAAAGCTTCTTTCTTAACTATTTCACAATCAATGTCGCTTGGCTTTTTGAACCTGTTTGGTACTCGGTTCACGGATGTACTTCCCTCAAGTGTCAGTTTGCTTTCACCGATACTGACGTTTAGATACCTCTTGTGAACGATACCCGAGTACCCTTCTGCCGCAGGGTTCATGAATACCGTTGGCACAACAAACTTTATTGGGTGTCCTTTCGCGCACTTGTCTTCGAAAATCGTAACTCCAATTGGCGGCAACATCTCGACTTGCTCGCCTCGCAAAAAGTGCGACAGCGCAAGCATCATTCCCGCACATGCTATGAGGAACGTGGCGAGAGACAGAATATCCGTCTCTCGCTTTATCGTTAGCCCAAGTACTTTCATTTCGTAAGCAACGAACTTTAACTACCAAGCCACTCAGCAGTTTGGAGGACAAGTCGGCCAGCCTTTTTCGTCGTAGTAGCGTTTGGCACCCGGGTGCAGCGGAGCAGACAGGCCGTCCGCAATCATCTCTTCCGGCTTGAGGTTGGCGAATGCCGGGTGCAGCTTTTTGAAGTCTTCGAAGTTTTCGAAGACCGAGCTGACAACCGCATAAACCGCGTCTTCCGAAACGTCAGCCGAGGTCACGAAAGTCGCGCCCACACCAAAGGTCGCGGTGTCACCGTCCGACCCGCGATACATGCCACCGGGGATGGTTGCGATGCGGTAGAACGAGTTGTCGTTGACCAGCTTGTCAACCGCATCGCCGCTGACGTTCACCAGAACCGAGTCGCAGGCGGTGGTGGCTTCCTGGATCGAACCCGAGGGGTGACCCACGGTATAGACCATCGCGTCGATCTGGTTGTCGCACAGGGCTGCGGACTGTTCCGCCGCCTTCAGTTCGGTCGCCAGTTCGAAATCGTCGGTGGTCCAGCCCATTTCACCCAGCAGAACCTCCATGGTGCCGCGCTGACCGGAACCGGGGTTGCCGATGTTGACGCGCTTGCCCTTCAGGTCCTCGAAATTGGTGATGCCGGAATCGGCACGCGCCACAACGGTGAACGGCTCAGGATGCACCGAGAAGACGGCGCGCAGGTTTTCGAAGGGGCCAGCCTCTTCGAATTTCGAGCTGCCGTTATAGGCATGGTACTGCCAGTCGGACTGGGCAACGCCGAATTCCAGTTCGCCTTCGCGGATGGTGTTGATGTTGTAGACCGAGCCGCCGGTCAATTCGACGGAACACCGCACACCATGTTCCTTGCGGCCCTTATTGACCAGACGGCAGATCGCGCCGCCGGTCGGGTAATACACGCCGGTCACACCGCCGGTGCCGATGGTGATGAATTCTTCTGCATACGCGGCCGGAGCCATAAGAGCGGCGGTTACGACCGCGCCGAGGCTGAGCTTGCTGCTGTTTTTCATTTTTGAGAACTCCCAATTCTTCTGGTGGATGGGAGACCGACCCGCGGCCCCACCCAGGGACCCCGCCGGTACGGCAAGCGCAAACGTCTTGCAACAGGTACAAGCGCCTGAAATTACAAAATCTCCCAACACCTTCGACGTTTCATTCAGACACTCCACTTGTCAAGCCCTGTGCTTGGAAGGATGCGCCACAGCCGCAAATGTGAGAGATTTTTCCGAAGTTTCCCCCTCGTCACATGCCAAAAGGCGCAAAGACGCCGGAATGTCGCGCCTAATCATGGCTGTAGATTGTGTTGCTTGTCTTTCAGTGCCGGAACCACTTCCGCTTACCGGGCGCGGCAATTCGTGCCAGGGCAATGATACCGCACGCGTTCAAAGCGCCGGAAAACACTGTTTCAACAGTCTGAGGTGGTGCCCAAGGAGAGACTCGAACTCTCACGCCCGTGAAGGCGGGGGATTTTGAATCCCCTGCGTCTACCATTCCGCCACTTGGGCCACGAACACTGGATTAGCGCCCATGACCGGGAAGGTCCAGAGGCAAAAACCACCCCAAATACAGTTTGTTTTGCCGGCAGCGGTTGACGCTCCACCGACCCCGTGATTTGGCTTACTCAACAAATGAACGGGGTTTTTGCACCTAATGTTGCGATCGCTTTATGACTGGACCATCCGTCTGGCCGAACATCCGCACGCCCTGTGGGCGCTGGCCATCGTGGCGTTTATCGAAAGCTCGTTCTTTCCGATCCCGCCGGACGTTCTGATGATACCGATGATCATCGCGCGCCCGTCTCGGGCCTGGCTGATCGCAACCGTCGCCCTTGTCGCATCGGTGCTGGGCGGGTTGCTGGGCTATGCCATCGGGGCGTTCTTCTATGAAAGCCTTGGACAGCCCATTCTGGAATCCATGGGCAAGGCGCATGCGATGGAAGAATTCAACACCCGCTTTAACGATTTCGGCTTCTGGGCCGTTCTTGCCGCAGGTGTCACGCCATTCCCCTATAAGGTCATCACCATCATGTCCGGCTGGACCGGAATGCCGCTGGGCACTTTCATTGCGACCTCGATCCTGGCGCGCGCGCTAAGGTTTTTTGTGGTCGCCGGGCTGCTTTGGGGATTTGGCGAACCGATCCGGGCCTTCATCGAAAAGCGGCTGGGCCTTATGTTTACGCTGTTCATCATCCTGCTGTTCGGCGGGTTTCTTGTGGTGCGATACCTATGACACGTAGAATCACACTGGTTCTGATCGCCGCAGTCGGTTCGGCGGCCCTTTTGCTTGGCGCCTGGGGGTTTCAGTACATTGGCGGCATGGCACCCTGTAAGATGTGCATCTGGCAGCGGTATCCGCACGGGGCCGCCATCCTGATCGGAGCCGTCGCGCTCGCCCTGCCCCGGCTGGCATTTGTGCCGCTTCTCGGCGCACTCGCGGCGCTGACAACCGCGGCCATCGGCGTTTTCCATGCAGGGGTCGAGCAAGGCTGGTGGGAAGGCCCGTCCAGTTGCACGTCCGGCGACATCGGCGGGTTGTCGACGCAGGAACTGATGGATCAGATCATGTCCGCCCCGCTGGTGCGCTGCGATGACATTCCGTGGCAGATGCTCGGCCTGTCCATGGCCGGCTGGAACGCTGTTCTGTCCGGTGTTCTGGTTCTGGTCTGGCTCGCCGCGTGGCGCGCAGGCCGTTAGAACTCGTCCAGTTCCGCATCCCAGTAGAGAAAGTCGATCCAACTGTCATGCAGGTGGTTCGGCGGGAATTTGCGGCCAATATTCCGCAGCGCTTCGGCATCCGGCTGGCGCGGAGGTTTGCGCAACGACATTCCCGCCTGCCGTAGCGATTTCGACCCTTTGCGCAGGTTGCAGGGGCTGCACGCGGCCACGACATTCTGCCAGCTTGTCACGCCGCCCGCGGCCCGGGGTACAACGTGGTCAAACGTCAGGTCACCGCGGCTGCCGCAATACTGGCAGCGGAACTCATCCCTCAGAAATAAATTAAAGCGCGTGAAGGCCACGCGCTTTCTGGGTTTTACATAGTCTTTCAGGACAACGACCGACGGTATTCGTATCTCGGTACTCGGGCTTCGGACGACCTCGTCATACTCGGCCACGATATCCACCCTGTCCAGCCAGGCCGCCTTGATCGCCTCTTGCCAGGGCCACAGGGACAACGGGTAATAGGACAAGGGGCGATAATCGGCGTTCAAAACCAATGCCGGATGATGCTTCAGCGCACCGGGCTCCCTGACAAATTCGGTCCTGAAGTCTCCGTCCATCTTAGAATTGCTCCTCGCTCTGCTCTGCCCTTTTTTGACATCAGAGCGGGGAACACCCGCCCCGGCCTTAACTTTACTATATATCGTGTTAAAACTCTGACAAGCCCTGAGTTTCCACAATATCTCGGGGACTGGTTAAGCCGAATCCGTAACAACATCGTGACAGTTATCCACAGGTTGCGCGCCTGTGTCCGCCGGGCTATGGCGGTGGCCATGTCATGGTTCATCCGCTTCAACAAACCTTACGATGTGTTACCGCAGTTCACGGATCGCGCGCATGCGGATTTGCCCCGGCAAACGCTGTCGGATTTCATCGACCTGCCCGGCGTTTATCCCGCCGGACGGCTGGACCGTGACAGCGAAGGGCTGATGCTGCTGACCGACAATGGGCGGTTGCAGGCAAGGATATCCGATCCAAAGCACAAAATGGCCAAGACCTACTGGGTTCAGGTCGAGGGTCTGCCGGACGCGGCCGCGCTGAGCGCGCTGCGCGATGGTGTCGAGCTGAAGGACGGCCTGACCCGGCCCGCCAAGGCCCGGCTGATAGACGAACCGCCGGCATTGTGGCCTCGTACGCCGCCGATCCGCGTGCGCCAGACCGTCCCGGACTGCTGGATCGAACTGACGCTGCGCGAAGGCAGAAATCGTCAGGTGCGGCGCATGACGGCGGCGGTCGGGCACCCGACCCTGCGCCTGATCCGGGCGCGGATCGGGGACTGGACGCTGGACGGTCTGGAACCCGGTCAATGGGACAGCCTGCCCGCGCCAGAGTCGAACACGGCCCCGCACCGAAAGCGGGACCGGCGCCCGCGACGGTGACAAAAACGCCCATTTGTGATAGGCTTAGGGTATGAAAGTCACGCCGGACATACCCACACCCGAGGGCATTCTTGAGGCCGCTTTATACGTCGATGATCTGGACGCGGCAGAGCGATTCTATGGTGAAGTACTGGCGTTGGAGAAAATTCAGCGCGCTGCGGACCGGCATGTTTTCTTTCGCGTCGGCAGGTCGGTCCTGTTGCTGTTCAACGCCGAAGAAACCGAGAAACCGCCCGGAAACCCGGACCTGCCGGTTCCCCCGCACGGCGCGCGCGGGCCGGGTCATGTCTGCCTGACTCTGACGCGGCCGCAGATCGACGCCATGCGCAAACATCTGCTTGACTGGAACATCCCCGTCGATGCCGAGTTCGACTGGCCAAATGGGGTGCGCTCGCTCTATGTCCGGGACCCGGCCGGAAACTCTGTCGAGTTTGCGGAGTCCCATCTTTGGACGTGATCCGGGCAGCTCAGCGCAACGGCTGCTTTTCGCCTCCGACAATCCTGTAGATATCGCTGGATGTCACGCCGACCTCGGCCAGCACGCCCTGAAATGCCGCCATGTGCGCGGTGGCAAAATGCGCCTCCAGCGCGGCCTGGTCCTGCCATTCCTCGTAGACGCGAAAACGGTTGGCATGGCCCAGAATCTGGCTGAATTCATAGATCAGGCAGCCGGGTTCCTTCACGGTTTCAGCGACCATCGCCTGCGCGGCTTTAGACGCTTTTTCAACACCTTCTGCCGACACCTCGACAGTACCCGTAACGATCAGCATACCGCCCCCTTTCCCAGATCAAACCGTTTGGAAATGCGATCCACCGGAGTGCCATCCCTGAGCGGAACGCCGCAAGCCACCGAATAGTCTACAAATCCCATCTTGTCATAGTAACTCAGCCCCTGCCCGTTATCGGCCCGGATAGTTGCGTTGATGGCCACCAGCCCCAGCGCCGTCGCGTGTTTGGCGGTTTCCCCAAATAACGCCCGCCCCGCGCCTTTCAATGCCGGTTCGCGTCGGGTGAACGTTGCGATATCCGCCCAGCCATCCGGCAAGGATTCATAAGTTCCCAGCCACTGAAACCCGGCCACCTCGCCCTGATCGTCCAGCGCCACGTGGCAACATATCTTGTCGGACCCGTTCAGAAAGCTCTGCGCAAAACTGGCGTCCGAGAACGGCGTTTCAATCGCGGTCGTCCCCCCGATTTCGATGATTTGATTGAGGATCCGGCACGCGGGTGCCACATCCTCTTGCATCATGGGGCGGACCACGATCATCGCTAAAGGCTCAGCTTGTCGCGCATGAAGGCCAGCGCGACGCTGAGACCGTCCGGGGCGATGCCATGCCCCGTACCCTTCATCACATGCGCATAGACCTCTTTGAAATCGGCCGCCTGAAGCGCCTCGGCAGCTTCGGGCAGCGATTGCGGCGGTACCACGTCGTCGGCGTCACCATGCACCAGCAGAACGGGCATACGGCTGACAGTCTCGTCCGGCAGCAGGTCCGGCTCCAGCAGACGCCCCGAAAAGGCGACAATCCCGGCCACCGGGTCCTCGCGGCGTGGCGCGACATACAGGCTTATCATCGTGCCCTGAGAAAAGCCGAACAGAACCACCTGCTCGGGCAGCACGTCCTCGTCCACCATCAGCGCGTCGAGGAAGGCGTTGAAATCCTCGACCGCCATTTCCATCCCCCGGCGCGCCTCTTCCTCGGACGAACCGTCGATCCACGGGATAGGAAACCACTGAAACCCGTTGGGCATGCCGGGGATTTGTTCGGGCGCGTCGGGGGCCACGAACAGCGTGTCAGGCAGATGTTCACCCAGCACGTCTGCCAGCCCCAAAAGGTCGGCCCCATTGGCGCCATAGCCATGCACGAACACCACGACCGAGCGCGTGTCGCCCGAAACCGGCTCTTTCCTGAGCGCATTCAAAACCCGTGTCATCTGATCCCTTCTCGTTCTTTTGCGACCCGGTAATAGGCCCACAACACACGGGCCGCAACCGACCGCCACGGCGTCCACGCCTCGGCCATCCGGCGCAATTCCTTGTCAGTGGGGCGTTCGGGCAGGTCGTACAGGATACGCGCCGCCTCTTGCAGCGCCAGATCGCCCGGCGCAATGACATCGGCCCGGCCCAGAGAAAACATCGCGTAAATCTCGGCGGTCCAGACGCCGATGCCGGGCACCTCGGTCAGAATTGCGACGACATCCTCATCAGGAACATCCCGCAACGCGTTGTAATCAATACGCGCTTCGGCCAGGGCGCGCGCATACCGGATTTTCTGGCGGCTCAGCCCGACGGCGCGAAGATCATCATCTGTGGCCCACATGATCTTTCGCGGTCCGGTCAGCTTTGCGTCTTTCAACCGCTTCCAGATGGCGTTGGCCGAGGCCACGCTGACCTGCTGGCTGACAATCGCGCTGAGAAGCTGAGCAAACCCGTCAGGGCGGCGGCGCAGCGGCAATGGCCCGGTCTGCTCCATGGCATAGGCCATGCGCGGACAGACCCCGGCAAGCCACCTTGCCCCTTCGGCCACACAGTCCGGTGTTTCGATGATGCGTCCGACAGACATGTGTGCTCCGGCTAATGGGGTCGCATGCACGTTAGGTTGCTTTGTCGCAGATGCAACCCGCTTGTGCGACTGGCATTTCGCGGATACGCATGGCCCATGACAATGACCACCGCCACCCCGGATAACAGTCAGGCCAAGCGGAACGTCGCCGTTCTGGTGGCGGCGCAGGCCGTGCTTGGCGCGCAGATGCCGATGATTTTCATCGTCGGGGGTCTGGCGGGTCAGTCGCTGGCCACGAACCCATGCCTGGCGACTCTGCCCATTTCACTGATCGTTCTGGGGTCAATGTTGGCGGCCACACCGGTTTCGGCGATCATGCAACGCTGGGGCCGGCGCGCCGGATTTCTGGTCGGGGCCACGGCGGGTGCATGTGGCGGCGTCGTCGGAGCCTATGGCCTGTATCTGGGATCTTTCCCGATCTTCCTGTTGGGCAGCCTGCTGACCGGCATATACATGAGCGCTCATGGCTTTTACCGTTTTGCGGCGGCCGACACGGCGTCTGACGCGTTCCGTCCCAAAGCAATTTCCTATGTCATGGCCGGCGGTCTGGCGGCTGCCATTATCGGACCGCAGATCGTCAAGCTGACAGCCGAAGCTTATGTGATTCCGTTTCTCGGCACCTATCTGGCCGTGATCGCGGTGAATATCTTCGGGTCGGCGCTGTTCTTCTTCCTCGACATCCCGACGCCCGAGAAGCCAGCCGAAGACGCCCCCAAGGGCCGGACCCGGCTTGAGATGCTCAGAACGCCGCGCATCGCGGTGGCAATCATTTGCGCGATGGTCTCCTATGCGCTGATGAACCTGGTGATGACGTCGACCCCGCTGGCGGTCGTGGGCTGTGGATTCTCTGCCAATGACGCTGCGGACGTCGTCACCAGCCACGTTCTGGCGATGTATGTTCCCAGCTTCTTCACCGGCCAGTTGATCGCGCGCTTTGGGGTCGAAAAGATTGTGGCCCTGGGTCTGGCCATTCTGGCTGCTGCGGGGGTCGTAGCCCTGCAGGGTGTCGAACTGGGCAACTTCTTCGTCGCCCTGATCCTGTTGGGGATTGGCTGGAACTTTGGATTTATCGGCGCCACATCCATGCTGGCCGCCTCGCATGACGTGAACGAGCGTGGCCGCATGCAGGGCCTGAACGACCTGCTTGTGTTTGGCGGGGTGACCGTTGCGTCACTGGCCTCGGGCGGGCTGATGAATTGCTCGGGCGGGTCCCCGGTCGAGGGCTGGACCGCAGTAAACCTCGCCATGATCCCGTTGCTGACACTGGCCGGCGGTGCGCTGTTGTGGCTGGTTCTTAAACCGTCAGAACAGGAAACCGCCTGATCGCTACCAGCGACCGCTGGCCGCCGTCCACATCAGGGTCGCTCTGCGTCGCAGCTCACCCTGTGCAAGATTGCCGGCGGCGACGCGCTCGGGGCGTGCCACGGCCTGCCGCAACACCCATTCCGCCTGCCATCCGGCAAACAGAGCGGGCCGGGCCTGCTTTGACACAGATGATGACCTGGACCGCGCCCGCCGCAACCTCTGCAACGCTGCCTGCGCCAGCGTTCGGACGCCGTCGGGCGTGCCATCCAGCAGCGGAATGCGCCCGCGCGCCTCAAGATCGGGGATGGCGCGCAACCAGTTCGCCACCCCGGCGCCATAACCAAAATCGCGCATTACGGCTTCGTCTGCGGACCCAAGCGACTGCGCCGAGGCGACCATCAGGGTTCCGGCGCTGTGATTGATATAAGCTTCGAAATGCGCCTGATCCTCGAACGGATCACGATATATATCCCAACGTCTTACAGCGACATATTCATCCAACATAGCCGCCAGATGGGGTGACAATACCCGCGACAGAGGTGTCACGACCTCATGCCGGCGCACCGTTTGCCCTTCGGCAATCTCCTGCAAGGCATCGCGCCACCATTGCAGGCGCATCTCGGCGATCATCGTCTCCTGCGTGACCCAGGGGGCTCGCGCGACCTCAACGTTCAGCGCATAGATCGGAAAAAGCACGGCCCGCGCGGCGATTGGCGCCGCCATGGCCGCCATGAACCGGTCGGGATCCGCCCGATGAACCAGCGCCGCACAGGCTTTGACGTCGTCGTCGAACTGAATGCTCACTCGGCCACCGCAGTTTGCGACCCGCAGTCGCGCACCAGCTTCCATTGGATCGCGTCCAGCAGAGCCTCGAACGAGGCGTCGACTATGTTGGCGCTGACGCCGACGGTTGACCAGCGCCGGCCCTGCCCGTCTTCGCTGTCGATGATGACGCGGGTCACCGCTTCGGTCCCGCCCTGCGTGATCCGCACCTTGAAGTCCACCAGATGCATGTCGTCCAATATGGGGGAATATTGTCCCAGATCCTTGGACAGAGCCTTGGCCAGTGCGTTCACCGGACCGCGGTCACTACCGTGTTCGTCATGCGATTCACTGACCGACAGCTTCTTTTCGCCATCAACTTTCACGACCACCACCGCCTCGGACAGGCTGACCATCTTGTTGTACTTGTTCTTGCGCCGTTCAACGGTGACCTTATAGCGCTTTACCTCGAAGAATTCCGGCAGCTGCCCGAGTTCGTCGCGCGCCAGCAGTTCAAAGCTCGCCTGCGCGGTGTCATAGGAATAGCCCTCCGCCTCACGCAGCTTGATGCGGTCCAGAATGCGCCCCAACGCCGGATCGCCCTTTTCGACAGCCAGTCCCGCTTCGGTCAGGCGCTTGCGCAGGTTTGACTGCCCGGCCTGATTTGACATTGGAATGATGCGGGCATTGCCAACCGCCGCCGGTTCGACATGCTCATAGGTCGACGGGTCTTTGAGGATCGCGCTGGCGTGCAACCCCGCCTTATGCGCAAAGGCCGATGCTCCCACATAGGCCGATTGCTTGCTGGGCACTCGGTTCAGGATATCGTCCAGCATCCGGCTGATGCGCGTCAGACCCGCCAGTGCCTGTTCGCTGACACCGATATCGAATGACGACACATAAGGTTCCTTCAACAGCAAGGTTGGGATCAAGGCCGTCAGATTGGCATTGCCGCAGCGCTCCCCCAACCCGTTCAAAGTCCCTTGTACCTGCCGGGCGCCTGCATCGACAGCGGCCAAGGAACAGGCGACCGCGTTTTCGGTATCGTTGTGGGTGTGAATGCCCAGCCGATCCCCCGGCAAACCCGCAGCGATCACTTCTGACACGATGCGCGAGACTTCGGCCGGCAGCGCGCCGCCATTGGTGTCGCACAGCACAACCCACCGGGCACCGGCGTCCAGCGCTGCCCGGCACACCTCGACCGCATATCCGGGATTGTCTTTGTAACCGTCAAAGAAATGCTCGGCGTCAAACAACGCCTCGCGCCCCTGCGCCACGACATGCGCAATCGAGTCCCGAACGTTCTCGACATTCTCCTCCAGCGAAATTCCCAGCGCGTGGGTGACGTGGTAATCATGCGATTTGCCCACCAGACAAACCGCTTGCGTGCCCGCGTTCATCACGGCGGCCAGCACGTCATCATTCTGGGCCGACCGGCCCGACCGCTTGGTCATCCCAAACGCGGTCAGGCGCGCCGCCGTCTTGGGTGCAACATCGAAAAACGCGCTGTCGGTCGGGTTGGCGCCCGGCCAGCCGCCTTCGATATAGTCAACACCCAGTTCGTCCAGCGCCGTTGCGATCTGCACCTTTTCGGTCGTGGAAAACTGGACACCTTGCGTCTGCTGACCGTCGCGCAGGGTTGTGTCGTACAGATAGAGGCGTTCTCTGGACATCAGACATTCTCCAGCTTGGCGGCGTCAAACCCGGCTCCCGGAACCAGCTCAACCCCGTCCTTGCCCATGCGGACCTCCAGACCGGCGGCCAGATAAGCCGCCTTCAGACGGTCAACTTCCGAAAAGTCCTTGCTTTGCATCGCAACAGCCCGCGCGTCGGCCAGCTTGTCCGCATGTGCGGACAAATCCACCGCGCCGGTATCTGCCCAAGCCCCCATTTCCGGTGACAACAGACCCAGCAGTTGCGCCCCCGCCAGCAGACCCGCCGCATCGCCGTCTGCCGCCAGACGGTAAAGCTCGGCCAGGGCGCCCGCCGTGTTCAGGTCATCGCTCAGCGCGGCGACAACTGCGGGCGTCGCGCTGGCGGCGGGCTCGATGCCCGCTGTCAGCGCCCGCCACTTGCGCAGCGTCGTTTCGGCCTCGCGCGCCTTCTTTTCGGTCCAGTCCATCGGTTTGCGGTAATGGGTTTGCAGGAAGACAAACCGGATCACCTCACCCGGCACGCCCTGCTCCAGCAGATCATGCACGGTGAAAAAATTACCCAGCGATTTGGACATTTTCTTGCCTTCGACCTGCAACATCTCATTGTGCAGCCAGACGCGCGCGAACTCTCCATGCGGATGAGCGCATTTGCTCTGAGCAATCTCATTCTCATGATGCGGGAACATCAGATCGTTGCCGCCGCCATGGATGTCGAAGCTCGCGCCCAGCAGCTCATAGCTCATGGCCGAGCATTCGATGTGCCAGCCCGGGCGTCCGCGACCCCAGGGCGAGTCCCAACCCGGCAACTCGTCAGTCGAAGGCTTCCACAGCACGAAATCCATCGGGTTCTTCTTATAGGGCGCAACTTCGACCCGTGCACCGGCGATCATATCGTCGACAGACCTGCCGGACAGCGCACCATATTGCGCTTTCCAACTGTCCACGGCGAACAGGACATGCCCCTCGGCCGCATAGGCGTGACCTTTTGCAATCAGATCCTCGATCATTGCGATCATCTGGGCGATGTATTGCGTGGCGCGCGGCATCTCGTTGGGCTCCAATGCCCCCAACGCGCCCATGTCATGCAGATACCAGCCGATCGTCTCGTCCGAGCGCTCCTGCACCAGTTGCTCCAACGTCCCCCCGGCCCCGGCCTTCTGCCGGGCCAGAGCGGTGGCGTTGATCTTGTCGTCCACGTCAGTGAAATTGCGCACATAGGTTACGTGGTCGGCACCATAGACATGGCGCAACAGCCGAAAGAGAACGTCAAACACCACCACCGGGCGGGCATTGCCCAGATGGGCGCGGTCGTAAACGGTGGGCCCGCAGACATACATCCGCACATTGTCGGCGCTGATCGGCACGAAATCTTCCTTCGTCCGCGTCCGTGTGTTGTGCAGTTTGATCGTCGTCATCGGTCGGCTCCTAAAGACAGCAAAGGCTTGCGCGTTGGCGCGGGCTTAGCAACTTGTCTCGGGGATGAAAACGAAAGAAACCGGCCCGCTTGATAAATCAGCAGGTAATGCAGCAGATAATGATGCAGGTCATCGGGTTCATGAGGTTCCCCTAGCATGGGCTGACGGCTGTGCCAAGGCTTGAGTTCTGCCGCAACCCGGCGCACCATCCCGACATGACCCGAAAACACGTGAACTCGATTTGTAAGGCGCTGCCCGGCGCGGAGTGGTCCGACCCCTGGGGTGGCGGGCATGATGCCTGGAAGGTTGGCGGCAAGATGTTTGCCTGCATCGGAACCGCCAATGACGGCGTGTCCGTGAAAACAGCGGATATCGAAACCGCCCAGATGCTGATCGATGCGGGGGTTGGCACCAAGGCCCCCTATTTTCACCGCAGCTGGATACGCCTGCCCTTCGATTGCGACGACGCGGAATTGCGCTATCGGCTGAACGCATCCTACGATCTGGTGAGGGCGTCGCTGACCAAGAAAGTCCAGGCGACCTTGCCCCCGCGAAGCTGATTGACTTTCCGCCAAAGCTCTGGCCCTGTCTGCGAAATCAACCAGACCGGAGCGTACCATGAAACTGTCTCAGCGTATCACTCACCTCACCGGGGACGGCAGTGACGGCTGGGAGGTGTTCTACCGTGCGCGCCGCATGATCAGCGAGGGGCACGCGGTTACCGAGCTGAACATTGGCGAACACGATATCGGCACAGACCCGACCATTCTTGCGGCCATGGATTTGTCGGCCCGGCAGGGCAATACCGGGTACGCGATGGTGCCGGGTACGGACCTGCTGCGCGATACGGTTGCTGCGCGGATACAGGCCCGTACTGGTGTTCCGACCGCGCGCGGCAATGTCCTGATCACACCCGGCGGGCAATCCGCCCTGTTCGCGGCCCATGTCGCAGTGTGCGATCCCGGTGACGTGGGCCTGTACCTTGATCCCTACTACGCCACCTATCCCGGAACGATCCGTGGCGCCGGTGCAATCGCCCGACCGATCCAGACCACAGCCGAAGACGCGTTTCAGCCCCGCGCCGACCGGATTGCCGCCGCCGCGGATGGGGCGGTTTCGCTGCTGATCAACACGCCCAACAATCCAACCGGGGTGGTCTATTCGCGCCAGACCCTCGAAGGTATTGCCGATCTATGCCACCACCGCGATCTGTGGCTGATTTCGGATGAGGTCTATGACACGCAGGTCTGGGATGGCGAACATATCTCGCCCCGCATATTGCCTGGCATGGCCGAACGCACGCTGGTTGTAGGTTCCATGTCAAAGTCCCATGCGATGACCGGATCCAGATGCGGCTGGGTGGTTGGGCCGGAAGAGGTGATCGCCCACCTGATCAATCTGGCCACGCACACGACCTATGGTGTTCCGGGGTTTATTCAGGATGCCGCCAGTTTCGCGCTGAATGCGGGCAACGACCTTGAGGAGCGGATCGCCGCACCATTTCGTCGGCGACGCGCCCTGGCGATGAAGGTTCTGGCCGGCCAGAACATCGTTGGCCTGGTGCCGGCGCAGGGGGCGATGTATCTGATGCTGGACATCCGCGCCACCGGCCTCAGCGGCGAGGCATTCGCCAACGCCCTTCTTGATACCCATGCAATCGCCGTCATGCCGGGTGAAAGTTTCGGGCTTGCGGCGGCCGGTCATATCCGTGTGGCGATGACCATTGATGATGACAGGTTTGTCTCGGCCCTCGGAACGATCTGCGATTTTGCAACTGCGCTGGCCGACCGCCACGCGGCGGAATAGGCACGTCAGAAACGGAAGGTTGTGCGCAAATTGAAGACGTTGGAATCCAGTCCGCCATCGGACCGGGTCACATCGTTGAAATCCTGCCGCAATGCCTCGCCGCTGATGACGAAGTTTTCGCCAATGGGATAGGCAACGCCGATTCCGTAGACAGCAGCGGTGTCGTTGTCGACCGACAAATCCACCCGGGCCGCACCGATCACGACATAGCCAAGGGCGGTCCCGAAATCGTAACCGCCGCGCAATTTCAGCCGTGTCATACTGTCCAGAGTGCCTTCACCGTCGCCCAGATTCAGCGACAGGCGGTTGTATTCCAGTTCCCCGCCGATCACAAAATTCCCGAAGTCACGGTCATACCCGATCAGGGGCCCAAAGCTGGTGTCATTTCCACTGGACCCGTTTGGCCCGTCGGCATCGGTGTAGCCAAAGCTAAATCCTGCATAAGCCCCCGTCCAATCCTCGGCAAATGCCGGGGCGGCGCTGGTCATCATCAAACCGACAATGAGGGCCTTATGGACTTTCATAAACCTCTCCGAAAAGCCTTGAGACAAAGCTTTGGCAAATTTCAGGCGTCGTTACACAAAATCGGCCTGCAACCCATAAAATTCAATTTAGATCACGGGCCACTCTTAAATAAGTGAAGGAACTATAACAGATTTCTGCCCCGTCGGGAAAAATTCTTGGAACCTTCTGAAACACCGTGACAGAAATATCGAATGCTTCGCTTTTGGACGCTCAGGTCGCAAACAGAACAGAATGCGACGGTCTGCACCGGAATACTGAATGCTACGGAGTGAGGCCCTGCATGCAGAACGAAGTTTGGAAGATCCGCCTGGTCAGCCGCACCATTGGTGCGGACCGTGGGCGTGCGGCACGTGGGCGGCCATCAGGGGTGTGAACACCGCCACCCTGTACACTTTGCTACCACCGGATTCCGAACAATGAACGAACAAACCCGAAACTCTTCGCGCAGCGGCGGACGCGCCGCGCGCCGCGCGGCCCGTGCCTCGGCGCTGCCTGAACATCTGCGCCCGGTCCGCCCCGGGATGGAAGGCGGCGCGCTGAATGTTCTGACGCAGGCACAGATCGAACGCATCCACGACGCTGCACTGACGGCGCTGGAGACAATTGGCCTTGCCGACGCACCGCAAAGCGGGATCGACTATCTTGTCGGCGCCGGATGCAACCTTGGCGATGACGGTCGGATTCGGTTCCCCCGCGCCCTGGTCGAGGACACTCTCGCCAAGGCCAATCGTTCGGTTACGCTGTTCAGCCGCGACGGAAAAACCGATCTGGAACTGTCGGGCACCCGTGTCCATTATGGCACTGCCGGCGCGGCCGTTAGCATGGTGGACGTGCACGGCCAGGAATATCGCGATTCAACCGTTCAGGATCTTCACGACGCCGCACGAGTTTGCCAACAGCTTGATAATATTCACTTTGTTCAACGACCGATGGTTTGCCGCGATATCGCTGACAATCTGGAAATGGATCTGAATACGATCTACGCCAGTTGCGCGGGCACGTTCAAACATATCGGCACCTCGTTCACTGAACCAAGCCATGTCGCTCCGGCAATGGAGATGATCCACATGATCGCCGGCGGTGAGGATAAATGGCGCGAACGGCCATTCATCTCAAACTCGAACTGCTTTGTGGTTCCGCCGATGAAGTTCGCGACGGAAAGCTGCGAAGTGATGGAGGAATGCATCAAGGCCGGAATGCCGGTTCTGCTGCTGTCGGCGGGCATGGCGGGGGCAACAGCCCCCTCAACCATCGCCGGGGCGATCACCCAGGCAACCGCTGAATGCCTCGCCGGACTGGTTTATGTTAACGCCGTAAGTCCCGGTGCACCAGCAGTTTTTGGCACCTGGCCCTTTGGCCTGGATCTGCGCACCGGTGCCATGTCGATCGGGTCCGGGGAACAAGCGTTGCTGACCGCCGGCTGCGCGCAGATGCACCAATTCTACGACCTGCCCGGAGGCGCAGCAGCCGGTGCATCGGATTCGAAACTGCCGGATATGCAGGCAGGCTGGGAACAGATGTGTTCGAACGTGATGGCGGGGCTGTCAGGGCTGAACATGGTGTACGAAGCGGCGGGCATGCATGCCTCACTGCTGGGATTCTGCTTTGAAAGCCTCATTCTCAGCGATGATCTGATCGGTCAGGCGCTGCGCTGCGTGCGTGGCATCGAAGTATCGGACGAAACACTGGCGCTCGACCAAATCGCCGATGTCTGTCTGGACGGGCCGGGCCATTACCTTGGCACGGATGCGACGCTCAGCCGGATGCAGGCGGATTACGTCTACCCGACCTTCGGCGACCGGTCCTCCCCCAAAGAATGGGTGGAGCTTGGCAAGCCGGATCTGATCGAAAAAGCGATCAAGCGGAAAGAGGAAATCCTGTCGACACCATCTGCCGCGCGGTTCGACCCGTTGCTGGATTCCGAGATTCGCGGCAAATTCCGGATTCACCTTCCGTCGTAACAAACTGAAAAAGCGGCCAGATTCCCTCTGGCCGCCTCCTTGAATTCTGTTAGCCGTTTGACGGTGGCAACAGACCTGCTTCTTGCGCAACGGTGATCTCGGCCTCGTCCAGCGCGCCATCACCATTGGTATCCATTGCCGAGAAACCGTCTGCGTCGACGTCAGGCAGAACCGCCTGTACTTCCTCGATTGTCAGCACGCCATCCCCGTTGGTATCTGCCGAGGATTGTGCGACGGCCAGCGCCGGCAGTCCAAGAGCAAGAGCAGAGATTGCGGCCAGAGTTTGCGGTTTCATTGTGATGCCTCCTGATAGAGTTTGTGTGTTTCATGTCCGGACAGGCACCAGAGACACCCGAACCCCAACCCAAGTCACCCGCATAGATGGATTTCGCTGCTTTCGCGCCAATCTCCGCGTGTTTGCCAGAGTCGCATCTGCGGGCAACCGCTGGGCAAAAATCCCCCATTGGGCCTCGGCGGTTCTTGCCCGATGGCAACCGGGCGATCCGGCAAGGCTCTGCTCAAAAACCGGATTCTGACGCCGAATAAAAAGAAAGGGGGCCGAAGCCCCCTGTCAGTTTCGCCTTCCAGGCTCATTTCGTTGACCGCCCGGTGTTTTTTTGCCTGCGGCCTGGACTGCGCATGGGACGAGCGCACCCGCCCCGTGAAAGAGTGGGAAAGAGCAAATATTCCGCCCCACCCTGTTCCCGGCTGACACGGGCATGTCGGCCGAGTGAAGCAAGGCAAACTTGGTAAGTCTCAGCGCCTTGCTCCGTATTCGTCGGGGTCGGTACCTGTGGCAGCTATCCGACCCCTGCACCCCGGGTTGCCGGGGCGCTGAGCTTAGCTACACCCGCTGGTCGCGCCGCAAGTGTTGCACTTCATGCAGGTGCCGTTGCGCACCAGCGTGTAGTTTCCGCATTCGCCGCAGGGATCGCCCTCATAGCCCTGCATTTTGGCCTTCGTCCGTGCATCCATGCTGGTCGCGACCGCTGTTTCCGCGGCCGGAGCCTCGAATTGCGCTGCGGATTCGGCCATGCCGTTCACTTCGGCCTGACCGCCATTGAACACCACCAGATCCTGCGGCAGACGCTTACGCAGATAACCGGTCGAACTGATTTGTTTCAGCACTTCCAGCGACTTGGACGCCGCACTTTCACTGATCTCCGATACGTTCGAGACGCCTTCTTCCTCACCCCGACCAAGATCGTCGAAGGACGCGCCTTCTGGTTTCACATGGGCGAGATCAGTACGGTCCAGATAGGACACGGCCAATTCGCGGAAGATATAATCCAGGATCGACGTCGCGTTCTTGATCGAGTCGTTGCCCTGTACCATCCCGGCCGGTTCGAACTTGGTGAAGGTGAAGGCATCCACGAACTCTTCCAGCGGCACGCCATATTGCAGACCAACCGACACGGCGATGGCAAAGTTGTTCATCATCGCCCGGAAGCCAGCACCTTCCTTGTGCATGTCGATGAAGATCTCGCCCAGCTTGCCGTCTTCGAACTCGCCGGTGCGCAGGTAAACCTTGTGGCCACCCACGATTGCCTTCTGGGTATAGCCCTTGCGGCGATGGGGCAGTTTCTCACGATGGCTGCGGATCATTTCCTTGACCACAACCTTCTCGATCACCTTCTCGGCCAGTACGACGGCTTTTTCCTGCGTCGAACCGCTCTCCAGTACTTCCGCCGCCTCGTCATCATCCTCGACCAGCGCCGCCGCCAGCGGTTGCGACAGTTTCGAGCCGTCACGATACAACGCATTGGCCTTCACACCCAGCGACCACGACAGTTCATAAGCCTTCTGACAATCCTCGATGGTCGCGTCATTCGGCATGTTGATCGTTTTCGAGATCGCGCCCGAGATAAAGCTCTGCGCCGCCGCCATCATGGTGATGTGGCTGTCAACCCCAAGGAAACGCTTACCTTTCTTGCCGCACGGGTTGGCGCAGTCGAAGATCGAATAGTGCTCTTCTTTCAGATGCGGTGCACCTTCCAGCGTCATGGTTCCGCAAACATGGTCATTCGCCGCGTCGATATCCGCTTTGGTAAAGCCCAGATGGCGCAGCAAATCGAAGGTCGGGTCATTCAGCTTGGTCGCCGGGATGCCCAGAACGCCGGTGCAGAAATCCTCGCCCAGTGTCCACTGGTTGAAGACGAACCGGATGTCGAACGCGCTTTCCAGCGCGGCGTCCACTTTCGCCAATTCATTGGGGCCAAAACCGTGCCCAGTCAGCGAAGTGTGGTTGATCCCCGGCGCATTGCCGATGGTGCCGTGGCCAACCGCATAGCCCACGATCTCTTCGATCTGAGCCGAGGAATACCCCAGCTTTTCCAGCGCCGAAGGTACCGAGCGGTTGATGATCTTGAAGTAACCGCCACCGGCCAGCTTCTTGAACTTCACCAAAGCAAAGTCAGGCTCAATCCCAGTTGTGTCGCAATCCATCACCAGACCGATAGTGCCCGTCGGCGCGATCACGGTGGCCTGCGCGTTGCGATAGCCGTTTTTCTCACCGAGGCTCAGCGCTTCGTCCCAAGCCGACATGGCCAGATCAACCAGACGCTTGTCCGGGCAGTTGCCGTGGTCCAGAGGCACCGGCTTCACGGCCAGTTTCTCATACCCTTCGGTCACTCCCTGCGACGCGCGGCGGTGGTTGCGGATGACGCGCAGCATGTGGTCTGCGTTGCGCTCATACCCTTTGAATGCGCCCAGCTCACCGGCAATTTCGGCCGAGGTCGCATAGGCCACACCGGTCATGATCGCAGTCAGCGCGCCACAGATCGCGCGCCCCTCGTCCGAGTCGTAGCTGTAGCCCATGTTCATCAGCAGACCGCCGATGTTGGCGTAACCCAGACCCAAGGTGCGGAAGTCATAGGACAGCTGCGCGATTTCCTTCGACGGGAATTGCGCCATGGTCACCGAAATTTCCAGCGTCAGTGTCCACAGGCGTGAAGCGTGCATGTAATCCGCCGCCTGGAACTCACCATCCTTCAGGAAAGTCAGCAGGTTCATCGAGGCCAGGTTACAGGCCGTGTCATCGAGGAACATATATTCCGAGCACGGATTCGAGCCGCGAATCTCACCGTCTTCGGGGCATGTGTGCCATTCGTTGACGGTATCGTGGAACTGGATGCCCGGATCGGCGCAGGCCCAGGCCGCGTGGCCGACTTTCTCCCACAGATCGCGGGCCTTGACGGTTCGGGCAACCCTGCCATCGGTGCGGTTGATCAGTTCCCAATCGGCATCTTTCTCAACAGCGGTCAGGAACGCGTTGGTCACCCGGATCGAGTTGTTCGAGTTCTGCCCCGAAACCGAGCTGTAGGCTTCCGAATCCCAGTCCGTGTCATAGGTCGGGAATTCGATGCTGTCGTGACCCTGCTTGGCGTAATCCAGGACACGCTTGATGTAAGTTTCTGGGATCGCGACTTTTTTCGCCTCACGCACTGCAGCTTTCAGCGCATCATTCTTCTTGGGATCATACGCATCATCCTGCGCGCCGTCCCATGTGCGGATGGCCTCGAAAATGCCGTTCAGCATCTTCTCGTGCATCTTCGATCCGGCAACGATCGAGGCCACCTTCTGCTCTTCGATCACCTTCCATTCGATGAATTGCTCGATGTCCGGGTGATCTGCATCGACGATCACCATCTTTGCTGCTCGACGGGTTGTCCCGCCTGATTTGATCGCGCCAGCGGCGCGGTCGCCGATCTTGAGAAAGCCCATGAGGCCCGAGGACTTGCCGCCACCCGACAGCGCCTCACCTTCCGCACGCAGATGGCTGAAGTTGGTCCCGGTGCCCGAGCCATATTTGAACAGGCGCGCCTCGCGCACCCACAGGTCCATGATGCCGCCTTCGTTCACCAGATCATCATCGACCGACTGGATAAAGCACGCGTGCGGCTGCGGATGTTCGTAAGCGGATTTCGATTTGGTCAGCTTGCCGGTTTTGTAGTCGACATAGTGGTGCCCCTGCGCCGGGCCGTCGATTCCATAGGCCCAGTGCAAACCGGTGTTGAACCATTGCGGGCTGTTCGGTGCTGCGCGCTGCGTCGCCAGCATATAGCGCATCTCGTCGAAATAGGCGCGCGCATCATCCTCGGTCGAGAAATAGCCGCCCTTCCAGCCCCAATAGGCCCAGGCACCGGCCAGACGGTCAAAAACCTGCTTGGAAGACGTCTCACCATCGAATTCAGCGCCATCGGCGGGGACCGAGCGCCACAGGAATTCGGGGACGTCTTTCTCTTTTACTTTCTTCAGCTTCGAGGGCACGCCCGCCTTGCGGAAATATTTCTGCGCAATAACGTCGCTTGCGACCTGGCTCCAGCTTGCGGGGACTTCGATTTCATCCAGGCGGAATACAATAGTGCCATCCGGGTTTCGGATCTCGGATGTTGCAGAGACAAAATCCAGTTCTGCGTAAGCGTCTTGCCCCGGTTTTGTAAATTTCCTGTCAATCTTCATGTCCGCCGCCCTAGATCTAATCTACTTGTCCATTTGCGTCCGGTCCAAATCCGCAGACCATCCGCCTTGCCTGAAAACCGGGCGCAGTTGACCGGGCGCTGTCTCTTACAGCGCGAAACCGATCAAACGGTTGCACGTTACTATGATGTGCTTTCCGACCCTCGCCCTGTGCCTTTGCCTGGCTTTTCTACCAGATTTAGTGGCATCACTTTCGGCCCATACAACTTGGCGTATCCACCCATAGAAGGTCAACGACCTTTTTAGGTCATTTTTGAAATCTTTTTTGTTGACCCGAAGGCCGCTATACCCTGTGACCTGCCCGCAAGCAATTCCTCCACAGAGTCATCCACCGCGACTCGGATCAATATTCGCCTCGCCGTCCCGCAATTAACTGTTTTTCCCGGGATAGTTATCGGCATTTGATAATCTGCCGCTATGATGGTCGGGCTGAAACAGAATCAGCGCTCAGCGATTCAGGCACCGGTCCGCGGTCGCCCTGCGCAGCGCGCCAGATCGAGGGTGTCAGGACCGATGTTGTTGTTGCGTTTACTTCCGGTAATGGCCCTGATCGTGGCCTGCACACCACAAGATGTGCCATCTCCGTCGCGCAGCGCCCAGTTCGATACTTACCCCAAAAGGCTGTTCGACACGTTCGAAATCAGCTGCGACGGGCCGGGTGAACGGTTTGAAAAGACTGGGAATCGGGTGTTCGAATGCACCGAATTGCTGCCACCGGAAACCACCGCATTTCTGATTCTCAACTATGACGGCTATCCCCAGAACCTGCCTAAAAGCGTCATGCGACTGACATCGACAAAGAACAACCTGGGGTACCGCGTGGATGCTGACCTGTTCTTTAACATCCCGCGAAAGACCGGGCCAGCGGTCCAGGTTCCGGTTGAAAGCCAGAGGCTGGATAGAGCGCTCGGCGCGCTTTACCAGGCAATGGGTGGTTCACCGACATAAGGGAAAGAAGTGGTCGGGGCGGCAGGATTCGAACCTACGACCCCCTGTACCCAAAACAGGTGCGCTACCAGACTGCGCCACGCCCCGGACCGTGCGCCTTCCTAAACGTGCCAATCTGATTTGAAAAGCCCTAACAGGGCCAAATTGCAGGGCCTTGCGAAAAAACTTGATGCCGCATCTGAGTGCCGGGCGTGATCATATAGCGACCGGCCAGCCCGGCATTGATTTCCAGCACGGCATACACCGAATCGCCGCCTTCAATCGGGGTCAGATCCCCGGGTATGGCGCTATGGTGGACATGCACAACGGTTCCGGTCCGGTCCAAAAAAATGATATCCAACGGGATCAGTGTGTTCTTCATCCAGAAGGCCACCGGTTGCGGCGGATCAAAGATGAACAGCATCCCCGCGCGTTGCGGCAGCAATTCCCGGAACATCAGCCCGCGCGCCCGCTCCTGCGGGGTCACTGCCAGTTCGACGTCAAAACTGATCTGAGTTGTGTCGTTTCGCAGCCCGACGCGATCGTCGCGACAAGCGGCCTGCGCCTCTGCGGTCCAAAGCATCGTGGCACCCGCCAGAACCGCAAGAAGCTTTCGCATGGGGAATCAGTCGTCCATGGCGGCTTCCCAGGCCAGGACCTGAGCCGCCATACGTCCGCGTTTTCCGTCAATGACCCGCATCGCCAGCGCTTCGCCCGGCTGCAAATCAGCAAGCCCAGAGCGGCGCAGAACTTCGATATGCAGGAACACATCCTCACCCCGGCCGAACACGTTCGCAAAGCCGAAACCTTTGCCCTTGTCGAACCATTTGACCCGCGCAGCCTCCAGCGGGGCTTCGGCGATCACCACCGGGTCCAGCTCGGCAAAATCGGCCAGCATCATCGAGTCGGTCCGCGCAGGTGGGTCGACGCTGATTACTTCGACCGCCTGAACGCCGCGATCGGTGCGATGCGTCATGATCTCAATGCCGGCGCCATCGGCGACCGAACTTTGGCCGAAATTGCGTAACACATTCACATGCAACAGAATATCCGGGCCGCCCTCATCGGACACAACGAACCCGTACCCCTTGGCAGGGTCGAACCATTTTACGTGTCCCCGGACGCGGTACATGCTGTTCAGATCTTCTGGCACGGTTTTCCCATCGCGAAAATTACCAATTCGTTAAGGGTTCGATGTGTATGGGAATGGCTCGCAAATTCAAGCTGAAAAATCCCTTTGATTTCTGCGTGTTGCATTTCACGATACGCGAACGTCATGGATTCAACCTCTGCACTTGCCACTCAGAGCCCACCTGATCACGCCGCCACTGGAACCTGTCATGCAGCCTGAAGGCTCCGTCGGCCCAGAACTCGATCTCTGTCGGCGCCAGCCGGTAGCCCCCCCAAAACGGAGGGCGCGGTGGATTCGGGCCCAGTCTGGCGGTCACTTTCGCAACCTCTGCCATCAGGGCGGACCGGCTGCTGAGAGGCTGGGACTGCTTGGATGCCCAGGCCCCAAGACGGCTTTTCAGCGAGCGTGACGCGTAATACTCGTCGGCTTGCGGTCCGTTTTCCCGGGTGATTGTACCACGAACACGGATTTGTCGCCGCAAAGATTTCCAATGCATGACAAATGCGGCTTTGCCCGCACTGTCCAGCTCGCTCGCCTTTGCACTCTCGTAATTGGTGTAAAAGACGAAGGCATCAGGTTCGATTTCCTTCAGCAGCACCATGCGCACATTCGGCATGCCACCTTCATCTACGGTCGCCAATGCGATCGCGTTCGGATCATTCGGTTCATTGTCTTTGGCATCATCCAGCCACTGCTCCGCTATTTTAAACGGATCAGTGCCAGCGAATATGCCGTCACGCTCGCTCATTTCCATCCCCTGGAAACTTTCGTTAACCACCCTAGGGCGAGAACCCGCCACGGGCAAGAGTGCACGGCCTTGATGCAACGCATCCAATGGCATAAACCAACGCAACATAACGCGAAGACAGGCGGAGAACCGAACATGTCAAATCAGTTGATGGCCGGCAAACGCGGCCTCATCATGGGACTGGCCAATGACAAATCTATCGCATGGGGAATCGCCCGCGCTTTATCCGATGCCGGGGCCGAGCTTGCCTTTTCCTATCAGGGCGATGCGCTGAAAAAGCGGGTTGATCCACTGGCCGCGCAACTGGGCAGTGAAATCGTTCTGCCCTGCGACGTCAGCGACGAGGCGTCGATTGACGGGCTGTTCGCGGCCCTGTCCGAAAAATGGGGCAAGCTGGACTTTGTGGTTCATGCCATCGGGTTCTCGGACAAGAACGAACTGCGGGGGCGGTATGTGGACACCTCGCGTGCCAATTTCAATCTGACCATGGATGTGTCAGTCTATTCGTTCACCGCGGTCATGCAGCGCGCTGAAAAGCTGATGACCGACGGCGGCAGCGCGGTGACGCTGACCTATTACGGTGCCGAGCAGGTCATGCCGCACTACAATGTCATGGGTGTGGCCAAAGCCGCACTGGAAGCTTCGGTGAAATATCTGGCCGAAGACCTGGGCAAAGACGGCATCCGGGTGAACGCGATCTCGGCCGGTCCGATCAAGACACTGGCCGCCAGCGGCATCGGCGATTTCCGCTATATCATGAAGTGGAACGAATATAACTCGCCCCTGCGCCGCAACGTGACCATCGACGATGTCGGCAATTCGGCCCTGTACCTGCTCTCGGACCTGAGCGGTGGCGTGACCGGCGAGAACCTGCATGTGGATTCGGGCTATCACATCGTCGGCATGAAAGCCGTCGACGCACCAGACGTTGAAAAGGGTTAAGCCATGAGCGCCAAGGACCGCCTGCCCCACGAAAAAGGGTTTCACATCAGCTGGGATCAGATCCATCGGGACTCTCGCGCGTTGGCCTGGCGGCTGGACGGGCAAGGCCCGGATGACGGTGCCTGGCGCGCGGTCGTGGCGATTACCCGTGGTGGGATGGCCCCCGCGATGATTGTCAGCCGCGAGTTGGACATCCGCACGGTCGACACGATCAGCGTCCGGTCCTACCACCACCAGGCACGTGGCGAGGCCGAGGTGCTCAAGGCCCCCGACGCAGACCTGATGGGCGACGGCACCGGCGTTCTGATCATCGACGATCTGGTCGACAGCGGTAAAACGCTGGAACTGGTGCGCGACATGTATCCCAAGGCGCATTTCGCAACCGTCTATGCCAAGCCCAAGGGCCGCCCCATGGTTGATACCTTCATTACCGAAGTCAGCCAGGACACGTGGATTTTCTTCCCCTGGGATATGGCCCTGCAATATGTCGAACCCTACCGCGGCACAGACTGACCGCGGCCAGCAGCACAATTTCCAAAATACAGGGACCACGCATGACCCGCACCCGCACTGCCGCCACCTTCGCCCCTCCGGTGATGGAGGCGCGGCGTTGGCTGGAGGGCGTGGAATTTCCCGATGACCACCCCCTGATCAATGTCAGTCAGGCCGCTCCGGTCGATCCGCCGCCGCTGTCGCTGCGCAAGGCCATGGCTGAATTTGCCGTGACCGAGGATGGCGCGCATCTGTACGGGCCGGTTCTGGGCAATGGCGACTTGCGAGAGGCGCTCGCGAATCAGATTGGCCAGCACTACGACGCCGCGGTCTTGCCGGATCAGGTCGCTATCACTTCGGGCTGCAATCAGGCGTTTGCCGCCGTAATATCCGCGATCACTGACGAGGGCGATGAAGTCATTCTGCCGACGCCCTGGTACTTCAACCACAAAATGTGGCTGGACATGGCGGGCGTTCACGCGGTGGACCTGAAGACGGGTGACGATTTGCTACCCGACCCCGAGGCCGCACGCACCCTGATTACCGAAAACACCCGCGCCATCGCGCTTGTTACACCAAACAACCCGGGCGGGGTCGAGTACCCGTCCGAGCTGGTCCGGGCTTTCTATGATCTGGCGCGTGAAAGCGGTATCCGCCTGATCGTGGATGAAACCTACAGGGATTTCGACAGCCGCACCGGTCCCCCGCACGATCTGTTTAGTCAGCCAGACTGGGAAGATACTCTGATCCACCTCTATTCCTTTTCAAAGGCTTACCGCCTGACGGGCCATCGGGTTGGGGCAATCGCGACAGGTGTCGATCTGCTGGCAGAAGTTGAGAAGTTTCTGGACACCGTCGCGATCTGCCCCGGACAAATCGGCCAGTTCGCGGCGCTTTGGGGGATGCAGAACCTGTCGCAATGGGTGGCCGGTGAGCGGGACGAAATCCTGGACCGCCGGGCCGCAATCGCAGACCTTTCGCCGCGCCTTATGGACAGGGGCTGGCGCTTGCTGGGGCTTGGGGCGTATTTCGCCTATTTCGAACACCCGTTCGAGATCGCCTCGGACGAACTGGCCCGGCGTCTAGTTCCCGAAGCCGGCGTTCTGTTGTTGCCGGGAACGATGTTCATGCCCAAGGGGGACCCAGCCGGAAAACGGCAGGTCCGCATCGCGTTCGCCAATCTCGACCGTGCGGGTTTGGAACAATTGTTCGAACGGCTGCAGGCCCTGTCCTTCTGAGCTTGCCCCCCGGCGGTGCGCGTCGTATTCAGGGCCGCAACCGACAGGGCAGATACCTGCCGAAAAAAGCACAAAGAGGGCACTATGGCCGCAGGCATGAAAAACCTATCAAAGACCTTTGTCTGGATTCTCATGGGTCTATTGATGCTGGGCCTTGCCGGGTTCGGGGCGGTCAACCTCAGCGGAACGATCAGCACGGTGGCGCAGGTTGGGAATGAGGATATCTCGATCGATGCTTATGTCCGCGAATTGCAGCGCGAAATCCGGGCGGTCGAAAGCCAGACGGGTCAGCCCCTGCAAATGTCGCAGGCGCGCGAATTTGGTCTGGACCAACTGGCCCTGTCGCGCCTGACTGCTCTGGCCGCGTTGGATAATGAGGTTGGGCAACTGGGCATTTCGGTCGGTGACGAGAACCTGCAAAAGGAAATCGTGTCCATTCCCGCCTTTCAGGGCGTCAACGGCACGTTTGACCGAGAAGCCTATCAGTTCCAGTTGGAACAGATCGGAATGACGGATTCCGAGTTCGAAACGGACTTGCGCAAGGAATCCTCGCGCACCATCGTTCAGAATGCCGTTGTCAGTGGCGTGAAGATGCCCGAAATCCTGACACAGGTTCTTACGGATTACGTGGGCGCCCGGCGCAGCTTTACGGTCGCAACCGTGGGACCCGACGCTCTGTCTGCTCCGGTGGCTGCACCGACGGATGAGCAAATTGAAACCTTCTATAATGAAAATGCCGATCAGTTCACCCTGCCCCGCACCAAGCAGCTGACCTATGCGATCATGTCGCCTGAAATGCTGTTGGACAGTGTTGAGGTGGACGAGGATTCGGTTCGCCGTCTTTACGATCAGCGCGCGGCCGAATTTCAGCAACCGGAACGCCGCCTGGTCGAGCGACTGACCTACCCGACGGAAGAAGCCGCCCAAGATGCGAAGGCGCAACTGGAGGTCGGCGGCACAACGTTCGAGCAACTGGTCCGTGAACGTCAGCTGGAGCTTGGCGATATCGATCTGGGCGACGTCACCCGCGACGATCTGGGTGAGGCCGCCGAAGAAGTGTTCGCGGCTGAGCTGGACACCGTAGTTGGCCCGCTGCCCTCAACCTTTGGCCCGGCGCTGTTCCGCATCAATGGCGCGCTGGCGGAAAACAACACCTCGTTCGAGGATGCCGCCCCTGCCCTGCGCGAAGAACTGGCCGCCGACCGCGCCCGCCGCCAGATCGAAGCCCAGTCCGAAGACATCAATGATCTGTTGGCCGGCGGTGCGACGCTGGAGGAACTGGTTGCCGAGACCGAAATGGATCTGGGCCAGATCGACTGGACCCGCCAAAGCCAGGATGGCGTTGCCGCTTATGAAGGCTTCCGCAGCGCGGCCGAGGCCGTGCGCGAAGGCGACTTCCCCGAGGTTGCCTTTCTCGAAGATGGCTCGATCTTTGCGCTGCGCCTGAACGAAATTCTGCCCCGCCGCCCTGAACCGCTGGAAACGGCCCGTGCCCGCGTGGCGGCCGCATGGATGCAGGCCGAAACCGGTAAGGCGCTGGAACAGCAGGCAAATACCGTGGTCGAGCAGCTGAAGAAAGACGGTGATTTCACCGCAACCGGCTTGCCCTTCCGTGTCGAAAACGCGCTGACGCGAACTGCGTTTCTGGATGACGTTCCCGTCGATTTCATGACACAGGTATTCGAGATGGAACCGGGCGACCTGCGCGTTGTTCCCGGCACCGGAACTGCCCTGATCGTGCGTCTTGAAGAACTGTTGCCGCCCGCCGAAACCGACGAGCTGCGGCAGGCGCAAGAGGCGCTGGCGGCGCAGTTGGATCAGGCCCTGGCCCAGAACATCTTTGACGCCTATGTGCGCGACGCCCAGACCCGTGCGCGCCCCGTCATTGATCAGCGCGCGCTGAACGCCGTGCAGTCGAGCTTTTAAAAGAGACCGGATATGGCCCTGACCCCTGAGTTCGACAGCTTCGCCCGCGCCTATGAGGCTGGCGAAAATCAGGTCGTTTACACCCGTCTTGCCGCCGATCTGGATACGCCTGTATCCCTGATGCTCAAGCTGACCGGCGCGCAGAAAGACGCCTTCATGCTGGAATTGGTGACGGGCGGAGAGATTCGCGGCCGCTATTCGATCATCGGTATGAAACCTGACCTGATCTGGCGCTGTCACGGCGAGACCTCGGCGCTGAATCGCTCGGCCCGGTTCGACCCCGAGGCGTTCGCACCGCAGGACGGCAACCCAATGGATAACCTGCGGGCGCTGCTGGCCGAAAGCCGGATCGACCTGCCCGATGACCTGCCGCAAGCCGCGGCCGGGCTGTTCGGTTATCTGGGCTATGACATGGTGCGGTTGGTCGAATATCTGCCTGATGTGAATCCCGACCCTCTGGGCCTGCCGGATGCGGTCATGCTGCGGCCATCGGTGGTTGCGGTTCTGGACGGCGTGAAAGGCGAGGTGACCGTTGTGTCGCCAGCCTGGGTCAGCGACGGGCAATCCGCCAAGGCGGCTTATGCGCAGGCGGCTGAACGAGTGATGGATGCGGTGCGTGATCTGGAACGTGCCATGCCGGCCGAAACCCGCGATCTGGGTGACGCTTATGAAGTTGCCCCGCCCGAGTCCAACTTTACCAAATCCGGCTATATGCAGGCGGTTGAAAAGGCCAAGGAATACATCCGCGCGGGTGACATTTTTCAGGTCGTTCCGGCGCAGCGCTGGACACAGGACTTTCCGCTGCCGCCTTTTGCACTGTACCGCTCGCTGCGGCGTACCAACCCGTCGCCCTTCATGTTCTATTTCAACTTTGGCGGCTTTCAGGTCGTTGGCGCCAGTCCGGAAATCCTGGTGCGTGTCTTCGGCGACGAGGTCACGATCCGCCCCATCGCCGGCACGCGACCGCGCGGTGCAACGCCCGAAGAGGACAAGGCGAACGAGGTTGAACTGCTGGCCGACAAGAAGGAACTGGCCGAACACCTGATGCTGCTGGATCTGGGTCGCAACGACACCGGGCGGGTTTCAAAGATCGGAACCGTGCGCCCGACCGAAGAGTTTATCATCGAGCGCTACAGCCATGTCATGCATATCGTGTCGAACGTGGTCGGAGAGCTGGCCGAGGACAAGGACGCTCTGGATGCCTTCTTTGCCGGCATGCCCGCCGGCACCGTCTCGGGCGCGCCGAAAGTGCGCGCGATGGAGATCATTGACGAGTTGGAGCCCGAAAAGCGCGGGGTCTATGGGGGCGGTGTGGGCTATTTCAGCGCCGGTGGCGACATGGACATGTGTATCGCCCTGCGGACGGCCATCGTGAAGGATCACAAGCTTTATATTCAGGCGGGTGGCGGTGTTGTCTATGACAGCGACCCCGAAGCGGAATACATGGAGACGGTCCACAAGTCGAACGCTATCAGGCGCGCAGCCGCCGACGCGGCGCGGTTTACCGGTTCCGGCAACAGCTAATCGAGACGGCTGCCCCGGGACGGGCAGCCGGTTCTTCAGCCCTTACTGAACCTCTTTCATCATCACCGCAGAAATTGGTGCCATGGCCACGCGGCCTCCGCGATCCTCAAGCCCCCACAGCAACAGGGCAGAGATCGTGTCCGGGCGCAGACGGCCCAGCATCACAACCGTGCCCTCCTGCCCGGCGCGAAAGGCGGCCTGATCCAGAAAGCGGCGCATGATCTTGGGATCCTGCCGGGCCCCGTCGATGTCACGGAAGATGACGCCCGAAGGAACGCCGTTGCGGGCGGCCAGCTTTTGCACCGTGTTCAGCCCGTTGTCCTGCGTGATCAGACCCCGTCCGGTGCCGCCGGCAATCGCCGCAACCTGATCGGCCAGTTTGCGATTGCCCTGAATCCCCGAGTTCACTCCCTCAAGAATGCCAACGGTCTCTGGCAGCGTGTCGAGCCAGACCGCCAGCGAAACCTCGGCGTCCTGCGCGCTGGCCGCTTTGGGCAGATCGGCAAGGGCCAGAACTTCGAACCCGGCCTGACGATGCCGGGTCATCTTTTCCGCCGCATCCGGGTCTGACGGGCTGACGGCAAAGCTCAGCGGATAGGGGAAATCGCGCAGCGCCTCGGCCCCGAAAGCACCTTCGTCGTCAATCAGGATGATCGACATCAGTGGCTTGGCCTCGGGGTTTTCGAATACTGCGGCATAGGTTTCGATCGGTTTGCCGGGAACAGCCTGTTCCGCCTCGGTCGCCGTCTCTTCGGGCGCGTCGTCGCGCTCTGTCAGCGGCACCACGCGCTTGCCGATTGTCAAACCTGCTGGCGCTTCCACTGCCCCTCCGATCTGGGGAACCGAGGCAATGCGCGGCAAGTCGCGCGGCGCCGTGTCCTCATCGCCCTCAACAGCGATCGGGCTGTCTTCGAACGGGTTTTCTTCCGTATCCTGCGCGGTGCTTTCGGCGGGCTCCGGCTGCGGTTCCGGTTCTTCCGGCTGCGGTTCAAGGACAGCAACCTCTTGTTCTGAAGGCTCGGGAGTTGCGGGTGCAGGTTCGGGCAGTTCCACGATGACATCGGGCAAGGGTTCGGATTTCGGAGGCTCCTGAATTGTCGCGGGGGTCTGAGGCGCGACCGGCGCCTCGGTTGCGACATTGACGTCCGTCAGACTGGCGGCATCGGGCGCGTCAGTCTGCGCCGCCGCCTCTCCGATCTGGGGCTGCGCATCGGGCGCAGTTTCCACATCACTGAGGTCGGCCAGCGAATCCGTTTGCCCGGCCGAAGATTCAGGCGCGCTTGGCGGCAGTTCCACCAAATCGGCATCCGCACCCGCATCGGTCGCATCCGCCACTGTTTCCGGAACTTGCACCTGATCCGGTTCGGGTGCCAGAACGGCAACTTCCGGTTTGGCTGTCAGAGGCGTGTTCAGAGACAGCATCGCCCCCAGCAAAAATACAACGATCGCACCCACGATCATTCCACCGACAAATCCGCCCATCACTTTTGCCTCTCGTCTTAATCCTGCTTCGACCGTCACTGTACCATCTGCTGCGGTACTCACTCGTATGGCCCCCAAGAACGGGGATGTCCCCTTGACGCTGCCGCGCAAGCCTGAACATGTATGTCCCGACATTATACCGTGGCCCGGGGCTGCATCGCCAGCCCGAAATGCCCAATCCGAGACAAGTGCCCAAATGCTGCTGCTGATCGACAACTACGACTCGTTTACCTACAACCTGGTACACTATCTGGGCGAACTTGGCGCAGAAATGGTCATTCGCCGAAACGACGCCCTTGACGTGCAAGAGGCGATGGCGATGAACCCTGCCGGTATCCTGCTGAGCCCGGGGCCGTGTGACCCGGATCAGGCCGGGATTTGCCTTGCGCTGACCGAGGCGGCGGCCGAAACGAACACTCCGCTGATGGGCGTGTGCCTTGGCCACCAGACCATCGGTCAGGCCTTTGGCGGGGATGTCATCCGTTGCCACGAGATCGTGCACGGCAAGATGGGCACCATGCACCACACCGGCAAAGGCGTGTTCGCCGGGCTGCCTTCACCTTTCGAAGCAACTCGTTATCACTCCCTTGTGGTCGACCGTGCCACCCTGCCCGACTGCCTTGAGATCACCGCCGAGCTGGAAGACGGAACCATCATGGGTCTGCAACACAAGGAACTGCCCATTCACGGCGTTCAGTTCCACCCCGAATCCATCGCTTCCGAGCATGGTCACGCCCTGCTCAAGAATTTCCTGTCCGAGATGAAAGTCCCCGCATGAGCGACGCTCTGAAACCGCTGATCGGTGCCGCAGCCGACCGGCCCCTGACCCGCGCCGAGGCCGAACAGGCCTTTGGCATCCTGTTCGAAGGTGAAGCCACCCCCAGCCAGATCGGCGGCCTGTTGATGGCCATGCGGACCCGGGGTGAGACGGTAGATGAATATGCCGCCGCCGCCGCGGTGATGCGCGCGAAATGTCACGCGGTTTCCGCCCCGGCGGGTGCCATGGACATCGTCGGCACCGGGGGCGATGGCAAAGGCACGCTGAACATCTCGACCGCAACCGCCTTTGTCGTGGCCGGGGCCGGTGTTCCGGTCGCCAAGCACGGCAACCGGAACCTGAGTTCGAAATCCGGCGCGGCCGATGCTTTGGGGCAGTTGGGGATCAATGTCATGGTTGGCCCGCAAACCGTTGAAAAAGCTCTGGCAGAGGTGGGTATCGGTTTCATGATGGCCCCGATGCACCATCCGGCCATCGCCCATGTCATGCCCAGCCGGCAAGAGCTTGGGACACGCACGATCTTCAATATTCTCGGCCCGCTGACCAACCCGGCCGGTGTCAAACGCCAGCTTACCGGCGCCTTCAGCCGCGATCTGATCCGCCCGATGGCGGAAACGCTTGGTCTGCTGGGGGCTGAACACGCATGGCTGGTCCATGGATCGGATGGCACCGATGAGCTGACCATCACCGGCGTAAGCTGGGTTGCATCGCTTGAGAACGGCACTGTGCGTGAGGTTGAACTGCATCCCGAAGACGCCGGTCTGCCGGTTCACCCGTTCGAGGACATCCTTGGCGGCACCCCGGAAGAAAACGCGGTGGCTTTCCGCGCGCTGCTGGACGGTGCGCCTTCGGCCTACCGCGACGCCGTGCTTCTGAATTCAGCGGCGGCTTTGGTCGTCGCGGATGCCGTGGCCGATTTGCGCGATGGGGTCGCCATGGCTTCTGAAAGCATCGACAGTGGCAAAGCCAAAGAAAAAACCGCCGCATTGGCCCGAATTACGCAGGAGGCCGCATGACAGAGACGGTACTGGACAGAATAAAAGCCTACAAACTGGAAGAAGTCGCAGCCGATAAGACTCAGAAATCGTTGGAAACTCTGGAAGGCGAGGCCAGATCGGCACCTGAGGTTCGCGGATTTGGCGACGCGCTCCGGACTGCGACGCGCAATGGCTATGGGCTGATTGCCGAAGTCAAAAAGGCCAGCCCGTCCAAAGGTCTGATCCGTCCCGATTTCGACCCGCCGGTGCTGGCCAAGGCGTATGAAGATGGCGGTGCCGCCTGCCTGTCCGTTCTGACCGACACGCCCAGCTTTCAGGGTGCGAAAGAGTTTCTGACCCAAGCCCGCGCGGCCACCTCGCTGCCTGCATTGCGCAAGGATTTCATGTACGACCCTTATCAGGTGGTCGAGGCCCGCGCCTTGGGCGCGGACTGCATCCTGATCATCATGGCCTCGGTCGAGGACGCTCAGGCGGCGGAACTGGAACAAACCGCCTTCGACTGGGGCATGGACGTTCTGATCGAAGTTCATGACGAAGAAGAACTGGACCGCGCGACGCAGTTGAAAAGCCCATTGATCGGGATAAATAACCGCAATCTCAAGACCTTCGAGACCACTCTTGATACGACACGCCGACTGTCGAAACTCGTGCCGGGCGACCGGACCATCGTCTGTGAAAGCGGGCTGAGCACGCCCGAGGATCTGGCCGACATCGCCCGCTATGGCGCGCGGTGTTTCCTGATTGGCGAAAGTCTGATGCGGCAGGACGACGTCGCAGCTGCAACCCACCACCTGTTGGCAAACCCGCTGATCCCCGGAGTGATGTGATGCCGCTGACCCACTTTGATGCTCAGGGCCAGGCCCATATGGTCGATGTTTCGGACAAGGCCGTGACGGACCGTGTGGCTGTCGCCGCCGGCCACATCAGGATGGCGCGGGACACCTTTGACTTGATTTCGGAGGGCAAGGCCAAAAAAGGCGACGTTCTGGGCGTGGCGCGGCTGGCGGGCATCATGGGGGCGAAGAAAACGCCCGACCTGATCCCCCTTTGCCATCCGTTGCCCGTCACCAAGGTCGCCGTGGACCTGACGCTGGACCCGGATCTGCCCGGTGTTCGGATTGAGGCGACGGTAAAGACCTCTGGTCAGACCGGTGTTGAGATGGAGGCGCTGACAGCCGTCTCAACCGCGGCGCTGACCGTGTATGACATGATCAAGGCCGTCGACAAGGCCATGGAGATCGGAGGTATCCGGGTTCTGTTGAAAGATGGCGGAAAATCAGGACGTTACGAAGCGAAATGATTACCGTTGAAGACGCCCGGGCGCTGCTGTTTGATCTCGTCTCGCCCCTTCCGGCCGAGGAAGTCGCAGTGGGAAACGCTGCTGGCCGTGTCCTTGCGCAGGACGTCGTCGCCACGCGTGACCAGCCCCCTTTTGCGGCGTCATCAATGGATGGCTATGCCCTGAAATCGGCCGAAGTTGAACTGCACGCCATGTTCAAGGTCATCGGCGAAGCGGCCGCAGGTCGTCGGTTTGACGGTACAGTCGGAGCAGGTCAGGCGGTGCGGATTTTTACCGGTGCTCCGGTTCCCCAAGGTGCAGATTTCGTTGTTATTCAAGAGGATACCGAGCGGCGCGGTGACCTGCTGACCATCACCGATCAGCCGGGGACCAAGACGAATATACGCCCCGCAGGCGTCGACTTTACTTCCGGCACCAGGATCACGGCACCCCGCACCCTGCGTCCCGAAGACGTCGCGTTGATGGCGGCAATGAATATCGCAACCGTGCCCGTAACACGCAGACCCGAGATTGCGTTGATTTCCACCGGGGACGAGTTGGTCATGCCCGGTGAAAGCCCCGGCCCCGATCAGATCATCGCGTCCAATACTTTTGGCCTCAAGGCCCTGCTGGAAAACGCGGGGGCGCATGTGCGCATCCTTCCAATCGCACAGGATACCGTCGCCTCGCTGGAAACCGCGTTCGGACTGGCGCAAGGCGCCGATCTGGTGGTGACCATCGGCGGTGCGTCCGTCGGGGAATATGATCTGGTGTCCGATGTCTCGCAGGGGCTTGGCATGGAACGGGCGTTTTACAAGATCCGAATGCGCCCCGGCAAACCGCTGATGGCGGGGCGGCTCGGCGATGCCGCGATGGTCGGTCTGCCGGGAAACCCTGTCAGCGCAATGGTTTGCGGCTATCTTTTCCTAGTTCCGATGGTGCGTCGCATGCTGGGTATCGAACAAGCCCTGACGCCGTTCCAACATGCACGTCTGTCCGCGCCAGTCGATGAAAACGGTCCGCGTGAACACTATATGCGGGCCGTCGTGGACGACACCGGCATTCGGGCCTGCAAGGATCAGGACAGCTCTCTGCTGAGTGTTCTGGCACAGGCGAACGCTCTTCTGGTCCGGGATCCCAACGATCCGGCGCGCCCTGCCGGGGATACAGTTCGGTATCTGCCGATCTAGGCAAATTGCAAATCCGTTGACACAAAACGTGAACATGCGTAGAACAAAAGAAAACGCATGACCGACGAGGTGTGAGCAATGCTGACCAAGAAACAGTTGGATTTGTTGGAATTCATCCACAAACGCGTTCAGGCGGACGGTGTTCCGCCCAGTTTCGATGAAATGAAGGCTGCGCTGGATCTCAGATCGAAATCCGGCATCCATCGCCTGATCACCGCGCTGGAGGAGCGCGGCTTTATCCGCCGTCTTGCCCACCGCGCCCGCGCCATCGAAATCGTCAAGCTTCCGGAAAGTCTGGGCGGTGAGCCGACCGCCGCATTCAAGCCGCGTGTCATCGAAGGCGACAAGCCCAAGGGCCCGCGCCCTGCCAACTTTGAGCCGGTCACGGTGGACGCGATGGAACTGCCCGTGATGGGCCGGATCGCCGCCGGTGTACCGATTGAGGCGATCAGCCATGTGTCGCACCGTGTTGCCGTGCCCGGTACGATGGTATCAGGCAAGGGTGAACATTACGCGCTGGAGGTGCGCGGCGACTCGATGATCGACGCGGGCATCAACGACGGCGACGTGGTCGTGATCCGAGAGACATCCACCGCGGACAACGGCGACATCGTGGTCGCACTGGTCGAGGATCAGGAAGCCACGCTGAAACGGTATTTCCGCAGGGGCCACGCCATCGCGCTTGAGGCGGCGAACCCGGCTTATGAAACCCGCGTTCTGCCCGAAGAAAAGGTCAAGGTTCAGGGGCGGCTGGTCGGGTTGATCCGCAGCTACTGATCGCGGTTTGACTTCAGGTCCCCGGTGCTTGCCGGGGACCATAGCCTGTCGCCGATTACCGCCTTGCTGGTGTGTATGCGATCGTCCGAAAACGCCAGACTTCCTGTTTCCATCAATCGCTCCGGGTCATAAATCCCGCACGCGCCTGCCAATGTCAGGGCGACAGCAGAGATAACGATCTGGTCTTCGCGACACTCGTCAAACCCTTGTGCCGCACGTTTTCCGGTTATGTGTACCAGTTCCTTGCCTTGCCAGACGTATCGCTGAACGGAATCCGTACCTTGCGGCCAGCGTCCGGCTGCCGTCGCCTGACCCACTCCATCACCGTCGTTTTCCAACCAGACGGTGGCGACAAAGCCGCTGCCTTTCTCTTTGCTCAGGGCGCGGCCCTTGTCCGTCATCACCCCGACCAACCCGCCGGAATCCGCGACCAGCACCTCTGGCCGATGCCCCTGCCCCCACATCAGGAACGCAGCAATCACCGGCACCGCCCCCACCCATTTCGGCGCACCACGCCACAACGCAAGGCAAAGCGCGCCAATCGCGAACATGGGCAGCACAAACCACGGCGGGCTGACCACATAACCCTGTGCCCCTTCGAATCCGGAGACCCAGGCAGACACGTTCAAAATCCACTCAAGCCCAAACCCCATGACCGTCAGCGCCACCGCTTCGAGCCCGAAAGGCGCCAGAAGTGCGGCAACAACCGCGGACGGCACAACAATTGTCCCCATAACCGGAACCGAGAGGAGGTTGGCCAGCAAACCGTAGTGAGACATCGTGTTGAAATGCGCAGCGCCGATCGGCGCGGTTGCCAGACCGGCTATTGCCGACGACAAGAACAGCCCTGCAACGGGCCTTAACCATTTCGGACCGGGCATCGGACCATAGTCCCGCAACGCGCCGAATACCGCGACAAGGGCCGTCGTTGCCGCAAAGGACATCTGAAATCCCGGACTCAACAGCGATTCCGGCCGCAAGATCAGCACGATCAGGGCGGCCACGGCTACGGCGCGTAAGGAAATCGCGCGACGGTCGATCAGCACCGCACCCAACATTACGCTGGCCATCACAAACGCCCTTTCCGTAGCGACATTGCCACCCGACAGCATCAGGTAAAAAACTGCCGCAGCCAGCGCGCAGCTTGCCGCAAGCTTTCGCACAGGCAGGCGCAACGCCACGACAGGGATGGCTGATAAGGCCCCCCGGCACACAAGAAACACAAAGCCGGTGAGCAACCCCATATGCAGTCCGGAAATGGCCAGCAGATGCGCCAAATTCGAGGCGCGCAGCGATTTCAGCGTATCCTGACCCATGCCGCTGCGATCGCCGGTTGTGACCGCCGCGGCAAATCCGCCGATCTCACCCGGCAGCACGGCACGCACCCTTTCCGAGATCGCCATGCGCATTGCGGTTATCCGCACGCCCTGAAGTTCACCCTCGGGCCGTGCGACCGTCATCACGGGAACGCGGGTATAGCCGACGGCGCCAAGACGCTGAAACCAGGCGTGACGCCGAAAATCGAACCCGCCGGGCTCGACAGGCCCCTGAGGGGGCGACAGATGACCGGTGGTCATGATCCTCTGCCCCGGCGACAGGGCAGCCGGCCCGCCATGCAGGGAAAGCCGGACGCGCTGCGGTCTGCGATCCGTGGGCAGATCCCCTATTCGTACCCGGTCCAGCGTGACCCGCAGCGCGTCCGACGCAGACCGGTCCAGGGCGACAACCCGCCCCTCGATCGGGCCGTAGTAGCGCCATGACAGAACCGGCTCTGCAACCGTATGGGCGCGTGCCCCCGCCAGAATTACTCCGGCAGCGATCAGGGCACCCGCCGTTGCCAACGATGCCCAGCCCGAGGATGCAGCGCGGCCGACACCGAATTGCACCCCGGCCAGAAGGACCAACGACACATAGACCTGCCATCCCGGTTCGAACCGAAGACTGAAATACAGGCCGATACCAGCCGCCAGGCACACCGGAGACCATTGGAACAAATACCCGGTCTGGGTCAGCAATGCGGCCTCAACCCGTGCCAGAACCTGCATGGTTGCCCCCGTCCTTCGGGCTCGTTAGACAGGCGCCAAACTATGCCCGACACGGTTACCAAAAGGTTAATCCACATAATGTCCGATCAGGTCGTCACCCGCTTTGCCCCCTCGCCCACCGGTTTCCTGCATATCGGAGGGGCACGCACCGCGCTGTTCAACTGGCTTTACGCCCGCGGCCGCGCTGGCAGGTTCCTGTTGCGGATCGAGGACACGGATCGCGAACGGTCCACGCCCGAGGCGACCGCGGCTATCCTGCAAGGCATGGCGTGGCTGGGGCTGGATCACGATGGCGACGTGATCAGTCAGTTCGAAGGGGCGGCCCGGCACGCCGAAGTCGCGCACCAGTTGCTGGCCGGGGGCAAAGCCTACAAGTGCTTTTCAACTCAGGAAGAAATCGCAGCCTTTCGCGAACAAGCCCGGTCCGAGGGCAAATCGACCCTGTTTCGCAGCCCCTGGCGCGATGCGGACCCGGCGACGCACCCCGATGCGCCGTTTGTAGTCCGCATCAAGGCACCGCAAGACGGCGCAACCGTAATCCGCGATCAAGTGCAGGGCGACGTAACCATCCGCAACGACCAGTTGGACGATATGGTCCTGCTGCGCTCGGACGGGACGCCGGTCTATATGCTGGCCGTCGTCGTAGACGATCACGATATGGGCGTGACCCACGTCATCCGGGGCGACGACCACCTGAACAACGCCGCCCGCCAGATGATGATCTATGAGGCGATGGGCTGGGAGGTTCCGGTCTGGGCGCACATCCCGCTGATCCACGGCCCCGACGGCAAAAAGCTTTCCAAACGCCACGGCGCGTTGGGCGCGCAGGAATATCAGGCCATGGGCTATCCGGCTGCCGGCATGCGCAACTATCTGGCGCGACTGGGCTGGAGCCATGGCGACGATGAGTTCTTTACCGACGAGCAGGCGAAAGACTGGTTCGATCTGAACGGCATCGGCAAAAGCCCGGCCCGGTTTGACCTGAAAAAGCTGGAAAACCTGTGTGGTCAGCATATCGCGATCTCAGAAGATGCTGCGTTGCGGCAGGAAATCGAATCTTATCTGGCCGCAGCGGGGCTTGCACCGCTAACGCAGACACAATCCGGTGATCTGGAACGTGCGATGTATTGCCTCAAGGACCGGGCGCGCACGTTCCCGGAACTTCTTGAAAAGGCGCATTTTGTGCTGACCAACCGCCCCGTCGAACCGGATGAGAAGGCGGCAAAGGCGCTTGGCTCGGTATCCGATGGTATACTGGATGAATTGACGCCGCAGCTGCAAAATGCTAGCTGGACGAGAAATGAACTGGAGGAAGCCCTGAATTCGTTCGCAGATGCGAAAGGGCTTAAGTTCGGCAAGTTGGCAGGCCCGCTTCGGGCCGTTCTGGCAGGTCGGGCAGTGACACCTTCGGTTTTTGACATGATGCTTGTGCTGGGGCGCGACGAAACCCTGGCGCGGCTTTCTGATGCAGCGAAGTAAACCCAATCTTCACATTCGGGTAACGCTGCTCCGCTAACACCCGGACTGCGCGCCTGCGCGCAGCCGTTGCCCGCAAGGTCGGACAGCGATCCGACATGCGCATGATTGAGGAAGGGACACTATGACCGACAGCAACAAATCCGCCACTCTGACAGTCCATGGTGAAACATACGAGTTGCCGGTTCATTCGCCGACCGCAGGACCTGACGTTATCGATATCCGCAAGCTCTATGGTCAGGCAGGCGTATTCACCTACGACCCCGGTTTCACCTCCACCGCAAGCTGCGACAGCACCATCACCTATATCGACGGGGAAAAAGGTGAATTGCTGCACCGCGGTTACCCGATCGATCAACTGGCCGAGAAATCGCACTTCCTCGAAGTGTGCTACCTGCTGCTCTACGGAGAGCTTCCGGCAGCAAAGGATCTGGAGAACTTCGAAACCACGATCACCCGCCACACCATGCTGCACGAACAGATGCAGTATTTCTATCGTGGCTTCCGCCGTGACGCGCATCCGATGGCAATTATGGTCGGCGTGGTTGGCGCGATGTCAGCCTTCTATCACGACTCAACCGACATTCATGACCCCCGTCAGCGCGAAGTGGCCTCTCATCGTCTGATCGCCAAGATGCCGACCATCGCGGCCTGGGCCTATAAGTACCACACCGGTCAGCCTTTTGTGTATCCGCGCAACGATCTGGATTACGCGTCGAACTTCCTGCGCATGTGCTTCAGCGTTCCGGCCGAGGAATATGAGGTCAACCCGATCCTCAGCCGCGCGATGGACCGCATCTTTACCCTGCACGCGGACCACGAACAGAATGCCTCGACCTCGACCGTGCGTCTGGCGTCGTCTTCGGGCGCAAACCCGTTTGCCTGCATCGCGGCCGGTATCGCCTGCCTCTGGGGTCCGGCGCATGGTGGTGCCAACCAGGCTTGTCTGGAAATGCTGGAAGAGATCGGCTCGGTTGATCGCATCCCCGAATATATCGCCCGCGCCAAGGACAAGAATGATCCGTTCCGCCTGATGGGCTTTGGCCACCGCGTTTACAAGAACTTCGATCCGCGCGCCAAGGTGATGAAGCAGTCGGCCGACGAGGTGTTGGATCTGCTGGGCATCGAAAACAACCCGAAACTGCAGGTCGCCAAGGAACTGGAGCGCGAGGCGCTGGAAGATCCGTATTTCGCCGAGAAAAAGCTGTTCCCGAACGTGGATTTCTATTCGGGTATCATCCTTGAGGCGATGGGCTTCCCGACCTCGATGTTCACGCCGATCTTTGCGCTGTCACGCACCGTTGGATGGGTCAGCCAGTGGAAAGAGATGATCGCCGATCCTCAGAACAAGATCGGCCGTCCGCGTCAGTTGTATCTGGGCGAAACAACACGTGATTATGTGGATATCGAAAACCGCTGATCACAATGCTAAAATATCAAAAGCCCCGAACCTGCATTCGGGGCTTTTTTCAGAACAGGTTTAGCTGATCCCCCGCCTGTGCCGGTCTTTCGAACAGATCACTGCGCAGTGGCGGGGTTCGCGTCGCAAGGCCAAGCCGTTTCACCGCAAGGCTGAACCGCTTGGCAATGAGCCCGGCATACTCACCCTCGCCCCGCATCCGGTGGCCCCAGCGCGGGTCATAATCCCGTCCGCCGTGCATTTCCCTGAGCTTCGACATGATCTTTTCCGCGCGCGCGGGCTCATGCTCCTTCAGCCAACCTTGCCACAGCTCTGAAACCTCGCGCGGCAGGCGCAGCATGATCCAGCTTGCGGCATCGGCGCCTGCGTCCTTTCCGGCCTCTAGCAGGTTTTCCAACTCGTGATCCGTCAGCCCGGGAACAACGGGCGATGTCATGACCCGCACCGGCACCCCCGCATCAGTGAGCCGCCGAATGATGCGCAACCGCCGCCTGGGCGACGGGGCGCGCGGCTCCATCCTGCGCGACAGATCCGCGTCAAGGGTGGTGAGCGAGATCCCGACTCGGACCAGCCCGACCCGCGCCATATCGGTCAGGATATCCAGATCCCGTTCGATCAGCGCGCCCTTGGTGACGATGGCGACCGGGTGTTGAAATTCCTGCAACACCTTCAGGCATGATCTTGTAATCAAGCGGGTCTTCTCGACAGGCTGGTAAGGATCGGTATTCGTACCAAGGGCGATGGGCGCAACCTTGTAACCTTTGGACGAAAGCTCTTTTCTCAGAACTTCCCCAGCGTTCGGGCGGGCGATCAGGCGGGTTTCAAAATCCAGACCCGGAGACAGACCAAGATAGGCGTGGGTCGGGCGGGCAAAACAATAAACGCAACCATGCTCGCATCCACGATACGGGTTGATCGACCGGTCAAACGGCAAATCGGGCGAGCGGTTGTAGGTGATCAGGCTGCGCGCGATTTCATCGCGAACATCTGTCCGCAGCGGCGGAAGGTCCTCGTCGATGTCCCAACCGTCTTCACAGGGAACCGTATCGAACCTTTCGAACCGGCCTGCGGCGTTCGTGGCCACACCCCGGGCCTTTATGTTGGCTGCAACCATTACTTTGTTCTCTTTTTGTTCCCATCACATATACAACCGTTGTCGTACCCCGGCAAGAACCCCAACGCCGCTCCTGTCGAGCGCAGTAAAATCAGCAACTTGTGATGCCGCCCGCAGCAAGCGCCATTTCCCGGTCATGAATGAAACACAGGATAATGATGCGGAATTTTCGGTCGAGCGAAGGAAAAATCTGTCCTATAGGTCGGTCCCGAAACGACCAAGGTCGCAATCGTCACAGTCAAACTGCGACGTTTTGGCCAAAACGGGAAAAATGCCACCACGGGCCTCGGGTCCGAACAGCTCAGGGAAACGCCCCATGTCTGATGAAGAAGACATTGTCCTGTCCGAACTGAACGACGACGAGCTCGTCGAACAGATGTTCGACGATCTTTACGACGGCCTGAAGGAAGAAATCGAAGAAGGTGTGAACATCCTGCTGGAACGCGGTTGGACACCATATGACATCCTGACCAAGGCTCTGGTCGGTGGCATGACGATCGTTGGCCACGACTTCCGCGACGGTATTCTTTTCGTGCCTGAGGTTCTTCTGGCCGCCAACGCCATGAAGGGCGGTATGGCGATCCTCAAGCCCCTACTGGCCGAAACCGGCGCACCACGCGTCGGCAAGATGGTGATCGGCACCGTGAAGGGCGACATCCACGACATCGGCAAGAACCTGGTTTCGATGATGATGGAAGGCGCGGGCTTCGAGGTTGTCGATATCGGCATCAACAACCCGGTCGAAAACTATCTGGAAGCGCTGGAAACCGAAAAGCCCGACATTCTGGGCATGTCGGCCCTGCTGACCACTACAATGCCCTACATGAAAGTCGTGATCGACACGCTGGTTGAACAGGGCATGCGCGAGGAATACATCGTTCTGGTTGGTGGCGCGCCTCTGAACGAGGAATTTGGCAAGGCCATCGGCGCAGACGCATATTGCCGTGACGCGGCCGTCGCCGTTGAAACCGCCAAGGATTTCGTGTCGCGAAAGCACAATCAACTGGCCGGCTGACCGGACAAACGGACTTGTTTGAGGGCCGTCCGGTAACCGGGCGGCCTTGTTTGTTTTCAAAGACGTATCGGGTAAACTTCATCTGATCTGTCGCTAACACTCCGAAAGGTGCGGCCATGCAGCAGGACGAACTGCCAGACGACACCAGCCTGACGACAGAGGGGTACGCGCCCGTCACGCCGGGCCGTATTCTGCTGTTGGCCTGCGGCGCGCTGGCCCGTGAAATACTGGACCTGAAACAGCGCAACGGCTGGGATCATATGGCGCTGACCTGTCTGCCTGCCATTCTGCATGTCTACCCGGAGAAAATCACTCAGGCCGTTCGCGACGCCGTCGCCAAGCACCGCGATCAGTATGACCAGATCTTTGTCGTTTACGCGGATTGCGGAACCGGCGGCCTGTTGCAGAAAGCCTGCGAAGAGATGGGCGTTGAAATGATCAAAGGGCCCCATTGCTATTCCTTCTTCGAAGGAAATCAGGCCTTTGCCGAACGCGGCGATGACGAAACGACGGCTTTTTACCTGACGGATTTTCTGGCCCGGCAATTCGATGCCTTTGTCTGGAAGCCTCTGGGCCTGGACCGGCACCCTGAATTGCGGGACATGTATTTTGGCAACTATACCAAGCTGATCTATCAGGCGCAGACCGACGATGCGGATCTGACCGCCCGCGCCCGTGACTGCGCCGAACGCATGGGGCTGGAATTCGAGCGCCGCTTTACCGGATATGGTGACCTTGAAACCACGTTGACGGGATGGGCCAGCCAGCCACCATCCGGCTCTCGTCGTTAATTCACGCGTTTTCCTGTGCCACGTCCCGGATACGTTCGATCATCGAGCGCAATCCGTTTGAGCGTTGCGCCGACAGGTGGTCATTCAGACCCAGCCGCGCCAGTTCGCCGCCCGCATCCACAATCGGCACGTCGCGTACGGGCAAACCGTTATAGAGGGATCGCAGCACCGCAATCAGCCCGCGCACGATCAGGGCATCGCTGTCACCGTCGAACCGAAAGACACCGTTTTCGATAATCGGATGCAGCCAGACCTGACTGGCGCAGCCATGCACCTTGGTTGCGGGCACTTTCAGCGCCTCATCCAACGGTGCCATTGCCTTGCCCTGCTCAATCACATGGCGATAGCGGTCTTCCCAGTCTTCCAGAAACTCGAAATCTTCGACGATTTCCTCAAAGGCAGGCGTTGCCATTTCGCGGCGGTCCTTTTGTTGCGGTTACAATTGTGACCTATGCTTCCGTTCTGTGCCTGTCCACCCCCCTGCGTGGCTTTTCAAACCCCGCAATTTGCGGTAACCCATTGCTGGAATTACTGCTCTGGACGTTGGGACCATGCAAAAATCGCTTACTCTACTTATGGTCGCCGCCCTGACCTTGTCTGCCTGCAACAGCTGGAGAGATTCGCGGGTCAATCCCTCCAACTGGTTTGGCTCCAGCGCACCCGCACCAACAGAGGTCTCGGCAGACGATGCTGACGCCCTGGTGCCCAAGCAAAGCGAAGGCGTGGGGCTGTTTTCACGGCCCGAGGCTGAGGACACCAGCGTCCCGATCGCCAGAATTGATGAGCTTCGGATCGAACCGACGCCGACCGGCGCAATCGTCTACGTCGCAGGTACCGCGACCCGGCAAGGGGCCTATAACGCACAGCTGGTTCGCGTGGAAAACGAAGCGAATGCGGAAAACGGCGTTCTCGAATACACGTTCCGTGTCAACTATCCGTCTTATGCGACAAATCAGGGGACCGAGCGTTCGCGCAAAGTTTCGGACGCAGCCAATGTCAGTGTGAAGGAATTGGAAAGCATCCGCCTGGTGCGGGTTGCGGGCCAGCAGAACGCGCTGGAATCCCGGCGCCGTTAAGGCCTAAAGCGCAACCACCTTTACGGTCTGGCCCTTTGCGGCCAGCGCGATCTTGCCCTCACACAGTTTCAGGGCATCCTCGCCAAAAACCTCGAACCGCCAGCCCGACATGGCCGGCAATTCGCGTTCGCCGGCAGCGATCTGATCAAGTTCAGAGCTTGTGGCGATCAGCTTGGCAGCAACGCCCGAGGTTTCGGTCTTGGATTTAAGCAACACGCGCAGCAGATCAGACAGCGCCGGGTTGACCTTGAGCTTGTCACGGCTGGTGTCGATCCGCGGCAGATTTTCGGCCGGGCAGTTCACACCTTTCTTTACCGCAGAAAGAATCCCATCGGCGATTGCCCCTCTCCGCGCCTCGCGCAACAGCAGGCGGGACCCGCCCAGATCAGACGATGATTTCGGTTTGGTCGAGGCCAGCTCGATCAGCGCGTCATCCTTGAACACCCGGCTGCGCGGGACGTTGTTTTCCTGCGCATAGGCTTCGCGAAACTGGGCAAGTTCGCGCACCACGGCCAGAAACTTGGCCGAGTTCGTACGCGTTTTCACGCGTTTCCACGCATCCTCGGGGCGAATGTCATAGGTTGCCGGTTCGGTCAGGGTGCGCAGTTCCTCAGCAACCCAATGGCTGCGTTGGGATTTTTTCAGTTCAGCCGCCAGATACTCATAGATCTGCCGCAGGTGGGTGACATCCGCCAGCGCATAGGTTTTCTGCGCCTCGGACAATGGCCGCCGCGACCAGTCGGTGAACCGAGAGGTCTTGTCGACGCCCTGTTTGCAGATTTTGCGCACCAGAGTCTCATATCCGACCTGTTCGCCAAATCCGCAGACCATGGCAGCGACCTGCGTGTCGAATAACGGTTTGGGAAAGACGCCGGCTTCCACCCAGAAAATCTCAAGGTCCTGACGCGCGGCGTGGAACACCTTGACCACGCTTTCGTTGCCGAACAGCTCATACAGCGGGTCCAACGACATTCCGTCGGCCAACGGATCAACCAGTACGGCGCTGTCTTCGTCCGGGGACGGCACCGCAAGCTGTAACAGGCAGAGTTTGGAGTAATATGTCCGCTCGCGCAGAAATTCGGTGTCGACAGTGACATAGTCATAGTCCGCAGCGGCCTTGCAGAAATCGGCCAGCTCTTGCGTCGTTGTCAGGGTTTTCATGCGCGGTGCTGTACTTGCTCTTGTTCTTCTCGTGGCTGCCCGTCAGTTCATTGCCGTACCGAGCCGTAGTGCAGACCATAGGCCGATTTCCGGGCGCGTGTAAATCACCCTGAGACGTTCACGGCAGCAACACCGGCGTTCTGTCTTCGATGGCGTATCGCTGCAACACTGCGGGGTAAAGCCTGTGCTCCCAGACCAGTACGCGGGCGGCCAGGGTTTCGGGCGTGTCCGCGTCCTCGATGTTCAGCCGGGCCTGTCCCAGGATCGGCCCGTCATCCAGCGCCGCCGTCACTTCGTGAACCGAACATCCGTGTTCGGCATCCCCGGCTTCGATCGCACGCGCATGGGTGTTCAAGCCCTTGTACCTCGGCAAGAGCGAGGGGTGGATGTTCAGCATCCGCCCCTGAAAGCGCGAAACGAAATCGCCGGTCAGAACCCGCATGAACCCGGCCAGACAAACGATGTCGGGCTGTGCCTGTTCCAGCGGTTTCAGCAATTCAGCTTCAAAAGCCGCCCGGTCGCCCCTGAATGGCCGATGGTCCACCGCCGCCGTCGGAATGCCGCGGTCGGCAGCCTTTTTCAGACCGCCCGCCTGCGGGTCGTTCGACAGAACCAGACAGGCGCGCGCCGGGTGGTCGCCGACCATGCTGTCGACCAGCGACACCATGTTGGAGCCGCCCCCGGATATCAGAATGGCGACGCGCTTGTGGCTCACAACAGCTTGCCCGAATAGGCCACGCCCGGCGCATCTGTCACCGTGCCGATCCGCGCGACGGTTTCACCGTCATCGGCCAGCATTGCGGCCAGTTCATCGGCGCGTGCCGCGTCACAGACAACGATCATGCCGATGCCGCAGTTGAAGGTTTTCAGCATTTCGGCCTCGGCGATCCCGCCGGTTTCCGCCAACCAGCGGAACACGGGCGGCAGATCCCAGGCGTTCAGGTCGATTTCAGCGCCCAGTTCGTCGGGCAGAACGCGCGGCAGGTTCTCAGTCAGGCCGCCGCCGGTGATATGGGCCAGTGCGTGTACACCCCCTGCCCGGATCGCCTGCAATGCCGGCTTCACATAAAGCCGCGTCGGCGTCAGCAGCGCCTCACCCAGCGAGCCGCCACCAAAGGGCGATGCCGCGTTCCAGCCCAGCCCCGACATTTCAACCAGCTTGCGCACCAGCGAATAGCCGTTGGAATGCACCCCGTTCGAGGCCAGCCCCAGCAGCACATCGCCCTGCTGCACCCCGTCAGGCAGGTGCGCCCCGCGCTCCATCGCGCCAACCGAGAACCCGGCCAGATCGAAATCCCCTTCGGGATACATGCCCGGCATCTCGGCCGTCTCACCCCCGATCAGGGCGCATCCCGACTGCACACACCCTTCGGCAATGCCTTCGATGATTCGCGCCGCGGTGTCGGTGTCCAGCTTGCCGGTGGCAAAATAGTCCAGGAAGAACAGAGGCTCGGCCCCCTGACAGATCAGGTCATTGACGCACATCGCCACCAGATCGATGCCCACGCCGTCGACCACGCCGGTGTCGATGGCAATACGCAGCTTGGTGCCAACCCCGTCAGTCGCACCAACCAGAATGGGGTCTTGGTAACCGGCGGCCTTCAGGTCGAAAAGAGCGCCAAATCCGCCCAGGCCGCTCATGACGCCGGACCGGTTTGTGCGCTTGGCCGCAGGCTTGATGCGGTCGACCAGAGCGTTCCCTGCGTCAATATCCACGCCTGCATCGGCATAGGTGATTCCGTTCTTGCCCGCTGTCATGGCCAACCCTTCATGAATGCTGTCTCGCGCGGGTTAGTCGATTGTGCCCTGCGTTGCAACGGTCAGGCTTGACGCGGGCGTTCACCGTGATAGGCAAAGCGCTCAGGCGGGCCTGTAGCTCAATTGGTTAGAGCAGAGCGCTCATAACGCTTTGGTTGGGGGTTCGAGTCCCTCCGGGCCTACCATCTATCCGCCGTTACCTGAACTTTCCTGTGCCTCGCCTGCCCATCAGGGTAACGCGTCCGGTCTTGCCAATCCGTTGCAAATGGCCTTCTTCTTGATGTCACAGGCGGCAATCGGGGTCAGGACAAATGGTTGAAAGCGTTCAGGCCGTGACCCGCCTTACCATCATCGTCGCACCCAATTTCAACATGTCCGCAACGATGGGGTTCATTGACCCGTTTCGGGCAGCGAACTATCTGGACGGCAAGTCCTATTTCAAATGGAATTTCGTTTCTGAATCAGGCGGTTTCTGCGTTTCCAGCAATGGCTCGGGCATTGGAACTGAGTCCCTGAATGCGCCGGGCGCTGAACGTCCGGACATTGTCATTGTCTCCACAAGCTGGACACCTGAAAGGCACATGACCGAGAAGATCGGCAGCGCCTTGCGGCACTGGGCAAGGTCCGGGGCAACGCTGGGTTCACTGGACACCGGGGCATTTGTTCTGGCACAGGCCGGATTGCTGAAAGGCCGGCGCGCAACTGTTCATTACGAACATATCGACGCCTTTCAGGAGCTTTTCCCGGATATCGAAGTGGTGGAAAACCTGTATGCGCTGGACGGCAACCGGATCACCTGCTGCGGAGGTGGTGGCGCGGTGGACTTTGCGCTGCAAATTCTGCAGGGCATCCATGGCAGCGCGCTGGCGAATGCAGCCGCGCGGTATATCTTTCACGACCGGCTCAGAGGTCCGGCCGCCATGCAGCAGCCTGAAGGCAGCGAACCCCTGGGAACGGTCGTCCCGGCGACATTGAAAACCGCGATTCAGGTGATGGAATCGCATCTGGAGGACCCGATGCCGATACCTGATATCTGCAAACTGGCGGGTATCTCACATCGTCAGCTCGACCGGCTGTTTGCCACCTACATCAAAAAGACGCCGGCGCTTTATTACCGCGACATCCGACTGGACCGCGCGCGCGGGCTGGTGACGCAAACAGAGCTGCCCATTGCTCAGGTCGCGGCGGCGTCCGGGTTTGCCAGCCAGGTCCACTTTAGCCGGTCATACAAGGACAGGTTCGGTCTGCCCCCCAGCCAGGACCGGATCGAGGGGCGCGTGCCGTTCGAATATCGCGCTTGGCCGATGCACCGAAAGCCCAAGGTCTGACCCAACCGGATGACGTAAATAGTCAACTCCGTGGCGTAAAAAGTTAAGCGTCGGAGCGCTTTTGCGGGGAACATGCTAACGACAAGCCAGTTACCCGGTGGCCCAGCCCCGGGCCAGTCAGTTGGAGCCCCCGATGAGCGCGCTGCCGTCCAAAGAACAATTCAACCGCATTTCCGACGGGTTCAGCACCGACCCGTTCAACACGCATTCTCTCAAGGCTGAGGCCTATGTTGATCCGGCGTGGCATCAGGTTGATCTGAACGGCATTCTCGCCCGGACATGGCAATGGGTGTGCCATGTCGAAAAACTGCGAGCGCCCGGGTCCTATGTCACGGTCGAAATCGCCGGACGCCCGATCGCCGTTGTGCGTGACCGCGAAGGCGAATTGCGCGCCTTCTACAATGTCTGCAAACACCGCGCGCATCACTTGCTGTCAGGCGAAGGCGAGACGACCCGCATCATGTGCCCCTACCACGCCTGGGTTTACAAACTGGATGGCCAGTTGGTACGCGCGCCCGAAACCGAGAACCTGACCGGCTTCAGCACCAAGGACATCTGCCTGGATCAGGTTCAGGTCGAAGAGTTCGCCGGTTTCGTCTTTGTCAATCTGGACCCCAAAGCCCGCCCGCTCCACGAAGTTTCCGGCAACCTGCAGACCGAGATCCGCCATTGGGCCCCGGATATCGAGCAGCTGACATTCGGGCACCGGCTGACCTATGACATCAGGTCAAACTGGAAGAATGTCGTCGACAATTTCCTGGAATGCTATCACTGCCCGACCGCGCATAAGGACTTCTGCGATCTGGTCGACATGGACACCTACAAGGTGACCACTTACGGCATCTACTCCAGCCATATGGCCGAGGCGGGTAAGGGCGCGAATACCGCTTATGACGTGTCGAACGCCACAGTCCGCACCCATGCGGTCTGGTGGTTGTGGCCGACCACCTGCCTGATGCGGTATCCGGGACGGTCGTCGATGATCGTGCTCAACATCATCCCGGTGGGTCCGGACCGGACGTTGGAAACCTACGACTTCTTCCTCGAAACCCCAGAGCCGGACGAAATGGAGCTGGAAGCGATCCGCTATCTGGACGAGGTTCTGCAACGCGAAGACATCGCAATTGTCGAAAGCGTGCAGCGCGGCATGAGCACTCCCGCCTTTACCCAGGGCCGGATCGTCCATGACCCGAACGGTTCGGGAAAATCGGAACATGCGGTGCATCATTTTCATGGGCTAGTTCTGGACGCCTACGCAAAGGCCGCGCCGTGACACGGCCCAATATCGTCGTGGTCATGGCCGACCAGCTTGCGCCACATTTCTGCGGCGCCTACGGCCACCCGACGGTGAAGACGCCACATATTGATGCTCTGGCTGTGCGCGGCATGCGGTTTGATGCGGCCTATTGCAACTCACCCCTTTGCGCGCCGTCGCGCTTTGCGTTCATGTCCGGGCAATTGATCAGCCGGATCGCCGCCTATGACAATGCCAGCGAGTTCCGCGCCTCGGTGCCGACTTTTGCGCATTACCTTCAGGCGCTGGGGTATCGCACCTGCCTGTCGGGCAAGATGCATTTTGTCGGCCCCGATCAGATGCACGGATTTCAGGACCGCGTGACCACAGATATCTACCCCGCCGATTTCGCATGGACCCCGGATTGGGAGGCCCCGGACGAGCGGATCGACAAGTGGTATCACAACATGCAGACAGTCAAGCAAAGCGGCGAGGCCGTCGCGACCTTTCAGACCGATTACGATGACGAGGTCGAATTCGCCGCCCGACGCTGGCTGATCGACCGGGGCCGGGACCGGGCCGCCGGCAATGGCGCGCCATTCTGTCTGGTCGCCAGTTTCATCCATCCGCACGACCCCTATGTGGCCAGGCCGGAATGGTGGAACCTCTACACGGACGATGACGTCCCCATGCCGGATTTCACCCTGACGCCCGAGGAACAGGACCCGTTCTCGCGCCGGGTGATGGATGGGATCGAGGCGAGCCATGTGCCCCTGACCCCGGAAGAAATCCGCCGTGCCCGCCGCGCCTATCTGGCCAATGTAAGCTATTTCGACAGCAAACTGGGCGCGATGGTGAAGGCGTTGGCGGACATCGGAGAGCTGGACAACACCATCGTCGTCGTCACTGCCGATCACGGCGACATGCTGGGCGAGCGCGGCTTGTGGTACAAGATGAACTTCTTCGAACACTCGGCCCGCGTGCCTTTGATCATCGCTGGTCCGGGCGTGGTATCCGGTTCCACAGCCAACGCCTGTTCGCTGATCGACCTGCTGCCGACCTTCGTTGAACTCGCCGGAGGATCGGACGCGATGTTCGGCGAACCGGTGGATGGCCGCTCTCTGTTGCCGTTGATGCGCGGGGAACAGGACCCGGTGGACGAGGCCATCGGTGAATACTGCGCCGAGATGACCCCCTACCCCGTGTTCATGATCCGGCGCGGGGCATTGAAATACATTCATTGCGACCCGGACCCGCCGCAGCTTTACGACCTGTCCGCCGATCCGCTGGAAACTAATAATGTCGCCGGCGATCCGGCATATGCGGATTTGGCTGCCGGATTCGTCGCCGAGGTTACGCGCCGCTGGGACAGTGAAAAGCTGCGCGCCGACGTGATCGCGACCCAGAAATCGCGCCGCGCCCTGCATGCGGCGATGCAGGCCGGTTCGGGCGAGCCCTGGGATTACAACCCGCCCCGCGATGCCGCGCAGGAATATGTGCGCAACACCGTCGATTGGCCCGTTGCCGCAGCGCGCTATCGCTATCCGCCGCTGAAGGAGAAGGACGAATGATGCTGAAAGGCAAAACCGCGCTGGTCACCGGTGGCCGTGGCGGGATCGGACGCGCCATCGTCGCGCGTTTCCTGCGTGAAGGCGCGCAGGTCTTTGCGGCCGACCTGTCGCCCGAAGGGTCTCTGGCCTCGCACGACTCGGATGGCAGCAATTTCGTGAAACTGGACGTGACCCAGGAAGCCGACGCAATCGCCGCGATGGAAAGGATCGGTGACGAGGCCGGTAAACTGGACATACTGGTCAACGCCGCCGGGATCGAGATCGAAAAGACCATCGAAGAAACCACGCTTGAAGAATGGAACCTGTCGTTTGCTGTCAACGTCACCGGCACATTCCTGACTTCGAAACACGCGCTGCCCCTCATGCGCAAGGCGGCAAGCGCGGGCACTACTGCCTCGATCATCAATTTCGGCAGCTATGACGGGTTTATCGCGGATCCCGGCCTTGCCGCCTATTGCGCCACCAAAGGTGCGGTTCACGCGCTGACCCGGGCCATGGCCTGCGATCATGGGCAGGACGGCATCCGGGTCAATGCGATCTGCCCCGGTTATGTCGATACCCCTATGTTGCAAAGCTTTTTCACCGGCGACGGGTCCGGCGGCGGCGGCAAGACGATCGACCAGCTGCAACAGGCGGTGCGCGACGTTCACCCGATGCGCACCTATGGCACGCCGGAAGACATCGCCAATCTGGTCAACTGGCTGGCCTCGGACGAGGCGCGTTACGCCAGCGGGCAGCTTTGGGTTCTGGACGGGGGGCTGAGCGCGCAGGTTCAGCAGATGAAGCTATGAGCAAACCGGTCATCATCACCTGCGCTCCGACCGGCGGCATCCACACGCCGACCATGTCAGAGCATCTGCCGATCACGCCCAATGAAATCACCGAGGCGAGCATCGGCGCGGTCGAGGCCGGGGCCTCGATCATTCACCTTCATGCCCGCAACCCGGAAAACGGTCGCCCCGATCCGGACCCTGAACTGTTCATGCAATTCCTGCCCCGCATCAAACAGGCGACCGGCGCGGTGATGAACGTCTCGACCGGCGGCGGGCTGGGCATGACGCGCGAGGCAAGGTTGCGTGCCGCCTTGCGCGCCAGCCCGGAAATGGCCAGCATGAACATGGGGTCGATGAATTTTGGCATCTTTCCGATGATGCAGAAATATTCGAACTGGAAACATGAGTGGGAGCCCGAGTTCCTGGACATGACCCGCGACTTCATCTTCCGTAACACATTTGCGGATATCGAATACGCGATGAAGGAACTGGGCGAAGGCCATGGCACGAAGTTCGAGTTCGAATGCTACGATCTTGGCCATCTCTACAATCTGGCATGGGTGGTCGATCAGGGCTGGGTCAAGCCGCCCTTCTTCATCCAGATGGTGTTCGGCATCCTGGGGGGCGTCGGTGCTGATCCGGACAACCTGATGCACATGCACTCCATTGCCGAAAAACTGTTCGGCGGCAGTTATGAATGGTCGGTGCTGGCGGCTGGCCGACATCAGATGGCGTTTACGACACAGGCCGCGATACTCGGCGGCAATGTCCGCGTGGGCCTGGAGGACAGCCTCTACATCGGCCCGGGCGAAAAGGCGAAATCCAATGCCGATCAGGTGCGGAAAATCCGCTCGATCATCGAAAACCTTGGCCTGACGGTCGCCACGCCCAAAGACGCCCGGCAAAGACTGGGCCTCAAAGGCAACGACCAGACCGCGTTCTGATTGGGGAAAGACATGCAGACAAAGATGCTGATCGACGAAGAACTGGTTGCCGGAAATGGCGAAGCCCTGCCTGTGTTGAACCCCGCGACCGGTGAGACCGTCGCCGGGATCGCCTGTAGCGAGGTGTTGGGTCCGGTCGTGACCCCGTCGCGGTTTTCCGAGGCCGGGGTCGCCCTGCGCATTGCCAATGCCGGGCGGTTTGGGCTGGCATCGTCGGTTTACGCGCTGGATGCCGATACCTCCGTGCGCCATATGATGGTGGCGCACTGATGCGGCTGGCCGGGAAAAGAGCTCTGATCACAGGCGGCCGGCAAGGCATCGGGCGCGCCATTGTCGAGGCGTTCGCGCGGGAAGGAGCAGCCGTGACCACCTGTGGGCGCGGGCCGAGACCGGACGGGTTGGACGACCTCATCCAATGGTATCCGCTGGACGTCACGAATGCAGAAGCGGTTGAGGAATTGGCGTTTGTCACGGACGGCACCGATATCCTTGTCAACAACGCCGGCGTTCAGGTCGAAAAGACCGTGGCCGACAGCACCAACGCCGATTGGGAGGCGGTGATCGGCACCAATTGCCGGGGGGTCTTCAATCTGTGCCGCGCCTATATTCCGCGAATGCCCGAGGGTGGCTCGATCATCAACATAGGTTCGATTTCAGGCCGTGTCGCGGATCCTTCGATGGCGCTCTACAACGCATCCAAGGCTTTTGTGCACGGTCTGACCCGGTCGATTGCCGTTGATCATGGCCCCGGGATCAGATGCAACGCGATCTGTCCGGGCTGGATCGAAACGGGGATGCTCGATGCCGGGTTCGATCTGGCAGCGGACCCCAAGGCCGCGCGGCAGGACGCACTGGCACGCCATCCCGCCCGCAGGTTCGGCAAGCCCGAAGACATCGCCAGCATGGCCGTCTGGCTGGCCTCGGACGAAGCCGGCTTTGCCACCGGACAGTTATTTACCGTGGATGGCGGCATGACGGCGGCCTCCCCCCTCAACCCGGGATTGTTCTGATGAAGTTTCAGCACACAGCCTGCCTTGGAGGCGGCGTGATTGGCGCCAGCTGGGCGGCATTGTTTCTGGCCTCCGGCCGTTCGGTGGCGATGTTCGATCCTGCGCCGGACGTCGAACGCAAGGTGCGCTACTATGTCGAGACGGCCTGGCCCGCGATGACGGAACTTGGGCTGACCCGGAACGGGAATCCTGATGACATCACGTTCCACAACAGCCCGGTCAGCGCGGTCGAAGGCGCGGAATTCGTGCAGGAAAACGTGCCCGAAAGGCTGGCAATCAAACACGCGACATTTGCCGGGATCGAACCCGCCCTGATGCCGAACGCGATTGTTGCAAGCTCGGCCTCGGGGCTGACCCTCAGCCAGATGCAACCGGGGTGGAAAGACCCGTCGCGCTTTGTTCTGGGCCACCCGTTCAATCCGCCGCATCTGATCCCGCTGGTCGAAGTTCTGGGGAACGAGCACACAGGTGCTGGCGTGGTCGACGCCACGCAACGGTTTTACGAATCCGTCGGCAAGACCACGATCCGCGTCAACAAAGAGGTGCCCGGCCACGTCGCCAACCGTCTTCAGGCCGCAATCTGGCGCGAGGCAATCAATCTTGTCATGTCCGGCGTCGCCTCGGTTGAAGATGTGGACAAGGCGGTTTGGGCCGGCCCGGGTCTGCGCTGGGCGGCCATGGGCCCGACCATGTTGTTTAACCTTGGCGCGGGTGAAGGCGGCTTACAGGCGTTTTGCGATCACTTCGCGGATACGTTCAACGGCTGGTGGGACGATCTGGGGCAAGTCTATCTGACCGAGCAGGTCACGCAAACACTGGTTCAGGGCGTCAATGCCGAAACAACCGGGAAATCAACGGCCGAGCTTGCGAAAACGCGGGACGCCCTGATAGTGGCGATGCAGAAATCCATTGCAGAGTTACGCTAGAACACCGGCGGTCTGAGCCCGGCCTGAAACCAGCCGATCAGTGAAACAATTGAGTATACCGGCAACCCGGCCGCCCCTTGAATATCCGCGGCGTAGGGGCACATATTCGTGCATTCCAGCACCAGAGCCCCAAGGTCGGGATGCGCCTTCTGCATCGCAAGCGCCGCTTCGACATTGTCGGCGCGGGCTTTTTCGACGTCCAAAGTAGGCTGGTTATCAAGGATCGCCTGCGTGAATTCCTGCCCGCCTTCGGTTGACCCGATGGGCGTCCCTTCGGGCACCTGAGCACTGCGCAGGTGTTCGGGGGTCAGGGTCGATGCCGATATCGTAAGCACCCCTGCCCGCTTGCCCGCGGGCAACAACCGGTTGACCATCTCGACCTGCATCAAAGAGGACGTGACGACCGGGACCGGCACGGCCCGGGACAGCTCATCCTGAAACAGCGAAAGAAACCCGCAATTCGTGGTGATCCCGTCCACGCCGTCCTCAACCAGTTCCCGGGCGGCATCGACAAACGCACCCAGCAACCCTTCGGCCTTGCGGCGCACCACCAGATCGGGCGAGGCGTTCCGCACGATGCGGTAATGCACCGGGAACGGCCATGTCAGAGCATTTCCCATATCGCCGGGGATTTGCGGAAAGCGCGCATCAAGCATCAGGATCCCGACCGATGCGCCATAGAGCGATTTACCACCTGTCGCGATCATGACTTACGCCTCTTCGATAATCCGGGCCGCGATATCTTCGGACCCTTCCATGTAGATATTCGAAATCCCGTGCCGAACCGCATCCTGCACCTGATCCATTCGCTTGGCGATGTGATTGCCCAGCACTTCGGCAGCAGCGCCAGAGTCGCGGTTCAGCAACGCCTGCATCACCTGCTTGTGTTCCTCTTTGGAACGTTGCACCCGGTCCAGGCTCATTGAGATCCAGCGGATATACCGGATGCGCTCGTTGATCCGTCGCAGGGAGTTGAGCAATTCCGCATTGCCCGAAAGCCGTGCAATACCAAGATGAAACGCCTCATCCCGGCTGACCGCTTCTTCGACCGTCAGACCCGTGATGTCGATCCCGGTGGCATAAAGTTCGTCGTTCAACCTCTGCAATTCGGCGTCCGTTGCTTTTTCACAAGCAGCGCGCGCGGCGGCGGTCTCGATGATCTGCCGCAACTCAAACAGATCAAACACACCCTTCGCGTCCAGCGGACGACAGAAAAACCCCTGCCCGGGCCGAAAGTCGAACATCCGCTCGGCCACCAGCCGGTTCAGAGCTTCGCGCAGCGGCGTGCGGCTGACACCCAACTCTTTCGACAGGGCGACTTCGTTCAGACGATCGCCCGGCCGAAGGCGAAAGGACACAGCCATCGCTTTGACCTGTTCATAGATGTCGTCGACCCGTGGACCTGCCATGAAAACTCCTTTTTCGCACTGCTGCCACAGACCAGACTTGAAATCAATATACAAAACTGTATACAGCTCTGCGCACAGACCTGCAATCAGAGGGACCAGCGATGACGGGAACCAACTATCTGACCGGAGCCGAAGCAATGGTGCGCATGCTCGAAGCGCATGGCGTCAAACATATGTTCGGTCTGTGCGGCGATACCACGCTGCCTTTCTATGACGCGCTGGCGCGGATGGATCATGGCATTGAACACATCCTGACCCGCGACGAACGTCATGCCGCCTATATGGCGGACGGCTATGCCCGCGTGACCGGCAAGCCGGGCGTTTGCGAAGGGCCATCGGGCGGAGGCGCGACCTATATTCTGCCGGGTGTTATCGAGGCCAATGAAAGCTCGGTTCCGATTCTTGCCATCACCTCGGACGTGGCGACCACCAGCCGGGGAAAATACCCGCTGACCGAATTGGATCAGGAAGCGCTGTTCAAGCCGCTGTCCAAGTGGAACACGTCGCTGGACGATGCGACCCGTCTGCCGGCGATGGTTCGCGCAGCGTTTCGGGCGATGACCACCGGAACTCCGGGCGCGACCCATCTGGCACTGCCCTTCGACACACAGAAAGGTCAGGTGGACGAGGTTGAAATCTGGGCCGACGCACGCCACCGCAGTTACCCCGCTGAACGGGCCGCCCCGGATCAAGCGGCCATCGACGCCGCCGTCGAAATACTGGCGCGGGCGAAATCGGCCGTGGCAATCTGCGGCGGCGGACCTGTTTTGTCGGGCGCGACCGACGCGCTGCACAAAGTGGCCTTACTGCTGGACATGCCCGTGGCCACAACGGTGTCCGGTCAGGGATCAATTGCGGAAACTGACCCCTTGGCGCTGGGCGTTGTGGGATCGAACGGCGGCATCCCTGCGACGCGTGCCGTCGTGGACGGCGCCGACGTCGTCCTGTTCATCGGATGCCGCGCGGGGTCGGTCACAACCGAACGCTGGCGCAGTCCGGCGCGTGACGTGACCGTCATCCATATCGACAGCGATCCGATGGTGATCGGCGCGAACTATCAGACCGAGGTTGCGATCTGCGCCGATGCCCGTCTGGCGCTGGAAGCGCTGGCAGACGGATTGGCAGCACATGCGGGTCTGACAGCTCAGGGCGGCGCAGCCAAAGCCAAAGCGGCGTGGCAGGCCAAAATGGCGGCATTCGCCCCCCTGGCCGCCAGCCAGGACACTCCGATCCGGCCCGAGGCGGTGATGGCCGCCCTGATGGATATTCTGGATGAAGACGCCATCGTTGTGGCCGATCCCGGCACCCCCTGCCCCTATTTCAGCGCCCATTACCGCTGGCAAAAGCCGGGGCGGCATTTCATCACGAACCGCGCACACGGCGCGTTGGGCTATTCGTTGGGGGCGGCCATGGGCGCGCATGTCGGACGCCCTGCGGTCAAAACTCTGGCCGTGATGGGGGACGGATCATTCGGCTTTGCCTGCGGTGAATTCGAAACGTTGGTGCGGCACAATATGCCAATCACATCCATCGTGTTTTCGAATTCCGTGTTCGGCTGGATCAAGGCCGGGCAGGATGCAGGGTTCGGCCAGCGGTATTACAACGTCGATTTCAACCGCACGGATCACGCCGCCGTTGCATCGGCCTTTGGCGTCAAATCATGGACGGTGAAAGACCCCGACGACCTGCGCCGCGTTCTGAAAGAAGCAGTCGAGCATGACGGCCCCACTCTGGTCGACATTCACTCGCAACCGCTTCACGAGGCCGCGGCGCCTGTTTCCGAATGGGTCGCATAAGACGCGATTGAGGGCGTCAGCTGGGCCAGAAATTCCTGCGCGATGGCGGACAGAGGACGCCCCTTGGCGGTGATAATGGCAAGGTCCAGCATCACCGCAGGTCGGAACAGGCGGGTCTGATAGCCGCTTTCGGCGTCGAATGTCACAGTGAACGGGTCGATCACCGCCACCCCCATGCCTTGCTTGACGAAACTCAGCAGGTTTTCGGACAGGTGCGTGTGGATCTTGGTGCGCCAGGTCCGCCCGGCGGCCTGAAAGATGTCTCGGGTGCGGCGGTGAGTTTGATGTTCAGGGCCCATCACGATGAAGGGTTCGTTTTCCAGCAATTCCGGCGTCAGCACATCATATTGCGTCAGATGGCTGCCCTCGGGAAAGGTGGCCAGCGTTTCGAACTGAAAGACCTGATAGTTGAGCGTGTCGTGAAGAATTGGCATCTCGACAATGCCCACTTCGAACAGGCCCGAAATCACCCATTCCTGAATCTTGGACGAATATTGCGACTGAAAACTGACCGACAGGTTCGGGCGGCTTTCGGCGAACCGCGCGATTTCCTTCGGCATGAAGCCAAAGGACAGCAGATGTGGCGCGGCGACCTGTAGCTGACCGGGGTGCTTGTTCTGCAAATCCGTCACCGCCTGCGCCACATGATCCAGACCACGCACGACCGTGTCGACCTCACGAAACAGCAACTCGGCCTCGGGCGTAGGCAGCAGGCGGCCCTTGTTACGCTCGAACAGCGGCAGGCGTGCCTCGCGCTCAAGCTGCGCCAGCAGGTTGCTGATTCCGGGCTGCGAGATACCCAGAACCGAGGCCGCCCCGGTCACCGTGCCCGTTTCCATGATCGCGTGAAACGCCTGCAATTGACGAAACCGAAGGGACATTGCGCCAACCTCATCACTTTTTCTGATACTCTTGCCATAACATAGTATTTGAAATGATACACTCACCACGGCACGGTTCCTCCTGACGACCGGAGGACCAATGAGCGATCTGAACCAGACCATCACCGGGTTTAATGTTTGGCATCTTGAACTGCCCGTCACGTCGCGACGCGATCACGGGATCGGAACGGTCGACGGCGCGTGCGAGGTGGTGATCCTGCGCCTGACGTCCGAGGATGGCACCGAGGGGTATGGCGAAGCCTCGCCCTGGGCTGTCTTCACCGGAACCCCCGAGGCAACTTATGCGGCGCTGAACCGATACTTGCGCCCGCTGGTCGTCGGGTCCCGCGTGGCGGACCGGGCAGCGATCATGGCGCGGGCTGCCTATGCGGTCGCCCATTGCACCGAGGCCAAGGCTGCGCTGGAGTCCGCCTTGCTGGACCTTGCCGGACGCATCACCGGCCTGCCTGTCTGGGCGATGCTGGGCGGAAAGTGTCGCGATACGATCCCGCTGAGCTGTTCCATCGCCAACCCGGACTTTCAGCAGGATGTCGCGTTGCTGGAGCGGCTCAGGGAAGATGGGGTTCGGATCGTCAAACTGAAGACGGGATTCAGGGACCACGCGTTTGACATCATGCGTCTGGAGCATCTGGCGCGGAACTGCCCCGAATTGTCGGTGCGCGTGGACTATAATCAGGGGCTGTCCGTCGAAGAGGCGCCCGGACGGGTGCGGGACGTGGCGCAGTTCAACCCGGATTTCATCGAACAGCCCGTGCGGGCGCACCACTTTGGGATGATGGCCCGGTTGCGCAACCAGATTGGCGTCCCCCTGCTGGCCGATGAAAGCGTATTCGGCCCCGAGGACATGGAGCGCGCGGCCCGCGAGGGTATCTGCGACGGCGTTTCGGTCAAAATCATGAAATCCGGCGGCCTCAGTCGCGGCCAGTCTGTGGCACGTATCGCTGCGGCGCACGGGCTCAGTGCCTATGGCGGAGATATGTTCGAGGCTGGTCTGGCGCATCTGGCCGGCACGCATATGATTGCCGCGACGCCTGAAATCACGCTGGGCTGCGAGTTCTATCAGGCGTCCTATTTCCTCAAGCAGGACATATTGGAAGAGCCATTTTCTGTGCAAAACGGAAAAGTCGTCGTACCGGATACGCCCGGGCTGGGCGGCAGACCGGATCGGGACAAGCTGAACCATTTCGCGGTGTCAAGGGCGGTGGCGGCATGAGCGGGAAAAAGACCATTGCCATCATCGGTGCCGGTATCGTGGGCGTGTCCGCTGCGATTTGGCTCCAGCGCGACGGGCATGACGTGATCCTGATCGACAAGGCCGGGCCTGGCGAAGGCACGTCGCACGGCAATGGCGGGGTTCTGGCGTCCTGTTCGATTGTCCCGGTCACGGTTCCGGGATTGCTGGGCAAGGCACCCGGAATGCTTTTTGATCCGGCACAGCCCCTGTTCCTGAAATGGGGGTACGTGCCCAGACTGCTGCCCTGGCTGCTGCGTTATCTGAAACACGCCAATGCCGCCGATGTCGAACGGATCGCCGCCGCGCTGTCCCCTATTGTCGGAGACAGCCTGAACGACCACAAAGCTCTGGCTGAAGGTACAGGGGCAGAGAAGTGGATCGTGCCCTCGGATTATCTTTTTCTGTATCAAAACCGTCAACACTTTGACGGCGACGCCTTTGGCTGGAGCATCCGCCGCAGGAACGGATTTGAGTGGGAGGAACTGGAGGGCCAGGACTTTCACGATTATGACCCGATCTTCAGCCGCGACATCGGATTTGCCGCCAGGCTGTCGGATCACGGGCACATCACCGATCCAGGCCTTTACGTCAAAGACCTGGCCGCATTTGTTGCCGCGAATGGTGGCAGGGTCATCCGTGCAATCATTGACGATGTGGTACGCGACAACGGCCGGGTCACTGGTGTTCGGGCCGGGGGCGAGACCATCCCCTGCGACACCGCAATTGTCACCGCGGGCGTCTGGTCCGGCGCGTTGGCCGAGAAACTGGGTGTTACGGTTCCTCTTGAAAGCGAACGCGGTTATCATCTTGAATTGGTGGAACCTTCTGCGATGCCCAGAAGCCCGGTTATGGTAGCGTCAGGCAAGTTTGTCGCCACCCCGATGAAGGGACGGATACGGCTGGCCGGAATCGTCGAATTCGGCGGTCTGGATGCGCCGCCCTCGCGGGCGCCGTTCGAATTGATGCGCAAGAATGCCCGGGCGGCGTTTCCGGGCGTAACATGGAAGGACGAAGTGGAATGGATGGGGCACCGGCCCGCCCCGGCAGACTCGATCCCGATTATCGGAGAAGTTCCTGGGATTGACGGCGCCTATATGGGCTTCGGGCACCATCACATCGGCCTGACAGGCGGGCCGAAAACGGGACGCCTTTTGGCGCAGATGATCGCGGGCAGAACCCCAAACGCGGATGTGAGCGTGTACGCCCCGTCGCGATACATAAACTAAGAAAAGCCGGTGAAGAACACCGCCCAACCTAATGACAACTGGGAGAATAAAATGAAAAAACTGACAAGCCTTCTGGCGGCAACCGCTCTGACCGCAGCCGCAGCCCTGCCCGCCGTTGCGGAAAAATGGGACATGCCGATGGCCTATTCGGCGTCGAACTTCCACTCGGCAACGGGTGCTGAATTCGCCAAATGCGTAACCACCGGCACGAGCGGTGAGATTGAGATCGTGACCCACCCGTCCGGTTCGCTGTTCAAGGGCGCCGACATCAAACGCGCGATTCAAACCGGTCAGGCACCGATTGGCGAGCGGCTGTTGTCGGGCCACCAGAACGAAAACGCGCTGTTCGGGTTCGATTCGATCCCCTTCCTTGCCACCTCGTTCGACGACAGCGCCAAGCTGTGGGACGCTGCAAAGCCAGCGATCGAAAACCTGCTGGCGGAACAGAACCTGACACTGCTTTACGCGGTGCCATGGCCGCCTCAGGGGCTGTATTTCAAGAACGAAGTAAACTCGGTCGCCGATATGAAGGGCATCAAGTTCCGCTCGTACAACAACGCCACATCGCGTCTGGCCGAACTCACGGGAATGCTGCCGGTGACCATCGAAGCGGCTGAGATCAGTCAGGCTTTTGCCACCGGCGTTGCGGATTCGATGGTGTCTTCGGGGTCGACCGGATATGACCGCAAGGTCTGGGAAAGTCTGAACTACTTCTACGAAGTGGATGCCTGGCTGCCGCGTAACTACGTGATGGTGAACTCGGACATCTGGTCGGGTGTGTCGGACGCCAACAAGAACGTCATCAAGGCCTGTGCCGAACTGGCCGAATACGCGGGTAACTGGCGCGCCAAGGAATATACCGGGTTCACCCTGCAAGGTCTGCGCGATGGCGGCATGACCGTTGGCCCGGCGTCGGATCAGATGACGGGCGAACTGAAAGAGATCGGCGTCACCATGACCAATGAATGGCTGGAGGCTGCCGGAGACGAAGGCAAAGCCATCGTCGACGCCTTCAACTCGGCGCAATAACCTTCCTGAAGCGGGCGGCGGCGGAACCCGTCGCCCGTTGTCCATCCAGACATAACAAAGCGGGGACGGTATGGCAGTCTTGAGAGGACTTCGGTCCGTACTGGATTTCATCTATCTGGCAGCTGGCGTGCTGGCGGCATTGAGCCTGATCGCCATTCTGGCGCTTATCGTGGTGCAGATGCTGGCCCGCTGGACCGGCGAGGTCTTTCCCGGCGCGCCGGATTATGCCGGATACGCAATGGCCGCCGCCTCGTTCCTGGCCTTTGCCAACGCACTGAACCGCGGCAGCCATATCCGCGTCTCGATCCTGTTGAACGCGGTGCCGGACAGATTTCGGCGGGTGCTGGAAATCTGGTGCTTCACCATCGGCACTGCCGTGATGTGGTATTTCTGCTGGTACGCCTATCGCTTCGTCTACTGGAGCTGGAAATTCAACGACATCAGTCAGGGGCAGGACAGAACGCCCTTATGGATACCGCAATCGGCCATGCTGTTCGGCGCGGTCATTCTGGCCATCGCCCTGACCGATCACCTGATCCACGTGCTGGTCCGGGGCGATCACCGCATCACCCGCGATCTTGCCGATCAAAGCCACGGAGAGTGAGAGCATGGAAAACGCATCAATCATCATCCTCTTCCTCTTTGTTCTGTTCACTCTGCTGGGTACCGGCGTCTGGGTCGGGCTTGCCCTGATGGGCGTCGCCTGGGTCGGGATGGAGCTGTTTACCACCCGACCTGTCGGTGATGTCATGATCACGACGATCTGGTCAGCCTCATCCTCGTGGACGCTGACCGCGCTGCCGATGTTCATCTGGATGGGCGAGATCCTGTACCGAACGCGATTATCCGAAGATATGTTCAAGGGCCTGTCCCCGTGGATGGCCCCCCTGCCCGGCGGTCTCGTGCACACCAATATCGTGGGCTGCACGGTTTTTGCCGCTGTGTCGGGGTCCTCGGCCGCCACGCTGACCACGGTCGGCAAGATGTCGATCCCTGAGTTGCGCAAGCGCAACTATCCCGAACGTATGATCATCGGCACCCTGACCGGCGCGGCAACATTGGGCCTGATGATCCCGCCGTCGCTGACGCTGATCGTCTATGGCGTCACCATCAATAAATCGATCACAAAGCTGTTCTTCGCAGGCATTCTGCCAGGGCTGGTTCTGGCTTGCATGTTCATGGGATATGTCGCGATCTATTCGAAGGTTGGTAAAGACTGGAACCCAAATGAGGAAGGCAAGTTGACCTTCTCAGAGAAGGTTAGGAATTCACGCTTTCTGCTGCCGGTCATCCTGCTGATCACAGTCGTTATCGGCTCGATGTATCTGGGCTATGCCACCGCGACCGAAGCCGCAGCGTTCGGTGTGATCGGCGGGCTGCTACTGGCGGCGAGCCAGGGTTCGCTCAGCTGGAAGACCTTCACCGATAGCCTGATGGGGGCCACCCGGACCAGCGCCATGATCGCGTTGATCCTTGCCGGTGCGGCGTTCCTGTCCCTGTCGATGGGCTTTACCGGGCTGCCGCGCGGTCTGGCCGATCTGATCGCAGGATGGGACCTGACCCGGTTCGAGCTGCTGATGGTGCTGCTGGTCTTTTACATCATCCTTGGGTGCTTTCTTGACGGCATTTCCTCGGTCGTGCTGACGATGGCCGTGGTCGAGCCGATGATCCGGCAGGCTGGCATCGACTTGATCTGGTTCGGCATCTTCATCGTTGTCGTGGTCGAAATGGCCCAGATCACACCGCCGATCGGCTTCAATCTGTTCGTCATGCAAGGCATGACCAATCACGAGATGAGCTATATCGCCCGCGCCGCGATCCCGATGTTCCTGATCATGGTGGTGATGGTGTTCGTGCTGATCTGGTTCCCGGAACTGGCCACATGGCTGCCGGAAAACCTGCGGCAGAGCCCGACCGGGTAGCGCGCCCTTGAACCCTTTGCACGCAGCCGCCCGCCACGGCCCCTATGTGCTGTTGGCGGGTCTGATCGCAGGGTTGCTGCTGCCGGGGCTGGCACAGCCGATGCGGCCATTGTTGCCGCCCATGGTGGTGCTTTTGCTGTTCGTTACCGTCCTGCGCATGGAACCGGACAGCATTCTAGGCTCTTTGGCCGACCTGCGCCGCGTTCTCCTCGCGGTGGTCGGGCTGCAACTTGCCCTGCCCCTGGCCCTTCTGGCCGTCGGTACCGCAGGTGGGTGGTCCGGCAGCCCGGTTCTGTTCGCGCTGCTGATCATGACGGCAGCACCGTCAATTGCCGGCAGCCCGAACCTGTGCCGGATGATGGGGCATTCCCCGGAGTTTGCGTTGCGCTTGCTGGTTGTCGGCACTGCATTGTTGCCGCTGACGATGGCACCCGTCTTCTGGTTTGCGCCCGAGTTTGGTGGGTTCGGTGCCGTTTTGTGGGCCGCGGCAAAGCTTTTGGCTACGATCCTCGTGTCAACGCTCGCGGCGATCGCCTTGCGTATGACGTTTCTGCGCCGTCCGTCGCCGAGTTCAGAGCAGAGCCTTGAAGGCATCGCAAATGTCACGCTGGCGATCTTTGTCATCGGCCTGATGCCATCGGTCAGCGAGGCAATTCTGACCGAAACCATGCGCGCAATTTTCTGGATTGCCTTCGCCTGTTCTGCCAATTTCGGCACACAGATCGCCTTTTTCTATCTGACCCGGTCGCGGCTATCCCCGGCAAGGACAACCGCCGTATCTATTATCGCTGCAAACCGGAACATCGCCCTGTTCTTTGTCGCACTGTCACCAGAGGTCACGGCACCGATCATGGTGTTCATTGGCGCATATCAGATACCGATGTACCTGACCCCGCTGGTGATGCGTCGCCTCTACCGGGGACCCGGTTAGCGACCGATGATGATGTCTGCGCACAGCCCGCCCAGCCGTTCGCTTTTGCCCAGCCGCAGCACGCCGCCATGCGCGCGGGCAATGTCGGCAACGATGGCCAGACCAAGCCCGACGCTGCTGCCCCGATTCTGATTGCGCGCCGGATCGAGGCGCGAGAATGGCTTGACGGCCTCGGTGCGTTGCTCGGGCGGAATGCCTGGCCCGTCATCTTCGACCCGGATGCGCAGGGATTTGGGTGAAACCGACAGGCTGACCTCGGCGCAATTGCCGTATCGGACAGCATTTCCGATCAGGTTTTCAACGGCACGGCGAATGGCCGTGGGGCGCAGGGTAACAGCACCCGCACCTTCGACCGAAACCAGATTTGCGTCATGACCGGCCCGGCGCGCGTCCTTGACGATCTGGCGCAACAGCGTTTCGGGATCGACGGTTTCCGGCGATCCTTCCGCCGCCCCGCGCGAGAAATCGAGGAAGGCATCCAGCAGCAACTGCATCTCATCGACGTCCTGCTGTAGCGGCGCGGCCTCATCCTCGGGCAGCATCGACAGGCCCAGTTTCAGGCGGGTCAGTGGGGTGCGCAGATCATGGCTGACACCGGACAACATCATCGTGCGCTGTTCCATCTGCCGCTCGATCCGGGCCCGCATATCCAGAAACGCGCTGCCAGCGGCGCGAACCTCGATGGCGCCACCGGGCGAATACGGCACCACTCTGCCACGCCCGAACGCCTGCGCGGCATCGGCCAGACGCGTAATCGGACGCAACTGGTTTCGCATATACAGAAATGAAATCGAGGTCATGATGACGGCGAAAAAGACCATCGTGACGATCAACTGATGCGGCGCGGCAGGCGACAACCTGCGGCGATCAAAGGTCAGTTGCAGCATCCCCAGATGTGTACGGAGGTACAGCCGCGCCTCCTGACCGCTGGGCAAGGCGACCGTGACCAGTTCCGGCAGCAGCGCATGCAGATCGGTTTCAACCTGCGGCGCGATGAAATCATACCATCGGCGGGGGCCGATGACCGGTTTCTCGTTGATGCCCAGAAACCGCGCCCGCATATCCAAAGCCAGCAAATCCGGGCGCACGGCTGCCAGTGCCTGTTGCTGGGTCTCGGCATCCTGCATGACGTCGGTCACCAATGTCACCTCGCGCGATGCCGCGCGGGTCATCTGCGCGGTCACGTCCTCAAGGTGTTTTTGCAGGAACGCGACGCCCACCACCAACAGCAGGACAATCACCGGCAGAACCAGGATCAGCGCAGCACGGGCATAGAGGCTGCGCGGCATATAGGGTTTGAGCCATCGCGCGGACATGCGCTAAACCTAACGGGCTGTTACGACAAGAGAAAGAGTGCAGAATGCAGGCCCCCGATGATTTCAACCCGCCCGCCGGCCCGGCCGTTGAGTTGCAACCGGACCTCCGGCGCATTCTGGCACCGAATCCGTCACCGATGACATACCGGGGCACCAACACCTATCTGCTTGGACGCCGCGATCTGGCCGTGATCGATCCCGGCCCGCTCAGCGACGCACATCTGGATGCCATACTGGCCGCCGTACAGCCCGACCAGCGTATCAGCCATATCGTCGTCACCCACAGCCATCTTGATCATTCCCCGCTTGCAGCACCGCTGGCCGAACGAACGGGCGCTCCGGTCCTGGCCTTTGGCGGGCCTGAGGCCGGGCGCAGCGCGGTCATGTCGGAACTGGCCCGGGACGGGCTTGCCGGGGGCGGCGAAGGGATCGACACGGCCTTCCAGCCCGATGTCGAAGTTGCAGACGGCGACATTATCTCGGGCGACGGGTGGCAGCTTGAGGTGATCCACACGCCCGGCCATTTGGGCAACCACATCGCGCTGGCCTGGGGCGACACCTGCTTCACGGCCGATCATGTAATGGGCTGGGCCAGTTCGCTGGTATCGCCTCCGGACGGCGATCTGACGGATTTCATGAGCGCCTGCCACCGCCTGCGGGCGCGTGACTGGTCGGTGTTTCATGCCGGACACGGGGCCCCGATCACAAACCCTGCCGGCCGGCTGGACTGGCTGATCAATCACCGCATGGAACGTGAGGCCCAGATTCTGGCCGCCCTGGAGATCAATCCCGGCACGGCCCGGGACCTGGCCGCACGGATTTACACGGACACACCCGCCGCGCTTCTTCCAGCGGCAGAGCGCAACGTATTCGCCCATCTGGTTGATCTGGCTGGAAAATCAAAGGTCGAACCCGACGGAAAACTGTCCGTCAACGCCCGGTTCGTCCGGTCTTTGTAGAGCCGCAGAACTTTTTTGCAAATTCCTGTCGTTCCCCTCTGGACGGCGAAAATGCGGGTTGTTATACGCCCCTCAGTTCCGGCGTAGCTCAGCGGTAGAGCAGTTGACTGTTAATCAATTGGTCGTAGGTTCGATCCCTACCGCCGGAGCCAAATTTCCACCAATAATTCAACACCTTGCAGAGTGTTCACTCATCTTTGAGATGACCGGATCGCGCCATTTGGCAACCTAGTTTGAGAAAATGGTTTGCGACATAATTTGGTAGGGAAACCAGACTTGCTTGCTCACCCTGCCATCAAGGGTCTGTTTTTCAGACATTTTTCAGGAATGACCGCCTTAAGACCAATCGATTCGAGCTCAACCGGTTGCGTCGGACGCAAAGCTGAAGCTCGCTGCCCCTTTTCGTGGGCCTGGGCACGTTGAGAGTTGGCCTTGTTCTTTGGCCGGAATGACGGATCGCCGTGCGGGTGGCCGCCATACTTCCCCTTGCTCAATTGCCCTACCTGACGCAAACTTGCATGTGGAAGAGGGATGTCTGTTTCACTGCCTGGTTGGTTGGAAAACGGACCAGCGCGGCAACATTCGTTGGAAGGAGTGTGTCATGCCATCCAAGACCGCAGGTTCCACGCCACCGGACAATCTGACGCCGCAGAATCAGGCCATACCCAAGGTGAACAAGGTGACTGCGGCTGATATCGCCACGTCGCTGAAGGCCGGGTTTTCCGACTTTCTGGCGCGCCCCTTCATGAGTGGTTTTTTCGGCCTGTTTTATGCTGTTTTCGGAATCCTGCTTGTTTGGAGCCTGGTCTGGCTCGGTAAGATCTGGATGATCATTCCTGCCATTGTTGGCTTTCCGCTGGTCGCGCCTTTCGCCGCCGCCGGTTTATATGAGATGTCGCGCCGGTTGCAGAAAGGCGAGAGCTTCGGCTGGTCTGAAATCCTCACCGTCATGGCCAATCAACGCAAGCGCGAGCTGGGCTGGATGGCCTTTGTTACACTGTTCATTTTCTGGGTGTGGATTTACCAAATACGGCTTTGGCTGGCGATCATCCTGCAGAACGCGTCCTTCTCGGATTTTGAAGGGTTTCTGAACATCGTGTTCTTCACTCCCCAGGGCTGGACTTTCCTTGCAGTTGGCACCTGCGTCGGCGCGTTTCTGTCGGCTGTTCTGTTCGCTGTGACCGTTGTTGCCATGCCTATGCTGCTGGACCGGGAAACCAATTTCGTTTCCGCAATGTTGACATCCATTCGCGTCGTCACGGAAAACCCGGTGGTCATGCTCAGCTGGGCCGCGATCATCTCGGTCACGATGCTGTTGTCGATGGTCCCGGCGTTTCTGGGCCTGATCTTTATCTTGCCGATCCTAGGCCACGCCACCTGGCACCTCTATCAGCGCGCCGTATCACCAGCCGAGGGATGATCTATCCGGCGCCCGCCGTCGAATCCGAGGACGGACGGAGTAGCCGGGCCGTCAAGGCGCCGGCTAGGCAATAATTGACGGGTGTTTTGCTAAGTCCTCTTCAGGCTCAACGATGCCTCCGACTGCACCAATCAAAGAAGTTGGCTTCGAGCAGCTACAGGTTTTGAAGGGGCTTGTGCCCGCCTCCCCAAAAATCGTCTTTTTCGTCTGGACGTCCGCATTGCCTGTTGATACACGCGGCTCAGTTCCGGCGTAGCTCAGCGGTAGAGCAGTTGACTGTTAATCAATTGGTCGTAGGTTCGATCCCTACCGCCGGAGCCAATTTTACCTTTGCATGCTCAATCTGGTGCGTTCCAACGCCCTCGGCTCAATTAATCTGCGCCGCTTCTCTGTTGTTACCGGATAGGTTCAGAAACTCCAGCAAACCTTTCTCCTGCGCGGCCCATCGGATTAGGCTCAAACTGCCGATCTCTGATAGGTGATTGTTGTCGCGGTACAAGTGTTCTCCGGTTTTTCGATCGAAATAGCGGCAACTTGCATCATCGCAAAAATACTGCACCGGCAGCAGCGCCAATACCCCATCGGTTGCACCATATTCCGAAAAAACGCCATCGGTAAATGCCGCGCGCTCCTGAACTTGTTCGGGTGACAGCTTGTAACACCGATCCTCGGGTTCGGATGCGACCATCCCCGGAAACAGGCTTTGGCACTGAGGTATATTCGCGCCCGGAGATGGGACCTGCGAAAATATCACGACACGCTTGCCTGCGTTTAACAATTTGGAAACGGTAGACTCCAAAGATGTTCTGAACAAGCGGCGTAACTCTTGTATGCTGGGCCCGACTTCGCGCGGTTCCGATATCAGACCATCCTGAAAGGAATAGTCGTTCGGTATGTGTTCGACCAAAGGGTACCAACGCGCGGATAGTATCACGACGTCATATTCCGGTTTCAACGCAAGCCTCTGCTTTTTAGGAATATTCTGCAGACAGCTTTTTTCGCGAGATTTCCGTTGCTTTTCTCCGTCGAAAAAGCGCGAAACGCCAAAAAGTGGAGGGCATGCGGGCAATCTTGCAAGATCGACGACTGCACCCCGACTGGCGATTTCTTCGACAAATCCTGTCAGTAGGTGGTAGGCATGACTGTCGCCTAATAACAGTATTCTTTGAGTTGCAGGTTTGTCAGTTGGTTCCACCCGTATGATCCTGCGCCCGGGCTCTCCGGGATATCGCACTTTGCTGGTGATCACATTGGTTACACGACTTTCTGCAGGCAACAGGGCGCCCGGTGGAGTGGACAGAAACAACAAATATGTCGCGACGCAAATCACCGCTCCGACACTTGCCATGGACGCAAGAAAGGGAGTGTTTCCGAACCTTATGCCCTGATCGACCGGCTGGCGGAACTTTTCTTCGACAAAATAGTAGCTGAATGCAGCCAGCGCGATGGAAATGGGAAAGAAAGCAAGCTGCAGCCAAAGCGTCGGCTGGGACGGCAAGCGGTAGGCAAAGTAAACCTGTACCGGCCAATGAAATAGATACAGTGAGTAGCTGATCAACCCCAGCCAGACCACTGGGCGAAGACATAGCAACTTGCCAACGATGCCGCTGGCCCCGAACGCTATTACCAGCACAGTTCCCAGGACCGGCACAAGGCTCAGCAGCCCTGGCAGTTCGGTTTCTTCAGTCATTAAAACGAACGAGAGGAAGATCATGAAAAGGCCGGCTAACGCAAAATAACCTTTGCGCTGGTCAGACAGATTGAATTCCCTTGCATACGGGGACAAGGGCGCAAGGACAACTGCCAGCAATGCGCCCGCCAACAGTTCAAATGCACGCGAAGGCAACAAGTAGTAGGCAGCGTTGGGATCGTAGTTAACGGTGACCTGCGCAATCAGAACGCCGATGGCAAAAAGTGTAACCAGGACTCCTTCCCCAAAGCGCCGCGCCCACAACACCACCAACAGTATTGTCGGCCAGATCAGGTAGAACTGCTCTTCCACACTGAGAGACCACATATGTAGCAGGGGTTTGAACTCTGCCGCCGTGTCGAAGTAACCGACCTCTCTATAAAACCCTATGTTCGCGACGGATAGAATTGAAAGTGGGATGGATCTTAAAAAACTGCTCAGATCCGCTGCACCCAAGATCGGAAAAAAAAGCACGAAACACACGCTGATCAGAAATAACGCAGCGGGTAACAGCCTGCGTAATCTGCGAATGTAAAACCGGCGATAGCTAAACGTTCCCGTGCGACCTTTTTCCTGAATGATCAGCCGTGTGATCAGGTAGCCGCTGATGACAAAGAATACATCAACGCCCAGATATCCGCCGGGCATCCCTGGAATACCGAAGTGAGCAAAAAGAACGCCCAAAACCGCAACAGCACGCAAACCGTCGATATGTCTGAAATATTGACCTTGCCCTCTCACGGGACCCCTCGCTTTATTGACCACCCTGCATTGCCGGACCTTTCTTCCGTCCGATCACAGCCTGCAAAACACGAGATTCTTCCCGCGACGTGCCGTCGGCCTACGCCACTCTGGTATAAGGCACAAGGTTCTGGCCCAACCACTCCAAGGTCATTCTGACCCGGTCAGAACGCCTTCAAAATCCGCCCGCAAGTTGCGTTTCAGGACTTTTCCGGTGGCGTTCAGCGGCAGGGCGTCGATGAAAACCACTTTGTCCGGCACCTGCCAATTGGCGATCTTGCCGTCGAAGAACGCCAGCAGCTCTTCCTCGGTCGGATTTTCTCCCTCAGCCTTGACCGCAACCAGAATTGGCCGTTCGTCCCATTTGGGATGCGGCACGCCGACAACAGCGGCCGTCGCCAGTTTGGGGTGCGCGACGGCGATGTTTTCCAATTCCACCGAGCTGATCCATTCCCCACCGGACTTGATGATGTCTTTTGAACGGTCGCGGATGGTCATGTACCCATCCGCGTCCAGAGTGGCGACATCCCCGGTTGCGAACCAGCCATCCTGCAACAGGCCCTGATCCTGCATCTGGAAATAGCTGTCCAGAACCCAGTAGCCGCGCACCATCAGGTCGCCCTGCGTTTCACCGTCATGGGGCAGATCGCTGCCGGCATCGTCAACGATCTTCAACTGTACACCGTAACAGGGGCGGCCCTGGCTTTCCCGCAGCCTGTGCTGCTCGTCCTTGGGCAGGGTCAGGTGTTTGGCCAGCGGGTGATTGGCCGTACCCAGGGGGCTCATTTCGCTCATGCCCCAGGCATGGACGGTATCGACGCCATAGGTTTCCCGGAACGTCTCGATCATCGACGGCGGACAGGCTGCCCCGCCGATTACAGTACGCTCAAGGCTTGCCAGCTTGCTGCCGGATTGTGCGGCATAAGCCAGCAACCCCTGCCAAATTGTGGGAACCCCCATCGCCAGTGTCACCCCATAGGTGTCGATCAGATTTACCAGCGCCTCGCCGTGCAGGTCCGGCCCCGGCAACACCATGCGCGATCCGGACATGGCGCAGGCATAAGGCGAACCCCACGCATTCACATGGAACATCGGAACCACCGGCAGCACCACGTCCATGGCGGAAAACCCGATCACATCGCGGGTATTCGACGCGAAGCTGTGCAGGACGGTCGACCGATGGGAATAGAGCACGCCCTTGGGATTGCCGGTTGTGCCCGAAGTGTAGCAAAGGCTAGAGGCGGTGTTTTCATCAAAGCCGGGCCATTGGAATCCGGGGTCTCCGGTCTCGATCAATTCGTCGTAGAACTGGACGCCGGGTATCTGGGAAATGGCGTCCTCGTTCCGGGCGCCCATCAGGACGAAATGCTGAACTTCGGTCAGGTGTTCCTTCAGCGGAGCCACCAAGGGGATGAAGGTGGCGTCAAAGAACAGGACCCGGTCCTGCGCGTGGTTGATGATATAGGTCAGCTGTTCGGGAAACAGACGCGGATTGACCGTATGACACACGAAACCCGCCCCCGAGGCGGCATAATAGATCTCAAGGTGTCGGCGGTTGTTCCAGGCCAGCGTTCCGATCCGGGCCTGCGGTTCCAGCCCCAGCCGTGACAACGCGGAAGCCAGTTTCCGGGCGTTTTCCGCAATCCGCGACCAGTTGGTTTCCGTCACCGAGCCATCGGTTTCGACCGAAATGATCTCGGTCTGGCCATGATATTGATCGGCGTGTTCAATCAGCGACGAGATCAGCAAAGGCTGCGCCATCATCTGTCCCAGCATGGACATCCTCCCTATGGCGGCGCGGCTTCAGCTTGGCCACACCTGTTCTTTGCACGAAATCCCGAAGGCACCGGCCCGGTTCAGGTTTCGTGGCGTTTCCTCATATGGAACCCTGCCAATCATTTAATTGTCTGACAATAAGAGAATGCGGCCTGCCGCGGCGGCAGGCCCGTTTTTGCGCGGTACCTAGCCCCGGTGGCGCATCGCGTAGGCGACCAGCGCGGCGGTTGACCCGTCCTTGCCGTCAGCGCTGATCTCTCCGTCCACGATGGGGCCCAGCGAGGTCGCAAGCTCTTTGCCCAGTTCAACACCCCACTGGTCGAACGAGTTGATCCCCAGGAGCACCCCTTCGACAAAGACCCGGTGTTCATACAGGGCAACGATCTGGCCCAGAACAAACGGCGTCAGCTTTGGATAGATCAGGGTCGAGGACGGCCGATTGCCCGGAAATACGCGGTGACGCGCCTGTCGCTCTAGCTCATCGCCCTGAAGGCCCTTGTCGGCCATGCGCCGCCGCGCTTCGTCCAGCGAACGCCCCCGCATCAATGCCTCGGATTGAGCCAGACAATTGGCCAGCAACAGCCGCTGGTGGTGCGTAAGCTCGGGTTCGTGTCCTTCGGCGGCAACCATGAATTCACAGGGGATTACGTCAGTGCCCTGGTGGATCAACTGATAAAAGGCGTGCTGCCCATTGGTGCCGGGCTCGCCCCACACAACCGGGCCAGAGGGGACGCTCAGCGAACTGCCGTCCATGGCGACGGATTTTCCATTCGATTCCATCTCAAGCTGCTGGAAATAGGCCGGCAGGCGCAGCAACCGTTGATCATAAGGCAGAACCGCGCGGCTGGCATGGCCCAGAACCTGACGATGCCAGACACCGACCAGAGCCAGCATAACCGGCATATTCTCGGCCCAGTCGGCGGCCTGGAAATGCACGTCCATCGCCTGACCACCCCGCAGGAACGCGTCAAACGCGTTCGAGCCGACCGCGATCATGACCGGCAGACCCACCGGCCCCCAGACCGAATAACGCCCGCCGACCCAATCGGCGAACCCGAAAACACGGTTTTCGGGGATACCGAAGGCCTGCGTTTTGGCCAGCGCGCTGGACACGGCGGCGAATTGCTTTGCCGGGTCCCCACCGCCATCCGTCATCCATGCCCGCGCCGTGCGGGCGTTGGTCATGGTTTCGATGGTCGTAAAGGTCTTGGACGCAACGATGATCAGCGTCCGCGTCGGATCAAGCTGGCGCAGCGTGTCCGCGATATGCGCCCCGTCCACGTTGGACACATAGTGCAGCCTGGGCCCGTCGTGATACGGGGCCAGCGCATGCGTGGCCATCACCGGGCCCAGATCGGACCCGCCGATGCCGATATTCACCACGTCGGTGAAACTGCCCCCTGCCCCGGTCACCGCACCGCCGCGCACTTCTTCGGCGAAGACCCGCATCCGTTGCAGCGTGTCGAGGACGTCGGGCATGACGTCCAGACCATCAACCTCGACAGGACCTCCGTCCAGATTGCGCAGCGCGGTGTGCAATACTGCACGGTCTTCTGTTTCGTTGATCCTTGCGCCCGAAAACATCGCCTCGCGGCGCTCGGCCAGACCGGCCTGATCGCACAGGTCGATCAGGGCGTTCCTGACATCGGTGTCGATCTGCGTTTTCGAGTAATCAAACAACAGGTCGCCGGTCGATGCCGAAAACCCCGCTGCCCGGTCTGTGTCGGATTCGAACAATTCCAGGATGGTCCTGTCGTCGCGGTCTGTGGCCAGCGCATTGAGTTTATCCAGTTGCATCTTCGTTACTCCGCCCAGTGGACTGTCATGCCGCTCAGCACTGCTGCGATCGGGGCATCTTCCGGCGGCAGTGACATTGCGCGTTCAAGGGCGTCGCGCTTGGCGCTGCCATAGATGATCAGGTGTTTCGACAACGCACCGTCCAGCACGGGCGCGGTCAGGGTGATACGCGGTTCGGGCTGAACATCTGTACGCGCCACGGCCAAGGGGCGCGCGTGGCTGTCCAGCGCATCCTCAAGCCCGTCCATGCCAGGAAACAGCGAGGCCGTATGCATGTCTTCGCCCATCCCCAGCACAAGAACCGACAAGGGCCGGATTGGAGCGATCAGGCTTTCGATCTCGGGCAGAACCTCTTCGGGTTCCTTGCCGGGCACGTACAGCGGAATGTACTGCGCCACCGAGGCGCGATTGGTCAGCAGGCGCGCGCGGATCAGACGCTCGTTCGAACGCTCATGATCCCCCGGCACGCATCGCTCGTCCGTGGGCAGAACCCGCACCCGATCCCATTCCAGATCCGCCGCGCACAGCCCGTCGAAAACCGGACCCGGCGTCGTGCCGCCCGGCACCGCAAACGAGACCACGTCATGGTGCAGCAGCGCCGACTCAAGCTCTCCGGCCAGCGCGTTCGCGACGTCGATGGCCAGCATGTCCCGGTCGGCATATTCCTGAATATTCATGGGTTTATTCCTTGCCAGCGGCGACCGTCCCGTTTCATCAGCAGCTCGGCGTCGCCCGGTCCTGTGCTGCCGCTTTCATAAGGTTTGGGCACGTCGCCTCGCGCCTGCCAGCCTGCGATGATCGGATCGGTCCAGGCCCATGCGGCCTCGACCTCATCCCCCCGCATGAACAGGGTCTGATTGCCCCTTATAACATCCATCACCAACCGCTCATAAGCGCCCGGCGGGTCCTGATTTTCCGGCCCCAGCGCTTCGGCAAAGCTCATGTCCAGCGGCACGTCGACCAGCCGCATGCCGCCCGGGCCCGGCTCTTTGATGGTCACTTTCAGGGTAATGCCTTCGTTCGGTTGCAGACGGATGGATAACGCGTTGGCGTGCCGCCCTGCGTCCGCGCCAAAGATCGAATGCGGCGCGTCTTTGAACAGCACGTTGATCACGGAGGACCGGGCCACCAACCGCTTGCCGGTGCGCAGATAGAACGGCGTGCCCGCCCAACGCCAGTTGCTGACATGCGCCCGCAGGGCGACATAGCTTTCCGTCGTCGATCGCGGCTTGCCCACAACCTGCCGATAACCCGGCCCGCTGGGTCCGCCTTCGAACTGACCGCGCACGATGTGGTGCGGTTCGACTGGATCCAGCGCACGAATGACTTTGAGCTTTTCGTCACGGACCGCGTCGGGGTCGAACTTGGCCGGAGGCTCCATCGCGATCAGACACAGCAGCTGCATCAGGTGGTTCTGCATCATGTCGCGCATCGCACCTGCGTGATCATAATATTCTTCGCGCCCGTCGATGCCTACGGATTCAGCAACCGTGATCTGGATATGGTCGACATATTGGCTGTTCCATAGCGGTTCAAACAGCATGTTCCCAAACCGGACCGCCATCAGGTTCTGAACCGTTTCCTTGCCCAGATAGTGGTCGATCCGGTAAATTTGACCTTCTGAAAAATGCGCCGCCAGAGTGGCGTTCAGTGCCCGCGCGCTGTCGAGGTCATGCCCAAAGGGCTTTTCGACCACAACCCTTGTTTGTGTCGTCGCCAGACCCTGGGACTTGATTTGTTCGGCCAGCGCCCCGAACAGTTGCGGGCCCACGGAAAAATAGAAGGCCCGGACGCGCCCGGCAATCAGCTTTCCGGCAAGCTGGTCCCAGCCGGCACCCGACAACGCATCCAGTGGAACGTAGTCAACCCGTTGCAGAAACGCGCCAAGCGCATCGGCGTCCTGACTGGCAGTGGGCATGTGGCTGCGCATGGATTCGGCGACCATGTCACGAAAGTCGTCCCGGCTGTATTCAGCCCTCGCCGCACCGATGATCTGGGCGTCCTCGGGCCATTGACCTGCACAAAAACGTCGGAACAGCGCCGGAAGAATCTTGCGCTGCGCAAGATCGCCGGTACCGCCGAAAATGACCAGATCGAACGGATCAACTGGGATTACACGAGAAACCATGCGTTTTCCTTACCTTGCCCCCGGGGTCATGTCCAATGTTAGCGCAATCAATCAAGCGGATTTCCCCTCATCAAAACTCTGTCAGTTCCCGGGCTGCGCCCTTAACTATCCCGCGGTGAAGGGCTAAGTCGGTGTGTAGACTTCAAAGAACCGGATACGGGAATGAAAGACAACGCCCCTCAAAGCGCCAATATTGGCAAGTTTCAGAACAAATTGGTGACAGCAGACGGGCAAACGCGGGCCTCCGTGTCGCTCAGCAACCCGCAGACGCTTTGGTTTAATACCGGAACCCTGTGCAATATCGAATGCGTCAATTGCTATATCGCCAGCAGCCCGACCAACGATGCGCTTGTCTATATAACGGCAGACGAGGTGCGGGATTATCTGGATCAGATTGAGGAACGCAACTGGCCCGTGCGCGAGATTGGGTTCACCGGGGGCGAACCCTTTATGAACCCCGAGATGATCGACATGACACGCGCAGCGCTGGAACGCGGGTATGAGGTTCTGATCCTGACCAACGCGATGCGGCCGATGATGCGCCGCGGGATGCGCGAGGGTCTGCTTGGCCTGTTGCGCGACTTTGGTCACAGGCTGACATTGCGGGTTTCTGTGGATCACTTTCGCCCGGACCTGCATGATGAAGAACGCGGCAAGGGCAGCTTTGACAAGACGATCGCGGGGATGGAATGGCTGCGCGACAACGGGTTCAAAATGGCCGTTGCCGGGCGCACCCTCTGGGGTGACAGCGAAGCCGAGAGCCGCGCCGGATATGCCGCCTTTTATGTCCGGCATGACTTTGACATCGACGCGCAGAATCCGGGTGAGACGGTATTGTTCCCCGAGATGGACGAAACCGTCGAGGTTCCGGAAATCACCACCGCATGCTGGGGTATCCTGAACAAATCCCCAAACGCGGTGATGTGCGCCAGCGCCCGCATGGTCGTCAAACGCAAAGGCGCGGAACGCCCTGCCGTTCTGGCCTGCACACTGCTGCCTTATGAGCCAGAGTTTGAGATGGGCCATTCACTGGCCGAGGCCGAAGCGGATGTGCATCTGAACCATCCGCACTGCGCCAAGTTCTGCGTTCTGGGCGGGGCCAGTTGTTCGGGCTGATCAGTTCAACTCGGGCGATTTCCAGAATTTCGTACCGGACGCCCCGGCCGCAACCCGCCAGCCTTTCTTGCTGAGTGCAAAAAAGGACCGGCCGTCGGTGAAGTGAACGGTGTCGCCGGTGCTGTCGTCACCATACATGGCCCCGGTTTCCGCCGTTGCATCATAACCGTGGTCTATGAACGCCTGCAGATCGGCGGGCGTTTCGAACAGGATCACGAATTTGGTCTCGAACCCGCCAATGCCGACGGCCGCACCGACACCACCTGATCCCATGTTCATATAGGTATGCTGGCCGGTGTCTTTCGAAACCGCTACGCCGCGCCCATAGCCCGCCGAAACCGGAAACACCGTCACCTTGCGCGAGTTGAATACCGCGTAACCCGCGCTTGTTTCATAAAGCGCCTGTGCATCGAGGTTTTCGGCAAAAAGCTGTGCCAGAACGTCGTCAGCCATGACGTCCAGCTTGGCTCGTGTTTCCTCGGGCGTGGCTTCGTTGGTCACCAGATCGGTCGTGGATGCGATGGTGTCATCAACCGCGCTTGCGCCCTTCTGGACGGTATCGCCCACGGTCTCGGCCCCGCGCCCGATGGCATCGGCGGTGTTTTCCGCACCCTTCTTGATTTTGTCCAAAACGCCTTCGGCGAAAACAGGTCCGCTCAGGACTAAAGCGGTGGTTAAGATCAGGATTTTGTGCATCGCGCGATTCCGTGTGTGACCGAAGGCTTGGCGCCACACTACATCACGCGGCCCGAAAAATAACGCACGTCAAACGATTGCAGTCCGGATTTTCAGTTTACCCGGAACTCACCCACAACATTGCGCCATTCGCCGGGTGCAATCATTTTGCGGTGTGTAAACCGAACCGAATGCAGCGGCCCTTCAATCTCGCGCTGCCAGAAGTCGATGAAATCAAACAGTTTTGGATGATCCGGTGCCAGATCGTAATCCTGCCAAATGAATGTGTTGAGTACGTGAATATAGTCGGGCATGTGATAGAAGAATTCCGCCGTCGTCAGCCCATACCCCTTGAGCATTAATTCCGTTTCGCTTTGCTCCATGCAGACCTCCAATTTCTTGCAAGGTCTCTTCAGCATAGCACGAAAACCACCTAACCCTTAGTTAACAATATGTTACTCTGATGTTACCGGGGTTTTTCGCAGGTGAAATGGTTGCTTGCTTGCACCTTATGTGCCGGGTCTGATAAGGTGCATCCACAAGATATAGACCCAGAACAATACACGGGCAGTTTACGTGAGCGATACGCCAGAAATCCCCGAAAACATGGACGAAACCTCGCCCGAGCGCCCCGCTTATGACGGTCCGACGGTGTCCATCGAATCCGAGATGCGCACCTCCTATCTGGACTATGCCATGTCGGTCATCGTCAGCCGCGCGATCCCCGATCTGCGCGACGGGTTGAAACCAGTGCACCGGCGCATCCTGTATGCGATGCACGAGACGGGGAATACCCATGACAAGTCGTACCGCAAATCGGCCCGTCCGGTTGGCGATGTTATGGGTAAATACCACCCGCATGGCGACAGCGCGATCTATGACGCGCTGGTGCGGATGGCGCAGGATTTTTCGATGTCGCTGCCGCTGCTGGATGGTCAGGGCAACTTTGGTTCGATGGACGGCGATAACCCGGCCGCCATGCGTTATACCGAAGTGCGGATGGACAAGCCCGCCGCCTCGCTGCTGGCCGATATCGAGAAAGAGACGGTCGATTTTCAGGACAATTACGACGGTAAGGACAAAGAGCCGACTGTCCTGCCCGCCCGCTTCCCGAACATGCTGGTCAATGGTGCCGGCGGTATCGCTGTCGGCATGGCGACCAACATCCCGCCGCACAATCTGGGCGAAGTGGTCGATGCCACGCTGGCGCTGATCGACGATCCTGACCTGACGTCCGAGCAGCTGATCGAATACGTCCCCGGCCCCGATTTCCCGACCGGAGGTGTGATGCTGGGCCGGTCCGGTGCGCGCAAGGCGTATCTGGAGGGCCGCGGCAGTGTCATCATCCGTGCCAAGACACGGGTCGAGGAACTGCGCAAAGACCGCTACGCCATCGTCGTGGACGAAATCCCCTATCAGGTGAACAAGGCCGCGATGATCGAAAAGATCGCCGAAGCGGTCCGCGAGAAACGTATCGAAGGCGTGGCGCATGTGCAGGACGAATCCGACCGCAACGGTGTACGTGTTGTGGTCGAACTGAAGCGTGACGCGACGCCCGAAGTGGTGCTGAACCAGCTTTATCGTTTCTCGCCGATGCAGACCTCGTTCGGTTGCAACATGCTGGCGCTGAACGGTGGCCGGCCCGAGCAGCTGACCCTGCGCCGCTTCCTGACCTCGTTCATCGACTTCCGTGAGGATGTCGTCGCCCGCCGCACCGCTTATGATCTGCGCAAGGCGCGCGAACGCAGCCATATCCTCTGTGGTCTGGCCGTTGCGGTCTCGAACGTCGACGAAGTGGTCGCGACGATCCGGTCGTCGGCAGATGCCGCCGAGGCGCGCGAAAAGCTGATGACCCGCCGCTGGCCTGCTGCCGAGATCGAGGGCTATCTGCGCCTGATCGACGATCCTCTGTCCAAGATGAACGACGATGGCACTTATAACCTGACCGAAGTTCAGGCCCGCGCAATCCTCGAACTGCGTCTGCAACGTCTGACCCAACTGGGCGTCAAGGAAGTCACGGACGAGTTGGAAAGCCTGGCCGCCAAGATCAAGGAATACCTGGATATTCTGTCCTCGCGTGAACGCATCATGTCGATCATCGCCGAGGAGTTGCGCGACGTCCGCGAACAATTCGCCGTGGACCGCCGCACCGAGATTGTCGACTGGTCTGGCGACATGGAAGACGAGGACCTGATCGAGCGTGAAGACATGGTCGTGACGGTCACCTCTGGCGGTTACATCAAGCGCACGCCACTGGCCGATTTCCGGGCGCAGAAGCGCGGCGGCAAGGGTCTGTCTGGGATGCAGACCAAAGAAGAGGATGTGGTTACCAACCTCTTCGTGGCAAACACCCACACGCAGCTCTTGTTCTTCACCACCGAAGGCATGGTCTACAAGCTCAAGACATGGCGCCTGCCCCAATCCAGCCGCACCGGCAAGGGCAAGGCCATTGTGAACATCCTGCCGATCCCGACTGGTGTTTCGATCGCCGCGATCATGCCGGTCGATGTGCCGGATGAAGAATGGGAAAACCTGCAGATCGTCTTTGCCACCAGCGCCGGCGATGTGCGCCGCAACCGTCTGTCGGACTTCACCAATGTTCGCCGCAACGGCAAGATCGCGATGAAGCTGCCCGAGGATGTGGAACTGGTAAACGCGCGCATCTGCTCTGAGGATGAAGATGTGATGTTGGTCACCAATTCGGGCCGGGCGATCCGCTTCCGCACCACGGATGTCCGCGTCTTCAACTCGCGCGAATCCACCGGCGTTCGGGGGATCAGGCTGACCAATGGTGACCGCGTGGTGTCGATGTCTGTGATCCGCCATTTCGAAGCCGGACCGGACGAACGCGCGGCCTATCTGAAAATGCGCCGCCTGATGGCCGGTGTCACGGATGAGGCCGAAGGGGACGAGGAAGAAGGCAATGCCGACAGCGTGTTGCCGCAGGAGCGCTACGCCGAAATGTCCGCTGCCGAGAACCTGATCCTGACCATCACGAAGGGCGGTGCCGGTAAGCTCAGCTCCAGCCACGACTACCCTGTGCGCGGGCGCGGCGGGATGGGCGTCGCGGCCATGGACAAGGCGATGCGCGGCGGTGAACTTGTGGCTTCGTTCCCGGTTGAGATCGACGACCAGATCATGCTGGCCACCTCCAAAGGCCAGTCGATCCGGGTGCCGGTCGACGGTATCTCATTCCGCTCACGCAGCGCGGGTGGCGTACGTGTCTTCAACACCGGCAAGGGCGAAGAAGTTGTCAGCGTTGCCTGGATCGCGGATCAGGGCGACGAAGAAGCCGAAGAATAACAAAGCACTACAGAAGTGTAACAAAGCGCCCGCTCTGCGGGCGTTTTGCCGTTCCGGATCACGTTCCCGCCACCGCTCCGGCGGACAGGCTTGCCCGAAACCCGCCACGTGCCTAACTTTTTTTCATGTGGTCATTTGCCCATATACGCCCTGCCTACAGCCGTTCAGAACGTATAAGTGACGGCATCGTTCATGTACTTGGCGTGTTCTCGGCGGCGATTGCCGTTCCCATGCTGATCATCATGACAGTCTTTTACCGCTCTGACCCCGCAGCAGTATTGGGCGCAACGATCTATGGCGTGACGCTGGTTCTGATGCTGACCTTCTCGGCGCTGTACAACATGATTGAGGATGACGAATGGGGCGAATTTCTGCGTCGCCTCGATCATTCGGGTATCTACATAAAAATCGCCGGAACCTACACGCCCTTCGTGCTTCTTTCGGCCTCACAGTCGCTGGGTTTGTTGCTTGGTTTGTGGTTTTCTGCAACGCTGGGCTCGGTCCTGAAGATGATCGACCCGAACCGGTTCCGCTGGTTCGGATTGGCGCTTTACCTGCTGATGGGTTGGGCAGCTGTGTGGGCTGGTCAGTCCATGTTGGCCGAACTCTCGCCTGTCACATTGACGCTGATGTTCGCCGGGGGCCTCATCTACACCGCAGGCGTGATCTTCTACCTGTTAGAGTGGCTGCCCTATCACAATACAATCTGGCATGTGTTCGTTCTGGCCGGAAGCGGCCTGTTCTTTGCCGCCGTCGCCCTGCGTATCGAGATGTTGCCGTCAGGCCCCGCCTGAGGCCAAGCCTGTGCCCGACGAATAAGGTTCAAAGCCCGTACAGCGCCCCGAACTTGTCCTCCAGATACGCCAACAGGGGTTCCGGCCCCGGCTCCATTCCGCTGGCGCGCGTGATGGTTTCGCGCGGCGTGAAAAGGCCACCGTACTGCTGCACGGTCTCGCGCAGCCAACCCGTTGCGCCCGAAGTGTCCCCTTGGGCCAATTGCCCTTCCAGTTCCGGTACGGCGGCCCGCAGTGCCTGATAGAGACACCCTGCATAGACGTTGCCCAATGAATAGGTCGGGAAATAGCCGAACAGGCCAACCGACCAGTGCACATCCTGAAGGCACCCGTTTGACGGTTTATCGACCGCATAGCCGAAATCAGCCTCAAAGCGGTCGTTCCACGCGGCCTCAAGATCACTGACCTGAAGATCACCGGACATCAGGGCACGTTCCAGATCAAAACGCAGCATGATGTGCAGGTTGTATTGCACCTCGTCCGCCTCAGTCCGGATATAGCCGTTATGGACGGCGTTGACAGTGGCGTAAAAAGTATCCGCATCCGCGACGCCGAAATCGCCAAACACATCCGTCATCTGATCATACAGCCAGCCGGTAAAGGCACGGGACCGGCCAATCTGATTTTCGTAGATCCGGCTTTGGCTTTCATGCACGCCCATCGACACGCCGCTGCCCAGCGGTGTCAGGGTGTAAGACGGGTCGATCCCCTGTTCATAGGCCGCGTGTCCGACCTCGTGAATGGTCGAGTAAAAACAGTTGAACGGGTCTGTTTCGCTGGTGCGGGTGGTGATCCGCACGTCCAGCCCGCTGCCCGAGCTGAACGGGTGCACCGCCTTGTCCACGCGCCCCGTATTCAGGTCATAGCCAAAGGTGGTGGCCAGCTTCTGCGACAGGCGCATCTGCGCCAGCTCGTCAAATGTACCCGTCAGTGCTTTGGGCGCGGCCCGATCAAGAACAGCGGCCCGCAAGGCCACCAAACGCGGGCGCATCTGGTCGAATATCGCGGCGATCTGGCTGCCGGTGGTATAGGGTTCATAATCTTCGACCATGGCGTCATAGACGTCGCCACCCTGCGCCAGCGCCGCGCCTTCTTCCCGTTTCAGGGCAACGACCTCTTGCAGAACGGGCAGAAAGGCGGCCACGTCCTCGTCCGCGCGGGCCTCCGCCCAGGTGCCCTGCGCGGCGGAGGTTACGCGCGCAATGGCCTTGGCCAGATCGGCGGGCACTTTGACGGTCCGCTCATACGAGCGGCGGATTTCACGGATCTGAGCCCGCCCGACCTCGTCCTGCGGGTCTGCTTTTTCCAGCCACTCAGCCACACGCGGATCGGACCGGCGGGCGTGAAGAACCGCCTCGATCGCGGCCATTTCCTCGGCCCGCTGCGGGGCGGCTCCGCGCGGCATCACGGTTTCCTGGTCCCAGCCCAGCCGCCCGGCTATCTGTCCCAGCGCCGAGGTTTCGCGTTGGAACGCCATCAGGTCGTCAAAAGCTGTCATCGGGGTCAGGCTCCGCGGATCGAAGTTGCGATTGGGTATGCGGTCAGGAACCGTGCGCGCAGGATCGACGTCCAGACGACAACGGCCATGAACTGGTGCAGAATGGCAATCTGCCAGGGGGCGGCGTAGACCACGGTGACGATACCGATGACCACCTGCAACGACAGCGCCGCAAAGGCCGCGTTGAAGGCAAAGCGGGTCTGCGGATGGGCGCTGGTGCTGCCGCGACGCCAGACAACGACACCAAAAGCAAACAGCAGGTAGCCCGCGCAGCGATGGATGAACTGCACCAATCCCGGGCTCTCAAAGAAATTGCGCCACATCGGTTCCAGCATGGTGGCATCGGGCGGCAGAATCTGCCCGCCGATCAGGGGCCAGTCGGTATAGGACCGCCCGGCATCTATCCCCGCCACCAGCGCACCGATCAGAATCTGAAGAAAGGCGAAATGCATCAACCCGGTCGACAGCGAGAACAACCTGGCCTCTTTTGCGCGCCGCGCCTGCATCAGGTCACGCTCTTCCCGGCCCAGTTCAAAGATGTACCACGCAAGGAAACCGAGGATCACGAAGGCCAGCCCCAGATGTACGGCCAGACGGTAACTGGCCACGGCCGTCATCCCCTCGCCCTGCGTCACGCCCGACGCGACCATCCACCAGCCGACGGCACCCTGTACGCCGCCCAGAATACCGGGGATCAACAGCTTGCCGGTCCAGCCCGTCGGGATTTTGCGTGCCACAAGGAACCCGAAGAACCCGATCGCCCAGACCAGACCGATCACCCGGCCCAGTTGGCGGTGGCCCCATTCCCACCAGTAGATAAATTGGAAATCACTCAACTCCATCCATTGGTTCTGAATGCGCCACTGGTCAATCTCTTTGTACTTGTCGAACTCGGCCTGCCAATCGGCTTCGGTCATCGGCGGGATGGCCCCGGTGATCGGACGCCATTCGGTGATCGACAAGCCGCTGTCGGTCAGGCGGGTCAGCCCACCCACGGCGATCATCACCACGACCAGCGCAAACAGGATCATCAGCCACACACGAATGGCACCCCGCGCGCCGCCCCGGCCCCGGTCGATCATGCCCGGCTGCACCGCCTTTTGTTTTTCCGTGTCCGAGACTTCTTCGAAGATGCTGCGCTTGCCGCTCATGCTGTCCTCATGTCCTGAATTTCGTCGCAAGCTAGGGCCAAGGGGGGCTGAGGTCCAGCCTCAGCCCTTGTCCTTCCAGCGGACCATCTGCCGCATGATCCCGTGCAGCATCTGAACGTCCGCCCGCGTCATCCGCATCCGCGACCACAGGTTGCGAAGATTGGTCTTCATTCCTTCGGCCTTTTCGGGCGGGTAGAAGAACCCGGCCTCGTCCAACCGGTCCTCGTAATGTTCGACCAGCTTTTCGACCTCGATGCCCGTTGCCCAGTCGCCCTTGCCCAGATCGGTGGCCTCGTGCACCACATCCCCGGTCTGGCGCATCCACTCATAGGCGGTCAGCAACACGCATTGCCCAAGGTTCAGCGAGGCATATTCCGGATTCACCGGCACCGAGATGATGGCGTTGGCCTTGGCGATGTCCTCATTCTCAAGCCCCGCGCGTTCCGGCCCGAACAGGACCGAGACCTTCTCGCCAGCCGCTACCTTTTCGGACGCAATCTGCATGGCCCGTTCCGGGCTGTAGACCGGTTTGGTCAGCCCGCGCTGCCGCGCCGTGGTGGCAAAGACAAAAGTGCTGTCCGCCAGTGCTCCGGCCAGATCATCGAACAGCTGCGCCTCATCCAGCAGCCGCCCGGCCCCGCTGGACATCGCCACGGCCCTGGGGTTCGGCCAGCCATCACGCGGCGCCACGATCCGCATCCGGTCCAGCCCGAAATTCCACATCGCCCGCGCGGCGGCACCGATGTTTTCGCCCATCTGCGGGCGCACGAGCACGAAAGAAGGCTGGGATTTGTCGCTGGGCATGGCTGTCTCCGAAAACTGCGCCTGCTCTAATCGGCACGCATGCGCAGGGCAAGGCGTAGCCGCCGCAATTCCGCCGCGACGGGCCATAAAAGTTTGCTTCCCCGCCGCAATCCGCTAAACCGCGCAAAAGACTGAAAGCGAAGGACGCGCCAATGGACACCCCCGAGCAGCCGCAGATTTACCTGATCACCCCGCCGACGATCTCGCTGAGCACTTTTCCCGAACAATTGGGCCGCGTGCTGGACGGGGCGGACATTGCCTGTATCCGGCTGGCGCTGGCGGGCTGTGACGAGGACACCATCGCCCGCGCAGCCGACGCCTGCCGCGAGGTGGCCCATGCGCGCGATGTGGCGCTGGTGATCTCGAACCATGTTCTGCTGGCGCAACGTCTGGGGTTGGACGGGGTGCATCTGGACGATGCGGCACGCTCGGTCCGTGCGGCGCGCAAGGAACTGGGGGCCGACGCCATCGTCGGCAGTTTTTGCGGCGTCTCCAGCCATGACGGTATGACTGCTGGTGAGGCGGGCGCAGATTACGTTTCCTTCGGCCCGGTCGGCGCGTCCGATCTGGGCGACGGTAGCACAGCCGAACGCAACCTGTTCCAGTGGTGGTCCGAAATGATCGAGGTTCCGGTCGTGGCCGAAGGCGGGCTGACACCGGACCTGATCCGCGATCTTGCGCCCTGCACCGATTTTTTCGGTATTGGGAACGAAATCTGGGCGCAGGATGATCCTCTGGCCGCGCTGACGGCGCTGACCGCCGCCCTGCGCTGACCCGTCCGCGCGATACCCCTTGCGCCTGCGCCGGGGCTGCGGCATGACGACGACATGACTCAGAACAGCGAAATCCTGTGTATCGGCTCGGTCCTCTGGGACGTGATCGGGCGATCTGCCAGTGCCATGCGTCAGGGATCGGACGTGCCGGGGCGGATCACCCGCCTGCCCGGCGGTGTGGCCATGAACATTGCCATGACGCTGGTGCGGTTCGGCATGACCCCCACCCTGCTGACGGCCATCGGCCGCGACCCCGAGGGCGACGAGTTGGTCAACGCCTGCGCCCGGCTTGGGATGTTGACGGATCACATTTACCGTTCGCAGGACCTGCCGACCGACCGCTATATGGCCGTCGAGGGGGCCAACGGCCTGATTGCAGCCATCGCCGACGCGCATTCGCTTGAAGCCGCCGGCGCCAAGATACTGCGCCCGCTGATGCAGGGACCGCTTGGGTATGACAATGCGCCGTTCGAGGGGCCGATTGCGCTGGACGGCAACCTGACGCTGACGCTGCTGGAAGAAATCGCCCAAAGCCCCGCCTTTGCCCGCGCCGATCTGCGCGTCGCCCCGGCCTCGCCGGGTAAGGCTGAACGACTGCTGCCGTTTCTGAAACACGCCCGCGCGACGCTTTATGTGAACCTCGAAGAAGCCGGTATCCTGTGCCAGCGAGAGTTCAGGGACTCGGAAAGCGCGGCCAGGGGCCTGCTGGATCGCGGCGCGCTGCGGGTTCTGGTCACCGATGGCGGCAACTCTGCCACCGTCGGTAACGCAGACGAAATTCTGACGCAGACACCCCCATCCGTTCTGGTCACCCGCGTGACCGGCGCGGGAGATACCTTCATGGCCGCCCACATTGCCTCAGAGGCAGGTGGCGCGCCCAGCGACGAGGCGCTGACCCGCGCCCTGCACGCTGCTGCAACTTATGTTTCCGGAGAAACCCCACTGTGATCGACATCCAATACTCTGCCGAAGTTCGCGCCGCCAAAGAGGCCGGCAAACCCATCGTTGCGCTGGAAAGCACCATCATCACCCACGGGATGCCCTACCCCCAGAACATCGAAGTTGCTGCACAGGTCGAACAGGACATTCGCGATGCCGGGGCCGTTCCCGCAACCATGGCCGTGATCAAGGGTAAACTGCATGTGGGTCTGGAACCGGATGAACTGCAGTCGCTGGGACAGGCGCAGGGCGTCGCCAAAATATCCCGCGCGGATATGGCGGTCTGCATGGCGTCTGGCGGAACCGGCGCGACAACCGTTGCCGCGACCATGATCGCCGCCCGCTATGCCGGGATCGAAGTCTTTGCCACCGGCGGTATCGGCGGCGTGCATCAGGGGGCTGAAACCTCGTTCGACATTTCGGCGGACCTGCATGAACTGGCCCAGACCCCTGTGACGGTCGTGGCCGCCGGAGCCAAGGCCATCCTCGATCTGGCCAAAACGCTTGAGGTTCTGGAAACACTGGGTGTTCCGGTCATCGCGCACGGTCAGGACGAGTTTCCGGCATTCTGGTCGGCGAAATCGCCCTTTGCCGCACCGCTGCGGATGGACAGCGCCGAAGACATTGCCCGGGCCCACGCCACCCGCCGCGCGCTTGGTCTGCCCGGCGGTCAACTGGTCGCCAACCCGATCCCGGCGGCAGATCAGATCCCGGCCGAGGAACTGGCCCCCATCATCGCCTCGGCCCAATCCGACGCAGATGCGCACCGCATCACCGGCAAGGGCGTCACCCCTTACCTGCTGCAACGGATTTACGAACAGACCGAGGGCCGCTCGCTGATCGCCAATATTGCGCTGGTGCGCAACAACGCCCGGTTGGCGGCAGGCATTGCGCGCGCCCTGTCCCAGGGAACCGAATGACATAAAGCTATTGTACCAAGGCCCCGGACTGCTTAACTAAATCCGCAAACCACTCAGGACCGCAATGAACACGCCGTTTGACGAAGAACCCCATCGCCGCCCGGGCCTTTTGTCTCGGCTGCGCGCGTCGTTCCTGACGGGCATCGTTGTCATTGCGCCTGTGTGGCTGACGATCTGGCTGATCTGGTCGGTCGTGGGCTGGATCGACAGCGCGGTTCTGCCGCTGATCCCACAGCGTTTTCAGCCGCAGGAATATGTCGGAATAAACCTGCGCGGCGTCGGGGTGGTCATTTTCCTGACCTTCACGGTCATCGTGGGCTGGATCGCAAAGGGCATTCTGGGGCGGTCGCTGATACATTTCGCCGAAAGCCTGGTCAACCGGATGCCAGTGGTCCGGTCGGTTTATTCGGGGATCAAGCAAATCTCGGAAACGGTATTTGCCCAGACCGAACGCTCATTCGAAAAAGCCTGTCTGATCCAGTATCCCCGCCGCGGCATCTGGGCGATTGGCTTTGTGTCCACCACCGCCAAGGGCGAAGTCAGCGAACGCGCCGAAACGACCGGCGGATTACTCAGTGTCTTTGTGCCCACGACACCAAACCCGACCTCGGGGTTCCTGCTGTTCTTCCCGGCCGAAGATGTGATCCTGCTGGACATGTCGATCGAAGACGCCGCCAAACTGGTCATTTCCGCGGGTCTTGTTTACCCCAACGACAAGGACCCGACCCAGCCGCCCGAATGATCAGCTGAACATCTCGGGCAGGTTGACGGTGCTGCGGCTGCCCAGATCGCCTTTGTGATCGGACAGGAACCGATCTGCCGCCGCACGGCCCGCCAGTTTCAGCTTGTGCAGAACCACCGGGTTCGGAACCGTCTTGGTCGCCACCGACAGGTCGTTCATCAGTTCGTCATCGGCGATCATATGCACCAGAACGCGGCTCATCTCACCGGCTTTCAGCTTGCCCTCGGCCAGCAGACGCTGAACAAAACTGATCGCGCGCAACTCGCGAAACAGGGAAGAATTAAAGCTGATCTCGTTGATACGGTTCTGGATCTGCTGCGGTGTCTTTGGCACCTCGTCCCGCTCCAGCGGGTTGATATTCACGATAACCACATCATCGGGCAGGTCGTTGTTGAACAAGGGATACAGCGCCGGATTGCCGGTATAGCCGCCATCCCAATACGCCTCGGTACGGCCGGACCTGGGATCGAAAATCTCGACTGCCTGGAACAGATTGGGCAGGCAGGCCGAAGCCAGAATGGCGTCGGTCGAGATATCTTCGCCTGTAAATACCCGGATCTTGCCGCTGCGTACGCAGGTCGCGCAGACATGCAGGCGCGGACCTTCATCTGCGCAGATTTCGTCGAAGTTGAACCGGTCCACCACCGGCTCCAGCGGATTGCGGTAGAACGGGCCGTAAGCATAGGGCGACACCAGACGCGACCAGGCGTCGCCGACGGAAAACGGCAGAGAATATTCCATCGCCTGGGCGATCTGCGCAGGTTCGATGGCCTGCATCCAGTTGGCAAGCCGCATGTCGCCCACTGCGCCCATGCGTGACCACAATTCGTTCAGGCTGGCCCGTGCACCGTCACGGCCCGCGCGCACCATCCCCGACTTGAAGGCCGCCCCGTTCAACGCTCCGGCCGAGGTCCCGGTGATCGCGGCAACCTCGACATCGCCCTCATCCAGCAGCCGGTCCAGAACACCCCAGGTAAAGGCACCATGCGCCCCGCCGCCCTGCAAAGCCAGATTGATCCGTTTCATTGCGGGCCTCCTACATCAAAGCGCCGTCCATCCCCCGTCCACGGAAATCGTCGTGCCGGTGATCTGCGCCGCCGCATCCGAGCACAGGAAGATCGTGGTGCCGCCCAGTTGTTCGACGGTGGCGAACTCCTTGGAAGGCTGACGTTCCAGCAGGACGTTCTTCACGACGTCCTCACGGCTCATGTCGTATTCCTTCATGGTGTTCGGGATCTGCGCCTCGACCAGAGGTGTCAGCACGTAACCCGGACAGATCGCGTTGCAGGTGATCGGCTCCTGCGCGGTTTCCAGTGCCACGGTTTTGGTCATTCCGACCACGCCGTGTTTCGCGGCCACGTAAGCTGCCTTGAAAGGGGATGCCGTCAGACCGTGCGCCGAAGCGATATTCACGATCCGCCCCCAACCGGACGCGCGCATCATCGGTAATGCCGCCGCCATGGTGTGATAGGTCGAGTTCATGTTGATCGCGATGATCGCGTCCCATTTGTCGGCCGGAAACTGATCGATGGGCGCGACATGCTGAATGCCCGCGTTGTTCACCAGAATGTCGCACACGCCGGCCTGTTCGATCAGCGCGCGGCATTCGTCCCCCTTGGACATGTCGGCCTTGATGTAGCGCGCGTTGGTCCCGGTCTGCTGCGCGATTTCGGCGGCCAGCGCGTGATCTTCATCCCGGTCGGTGAATGAGTTCAGGACCACATCAGCCCCGGCCTTTGCCAGTTCCCGCGCCACGCCCAAACCGATCCCTGAATTCGACCCGGTGATGATCGCCGTTTTTCCAGACAGGCTCATGAACTCTCTCCCTCAAAAACCAGTTCGACCGCACAGTGCCATGCTGCAGTTGCAAAGGAAACGGGGAAACACCAGCCTCTGTCCGCCACGGGAAACTAAGCACAAAAAAACGCCCGCACGAAGCGGGCGTTAAGTTATTGAGGCAGGTTTCATACAGGCAAGAAACCTATCGAGCAGTGCGTCCTTTATAAGCAATTCCTTGCGTTCATCCAAGCTAAAAGTTTGATAATAGGAAAAATCATCAGTACGGTGAATCCCAACAAAATAAGGCCAGAGCAGGATTGTTTCCAAAATGCGCCCCGATTTTCTACGCCCCGTTCGTCCAGTGCTCGCGGGAATCGCTGCGGTTTTTGCCGCTGCAATCGCCCACGCAGAATTGGCTCATGGCATAGCTATGTACGGCGACCCTGCCCTACCACCGGATTTTGTGTCGCTGCCCTATGCCAACCCGGATGCCCCCAAGGGCGGCAAAGTCGTTTTCGGAAACACGGGCGGCTATAACAGCCTGAACCCGTTTGTGCAAAAAGGCACCTCTCCGTGGCAACTTAGGTTTTGGACCCACGAAGGCCTGATGGGCCGGTCCTGGGACGAACCTTTCACTCTTTACGGCCTGTTGGCCGAATCAGTCGACACCGCGCCGGACCGCTCGTGGGTGGAATTCACCCTGCGTGAAAACGCGCGATTTTCCGATGGCACGCCCGTCACGGTCGACGACGTCATCTGGTCGTATGAGACTTTGGGCACCGAAGGGCACCTGCGATATCGCGGGTTGTGGGGCAAGATCGACCGCATCGAACAAACCGGTCCCCGTTCGGTTCGGATCACCTTTAACGAGCCCGACCGCGAACTTGCACTGATCGCCGGGTTGCGCCCGATCCTGCAAAAGGCCCAGTGGGAAGGGAAAGACTTCGCCGACGCTGAACTTCACGACGTACCCATCGGAACCGGCCCGTATGTCATCGAGGATTACGAAGCCGGGCGCTATGTGAACCTGCGCCGTAATCCCGACTATTGGGGCAAGGACGTTCCGTTTCGCCGCGGCACGATGAACCTGGACGAGATGCGGATCGAGTTTTACGGCGACGGAACCGTGCTGTTCGAAGCTTTCAAGGCGGGCGAACTGACCGCCGTCCGCGAATTCAACGCCGACAAATGGAACACGCAATATAGCTTTCCCGCCGTTCAGCGCGGCGATGTGATCAAGACCGAGATTCCGCATCGCAAGCCGTCCGGGATGACGGGCTTTGTCATGAACACCCGCAAGCCGCCGCTGGATGACTGGCAGGTGCGCGAGGCGCTGATGCTGGCGTTCAATTTCGAATTCATCAATGACACGATCACCGGCGGCGCGCAGCCGCGGATCACTTCTTACTACTCGGGTTCCGATCTTGCGATGCGTCCCGGTCCGGCCTCGGGTCGGGTCGAGGAATTGTTGCTGGCCTTCAAGGACGACCTGCCGCCCGGCGCGCTCGAAGGCTATACCCTGCCCGAAGGCGACGGAACGGCCCGCAACCGGGCCAATATCCGAAAGGCGGCCAAGCTGCTGGGCGACGCGGGCTGGACCATTCAGGACGGCGTACTGCGCAATCAGGCGGGTGATGCCTTCACGCTGAACGTCCTATTGCAACAGGGCGACAGCGAAAGCGAAACCGCCATCGAGATGTTTTCCCGCGCGCTGGAACGGCTGGGTGTTCAGGTCTCGACCGAGCAGGTCGACGCAGCGCAGTTTTCGGCCCGTAACGCGGAACTGGACTTTGACATGACCTTTTTCCGACGGGCGCTGTCGCTGTCGCCGGGCAACGAACAGCGGCTGTATTGGGGCAGCGAAAACGCGGACACACCGGGCACGCGCAACCTGATGGGCGTCGCCTCGCCCGCCGTGGACGGGATGATTGACGCCATGCTGGCCTCAGAAAGCCGTGAAGATTTCGTGGCCGCCACGCGGGCACTGGACCGTGTCTTGACCGCCGGGCGCTATGTGATCCCGATCTGGAACTTTGATGTCGGGCGAATTGCCCATGCCAAAGAGCTGAAGGGGCCACAAACCCTGCCAATCTATGGCGACGGGCCAGAGTACATGCCGCAGGTCTGGTGGTACGAAGAGGATTGATCCAAGGCCCCCGGAACAGCCGCTTCCATTTGTGGCCTTTGGTGCGCCCATCCGTTCCGCTACCCGCGTTTCACTCCGCGAACTTACGAGCCCAAGGTGGTCGCGATGTCGGCGGAATTCGGCACATTTGTTGAGTTGCACCAAATATTGTGGCTCTCCCATCCGCTTCCGCCACAACTTGATCGAGAGTCAAATTTCAGGAGAATCCAAATAAACTGCCACAAGGGGCTTTACGTAAACTGTCCGCGCGGTATAGCCTGCGGGCAATTCAACCTACTGCCTGACCGGATAAATACAGCGAATTTCATTAGATAGCTTTTGATCGGGCGCCACAAACCAAGGATTTACGGACCGGCCTCCACTCACTCCAAACTCAGGTCCGTCGGCCCGTTGCGGTTCGCCCGCAGCGGGCTATTTTGACCTTACGTCAGCGCGACACCGGTGCGACATTTTGTCATGCGCGCGCACAACCGTGCCCTCCGTACCCTGTAATGAGGGCCGGGCAGCGGTGAAACCCGAATTACGGAAACCTAGCAGATGTTGAACTGGACCGATCTGACGCAAGACTGGGATGCCATGTATTCGCGCGCAAAGCGGCGTTTTCCAAATCTTCGCGATCAGGACAAGGTGCGGCTTGGCAAGGACCGGAAGCGGTTCGAAGCTTACCTGGCCGAACGCCACCACCTGACCGTGAACGAGGCGCATGAGGAACTTGAGGACTTTCTGTTCACCGAAGGGTTGAACCGAGAGTTCAGCCGGTCCTTAAGTAAGTGATGTAACCCATAGGATGGTCGCGTCCTCGTCGCTGACAGAAATCACGTTGTGCCCCATGCTGCCATCGTAATAGGCGCTGTCTCCGCGGCGCATTTCGACAGGTTCATAGAACTCGGTAAACAGTCGCACGACCCCGGTCAGCACATACAGAAACTCTTCGCCATCGTGGCGCACCCAGCCATCGAACTCGTCCATAGAGCGGGCGCGCACGCGGGCGCGATAGGGCAGCATCTGCTTTTTCGTCAGCGTCTCCGCCAGCAGTTCATGTTCGTAGGTGGCCGTGGCGTGGGCGGTGCCGGCGCCCATGCGCGTCACAGCCATACGCCCGATGACCTGATCGCGTTGCGGCGGCGTGAACAGTTGCGGCACCGAAATCTCCAGCCCTGTCGCCAACTTTTTCAGCGCGTCATAGGTCGGGGACATCTGGCCATTCTCGATCTTGCTGAGCGTCGACCGCGCCAGACCCGCCTGTGTGGCCGCCTGTTCCAGCGTCCAGTTCCGTGCCTTGCGCAATTCCCGCACACGCGCGCCCAGATCCAACGGCTCGGGTTCGGTGTGGTCACCGGAATCCCGGGCGATGCGGATCAGTGATGTCTGTTCTTGGGTGCTCATGCGCCAATCTATAGGCCCAGCCCGTCCCGCTTGCAACGCGGCAGGCACAAGGTTAGCCAGACATCATGCTTTCTGTATTCGATCAGGGCCCGCCTCCGGCCTGTCCATCGCCGTTCAATCTGGCCGCGCATGTATTGCGTCGCGTCGACCAGAACCCTGACAAGATCGCTCTGTCGGTTCTGCGGCCCAACGGTACCGAGGACTGGACCTACAGCGCCCTGCGATCTGCCGTTCTGGGAACGGCCACCGGGTTGTTACAGGCCGGGCTTGAACCGGGGGACATCGCCCTGATGCGGTTGGGAAACACGGTCGACTTTCCAATTGCCTATCTTGCGGCGATTGCGGTCGGCATCGTGCCCGTTCCCACGTCTTCGCAACTGACAATCCCGGAAACCGCGCGGATCATTCAGGACCTGAACCCGGCGGTCATATTCCGGGACCCGGCCGTAGATTGTGCCGACCACCCGTTTCAGATCGACCTGACGGATCTGAAGCGGATGCGGGACCTGCCGCCGGCGCAATTTCGGATGGGCGACCCCGAGACGCTGGCCTACGTGGTCTATACGTCCGGCACCTCCGGTAACCCGCGCGCCGTGGCCCATGCCCACCGCGCGATCTGGGCCCGTCAGATGATGGTGGAAGGCTGGTACGGGCTGCGTCAGACCGACCGGCTGTGCCATGCCGGGGCATTCAACTGGACCTATACGCTGGGCACCGGGCTGATGGACCCATGGTCCATCGGCGCAACGGCCCTTATCCCGGCCCCCGGCACCGACCCGAACGACCTGACCGAACTGCTGCGCCAACATCGCGCCACGATCTTTGCCGCGGCCCCCGGTGTATACCGCAGGATGCTTCGGACACCAGGCTCCGCCCGTCTGCCCGACCTGAGACATGGGTTATGCGCCGGTGAAAAACTGTCGCGGCATTTGCACGAGCAATGGGTCCGCTCCACCGGGACCGAGCTGTACGAGGCTTATGGAATGTCCGAGTGTTCGACATTTATCTCGTCCAGCCCCGCACATCCGGCAAGGGGCGAGGCGTTGGGGCAACCGCAGCCGGGTCGCCGGGTGGCCATACTCGGGCCCGACGGACCGGTGCCGCAGGGCCAGGAAGGTACCATCGCCATTCACCGTAGGGATCCCGGGCTGATGCTGACCTATCTGAACGCCCCCGACGAGGCGGCGGCACGCATGCAGGGTGACTGGTTTTTGACCGGAGATCAGGGTGCCATGGCCGTCGACGGGCAGATCACCTATCTGGGCCGCGACGACGACATGATGAATGCGGGCGGCTACCGCGTGTCGCCGGTCGAGGTCGAAGCCGCCCTGTCCCGCTTTCCCGGCATCGCGCAGGTGGGCGCGGCCGCGGTCGAGGTCAAACGGGACACCTTTGCCATCGCCGCTTTCTATACGGGGCCGGAAAAACTGGACGAGGCCGCCCTGCGCACCTATGTCGAAGCAAATCTGGCGCGGTACAAACAACCGCGCGCCTTCATCCACCTGTCCGAACTGCCGACCGGCGGCAACGGCAAACTCCTGCGCCGGGCGCTGCCGGCCTATTTCAAGGCGACCAACGAATGACCCAGACCGTCAAACTTGACATCATGTCCGATCCGATTTGCCCCTGGTGCTATATCGGCAAGACCCATCTGGACAAGGCGCTGGCCGCCATTCCGGATCACCCGCTCGTCATCGAATGGCATCCGTTTCAGCTGAACCCGGATATGCCGGACGCAGGGATGGACCGGCGGGAATACCTTGAACGCAAGTTCGGCGGCAAGGAAGGTGCGGTTCGCGCCTATGCGCCGGTGGTGGAACACGCGGAAAAGGCAGGGCTGAGCATAGATTTCGAAGGCATGAAGCGCACCCCGAACACGCTGGACGCGCATCGCCTGATCCACTGGGCCGGTATCGAGGGCAAGCAGAGCGCTGTCGTCGACGCCCTGTTCGATGCCTATTTCGTACAGGCCCGCGATATCGGAGATCACGAGGTTCTGGCCGACATTGCCGACAGCCAGGGCATGGATGCGGCGGTTGTGATGAAGCTGCTGAAATCCGACGCTGACCGCGACGATATCCGAAACCGCGACGCCCATTCGCGTGAGATGGGCGTGAACTCGGTCCCGACCTTCATTGTTGCGAACCAGCACGCGGTGCCTGGCGCGCAACCCCCTGAAATGTGGGAAAAGGTGATCGGCGAGATCATGTCTCAACTTGACGCTTCCCCTGCAAATTAGCACAGCCATCTGTGCATTTTGATCCCTAGCGCCGACTGACCTGCCGTGATAGCGCGATCAGGTCAGGAGGGCACTATGGCCAATCGCATGTCTCGGGGTGAATTCGTCGCGCTTATCGCAATGATGTTTGCGACAATTGCGTTTTCCATCGACTCGATGCTGCCGGCCCTGCCTGAGATCGGCGCGCAGCTGAGCCCCGGTGACGTCAACAAGGCGCAATTGATTCTGACCTCCTTCGTGCTGGGAATGGGCATCGGCACGTTCTTCACCGGACCTTTGTCCGACGCTTTCGGGCGCAAGCCGGTGATCTATGCCGGTTCGGCACTTTACATTCTTGCCGCCGCTGTGGCCTGGGCCAGTTCCTCGCTTGAGACGCTGCTGGTTGCGCGCATCTTTCAGGGCGTCGGCAGCGCGGCCCCCCGCGTGGTTGCCATGGCGATCATCCGCGACCTGTATTCAGGTCGGGAAATGGCACGTATCGTGTCTATCGCCATGATGATCTTTACGCTGGTGCCCGCCATCGCGCCCATGATGGGTGCCGGGGTCATCGCCCTGACCGGTTGGCGGGGCATCTTTGTGTCCTTCATGCTGTTTTCGCTGATCACGATTGTCTGGATGGGGCTGCGCCTGCCCGAGCCGCTTGCGCCCGAAAACCGCCGCCCGCTGCGCCTGCCGCTGATGCTGGATGCCGCGCGCCAGATGTTTGCACACCCAACGGTCCGGGTTTCGATCATGGTGCAAACGCTGTGCTTGGGGATGCTTTTCACCATGCTGACCATGGTGCAGCCGGTTTATGATGTCATTTACGACAGCGCCGACAGCTTCCCGTTCTGGTTCGGGTTCGTGGCCCTTATGGCCGGATCGGCCAGTCTGTTGAACGCGGCCCTGGTGGTCAGGCTGGGTATGCGCCGGATCGTCACCTGGGCACTGGGCGCGCAGATGGTCTTTACGTCCTCGGTCCTTGCCCTGAACGCACTGGACCTGTCGCCGGCCCTGTCCTTTGCCGTGTTCGTCAGCTGGCAGACCACCGTCTTTTTCATGGCGGGCATGACCATGGGCAATCTGAACGCCATCGCGATGGAGCCGATGGGCCACATCGCCGGCATGGCGGCTTCGGTGATCGGTGCGGTGTCGACCGTTTTGGCCGCCGCGATTGCCGCGCCAATTGGCCTGCTGTTCGACGGCTCAATCACTCCGCTCGCGGCCGGTATTCTGACCATGTGCACCCTCGGCTTCGGTCTGATGCTGCATATGGGCCGGATCGAGAACAGACTGCCTGCCTGATCTGTGCAGACCGGGTGAATCACGCTAATCTCTCCGCGAGCCGAGGGGAGGTTTTCTATGAGCGACTATTACGATCTGGGCACCTATTCCTGTCCAGTCACCACATCTTCGACCGACGCTCAGCTGTGGTTCGATCGGGGACTGGTCTGGACCTATGGTTACAACCACGACGAAGCGGTCGTCTGTTTTCAGCGCGCGCTGGAATTCGACCCTGGCTGCGCGATGGCCCACTGGGGCGTCGCCTATGCCAGCGGCCCGAACTACAACCTGCCCTGGAACCTGCGCGATGAACGCGGAAAGCAGACATCGCTGGCGCAGGCATTTGATGCCACCCAACAAGCGCTGGCACTGGCCGACGGCTGCACCCCTGCCGAGCAGGCCCTGATCCGTGCCCTGCCCGCCCGCTATCCGCAGCGTGACCCGATCCCGGACATGCACGGCTGGGACTATGACTTCGCCGACGCCATGCGGGCCGCTTTTGCGGTACAGCCCGATCATCTGGACCTGCGCACCATCTATGTCGAGTTGCTGATGAACCTGACACCCTGGCAGATGTGGGACCTGAGAACCGGCCAACCCGCCGAAGGTGCCGCAACGCAAGAGGCCCAAGAGACGCTGGAAGACGCGATGGCCAATGATCCGGCCGCGATGACACATCCCGGTCTGCTCCACCTATACGTTCACCTGATGGAGATGTCGCCGACCCCGGAAAAGGCGCTGAAAGCCGGGGACGTTTTGCGCACTCTGGTGCCCGATGCCGGCCACCTGGTGCATATGCCCACCCATATCGATGTGCTCTGTGGCCACTATCACAACGTCGTTTACTGGAACGAAAAGGCCATCGAAGCCGACCTGAAATATTACGAGCGCGAAGGCGCCTTCAACATCTATACGGGCTATCGCCAGCACGATTATCACTTTGTCATCTATGGTGCGTTGTTTCTGGGCCAGATGGAACCGGCCCTGCGCGCCAATCAGGGCCTGTGGGACACCACACCCGAGGATATGCTGCGGGTCGAAAGCCCGCCGATGGCCGACTATTTCGAAAGCTACATGTCCATGGGTCCCCACATCCTGATCCGCTTTGGCCGGTGGGAAGAGGCGAAGGCGCTGCAGGTGCCAGATGACCCCGACCTTTACCGTACCCTGACCGCAACAACGCATTACGCCCGTGCGGTTGCGCTTGCGGCCACCGGTCTGGTGGCCGAGGCCGAAGCGGAAGAACAGCTATTCCTGTCCGCCATGGCCTGCGTGCCCGAAACCCGGCTGCTGCACAACAACCGTGTCATCGACCTTCTGGAAATCGCCCGGGAAATGCTGCGTGGTGAGATCGAATACCGCAAGGGCAATTTTGAACTGGCCTTCGGTCACCTGCGCCGCTCGGTCGAACTGGATGACACATTGCCGTATGACGAACCCTGGGGCTGGATGCAGCCCACCCGTCACGCGCTGGGGGCGCTGCTGTTCGAGCAGGGGCATGTGGCCGAGGCCGAGGCGGTCTATCGCGAGGATCTGGGCCTGGGCGGCACGCTCAGCCGGGCCTCGATCCACCCCGACAATGTGTGGAGCCTGAAGGGGCTCTATGACTGTCTGAAATCGCGCGGCGACACAGTTGAAATCCGGCAGGTCGAACAAAGGCTGGATCTGGCGCTGGCCCGGGCCGACCGGGCAGTCGGCGCATCCTGTTTCTGCGCGCAGGCCGCGATGAGGGCCGCTGAATGAAATACCTTCTGTTCGCGGCGGCTGTTCTGGCAGCGCCCGCTCTGGCGGACCGCCAGACCTTTCCGCCCGTCGACGAGGCTGGGCGCGACCCGTCGCTAGTGGCCTTTCGCGCTGAGTTGCTTGCCAACGTGGCGGCGCGGGACGTCGAAGCGGTCGTTGCATCTGCGTGCCTTGACATCTACCTGAGCCATGGCGGCAACGGTGGCCCAGCGGAGTTGCGCGAATACCTGACTGCAAACCCCGAAACCCTAACCGAACAGGATCGGCAAAACACGCACGGCTATCAGGACTTCTGGGCGGCGCTTGAACACACGCTCTCGCAGCCCGGGTATTTTGACGACGAGGGCGAGTTCTGGATGCCGCATCAGTGGCGGATCGCCCTGCCCGCCTCGCTGGACCCTTTCACGGCCTTTTTTGTGACCGGCAAGGATGTGACCCTGCGCCGATCCGCGGATCGCGGTGCGCCGATTCTGGCCCTGATCAGCCACGAAGTCGTCATCATACCCGACTATCAGGAAGCCACCGACTATCAGGGTGTCATTCTGACGGACGGCACCCGGGGCTTCATGCACAGCGATTTTCTGTGGTCCATGGTCGGCCACCGCGCCGCGCTGGTGAAATCAGACGCGGGCGCGTGGCAGCTTTGTACTTTTGTCAGCGGCGATTAGGTTTTCGCCTTTTTCTTTTCGGCCACGACTTTTTCGGCCAGATCGCGGGCGATGGCAAACGCGCCCTTGATCTTGTCGCTGTCCTTTTTCCAGTCGCGCCGCACGACGATTTTGTTGTCCTTGACCTTGGCCAGCCCGCGCTGGTTCTGGATGAATTCAACCAGCCCCTGAGGTGAGGCAAACTTGTCATTGTGGAACTGGATCGTCGCGCCCTTCGGGCCACCATCCAGTTTTGCGATCCCGGCCCGTTTGCACATGGCTTTGATGCGAACGACCAGCATCAGCGTGTTCACCTCTTTTGGCAGCGCGCCAAAACGGTCGATCAGCTCGGCTGCGAACCCTTCCAGCTCGACCTTGGTCGAAAGCGACGAGAGGCGTCGATAGAGGCCAAGGCGCACGTCAAGGTCGGGCACGTATTCCTCGGGGATCAGCACCGGCACGCCCAGATTGATCTGCGGCGCCCACTGATCGTCGGCATCCGACAGCCCCTCCATCTCGCCCGCCTTGATCTTGGCAATCGCCTCTTCCAGCATCGACTGGTAGAGTTCATAGCCCACGTCGCGCATCTGGCCGGATTGTTCTTCGCCCAGCAGATTGCCCGCGCCACGAATGTCCAGATCCTGCGACGCCAGAGTGAACCCGGCCCCGAGCGTATCGAGCGAGCCCAATACCCGTAGACGTTTCTCGGCTGTCGCCGTCAGTTTCTGGCGTGGTTTCGTGGTCAGATAGGCATAGGCGCGCGTTTTCGACCGCCCCACCCGACCCCGGATCTGGTAGAGTTGTGCGAGGCCGAACATGTCCGCCCGGTGCACGACCATCGTGTTCGCCGTCGGGATATCCAACCCGCTTTCCACAATCGTCGTGGCCAGCAATACATCATACTTGCCGTCGTAGAACGCGTTCATCCGGTCGTCGAGCTCTCCCGCCGCCATCTGGCCATGCGCCACGACATAAGTCAGTTCCGGCAGTTGATCTTTCAGGAATTCTTCGATGTCTGGCAGGTCTGAGATACGGGGGACGACATAGAAACTCTGCCCGCCGCGATAGTGTTCACGCAACAGCGCCTCGCGGATCGTAACCGCATCGAACTCACTGACATAGGTGCGGATCGCCAGCCGGTCGATGGGCGGCGTACCGATGATCGACAGATCCCGAACGCCTGTCAGGCTCAGTTGCAGGGTTCGCGGGATCGGTGTTGCGGTCAGGGTCAGGACATGAACGTCCGAGCGCAGCTGTTTCAGGCGTTCCTTATGCGCCACGCCGAAATGCTGTTCCTCGTCGATGATCAGCAGGCCCAGATTGTTGAACCGGATGCCCTTGGCCAGCAGCGCATGGGTCCCGATCACGATATCCACCGTGCCGCGCGCCAAACCATCCCGGGTCTGTTGTGCCTCTTTGCCCGAGACAAACCGCGACAATTGCCGAACCTCCAGAGGGAACCCCCGGAACCTGTCCCGGAAAGACGCCGCGTGCTGCCGAGCCAGCAATGTGGTTGGCGCGACGACGGCAACCTGCACCCCGGACATGGCGGCGACGAAGGCCGCGCGCATGGCGACCTCGGTCTTGCCAAACCCTACGTCACCGCAGATCAGACGATCCATCGGCGCGCCGGAATGCATGTCGCCCATCACTTCCGAGATTGCGCGCAACTGATCGTCGGTTTCCTGATAGGGAAAACGGGCGCTGAACTCTTCCCACGCGTGGGGCGGCGGGTCCATGACCGGCGCTTTGCGCAGGGCGCGTTCAGCGGCGATGCGGATCAGCTTGTCCGCCATCTCGCGGATGCGCTCTTTCAGCTTGGCCTTTTTGGCCTGCCACGCGCCGCCGCCCAGACGATCCAGCAGCCCTTCGTCGTGGCCGTATTTGGACAGCAGTTCGATATTCTCGACCGGCAGATACAACTTGGCCTGTTCGGCATATTCCAGCAGCAGGCACTCATGCGCCGCGCCTGCGGCGGTCACGACCTCCATCCCCTGATAGCGGCCGATCCCGTGATCCACATGGACCACCAGATCACCGGGGCTGAGCGATTGGGTCTCGGTCAGGAAGTTCTCGGCCTTGCGGCGTTTCTTGGGCTGGCGGATCAGGCGGTCGCCCAGAACGTCCTGCTCGGCAATCACTGTCAGGCCGGGCGTTTCAAACCCGTGCTCCAGCGCCCAGACCGCCAGATGCAACCCGCGTTTACCGATGCGCGTGCCGTCCCTGACGGGGATGGCTTCGGCCAGCCCCTCATCTTCGATCAGCCCGGTCAGACGTTCCCGCGCGCCTTCGGAGTAAGACGCGATCAGGACCGGCCCCTTAGCCATCTTGTCGGTGATATGGCTGGCGAGCGCGCCGAACAGACTGATGCTCTCCTGCTGACGCTCAGGGGCAAAATTGCGTCCGATCCGCCCGCCCGCATCTATGACGCCGGGGCCGCTGGCCTGCGGTAAGGGGCTGAATTGCAGCACTCGCCGATCACCCACTGCCTGGTCCCATGCGGCATCGTCGAGATACAGCAACCCGGGCGGCGTGGGCTTGTAGACCGTATCCATGCGCGAGCGGTTTTCCAGCGCCAGCCGTCGCGTTTCGTACTGATCCTCGATGCTGTCCCATCGGCCCAGCCGCGCGGGTGTGACCTGATCATCCAGCGAAATCGCGGCCCCGGGAAGATAGTCAAACAGCGTCTCTAGCCTGTCATGGAAGAACGGCAGCCAGTGTTCGATACCCTGATGCTTGAGCCCTGCGCTGACGGCTTCGTAGAGCGGATCGTCGGTACCGGCGGCACCGAATTCTATGCGGTAGTTTTGCCGGAACCGTGTGATGGCCGCTTCGTCCAGAATGACCTCGGACACAGGGGCGAGTTCTACCAGATCAAGCTTTTCGGTCGTGCGTTGCGATACCGGATCAAACCGCCGGGCACCGTCCAGCACATCGCCGAACAGGTCCAGACGCACCGGTCCGGACTCGCCCGGGGGGAAGATATCTATGATCCCGCCGCGAATCGCGTAATCACCCGGCTCCATCACGGTCGGGCTTTGGGTAAAGCCCATGCGCACCAGAAAATTCCGCAGCGCGGTTTCATCGACGCGATGGTTTACGCGGGCGGTAAATGCGGCCTCTTTCAACACCTCGCGCGCCGGAACCCGCTGGGTCGCGGCGTTCAAAGTGGTCAGCAACACAAAGCGATCCGGCATCTGGTGCACCAGCGCCGCCAGCGTGGCCACCCGTGCCGCTGCAATGTCCGCATTGGGCGAAACCCGATCATAAGGCAGACAATCCCAGCCGGGGAAAACGAACACCGGCATGTCCGGCGCAAAGAAGGCCAGCGCGGCGCGCATTGCCTCCATCCGCTTGTCATCCCGCGCGACATGACAGACCGGCCCGCCGGACCAGGCGACCTCGTTCAGGACCAGCTGTGCGTCAAACCCCTCGGGGGCGCCGCCGACAGTTACGTGGTTCGGAGCCGTCATAACTTTGCCTTTCCGAATTTTCTAACCCAGAGCACCAATGGAAAAGTTCTGGTACATGCCCCAAAGCGACGTGATCAAAATCGAAATCATACCTATGATTTGCGTATAAATCCGACAGCGCGTCAGAATTTTGCTCACGATGTCCAGCGTCCCGTCGCAGTGCCGCAGTTTTCGCGCGGCGGACAGGTTGATCAGCATCACCAGACACACCGGAAACAACAACAGAAACACCGCCTGCGCAAACTCGACCCCGTAATAGAACCCAAGGGTTGCCAGACCGGTGAAGAAGAAACAACTCAGCCCCAGAATGGCCAGCCCGGCGACATTGGCGATGTACAGCAGGCGGTTTCCGTTGATGCGCACGATATCCATCAGGTCCTGTTCGGCCTGCCCGCCGACGCGCCGTGCGCGCACTACCAGATCATATGGCACGCCCATCGCCCAGTGGCTGGCCGACGACCACAGAACCGCCAGCACGATCCAATACCACAGATTCGAAAAGCTGCGCATGTCGATGATTTCGAAAATCGAAGAGTATAAGTCCAAGCGTCAGCCCTTTATTCACTGTCCTGAGGGGCCTTCTTTGCGCAGCCGCGTCCATCGTTACCCTTGAGAACACCGGGAATTCATGCCACCCAATGCGCGAATATTCAAGGAGAGCGCGACATGAAACCGACCATTGCCCCCTATCCCATGGCTCGCTTCCGCAGGGCGCGTCAGTCGCAGGCCGTTCGGGGCCTTGTTCGGGAAAACACGCTGACGACGGATGATCTGATCTGGCCGGTCTTTGTGCGGGACGGTGAAGGCGTGGAAGAGCCGGTGCCGTCGATGCCCGGCGTCATGCGCCGGTCGGTTGACCTGATCGCCAGGGCAGCCGTTGAAGCTCAGGCCCTTGGCATCCCGGCGATCTGCATCTTTCCCTACACCGATGCCAGTCTGAAAACCGAGGATTGCGCCGAGGCCTGGAACCCCGACAACCTGTCCAACCGCGCCATTCGCGCGGTAAAGGCGGCCGCGCCGGACATTGCGGTCATGACCGATGTCGCGCTGGACCCTTACAACATCAATGGCCATGACGGCTATGTCGTCGATGGCGAAATTGTGAACGACCAGACCGTCGAAGCTCTGGTCAAGATGACACTGGCACAGGCCGAGGCCGGGGCCGACATCATCGGCCCCTCGGACATGATGGACGGCCGGATCGGCGCGATGCGTCAGGCATTGGAATCGGCGGGGCACCGGAACGTGATGATCCTCAGCTATGCCGCGAAATACGCCAGCGCCTTTTACGGTCCGTTCCGCGACGCGGTTGGCGCGTCCGGCGCGCTGACCGGTGACAAGAAGACCTATCAGATGGACCCGGCCAATTCGAACGAGGCGCTGCGCCTGATCGAACGCGACCTGACCGAAGGTGCCGATATGGTGATGATCAAACCCGGCATGCCCTATCTGGATATCTGCCGTCGCGTGAAGGACACCTTTGGCGCGCCGACCTATGCCTATCAGGTGTCGGGCGAATACGCGATGGTGCAGGCCGCGGCGCAGAACGGCTGGATCGACGGAGAAAAGGTGATGCTGGAAAGCCTGCTGGCATTCAAACGCGCGGGATGTGATGGCATCCTGACCTATTTCGCCCCACAGGTCGCCCGGATCCTGCAGGGCTAAAACCCGATATTGTCGCAATTTTTCGCCGATTGTGATCAGCGCGTCCGCAGCTTTCCCGTGACACAGGGGCGCAATCGGCGTATTCTTGCACATAAGATCGGGATCACCCGGCACTTCAGGCAGTTATACAGAGAAAAAACATGAGCAGTTCCAATTCCCCCCGACTGAGCCGGCGTGGCTTTGCGTTTGGCATGGCTGGTCTGACCGTCACCGCAGCCTGCGGCAACGGCGTCGGCAATTCCAATGCGGCCATGATCGACGCCCGCGTCGACGCCACACTGACCGAGATGTACAGCTCGTACCCCAACACGGTCGAGATCGCCAACAAGGCCAATGGCATGCTGGTAATGCCGCTGATCACCGAGGCCGGGTTTATCTTCGGTGGCGCCTATGGTCAGGGCGCGCTGCGCATACAGGGCGCGACGGTCGATTACTACTCAGCGGTATCCGGCAGCGCCGGGCTGCAGATCGGTGCCCAGCAATATGCGCATGTCCTGTTTTTCATGACGCAGGACGCGCTCAACGATTTCCGCCGGTCCAACGGTTGGACCGCCGGGGCCGATATCGGCTACGTCGTCGATGCAACGGGCGAGTCGCTGTCGACCGACACGACAACCCTGCGTTCGCCGGTTCTGGCGGCCGTCTTTGGCCAGGCCGGCCTGAAATTCGGCGCGACGGTCGAGGGCACCAAATACACACGGATCATTCCTTAGCACCGGATTACCACACCCTCGCGCACGGCCCCGCCACAAGTTCCGACTGTGGCGGGGTTTTTCGTTTATGGCGCTGTAAACATGAATATTCCGGGGCTGTTCCTCTTTCGGTCGGCACGGCCATCCACTAGTCTTGGCGCAACCGGAATTAGATCAGGATTGTGGCCACAAATGGGATTCGTATTTCGCTGGCTTGTGCGTATAACCTCGGGCCTGATCCTGCTTGCGCTGGCCGCCGTGGCCCTGGTTTACTTTCTGGCCAGCCAGTCCCTGCCCGACTATGACCAGACCGTCGAAGTCAAAGGTCTACGCGCCCCGGTCGAGATCATCCGCGACACCGCAAATGTTCCCCATATTCTGGCCGGAAACGACCCTGATGTCTTTTTTGGTCTGGGCTATGCGCATGCTCAGGACCGGCTTTGGCAGATGACCGTCATGCGCCGCACCGCGCAGGGTCGCCTGTCCGAGGTGTTCGGCGCACGAACCGTCCATATCGACAAGCTGCTGCGACGGCTGGATCTGTACGGGCTGGCCCATCGCTCGGTCGAGGTGCAGGACGATTACACCAAAGCCGCGTTGCGCGCCTACTCTGCCGGGGTGAATGCGCGGCTGGATGAGATCAACGAGATGGCCCTGGGCCGCGGCGCGCCCGAGATGTTTCTGTTCAACGCGCCCGTGTCTCCGTGGCAACCCGGCGACAGCATCGCGGTGATCAAACTGATGGGCCTGCAACTGTCCGGCCATCTGCAGGACGAAGTGCTGCGTGCCCGAACGTCGCTGATGCTGAACGACCCGGTCAGGCTGGCCGACATTCTACCCAATGTGCCGGGTCCCGGCATTGCGGCCCTGCCGGAATACGCCGCCCTGTTCCCCAACCTGCCCCGCTTTGCACGGGGCACGCCAATGCCCGACAGCCCGTTGTCGCCCTTCCCGAAACGCGGTCTGGCCGGTGCGTCGAACGCCTGGACCGCCGCGCCGACACGCTCGGCCAGCGGCGGCACTTTGTTGGCAAATGATCCGCATCTGGGCTTTACCGCGCCGGGGGTCTGGTATCTGGCAAGGCTGGAGCTGGCCAAAGGGGGCGTCATCGGTGCGACCATTCCGGGCATCCCTGCGGTCATGACCGGGCGCAGCGACCGGTTGGGATGGGGGCTGACATCCTCGTATCTGGATGATCAGGATGTGCATATCGAACGGCTGAACCCCGACAATCCCGAAGAATACCTGACCCCTGACGGATTCAAACAGTTCCGCACCCGCCCCTCGATCATCGAAATCAAGGACGAGGCGCCTATCACGCTGACGCTGCGCTGGACGGAAAACGGCCCCGTCCTGCCCGGCAGCCACAATGATCTGGAAACGATCACCCCACCGGGCCATGTCGCGTCCCTGTCATGGACCGCCCTCAGCCCCCGCGACACGTCGATGACGGCGTCGATGGCGCTGATGAACTCGGACACCGTCCGACAGGCCATCGTGGCCGGCGAAGACTTTATCTCTCCGTCACAGAACCTGTCGCTGGTCGACAAGGACACCATCGGCATGAAGCTGATCGGTGCCATGCCCAAGCGGGACCTGCGCAACCAGAGCCGGGGCCGGATTCCAACCCCCGGCTGGCTGGCCGAAAACCTCTGGCAAGGCCGCCTGCCTTATGCCGACAACCCCGAATTCGTGGCACCCGCGGGCGGAATTCTGGGCAACACCAACAACAAGGTCATCGACCGCCCCTTCCCCGAACACGTGTCCTATGAATGGGGCGACACTCAGCGCGTGCACCGCTGGGAACGCCTGATGCAATCGCGCGAGGTGCATACCCGCGACAGCTTCATCGAGGCGCAGCTTGACACCGTCAGCTTCACCGCGCGCTCGCTGCTGCCGCTGATCGGCGCTGACCTTTGGTTTACCGGAGCTTCCGCGCCCGAAGGAACGCCCGAGCGCCGCCGTCAGGTGGCGTTGTCCCTGCTGGCCGAGTGGAACGGCGAAATGAACGAACATTTGCCCGAGCCGCTGATCTATGCCGCCTGGCTGCGCGCGCTGCAAATCCGCCTGATCTCGGACGAGCTTGGCCCGCTGGCGGCGGAATACAAACATGTCGAGCCGCTGTTTATCGAACGCGTCTACCGCGACATCGACGGCGCCTCGGTCTGGTGTGACGTCCGCCAGAGCGCCCCGACCGAGACCTGCACCGACATGGCAAGGCTTGCGCTGGATGACGCGCTGATCTGGATTTCCGAGCACTTTGGCGGCGCGTTGGAATCCCTGCGCTGGGGCGACGCGCATCAGGCCACGCATGACCACCCGGTTCTGGGTTCGGTTCCGGTGCTGCGCTTCTTTGTCAACATCCGGCAATCGACCAGCGGCGGAGACAACACTCTGCTGCGCGGGCGTACCTCGGGCGAAGGGCCCGATCCGTTCCAAAATGTACACGGTGCAGGGTATCGCGGCGTCTATGACTTTGCCGACCCGGACAGTTCGGTATTCATCACCGCCACCGGCCAGTCGGGCCATTTCCTGTCACGCTATTATGACGATCAGGCGCAGCTATGGCGGCGGGGGGAGTACATCCCCATGTCGCTTGACCTTGATCTGGCCCGCGCGGCTGCCGTTGGTGTGACGAACCTGATCCCGCGCTGACTTCGCCGGCTCGGCAGGACCTTGCCCCTTTTTCAAGCCGCCGTGGACGACCACCGGTGTTTTCGCCTACGATCTGTAGGCCGACGATCTGGGACCGGGGAGCAAAAATGGCTAGTATTCGGGATAGGCTGAACAATCTCGCTCGGGACTATGCAATCGCCTGGAGCTCGGGTGATGCAAACGCTGTCGCCGAATTCTTTGCACCCGACGGGCAGATGATCATGAACCGAACGGAAACGTTGCAGGGTCGCGCGGCGATCGCCGAGATGGCGCGCGGGTTTCAATCAGACTTCCCCGATCTGGAATTGCGTTGCGATATGATGCGATGGGCCGGCAGCCACGCGATCTTTGTCTGGACCTTTGAAGGCCATCACGCGCAGACCGGCAATCACGTGGTCACACGCGGCTGGGAAGAGTGGGAATTGACGGCAGATCACAAGGTCCAGTCGTCGCTGGGCTGGTTTGACGCCGACGACTATCAGCGGCAGATCGACGGCAAGTAAGCCGAGCGACCTAGCCTTTGGTAATGGTGTACTCGCGCGGGATGCCTTGGGTCACTGCGAACCACGGGGATGCCTTCGTGCGCGCCTGATGCGCGTCGAAGGCGGCCTGGCTTTCAAAAACTTCGCTGACGTTGAATTGCCCGGGAATTTCCGCATCCTCTGCGACCTCAAAGGAAACACAACCCGGCTCGGCCCGCGTCAGCGCGATATGTTCCGGCAACGCGGCCCGAACCTGCGCCAACCGGTCGGCAGGCACAAGGATGCGCCCATGCAAATACACCTTGCCGCTGTCCTCCATCGCCATTGGCAATTCCCTTTCAGGCAGATCAGATAGTCGCAAATTGCGCTGCTTGTTTGTCCGTCCAAAGAACGGTGATCTCAAACCCGTCTTCTGTCTGCTTTTCCGAACGCACAACATCCTGGCGGAACAGCCACGCGCGCTTGTTGCCGTCGGCAAACCCCAAACTCAGCGTCGTTTCATGGCGGGCGCCCTGCAACCGTGTCGCGATTTCGGAAAGCAGAGGTTCGACACCCTCGCCCGTCACCGCCGAGATGGCAAAGATCGACGGGTCCCGGTCGGCGCGCGCCAATGCGGCCTCGCGCTCGTCCGGGTTCAGCAGGTCGATCTTGTTCCAGACTTCCAGCCGTGGCCGGTTTTCATCCACGCCCAGCGAGGTCAGGATGGCCTCGACATCCTGTGCCTGCGCCTCGGATTCCTCGTGGCTGATATCGCGCACATGAACGACGATATCCGCGCCCAGCACCTCTTCGAGCGTGGCGCGAAACGCCGCGACCAGTTCGGTCGGCAGGTTCGAGATAAACCCCACGGTATCCGACAGGATCACCTCGGGGCCGTCCTGCAGTTCCACCCGGCGCATGGTTGGGTCCAGCGTGGCAAACAGCATGTCCTTGGCCATCACCTCGGCCCCGGTCAGGTGATTGAACAGAGTGGACTTGCCGGCGTTCGTATAGCCCACCAGGGCCACAATCGGATAAGGCACCTTGGCCCGCGCCGCCCGGTGCAGGGTGCGCGTCTTGACCACCTTTTGCAGTTGTCGGCGCAGACGCACCAGTTGTTCGTCGATCGCGCGGCGGTCAGCCTCGATCTGGGTTTCACCGGGACCACCGACAAACCCCAATCCGCCCCGCTGACGCTCAAGGTGGGTCCAGGCGCGCACCAGACGCGTGCGCTGATAACTCAACGCGGCCATTTCCACCTGCAACACACCCTCGCGGGTGCGGGCGCGATCGCTGAAAATCTCAAGAATCAGGCCGGTGCGATCAAGGATTTTGACCTTCCACGCCTTTTCCAGGTTGCGCTGTTGAACGGGGGTCACCGGCCCGTCGATCAGAACAAGTTCGATCTTGTTGTCATGCAGCCGTGCAGCAAGTTCTTCGATCTTGCCGCTGCCGAACAGCAGCCCGGGCTGGGCGCGCGGAAGGCGCACGATTTCGGACCCGATCACATCCAGATCGGGCAAGGCGGCAGCCAGTGCCACCGCCTCTTCCAGCGCCGGTTCAGGGACACGGCGCTGTTCATCTGATTTGATTTCAGGATGCAGCACCCAAGCCCGGGTGTGCATCCGTTCATGTTCCATCAAGAGGCGTCTTCGCCCTCATACAGGTTGATCGGCTGCGACGGCATGATGGTCGAAATCGCGTGTTTGTAGACCAGCTGCGACTGTCCGTCGCGGCGCAACAATACACAGAAATTGTCGAACCAGGTGATCACACCCTGCAATTTCACGCCGTTGATCAGGAAAATCGTGACCGGGACTTTTGCTTTCCGTACATTGTTCAGGAACGCGTCCTGCAAATTCTGTCTGTCCGAAGCCATATTTTTATAATCTCGCCATTGTTCTTGCTACGCGCTGCGGACCAACGCGCTCCCTCCGGGTGAGTATGGAGTGTCGTTAACCGAGTTTCCAGATGAAAAATCAGTCAATTCGCGCATGTTGGCCCTCAATCCCGCCAGAGCGTCGGTGTAATCAACGCAATGATCGCCAATGTTTCCAACCGGCCGATCACCATCGCCGCGCACATGGTCAGCTTTGCGCCTGCGGACAGATCAACCAGCCGGATGGGAACATCGGTAGCCAGTTCGATCAGCGGGCCGGTCGTGCTCAGCGCGGCAACGCTCAGCACCATGGCCTCTTCGAACCCCGCCCCCATGGCCGCAAGAAGGACGTTGAACACGGCCGCAGTCAACGCAAACATCATCAGGAAGATCCACGCGATGAACGCGCCGTCGCTTTGGATCCGTCGGTTGCCGCCGCCCGCGCCGCTGACAGAGGACGGATAGATCAGCCGGTCAATCTCGCGCGCGCCGTTCAGGTACAGCGCGAATACGCGCAACAGTTTCACCCCGCCCGCTGTTGTCGCTACGCCGCCGCCGATCAGGGCCAGGCCCATCAGGATCAGCCCCGGCGTTCCCAAGCCCGACAATTGCTGCGCGTCATTCCAGTTGGCGCTTTCAAACCCGGCCGTGGTCAGAAACGACAGGACCGTAAAACCCATGCCCCAGATGACGTGCAGCGCCTGAAGCGGCTGGACCTGTCCACCAATTTCCTGAACCCCCGCCAGAACCCGGAAGAACAGCAACAGGGCAACGCCGGCCACGATCATCAGACCAATGCGAAATTCGGGGTCCTTGTCCAGCCGCGAATACCCGGTTGTCGCGGTATCCGTAGAAAAGGTCAGCCGGGACAAGGCAAAGAACAGGAATAGGAACAGGATGGCCTCGCCCGTGATGCCCGCCTTCGCCCCTTCGAGGCCACCAACCGGGGAAATGCCGGATGTGGCCATCGTGGACATCGCATGACACACCGCCGTCAGCCCGTCTTCGCCGGCAATCAGCAGCAGCAACCAGATCACCGCTGTCAGACCTGCGTAGATCGGCGTCAGCGCGCGGGTCACCCGGATCAGCCGCCCGCGCGGGTCAACCTTTTCGCTTTGCGCCACGCCCGACACCGGGCGCCCGGGTTGGCCGCGCGCCGTCACTTCGAACCCGCCCAGAGACAGCGGCGCCAGAATGGCCGCAGCCGATATCCACATCAGCAGGCCGCCTATCCACCCCACCAGAGCCCGCCACAGATGCAGCGGCGCGGACAGGCGGTTCGGATCGGGGAACATATCGGCCCCGGTCGTCGACAGGGCACTGACCATATCGAAATACGCGTTCAGGTAAGTGGTATTCCCCAGCGCATCGTGCAGCGGAATGGCAAGGAACAACGGCAATACCGTGAAACACCCCAACAAAACCGCCAACTGGCCCAACGTGCCCCGGCGCGGTTGCCGGTTCGAGGTTGCCAGCGCGATTGTCGCCACCACGAACAGCCCCAACAATCCGGAATAGAAAAACGACCGCGAGGTATCGTGATCATCCAAAGCGAGCGCATAGATCGCCGGAATCCACATCGACAGCGCGACAATGCCCCAGATCAGCAGAAACAGAGGCAATCGCCTCAGAAGCCCGACCTGTTGTGTCCGCGCGCGTGCCATCAGAAGAAATCGATCGAGACCTGCATCAACCGTTCGACCTCGGGCACGTCCTTGGCCATGGCAAATATTGCCACTACGTCCTTTTCTTCGATCCGCAGACTGCCGGTCGGGCGCAGCAATTCGTCACCCTTGCGAACCGCGCCGACCAGAACGCCTTCGGGGAAGTCGATATCGCGCAGCCGTTGCCCGGCCATGGGCGAGGTAGACAGAACTTCGGCCTCGATCACCTCAGCCTCGGCATCGCCAATGGAATAGACCTGACGCACCCGCCCGTGGCGAATGTGGCGCAGGATCGAACTGACCGTCGTTGCCCGCGGGTTGATATAGGCGTCGATCCCCAGAGGACCCATCAGCGCCACCATGCTGGGATCGTTGATCAGCGCAATCGCCAGCGCACAGCCTTCGGCCTTGGCGCGCACCGCAGCCAGCATGTTGGCACGGTCGTCATCGGTTACCGCCAGCATCGCGTCTGCCCGTTCGATCCCGGCCTCACGCAACAGCGCCGCATCCAACCCGTCGCCGTTCAGAACGATGGTCCGCTCCAGCGCCTCGGCGGCCAGTTCGGCGCAGCGGCGGTCGCGCTCGATGATCTTGGCCCGCACCCGGCTTTCACGTTCTTCCAGCGTGCGCGCGACCTCAAGCCCGACATTGCCGCCGCCCACGATGACCACGCGATCCTGTTTCTTCTGTGTCTTGCCAAAGACCTCCATCGTGCGATCCACGTCTTTGACGTTGGTAAAGACATAACATTCGTCGCCGACAAACAGCTGATCCTCGGATTCCGGCGCAAACAGGGTCCCCTCGCGCCGTACGCCGACGACAATCGAACTGAGGGTCGAAAACAGATCCGTCAGCTGTCGCAGCGGGGTGTTGACGATGGGGCAGTCTTCTTCGATTCGAATGCCCAGCAACTGGGCCTTGCTGTCCATGAACATCTCGGTGTCAAAAGCCGAGGGCGCGGACAGACGGCGCATCGCGGCGGCGGCGACCTCCCTCTCGGGGCTGATCACCACGTCGATGGGCAGGTGGTCGCGGCGGTAGAGATCGGAATGGATCGCCTCAAGATACGATTTCGAGCGCAGGCGGGCGATCTTGCGCTGAATGGAGAACACCGAATGCGCCATCTGACAGGTGACCATGTTCACCTCGTCCGAATGGGTCGCGGCGATGATCATGTCCGCATCGCGCGCGCCTGCCCGGTTCAGAACGTCGGGATAGCTGGCGAACCCGGCAATCCCCTGAACATCCAGCGTTTCCGTCGCCCGGCGTACCAGATCGGGGTTGTTGTCCACCACGGTGACGTCATTCAGTTCGCCCGACAGGTGCCGTGCAATCTGCCAGCCAACCTGACCGGCACCGCAAATGATGACCTTCATGTTATTGGCCCTTCTGTCTGAAATCTTTGAATGACAGATGCCCCCATAGCGGTCAATTGAATTGTCATATACGCGCGGCTAAGGCAAGGTAAGCATATGAAAACAGTGCTTCGTTTGCTCATTCCCCTGACCGTCCTGTCCGCATGCAGCGGCCCGCTTTCGCTGTATTACCGCGAAGGCGAGAGCGTGTCGCGCATGCAGTCCGAGACCACACAGTGTCAGGTTCAGGCCGTCAATCAGGTGCCGGTTGCCAATCAGGTGCGGCAGAGCCCGCCGACATACTGGCCCGGTCGCACCTATTGCGATGGCAGGGGGCATTGCTATCGCTCGCCCGGATGGTGGCAGCCGGGCCGCGTCTATACGGTGGACGTCAACCAGGGCCTTCGGAATGAGGTCGAAACGCAATGCATGGCGAAAAAGGGGTTTCGCCCGGTCAGCCTGCCGCCATGCAGGCAAAGCGTGAAATCTCAGGTCCCCGCGGCACCAACAACGAATTTGCCGCCGCTGACGACCCAATCCTGCTTTGTGAAATTCGATAACGGAACGATCCAGATCATCTCACCCGGTCAGACCGGGTAGGTTCCCGGCGGATTACTCCGCCGGTTCCGGCTCGTCCAGTTGCGCCACCCGCGCGCCCGATTTGTTCGAAGTCACAACACCCAGCGATTTCAGCTTTCGATGCAGCGCGCTGCGCTCCATTCCGACAAAGCTGGCGGTGCGGCTGATATTGCCGCCAAATCGGTTGATCTGGGTCAGCAGGTATTCCCGCTCGAACGCTTCCCGTGCCTCGCGCAGCGGCAGCGTCGCAAGGGCGCCCGACAGGACAACCCGGCCGGAATCGTCCGCTTTTTCCTCTTCTGTCGGCAGTTCCTTTGCTTCGATCGGTCCTGAGCCATCGCCAAGGATCAGCACACGCTCGATCAGGTTCTTCAGCTGCCGCACATTCCCCGGCCAGGTCATCGTCTGCAACAGGGCAACGGCCTCTTCCGAGATGTCGCGTATCGTCAGTCCCTGGGTTTCATTGCACATTTCGATGAAATGCTGGGCCAGAACCGGAATATCCTCGCGCCGCTCTTCCAGCGATGGCACCGCGATCGGCACGACGTTCAGACGATGGTACAGTTCTTCGCGGAACCGGTCAGCGGCGATTTCGGTCTCAAGATCGCGGTTGGTAGACGAGATCACTCGCAGGTCAACCCGCACTTTGTCAGACCCGCCAACCCGCTGGAACTGCTGATCGACCAGCACCCGCAGGATCTTGGACTGCGTACCCAGAGGCATATCCGCGACCTCGTCGAAATAGACCACGCCGCCATGCGCCTCTTCCAGCAGTCCGGATTCGATCCCACGCTCGGACAACTCGCGACCGAACAGAACCTCTTCTACACGCTCGGGTTCGATCCCGGCGCAGTTCACCGTGACAAACGGCGCGTTTGCACGGTTGGAATGCGCGTGAATATAGCGTGCCGCGATTTCCTTGCCTGACCCTGCCGGGCCGCTCAGCATCACGCGGCCATTCGACTTGGTGACCTTGTCCAATTGGCTTTGCATCGCGCGAAACGCGGCCGATTTGCCGATCATGTCGGAGTTGGTGACTTCCTTGCGCTTCAGCGAGGCATTCTCGCGACGCAGGCGAGAGGTTTCCATCGCGCGGCGGATCACCACCATCAGCTGGTCGATGTTAAAGGGCTTTTCGATGAAGTCATACGCCCCCTGCTTGATCGCGGCCACCGCGATTTCGATGTTGCCGTGGCCGGAAATAATCACCACCGGCACGTCCGGGTTGTCGCGTTTGACCGCCTTGAGGATGTCGATCCCGTCCATGCGGCTGTCTTTCAGCCAGATATCCAGGATTAGCAGCCCCGGGGGTTCGGAATTGATGGCGGCCATGCACTCGTCCGAGTTACCAGCCAGTCGGGTTGAATAGCCTTCGTCCTCCAGAATGTCGGACACCAGTTCGCGAATATCGCGTTCGTCATCTACGATCAGAATGTCGCTCATCTTTGGCCTGCTTTCAGTTTGTTTATATTGATTGCCTGCTTTTGCGGCGCTGCGGTCGGGGTTAAATTGCCCCCGGGCAAACGGATCACGGCCATTGCGCCAAAATGGTCCTGACCGTCGAATATGGGCGCGTCTTCCAAAGTAAGCGCACCACCGTGTTCTTCGATTATCTTCTTGACGATGGGCAGGCCCAGCCCGGTCCCTTCGTCGCGTGTGGTGACATACGGCTCGAACAGGCGCGCCCGGTCTTCGGGCAGGCCGATGCCGTTGTCGGCAATGGTAATCACCGTACCCGCATCGTCCCGGGTCACGTCCACCTTGATCTGTGGCTTCAGGTTTTCAGGCGGGCCTTTTTTCTTAAGCGTTTCAATCGCCTCGCCCGCGTTCTTGATCAGGTTGGTCAGCGCCTGATTCAGCATTGTAGCGTCCACCTCGGTCCAAATTGGCTGATCCGGCAAAGTGGCGTCGATCTGAACCTCCGGCTGTCCGGCCTGTTGCAGCAGAACCGCCTCGCGCACCAGACCGACAATGTCTTCTTCGTTGCGGTCAGGTTCCGGCATCCGTGCGAATTTCGAAAACTCGTCGACGATCCGCCGCAGGTCGTTGGTCTGCCGCACGATGACGTCGGTCATGGATTCCAGGCTGCTGCAGTCTTCTTCATCCAGCTTGCGCGAGAACTTGCGCTTGATCCGTTCGGCGCTCAGCTGGATCGGGGTCAGCGGATTCTTGATCTCATGCGCGATCCGGCGGGCGACATCTCCCCACGCGGCCATCCGTTGCGCACTGACCAGATCGGTGACATCGTCAAACGCCACCACATAGCCCTCAAGCCCGCCATCCTCGCCGCGACGGGTCGCCATGCGGACCAGCAGGTTTTCCAGCCGGCCTTTTCGGGTCACCTTTATCTCACCCTGAACGGCCTCCTGACCGCTGTCCTTGAGGGTTTCGAATAGCGGCAGAAATTCCGGCACCGCGACACCGATGACCAGATGCTCTTCGCCCCGCGACCAGTCGAGCAAACGTTCGGCCGAGCGGTTCACGAAAGTCACGTACCCCTCGGAATCAACCCCGACCACGCCCGAGGTCACCGAGCTCAGCACCGAATCGAACAGGCGGCGCCGACGCTCGATCTGGCGGGTGTTTTCCAGAAGCGTATCGCGCTGTCCTTTAAGTTGTCGCGTCATCTGGTTGAAATAACGGCCCAACATCGCGATCTCGTCATCGCTGGCTTCTTCGATGACCTGCACGCTCAGGTCCCCCGCCCCCACACGCTGGGCCGCCGTGGTCAGCCGCCCCACGGGCCGCGACAGCCGTTCGGCAAACCACATGCCCAGCGACATGGCGGCCAGAATAAGGATCACCGCAAAGCCCAGATACAAAAGCCCGAACTCAAACAGCACCCTGCCCCGTTCGCTTTCCAGTTGCTGATAGAACTGCACCGTTTCCTTGGTGTCATCCAACAGCGTCAGCAACTGTCCGTCCACCTCGCGACTGACATAGAGGTACCGGTCCAAGTATGCCTGCAACGGCACCAGCGCGCGAAACTCGCTGTTTTGCCAGTCGGCGATGATCAGCAGGCCGGTATCCGTGGCCTGAACCATCTGTTCCGGCGTCGGAGGTTCAAAATTGAATAGGTAGGATCGGTCGCCGCGCGACCGGATTTCGCCACTGCCGTCAATGACATAGGCTTCGCGCAATCCGCGCTGAATCTGCGATTGCCCCTGCGCCAGAACCTCGCGCAGTTCCGCGTCCGAGATGTAGTAATCCCGCGCGCGGGCGTTATCCAGAAACAGGGCCAGAACCGTCGCGTCCTGTGTCAGACCCTCGCGGTGTTCCTGCTCATAGGCTTCTGCTGCCGTCAGTGACGAGCCCACAACCTCGCGCACGCGGTCAGAAAACCAACCCTCAAGCCCGATATTCACCGTCAGCCCGGCAAAGATCGCAACGGTCACGGTCGGCACCAAAGCCAGTAGCGTGAAGGCGCCGATCAATCTCAGGTGCAGGCGGGACCCGGCGGATTTCGCACGGCGGGCCGCGATCAATGTGCCGACCTGCCCCAGCACAAGCCCCGCAACCACCAGCACGTAGACAAGATCAGCAAGAAGGATCAACCGCAGCGTCGGTGCGGTTGCCCCCAGATCAAAAGGCCCAATGACAAGATACGTGGCCAGCGCCAGCGCAGGGCCCAGAAGAACCAGCCCCAAAGTGCCGAAATTGCGCAGTTTTCGGGATTTCCGCCACCGATTGATCGATAGGATCAGCCCGCTCTGTGCCCGGGTTGCCACCGTCTGCCCTCATCCTGATGTGTCGCTTGCGCGACGTACCGCCATATATCGTGGTCTTTGCCGGGTCCGAACCCGGATGCCACGGTTTGTGTGGCGATATTACATCAGTTTGCGGCGACGTGTCACCTGAATATCGAGGTCAGTGATTTTTTTCCGCAACGTATTTCTGTTGATCCCCAGAAGATCGGCGCATTTCGCCTGATTTCCGCCCGTTGCATCCAGCGCCAGTTCGATCAGCGGGGCCTCAACTTCGCGCAGGATACGCTGGTACAATCCCGGCGGCGGCAGCAGGTTGCCGTGCAGGTCGAAATAACGACGCAGATGCCGCGCGACGGAGGCAGAGAGCTTCTCGCGCTCGCCGTCGCCCAGAACCGGTTCGGCCTCGGGCTGGCTGCCCAAAACCATCTCAACCTCGGTCTTGGTTATCTCATCCGCGCGGCTGGTCAGGCTCAGCCGCCGGATCGCGTTCTCAAGCTGCCGCACATTGCCGGGCCAGGAATACCGGCGCACCAGTTCCACGGCATCCGGGCTGAGCCAGCGCTTGGCGCCATGGTCACGCTCTTCCCGTGCCAGAAAATGGTCGGCCAGCAGGGTGATATCGTCCACCCGCTCGCGCAGGGCCGGTACGTGGACGGTCGCCCCGCACAGACGATAGTAGAGGTCCTGCCGTACCCGACCGCTTTCCATCGCCTCGGTCAGGTCCGACTGGCTGGTCGCCATGAAACGCGGCACGTGATCGCCGGGTGTGTCCATCATGCGCACGATGCGGGCCTGAAGCTCGTCCTCGATATCCGCGATCTCGTCGATCAGCAGCGTCCCGCCCCGCACCCGCGCCATCACGCGCGCCGGGCCTTCCAGATCACGCAGATCGGCTGCTGTCGCCGTCACAAATGGCAGCGTGCGCCGGTCCGAGAAGTCATGAATGGCGCGGGCGATCAAAGACTTGCCCGTCCCGCTTTCGCCCGAAATCATCACCGACAGATCCGTGTTCATCACCCGCGCCACAAGGCGGTACAGGGCCTGCATCACGGGCGTGCGCCCGACCAATGGCAACTCTTCCGGACGGTCTTCTGTTGCGACCGCCACATCGGTCTGAATGCGCTGCTTTTGTTCAAGCGCCCGTGCAGTGCGCTTCATCAGGTCGGGCAGATCGAACGGCTTTGGCAGATAGTCATAGGCATCCGCCTCGGCCGCCTGAATTGCGGTCATGATCGTGTTCTGTGCCGAAATGACGATGACCGGCAGGCCGGGCCGGTCCTGTGCGATCTTCGGCAACATCTCAAGCCCGTTCCCGTCCGGCATCACCACGTCCGAGATCACCACGTCCCCTTTCCCCTCACCAACCCAGCGCATCAGCGTGGTCAGCGACGAGGTCGCGTGTACCTTGCACCCCGCCCGCGTCAGGGCCTGAGTCAGAACGGTTCGGATCGTGCGGTCGTCATCTGCGACCAGTACTGTGCCATCCATCGGGTGCTCTCCTTACCTTTGCTCTTTTCGGCGGGGCTGTTTCATGTTTCGTCACGCGGTGCCCGTCGCAGGGACAGGCGAAAGACCGTGCGCCCCGGAACCGAGTTGGCCGAAATCCAGCCGTTGTGGTCCGAGATGATCTTGCTGACCAGCGCCAGCCCCAGGCCGGTGCCGTTTTCCTTGCCCGATACGAACGGGTCGAAAATGTCGCTGCGGATGTCCTCGGGCAGGCCCGGACCGTCATCGATGATCTCGATTTGCAGCGGCAGGGAATGGCCGGATCCGTCGCTGCGCCGCAGGCGAAATGAGTGCTCGAAATACGTCCGCAGACGGATAATTCCGCCCTTGGGATCAGCGGCTTCCGAGGCGTTCCTGAGAAGGTTCAACACCACCTGAAGGAACTGATCCGGATCGCCATAAGCCAGCGGCAGGGATGGGTCATAATCCTCGATGATCGTCATATGCGCGCCGAACCCCAGCAGCGCCGACCGGCGCGCGCGGTCCAGAACATCGTGAATGTTGATCGGTCTGAAATCCGGTTGCGAGAGGTTGCCGAATTGCTCGACCTGTTCAAGCAGCTTCACGATGCGTCGGCTTTCCTCGACAATTAAGTCTGTAAGTTCAAGGTCTTGCTGCGGAATATTCATGCTCAACAATTGCGCCGCACCGGTAATGCCCGCCAGCGGGTTCTTGATCTCGTGCGCCAGCATTTCGGCCATGCCGATGGCGGATTGCGCCGCAGATTTCACCGTGTTGCCGCGCGTCATCCGACCCGCCAGTTCTCGCGGCGAAATGATCATGATCATCAACCCCGGATGCCCGACAAGCGGCGCGATCTGCAGCGCGCATTGCAGCGGTGCCCGGTTGCCGGATCCTACATCGACATCGTTGACGAACAGCGGCGTCCCCTGTTGGCGCGCCCGCAGAAACGCCTCTTCCAGCGGCGCGTCGACAGCGATCTGATCCCAGACGGGATGCCCGACCACGGCCTTGCGCGACGCGTTCAGAAAACCCTCGCCGGCCGAGTTCACATCCGCGATCCGGTCTTCGACGTCGATGATGAAGGCCGGGACCGGCAGCGAGTTCCAAATGAACTGATCCGAGGTCATGCTGCGGCCTCCGCATCGCCGTTCAGCGCGTCGCCCAGCAGGCGCAGGACCTCATCCGTATCGCGGGACGTCAGCACCGCCCGGCGCAGCGCGGCAGGGGTTCCGGCTTCGTCCATGTACCAGCCCAGATGTTTGCGCGCGACGCGCAGCCCCAGTTCCGCCCCGTAAAAGCTGAGCATTGCCTGATAATGGGCGCGCACCATATCGCTCAGGTCCGTGCCTGCGGGAATAACAGGAGCGTCCGCGCCATACAGGTCGTGACAGATCTGCGCCAACAGCCACGGCTTGCCCTGCGCCCCGCGCCCGACCATGACACCGTCCGCGCCAGACTGCTTCAACGCTGCGCGCGCGGCCTTTGAATCCACGATATCGCCATTGGCAATGACAGGAATCGAGACCGCCTCTTTCACCGCTCTGATCGCCTCCCAATCCGCGTGACCTTTGTAGAATTGACAGCGGGTGCGCCCGTGAATCGTGACCATACTGATACCCGCATCCTGCGCCCGCCGGGCAACGTCGGGCGCGTTCAGCAGCTTGTCATCCCATCCCAGACGGGTTTTCAGCGTCACTGGCACGTCCACCGCCTTCACCACCGCTTCGATCAGCGTCAGCGCGTGGTCGGGTGTTTTCAGCAGGGCTGAGCCTGAATACCCGTTCGTCACCTTTTTGGCTGGGCAACCCATGTTGATGTCGATTACCCGCGCCCCTCGGTCAGCGACCTGCCGGGCGGCTTCGGCCATCCAGTGCGCCTCGCGTCCCGCCAGTTGAACGGCGGTGTTTTCGACATCGGCCGACAGTTCCGCGCGCTCGCGCACGCCCGGCTTTGCCTGCACCATTTCCTGGCTCGCCACCATTTCGCTGACAACCATGCCAGCGCCAAAGCGCATCACCAGATCGCGAAAAGGCCGGTCGGTAATTCCGGCCATCGGCGCCAGCATGACCGGCGGGTTCAGTTCCTTGTCGACGAGGTGCAGGGTCAACGTGCTTAATCCTTGGGCAGTTGCGGATTTGATATCGAATTGAACGCATATGAACAACAAAACGGCGGCCATCAAGCCTGCAAAATCATCACTTGCCTATTTTTTAGGCAGCTTGACGCAGGTGATTGCCTCTGCATTCACCGCACCCTAAACAAAGCGTCAAACCACCGGAGAATTCACCCCATGACCACCGCCGCCATCATCGTTGCCGCAGGACGCGGATTGCGCGCCGGAGGGGGTATTCCAAAGCAATGGCGCCCGCTAGCCGGACGTCGCGTCGCCGACTGGACCATCGACCGGTTCCGAGGACAGGTCGATCATATCGTGCTTGTGTTGTCACCGGATGACGTTGCTGCGTGGGAAGAGTTCAGCGACAGCGGATTGCTGCTGGCCCGGGGCGAAAGCGACCGCGCCGGATCGGTGCGCAACGGGCTTGGGGCGCTGGAGGGTCGGCAGGTGCAGCAGGTTCTCATCCATGACGTGGCCCGGCCCTGCGTCCGCCGTCAGACCATTCGGGACGTCTTGACCGCGCTGGACACCCACCCCGGTGCCGCACCGGGTCTGGCGGTGACCGATGCGCTCTGGACCGGCGACGGGGCAGTCGTGACCGGCACCCAGGACCGCAACGGGTTGTTCGCGGCCCAAACCCCGCAGGGATTTAACTATGATGCCATCGCCGCGGCGCATGCGGCGCATCCCGGCGGTGCGGCGGATGATGTCGAAGTTGCCCGCGCCGCGGGGCTGGATGTAGCCATCGTACCGGGCGACCCGGACAATCTGAAAATCACACGGCCCGAGGATTTTGCCCGGGCGGAACGCATATTGGGAACGGACATGGATGTAAGGCTGGGCAACGGATACGACGTGCATCGGTTTGGCGACGGGGATTACGTGATCCTCTGCGGTGTCAAGGTGCCCCATGGCCGTGGGTTGCAGGGCCATTCGGACGCGGATGTCGGCATGCATGCCGTCACTGACGCGATCTACGGCGCGTTGGCGCGGGGGGATATCGGTCAGCACTTCCCGCCCTCGGACCCGCAATGGAAGGGCGCGGCCAGCGAGATATTCCTGCGCCACGCGGTCGAACTGGCCGCGCAGATGGGGTACCGGATTTCCAATGTCGATTGCACGTTGGTCTGCGAATACCCAAAGATCGGCCCCCACGCCGGGGCCATGCGCGAAGAAATGGCGCGGATCATGGGCTTGCAGGCCGATCAGGTCTCGGTCAAGGCAACCACGTCCGAGCGGCTGGGCTTTACCGGACGCGCCGAGGGCATTGCCTCACTGGCGACCGCTTGTCTGGTGAAATCATGAACGCGGCGCGGCTGATCGGAACCGTCTGCGGTGTCGGCTATCTGCGCCCCGCGCCGGGCACATGGGGTTCGCTGGCCGCCCTGCCCCTGGCCTGGCTGCTGCATGTTCTTGGCGGTTTTCCGTTGCTGGTGATCGCCACTGTCGCGGTCTTTTTCGGCGGGCTCTGGGCCACCCGCGCCATGACTGCGGGCATGGATGATCACGACCCGTCCGAGATCGTGATTGATGAGGTCGCGGGGCAGTTCATCGCCTTGTGGGCAATCTCTTACCCCTCCTGGGCACACGGCATCGAGATCACGGCGCTCTGGCCCGGCTGGGTGGCGGGTTTCCTGCTGTTCCGCCTGTTCGACATCACCAAACCCGGGCCGGTCGGCTGGGCCGACCGCCGTGGTGACCCGCTGGGCGTGATGCTGGACGATGTAATTGCGGGCGTATTTGCCGGGATCGGCGTGCTGATTCTTGCGGGCCTCTCGCACGGGGTGCTGGGCCTGTGACTGTGGCCGCCCTGCTGGACCGCGCCAAGGCGCAGGGGGTGATGATCGCCACCGCCGAAAGCTGTACGGGCGGTTTGGTTGCGGCTGCGCTGACGGATATTCCGGGCAGTTCCGCCGTGGTCGAGCGCGGCTTTGTCACCTATACCAATATCGCCAAGCAGCAGATGCTGGGCGTGTGCGCCGAAACGCTGAATGCGCACGGCGCCGTGTCGGAACAGGTGGCCCGTGAGATGGCGGAGGGCGCGCTGCGGAACTCCGGGGCGCAGCTTGCGGTGTCCGTTACCGGGATCGCGGGCCCCGGCGGGTCCGAGTTCAAACCCGAGGGGCGCGTCTGTTTCGGACTGGCCGTCGATGGCCAGCCGACCGTGACGGAAACCGTCGAGTTCGGCGCACAGGGCCGCGACAACGTGCGCCGCGCAGCGCGGGACCATTCGCTTGGGTTGCTGTCGCAGGGACTTTTCACTCTTGCACAAAATTAAGGCGCGCTGCGCTTTTTGACGCTCAATTCGTCACCGGTTGGCAAAAAGCCCTTAAAACAGGCGGCTAAATTGCGTCCTGCCTCTTTTTTCCCCGCCATCCCTCCGCTTCAACGCCCCTCGCAAGTTGAGGACGCTGAGAGGAGACCGGCCGATGAATGGAGCCGACACCGCCTGGATCATAGTGGCAACCGCCCTGGTCCTGTTCATGACATTACCCGGCCTGGCGCTGTTTTACGGTGGCCTCGTGCGCGCCCGCAACGTGCTGAGCGTATTCATGCATTGCTTCAGCATCGCATGCCTGATGAGCATCCTGTGGCTGGTCGCAGGCTATTCGATCGCCTTCGGCGACGGCGGTTCGGGCCTGTGGGGAGGTCTGGGCAAAGCCTTTCTGACCGGTGTCGACGCCGACAGCCTGTCAGGCACCCTGCCCGAGATCCTGTTCTTTGCCTTCCAGATGACCTTTGCCATCATCACCCCGGCCCTGATCGTCGGCGCCTATGTCGAGCGTGTGGGCTATGGCTTTGTCCTGACCTTCTCGGCCCTGTGGATGCTGCTGTGCTATGCGCCCGTGGTGCACTGGATCTGGGGTGGCGGCATTCTGACCGATGGCGGCATTCTGGGTGAGGTCGGCGTACGCGATTTCGCCGGCGGCATCGTTGTGCACGAAACCGCGGGTCTGGCCGCGCTGATCATCGCGGTTGTGCTTGGACCGCGCCGCAACCGCACGACACCGCCGCACAACCCCGGTTATGTCATGGTCGGCGCAGCGATGCTGTGGGTCGGCTGGTTCGGCTTCAACGGCGGTTCGCAGCTTGCAGCCGATGGCGGCGCTGCGATGGCGATGACCGTCACCCATATCTCGGCAGCGACTGCTTCGCTGACATGGGCGCTCTATGAGCGGATCAAGTATGGCAAGGCTTCGATGGTGGGTCTGGTCACAGGCACCATTGCCGGCCTGGCCTCGATCACCCCGGCTTCGGGCTATGTCGACCCGGTTCAGGCGCTGATCATCGGTGCGGTGGCCGGTGTCCTGTGTCAGGAGGCGGTAAACGTGATCCGCAACGTACTGCATATCGACGATACGCTGGACGTCTTTGCGGTACACGGCGTGGGCGGCATCTTTGGCACACTCATGATCGCTGTCTTTGGCCTCGGCGCCTGGACCGCGCAGTTGGGCGGGCTTGTGATCGTGGGTGTCTTTACGTCAGTTGTCACATTTGTGTTGATTAAGGTGGTTGCGCTAATCACTGCGCTTCGCGTAGACGCAGAGACCGAAACAAACGGGCTCGATCTGTCGGTACACGGTGAACGCGCCTATGACATGAGCAGCTAAGCCCACCTTGGCTGCCACTCGCCCGCAAGGGCAAAAGCGGACCTCTTGAGGGTCCGCTTTTCTTTTGCGCCCCGGCCCCCTCGACTCTGGCCCGGCGGACAGGCTATCAGCCCGCAGAGTCACATAGTTTGCCGAGGTCCCGCCATGATCCCCAGTTCATTTCCCGACAGCACCGAAATCGCCCGCCTGACTGCGCGGATGCTGCTGGAGATCAAGGCCGTCCATTTCAATTCGCGCGAGCCCTTCACGCTGGCGAGCGGCTTGCCCAGCCCGACCTATATCGACTGTCGCAAGCTGATCTCTTACCCGCGCATCCGCTCGACCCTGATGGATTTCCTGACGGTGACCGTGATGCGCGACGCCGGTTTCGAAGCCTTCGACAATATCGCGGGTGGCGAAACGGCCGGCATCCCCTTTGCCGCCATGGTCGCCGAACGCATGGCCCTGCCGATGACCTATGTGCGCAAGAAACCCAAGGGCTATGGCCGCAATGCGCGGATCGAGGGTGCCATGGGCGAAGGCGAGCGCGTTCTGCTGGTCGAGGACCTGACCACCGATGGCGGATCGAAACTGTCCTTTGTGGACGCGATCCGCGACACCGGCGCGACCTGCGGGCACACGGCCGTCATCTTCTACTATGGTATTTTCCCCGATACCGAGAAAACGCTGGGCGACCACGGCGTGCGGTTACATCACCTGTGCACATGGTGGGATGTTCTGGCCGAGGCCAAGGCGCAGAAAGCCTTTGATCCGGAAACACTTGACGCGGTCGAGGCCTTCCTGAACGACCCGCGCGGATGGCAGGAAGCCAATAAACCCACGTAAACCTCTTGTGGATGGACTGGGGATAAGCACTGAAGAATCGGCCTGCGCGCAACGATATCTGGTGACTTTCCCCGCAATTCCTACATAATAAGCTACGCATACACGGGTATCCAAACCGCTGGGAAAGTTATCCCAAGGCCTTACCCCAAGTTAGCCACAGCTATTTCCAGATAGATTGTGGTAGTGTTTCGCGTGTAGAACCTCCGAACGGGCAGCGGGGACAAAATGAACGAGATAAGCAGTATCGAGCAAGCGGCGGCGCAGATTCAGAACGCCGAAACCATGCCGCATTCGATTGAGGCCGAGCAGCAGCTTCTGGGCGCGATCCTGACCAATAACGACCTTTATGACCGGGTCGCCTCGATCATCGGGGCCGAGCATTTCTATGACCCGGTCCACGCCCGGATTTACGAGGTGGCGGCCGCACGCATCGCCAAGAATGCGCTGGCCTCCCCCGTGACGCTGAAATCTTTCATGGCCGAGGACGAGGGGCTGAAGGAACTGGGCGGCCCCGCCTATCTGGTCAAGCTGGCGGGGGCGTCGATCAGCGCCTTTGCCGTGCATGACTATGCCCAGATGATCTATGACCTCGCTATCCGGCGCGAGTTGATCCGGCTGGGCCGGGACATCTCGGACAAGGCGGCGCGGGTCGAGGTCAGCAGCGAACCAAAAGAACAGATAGTCGAGGCCGAGCAGCAACTTTATCAGCTTTCCGAGCAGGGCCAGACCGAACAGGGTTTCCAATCCTTCCTCAAGGCGGTCACAGAAGCCGTCAACGTCACCAACGAGGCGTATCAACGCGGTGGCGGCATGGCGGGAATTTCCACCGGTCTGGCCGACCTGGACAAACAGCTTGGCGGGCTGCACCCGTCCGACCTGATCATTCTGGCCGGTCGTCCGTCGATGGGGAAAACCTCATTGGCGACCAACGTGGCGTTCAACGTGGCCAAGGCCTACAAGCGCGGCACCAAGCCCGACGGAACCGAGGGCGCAGTCGACGGGGGCGTTGTGGGATTCTTCTCACTGGAAATGAGCGCCGAGCAGTTGGCGGGCCGGGTTCTGGCCGAGGCGTCCGAGATTTCCAGCCACAAGATTTGTCAGGGCGACATGACCGAATCCGAGTTCCGCCGTTTCGTGGATGCGGCCAAAGAACTGGAGGCCTGCCCCCTGTTCATCGACGACACCCCGGCCCTGCCGATCTCGCAACTCGCTGCGCGTGCGCGGCGGTTGAAGCGGACGCACGGGCTTGACTTGCTGGTGATTGACTATCTCCAGCTCTGCCGTGGTATGGCCGATAACCGCGTCAACGAGATCGCCGAGATTTCGATGGGCATGAAGGCTATCGCCAAAGAGCTCAACATCCCGGTCATCGCCCTGTCTCAGCTCAGCCGTCAGGTCGAAAGCCGCGACGACAAGCGCCCGCAGCTGTCTGACCTGCGCGAATCCGGGTCGATCGAACAGGACGCCGACGTGGTGATGTTCGTGTTCCGCGAGGAATACTACAAGGAACGCGAAAAACCCGGCGATCACGAACTGGAAAAGATGGAAGAGTGGAAGCAGGCCATGGACCGCCTGCACGGCAAGGCCGAAGTCATCGTCGGCAAGCAGCGCCACGGTCCCATCGGTACGGTCGAGCTGTCCTTCGTGGCACAGTTCACCCGGTTCGGCAACCTGGTCAAACCCTGGCAACAGGACGGCCAGATCGAGGGCTACTGACCTCTACCAAAGCTCGGGCCTGTTGAACGCGCCGACGCAGCGGGACTGGCCCGCAATGGGCGTCATCTTTTCACCTGCAAGCGACTGCCCAAGCCAGCCATGGGGCATACTCAGCGGCATCGGCGCCTTGGCGGTATCTTCGCTGACGGGTTGAAACCCGGCTTTGCCGTAATAAGCCGGATCGCCATAAGTGACAGCGATATCAACGCTGTGGCGGCGCAGTTCATCCAGCCCGAAACCGATCAGCCTCTGGCCAATTCCCGATTTCTGCCGATCGGTGCGCACAGCCACCGGTGACATCAGAAACACCTGTTGCGGGTCCCGATCATAGCGCAACCGCGAGAACAGAATGCAGCCAAGCAATGCGTCCTGATCAAGCGCGATGACCCCCAACAGATCGCCCTCAGGGGTGGTTGCCAGCAAATCCGTGACCAGCGCACCAATCGCCTTGCCTTCTTCTTCGCCTTCCGAGCCCGCAAAAACGTCTTTGAAAAATCCGGGCAGCGTCGGCGTATGGTCCTTAAATCTGGCCGTCAGTTTCATCAGCACATTCCTTTTCTTCCCTCTGCAGGCCATCAACGATCACCACCTGATGCCCATAGTTGATCACAGGCCGGACACAATGACGACAACCTGCTTACACGGCCAACAACGCTTTTTTTGCCAATGCCTTGTGATCCCGGCCAGAAGATGCCCATGATCCGCCCGAACTTAACCAGATTCGCCGCATTCCCCCTTGACCTGCCGCAATCCAATGTCATGAACAGCACCATGAGTACTGCACGTTTAACGATCAACCTACAGGCGCTGGCCAGCAACTGGCGGGCGCTCGACGCCAAAACAATTGTCGAGACCGGCGCCGTGGTCAAAGCGGATGCCTATGGCCTTGGGGCCGGGCCCGTTTCCGCGACACTGGCCGAGGAAGGCGTTCGCAAATTCTTTGTCGCCGCGGCCGAAGAAGGCGTTGCCGTGCGCAAGGCGATTGGTCCGGGCCCGATGATCGGAGTGTTCTCGGGGCACATGGAAGGTGACACCGACCTGCTGCGCGATCACGATCTGACACCGCTGATCAATTCGCCGGAACAGTTCGTCCGGCATCAGCAGGCGCTGCCCGACCAGCCATTTGGCATCCAACTGGACAGTGGCATGAACCGTCTGGGGCTGGAGCCCGCGGATTGGGCCGAACTGCGCTCGGCGGCCGAAGCCCTGAACCCCGTTGTCGTCATGTCGCATCTGGCCTGCTCGGACGAACCCGACCACCCGATGAACCGCCAACAGTTGCAGACGTTCCGCGAGATGACGGACGGCGTTGCGGCCCCCCGGTCCCTCGCCGCGACCGGAGGGATCCTGCTGGGCCCCGAATTCCACTTTGAATTCTGCCGCCCCGGTGTGGGTATTTACGGCGGCATGCCCTTTGCCGGCGCAAAACCTGTTGTGACTGTCGATCTGCCGGTCATTCAGGTGCGACCAGTCGCGGTTGGGGAAACTGTCGGCTATGGCAACAGCTGGGCGGCGCGGCGCCCTTCGCGCATTGCAACCGTCGCTGCCGGATATGCCGATGGCCTGCACCGCGCCATCGGTGGCGGCATCGACGCCTTTGCCGGCGATCAGCCCTGTCCGGTCGTTGGCCGCATTTCGATGGACCTGATCACAGTCGATGTGACCGACCTGCCGAAAGACCCTGAACGCCTGCGCATCCTGAACGGCCATCAGACCGTCGACGATCTGGCCGAGGCCGCGGGCACCATCGGGTATGAAATCCTCACGTCGCTTGGCGCGCGCTATTCCCGGGGTTACGTGGAATGAACCCGCTTGCTCTGCTGGGCGGGCTGGGCCGTGCCGTTCTGACCCTGCTTGCCACTTTTGGTAAAGTCGCGCTGTTCTCGCTGGACGCGGTTTCGCATATCTTCCGCCCGCCCTATTACCCGCGTGAGTTTGCTGTGGCGCTGATGAATATCGGCTGGCTGTCGCTGCCCGTGGTTGGCCTGACGGCCATTTTCACCGGCGGCGCGCTGGCTCTGCAGATCTATGCAGGCGGCGCTCGTTTCAATGCCGAGGCCGTGGTGCCGCAGATCGTCGCCATCGGCATGGTGCGCGAATTGGGTCCCGTTCTGGTCGGCCTGATGATCGCCGCGCGCGTGACCTCGTCCATCGCGGCCGAGATTGCCACGATGAAAGTGACCGAGCAGATCGACGCGCTGGTCACCCTGTCCACCCATCCGATGAAATACCTGACCGCGCCGCGCGTTGTGGCCGCGCTGATCACTGTGCCGTTGCTGGTCGGGATCGGAGATATCATCGGAATCGCGGGCGGCTATGTGGTCGCCACCCAGAACCTGGGCTTCAACGCGGCGACCTACCTGCTGAATACGGTCAATTTCCTGGAAGCACGCGACATTGTTTCCTCGCTGGTCAAAGGCGCAGCCTTCGGGCTGATCGCGGCCCTGATGGGTTGTTACTACGGCATGAATTCTGGCCGTGGCGCGCAGGGCGTGGGCCGGGCCACCAAATCCTCGGTCGAATCCGCCGCCATCATGATTCTGGCTGCCAACTTCATTCTGACAGGGGTGTTCTTCTCGATATGATCCGGCTGGAGAACGTACATAAGACCTTCGGGGACAATCATGTCCTGCAGGGTATGAACCTGGAGATCCCCAAAGGCACTTCGATGGTCATCATCGGCGGTTCGGGCACCGGAAAATCCGTTGCGCTGAAGTGCATTCTTGGGCTGATCAAGCCAGACAGCGGCATGGTCTATGTCGACGGAAAGGACGCAACCAAAGGCGACCGCGACAAGTTTCTGGCCCGGTTCGGAATGCTGTTTCAGGGCGCGGCGCTTTTTGACTCGCTGCCCGTCTGGCAAAACGTGTCCTTTCGCCTGCTGCGCGGCCCACTGAAGCGCCCGCCGGAATACGCTCGCGAAATCGCCATCGAGAAACTGCGCCGCGTGGGTCTGAAATCGGATGTGGCCGACCGCTTTCCCTCGGAACTGTCCGGCGGGATGCAGAAACGCGTGGGCCTCGCCCGCGCCATTGCCGCCGAGCCTGAGATTATCTTTTTCGACGAGCCCACCACGGGGTTGGACCCGATCATGTCCGGCGTCATCAACGACCTGATCCGCGAAATCGTGACCGAGATGGGCGCCACCGCGATGACCATCACCCACGACATGAGTTCCGTCCGCGCGATTGCCGACAACGTCGCCATGCTGCACGGAGGCATCATCCAGTGGACCGGCCCTGTTGGACAGATGGATGCCTCGGGTGATCCTTACGTTGAGCAGTTCATCAGCGGGAGTGCAGAGGGGCCGATTGAGGCGGTGCGTTAATGAACAACGCAATGTTTGTATTGCAACAAGTCCAATTTTTTTTTACCCCGTGTCGGTAGCAATCGCTTGGTTTCTTATTCACTACTTCGGCGAAAAATCAGGCGTTCCACGCTCCCTAAGAGCTGAGGTGATCTTCTTTCCAGTAATATTCTGTATGTTTATAGGCATTTTTCCCGGTATGATAATTGGGGTTTTGTTGTCTCAGGTATTTGGCGTAGCAGGTCCAATATCTCTTTTTCCAATAATGGCAGGCTTCTTCGTATCTGGGGCTGTTCTGCACCGGAAATTACGATCTTCCGTTTCGCATAAATTGCGGTCTGACGCCCTCGTCGGAACAATATTTTTGATTTACACTGTGGGTATGGCGCTTTCTATCAGAGGCATGAGCGCCTAAGTCTGCACACATGACCCTCCGCCTCGCCACCCTCTCGCTCCTGATCCTCTATCCCATCGCGTGGTTCGCCCCACTGATGCGCGCAGGGCTCCTGCCGATCTTCGGCCTTAGCGAGATCAGCGTCATCACCGGCCTGCAATCGTTGTGGAAATCCGACGTCTTTCTGGCGCTGATCGTCACCATCTTCGCCCTGTTTGCACCCTACATCAAAACCATCGGAACCGCCCTGATCCAATGGGACCTGCTGGATGCACGCGTGCAGCCCGCGCTCAACTTTCTCGGGAAACTGGCCATGGCCGACATCTTCCTGATCGCGCTCTACATCACGCTGGCAAAGGGCATTTCCTACGCGACTATCGAGACTGCTTGGGGTCTTTACCTGTTCACCGCCTGCATTCTGGCCTCGATCGCACTGGGACACATTACCGAAATGACATCCAGTTCACGAAATCCTCAGAGCTAATTGATTGAAAACGATCATCTGAGTATCATCTTTATATTTAGAGCAGTAAAATTTGTGTTTGCGGGTCCGTGGCGGACCAATCTGTGTGTTTTGGATGACGTCCGCTTGGGCTCGGTGTTTACCGGTTTGAGAAGGAGATCGTCGATCATGACCGCCCTCCACAACATTACGTTGCAATTTCAGAATGTCTTTTTACGCCTGACCTTTTTCCTCATCTGCGCCGCAGCGCTTTTTACCGTTACTGCAACCCTTCTGTCCGCGTTTGGCGTGCTGCCCTGGCTTTCGATGCAGGCCGGGTTTGGCGGCGGACCGGTTACGGATGCCGGGATGTTTGTCCAGATCGGCCTGACCGCGCTGATCCTGATGCTGGCTTTCTACCTGCCGGCCAATGCCCGGATGATGGCGCTGGAAAATGCCCATCGCAAATTCGCGCTGAACATGCAGGACATTTCGGCGGCTTATCAGATGGCACATGCGGCGGATCGTGCCGACACGTTCATGATGTCGTCCGAGTTTGATGCGGTCAAGGAACGCATCGCCTTTTTGCGCCACCACCCCGATTTGCAATCGCTGGAGCCCGAGATACTGGAACTGGCCGCACAGATGAGCCAGATCAGCCACGAACTGGCCGAGACCTATGGCGATGCCAAAGTGTCCCGCGCCCGCATGTTCCTGCAACAGCGTCAGGAAGAGATCGAACAGTTCCAGCGGCGGATCGAGGACGCCCAGACCATCCAGCACGAGCTGCGCCAATGGACCCGGGACATCGAGATCGAGGAATCCATCGCCAAGTCCCAGCTGACCCGTCTGCGCGATGAGTTGTTCGAGCTGTTGCCGGAATTATCGGCGCAGTTGCAGGCGCCATCCGACGACCGCAAGTCCAAGGCGTCCAGCGTTATCGCGATGTCACCGCCCCGCGCCGCGGAATAGGCGCGTCAGCGCCCGCCGCAGACGATGGCCCGCCGGGCCTGAGGACGCGGCCCGCCCCGGCGGAGATGAAAGCCCTGACAGGGCTTGAAGAACCGCCCGACCTCGGGCACCAAGGGCCGCATGGCAAAGACGACTTTTTCCTGCTCGGCCTGTGGCGCGTCGCATTCGCGCTGGACCGGGCGCTGTGACGGATGCGGTGAGTGGAACACGATCACCCAGGACGTCCCCCTTTCGGCGGGCCCCGCAAAGAAATCCCTCGGTGGCAAGCGCGGCCAGTCCATCGCACTCACGGACCTGTCCACCGAGGAAACACCCCCGCCCCGCACCCTGTGCGGGGTCGAGGAACTGGATCGTGTACTGGGCGGCGGCCTTGTCCCCGCCTCGGCCCTGCTGGTGGGCGGCGACCCCGGCATCGGAAAATCCACTCTGTTGCTGCAGGCCGCAGCGCGCTTTTCCCGCGCGGGTGTGAAAACCATCTATGTCTCGGGCGAAGAAGCCAGCGCACAGGTCCGCATGCGTGCGCGCCGTCTGGGGCTTGAGGACGCGCCGGTTCAGCTGGCGGCCGAGACCAACCTGCGCAATATTCTCACAACGCTTGAGGCTGAAAAGCCCGGTCTTGCGATCATCGACTCGATCCAGACCATGTGGGCCGACAATGTCGACAGCGCGCCCGGTTCGGTGTCGCAGGTCCGGGCCGCCGCGCATGAACTGACCACCTTTGCCAAACGGCATGGCGTGTCGATCATCATGGTCGGCCACGTCACCAAGGAAGGTCAGATCGCCGGTCCCCGTGTGGTCGAGCATATGGTCGATACCGTTCTCTATTTCGAAGGCGAGCGCGGCCATCAGTTCCGCATCCTGCGCGCCGTCAAAAACCGCTTTGGTCCCGCGGACGAGATTGGTGTGTTCGAAATGACGGGCAAGGGGCTGGCACAGGTCACCAACCCTTCGGCCCTGTTCCTGTCGGAACGCGGCACGCCCAGCCCCGGATCAGCCGTGTTTGCAGGCATCGAGGGCACCCGGCCCGTCCTGGTCGAGTTGCAGGCGCTGGTCGCCCCCTCGCCCCATTCGCAGCCGCGCCGCACCGTTGTCGGATGGGACAGCGGCCGACTGGCGATGATCCTCGCCGTGTTAGAAGCGCGCTGCGGCATCCCCTTCGCGGGGCTCGACGTCTACCTGAACGTCGCCGGCGGGCTGAAGGTGAGCGAACCCGCGGCCGATCTGGCCGTTGCCGCAGCGTTACTGAGCGCGCGTGAAGACACCGCCTTGCCCACCGATACGGTCGTTTTCGGAGAAATCTCGTTATCCGGGGCACTTAGACCGGCACCGCAGACCGAAAACAGGTTGAAAGAAGCGCAAAAACTTGGTTTCACATCGGCAATCGCTCCGGCGGGCGGCAAAACCGGCACTGTGGCAGGTCTGACACTCACCCGACCCTCTGATTTGGTCGGGTTTGTTGGCGAAACCTTCGGAGCAGGTTAAGGTAACGCCTTGAGGGGCAGAAAAAATTACGGGCGAGGGCCATGGAAGGTTTTACAATCATTGACGGGGTGGTCGCCCTGATCATCGTCGTGTCGGGCTTGCTGGCCTATTCTCGTGGCTTGCTGCGCGAGGTTCTGGCGATTGCAGGCTGGGTTGCGGCCGCCGTTCTGGCCTTTATCTTTGCGCCCCAAGCCGTGCCGCTGGTGAAAGAGATCCCGGTGGTCGGCGACTTCCTGCGCGACAGTTGCGAGCTTTCGGTCATCACCGGCTTTGCCGCCGTCTTTGCCATCGCGCTGATCGTGGTCAGCATCTTTACTCCGCTGTTCTCGTCGATTGTGCAGCGTTCGGCGCTTGGCGGGCTGGATCAGGCGCTGGGGTTCTTCTTCGGCATCGCGCGCGGCATCCTGTTGGTCGCCATCGCGTTTTTCGTCTATGATACCGTGATGACCGGCCAATCCTATACAATCGTTGACGAAAGCCGCTCTGCCAAGGTGTTCGAACAGTTCAGTGACCGGATCGAAGAACAGAACCCGGAACAGGCCCTGGGCTGGGTAACCCGTCAGTACGAAGAACTGGTGGCAAGCTGTGGCGCGGGCTCTGAGGCGTCCGGCGAACAGACGGCCCCAACGACCATCGAATAACAAGAAAGCCCGGTTCCGACCGGGCTTTTTTCAAGGCGCAAGTATCAGCAGGCGTGTTTCAGACGAACCCTTCGCCACCGCAGACCGTGCATCTGATGTTCTTGAGGCCGAAACACCCGTCACAACGGCTGAGGACCGGTTTGCCGTGGATATCCCTGCTTTTGATCACCTCACCGGACCCGTTGCAGATCTGACAGGGCGCGCGGCCCACCCCCCGGCAGCGATGGCACCGGCGTTTCACGGGCTCTTCCTTCTTTACGGCTTGCTTGTGTGGCCTCATGGCTGACTTCCGATTGAATCCCGCGCGTCCGGAACACCTTTTGCTTTCTCTATGACAGCATAAGGCTTTGCCGATGTCACCTTTTCATGCGTTTCACAGCAAAATCCACCTGCGTCAAATCGCAGATGTGATCCTTTGATGACACAGCCATCGTTAGGCTTTATGTGAATGCCGAACTGACATGGAATCGGAGCTGCCGATCTTGCTGTATCTGTTTACTTTCGCGCCCGCCCCCGGTGATGCCGCGCGTAACAGCCACCGTCTGGATGGGTGAAGATGTATTCAGATGCAGACGTGCAGACATTCCGCGCCGAAACCCTGATCAACGAAAAAACGTCATAGAAATTGGAGCCCGTGCATGTGTGGGATTTTGGGGATCGCAAGCAGGACACATGATGTCTTTGCGGAAATCTATGACGGGCTGCTGATGTTGCAGCACCGGGGTCAGGACGCCTCGGGCATCGTCACCTATAACGGCGAGTTCTTCCGCGAGAAGAAGGCGAACGGTCTGGTCAAGGACGTCTTTAACGTGCAGGACGCCGAAACCCTTCTGGGCAAGGTCGGGATCGGCCATGTCCGCTATCCCACCGCCGGGTCGCTCAGCGCGGCTGAGGCACAGCCGTTTTTTGTGAATGCCCCTTATGGCATTTATCTGGTCCATAACGGCAATATCACCAACACGGCCGAGCAGCGCGAGAAAGTCACCGGAAAATACAGCCGCCACCTGCGCACCACGTCGGATTCCGAAATTTTGCTGAACGTGCTGGCCGACAAGGTTTCCGACGCCATCAAGGTCAACGGAACCGTTGATCCGATCCGGAACATCTTTGCCGGTGTGAAGATGACGATGGAGCGTGTTCAGGGCGCTTATTCCGTCATCTGCCTGATCGCCGGTGTGGGGATGCTGGCGTTCCGCGACCCCTACGGCATCCGCCCTCTGTCGGTGGCGATGCGCGCGGCCACGGGCGACGGCGACGATTATGCCTTTGCCTCGGAAGACGTGGCCTTTGGCATCAACGGGTTCGAAAAGCTGCGCGATCTCGATCCCGGCGAGGCCATTCTGATCGACCTGGAAGGCAACATGCACACCTTCCAGGCCGTCGAGGGCAAGCTGACCCCCTGTATCTTCGAATATGTCTACCTTGCCCGCCCGGATTCCATGCTGGACGGAGTCTCGGTTTACAAAACGCAGATGCGCATGGGCCAGACCCTGGCGCGGCAGATCGAATCCGCCGGTCTGGATATCGACCGGATCATCCCGGTGCCCGACAGCGCCCGCCCCGTGGCGCTTGAGGTCGCCAAGGCCACCGGCATTCCGTACCGCGAAGGTCTGGTCAAGAACCGCTATGTCGGGCGGACATTCATCATGCCCGGTCAGGAAGAAAGGCAGAAATCCGTGCGCCGCAAGCTGAATGCGGTGCCGCTGGAGTTCAAGGGTCACAACGTCCTGTTGATCGACGATTCGATCGTACGCGGCAACACGATCAAGAAAATCGTCCAGATGTGCCGTGACGCCGGTGCCCGAAAGGTTTTTGTCGCCAGCGCCTCGCCGCCGGTGAAGTTTCCCAATGTCTACGGGATCGACATGCCGACCAAGCATGAGCTGATCGCAAACGGCAAGGACATCGAAGAAATCCGTCAGGAACTGGGCGCGGATGCGCTGTTCTATCAGCATCTGGACGATCTGATCTGGGCGGCCAAGGAAGGCAATCCCGACATCGGAGCCTTTGATTGCTCGTGTTTTGACGGCGACTACATCACGGGCAGCGTCAGCGACGACTATCTGGACAGCCTGGAAAACAGCTCGCGCGTCAGCAAGAAGCGACAGGATATGCAGGTTCCCGGGGGATCGTGGAACGCGGCCAAACTGGCGTCTGGCTGATCCGCAATCCGAACGGTCCAAGAGCCGAATCAATACCCGCGCAAGGCCCGTTTTGCAGACGCGAAGCGGGCTTTGCGTTAGCCGGTTGTCGCATCCGCTCGGTAAGATTTCGCCCACAACCCCTCGGCGAAGAAAACGTAATCGCAAGGGGTTCGTCGGGGCGCGCCGGATGGCGGGAATTGCGACGCCGGGTCGGGCTTTTACTCTGGACTTTGGTTTGGTAGGCCGCTGACTTCCAACCACTCACAACAAGGGGTCGGGGCGATTTTGCCCGACCGCATTACATGTCAAACGCAACCGTCAAAAGCGCGGCCACGCAGAAGGGCGCGCTGAAGAAGAACTCCGTCTCGGTCCTTGGGGTCTTTGGGCCCAAAGCCGACATGCGCGCGCTGGTGCGGATGTCATCGGGTCGTGTGAAAGAGGTCAAGCTGGGCAGCCGCGTTTCCTCGGGCACAGTGGTAGCGATTGATGCTGAAGGCGTCATACTGCGACAAAGCGGCCAGACCAAGCGGATCGTGATCCCCGGCAGTTAATCTGTCTTGACGCCCTGCGCGCAGGGGTTCAAACCGCTGTCATGACCGATCAGACCAAAATTGCCCTAATCACCGGGGCTTCGCGCGGGCTGGGCGCCGCCCTGGCCGAGGCGCTGGCGCCCGAGTATCACATCGTTGCCGTCGCCCGCACCACCGGCGGGCTGGAAGAACTGGACGACCGCATCAAGGCCAAAGGCGGCGCGGCGACCCTTGCCCCGATGGACATCGCCGACCCGAACGCCATGGCAACCCTGTGCCGAGGCATCCATGACCGCTGGGGCAAGGTGGACCTGTGGATGCACACTGCGGTTCACACTTCGGCCCTGACGCCAGCACATTTCGTCGACTCCAAAGAGTGGACCAAGGCCAGCAACATCAACGCCACCGCCACATCGGTTCTGATCCCCTATATCGCCCCCTTGCTGGGCGAAACCGGGCATGCGGTGTTTTTTGACGACCCCAAGGCGGGCGAAAAATTCTATGGCATCTATGGCGCCACAAAAGCCGCACAGATGGCACTGGCCCGCAGCTGGGCCGCCGAGACGGAACGCACCGGTCCGCGTGTGTCGATTGTCGAACCTGCGCCGATGCCAACCGCCGTACGCGCCCGGTTCCATCCCGGCGAGGACAGGGAAGCGTTGACAAGCACAACGGATGAGGCCGCGCGGATATTGGCGCAGCTGTAAGAAAGGCTCGTGTCGGTCCCGACCAGCGGCGGCGATTATTTTAGCCAGACGAACCGGGCGGATCAGGCGATATGCACGCCGCTGCGCCCAGCCAGATCGACGAAGAACTGCCACGCCACGCGGCCCGACCGTGCGCCGCGCGTGGCCTGCCATTCGATCGCTTCGGCGCGCAGGGTGTCTGCGTCAACAGAAACGCCATAAGCCGTGCAGTACCGGTCGATCATCGCGAGATATTCGTCCTGATCACAGGGGTGGAAACCCAGCCACAGACCGAACCGGTCGGATAGCGAGACCTTTTCCTCGACCGCCTCGGACGGGTTGATGGCGCTGGAGCGTTCGTTTTCGATCATGTCCCGCGGCATCAGATGGCGGCGGTTTGAGGTGGCATAGAACACCACGTTTTCAGGCCGGCCCTCGATGCCACCGTCCAGAACCGCCTTGAGCGATTTGTAATGCTGGTCATCGTGGCTGAACGACAGATCATCACAGAACAGGATGAACCGGTGCGAAGACGCGCGCAGGTGGTTCAGCAGGCGCGCGACCGAGCCCATATCCTCACGCTGAAGCTCAACCAGTTTCAGGTCGGGGTACTCCGTTAACAGCGTGCCGTGGACGGCTTTGACGAGGCTGGACTTACCCATGCCCCGCGCGCCCCAGAGCAGCGCGTTATTGGCCTTGTACCCTTCCGCAAACCGGCGCGTATTGTCGAGCAGCGTGTCGCGCGAGCGGTTGATGCCGACCAGCAGATCCAGATCGACACGGTTGATCCGCGTGACAGGCTCCAGCCGGTCCGGCTCCACATGCCAGACGAAGGCCGGTGCGGCCCCGAAATCGGGCGCGGCCAGAGGTGCCGGTGCCATCCGTTCCAGCGCATCGGCGATACGGTTCAGGGCTTGGTCGTCCATTGGCTCCTCCGGTGGTGTCTTGGCGTTTTCAAACCATGTTCCGCCCGGCGCAACAAGGGTCGCGCACGAAAAAGGCGCGCCGCTTGCGGGCGCGCCTGTTCCTTAGCGTACAGCGGTATTACTTGCCGTCTTCTTCGCGAACGATCTCTTCATCCGCTTCTTCCTCGTCGTCATCATAATAGCCATCAGCGCGCAGTTGTTCTTCGCGCTTCTTCTCGACGCGGGCGACCAGGAAGATCGACACCTCGTAAAGGCCATAGACCACAACGAACAAGATGACTTGCGTGATAACATCGGGCGGGGTGACCAGCGCGGCCAGCACCAGAATGGCGACCACGGCGTATTTGCGAACGCTGCCCAGCCCTTCTGCCGTGACCAGCCCGGCCTTGCCCATCAGGGTCAGCAGAACCGGAAGCTGGAAACACAGGCCAAAGGCCACGATGAACTTGATGGTCAGGTTCAGGTATTCCTGCGCCGAGCCCTGAAACACCACGCTCAGCGGTGCGGCCGTTGTGCCATCGGTCACGGCCTCTCCTTCGGCGCCGAACTGCTGGAAGCCCAGAAAGAAGTCATAGGCCAACGGTGTCACCACATAGAAGGCAAAGCTCGCGCCCAGCAGGAACATGAAGGGCGAGGCCAGCATGAACGGCAGAAACGCGTTCTTTTCCGACCGGTACAGCCCGGGTGCCACAAACCGCCACATCTGCATCCCGATATAGGGGAAGGCCAGAATGAACCCGCCCAGCAGCGAGACCTTGATGGCGACAAAGAACCCTTCCTGCGGTGAAATGAAGATCAGCCCGCAATCTTGCCCGCGCTCGGCCAAAACCTCGCACAATGGGTTAGTCAGGAAGTTGAAAAGCGGCGTGGCAACCGTAAAACAGATGATCATCCCGACCAGAAACGCCACGACACAGTGAATCAGCCGCGTGCGCAGCTCGGCCAGATGCTCGATCAATGGGGCCGAGGTATCTTCGATCTCGTCGGTCTTGGTCATGTCTTGCTTTCGGTTTTCAGCGCGGCTTCGGCCTCTTCGGCCCTGGCCAGCGCTTCCGCGGCTTCCTTGGCCTTGCGTTCGGCAGTGGCCCGGGCACTTGTGGCCTGGATCTTCTTGGCCTGCTCTGCCCGCTCGGCCGCCAGTTTGCCGGTTTCGCTGTCGGGATCGAACTTGGTCGGATCAATGCTCTTGGCCATTTCCTGCGCGGCTTCCTTCACGCCGTCCATGGCGCTGCCGACAGGGTTGGTGGCCGCGTTCAGACCCTTCTTGATCTCGTTCACCCCCGCCTGATCCGCCGCTTCGTTCATCGCGCTTGAGAACTCGCGCGCCATGCCACGGGCCTTGCCGACGAAACGACCGACATTGCGAAACAGCACCGGCAGGTCCTTTGGCCCCACAACGATCAGGGCAACAACGCCGATGACCAGAAGCTCGGTCCAGCCCAGATCAAACATCTGCGCTTAGACCTTGTCTTTGTCGGTCTCGGGCGTGACGTCCTTGGCAACCTCGGCAGCGTCCTGCTCCAGCTCGTCAGCGCCTTCGCGCACGCCTTTCTTGAACGAGGTGATGCCCTTGCCCACTTCGCCCATCAGCGAGCTAATCTTGCCGCGACCGAACAGCACCAGCACCACAACGGCAATCAGCAGAAGGCCGGGAAGGCCAATATTGTTGAGCATGTCTTTTCTCCTCTTACATCGACGCGGTGCGCCGTGAATACGATCTGCGTCCGTGTCTACGCCCGCAGAACCGCGCGCAAAAGTCAGGCAGGCTGGTTTCGCGCCGAAATGTGAACGGATCACGCGATTTTTGCGGGCTGGCTTTTTCCAACTGACAGGTTTATGTCAGTTGGTGAGCGATAATCAGAGGGTATCGAAACCTGGTCTACGGAGATTCAAATGACCCATGTTGCAGAAATCGTCACCTTCACCCTCGCCAACGGCACCACGGCAGAGGAATTCGTAAAGCTCAGCCAGGCGTCAGAGGCGTTTGTGCGGTCAGCCCCCGGATTTGCCCATCGCCAGCTGAGCCAGGGCGAAGATGGCCGCTGGACCGATTATGTCGTCTGGACAGACATGAAAGCAGCCAAGGACGCCGCTGCCCAATTCCCGCAGCAGGAGTTCTGCGCCGGCCTGATGGCCGCCATCAACCCTGAAAGCATCCAGATGCGTCACGAGAATGTGCTATGGAACATGATTGCCTGATGCGGGTCGGGACGGCAGGTCATGCGCCGCACTGACCGCCTGTTCGACATTATCCAGATCCTGCGCGACGGCAAACTGCACCGCGCACAGGATATCGCGGACCGGCTAGAAGTGTCGGTCCGCACCATCTATCGCGACATGGATACGCTGGCCGCCTCGGGTGTCCCGGTCGAGGGTGAGCGCGGCGTGGGCTATATGGTGCGCGAGCAGATCACCCTGCCCCCGCTGAACCTGACCCCGGCAGAGCTTGAAGCGCTGAATCTCGGCATGGCCATTGTGGCCGAAGCCGCCGACCCCGATCTGAAAGCCGCCGCTGAAACGCTTGCCGACAAGATCGACGCCGTGCTGCCGACGCAGGTTGTGGCCGAGGCCGATAGCTGGAAATTCGCCGTCTACCCCTTTGCTGACGCCGCTCGTGGACTGGCGCATATGGCCCCGATCCGCGCCGCCATCAAATCGCGCCAGAAACTGCGCCTGTCCTACCGTCGCATCGATGGCGTTCTGACCGAGCGCACCATCCGCCCGCTGCATATGGAATATTGGGGTCGTGTCTGGACCCTGACGTCATGGTGCGAACTGCGCGAGGGGTTCCGCGTTTTTCGGATCGACCTGATCGAAGCCGTCTCACCCTTGCCGGAAATCTTCGCTGACGAGCCCGGCAAACGGCTCAGCGACTACGACCCCCACGCCTGACCCGCCGCTTCACCTGGCTGAAAATACCTCCGCCGGAGGCATGGCCCGTCAAGGGCCATTTCGGTCACTTGAGATAGGGTTCCGGATCGACGGATTCGAACCCCTTGCGCACCTCGAAATGGACATAGGCATTGTCGCCGCCACGCAAAGACGCGATCTGCTGCCCGCGACGCACTCGGTCGCCCTTTTTGACCGTGATCTTGTCGACATTGGCATAGACCGTCAGCAGGTCGCTGTTGTGCTTGACCACAATGATCGGAACCTGATCGGCGTCGGCGGTGATGGCGGCAACTGTCCCGGCTTCGGCCGCATTGACCGCACTGCCCGGGGCGGCGGCGATGTCGATGCCCTCGTTCTTGCCCTTGTCATAGGTCCGGATGATCGTTCCGGTCACCGGCAGGCCCAGGGGCGAACTGCCCTGATTGGTGGGGGCTTCGGCGGTGACGTCCGGTGCCGGTGTGGCTGGTGCAATCACCTCGTCCGGCAGCGGTTGGGTCGCACTGGGCGGGGTCGGGGTCGGCGACCCCTGGCCCGGCTGTGTCACGTTGCCGGCGGGAACTGCAGCCTGCTGCGGCGCGGGCTGGTTCTTGACCGGGATCAGCAGGAACTGACCTTCCCGAACCGTAAAGTCCGGCCCCAGTCCGTTCCAGTCCGCCAGCGCATCGACCGGCACGTCGTACAGACGCGAGATGGTATAGGCTGTCTCGCCCCGCTTGACCTTGTGCCGGATCGGCTCGGGGCCGGTGGGCGCCGGGGCAGGTGCCGGAGCGGTCGCGGCCGCAGGCTGAGCAGGCTCCAGCGTCGATGTCCGGACCCCGCCATCCGCAGGCGCTTCGTCAATTGCAGTACCGGCGATGGTCGCAATGTCGACACTGCTTGCGGCACCGACCGCGCGGGGCAATGCGATCACCTCGCCGTCGCGCAGTGTGTCCGAGGGTTGCAGGCCGTTGAACCTGGCCAGTTCCCCGGCAGGCAGGCCAACACGGGCCGCCACATCGCTGACCGAGTCCCCCCTGCGCGCAACCGCCACCTGATAGGTCGGATAGGTGATTACACCGCGCACGTCCGGCGACGGCCGGTTGGCGGTCGCGGATTGCACGGCGTCAGCGGTCGAAAACCCGCCAACCTGCCCACGCAGATCATAGTCCAGCGGGCCTTCGCACCCGGCCAGAATTGCCAAAGCTGCCACCCCTGTCGCGCAGCGGCGCATCGCTGATTTGGAAACTGCTCTCATTTTAACTGTCCTCAACACCTGCCCCTGTTCCCCGGGGTTCCGGCGCATTTGCAGAATATTCCTTTACGCCCCGTCTTTTCCAAGCCCTTCCAACAAGGGCACGAAACGGACGGGCAACAATTCGTCATAGTCCAGGCCGGTCTCGGTCCGCCTGACCCGGATCAGGGTCTGAACCGCATCCGACTGTCCCACCGGCAAGACCATGATACCGCCGATTTTAAGCTGCGCCAAGAGCGGCCCGGGCGGGTCCTCGGCGGCGGCGGTCACGATGATCCGGTCGAACGGTGCCTGCTCGGGCAGGCCGAACGACCCGTCCGACAACATCGCGGTGACATTGGTCAGGCCCATCTCGCGGAACAGCTGTCCGGTTTCGCGGACCAGCCGCTTGTGGCGCTCGACCGTATAGACCCGGCGCGCCAGCTTCGACAGGATCGCCGCCTGATAGCCCGAGCCGGTCCCGACCTCCAGAACCGTGTCCCTTGGGCTTACCTCCAGCGCCTGCGTCATCAGACCCACGACCGAAGGTTGGCTGATCGTCTGACCACAGGCAATCGGAAGCGGCGTATCCTCATAGGCGCGTTCCGCGAACAGACCCGTGACAAAGCGCCCCCGGTCGATCTGTTCCATCGCGGCCAGAACGCGCGCGTCCGTCACCCCACGGGATCGCAGGGCAAACAGGAACTGCATTGTGGTTTCGGGGTTCAGTCCGCTCATTCGATTGACTTCAGTGCCTCCAGCGTATCATAGGCCGTCAGGTCGGCCCGCATCGGCGTGACCGAGATATACCCCGCCAGATTCACCGCCGCATCCGTGCCCGGGGCCGTCGGATTGTGCTGATACCCCCCTTTGATCCACAGAAACCGCCGCCCGGAAGGCGAGCTGTGCGGTTCGACCGAAAACCGCGTGTCGCGGCGGTACCCTTGCGGCGCAACCCGCGTGCCCAGCACCTCATCCGCAGGCACGGGCGGGAAATTCACGTTGTAAAACAGGCGGTAATCACCCTGCTCTGCCGGTGTTGCGTCCAGGATCTTCCGCACCAGATCCGCCCCGAAGCGGGTCGCGGTTTCGAACGGGTCCTCCAGACCCAGATTGCGCGGGCCGAAATACTGCGACAGCGCGATGGCCGGAACACCTTGCAACGCAGCCTCCATCGCGCCGCCGATTGTGCCGGAATACAGCGTATTCTCTGCCGAATTGTTACCCCGGTTCACCCCAGACAACACCAGATCGGGCGGCGCATCCTTCATCATGTCGTGCAACCCGGCCAGCACGCAATCGGCCGGCGAGCCTTCGGCGGCAAAGCGACGCTCGCCCAGTTTGGCCACCATCATCGGGTGCGTATAGCTGATGCAATGTCCTACACCCGACTGTTCGAAAGCGGGCGCGACCACCCAGACCTCGCCATCCGGGCCGGCCAGATCGGCGGCAATCGCCTCAAGCGCGATCAGCCCCGGCGCGTTGATGCCGTCATCATTGGTCAGAAGAATACGCATTTGCCCGGTCCACCCCCGCGTTTTGCCCTTGATAGACCCGCCCCCGCGTGGCGGCAAGCGACGGGCGTTCGCAATCTGCGGCTTTCGCGCACCACTTGCTGCTAAACTGTACGTTCAGACCCTAAACCGGGAAAACAAAGCACCGATCCCGGCGAATGGTCAGCCACATGACCCGTCCCGGACTGGGGACGAAGACATTCGGCACCGTGGCCTTCAGGACCGATCCGTCATGATCCATCCGGAATTCGACCAGGCTTTCATTGCCCAGAAACCGCGCCCTTTGTACCACGCCGCGCGCAGCGACCCCGTCGGTGGCCGTCGGCAGCGGCCCCTTGCCGTTGCGGTCAAAGTCCAGGCGAAGGTGCTGCGGCCGGAAAACAATCTCGACATCGGTGCCGTCCGGCACGCCCGGGGCCAGGAATTGCCCAAAGGGCGTATCCGCCAGAGCCCCGTTAACTTGCGCCCGCAACACGTTGACATCACTGAAAAATGCGACTGCCGCTTTGTCAGCCGGCCGGGTGTAGACATTGTATGGCGCGCCCTGCTGAACGATCTTGCCGCGACGCATCAAGGCGATTTCGTCGGCCATGCGCATCGCCTCTTCCGGCTCGTGCGTCACCAGCACAACGGCAGCGTCCTCTTCTTTCAGGATCGCCAGCGTTTCATCCCGGATTCCGTCGCGCAAACGGTTGTCTAGACCCGAAAAAGGCTCGTCCATCAGCATGATGCGCGGACGCGGCGCCAGCGCGCGGGCCAGTGCCACGCGCTGCTGTTCGCCGCCCGACAGGTGATGCGGGAAATTGTCGGCAAACCGCATCAGGTCAACCTTGGTCAGCAGCTCCTCGACGCGGGCGCGTTTCTCGTCCCTGTGACCCTTCAGACCAAAGGCCACGTTGTCGGCGACGCTCAGATGCGGGAACAGGGCAAAGTCCTGAAACATCAGACCGATCTCGCGCCGCTCTGGCGGAACGCGAAAAACCGTGTCGCAGATCAGCTTTCCGTCGACATAGATTTCACCGGAATCCTGCATCTCGACCCCGGCGATCATCCGAAGCGTGGTGGATTTGCCGCAACCCGACGGCCCCAGCAGGCAGGTCACCTGCCCCGCCTGCACTGTCAGCGAGACGTCATCCACGACGACGCGCCCCTCGTACCGGGCGATCAGATTGCGGATTTCCAGACGAGGAGGAGTTGCGTTACCTGTCACCGATGGACCCCGTTGCCTTTCCCGATCAAATTCATCGGGCTTGGGCGGGGATAGCAACCCCGCCCGTCAGGCGCAAGGGATCAGCAACAGCCGCCCGACGCGGCTTGACCATTGGCTTCAAACGGGCTTTCGCCGCCGCAGCCCTCGAAGATTCCATAATGGGTCGAGAAATCGCCGATGAAGTCGAAATGGCGGGCAAAACGTGTGTCTTTCAGCATCATCCAGGTGTTGCCGCAGACCGGAAAGACCTTGCCGGTCTCGATCGCATGGTGATCGTCCAGTTCAAACAGATGCGGGGCGTTGGGGATCGTGCCCTTGTAGATCACCGCCTGTCCATAGTCTTCACAGGCGGGTTCCAGCCCGGGCAATTTGAACAGTCGATAGGTGGCTGAAAGGAAGCCTAGCGGCGCAACGCGCGCCTCCAGCACCGGATTCTCGATGGTCAGCAGCCGGTGCGTGACCCGGCGCGGATCACCGAAACCGGCCTTGCGCGACATTGACAGGAAATCGTTCCAATACAGTGCGCCCGAGAGGCATTCGCCGTACAGCACCTCATCCTCGGCCATCGCCTGCGGAATGCGGCGGTCGGCATAGACGTCCGAGAAATACATCTCTCCGCCCTCTTTCAGCAACCGATTTGCGCCGCACAGAACAGCCTCTTTATCCGTGGCCAGGTTGATGACGCAGTTTGAAACGATGATATCGAAGGACCCCGGTTCCAGATCCAGGTCATCCAGTTTCTCGATATATCCGTGGTGAAATTCGACATTGCTTGCCGAATGCCCGAAGGCCGCGGCGTGAAAATCCTGATGCGCACGCGCCACGTCCAGTTGTTCGGGGGTCATGTCGACCCCGACAACGCGTCCCTTTTCACCGACCATCGCAGACAGGGCGTAGACATCACGCCCGGCACCGCAACCTAGATCGAGAATGCGCATGCCCTCAAGGTCCAGCGGCGCGATCAGCCCGCAGCCATAGTAACGGGTCAGCACATCATCATGAATTTGCGACAGGATTCCTTTGACATGGTCCGGCATGTCATCGGGCGTGCAACAGGCGTTTGTCTGCAAATCCGCGCTGCCCTGAAGCACCTCGCCATAGTAGTTCTGCACCGCTTCATGCTTCATTGCTGCGTTCCCTTTCCTATCTGGCTGCACCGCAGCTAATACAGCCCATCGTCGGGCGCAATCCGGGCGCTGGAAATCTGACGAAAGCGTGAGCGTTACGGATGCTGGCCAAGCAGCTCAAAGTCGGTGCCCGCATGCACCCGACCGTTGACCTGAACTTCAAGCCGGTGCGCGCCGGGAACAAGCCGGAAAGTCGTCGCATCACCCTTCAGCTTGTGCCTTTTGCTCAGGCTCAATGCACCATCTTGCAGGACGGTCTGCTTCAGCTTGTGCACCTTGGCCGAGGTTTTGCCGCCAGGTCTTTGAAAATGAACGATATAGTCAATCAGCACAGGCTGCTTTCCGGATCCTTTAAGCTCGACGTCAAAGTCAAGCGCCTCACCGATCCGCGCCTCACCCTTGACCTGAACCGAAACCGAGATGTCGATGTCGGGATCAAAGCCAAGCATCTTCATCGCCCGGCGATGGCCCGACTTTGCCAATCCCCGCAGCGTATGGGTGGTCATCCAGTCCAGTTCGGCCCGGTCCTGCAATCCGGCGCGGCTCCAGTCCTGCAGCCGGTCCAGCACCAGATCGGGATCCTTCTTGGTGATGTCGTTCAGGTGGTTGGCGACCGACCTCGTAACATAGCGCGTTCCGTCGGCGTGCAGCCGGTCCAGCAATGGCAGAGGGTCGGACAGTTCCAACTCGACCGCCTGCCCCCAAGGCAGGCGCGGCCGCGTGCCTTCGCTGACCAGTCGGCGCACGTGATAGCTGTCATGCGCGCACCAGGCCTCCATCCGCGCCAACACCTGATCCGGATACCGGTTGAGGAACGGGCGAATGGCCCATTCCATTGAGAACCGTTGGGTCAGTTCCTCAAGCACGTCCAACGCCAGATCGGAATGGTTCAGACCCACCGCCACAACCCAGTCACCCAGCGGGGCAAAGATGAAATCGCCAAAATCGTCGTCCGACTTTCTCGGGTCCAGCGGCGGTGGCAGGGCGCGCAACAGGATCGGCGCAATGGCAGGCAAATCTCCGGGCACCGCCTGCTGCAGGCATTCGGCGATCCAGGCCATCCGCTCTTTCAGCTCCAGTTCCGTCAGGCGCGACAGGACCTTGCCCTCAAATGCCGCGGCGTCAAAGGACGGGTCCGCAGCGGCAAAAAGCCCCGCCAGATAGCGGGTCTTTTCGGCGTTAAACAACTGATCTTTCAGAGAAAAATTCTGTGCCATCTTACATCGTCAAATTGGTGCCGCCGCCGTCCAGCAGGATGTTCTGACCGACAATGAACCCGGCATGCTGCGAACACAGGAAGGCGCAGGCTGCGCCGAATTCGGCGCGCGTGCCATAGCGCCGCGCCGGGATTGTGGCCGCGCGCTCGGCCCGGGCTTCGTCCATCGAAATCCCCTTTTGCGCCGCCACGCCACCGTCCAGTGAATCTGCGCGATCCGTTGCGTGAATTCCGGGCAGAAGGTTGTTGATCGTCACCCCATGCGGCGCCACTTGCCGCGAAGTCCCTGCGACATAGCCGGTCAACCCGGTCCGCGCCGCGTTCGACAGACCCAACGCAGGGATCGGCGCCCGCACGGATTGCGAAGTGATATTCACCACCCGGCCCCAGCCCTTGTCCATCATGCCCGGCAGCAGCGCTTTCATGAACGCAATCGGCGTCAGCATGTTGGCGTCCAGCGCCTTGATGAAATCCTCACGATCCCAGTCCAGCCACAGCCCCGGCGGCGGCCCACCGGCATTTGTCACAAGGATATCAACGCCCTGCGCGGCTTCGATCACCTGCGCCTGACCTTCGGCCGTGGTCACATCACAGGCAACGGTCTGCACTTCGACGCTGAATTCCGACCGCAGGCGGGCGGCCTCAGCCTCCAGCGCGTCGCTACCGCGCGCGTTCATCACCAGATCAACACCTGCGGCGGCCAGCGCCTCGGCGCAGCCCAGACCCAGACCTTTGCTGCTGGCGCAGACCAGCGCGCGTTTTCCCTGAATTCCCAGATCCATCTGATCCCCTCCATCTGTTGTTGTCCGCATGTCTAGCACCGGCCAGACGGAGAAGACCAGAATGGCGATGACGGGTTAATAAAAGAACTCCTCGCGCACGATCTTGCCGTTTGCGACGTGGTAGACGCCGACCTCGCGCATATCGAACGCCTCGCCGGTTTCCTTTACCTTGCCCTGCACTTCGAAGATCACGGCAAAGCGGTCATCGCCATGAGGAAACGGATCGCTGACCGATGCGCCGGATACTTCATGCGCGCCTTCCCACCATTCGTGCTTGCCCCGTATGGCGTCCAAACCATGGGTTTCGCGCCCCATGCCTTCCATCTCCATCGCCTCGACCGATACCGCATCGGGCGCGTAAAGCTTGGCCAGGTTTTCCTTGGCCCGGTTCTCCCGGCATCCGGCGACCAGTTCATCTGCAATTTCTCTCAAATTCATCGATCTACTCCACCTTTTGTTCACTATATGTTCTTATTGCCATAGCATGGCAATTCTGAACACCCCCTTTGTCTTGCCTCGGCAGGATTCCCCGCCTATACGCGCGTTCATGCTTGATACCGCCTCGAACCAACCCACCTTGCCGCCCGAGATTGCCCGGCGCCGAACCTTCGCCATCATCTCGCACCCGGATGCGGGCAAGACGACGCTGACTGAAAAGTTCCTGCTGTATGGCGGCGCGATTCAGATGGCCGGTCAGGTGCGCGCCAAGGGTGAGGCGCGGCGGACGCGCTCGGACTTCATGCAGATGGAGAAGGATCGCGGCATTTCTGTCTCCGCCTCGGCAATGTCGTTCGACTATGGTGACTTCCGGTTCAACCTGGTGGACACGCCCGGTCACAGCGATTTTTCGGAAGATACCTATCGCACTCTTACAGCCGTGGACGCGGCTGTGATGGTGATCGACGGCGCGAAAGGTGTGGAAAGCCAGACGCAGAAACTGTTCGAGGTCTGCCGCCTGCGCGATCTGCCGATCCTGACCTTCTGTAACAAAATGGACCGCGAAAGCCGCGATACGTTCGAGATCATTGACGAAATTCAGGAAATGCTGGCCATTGACGTCACGCCCGCCGCGTGGCCGATTGGTGTGGGTCGCGATTTTATTGGTTGCTATGACATGCTGCGCGACCGGCTGGAGCTGATGGACCGCGCCGACCGCAACAAGGTGGCCGAAAGCATTCAGATCAACGGTCTGGACGACCCGAAACTGGCCGAACACGTGCCGGAGCACCTGCTGGAGAAACTGCTGGAAGAGGTCGAGATGGCGCGCGAGCTGTTGCCCGCGCTGGACCCGCAGGCGGTGCTTGAGGGGCATATGACTCCGATCTGGTTCGGCTCGGCGATCAACTCCTTCGGTGTGAAAGAGCTGATGGAAGGGATCGGCGCCTACGGCCCGCAGCCGCAGGTTCAATCGGCGCAACCACGTCAGATCGCGCCGGATGAGAAAAAGGTCGCCGGGTTCGTCTTCAAAGTGCAGGCCAATATGGACCCCAAGCACCGCGACCGCGTGGCCTTTGTCCGCATGGCGTCGGGCCATTTCAAGCGTGGCATGAAGCTGACCCATGTGCGGTCGAAGAAGCCGATGGCAATATCGAACCCGGTGTTGTTCCTCGCCTCCGACCGGGAACTGGCCGAAGAAGCCTGGGCCGGTGACATCATCGGCATCCCCAACCACGGTCAGTTGCGCATCGGCGATACACTGACCGAGGGCGAGGCGCTGCGCGTGACCGGCATCCCCTCTTTCGCGCCGGAACTGCTGCAAGGCGTCCGGGCGGGTGATCCGATGAAGGCCAAACATCTGGAAAAAGCGCTGATGCAGTTTGCCGAAGAAGGTGCCGCCAAGGTGTTCAAACCCTCCATCGGATCGGGCTTTATCGTCGGCGTTGTCGGCGCGCTGCAATTCGAAGTGCTCGCCAGCCGGATCGAGATGGAATACGGCCTGCCGGTCCGTTTCGAAGCCTCGCAATTCACATCGGCCCGCTGGGTCAGTGGCGACAAGGTTGAGGTCGACAAGTTCGTCAACGCCAACAAGCAGCACATCGCCCATGACCATGACGGCGACATCGTCTATCTGACACGCCTGCAATGGGATATCGACCGGGTCGTGCGCGACTACCCCGAGTTGAACCTGACGGCGACCAAAGAGATGATGACGTGATTGATCTCAAAGCCGCGAATGGCGGATAGGCCTCCAACCTGGGGCATCGTTTCGACGGTCCGGGGTTCCGCCCCGGACATCCTGAGTTTTGTGGCCTATCATCTCGATATGGGGGTCGACCGGATTTACATCTATCTGGACGAGCCCAACCCCAAGGCCTTCAACAAACTCAACAAACACCCGAAGGTTGAGGTCCGAAATTGCGACGACGGGTTCTGGGCCAATCGAAAGCGGGAAAAGCCAGAACGGCATCAGGTCCGCCAAACCGCGAATGCCACTTTCACGTATCGCAAGGCAGATGTGGACTGGCTTGCGCATATTGATCTGGACGAATTTCTTTGGACGGAAACCCCAATCGCGGACCTGCTGGCCGAAGTCCCCGACCATATTCCCGGCGTCCGTGTCCGTCCGATTGAAGCGATGGCTGGAAATGCGGACTTGTATAAGGCCCATATTCCAACCGGGAAGGACCGCGACAAGATCGTGCAGTCTCTCTATCCCAACTACGGCGCCTTTGTGCTGGGTGGGTTCTTCAGTCATGTGCAGGGCAAACTGTTTGGGCGCACAGGATTGCCGAAAATAAACTTCCGCATTCACAACATCTTCCAAAGCGGAGAGCTGCTGCCCTGCAAAGTCGAGTTCTCTGACGTCGACCTGTGCCATCGGCACGCCACGGATTGGGAACACTGGTTGAGCCATTATCGGTTCCGCCTTGAGCGCGGATCGTATCAACCCGGCATGTCCCCCAATGTTCCGCGTGAACATGGTGGAATGAACATGAACGAACTGCTCAGCTGGATCGAGGCAGAAGATGGCATGGACGGCCTGCGCGCGTTTTTCGATGAATTAAGCGGGGCGGACCCAAACGTGCATGCGCGCCTCATGGATCTGGGCATGATCCGGCACCGCCCTTTGGAACTGGACCGGAAACTCAGGAAACACTTTCCCGGAAGTGTCTGAATTGTTGCGCAAAATCTCCAGTTCACCGGACCGGGGTCAGGTTAAAGTGTCTTCATTTGACCCCGACCAACGATTTTGTTATGTCCCCGTCCAAGCCGCAATGCGCATAACACCGCATGGCCATCCGGGCCCGGCAAACCTCAGACGCGCGGGCCAGGTCTAGTGTCCGCATGAACCGGACATACATGACAAAATTTAACGAACTGAACCTGAACCCGAAGGTCCTCAAAGCCATTGAGGAAGCCGGATACGAAACCCCTACTCCGATCCAGGAAGGTGCCATCCCGCCTGCGCTTGAAGGCCGCGACGTGCTGGGTATTGCGCAGACCGGCACCGGCAAGACCGCCAGCTTCACGCTGCCGATGATCACGCTGCTGGCGCGCGGTCGCGCGCGGGCGCGCATGCCCCGTTCGCTGGTGCTGTGCCCGACGCGGGAACTGGCCGCGCAGGTGGCTGAAAATTTCGACACCTATGCCAAAAATGTAAAGCTGACCAAGGCGCTGTTGATCGGCGGCGTCAGCTTCAAGGAGCAAGATGCACTGATCGACCGGGGCGTCGACGTGCTGATCGCTACACCGGGCCGTCTGCTCGACCATTTCGAACGTGGCAAGCTGTTGCTGACCGGCGTGCAGATCATGGTGGTGGATGAGGCCGACCGGATGCTGGATATGGGGTTCATCCCGGATATCGAACGCATCTTCTCGTTGACGCCTTTCACCCGCCAGACCCTGTTTTTCTCGGCCACCATGGCGTCCGAGATCGAGCGGATCACCGACACTTTCCTGTCCGCCCCCGCTCGGATCGAGGTTGCGCGTCAGGCCACTGCGTCCGAGACCATCGAACAGGGCGTGGTCATGTTCAAAGGCGGTCGCCGCGACCGTGAGGCCAGCAACAAACGCAATGTTCTGCGCGCGCTGATCGACGCCGAGGGCGAAAAGTGCACCAACGCGATCATCTTCTGCAACCGCAAGACGGATGTGGATATCTGCGCGAAGTCGCTGAAGAAATACGGCTATAACGCAGCCGCCATTCATGGTGATCTGGATCAGTCGCAGCGCATGAAAACGCTGGACGGCTTCCGCGACGGCTCACTGCGCCTGCTGGTCGCCTCGGACGTGGCCGCGCGGGGCCTGGACATTCCCTCTGTCAGCCATGTGTTCAACTTCGACGTTCCCGGCCATGCCGAGGATTACGTTCACCGCATCGGCCGCACCGGTCGCGCGGGACGCGAGGGCAAGGCAATCACGATCTGCTCGGGTCGCGATGAAAAGGCTCTGGATGCGATCGAAAAGCTGATCCAGAAGGAAATTCCGCGGATCGAAAACCCGGTCAAGGACGAGCCCAAGGCCGAGACACCGAGGCCCGAGAAAAAGTCCAGACCGTCGGACAGCAGAAAGAACGAAGGCAAAAAAGGCGACCGCCGCAAGGACAAGGAGTCCAAGGGCCGCGGTCGTCGCGATGACAACGGTCCTGCCGTTGTGGGAATGGGTGATCACCTGCCCAGCTTTATCGCGCTCAGCTTTGATGAGCGCCGAGCGGGCTAAATCGCCAACACCAGCGCCAGAATGGACGCACCAAGCATGGCCATCCCGGCGATCTCTCGCCGGGTGATTGCCTCGCGGAAGAACAGGATCGAGGCCACGAGGCTGAAGATCAGTTCAATCTGCCCCAGCGCCTTGACATAGGCGGCGTTCTGCAACGTGAACGCGAAGAACCAGCAGAACGATCCGCACAGGCTGGTCACACCCACGAAGACACCCGTGCGCCGGGTGTCCCACACCGCGCGCAGCTCGGCCCGATCCCGCCACAACAGCCACACGGCCATGCTGAGGAACTGGAAGGTAACGACCACGGCCAGCGTAACCAATGCGCGAAACCAGGCGTCGCCGTCACCCAGCTCCAGCGACGCGCCGCGATACCCGACCGAGGAAAAGGCGAACAGAACCCCCGAGCCCAGTCCCAGCCGGGATGCGCGGTTGGTCAGATGTTTCCACCAGATCCCGTCGCCTCCGGGATTCTTCGACAACAGCAACACCGCCACCAGTCCCAGTATGATGGCCCCCAAAGCGCCGTTTGATACCTGATCGCCCAGCACCAGAAAGCCGACGATCGCGGTCTGTATGACCTCGGTCTTTTTGAAGGTGATCCCGACGGCAAAGTTGCGTTGCTTGAACAGGGCAACGACGCAGATCGTTGCCAGGATTTGGGTCGTGCCGCCGATGATCGCGTACACCCAGAACCACCCCGTCAGCACTGGCAGGCTGAACCCGGTCAGTTGAAGGGCGATCAGCAGCGCGCATACCGCCAGAGGCATCGAATAGGCAAATCTTGCAAATGTCGCTCCGGCGGCGGTCAACCGCGTGGTACTGAGCGACTTTTGCAGCATGAACCGCACCGTCTGGAACGAGGCGGCGGCAATGGTGACGGGAATCCACAAACTCATGCGGTCACTTGTGTCGCCAAATCACCTTTTTGGCCAGAGCGGATGCGCCACCGGGTCCTTGGCCCGCCAGAAATAGGTGCGGAAAATCTGGGCGTAGGAGCGGTAAACATAAGCCTCGTTGGTGGCCAGATACCGATCTTTTCCTGCGCGATAGAGCGCTGGCAACCGATACCACGGTGCCGAGGGATTCATGTGATGAACGACGTGCAGGTTGTTGTTCAGAAACAAAAATGCCAAAGGTCCGCGGTCTTCCACGATGACCGTTCGGGCCCGGGATTTGTCATGCGCGCGATGTTCAAGGAAGGTCCTGATCTTGACCAGCCCCAGCCCGATATACGCCGCGACGACATAGGCCCAGACCGGCATGGCAGACTGCGACACGATCCATAATACCGCGATCACACCGGGCAGATGCAGCGCCCATGCCAGCAGGATATCTCGGTTTCCCCGCAAAGCTCCGCGCAGCTCGGTTCGCAAAAAGAGGACCTGACTTATCGCAGGGCCCAGCAGGATGCGCCCCATCAGCGTGTTGTTCATCGCCAGCAATTGCCGTTGCCAGCCCGGCAGACGATTCCAGACCTTGGGGTCGAAATAGTTTGATTCCGGGTCATCATAGGGGTCGGTCAGGGTTGCATCGCGGTGATGCGCCAGATGCAGGTCCCGAAACCGGTTAAACGGGATAAAAAGTGTCAACGGCAATGCCATCAACGCCTCGTTCAGCCATTGCCGGCGGAACGGGTGCCCGTGCAACACCTCATGCGTCAATGAGGAATGCATGGCCGCGACCAGCCCCATTGCAGGCACCGCCAGCCAGACCGGCAGCGTGAAGATCACTGCCATCCATGCACCGTAACAGGCCAGAATCAGGGCGAACGTGCCCCACTCGGGACCTGCACGCTCAGACATTTCGACCCCACGAGATCCCTGCCCAGATTTGTTCGTAAACGAGGTATAAGGTCAGTCCGATTACTGTATTTGCAACTGCCAGTGTCCCGCCAATCGCAGCGGAACCCGTGGCGATCAGGCCCACCACGGTCATTACGACCAGGCCCATCGCATTCCACAACACCGCTTTCACGACCGATCTGCGCCGTGTCTCCATTCCGTCACCCATATTATTGTTATGTTTTAAGAATTGCGGATTTAGGACGGGTTGAAAATTCTGAATATGATTAACAAAACTCATCATCTGTGATAAAGATCACCATATGCAGGAAAAAATCGACAAACGTGACCGCGCCGCCCAGTTTCGCTTTCGACTTGCCCGCGCGATGGAAGACAGGAATGTCAGCCAAAGCGCGCTGGCGCGACGCGTGGGCGTTGACCGCTCAACCGTATCCCAACTTCTGACCGATGACGGCGCGCGCCTGCCAAATGCCCATGTGGTGGGCAGCTGCGCTTCGGCGCTGGGTGTGTCAGCGGACTGGCTGCTCAGCCTGTCGGATCGCCCGGAAAGCGCCGCCGAATTGCTGGCCAGCTCGCTGACCATGACCGAGGCGCCCCGCGCCCTTGTGGATGAACGCATTTTTGAATGGCATCAGGAGGCCGCAGGATACAAAATCCGTTATGTTCCAGCGACTTTGCCCGACATGTTAAAGACTCGCGCGGTGCTTGAATGGGAATACTCACCCCATCTGGGTCGAACGGCGAACCAGGCCATCGGCGCCTCGGCCGACCGGTTGAAATGGATGCGCGCGGCGCAATCCGACTATGAAATCGCCATGCCGCTTTACGAATTCGACAGCTTTGCCCATGCCACCGGATATTATGAGGGGCTGAGCCTCGACACGCGACTGGAACAGATCGACCACCTGCTGGAGCTTTGCCAGCAGCTTTATCCCCGCCTGCGCATCTATCTTTTCGACGCAAAACGCCTGTATTCCGCCCCGGTGACGATTTTCGGCCCGCTGCTATGCGTATTCTATGCGGGCAGTCACTACATGGCCTTTCGCGACCGGGACAGAATCGAAACATTCACCCGGCATTTCGACCGCCTTGTGCGCGAGGCCGATCTGACTGCGCGGGACTTCACGGACCATCTGCAAATGGTGCGACAAGCAATTTCCGGCCAGTCGCAGAGTTGAGTATGCGCGCCGACCCATCTTGTGCTATCGTCGTCCGGCGCGAACCTTCGGGCGTTCCGATCACAGACGGAGGACGATAGGAATGGACGCACTACAAACCGCTCAATACGCACGCGCCCTGTATACCGCTCATGGCGACCGGGCCGAGGCGGAAGCCGCGCAGAAAATGCGTGAATGCGAAGCCGCCGGGAATATGCAGCAAGCTCAGGACTGGCAGGCGGTCCGTCAAACCATCCGCCAGATCCGGGGGCCAAATCAGGGCTGATTGCGCCTAGATTTTCGGGTCAGGATTTACGGTATGCCCGTCCACGGCGATCACCTGACCCGATACCAGCCGCGCCGCCTCCGAGGCGAGGAATACGGCCATATTGGCGATGTCCCGCCCTTCGACAAAGCGCCCCATCGAGGTACCGGCGGCGTAACCTTCATAGACCTGTTCCCGCGTCATGCCCTTGGCGGCCGCCTCGCGGGACAGCACGCCTTCCATCCGCGGGCCTTCCACGGCACCGGGGCAGATCACGTTGCAGCGCACGCCAAATGCGCCAAGCTCCATCGCCAGCGTTTTGCCCAGCCCGATCACCCCCCATTTCGCCGCCGCATAAGGCGCGCGGTTGGGATAGCCGTATTGCCCGGCGGTGGACGAGGTGATCAGAACCACACCGCTGCGTTGTCGTTTCAGGATCGGCGCGGCGTGTTTCGAACATAGGAACGCGCCTTCCAGATTGACCGCAAGACAGCTTTGCCAGTCCGGCAGCGCCACATCCTCGATCAATGCCGTGGGGCCCGCGGTGCCGGCATTTGCGCACAGGGTGTCCAGCCCTCCCCAATGGGCCTCAACGTCACGAAACAACTTTGCCACGGCACCCTCGTCGGTGACGTTCACTGCGGATCGTTGCCAATGGTCCGGACAGCCCGACAGCGCCGCCTCATCGACATCGGCCACCCAGACCTTTGCCCCGGACGCATCAAAGGCGTCAGCCATCGCCCGCCCAAGGCCCGAAGCCCCGGCAGTGATCAGAACGCGCCCGCTCATGCCGGTTTACGGATGGCGGCACCCGCGCCATCCGGATACGGCAACCCGGCCTGCGCCTTGGCGATCCGGGCCATCGCCGCCTCGATTTCAGGGGACGGCGCGCTGGGCCGACGCGTTTCCAGACTGACATGCAGCAGAAAGCTTTCGCCGGTCGCCAGCAGCTTGTCGCCCTCATACATGCTGTGGAAGACGTGCAGCTTCTTCCCCTGCCCCAGCAACATTTGCGTCCGCACCTCGATCTTTGCGCCTACGTGCACCTCGTCTACATAACGGATGTGGTTTTCGGCCGTGAAATAGCTGCCGCCCGAGGCAATGTAATCCGCATCGCAGCCGATGATTTCCATGAACCGGTCGGTTGCGGCGGCGAATGCCTCGACATATTTCGCCTCGTTCATATGGCCATTATAGTCGGTCCAGTCCAACGGCACGGCCCGGGACTGCGTCAGGATCGGCTGGCTCAGGTCTGCCTGCGCCAATGTCGGCAAGGCACCGGGTTTCAGCAGCGCATCATGCTGGTTCAGCACAGCCCCCGCGCCATAATCCTGCGCCTTGAGCGCGCGCATCATGCCAACAAGGTTGTTGTCGCGAATGCGCTCAAGCTCGCGAATCGAATGCATCCCCGACTGCGCATCGGACTGATCGGCAATCATGCCCACCAGTTCATCAGTGAATTCGGGCACGTCCATCAGCTTGGTCCACGGCCATTTCAGCGCCGGCCCGAATTGCGCCATGAAGTGCCGCATTCCGGCTTCGCCACCGGCCACGCGATAGGTCTCGAACAAACCCATCTGCGCCCAGCGAATCCCGAACCCCATACGAATGGCTTCGTCGACCTCTTCTGTCGTCGCGATCCCGTCCTTGACCAGCCACAACGCTTCGCGCCAGACGGCCTCAAGAAAGCGGTCGGCGATATGAGCGTCGATCTCTTTCCGGACGTGCAGCGGGAAAAACCCGACCGACTTCAACAGGTCCTTTGCGCGCGCCACCATCTCGGGCGGGTTCTTGTCCGTGGGCACCAGCTCAATCAGCGGCAACAGGTAAACCGGATTGAACGGATGCGTCACGACGATCTGTTCCGGTCGCAGGGCACCCTCTTGCAGTTCCGAGGGTTTGAACCCGCTCGTCGACGAACCGATGATCGCGCTGGGATCGCAGGCCGCCTGCAACCCTTTGTAAACCTTCAGTTTCAGGTCCAGACGTTCGGGCACACTTTCCTGTATCCACACAGCACCTTGAACCGCCTCGGCCATGTCTGCATGGAAAGTCAGAGCCCCCTCGGGCGGCAGGGGCACATCGCTCAGCCCCGGCAGAGAACGACGTGCGTTGTCCAGAACCTCACCAATCTTTCGCCTGGCTTCCGGGTCCGGGTCGAACACCCTTACATCCCAGCCGTTCAGCAGAAATCGCGCGGCCCATCCACCGCCGATTACGCCACCACCAATGATCGCTGCTGTCTTCACGTCCTGACCTCAAACTGTCTGTGTCCGGTCCGTATTCCAGACCGGGCCGCGCTACGCGGCGGCAGGCATTGTCCCAAATGATTGAATACGGCTCCTGCGCTTCACTTACTTCGCAACCGGCGCGCGTTTCACCAGACCCAGCTTTTCACGTACCTCCTGCGGACCAACCACCCGAGCGCCCATATTCTCGATGATCGTCCCGGCGCGTTCCACAAGTTGCCAGTTCTCGGCCAGCACGCCCTTGCCCAGCCACAGGTTGTCCTCCAACCCTACGCGCACGTTGCCGCCCGCCAGCACCGAGGCCGCCACATAGGCCATCTGGTTGCGCCCCAGCGAGAACGCGCTGAAGGTCCAGTCATCCGGTACGTTGTTCACCATCGCCATGAAAGTGTTCAGGTCGTCCGGCGCGCCCCAGGGCACGCCCATGCACAGTTGCACCAGCGCCGGGCTGTCCAGCACCCCGTCCTTCACGAGTTGTTTGGCATACCACAGATGCCCGGTGTCAAAGGCCTCGATCTCGGGCTTCACACCCAGATGGGTCATCATCCGTCCCATCGCCTGCAACATGCCCGGTGTGTTGGTCATGACATAATCGGCCTCGGCAAAGTTCATCGTGCCGCAGTCAAGGGTGCAAATCTCTGGCAGACACTCCGCCACATGCTCGACCCGCGCCGCCGCGCCGATCATGTCCGTGCCGTCCTCGCGCAGAGGCAGAGGCGACTCGGTCGGGCCAAACACCATATCTCCGCCCATCCCTGCGGTCAGGTTCAGCACGACATCCACCTCAGCCTCACGAATGCGCTCGGTCACTTCTCGGTACAGGTCCAGCCGGCGGCTTGGCGCGCCGGTCTCGGGGTCGCGCACATGGCAGTGCACCACGGCCGCCCCCGCCTTGGCGGCTGCAATCGCGCTGTCGGCAATCTGCTGCGGCGAGCGCGGCACATGCGGGCTGCGATCCTGCGTGCTGCCCGACCCTGTGACGGCACAGGTGATAAAGACGTCGCGGTTCATTTCCAGAGGCATCGTGTTTTCCCCAAGTTATACCCGGTTTCGCCCTGGGTTTTCCCCAGGCTTCTCCACGGATTCCGATTTGCTTTCCAACCGGACTCTGACGCAGCCTTGGGGAAACACTTGCCAGAATACGAATCAGACTTGATGAAATCCGCAAAAAACATACTTCAGCCCGAACATCGCGCCCTGAAAACGGCGGTTCTGGTGCTGGATGACTGCAACACGCTCAGCTTTGCGTCCGCCGTCGATCCGATGCGCGCGGCCAACCGTCTGGCGGACCGCCCGGCGTTTGACTGGGACTATGTGACCGCCACCACGGAACCGGCCATGCTGACCAGCGCCTTGCGCGTTCCCGGCATTCCGCTGGCCCGTCTGCAAGGGTGCGACCTGATGATCGTTGTGGCAGGGTTCCAACTGGCGCGCCACGCCACCCCCAGCCTGTTGGCCGGTCTGCGCCGCATCGCGGCCACAGGTGCCACCATGGCCGGGATCGACGGCGGGCCCTGGTTGCTGGCCGAGGCCGGTCTGCTGAACGGCCACGCCGCCACCACCCATTGGGAAGACCTCGACAATTTCGCTGCCCGTTTCCCCGAGGTGGACGTGCACCCCGATCGATTTACCGTCTCTGGCAACCGCCTGACCTCGGGCGGGGCGATCCCGGCCGTTGAAATGATGCTGCAGATCATCGCCGCGCGCCATGGCGCGGGTTTCGCCGCGCGGGTGGCAGGACTGTTCCTCTATGATGGCGCGCCCGCGCCGTCCAAACCGCAAAGCCGCACCGGTGCACCGCACCGCCATACGGCGCTGACGGCGAAGGCCAACACGCTGATGGAGTCCTCTCTGGACGACCCTCTGCCACTGGCAGACATCGCCGATGCGCTGGGCACCAGCCCGCGCACCCTGCAGCAGCAATTCCGCCTGCGCCTGAATACCACGCCGCAGGATCACTACCTGCAACTGCGGCTGGCCGAAGCGCGACGGCTGGTCACCGACACCGAGATGCCGCTGATGGACGTTGCGCTGGCCACCGGCTTTGCCTCACAATCCAGCTTTGCCCGCGCCTTCCGCACCGCGCACGGCCTGTCCGCCCGCGATCTGCGCCAGGACAGGGCACACCCCACCCATCACTGACCGGATCCTTCATCTGGCCAAAAATACCTCGGGGGAGCCGTGCAGCGCACGGCGGGGGCAGAGCCCCCTAAAACGGCATCGGATGGGCGCGATGCGCCTCACCGATCTCGGCCAGAACATCGGCCGGTAACCGCAGATCCGTTCCGGCCAGAATATGCTCCAACTGCCCCACGGTAGTTGCACCAAAGATCGACGACATCATGAATGGCCTCGTCCGGCACCAGGCCAGCGCCATGTGGACCGGGTCCAGATCGTGACGCGCAGCAATTTCGAGATAGGCCGCGACCGCGTCGAACACGCGCACGTAATTGCGCCCGCCCATTTCCGGAACCAGCGACATCCGCGACCCCGCAGGCACTGCCCCGCCCTGATATTTCCCGGTCAGAAACCCGGCGGCCAATGGCGAAAAGGCCATCAGGCCCACATCCTCATGAACGCTGAGTTCCGCCATATCCGTATCGAAATGGCGGCACAGCAGCGAGTATTCATTCTGCACCGAGGCCACCCTTGGGGCATTGCCGGCCTCTGCCAGCCGCAACCACTGCGCCGTGCCCCACGCGCTTTCGTTCGACAGGCCAAAGGCGCGGATATTGCCCTTGTCCACCTGCGTCTTCAGGGCCTCCAGACATTCCTGCATATTGTCCAGAACTTCGTCGGTGTTGTGCCCGGATGGCGCATAGGTCCAGTTCTGCCGGAACATATAGCTGCCGCGGTTCGGCCAGTGGAACTGATAAAGGTCGATGCAATCCGTCCGCAGTCGCCGCAGCGATCCCTCGACCGCATCGGGTATCGTCTGTGCTGAAATCGGCGCGCCGTCGCGCGCATGCATGAACCCGGCCCCTGAATGCTTGGTCGCCAGCACGTAATCGCCCCGTCGCGCCGGATTCGCGGCATTCCAGTTGCCCAGAATTTCCTCGGTCCGGCCCACGGTTTCTTTCGAGATCGGGTTTACCGGATACATCTCGGCGGCATCGACGAAATTGATCCCGGCCTCCAGCGCCATGTCCATTTGCACATGCGCATCGGCCTGGGACGTTTGCGTGCCAAAGGTCATCGTGCCCAAACACAGGTCCGTCACCATGATACCGGTGCGGCCCAACGGCTTCAGCTCCATCGTTCACCCTCCTGAGATATGCTTTGAAGGCAGCGGTTATGCCTCGGCCTTCTTTTCCCAACGGCCCGATTCCTCGGACCAGTATTGCGCGGTGCAGCCTGCGCCGGTCAGCGTTTTCCATTGCTGTCGCGCGTGCTGCACGGCCGCACCGTCATTTCCGTCGAACAGGATGCAGACCCGCTCCAGCGCCGCGGCCTCATCCGGGTCGACAGGCGCCCCGTCCACCGCCATGACGCAGGCGGGCTCATTGGCAGCCTGAGTCTCGGTCGTCAGTAGAATTGGTTGCGCCGCGTCATGCGCGCCCCCTGCGCGACCATGTGGCAGGAACCCGTCATCGGGTCCCAGCCATAGTTTTTCATCCAGCCAGTCCATCCGTGCAGGATCAGTGCCCCGCACGGCGATCCTCCACCCGGCCTGCCGCGCCTTGTCGAGCAGAACCGGCAGGGTCTGCTCAAGCGGTTGACGGGTCAGGTGATAGAAATAGACGGCGCCCATGGGTTTACTCGAAATTGTCCTGCACCAGCCGGCTCAACGCGCGAACGCCCCATCCGGTTGCACCTTTGGGCGCATAGGATGTTTCCGTCGAAACCGAGGCGACACCCGCGATATCCAGGTAAATCCAGGGGGTCTCCTCTTTGACAAAGCGCTGCAGGAACTGCGCGGCCGTGATCGACCCTGCCGGGCGTCCACCGACATTCTTCATGTCGGCAATGCGCGATTTCAGCAGATCATCATAGGCTTTGCCCAGCGGCATCCGCCATGCGCCTTCATCCTCGGCCTTTGCCGCCTTCAGAAACGCCTCGCAGAATGTGTCATTGTTCGAAAAGACCCCGGCATTCTCATGCCCCAGCCCGACAATGACCGCGCCGGTCAGGGTGGCCAGATCGATCATACCGACAGGCTGGAACCGCTCTTGCGCGTACCACATCACGTCGCACAGAACCAAACGGCCCTCGGCGTCGGTGTTGATGATCTCGACCGTATCGCCCTTCATCGACTTGACCACATCGCCCGGCCGGGTCGCATTGCCCGAGGGCATGTTTTCGACCAGCCCGACCAGCCCCACGACGTTGGCCTTGGCCTTTCGCTTGGCCAGCGCGCGCATGGTGCCCGCAACGACGCCCGCGCCCCCCATATCCATGGTCATGTCTTCCATGCCCCCGGCGGGTTTCAGCGAGATGCCACCGGTATCAAACACAACGCCCTTGCCGACCAGAGCCAGCGGCGCGTCGTTCTTGTCGCCGCCATTCCACTGCATAACCACAACCTTGGACGGGCTGACCGAGCCCTGCCCGACGCTCAGCAGCGTGCGCATGCCCAGTTCGGTCAACTTGTCCTCTTCCAGCACTTCGACCTCAAGCCCCAGCGCCTGCATCTCGGCCAGACGGTCGGCGAATTCGGTGGTGGTCAGGACGTTGGCCGGTTCGTTGGTCAGATCGCGCGTCATCCGCACGCCATCTGCCACGGCATAATGCGGGGCAAAGGCCGCTTCGACCTCGCCCGCCTTCTGATGGCTGATGGTCACGGCCCCGGCCTCATCGGACTCCTTGGTTTTATGGGCGTCGAAATCATAGCTGCGCAGGGCGATGCCCATGGCCAGATCCTCGGTTTTGACCTGATTGCCCGCCATCACCAGCAAGCTCTTGCGTCCGGCCAGCTTGGCCAGCGCAGCGCCCCCTTTGCGGGCCTCCGCCGGTTCGGGGCGGCGCGGCAGGACCAGAATATCCAGCGCCTCGGCCGCCATGCCACCCGGCCATGCCAGCGAGATCACGTCGCCGGTCTTCACCTTTTCGAACCGCTCGCTTTCCACCAGCCGCGCCACAGCGCCGCGGGTCAGGCGATTGGCCCGGCGCGCGGCCGGGCTCATCTTACCGTCCGACGGAATGAAGATGGCGACGCGCCCTTCGGCCAGCGCCATTGCGTCCACGTCAAAGGCCTGAAAGCTGATCGGTACAAGACTGCTCATTGCAAACTCCTCAAAATCTGTTCCCCAAGACCTAGCCCGCACCGCGCGGCTTGACCAGATAGCAGTTTTCCCCGCCCGCCAATTGCATTACAGTCCCGGAAAAATTCCGGCAGGATCGGGGGAGAACGAATTGGCGAGACAGGGCAGGCATAAGCCATTGCGCAGCGGCGCAGGCAGCAGTGATTCTGGCCCGCGCACCACGCCTGCCCGTCTTTGCCGGGTCGGGGTGGAGGAAACTTCGTGATCCTCGACCGCTATTTCGCCCGCCGATTCATCCAGAGCTTTCTGGTCATTGGCGGCATCTTTCTGACTTTGCTGATTCTGATCGATCTGATCGAACAGGCGCGCCGCTTCAACTCGGTGGACCTGTCCTTTGGCCGAGTGCTGCACCTGACCTTGCTCAACACGCCAGCCGCCATCAGCGAAATGCTGCCTTTGCTGGTCATCCTGTCCACGATTGCGCTGTTTGTGGGTCTGGCGCGCAGTTCCGAACTGGTGGTGACCCGCGCCATCGGCCGCTCAGGCATACGCGCCCTGCTGGCCCCGGTGACACTGGCCCTGATCATCGGTGCGCTGGCGGTGACGCTGCTGAACCCGATCGCCGCCGCCACCTCCGAAGAGTATCAGCGTCTGGCGGATTCCTATCGCAATGACGGCGGCTCGGCTCTGTCGATCAGCAGCGAGGGGCTGTGGCTGCGGCAGGGCTCGGAAAACGGTCAGTCCGTGATCCATGCCCGTGGCACCAGGAACGGCGACACGCTGCAGCTGAATCGTGTGACGATCACCACTTTCTCTCGCGATGGCAGACCGACACAGCAGATCTATGCCAGAAGGGCGGAACTCAAAGATGGTAAATGGGTTCTTCACAATGCCAAAATTTGGCCGCTGGAAGATGACGTGAACCCAGAGGTCAACGCTGTCGAACACAAACGCATCGAGGTCCCCACGACGCTGACGCGTCAGCGCATTCTGGACACGCTTGGTCAGCAGGATTCCGTATCGGTCTATGATCTGCCGGAGCTAATCCGCGATCTGCGCGAAGCCGGGTTTTCCACCAAGCAATACGAGGTCTGGCTACAGGTTCAACTGGCGCGGCCATTCTTCCTGATGGCGATGGTTCTGATCGGCGCCGCCTTTACCATGCGCCACGTTCGATTTGGCGGCACCGGGATCGCAGTTCTGACCGCAGTTCTTCTGGGGTTTTCCATCTATTTCGTACGCAACTTTGCCCAAATTCTGGGGGAAAACGGTCAATTGCCAATCTTCGTCGCAGCCTGGGCCCCGCCCTTTGCAGCCATCCTGTTGTCACTCGGCCTCTTGCTGCATGCGGAGGACGGTTAATGCGATTGATCACCTGCTTGTTGCTGTCCGGCGCTGTGGCACTGGCATTGCCGTCTGCTGGCCAGGCTCAGAACAGGCCCGCCGCGGGTCCGGCCCAGTCAACGGATCAGGAAGACCTGCCCGCCTTGCTGGTTGCGGACACGGTGTTCATCACGCCCGACAACGTGCTGGTGGCAGAAGGCAATGTCGAAGCCTTTCAGGGCGATATCAAAATCACTGCCGACCGTATCACTTATGACCGGGATACCGGACAGCTGAGCCTTGAGGGGCCCGTGCGCATAGATCAGGGCGGCGAGACGACCTTATTGGCGGATTCGGCGGAACTGGATGAAGGAATTCAGAACGGGCTTCTGATCGGCGCCCGTATGGTTTTTGACCAGCAGGTTCAGATCGGATCGGTTCAGGCCACGCGCGCGGCAGGCCGGTACACGCAATTCAGCAAGGTGTCCGCCACATCGTGCCATGTCTGCGCCAACGGCAAGCCGCCGCTCTGGCAAATCCGCGCCCGCAAGGTCACGCATGACCAACTGGAGCGTCAGCTCTATTTCGAAGGCGCGCAGTTCCGCGTGCTGGACGTGCCGGTTTTCTATCTGCCCTATCTGCGTCTTCCGGATCCGACGCTGGACCGGGCCACCGGCTTTCTGGTTCCGTCGATACGGACCACGTCGCAGCTGGGAACCGGCGTCCAGGTGCCGTATTTCTTTAAACTGGGCGACCACAAAGACCTGACTCTGACGCCTTATGTCTCGTCCAAGACACGAACCCTGGGCTACCGATACCGGCAGGCCTTCAAGCGGGGGCGCATTCAATTCGAGGGCGCCTTTACCCGCGACGACCTCGAAAAAGGTGAAGATCGCGGCTATCTGTTCGCAAACGGCTGGTTCAACCTTAAGAACAACTTTCGTTTGACGTTTGATTTCAAGACGACATCCGACGACGCCTATCTGGCCGACTATGGCCTGCCCGATTTTGACCGCCTGCGCAGCGAGGTCGCGCTTGAAAGGATCAAGCGGGATACCGCCTTCCGCACCAGCTTCATCCACTACAAGACGCTGCGCGACAGTGAGGAGCAGGACGAAATCCCGTCGCGCATTTTCGACCTGTACTATCAAAAACGGTACTTTCCGCAGGCATTGGGTGGCGAAGTCAGGCTTGGCTTCATCACGCATGCCCACGAGCGCACCAGCGACGATGACATTGTAGGCCGCGACGTGGCCCGCGCGACTTTCGACGCGGAATGGTTGCGCAGTTGGACCTTTGCTTCGGGGCTGCGGGCCGAGGCACGCGCCGGCGCGGCGGTGGATACGTTCAACATCCGCCACGACAGCGCATTTCCGGATCAGGTCACCCGCGCAACGCCACGCGCCGCTTTGACCTTGCGCTATCCGATGCGGCGGCGGGAGAAGACCGGAGCAACCCAGATCCTGGAGCCGATCGCACAGGTCGGCTGGACCCATGTAACCGATACCGATGTTCCGAATGACGAAAGCACCTTTCAGGAATTCGATCAGGGCAACCTTCTGTCCCTGTCGCGCTTTCCCGCGCCGGACCGCCGCGAAGACAGCCTGACCGGAGTCATAGGCGTCAATTGGTCCAGATACGGCCCCAGAGGGTGGCGCGCCCTCGCCACTGTCGGACAGGTGTTTCGGGCGGATGCAGACCCCAATTTCAACCTGACTTCGGGACTTCAGGGAACGGCCTCGGACGTGTTGCTTGCGGGTCAGTTGAAAACGGCCAATGGCTGGTCTCTGGCAGGCCGTGGCCTGATGAACGGCGATTTCAGCTTCGCCAAAGCCGAATTGCGCGCGGCTTGGCGGCAACGTGACGTCGGCCTGACAGGCAGCTACGTCTGGCAGGAACCCGATCCCGCCGAAAACGTCGATGACGAGATTTCGGAAATCCGGCTGACAGGGCGCTACGCCGTAGATCAGAACTGGCTGACGCGCGCCTCGGCGCGCTATGACCTGAGTGAATCCGAACCGTTGCGATACGGGCTGGGCGTGACGTATCAGAATGAATGTGTTCAGGTTAACATGACCGTCAGCAGGCGCTTTACTTCATCATCAAGTATTGAGCCTTCGACCGAATTCGGCTTTACCGTAGCCCTGACAGGATACTCCGTTGAAAGTGGCGGTCAAAAGTACAAGAGAAGATGCAGTTGATTTCAGGTTTCTCCCGTTTCATTCGTCCCGGCCGGCTTAAGCCGGTTGTGTCGGCACTCAGCGCCGTGGCGCTGTCCCTGATGGCCCAGCAGTCGAGCGCGCAAAGTCCGTTTTCGCCCGCGATCAAGGTGAATCAGGACATCGTCACCTGGTACGAACTGGACCAGCGATTGCAGTTTCTGTCTGCCCTCGGCGCGCCGGGCGCATCGGAGGACGAAGTGCGTCAGGCCCTGATCGACGACCGCCTGCGCAAACAGGCCATGCGCGAAGCGGGTATCGAGGTGGCACCTGAAGATATTCAGCTCGGCATCGATGAGTTTGCAACGCGCGGTCAGCTTTCGACCGACCAGTTCCTGCAATTGCTGGCCGAGGAAGGCGTGGATCGGGAAACTGTCCGCGATTTTGTTGCCGATCAGCTGTCTTGGCGCGACTATATCAGTGCGCGTTTCCTGTCGCAGGCCCGCCCGAGCGAGGAGGAGATCAACCGCGCACTGGGACAGGCCGGTGGCGGTGGGCTGCAGGTGTTGTTGTCCGAGATCATCATCCCGGTGAATCAGCAAACCCTGGCCCAGGCCCAGCTTCTGGCGGACGAGATTGCTCAGATCGAAGGTTTTGAGGCGTTCTCCGCCGCCGCGACGCAATACTCGGCCGCGGGCACCCGCGACAATGGCGGCCGGCTGGACTGGCTGAACCTGACAAACTTGCCCCCGGCCCTGCAACCGGTGATCCTCGGCCTGCAGAACGGTGATATCACTCAGCCTCTGGCCCTTCCCAACGCCATCGCCCTGTTCCAGATGCGTGGTCTGCGCGAAGTGGCGTCAGGCGCACCGCGCTATTCCAAAGTCGACTACGCCATGTACTACCTGCCCGGTGGGCGCAGCGCTGAAACGCTAGCGCAGGCCGCCAGGCTTCAGGAAAATGTCGACACGTGCGAAGACCTGTATGGAATCGCCAAGGATCAGCCGCCGGAGGTGCTGGACCGGATCGAAGCCAGCCCTTCCGAGATTCCCCGCGACGTCGCGCTGGAACTGGCCAAGCTGGACCTGAACGAAGTATCGACCGCGCTGACCCGCAACGACGGTCAGACGCTGGTGTTCCTGATGCTCTGCACCCGGACCGTCGATCGCGGCGAAGAAACCTCGCGCGCGGACGTAGCCAATGCACTTACCCAGCAGCGTCTTCAGGCATTTGCCGAAAGCCTGCTGCAACAGCTGCGGGCTGACGCAACCATTGTCGAGCAATGACAGCCCCGATCGCGCTCAGCTGCGGTGACCCTGCCGGAATAGGGCCCGAACTAGCAGCCAAAGCGTGGTCGGAACTGCGAAACACCTGCCCATTCTTCTACATCGGCGACGCAGGTCACCTGCCGCAGGGCACCTCTGTCGCGCCCATCACCCAGCCGTCTGAAGCCCTCGAAGCCAGCGCCTCGGCCCTTCCGGTGTTACAGGTGGATTTCCCGGCCCCGAACGTCCCCGGACATCCCGATCCGGGCAATGCGCCATCGGTCGTCGCCGCCATTGAACGAGGCGTATCGCTGGTACAGTCCGGGGCAGCCTCGGCGCTCTGTACCGCACCGATCCACAAAAAGGCGCTGATCGACGGCGCCGGGTTCGCCTTTCCCGGCCATACCGAGTTTCTGGCCACGCTGGCCGGGTGCGACCGGGTTGTTATGATGCTGGCCAGCGAGCAATTGCGCGTGGTGCCGGCAACCATCCATATCGCCTTGTCCGAAGTGCCCTCGGCCCTGACCCCGGACCTGCTGCGCGACACGATCAACATCACTGCCAAGGGTTTGCGCGACCGGTTCGGCATCAACCATCCTCGTATCGCGGTTGCCGGGCTGAACCCGCATGCCGGCGAAGGCGGGAAAATGGGACAGGAAGAACTGGAGTGGATCGCGCCGCTGATCGCCGGTTTGCCGACCGATGCCTATACGGTCACCGGACCCCACCCTGCGGACACTCTGTTTCACGCGGCGGCGCGCGCGCACTATGACGTGGCCATTGCGATGTATCACGATCAGGCGCTGATCCCGATCAAGACGCTGGATTTCGACCGTGGCGTAAACGTGACGCTCGGGCTTCCTTTCATTCGCACTTCACCCGATCACGGCACCGCGCTGGACATCGCGGGCAAAGGCATCGCCAACCCTACCAGCCTGATCGAAGCCCTGAAACTGGCGCAACGCATGGCACAAAGCACTTGATCCTGCATCTGGCTGGAAATATCCCCGCCAAAGGCAATAAATCTCTGGCGCTGCGACCCTGCCCCGCGCCACGGTAACCGTATCATGAGCGCAATCGACACCCTTCCCCCTCTGCGCGAGGTCATCGCGAAACATCAGCTTTCGGCGCGCAAATCTCTGGGCCAGAACTTTCTGCTGGACCTGAACTTGACGGCCAAGATCGCCCGTCAGGCCGGTGATCTGACGGAATGCGACGTACTGGAAATTGGCCCCGGCCCTGGGGGCCTGACCCGCGGATTGCTGTCCGAAGGCGCGCGCAGGGTCGTGGCGGTTGAAAAAGACACGCGCTGTATCGCCGCCCTGTCCGAAATCGCCGCAGCCTATCCCGGACGGCTTGAGGTCATAAATGGCGACGCCTTGGAAATCGACCCGCTGGCGCACCTGACCCCGCCGATCCGCATCGCGGCAAACCTGCCTTACAATGTCGGCACCGAGCTTCTGGTGCGCTGGTTGACCCCGGCCGAATGGCCGCCCTTCTGGCAGAGCCTGACGCTGATGTTCCAGCGCGAGGTCGCTGAACGCATCGTCGCCCAGCCCGGTAGCAAAGCTTATGGCCGCCTCGCCATCCTTGCCCAGTGGCGGGCCGAGGCGCACATTGCCATGTCCCTGCCCCCTGGTGCCTTTACTCCGCCGCCCAAGGTTTCCAGCGCGGTGGTCCACCTGACCGCCCTGCCCCAGCCCCGCTATCCCGCCGACGCCGCCACCCTGTCCCGGGTTGTTGCCGCCGCCTTCAACCAGCGCCGCAAGATGCTGCGCGCCTCGCTGAAGGGCGTCGCCCCGGATATCGAGGACCGCCTTGTGGCTGCCGGGATAAAACCGACGGAACGCGCCGAGCAAATTCCGCTTGAGGCGTTTTGCGCACTGGCGCGCGAAGTTCAGAAAAGCTGACGCCCCAAAAGAAAACCCCGGGCGGGAACCCGGGGAGTTTCACAATTTTGCTGTAGTGCTGGCTTATTCAGCCGCCTCCGGCGCGTCGCCACCTGTCTTGGGGGAATCCTCGGCCGTCGCGGGCGCGGCCTTGGGCTTGCGAGTGCGCGGCCGACGTGCAGGTTTTTCCCGCTTCTCGGCTGCTTCGGCACCATCCTTGCTTTCCGGCGTTTCGACCAGACCGGATTCCGGTGCCGCAGGCTCGGCCCCGAAGTCCATGACATCGGGTTGCGGCGCTTCGGCCGGGTCCGCCTGACGGGCCGCTTCGCGTTCCTGACGCTCGGCGCGTTCGCGGTCGCGCTCGGCCTGACGCTCGCGGTTCTGGCGCTCCTGCTCTTCGCGGCGCGCTTCGATCTCGCGCTGCGCTTCGCTCAGCATCCGCAGATAGTGCTCGGCATGCTGCTGAAAGTTCTCAGCCGCCACGCGGTCGTTCGACAGCTGGGCGTCGCGCGCCAACTGGTTGTATTTGTCAATGATCTGCTGCGGAGTGCCACGCACCTTGCCCTCGGGGCCCGAGCTGTCAAAAACCCGGTTTACGACATTGCCGCCAGAAGGACGATTGCGGTTGTTCTTGGCCCGCGAGCGGGATTTGGAAGATCTCATCTTACTTTACGTCAGCCTTATCAATTCACTGTCGATCAACCCGTACCTTACGCTGCTCAGTGGCTTGTGCCGTAACGCGTCATCGACTTTTTTGGGCTTGGCGTCAGGGGTGCGCTGTAACAGCGTCAACCTCGCCGACTAATCCTGAGTAAACATGTCCTGCGCGCACAGACAAGGGGTTTGTCCAAAAAATCGCAGCTTTTTTACATCAATCGGCGCTTTTCGGCCTCAGAACACGCCGCTACTGCGGCATTCTGGCGACAACGACGCGGTCACGGCCATCCAGATCGGGAATGATCCGCGTTTCGATCAGACCCGCCGCATCAAAAAGCGCAGAGACGCTTTTGCCCTGCGTTGGTCCAATCTCGACCAGTAAACGCCCGCCCGGCATCAGAAAATCGGGGGTCGAGGCCGCGATCCTGCGGTAGGCACCTAGCCCGTCGCCCTCGTCCGTCAGGGCCATACGCGGCTCATGCTCGCGCACTTCCGGGGACAGGTCCCCGATCTCGGACAGCGAAATATAGGGCGGATTCGAAACAATCAGGTCGAATTGGCCCTGAATGTCCCCAAACCAGTCTGAACGGAGAATCTCGACCCTCTCCTGCACCTGATGCTGCACCGCATTGGCGCTGGCCTGAAGGCAGGCCGCTTCGCTCAGATCTGCCCCTACGCCCGTGGCGCTGCCGCGTTCGGCCAGCAGCGTGATCAGGATACAGCCCGACCCAACGCCCAGATCCAGCACATGGTCAAAAGGCTCGCTGAGCGCGGCCTCGATCAGCGTCTCGGTTTCCGGGCGCGGGTCCAGCACGTCCCGGCTGACGCGGAACCTGCGGCCGTAGAATTCGCGCTCGCCCAGCAAATGCGAGACCGGTACCCGGATAGCCCGCAACGAGATCAGCTGATCATAGCGTTCGGCAATTTCCGGCGACAGTTCCTCGGGCGCGATCAGGGTTACCCTGCTGGCCTCGATTCGTGCCGCGTGGGCCAGCAAGACCCGCGCGTCTCGCGCCGGATCGGCGATGCCGGCGGCCCGCAGGCGTGCTGTTGCGGCGACCATCGCCTGTGCTGCCGTCTGTGCCGCAATCATTGCGCCAACTCGGCCAGCAGCCGCGCCTGATCGTCAGCGGTCAGGGCGTCGATCACCTCGTCCAGATCGCCCTGCATTACCTGGTCCAGCTTATACAGGGTCAGGTTGATGCGGTGATCGGTCATGCGGCCCTGCGGAAAGTTGTAGGTCCGGATACGTTCGGACCGATCCCCCGACCCAACCTGACTGGCCCGGTCCGCAGACCGTTCGCTGTCGATGCGCTGGCGTTCCAGATCATAGAGGCGCGTCTTCAGCACCTGCATGGCGATCTCGCGATTGCGGTGCTGGGATTTCTCGGAACTGGTCACGACGATCCCGCTGGGCAGATGCGTGATCCGCACGGCCGAGTTGGTGGTGTTCACGTGCTGCCCGCCCGCGCCGGAACTGCGCATGGTGTCGATACGGATGTCATTTGCGTCGATCTGGATGTCCACATCCTCGGCCTCGGGCAGAACCGCCACGGTTGCCGCCGAGGTATGGATACGCCCGCCACTTTCGGTTTCCGGCACCCGTTGCACCCGATGCACACCGGATTCATACTTCATGCGGGCAAAGACACCCTCGCCCTTGATATGGGCCACGACCTCTTTGATGCCGCCCAGGTCCGAGGCCTGTTCTTCGATAATCTCGAACCGCCACCCCCGCGCTTCGGCATAGCGCTGATACATGCGCAGCAGATCGCCCGCGAACAGGGCGGCCTCATCCCCGCCCGTACCGGGCCGGATTTCCAGCATTGCCGGCCGCGCATCCGCCGCGTCCTTGGGCAAAAGCGCCAGTTGCAGTGCATGTTCGGCCTCGGGGATGCGGGCCTGTAGCCCCGGGATTTCCTCCTCGGCCAGTTCCTTCATGTCCGGGTCGGTCAACATCGCCTCGGCCTCGGCCAGATCGGCCACCAACTGCCGCCAGGCCATGATCTGATCGACCACCGGTTTCAGGTCGGAATACTCCTTGGCCAGCGCCGCGATATCCCCGCCCGAGGCGCCATCTGCCAAGGCCGCTTCGAGGTACTGGAATCGCTGGGTTATCTGTTCAAGGCGTTCTTCGGGGATCATCCGCGCGGTGTCTCTTAATCCGGGGCTTTGGTCAAGGGCTGTCCCTGTGCTAAGATTCTGCACATGAAACGGTTGGTTCTTGTTTTGACGCTGTGCGCTATGCCTGCCGTGGCCGATGTGGTCGGCCCCGGCGGCAAGGTGCGGGACTGTTATTGCACCGACAAATCCGGCACGCGGGTCGAACTGGGCGAGATGATCTGCCTGCAGGTCGATGGCCGCATGTTCATGGCGCAATGCCAGATGTCGCTGAACGTGCCGATGTGGCGCGAGGTGCAGGAGGGGTGTTTGTCGTCAGGGCTACAGCAGAGCCAGCCATCCGTCGACCCGTTTCCGATTGACACCAAAATCCTTCCTGCCAAATCGTAACCGACCACGGACGCGCAATAATTCGCCGTCCTGCTGGGCCGTCGTGTAGTCCGGAAAGCCAAATGTTTTGGTTCGGGTGACGTAGGTAATCATCCCTTCTTCGACCGATCCGGCCAGAACTGACGTGCGCGGTGTCGCGCTGGCCACCGCGTGCAGCCTTTTCAACCCGTCCGCGCCGGAAGCGACAACGCGGATCACGCCGCCCTTCATGTCGCGGTCGGTGTCAGCCTTGGGGGCCACATGCCAACGGGCAGGGTCTGTCGGGGCCAGGCGGATATAACCGGCAAGCAGGGCCACCAGACAAACAATCGACCAAAGCACCATCTTCCTCATCCCCGCGCCAAATTCGCGGCCAACCATATTCGGTTCGGGAAGGTCGACAAGATGCGCTGCCGCCTACCGTGACGTCACGCCGGGCAGGATGCACAGCAATTCGAACAGCAGGTTCGCCGCTGTCAGCGCCGTATTGCCCGAGGGGTCATAGGGCGGCGACACTTCGACCAAATCGCAGCCCACCACGTTCATTCCCCTCAGCGCATGAATCAGTTGCAGCGCTTGCGGCGTCGTCAGGCCGCCAATCTCGGGCGTGCCGGTGCCCGGCGCAAAGGACGGATCAAGGCTGTCGATATCGTAGGTTACGTATACCGGGTGTTCGCCGATATCCTTGCGGATCTGCGCGCCGATGACGGTCAGGTTCTGTTGCCACAGCTCCCATGCGGGGAACTGGCGGAACCCCCAGCCCTTGGCTTCGGTGAAATCCGACGCTGCATAGCCAGAGCCCCGGATGCCGATCTGAAACGTCTTGTCCGGGACGATCAGGCCCTCTTCGTAGGCCCGGCGGAAAACGGTGCCGTGGGTCTCACGCTCACCAAACATCTCGTCATTGACGTCCGCATGGGCATCCACATGCACCAGCGCCACCGGCCCGTGTTTGGCGGCGATCGCGCGCAGGATCGGCAGGGTGATCGAATGATCGCCCCCCATCGCCACCGGGGTCACCCCCTGCGCCAGAATGGCGTCATAGCTTTCCCTGATGATTTTCAGACTGTCAGACAATGAGAACGTATTGATCGCAAGATCACCGATATCCGCGATCTGCAGACTGTCGAACGGCGCCGCGAAAGTGGCCATGTTATAAGGCCGGATCATCGCGCTTTCGCTGCGGATTTGTTTTGGCCCAAACCGCGTGCCCGACCGCCAGGAAGTGCCGATATCCATCGGAACCCCCAGCACGGCAACGTCCAGCCCGGCCAGAGACTCGGCCTGCGGCAAACGCATGAACGTGTTCGGCCCGGAAAACCGCGCCAGATCATTGCCGCTGATCGGTTGATTGAACTTGTCCATGCCCGTATTTCTCCCGTCCGGTCCTTCATCAAGCACATACCGGGATTATGCCTAATCAATAGTTAAGGCTTTACCAGCTTGTTCCACCCAAGCAGACAGATGATCTGCGTCGCGACATGCGCGCCCGCAATCGCCGTGGCGCCGGATGTATCAAACGGCGGCGAAACCTCGACCACATCCCCGCCCTTGATGTTGATCCCGGCAATATCGCGTAGGATGATCTGCGCCTGGATTGAGGTCAGCCCGCCCCAAACAGGTGTTCCGGTGCCCGGCGCAAAAGCCGGGTCCAGCCCGTCGATGTCAAAGCTCAGGTAAACCGGGCTGTCCCCCAGAATGCCTTTGATCTTTTGCGCCGCCGCGGCAGGACCGGATTCATAGACCTCGCGCGCGTCTATGATGTTGACGCCCAGCGTGTCCTCGTTGGTGGTGCGTATCCCCACCTGAACCGAGCGTTTGGGATCGACGATCCCTGATTTCACCGCCTTGTAGAACATTGTCCCGTGGTCGACGCGGCTCATATCGTCATCGGCCCAGGTGTCTGTATGGGCATCGAATTGCAACAGCGACATCGGCCCGTATTTCTCGGCATAGGCCTTGAGGATCGGGAAACTGATATAGTGATCCCCGCCCAGCGTGACCGAGGCCACGTCAGCCGCCAGAATGGTGCGGATGTGATCGGTCAGCGTGTCGGGAAAGGCCGGGATATTGGCATAGTCATAGGCCATGTCGCCGTAATCGACGATGGCCAACTCGCTCAGCGCATCGAACGGCCATCCATAGGGCGCGTCGGGGGACTGTAGCGCGCTTGCCTCACGGATCGCGCGCGGTCCCAGACGGGTGCCGGGGCGGTTGGTCACCGCCTGATCAAAGGGCACCCCGGTCACGGCGATATCGACGCCATTCAGGTCCTTGGTATAGAGCCGCCGCAAGAACGACGTGGCCCCGCCAAACGTGTTTTCGTAAGACGGCCCCTTCAGATCCGGGTTGGTGAAGGCTTCGTCCACCTGCGTCTTTGCGTCTTCCAGTGCCATCGCTTTCCCCCGTCAGCCCAGCGGCTGCGCTTTTTCGACGATCCGCGCAAAGAACGAAGCCCCCACCGGCGCGATGTCGTCGTTGAAATTGTATTTCGGATGATGCAACCCGGCCCCTTCGCCCTGCCCGAGGAAAAGATAGGCACCGGGCCGCGACTGCAGCATGTACGAGAAATCCTCGGCCCCCATCTCGCGGCCCATATTGTCGACCACACGCCCGGCACCGGACACGTCCCGAGCCACGGCGGCTGCAAACCCGGCCTTGTCGCCGTCATTGATCGTTGCGGGATAGTTTTTCTGATAGTCCAGCCGCGCCTCGACCCCGTAGGAGGTCGCCTGCCCCTGCACGATCTTCTCCATCCGTTCGATCACCATCTGCTGTACCTTCGGATCGAAGGTGCGCACGGTTCCGTTGATGAATGCGGTATCCGGGATCACGTTGTTCACTGTGCCGGTGTGGATTTGCGTGACCGACACCACCAGATCGTCCAGCGCGTAATGGTTGCGGCTGACAATCGTCTGGATTGCCTGAGCGATGCCGCAGGCCGCCATCACCGGATCGCGGGTTTCATGCGGCATGGCCCCGTGGCCGCCGACGCCCTGAATGTGGATTTCGAACGTATCGACTGCGGCCATGATCGGCCCCGGCGTAGTATGAAACGCGCCTTCGGCCAAACCCGGCGCATTGTGCAGCGCGTAGACCTGCCCAATGTCGAACCGGTCCATGATCCCTTCGTCCACCATCACGCCGGCGCCACCGCCCTCTTCCTCGGCGGGCTGAAAGATCAACGCCACGCGGCCCGCGAAATTCCGCGTCTCGGCCAGATAGCGCGCCGCCCCCAACAGCATTGTCGTGTGGCCGTCATGGCCGCAGGCATGCATCTTGCCCGGGTTTTTCGAAGCATAGGAAACACCCGTTTCCTCGGGGATCGGTAGCGCGTCCATATCGGCGCGCAATCCGATGGTCGGCCCCGCGCCCTGCCCGTTGATGATCGCCACGATTCCGGTCGTGGCAATGCCTTCGTGCAGTTCGTCGACGCCAAACTCGCGCAGCCGGTCCGCGACAAACGCCGCTGTTTCGTGGCATTCGAACTCAAGCTCGGGGATCGAATGCAAATGTTGGCGCCATGCGGCCATATCGGCTGAGTAATCGGCAATTCGGTTGACGACGGGCATCTGGGGTGGACTCCTGATCCTGACTGCGGAATGGATGCATCTGACACCGGAACGAAAGGGTTCGCAATGGCCGAAAATCCTCTGATCCATGACAGCAATGCGGGTATCGAGCGTTTGCTGGAAATCATGCGCCGCCTGCGCGACCCGAAATCGGGCTGCCCGTGGGATATCGAACAGGATTTCGGCACCATCGCCCCTTATACCATCGAAGAAGCCTATGAGGTCGCCGACGCCATCGAGCGCCAGGCCTGGGACGAACTGAAAGGCGAGTTGGGCGATCTGCTGTTCCAATCCGTGTTCCACGCGCAAATGGCGCAAGAGGCCGGGCATTTCACCTTTCAGGACGTGGTGCGCACCATGTCGGACAAGATGGTTGACCGTCACCCGCATGTCTTCGGTGACGAATCCCGAGACAAGTCCGCGGAACAGCAGACGCTGGACTGGGAGACCATCAAAGCTGCCGAGCGTGCGGGCAAGGCGCAGAAAGGCGCGCTGGACGGGGTTGCCGCCAACCTGCCCGCCCTGCTGCGGGCGCACAAGCTGCAGAAACGCGCTGCGCGTGTCGGGTTCGACTGGCCGGACGCCAGCCACGTGCTGGCCAAGATCACGGAAGAGGCCGCCGAGCTGGAAGAGGCCCGCAACAGCAAGGATGCCGACGCGCTGGAAGACGAATTCGGCGATCTGCTGTTCGTCATGGTCAATCTGGGCCGCCACCTGGGCATCGAGCCCGAGGCCGCCCTGCGCCGCACCAACGCCAAGTTCACCCGCCGGTTTGAACAGGTCGAGGCGCGGCTGGCCGATCGGGGGAAAACGCCGTCCCAAAGCACGCTGGAGGAGATGGACGCGCTGTGGGACGAGGTCAAAACCGAGGAACACCGCGCCAATGGCAAACTCCCGCCTGTGGATGCAGCGGCTGACGCGAAATTCGGCTAGACAAGCGCGGTGACAGTTGCGAGTGTCCCACCTTCACGACCCCCGGAGACGACCATGCCCCCCCGTAAGATCATCATCGACACCGACCCCGGACAGGACGACGCCGTCGCCATCCTTTTGGCGCTGGCAAGCCCCGAAGAGATTGAGGTGTTGGGCATCACAGCCGTTGCCGGAAACGTGCCGCTGGCGCTGACCGCCAAGAATGCGCGCATTGTGTGCGAACTGGCCGGGCACACGCATATCCCGGTCTATGCCGGATGTGACCGCCCGCTCAGCCGGCCTCTGGTCACCGCGGAACATGTCCATGGCAAAACCGGGCTGGACGGCCCGGTCCTGCCCGATCCGGAAATGCAGCTGGCCGACGGTCACGGTGTCGATTTCATCATCGACACGCTGCGCGCGCACGAACCGGGCACGGTAACGCTCTGCCCGTTGGGGCCGTTGACCAACATTGCCACGGCATTCCGGAAAGCCCCCGACATCGTCGACCGGGTTCAGGAAATCGTGCTGATGGGTGGCGCGTATTTCGAGGTCGGCAACATCACACCCGCCGCTGAGTTCAACATTTACGTCGATCCCGAAGCGGCTGATATCGTGTTCAAATCCGGCGTTCACATCGTGGTTATGCCGCTGGATGTCACCCATGACGCGTTGGTCACGAAACAGCGCAACGACGCCTTCCGCGCACTCGACAGCAAAGTCGGTCATGCTGTGGCCGAGATGACAGATTTTTTCGAACGTTTCGACATCGAGAAATATGGCTCGGAAGGCGCGCCGCTGCATGATCCCTGCGTCACCGCCTACCTGATCCGCCCCGATCTTTTCACCGGCCGCCACATCAACGTGCAGATCGAAACCCAATCCGACCTGACGCTGGGAATGACCGTCGCCGACTGGTGGCGTGTCACCGACCACGCGCCAAACGCGATGTTCATGGGTGAAGTAGATGCCGACGGGTTCTTTGCCCTGCTGACCGAACGGCTGGCCCGGCTATGAGCGCCGCGCTGAGACTGGCCCGCCCCGAGGATCTGGACCGTCTTATGGGTCTGGTCGCCTCGTTTCATGCCGAGGCAGGCATCACGCAGGAATCCGACCAGCGCCGCGAAGCCCTGCTGCCGCTGCTGGAAGGCATTCCACATGGGTGTGTCTATCTGATTGGCCCGGGCCGCGCGCCGCTGGGCTATATCATCCTGACTTTTGGCTGGTCGGTCGAGTTTGGCGGCATGGACGGCTTTGTCGATGAGATATACATTCGCCCCGCCGTGCGCGGCCGCGGTATCGCCACCGAGGTGCTGATGGACCTGCCCAAGGCGCTGGCCGGGGCCGGTCTGACCGCCCTTCACCTTGAGGTCGACCGCTCGCACGAAGCGACGCAGAGATTGTATCTGCGCACGGGCTTCAAACAGCGGGATCGGTATATGCTGATGAGCAAAAAGCTCTGATCCTGAATCAGTACACGGGCGTTTCAGCCCGTGCCCCCAATGCGTATCCCCTTACCGGGCTTCGCCACGATAAATGTATGTGGCCGATTCCATGTTCCGAACCGGGTCGGATGAAGACACCGGATCTCCGGTTATCGGATATGTATCCGGGCCCGCACAGGCCGCCAGAAATACTGTGCTGATTACCGACGCTACGAGAAGGAATCTTGAACCAGTCATGGTATTCTCCTTTTCTGTCCTGTCGACAGGGTACGAGACATCCAGAGCTGACAAATAGGTAAAAGTTCACACAAAAGTGCGTTTATGCAGAATTTTTTCGGCTTATTTCATTTTCCGAAACGATTACAAAGGGTAACGCTGCAAATTTATTTCGAACTTTTGCTATCCCGCCGGTTCCGGACGCAGGGACATCTCAAAAAACAGCAGGTGACCTTCTGCAAAATCGGGAATTTCCGCATAGGCGTCCCGCAACTTGAACCCCATCGACAGGTACAGGCGAATTGCCTTTTGCAGAGGTATTCCGGTGTCCATCCTGATATAGTCAAATTCCTGATTTCGGCAGGCTTCGACCAGAGCCTGCATGATCGCGAAACCCGCCCCCGAGCCGCGCGCATCCTCGTGCACATACACCCGCTTGATCTCGGCGATACCGGGTTCCAGCGTATGGAACATGCCGCACCCGACAGGCTGCTCATCTTTCAACACCAGCCGCGCACCACCGTTCGGCGGGGTGTGTTCCGCTTCGATGGCGTCCATCACGCCGGCGTATTTGTCGCGCGGATAGATCGTGCGTACAATCCGCTGAGACTTGGAATCCAGCGACAACAGGAATTCGCGGTAATCCCAGCACAAACGCCGGATCGCATCAAAATGTTCCGGCGTTTCTGGTTCTATGACACTAATCAAAACCTGATCCTCAAATAAATCCGGGGATCAGGATACCATTTAGCGCTTCAGGATCGAAGCCCCTGCATATTCGGCAACTTCGCCCAGCAATTCCTCGATGCGGATCAGCTGGTTGTACTTGGCCAGCCGGTCCGACCGCGCCAGCGAGCCGGTTTTGATCTGACCGCAATTGGTTGCCACGGCCAGATCGGCAATGGTGGCGTCTTCGGTCTCGCCCGAGCGGTGCGACATCACGTTGGTGTAACGCGCGCGGTGGGCCATATCGACGGCGCGCAGGGTTTCGGTCAGCGACCCGATCTGATTGACCTTGACCAGCATCGAGTTGGCGCAGCCGTTCTTGATCCCCTGGGCCAGACGTTCAGGATTGGTGACGAACAGGTCGTCACCGACCAGTTGCACCTTGTCCCCGATGGCATCGGTCAAAGCGCGCCAGCCGTCCCAGTCATCCTCGGACATGCCGTCTTCGATCGAGATGATCGGATAGTCGTCGACAAGCGCCGCCAGATAGGCCGCGTTTTCCTCCGATGTCAGGCTTTTGCCTTCGCCCGACAGAACGTATTTGCCGTCTTTGTAGTATTCGGTTGCGGCGCAATCGAGTGCGAGGTGGATTTCCTCTCCCGGCTTGTAGCCCGCTTTTTCGATGGACTTCAGGATGAAATCCAATGCCTCGCGGGTGCTGGCGATATTGGGGGCAAAGCCGCCCTCGTCACCCACACCGGTGGCCAGACCGGCGACCGACAGTTCCTTTTTCAGTGTATGGAACACCTCGGATCCCATACGGACCGCCTCGCGGATATTCGCGGCCGAGACGGGCATGATCATGAATTCCTGAATGTCGATCGGGTTATCGGCGTGCTCGCCTCCGTTGATGATGTTCATCATCGGCACCGGCAGGACGCGGGCCGAGGTGCCGCCAACGTAGCGGAACAGCGGCTGCGTGGTGAAATCCGCGGCTGCCTTGGCGGTGGCCAGCGAAACACCCAGAATGGCATTTGCGCCCAGACGGCCCTTGTTCTCGGTCCCGTCCAGTTCGATCATCGCCTCGTCGATGGCGACCTGCTCGGTCGCGTCAAAGCCCACCAGCTCCTCGGCGATTTCACCATTCACGGCGGCCACGGCCTCAAGCACGCCCTTGCCCATGTAACGCGCTTTGTCACCGTCACGCTTTTCCACTGCTTCGTAAGCGCCCGTGGATGCGCCCGAAGGCACAGCCGCACGGCCCATGGTGCCGTCTTCCAGGATCACATCAACTTCGACCGTCGGATTGCCCCGGCTGTCCAGAATTTCGCGTGCGTGGATGTCGATGATGGTGCTCATGATGCCCGTCCCTGTGGCTGCATTCGGTTGCATGCCTCATAGCATCAACGGGCAAAAAGTAAACCGCTGATGTTATCGCTAACACGTTACAGGGCGCGTGTTTGCGCCAACCTGCGACGATCCGTCAGGTCGCGGCAACCGCCATCTGTTGCGCCAGTCGCCGTTCGCGCAAAAAGGTGTAAAGCCCTGAACCGATGATCAGGGTCGCGCCGGCCAGTGTCATCTGATCCGGGCGTTCACCGAACATCATCATGCCTGCCGCAATCGAAAAGACCAGCCGCGTATAGCGGAACGGTGTCAGGGCCGAGGCATCGCCCACCCGCATAGCGCTGACAATCCCGTAATAGCCCAGAACCCCGAACCCGATTGCGCCGATCAGCGGCCCGATCTGAGCTGTTTCGAACGCGACCAGCGGTTGCGCGTTGAAGACGATCAGCGCCAGCCCGGCCAGCGTAACGGCCCCATAGGCCTGCAGGGCCACGACAGCCGAAGCGACGCGCGCGTCCAGCCGGCGCGTGATCAGGTCACGTGCGGCGATGGCGACAACGCTGGCCACCACAAACAGGGTCTCGGGCTGGAACCCGTCGAGCCCCGGTCGAATGATCATCAGAACGCCGACAAAGCCGACACCGATGGCGCTCCACCGTCGCCAGCCGACCTGCTCCCCCAGAAACAACGCCGCGCCCATGGTCACGGCCAGCGGCATGGCCTGAAACACCGCCGCAACGATCGAAAGGTCGACCAGAGCCAGCGCGGTGACAAAGGCCACGGCGCCCACGCCTTCGCAGGCAGCGCGGATCAGCGGCAGAGTCTGCCAGGCGGCGGCATCAAAAATGCGTTTGCGCGTGGCTACGGCCATGGCCGCGAAGATCAGGCCGCATACCAGGCCCAGCACAACCATGATTTGACCGGTCGGAATACTGACCGACAGGTGCTTGATGAACATATCCTCAAGCGCAAAAGCCGCCATCGCGCCGACGACCAGCAAAATGCCGTTTACGTTGTTCATGGTCGTGTCCGTTGAATACCGCGGCTCGAATTGCCGCCACTAACCCGCACCAAAAGCGGAAGTCGCCCGATCTGGCAAGCATTTTGAACGCAGGAAACATGATTTCCCGTGCGATAGCCGTTCGCGTTTTGTGATGGGTCAGTCCTGTTCCAGCGGAACGCCGTACAGTTCCAGCCGGTGGCCCTTTAGCTTGTATCCCAGCTTGGCGGCGATCTTTTCCTGCAACGCCTCGATCTCGGGATCGACGAATTCGATCACCTCTCCGGACTGCATGTCGATCAGGTGGTCATGGTGGTCGCGCTCGGCGTCTTCATAGCGCGCACGCCCGTCGCCAAACTCCAGACGCTCGAGAATCCCGGCCTCTTCGAAAAGTTTCACGGTGCGATAGACGGTGGCGATGGAAATCCCGGAATCCACTTCCGAGGCACGGGCATAAAGTTCTTCTACGTCCGGGTGATCCTCGCTCTGTTGCAACACCTGCGCGATTGTGCGGCGCTGTCCCGTCATGCGCAGACCTTTGGCTTCGCAACGGGCGATGATCGTGTCGGACATAAGTGACCCTCGGCTTGGTTCGGTTCTCTGTCTTAATACGTCTGTGCGGCTGGCGCCACAGGGGAATTGCCTCTCAGGCGACCCGACGCAGGTCCGCCCAGACCGGCAGATGGTCCGAGGCGATATGCGCCGGACGCGCGTCATGCACGCCATGGACCACCGCCTCAAGCCCGGTGCCCAGCGCGATCCGGTCCAGCGCGCCCAGGGGCTGCGCCGCCGGATAACTGGGCATCGGCGGCAGGAACCGCATGTCCGGGGCCAGGTGATCCAGAACCGGCTGCCGCGACCATTCGTTGAAATCCCCGGCCCACACCGTGGGCATGTGATCAAGGTCGGCGTCGCAACGCCGGATATGCGTGATCTGCTGACGCCGCGATGCGGGCAGCAGACCCAGATGCATTCCCATCACCCGAAGGGGGCCGATCTGCGTGTCAAACTCGACCCGCACAGCCCCCCGGGGTTCGAGCCCCGGCAAATCATGATGCCCGGTTTGCCGCACGCGGATCGGGTCGCCCCGCCAGATCACCGCGTTGCCATGCCAGCCCAGACTGCCCGCGCCGCCCAGATCGACGATTTGCCACCCTGCCTCGTCCAGCATGAAATGCGGCAGGGCAGCGGGACGCGGCGGCAGGCGCTTGTCGGCCTCCTGCAGCACAACGATATCGGCCTGCATGCTTTCGATCACCTGCATTATGCGCTGCGGCTGCCGCCGGAAATCAAGCCCGACGCATTTCTGAATGTTGTAGCTGGCAATGCGCAGGGTCGAGTTTGGTTTCATTGGGTTCCGGACAGACGATTGGCAGTAAAAGTGCCATGCTCGCCGCGAGGCGCAACCCCATTTCGCGCAGTAAGGCGGTGCAATCTCCGAAGTTGTCGCGTTCTGCAACCTGTGCGCTCAGGAAGTGGGCAGGAAACGCGCGTGGCGGTTGTGCGGGGTGGTTTCGCTTGATCGCCGGTGCCCGAACGCTCTATCCCGGAACCGCGTGCCGCCTGTAACGGAGCAACAATGACAACGAACGAAGCACGATCGGACAGCGGTACCTGGGCCAGCATCACCCTGGTGATCGGCGGCATGATGTGGGGCCTCTACTGGATTCCGGTCCGGTTCTTTCTTGACCTCGGACTGACCGGCCCCTGGCCGGGGATCGCGATGTACACATCGGCCCTGATCGTGCTTGTTCCGCTGATCTGGCGCGACCGGCTGTCACTGGCCCTTCAGTGGCGCGACCTGCTGATCAGCGGGATGTTCACGGGGGCGGCCTTCAGCCTCTATTCAATCAGCCTGGTTTACACCGAGGTCGTCCGCTCGATCCTGCTGTTTTACCTGACCCCGATCTGGGGAACGATTCTGGGCGTGCTGTTTCTGGGCGAGCGTCTGAGCGTCGGCCGCATCGCCGGGCTGATTTGCGGGATCGGAGGGTTGTTCGTCGTTCTGGGTGGCGCGGGGTTCGTGCCCTGGCCACAAAACACAGGCGACTGGCTGGCGCTGGCATCGGGGGTTTGCTGGGCGCTTGGGACGCTGGGTCTGTACAGGGCCGGCAATATATCGGTCACGGGTCAGGTCTTTGCTTTTGTCCTCGGCGCGCTGATCCTGTCCCTGTTCGGTCTGGCCTTTTTACGCGGACCTGTTCTGCCCGAGATTGACGAGGCGCAGTATCTTTGGGTTCTGCAATTCGTTGCCTTGTCCGCCCTCTACATCCTGCCGATGGTGTTCATGACGATCTGGCCGGCGACCAGGCTGTCCCCGGCCCGCGTCGGGTTGCTGCTGATGAGCGAGGTGATCGTCGGCCTGGCCTCAGCCGCGGCGCTGGCTGGCGAACCCTTCGGGTTACGAGAGTTGCTGGGCGCCATCCTGATCGTCAGCGCCGCAGTGCTGGAAATTATGCGCGCATAGCGGACACTTCGAACGACCAGCGTCAGCCTTATGTCCCACAAAACGTCGCATGAACGACTTCGTTCTGTGTCGGGGGGCGCGTCAGGTCTGCGGCGTCGGACTGGTCCTCATAGGGGCGTGACAATACCGCGTTCAGCCGGTGGAACGGTTCGTAATCCCCCAGAACTGCAGCCTGTATCATCTGCTCGACCCGGTGATTGCGGGGAATGAAGGCCGGGTTGGCCGATGCCAGAACGCAAGCCGGATCGTCCTCGCGCGTCAGACGCGTGTTCCAGCCCTCCGCCCAGCCATCAAACGCCTCCGGGTCGGTGAACTGATCCCGCGCGGTGTCCTTGCCCAGCGCTCGGAACGTGTTGGTGAAATCAGCCTGATTCCGGGCCATTCGCACCAGCAGGTCCGAGATCAGCTCGGAATCGCCCTCTTCCTCTTGCAAAAGCCCGAGCTTCGCCCGGAACCGCGCCAGCCAGTTTTCCTGCAGCAGGTCGGGCATGGCGTGCACGATCTCGGTCGCTTCTTCCACGGCTGCCTCTTTGTCGTCCATCTGCTGGATCAGCGCCGTGGCCAGTTGCGCCGCGTTCCACACTGCGATGTCAGGCTGGTTGGAATAGGCATACCGCCCCATCCGGTCGATTGAGCTGTAGACCGTGTTGGGGTGATAGCTGTCCATAAATGCGCAGGGGCCGTAATCAATGGTTTCTCCGGCAATCGAGCAATTGTCCGTGTTCATCACCCCGTGAATGAACCCCACGCTCATCCACTGCGCAATCAGCCGCGATTGTGCCTCGACCACCGCGCGCAGCAGGCCCATCGGTCCTTCGACACCGGGGTAGTGACGCGCGATGGCGTATTCCGTCAGGCGGCGCAGGCTGTCCATTTGCCCGCGCGCGGCAAAGACCTGAAACGTGCCGACACGCAGATGGCTCTGGGCGACGCGGGTCAGCACGGCACCAGGTAGCGGCCCCTCGCGCAGAACGGTCTCGCCGGTTTCGACGGCGGCCAGCGCCCGCGTGGTCGGGATGCCCTGCGCGTGCATTGCTTCGGAGACCACATATTCGCGCAGCACCGGACCCAGCCATGCGCGCCCGTCACCCTGCCGGGAAAACGGTGTCGGGCCGGAACCTTTCAGTTGAATGTCCCGCCGGATACCATCAGTCCCGACCGTTTCGCCCAGCAGAACGGCCCGCCCGTCCCCAAGCTGCGGGTTATAGCTGCCGAACTGATGGCCCGAGTACAACTGTGCAATCGGTTCGGCCCCTTCGGGCAGCGCGTTCCCGGCGAAGGCGTCGGCCATCTCGTGCACGTCGCCCGGAGTGACGCGCAAGATTCGTGCCAGATCATCGTTGAAGGCAATCAGTCGCGGCGCGCAGACGGGAACCGGGGCCTGTCGCGCGAAAAAGCTGTCAGGCAGGCGGGCGTAGCTGTTGTCGAACGGGATCGTCAGGGTCATGTGGCAAACATATTCCTCATCCACACGAATACCATAGCGGATCGCGCGGCCCCGTGCATAATCACCCGAAATCCACGAGGGGCCCATGACCGCACAAGAGATCATCGATCACCTGGATCTTCAGCGCCATCCCGAAGGCGGTTGGTTCCGTGAAACATGGCGCGCCGATAACGAGGGCCGCGCCACGGGCACCTGCATCTATTTCCTGCTGCAGGCCGACGAGCGCAGCCACTGGCACCGCGTCGACGCGACCGAGATCTGGCTTTACCATGCCGGGGCCCCGCTGATCCTGTCGTTAAGCGCCACGGAACAGGGCCCTGCCCGCGATCATCTGCTCACCCCCGATCTGACTGAGGGCGCACCGCAGCTGATCGTGCCGCGCGATCACTGGCAAGCGGCGCGTTCGACCGGAGACTACACGCTGGTCAGTTGTACCGTCTCACCGGGGTTCGAGTTCGAGGGGTTCGAACTGGCCGAGCCGGGCTTTGATATTCCGCGCGGGTAAGCCCGCAACCTATGGCAGATAAACCACATTTACCGGCCACACCAATCCGGGCGGGTTACTCTGGTACGGAATGCGTGCCGGCCTGACCGGACATTTTTCAATCATTTGGACCTTCCCGCGATGACGGAACCGAACCACCGCGAGCATCATCTGAATTACGTCGGAATGCGTGCAAACCGCGACGTGCAAAAGGTATTCATGTGGCTGAAACTCGGTCTGGGCACCGTTGGGTTACTGGTCACTGTCGGGTATTTCTTTCTGAGCAACGACAATATCGGCAGCGAAGCGGGCGCCTATGTCTTCATCTCATTCATTCCCCTGATTGTCCTGATCCTCGGCCTGATCGACCTGTTCACCCTCAGCCTGTCGAAACTTGTTGAAAACCGCATGCGCCGGAACGACCGCCTTGGCCGCAGCAACAGAAGGCACCTTGTTGTCGTGACGATCGGCGGGTTCGTTTTGCTGCATCTGCTGATGATCAAATCCCTTGGAAGCGGGTATCTCTTCAAGGTGCTGACGCCCGGCCCCGATGGATACAACGCCACCGGGCTATTCCTTGTCCTGACCCCATACGCCGCATTTGCAGGTCTGATGCTGTATAACTGGCTGACCCCCGAAGCCGGACCAACCGACCTGCCCGAGGAAGAAGAGGTTGCGCTGGCAGAAAAGAAACGTCGCTCACTGCGTCTGGCCATATTGGGCATCTACGCCGTCGCGGCGGTTATTGCGGTTGGTATTATCTATTTCTTTGCCTGAATGGGCCGGGGTATCCGGCACGAGTTGACCACCGCTGAAATCGGCTGGGACGGGCATGGGAATTGTGCAAGGGTGAGGCATGGATCATCGCACCCTCATCGCTTCGCTTCCGCCCGAAACGAAGGACCGCCTGCAAACCCGGTCAGATACAGCCGGGCTCGGGCATCTGGCGCTTTATGGCGCGGCGCTTGCGGTGACCAGCGCCTGCATCGTCGCCCGGGTTCCGCTTTGGCCCCTGTTCCTGTTGCCGCAGGGCATATTGTTGGTTTTCCTGTTCACGCTCAGCCATGAATGCACTCACAAGACCCCGTTTCGCACCGCATGGCTGAATGACGCGGTCGGGCATCTGGCCGGGGTCCCGATTGCCCTGCCCTTTGTCTGGTTTCGGTATTTTCACCTGGCCCATCACAAATGGACCAATCATCCGCAAAACGACCCGGAACTGGACGGCAAGCCCAGACCCGACCACTGGCCCGCGCTGCTGATCTATCTCAGCGGCTTGCCCTATTGGGCAGGCAACCTCCGCGTCCTGCTGCGCAATGCCTTCGGCCTGATTGACGCGCCGTATCTGCCTGGACGGCAACACCGCGCGATGCGATGGGAAGCGCGCGCCTTGCTGATCGCATACGCGGTCGCCGCGGTCAGCCTGTTCTATTCACCGCTTCTGCTCTGGCTCTGGCTGATACCGGTGCTTGTGGGCCAACCCTTCCTCCGGCTTTACCTGTTGGCGGAACACGGGTTTTGCCCACCCGTCGCCAATATGCTGGAAAACTCGCGTACGACCTTCACCAACCGGATCGTCCGGTTTCTGGCCTGGAACATGCCCTATCACGCCGAACATCACGCCTTTCCCAATGTGCCCTTTCACCAGTTGCCGGCGCTGCACCGCTGGACCCGGGCGCATCTGAAATCCACGTCAGAGGGGTATTCCGGGTTTACGGCAGACTATGTGCGGTCGCTGGATCGCTGATCACGCCGCCGCCGACCAGCGCCTTCACCCCTGTCGTACCGGGGCAAGAGGTCGGCAACCCGCGCGCCACGCGGACCGCGAGATAGGCAAACGCCTGCGCTTCCAGCATATCGCCATCCAGCCCGACCGCCTCGACCGGTTCAACCGGGCAGTCCAGCGCCACGCGCAGCATCTCCATCAAAACCGTGTTGTGGCGCCCACCCCCGGTGACCAGCACGCGCGACGGCGGCTTGGGGCAATGCTCCATCCCCTGCACCACACCTGCCGCGCACATACCGGTCAGCGTGGCGACCGCGTCGGCATTGCCCAGTTCCCGGACCAGTCCGATCATCTCGGCAAAGTCGTTGCGGTCCAGCGATTTGGGCGGCATGCGGGTAAAGAAGGGTTCGGCCAGAAACAGCTCCAGCGCACCGGTTTCGACCGTACCGCCCCGCGCGACCGCACCATCGCGGTCCATCGGCAGACCCAGCCGCGCCTGCATCAGGTCGTCGACGGGTGCATTGGCGGGACCGGTGTCGAAGGCCAGCAGCGCACCGGGCGCTTCGGGCCCGTTATAGCTGGGGTCGACATAGGTCAGGTTCCCCACACCGCCGAGGTTCAGGAAACACAGCGGCGCGTCGGCCCCGATCCATTTGGCGCAGGCAAAATGAAAGAACGGCGCCAGCGGCGCGCCCTCGCCGCCCATGGCCACGTCATCGCTGCGGAAATCCCAGACGACGGGAATGCCCAGCGCCTGCGCGAGCCCCTTGCCGTCGCCCACCTGCAACGTGCCACGCCCGCGCGGATCATGCGCAAGGGTCTGGCCGTGACAGCCTATCAGATCGATATCTTCGAATTCGGACAACACTTCGGCATGGGCAAAGGTGACCAGTTCGGCGGCCTTGTCCACGGCGCTGCCGTGCCACTGCCCCTGCGCGTCGCGCAGATCGGCGCGTTCAGCATCGGAATAGGCGCGATAGGCGGTTGGGCCAAATCGGATGATCCTGTGCCCGTCGGTCTCGACCACGGCTGCATCCACACCGTCCATTGACGTACCGGACATTGTTCCCAAGGCTCTGATCGCCCCGACTTTCCTGCTGGCCCGGTTCACGCTTACCTCATTTGTCTTGTGTACTGCCGCCCGGCTCAACCGGTACGGCGCGCCAAACCTGCCCTTACAACCGGTGGCAACGCAAGCCAGATCGCGCAACCGGGGCGTATTTTGGCGCCGATTGCGCGCATGAAACCACAGGAGCCTTGCGTTGTGTTGTTCGCGACAGTTGCGCGAAATCGCTGCCTGAGTAACCATTACCCCAATCCCACCCGCGAAAATCAGGCGCAACCCAAAACGGCCATGACGGAAACCAGAACACAAAAGCAGCCCTCGGACGGCCGCAACTATCAACTGATCTTCTGGTCCGGCTCGCTGGCGACGATCGGTTCGCAACTGGTGAACCCGAATCTGGTGCTGCCGTTCCTGTATCTTGCGCTGGGGGCACCGACGTTTTTCGCCGGCATGTTGCTGCCTTTCGTGACAGGCTCGCGCCTGATTGCCGAGATTTTCATGTCGCCATTCGTCAACCGGGTGACTCGGGCAAAGCTGGCGGTTTACATCCCCAATATCCTGACCGCAGCGATTTTGGCTGTGGTCGCCCTTTTCGCGACCGGCCTGCCCAAGGTGATGATCGTGCTGTTGTTCCTGATGACGGCGGTGATCATGGGGCTGTGTCAGGGGATTACCAGCCTGGGCACCAGCCAGATCTACGGCATTTCCATCCCCGAAGAAAAGCGCAACCGGATGGTGTTCGCGCAGGCCACCATTTCCGGCATTCTGGCCATTCTTGTCGTCTGGATCACGCGCGACCTGCTGGCCTCGGACCAGCCCATGCAGCGCCACATCGTCGTTCTGTGGTGCGGTGTCTTTGCCATGTTTGCCGCCGGCATCAGCTTTGCCGGCGTCCGCCTGCTGGAAGAGGAACAGGCCCGCACCCCCGGCCCGAAACCGAAACCCAGACCGCTGGCGGAACTGGCAACCGGCTTCAAAACCGGTATGGCCTATTCCTGGTACCGCAAGTTTCTGATGGCGCGCCTGATCTTTGTTTCGGTGGAACTGGCCATGCCGTTCTACACGATCCACGCGGCCACGTTTCATGTCGGCACCAAACACTCCCTCAGCTATTTCGTTATCGCGGCCAGCCTTGGGATGGTGATCGGGTCTGTCCTGTGGGGTTGGCTCAGCGGGCGCATCTCGGTCAAACCGGTAATGTGGCTGGGATGCCTGATCTCGACCCTGTCTGCGGTTCTGGCGCTGGTCTTCACTCTGCTTGGCTACGCGCAGGACGTATGGCTTTACGCGCTGGTCATCCTGCTGCTGTCACTGGGCGGCAACGGGGTGATCTATGGGCGATACCTCTACGTCATCGAAATGACGTCGAAAAAAGAGCGCCCCTATCTTGTTGCGCTTGGCGATGTCAGCGCCGGTCTGGTGGGCATGGTCTTTGCCGCGATCCTTGGCGCGGTGGCGCATCTGCACGATCCGGTGACACCGATTTTCGCCCTTGCGGCCCTGAACCTGCTTGCCATGCTTTTCGCGTTCCGCATGCCACCGACCAAAAGCTGAAACTTGCGCATTTTTCTTGATTAAGGTGGCTTTTCCTTGCCCGGCCCGCCGCCTATACAGTGCCCCGCAACATCAACCCAAAGGGCACGATATGACCTACCACCCCAAATCGGATTTCATCGCCACGATGATCGAGCGCGGCTTTCTCGCCGACTGCACCGATTATCAGGGCCTTGACGACGCGCTGATCAGCGGGGTGCAGACGGCTTATATCGGCTATGACGCCACGGCGCAGTCGCTGCATGTGGGTCACCTGATGAACATCATGGTGCTGCGCTGGCTGCAGAAAACCGGCCACAAGCCGATCACCCTGATGGGCGGCGGAACAACCAAGGTGGGTGACCCTTCGTTCCGGTCGGACGAACGCCCCCTGCTGGGCCCCGACCAGATTGCCGCCAACATCGCAGGGATGCAGAAGGTCTTCGCCAAGTACCTGTCCTATGATGACAGCGAGACCGGCGCGCTGATGCTGAACAATGCCGAGTGGCTGGACAACCTGAACTATCTGGAATTCCTGCGCGATATCGGGCGGCATTTCTCGGTCAACCGGATGCTGTCGTTTGAGTCCGTGAAGTCGCGGCTGGATCGGGAACAGTCGCTGAGCTTCCTCGAATTCAACTACATGATCCTGCAGGCGTATGACTTTCTGGAGCTGAACCGGCGCTATGGCTGCGCGCTGCAGATGGGGGGGTCGGACCAGTGGGGCAATATCGTCAACGGCGTCGATCTGACCCGGCGCGTGCTGGAACACGAGGTCTACGGCCTGACGACGCCGCTGCTGACGACCAGCGACGGGCGCAAGATGGGCAAATCTCAGGGCGGTGCGGTCTGGCTGAACGGCGACATGCTGAGCCCCTATGAATTCTGGCAGTTCTGGCGCAACACGACTGACGCCGATGTCGGCCGGTTCCTGAAGATTTTCACCGAACTGCCCGTTGATGAATGCGACCGTCTGGCCGCGCTGCAAGGGTCCGAGATCAACGAGGCCAAAATCCGCCTTGCCAACGAGGTCACTGCCCTGCTGCACGGGGCCGAAGCCGCGGCAACCGCCGAAGCCACCGCCCGCGAAGTTTTTGAAAAAGGCGGTGTTGGGGGCGATCTTCCGACCGTGACCCTGTCTGTGGATGACCTGCCGGCCTCGATCGTTCAGCTGATTGTCAAAACGGGTCTGGCAAAATCCGGCAAAGAGGCCAAGCGTCTGATCGCCGAGAACGGCGCCAGACTGGACGACGCACCGCTGACAGATGCGGGGCTCATGATCGACGCAGGCGCGCTGTCGTCACCGATAAAACTGAGCGCCGGGAAAAAGCGCCACGCTCTGGTTCAGTTGGGCTAGCAAACACCCGATCAACACGCTGACGGCCACCCGATTGGGTGGCCGTTTTCCGTTCTGACGCTGTGCCGGCGCGGCGCGCTGGGTTTAACGATTGCCGCCTTTACCACCACCGTGACCGCCCTTGCCGCCGCCTTTACCGTCGCCGCCCTTGCCGCCACCTTTGCCGTCGCCGCCCTTGCCGCCACCTTTGCCGTCGCCGCCCTTGCCGCCACCTTTGCCGTCGCCGCCTTTGCCGCCACCTTTGCCGTCGCCATTACTGCCGCCGTTTCCGTGGCCGCCGCCGCCGTTGCCAGAGCCGTTGCCGTGACCGTTATTTCCTCCGCCGTTTCCGGTGCCCGGACCCGATCCGCCGTTGTTGCCGCCGCCGTTTCCGTTATTCCCACCGTTTCCGTTTCCATTGCCCGGGCCGCCATTGTTGCCGCCATTGCCGCCGCCGTTGCCCGGTCCGCCGCCCCCGTTACCGGGACCACCGCCGCCATCGCCAGGACCGCCCCCATTTCCGGGGTCACCACCGCCACCGTTACCGGGGTCGCCGCCACCATCACCGGGACCACCACCGTCACCGGGGTCGCCGCCGCCGTCACCGGGACCGCCACCACCGTCACCGGGATTTCCGCCTCCGCCGCCACCGCTGCCGCCACCAGAACCCGATCCGCCTCCGCTACCCGGATCGACCTGCGAAAGCTGCTCGCTGCTGCGGTTTTCTCCGGGCGTTCCCGACGTGCTGATTGACCCGGTCGGCTGATCTGTCAGCAGCGCGGCCAATCCGGGGCATTGCGCGCTGGTATTGCGCAATGTCGTTGCGAAATCCGACCTGCTTTGCAGCCGCTCCAAAAAGCTTGGGGTTACATGGGTGCATTCGCACATCGTAGCGTAATCGCCGCGATTTGCGGCGTCCCGCGCGGTTTTCCAGTTACATATCTCGGGCGCAGAAGCAGCGGCTCCACCGGCCGTCACGATCGCCAGAACGGGCGCTGCGACCAACGCGGGAATTCCAACTTTGACACTCTTGACCATACCATTTCTCTCCTTGTCCGGCGTCTGTGAGACGCGTCAAATCACTGGTCTCGATGTGAGACCTGCGCATTAAGCAACGCTGAAGATCACCTGAGAAAACCTTGAGAAACGGCATTAGCCCCCATTATCGCGTGTCAATTTTGTGGACAGGATCGCAACTTCCGGATTAAATGAACATACGTTCATATCCCGAAAAGAAGGATCCCGCCATGCAACTCACCACCACTGCTGCGGTCATAACCGGCGGCGCGTCGGGTCTGGGCGAAGCCACCGCCTGCCATTTCGCCGACCAGGGCGCACAGGTCACCATCCTCGATCGCGATGCCGAGCGCGGCGCACAGGTTGCCGCGGATATCGGCGGCCATTTCGCGCAAACGGATGTGACAAACGAGGAGTCGGTGAAGGCGGCCATCGCGCATGCGATGGACAGGATGGGCCGGATTACCGCTACCGTGAACTGCGCCGGAATCGCCTATGGCATCAAAACGGTGGGCAAGGACGGCCCCCACCCGCTGGACGCGTTTCAGCGCACCATCGACATCAACCTGGTCGGTACGTTCAACGTGTCACGCCTGGCGGCGGCCGAAATGGCAAAAAACGAACCGGAACCGGACGGTGCGCGCGGGGTGATCATCAACACCGCCTCGATCGCCGCCTTCGATGGACAAAAAGGTCAGGCGGCCTATGCGGCGTCAAAAGGCGGTGTGGTGGGCATGACCCTGCCAATGGCCCGCGATCTGGCCTCGACCGGTATCCGGGTTATGGCGATTGCGCCCGGAATTTTCATGACCCCGATGCTGGCCGGTCTGCCGGAAGAAGTTCAGCAGCAACTGGCCGCCGACGTTCCCAACCCGGCCCGCCTTGGCGATCCGCACGAATACGGGCGGCTGGCCGGGTTCATCGTTGAAATGGGCTATCTGAACGGAGAGGTCATCCGGATCGACGGTGCCCTGCGCATGCGTTAGACCTTGCCCATGACCGAGCGCGAGAAGATGAAAGCCGGCGAGTGGTATTGCTGTCTTGACCCCGAACTGGATGCGCTGCGCGCGCAGGCGCGCCGTGCCGTTCACGCCTATAACACCTGCCCACCTGATGACCGGGGGCAAATCGCGCCTGAACTGGCGGCGCTGTTTGCCGATATCGGACAGGATTGTTTTGTCGAGGTCCCGTTTCACTGCGCCTACGGGATGAACCTGTCGCTGGGCGACCGGGTCTATCTTAACGCGGGTTGCGTGGTGCTGGACACGGCACCGGTGCGCATCGGCAGCGACACGATGCTTGGCCCGACGGTGCAAATCTACTGCGCCGAACATGCCAAGGACCCGACCTTGCGCGCGCAGGGGCTTGAGGTCGCGCATCCGGTTACGATCGGGAATAATGTCTGGGTCGGGGGCGGTGCGATCCTCATGCCGGGTGTTACCATCGGCGATCACGCCATTATTGGCGCCGGCAGCATCGTCACCAGGGACGTCGCGCCTGGTGAAACAGTTGTCGGCAATCCGGCCCGCCCTATTCAGCCGCGCCCATGACCCGGGTCTGCCCCCATTCCGCCAGCGCTTCGATCACCGGGCGCAGCGCCAGCCCCTTATCTGTAAGGCTGTATTCGACCTTGGGCGGTACCTCGGGATAGACCTTTCGATAAACGATTCCGTCCACTTCAAGTTCGCGAAGCTGTTTGGTCAGGCTGCGCTGGGTCACTGTTCCCAGCGCCCGCGACAGGGCGTTGAACCGCATCGTTCCGCCCAGAAGGTGGTAGATCACCAGACCTTTCCACTTGCCTGCAATCTGTTCCAGACCGGCCTCGACCGGACATCCACCGCTGCAGTCATACCTGTCGAACCGATCCATAAGACACCCCCATTTGGACAGTATACACATGATGTGTAATGGCACAAATAGTGCGTACTTGCGTGAATTACAGCTATGTCACATATCCGGGGTCATCGCAATCTGAACCCCGAAGGACAGACCATGACCCTGACCATCCTCGCCCAGATCACCGCCGAACCCGGCAAGGAAGACCTTGTGCGCGCCGAGCTGGAAAAGCTCATCCCGATTACCCGCGCTGAAGAAGGTTGCCTGCAATACGACCTGCATGTCGACAACTCCAACCCCGGCTTCTTTGTTTTCTATGAGAACTGGCGGAGCCGCGAATTGTGGCAAACCCACATGAATGCGCCTCACCTGGCCGCCTATATGGAAGCCACCGACGGCGCGGTTGCTGCATTCACGCTGAATGAGATGTCGGGCATCGGGTAACGCATCAGCCCGAGGGCGGAACCGCCGCCGCGACTGCGGATGCGCAATCAGCCGCCCTCGGCCTTTTCCTCTAGCGTCAGCCATTCTTCCTCGGCCGCTGTCAGTTTCTCCTGCCGCTCAACCAAGGCTTCTGTCGCCTTCTGAAACTTGACCGGCTCGCGGGTGAACAGATCCGGATCGGACATAAGCTCTTCCAGCTTGCCGATTTCCGCCTCAAGCCGTGCAATTTCGGCGGGCAGCTTATCCAGACGGTGTTTTTCCGAGAAGGAAAGGCCCGGCTTTGATTGGCTTTCCTGCTTTACTTTCGGTTTAGAAGCCTTTGTCTTTTCAACCTTATTTTCCGCCAAATCGCCCCGCTGAGCGATATAGTCAGACCATCCGCCTGCATAGACGGTCGCGCGGCCATTGCCTTCCATCGCAATGGTCGTCGTGGCAACGCGATCCAGAAAATCGCGGTCGTGACTGACCAGCAGAACGGTACCGTCATAGTCGTCCAGCAACTCCTGCAAGAGGTCCAGCGTCTCGACATCGAGGTCATTCGTAGGTTCGTCCAGCACCAGAAGATTCGAGGGTCTGGCCATCAGCTTGGCCAGCAACAGCCGCGCTTTTTCCCCGCCGGACAGGGACTTGACCGCCGCCCTTGCCTGACGCTCGTCGAACAGAAATTCCTTGAGGTATCCGACCACGTGCTTGGGATGGCCCCCGACCATCACCTGATCCGCCTTGCCCGACACTCGCATCTCGGGGTCTCCGGTCAGGCTGTCCCACAGGGACATCTCGGGGTCCAGTTGCGCGCGGCTCTGATCAAAGACCGCGATTTCGAGGTTGGTGCCCAGCGTTACCGTGCCTTCATCCGGTTCGACTTGCCCAAGAAGCATCTTCAACAACGTGGTCTTGCCGACACCATTGGGGCCGACAAAAGCCACCCGGTCACCGCGCTGCGCCAAAAGATCGAAGTTTCGCACGATCTGCTGTGCATCAAATGACTTTGACAAGCCCTTGGCTTCAATCACTTTTCGCCCGGATTTCGGGCCCGACTCCAGCGCCATTGCGGCCGAGCCCTGACGTTTGATTTGCGCCGCTTTTTCTGCCCGCAAAGCCTGCAAAGCGCGCACCCGGCCCTGATTGCGCTTGCGACGCGCGCTGATGCCTTCCACCGCCCACCGGGCCTCGGACTGGATCAGGCGGTTCAGCTTATGCCTCTGCTGATCTTCTTCTTCCCAAACTTTGTCGCGCCAGGTTTCGAACGCAGCGAACCCCTGCTCCTGCCGACGCACCGCGCCGCGGTCGATCCACAGCGTTGCACGGGTCAGGGCACGCAGAAAGGCGCGGTCATGTGAGATCAGCACAAACGCCGCCCGTGTGGCTCCCAACTCTCGTTCCATCCAGGCGATGGCCTCGATATCCAGATGGTTGGTCGGCTCGTCCAGCAGCATCAGGTCGGGCGCCTCGGCCATCAGCTTGGCCAGCGCCGCGCGCCGCCGTTCCCCGCCCGAGGCCGTGTCGACCGCGCGGGACGGGTCGAATTTCAGCCCTTCGCCAGCCCGCTCGACCTTATAGAGTTCGCCCGGCTCCAACCCGCTCGAAGCATAGTCGCCGAGTGTGGCAAACCCCTCCATTCCGGGGTCCTGCTCCATGTAACCTACTGACTTTCCAGGCGGAACAACGATGTCGCCATGATCGGGCTCAACCAGCCCGGCCATCACTTTCATCAAGGTGGATTTGCCCGAGCCGTTGCGCCCAACCAGCGCAACGCGGTCACCCGGCTGCACCACCAGATCCAGCTCGGAGAACACCGGATCACCCCCGAAGGTCAGGGAAATGCCGGACATCTGCAACAAAGGAATTCTCGCCATGTCCGCCAGCTAAACCGGCAGGCGCAGGGCGTCAACGGCGATTACCCGGCCACAGACCGCAACAGCCGTTTGCGTGCGGGGGGAATCGCCCCGATCTCCAACCCGGTGAACACATGCAGCGTGTTCATGTGCCGGTCGACCACCGCATGGTCGCTGACCCAGCCCCCCATCATCAGATAGGTGCGCAGCAAGGGCGGCATCCGCAGCATCGCCTTTTTGGCGTCAGGCCGGCGGCGCAAACGGGCCGCAAAACGAAACACGTCTGGCGCCTTGACCCGTGGTAACCAGCGTTTGGGGGCAAGGTGCCTGTGTTTCAGCATTGCAAACGCGTCCAGATATTCCGACGTCTCGGTCCCCGCGAAAGACGAACAGCCAAACAGCATTTCAACGCCGTTCTGATCCACGTATGAGGTCATGGCGCCCCAAGCGACGCGCAGAATGTCCGGGTCTGTCCAGTCCGGGTGCACGCAGAACCGCCCCATTTCAACCATCCGCCCGCCGAAACCCTCCAGCGCCGAAAGATCATAGAACTGGGCCGAGTAGCTGCGGCCGATTTCACCGCCATTCTCCATGGTCAGCATCCGGAAACAGCAGACCAACCGTCCGCCTTCGCGCATATCTTCGACCAGAATATGAGCGCAGACCGGGTCGAATTCGTCCTGATCGGTCTGTTCCGTTCCAAACGCCAGCGTCCGCAGGCGTTGTGCGGACACGACATCCTGTGGCGTCCGCGCCAGCCGCGCGCGATATCGGCCTTTGCCAAGCAATAGTGCCATGGTCGCATCCTCCGGGGTTGCTGACCCGAGTCATCTTGCCGTGTCCCTACCACAAGACGTGTGACTGTCCTGTGAACATAACAAGATCTGGCTGCAAATTAATTGGCGCCGGGGATATTGGCCGGGTTGAAGTTGCCGATATTGCCAAGGATCTGACGCAGGAAGCCCTGATTTTCGATCGTCAACTCGGTCACGCGGCGATCCAGCTGCACGACCACGCCGTCCTCAAGACCGAACCGTTCGATATTGCGCACGACCCCGCGGTCATCAAAGCTGATTGCGACCAGCTCGCGCGAGACCACTTCGGGCCGTTTGGGGCCATAATGGCGAATGCGCGAGCGCACGTAATAGAACCCGGAATCGCGCACCACGCCAGAGGAACTGGGCGCGCCAACGGCCTCAACCACGGTGTCGCGGTTATCGACGCCCACCTTGATCTCAGCCAGATCCTCAGGCGTCGGGACATATCCGTGATTCTTGAAGACCGGCGAGCACGCGGCGGCAACTGCCAGACAGGCCGCAAAGACAAGCGTTTTCGACGCTGGTTTCAACCCGTTCACAACCTTCAACATTTACACCCTCTTGCCTTGGACCCTTGCGGCCCCTATCCGATTACAGAAACCGCAGCCCCGGTTCAACACAGGAAAGGGTCACGAATGAGCAACCAGACATCTCTGCGGGTGGCCGACCTGCCCCAAAACGCGCCTACACCCTTCGATCTGCGCCCTGATGCCAAGGGCCTGGACGCAATCAGAGCGGATCTGGACCTTCTGGGCCTGCGCAAGCTCAGCTTTGTGGGTGACGTAAGGGCACAAGGCAAGCGTGACTGGATATTGAAAGGCAAACTGGGGGCCACGGTGATTCAGCCCTGTGTCGTGACGCTGGAACCGGTCACCACGCGGATCGACATCCCGGTAACCCGTGTCTTTCTGGCCGATTGGCAGGACCCCGATGTGCCCGAGTTCGAAATCCCCGAGGGAGACGAGACCGAAAAGCTTGGCGCGGAAATCGACCCCGCCCTTGTCATGACCGAGGCGCTGTCTCTGGCCCTGCCGCAATATCCGCGCAAGGACGGCGCGGAGCTGGGTCAGGCCGACTATACCGAACCAGGCAAGCAGGCGATGACAGACGAGGACGTCAAGCCGTTTGCCGGGCTGGCGGGATTGCGCGACGCGTTGAAAAAAGACGAGTGACATAGGTCTGTTTTCCTGTCATAGCAGGCGCTCAGAAAAATCGCTTGAACATGTCGAGAATCGCAGTATTTTCGCGCGCTCATCGGAATTTGGGTTGGACATTGCGGGGCTCGTCCCCTAAACGCGCGTCAAACCACGAGAAAAACGAAGAATGAAACCCGGCCCGCAGCGAATTTGCTGGCCCTTAGTAGACAAAGGTTGAGACCATGGCCGTCCAACAGAACAAAGTTTCCAAGTCGCGTCGCAACAACCGCCGCGCACACGACGCTCTGGTTGCTGCAAACCCGAACGAATGCCCGAACTGCGGCGAGCTGAAGCGCCCGCACCACGTCTGCGCAGCCTGCGGCCACTATGATGACCGCGAAGTCGTCGCTCAGGCCGACGAAATCGACCTGGACGAAGACGCGGCCTAAGCCTTTAAAAGCGCAGGCCAGGCATGACAGAACAGCCCACGCAAACCGGACGGATTACAATTTCGGTTGACGCTATGGGCGGAGATTCGGGGCCCGCTACTGTTGTGGCGGGCATTGCCAAATCGGCAAACAAGAACCCCGACATCGCGTTCATCCTGCACGGGCCTGAACAGGTACTGAGCAAACTTGTCGCCAAACGGCGTGTCCTGCAGGGGCGCGTCGTTTTTCGTGATTGCCCCGACGTGGTCACGATGGAGGACAAGCCCAGCCAGGTTGTCCGCAGCGGCAAGCAGACCTCGATGTGGTCGGCGCTGGAATCGGTGCGTCAGGGCGAAGCGCATGGCGCCGTTTCCTGCGGCAATACCGGCGCGCTGATGGCGCTGTCGATGATGCGGTTGCGCAAATTGCCGGGTGTGAACCGCCCGGCGATTGCGATTCTGTGGCCGTCACGCAACCCGCAGGGGTTCAACGTGATGCTGGACGTAGGCGCGGATGTGCGCGCCGACGCCAAGGACCTGCTGCAATTTGCGCTGATGGGTGCGTCCTATGCCCGTAACGGTATGGCGCTGGAACGTCCGCGTATCGGTCTGCTCAACGTCGGCACCGAAGAACACAAGGGCCGCGCCGAGCTTAAAGAAGCCCACGCGATGATCGCGGATTTCGCGGAGCCTGCGAATTTCGATTTTGTAGGGTTCGTCGAAGGCAGCGATATTCCCGGCGACAAGGCCGATGTCATTGTTACCGATGGGTTTACCGGCAATGTCGCCATCAAGACCGGCGAAGGCACCGCCAGCCTGATCGGGGACCTGTTGCGCGAGGCGTTCAAATATTCGCCGCTGTCCCGTCTAGCCTCGGTCCTTGCGATCACATCGTTGCAGCGCCTGAAAAAACGCATCGACCCGCGCCGTGTTAACGGCGGGGTTTTCCTTGGCCTCAACGGCACCGTCGTCAAATCGCATGGCGGCGCCGACGCGACCGGAGTTTCAGCGGCAGTCAAGCTGGCCTTTACCCTGGCCCAGTCGGGATTTGCCGAAAAATTGGCGGCACGGGTTGCATCGACAGCCGAGCTTGCACAAGATGCCGCCCACGCGCCGCCAAAGGCGGGCGAATAACAAAAAAGGCAGTACCCCAGCATGGCAGGCCGTTCAGTTGTAGTAGGTGTCGGACATTATTTGCCAGAGCGCATCGTTCCGAATGCTGAGTTTGAAAAGACGCTCGATACGTCGGATGAGTGGATCAGAACCCGCTCGGGTATCGAACGGCGCCACTTTGCCGCCGACGGGGAAACCACGTCGGATCTTGCCACGAACGCGGCCGAGGCCGCGCTGGCCGATGCGGGGCTGACGTCAGAAGACATCGACGCCATCGTTCTGGCAACGTCGACTGCTGATCTGACCTTCCCTTCTGCCGCGACGATGGTTCAGGCGCGTCTGGGCATGACGAAAGGCTTCGCCTTTGACGTACAAGCCGTTTGCGCCGGGTTCGTTTTCGCGCTGAGCAATGCAAATGCGCTGATCCTGTCCGGTCAGGCCAAACGCGTCCTGGTTATAGGGGCCGAGACATTCTCGCGAATCATGGACTGGTCGGACCGGTCCACATGCGTTCTGTTCGGTGACGGCGCCGGCGCGCTGGTGCTCGAAGGACAGGACGGTGAAGGCACCGCGCAGGATCGCGGTATCCTAGCAACCGACCTGAACTCGGACGGGCGGTACAAGGACCTTCTCTATGTGGATGGGGGCGTCTCGACCCAGTCGACCGGCCATCTGCGGATGCAGGGCAATCAGGTCTTCCGCCATGCGGTTGAAAAGCTTACCAAAACGGCGGAAACTGCATTGCAGAACGCGGGCTTGACCAGTGCCGATGTGGACTGGATCGTGCCACATCAGGCAAATATCCGTATTATTCAGGGCACTGCCAAGAAAATGGGCCTGCCGATGGAAAACGTGGTCGTCACCGTTCAGGATCACGGCAATACCTCGGCCGCATCCATTCCGCTCGCCCTGTCCGTTGCCAAACAGCGTGGTCAGATCAAACAGGGCGACCTGATCGTGACCGAAGCCATCGGTGGCGGGTTGGCCTGGGGCTCGGTTGTCCTGCGCTGGTAACCGGCGCAATTCGGCTTACACACACAGCCGCAATTCATTGATATTGACAGCGAATTTCCCGCCACCATATGCTCTGGTATCAACAGGGGAAATGGCATGGGCGATAAAACACTGACCAGAATGGATCTGAGCGAGGCCGTCTTTCGTGAGGTTGGCCTGTCACGCAACGAAAGCGCGCAGCTGGTTGAAAGCGTTCTGAACCATATGTCGGACGCGCTGGTTCGTGGCGAACAGGTCAAGATTTCTTCTTTTGGGACCTTCAGTGTTCGTGACAAAACCGCCCGTATCGGCCGTAACCCCAAGACCGGCGAAGAGGTTCCGATTCAGCCCCGCCGGGTTCTGACCTTCCGCCCGTCGCATCTGATGAAGGATCGCGTCGCCGCAGGGAACCGCAAGTAAGATCAGGACGGCACGGTCATGAGCAAGTCCCCCGACGCCTTTCGCACGATCAGTGAAGTAGCGGATTGGCTGGGCGTTCAGGCTCATGTGCTGCGATTCTGGGAAAGCCGATTCAGTCAGGTCAAACCCGTGAAACGCGCCGGCGGTCGGCGATATTACCGGCCCAACGACATGCGCTTGCTGGGCGGCATCAAGAAACTGCTGCACGAAGATGGCATCACGATCAAAGGCGTCCAACGCATCCTGCGCGAGCAAGGCGTGGCGCATGTCGCCTCGCTGTCGCAGAGCCTTGAGGACGCGGTCGAGCCTGCTCCGTCGCCAAATGACAGTGTGGTTGTGCCATTTTCGGCCAAGCCTGCCCCTGCAAGTGAACAGATTGATCTGGACCTGGGTGAAGCCAAGCCAGCGACCGCGCCGGCCGCGCCACAAAGCCCAGAACCGGAATACCTGGACGAAAGCCCCTTGCTGGGCGGAATCGCCACGCAGGCCTGGAACCGGACCGATTTTGACGACCAGTTGCTGCGGCAGATTGCGCCGGTGGCAAAAGACCTGCGCGCCGTTCTTGACCGGATCGAAAACCGAACGGCGGGATAAGAAAAAAGGCGATGATTTCCTCTTGCCCCCGCCGGGAAAGTCTTTATGAACACTCCAACGTCGGGCTATGGCGCAGCCTGGTAGCGCGTCCGTCTGGGGGACGGAAGGTCGCAGGTTCGAGTCCTGCTAGCCCGACCAAATCACACCGACGTTTATGGCACACAGGCCAGATCCCGCTCTGGCATCAGGGGGGATCGGAATGACCGGCGTATGCCCGAACCAGCAGATCGAAGGCATGATTGCACGCGGTGAGATCACCGCCAGCCCCGAAGTCATCCCCGCACAGGTCCAGCCCGCCAGCCTTGATTTACGTCTGGGTACAGTGGCTTACCGGGTTCGCGCATCGTTTCTGGCAGGCGAAAGCCGGTCGGTCGCGGATCGTCTGGCCGAGTTTGAGATGCACCGCATCGACATCACCGATGGCGCGGTTCTGGAGAAGGGTTGCGTCTATCTGGTGCCGCTGATGGAATTGCTCGCCCTGCCGAACAGCGTGACTGCCGTGGCCAATGCCAAAAGCTCAACCGGACGGCTCGATCTGCTGACCCGCACGATCACCGATGGCGGAACCGAGTTCGACAGGGTGCCCGCAGGCTATACCGGCCCGCTTTATGCCGAAATCTGTCCGCGTTCCTTCTCGGTGCTGGTCCGTCCGGGGATGCGGCTGAACCAGATCAGGTTCCGGCAGGGTCAGGCTGTTCTCAGCGATGGCGAACTCACCGCGCTGCATTCCCAGTCGCCGCTGGTCGATGGCCCCGCCGTCATTCAGGACGGGCTTGGGTTTTCGGTTGATCTGCAACTGCCCGATACCGACCTTGTCGGCTATCGCGCAAAACCACATACCGGCGTGATTGATCTGGACCGGATCGGCGAATACGACCCACAGGAATACTGGGAAGAGGTGCGCACCACCGACGGCCGCATCATTCTGGACCCCGGCGCGTTCTATATTCTGGTCAGCCGTGAAGCGGTACATATCCCGCCCATGTACGCGGCCGAAATGGCCCCCTATCTGGCAATGGTCGGCGAATTCCGGGTTCACTACGCCGGCTTTTTCGATCCCGGTTTCGGCCATGCAGAGGCCGGCGGCACCGGCTCGCGCGGCGTGCTGGAGGTTCGCTGCCACGAGGCACCCTTTGTGCTGGAGCACGGTCAGGTCGTCGGACGGCTGGTCTATGAGAAGATGGCCGAAATGCCCACGCAGCTATATGGCGCGGGCATCGCGTCGAACTATCAGGGACAGGGGCTGAAACTGTCCAAGCATTTCAAAGCGGTCGGCTGATCAGAATTTCATGAACCGGCGCATCTGGCGGGTCATCCGCTGCGCCTGCTTCATGCTTGGGGCGTGGTGGCCCGTATTGCGTTGCTCCGCGTTAGAAGGGCTGGACGCAGGCGCATTCGTGTCCGATTTGCGCCCCATGCGGCTTGCCATGTCAAAGCCCTTGTCGACACCCTTTGTCACAAGACGCCGCATGACCTGACGCACAATCATGTCGATGATCCGATTGGCATTCATTGCACAACTCCGTTTCCTGACCTCAACATACGTGAAATATGCGGCTACAAAAGGGCCGCGTGATCACTCTTCCTCGAACAGTTCTGTCTGGTCTTCGTCGTTTTCGTCTTCCTGCCCCTCGCCCAACGGGATCGTGCCCGGCGGTGGTCGGTTTTCCAGCAATCCGGCCGCGCGCAATTCCTTGAGACCCGGCAGGTCGCGGGCGTTTTCCAATCCGAAGTGATCCAGAAATTGCGGCGTTACCACAAAAGTCACCGGACGGCCGGGCGTCATGCGGCGGCGGCCCAGACGGATCCATTCCATCTCCAGCAACTGGTCGATGGTTCCGCGCGATACCGAGACACCGCGGATTTCCTCGATCTCGGCCCGGGTGCAGGGCTGATGATAGGCGACGATGGCCAGTGTCTCGATCGCGGCGCGGCTGAGTTTTCGGGTCTCGACCGTTTCCTTTTGCATCAGGAACCCCAGATCCGGCGCGGTGCGAATGGCCCAGGCTTCGCCCACACGGACCACGCGCACACCGCGCCCTTCATAGCGTTTCTGAAGCATTTCAACCGCTTGCGCCGCGTCGCTGCCATGGGGCATCCGCGCCTCCAGGTCGGTGATCGTCACCGGTTCGGCACTGGCGAACAAAACAGCCTCGACCATGCGTTCCTGTTCCGCCATCGGCGGCGCCTCGAACAGGGTGCCGGTGCCTTCGTCTTGGGGGGCGTCAGTCACGTGTGTCGGTCCTCTTGCGCAGATGGATCGGGGCAAAGGTCTCGCTCTGCTTGATCTCCATATGTCCTTCTTTCACCAGTTCCAGCGAGGCCGCGAAGGTCGCCGCCGTGGCCGACCTGCGGCGCACCGGGTCGGCATCCCAACCGTCGGGCAAATATGTTTCCATATCGGTCCAGGTGCCTGCGAACCCGATCAGCGGACGCATCCTTTCCAGCGCCTGCTCCATGGTAAACACGGCGTCGCGGTCCATTACAAAGGGTCGGAATTCGTCGCGGGTTCGGATGCGGGCATAGCCCTGCATCAGATCCAGCAGGGTCGCCGAATAGGTCACGGTACGGATGCGAGTGATATCCTCACCCTGCCCGCGCTTGAAGAAATCGCGCCCCAACTGGTCGCGTGCCATCAGACGCGCAGCGGCATCACGCATGGCCTGAAGGCGTTCCAGCTGGAAGGCCAGATGCGCGGCCAGTTCCTCGCCCGACGGGCCTTCGTCATCCGGGTCTGGTGGCAGCAGCAGACGGGATTTCAGGAACGCCAGCCAGGCGGCCATGACCAGATAGTCGGCTGCCAGTTCGATCCGCAGCGCCCGGGCCTTTTCGACAAAGGCCAGATATTGCTGTGCCAGTGCCAGAACCGAAATTTTCCGCAGGTCGACCTTTTGCGTGCGCGACAGCATCAACAGCACATCGAGCGGGCCTTCAAACCCGTCGACGTCCACGATCAAGGCTTCGGCCGCAAGACGATCCGCGACCGAGACCGGGTCTTCGCTGAAAAGGTTATCGTTCATACACCTGCCCGCCCATTAGGGCAGATAGTTCCGCCTCGGCCGCAGGGATGTCAAGTTCCTGCGGGGCATTGCGCATGGCCAGTGCCCGTTCTGCGCGGGACTGCGCCTGATCCGACATTTCGCCGGCGGCCTCCAGTACCCTTGCGCGCGCCTCAAACGATCCGTTGCAATGCAAAACCACGTCGCATCCTGCGGTCAACGCCTGGCGGGCAATCTCGTCAGGCGCGCCGCTCAGCGCCTTCATCGAGATATCATCGGTCATGATCAGGCCGTCGAAGCCGATATTCTCGCGGATCATACCGATCATCGTGGCCGAGATCGTGGCAGGTTGCGGATCGATCCGGTCGTAAACCAGATGCGCGGTCATCCCCATCGGGAGATCGTTCAGGGCGCGGAACGGCGCGAAATCAGCCTGTTCCAGCGCGTCCGGCGTCAGGTCGACATGGGGCAGGTCGTGATGGCTGTCCAGTGTGGACAGCCCGTGCCCCGGCATGTGCTTGATGACGGGCAGCACACCGCCGTCCAGATGCCCCCTCGCAACCGAGCGTCCGATCCCGGAAACCTGTTGTGGATCAGCGCCATAGCAGCGGTTCCTGAGAAACGGGTGCGTCTCCTGCCGCGCAAGATCCACCATCGGCGCACAGTTGCTGTCGATGCCCAGCTCGAACAGTTCATTTGCGATCAGGCGATAGCGCAGATACATGGCGCGCTCGGCCTGATCCCCCGCGCGCGCTGCATGATCCAGCGGCGGTATCCACTCGCGCGCCAGCGGGGCGCGCAGGCGCTGAACCCGGCCGCCCTCCTGATCGATGGTGATCGGGCAGTTGCGACCCACCGCCTCGCGAAAGTCGTCGCACAGGGCGCGGACCTGATCCGAGCTTTCGATATTGCGGGCAAACAGAATGAACCCAAACGGGTTCATTTCGCGGAACAAATTCTTTTCCCCGTCCGTCAGGCGCAGCCCTTCGGCATCGGTGATCGCGGCACCGAATGTCACCGCACGGCAACCGGGATACAGTCAGCCCCCTGCGCCACCAGCGCCGCGCAGAACTGACGCGAGTCACTCAGGTCTGCGAACCCAAGAACGCGCAGGCGGTAAAAGGTGCGCCCGCCGCTTGAAGTTTTCTGTATAACACGCTGTTTTCCATCCATATATTCGCCGAACCGTCCGTTCAGACGATCCCATTCCGCACGCGCCACATCCGAGCTTTCATAGGCACCAAGCTGCGCCATGCGCGTACCTTTGGGCAATGCGTTGGGGTCGATATCCAGACCTACGGCAGCTTTGACCGCGGCGTTGATTGCGGCTTCGGTGTTGCTGTTCGATGCAACCCCGCTGGGCGTCGCCCGCGCCGCGCGTGTGATCGGGCGCAAGGACCGGCGCACCCCCGGCAGCGCGGCAAGCTCCGGATCCGGCAGTTGCGCGGTCAGATCTGCGGGGTCAATCGCGGGCTCTTCCTCGGGTGTCGAGAGTGCGGCCAGTTGCACACCCGGCGCGGCCGGTTCCTCAATACCGGCGGCCTCGCCAGCCAGTTCAGCGACCAGCGCGTCAACCGCGCCCTGCCGGAGTTCGGCGGCTTCCTGATCGGATATCTCTTCTTCGACCACATGAACGGCTTGGGTCGGCTTCAGGGCTTCAACCGGCGTGTCTTCATCCGTCAGGGAAACCGGCCGCGGTGCAAGGATCAGGCGATCCGCCGGCGGCGCAGCGGTCCCAACCGCTGCAACGGCGTTGACGGCCAAGCCCTGATGATCGGCAGGTGTTCCGCCGGGGTTTTCCGGCTGTATGCGCATCGGGCCTTCGATGGCGCGCACCACGGGCACACCGCTCACGTCCCGCATTACCAGCTTGTAACCCCAGAGCCCGATCCCGGCGACCAGCGCCAGTGACGCGAAAGCCCCCATTGCGTTGACGATACGCCCCAGACCCGAGGTCCACGGCGCTTCCTCATACCCCTGCATTTCATCTGAATGCGCGTACCCATCCTGTGGATGCGGCTGATTCGTGTAATGCATCTGCTCGGGGCGCATCTGCCCCGAGTAATCGTAACTTGCCATTTCCGCCTCACCGCCCGATTCACGCCGGAAAACAAGGCGCGCGGGTCATTTCTTGCCTACCTCAAACCGGTGCTTCGGGCGGTGTTTGTTACCGCATCTCCTGCGCCGGAGTGACGCCAAGAATACCCAAGCCCGCTGAAATCACAACAGAAACAGCCCGCGCCAGTGCGATTTTCGACTGGCTTGTGGCAACATCGCCATCCTGAATAAAGCGCAGTTGGGTTTCGTCATTGCCCTTGTTCCAAAGCGCGTGGAAGTCGCCGGCAAGCTCATACAGGTAAAAGGCAACGCGATGCGGCTCATTGGTGCGCGCGGCGATCTCGACCAGACGCGGCCATTCGGCCAGCTTCTTAGCCACGGTCAGTTCGGACGCATGATCGTTCCTGCTGAGGTCAGCGCCGGCAAGGGTTGCGTCATCCGCTGTAATCCCGGCCTCAGCCGCGCGGCGCAGCACGCTCATGACACGGGCATGGGCGTATTGCACGTAGAACACGGGGTTCTCGCGGCTCTGCTCCAGCACCTTGTCGAAATCAAAGTCCAGCGGCGCGTCGTTCTTGCGCGTCAGCATCACGAAGCGGGTCACATCCGGGCCCACCTGATCGACCACATCGCGCAGGGTGACAAAGTTCCCTGCCCGTTTCGACATCTTGAACGGCTCGCCATTTTTCCACAGCTTCACCAGCTGGGTCAGCTTGATATCCAGCGGCACTTTGCCATCGGACAGAGCCGAAACAGCCGCCTTCATCCGTTTGACATAGCCGCCATGGTCCGCGCCGAACACGTCGATCAGCGCGTCAAACCCACGGGTCACCTTATCGTAGTGATAGGCGATATCCGGGGCGAAATAGGTCCAGCTCCCGTCCGATTTTTTGACCGGACGATCGACATCATCGCCATGCTCCGTCGACTTGAACAGGGTCTGCTCGCGCGGTTCCCAATCTTCGGGCTTTTTGCCCTTGGGCGGCTCCAGCACGCCCTCATAAATCAGGCCCTTGTCGGTCAGCGACTGCAGAGCGGTCTCGATCCGCCCCGTGCCATAGAGCGACTTTTCCGAGAAGAACACGTCCATCTCAACGCCCAACGCCTTCAGGTCAGCACGGATCAGGTCCATCATCGCGTCGGTCGAAAACTCGCGCAGCTCTTCCAGCCATTCGCTTTCCGGCTTGTCGATCAGGCTGTCGCCGTATTTCTCTTTCAGCGCCTCGCCGATCGGGATCAGGTAGTCGCCGGGATAGAGACCCTCGGCAATCTCGGGGCTCAGCCCGTTGGCCTCGCGATACCGCTCGTAGGCGGAACGCGCCAGAACATCCACCTGCGCGCCACCATCGTTGATGTAATACTCACGGGTCACGTCATGGCCCGAATAGGCCAGCAAGCTTGCCAGAGCATCGCCGAACACAGCCCCCCGCGTATGCCCCACATGCAGAGGGCCGGTCGGGTTGGCAGACACGTATTCAACGTTGACTTTCTGCCCCTGCCCCATGGTCGAACGACCGTAATCTGTGCCCTTCACCAGCACCGCCGCCAGCACGCCCTGCCACACCGACGAAGACAGGCGCAGGTTCAAAAAGCCCGGCCCCGCCACCTCGGCGCTGGTGATCCTGTCATCGGCGGCCAGTTTCCCGGCCAGTATATCGGCAATGTCGCGCGGCTTCATCTTCGCCGGCTTCGCCAGCACCATCGCCGCGTTGGTCGCCATGTCGCCATGCGCGGCGTCTCGCGGCGGTTCGACCGCCACGTTGTCAAAGCTCAGCCCCTCGGGCAGCGCGCCTTCGGACTGCATCTGCGCCAGCGCGTCCAGTACGAGGCCGCGGATCTCAGAAAACAGGTTCATTTGGATGTCCTTTTGCTTGCCCGGCGGTTTACCACGCAACACGGCAACGTCAATGCACGCCTAAAATTTCAGCTTGGTTTAGCCGTAAACCGGACTAAGGTCGGTGAAAAATCCACTGACAGGAGTTCACCTCATGCGCCTAGCCCTGCCCTTTGCCATTGCTCTGACCACCGCGCTGCCGGTCTGGGCCGACATGCCGGCCCCACAGGGCCATGTCCTTCTGACCCTTGGCGGGGCGGTGACCGAAACCAACCTACCGGCGCGTGGCGAGAATGACGGTGGTTTGCTGGGCTTCCTCGAAGTCCGGCACGACGGGGCCGCAGGCTTTGATGCGCCGATGCTGGACGGGTTGGAGCAGGTCGAGATCACCATCCCCTATGGCCCCGAAGGTCATCAGCGCGAGATTTCGTTTTCCGGACCGCGCCTGTCGGATGTCATGATCATGGCCGGCGCCGAAGGCAAAGTGGCGCAGCCGATGGCAATGGATGGGTACCAGTCTGAAATTCCATGGGACAGCATCGCAGCGCACCAGCCCATCGTGGCCACCCACGCGGACGGTTCACCAATGGGAATTGGCGGCTATGGCCCCACAATGATCGTTTTCCCGCCAACCGACGATCCGGATCTTGCGCAGGAACAGGCCGGGCAGCAGGTCTGGGCCCTGGCCTATATCGGGGTCGAGTGATTAGCCGCCCGTAAGCCTCTTGTGGTCCTGCAAGGCGAACCGGTCGGTCATTCCGGCAATATAATCCGACACGATCCGCGCCAGCGCCGTTTCGTCACCGGCGGCCTCGATATCAGCATGCCAGCGCGCAGGCATTTGCCGGGGGTCGTTCAGGTAGATCGGAAACAGCTCCTCCACCACCCTGCTGACCTCTTCCCGCACCTGCATCACGCTGGGCGCGCGGTACATCTGAGCGAACAAAAACGCCCGAATTTCTTTGAGCTGCGCCCAAAGACCGCTCGAAAACCGGATCACCGGGTAACCCAGATGTCGGATATCTTCGACCGATTGCGCGCCTGAACCGGCGATCAATGTGCGTGACGTTTCAATCACATCCGAAACCATGACACCGAAGACCCGCCGCAAAGCCTCATGCCTCCTACGATACGGGTCCAGCCCGGGATATTTGCGATCCACCTCGGCATAACACGCACCCACGATCGGCAATTCGCGGATTTCGTCATCCGCAAACAGGTTGGCGCGCAGGCCATCCAAAAGATCGTGGTTGTTATAAGCGATGTCATCGGACAGCGCCGCCACCTGCGCCTCGGCGCTGGCATGGGTGTGAAGCTCCAGATCAAAACCCTCGTTGCACTCGGCCAGCGCCCAGGGCAGTTCACCTGCGACCGGCCCGTTGTGCTTGGCAATCCCTTCCAGGCTTTCCCAGGTCAGGTTGCAGCCGTCGAACTCGGCGTAATGCCGCTCCAGCTTGGTCACGATCCGAATGGCCTGCGCATTATGGTCAAACCCACCATAAGGTTCCATGAGCGCGTGAAGCGCGTCCTCGCCCGTGTGCCCGAACGGGGTGTGACCCAGGTCATGGGCCAGCGCGACGGCCTCTGTCAGTTCCGGGTTCAACCCCAACGCCCCGGCGATTGTCCGTGCCACTTGCGCCACTTCGATGGAGTGGGTCAGGCGCGTGCGATAGCTGTCGCCCTCATGCTCCACAAATACCTGCGTCTTGTGCTTGAGCCGTCGAAACGCGCTGGCGTGAATGATCCGGTCCCGGTCGCGCTGAAAGCATGACCGGAAACTGCTTTCCTCCTCCGGCACCAGCCGCCCCCGCGCGCGGCCTGGATCCGAGGCAAAACCCGCTCTGTCCAAAGGTCTTGTCCTTGTCGCCTGTCCTTGCACTTTCTATATTGTAAGGCGTAAAGGAAATAAACCTTTGGAGACCGGCATGAATCTGCCCCCAACAGTCACGGAACGCGCCTTTGATCGCCTGGCCGAAATTGGTGCCGCGGATCAGGGTCAGGCCCTGCGCGTCGCAGTGGAAGGCGGCGGATGTTCCGGTTTTCAATACGAAATCGCGCTGGACGAACCAAAAGAGGACGACCTCGTGCTTGAGGGCAAAGGGCAGAAGGTGATTGTCGACTCGATCTCGCTGCCATTTCTCGAAAATGCGGTTATCGACTTTTCGCAAGAATTGATCGGTGCGCGTTTTGTGATCGAAAACCCAAACGCCACCTCCTCTTGTGGATGTGGCACGTCATTCTCGATGTAATCGCCGGCGGGGGCTTTGCCCCCACACCCCCAAGGTATTTTCAGCCAGATGAAGCAGGGATCCGCTCTCCGACCATCCGCCGGAGAGCTTCACCTGGCGCGATCATCGGCGCCTCCGCCTGTACCGCCCAACTCTTCTCGACGAGAATGATTAAGGATTCGTTTCTTCATCTGGCCAAAAATACCTCGGAGCGCGAGGCAGAGCCTCGCAAACCCGCCACCACTTGCCGCTGGGTTCCGAATGCGCGATAGGTTGCCAGGGGCTTCGGAGGATCGCGCATGAAAATCGCCACGTTCAACATCAACGGCATCAAGGCGCGGGCCGAGGCTTTGCCGCGCTGGCTGGACGATGCGCAACCCGATGTGATTTTGCTGCAAGAGATCAAGTCGATAGACGAGAACTTCCCCCGCGAACTGCTCGAAGAGCGCGGCTATAACGTCGAAACGCACGGGCAAAAGAGCTTTAACGGCGTCGCGATCCTATCAAAATTGCCGCTTGAGGATGTCTCTCGCGGCCTGCCCGGTGATGACACGGACGAACAGGCGCGCTGGATCGAGGCCACTGTAGTAGGCAAGCAGGCGCTTCGTATTTGCGGTTTGTACCTGCCGAACGGCAACCCGGTTCCCGGCCCGAAATACGACTACAAGCTGTCCTGGATGGAGCGGTTGTATGACCGCGCCCGCGATCTGATGGCGACTGAAGAACCTGCGTTAATGGCTGGCGATTACAACATTATTCCACAGGCCGAAGATGCCGCGCGCCCCGATGCCTGGCGCGAGGACGCTCTGTTCCGGCCGGAAAGCCGAGCCGCCTATCGAAATATCCTGAACCTTGGGTATACCGAAGCCTTCCGCGCCCGCACGAAAGGCCCCGGACATTATTCTTTCTGGGACTATCAGGCCGGGGCGTGGAACCGGAATGATGGCATTCGGATCGACCACTTTCTGCTGACCCCTCAAGCCGCGGATCTGATGCGCGACTGCAGGATCAATTCTGAGGCGCGCGGACAGGAAAAACCCTCTGACCACGTTCCGGTCTGGGTTGACCTGGACCTGTGACCCCTCAGGCAGTCGCGTCGTAGCTGTAAATCCACTCGTATTTCTGCGCCAGCCGTGAACCGGCAACCATCAGCGCGGCCTGAGCCGCCAGCCGCATGGGACCCCGCAGATGGAAATTTCGTGCGTTCGCGCCTGCGGCGGAGACCACGCGTTGTGCCCGGGGGCGGCGGCGGGTCTCATAGGCAGCGAGGGCTTGTTTCACGCCGGATTGCTCCTCGAAGGACTTGAGCAGAATCCACGCATCTTCGAGCGCCAGACAGGCACCCTGCGCCATAAACGGCAGCGTGGGATGCGCCGCGTCGCCCAACAGCGCCAGCCTGCCGTTCTGCCAGGATTGCGCAACCGGCCGCAGGAACAGCGCCCACAGATGGGCTTCCTGCACCTCGGTCAGGATATCACGGACAGGTCCACCGAAATCTGCAAATCTTGCACGCAGGTCCTGCGGGTCGCCTTGCAGACGCCAGCCTTCCTCCTGCCAGTCCGAGCGTTCTTCGATCGCGACCACGTTCATCAGCTTCTGGTCGCGTAGCGGATAGGTCACCACATGGCGACCCGGTCCCATCGTTAGCGCGGCGCGCGGCCGTTCTTGGCGCTGAAACCAAGGAATGGTTGCCCGCCAGGCGATCTGATGCGTGAATCGGGGTGCCTCGATGCCATTCAGAACCGGGCGGATCGCACTTCGGCCGCCATCCGCCGCTATGGCGCATGCGCAGCACAGGCGGTCACCGTTCTCCAGAATCACCTCGGCTTCACCCGGATGCTTCCGGACTTCGGATACCTTTGCGTCCAGCCGGATGTCGACACCGGCAGCGACGGCCGCGCGGTGCAGCAGATTCAGCAGATCGGCACGGTGGTAGTAATAAGTCGGACCGGCAGACGGGGCAGGAATTTCGCTGATAACGCGGCCATTGCGGTAATCGCGAAGTATCGTCCCGCAGGACAACTGCCCAGCCTCGGGTTCACGCCCCACGACTTTCAGGGCGCGCAGGACCGCCATGCCATTGGCACTGATCTGCAAACCGGCACCCACTTCGGTCAGCGCCGGCGCCTGTTCAAGAACTGTCACTCTAGCCCCGCGCTGCTGCAAGGCCAAAGCGGCGGACAGCCCGCCGATACCGCCGCCGATGACACAGAATTTCAGACCGTCCAATTTCATGGCCATGGCTTAACGCAAAAACGCCGGAGCAACAGGCCCCGGCGTCGGAATTTTCCAGATTTTCCAGCGATCAATCGTCGCGGTGTACCTTCTCGCGGCGCTCGTGACGCTCCTGCGCTTCAAGGGTCATGGTCGCGATCGGACGTGCGTCCAGACGTTTCAGCGAAATCGGATCGCCCGTCATTTCGCAATAGCCGTACTCGCCCTCGTCAATCCGGCGCAGGGCCGAGTCGATCTTGGCCACCAGCTTGCGCTGGCGATCGCGGGTGCGCAGTTCCAGCGCGCGATCGGTTTCCTCGCTTGCGCGGTCAGCGACGTCCGGAATGTTACGGGTGTTGTCTTGCAGCCCTTCGATCGTGTCGCGGCTGCCTGCCAAAAGTTCGTTCTTCCAGTCCAGCAGCTTACGACGAAAATACTCTAGCTGCCTGTCATTCATAAATGGTTCGTCTTCGGCCGGACGATAATCCTCGGGCAGAAATACTTCCTGCTTCATTTTTGCTCCCTCGGTGTGGCCTGCAACGCCGGTCACTCTATCTTCACCTGACATGCGGCAATCCCCTTCTGCGGAGCGTTTATCCGACAGCGCGGAGAATGTCACTATGCAAACGACGCCCAGGTTGCGGGCCATATCGGGGCGTCCAGATAAGTCATTTCAAACAACAAAACCTTGTTTTTCTGTGCGTTTTAGCAGGCATTTTTGGGGCACGGCAAAAATATTGTGATCGGCCGTGTTAATCGAATCAACCAAAGGCATTGTAGTTAATCGGTAAATTCGCGTTCGGCGACGCAGCGGCCCGGCTTGTCAATTTTTGCGCCCCGCGATAACCCCATGGGCACATGCCGCGCGACACTTCATGAGGGGCCGATGACCGCACGATTCCAAGGGACAGCAGAATATGTTGCCACAGACGACCTGACCATCGCTGTCAATGCCGCCGTGACGCTGGAACGCCCGCTTCTGGTCAAGGGCGAACCGGGCACCGGCAAGACCGAGCTGGCCAAACAGGTCGCCGGCGCGCTGGGGCTGAAGATGATCGAGTGGAACGTCAAGTCCACCACCCGAGCGCAGCAGGGCCTGTACGAATATGACGCGGTCAGCCGGTTGCGCGACAGCCAGTTGGGTGACGCGCGCGTTCATGACGTGTCCAACTACATCCGCAAGGGCAAGCTGTGGCAGGCGTTTGAAGCGGATGAAAAGGTCGTCCTGCTGATCGACGAGATCGACAAGGCCGATATCGAGTTTCCAAACGACCTGTTGCAGGAACTCGATAAGATGGAGTTCCACGTCTACGAGACCGGCGAAACGATCCGCGCCCGCCACCGCCCCATCGTGATCATCACCTCGAACAACGAAAAGGAACTGCCGGATGCGTTTCTGCGCCGCTGTTTCTTCCATTATATCCGCTTCCCCGACGAGGCCACGATGCGCCGTATCGTCGAGGTGCATCATCCCGGCATCAAGGACGCGCTGCTGACCACCGCCCTGACCCAGTTCTACGAAATCCGCGCGACACAGGGGCTGAAGAAAAAGCCGTCGACCTCGGAAGTGCTGGACTGGCTCAAGCTGTTGCTGGCCGAAGATCTGACTGCCGAAGACCTCAAGCGGGACGGCGCCAATGCCTTGCCCAAGCTGCACGGGGCGCTGCTGAAGAACGAGCAGGATGTGCATCTGTTCGAACGTCTTGCCTTCATGGCGCGCAGCAAACGCTGAACACCGCGTGATCACTGCTTGCCTAAAAGGGGGCCGGATGTCAGCATTGTAGGGCAGCCCGGTGCCGTCCGGGTGTTTTCGGACCTGGAACGATGGGGCTCTGTGATTGGCTGACACTCTGACGATCCGCGCGTTGCGACGCGACGACCGGGCCGAATGGTCCGACATGTGGCGCGCCTATCTGGCCTTCTACGAAACAACGGTTCCGGACGAGGTTTATGACAGCACCTTCGCGCGCCTGCTTGGGGATGACCCGCATGACTTTTCCTGTTTTGTCGCCGAAACCGGCGGGCACCTTGTCGGCCTGACCCATTACCTGTTTCACCGCCACGCCTGGAAGGTCGAGTCGGTGTGCTACCTGCAGGATCTGTTCGCCCACCCCGAGGCACGCGGAACCGGTGTCGGGCGGGCCCTGATCCAGGCTGTCTATGACGAGGCGGACCGTCAGGGCGCGCCGTCGGTCTACTGGCTGACACAGGACTTCAACCACACCGCGCGCAAGCTCTATGACCGCATCGGCAAACAAACACCCTTCATCCGGTATCAGCGCCAATGATGCGCTGGGCCGTGATCCTTGTGAGTGTGGCGCTGGCCGGATGCGCCTCGGTCGAGCCGACCGAAGTTCCGACCAGAGTACAGGCGATCGAAGAAACACTGCCCCCGCCCAAGGCTTTCACCCGTTCCTTTCCGACGCCTGCGTCACGCTCCAACGAAAACCTTGCCCGCGACTTTGTCGCGCTGCATTTCGCGCTGGAAGGCGGGGCAAAGCTGCCGGTGTTCACAAGGTTCGAAACACCCGTCACCGTGCGCCTGACCGGCACCCCCACACCGTCTATGCAACGGGACTTGACCCGTTTGCTGTCCCGCCTGCGGCGCGAGGCCGGAATCGACATCAGCCAGATTTCCGACGGTCAGGCCAACATCACCATCGAAGCCGTCAGTCAGGAGCAGATACACGAGATACTGCCGCAAGCGGCCTGTTTCGTCGTGCCCAACTCTTCCAGCTTCGAAGAATACCGCCGCGACCGGCGCAAACAGAAAAGCAGCTGGACCCGCCTGCGCAAACGCGAACGTCTGGGCATTTTCATCCCCTATGATGTCAGCCCTCAGGAAAAACGCGACTGTCTGCACGAAGAAATCGCGCAGGCGCTGGGGCCGCTCAACGATCTGTATCACCTGCCGGATTCGGTGTTCAACGACGACAACATCCACACCGTCCTGACCGGGTTCGACATGCTGATTCTGCGCGCCGCCTACGCGCCCGAACTGCGCAGCGGCATGAGCCGCGAAGAGGTCGAGGCCGCCATCCCCGGCGTTCTCAGCCGCCTGAACCCGCGCGGTGAAGCCCTGCCCGCGCAGCCGGCTTCCGAGACGTCCCGCGACTGGATCCGGGCCATCCAGAAGTCCCTGCGTCCCGGTCGCGGAAAGCAGCGGCGTCTGCGGGATGCGCAAAAGGCCGTGCGGATCGGCGCGCAGCAGGGCTGGACCGACCACCGCCGCGCTTATCCGCACTATGTTCTGGGGCGGATGAACCAGTTTGACAAACCGCAGGAGGCGCTGTGGCACTACCAGATCGCCATGCAATATCTGCGCGCCGCCCCCAACACCGAAGTACATCAGGCCTATATTACGACCCAAACGGCATCCTACGCTCTGGCCCAGGGCGCCGGCCCTCAGATTCTGCCCGAGCTGGACAGCGCCATCGGCGTGATGACGCGGGCCGAAAACGCCTCGCAACTGGCGACGCTCCTGCTGTTGAAATCCGAAGCTCTCAATCAGGCGGGGCGCACCGAACAGGCACGTTCCGTCAGGCTGGACAGTCTGGGATGGGCGCGATACGGGTTTGGCTCGGAAACGGTGGCCCGGTCGCTTATGCAGGATGTCGCGGAAGGCCCGTCCAACAACAACAGAGGCGGGTAACGCATGGTCGTAGTTCTGGGAATGGCATTATTGGGGGCGATCCTCGGCGCGCTTACCGCACGCAAGCGCAACGGCAGCGGGGCTGACATGGCCCAATACGCGGCAGGGTACGGTATCGCATTTGCGCTGGTCGGGCTGGTGCTGTCTCTGATCCTTGTCCGTCTGGTGGCTTGAACCATGTTCCTGCCCTTTTTCGACAACCTTCGCAAAGCTGGCATTCCCGTATCCCTACGTGAGTTCCTGACTTTCCTGGAGGGGATGAAACAGGGTCTGGCCACTTATGATGTCGAGGCGTTCTATTACCTCGCCCGCGTGTCGATGGTGAAGGATGAGCGCAATATCGACAAGTTCGACCGGGCCTTTGCCGCCAGTTTCGAAGGGTTGGACGAAATCAGCTTTGATCAGGTTCTGGAAGCTGTCGATATCCCCGCCGACTGGCTGGCAAAGATGGCGAAAAAGCACCTGACGGCAGAAGAAAAGGCCGAGATCGAAGCTCTTGGCGGCTTTGACAAGCTGATGGAAACGCTGCGCGAACGGCTGAAAGAGCAGCAAGCTCGTCATCAGGGCGGCAACAAATGGATCGGCACCGCCGGGACCTCGCCTTTCGGGGCTTATGGCTATAACCCCGAGGGCGTGCGCATAGGCCAGAAGGAAAGCCGCCATCAACGGGCGGTCAAGGTCTGGGATAAGCGCGAATTCAGGAACCTGGACGACACAGTTGAACTGGGCACGCGCAATATCAAAGTGGCGCTAAAACGCCTGCGACGCTGGGCGCGCGAGGGTGCGGCGGAAGAACTGGATCTGGACGGCACCATCCGCGCCACGGCCGAACACGGCTATCTGGACGTACAAACCCGCCCCGAGCGTCACAACGCGGTCAAGGTGCTGCTGTTTCTGGACGTCGGCGGCTCGATGGACCCGCATATCAAGGTGGTCGAGGAGTTGTTCTCGGCCGCGCGGTCCGAGTTCAAACATCTGGAATATTATTACTTCCACAATTGCCTGTATGAGGGCGTCTGGCGCGACAACCGCCGCCGCTGGGATCAGCAGACCCCGACCCACGAAGTGCTGCGCACCTATGGCCCGGATTACAAATGCATCTTCGTCGGCGATGCCTCGATGAGCCCCTATGAGATCGCCTATCCCGGAGGCGCCAACGAACACTGGAACCAGGAGGCCGGTCAGGTCTGGTTGCAGCGCGCACGCGATCAGTGGTCGTCAAACCTGTGGATCAACCCGGTGCCCGAGAAATATTGGGAATACACCCATTCCATCGGCATGATTCAGGAGATTTTCGAGGACCGGATGGTGCCGATGACACTGGCCGGGCTGGAACAGGGCATGCGGGAACTGACGCGGTAGCCAGCGCGCCGCGCTCTGAGCCCAAATTGAACCCTGATGATCGACTGCAATTTAGCGAAGCATCAGATAAGCACCCGCTAGTAGCAGGAAGGCAGCCGCAATCCGTGATAAATCGATGCTTCTGACGGATGCATCAAATAAGCCGAAGTGATCGATAAGCAGCCCCACTAGAAGTTGGCCGACAACAACCAATGCAATCGCCGATGTTGCCCCCAGTTTTGGAACTGTTTGACTGAGGGTTAGGTAAAGAACCAAACCGAAAAGGCCACTTCCCAACATATACCAAGGTAAGTGCCTCCATTCGCTAATGTTTTCTCCGCCACGGGCAATCAACAGCGCAAGCGACGCAACAGCCCCTCCGAGGTGGACTATGAAGCTTCCAGCAGCGCCACCAATTCGATTGCCCATGGAGCCTGCGATTTGAGCCTGCGCGCCAACAGCGAAGCCGCCTGCAAGACCAATTCCAACAATCAGGAGAGTTTCGAACATGAGCACCTCAAATTTTTGGAGTTGAGGCAACCTTATTTACCTTCGATCAGATGTTCGAGCGCAAATCCCGATGGCGGCTCTGTCCGCACCGTAGACTTTGAACCTTTGCTTGCTCTCGAAGAGAAGCGTTCCCATATTTGGTCTATGCTCCGAATTACACCGATCCTGCTGGCCGTGCTTTATGCTTTTGCGATGTACCGGATTTCCGTCTGGCGCACGCATCGGGAACTGGATGCGAAATCGACCGAACTGGCGGATCCGGCGCTGAAACGCATGACCGACCGGTTGGCTGCAGCGCTCGGGATCGACCGGGTGCCGGTCTATATCTACGAGATCGACCCTGTGAACGGGCTGGCCGCGCCGGACGGTCGGATTTTCATCACGCGCGGGTTCTATCGCAAGTTTCTCAACGGAGAGGTTTCGGCCGAGGAAATGGCCAGCGTCATCGCGCATGAACTGGGTCATGTGGCGCTGGGGCACGCGCGGCGGCGGATGATTGATTTTTCAGGGCAAAATGCCCTGCGGGCGGCGCTGATGATGTTGCTGAACCGGTTTATTCCCTTCATCGGCGCCTGGATCGCCAATATGCTGACCCACCTGCTGGCCTCGCGCCTGTCGCGGGGGGATGAGTATGAGGCGGATGAATACGCCGCCGCGTTGCTGACCAAGGCCGGGATCGGGATCGGGCCGCAAAAATCACTGTTTCACAAGCTTGAAGACCTGACCCAGCAACGCGCAGGGGTTGTGCCCGCGTGGTTGATGAGCCACCCAAAAACCGGCGAGCGCATCGCGGCGCTGGAGGCGCTGGAGCAGCGTTGGGGCGCTGACGGGTAAGGCGCGCAGCGAGGGGCCAGCCCCTCGCGCTCCCCGAGGTATTTTCAGCCAGATGAAGAGGATCCGGGTTCAGGTCGTGAGGGCTTTGCCCAGACGCGGCAGGCGGGCCTTTTTCATCAGGGCGCGCAGGGACCATTGGTCGCCGGACAACCGGTTGGCCTCGGTCAGAACCCGGTTGGCCGTGCCCGCTATACCGTCAGGGTCGACCTGCCAGAACCCGTGCAGCAGGCTGTCGGGATCGCGACGGTCCAGCCCTTCTTCGGACAGGATGTTTCTGGGGAAATCCCTGGCATTGACGGTGACGATGATGTCGGCCGAGGTCGCGACGGCGGTGGCTAGGACGTGGATATCCGCGCTGTCGGGCAGCCACAGCCGTTGTTCAACACCTGGCGCGGCGGGGCGTTCCGCATGCGGCCACTGTGCCCGTGTCAATGCGATTTCGGCCCGCGCCTGCGCCTCGCCTTCCGGGCCCAGCTTGCGGGCGGCGCGGCCCCATTCTTCCAGAATACGGGCGGACCATAAGGGCGTGAAATGGCCCAGCCGGGCGGTGCCCAGCAACATCTCTCGCATCACCGTGGGATAGATGACGCAGGTGTCAAGGACCGCCTTCACAACCGGTAGAACACGGCTTTGAGATAGCCGCTTTCGGCCAGTTGCGGCAGTTGCGGATGGTCGGGACCGGCAAAGCCCGTATGGATGAGCTGAGCCTGCCGCCCTGCCCGGCCAATCCCGCGCGACGACGCATCGCGGAAGCGGCCCAGATCAGCCGCGTGCGAACAGGAACACAGACCCAGGAAGCCGCCCGGCTTGACCAGCGGTGCCGCCAGCCGCGCGATCCGTTCATAGGCGCGCAGCCCTGCATCCAGCGCCTGTTTCGATGGCGCAAAGGCCGGCGGGTCGCAGATGACGACATCGAACCGTGCGCCTTCCTCGGCCAATTGCGTCAGTACCTCGAACGCGTCGCCATGTCGGGTTTGGAACCTTTCGGCAAAGCCCGAAGCCTGCGCGCCCTGCGTTGCCAGTTCAAGTGCGGGCGCAGATCCGTCCACCGAAAGCGCCTGCCCCGCGCCGCCGGCCATCATCGCCAAACCGAACCCGCCGACATGGCTGAATACATCCAATACCTGCGCGCCGGGCTGAACCAGCCGCGCGGCGAAGGCGTGGTTGGGGCGCTGGTCGTAGAACAGGCCGGTTTTCTGCCCGCCGGTCAGATCAGCCATATAGGTCGCGCCGTTCATCGGAACCGGTAGTGGCGCTTCGGGGGTGATGCCGCGCAGGGTCTGATTGACGTCATCCAGCCCCTCAAGACCCCGCGTCCGGCCCGAGGCGTTTTTCAGCACGGTCGTTACACCGGTGACAGCGACCAGTGCGTCGGTCAGGGTATCCAGATGTGCCTCGGCCCAGACCGCATTGGGCTGAATCACACAGGCATCACCAAAGCGATCGATGATCACGCCGGGGAAACCGTCGGCTTCGGCATGGATCAGACGGTAATACGGCGCGTCAAACAGGCGTTCGCGCATCTCAACGGCGCGGCGCAGGCGAGACTCGAACCACGTGGCGTTCAGCTGCGCGTCAGGATCGCGGTCCAGCACGCGGCACATGATCTTCGAGTTGGGGTTGACCGCGACCAGCGCGATGGGTGCGCGTTTGTCATCCTCAAGCACCGCCAGCGCCCCGGCCGGGATCTTGCGCGTCCGCCGGTCGGTAACGATGTCGTTTGCATAGACCCAGGGAAAGCCGTGGCGCAGGCCGCGCGCGTTGGCTTTGGGCTTCAGTCGGATACGGGGGCGATCAGTGGCTTGGGTCATGACGCCCTCATAGTGGCGAACGCGCCGGGGGGAAAGCCCTAGCGCGGGCGCGATCGCCAGCCGCCGCGCCGTTTCGGTGACTGCGCGGATTGCAGGCCCTCGGCCAGGACGCGGGTCATCGGGTGATCGGCCTCTTGCGCGGCATAAGATGCGTGCAACTCGGTCAGCGCCTGCGCCTGATCCCGCTCGGCAGGCAGGCTGAGCGCCCAGTCCAGAAAGATGCTGCGGCATTCGGGCAGCGTGATGCCGTCGATCCGATACGCCTCGCGGATCAGGCCCTTGTGGTCGTTCGGGTCGTCACTGCGCGCCATTTTCGTCCCCTTTTATCACCTGGCCGATGATCCCGGCAGCGGTTGAATAGCTTTCCTGCAACGCTGTCTGCAACTGTTCGACCTGCTCGAATCCGGTGGCACGGCACAGAAAGGCCGCACCGCCCTCGCCAATCTTGTCGGCCTCGATGGCTTTGCCGGACAGCAGCCGCGCCGCGCATTGCACCGACCAGAATAGATCGTAGCAGCCCTTCAGCGTTTGCGCCTGAGCGACCTTCAGCAAGTCGGCTGCGACAGCGCCCTCCAGCCCGGCATGAACGTCGCGCCGGGTTTCGCCGGACAACAGGGCCCCGGTTTCCGCCACCAGTTCGACATCCATCATCCGACCGGGGCCGTTCTTGGCGTCCCAGATGCCTGCGGGCGCTTTTGCCGCTGCCAGCCGGGCACGCATTTCGGCGACTTCGCGCAGCACCTTTTGACGATCCCGGGGCTGCGACAGAAAATCGGCGCGGAAGGCTTCGATGTCCTGCACCAGCCCGGCGTCACCGGCAACCACGCAGGCGCGGGTCAGTGCCAGATGTTCCCACACCCAAGCTTCGTTCTGCTGATAATTGGTGAAACTGGCCCAACTGGTCGCCACCGGCCCCTGATTGCCCGAGGGGCGCAGGCGCATGTCGACCTCGTAAAGCCGCCCTTGCGACATCGGTGCCGACAGCGCGGTGATCAGCGCCTGCGTGAACCTCGCGTAATAGGTGCGCGTGGCCAGGGGGCGCGGACCGTCGGACATGTCCTGATCCAGCGGGTCGTAGATCACGATCATGTCGAGATCGGATTGCGAATTGATGCGCCCGGCCCCAAGCGAGCCCATCCCCAATACGGCAGCCCCACGCCCCGGGGCCGGACCGTGCTTGCGCGAGAACTGATCGGCCACGAAGGGCAGGATGGCGGCGATCACCGCACGCGCCAGTTCGGCGTATTGCCGTCCGGCCTGCGCCCCGTCGATCAACCCGCGCAGATGATGAACGCCGATGCGGAAATGCCATTCCTTGCACCAGCGCCGCGCAAAATCGAGCTGTGTTTCGTAATCCGCCTCTTGCGAAAGCGCCTGTTCCAACTCGGCCTGCAACGTCCCCTGCCCCGGCCAGTCGATGAAGAAGCTACCGCCGATCACCGCGTCAAACACAGAGGCGTTGCGCGACAGATGGGCCGCAAGCGCGTGCGAGGTTCCGACGATATCGACCAGCAGATCGATCAGGTGGGGGTTGGCTTCGAACAGGGAAAACAGCTGAACGCCCGCCGGCAGGCCCGACAGGAATCCGTCCAGCGCCTGCAGGGCCTCGTCGGGCTGCGCGGTCGTGGCAAGGCGCGACAGAAGCTCAGGCTTCAGACGCTCGAAAATCCGGGCGCCGCGTTGGGATCGCAACGCGGGATATGTGGGCCATCGCGCCAGAACGCTCTGGTCGAAATTCACCTCTGCCATCGGCTTTCGCGGCGAGGCACCCGGCGCAAAAAAGCCCTCGGTCAGGTCGTGAACCTCGGTCAGGCGGCGGGTCAGGTCGCGGGTCAGGTCAGCGCTGTCGATGCCCATCAGACAGGCGACACGGGCGATTCCGTCGGGCGATTGCGGTATCTTGTGGGTCTGGGCATCGTGCACCATCTGGATGCGGTGCTCGACCTCGCGGTGGGCGCGGTAATGGTCGGACAGCTTGTCGGCCACGTCCTGCGGCACCCAACCCTTTTCAGCCAACGCCGCCAGTCCGGGCACGGTGCCCCGGACCCGCAGATCCGGGTCGCGACCGCCTGCAATCAGTTGCCGGGTCTGCGTGAAAAACTCGATCTCACGTATCCCGCCCTGCCCCAGTTTCATGTCGTGGCCCGGAATGGTCAGCGCGCCACCGGTGCCCTTGTTTTCGCGGATACGCAGACGCATGTCATGAGCGTCCTGAATGGCCGCGAAATCCAGATGCCTGCGCCACACGAACGGACGCAACGCATCCAGAAACCGCTGTCCGGCAGCGATATCGCCGGCGCAGGGCCGCGCTTTGATATAGGCCGCGCGCTCCCACGTCCGGCCAAGGCTTTCGTAGTAACGCTCGGCCGCTTCGGCCGCCATGCAGACCGGGGTGACCGCCGGATCGGGACGCAGGCGCAGATCGGTGCGGAACACGTAGCCGTCGGCTGTCTTGTCGCTGAGTGTTGCACAGAAATTGCGCGTGGCCCGCACCATGCCCTGCCGCGCCTCGTAGAAATGCGCGGGGTCAAACCGGGTCTCGTCAAACAGAACGATCAGGTCGATATCCGAGCTATAGTTCAACTCGTGCGCGCCCATCTTGCCCATCGCCAGAATGATCATCCCGGCAGCGGTTTCCACGTCTTCGGGCTCCATCCCCGGCAGTTTGCCGCGCCGGATCAGGGCGGCAATCTCGGCCTTGGCGGCCTGATCCGCGGCCAGCGCGCCGAAATCCGTCAGCGCCGCGGTCACCTTTTCCAGCGGCCACGCGCCCGCCAGATCGGCCAGAGCCGTCAGCAAGGCCAGCCGACGCTTGGCCTGCCGCAATCCGGGTTTCAACTGATCCGGCGGCAATTCTCCGGCCGCTGCCTTCACTTCGGCCAGCGCCTGATCCGGTTGGCTCAGCGCGTGCGCCAACCACTCCTTCTCACGGTCGATCAGGCTTTTGAGATAAGGGCTGGAACCTGCGGTACCGGCAATCAACTCGCCCTGTTCCGACGGTATGTCAGGCACCGCAACGCGCGCCTCTGCGCCCAAAGACGGATCGAAGGCGCGCGGCGTGCGATGAACGGCAAGGGGCCCGGTCATTTGCCCTCCTGCGGCGTGTCCTGACTGAAACTGTTCACCCAGACATCGTGACGACATTCCCACAAAGAGGATATCAGCATCGCCTCCCACATGTCGGTACCGGGGCGCTGAAAATCCGCGCGGTAGGACAACAGAACGATATCCGGGGTCAGTACCCGCAGCCGCGCCTCGCTCAGTTCGTACTGCGCCATTGTGGGCGCATCCGCGAATTGCCCCACATGTTCGTCCCGGTTGGCGAACCCAGTTGGATAAACGCCCAGAAAATCCGCACTCAGCAACGCGCGATCCGCTGCGCTGTTGCCATCGATCAAAGCCTGCCAGACCTGCCTTTCAAGGCTCAGAATGTCATCAAGCGTTGGCGGAGGCGTGTTTTCAACATGTTGCATAGGCGGAAAGTGCGCCCGTTACGGGGCAAGGTCAACCGCCGCGATTTCAGAAATGTAAATCTTTTTCACATCGACCCCTTGCAACCGGCCAGCGCCACCCCATCTAGACAATGTGAAAGCAATTTACATCAACCCGGAGAACCCAAATGACCGCATTGTCCGACCACGCCGTTCCTGAAAATCCGGGATGGCTTTACCGTGCCGAAGCCTGGCTTGACGACAAGGGCAAAGGGGCCTGGATCGCCGTCATGGTCCTTGGTTTCATTTTCTTCTGGCCCGTTGGCCTGGCCCTTTTGGCCTATATGATCTGGAGCAAACGCATGTTCAGCAAGTCCTGCAGCCGCCGCAAATCCTGGCACAGCCACATGAGCGCGATGAAGCCGTCGGGCAACAGCGCCTTCGACGCCTACAAGGCCGACACCCTGGCCCGTCTGGAACGCGAGCAACAGGACTTTGAGGCCTTTCTGCGCCGCCTGCGCGATGCCAAGGACAAGGCCGAGTTCGACCAGTTCATGGAAGAACGCGCCAGCGAAAACCGCGAGGACGATGAAAACGGCGACCGCGCCTGATCCGGCCTTGCCCTGTCCCGGCTTTCGGGACAGGGTGACCATTGCCCAATTTTCGGATTTGACCACATGACCCACCTGCCCGATCCAGACAGCCAGCCCGAGTTCTACAGGTCCGTAGCAACCAAACGCTTTGTGGCATGGCTGTTCGATGTCGCGTTTATTTCTCTGCTGTGCACTGTGGCCATCCTGCTGACCGCCTTTATTGGCCTGTTCTTTCTTGCCCTGATCTATGGCGTAGTCAGCTTCGTCTACCGCGTTGTCACCATTTCCAACGGATCGGCCACGCTGGGCATGCGTTTCATGGGCATCGAACTGCGCGACGCGTTCGGCGCGCGAATGGATACCGGCAAGGCGGTGGCCCATACCGCTGGCTATTTCGTCAGCATGGCCTTCCCGGTTCTGCAGATCATCTCGGTCATCATGATGCTGACCAGCGCACGCTGTCAGGGCCTGACCGACGCGTTCCTCGGGACCGCAATGATCAATCAACGCGCGTAAAATAATCAGCGCCGTGAATCACTTGGCGGCTTGCGGAACCGTTGTTATCATCCGGTCTCAGGAGATACGGGACCTTCATGCGACACACGCTGCCAATAGCGCCACAATTCTATGTGACGGCACCCCAGCCCTGCCCTTATCTTGAGGGCAGGATGGAACGCAAGCTGTTCACGGCGCTGCAGGGCGAAGGTGCCGACCAGTTGAACAACTCGCTGTCGCAGCAGGGGTTTCGCCGGTCCCAGAACGTGCTGTACCGGCCCTCATGCACCGATTGCGCCGCCTGCCTGTCGGCCCGGATCGATGTCTCGGCCTTCCAGGCCAGCAAAAGCCAGCGCCGCGCCGTCAGACGCAACGCGTATCTGCAGCGCCGGGCCAATTCCCCCTGGGCAACAGACGAACAATATGACCTGTTCCGCCGTTACCTGGATACACGCCACGCTGACGGCGGCATGGCCGACATGGACGTGTTCGAGTTTGCCGCGATGATCGAAGAAACCCCGATCCGCAGCCGTGTGGTGGAATATGCCGACCCTGAGACCGGCAGCCTGATCGCCGTCAGCCTGACCGATGTTCTGGATGACGGGCTGAGCATGGTGTATTCTTTCTACGACCCGGAACAGCCGCAGAATTCTCTGGGCACCTATATGATCCTCGATCACATCGACATCGCGCGCGAAGCGGGCCTGCCCTATGTGTATCTGGGGTATTGGGTGCCGGGCAGTCCCAAGATGGGATACAAAGCCCGGTTTTCCGGTCTCGAAGCGTATATCCAGGGCAACTGGACCCGCGTTGGCGATCCTTCGGAACTCGCCAACTCCAGCCACCACCCTCTGTCGACAGCGCCCATCGCCGAACAGGTCGCCAGCATCCAGTTACCGGACCGCCACCCCACCAAAGGCTAGGATTTCATGCAGCAGAACCTTCACGCGGTCACCCTTGTGGTGCCCGATTACGATGTCGCGATTGCGTTTTACACTCAAACACTGCGGTTCACCCTGTTGCAGGACATTGACCTGGGTGCCGGCAAACGCTGGGTGCGGGTATCGCCCCCGGGCGCGAACTCCGGGTCACTACTGCTGGCCCGGGCGGATGGACCCCAACAGGAGGCGGCAATCGGAAACCAGACCGGCGGGCGCGTCGGCTTCTTTCTGGCGACCGATGATTTCGCGCGCGATCACACGGCAATGCAGACCGCCGGCGTTCATTTCGAGGAATCCCCGCGTCACGAACCCTATGGAATTGTTGCGGTCTGGCGCGATCCATTCGGTAACCGCTGGGACCTGATCCAGTTCACCTGATCCGCCCTTCATCTGGCTGGAAATACCTCGGGGTTGAATTGGCCGAAGGCCAAGAAGGGGCTGGCCCCTTCCCCGAACCAATAAGCAAAGGGGGCCATTCGGCCCCCTTTTCCTTTTGACTGCCACATCTCGTCAGTTCGGGATCAGGTCCGGAACAATCGTCACGATCGACGGGAAGAACCACAGGATGGCGATGCCCACCACCTGGATGATCACGAACGGAATGATCCCGCGATAGATATGGCCCGTCGTGACCTCTTTCGGCGCGACGCCCCTCAGATAGAACAACGCAAATCCGAACGGTGGCGTCAGGAACGAGGTCTGCAGGTTCACCGCCACCATGATCGTCACCCATTTCGGGTCGAACGACCCGCCATAGATCACCGGGCCCACGATCGGGATCACGATGTAGATGATTTCCAGGAAGTCCAGAACAAAGCCCAGGATGAACAACACCAGCATCACAATCAGGAAGACCGTGAACTCGTTGTCGAAGCTCTTCAGGAACTGCTGGATGTAATGCTCGCCCCCGAATGAGATCACCACAAGGTTCAACAACTGCGACCCGATCAGGATGGTGAATACCATCGAGGTCACCTTGGCCGTCTCGCGCACCACCGGCGTCAGTACCCCGCTGGTAAACAGAACCCAGCACCCGAACAGAAGGCCAAACAGAGCGTAGATATAGGTGGCATAGGCCAGAATAAACGCAACCCAGGTTTCAAACGTCACGCTGCCCTGATTGATGCGCAGGTCAAAGTTCACGCCCAGCAGCAAACAGATGATGACGGCGAAGGTCGACCAGATGATTACCCTGCCGGACCGGCCCTGATCCTGCAGCTTGCGATACGCCGCCAGCATGATCGCGCCGCCCGCACCCAGCGCCGCAGCGGGCGTCGGGTTGGTGACACCCCCCAGGATCGAGCCCAGAACCGCTATGATCAGGACCAGTGGCGGGAAGACGACCCGGATCAGGTCATTCGTCGCACAGCGCGCTGCGGCCTCCCGGCAACCGTAAATGGCCAGCGCAAACGGAATCGCCAGTCGCACAAAGCTCCAGCCGGACGAAGTTGTGGGCGATATGAACAGCACGTCCACCAACAGCATCAGCAGCAGGCCGATGGCCCCAAGGATCAGCGGTTGCGACGGCTTCGACGGCGCGATGCCCCGGCCCAGAACCAGCGTCAGACCCAGCAGCACGACGATCACGGCCACGCCGGTTCCGATCGGCGCCGCTGCGGCGATCTTGGCTTCGCGGGCAGCCGCCAATTCTTCCTCGGACAGGCGCTGCGCCTCGGCGGCGCCCCCGGCGGCGTCGATGGCCTCTTGCTCGGCCACGGCCTGATCCCAGGCAGACTGGCCATGCAGTTCGATCATCGACACTTTGCACTCTTCGGACACGTTGGTGCGCAGCGACGCCCCTGCCCCGACATCCGAAAACGCCGAGACCGCGACATTCTGGCTGCCGATCACGCCCGCGCTGCTCAGCAGGACGGCCCCGACGATCAGCGCGACCGGCGCACCCAGCAACCAGGTCAGGCCTTCGCCCCGTGTGATCGCCTCGCCACTGCCGCCCGACATTTCAACGGCCGGGGCCTTTTCCGGATTCAGCAACGCGTAGCCAAAGGCGTAGATCGCATATAGCAGAGCCAGCATGATCCCGGGCAGCAGCGCGGCCTGAAACAGCGTACCAACCGAAACCACCGCCGGTTCGCCCAGATAGGTCAGCGCGTCGGTGCAGCCCGCTTCAACCGCGCGGGTTTCCTGCGCGGTCGAATAGAGGTCACCCGCCAGCGTCCCCAGCAGAACGATCACGATGGAAGGCGGAATGATCTGCCCCAGCGTGCCCGAGGCCGCGATCACACCTGTCGCCAGTTCCGGCGAATAGTTGTTCCGCAGCATGGTTGGCAGCGCCAGCAGACCCATGGTCACCACAGTCGCGCCGACAATTCCGGTCGAGGCAGCAAGGAACGCGCCCACGACCACAATCGAGACCGCAAGGCCACCGGGCAGCGGGCCAAAGACACGCGCCATCGTGGTCAGAAGATCGTTGGCGATCTTGGACCGCTCCAGCGTGATGCCCATCAGGACGAACATCAGCACGGCCAGCAAGGTTTCGATGGATTGGCCCGCCAGAACACGCTCGTTCATGCGGTTCACGATGAAGGATACGTTGCGGTCCAGTGCCGTTTCCCAGCCCTGTACAAAGACCGGTTCGGCGATCCGTGGTAAGTCCGGATATCGGAACACGGATATGACATCCGGTTTGACACCCGAATTCACAACGTCCCGATAGGCCTGCGATCCGGTATCAATCGCCTGGTGCACCAGCAGCCCGGCACTGTCCAGCGTCGCGATGATCCCAAAGGAAATGATCCCGGCCCCGCCGATGGCAAAGGCCACCGGGAACCCGGACAGGATGCCTCCGAAAAGGCAGAAGAATACGATAATGAGGCCTATCTCGACGCCATCAAGTCCGAATAGCATTGTCTTGGTCTCCGTCCTTAATGTGCGCCTTCGTAGGCTTCTTCACCCTCACCAAGGCTGTCCTTGTCGAGGTATTTTCCAGTGCTTTCCGGCCCTTCCACATATTCCAGATACGAGCGGTAAAGGAACGCGATCGCATGCAGGAACACCATGGCTGCAAAGGCGACCAGCAGGATTTTGAACAGGAAGTAGGCGTTGAAACCGTTCGGGCTGAACCCGATCGTTTCCACGTTCCAGCGCAGCGCGCGCGACTTGGCCAGCAGACGGTCAAGCGTGTCACTGGCCGAAGGTTTCGGGACGATCAGGTGCCGCCACATGAAGTACCAGCCATACATCCAGGTCAGTACCGCCATCGGCATCATGAACAGCAGCGCGCCCAGCATGTCGACAACGCGTTTGGCGCGATGGCTGATGCCGGCATAGATCAGGTCAACGCGCACGTGCCCGCCCTGCACGAAAGTGTAGGTGCAGCACAGGCAGACGACCATGGCGTTGTAAAGCTTCAGCTCTTCGGCGTACCAGCTGATGTCCATCTGGAACGGGATCCCCAGACCAAAGGCCATGTCGGGTCGCGCGAAAACCCGCTGCATGAACACGATGACAATCTGCTGGATGACCATCAGCAGGCCCGCCCAGGCAAAGAACCTTCCGGTGACGTTGGCGAAGCCTTCCAGACCCCGCACCATGCCCCACATGAAGCCACGGTAATACAGGCCGATGGCTGTCAGGACGAGGAAGATCGTGAAGATCACAAAGAAGAACTCGACCGACCCGCCATAGTAGACAAAGCGCATGATGGCTTCTTTGTCCGACCAGTTCAGCCAGAGCTGCGGATGCGTGATGGCGTATCCGAAATTGTAGAAGGCTTCGGCAATGTTCTGAACGAACCAGATCAGTCCATTCCACAAAGCGCCGAAAAACGAGAAACCGTTATCGTCCTGCATGTTGTCCCCGGGTCGCGTCAGTTGCACTGCTGTTTATTGCTGGCTTGTCCGAACCGCGCATGTGCAACGGGAAAGGTTTCCCCGCACGGGGCGGGGAAACCATTTGATTGTGTCTGTACGTTTAGCCGCGAACGCGGTCGCGCTGTGCGGTGTAAACACCCGACGACAGGTTGTTCCAGGCAGACGAGGCCGCCATCGATTCCATGGCGCTGTCGTGGATGCGCTTGAACAGCTCGTCACCCATGTTTTCGTCCAGCACTTCCTGGCTGGCCTGACCGAAGGCATCCCAGACGGCATCCGGGAATTCCATGACCTTTACGCCACCCGACTGCAGACGCTGCAGCGCCGCACCGTTGTTGGCCAGGAATTGCGCCAGGTTCCACTGGTGGCACTCGGCGGCCGCGATCTCGATGATCTTCTGCTGGGCCGGTGTCAGGCTGTCGAACACGTCGCGGTTGGTGGCCAGCGACAGGCCGGCGCCCGGCTCGTGGAAGCCCGCGGTGTAGTAGGTCTTGGTGATTTCCTGGAAACCGGCCTTTTCGTCGGCCCAGGGGCCGATCCACTCGGTCCCGTCGATGGCACCCGAGGACAGCGCCTGATACACTTCCGAACCCGGAATGTTCTGCACGGATGCGCCCAGTTTACCCAGCGCCTTGCCGCCCAGACCCGGCATACGGAACTTCAGGCCGTTGAAATCTTCGGGGCTGTTGATCTCTTTCGAGTACCAGCCGCCCGCCTGCGCGCCGGTGTTGCCGGCCAGGAAGGATTTCAGACCAAAGATCTGGCCCAGCTCGTCATGCAGTTCCATGCCGCCGTCGTGATAATACCAGTTCACCAGTTCCTGAGCGGTCATGCCGAAGGGCACGGCGGTGAAGAAGGCATAGCCCGGGTGCTGACCGACAAAGTAATAGTCAGCCGCGTGATACATGTCGGCCTGACCGGACGAAACGGCGTCAAACACCTCGAACGCGCCGACCAGTTCGCCGGCGGCCTTGATGTCAACGGTCAGGTTGCCATCGGACATGGTGGTGATGCTGTCTGCGCAACGCTGTGCGCTGTCGAAGACGCCCGCCAGACCACGGCCCCACGAGGTGACCATGGTGAGCGTGCGCTTACCCTGCGCATAAGCCGGTGCCGCCAGCGTGGTGGCCGCAGCAGCCGAGCCGCCCAGAGCAGATGTTTTCAGAAATGAACGACGATCCATATGAGTGTTCCTCCCCTGCATATTCAAAGCCCGGCAATTCGCCAGGCGCAGTCGTTTTCAGTGCGCGTGAGATTAAAGGGCAGGTTTTGAATGTGAATACCTACTACTGCGTAGACGGTGGTGTTTTTGGGCGGCGTGGAGGTCAAAACCTCTGCAAATGACAAGATTTTTTCGAATTCTGACCGGCCAGCAGCGCCAGGGGCCAAAAATTTTGCAATTTCCCGCGCGCTTGCGTATCGATTCGAACATGAGGGGATTTCGCAACCTGATCTCGCTGACCTATGGCCAGAAACTTTCGCTAGTCGCCGCGATACCGCTGGTCGTGGCGGTGGCGGCGATTGCGGTACTGGTCGCCTATGAATCCCGCGCGACGGCCGAGCGCGAGATACAGGCGCTGGAGCGTCGGCTGATCGAGGCCAAGAAAGAGGAACTGCGGAACTATGTGACACAGGCCCGAAACGGGTTCGCCTATATCTATGGCCGCGCCTCTCCGGATGATCGTGTTGCCAAGAATCTGGTGACACAGATCCTGTCGGCGATGATCTACGGCAAGGACGGGTTCTTCTTCGTCTATGACTATGACGGCAACAACCTTGTCAGCCCGCGCCAGACCGAATTCATCAACCGCAACTGGGAAGGTCTGACCGACAGCGACGGCACCCCGATCGTGGAAGAGTTCATCAGCCTCGCCCGGCAGGGCGCAGGCTGGCACAGCTTCATGTGGCAAAAGCCGTCTACCGGGGAAGAGGCGCAGATGATCGCCTATGTCGTCGGCCTTCAGGACTGGCGGTGGGCGGTCGGCACTGGTGTCTTCATCGACGACATCGTGGCCACCGTCGCCAACGCCCGCGCCGAGGTCGAGGCCCGCGTACAGCGGACCTTTATGTATATCGGCGGCATTGTCCTGGCCGCCGTGCTGATCGTGTTCGCCTCGGGCATGTTGCTGAATGTCCGCGAACGGCGTCTGGCCGACGCCAAGCTCAAGGAACTGACCCAGCGTGTGTTCGATGCGCAGGAAGAGGAACGCGGCCGCGTCGCGCGCGAGTTGCATGACGGGATCAGCCAGATTTTGGTGGGCGTGCGCTATGCGCTCGACAATGCGCGACGACGGCTGGACCGCGGGGATGATGACGGTGCCCGCGACCCGCTGGGCAAGGGCATCGATCACCTTGGCACCGCCATCACCGAGGTCCGCCGCATCAGCCGCGATCTGCGCCCCGGCGTGCTGGACGATCTGGGCCTCGGGCCGGCCCTCAAGGCCCTGACGGACGATTTTCGCGAACGCACCGGGATCGAGACCGAGTTTTCCACCGTCGTGTTCCGCAACCGGCTGGATCAGGACAGCAAGATTGCCCTCTACCGCATCGCGCAGGAGGCCCTGACCAATATCGAACGGCATTCCGGCGCAACCCGCGTAACCATCGACCTGCGCGGTCACAAGAAAGGCGCGACCATGCGCATTACCGATAACGGCAGCGGATTGCCCGGCGGATCCGATCCGGTCAGCACCGGGATCGGACTGCGCAATATGGAGGAACGCATCGCACAGCTTGACGGATCGTTGCGTATTCTGTCATCACGCGGGCCACGCAGCGGCACGGTGATCGAAGCCAGCCTGCCGCTGAGCCACTTGCTGCCGCCGCAGGAAGACGCAACACCGAACCGAAAGGCCGGCACATGAGCGCACAGACGATCCGGGTCCTTATCGTGGACGACCACCCGATGGTGGCCGAAGGGATCCAGTCGATCCTTGAAAGCTATGCGGACATCGAGGTGGTCGGGACGCTCGGCAGCGGTCAGGAAGCGGTGGATCAGGCCGGGACGTTGCTGCCCGATGTCATCCTGATGGACCTGAACATGCCCGGTCTGGGCGGGCTCAGCGCCACCGAAATCATTCTCGAACGTCTGCCGGAAACCCGTATTCTGATCCTGTCGATGCATGACAGTCCGGAATACATCTCGACCGCGCTCAGCCATGGGGCCAAGGGATATGTGCTCAAGGACGTGCAAACCGAAGAGATCAAACAGGCCATCGACGCGGTGATGCGGGGCGAACAATATCTTTGCACCGGGGCCAGTGGCTCGTTGCAGCCCAAGGGCGACAGCACCCGCGAAGCCCTGACCGGCCGGGAACAGACGATCCTGCTGGAACTGGCGCAGGGCAAGTCGAACAAGGAAGTCGCGCAAACTCTTGAGATTTCAGTCCGCACCGTGGAAACGCACCGCAAGAACATCAAACGCAAGCTTGGCATTTCCTCGACCGCGGGTCTGACCCGCTATGCGCTGGAACACGGTGTTCTACAGGGCACCAGCCCCGGCTTTTAAGCACCATCCGCAGCGCGCAGCGCTGCCAAGCCCAACCGGCGGAGATGCGCCGCAGGCGCATCGACAACGGGCGGGAGGGTTTATGATCTGGGCCGGATATCCTCGCCAAAGAACACCAGCGTTCCATCCTCATCCAGAACGTGAAACTCGCGCTGCTGATAGGGTTGGTCGAAAGGCGGGCGCACGCGCCCTTCGGGCAGGTCCGCCAACCCCGCGCGCATGGTCGCATACAGATCGTCGATGCCTTCGACATCTATATAGAAGGACTGATTGTCGCCCAGCGGCCGCCCATCCTCGCGCGGCGGGCATTCCAGCAACCGGATGGCCACCGTGCCCCGCGAAAGATACGCGTAATTCTCTTGCCTGAACCCGCACGAGAACCCAAGCCGGTCACAATAGAAGTCGATCTGCCGCTGCAGGGAAGAACACAAGACAAATGGCGTGAGTTGTAAAATACGAGGCACCAGACCCTCCGGCTTTTGAAATCGTCTCCGGTGTCAGCCTAACACAGTTCAGTCCAGCAACCGGTCTTTTCGCACCCCTTCGCGTTCATGGTGATGCGGCAACACGCGCCCGTAAAGCTGCCGGGTGCGTTCGACCCCGCCGCACATTCCTTTGGCTTCGACAAAGGAAAAGATACCGACATACCGGCTGACCGCTCCTTTCACCGGCGCAACCCGATGCAAAGAGTACCGGCCTTTGAAAATCTGCAGGTCTCCGGGCTGCAACTTCAGCTGCCGGACCCGCGCCCTGTCGCCGTCCAGAACCGCGCCGACGGTCTGAAAGTTCTCGTCCTCGGCGCTGCGCAGATTGGGAACATATTCGAAGGCGCCGCCCTCTTCCCCGTTCTGGATGGCCAGCGTCACCGTGTAATTGTTGGTGTCGAAATGCCAGGGAAAGCCCTGCCCTTCCTCGACCACATTGACGATGACATCCGCCAGCGGGTCATCATAACGAAAGAACCGATCCTCGGGTTCTTTCAGCGCGTCGCGGATAAAGGGCAGAAACCCCTCAAACTCATAAATCCGCCGCAGCGGGCCGGATTTGCGGAAATTGTCGGCAGGCACAAATGCGTTGGAACGGTCGTAGAAACGGCGGACCGGATGCGCCGCCCCAAATCGCGGATCGTCCTGGGTGAAATAGGCGTTCGTGCGACTGAAAGAACGATGAGCGTTTGGCGCCACGGCATCCGCTTCGGCCAGCAATTGCGTCAGACCCTCGGGGTGAACGAAGCCGGGCAAAACGGCGCACCCATCCTGATCAAGCTCGCGGCGCACATCGGCGATCATCTGATCATAGGCGCGCGAGTCCGGGCGATCGATCGGGTAGCGCCCCAGATCAACCAGATCCTGCAGCATTTTCCACCTCACTTACCTGCTATGTCAGGACCAGCGTGCCCTAGTCGAACAGGCCCATCATGCCCGTTTCGGACATCGCCCTGACGCTTTCAGACAAGTCGGCAAACGGGCGCAACACCCTGTCATCGGGTCGAAATTCACGTAAGTTCCGGACATGCGTCAATCTGCGCAAGAAAATGTCGCAAAATCCCGCCTGCAAGATAGAAAATTGGTGCAATTGCCTGTTGACGCCTCTTCCCCCCGCCCATAAGGTCCATGCACGCAAAAAAGGAGCCTCTGGCGATGAAAACGCTAGTCGTAATCGTGGGAACCAAGCGCATGGGCCGGTAACGGTAAGCCATAATCGAACCCATGCGCCTCCGAAAATCTCGGGGGCTTTTTTTATGCGAAACGCAAGACACATGTCGCGAACGGAGCAAAGCAGATGACACGTGAGATGACCGGCGCAAAAATGGTTGTTCAGGCCCTCAAGGATCAGGGCGTGGACACGGTATTCGGGTATCCCGGCGGCGCCGTCCTGCCGATCTATGACGAGATCTTTCTGCAAAACGACATTCGCCACATTCTGGTGCGCCACGAACAGGGCGCTGTGCACGCCGCCGAAGGCTACGCCCGTTCGACCGGCAAGCCCGGCGTTGCGCTGGTGACGTCCGGCCCCGGCGCGACCAATGCGGTGACCGGGTTGACGGACGCGTTGCTGGATTCGATCCCGATTGTGGTTCTGACCGGCCAGGTTCCGACCTTCATGATCGGATCAGACGCCTTTCAGGAGGCCGATACCGTTGGCATCACCCGCCCCTGCACCAAGCATAACTGGCTGGTCAAGGACACGGATTCGCTGTCCGAGACCATGCACGAGGCGTTCCACGTCGCCACATCGGGCCGCCCCGGCCCGGTGCTGATCGACATCCCCAAGGACGTTCAGTTCGCGTCCGGTGAATACCGCGCGCCGAAACCTTCGACATCGCATTACCAACCAGTGCTGAAAGGCGATCTGGAAGAGATTACCGAACTGGTTGCAGCCATGGAAACGGCGAAAAAGCCGGTGTTCTACACCGGCGGCGGCGTCATCAATTCCGGCCCGGCCGCCAGCCAGTTGTTGCGCGAACTGGTGGATGCAACCGGATTTCCGATCACCTCGACCCTGATGGGGCTGGGCGCTTACCCCGCATCCGGCAAAAACTGGCTGGGCATGCTGGGCATGCACGGATTGTACGAGGCCAATCTGGCCATGCATGACTGTGACCTGATGATCAATGTCGGAGCCCGCTTTGATGACCGGATCACCGGGCGGATAGATGCGTTCTCGCCAAACTCGAAAAAGGCGCATATCGATATCGATCCGTCTTCGATCAATAAGGTGATCCGCGTCGACATCCCGATTGTCGGCGACGTTGCGCATGTGCTTGAGGATATTCTGAAAATCTGGAAGGCACGCGGGCGCAAGACCGATGCGGCGAACGTGAAGCAGTGGCAGGCGCAGATCAGTGACTGGCGCAAGGTCAACTGCCTTGCCTACACCAACAGCGAAAAGACCATCAAACCGCAATACGCGCTGCAACGGCTTGAGGAACTGACCAAGGACCACGACCGTTACATCACCACCGAGGTCGGACAGCACCAGATGTGGGCGGCCCAGTATCTTGGGTTCGAAGACCCCAACCGCTGGATGACGTCAGGCGGTCTGGGCACGATGGGCTATGGCTTCCCCGCCTCGATCGGCGTGCAGATGGCGCATCCCGAGGCGCTGGTCATCAACGTCGCCGGCGAGGCGTCGTGGCTGATGAACATGCAGGAGATGGGCACCGCCGCGCAGTACCGTCTGCCGGTGAAGCAGTTCATCCTGAACAACGAACGTCTGGGCATGGTCCGCCAGTGGCAGGAATTGCTGCATGGTGAGCGGTATTCGCATTCCTGGTCCGAGGCCCTGCCTGATTTCGTCAAGCTTGCCGAGGCGTTCGGGGCCAAGGGCATTCTGTGTTCCGACCCCGCCGATCTGGATGACGCGATCATGGAAATGATCAGTTATGACGGCCCGGTGATCTTCGACTGTCTGGTTGAAAAGCACGAGAACTGCTTCCCCATGATCCCGTCGGGCAAAGCCCATAACGAGATGCTGCTGGGCGAAGCCGAGACGCAGGGCGTGATCGACAGCAAAGGCTCGGTTCTGGTCTGAAAAATTTGACGGATTTTGCCGGGTGCCGTTTACGCGCCCGGCACCATAAGGATGATGAAAGGGACATAAATGTCTGCCCTACATATCAAAAAAGGCTCCACTCGCCATTCGGCCTATAACCTACGGCCCACCTTCTCGGACGTTCAGGAACGCCACACGATCGCGGTTCTGGTCGAGAACGAACCGGGCGTTCTGGCCCGGGTGATCGGGTTGTTCTCGGGCCGCGGTTACAACATCGAAAGCCTGACGGTGGCCGAGGTGGATCACACTGGTCACCTCAGCCGCATCACCATCGTCACCACGGGTACGCCGCAGGTGATCGAACAGATCAAGGCACAGCTTGGCCGGATCGTCACCGTTCATGATGTGCATGACCTGACCGTCGAAGGTCCCTCGGTCGAGCGCGAGCTGGCGATCATCAAGGTCGTCGGGGCGGGCGACAAGCGGGTCGAGGCGCTGCGTCTGGCGGATATCTTCCGCGCCAATGTTGTGGACAGCACGCTGAACTCATTCATCTTCGAGATCACCGGAGTACCGGACAAGATCGACGCCTTCGCCGACCTGATGCGCCCGCTGGGTCTGGTCGAAGTGGCCCGCACGGGGGTCGCCGCCCTGTTGCGCGGCGAATGACGCTTGCTCCACCCTTGCGCAACAGGCGTTATGGGTGGGGAATACTGGCCAGGAAGGGCGTTTCCGGGTGCCGCAAGGCGCCCGGCGCATTGGTCCCAGGGTAACACCTGTCCAAAAAGATCACGCAAAATAAAATAAAGCCTATTGCCATTGCCGGATTGGGCGTTAGCCTCGGAAGGTGACGTGGCGTCGGGATGCGCGCGTTGGGGTTATCTGTACGATTTTGGCGCATGGTCGACTTGTGGGTCGGTGGTTGGTGCGTTTCTGGAATTCGAGTCGCAAGAACCTGGGACGAAAATGACCAAAGACACCCGCAAACCTGCTGATTTGCGCAGGATGTTCGGCGCCAACCTCAGGCGTCTTGCACAGCAATATTCATCCGTTTCAGAGCTCTGCCGCCAGCTTGGGATCAACCGCACACAGTTCAACCGGTATCTTGGCGGCGAAAGCTTTCCGCGCCCGGACGTTCTGGATCGTATCTGCCGGTTTTTCGAAGTTGACGCCCGCATTTTGCTGCGGCCTCTGGACGAGATCGAACGCGCCCCCGCGCATCCGGCCGCATCCGCCCTGACCGATTTTCTGGGTTCGGGCCCTACCACACTGACCGAGAACCTGTTTCCGGCGGGCTTCTATTATGCGACCGAGACCGAGTTGAACGAACCGCAGCCGTCGCGGCACAGGCTGTTTCATGCGCGCAGATTGCCGCAATGCACTCTGGTTCGGGGGTACGAACCGCGCCCGGTGATGCCCGGGCTTCCCCCGGCAGACCGCGAGGTGCAGGGCATCGCGGCCTGCGCCGGCCGGCAGATTTACATCCTGATGTCCTGCCGGGCCTCTCAGAATAGCCGGATCTATCTTGTGACGCGCGGAACGAACGATCAGGCGGACCGGTGGCGCGGCGTGGCGATCTGCCTGTCGAAAACCACGGCCAACGCGGCCACCACGCGGCGCATCCTGTTGCGCCACCTCGGCGAAGACCCGACGGCGGTGCTGGCCGCCGCGCGGACGGCCCGCCGGTCCGAGCGCCCTCTCGCGCATGCTGTCAGGTAGCGCGAACTGCCGTATCTGTTGCCCCGTTAGCCTGTGTTTTCGCTGCGCGCCTGCGTGATCAGCCGGTATAGATGCCAGCTTGCGTGCCCCAGAAGGGGCAGGACAACCAACAGCCCCAGAAACCACGGAACCATGGCCACAAAGGTCAACACGGCGATGAACACCCCCCATCCCAGCATGATCCGGGGGTTGGCCCTGACATAGCCAAAGCTGGCTATCATCGCGGTCACAAAATCCAGTTCGCGATCCAGCAGCATCGGGATCGACAGCACCGTGATCATGTACAGAACTGTTGCAAAAATCGCGCCGACGACAGTTCCGACACCCAGCATCGTCAACCCGTTGGGGGTCAGGAAAACCTCAAGCGAAGACGACACGTTGGTCATCGTCGACAAGCCCATGAACAGGGCAAAGATCATGTGGCCCAGAAAGAACCAGAACAGAAACATCACCACGATGATCGCGCAGATCGACGGAAGTTGACGGCGGCTTTGCTGAAGGACCACACCGAAGATGGCTTTGAAATCCAGCGGTTCATTCTGCTCAATCCGATGTGACACTTCATACAGCCCAACAGCGGCAAAAGGCCCGAGCAAAGGGAAGCCGATGGCCGCCAGAACCAGCCAATAGGACGTGCCGGACTGTATCGTAATCCAGGCCATAACCCAGCCTGCCAGCACGTAAAAACACGCAAACAACAGTCCAAAGATTGGCGCCCGCCGGAAATCCGCCCAGGCGCGGCGCAGTGCCTCGCGCACCATGCCGACATCCACAGGCCCCATATCTGGAACGCCAAACTGCTTTTCCATATCCTGTCCTCCTCCCGTATCGGCGCGCGCGTCAGGCCGGCCGGTTTTGTGGCCACCCGGTGGCGGCGTGATAGGCTGACCCGATCGACAGAATGTGGGCGTCAGACCCGCGCGGGCCAAATATCTGCATTCCCATCGGCAACCCTTCCGGCCCGAACCCGACCGGCACCGACAGACAGGGCAGACCGATCAGGCTGACCGGTACAACCACCTGCATCCATCGGTGATAGGTATCCATTCTTTTTCCTGCAATCTCTGTTGGAAAGGGCAGCTCGGCATCAAAGGGCCAGACCTGTGCCGATGGCAGGATCAGCGCGTCGTAGTCCGCAAATAACTCGACCGCACACCGAAACCACTCCGAGCGAGCAACACTTGCGCGGTGCACCTGCATCGCCGACATGGCCAGACCGCGATCAAGCTCCCACTGCGCGGTGTCCTTCAGATCCGCCCGGTGCTCGGTCAACGGCAACAGGCTTGCCGCGATGCTCCACGATCTCAGGTCCGCCCAGCTGTCCCACATCCGGTCTGCCGCGAACGGGGGCGCAACAGGATCGACCACCGCGCCCATTTGGCTGAACACAGACAGCGCGCTGTGGCACAGATCGCGAATGCCGTCTTCGAACGTGAACGCCCCGCCCCAATCGTCCAGCCAGCCGATGCGCAGGCCGGTCAGGTCGGCGGCCTGCACAGGTGACACCGGAGAACTGACCGCCCCGTGTGGCTGTCGCGGGTCAGGTCCCGAAATCACGTCGAGCAACACACCCAGGTCTTCTGGGCTCCGTGCCATGGGGCCCAGCGTTGAAAGCTGATGCAGAAACCCGTCTCCTACGGGTTCGGAGGGGACGCGCCCCCAGCTCGGGCGAAATCCATAGACGTTGTTCCACGCCGCCGGGTTGCGCAAACTGCCCATCATGTCGGACCCATCCGCAAGCGCCACCATGCCGGTCGCCAGCGCCACCGCTGCCCCGCCGGACGAGCCGCCGCAGGTCCGCTCCGGATCATACGGATTGCGCGTCGCGCCATAGACCGGGTTGAAGGTATGAGACCCCAGCCCAAACTCGGGCGTATTGGTCTTACCGATCAGGATCGCCCCTGCCGACCGCATCCGCGCGGCAATCAGATCATCACCCTGCGGCACGTGGTCCCGAAAGATCGGAGACCCCTGCGTCGATGCAATCCCGGCCACGTTCACCAGATCCTTGACCGCAATGGGCAAACCGTGCAGCGCCCCCCGGCGCGGCCCGTCATCCAGCGCCCGCGCCTCGGCCATCAGGTCGTCTTCGTCTCGTAGTGCAACAATCGCGTTCAGCCTGCCATTAATCGCGGAAATCCGGTCCAGTGTGGCACGCATCAGCTCCACCGCCGACAAACGCCCGGCAGAGATCGCGTTCAGCAGGTCAATTGCGGTTGTCTGGCTCAGATCCATTCCGGGCTCATCCCTTTGTTCAGGATCAGCCTAGCCGGGGCACACCCCCATTTAAACCCACTGTTTTGATGTATCTTTTCCGGTCCTGCGCAGAACCGCGATCTGATTCATCCGGCCCGAAATATCCCGGCTGCATCTCCACCTGCGAAAACGAGGACAGAGCCCCCTGCCCGACCTATTCGCCCTGCGCCTCGGACCGGCTTTTGCCCGCGACGTTCAATGCCAGCGTGGCCGCCATGAACCCGTCCAGATCGCCGTCCAGCACACCTTTGGTATCCGAGGTCTCAAAGTTGGTCCGCAGGTCTTTTACCATCTGGTAGGGCTGCAACACGTAAGACCGGATCTGGTTACCCCAGCCCGCGTCGCCCTTGGCCTCATGCGCGGCATTGATATCGGCGTTGCGGCGATCCAGTTCCTGCTGATACAGGCGCGATTTCAGCGCCTTCATCGCGATATCACGGTTCTGGTGCTGCGATTTCTCAGAGCTGGTCACCACGATCCCGGTCGGAATATGCGTGATCCGCACTGCCGAATCCGTCGTGTTCACGTGCTGTCCGCCCGCACCCGAAGACCGGTAGGTGTCGATGCGGATTTCCGAGGGGTTCACCTCGATCTCGATATTGTCGTCCACCACCGGATAAACCCAGACCGAACTGAACGACGTGTGCCGTTTCGCCGCCGAGTCATAGGGCGAAATCCGCACCAGACGGTGCACACCGCTTTCCGATTTCAGCCAGCCATAGGCGTTATGGCCGGAAATCTTGTAGGCGGCGGATTTGATCCCCGCCTCTTCCCCTGCGGTTTCGGATTGCAGCTCGACCTTATAGCCCTTTTTCTCGGCCCAACGCACATACATCCGCGCCAGCATCGAGGCCCAGTCGCAGCTTTCGGTTCCGCCCGCGCCCGAGTTGATCTCAAGGAAGGTGTCATTGCCGTCGGCCTCGCCATCCAGCAGCGCCTCAAGCTCTTTCTTGGCGGCTTTGGCTTTCAGCTTTTTGATCGCCTCCTCGGCGTCTGTGACGACCTCTTCGTCCTCTTCCATCTCGCCCAGTTCGATCAGTTCGATATTGTCGTTCAGATCGGTTTTGATGGACTCGTATGTCTCGATCGCATCGACCAGCATCTGCCGCTCGCGCATCAGTTTCTGCGCGTTCTCGGGGTTGTCCCACAGGTTGGGATCCTCGACACGCGCATTGAACTCTTCAAGGCGATGGGGGGCGGTCTCATAGTCCATACGCTGCGCCAGCAGCTCCAGCGATTTTTGGATTTCCGCCACGATGTTCTGGGTTTCGGCGCGCATGGTCTGTTCCCAACTTGCTCAATCAGGCCTGCGTGATAGCAAGAGGTGCGAGCCACCACAAGCCAAGTGAGACGCGAATGAAGGATGCGCCGGACGAGTTTCTGGACAGATGGGCTCTGACCGTCATCGCGCCGGTGGCGGATACCGGTCTGGCCCGCGTCTGGAAGGTTGAAACCGACAGCTTAACCGCGGCCCTCAAGGTATACCGGCGCGTGGATCGCGGCAACGAAGCACCGGGTGCGCGGCTGTTGTCCGCCTGGCAAGATCGCGGCGCGGTCCGCATATTCGATGAGGTAGCAAATGCCGTTCTGATGGAATGGCTGGACGGACCGTCGCTTGGGGGTATTGCCCGCAGTGGTGACCCGGACACTGCCGTAATGCTGCTGGCACAGACCGCATCAAGGCTGCACCGTCCGCCATGCCCGCCGGTTTCCGATCTCAAAGGGTTGGATCAAGTGTTCGCACCCCTGTTTGATTGCCAGTTTTCGGTGGCCTGTGATCGGAACCTGAAGCGCGACATGAAACAAGCCATGGCTTTGGCCCGGGACTTGCTGGCCAGTCAGCCGGTACAGGTTCCGCTGCATGGCGATCTGCATACCGACAATGTCATCCTGACCGATGCCAGCCCCAGAGTGATTGATGCCAAAGGGTACATTGGTGATCCGGCCTTTGAGCTTGCGAATGCCCTTCGGCACCCCAAGGGGATGCCGGAACTCGTGCGTGATCCATCGCAGAGGTCGCGTTGCCTGTTGCTTTACGCAAAGGCCATGGCGGTTTCGCCCGAACGCCTTGCCAAATGGGCTGCTGCGAAATGCGCGCTGTCGATCTGCTGGCGATCACGGGGTCGGATCACGGAGGACAGCGAAGCCGACCTCCTGAACCTTTTCCTGCAACAAGCGGCGGCTCAGTAAAGACCGCCACCCTGCAGATCGCCCTGGCTGGCATTTGGACCGACGGTAATCGTGTTGCCGGTCGACGTGGTGACCTGGCGGCCCGAACTGGCTTCTTCAAACAGCGGCAGGTCCGACCCCATCGCAAAGCCACCGTCATAGATGCGATCAATAAAGCCGTCGACGCCGTCGCGGAAATACTCGGCCACGACATAGTCACCGGTTGCATCCGCCGGCAGGCGCGCGCCGCTGAACCGGTCGATCTTTATGAACTGGCCGCCCGGCGGCACTTCGAACGGGCCACCACCGTATTTTTCGACGGCTTTTTCCATAAAGTTCTGGAACACCGGGCCGCACATCGTGCCACCATAGGCACCCCGCCCCATCGGGCGTGGACGGTCATACCCGATATAGCAACCGGCCACGATGTTCGAGGTGAAGCCGATGAACCACGCATCCTTGGATTCGTTGGTGGTCCCGGTCTTGCCCGCTGTCGGCACCGGAAGACTGACATAGGACGACGCCGTGCCACGATCCACCACGCCCTTCATCATTGAGGTCAACTGATAGGCAGTAATCGCGTCCATCACCTGAGAGCGGTTGGTCTCGATGGTCGGGGACTCGTCCGGTTCCAGCCAGCCAGAGCTGCAGTCCAGACACCGCCGGTCGTCATGGCGATAGATCGTCTTGCCGAACCGGTCCTGAATGCGGTCGACCAGAGTGGGTTCGACCCGTTCGCCCCCGTTGGCAAACATCGCATAGGCGGCGACCATCTTGTACAGTGTAGTTTCCTCGGACCCCAGGGAATTGGCCAGAAACGCGCCCATCCGGTCATAGACGCCGAACCGTTCGGCATAGCCTGCCACAACGGGCATCGTGACCTCTTGCGCCAGACGGATCGTCATCAGGTTCCGCGACTGCTCGATCCCGGTGCGCAACGGCGTGGGCCCGTAGAATTTGTTTGACGAGTTCTTGGGTCGCCACAAACCCTGCGGCGTGTTCACCTCGATCGGTGCGTCCACGACGATGGTGGCGGGGCTATAGCCGCTGTCCAGCGCGGCGGCATAGACGAAAGGCTTAAAGCTGGACCCCGGCTGACGCTGTGCCTGTGTGGCGCGGTTGAAGACCGAATCCTGGTACGAGAACCCGCCCTGCATCGCCAGAACGCGGCCCGAGTTCACGTCCATCGCCACGAAACCGCCCTGCACTTCGGGCACCTGACGGGCAGACCATTGGCCCTCTTCCCCGGCCATCACCAGAATGACGTCGCCGCGTTTGAAGTTGGCGGCGAAATCGCCCTGCATCCATTTGATGTCCGAGCGCGGAACAACACCCTCTGCCGGTCCATCCTCGATCCCCACGGTCAGGGATTGATCCGCAACGTTCAAGACCACCGCCGGGTACCATTGCGTCGGCAGCACGACGTCGCGGGGAATTTCCATGATCGCCAGCGCCTCGCGCCATTGCGCCTCGTCCGACAGTTTGTCTTCCGGGATCACTTCGCCGGTACCACGCCATTTCCCGCGCGAGCGGTCGTATTTCTGCAACGCCTCCCGCAGCGCACGGGCCGCTTCGACCTGCATCTCCTCGTCCACCGAGGCGCGGACGGTGAAGCCGCCGGTAAAGAACTCACCCTCGCCGAAATCCTCGCTCAGCTGGCGGCGGATTTCATCGGTGAAATAGTCGCGCGGCGGCAGAGCGGTGCGGAAGCTTTCGAAATCGCCATTCTGGACCGAACGCAGGGGCATCTCGACCTCGGCCTCATAGGTCGCCTGATCGATATAACCGTTCTGCTGCATCTCGCGCAGCACATAGTTTCTGCGCGCCAGCAACCGGTCTTTTTGCCGGACCGGGTGATAATCCGACGGGGCCTTGGGCATCGCCGCCAGCGTCGCGGCCTCATGCGGGGTCAGTTCTTGCAGGGTCTTGTTGAAATAGGTCTGCGCCGCGGCTGTAACTCCGTAAGAATTCTGGCCCAGAAAGATCTCGTTCATGTAAAGTTCGAGGATCTGTTCCTTGTCCAAGGTATCCTCAAGCCGGGTGGCGAGGATGATTTCCTTGATCTTGCGCTCGGCACGGCGGTCGCCCGACAGCAGGAAGTTCTTCATCACCTGCTGGGTGATCGTGGACGCACCGCGAACGTTTTCCCCCTTGGATTTCACCGCCTCGACCCCGGCTGCGATAATACCGCGCGGGTCATAGCCCTGATGGGAGTAAAAGTTCTTGTCTTCCGCCGAAATGAACGCCTGTTTCACCAGGTCGGGGATTTCCTCGGACGGGGTGAACAGGCGGCGTTCCTGTGCGAATTCGTCGATCAGTTGGCCTTCGCCCGAATAAATCCGGCTGATCGTGGGCGGCTTGTACTGCGCCAGCGATTCATGGCTGGGCAGATCACGCCCATACATCCAGAAGATCGCGCCGACGACCAGCGCGGCCATGAAAATACCCAAGGTAACGAGGCTGAAGATCGCCCCGAAAAACGAAAGAATGAAACGGATCACGTTACTGCCTTTTACTCGCGGTGACGCCTATATAGGGATGCCCCGGCGCAGGGTCAAAACCCGGTGGCCAATAATAGCCTGTTTGCGCCGTGGGGTCACTGGCCAATCAGGGACCGTTTGACCAGATCGTCCTGTCGCCATTGCTCCAGCCCGTTGAGGATGCCGCGCGCCATCCCCTTGCGCCATTCGGGATTTTGTATGTTTTCCAAATCCCTGGGGCTGGACAGAAACCCAAGCTCTACCAGAACCGAAGGGATGTCGGCTGCTTTCAGCACCGAGAAAGACGCCGTGCGGATCGGACGACTGTTCATCGGCCCGCCTTGCTGAGTCATGCCGGACGCCAGCGCCCGCGCCAGCGCGTCGGTGCGCGGTTTGGTCTCTTGCCGGGCGATATCCAGCAGAACATCGGCCACCTGATCGTCTGCCCCGCTCAGATCGACGCCGGAAATCAGGTCGCCCCGGTCATGCCGTTCTGCCAGTTTGTGGCTGGCCACGTCCGATGCGTCTTCCGACAGCGTATAGACCGCCGCCCCATGCGCGCGCCCCTCGGACAGCAAATCCGCATGCAATGAGATAAAGACATCCGCGCCTGCCCGGTGTGCCAGCGCAATGCGCCGTTCCAGACTGACGAACTGATCGTCGACGCGGGTCAGCACGACCTGGAACCCGCCGGCCCGCAGCAGCGTTTCGCGCAGTTCACGGGCGAATGTCAGCATCAGCGTTTTTTCGTCGGTGTCGTCAACCTCGGCCCCCGGATCAATGCCGCCATGGCCGGGGTCCAGCATCACCAGCAACGGGCGCGTTCCGTCCCGGCCCGGTCTGGCGGGCGTTACCGCCGGTTCGGGCAGGTCCCAGCCCGGCTGGCGCGGCGCACCGGCCCCTGCGGCAAATCTGTCGAAATCGGTCCCACGCAGCCGGAGCGACAGTTGCGCCGTGCCGGTATCCTCATCGACCCGCAGTTCCGCTGCTTCCACGGCCAGAGGCGCGCCAAGTTCCAAGACCAGCCGCGACCATCCCGGAACATAAGTGCCGAACTGCACGCCGCTGATCCGGTCTGTTTGCAGGAACGCATCGCGATCGAGCCCGGTCCAGTCAACCTCCTGAAAGTCCAGAACCATGCGGTAGGGATCGCGCAGGGTGAATACTCTGTAGGGCACACCCTGACTCAGACCAAGATCCAGCCGGACCCCGGCGCGCCCGTCATCGGTGATGCGGCTGTGTTCGGGCAACACACGTGCAAGCGCGCTGAAATCATGCGCGACGGCAGCACCGGTCAGCGCCCAGATCAGCGCGATTGCGTAGAAAATCCTGCTCATGGCCTCAAGTTTTCCCGAGATCGTTTGAATGCCAGCCTATCCCAACCCCGCGGATTTGTGAACGCCTCAGACCGGCTCGGCCACTGCGCCACGTTCGGCCATGAAACGACGCAACCGGCTCAGACCTTCTTCGATATCCGCGGTCGACCGAGCATAGGAAAACCGCAGCGTTCTGTGACCGCGCAGCGGGTCAAAATCCAACCCCGGCGTGACGGCAACCCCGGCCTGATCCAGAATCTCGGCCGCGAATGCGCGGCTGTCATCGGTCAGTTCGGACACGTCCGCATAGACGTAAAACGCGCCGTCCGGCGGTGCGATATTGGTGAAACCCGCCTTGGGCAGACCGTCCAGCATCAGGGCGCGGTTGCGGCGGTAGACATCCAGATTGCCCTGCAACTCGTCTTCGCAATCCATCGCCGCCAGCGCCGCCACCTGACTGGCATGGGGTGCGCAGATAAACATGTTCTGCGCGATCCGTTCGACCACGCGCACCTGATCCTCGGGCACCACCATCCAGCCCACGCGCCACCCGGTCATCGAGAAATATTTCGAAAACGAGTTGATCACATAGCATTCATCCGTCAGTTCCAGCGCGGTGACAGCTTTGGCCTCGTATTCCAGCCCGTGATAGATTTCGTCGCTGATGAACGACGCACCCTGCCCATGCGCGGCTTCGATCAGGGACCCCATGGCCGCGTGATCCAGCATGGTGCCCGTCGGGTTGGCCGGGGACGCCACCATCAGCCCCTGCAAGTCCAGTCCCGCAAAGTCCGTCGGCACCGGTTGCAGGCGGTTTTCCGGGGCGGTTGGCAGATCAACGGGCACCAGCCCCAACGCTTTCAGGATCTGCCGGTAGGACGGATAGCCCGGCGCGCCGATACCCACGCGGTCGCCACTGTCGAACAGGGCGGTGAAGGTCAGCAGAAAGCCGCCGGATGACCCCGGTGTGATCACCACTCGCTCGGGGTTCAGGTCGACATTGTACCACTCGCCATACAGCCGCGCGATCCGCTGCCGCAGCGCCGGCAGCCCCAATGCCACCGTATAGCCCAACGGCCCCTGTTCCATCGCTTTCGCCAGTGCCTGAACGGCACCCTTGGGCGCGCCGGTGCCGGGCTGACCGACTTCCATGTGGATGATGTGGCGCCCGGCCTCTTCGGCGCGGCGCGCGGCCTCCATCACGTCCATCACGATGAAGGGATCGACCCCGGACCGGGTTGAGTTTCTCATGCCCATCTCCCATGTTGCTGCCATGGCTTTTGAACGCGTATCCAGGCTGGCGTCAATCCCGGCCCTGTTGCTGCTGGCGGCGACATGGATGGCAAGCGCCGTTCAGACCAGCGCGCAAAGCCTGATCCGCGACCCCGATATCGAATACGGCCTGCGCGAACTGGCCTTTCCCGTTCTGCGCGCGGCCGGGCTGAACACCAACCGGGTTCGGATAATCGTGGTCAATGACAGCACGTTCAACGCGTTTGTCATCGACTACAACGCGATTTACCTGAATTACGGGCTGATCCTGACCGTAGAAAACCCCGAGATGTTACAGGCTGTCATCGCCCATGAGGCCGCCCATATTGCCAACGGACATCTGGCGCGCCGGACCGAGAATCTGCGGGCAGCGCAGCGCAAGGCGCAGCTTGGCACAGCACTGGCGCTTGTTGCCGCTGCGGCCGGGGGTGGCAAAGCTGCGGCAGGGATTGCCGCCGGAACCAACTCGGCTGCCCTGCGCAGCTTTCTTGGACATACGCGCGCCGAGGAATCTTCGGCTGACCGAAGCGCCGCCAGCTACCTCCGCCTGGCCGGCATTTCACCCAGCGGCATGGTCGCCCTGCACCGCAAATTCGCCGGACAAGAATTGCTGAACATCGCCAATCAGGACCCCTACATGCGGTCGCACCCGACTGACCGCGAACGTTTGCGCGCGGCCGAGGCGTTTCTGGCCGAGTTCGGGGATCAGGCGCAACCCAATCCAAACGCCGATTACTGGTTCGCCCGTGTCAAAGGCAAGCTGTCGGCGTTTCTCAGATCGCCGGGCTGGACCCTGCGGCGCGCGAAAGAAGAAAGTGCCGCCGATATTCGCCTGATGCGTGAGGCCGCCGCCCATCACCAGAACCGCAACCTGTCCAAAGCGCGTGCCGCCATCGACGGCGCGCTGGCCATCCGCCCCGACGATCCGTTCTACTATGAGCTCAAAGGTCAGATATTGCTGGAAAACAGGCAGGTTCAGGAGGCCGTGGCTGCTTATGGGCTAGCCGTCGAAATGGCCCCGAACGATGCCCTGATCCTGGCCGGTCATGGCCGGGCCCTGTTGGCACAGGGCAAGACGAAGAACGCCCTGCAAGCGCTTGAAAAAGCGCGCGCAAGGGATTATCGCGATGCGCGCCTGATGCAAGATCTCAGCGTGGCCTATGCCCGTGCGGGAAATAACGGCATGGCGTCTGCGGTAACGGCAGAGCGGTACGCCCTTCAGGGGCGGCTGGACGACGCCGGAATTCACGCAAAACGCGCCCTTCGGCTGTTGCCCGAAGGCTCACCGGGTTGGCAACGCGCCCAAGATGTGATGATTGCCTCGGAACAAGCAAAGAAAAAGAAAAGGAAACGGAAATGATCCTCAGACATGCTGCACCGGCCCTTCTGGGGCTTTCCCTGATCACGGGGCCCGCGCAGGCGCTGGACCTGAACGCTCTGAGCGATGCCGAAAAGGCAGAGTTTGGTGCTCAGGTCCGCGAATACCTGCTGGAAAACCCCGAAGTGATCATTGAGGCGATCAACATTCTTGAACAGCGCAATGCCGCGGCTGAGGCCGCCGCCGACAAGGAGCTGGTCGCAGCCAATGCGGACGAGCTGTTCAATGACGGGTACAGCTGGGTTGGCGGCAATCCCGACGGCGATATCACGCTGGTTGAATTCATGGATTACCGCTGTGGCTATTGCCGCCGCGCGGTGCCCGAAGTGGCCGGCCTGCTGGCCGAAGATGGCAATATCCGGCTGGTCATCAAGGAATTCCCGATCCTGGGCGAAGCCTCGGTTCTGTCGGCCCGCTTTGCCGTGGCGACCAAACATGTCGCGGGCGACGACGCCTATAAGCAGGTGCATGACGCGCTTCTGGAGTTCAGCGGAGAACCTTCGGACGTCACCCTGCGCCGCATCTCTGACGGCCTCGGGCTGGACAGCGACGCGATTCTGGCGGCCATGGATAGCGATCAGGTCACCGAAGAGATCAACCAGACCCGGGAACTGGCACGCCGGATGCAGATATCCGGAACACCGTCCTTCGTTCTGGGCACCGAGATGCTGCGCGGGTATCTGACCGCAGACCAGATGCAGCAGATCGCAAACGGCGTGCGCGCGGAACAGGGCTAGTGGATCGGGGCGGCCAAGCCGCCTGCCCTTCCATCTTTTTCGACCCAAAATTCGGCCTGCGGTAAACCTTGCCGCGGGTCGGCGTCGAACAGACCCGTTCCCAGATACGTTTTCCGAGCCGGACGAACAGATCGAGACGCTCTTCCTTCTGGAAAAGTGTTTCGATAGGTGTTCAGCCAAAGCGCGATTGATTGAACCCAATTTGAGTACGTAAACATGCAGAAGAAAGGCGTTTTCCTCTACCAACTGACGGCGGGTTGGGCATTGATGACTGTTGCAATTGGGCTGTATCTTCTGTTTTCAGGCATGGCCCCAACCTCTGATGTCGTAGCTCGCTATAAGAACGCTGCAGGGACAGTACGCATTGGAAGCTGGGAACCCGGCGACGCAAAACTCGTGACAATCAAGGGGAAGCCGGTAGCTATTTGGCGACGTGATCGCGCAGAAATGGCGACGGCCATGGCACAAATAGACCCCAGTTTCCCTCTGGAACACTGGACCGAGATGTTGAACTCCGGTGCGCTTGAGCAGGAACTTGGTCGGGAAGCCTTTGCGCGTATTGAATGGTTCATCGCCAGCCCGATAAGCACGGCTGGGCTTGGGTGCATTGTCCTTACGAAAGCTGGTGACTACAAAGGGTTCTTCGATCCTTGCGCAGGTGTGCATTTCGATATGTGGGGCCGCCCTCAAAAGGGTCCTACCAACGAGAATCTGAAGATACCGCCCCTCAAGGTCAACGAAGACAGGCAATTCGTTGTTGTTGATGTCTCCAGATTGCCAGCGCCTAAATAAGCACTTCACCTCGCCTTATTCTGCCGCCTCAGCTGCCGCGTCCAGTTCGGCGGCCTTTTTCTCGACCTCTTCCACGATATGGTCGATCATCTGGTCGTTGGACATCTTGTGGCTGGCCTTGCCCGCCAGGTAAACCATGCCGGACCCTGCTCCGCCGCCGGTAAAGCCCACGTCGGTCATCAGCGCCTCGCCCGGGCCGTTTACAACACAGCCGATGATGGACAGGCTCATCGGTGTCTTGATGTGTTCCAGACGTTGTTCCAGAGCTTCGACCGTCTTGATCACATCGAACCCCTGCCGCGCGCAGGACGGGCATGAAATGATGTTCACGCCGCGATGGCGCAGGCCCAGAGATTTCAGGATTTCATAGCCGACTTTGACCTCTTCGACCGGGTCCGCGGACAGGCTGACGCGGATCGTATCGCCGATCCCCATCCATAGCAGGTTGCCCAGACCGATGGCCGATTTGATCGTGCCGCTGACCAGCCCTCCGGCCTCGGTGATGCCCAGATGAATCGGCGCGTCGGTCGCCTCGGCAATACCCTGATAGGCAGCCGCCGACAGGAAGACGTCGCTGGCCTTCACGCTGATCTTGAAGTTGTGAAAGTCGTTGTCCTCAAGGATGCGGATATGTTCCAGTCCGCTTTCAACCATCGCTTCGGGGCACGGCTCGCCATATTTCTCAAGCAGATGCTTTTCCAAAGACCCGGCGTTCACCCCGATGCGGATTGAACAATTGTGGTCACGGGCGGCGCTGATGACCTCTTTCACCCGCTTTTCGTCACCGATATTGCCGGGGTTGATCCGCAGGCAGGCCGCACCGGCCTCGGCCGCTTCAATTCCGCGACGATAGTGGAAATGGATATCCGCGACGATAGGCACCGGGCTTTCGCGCACAATCTCTTTCAACGCTTTCGAGGACGCCTCATCCGGCACCGATATCCGCACGATATCCGCGCCCGCCTCGGCCGCGGCCTGCACCTGTGCGACGGTCGCCGACACATCCGTTGTCAGGGTATTCGTCATTGTCTGAACGGCAATCGGCGCATCCCCCCCGACGGCGACATTGCCAACCATGATCTGACGGGATTTGCGGCGGTAGATATTGCGCCACGGGCGAACGTGATTGAGGGACATGAGGACGGGTCCGGGACAGTCTGAGTTGCGTCTTTAGATAGTTCGCCTGCCCGATCACCGCAATGGCTAGATCACTCGGCCGGGGCGTCGTCTACCTGGGCCTGAAGTTCGGCCACCAGTTGTTTGAGCGCGCTGTTTTGTTCAGCTTCCAGATCGGCCACGGCATAAGCCTCGGCAACGGCGTCCTTGGACAAAACGACGCCCTTGGCAACGGTTCCGGGGGCGCCTGCCGGCCCGTAATGTTCGCCATTCATCGAAAAGAACACCGACCCCGACGCACCGGCGCGCAGCAGCGGGGGTTCTTCTGTCAGCGGGACTTCGAACACGCTGCCTTGTTCGACGGTGCCCAGCGTGCCTTCGAAGATCACGCTGCCGTCAGCGGCCGTGACGCGCATCCACGCAGGATCAACGGCCACAATCTTGAGCGTCGTATCAATCTGCTCGACCACCTGCGGCAAGGCCGGGCGTACAACAGTGTGAACCTCTGCGATTTCCACTGCGGGCAGTTCCTTCGGAAGGAATGTGCCGACGGTGCGCGGATCAAGTGTCGAGATCGGCGCGTCGCGCGCGACCAGAACCGGAACGTCCAGCGCCTGCGGACGGTACAACCGGTCCAGCGCCTCGGCACTTGGGGATTCTACGGCCGCAACTTCAGCCTCTGGCACGTTGCGCGCGGCATCCAGCGGATCGAGATCGGACAGGACCACCGGTGCCTGTTCGACCGGGCTGACCTGCACTTGTTGGATCTTGTTCAGAACCGACCAGCCGCCGTAGCCGATGCCACAGATGACGGCGACCAGGACCAGCGAGGACCCTATTGCGCGCGGCTCAATCTGGCTGACCAGGGATTCCCGACCCGGTACAAAGGGGGTGTTTGGCGAGATAAAGGGATCGCGGCCCATCGGACCGCGCGCAGGCACCCCGACCGAAGGCTTGCGGACGACCGACGCCTCGGCCGACATGCCATGGGCGACTTCGAACCCGCTTTCCTTGCAGAAGGCGGCAAAGGTTTCGTCCGGGTTCATCCCCAGATACCGGGCATAAGAACGCACATACCCGGCGATAAAGCCGGGTGTATCGAACGCATCGGGATCCGCGTCTTCTATGGCTGCGATGTAGTTGGCCTTGATCCGCAGTTCGCGCTGTACATCCAGAAGAGACTTGCCCATCGTCGCGCGCTCACCGCGCATCATGTCGCCAAGCCGCACCTCATAATCGTCATAGCCCTTTGGCCTGACGTCGGTATCATCTTCGGATTCGCGCTGAGATCTGCGCCCAATCATCCCTGCTGCCCCATTCTGCCTATGCGTGTTTCACGCCGACGGCGAATCATTCCTATAACGATTCGTCCGTATCTTTTGTTAGCGTAATCTTAACACGCGACAAACGCGTTGCACACTTTGGCGTGAGGTTAACCGGCAAGTTCGGCGCGATTTAGCGCACAATGTGACCAAAGTTCGTCCATAGCTTGGACCAGACGGTTCATTTCGTCAGGCCCATGGACCGGCGACGGGGTGAATCGCAGACGCTCGGTTCCGCGTGGCACGGTCGGGAAATTGATCGGCTGAACGTAGATTCCATAATCGTCCAGCAACATGTCGCTCAGCTTTTTGGTGTGCACCGGGTTGCCTACGATCACCGGCACAATATGGCTGCCATGGTCGATCAGCGGAAGGCCCATCCCCTTGAGGCGCAGCTTGAGGATCTTGGCCTGAGTCTGGTGCAGCGCGCGCAGGTCCGCCGCCTCCTTCAGATAGGCCACCGAAGCCGCGGCACCAGCCGCGACCGCGGGCGGCAGCGACGTGGTGAAAATGAACCCCGGCGCATAAGAGCGTACGGCGTCGCACATTTTGGCACTGGCCGCGATATAGCCACCCATCACGCCAAACGCCTTGGCCAGCGTGCCGTTGATGATGTCAATACGATGCGCCAGCCGGTCGCGTTCGGTCACACCACCACCGCGCGGGCCGTACATGCCGACCGCGTGCACCTCGTCGATATAGGTAAGCGCGCCGAACTCATCCGCCAGATCGCAAATCGCCTCAATCGGACCGAAATCGCCATCCATGGAATACACGGATTCAAACGCGATCAGCTTGGGTGCCGCAGGGTCGTCCGCCTCAAGCAGCTCTCGCAGATGGGCGACGTCATTGTGACGGAAAACACGCTTGGCGCCGCCATTGCGGCGAACACCTTCGATCATCGAGGCATGGTTCAGTGCGTCGGAATAGATGATCAGGCCGGGAAACAGCTTGGGCAGCGTGCTCAGCGTGGCATCATTTGCGATATACGCGCTGGTGAACAGCAGCGCGGCTTCTTTACCATGCAGGTCGGCCAGTTCAGCCTCCAGCCGTTTGTGATAGACGGTGGTGCCCGAGATGTTGCGTGTGCCGCCCGAACCTGCTCCGGCGGCATCCACCGCCTCGTGCATGGCGTTCAGAACGACCGGGTGCTGGCCCATGCCCAGATAGTCATTGCCGCACCACACGGTGATATTCTGCTGCGACCCGTCCGGGCGCGTCCGCACCGCGTGCGGGAAGTGACCATTGCGACGTTCGATGTCGATGAAGGTCCGGTAGCGTCCTTCTTCGTGCAGCCTGGCAATCGCTGAATTGAGCTTAGCAGTATAGTCCACCGGTTTCTCCTTACCTGCCCGGCCATGTTCGCATCGACCGGACGTATTCTTTGGCACCGTTGACGGACCCGTCCGCATTGGCGCCGATGCGTTCCCTTGAGCCACAACCAAATAAATGACCCTGAGACCACGGAATTGATTTGCATCAAATATCCGCTTGCATCAGTGCCGACAAGTAAAGTTACGGCCATCAGACGCGAGGAAACGACGCAGGCGCCATCCGGCATTTCGGTATGTTTCCGATATTATACCATATTGACCGCAATGCACACTGGACGGCGCCGGTGGCGCTGATAGGGTTCGGCCAAATTTCATTCAAGCAGGAGCCCCCCATGTCGCTGGACGCCGTTCTGAACCGCATCGACACCGATCTGCAAACCTCAATCGACCGTCTGATGGAGCTGCTGCGCATTCCGTCCATATCGACGGACCCGGCATATGATGCGCAGGTCAGCCAGGCTGCCGACTGGCTGGTTTCCGACCTGCAAAGTATTGGCATCGCTGCGGAAAAGCGCGAAACCACCGGTCATCCGATGGTCGTGGGACATATCGGTGAAGACAGCACCGCACCGCATGTTCTGTTCTACGGGCATTACGACGTTCAGCCGGTCGATCCGCTGAAGCTGTGGAACCGCGATCCGTTTGATCCGGCCATCGAGGATACCGGTTTCGGCCCCGTTATCCGCGGTCGCGGGTCGTCGGATGACAAAGGGCAGCTGATGACATTTGTCGAGGCCTGCCGCGCCTGGAAAGCCGTTCATGGCACCCTGCCCTGCCGCATTACCTTTTTCTTCGAAGGCGAAGAAGAATCGGGGTCGCCTTCTCTGGTCCCGTTCCTGCGTGAAAACGCGGCCGAACTGAAAGCTGATCTGGCGCTGGTCTGCGACACCTCGATGGTGTCGCGCGGCGTGCCGTCGATCGCGTCGCAACTGCGCGGGATGCTCAAGGACGAATTTACCATCATCGGCCCCCGCATCGACCTGCACTCGGGCCATTACGGCGGTCCCGGCCTGAACCCGCTGCGCGAACTTTCGAAAATCGTCGCCTCGTTCTACGACGACGAAACCGGCCGCGTTGCGGTCGAAGGGTTCTACGAAGGCGTGCACGAGGTTCCGTCCGAGCAGTTGCGCCAATGGGAAAACTGCGGGTTTGACGAGGCCGACTACCTGAACTCGGTCGGATACTCGCAGCCTCATGGCGAAAAGGGCTATTCGACACTTGAACAGCAATGGGCGCGCCCGACTTTGGAGGTGAACGGCCTGTGGGGCGGCTACAACGGCGCCGGATCGAAAACGGTGATCCCGTCGCAGGCGCATTGCAAGATCACCTGCCGCCTTGTCGGCGACATGGACCCGGACGCCCTGCGCGACAAGATCCGCAAACATGTCGAAGACCGTCTGTCGCCGGATGCGAAGGTCGAGTGGGACAATGACCTGGAGGGGTCGCCGGCCTCGGTCATGAACCTGGACCGGCCGGAATTCGAGGCCGCCCGCGGCGCGCTGTCTGACGAATGGGGCCGCGAGGCGGTGTTCACCGGCATGGGCGGATCAATCCCGGTTGTCGGGTATTTCAACACGGAACTTGGAATGGATTCGATGCTGGTCGGTTTTGCCAATGATGACGACGCCATTCACTCGCCGAACGAGAAATACGACGTCAAAAGCTTCCACAAGGGCATCCGGTCCTGGGCCCGCATTCTGGATGCGCTGACCAGAAACTAAACTTGGATTCTGCGAGGCTCTGCCTCGCGCTCCGAGGTATTTTCGGCCAGATGAAGAACGGATCCCATGCTTCATCTGGCGATAAATACCTCGGGGGAGTCGCGGCTTGCCGCGGCGGGGGCAGAGCCTCCATCCCTTACATGTGGATCACGCGTCCGTAGGCATCCAGCACGCTTTCATGCATCATTTCCGACAGCGTCGGGTGCGGGAAGACGGTGTTCATTAGGTCCTCTTCCGTGGTCTCCAACTGACGGCCCACGACATACCCCTGAATGAGTTCGGTCACTTCGGCGCCGATCATGTGCGCCCCAAGCAATTCCCCGGTCTTGGCGTCAAAGACCGTTTTGATCAGCCCGTCAGGTTCGCCCAACGCGATGGCTTTGCCGTTGCCGATAAAGGGAAAGCGGCCAACCTTGACGTCATAGCCCAGTTCCTTGGCTTTTGCCTCGGAATACCCGACCGAAGCCACCTGAGGCTGACAATAAGTGCAACCCGCAATGCTTTCGGGCTTTACCGGGTGCGCATGTTGCCCCGCGATCAGTTCGGCGACCATGACGCCCTCGTGGCTGGCCTTGTGCGCCAGCCACGGTGCACCTGCGATATCGCCGATGGCGTAAAGCCCGTCGACCCCGGTACGGCAAAACTCGTCCGTCACCACGTGGGTCCGGTCGATTTTCACACCCAGCGCCTCCAGCCCCAGGTTTTCGACGTTGCCGACAATGCCAACGGCCGAGATGACGGTGTCAAAGTCATGCTTTTCAACTTTGCCGCCGGTCTCGATATGTGCCGTGACCTTGCCTTTGGCACGATCCAGTTGCTTGACCATCGCCTTTTCCATGATGGTCATGCCCTGTTTGGTGAACGCCTTCTTGGCAAAGGCGCTGATCTCGGCATCTTCCACCGGAAGCACGCGATCCATCACTTCGACCACGGTCGTTTCCGCGCCCAGCGTGTTGTAGAAGCTTGCGAATTCGATGCCGATTGCACCGGATCCGATCACCAGCAGCTTTTTGGGCATGCGCGGCGGCATCAGGGCGTGCTTATAGGTCCAGACCAGATCGCCGTCGGCCTCAAGCCCGGGCAGTTCGCGCGCACGCGCGCCGGTGGCCAGAATGATATTCCTGGCGGTCAGGTCTTCCTGACCCTTTTCTGTGGTGACGCTCACCTTGCCCTTGGCCGGGATCGTGGCTTCACCCATGATCACGGTTACCTTGTTTTTCTTGAGCAGATGCCCGACCCCGCTGGTCAGCTGTTTTGCCACCCCGCGCGAGCGTTTGACGACCGCGTCCAGATCATACCCGACCTTATCCGCGCTCAGCCCAAAATCCTTGGCGCGTTCCATAAGGTGAAAAACCTCGGACGACCGCAGCAGCGCCTTGGTCGGGATACAGCCCCAGTTCAGACAGATACCGCCCAGATGCTCACGCTCGACAACGGCGGTCTTCAACCCCAGCTGTGCCGCTCGGATGGCCGCCACATAGCCGCCGGGACCGGCGCCGATTACGATCAGATCAAAAGATTGTGCAGCCATGTTTCCCTCTCGGCACAGGTCGATTGAAATTTAGTTTACCATTAAACTATTTTCCAAAGCGCTTCAACACACTCTCACCGCGACAAAAGCGACGCAGGGTCAATTGGCGGGTAACGAGCGGCTTTCAGCCTATACCGCACATGGCTCAATGGCTAGAACATAGAAACCGACTACCCTCGGCTATTCAGGAACCCAAGTTATTCGAAAGGCTTACCATGGCCAGTACGCTCAAAGATTTGTTGCTTGCACTGCTGAACGCGACGCTCATTCTGGTGGCATTGTGCCTGTTTCTGGGGTGGAAGCTGGCGTCATCGGTGGAGGGTGTAACTTCTGCCTTTGCCGATAAGGTCCAGATCGTGGCCCCGCTGAAGGATGAGCTTCTGGGTGTGCGTGGAGAGCTTTCGGCGCTGCGGAGCGAACTTGCCTCGATGCGTTCCGGTGACACCGCAGGGAACGCTGCCGCCGAAGGGCGGATTTCCGACGCCCTGATCAGGTTGGAGGCTTTGGAACAAAAGATGCAGGCCACTCAGGCCCGGATCACGGACCTGGCTGCGTCGCCGGACGCGCTGATTGAAACGGCCATAGAAACATCGGCCGGCGTGGTCGCCGACCGGGTTATTGCCATTCGCGGGTGCGTGCCGGCCTCCTAGCCGGCGGCCTGCAACTCTCGGACCGTTGTGCCGTAGCCGCCCATGTCGACATAGGCCGCCTCATGCTCGGTCATCGGGCGCGAGAGCGCTTCGTTCCTGTAAGGGAACCGTCCGAACTTGCGGATCACCTCGCGATGCGCGCGTGCGTGCAGCAGATTGCCCGAGTCCTTGTCGGTCATGTTCTGGCACATCAGGCGCACACAGCGTTCCTGATCACACAGGTTTTCCGAATGCATCATCGGCAGGTAAAAGAACTGCCGTGCGGGTTCGTCGATCTTCAGGTCCCAGCCTTTGTCCACCGCGCATTTGGCGGCCGAGAGGGCCGCACGGTCAGAGGCAAACGCCCTGGCGCTGCCCCGGAACATGTTGCGTGGAAACTGGTCCATCAAAATGATATAGGCCAGCGACCCGCTTGGATATGTCAACCAAAGAGAAAACCTGCCTTCATTCGCGGCTTCCCAGGTGGTCAAAAACCGCTCGCGAATGTCTGCATCCAATGCGTCGTCCTGCAGATACCAACCCTTGGGACCGACCTCATCTAACCAATAACTCAATACGTCTTCAGGCCCTGCCATTGCCCTAACTCCGTCGTGTTGCCCTCCCCAGGGACGTAACGTCATTTAAGGCAGTTTTACAGATTTGTTACAGTAAAAAATTGCAACACTTGCGACATAATTTCGTGTCCTAGGCAACATCTTGCGTCTCGGCCTCGGCTTCGGCGGCTTCGATCGCGACCTCCTGTGCTACTTCCAGCGCTATTGGCGATGCGGTCGGATAGACCGGAGACATCGTCCCGGTCTCGTCCACAGGGATCGCGGCCCGCTGAGTTGTGCGGTACAGCGCATATCCCGCCAGTACGATCAGCAGGGCGGCGATGAACAGGAAAAAGCCCGGCGGGCCAAAGACGGCGTCCCCCATCAGCCAACCGGTGATCAACGGACCGGCGATCGCGCCCATGCCGTTGATGAACACCAGCCCGCCCGAGGCGGCGGCCATGTCTTCGTGTTCCAGAAAGTCATTCGCGTGGGCGATCAGCAGGGAATAAAGCGGGTTCGACATGCCGCCGATCACGAAGGCCGATATCAGCAGGATCGGAAACGTCACCCCGAACAGCATCCCGGCAAGCGACCCGCCTGCCCCGACAATCGCGACCAGCATGATCAGAAAGCGGCGATCCATGCGGTCGGACATCCATCCCAGCGGATATTGCAGCAAGACCGCACCGATATAGAAGGCCGCCACGAAGGTCGAGATTTCCACCAGCGTCAGACCGGCGCGCGCGCCATAAACCGAGGCCATCCCGAACTGCGCCGAAAACACGCCGCCCAGCAGGAACATGCCGACACATCCCAGCGGTGATTTCCCCATCAGTTCGCGCAGGGTCATCGGTTTGGTGGTATCAAAGGCGGGTGTCGGTGAGATGGACAGCAAGATCGGCGCGAAGGACACCGAAACAAGGATCGAGGCGATCACAAAAGTCTCGTAGCCCGACGGATCGCCCAGCAACATCAGCGCCTGCGCGCTGATAATCCCGGTCATCTGCACGATCATGTACAGCGACAGCGCCTGTCCCCGGTTTTCATTGCTGGCGGCGTTGTTCAGCCAGCTTTCCGCGGTGACATACACCCCGGAAAAGCAAAACCCGATGATCACACGCCCCAATATCCATGCGACCGGGTTGGTCAGCATCGGGTACATGATCATCACTGCGGAAATGAACGAGGCCAGCGCCGCGAAAACCCGCACATGCCCGACTCTGCGGATCATTTCGGGCGCAAGGCGCGAACCGCCCAGGAAACCCAGGAAATACGCTGACATGACAAAGGACATCTGAAGGGTCGAGAATCCCTCGATTTCGCCCCGGACACCCAGAATTGTACCCTGTAGGCCGTTGCCGACCATAAGCAGGCCCATTCCAAGAAGAAGCGCCCATGCGCTGGACAGGACCTGAATCATTGGGGCCTCCGAAATCTGCCGACCTTAACTGTGTCGCCGTTTTGCTATGAAAAGCGGCTCTGGTCATGCTTGTCTACGACATTGCAGGGATTCGATCCCGACATCGCGGCCCTTATGGGATCAAAAGCGACGCGTCCCCATAGGAAAAGAACCGGTATTTCTGTTCAATCGCGTGCGCATAGGCCTCCCGCATCCGGTCCTGCCCCATCAGGGCAGACACCAGCATAAGCAATGTGGATTTCGGCAAGTGGAAATTGGTCATCAGCGCATCGGTGACGTGGAACCGGAATCCGGGATAGATGAAAATATCGGTTTCCCCCTCCCACGGCTGGATCTGTCCGGACCGGGCCGCGCTTTCGATCAGCCGCAGCGCGGTTGTCCCGACCGGGATAACGCGCCCGCCTGCCGCCTTGGTGGCGCTGATTTCGCGGGCAGCTGTGGCGCTGACCCGGCCCCATTCGGCGTGCATCTTGTGCGTTGTCACATCCTCGACCTTGACCGGCAGGAACGTGCCCGCGCCCACATGCAGGGTCACGTGGCTGAGCGCGACACCGCGCGATTCAAGCGCCTGCATAAGGGCTTCGTCGAAATGCAGTGAAGCGGTCGGGGCCGCAACCGCGCCCGAGTTGCGGGCCCAGATCGTCTGGTAATCGGTTTTGTCCTGATCATCCGCCGGACGTTTGGCGGCGATATACGGCGGCAGCGGCATCGCTCCGGCCTGCTCCAGCGCCGCATCGAAATCCTCGCCCGTCAGGTTGAACCGCAGATAAGCCTGCCCGTCTTCTACCCGGTCAAGCGTGGCGCTGAGATCGTCGGAAAACCGGATCTCCTCGCCTTGCCTGACTTTCTTGAGCGGCTTGATCAGGGCCGCCCAGGTGCCGTCGGCCTGCGGGTCCAGCAGCGTGGCCTCGATCGCGGCAGAGACCGGCCCCTGCGCGCTGTCGCGGTGGCGGCGGCCATTCAGCCGTGCGGGGATGACACGGGTGTCGTTCAGCACCAGGCGATCTCCGGGCCGCAACCAGTCGGGCAGGTCAAAGACATGCGCATCCGATAAGGCGTCGCCATCCGCCACCAACATACGGGCAGAGGACCGCGGGCTGGCGGGGCGCGTGGCTATCAGGTCTTCGGGCAGGTGGAAATCAAAATCGCTGAGTTTCATGAGCGCGCCTTACAATGCCGCGTCAGATTCGGCCACATCCCGATTTCAGCGGTCGGATGGCGGCGCCCCATAGGTGCGTTTCGGCTCATCCGGTTTTGCGGGCCGGGCGTTGGGACCGTCGGATACGGTGGGGGCCGGTGTTCGCAGCAGGTTGCGCAGGAACAGAGGCGCCAGGCCGGACAGCGGGTTCACCGACACTTTCGGCTGCTTCAGCGGGCCGGTCAGTGTGTAGTTGAAGCCGATTACCCCCTCGCCCTTTTTGGTAAAGACGCTGCCGATGGCATTCACCAGATAGATCGGCGAGATCGCCCCGCGCAGGTTCAGCGTGCCCGAAACCGTGTTGATCATGCCGTCGAAGGACAGCCCCATCGAGGGGCCGACCGCGCTGCCGCTCAACACTTTGATTTCGGTCGGGGTGATCCGCATCCGGCTGTCGATGGTCGAGAAAAAGATGCCTTGCCCGGCCATTTCATCCAGCAGACCAACCAGACTGATGGCATTCAGAAGCGCCGCCATAGCCGGAGCGTCCTGAATGCGCGTATTGGCGATTTTAAGGATGACATCGTAATTGCCGGGTCCCGCAACAGGTTCCAGTTGCAGGTCCATCGACCCGCCGCGCGCCTGCGTGATAACCCCGGCCGACCGCAACGCCGCCCCGGCATCGCCGGACGTCAAATTCACTGCGCTGCGCCCGGCGCGGGGCGTGACCTGTCCGCGCACCGACGCACCTCCGTTCAGGCTGGCCGTGAAGGCGCCGTTGACGCCTCCGGTGGTCTGAAATGCGCCCTTGAACCCGGTCAGGGCAATCGTTTCGGTCACCTGCAGCCGGTCCAGAGTGACGTCCAGTCTCGGCCCGGGTCCGGAGCCGCCCCCACTGCCTGAACCGAATGTGGCGCGCCCCAGGTTCATGACCCCGCCCAATACGCGAATGTCCGGCACCGCCGCGCCCCGGCTGATCAGCTCTGCCGGAACGGCCAGCCAGTTGCCCAGATCGAAGGAGCTGAACCGAACGCGGTCCAGCGCTCCACCTTCCTTGAACGCAATCGAAGCCGAGGTGCGCAAGCCCGCCGCGTCCAGGTTGAGCTGGTCGACGCGCAGCTGTTCGCCCAGCGTCGCCTCGACCGTCAACGACCCCGTTGTGCCGCCGCCCTTGCGCCAGCCCAGTTCGGGAATGGACAGGACCACACCGGTCAGATCGGATGTCGCCGACAGTTTCGGCGGCTCGCCCGCGCCGATGCCTAGCGCGATATCGGCTGATCCCTGCCCGGTCAGCATGCCCTGCGGTAACCCGGCCTTGAGTTCGGTCATCAGCCGGGGCGACAGCTCGATTTGCCCGGTCAGTTCGCTGCGCTGCGGTTCGGTGCCGCCAATGGGCTGACGCCACGCCGCCTGAATCGGAACATCCCCGAACAGCCCGTCGCCGTCGATCTGAACCGCCGTCTGATCGCCCTGAAGGTCCAGACGATCCGCACTGACAGAGAATCCCGGCACCAGCCTGTCGCTTTGAACGTCATCAATCTCGCCGGTAAAATGAAACTCGGTGTCCCCGAATTTCAGCCCTTTCTTCATGGGCAGGGCCAGCGTCCCGGACAGGCTGACCTGGCCCGAGGCCAGATCGACCGGCAACCCCGCCTTGGACAACAAGGACAATGGCGGCCGGTCCAGCAACGACAAGGCGGCCGTTGTGCTGCCGCTGGCGGTGATCCGCGTGATCGACGGGGAGAGTTTCTTGATGCTCGTGTCCGGAATAATGAACGAGGTTCCCGACGCATCGATGGCCCCGCCAAGCCGGGCCACAACACTCCCGGATTCGGCGGTGGCGGTGAACCTTCGGTTGATCAGACTGGCCTGCCCCTGCGCGTTCTCGATGGGGGGCAATGTCTTGGCGAACCTGATCTTTGCCTCGTCAAACCCGAAATCCAGATAAATGTCGGGTTTCCCGCCCGGTTGCAGGCGCAACGCGAAGTCCACTTTTGAGAATTGACCTTCATAAAGGTTTTCCGCCACCCATTCCCGCGGCTTCGGCGCCAGCAATTCGGGCCAGTAGTTCAGCAACTGATCCGACCCCATACTGTCCAGATGCGCGTCCAGCTCGACCGCCCAGCCATCGGGCTTGCCCAGCAGGTTCCCCGTGGCCCGCAACCTGTGGCTGGCATCCTCGACCGTCATCTGCCCCAGCCGCAGCCCGAACGGGTTCAGTTTCATTTGCAGGTCCAGATCAGCCCGCGCCAGTTCCAGCGGCTCGGGAAACAGACCGGCGGGGTTGATGTTGATACTGCTTAGCCGCAGTTGCGAGGTCAGGCTTTCCAGCGCGCCGCTTTCCAAACCCAGCAGAAAGGCTTTGCCTTCAGCCTGAACTGCCCCCCACGCGGAAACGACCGACACTTCGTTGAAATCCAGCACCTGCTGGCGCGGCTCATAGGTGAAATAGGTCCGGGCGGATTCGAACGGGATGGGGCGTGTTTCCTGCGTGGGCTGGACAACCCCTGCACCCAGGTTCAGCGTCGCAAACAACGGACCCAGCGCCGCGTTGTCATCCACACTGCCGCGCAAGGCGCCGGAAATCGGCGCATCGAGGACCTGCAACCAGGAAAACGCGAGGCTCTGGCTGGCGATATCTATCGCCGGCAAGTCGTTGATCGTCACGCCGAACTCGGCCTGCGGCGTGCCCAGCACGCTGGTATAATTCGCTTCGATCGAGCTGGCGTAGTCGCGCCCTGTCAAAACGGAGAACCCGGTGGAAAGGCGCATTTCATCGCCGCTGCGCACCACCGAGATGTGGCCGCCGTCAAAGATCCAGGCCCGCCCGAGGCGCAGATCCTGATAGTCCAGTGTCAGCAATTCCAACTCGATGGACCGAAGGCCGGACAGGATCGGCGACAGGAATACATCGTCCGACTCCTCGATCAGCTGCGCCAATGTGGGCGCTTCCTGCACCGGGGCGCTGCCGGACCCGACGGTCAGTGACAAGGCTCCATCAAGGCCGCGCGTCAATGCAATCTGCGCATCCCGCAACGTGATCCGGCGCGGTCGGATCTGCCCCCGCAACAGGCCGCGCATGGAAAGGCGCGTCCGCATGTCCGCGACCTGCGCGATCTGTTGCCCGGCAGCATCGCTGATTGTCACGTCGGTCAGCCGCAGCCGGGGGCGCCATTCCTCGTTGACGATGAAACTTGCATCGCCAAAGCGGAATTTCAGGCCGCCAAGGCTGCGCTCCAGCCTTTGTTCGACCTGTTTGCGCACCCATTCCGGCGCATGCAGGTTCTGTCCAAACAGAAAAAACCACCCGGCAAAAACCAGCAATCCCAGCGACAGGACAGTCCAGAGAGACCAGCGCGCGGCGACATGGCGGCGCGACCGGCGGCGCGGAGGGGCCTCCGTCTGGGACGCACTTTTGTCTTCGTGCTGCACCAATTTCCTATCCACGCCTTTCAACCCGCTCGGTCCGCCCTATGATGTCGGGCAGCCTTTAAGAACCTTTAGCGGAGTTTCCAATGCCCGACGTTTCAGACATCGCCCCTGATTTCACTTTGCCCCGCGACGGAGGCGGCGAGGTCACGCTGTCGGACCTGCGCGGCGGCGCCGTCGTCCTGTTCTTCTACCCCCGCGATGATACGCCGGGCTGCACCAAGGAATCCATCGGTTTCTCGGAACAACTTCAAGCGTTTGCCGATGCGGGCGCTCACGTTTACGGCATTTCGCGGGACAGTGTGGCCAAGCACGACAAATTCGTCGCCAAGCACAGCCTGACGACGCCGCTGCTGTCGGATGAAGCGTCCTCGGTCTGCGAGGATTACGGCGTGTGGGTCGAAAAGAACATGTACGGGCGCAAGTCGATGGGTATCGAGCGTTCGACGTTCATTATTGATGCCGATGGCAAGGTCGCCAGGGTTTGGCGGAAGGTCAAAGTGCCCGGTCACGTGGAGGAAGTGCTGGAGGCGGTTCGGGCGCTGTGAACCCTCTCGACCACGGTCGTCATCCGATTTATGACCCGCACATCTGATTAAGCGGAGAGATCCAGTGTCGAAAACACTGACCCAGATGGCGACCGAAGTTCTGACCACCGCGGACGGGCGCGAAAAGACCGCCCTGTCCAAACGCCATGCCGCCGCATGGTTTGCGTCGCGCAAGGGTGAGGCCCCGGCGATCGGGATCGGCACAGCGACCCCGCCACTGAACCCGGCACGGCCGGATCGGCCCGAATTGCTGTCACCACGCGAGGTTCCAAAGCGGAAACCGGGCACCGAGGCGGGCCGCATCGCATTGCTGCATGCGGTTGCCCATATCGAACTGAACGCGGTGGACCTGCATTGGGACATCATCGCGCGCTTCGGTCACGTACCCATGCCCATCGGGTTCTATGACGACTGGGTCAAATGCGCCGAAGAGGAATCGCGGCATTTTGAGATGGTCTGCGATTGCCTGACACGGATGGGCAGCCACTATGGCGCCCTGCCCGCCCACGCCGGGATGTGGCGCGCCGCCGAGGATACCGCCGATGATCTCATGGGCCGGCTGGCGGTGGTTCCCATGGTGCTTGAGGCGCGCGGGCTGGACGTGACGCCCGGCATGATCGACATTTTCCGCAAGGCGCAGGACCAGCAGGCCGTTGCCGCGCTTGAGGTTATCTATGCCGAGGAAGTCGGCCACGTGGCCTATGGGTCGAAATGGTTCCATTTATATGCCAACCATTTCGTTCCAGAGGAAGCTTCGAGCACCTAAATCTTTGTAAATTATTAAAAATATTCTCATCAGGTCAGGTTCTCTCTTCAAAAGACTTGCTCCATCACTTGGGATTACAGAACAAGTATTTTTCGGATGGGACTTTCGAAATGTGCCCAGGTACAAATACATAGCGCCTACAAAAATATAATTTTCACAATGCCTTACAAGATTTGACGTTTTGGAAACAAAAATGACCGACAGCACTCAATGCCAATTAGTTAGGTGCTCGTTGCTGACTAGATTTGATTTACAACCACGGACGGAGACTCAGATGGTCTCAACTACTTCAGGCGTCTTCATTTTTGGACTGCCAACGGCGGTATGTTTTCCGACCACTGGGAGGCGTAATACCCGGCCATTTCAGAGTGACTGGCACCTTGGCACGCGCGCTCTCCAAATAGCTGGCGTGTGCAGAGGTGCCTTGGTCCGTCAGGACCAATCGAAATTCCAATTCAAGAGTTGTCTTTGAGCTGATTGGCTTGCTTTGCGTCAGGCTATAGCTGTCATCGTTCACTTTAAGAATTCTGACATCATTGGTAAGCCTGCTGAGGCCGCTTCGATCCGTGCCTCCTAGTTGGTTTGGCTGTCGAGGTTGTTCCCTTCGATCATTTGCAGTTGCGGGCTCTCCGGTGATTCGCAGCGCTGGTCAAAACTGACGCCGACAATGCTCAAAAACGCGTTGGACCGGCAAAAAAAATTTAGGGGCCTCATCGGCAAGAATAGATTTTCGTAGGGCACCATCGCCTCTCTACTCCTATTTTATCCTTGGACCCAAGAACAGTCCTCTCATCTATCCATTAAGAAGCAAGAATAGTGTAAGCATCTGTTCTTGCTTAATATTTAGAACCGCACCAAGCGCGAGAAAGTTGAAGATAGGCCTCCATTCGAGTATCGTTTGGAGACCATCTACTGCCGCGGAGAAACCCTTGAAGCCCATTTCGACACTAGGCCGACAACCTGTGAAACAGACTCAAACTCGAGCTGGCGAAACCCGATTTTCGATTTACCGTGAAGATGGCAGCATCGCTCTGTGGCCTTGGGCTTGGGTTGTCAGCGAGACGCGTCAGCGGAACTACACCCCTGATACTATTTCCACTCGACTGTCTCACATCACCATTCTCGAACTTTGGGCAATTCACCGAGGTATCGACCTCTACACCATCATGCTAGATGGAGAATGCCTGAGCTTAGAGCAAGTCGCAGACTTAAACTACTTCCTGAATTTTCAAATCCAGGACTTACGTAAGCTGGCGCGGGTTTTACCCATGAACGAGCAGAAGTTTCTTACCAGGTGTCTGGAAGAGCGAAGCGTTCAAGCTAGCACAATAATCCAGCGGCAGATTGGTATTGAAGAATACCTCCAGTGGCTCGGCGAATATGGCAATCGTTTGCTTCGAAAAAAGCCAAGTCCAGTTTCCAAACAGAAACTGTGCAATCGCAAACAACTCTTAGAACCAGCGATCAAGCTAAGTGCCGGCGGCTATCACACAGTGCCAGGGAGCTATGCGCATTATTTTCGAAAGTTACGCAAAGGTATGCCACAAAGCCGGATCAAGGCATACGATCATGAGGAAGCTGCTGACCGCTTTTACCTATGGTTAGCGATATGCAATCCGTATGATGTTTGGCCTAAGAACCGAATTCGAGCACTACGAAACTATCTAATTTTATTGATGTTTGCCGAACTTGGTTTGCGCGCTGGCGAGTTGGGTCAAATGAAGACCGAAGATTATAAGAGCGAAGATGATTTGATCGAGGTCGTTCGCCGCCACAACGACCCAGAAGACCCTAGGAAACGTCAGCCAAACGCAAAGACCTTCGACCGAAAAATCAGTTTGACAGCGTCGCCGTTGCTGATCGAGACCCTCGATGAATGGATGGATGCGAGGGACGACATCGATTTTCAAAGCGGCCGAAACTCAAATTCCTTCATGTTTGTCAACTTGGCTCGTGATCCCACTGAGTATGGCAAGCCCATGTCCAAGACCGCAATTGACGATGTGTTCAGAGACGCCTCCAGAGCAGCTGGAGTTCGAAAACTGACCCCGCACCCAATGCGACACAAAAAGGCTCGAGAAATAGCCCAGCTTCTAAACGAACGTGGAACCAGCGGCGAAGAAGCTCGAAAGGTTTTCACCTATCACTTTGGATGGTCGGCAACATCTCACATGATCTCTCGCTATCTCGGAGGAGAGTCCGACATTGGCGCAGCGAAAAGCATCCGAACGATCTGGGCGGAACAGGAAGCTCGAGCCGCTGCCAAAGGTACGGAATTCCTCAACATAATTGGCTCAGAAACAAGTGAGTACATTAGCCTGCTCGATCACCGCGAAAAGTTGGCCGAAGAAGCCGCGACAAAGAAGAAAGGTAAGAAATGAACAAGCACAAACCGTGCTCTCACGGCATTCCTGCATTGCGCCCGACCAATATCCGCCGAGCTGCCAACGGTGAAACCTTCGATATCACTTCTGATTATTGGGAAGTGAGCGCAACTGGAAGCGTTGCTACCTTCAATTTTGAATGGTGTACTGAGGTACTGTCGCCGTTGATGAAAAACGCGCTCAAGGAAGTGGTGGCTTATCGGCTCGAAACCAACCTTGCTTCTTCAATTCTTGCAGAGTTGACAGCCTTCAAGCGGCCCTGTGTCTGGCTCAGGCGCGAAAACAACGACCTGGTCGGTCGGATCAACCGTAAAGATATTGCCGCCTACCGATTGGGTGATCCGAGTGGCAGTGATTACAGCATGCGCAACATTGTTTCTTCATGGCAAGAAATTGGATTTCCGGGGATTGCCCCGGATGCGGCTGAACTAATCGACGGCTTCCGAAAAAAAGAAAACGAAAAAGTACATATTCTGACCCTAGATCCAGAGTCGGGTCCCTACTTGGATGGCGAAATCGCGATGGTGGATCGCGAACTCCATGAAGCTTACGAAAGCGGCGCCATCAATGATGCTCAATATGTGCTAGTTCAAACGTTCCGCCTCTATGGCCAACGAGCCTCAATGAATGCCAACCTGAAACTTCGGGACATAAGAACTCCGAAGCACCACGGTGTGGAGACCTCTATCCGGTTCGAAATCCTAAAGCAGAAGCGGACCCAAGCCGAAAGGTACGGCCCTAAGCGACCTGCGCCAATGCTGTTTACCCACGCCTTAGAAGCTTACCTGGATCGATTAACCGGTGGCATTCCTGCTTCTGAGTGGAATCAAGAGAAACCATTATTTCCCGCGAGGACTGATGAGTTTGTTGCAGATTGTCGCTCAGTAAATAAGAAAAGAGCACGACGCTCAAAAGGTCAAACAAAGGCGGGTTACGAAGGTCACATGACTGCGCACCTAGCCTCCGAGCGTTTCAAAGCCATTCTTGGACGATTAAACATCATAAGCCCTCGAACTGGTGAACCAATGGTGTTTAACCAACTGAGAGAACGGCACACTATCGCGACAATCATGGCGATGCGAGGATGTACGGCGGAAGAAATCGCGGCATGGATGCATCATACCAGCCCCGGCAGCTGCGAAGCCTACATCGAACTAGCCTCTCGACATCATCAGCTCATGAGTAGTTTGCTGGACGGTAAGATGGTACATGTCGCAGGTAGGTTCTTGGGTCAAGTGACTGAAGCGCAACCCGACGACCCCGAATTCGGAGCAATTATTACAGCAACCGAGGCTGACGGTGCTCCTGATCTGGGTGCATGCGATTCTGGAGGATGCAGCGCGCTGGAAAGCCTTGCAGCGCCATATGCATGCTTTCTCTGCCGCCATTTCAATCTCTCGATTGGTTCCGAGCTTGACCCGTTACTTCGCCTTCTGGCTGGTAGAAAGGCAGAAGCGAAAAAGCATGGCGATGACGAGTATTCTCGAGAACTTAATCGGCACGTTGCTGCGGTTTTAGCGGCTAAAAAAATGCAGCATAAGGCGCGCGAAGAGCGGGAGAGCACCGCATGACTTTGCATTTCAAGTCGAAACAACAAATCTCAGTTGAAGAATTCATTGCAAAGGCCAAGAAACTGTCGATCCTTGATCCCCGTGTCGAAGGACATGTTGATTGGGACAGGGCCACTTGGGACATCACTGCTTTTGTTAAGCGGACAAGGAATTCCAAGGGAGAAACAATTGGTTTCCATCATGCGGATCGACGGCGGTCCCGCGCGAATGATCCCGAGTTCGCGATGAACCTGCCGTTTGGTGACTTCGCAAAGGCATACTTCGCCTTTCAACTCAATGAAAACGCCACAAAAACAGGAAAATTCAGAAAATCCAATGTCTTTAGCCACAAGGTGAAGTTCTGCCGCATCTTAGACCGCGTTCTAGAAAGTCGAGGACATCCCGGCCGTGCAGACCTTATAGCAAAGTCAGACCTGAACAAAGTCGTCGAGATAGCCAGTAAATCGCATAAGCGTAAGGCTGCCGAGACCATGCGATCTATTGCGCGAGTGTTGGAGGAAGCGGGCATCGCGCGTGACTTGAAGAGCTGGTGGCACCCAGAACTCCAGGACGAACGCTTTGGGAGCAGAGTGAATGAGGACCCTCTCCGGAAAAGCCTGACCGAAGAGGAAGTGTCATGCTTGGGAGAAGCCTTTCACCGGGCAAAAACGCCTCGAGATCAGGTCGCTATGGGCATTGTCGCACTTTTGATGTGTGCCCCCTCTCGAAAAGAGGAAGTCTTCATTCTACCAGCCAAGGTCCAGGTATTGGATAACCCGGGCGAAGGTTACGTCAACCCAGATGTGCCCTTCAACGAAGACTGTCGCTTCAAAGCTGGCCTCAGGTGGTGGCCAGTAAAGGGCGGCAAGCCTATGATTAAATTTGTTCCGAAAGAAATGGTTCCGGTTGCTCAGTTGGCACTCGAAAGGATCTGTGAACATACTGAGAGCGCGCGCAAGTTAGCAAAGTGGATGATGGAGAACCCTGGCAGAGTCTTTGTCCCTAAGAATCTTCAGCATGTTCGGGAAACGGGCGAAATCACACGTTCAGAGCTGGAAGAATTTCTCGGTGTAGGTGGAAATTTTTGGCTTCAGTCCAGGCGCATCTTAGCTACCAAGTACAGGGCCCGCGAAAATGAAAAACCCGTAGCTGTCTACGACTTCGCTCAGGTTGAAGAGAAGTGCTTGGCGGAAGCACCCCGCGGCTTGCCTGTGCTCAGCGAGTTGTCTTCGGTAGCATACTCCGAGGCGCTGTGCGTCTGCTTAAAGAACCAATTTGCTCACAATACTGAGGCACGGCCTTACACGATAGAAGCATTAAGTAGTGGTGTGGTCGAACTCGTCTTGTCAGGCAGACCAGAAAGTCTTCACAAAAGTGGCCACACTAACCCTGCGGTTCCCTCCATCTTCGAGCGTTTCGATATTCGGTTAAAGAACGGTAAGTACCCCAAAATCACTACACACCAAATGCGCCATTACCTAAACACGATGGCTCAACGCGCCAACGTTCCCCAATCACACATAGCCTACTGGAGTGGTCGTGCGAACATCATGCAAAACCGGAACTACGACCACACGGACAAACTGTATCAAGTCGAACAAATAAAGCGCAGTGGCGAGGATGAGAACCTACCGGCAATCAGGGTCGTGGATGACTCGGATGTAGAAAACGCTGCCTACGCGTCGGCCAATCGCAAAATGCACATGCATTCAACAGCATTCGGATATTGCAACCGTCGCTTCAACCAGGAGCCGTGCGACCGAGCTGGTGCCTGTAGAACATGCACCAGACTGGTATGCCTAGGCGGTTCCAAAAGAGCCGCCGATCAGCTCCTTAGAGATGCGGAAAGAGATCAGAAATCTCTTGAAACCCTGCGTGCTCGCCAGGCTAAAGGAATGCGGGTCAACGAAACAACCATAGAGGCTATCGAACATAGTCATGCTCGTAGCCAAGCACTCGCTGAGGCCATTATGGATCCAGCAAACGAAGGGAGTCTGATCCGCAATACCGACCTTGGCCCATTGATCGAGTTCAGTCACGCTGAACGGATCATCGAAAAAAAGCTGGCAGAGCTTGAAACCTCTCGAACCACGGGGAACTTGACGTGAAGCTTACGCCCGAAAAAGTGGATAAAATTTTGGTCCTAATTGGTCAAATGAGGGGCGAAATCACCCGGAACAAAATACACTGTAAAGTTAAATCCAAGGTTGTCAAAATCTCATCTAAGCAGCTGTTCAAACACCCTCACATTCATGCGGCCTACCTAGACAAAGCCGCAGCCTTCTCGCGCAAAAGAGAGATAAATAAAGGTGTGAAGGCCCGAAAGACACCAAAGAACGCCGCTGCGATAATGGAAGAACAGCAGAATAAGATCGCTCAACTAGAAGAGAAACTGGACGTGATCTTGTCAAACGCCGTGGCGCAAGGGGTTGATCCTCGCTTGATGAAGCAACCGCTTAACGTCTCCAGACTTGGGAATACCTACCCAGAGGGACGCAAAAAATGAGCCGCGGCAACCTTCATCGAAATCCGGGCAACAATATCAATAGCGGAGAAACAGTTCCAATTCGTTGCCGAGCAGCATCCCGGCTGTATCACCTGAGCAGCCGGTGGTGCACTTCTTGATTTTTGCTGACGCTGCATCCGCTCGCACCTGCGGCAAGCTACTCTTCGCGACTAGGCTATGTATCGGCGCGCCTCGTAACCGAGCAGCGATGGAAAACGCCCTTGGAACTCTTCGAACAGTGGTAGGGGCTTCACAAAACAAAGAGGCTTGGCGTTGAGCTGACCTTGCGTCTTGGATCCGAAGGGCGGGCATGTCCCGCTATTTGCCAGTTCATGCCCCACGCAGCGAAAGTCGTTTCATTCTGGACCGGCCCTTGGTGATAGTCGCGGCGAAACATCGTGAAGAGCCCATTTTGACCGATGCCGCGCGATGTTCCAAGGACAGCAATGCGCAGAAACCGGACCTTGCAAAGTTCATCCGATGGCCTTTATGCGGCCGCAGAACAATCTTTGAAAATTCCGGCAGCGAACATCTATTTGGCTGGTCGCGCAACCAGAATTCGGGAACTTTGTTATTGGGATACGTTCTCAATATCTATGACGATCTCTTTTTCGCCAGTAGCAAGTTCGTACATCGTTTTTCTATACGCGATGAGCTTTGCATTAATGGCTAGCAAGTCCTCGCTTAATTCTCTGAATGCCGGAAACTCTGTTTGAACAACCTGTGGCTCTTTTTCGTTGATCTCTTGAGCTTCAAACCAGCGCCGGAACCTTGCCTGCCAACGAGTGAGGTGCGGGCGCAATCCGTCGTTAAGTACATGTACAGAAGTCTTGACGATTGCTCGCGTACCTTTTTGCCTCAGTTTGTGCGCTGGAACTTCCTTTATGAGGTTTCGAGTGACGCCAAAGAACTCATACCAAGAGTTGTAAACCTCGGTGATGACATCATGTTCGAGGTCGATTTCAAGGCCGATTTTGCGCGTACTCAACTCCACCCAGATCGCGTAGGCAATCTGTCGATCCATGGCATTTGGTGTAAACTGGAATTTCGAACTGCCGAAACCAAATTCAGCGGCGTCAAACTCTAGGTCGCGGAGCAGAAATTTTCGGCCCCAAAACCACCATGCAACGCCCAACAAAGCAACTGTCAAAATACCGATAATAGTATACCCTCCGATCTCGAGCTTCACACTCAAGTCAGAGGCCACTTCAAAATCAAGCAGCGGTGCGGGTTCTGGAGATGCAGTCGTCATTTCAACCTTCTATTGGGCGATATTCAATGGTGCGTGTTTTTCGATCTCCTACAATTACGCCCCCCCGGTTTTCTCTCATTTTCCGAAAGACTGCGTATCCATCAAGAAGTGCCTTCTCCCAAAGTGAAGCTGGGCAAGCTTCTACCTCATAGCCCCGTACAAAGTCTTTAATGCCGTTCAGGATATCAATTGAGATTTTGTCGTGACCTTCAAAATAATCGAGATCCTTAGCTTTAGAGAACACCCAAGCGGCCAAACCTTCTTCAACCACACTGCCCCGGCCACTGTCTTCACCCTCGTCAAAATCGGCTTTGCTCTTCCGTTTTTGCTTCAACAAAGCGCGCATTGTGGGCGACCAGTGTAAAATCGCTGCATGAGCAAAGTGTATGACATCGTGGTATCGAAACCCGTCTTCCTCTCGTATGTTATCGGTCAGCGGGTCACCTACAAACACACCATTCCATCTGAGATAGACTTTTCCGTTCTCGCGTTCCATCATCTCGATCTCAAACTGACGGGGGAGTTGCTCCACCTCCGGAAAATTCTTGTCAAAGTCCGGCAACTCGTCAGTCTTAGGAAGAACGAACCTGTCATTAATTTTCTCCGCATTGGCAGACAAAACACGATTGAAAGAAATCTCTGCGGACGCGATGACCTGAAAATAAGCCTCTAGGAAGGCAATCAATTCTTTTTCACCAATCTTAAAATCCGATTCGGATGCCGAAAAAAGCGAAGTTGTAGCCTTCCCTAGGCACAGAAGGGCCTCTGTCATATCACATGAGTCTACGTTGGTTTCTCTCACAGATGCAAAAGGGCGTGTGGGGTCGTCAGTGGGTTGAAATCCCCTGCTATTAGGCCCTTCCGCAAGTACCTTTGCTAAGAGCCCTTCGAGCGAAACATCAAGCCTTCGAACCAGCGCTGTAAAATACCAAAATGCATCGCCTAGCTCGTCAATAACCGAGTTTTCAAATCCGATGAAGGCGATGCGCTCCCTCTTGAGTTTCTTCACTGCGGACATCACGCTTCCTGCTTCGCCGAATAAGCCTAGCAGTATCGGTGAAATCTCATCGTCTTCAAATCGGTCAGTAATGGTCGCGATTTCTTGGTATTCTTTGATCGAAAGGGTCATAGTACGTCCTAAGAAAACGGGTTCTTCCAAGCTTCAGGCAAACCACGCAGGCCCCATTCTTGATAGCTGCGAAGCCATGAAACTATTTTTTCTATATGTTCGGGTTTGTAAGAATTTTGGTAGTTTCGCACGTCTGTCGGGAAATCTGTTCCTTCGCAGTGTTGAATGTCTTTGGGAGGCAGTTGCGCGTCTTTCCCAAAGTAGATGTAGTCATCGCTCAAAAGGACGCGGTTGCTGCCAATGTCGCGATGCAAGTTCAAGTAGTTTGTTTTTCCCCCAGCATGACTGTGGTGTGAATCGGCTTGGGTTGCAGACTGCCCTTCAATGACATCGTGATAGATGTTGTCGCCAAAAAAGTGCTTTGCTGATTTTGTCAAAACCGGTTTTTTCCATTGGAAGCGGGGATCATTCCAGTACTCGTCGAATGACATGGTTTCTGTCACGCGCATTGCGAAAACGACGCGATGACGCATCTTATTTTGCGCGGAACCGCCACCAATGACCCAATCTCCAATTTGAGCGCTTCGGCGAATATCTGGCTTACAACAAGCAAGCGAACAAACACCCCAGAATGGATTCGGCGCAAACCCGTAGTCTCGGGCGACTTTGTAGCAGTACAATTTGGTCACTGACAGGCGACCCTCTTGTATGCCGCAGGTGATGCGACGGACCCGTCAGTATTTTCTTGGCCATCAAAGTTACCAGTCACTGCGTCAACGATTCTTCCACCGTCCCAACCGACCATGGCATCGGACATGTGTTTTAGCGCTGCTGGTGGTTCACACCCCGCATGGCCGTGAGCCCAAACGCCTACTATGCGTTTGCCCAGACGTTCGGCTCTCAGAATCTCTTTATTTACCCATTCGCTATTTTTTGTCTGTGGCGTGATATACACAACCATGGTGCTGCACCATTTGATGCGGGGGCCAATTATTTTGTTGAGAATGTAGTCCGCATTTTTGGCCTTGTTTGGTTTTTCTTTGTTTATTGAACCATCTCGGACAGTCAAACCATGCTTGCGGCACAAGTCCTTGACCTTTTTTAAGCCAGCGTCATCCTCGTGGATGTGGCTGATGAAGATATTTTGCATTTTTTCCATTCTGTAACCCTTGAATAAAAAAAGAGGACACAAGCGCCGCGGCGCTCAACGTGTCCTCCCTGATGTTATCTTTTTGTTCTCCACATACATTCCGCTACAGGCAGAGTGCAGTCAATAGAAATATTCAAGAATGTGTATTGGAATCTTAATGTTGACTGAGTTGCGCCAAGAGCTGTGACCTGTTCCACTTGGAGTCCGCGCTCCCAAGTTAGCTCTGTTCAGGGTTTGATCTTCCTTTGGGTCTTGCTCGCTGTTGGTATTGCCTTGTAACTGCGCGTTCGCACGAGATCTGTCTCCGATGAAAATCAAGGAAAATAACGTTCTTCGAAAGCAATGGCTCTCAGCATACTAATAGTTGATTTTTTGCGAATGAAGCACACTGAGCCTCCCCAACTGAACTGGTCCACCGTTATGTTTAGGAAACGGAGGACCAAGAATGGCAAACAAGCGTGACGCCAAATGACCGGATCGGACGTTGCTGGCGGATTTGTAAAGTCTAGCCATTTGACCGCGAAATGTGAATTTGACCTTCACACGGGAAGTTTCATTTCTCAAAACTTGGAGAGCAATTTGAACCTAACTTATCGATCTCCTGGAAAAAGGCTGTCAGCTGTCGCTCCTAAATATCGACTAGTCGCTGGCAGGATCTGAAGGCCGAATCTAACTACATCAGACAGCTCAAAATCGTGGCCTCGCCCTCTAGCCTCTTCCGCAATTCTAGCGGGAGAGGTTGGTATCAAGTTTTCGAGAAGTTCGCTAATAATTTCATCGAGCTCTGACAGAGTTAACCCACTTGGAAGTATTTTGGTCTCAATGTCTTCGAGGAGAATTGTATTAAATGCTCCGGTCAGGGCATCGCGTCCGCGTCTGGTCATACGGAAACGGCCAGCACTTTCAGACAACCAAGACAACTTTTCCATAAACCCCAAATAAGTCTTTATCCTATCACTTCCAACGTAGCGGGCGCTTTGATCATCTGAGGCTTTTTGGATAAGAAAAAGGTCGTCGGATCGGCAGCGCGATGTTATCTTCTCGATCCTAAGATCGTCTTCCTCGAAGTAGCTCAATACCTTGCGTAACCTGCCATAAAGTGTTCGCCCTCCATTGTATTCTATGAAGCTTGTAGGAACATTCAGAGGCACTTCGTGAAGGACCTGATCACCCAACTTGTCGGCTTCATTCTCCCGAGGCAGATCACTGTCAACAACCCCTGATTGAAGCATGGTTGAGCGAGTACGGGCTACGATTTTTCGCCATGTTATCCCACCTTTGCGTCGATCAACTCTCTGATCACCCTTGCTGTGTTTTCTCTCCATGACTCGCAGCAATGAATCCGAAAACGCTGCATTATATGTGTAGTTGAAACCTGTTGCTGAGACCAAGTAGTAGTCGACCCCATTCAATGCTGGGTCTGATGCCAATCGACCGGAGTGGCAGGCGTCAATAACTAAGACCAAATTCTTTATTCCGTGCCGGCTAAGTTCTTGAACTATTGTAGAAATAGGCACTTGCTGTGCATCTTCTCCTTTTGGTCGAGCAAAGTGAAGCGCAAGACTATGGGCACCACTAGGAACGCTGTGGCCAACGTAATAGAAGACGACTGTCGTTTCCGGTGATACGTTTGTCAGTTCGGATAAGTCTTCTACAATTTGGCCCCAAGTCGGGTTGTCCTTTCTAACTCTTGGGCCGTTGGAAGCGCCGTCAACATCGCGCAGTTCGAACATCTGTCCGGGCGCTGTCAGCTTTCCCCACCTGTCCAGGAGCCCAATTACTCGTTGTGGGCTTGGACCGACAGGAGCACCATTAATCCAATTCCCGACAAAAATACCTCGAATATCCATCTATTCACCAAAAACATCTTCCAAAAGTTTACCGATAGCGGCCGTAGCAACCGGAAGCTTCAGTTCTTTTCCTAGGACTTTGACCGTAGCTCTGAAACCTTCTTTCTCCTCGCCACTTTGGTCGTTGTTTTCTGGCACGCCGCGTGACTTAAGAATTTGATTAATTGCAAAAATTGTTGCTGAAGCGTAAGCTTTTGCCATCTTGGGATCCTGCAAAAGCTCCAACGACCAGGCAATGATTTGGTCGATACCCTGGGCACTTCTCGGGGCGGATTCTCGTCTTTCTTCAGCAGGCCCCGCTCCGGTTTCTGACGCAAGCCGATCTAACTGAGCCTGAATATCTACCTCAAGCTCTTTGACACTTATTCCCGAGGGGGCGGCTCCCCCAGTCTCTATTTGAAGCTCAATTTTCATGGCAATATCCTTTGAATCAATCCACTCTAAGTAGATCACGATCTATTGGATGGTGCCAGACTAGATCCTCCTAAAAACGCAACCAGCGAACGCAGATGACAAGGATAGGGCTGTCGCTCATACGCCCACCCATGTTTTGGCCGACCCCCTGGCTGAATTTTCCAATCAGCATTCTATGGGCGAGTTTTTTGTTGGTTTTCGGCAAAATGGGAGTATTTCAACACTATCGGCTGATACTGAATCAGCTTGCGGCCCAGGCAGTCTGCAAGCTCATGCGATGTTTGGCTCAAGTGTTGAGCCGATTTAGGTCCCCGTCCGCAACTTCAGCCGTGAAGGCCTGTAAGGATTCATCCAGCACAACATCGCATCCCGGAACCACAAAATCGTTGGTTTGAGTGGCGCCGACTTCGCGGGGGTTCGCTGACGCATAGTGACTGTGCGTTCTCGCTACTGGCGGGCAGTTGTCCGACCTCCCATCTATGGCCTGAAAGGAGACAACCGATGCTCGATACATACGCCATCCGCCAAGACGATATGCCTCAGGAAATGCGGTTTCTCTTGGACCAATACCCCCGCGACAGTTGGGAAGCCCATCCAGGCTTCAAAGAAAAAACCAAGCATTGGCTCGGCGCGCATGAGATGTTCCGTCGTATTGCGGAACGTATTCGCCTGGATACAGAAGGGGTTTTGAGCAACGAGATGGGGTTGGACGACTACGTGGGGCGGCTGTCCTACTATGGCGGCAACCTGGTTGGAAACCTGCATGGCCATCACGGCTGGGAAGATCATAGCTATTTCCCTGAACTGTCGGCTGCGGACCCGCGTTTTGATGCGGGGCTTAAGTTGCTGGAACAGGATCACTTCGATCTGGATAAGGTGCTGAGTGACTTCACCCGCACGGCGAACCGTGTGATCAAGCTATCCGCACTTGATGAGGCGCAAGCTTACGATGAAGCCGGACAGCTCCATGCGACGAGCAACACGATTGAAGCATTCCTGAGACGGCATCTCAGTGATGAAGAAGAGTTGGCCGTGCCAATCATCTTGCATCACCGGCTCAGAGGATGATGCTGAAGTCATGACCGACACATCTACCGAAGAAGACCAAACTGATATCAACAAGCGCCGCGCACGGGGTGAATTCGTGCGCGGTGTCAGCGGCTTTCGCCACGCCATTGGCGATCCAGTGTTTCCGGCAGAACCTGATCGCTATCACCTGTTCGTAGCACTCAATTGTCCGTGGTGTCACAGAGTGACGCTGGCGCGAAATGTGCTGGGCTTGCAGACCAGCATCACGATGGACGTTGCATTTCCAAACCGCACCGGCGACGACGATCCAGAGGCGCCAAACTTATGGGAGTTTGCACCTGATCGGATTGCATCTCTCACCGGTGAGACTTTGCCAGAATGCACGAGTGAGACCGGCACCGGCATAGGGCTGCGCCTTGCCAAAGAAATCTATCGTGCCGAAGGCTCTGAAGAGCAATCCCTTCCAATCCTGTATGACAAGATTGCAGGGCGCATTGTGAACAACGAAAGCGCTGAAATTGTCCGAATGCTGGACGCCGCAGCGGATTCTCTGGCAGCAGAATCCCGGCAGCGGAACGCGTCCGGCTTTATCCAGCCGAAGTGCCGCGTCAACAAAGCCAAGACCTGAACGAACGCATCTACACGACGATTAACAATGGCGCCTACAAGGCCGGTTTTTCGTCAGATCAAACGGTCTATGAAACAGCCTTTGACGCCTATTTTGAGACACTCGAATATTTGGAGGAGCATCTCTCAGATGGCAGGCCCTATTTGACTGGCAACCACTTTTCAGAAGTAGATCTCCGCCTGTTTCCCACTCTCTATCGCCACGATCCCGTCTATTATGTGCGGATGAAACTTAATGGTGCCAGAATCCTGGATTACCCATACTTGTGGCAGTGGCTATGCCGTGTATACGCGCTGCCCGGAATTGCAGAGGCAGGGTCTCTTGTACACTGCCGTCAGGGGTATTTCGGGCGCAGTTGGAATAGCGTTGTGCCCAATGGGCCATTGAAACCGATGTCATACCCTGAGGCCTACTACCACCCTGAACTCGCAACACTGTAGGTGAAATCGCGCCTCAGGCTTGAACGGTCTGAACATGACGCCCGCTGAGTTAGTGGTGAATGTGTGGTAACTTTAGGCAGACAAAGGATCGATGATAGCATTCGCAACCCCTGCTCGACACATGCTAGTAACGAGAGGAAATGCCGCGTTTTGCGCTGGATTGCCGACTTAAGGTTTCTTTGGAGAATACGCTCATAATTTCGCCAACACTGCGCGCTATCGCAGATAGCGAATTTGAAGACCCGCTGCTGCTAGTGAATTATCTGGTTTTTGTCCATGAGCGTGTCTTCCATCGACAGTCCGTCACCTCCCGTGGTACTCGAAAGCGACTTCAGAACCGATGCTGTCAACTCAACAAGTCAGCGAGTTCCCGCTTTTTACACACAGCAGCGACCCCAAAAAACGGCAGTTGAAACCTGTTGGCATCAAAAGCGATTTGTCCGAGAATAGAATTTGATTTCGTGAACCCACCCAAATTTTTGCGCCCAATTTCCAGATGGCAAGACCTGAAACACACTTGGAAGAAACGCCAGCGGCCCTTCGGCGGCGGGCAGTGATTGCGCTCGTTCTGGGCGCCACCATATGCTTGGGCAGTGCTTGCGGCATTGCATGGATACTAGGCATTTCTCCTTTCAAGGCCCCAAACCACATTGAAATTCGAGCTCATGCCTACTGCTACGAAGATTTAGATGCGCCGTCGTCTTCCGGTCTGGAAGACTTGATACGCACCGTAGATTGGACCGTTGAGCTTACGGAGGATCCCGGTGGTAACAACGAAATCGTTGTAAAAGCAAAAGTCTTAGGACGTGAGAAGACAACGTGCCAGTCGCTTGTCGTAAACGTAAACCGTCCAGTGGAATCTGTCAGGCGCTCAAGAATCGATCCAAGTTTGGTTCTCCCGGTTGTGACGGATGGAAAAAACTGGACGACCGGTGAATTTCTGACTGCAAGGGCGCGCGATACCGCGGCATCATTTGACGCTGAATTCTTTTCAAGCGGATTTGAAACCGATCTTACATCGCGCGGTGACCTACAGAGCTTCGATGGCAAAACCGTGACTTACTACCTTCGAGTCCCCAAAATCTCTAAGCAAGATGGCCTTACTAGACAGGGCTTTACGCTTTCCGTTCACGCACGTACCTATGTCCATGCGGAATTCGGTGGCCGGCGCCCAGGTTCCGACCAATTTGAATTGTATCTCAAAACGCCGCGCATTTCAGACGCAAACATTTTACCGCCTCCCCAGTTTGCATCCGTCGACCGTCTCACAAGGACCAGTCATTGGGAGAAACTCCCAGCGGACACTCAAGTGGATGTGTCTTTGGTTAGAGTGGGGACTCAACGCTACCGGGAAGCCGCTATCATCGGACTTTCGACACTGATCGGTGTTGGGGCATCCGCAGTCTTTGAGGCGTTTCTGGCGTTGCAGTGGATTGGTCTGGCCACCGCGGCGCGCGCTAGTATATCGACCTCAACCCAATCATCGTCATCACTCCCAAGACCACCCAGCGCCTCAACCTTCTCTATTTCTCACAATTCTAGGGCACTAGAACGACAACGCCGCATTGAGAGACTTGCTAACCGACGGCGAAAGAAATGACCAAATTGCCCTCTATTCCTCTTAAGTGACCAGGTGTGAGGCCCCACTATTTTAGTGCGAGACTTCGCTAGACGACCGTATGTGGTCAAAATTTGTTTGAAGGCGATGGCTGGAATGGAGCCGTGAGATGACTCCGCATTTTGGGTTTCGCTCCTCTGCTGCCTTCGCTCATCCTCGGTGCTTTGAGGCCTTTCCAGAGGTCAATAGGGATCGTTTCGCAATGGCTTCCCGGTAAACAGAGAAACTTGAGCCTCAGTGCGCAAATATGCAACTTGTCGGGTAGCTTCATCGTCGACAACTCAGGTTGCTACCGTTCTCGTCAATGCCGTAAACTTTTTTCCAAGGCTAAAAAGTTTGTATAGTGTTTTAGTGATTTCATGAGGTTCTATTATGTATAATCTGGTGGCCTGCGTCGCGGCAGTCTTTATGTCTTTCTCTACAATGGGGTTTGCACAAACCATCAAAATTGGTGCCTGGAATGTTCTTGCTAATTCCTCCTCTTCAGGATTTCGGTACATCAAGGATGAGCGCATCCCAAATATCGCGGCTGTGATCGCATACATCGAACCTGATGTATTGGCAGTTTCGGAAGTGGCGCCGAACAACCGGTTTCGCAGAATTACCGAAGAGTTACGGGACCTCGGGCATTGTTACGAGTATACATATCGATCCCAGCCCTCACCTGATACCAAGATGAATGTAGGGTTTATCCATAAGTGCGGGATTTCCGTAACCAACGTGGAGTTGTTGAGCAATACGGGTTACGAGCCGCGAAACAAACGGGAGGCTTTGCAAGCTAGCTTCACTGTAGGAAGCTTTGACTTCACGGCCATTGCCGTTCACTTGAAATCAGGTGGGTACTCAAGTCGGCCACTCCGGAACGAACAAGTAAAAAAGATTTGGTCAGTTATCGAGGCAGAGATTCTGCCGAATGAGAAAGATGTGATTGTTCTGGGTGACTACAATATGGACCCAGAGCGCGATCCAGAGAACTTTGAAAATCTCAATCCCGAAGGCAAGTTGCGCTTCATTTCATCGGAGATCGAACCGTTTTCCGGCAACTCACAAGTTTGGTCGCATATCAATAGATCTTGCAGAAAGGGAAACTTCTTGGACGGAATGTCCATTGGAGCTTCAACTACCGAATACATCGAAGACACTGTCGAACTCATACCGGCCCACGAGGTCTTCGCGAATGGTGACTTGTGTGAGTTTAAGAAAAGCTACTCTGACCATCTGCCTCTTGTCGCCGTTTTTCGGAACGCCGATGAGGACTAGTTGTCCAGAGTAGATTTCCAGTCAATCCCTTAGGTTGTTGGATATTAACAGCATTTTCCTTGTTTGACGGATCCTCGGTGGTCTGGAGGATTTTCTTACAGAGCAGTGCTGGGAGACTCCTCCCCAAATGCGAACTCAAGGGCGCGAACCGCCCGCGATTGACACTAACCGCACTAGCGCTTTGAGCGATTTCTTGAGCGCCCCGACAAGCATCCTACAACCTCCAAAGTTGCTTAACATATTCGTACTAAGCACAAGTAATGGTTGATTGCAGGGATTGGTCCCATGTACTTTTTTTGCATACTTTAGGAAATTGAGGAGAAGTTTAGATGGTCAAGCTAGCAACCTTCAACCTTTATCAATTCGCAAGGCCAGGCACATTTTGGTACGAGGAAATCCCGCGAAATACTCATAACGCAGCGGCTTGGGCAGATAAAAAAGCTTGGATAGCCAATCAGTTGCACGAGATGGATGCCGATGTAGTGGGCTTCCAGGAAATCTTTGAGGTAGAAGAGCTACGTGAGCTCTGCCTAGCTGCGGGCTACGAGCACTTCGTAACGGCAGATGTACCGACGGTAAGTGAAGAAAATGATCGGGTTTTCGTCGGACCCATTGTTGCGTTGGCCTCGCGCCACCCGGTTGCGCACGCGTCGGCTGTTTCGGTGGATCCTATTTTGACAGAACAGCTCCCTGTCTCAGATGACTTCAGATTTAGTCGGACACCACTGCGGGCAGTTGTTACTCTTCCTGTACATGGACATCTGGTCGTCTACGTTGCCCATCTCAAGTCAAAGCGCCCAATCGCTGATATGCCGGATGTTTCTGATGCCGATTGGACCGTGAAAACCAGAGAAACCATGCGTGCAACATCGCGTGGGCACACGGCGTCGTTGCTACAGCGGGGCGCAGAAGCCACAGCTCTCTACCACGCAATGACCAATGAAATAGCGAGCAACGCTGAAACCCCCATCGTTGTTTTGGGCGACTTAAATGATGATCCGGCTTCAATCCCTCTGGAAGCGATTACAATGCGCGGGAACATCTACGAGATCGATGAACAGCCTCAAAGCTCTTGGCCACCCGGCGTTCTGAGTATGATACATGACCATCGCTTCAAGGATGCGTGGACGCTGGCACCTCAGCTTGATGATGATCGTGAACCTACACACTTCTTTAGGGGAAAAGGCGGTGTCTTAGACTACATCCTTGTTTCAAATGCTTTAAATGGGCGCAATCCTGGTCATCGCGCACGCGTAACAGCATGTGACGTTTTCAATCAGCATCTGAAGAGTGATGGTGTCGGCGATAAGCGCCAATCGGATCACGGGCAGGTAGTGGCTACGCTTGAGTTTATAGGCCTGGATCCCTTTGAACTAGATGGGCTTGAGGTCACTGAGCCGCCAGAACCAGTCGCCCCATTTGTGATGGTTCCGGCAGGCGGTCGCGATGCTTTCATCGAGGAGGCTGGTGGTGTTTTTACAAGTCATGAAAGTTACAAGTCTTGGAGTGGAAGCGACAAATGGACGAACTTTTGGTCGTTTTTCTTTGACAACAACTATGGTTGGGTCAAGTCAGCGTATGGAGCGATTCCAGTTTCCACACTGCACCAGAAGCAGCAATACTCGATAGAGCACATAATTCCTCAGAGCTTCTTGCGCAGCTACCTTAACTCAATGGGCGCGAGCCAAGATGTTCGCCGTGGAGCAACCGTAAACCCGTACAATTTCGTACCTGCTGAGCGCGACCTAAACTCAAAGCGAGGTAGTTGGGTGTTTGATTGGGAGGATGACCAAGTCAAACGACCTTACAATGTTCACCTAAATCCGGACGCGTATCGAACATTTGGTCTTGATCATGAAAATGAGTGGGTGATTCCGACGCGAACACGCGGCGATCTTGCCCGAGCAATACTGTACATGGTGATCGTCTACGACATTCGCGAACTCTACAATCGCCATATTGATACACTTCGAAACTACGCGAAGATGGATCCTTGTACGCCTTGGGAGCTGGACTACGGAGTCTGGGTTCAGTCACTTCATAGCATAAAGAACCCATTCGTAGCACGGCCAGAGGAGGCGCTTCGCTGGCTTGATGATGATGAATTGATGCAATCAATTCGTTTGCCAGCCGATCAAGGGTGAGCTTTCCTTTGATAAAGGCTGCCAAACGGAGTTGCGAAGGAGCACAGCGCCCGTGTTTGTTTACTAATAGGCACCTTTCCAAGCCTCCTTAAGCATCTTTTCACCAGCTTTAGTCGAGCGACCGACGAGCCATCCAATACCAGCCGCAGAAAATGGCTCTATGATTGCCAGGCCGGTAGGAACACCCACGTTTGTGGTGACAATTGTTAAACCTTTGGCTGCTCGCCAGCATCTGCTCCAAACTGGTTGGTCTGAGATCGGGTCTAACGCGTGTTTCTGACTTTTTGCCCCCTCGCAGGCGTGATGTTGCGAGAGGCCGACTAGTTCGCGAAACTGCTCGGGGTCAAAGCCACGTGCTTCTTCCTGGGAGAGGAGGCCGACCATGTGTCGCGCAAATCCTCCCATCGCAAGTGCAGGTTCGGGCTCCACTCCAGCTTGCATTGCAATTGCCACTTCTGCACGTCCAAACTCTTCTAGGTAAGCGTCAAACCCCAGTTCAGGGTTTTCGTTTTCACTAACTATTTCCGCAATTTTTTCGAGGTCAGAGTCGAAGTTGCTATCTTTGACTAAGTCAGTCAGTGCTTTGCAACAGATGACAAGAATCTCTACGGCGTCCTCAGCAGGCATAGGCTCCGTTCGCATCGGCCGAAGAGCCCACATTTCATTCGCCACGTTTCGCCAGTAGCCTTGATCAAAAAGAAGCCCCATGCGTCTAGTCTCCCGAATTGCGAGATTCATTCTTTAAAATTTGATCTTTCACTAACGTCCTATGAAATCAGCTAATCAGAGCTTCATGACAAGCGCAAACCTCATCATTAAGTTCACTTGTTGAGATGTCTGCAAAAAACAACTCGACAACGACTACGGACGAACTTCCGTCCCAAGCTTTTTTCACCCTTTTTTGTCTCAGGCACACCAAGGCCGATTTGGCCGCGACCGGCCTAACGAAGGGATCACAGAGAATCGCAGGTCCTGAGCTCAACCTGCTCGTTCGTTAGGATTTAACGAATGTCTGGCCTATAGTAACAGTTTGAGCTTTGCTTCGACAGCTTCTACCGATGTTCTTCCGGCACCCAGTCATCGGCTATGTTGTTCCAGAACCTGTTGGGGTTGTCCTCGTCTATTCCGCGAATATGGAGGGTGCGAACACACGGTTCCACGAAGACTACTGGCTCTTCATAGGGGTGTGATGAATAGATATGCTCGAGAGCCTGCACGGCCTTCGCCTCGGTATCACCTAGAAAGAACGATAGCTCTACGCAGGGCACTTCGACTACATTTTCGGTTGCCACGTTCCGCCCGCTTCCAAGCGATCTGAATTGCTGAATGCCCGGCGCAGTTCGAAATGTGACGCAATCGTAGTCGCCGTACGTGAGGGGCTCCTCGACCAGTACAGCATCTACGATTTTTTGCGCATGGGTATCGGGCACCTGAACGACGATCCGCAAACCGTTTTCTTGCATGAACCTGTCGCTATCAAGATTGGGTAGTGTCATGGGCTTCTCCAACAGCATCTTTTTTTGGAATAGCCGGTATCATCGCAGATGCGGGAGAATAAGGTTCGATATCGACCGAACTTTCAATCCCCAGTTTCGCTGTTAATCAATTTCTTACCCAAACCGAACTTGCGATCCAGCACGTCGTAGCCGCTATCCGTGATGGTTAGGGAGCGGCTGCCGGTTCGGCGTTGAAGCCAATGTGCTTCCAAAAATTTTTTTAAGAGGGCCGTGGCGAGAGGCCCAGAAATATGATGCCTCCGCTCTGTCCAGTCTAGGCAGAGTTTTGCCGGTGGTTTGCCTGCCGAGACTAGCGGAGGCTGAATTCCGATATCGTCAAGAAACCCACGATAGCGTGAACCTGTCATCAAAGCCTCCTCGCGCAAGATCAGCACATCAAGTGCGACCAGGCGCTCTTTCATCAAAACGCCGAGCCTGCCAGCAATATGATTGTAGCAGCTACGTGCGTGCAAAGTATCGCTGACGGTCTGACCGGGTCGGAATAAATGATCCATGGGAGAAAGACTGGCAAGTCTTTCCAATACCTGCGCAACGTCAGCATTCGCAATTCGGTGATAAACATGCCGCCCACTGCGCAACGAAGACGTCAGACCGGCGATTTCCAATTGTTTCAGATGCGCACTCGCGGTCTGTGGGCTGACTTCGGCCGCGCAGGCCAACTCCTTGTTTGTAAACGCGCGCCCATCCATCAACTCGCAAAGTATGCGGGAGCGGCTGGGGTCGCCTAACGCTGCCCCGATAATATCCAGTCTAGGTTCGATTGCCATGGCGTTCAGACTAGCGGCAGAATGAAAAACCAACCAGCATGAAAGCTTCGATGAAGAACGAAGTGAAAAGCGAACGCGGACGTTGATCCAATAGCAACCTTGACCGAATGGCAGTCAGTCGCCAAACCGGGTCTAGTCACAGCTCCGCGCTCAAAACAAATTGGTGCTGCAAGAAGACGAACAGCAGCTCCACCAAGTTGCGCCTATTGGGAATGACCTCACCTAGTTCCCCTAACCCGCACATCGTCTTGTTTGACTGATAAATGGAGTTTTTGTTTGCCGAAAGCATCGCTTGAAAACACCTAGTACGCGCAGCCACAAGTCCTGAAGGTAAGAAAAAAGAAAGTTACCAACAAGCAAGCTGTCATAGAAAAGCCACATGACGGATGCACGAGACCTCCATGGGACATGTTCTTTGGGCAAATATTGCTAACGAAGCTGAGTTGTGCAGCGCTAAATCCGATCTTGAGGCGCTTTATAGCGCGCGATCTCGTTTAGACAAAATCATGCGCGAGATAGGTTGTGTGCCTATCACTGAGATGATCGACAACACAGATCTGAACGTCAACATGGAACTCATCGAATTCCCTGAGCATCTTGAAAGGACTAATGATCTGATGTTGGCAGAAGGAGTTTGGCAGGATACTGACGTCGCTCGAACTACGCTTTATAAGCTACGCACCCACCTGATCGACAAGCAACCAAAGCTAGGCCTGTTCAAAGACCAGCGACCGAAGGTCGTCGAAGAATTTGGTGAAGTTCTTGAATTCATCTCCAAACATGCCAAGCCTGGCTCAAGGTTCAACTTCAGTGACGTCATGTGAAGCCTTGGGTGGGGTTCGTCGAAGATAGGTCCTTTGGCAGCCCGAGGTAGAATCCGGTCGAATACCCCCTTCTGGGAAGCCGCAATGCAGCATTCAACTTCCGAATGGATGGCGGGTTGTCTCGGTTCGCGGCGGCCTCAAATGCAAGCGATGGTTCGTGAATTAAAGAAACCTGCGAAGATTGACGGAGCTGCGAAAGGCCCGTTTCACGAAGCCGCCCTTTTCAAATTTGCCTGAGAACGGCAGCTTCGTCCCGCGTTCTGCTAGTTTGCCACGGCTTAGAATTTGCAATCGCAGCGAATGTCTTCTCTGACGGATCGCACCGCACCCTCCGTTTGTTGGATAAGTGGCAGCGATGGGCGGATTGGCAAGAGGCGCAACATCCCATAAGCTTAGTCGCGAAAATATGCTTCGCTCACTTAACTAACCTCAACGACCAGTTTTGCGGTTGGCTTTCCTACCTCGCAGCGACTTGAATTTTACTCCAGCGACATCCTGTTCACGAACGAATATGCGATAGAGTTCTAAACTAAGGAAGCATTCAATGAGTACAGAAATTGACGCGCCAAAAATCGTTGATGCCAGAAAAATTGAGATATCACGCCAAACTTTTGCATCGCGATCTTGAGCGTTCAGTCGAAACCGACCTTCTAGCCTCTCTCCAGGATCGTTCTGATGAGCCTCTAAATTCGCGCGATATACGCGTACATCTTCCGGGTCTATCTGAACAATAGGAACAACGTTTGTCTCCAAAATCGAGAGATCATTTTCTACGATGAAGCTAAAGTGCGGCCAGCCAAAGAGGCCTCCACTAGAATTTTCGACCACTATTTTGGTATCAAAAGCCCATGTATCAACATCGGTCTGAGTTAGAAATCCATTCATGGGCATTTGAATTGTGAACGCCTGATTTTGAATGCTCCCAGGTTGGAATGCGAAAGTGAAGTTGTTGGTGCCATAACCGTCGTCTGTGGTTTCTAGAATGCGGAACGCATCCGGCGAAGGAAGCTCGCCCAAATAACCGAATGCATCATGAAGCAGCCCGGAGTAGAAGATTGGATTTTCGAAAGAAAACCTCTGAGAGGAGATGTTTATCGCCTCACATCCGCTTTCCGTTACATCGGCTGCCGAAACACCGATGCTAACCCAAAGTGTGGGCTGAGATTGGGAAACTGCTATACCAGGGATGATGCTGACATTGTCATCAAAGCAATGCGTTGAAATAAAAATCTCTGATTGCACTGGAAATTTTGAAAACTGCGTGGCCCCTCGAAGAGTCGATCCAAATGTTTGTATTAAGAAATAGGATGAACCAACGAGCAACGCAGCACCGGTTAGGGAAGTGAAAAGCAGCTTTGGTCTTTTCATCCCCTTCTTCCTCGCTCTTAGTGCCGACAAAAGCCGACGTGCGATATGTGCCGGTTATTTCGATTTTATCCTAAGTTTTGTGAGTAGTCGAACGTCATCATTGGGGAGGTTGCACCGCTGCTGGGTTCTACACTATGGGAAGAAGATTGGACCGCATCCGAGCAATGGATGGGGCGAGGACTTTGTTCTGCGGTGAGTGTCCTAAAACCGTGTTGCAATTGCAGCATGCTGTTCACTTGGCCGATGTCCGGTTTGCGCCGTCCGCAACGAGGTCTGGCGGCAGAAAAGCTAACATGCTGCGCTTGCTCAAAGGTTTGCTTCAGCCCAGAGCGGACATTCGTTTGTGAGCGAACACTAGTTGCAGATGCCCACCAAGCTACCAAGACTTCAAAAAAACGTCTCCGACCACGGCCTGTGTTATGTCCAGTGTTGGAATGGCCAGTAAGAGGATTCCAGTGCTGCCCAGACTTAGTGATACGATGCGCGCCAATCGGAATGTATGCATCTCGCCAGTCCACCATTCTCGTGCGAGATAACTGATATAGTCGCCATGCTTGTTAAACATGATTGCTCGCACATCAGGTCGGTAACCTGAAACCACCGGCTTCCTGCTCCGGAACTTGTCGTGCACTTTCCAAAACAAAGGCAATCTCGGTTTCCAATGATCGGAAAAAACGCGAATTTCCATGTCCGCAAGCTCGTGTATGCTATAGCGTTCTCCAACCCTTGCCGCAAACTCAATATCTCCTTTCGCAAGCTCTAAAACCTGTGGCCGAAAGACCCTAAAAATCAAATTGGAGATCAGCAGAAGCAGACTACCAAAGAAAACCAACCTCATTTTGGCGATACCAGATAGAAAAAACGGCGTTTCCTCACCCGGTTCAACACCTGCGATCATCCGAAATGAAGCTATTTCCGCGATTTGGTCGTTGAAAAGGATCAGGTAGCCAATGATTGGCACCAACGCAACGACCCGCGTTAAGTCATTGTTGGCAACTCGTTCAACTGATTGCCATTGGGTCAAGTCCCAATCAGAATGAAACTTCATTGAAATGCGTTTCTCCCATAAGAGCGTGGTCTATCAAGCATGCTGGAGGCCTTTTACCCCTTTGTTTTGAGAACGGTACTTCATTGAAAACTTGACGGAAAGCCGCTGCAACTGTCTATTTGAGACATGACATTCAATTTCAAGTTGTAGGCGAATAGATGACTGAAAAGCTGCCAGATTACCTGGCTCAAGGCGAAGCCGCCCGTTTGTTCCCCGTTCTCTCAACCACCTCAAAGGAAGGTCGCACAACGTCTATTGTGCTGGCCTGTATGGTTCAGATTGAAGAGTTGGGAGCCGCTTTGCTTCAATCAGTAGGTCAGAAGCGCGGGAAACGTGCTCAGGTACATGCGTTCACTGAGGTTGTATTCAAGAACCAATCAAAGACAATCAAAGATCGGCCCGACGGATTGATTGTTCTGAAGGTTGGGTCCCGTGAGTGGAAGGCCGTTATAGAAACCAAAGTTGGGAACAACACCCTCGATGCTGAGCAAATTGAAAGATACCGTGCTCTTGCCAAAGAGAATGGCGTCGATTGCGTTATCACGATATCCAATCAATTCGCGACTACGCCGACTGCGCACCCTGTTGAGGAAGTTAGGAAGAGCAGGTCCAAGATTCCCGTGTATCATTGGTCGTGGATGCATGTGGTCACGACTGCGGAATTGCTGATCAGCAATGAGCAGGTCGAGGACAAGGACCAACTACTGTTGCTGAATGAGCTTAGGCGCTTCCTCAACCATGAGAGCGCTGGTGTGCAGGGCTTCCATAGGATGCCCAAAGAATGGGGCGATCTCAACAAACTGGTGTCGTCTGGCGGTGTCATTCCAGCGCGGTCGCCGGAGGCACAGATTGTAGTCGACGCTTGGCACCAAGAAACCCGAGACCTATCACTAATCTTGAGCCGATTAGTGGAAACGTCCGTTAGTGAGAAACTGTCGCGCAAGCACATCAATGATCCAGCTCAGCGAAAAAAGGATGAGCTACTGATGCTTCGCGAGCACCATCAGCTCCAATGCACATTGGATGTGCCGAACACGGCCGCCCCTATCGAAGTCACCGCAGATCTCAAGCGGCGGTGCGTTGACGTCGGTATGACAATCCGAGCTCCAGAAGATAAGAAATCGACAAAAGCCAGGCTGAATTGGCTTCTTCGGCAGATCAAGGTCGATAACATGGATGGGCTGTATATCCGCCTGCTTTGGCCTGGTGCCAGCGAGCCGACGCAGCACTTGGTCTCAGAACTTCGGGAAGACATTGATATCTGCCAAGACGGCAAAGATCATCTCGTTACACACGGCTTCCACGTTTTCTTATCCAAGCGTCTTGGCGGGCGGTTCACACAACAGGCCAACTTCATATCCGACTTAGAGGAAGTCGTTCCTCTGTTTTATGGTGATGTCGGCGCAAACCTGTCTGCATGGAAGAAGGCAGCGCCGCGGATCAAGCAGGACAAGCCAACCGCTGAGGACGTGTCCATTGATGCCATTGCGGAGGATGCAGAGGACTTTGAGGGGTGAGGGAAACAGTTGAGCACGCTTTGCGAACGTATTGAGTGGAATCGACCGCGCATTTCATCTGCCTAGACTGCTAAATGCCATACCTTGCAACGGGTATTTGAGGGAAAGGTTGATTTGGCGAAAATCGGTAGAAATCAGCCATGCCCCTGCGGTAGCGGCAAAAAGTACAAGCACTGCCACGGTCGAATCCAAGTTGGTATGGCTCACTCAAACTCCTTTGATCCGTTCCGAGCAAAACTTGAAGAAATCGAAGCGGCTGACTTTCTGCGGCAAAAACAGCAGGGTTTGGGTCGGCCAATTGTCTCGAATGAGTTCAAGGGGCGTCGCATTGTGGGTGTCGGTAGTCGAATCTACCATTCCCCGACATGGAAGACGTTTCATGACTTTTTGCGCGAGTACATTTGGATGGTACTCGGAAAAGACTGGGCAAGAAGTCAACGGGATATACCAGAGGCTCAGCGCCATCAGATCATGCAATGGTATGATCAATCAATGCGTGAGTATCAACAACTCCCCACTGACGAAGATGGGCTTTTATCTGGTCCGATGACGGGAGCGCAACGAGCATTCCTGAACCTCTCGTATAACCTGTACTTGATAGCGCACCATTCTGACCCAGCAAAGTCAGACGAGATATTGAACAGCTTTGTCCGAAGACTCAAAAGCGCTAGGCAAGATGATTTTATCGGAAAACTGTTTGAAACGTACGCATCTGCCGCGCTTCTGAAGGCGGGTTTTGAGGTGGAATACGAAAACGAAAAAGACGGCACTTCCAGCCATGTAGAATTCGTAGCTACTCACCCATCAACCCAAAAGAAGTTTGCAGTTGAGGTGAAGGCAAGGAACAGGCTCATAGGCCTAGATGGGCCAGTCGACGAAGTTAGACGCTTGCGCGTCGCACAAAAGCTATCCAAGGCACTGCGTAAGTCGACAGATCACACGCGCTTGGTGTTTATCGAAGTGAATTTTCCTGATGCGAAGGTTCAAGGAGTAGAAGGCACTTGGATAGAGGCGGCATTGAACCAAATTAGGGAGGCCGAGCAGTTTAGAAACTCTGAGGGTCAGCTTTATCCCCCGGCGTACGTAATTGTCACAAATCATTCATTTCATAACAATCTAGAGGCTTCCGATGTCGGCTTACAAGCTGTGATGGATGGCTTTCGGGTTCCGGAACTCGGCTTGAACGCTCGTACAAACCGTTTCAAAGACTACTTGGAAGACTTGGAAAAGCATGCCGAGATGCTTCAACTTTTTGACTCGATAAAAGAGCACCAGAACATACCGATAACTTTTGATGGAGAGATCCCTGAGTTCGCGTTGGGCGACGACAGTGGATACGCCAGACTATTGATTGGGAAAGAATACATGGTCCCGAGTGCTGACGGAGAACTCGTATCCGGTGTATTGATTGATGCGGTAGTTCTTGAAGCTGAGCGAAAAGCAGAAGGCATTTATCGGCTGAGTGACGGTACAAACGCACTTATCTCTCATGAGTTGACCGACAAAGAAATCAGTGCTTGGCGTCAGCATCCTGAAACATTCTTTGGGCGAGTAAAGAAAGAACGTTCTCAACCACAAAACTGGTTGGAATTGGCCGAGTTTCTTTTCAAGTCGTATGAGAACACGGACAAAGAAAAGCTCCTAGAATGGATGGAGAACCACGAAGACATTGAAGCATTGCGAGGACTGGACCAAAGGGATTTAGCAATTCTGTATTGCGAAAGAGCTGCTTGGTCGATTTGGAGCAGATCAACAACCGTGGCCAAAGGCTAGCGAGCGCGGCGAAAGCCTGCTCTAGATTGTTCATTTCGGCCGTGTGACCTACCAGCTCCAGTACACTACGGCGCAGACTCTTTCATCAGATTCTCACGCGCCCTGACCAGAACTAAATCGGCTAATCGAATCCTCTTCCGAAGTCATGACATTGCCAGCAATAGTTAAGTGCCTACCAATTCATTCCTTCACCTATAGACATGCTCCCAAACTTGGGAAATTGCTGCTGAACCTTCTCCTACGGCTGAAGCCACTCGCTTTACCGAGCCTGACCGCACATCACCCACTGCAAAAAGCCCCGGGCAAGATGTCTGATAGCTTGAAGGCATGCCGGCCGCAGCTCCTGTTTTGACAAACCCATTCTCATCAAGTTGGCACGTTCGTTGTAGCCACCCCGTGTTTGGAGCGGCCCCCACCATAATAAAGGCGGCGCCGCACTCTAGGTGCCAATCCGAGCCATCGCAGTCAATGACAACACTGTTCATAGCATTGTCGCCGTTAAGCGCCTTAAGTCTGGAACGATAATGAATTGATATCGCCGGATCTGCCTCCAAACGGGACAGCAAGTATTCAGACATAGATGAAGAAAGGGTTTTCCCTCTGACGAGCACGTGGACGTGCTTAGCGGTTCTTGAGAGGTACATTGCAGCCTGCCCGGCTGAATTGCCGCCACCAACAACAACAACCTCGGATCCTTTGCAGTATCGGGCCTCCATTTCTGTTGCCGCATAGTAAATGCCCTGCCCCTCAAATGCCTCAAGGTTTTCCAAAGGAAGACGGCGGTATTGAACGCCTGTGGCAACTACGACGGCTCTCGCACAAATCTCCTTTCCGTTGTTGAGTTCGACACAAAAGGTGTTGTCTTCTCGCTGTGTTAGCTGAATTGCGCGTCTTGGTCGCATAAAGCGTGTACCAAACTTCATAGCTTGAATCTCACCGCGCCATACGAGGTCAGCGCCTGATATGCCGGTCGGAAACCCCATGTAGTTTTCGATGCGGCTTGAAGTGCCAGCCTGCCCTCCTACGGCCATGTCTTCGAGAAGCACGGCCGACAATCCTTCTGCCCCGGCGTACACTGCCGAAGCTACACCTGCGGGACCTCCTCCGACGATGAGAACATCCACTGTTTCGTTGCACTCAAAGACTTGTTCAAGCCCAAGCAGCCTTGCAACCTTGGCGGGCGTGGGATCTTGCACAACGCGATTTTGACCAAACACAACCGCAGGTCGGCAAGCATCCATTTTACATGATTTTGTAACGTCTTCGGCCTCAGAGGAATTCAGCTCAACCGGCCGGAATGGGATTTTGTTTCGGATCGCGAACTCTGCGACACTACGGACTTGCGGATCGTCGTCTATTCCAACCAGTTTTAGCGTGCTATCACCGTCTTCGATTTGCCTTCGGCGTCTTGCGGCAAAGACGCTGATAACGATGTCTGACATCTCCGGAATACGCGACATTGCATCCAACATCTTGGGGCGTGGGACAGAAATGACCGTTGTGTCTTCCCTCGCACGCAGAGGCAAAGTGTAAACACCACCGCTCAAAAACGCCACCTCCCCTATGAATTGAGTTGGTCCAAGCGACGCCGGTAGGTGCGCTTCCCTCGTGTAGGGATCAATCACTTCAACCCGCCCGTTTAGAATATACAAAAACGAGTTTATGGGATCCCCAGCTTCAGCGACCATTTGGCCCGCGGCGTAAACGATCTCATCCCCAAGCCCCCGTAACGCTTCCACATGACTCTCGTGAAGCGGCGTTCTTGTCATTTCTCGAAGATTGGCTGCTAGGCTTTCCATCTTTTGCATCCTTACTTCTGATCAAACGCATTGTATTATTTTCTTTTCAGATTTGGAGCGCGGACTTCACTGGTCAAAAACTAAAGGCTCTCTCCGAATCAGCTCGCATCTGGTCACGCCCTTTGCATGCAAACCAACGCGCGATTTATCCGCCTTTTTACCTGTGCCGATCAGAATGCTCCAAGAGAATGAGTACTTAAGGACCCCTCATGTCTACACGCGCTTGGCAGGAAAGATCGTCCTGACTGCAACATAGAATACCGGCGTAAAAAATAGTCCCAAAAGGGTTACACCGGACATGCCAAAGAACACCGTGGTCCCAAGCGCTTGCCGCATTTCCGAACCAGGACCTACGGCAACCATGAGAGGCAAAACACCTAGAATAAACGCAAAAGCGGTCATCAGGATCGGGCGCAGTCGCAGTCTGCTTGCTTCCACCGCGGCATCTACAGCTGACAACCCACGGTCTTCTTGTGCCTGCTTGGCGAATTCCACGATCAAGATAGCGTTTTTTGCGGCAAGCCCGACAAGAACGATCAGCCCAACCTGGGTGAGAATGTTGTTGTCTAGTCCTCGAAGCGCTACGCCCAGCATTGCGCCGAGTACAGCTAGCGGCACAATGAGTATGATAACGAGTGGAAGCGCCCAGCTTTCGTACAGCGCAGCAAGGAACAAAAAGGCAAAAAGCACAGAGAATGCAAATATATAAACAGCCGTGTTGCCTTGATTTCGTTCCTGTAGTGCCAGCTCAGTCCATTCATAGTCTAGCCCCGGGGGCATCACCGCCTCCGCCAAAGCCTCCATTTCGAGTAACGCTTGGCCCGTAGAGAAACCTGAAGCTGGCGACCCTTGAACTGGAACAGAAACCAGTTGGTTGTATCGCTGAACCAAAGCTGGTCCCGCGGTTTCTCTAACCGTGACCAGTGTACCAAGTGGCACCAAGTCACCCGTAGCAGAACGAACTCGAAGGCTACGGATATCGTCCTGAGTTAGCCGAAAGGGTTCGTCCGCCTGTGCCCGGACCTGAAACAGGCGGCCAAACGCATTGAAGTCATTCACGTAAGCCGACCCCAAATTGATCGAGAGTGCTTCAAAAATCTCGCCGATTGGGACGTTTAGCATTTGCGCACGAACGCGATCAATTTCGAGGTAAAGCTGCGGCGATCCGGAAGAAAAGGTAGTGAACACACCTTGTACTTTGTCAGACTGGCTGGCTCTTCCCATGATCGCGTAGGCTGATTGTAGCACTCGCGACATATCAGCGCTTTCCAATTCCTGGATCTGCAACTTAAACCCACCGCCGGTCCCGACGCCTCGGACTGATGGGGGCGCTATTGCGATGATGAAGGCTTCCCGCAAAGACTGCATTCGCCCAAACAACTGGCCAACGATAACTTCAGCGGACAGACCGGTTTCCATTCGACTTTCGAATAACTCAAACGGCGTAAAAATAACACCCTGATTGCTTGCGTTTGTAAAAGTCGCGCCTGAAAAACCCGCAAAGGCCACAGCATTTTTTACGCCTGGCGTTTCAAGCGCAATTTCGGTGGCTTGTTTGATTATTTCGTCCGTTCGATCCAGTGCAGCACCATCGGGTAACTGCACAACCACGATGGCGTAACCTTGATCCGCTTCGGGAATAAAACCAGTCGGGACTTTTGTCGTGATCCAATATGTCCCGCCTAATAGGCAGCCAAAAACGAAAATTGCGATGCCACGCATCCCAGATGAACCTGATAAGTACCGAACAGCACGAGCATAGGCGCTTGCCATCGTATCGAAGCCATTATTGAAGCCATTGACGAAGGGCCGTGTGACTGCTGCTAGAGGACTGCCTGAAACAGGCGAAGACTTTGGCCTCAGTATTGCAGCTGCCATCGCAGGCGAAAGGCTCAGCGAGTTGATTGTCGACAGGACCGTCGCCACCGAAATAGTCACCGCAAATTGGCGGTAGAACTGGCCGGTTATTCCAGGAACAAGAGCAGCGGGCACGAACACAGCAATAAGGACCAGCGTTGTCCCGATTATCGCATTCTGAACCTCATCCATAGTGCGCGCCGCGGCATCCCGCGGTGACATCCCGTCATGGATGTTTCGTTCAACGTTTTCGACCACAACAATCGCATCGTCTACCACAATCCCAATCGCCAAGATGAGCCCAAAAAGTGTGAGAAGGTTCAGAGAATACCCAAGCGCAAGCATTACCGCGAAGGTTCCAATGAGAGAGACTGGGATCGCTATCAAAGGAATAACTGCGGTGCGCCAATTTTGCAGGAAAACGACAATTACGACGACGACCAGCAATACTGCCTCAAACAAAGTTCGGTAGACTGCGTTTACCGAGGCCTCAATGAACTCTGTCGGGTTATAGATGACTTGGTATTCGAGCCCTGGCGGGAAGTCCTTCGATAGTTCTTCAACTTTAGCAAGGATTTCGTCGGCTGAAGCCAGTGCATTCGAACCAGGTCGCTGGAAGATGCCGAGTGCTACGGCGGGTTTATTGTTCAGGTAAGAGTTGGTGACGTAAGATCTTGCGCCAATTTCGACGCGCGCCACGTCTCGTACCCTTACAACGCGGCCATCTTCCGTTGATTTGACAATGACTCTTCCAAATTCTCGTGGACTCTCCAGCCGCCCTTGGGTTGTAAGTGTCACCTGAAACGCGTTTTCGGTCGCGTTAGGAGGTGCGCCGAGCGAGCCTCCGGACACTTGAACGTTTTGCTCGCGGAGAGCAGCTACGACGTCTCCAGATGTTAAACCCAGTGAACCAAGTCGATCCGGATCCAACCATACTCGCGCCGAAAACTCTCTTTCTCCAAAGATTAATAGATCGCCCACACCATCAAGGCGCACAAGTCGGTCCCGAACCCGAGACCGCGCGTAGTTTGAGACATAGAGCTGATCAAATGTCTCGTCCGGCGAAAGCATGTGAATCACCATCATGAGATCCGGTGATGACTTGTTGGTTGTCACGCCAAGCGATCTGACTTCCTGAGGTAAACGAGGCTCCGCAATAGCTACTCTGTTCTGAACGAGCACCTGGGCAGCATCGAGATTTGTGCCCAAGTCAAATGTAATCGTGAGCGACATCGTCCCATCAGCGGTGGAGTATGACGACATGTAGAGCATCCCCTCTACACCATTGATCTCTTGTTCGAGCGGCGTCGCTACAGTGGCGGCAATCGTCTCGGCATCAGCCCCTGGATAAGTTGCCCGAACGACTATCGAAGGAGGAGCGATCTCCGGATATTGCTCAACTGGAAGTTCGAAGTAAGCAATTAGCCCGACGATGGTGGTAACTACAGCAACCACTATCGCAAATATTGGACGAGTTACAAAGAAACGCCCCATATCAGTTACTTGCCGTAAGCGGCAGTTCAATCATTTCCGGGGTGACTACACTCCCCGGACGGGCGCGAACAAGACCTTCAATTACGAGTGTTTCTGATCCATCCAGGCCTTCGCGAACGACACGATACCCATCAATCCTTGGGCCAGGGCGAATCTCCTTTGGCGTAACGGTGCCTTCCTCGTCCACAGTCATCACAATTCGTCGGTTCTGATCGGCGGCGATGGCCTCGTCCGGTATCAAGATGCCTTCATATGGCAGTGAACCCGGAACATTAACTCGTCCAAATAGCCCTGGCGTCAAAAGCTCATCTGGGTTCGGTAGAACAGCCCGCACGCGCATTGTACCAGTTTCGTCATCGATACGATTTTCTGAAAAATCCAGGGTCCCTTCTTGGACCGGTATGCTTCTGTCACTAACCGTTACTTTGACTTGAAGGCCCGCTGCACCCTCTTGCAAAACGGAACCTCGTGCACGCGCGTCTCTCGCATATGCTAGAAAATACCGCTCATCGATATCGAAGTAAAAGTAGATTGGGTCAGTTGCGACTATCGAGGTCAACAGCGTGTCTTGCGCCGTTACTAGGTTTCCCGGGTCGATTAGGGCTTGGTCGATGCGTCCGGCCATCGGCGCGCGAATTTCCGAGTACTCAAGGTCTAGCTCGGCCAACTCCAAGGCTGCGCGCGCTTGTTCCAAGGCTCCTTGAGCCGCCAAAAACGCTTCTCTGCGTTGATCAACAACGCTTTCCGCGATGTTTCCATTTTTCACCAATGATTCAGCGCGCTCAAGTTGGTCAGTTGTAAACTCACTTGTTGCTTCAGCAATTTTGATCTGTGCTCGAGCCTGCCTCAACGCCGTTCGAAACTGTCGCTGATCAATTGTAAAGAGGATCTGCCCCTCCTCTACTATACTTCCATCCTTGAAATGAACTTCATCAAGAAAGCCAGATACACGAGCCCGTACGTCGACATCTGCCGCCGCTCCGAACCGACCGACAAATTCGTCATCTTCCACGATTGTCTTGACGACGGGATTGGCAACGGTCACCTGAGGAGGACCCTGTTGGGCCATAAGAAACTCGAAGCTCCCAACAAAAAAGACTGTGGCGACTAGGCAAATGCGAAAGTTCAAGATCATTCTCCATTTGTGGGCGGCACTCGTCCGAGGTTTTGATCGTGATTGCTTACTTTACACCGGTCTTTATCGAGTCACCCGGATTTTCGAAAATTGAGAAAAGAAGTATCGGGGAAACTTCTCTTTGGTACGTTTTGCGTGCCTGTTTTTTGATCATCTCCAGTGTCCAGCAGGTTTCCTGATGCTGATCAGGTAGAGAAAGTTGCATTCGGAATTGATGCAATCGGCGATGCCGCCTCCTTGCGTCGGAGGAATTGCCGAAGTTCAAGGACGCCTTAACCGCGAATGCTTATCAGGTCGTCCGTTTAATTTGACTAAATCCCCTCTTTCTAGCTCCAATTGTCTTTCATACGGTTCGCAGCTCAAAACATACAAAAAGGACGTTTGACGAAATTTTGCCTCCAAGTCCGTTTTTAAAAACAGGTATCCAGAATGAATTTCGAAGCGTCCGTTCATGAGAACACAGTCTGGAGCGTTCATACTGCACGACGACAAAGACTTTGCCCAACCTAAGATTGCCGTTAACGGTCATTCAGTTTCCGAAAAAGACTGGTTGCATGTGACATATCGGTGAAACACTGATCAAAGGCGCATTGGGTTTCTTTTATGTCCCCATACATCCTCGAAATCAGTATGAACCCAGCAAGTTCCAAGATATCGCTCGTTTGATCCGAGCTCAAACCAAGGTACTGACCGAAGGTAAAATACCCCAAGCGCTGATTTGTTTCGTCATCCAATATCGCCGAAAGCAACTCAAGCACCGCTGGAACACCTGGGTCCGGAATTAGGCACTTTGATGATACGGTAGGTTCGGCACCGTTAAATCCATCAGTCTCAGCGATCACATGACGAATGTTGGACCAGGATTGGCACTGCGAAAGGATGTCGATTTTGGAAAACAAAGCGTGTTGTTGTGCTGGCGTAAGCTGGTCGCTCCCAAACAGCTTCGACATTATAGTAGCCGACATTGGTTTAAGATCTGACAACGGAAGATGCTTTGACAGCTTGCCGCGCAATTCCGCATCAACACGAAAGACGTTTGGCCCCAAACACGAATGCTGGTGCGAACAAGCCCGACAACCCTCGTCGAAAGGGTCGTAAGCTTCCTCATTGATGTTGCGACCATCATCCACAGGCGTCTCCTAGGGCAACTTTGCCCGAAGCGTCGATCAACAAATGCGCTCCTAACTTGCTTGGGTTGCCGCGGTGAGTATTTCTGATTCTCGGTTTTTCAATTTTCTGCGCTTGTCAGCCCGTGTTTCCGAGACGTGCCGGCCTAGGTTTTTAGATAATCACATGACTAGGGACGCTCGATCTGGATGCGAAGCCGCTGAAAACACTGTGTCATCCGAGGAAATAGCAAGAATTTGGAATCAATGGGGCTCGAAAGCTGCACACCTAGAGTCAGGATAACATCACGGAGAATGTGCAACACCAACAACGCACCACGCGCACTGGACGCCTTTTTGTGCTATGGTCAAACGTCGGAGCAAGTGATGAAGAACACAAAGATCATGTGCAAGGCAATCGACAAGCCTTATCTGCCCTGTTCTGCGGTAGTTTCACCACTACGGCAATCACACAGGTGTGCGGTATGATGCGTCAGCCTGAACTCCGGCACGAAAGCGCGCTGAGCCGCGAGGCGGTTGCGCCCGCTATTGGAAAGCGGATAGCGCACTCTGGTCTCTCCATTGACCTCAATCCTGCCAAGACCTACGAAGTCAATTTCTCCTCTGAACGGGATGTCATTACACTGGCGCTTGGTCCTTCGTCTGGCGTCAAAGCTTTCGACAGCGATCAGTTGGACAAGTTCTCGTTCTGCCCAGGAGAGGCCAATTTTCATCCCGCTGGTTCGAGGGTATTTGCGCGAAGTGAGGCACAAGATGGAGAGTTGGTCTGTCTCATTCTGAATAGAGAACTTAGAACTTCTGTGTTTACAGACTTTGAACTGACTGATGAGAGCATTTCCGGAAGTTACGCAAATTTGAGTACACCAGAAGTTCTCAAACTGGCCGAACTTGGCCGACGACTGTTTCTGTCTGGTCGAGCAGATCATCGCCTTTCGGCCGAGTCCTATGTTACTCTTGTGCTCGCCGAGATCGCACGAGCGATGAAATCGCAACCAGCGTTGCCACCTCAAACTGGCGAATTGAGGCTGGATACAGTTAGGGAATACATAGAAGCGAACCTCTCAGAAAACCTCGGCCTGACGGAAATCGCGCTCGAAACAGGGCTAAGCACTTATCATTTTGCCCGCCTGTTCAAGGAAGAGATGGGGCTTTCTCCACATCAGTACGTGATGGAACGCCGGATTACACGGGCCCGCGAAATGCTGGCATTCAATGGATCGACGTTGGCAGATATCGCTTACGCTGTCGGCTTCTCATCTCAAGCGCATATGACAGATGTGTTCCGCAAACGACTGGGTGTTACCCCCGGCGCATATCGGAAGGAGGCGGCGAAATGACAAAAGCACTGTCAAATGACCAGGCCACCCCTCGTCCAATCAGCACACGTCCCGCAGCGTACGAAGGTATCGTATCAACTGGTCATTCAATGGATTTCGCGAGTGACATTCAGGCAAAAACATATCTCAAAATGTCTGTTTGGTCGGGCAAAATGGACGAGACTCCCGACGAATCTTGCCCTCACTTCATAACCCTGGCCAGGCACATATCTGGTGGGCGCGTCGAACGCATTGATCGACCCAACCAAATTGCGCATTTGGGTCAAATAACTCTCACACCCGGTTTAGAGCAATCAACTTGGCGTTCAGATGGCGAGATTTCCGTTCAACACTTTTACTTGGATCGCCGTGTTCTAAATTGGCTTGCCCATGATTTGGGAAGCACTTTGGATTTTGAGAAGGATCCGCCGCTCCTGGTCGGCCATACTCTTCCAACTATCTCAAACGTGCTGGACAATATTGCTTTGACGTTCGCATCTCAAAAGATTGACCCCCTTGTTTCAGATTCTTGGGGCATTGCACTTGCAGATCTGCTTATACGATCACTGAGTACGAGCAGTGTTTTACGCAATGACATAAACTCCAGGCGGTTAGGGCAGTCTGGCGTGCTTAGCCTTTGCGATTTCATTGAAGAGCATCTGGACTTTTCCTTGTCGCTTGATCAGCTTTCAAAACAAGCCAACTGTTCTCCTTATCACCTTGCGCGTTCATTCAAAGCCGCAACTGGTATGGCACCGCATCAGTACGTATTGGAACGCCGAGTAACACGAGCCCGCGAAATGCTTGCAAACAACGGCTATTCTTTGGCCGATATCGCATACGCTGTTGGTTTCTCATCGCAGGCGCACATGACGGACGTTTTCCGCAAGCGCCTTGGCGTAACGCCAGGCGCCTTTCGCAAGGAGGCGGCGAAATGAGCGAGGTATTGAAGCACGGAGATGCGCGCCAACAAAAGGAGAGCGCACCTAGGCTTGGGCCAAGTATCGACACTCAACGAATTGGCATGAGCCTCGTTCCTGAACAAAAATACGAAGTGCATTTTTGCGCTCCCCAGGATGTAATTTCTATCACACTGGGGTCTATCAAAGGTAGCAGGTCGTACAACTCCGACAAAATGCATGACATGAGCTTGGGGCCTGGGATGCTTACCTTCCACCCTGAAGGTTCCATATCTCACGTTCGGGGCGACAGCGTTCGTGGTGAATTCGTTACCATCGAAATCCCGAAGAGCCTTCGAACAAATCTCATTTATGAAAAAGGGTCTCACGATCACTTGTTGAACGATGATGTGTTTGAAGGGATCACTTCCGCAATTTCCGTCCCATTGGCCCAGAAAATTCGCCGTGCGGTTCTTTCGGGCGACGCAAATCAGTCCATCTTGGCTGAGAGCATAGCCGTTTTGGCAATGAGCGAAGTTGTCGACCGGGTTTCAGGCCGACAAGCGCGACCAGAGGCACCTACGGGCCTGTCACGCCCGACACTTGCAGAGATCACGGATTACATCGAGGCTCATCTATCAGACAACGTGTCACTAACAGAAATCGCAAACGAAGTAGGTCTGAGCCCATATCATCTTGCACGATGTTTTAAGAACGAGATGCGGATGTCCCCGCACCAATACATCCTAGAGAGGCGGGTCGTCCGCGCTCGAAACATGCTTGAGGCACAAAGCTCGTCACTCGCTGACATCGCATACGCGGTTGGATTCTCCTCGCAAGCGCATATGACCGATGTATTTCGCAAACGCTTGGGTGTAACGCCTGGCGCATATCGGAAAGAGACTGCGAAATGAGTGAAGTATTGCAACACGGCACTCGCCTAAATTCAGAAAACAGCTCTCCGGCACTTGACCGTTGTTGGGATTTTGGTGATCTCCGTCTGCATCTTATCCGGCCCAAAAAATTCGAAGTCAATTTTGTTGCAAATTTTGATACACTTACGCTTCCTCTCGGTCGCCTCGCGACCGAAGTCTCCTATGATAGCGATGTTGTTTCATCAGACGGTTCAGTTGCGGGAGAAATAAACTTCCACCCGAAAGGTTCTAAGACCTTTTGCCGTACAACGGACGGTGTTTGCGAGCTTGTCGCTATCGATATTGATCCAAACCTGCGACAAAGTCTTTTTTCGGACAGCAGATCTCCTTTTCCAGACGAAACTCGCGTAAGGCTGAGAGCTTCGAATACTGTGAAATTTGTGCATGCGCTGCGCCAACGTTTGATCTGCGGTGAACCAGTTCAACGTATTGTGGCGGAAGCCTTTGCAATCTTGGCCATGGATCAAGTTAAATTGGGTGTTCACGGCAATGAAGTCGTCAAAGCTCATCTACCAAGCTTGTCGTCTCAAAATCTCTCAAGTGTTTTGGATATTATTGAAGATGATCTCTCTCGCGATCTCAGTCTTTCTAGCCTAGCCTCAGAAGTCGGAGTGTCCGCGTACCATTTCTCTAGATGCTTCAGAGAATCCCTGGGATTGTCGCCACATCAATACGTACTCGAGCGTCGGATAACCCGAGCACGCGAGTTACTTGAGAACAGTTCGTCGCCGTTGGCCGACGTTGCATATGCCGTTGGCTTTTCCTCTCAAGCGCACATGACAGATGTATTTCGCAAACGGTTGGGTACGACACCCGGCGCATATCGAAAAGAGTTTAAGTCGTGAAAGATCAAGAAGATAACAACAGCCTGATTTCAAAGAGTGATTGCATTCCAACTCTTGGGAGTTGCTTCGAAACAGAAGCATGCCGCATTCAACTGGTTGAGGCTTGTGAGTTCGAAGTTCATTTTCAGGCTCCCCGCGACGTCATTGCCGTTCCCTTTCACAGCACAAGATGCGCAATAGCGCTCGACAGCGACAAGGCCCTGTCAACTGAACTCGCTGCGTCAGCAGCAAATTATCATCCCGCAGGTTCTAGAACATACTCCAGAACCGAAGTTGGAAAAACGACATTTCTCGCCATCGATTTCGAGCCCTACGTCCGAGAAAACCTTGAAGGTGAGTTGGATCAGAAAGCGCGTAACGAAAGCGGATTAAATATGGATAACCCAAACTTCCAACGGATATTGGAAGATGGTTTCAGTTTCTTCCGCAAAGGCGGGACACATGGTCGCTTGGCGATTGAAGCTCTGACGTTGAGGCTGCTCGTTCATACATTGGAAAGTTCGTCAACAGAACGTACCCAGCGCCGCGTTCAAAGGCTTACGGGTGCCAAACTTAAAAGCTTCCTGGATCTGATTGAAATGTGCCTCATCGACGATGTAAGCCTGACCGAGCTGTCGGATCTGATTGGTCTTACGCCGCTGGAGATGCTTTGGGCCTTTTTCAACGCGACTGGTACACCTCTACCAGAATACGTCCATGAACGGAGGCTGGCCCATGCTATGAAGATCTTGAAGGACGAAGAAACAAGCATAGCCAATATCGCTATGGACGTTGGATTTTCCTCCGCAGATGTGTTGGAAAGGGCTTTCCTGGCCCGACTGGGAACAACGCCTACGCAATTTCGAATTCAGTCGCTTTCCTGAGGTCGAAAAGCGCGGAGTTTGGATGCACACGCTCCGTGTTCGTCTATTGCCTGCAAGAGCAGGTCAACAGATTGTCGGTCATCGTAGCGTTCGAGTATCGAGACGACAAATTGGCAGTCGAAGACCATTTGTTCATGGTCTTTGGCCAACTGAGTAATCATTTCGGGAACAAGTAGGCGCTCGGTTTCTTCTATCGACGAAATCGCTGCGAGCTTGGAGTAGGCTCCTGGAACACTGCCGCCAACTTCGTTAATCCGGCGAGCAAACTCATCACACAAAGCATCTAAAATGTCATAATCGCTGTAGAAGAACTCGCGCGCTTTTGCGTTTGCACCTTCGCCAACAGACCAGGCAAAGAAACGTGCTTTGCAGCGTAGTACCAAAGTGCTCGCCAAGACGCGCACAAGCCCGTTTATCATTGTTTTATCAGCCTTCATAATGACTTACCCCAAATGCCTGCATGACTAAGATATAGGCCTGGAACAAGCACACAGATTTCAGATCTTAATGATTTCAAATTCTTGCGATTCAGCGTTTGGGCGTCGGCCATCTAAAGTGAATGAATTCTTAGCGCCCAGACCAAATGGGCCCACAAACCGGTTTTGAAATCGAATTTCAGTGGTGCGAGCGCCGTTTAGGCATCGTGACGCGCAATGGCTGACCGATAGCGCTGCGGCTCCTCCAATCGCTTGAGCCGTCGCGAGCGTTCACTGTTTCAAGCACGAATGTAGAATTTCTCGAATTCGGAATACCTCGCCGAATGCGTGAAGCATATTCGAGATCACAGGCTATTCGTTTCAAGCCAGTGGGTAGCCGCAGAAATCACAACACTGTTGCACAGGAGGGCGACCAAATGAACATTATCAACACTGAAGTGCATCCCGCATCTGAAGTCGGTGCAGACAAAAAGGTGACCTTCAGAGCACCGGCAGAGACGCAATTCATTGAAGCATCCGGAATAAAATTTGCTTACCGCCTCATGGGGCCTCCTGAAGGCGTTCCACTTCTTTTCTGCCAAAGATTCCGTGGGACCATGGATGAGTGGGATCCGGCCTTCCTGGAAGCTCTCGCCCCGAACCGCCGGCTGGTGATATTCGACAATATCGGTATTTCCAGCACATCCGGAACCGTGCCAACAGAGGCAAAGGATCAGGGTGACTATGCCGCTGCCTTCATCCGGGCAATGGGACTAGGAAAAGTCGACGTCATTGGATTCTCAATGGGTGGATATGTGTGCCAAATGCTTGCAATCAATCACCCTGACCTAATTCGGAAGGTGGTTCTGGTGGGTTCTTCCTGTCCTGGGTCTGCCGAAACGGAGCCACCAGAGGACATTTTCTTTAATACTGCCACAAGCACTCCCTGGAGCTTCGAGGACAAAGTCATTTTATTCTACGCAGACAGTCCTGATAGCCGAGCTCGTGGACGCCTGGCGGAAGATCGAATTGAATCGCAACAGCGTGTGGGTCAAGAACCCTTGGTGCCGGAAGCTCAGTGGCGAAACCTGTTGCAGATCATTCTGAACTACTCGGCGGACGATAGCCCCTGGTTTGCTCGCCTCAAAGACATCTCGCAGCCAACCTTGATCATGAATGGTGATCGCGACCCATGTTATCCGCTGCAAAACCAACTTTTGTTGCATCGGGAAATCCCTGACTCACGATTGGCAATTCTGCCTATGTCTGGCCACGGCCCACAACATCAGTTTCCGGTGGAATGTGCGACAATGATCGATGACTTCCTGTCCGCTTAACCTCCCTGCCTCAGCTTGCTGATCACAGTGACACGCTCCAGCTCTGTGACCTTACCGCCCAAAAGCTGAGGACTCTCCCGCTCGGCAGCCTGTGGCCGAGCGGGAACTTCTTCGACTACAATCGACGCTGTGCAAGGAGGATCGTATGAATCAGAAAATCGCACTTGTCATAGGTGCAGGAGCCGAACGCGGCCTGGGTGCTGCGCTCGCACGCAAGGCGGCCGAAGAGGGTCGCAGTGTCGTGGTAGCGGCGCGCAGTCCAAACCCCATCGATGACCTGGCCCTGTCGATCCGGAACTCAGGTGGGGAAGCTGTTGGTATACCGGTCGATGTAACCGATGAAGAAGCTGTTGTCAGTCTGTTTGCTCAGGTCGACGCAATGAACAGCGAGCTTGATTTTGTCGCGTACAATGCGGGCAACGCCTTCACACACGACACGCTTTCAATTTCGGCTGAGTATTTTTCGTCGGCCTGGAAGGTGTGTTGCCTGGGCGGATTCTTGTGCGGCCGAGAAGCTGGCAAACGAATGAAACAACAACGAACTGGTAGCATTCTGTTCACAGGGGCGACCGCATCCCTCAAAGCGCGCCCGCCGTTTATGGCCTTTGCGTCAGCCAAAGCAGGTTTAAGAGCCGTCGCTGCCACATTCGCAAGAGAGCTGGGCCCCGAAGGTGTCCATGTGGCACATATGATTATTGATGGCGGTATCGATGGAGAACGTCTCAACAGTCGCAATCCGACTCTTAAAGAACGTATGGGCGCCAACGGAATGCTGGATCCTGATGCCATCGCGTCCAGCTACTGGCAGATCCATGCGCAACATCCCTCCGCTTGGACATTCGAAGCCGATCTGCGACCTTTCAAAGAAACCTTCTAATCGTCTTAGAACAAGACCAGCGCTCGGCTTTCAATGCTATGCCTCGGTTTCGAATACCGATTGGTAGCCGGCAAGTCGAACGCTGTGTGCGGTGCAATCTTTTGATTGCCCACTACGCCGCTGTCAAACGTCACGAACAAGGTTACTTCGTCCGTGCGTTGTCCCGACAAATAGATCCACAAATGGTCAGGATTGTACGCTAGCTCGAAGATCTCTCCGATGCGGTCTGGATATACGAGGTCCGTTTCTATCAGATCCGCTGGTGCGATTGTGTTTGGATCGACGAACGCAAGCGGCGCAGTTTCGACTGGGCCGTTGATTGGACGCCAAGCGTTAACGATTCCATACCTTTCAGCTTGCCAGAAATCCGCTTCGCTTTCGGTCAACAGGTCTCTGACCCTTTGTGGACCTGACCGACTGGTATAGTCTCCGTGCGCGTGTCGGACAGGTTTGCGCCCCTCGGAGTTGTTGTCATCCAAACGCATCGTGTGATCGAAGACCACAACTTTACGTGCGCCTGAATGAGATAAGATAAGTTCCTGAATTTCTTCATCATACGTAGACTGATGATCAGCGAATTCATCAAAGTTGGCTACAGAACTCTCATGCGAAACAAAAGCAAGCCCATCGCGCTTGAGGTGATATTCCTGCGTATTGCCTCGAACGTCCCTGATCGCCACATTGTACTCACGCCTCTCGAATTCGCTTCGATGCCCAACACGTCCGCCCTCATCGACTAGAATTCTTGGTTTGGTATTTCCCGGTACAATAAAATTTACCGGAACTACGAGAAGATTGGTTCCTTTGCCAGTTTCCTGCCCAGCCATCTTTGTACTCCCGACTTGGAGCCGCGTTCCGTTCCTCGATTTCTTGATTTTAGAAATAGACGCCGTTCAGAACTGCAACTTTGGCCATCCATTGCAATGCCGACAACCATTAGAAAACTCTCTAATTGCCGCGTGTAGTGGGTGATGCCGACTTCAGTTTTGAAAAACCACCCTTCGACGCCTCACAGGGCGCAGACGAAGGGTGGTAAAAATAGAACTGATGGCGAAATTGAGATCAAACCTCAGCCCAACCTCCGTCAACACTTAAGTCAATGGCGCTGACATAGGAGCTTTCATCGCTAGCCAGGTATACTGCGGCTTCGGCGATTTCCTCAGGGCGTCCCGCTCGTCCGACCGGAGACCCTTTTCCGGCCATTTCATCGAACTGGGCGAACATGCTTTCATCGACGTTAGAGTTGGCAAAAAACTGTGTTGGAACAATCCCCGGGCTCAACGAGTTTACGCGTATTCCCTGCCCGCCGAGCTCGGCCGCCATGGTGCGCGCAAACGACCTCACTGCCGCTTTACTCGCAAAATAGAGGCTGCCGCCAGGTGCACCTTTGGAGTGCACTGCGGATGCGGTGAGAATAATGGAGCCGCCTTGGCCCATCAGCGGCAACAACTTTTGGACAGTAAAGAAAACGCCTTTTACGTTCAGGTCGAATTGGTTATTATAGAGATCTTCATCCACATCTGAAATCGGTGCGAACAGACCGTTCCCAGCATTTGCGAACAACACATCAACGTGCCCAAGCCTTTCTTTTGCAGCGTTGGCTAACTCATTCAAATCAATCATTTTTGTTGAGTCCGCCACATAACCAGTCGCTGACTCGCCTAACGCGGCAACTGCGGCATCCACACGATCCTGACTTCTGCCAGTAACGAGAATTTTTGCCCCTTCTTGCACGAACCTATGAGCGGAAGCGAGCCCCAGTCCTGTCGTTCCACCGGTTACAACAGCGGTTTTGTTTGCCAAACGGCCTTCGGTTACTCGTTGTCCGTCCATTTTGAAACTCCTCAGATTTATGCGGGTCTGCAACAGACACGCTTCCTGGGGCACATAATAGTTGGCGCACGGTCGGGTTATTTCAGATTTCGTGTTTTCCAAATTGTTGCCCACTCACTGATGGCTGCGCGGGCAGCGTGTGGGCTCAAGGTGCGGGAGCAAGAATTTGAAAACCAGGGCTTCTGAAATCAATGCTCAGACTAAAGCTATACCCATATGCCAGTCGCTGAGGAAACTACTGCTGCTCAGCCGATAGTGGAGGGGTTCCATGCTGCAAAGATATGTAGGACTTGAATACAGCGACAACAGCGTTTCAACCCAAGACTGCGAGACGCGAACACCTCCAGTTCCGGAGGCATGTTCAGTTGCTTGGAACCCGGCAGCTTCTTTAGTCATCGCGGAAGTGATAACAATCGATGCTTTGACTCTCTTCGAGCATTTGGAACTCGTTGAGTTGCTTCTCCGGAAGAGTGAACCAACCCTGATCACACAGCTTAAAGCATCGTCAAAACGCGAGCGGCTGTCGCAGGTTGCTCATCGACATGGACTGACGATCAGAGAATTCAAGCTGCGTCTGACAGCGACCCTGAAAATCGCGTCCCACGTACTCAACCACAAAACCATGCCGGACATCTACGACCAACTTGAAGCTCAGGAAGCTGGTCTGAGCTACGCGACCATTCATGCCATTATCAATGTTTCGGCCATAGCCGCCACTTACCTAGAGAGTTTTACTGAGCCGACCAAAAACCCTTCCCCATCGACGACTTTTGAGTGATTTGGCCAGCAGGAGAGCTGAAAAATGAAACGACGCGATTTCTTTACTCTTCTTGGCACCACACTTGCGACACCGTACTTAGCAACGTCGTCCGCTGCCTCTCCCGGTGAAGGTGCCCAGGCCGCAAGTGCCGGGCCAATCGATATCAGCACCAGTGTCAAAGGCTTCCGTGTGGACTCATTGAGATCGCACTCCATCAACGCATATTGGGTGGTGGGTCATCGGAGTGCCCTCTGCGTTGACGCCTATTGGCGGATTCCAGAAGCGGCTGAAGCAATGAGCGCATTCGAGAGCGTGACCGGAAAATCCCGCGAAACCGTGGACGGCATCGTAATCACACACCCCCATAGTGACCACTACGGTGGATTATCCACCATGCGCGCAGCGACAAATAACGCGCCTGCTTTCACGTCGAACACAGTACATCGCGTTATTCGAAACGATGAGCATGGTTTCTACGCGAACCGCCTCGAGGACTTTCCCGAGGACATACCCGCGGAAACACCTGTCCCGGAACCGGGTTTAAGGGACGGAGTTTCCTTTACTGGCGGGGATCAGATGTTGGACGTCGCACTGCTGAGAGGAAACGAGGCAATCGAAACAGCGTTGATCTACGTTCCGAACGACAAGGTTTTGATCACAGGTGATTTCGTCAACAACAAGACCACTCCCGTTTTGTACCAAGGCGGAATTGACGCCTGGATATCACAACTCAGGAGCCTTCGAGCACGCTTCCCAAATGCGGAGACTATTGCGCCTGGACATGGTGAGCCAGGGGACTTCGACACCTTGATCGCGGAAGAAATAAGTTACCTCGAAGCATTTTCGAGCTTCGTCGAAACCGAACTTGATCGCGGTGATGGTTCGATAACAGACGATGGCACCAAACGAATTATCAAAGCGACGCGGGAGAGCTTTCCTGAGTGGCGCACCTCGGCAGGCATCCCTGACATTGATCGTTTGATCGCGCTCAACGTCGGTTGGACCTTGCAAGGGTGGCGTCTCCAAAACGCAAGCGCAGGAACACCCCAACAATTCCGGGGAGCTGACTGATGAGCAAAATACGTGTCTTTGATCTCTATGGAACCTTAATTGATCTGAACTCTGTTATAGCAGCTTACGGGCCCGTTCTTTGCCCTGGTACTGTGGAGAGACTATCCGATGTGTGGCGTGCAAAGCAGCTTGAGTTCGCCTGGGTCGCTTCACTGACGGGAACCTATGAAACCTTCTCCGAACTTACCCAACGGGCATTGAAGGTGGCCCTCGGAAGTTTGCAGGTCGAAGCTGACCAACCGTTATATTCCGGTTTGCTTGAGACCTATTCGGAAGCGCGCGCGTTTCCAGAAGTCAAAGCCACGTTGGACAAGCTCAAAGCGCAGGGTGATAGGCTTGTTGTTCTGTCAAACGGAGACGCTCCAATGCTGGCCGAAGCACTTGAGGCTTCTGGCATGCACGAGTTTTTTGATTTGATCGTTTCTGTCGATCCTGTGCGACAATTCAAACCTTCGCCGACCGCCTACGCCCATGCTGAAGATCAACTCGGATCTTCAGGAAAAAGCATTTGGTTTTACTCTTCAAATCCCTGGGACGTATACGGGGCAACTTGCTTTGGTTGGCGAACGACATGGGTCAATCGTGGCGGCAAGCAATTTGAATATCCCAGCTCACCCACGGAAGGCAGTGTCACCAGCCTTATTGCTTTGTGACGCGATCTTATCCCCCGGAACGCCCAGACCGTCCATGTTGACCCCGATTCAAACCATGAAACCCAGACTTCGGAGAAAAATGATGCCTCTTTGTAAACTTATGAGCCGTACCACGATTGCAATTGCTTTTACGTTGACGTCGAGCATTGCGCTGGCGTCTGAATCCGCTGAGACCGCTGACACGCAGTACACACAAGCTGCCGATGTAACTTACGCGTATCGGTCAATTGGTGACGCATCAGACTCGCCACCATTGATTTTGATTACACGCTACCGAGCAAATATGGATGACTGGGATCCCGCCTTCGTCAATCAATTGGCGAACGAAAGACAGGTCGTTTTCTTCAATCAAGCTGGTGTTTCATCAACTGGTGGCGCCACACCGGACACAATTGGCGGAATGGCGGAGGATGTTGCTCAATTTGTTTCTTCCCAAGGTTGGGACCAAGTGGACATACTTGGTTGGTCAATGGGAGGATTTACATCACAGGCAATCCTGTCGGATCACCCTGAGCTGGTCCGGAAGGCGATTTTGATTGGCACCGGCCCGGCCGCGTCTGATCTAACGCCGGGCCCAAAAGAAGGTGTATTCGACGTCGCCACCCGCCCATCACGCGCTGATGGAAAAACAACGTACTCGGACAAAGATCGTGAGTACTTGTTCTTTTCAGATGCTCCGGAGCACGCGAATCTTGTTGAGGCGTCGCTTTCGCGCATCGACAGCAACCGCCGCCCTGACGAACCCGTAACGACGCCGGATGTAATGGCAGCTCAGACAGCCGCCATACAAGATTTTTGGTTCAATCCTGAGAACGGGTACTTCCAATCTCTTTCTGAAATTCAACAACCGGTTTTGATCATCAACGGCGACAACGACGCATTCTTTACTGTCGCTTCACAGGAAGTGCTTTTTTCCCAAATACCGAATGCACAATTGGCGATCTTGCCCGGTGCGGGTCACGGACCTCAACATCAACACCCAGAATATGTAGCGAACCTAGTGAGTACATTCTTGGAGTGACTGAACAGTCCTTGCTCACGCAAAAAAGTAATGCAGAATGGGTTGGCCAATTGCCAACCCACCAGCACCAATTGGTGCCAAGTGATAAAACTCGGGGAATTTGCATTTGCGCCCAGCGTTCTAAGTAAACAAGAACCAAGAGTTATTGTCGACAATGGTTTCTGACCATATTGTCTTACTTTCGGCGATTGGGGCAGTCCCTGGTCCTTGCAGGAATAAGACATCGCTACGCGGCGCAGATATGTCCGAGACTTAGTTGACGCTAGACGTAGCGACTGCGGAATGGATCGCTTCAACAATGAGGTTAATGTCCACCATTGGATTGGCGGCTACTTGTCGAATCCACTTCTGCCCGTTCATTTCAGTCGTTGACGACATGCCAACCGGCAGTGTCTTGAAGACGAAATCTGTCGATTTGTGTGTTGGACGCCAAAGCAAAATGCCAGTGGTGGGCGGTTGAAAAACCACCACACCCGACATCGAAGACAGTTCTTGATATAGTAGGTTCATACGGGACATCGCGTCTTCGATTAACTTAGCCATGCCATCCTGACCAAATGTGAGCAATGTGGCCATCAATGGCACAGCTCGAGCAGACGCAGACCCAAGTAAACCAACATTTGGAACTCTCAAGTAGGCGCCCCCAAAGCTGACTGCATCAGTCGAAGCATTGACGTCACGAAACAAAACTATCGCGGATTCTTTCGGTTGGAATAACCACTTATGAGCTGAGATGGCGACAGAATTTGCATTCTCCACTCCGGACAAAACTGCCTTTAATTTACTAGACACCACCATCGGCCCTGCCCAAGCTGCGTCAACATGTACCCAAGCAGGTTCACCTGACCAAACAAGCGGATCGACTACACCTGCACTCGTTGTTCCCGCAGTCAGCACAAGAGCGCAACTCCTCAGATCTTTCGGCAGTTGCGTTACGTCCATAGCACCGGATTTATCTGATTCAACACTGACGTATTCCAATCCCAAAATGTGCGCGGCTTTCGCAATGGAAAGATGCGCACCAGTTGAAGCAAACACCCTTGTCACTCCACGTGTTTCTCTTGCTGCCCAAAGAGCTGTCAAATTGGACACAGTCGATCCTGGCGTCATATGCCCACTACTCATCCCAAATAGGGGTGCTAACCAAGATACAACGCGCTCTTCGATTTCGCGCGCAATTGGAGCTGTATCAGGATGCAACAAGTTCTGGTTCAAAGAGGCATTCCAAAGCGTCGTCGCCCAAGTAACCCAGGGTGTCGGAGGGTCCATATGATCGTATGATCCAACCGAGCCAAGTCGACGCGCTTGTCCTAGAACGATTGGCGCCAGTAAACTGAGAGTGTCGGTTTCTCCAAGGCCCCGAACTGGAAAATTTTTCGGGATTTTCAGGCTTGCATCACTATGCAACCGGTGAATATGTCCTACTGCGGACACTAGTTCCTTCACAGAAGGCTCGAAGGCGTGGGTAGCTTCCGCTTCCCGGCAGCTCGCAGATTCCAAGACATCCGTTTGGTCCGACCCAAACCAAGACTTGATCAACGGACTTACTTTCTGATGCCAATCCCTGTAATTCGGCGTTTGATAGTATTCGTCTATCGCCTTCTGAGTTTCGAATACTTCGATCAGAGTAAACTTGTGCGGTTGTGTCTGATCTTGAAAGAACTGAATGTCCAATGCACCAGGGGACTTTGCTCTTTCTGCCAAGTTAGATCGGGTTAACGACTTAAACCGAGTAGCACCATCAACATGTGTTTCAATTTTTATAAGCACAGTTATCAATGTTCAGGATCCATTCAGGTAGAAGTCTTTCTGCAATCAACTTATAAAGGTCTCACCTTTCCGCTTTTTGGTTCCGGCCAACGAACGCCGTATGACCCTTGTGCGGAAACGACACCCAGCTTCAGGACTTGTTGAAGTTCACTTAGACTGTACACGCACCGCGGAAACTCATACCCACGAAATTGACAATATGTCCCTTACAGTCTCCATAAATGTATTTGTCCCAGGTGAGCTCTAAGATAAGTACTCTGCTATTCAAATACCGCATTCGAGCAAATTGCTGTTCATTGACTAGCGTCACACCGACCACATTTCTAAAGCTGTCTTCGCAACACCTTCCGTGGCCTCCTTCGGTGACAGCGCAAGCAAGACTAGTGGAAAATTGGCACCTGCCCATCGTTTGGTGGGCGGGCATCTCCGGGGAGGACGGAGAGACGGGCAGGTGCCGAGATCAGAAGTCGTTGGCGAAACATTTCTCGCAACAAGGGCTTCTGATTAGGCGGGACGAGCAAGCAGGCTGAATTCGGTCTGTGTTTTTCATCAAATCTATCGATGCAAGCCATCCTGTCGTGCTCCGGCTTGGCCACTCCCGGCAGCACCGCTACGAAAACCAACGCTGTCGCGAGTGCAATCAATTTGAAATTTGGCCCAACTCCCGACTTACGTTTTGTTAAGGCAATGCGCTTTTGTTTGTCGGCTCGTTGGCTCTTGCTTTTTTCCCGTATCATCCAAGAGCTCCGATAGCTGCAAGTACGACTCGTTTTGTATCAAAATTCCAAAGTCGCCTATTTCAAGTCTTGGAGGTTTCGAATTCTTGCCGTCGCTCGACACCCCGCCAGAGCAAGTTTCTGAAAACCCGTGCATATGGAATAGGACCACGGCACGCGTCACTTACAAGAGTGTTTGATGAAAAGCAGGAGCGCGCCGAATGGCAGAGCGTTCGCATTTAACGCAAAACCAGGAAACGATCTCATTTGCGAGGAGACGACATGATCTTGCACCTTAACGCCAGCAGTCGCACAGAGGGTTCCGCTTCGCGGTATATGTCTCGAGGCATTGTGGAAGGATTACACCGAGAAAATGAGCCAATTCTTCATCGAGATCTATCGACGACCAGCGCGGTACTAACTGACACCGCCGTGCAAGGTATTTTCCTGAGTCCCAATTTACGTTCAGAAAGCCAAAAAGGTGCGCTTGCGTTGTCGGACCAGTTGGTTGATGAACTTGAGGCGGCTGACAGAATAGTCTTGGGCACTCCAATCTACAACTTTGGTGCACCGACAAGCCTTAAGTCTTGGGCTGATCAAGTCGCAAGAGCAGGCCGAACCTTTAGATACGAAAGCGATGGATCAATTGGCTTACTCAAAAACAAGAAAGTCTACGTAGCTGTGGCATCTGGCGGCACCGAAATTGGCAGTAATATAGATTTTTTGACGCCATGGTTAGTGCACTTCCTGAGATTTATTGGATTGAAAGAAGTCAAAATAGTTGGTGCACGTAGATCATCTCCAAGCGACACTGAGGCATTGGACACAGCTATATCAGAGGCACTCTCGTGACTTTCGGCGCATATTTATGCCTGCAAATACAATGGGCGCTTTCGTAAAAAGATGCATGATATGATATTCCTGATAATGCGTCGGCGGAATAACTGTTGGTACAGAACAAACCGGCGGGTACTTGCAACAGTGCGAAACGACGGCCTGAATTTGGATCTACAATAGTGGATCGAATTCTCTGGGTGCGTTGATGCGCTAGGAGATTGACTTGATTGATATGATCTCTTTTTTGATGCCTTTGATCACTCGAAGGCGCTTAATCCACATAGGGCACTAGAAAAGCGATCAGACAAGCTACGGCGTCACCAAATACGCAGCTTTCACCTGTTTGTTCATAAGAAATTGTTTATTGTCTCATTGCTCTCTGTCCCACGAACGCTGTCGGATTCTATTCCTTCAACCGGTTTTTTGAAATCTATCGACATCTGAAAGACTCCAGCATCGTGTAGGTTCATTCTCGAGCAAACATCGCCAGGAGTAATCAGGTATGTTTGAAGATGAACGTTGCGCGCATGCAATACACGACATTCGAAATGAGCTTACAACGTTGGGCCTGCTTGCTAGCAGCCTAAGCAACCAATCTGAAGCATCCATAGCCGGAACGGCGCAACGGATTGAAAGGATCGTTGATAGATGCTCTGAAACTTGCAAGTCAGCTTTGCCTGGCGTTTCTTCAAACGATCAGTCTCATTGTAGCTTACTTCAGGTCTGCTCGGACTTAAGCGAAGACTTCAGCGTCATGCCACGCTGGGATGTGGTCAGACTAGATGTTCGGGATTCCAATTTAAGAATTGAAGGCCACGAGCTTTACCGGCTGCTCAAAAATTTGATTTTGAACGCGATCTCAGCAACGGCAAACTGTGACAGACCAAGAGTTCAGCTCAGTAGCCGCACGTTTCAGTCAAGTGTTATCATTTCGGTTAGTGATAATGGCCCTGGTATTCCTGTCCGAAAATGGGAGGATGCCCGGCGAAAAACACCTTTCCTGGTGGATACTTCGCATGGCATTGGGCTCAGATCATGCCTAGCAATTTGTAGGCGGGCTCAAGGTTCAATGATGCTTAGCCGGGCAGACCAACAAGGTACGGAATTTGAAGTTACCTTAAGGGAATTTGAGTCATCGGCCACCAGCAATTTGGTCTCTAAAACCAGTGTTTTCCAGACAGCTGATTTCATGGGGCAATCCTGCGACTGATATTCCTAAAGAAACTAAAATCAAAGTCTTCTGTGAGCCTGGAACCGTCCAAAAAATAGATTTTGATCCGGATTACGAACCTATCCACGCCTGAACAAATCGCTCCCCGCAAACGGACTATCTAATTTGGTGGGCCTTGCACGGTCTGACTCGTTGTTCGTTCACACCCAGATATGGATACATAGAGAGGCCGCAATGGGAATCACCTACCCAATTTCGATTTGCGTGGGTAATTTGCATACCGGACACGGTCGAATGACAGCAAGTTATACAACTCAAGCTAGAAGGTTCCCGGAACTACGCGGTGAATTTCGAAGTGCAGCACACTCCGTCTTGACATAGTGACACGAACTGGTTCAGCTTCCGGTCATGACGTACACACGCATCCACTGCCATCGAATATCGGCCTGAGGTCGATAACCCACGCAAAATCCGTGGGAGGCAGCATTGGTATGCGGGCGAGGCTTATATCCTTGTAATTGCTCCAGATTAGAGTGCACGAGTTGGTTCGATTCCGACGCCTCCTACCATTCTCAGGAGGAGTCTGACATGGCGGACGACGTCACGAACGCAATTGATTTCAAAGACATCAAGCAATCGGTCGAACGGAGCCTCGGCCGCACGCCCGAAGGTTGGTCCGGCTTGGTCACGGCGGTCTTCACAGAGGTCAAAGAATTCTGCGATCTTAAAGATGCCACCTACCCCTTCATCCTCCAGATCAAAGAGAAATTCGGCGAGCTCCGCATCTACCACAGGTGTGAAGACAGACATATCCAGTCGATGATCGCTGCGACGATTGCACGAGCAAATCGTACCTGTGAACGATGCGGAAATTCTGCTGACACCCAGCTGTTGGACGGCTGGTACACGACCCTGTGCTGTTGGTGCGCGCATGATGTTGCGAGCAAACGCCATCCTGAACGGAAGAGGCTTTTTGGTGTTCGGAAAAAGCCTGTTCGGGATCGAATGACCTGCTCAATTTGTGGCTATTTCGGTCAGATTGACCGAACGGATGACCGTAATCGGTGCCCCGCGTGCGTGAAGAAGGACTGGTGATGACCGCCGGACAACAAGTGATCTTCAATAAGATTATCGAAGGCTACGATGATGAGGACTACGCCCGGAAGCTCATGAATACGGGCTCGCTGGCCACCGGTCATGTCCCGCCGATTGCCCTTTGCCAAGTCTCGAGAGGGGTCTTCCATCTCAACAAGACCAATTTCTGGAGAATGTGACTGATGGATGATGTCGAAAAGAGCTGGAAGGAATTCCGGGAAAAGGTCCGAGGTGTGATCGAGGACAATGGAGCGCCAGATGATCTCCGCTCATTTGACGCCTGGTACGCCGAAGAGATGCGTTTGTTGATGGCGCACAACTACCCAGCTCCGCACGTCTCTGACGTCACATGGTCGACCGAGGGTCTGCATGTCGAGTGTGATGGCCGTGAAGTGGTCGACCGTATGATGACTGCTATGGCGGAGGTTTCACACGATCTCAAAGAGGCGCGGGCCCGGAGGTCAGTGATGAGCAGTGTTGTCGACTGGAATGATATTCATGGAAGCGTCTTCAAGCAGCTTGGTGAGTATCGTGCCGGGTGGGCGGAGCAGCTTACGCTTGCACTTGAGAAAGTGAAGAGGTTGATCGACGAGCAGCCCGACCTGTTTGGTGATGAACACCCGTCCATCGTTCAGATCAAACAGAAATGGGGAGGCTTGCGCGTCTATGAGGGCCCGGGCTGCAACCAGGCTACGAGTGAAGAGATTCAATGGCGTGTCGATCAGATTGAGCAAACCTGTGAAGGTTGTTCTAATTCTGCCCAACGCCAGAACGTCCTTGGGTTTGTGACGACGCTTTGCAGCTGGTGCTACAATGATGCTCTGCGGCGGCGATCTGAGGGCGCCGAAGGATCCTGGCCCGACAGCCTGAGGCTGGACATTGTGGAAAACTATCCAGACCTCGTTTCTCCAGATTGCGCATCTCTTGTTCCTGCTGTCGGAAAGGGCTGGCTCGTCGTGATTTCGCAAGCACTCCACAAGCTTTCCTTCAGTCAAGATTTCAGGGCACTGGACCCTGGAACTATTCAGATCTTGGACATTAAGAAAGGCCAGGATGGCAAGATTTGCATCGGTTTCAGTCGATACCACGATCTCATTCAAGAGTACGCTGACTGGATGAAATTTCGATGCGGCGTGACGTGTGAAGAGTGTGGCCACGTTGGTGAAATCGTTCGAACAGCCGACAGGTCTCAAGTGCTCTGTTCTCACTGTTACTGTACTCGGGAGAAGTCTGATGGGTGATGACGACGACGTTGAGCTGGATGAACAAACCTTGCGTTTGCTTAGGCTTCGGGAGGCTGAAATTGCGGCCGGTCGAGCAAAACTAACCAAGCCGATCTCAGCGGATGAGATCCGGTCGCGAAAGGTGCCTGATCCGACGCGTAAGCCAGATGAGTGACAAAACCACAGAAGAGGAAATCCCAATTTTCTTAATCTGCGAGACTTTGGTGAACGGTCAACTTCGAGAGATTGAAGGAAAAGAGATCACTGTAAAACCGAACAAGATCTTAGTCTTGAAGATCAGTGTCGAGGATGTTGAGCGATGACAGATGATTTTTCAGAAGAAGAGATCTTCGGGCGCCCGTTACAGGATGTTCCTCTGGATGACTTGATCGGAGAGTTGCAAGCCCGTCGCAAAGAGGGTCCGGAGGTCTGGCTTGCATTGCGCAAAATGATTTTCGAGCAAATCGCCGATTTTGCACAGCGTCCGGCCGATGCGCCCAAATGGCGGGATGAATGGGTCAAAGAGAACACCTGGGATCTAGTGACTGACGACGATGATGTCGAGATCACTGATGGTAGCGGCAACGTGTTCGACGACCTCGGGATCGAAGACCCAAGGAAGAAGACTTAGTGATGGGGCCCGAGCATTTCAGCTTGATCTTGTCCGCCGTGATCATTGTCGCGTTGGCGATCTACGTCAGGCACGTCGTCCGCACTGCTGGAAAAGATCGCGAAGTCGATCCAGAGCAAGTGCAAAGGATCATGCGAGATCTGGACTACAGCCACCTAGGCCGAGTGATGAACCGGCGAAGGAAGGGGTAGCGGGATGTTGAAGGTGGCTGTCTATGTTGGTGATCAAGAGGTCGCTCGAGCTGTGGCTGAGAACGATTCAGAACTCGCGGACGTGTCCGATTACAATATCCGGATGAACGAACGTGCTGCCGAGCGGTTTGGCATTCAAGAAAAAGGTCTCGGCGGCCGGATTAAAGGCCACCCTCGAAATCAGACGGTCTGGGCGCTCGTCCGCAAAATCGCAGACCTTTGGCTTGCGGGGACCGGCGCGGGCGAAGAAAGCGTTGAGGCAGAGCTGCTGCCGATGATCCGCAAGTCTATCCGCGAACTAGATGAGAGGGTCGAAAAGGAATCGAACCAGAGCGAAGATTGGAATGCTGTGATCAAGCAGATTTCTGATGACGAGCCGTATTCCCTGGGCTTCTACGTTGACAAATTTAAGTCGTGGACAGCGGACGAGCTCGAAGCTCTTCGATGTGATGTGGTTGAGACAGCCACAGAGGAAGAGCTAATGGCCGAGGTTGAACGCCGGCGAAGAGCTGGTCTACTGCCCAAGGAGGCCTCGAATGATGGCTTCTCTGATCTGGTTGATGATCTCTGGGGCAAACTCGATACAGACCCAGACCGCTAGTACAGCTTACCTGCCGCCATTACCCAATACTTAATATAAGCTGTCCCATTGGCGCTGACGTCAGACGGCTCTAACATCCGCAATCGTCCTCGCAGCACTCGTTTTATTCTGGCTATGAGTTTTGCTTCAAGATGTTACTCAGCCTCTTTTTCAATTTCAGAAACCAATTTGGTCAAAGTAAGCCCCAGAGCGCCACTGAGAAGTTGTAGGGTTCCGAGTGTTGGTTGGTGGTGCCCAGATTCCAGAAGTGAAATGTACTGCATGCTTCGGTTAGCCTGAGTGGCGAGCTCTTGTTGCGATAGCTTCTTTGCGAGTTTGTGGCGACGCAAAACTCTGGAAAATGCTGCTAGTAATTGGTCTTCTGGTGCGTTCGCCATGTTTTGACAAATCGCCCACGCAACGCTAGTCGTCTATACAGTATACTTTAAATCTCAGGGTAAATTCCAACTGCACCAAGGATTGGCAAAAAAGCGGGGGCCGTTAAATGGCGGAAAGAGTTCATCTGACAGAAACCCAGATGATTGAAATACTGAACAGACTGGAGATGCGCTTCTTGGAGCGACTGTCTCTCGACAAAGAACACAAGACTTTTGTCAAACCGAGCATTGCTTCAGGTGAAAAACCAACTCGAACCAGCGGAAGGCCTAGGTCTCAATACGTTGCGCAATTGCATCTATCAATTTTGGAAGAAGATGCGGCCTGGTTCAAAATGACCGCACAAGCCAACAACCTCCAGTACGGTAAGTTCTTCACCCATTTACGCCAAATTTTCGAGCAACACGGTTAGGTTGGTAGTGGAGGAAGGTCATACGCAGAACGGCTTTATGCTTCGTACAGGCATGGAAGACTAAACGATTATTAAATTCAAATACTTAACAGGAATTGTCAAGGACAACCATGCCACAGTCTAGGGCTGCGATGATTGAGGTCGCCGCCCCAGATAGCAGTGCGGTGTCTCGCTTCGTCTAGTTCACCAGCCCCACTCTCCAATCCGTGCGCAATTATTCTGAGTCAAAAGGCTGGCTCATCAACTCGGATTCAGTCCGCTCATCGACCGTCCGATCTTCCAATTAACCGATCATTCAATATGCGCTCTAACTGACAGATGGCCGTAGTTTCGGGAGCGCATGATGGCTCAGACCACGCAGCAACCTGAAATCTGGACGCAGGCTGCGCCCTATAGTAGGCGTGGCAGGCAACCTTAAAATGCTTAATGCGCCATCAGGTTTAAAGCTAAGCTCTGCTAATTCCACCGAACCGGGAGCAAGTTACACTTTGTCTAGCCGCACTGAAAAAGACGCTGAAACACAGCGTCCGACTACCCTGACTGCAATGGCGGTCGACGTGCTCTCCACGGCGGATGGTCACGCAAAAACAGCCAAATCACGAGCCTACGCTTCTATTTGGAAAACTGCGCGTACTAAGGGAGAAATCATTGAACTAGGGCTTTCTATTCCACCAGATCATCCTGCTCGCCCACAGAAACCGGAGTTGCTCAGTCCCCGCGACGTACCAAAGCGCAAGCCGGGATCTCCAGCAGGAAGAATAGCGCTGCTGCATGCCGTCGCTCATATCGAACTCAATGCAGTCGATCTGCACTGGGATATTATCTCACGCTTCGCCCACGTACCGATGCCGATGGGATTTTATGACGACTGGGTAAAAGCTGCGGACGACGAAGCAAAACACTTCAATCTGATCTGTGATTGCCTTGAAAGGATGGGAAGTTACTACGGAGCCCTGCCCGCTCATGATGGAATGTGGCGCGCGGCAACAGATACCGCAAACGACCTACAAGGGCGGTTAGCTATCGTTCCAATGGTATTGGAGGCACGAGGGCTAGATGTAACGCCAGGAATGATAGAAATTTTCGAGAAAGCTGGCGAAACCGCGGCTGTTGAAAGCCTCAAAACCATCTACAGCGAGGAAGTCAGCCACGTGGCGTATGGGGCGAAATGGTTTAACTTCGGCTGTGGCAGGGAAAACAGTGATCCAAAAGAAGTATTCCATGCGCTAGTGAAGCGCTATTTCAAAGCGGGTTTAAAGCCTCCGTTCAACGAAGAAAAACGCGCGGACGCCGGATTGCCACCTGATTTTTATTGGCCGCTCGTTGAGGAGCTTCCACCCTATGTTCGCTGAGTATATTGGCATTTGCCCGCGCCACTGAAGCGTTTTGCATGCAGACCTAGTACTTCAAGTAGTCACCTGCGCGTCGATTCACGAGGCGACAGTTCCCGCGCACAGACGGCGAAACCGCTTCGGCAAGCGGGATCTCGTCCAAGCAAAGCAGAAGAATTGCCCAAGCCAAACTCGTTTCTCTTCCCGTTTGCCGCTTCTGTCCTCAATTCGATCCGGATTGGAACTCAAGTGCATGGAACTTTTGATGGGGTTTTAAGGAGAAAAAGTTCCATAGTGCGCGTGGAACTTTTTGAAGTGGAAGTTTTTCGGCTCCATGCATTGATTGTTTCAACGGGATTTCGCTGATCGATACAAAAAAGTATTGGTTTTGGTTGGTATAACGAGTCTCTGTGCGGGCGCGAAAATGCGGATCCGAAGGACGTTTTTCACCAGCTTGTCCGCCGCTATTTCCACGGCGTTCTGAAACCTCCGTTCAACGAGGAAAAGCGCGCCGAAGCCGGATTGCCACCCGATTTCTACTGGCCACTGACCGAAGACCTGCCAGCCCCCGGACAGTCGCAATAAGCACGCTCAAGTTGACGTTATCGGCAATTTCCCGCCGAGAATGGGCCGGAAAGCCCTGCTACGTAGGGTAAACTGGTTAACAAACTTGCCCAAATCCGATGCGCCCTCTATGCAATTCGCCCAAGGGACGGCTATCACTCACGACCGGTCCCGAATTTTGGGGATGAGAGGGAAGACGCGTGCGAACACGTCTGGCAATAAAACTACACTCACTACTCGAACGGCATTTCCCGGAGCGCCGGGTTTTCTTGAAATCTGACAACGACACGCGGTTCATCCGGCTCAGCTCGGAAACGCAGATTGTCGCCGTCGCCGGTGTTGCGGTGATCGTCGGATGGACGGCGGTTGCCACGGCGATCCTGCTGATGGACAGCATCGGGTCGGGCAATTTCCGGGAACAGGCGAAACGCGATCAGGCGACCTATCAGGAGCGCCTGAATATTCTGTCCGCAGAACGCGATGTTCGGGCGCAGGAAGCGCTGGCAGCGCAGGACAGGTTCAACGCGGCGCTGGAACAGATTTCGGCCATGCAATCCGAATTGCTGGCCTCGGAAAACCGCCGCCGAGAACTGGAAACCGGGATCGAAGTCATCCAGACCACTCTGCGCGCAACGATGAAGCAGCGCGAAGAGGCCCGCACCGAGCTGGCCGAAATGCAGCACGGTCCGGAGGTTGATGGCGTCTACATGGCGACCCTGTCCGACCCCGAGCAGATGAATTTCATGACCCAGGCGCTGACCCGCACAGCGCAGGAGCGTGACAAGATCGCAGCGGACGCCAAGCATGCCCTGGATCAGCGGGACGAGCTGGAACTGGAAATCCAGCTGATGCAGGAACGCAGCGACGAGATTTTCCGCCAGTTGGAAGAGGCGATGGTGATCTCGGTCGAACCGCTGGACAAGATGTTCCGTCAGGCCGGTATGCCCACCGACCGCATCATCGAAGAGGTCCGGCGCGGATATAGCGGTATGGGCGGTCCGCTGACCCCTTTATCCTTCAGCACACGCGGTGAGGAACTGACCCCCGACCAGATCCGCGCGAACACGCTGTTGCAGCAAATGGACCAGCTGAACCTGTATCGCATCGCGGCCGAAAAGGCCCCGTTCGCCAGCCCGGTGAACTCGGTCGTGCGTTTCACCAGCGGCTTCGGAACCCGCCGCGACCCCAAGACCGGTGGCCGCCGTATGCATAACGGAGCAGATTTCGCCGGCGCGCACGGGACGGACATCCTTGCAACCGCCGATGGTGTTGTCACTCATGCCGGCTGGCAGTCCGGGTTCGGCCGGCTGGTCAAGATCCGCCACGCCTTCGGGATTGAGACACTTTACGCTCATAACACCAAGATCCGGGTCAAGGTTGGCCAAAGGGTCTCGCGCGGGGATCATATTGCTGATATGGGTAGCACCGGACGGTCTACCGGCACGCATCTGCACTATGAGGTGCGTGTAAACGGAAAACCTGTAAACCCAATGACTTACATCAAGGCTGCGAGAAATGTTTTCTAAGAGCAAAATCAACGAACCCGCATCCAATGCGCCCGAGACGGCTAAACCTGCCGCTCCGGCCACACCAGCGGCCCCTGCACCAACCGAAACCAAAGCCAGCACGGCCCCCAAGCCCAAGCCGCCGGCATCGGTTCTGTCCTCGGACCTGCACATCACCGGCAACCTGAAGACGTCTGGCGACATTCAGGTCGAAGGCACAGTCGAAGGCGACATCCGCGCGCATCTGCTGACCATTGGCGAGACCGCGACCATCAAGGGCGAAGTCACTGCCGATGACGTCGTGATCAACGGCCGCATCGTTGGCCGGGTGCGTGGCCTGAAGGTGCGCCTGACCTCGACCGCACGCGTCGAAGGCGACATCATCCACAAGACCATCGCCATTGAAAGCGGTGCACATTTCGAAGGTTCGGTGCAGCGTCAGGACGACCCGCTGAACCCGGGCCGCAGCGGCAAGTCGGGTGCCAACCCGGCCGCCGAAGTCAAGCAGTAACGCTGACAGGCAACGAATTGGTGGAACGCCGCGGGCCCCCCGCGGCGTTTTTCGTTTGGCGATGCCGTGGCCCCGGAAATTCCGGTTTCCTGCTGTCGGGGCTCCGTATAAGCTTTTTGGATGTTGTTCTTTTTTGCCATCCTGCTGTTGATCGCGGGCTTGTTTGTTTATCACCACTGGTCCCGGTCCCAGACCCGGCAGAAGCTTTTGGCAACGCCCCTGACGGAACAGCAGCGGATCATCATCGAACGGCAGGTGCCGCTGGTTCGCCGGCTTCCGGCCAATCTGCGCACCAAGCTCGACGGCAAGGTGAACCTTTTTCTGGATCAGGTCCGCTTTCACGGCTGCGACGGTCTGGACGTCACAGATGAGATGCGGCTTGCCATTGCGGCACAGGCCTGTCTGCTAGTCGTCAACAGTGACCTCTGGTACGACCACCTGACGACGATCCTGATCTACCCGACGGCGTTCAAATCACGTCAGCGCAGGCAGGATGGCTATGTCGTCAGCGAAAAGGAAATCGTGCGCACCGGTGAAAGCTGGGATCGCGGCCCGGTGATCCTGTCATGGTCGCACAGCAGGCAGGGGGCGATGAATGACAGGGACGGGCAGAACGTTGTCCTGCACGAGTTCGCCCACCAGATCGACGATTTGTCCGGCGGGACAAACGGCGTCCCGATCCTGAGTGACGGGCAGAGTTTCGCCGAGTGGGAACACGTCTTTCTGACCGCCTATGACGCCCATGTCCGCGCCGTTGAAAGCGGTCGCCACACGCTCATCGACGCTTATGGCGCTGTGGGTCATGAAGAGTTCTTTGCCGTCTCCGTCGAGGTCTTTTTCGAACAGCCCCGGGAACTGAAAGCCGAGGTACCGGACGTTTACGATCAACTGGCCAAACTGTTCCGGCTGGACCCGGCTTCGTGGACGGGCCCCCGCCTCTGAGGCCGCGCTCTGCACTGCGCCACATAACCACCGCCCCGGTGCCCGTTTCGCAAAATCCGTTTTTGCCTTACACTGAAACCCATTGTTTTCAGGAGGGCATTTCATGTTTCAAAAACTTTTGGCGGAATTCTTCGGCACGTTCTGGCTGGTGCTGGGGGGCTGTGGCAGCGCAGTGTTGGCGGCGGGCGTTGCGGATGTCGGTATTGGCTGGCTGGGCGTTTCCTTTGCCTTCGGTCTGACCGTGCTGACAATGGCCTATGCGGTCGGACATGTCTCGGGCGGGCATTTCAACCCGGCTGTCAGCCTTGGCCTGATGATCGGCGGCAGGTTCCCGGCAAAGGACCTTGTCCCTTACTGGATCGCGCAGGTGATCGGAGCCATTGCCGCCGCGGCCGTCCTGTATCTGATCGTCAGCGGCGCACCGGGGTTCGAGGGCGTTGGCGGGTTTGCCTCAAACGGCTATGGCGACGCCTCACCCGGGGGCTATTCGATGACCTCCGCCTTGGTGACCGAGATCGTGATGACCGCGTTCTTCATCGTGGTCATTTTGGGCGCGACCTCGAACTGGGCTCCGGACGGGTTTGCCCCGATCGCCATTGGTCTGTGCCTGACGCTGATTCACCTGATCTCGATCCCGGTGACAAACACATCGGTCAATCCGGCGCGGTCGACCGGTGTCGCCCTGTTTGCCGATGGTCCGGCACTTGCGCAGCTCTGGCTGTTTTGGGTTGCCCCGCTGATCGGTGCCGCCATCGGGGCGCTGATCTGGGCGGCTATGGGCGACGACTAGCCCCACGAACATTCAAAAAAGCCCCGGCGTCATTCGGCGCCGGGGCTGTGTCTTACTCAGTCACTGTGACCTTTTTCATAACATCGGGCTGGCCGATCACAGCGCCATTGGGGCCTTCGCCCCGCTTGATCGCATCGACCACATCCATCCCATCGGTCACCTGACCGACCACAGTGTATTGCCCGTTCAGGAAGGGGCCAGGTTCGAACATGATGAAGAACTGCGAATTGGCACTGTTGGGGTCCTGTGCCCGCGCCATGCCGAGGACACCGCGATCATAATTGTAGTCCGAAAATTCGGCAGGCAGATCCGGCCGGTCCGACCCTCCGGTTCCGGCCCGGCGCAGATCACTGCCCATCCGGCCATGTTCGACATCGCCGGTCTGAGCCATGAATCCGTCAATCACGCGGTGAAAAACAACGCCGTCATATTTGCCTTCAGCGGCCAAGGCACTGATTTGTTCGACATGTTTCGGGGCAAGGTCCTCGAACAGATCAACGGTGACGGTGCCGTTGGCCCCCTCACCCTCGATCTCGATCTCAAGGCCCGTGGCCAACGCGGGGCTGGCCAGCAGAGCGAATGCGGCGGCCAGCTTATGCATCGGCTGCAACCTTCACGCTGATCATGCGGTCGGGGTTCGCTGGCGGCTCGCCGCGTACAATGGCGTCCACATGCTCCATCCCGTCGATGACGCGACCGTAAACGGTGTACTGGCCGTTCAGAAAGTGATTGTCCTTGAAGTTGATGAAGAACTGCGAGTTCGCGGAATCCGGATTCTGCGACCGGGCAGCGCCCAGAGTGCCGCGATCATGGGGCAGCTTGGAAAACTCGGCCGGTACGTTCGGCAGCGACGAACCGCCTGTGCCCGCCATGCGCAGGTTGAACCCGTCTTCCATATCACCGTGCTGCACGTCACCAGTCTGAGCCATGAACCCGTCGATCACTCGGTGAAAGGCCACGTTGTCATATTCACCACCGCGCGCCAGCTCTTTCATCCGCGCACTGTGCTGCGGGGCCACGTCCGGCAACAGTTCGATGATGACATTGCCACCTTTCAGTTCGATGATGATTGTGTTTTCGGGATCCTTGATCTCGGCCATGAGGCCCTCCTGTCGATTTGTCTTGCGCAAATACCTATGCGCCGGGCGCGTGAATGCCAAGTGACGCATTGACCTGAGGGCAAAATGCAGGAAAAGAACCGCCTAAACCGGTTTTACAATACTGAGGATTGCACCATGGGCTGGAAAACGCTGGACGATATGGACCTGAACGGCAAACGCGTATTGGTGCGGGTGGATATCAATGTACCGGTCGTGGATGGCGTTGTGACCGACGCGACGCGCATTCAGCGCATCGTGCCGACCGTGCAGGATATTCTGTCGGCTGGCGGCAAACCCATTCTGCTGGCCCATTTCGGACGTCCTGGAGGCGAGCGGCGCGAAAACCTGTCGCTGAAGCAGTTGGTTCCGACGCTGGAGGCGGCGCTTGGTGCCAGTGTCCTGTTTGCCGCCGATTGCGTCGGCACCGAGGCCGAGCTGGCCGCCGACACTCTGCAGCCCGGTCAGGTGCTGCTGCTGGAAAACACGCGCTTTCACGCGGCTGAAACCAAGAACGACCCCGAACTGGCGGCCGGGATGGCCAGGCTGGGCGACATCTATTGCAACGACGCCTTTTCCGCCGCGCACCGCGCGCACAGCTCGACCGAAGCGCTTGCGCGCCTGCTGCCCTGTTGCGCGGGCCGTCTGATGCAGCAGGAGTTGAGCGCGCTTGAAAATGCGCTGGGATCACCAAAGCGCCCTGTCACGGCGGTTGTGGGCGGTGCCAAGGTTTCGACAAAGCTGGATCTGTTGGGCAACCTGATCGACAAGGTTGATTATCTGGTCATTGGTGGCGGCATGGCAAACACGTTCCTTGTGGCCCGGGGTCAGGATGTGGGCAAGTCCTTGGCCGAACATGCGATGAAAGACACCGCCGCTGAGATCATGGCCAAGGCTGGCGCCTCCGGCTGTCAGATCGTCCTGCCGCGCGACATCGTGGTTGCCGAGAAATTCGAGGCCAAGGCCCCGCATCAGGTTCTGGCTGCCGATCAGTGCCCCCCTGACAGCATGATTCTGGATGCAGGTTCCGAAAGCGTCGCCGCAATCACCGACATCTTTGAACAAAGCCAGACCCTGATCTGGAACGGCCCGCTGGGCGCGTTCGAGCTTGAGCCGTTCGACACCGCAACCAACGCGGCCGCGCTCAAGGCCGCCGCCCTGACACGGGCCGGTCAACTGATTTCAGTCGCAGGCGGTGGCGACACGGTGGCTGCGTTGAACGCATCCGGCGCGGCAAAGGACTTTTCCTACATCTCCACCGCAGGGGGCGCGTTTTTGGAGTGGATGGAAGGCAAAACCCTGCCCGGCGTTGCCGCATTGGAACAATAATCTACCCCCGTCACTTGTGGCCGACCGCTGGGGATCGTGGTAAAATCTTCTTTTAATCCGGAGATTTGCCATGAAAGCCATTGCGGTCCTCGCGCTTGTCCTGATCCCCTGTTCATCCTTTGCCCAGTCTCATTGTGGCGGCCAGACGCAGCTGGAAATCAATTTCTGCGCGAAGGAGAAGTGGGAAATCGCAGACCGTGAACTGAACCGGTTGTGGAAGGAAATCAAACCCGCAGCGGATGCGCGCGGCGATGGGCAGGCGTTGCTGAATGAACAGCGCGCCTGGCTGAAAACGCGCGATGCCACCTGTGAACAGGAACTAACCGCGGGCGGCAGCGCCGACGCCATGTTTTACTGGTCATGCATGGAAGAACAAACACTTAGGCGCAATCACGAACTGACGACCTGGCGTTGAAAACACGCGCCTTTCCATTGAGACGCCACTGCCAAGCCAGACCGTTTGAACTTTTCACCACCCGGCACGGAAATTTGCGAATCAGGGGATTCACAAGCCGAATCACCTATGACATAGTGCGAACAGAGGCCCGCAAAGGGCACGTTTTTGAGGCAGACTTCATACGGCGGTAAACAGAGTGTCCCGTTCCCATCGGCCCGGTTTGGGCGCAGTTGTTTTCTTCATGGTGGCTTTCATGCTGGGTGTCTATTTCACCTTTGCCGCCGTGCAGGGCGACTATGGCCTGTTCCGACGGGTCGAGATTGCGGCGGAACGGGACGCCCTGTCGCGCGATCTGGCACAGCTGGAATCCGAGATTGCCGAAATGGAAAATCTGACGCGACGCCTGTCCGATACCTATCTGGATCTGGATCTGCTGGATCAGCAAACCCGCAGCGTTCTGGGCATGATCCGCGCGGATGAGATCGTTATTCGCTGACCCGCGACGTAGCCCCAAAGCCTTTCTCTTCTCAACGCAGCCCCGGTGACATGCGCCGAATTGCGCGCGATCCGACGCTGCGTCACATTTCCACTCGCCAGAAAGCAGGAAATGCTTTATGAGATAGTTTAACGCTAAACTATCTGCCGAGAGGGGGAGATTGCCGCTATGGCTGCGCGAAAAACCGCAAAGAAACCAAATGTTTCTGCAGAAGAGCTTACCACCTATTACCGCGAGATGTTGCTGATCCGCCGATTCGAGGAAAAGGCAGGGCAGCTATACGGAATGGGCCTGATCGGCGGTTTCTGCCACCTCTATATCGGTCAGGAGGCTGTTGTTGTCGGCCTTGAAGCCGCCGCCGAGGAAGGTGACAAGCGCATCACATCGTATCGCGATCACGGTCACATGCTGGCCTGCGGGATGGACCCGGGCGGCGTGATGGCCGAACTGACGGGGCGTATCGGGGGCTTGTCCAAGGGCAAGGGCGGCTCGATGCACATATTCTCGAAAGAAAAGCATTTCTACGGTGGTCATGGCATTGTCGGCGCGCAGGTGCCGCTGGGCGCCGGTTTGGCCTTCGCCGACAAATACAAAGAGAATGGCCGCGTGACCTTCACCTATTTCGGCGACGGTGCTGCAAACCAGGGTCAGGTCTATGAGACGTTCAACATGGCCGCCCTGTGGGCCTTGCCGGTCGTCTTCGTGATCGAGAACAACCAATACGCCATGGGCACCGCTCAGGCGCGCTCAACCTCGACCAAGGATATCTACCACCGGGGCGAGGCCTTTGGCATCCCGGGTGAGATCGTTAACGGCATGGATGTGCTGGCCGTCAAGGAAGCCGGTGAAAAGGCGGTCGCCCACTGCCGCGCCGGCAAGGGGCCCTACATCCTGGAAATCAAAACCTATCGCTATCGTGGCCATTCGATGTCGGACCCGGCCAAATACCGCACCCGCGAAGAAGTTCAGAAGGTCCGCGAGCAGAGCGACCCGATCGAACATGTGCGTGAACTGCTGCTGGCTGGCAAGCACGCGACCGAAGACGACCTGAAAGCGATCGACAAAGAGATCAAGGAGGTCGTGAACCAGGCCGCCGAATTCTCGAAAGAAAGCCCCGAGCCGTCGCTGGACGAGCTTTGGACTGACATCTACGCCTGAGAGGACGAATAAGACATGGCAACCGAAATTCTCATGCCCGCACTCTCGCCCACGATGGAAGAGGGCACGCTGGCCAAATGGCTGGTCAAGGAAGGCGACACCGTCTCCTCCGGCGATATCATGGCCGAGATTGAAACCGACAAGGCGACAATGGAGTTCGAGGCCGTCGACGAAGGCATCGTCGGCAAGATCCTGATCGCGGAAGGCACCGAAGGGGTCAAGGTCAACACCCCCATTGCGATCCTGGTTGAGGAAGGCGAAGACGCCTCTGCCCTGCCCGCGACAGCAGCGGTGGCCGAGGCCGCCCCCGCGGCGGTTGAGGCGCCCGCTCCTGCGGCGACGGCGCCTGCGGCCCCGGTGGTCGATCACTCGCCCGACTGGCCCGCCGACGCGGAAATGGCGCAGCACACGGTGCGGGAAGCCCTGCGCGACGCGATGGCCGAAGAGATGCGCAACGACGAAGATGTGCTCTTGATGGGCGAAGAAGTCGCCGAATATCAGGGCGCGTATAAGGTCAGCCAGGGTCTTCTGGACGAATTCGGTTCCAAGAGGGTGATCGACACCCCGATCACCGAGCATGGCTTTACCGGCATTGCCGTTGGGTCAGCCTTTGGCGGGCTGAAACCGATTGTCGAGTTCATGACCTTCAACTTCGCCATGCAGGCGATTGACCAGATCATCAACTCGGCGGCCAAGACGCTTTACATGTCCGGCGGCCAGATGGGCTGTCCCATCGTGTTCCGCGGTCCCAACGGTGCGGCGGCACGTGTGGGGGCGCAACACAGCCAGGACTATGCCGCCTGGTACATGCAGGTCCCGGGCCTGAAAGTGGTGATGCCCTATTCAGCTGCCGATGCCAAAGGCCTGCTGAAATCGGCGATCCGCGATCCCAACCCGGTGGTGTTCCTTGAAAACGAGATCCTTTATGGCCGATCCTTCGACGTGCCGCAGGTGGATGATCTGACCATCCCGCTGGGCAAAGCCCGCATCTGGCGCGAAGGATCTGACGTGACCATCGTCAGCTTTGGCATCGGCATGCAGTTCGCTCTGGAAGCTGCTGATAAGCTGGCCGAGGAAGGCATCTATGCCGAGGTGATCGATCTGCGCACCATCCGCCCGATGGACACCGGCGCGATCATCAACTCGGTGATGAAAACCAACCGTCTGGTGACTGTCGAGGAAGGCTGGCCGCAAGGCTCGGTCGGCAGCTACATTTCCTCCGTGGTGATGCAGGAGGCGTTCGACTACCTCGACGCGCCAGTCATCAACTGCACCGGCAAGGACGTTCCGATGCCCTATGCCGCGAACCTGGAAAAACTGGCGCTGGTCACCACGGATGAGGTGATCGCGGCGGTCAAACAGGTGACCTACCGGTAAGATGATGGAGATCAGGGGCCGCGATCCAGCAACCGAATGCTACCGTGTCGAAATCGACGTCGACAACCGCATCGTACGGGCGCTGGTTCCCGAGCGTCTGGTTGCGGATACCGGTTTGACCGGCGCGCGCCCTTCTCATCAGACGGCATATGTCTGGATGGCCGAGAACAAGAACAAAATCGAAGCCGCGATTGCGACGCTCGCACGTGGCACGGGGCGCCCCAAGGCGCCCTATGACCAAATTACTTTGATTGAGGAGCGCTGAGATGCCCACCGAAATCCTTATGCCTGCCCTGTCCCCGACGATGGAGGAAGGCACGCTTGCAAAATGGCTGGTGAAGGAAGGCGACACCGTCTCCTCCGGCGATCTGCTGGCCGAGATCGAAACCGACAAGGCCACGATGGAGTTCGAGGCCGTTGACGAAGGCACGATCGGCAAGATCCTGATCCCCGAGGGCACCGAAGGGGTCAAGGTCAACACCGCCATCGCGGTTCTGCTGGAAGATGGTGAAAGCGCCGATGATATCGCGGCCACACCTGCCGCAGCCCCGGCGGCTGCGCCCGCAGCGGCCGCAGGCAACGAGGCCGCCGCGCCAGCGGCGTCCGAGGCGGCTGCCCCCGCTCCGGCGGCTCCGGTCAAGGCCGATGGCGGGCGTATCTTCGCGTCCCCCCTGGCTCGTCGGATCGCTGCTCAGAAAGGTCTCGATCTGGCGCAGATCAGCGGCTCCGGCCCCCATGGGCGCATCGTCAAAGCCGATGTCGAAGGTGCGACTGCAACCGCAACCGCCGCCACCCCTGCCGCCGCCGCAGCGGCGCCTGCCGCTGCAGCCCCGGCTGGTCCCTCGGCCGATGCCGTCGCCCGGATGTACGAAGGGCGGGAATACGAGGAAATCAAACTCGACGGCATGCGCAAAACCATCGCTGCGCGCCTGTCTGAGGCCAAACAGACCATCCCGCATTTCTATCTGCGCCGCGACATCAGGCTGGATGCGTTGCTGAAATTCCGCGGCCAGTTGAACAAGCAGTTGGAAGGCCGGGGCGTCAAACTCAGCGTCAATGACTTCATCATCAAGGCCGTCGCCAACGCGCTGCAACAGGTGCCTGCCTGCAACGCAGTCTGGGCAGGTGACCGGGTGTTGCAGCTGAAACCGTCGGACGTGGCAGTGGCGGTCGCCATCGAGGGCGGTCTGTTCACCCCGGTCCTGCAGGACGCCGACACCAAATCTCTGTCTGCCCTGTCGACCGAGATGAAGGATCTCGCCGCCCGCGCCCGCGAGCGCAAACTGGCCCCGCATGAATATCAGGGCGGGACCTTTGCGGTCTCGAACCTGGGCATGTTCGGCATCGACAATTTCGACGCCATCGTGAACCCACCGCATGCGGGCATTCTGGCCGTGGGCACCGGTGTCAAGAAGCCGGTTGTCGGCGATGACGGTGAACTGACCGTGGCCACTGTCATGTCGGTCACCATGTCGGTCGACCACCGCGTCATCGACGGCGCGCTGGGGGCGGAACTGCTGCAGGCAATTGTCGACAATCTGGAAAACCCGATGGTTATGCTGGCCTGATCGTCAGCAGAGCTTTCGCCGCGCCGGGTGACTTACCCGGCGCGGCAGCATTGACCCTTGCCGTGTTGTGAAAGGCTGTGACCGTAGCAGCCATTGCCCCGGCCCCTGTGGCTGCTCACCTTGATTGCATCAAGTTCCCCGATGCAAAGGTGCGCCATGACCCTCGTGAACACGGCCAAATCCCTACTGATCTTGTCGGTTCTGGCGACTGCTGTGCCAACGGCCACCGTTGCGAAACCCAACAGTTATCCAGGCGAAAATTCGACCCATCAGCCCGACCCTGCCGAAGTTGCGAAACGCAAGGCTGAACGTGCCAAACGGGTCGAAGACCGGAAAAAACGACGTGAGGAGAAAAGGCTCAAGCGATTGAACAGAAAGAACAACCGCCCGAACTGAGGTTTCTCTACTGGTCTTTGCCCAGCATGTGATCCATCGAGATCGACGGCTGATCGCACCCGGCCTCACCCACGATTTTGGCGGGAATACCGGCGACCGTCTTGCAGGCCGGAACCTCTTGCAGAACCACGGACCCCGCTGCGATGCGGCTGCATGGACCAACTTCGATATTGCCCAGCACCTTGGCGCCGGCACCGATCAGAACGCCATCACCGATTTTCGGATGACGATCCTCTTCTTCCTTCCCGGTTCCGCCCAGCGTTACGGAATGCAGCATCGAGACATTGTCGCCAACCACCGCCGTTTCACCGATCACGATCGAATGCGCATGGTCGATCATGATACCCTTGCCGATTTTCGCGGCCGGGTGAATGTCGATCCCGAATATTTCGGATGAGCGCATCTGGAAGAAATAGGCCAGGTCATACCGCCCCTTGCGCCACAGCCAATGCGCCACGCGATAAGCCTGCATCGCCTGGTATCCCTTGAAGTAAAGGACCGGCTGCAACAACCGATGGCAGGCGGGGTCACGCTCGTAAACCGCCATCAGGTCGGCACGCGCCGCTTCGATCAGGGTTGCGTCATCGGCATAGGCTTCGTCCACGATTTCACGCAGAACCATCATCGACATTTCATTCGAACACAGCTTTGCGGAAACCCGATACGAAAGCGCCCGCTCAAGGCTGCGATGGTGCAGGATACAGGCGTGAACCAGCCCCCCCATCAGGGGTTCACTTTCGACGGCCGCCTGGGCCTCGGTCGTAATGCGATCCCAAACCGGATCGACGGGAGTGACCTGACTGCGCTTTTCCAACATGGCTTTTGATCCTTTGCTGCGCCTAGAATGCCATTTAGTGGCAAAATCGCCAAACGCAAACCCGTGATCGGCAGGTTAACGAAAATGAATGAAACTGCGCTGTCAGAATTCGAAGGATTGATCCGTGCCCGGCTGGCAGAACTGGCCGAACAATCGGCTTCGGGGAAAAAGGCGCAGGCCATTGTCGAACTGGATCAGCAAGCCGTGGGCCGCCTGAGCAGAATGGACGCCCTGCAGAATCAGGCTATGGCCAAGGCCCAACAGGCAAACCGCGATCTGGAAGTTCGAAGGCTGACAGCCGCCCTAACCCGAATTCAGGACGGCGAATTTGGCTATTGCGAAGATTGCGGCGACGAAATTCCTGCGGGCCGGCTTAATCTGGACCTCGCCGCCAGCAAATGCGTCAGCTGCGCGTCTTCTTGACCAGAAATTGGATCAGGTGGCGCAGAACTTGTTCGAAACACTGACAATATTGAATGTCGTCGAACCCGGGCTCATCCGCCAGCGGCCGGTTGCGCGCGGCTGCCATCAGCGAACCGTTGCCGAAATGCGGGTGTAGTTTGCCGGTCTGACCAACATGTGCGTCGGCCAGTTCGGCTTCGTGGATCATTCGCAGGCAGAGGCGATCGCGATCCGCTGGCGGCGCGGTCAGCAGGACCCGCGCCGCGGCGCTGACATCACCGTGCAAAACAGGGCGCATGGTATTGCCTATCCGACCGTCAGTCTTGCGAATGATCCCGGCCCATAGCTGGCTGACACCTGCGCAACGCGCACCTCATAGGACCCAGTTGATCCATCATCTTGTTTCATTGCGGCGGGGTAATGAAATCCGGGCGCCTGGACGACGTCTTCACGTACCCGGGCTCCGTTGACCCAAAACTGAATCAGGTAGGATTCGCTTTCCTCGCCCAGCGGCACCTCAAGCCCGGCCCAATCATCTCCGTCAATCCGGGTGCGGCGGATCCACGAGACATGATCACCTGCGGGTGATGCGGTTACCGCCAAATGCGCTGGTGCGTAGGGTCGAAGCCCATTGCCATCAAAAGCTTCCACAAGATGAGTAAAGGACGGATCATCATACCCCCGTGCGCCAGGGCCGATCCGGTAATGCTTGCTGACCCGTCGCTCCGACCTTCGCAACCCGGTCTGGTAGACGCGCTGGTCCAGCAGCACGAACATCGACCCTTCCGGCCAGGCCTCGGGCATGATCGCATCTGTTCCCAGCTGGCCGCGCAGCCGCCCGGACAGGTTGTAAATTCCTGTTTCCTGAAGGTCGGCGTCCGCGAACTGAAACACTTCCCAGTTGTTCGGCGTTCCGTCCCCAATCGCGGCCAGATTTGCCCCGTTCAGCAAAGCTTCGCGCGGGCGGGATTCCAGCAGCCCGTCAACCAGATTAACTCGCAAGGGGGTTGCCTCATCCCAAAGCCCGGCACTTGCCCGCATCAGGGGCGTTTCGGTAAATCCTATGACAGCCTGGGCTGAAATCACCTCTTGCAAGGCATAGTCCTCATCGCTTGCAGCCGAATAGACGGCGACGCTGCCCGGCCAGGGGTTGGCGGACACAGCCAGATACGGCGCGTGCGGCTGTTCGGACCCGGTGATCAAGGGCAAATCCATGAACACCGGCAATACGGGAACAGGAGCCACAAAGGGTTTTGCGGTCACCGCGTCATCGGGCAGGTCTGTGGGCGCATAGACGCCAGGTTCGATGCGAACGGCCTCTGCCAGTTGCATTTCGGCCTGTTCCAGACGGTCGATGCGATATCTCGCGCCCTCTCCATTCCCGTTCAGGCGGATCACGTCCCCCGCACCGACGTTCAGCAGCGATGGCGGCAGCGCGAACCGGGCCGTTTCGCGGGACACCCGGGCCTCGCTCAGCCAACGTTCGGCGGTCTGCCTGCCTTCGGCGCGTGTCATCGACAGCGGCATCTCGTTCACCGAAACCGAGTGCGTGCGCGTGTCCGGCAGGACCGCTTCTTCAGACACGATGTCATGATCGGCATCCGATTGCACAAAACGCAGGCGCACGCGGCCCGTCATCTCCGCTTCGGCTTCGCGCCGATATTCGACCCGTCCTTCGATATCCGAAATGTCGGCGAACGTGTCGGTGTTCAGATCAATGGCGCTGTCGCCATTGCGCATCCGGAATTGCAACACGCCGTCCCGTTCGATCGCATCGAACCCATAGCGCAACATCAAGGGCTGCAACGCCGCGCGGGCGCTGGTGACATCCTCGATCGCGTATCCCCGGACCACACCGTACAGGCGCGAGACGTCTATGTCCGTAACGCCGGCCCCGTAACAGATTTCAGTTACGACAGAGGCCAACGTCCGTGACCCGGACCGTCCGTTCAACCAGTGCCCGCGCGCATAGTTCGCGCCATCGCTCCACTGGCTGCGCAGGTTTGGGAAGGTGGGGTAAGGGCGCGCGTCCCAGGCCCAGACATAAGCGTTCGACAGGTCGATCATCCGCCCGTCGTAAACATCGGAAGCCGGGTTCGTGTCCGGGTCGGACCAGTACCCCAACATTGCTTTCAGATATTGCACCTGAATGAAATCGTCGCGCTGCCCGTCAGAATAGCGCGGCAGGCTGGATTCCGACGACTTCGGATCCAGAAACTTGTTCGGTTGATTGGTGCCCTTGTCGATTGCGGCACAGCCAAGTTCGGTGAACCAGATCGGTTTTGACCCCGGCACCCAATCTGTCCGGTTGACTTGGCGCACCCCTCCAATCCGCTCGTGATGCGGTTGCGACCACCAGTTGCGCAAGTCCTTGTATCGCCAGATCCAGGCCTCGTCATACTCGCTGTCCTCGATCGGGCTGCGGATCTGGGCCCTAGCCTCTTCGGGTGAGGCGTAGTACCAGTCATAGCCTTCGCCACCTTCGATATTGCTGCGCAAATAATCGATGTCGTAGATCGCGTCCGCACCGGCCTTGGCATCCAGATGATCTTCGCCCGCGCGCCAGTCCGACAGCGGCATGTAATTGTCGATGCCGACAAAGTCGATGTTGTCATCGGCCCACAGCGGGTCGAGGTGAAAGTAGCGGTCGCCTGACCCGTCGTTGGGCTGATACCCGAAATATTCGCTCCAGTCGGCCGCGTATCCGATTTTTGTACCCGGCCCCAATATCTTGCGCACCTCGGCGGCAAGGTCCTGCAGTTGGCGAACGGCAGGAAACCCGGTCAGGCCGCGGATCTGCGTCAGCCCGCGCATTTCCGACGATATGCAGAACGAGTCAACGCCTCCGGCGGCTTTGCACAAAGCCGCGTAATGCAGGATGAACCTGCGCAATCCCCATTCCTGCGGCCCGCTATAAGAAACGGTGCCGTCACCAACCGCAAAGTCACTTGCACGGGTTTGCCCGAAGAACGTGGCCACCTGTGCATCCGCAGCCGCCGTCTGGTCCGGCGACCCTTCCCGCCCCGGAGCGGTGCTTAGCGTAATCCGACCTCGCCAGGGCAAGTGCGGCTGACTGCGGGCCTCGGACCATGGGTCCGGCAGGCCGTTGTCACGCAACTGGTCCATCAGGATAAACGGATAAAACATGACGCGCTTGCCTGCATCCTTCAGGTGCCGGATAGCCTGCACCACTGACTCGTCTGTCGGAGTTGCGCCGTAAACCGGGCGGTCCCCGTCCTGCCGCACCCGTTGTGCCGCGTTTCGGTGCACGCCGGCCACGCGCCAGGGCATGTCCTTGCCTTCGATATCCTTGTGCAAGACCTTGGGGCGGATCTGGCATTGCCCGCACCGCAGGTCATCGCCAAACCACGAAACGATCAAGGACGTGGCATCACATGCGGGCAATTCAGTGCTCAGTGCGCGTGTGGCGGTCACAAGGTCCGGCTTGCCGGATGCCGAATTAACATTCGCGGCCCAGCTTCGCCCCTGCCCCTTTGTGTAATTCACCTGTGTCGCGGCCAGCGCATATTCGCCGGTGCCAGGCATCAGGGCGACGCCCCGGATGGTTCTGGACAAGGCATCCGGTGTGTCCGGCATTCCCGCCTGTTCCTGGCGTACAACCTCAAAAGAAAACTGCGGAACGCGATTTCCGAACGCGCCCAGTTGCAGGTCTTCGATTACAACATAGGCTGTTCCGCGATAGGCCGGAACGTTTCCTGTTCCCTCAATGGACTCGATCAGCGGGTCCGGCAGTTGACTGTCCGAACCGCGGTAGATGCGCATGTTCAGCCCGGCGCGTTCCAGTTCCTCTCCGTCTGCCCATACGCGCGGCACGTCGGCAATACGTCCCGCGCCAACGGCAATGGCCAGAGAAATCGAGTAGCTGTAGCTGTGGGTGGTGGTACTGACTTCGGGGGTTTTGGGGGACCCCTTGCCACCGCCCCCACCGGACTGAGTGGCGGTGCTCGTGCTTTTGGTTTCCAGAAAATCCGAAGCCCAGATCACCTGACCGCCCACCCGCATACGCCCGAAGACAGTAGCAACCGGTGCCCCCTCACCGGATTCGGTAAGGCGAAACCGATCCAGACGTCCTGTCTCAACAACTTCGCTGCCGCCGCCCATCACCGACTGGCTCATCAGCCGTTGGTCGATGACACGGCCCAGTGTCGCGCCGATCGCTCGTCCGATCACCGCAGACGACAGGCCCGCGACGGTTCCGCCAACCGCCCCGCCAATCGCAGCCCCTGCCGCGGAAAGAACAATTGTAGCCATTCACATATCCTCCAGCGGAAATTCAAAACGGGCAACGATCCGGCGGCGCCAGGGCGCGCTCAGAGCGTTCTCGACAACGCCATATCCGGAATAGGCGTGAATAAACCGGGGCACTGCACCAGTGTCGCTGACAATGCCCACATGCTTGGCGACCCGGCCTTCCCGCATGCGGAAAAGCAAAACATCCCCGATGGCCGGGGCGTTCGAGTTCTTCTCGATCAGGTGTCGTTGCGCGGCGGCCCACATCCGCTCCTCGCCCTGCGGCTCGGACCAGTCCATGCTATAGGTCGGAACCAGTTCCGGTTCCTGTCCGAATTGGGCCCGCCACACGCCTCGCAGCAAGCCCAGACAATCGGTGCCCGCGCCCTTGACCGACGCCTGGTGCACATAAGGCGTACCTAGCCAACTGCGGGCCTCATCAACAATGTCCTGCCGACGCACGCTCATCGAATGCTCCCCCCTTTGTTCGGGTTGCCTTGCTTTGGAACAGCCATCACCCAGTCTTCGCCCGGAAGATCAGGAAATCCCTGAAAGTTGATCAGATTGTTGAACTTTTTCCGGCAGGCGCTCATGCTCTTGTTACATCCTGCCGTCAGCCTGACCTGATCGCCGACCGCCAGACCGCCGCTCATCCCGGACCACAAAGTAACATTCCGGCCGCCGGCATTTTTCCGGTCCAGCTTGATGGAGGTCCACAGTCCAGCCGCACGCCCGGACAAAACGTCCAGCCTGCCGCGTTCGAACCATGCCGCGGCCGGAGCTTCTGCGCCTTTCAACTGCAATGCGCTGAGACCGGTCAGACCGACGACTTCCGCCGTCGCCGCAAAGCCCGGAGCGTTCAGATCGAATTTGCAGGCCGCGTCACCCAACACGGCGGTACATGGTTTCTGATAAATTCTGCCCATTGGGCGGTTCAACAGGTCCGTCAGGCCGCGCAGTTCGGCGTGGAAGGCTCCGCCGGCGCGGCGAAGCTCACCAATCGAGCCCCGAAACTGCAGCATGCGTTGCTCGGGTGCCGCCCAGTTGACCAGCCAGGCGCGCACCTCTGCCCCATCGAAACGGCCGGCTTCGATGTCTTCTTCGGTCACGGCGGCATCAGACAGCGCGCCCATGGCCTCAGAATTGTCGATGGACAGCCCGGTGGCCTGTTCGATCGCGGTCGCGGTCAGGCCGGTGCTGGCCTTGAACTCCAGACCATCAAAGCTCAACGCCATATCGTGGTCGGTGAACCCATAAACCTGCCCGTCCGAGCGTGTGATCGCCCAGCACCTGCAAGTCGTGGTCAGCCCGCTCTGCAAATGGTCCAGCAATCCCTGCTTGTCGCCACTCATCACACGCGCACCTCGACAACCGGGACATTCGGCACGTCGCCGGCCTGAAAACTGGCAACGCTGGTCTGAATCCTGTCGGTATCAAACCGAACCGGAACGTCGAATTCGAAACCTGCGGTGATCTCCACCTGTTCAGGCGGCGGTGCTGAAAAAGTTACCACCCCCCGAGCAAGGTCGACTTCGAAGTCGACGCCTTCGCGCATTTCGTCCTGTTCAAGCCCGAGCTTTACCGACCCAAGCACCGGCTTGATGATCGGCCGAACATAGCTGAATTCACCGGATCTGTATGTCTTCACCAGTTGAAACGCGGTCTGTACGCCGTCCCCCCGTGCAATAACCTGATCACCCTTATCGACATCCGCGGTGGCCGCGCCCGACTTGTAATCAGACCAGTCCTTCCAGCGGAACCCAAACATCTGGCCCTGCCTGGCTTCGAAAAAGGACACCAGCGTTTCGATGTCATCCAGAGACCGCATCCCCAGACCGGCATCATAGCGTCGCCTTGAATGTGCCCAGGGCGTGTTGCGCTCTTCGAACCCGTTGGCCAGCGTCACGATATCCGTGCGCCGTTCGGGACCGCCGACCGAGCCGAAGCTCAGGCTGGCGGGAAATCTCACCTCGTGGAAATTCATGACCTGCTCCTGTCATTACCTGTTGCGATTGCCGCGACCCAGCGCCCGGCTCATCTGAGCGGCGATCTGGCCCTGACTGCGACGGAATCCCTGCACGTCCGGAGTTGTGATGTTCATCACCACATTCACGGCGCGACCGCCGCCAGAGGTCCGCACCCCCAGCTTTCCGTCAGGTCCGCGCGCCAGAGGCATGATCGCCTCGGGGCCAGCCTCGCCCATCAATCCGGTGCCGCCACGCATGGGAAAGGTCGTGGGGCCGCTGACCACGCCGCCATTGGCAAACGGCATCACCCGGCCCTGCGAAAAGCTACCTCCATCCGCGAACGGCAGCATCCCCTGCACCAGACCGCCAACTGTGTTGGCCAACATCCCGCCAAAATGATCCGTGACCGGTTTGATTGCCGCCGAATAGGCCGTTCGGATCATCGAATTCTTCAGCACGTCCAGAGCATCTGACAGGTTCATCCCATCCAGAACCACGCCGTCAAACGCCTTGCGCAAGCCGCCCGACATGCCGCGCTCCAATGTAGCGACGTCCTTGCCGGTCTCCTCGAAGGCCGCGCTGATCCGCTTCATCTGGCTGTCAAACGCTGCCGCCATCGAGGCCGCATCCCCCAGCGAGTCGCCCAGCGCCTCGCCCCGTTCCTGCAGGTCGTCAAACCCGTCACGATCCGTCATCACGCTCTCCTTGTTCCTTGTCCGGATAGGCCGCCAGAAGCGCGTCCAGACCGGCGCGGTTCATTGCCGGCAACCCTGCGCCCTGTCCCAGCATCAGCCGCAATTCAGCGGGCGTCAGCCGCCAGAATTGATCCGGCGACAGACGCAACCCGACAAACCCGGCCCGCATCAGCACGGGCCAGTCGAACCCGCTCATGATTCACCCGGCACCATGAAGGCTCGCGCCAGCAGTTCAGCAGCCGCGCGCGCACCAGCCATTGGGCCGCCTTCAATTTCAGCGCTCAGCAATTCGGCGCCGGTCACATCAACCCCACCGCCCCGCAGCCCCGCTACAATCAGGGCGAGCACATCACCACTGGAATACGACCCGCCTTCGAACCGCTGCACCAATTCCACCAGGGACCCGGTGCCCAATTCCTGTTCCAACCCCGCCAAGGCACCCAGCGTAAGCTTGAGCACCCGGCGCTCCCCATCGATGGTCAACGCCACCTCGCCCGTCCACGGATTGGCCATTGGATTACAGCGCTGTGAAGGCCAGAGCACCGGCGCTGGCCAGGCTCATCTCATAGGTCGCTTCACCATTGTGCGAGCCCGCATATTCGATACCCGTCACTTGAAACGCGCCCTCGACAATGCCGAAATCAGGGATGATCACCTGAAAATTCGGCGTCTCGCCATCAAAGAACAGCTGCCGCGCGCGCTCATCCGTATCGGCGTCCTTGAACACGCCCGAACCCGAGATCGCGGCGGATTTAACCCCCGCCCCGGACAGAAGTTCGCGCCAGCCGCCCTGGCTTTCCAGACTGGTGACATCCACGCTTTCCGCATTAAAACTGACCCGCGTGGCGCGCAGCCCCGCAATGGTCTCAAACAGGCCCGAGCCGTTCATATCCACTTTGACCAACAGGTCTTTTCCGTTCTGGGCAGGCATATGCTCTCTCCGTTGATTGCTTAATCGTCTTCCACGCGGGCGCGGAAACGCAGGTCGATCTGGCGGATCGCGCCGCCGGTTCCTGTACGGCGGGCCGAAGCGCGCTCGAACCACAGACCCACCAACCGCCCCCGGTCTAGGGTCAGCGCAGCGCCTTCCAGCGCGTCGCACACCGCCCCGGCCAACCTCTTGGCGGCCCCGAACCCGGCCGCTTCGGACACCACAGACACCGTGAACCGATGTACAGCCCCGCTGCCGGAATGGTCCGAGGCGTCGCGCACTTCCTCCGGCCCCAGCGTCACATAGGTCTGGGGCACCGATCCCGCCGGCACCGCGTCATAGACCGCGCCGTTCGCAAGCGCGCTGACCTGCGTGTCGCCGGAAATCTGCTGAAACACAGCCGCTTGCAGGGCGGCCGAAACGCCATAGCTCATGCCACCACCTCTTCATCTGCGAAACAGGTCAGGTACTGGCCGCGCGGGTCACGCTCGGCGACCGCGCGGATGACAAAGCGGCGCGTGCCGTCGGCAAAGCGCTGATCCGGCGAAGGGCGCATCCCGGACCCTTCGGGCGCGCCACGCACTACAATGCGATACCCGACACGGGAAACCGGCACCCCGGCCACCTGGCGTTCGGATCCGCTGCGCGCCGTGACTTCGGCCCAGACCGAACCCTGCGGCTGCCAGGTCTCGGTGTACCCTCCCGCGCCATCGGCGACGCGGACTGGGGCTTCCAACGTCAGCTTTCGGTTCAATCGCGGCGCCTTCATTGCGCCACCCCGGCGCCGAAACGAACCACACGATATCTCTGGATCAAACTGGTGACGCCAAACGGCATGCACCCTGCGCCCAGAGCGGTTTCGTTGCGGTATTCATAGTAATGTGCGGCCAGCAGCAGAACCGCCTGCCCCAGATCGGCAGGCAACCCGCCCCAATCCGCAGCCATCCCAGCCGTAAAATCTATCCTGACCGACCCGCCTGTGGGAATGCCCGGCAAAGATGCATCCGCTGGGCAAAGTCGAGGGCGCTGGCTGTCTTCAGCCAGGCGATACCGGCCGCTGTCCACAATCGTATTGGCCCCTACCGCGTCGATCACAGCCACTGCATTAATTGCGGTAACAGGGGTCACCGGCAGTACCTCACCCGCCGCATCGCGCCAGCCGTTCAGACCCCACGAGAAGCTCCTCGCGATCAGCACCTTGCCGGTGCGTGCCTCGATTGCTGCGATCGCCGCCCGCAGAAAACCTTTCAGCACCTCGTCCTGCACGCTGTCTTCGGCAAACCCCGTGCCCAGCCGCAGATGCGCTTTGAACTGATCCACCGGCAGCGCCGCATCTGCGATGGCGGTTTCTTCGATCAACATCATCCATTCACTCCGCAATCTCGGACCGCTCCGGGCCCGCATTCTCAGGACTTGACGGGCACGCGCCGCCCCACGTTGCTCGGACGGAGGGGAGCAGCTAGACAACGCAGGGGATCTCACCCCGGCCCGCGCCCGCCGCCCCAGAGGACGGTTGCCCGCCCCCCGGGATTTGCCACCGCTTAAGCGATGCCGAACTTCACCAGCTTGATCGCGGCAAAATCGCTCACATCACCGCCCACACGCTTGGTCGCGTAGAACAGGACATGCGGCTTGGCGCTGAAGGGATCGCGCAGGACGCGCAGATCGGGGCGTTCGGCGATGGTGTAACCAGCCTGGAAATCACCAAACGCAATCGAGTAACTGTCGGTGCCCGCGTCCGGCATGTCCTCGGCGATCAGCACCGGATAGCCCATCAGGCGCGCCGGTTCGCCCGCCGCCAGACCATCCGACCACAGAAAGCGCCCATCGCTGTCCTTCAGCTTGCGGATCAGCCCCGCGGTTTTCGAGTTCATCACGAAAGTGCCGTTGACCCGGTATTGCGCACCCAGCGCATAGACCGCATCGACGATGGAATCCGCGTCAACACCGCCATCGATGCCGGTTGGCACATATCCGATATTGCCCCAGGCCCAGACGTCGTTGTCGACCTTGGCGTGGTCCAAGATCCCCTTTGGCTTGTCGACGCCATCGCCACTGATAAAGGCCGAAGCTTCGGCGCGGGCGAACTTGTCCGCGATGCGACCGGCCAGCCATCCTTCGACGTCAAAGGCACTGTCATCCAGCAGACGTTGCGAGGCTTTCGGCAGCGCGCTCAACTCGTGCAGCGCGATCGAAATCCGGTCGATCGAGGGCGTTGCCGTTTCAGTCGCGGCCGACGCCTCATCCGCCCAGCCAGCGCCGACATCGGTATGGTCGATCAACACATCGAACGAATTCGCTTCGACATTCACGACGGACGCAATCGAACGGATCGAGGCGGTGGATTTCAGCACCGATTTGATGACCTCGGCCGTCTGCGGATCGACCAGGTATCCCCCGTCGCTGTTCACCGCGCTCGTCAGCGATTTGGCCTCAATCTCCAGCCCGCGCAGGCCGTCATCATCGCCCGAACGCACATATGCGTCGAACGCCTTCTGATGCGGCGCACCGTCTTCGATAGACGCCGCAAGATGCGGGCGCGCCGCGATGGTTGATTTACGATCCAGCATGGTCAGTTGCTCTTCTGTTTGTTGCAGTTTGGTTTTAACTTCGGCCCTCAGGTCCTTGAATTCATTCACGAAGCTAGCCATCGCCTGCTTCACCTCCTGAACCAGGGGCGCACTCTCTCCGGTCAAGGCCGGGATCTCGGTCTTGCTCATCAGCATGTCCTGTCTTTCGGTGGGTCTAAGGCGCGCTAGGTCCGCGCCAGCTCCTGCCGGGCGTCGTTGAACACCTCGGCAATGCTGCGCAGGGTCTCGTCGGCTTCGGGATCGAAACCCTTTGCCGCCACCCGCGCACTGGGCAGCATCGGGAAGGTCACCAAGGACACCTCCCACAGCTCCAGTTCGGTCAGGACCCGCTGGCCCTTGTCATTCTTCACAGCCCGCTTGGTGCGATAGCCAATCGACAACCCGTCCATCGCGCCCGCCCGGATCAGCTCCGCCGCCTCACGACCCTTTTGCGTGCTCTCCAGCAGGCGCCCCTTAACCCAAAGGCCCTTGTCGTCCTCGCGCACCTCGTCCCAGACGCCGATGGGCTGCGCCGGGTCGTGCTGCCACAGCATCTTGACCCGCTGACCCGCCTTGGCGAGCCCGTCAAGTGAGGCTTGGTACGCCCCCCGCTGCACCACATCGCTACCCTGATCTACTTGCCCAAACAGGCTTGCGTAACCTTCAATCACCGCGTCTTCTGTAACCGACAACCCGTCCCCAAAGCGCGCGAACTTATGCTCCAAATCCATGAACTTCTCCATGTAAGTCACTGAACTCATGGCGTTACCACCAACAGAGATTGAAGCGCCTGCGCCAGAATCACCGCGACCACGCCATAGACCGTCAGCCACAACCGCTTCTCCAGTCGTTCCATCATCTCTTCGATCTGATCCAACCGCCTGCACAAATGCGCGTGCTGGATCTCGGCCACCCGCTCATGCGCGGCCAGGCGCAGGCCCGGCGCGCAATCGAACGGGGAATACCCGTCAGACATCCGCACGCTCCGGCAGCCCCAACAGCGCGCGTTTCTCGGCATCTGTCAGGAACTCAGCCCCGCTGACCCGCGCCCATTGCGCATCGCGTTCCGCTGATAGCGCGGGCACCTGATCCAGATCGGGCTTCAGCATCAAATCCTCGCCGGTAAAGCCCGCCAGCCACTCCGACACCGCCGCCGCCACCCGCGTCACCAGGGGCAGCACGGTCAGGCGATAAAACGCCCGATTGGCCTCCTGATAGTTCGAATAGGTCGCGTCGCCTTGAATCCCCAGCAGCATCGGCGGGACCCCAAATGCCAGCGCAATCTCGCGGGCGGCGGCTTCCTTGGTCTTTTGAAACTCCATATCGGACGGAGAGAAACCCATCGGCTTCCAATCCAGCCCCCCTTCCAGAACCATCGGGCGGCCAGCATTCCGCGCCCCGCGATAGTTCTGCTCAATCTCATCGGACAGACGCCGGAACTGATCCTCGGCCATCACCCCATGGCCATCACCGCCTTTCCAAACCAGCGCCCCCGAGGGCCGCGCCGCGTTATCCAACAGCGATTTCGACCACCGCGACGCGCTGTTATGCACATCAATCGCCATCGCTGCCGCCTGCATGGGCGAGAACCCATAATGATCATCCTGCGGATGGAACGACTTGATATGACAGATATTTTCCGCGGCAAACCGGTGCTTCTTACCGCCGACCGCGTAGTCATACGCCTTGGGCCAACCGTCCGCTCCCGGCACCACGCTCATCCGATCGGATCGCAGTACATGCAGTTCCACCGGCAGGCCTTCCTCGGCCTGCACCGCCTCGACATAGGCATTCCCCGACAGCAGCAACTGCCCGAACAGAGTTTCCATCAACTCCGCCCGCCCCTGCGCCGCATTCGGACGGCGCATGAGGCTCAGGATCGGATGCACATCAAAGCGCTGCGCTTGATCCTGCAACACCAGAGGCAGAGCCGCCGCCGCCTCAGCAATCAGCTTGACCGAGCGAAACCCCACCGGGTTCCCCGAAAACCCCGTCCGCGTCAGCGACACCGCATCCCGAGGGCTCCACGCTACGCGTCCGCCCGTCTGCCACGCCACCACAGGCCCCGCCGCGCTCGCCTTCGCTTCGGGCGCTTCGCCCGCAGATCCACGACGCAAGAAATCGAATACCATCTGTGCTCCTTTCTGCCGCCGCTCTGCCCGGCTTGTTGAAAGGAGTTATGCAGGAAAGAAGTTTAAGGCTTGGGAATGGGGCGTACGGGGGTTGGGCAACACAGAATTTTTTTGGGGCACCGCAACAGGCGACACCTAATATGTTGGTACCCAAGCCAACTCGAAGTCTGCACGGCGCATAGTCTAATCTGTTTGAGGATCAAATAGATGAATAAGTTGATTGCGCCGTCCAAGATATCCCCTTCTTAGGAGAATAATCGGTCCAGATTGAGCGGCTTCAGATACTGCTCGTTCAACTCTTGCTCAGTCTTTTCGAACAACTCACTGAAATATTTGAATTCTTGGATTTTGCGTGCTTTTCGCAAAGCCCTGTCACCATCCTTTTCATCTTCGACGTATCGAGCAAACCCCTTTGTGTGTTCTTCAATCGACGCGTTCAATCTGTTTTGATTCACAACATGGCCGTCGACAGTTACAAACTCGATGATCTCTGCAAGGGTATCGTGCGGTCTATCATAGAGGTCCTTGTAAGCAACGCGCTTGATTAACGGATTGTCCCGTTGGGCTTCGTCCAAACACCACTTCTGCACAAATTTCTTCCAATAATTCAGATTCCCTACAAAAAAGTGGTGCCAAGCTTCCTCGGTGTCTTGCGAGTTTCCATGGTGAACCGCAAACTCAAAATATGAAGCGATACTTTCTAAAGGGTGCCTGTATTGCACAAGATAAAGCTTTTCATCTGACACCTGGATAGACGGCTTTTTTCCCCCACATTCGAAGTCGTGGTCTTTAACATAGTTCGCTTGTTCAAGACGGGCGGCGTCAGCATTGTAGACGCTGGCAAATCGCATCGATCTGCGAAAATAGCCTTTGCACAGGTTGCGTAGAAACCGGTGCCCTGAGCGTGGGAAACAAGGATTAACGACTGCTTTAAGTACCTCAGAATCTGACACAGGAATTCGCTTTCTTTGCAGGAGTTATCTGGCGATTTTTGCCCTTCCTTACCCCATGCGCGTCATGAGAACCAGCACCCAGTTGCGTAGTTCAAAGCGACCGCACCCTCGGGCGCCGATAAGCCCCCGCAGGCCCCACAACCAACTCATGCAGCGCCCAGACCAGCGCGTCGACGCGGTCGGGTGAGCCCTGCCCCTCGAACCCTCGCGCGGTCATTTGGCACATCTGTTCCTCCAGCGCGTCCAGCCCGACCACATGGCTCACCCGCCCCTGCTCGTACAGTGCCGCCACGGGCTCTGACCGCGCGACCTTGCCACGTGACGCCCGCACCGCCCGATAAGGCACCAGAGGGTCCACCTGCCGCACAACCTCTTCCACCAGTTGCCCGCCCTGATTGACCTCGGCCACCAGCCGCTCTGCCCCGAACTCGTCCATCGCGTCAATCGCCGCCTGCGCCCAGCCCGCCGGGCCAACGCCCTGCACCGTCCGGTCGGCCAGCACATAGGCGCGCCACTCCTCGGGCGGCCCCTGCACCTGCGCGCCCACCACGACGATCCCGCAGGCATCCGCATCCGCCCCCGCCGTCACCGCCGGGTCCAGCGCCACCACGATCCGATCCATCTCAGGCACCCGCGCACAACGCGCCGCCTCCAGCATCGAGCCCGTCCACAGCGCCCCCTCGGCATCCGACAGCAACACCCCGTCCAGTTCCTGCCGCCCCAGCCGCGTGCCCGCATATCGCGCGCGCACCTCCTCCAGAAACGATCCCGCCAGATTGGCCCGGTTCGCCTCGGTCGGTGCGTGGGTCTGCTCGGTGGACGGCGACGCCAGCAAGTCCTTCAAAACCTTCACATTGCGTGGTGTGGTTGTCACACAGACCCGAGGCCGATCCCCTAACCGCAACGCAAACTGCAGCATATCCCATGTCTCCCCGGCCTTTTTCCACTTGGCCAGCTCATCCACCCAGGCTGCGTCGAACTGAGGGCCGCGCAACCCTTCCGGATCATGCGCCGAAAACGCCTGCGCCTCGGCCCCGTTGGGCCAGATCAGCTTGCGTTCCGATGCTTTCCATACCGGCCGACGATCCGGAGGTGAGCACTGCAAAATCCCGCTATCGCCGAAAATCATCACATCGCGCACCTGATCAAAGGTCTCCCCGACCAGCGCGATCCGACACGCCTCCCCCCGGTCCAGCGGCTTCGCCCCTTCGACCATCGACCGCACCCATTCAGCCCCGGCGCGTGTCTTGCCAGCGCCGCGCCCGCCCATGATCACCCAGGACCGCCAGTCCGCTTCAGGCGGTAGCTGATGCGGCAGCGCCCAGAACTCAAACAGGAAAGGGAGGGCGCACAGCCCCCCCTCCCCGATCTCACTCAGAAATCTCTCCCGCACCGCAGCATCGGCGGAGGCGAGCCAGCCTGCACCCGATTTCAAATCGAGCGCGCTCAAGGTCGAGCGCATACCCTCCTTGGGCAATTCCGGCTTGTCTGTGATGTTGTTCGACAAAATTCGCCTCCACTTTCTGGCAGGTTCGGATCAGCCCCTCCAGCTGACCGAGTTGCCGTGCTGAACCAGCAAGATCTGCATCCTCCCCGGCTCCGATCTGCCTGCGCAGTTCTTCTGCTGCTTTGCGCAAATCGCGAATGGACCTCTCAAGCGACTGCAACAAATCTGCCGTCTGAGAAATCCGCTCTTCCGGGGTAATCAAAGTCATGTTTGCCTGTGACCTCATGCGTGAGTTTTCTCCGCACGAGAGAAACGAAAAACGGCCACCGGGTTGCCCCGGGGCCGTTGCCCACCTCTTCTAGCATGACACAACCTATACGAGAAATCGCGCGTGGAGTCAAGACAATACGCAACGCCAGAAACGCCCAACGCACTATAAAATATAGAAAAATTAACATATCTGGCACGCGCCGGCATAAATTGAACCCAGATCCAATTCGTAGTCTGGCTCTGAATCCCCGATGCCGTTTGGCACTCAGGAAAACACAACGTTCTCTTCTGAACGTGGTTTGACCCGCGCAGTTGCAAAGCCCCTTGTCGAATGGTCGCCAAGAAATTGTTGCACCCATTTCGCCGGCACCGGGCAGCAGTGGAATTTTGTTTTGTGGAAAAAACGTAAACAATTGGCTAGTCTACGCGTCATTAACTTGTTTTTGAATTTGAGGACTTATCTGACATGGCGGACGAAGAGCCGCATCCGACGTTGCATGATGACGATGCTTTCGAATTGCTTGAGCGGCGCTTGTCCGATCAAGTCAGAACGCGCGTAGAGACCACGCTCAAGTATCGCTACGGGACGATCTTTGCGATTTTGCTCTCGGTAGCTGCCTTTTTTGGGTACGACTTCGTCGAGCGGGCCCGCGAGGAAGTGCAATCCAGTCTAAAGGAACTTTCGGAAGACGTTATCGCGGCACAAGGCGATCTTGCCGCTTTCCAGAAACGGGTCACAGAGCTAGAGCAGGAATTGACGCCTTTGCTTGAGGACTTTCAGGACCTGAAGGTCGATTTCTCCAAGCTCGACAGTACCTTCACCGAAATCGAGCAAGAGACCGAGCGTGTTCAGGACCAATTGGACGGCTTCATCCGAAAGCAGACCGATATCATCGCCATCAATTTCGGGAACACACTTGATCCGTTCGACAATGAAACCGCGGGTTTCTACAAGGCAATTCTGGAATTTGCCGACAAGCAGAACTACACGACATTGGCCGTCTTTGCCACGGTTCAGTTGGCAATCAACAGGGCGTTCAATAATGAGGTGCAACTGGCGCGAAGCCTGTTCAACGACGCCGAAGAAAAAGCCCGTAAAGTCAGCAATGCTGACTACCTGAACGTACTTTTGCAAAGGGCCAGTACGGAAAGCGACCAGGGTCTATTTACTGACGCGTTGATTACGCTGGAAGTCCGCGCGGTCAGCAGTCTGGATGGGGTCGATGCATCCCTCAAAGGGGATGTGTATCAGGCCATCGGAAATATCTACCAGAATAATCTGAAATTCCCTTCGGCAATCGAAAGATACGAAAAAGCCGCCGAGTATTACAAAGCCGCGCAGAATTTCGACCGCTTGTCGCGGATACAAAAAACCATCGGAAACATACGCGTGCGGCGGGAACTTCCCGAAGTATTCGATCTTGAAGCCGCTCAGACCGCTTATGACGAGGCCGTGCGCGTCGGCCAGTACAACAATGATCGCCTGATATTGTTTCAGTCCCTGTCCGGTTTGGCGAAACTCATGAAAGAAAAAGGCGATATGGCAGAAGCACGACGACACGCCTGCCGCGCCGCCGAATATGCGACCGGGGCACCTGTTTTTGGCGACCGAAACCGCGTTGTCCGCGAATTTGGTGACGAAAGCCAAACTACGTTCGAGGAACTTTGCACATGAACGGCCAAAGCAGATTTGCCATATCACTTGTGTTAGTAACCGCCTCACCTGCCGCCGCGCTGGCGAACTTTGCTTCGGAACGGTGCAACCCGGCCAACGAATTGCTGGTGGTACGCACGGTAGATCAGGAGTTATTCCCCTCAGTTGGTATAATCGAGCCGGTTGCGCGTAACAAATTTACCTTGCTATGCCTGCGGCCCAGCGCAACCAGCGCCAAGGTCGCCTGGGCGCAAGAGTTTGAATGCGACGGTGCGTCTGCCGCCGTTGATTGGCGAAGCGCCGGCCGAATACGCGTGAATTGTGTCGCCCAGGAACCTGACACCGCATCAGAGGAAACAAACTAGATGAGAAACACTGTCCTGAAATTCATCTTTGCTCTGAGTGGCGGACTGCTGGCGTTCACGACTTCGGCAGCGGCTCAGGATTTTCTGGGGGAACAGACTTTTCGTTGTCTGGATTTCGAAGTTGAGGTGTGGGGCGAATATGATCGCGTTACGATTTTTCGCAACGAGGGCGACATTCTGGAAATCCCGAGAGGCGAGCCGGTCATGTGGTTTTGCGGACGGGACCGCATCGAACTCAAATGCCACCGCGATGCCGACCTGTTGGACGTCTTTTGGGATGGTGAGGGCATTATCTCATTCCAGTGCCTGCGCAGGTAACCGCACCTGAATGATGCCGCTAAGCGGACCACATGACTGACAGACGATCAAATCCTGTACGGTAAGGAAAGGTGCGACCGGTGACGCGCACGGCAACGCTTGACATTCCCTTTGCAAAACGTCATTGCCGCCGCATAGCGCTGACGCGTGAGTACACGCCGGCAGAACCGGTCCACAGCGCCACTACCCTCTCCAGTTCCCCTTCACGCAGGGTTCTTGAAGCGATAGCCAGATACCGCAGGACTCGCCTGTGGGTCCCGAGGTTTCGCTAAACCCCTGCCGGTCGCGCAGATTGCGTGGCCAGTAACTCTTGTCCGTGGCCGACATGTCACCACGGAAAAAGGAATAATACGTGTTCGACTTTGATATGCTGGGCCTGGCCCCGGCCCTGAATGATGCGCTCCAACGCGCCAACTTTACGCAACCCACCCCGATCCAGAACCAGGCGATTCCGCTGGCCCTGCAGGGTCACGATATCCTGGGGCTGGCACAAACCGGTACAGGTAAGACCCTGGCATTCGGCCTGCCGCTGATCGACCACCTTCTGGCGCAACCGGGCAAACCCGCACCAAAAACGGTCAAAGCCCTGATCCTGGCCCCGACCCGTGAATTGGTGAATCAGATCGCCGAAAGCCTGCGCAACCTGACGAAAAAGACCAAGCTGCGGGTTGCGACCGTGGTCGGCGGGCAATCCATCGGCAAACAGATTTCGTTCCTGTCGCGCGGCACAGACATTCTGGTCGCCACCCCCGGTCGCCTGATTGATTTGATGGAGCGCGGAGCCGTTGATCTCAGCTCGGTACGCCATCTGGTTCTGGATGAGGCCGATCAGATGCTGGATATGGGTTTCATCCATGCCCTGCGCAAAATCGCGCCGGCATTGGGTACGCCGCGCCAGACCATGCTGTTTTCGGCCACCATGCCGAAACAAATGGAGGAACTCAGCCAATCCTACCTGACCAACCCGCAAAGGGTGCAGGTCTCGCCCCCAGGCAAAGCCGCCGACAAGATCACCCAATCCGTGCACTTTGTCAGCAGGCCGGAAAAGCCGAAGAAACTGCGCGAGATTCTGTCCGCGGACGCAGGTGCCCTGACGCTGGTTTTTGCGCGCACCAAACACGGTGCCGAGAAATTGATGAAAGACCTCGTTGCCGACGGATACAACGCGGCTTCGATCCACGGCAACAAAAGCCAGGGGCAGCGGGACCGTGCGATCAAGGCGTTCCGGGCCGGTGAGGTCGATGTGCTGGTTGCCACTGACGTCGCGGCACGCGGTATCGACATCCCGGGCGTGGCGTACGTGATCAACTATGACCTGCCCGAGGTGCCCGATAACTATGTCCACCGCATCGGCCGTACCGCGCGGGCAGGACGCGAAGGCGAGGCTATCGCCTTTTGCGCGCCGGACGAACTGGACCAGCTGCGTCAGATTCAGAAGCTGATGAAGATCGAGATTCCGGTCGCCAGCGGCACGATGCCGGAAGCTGCGGAACCCAAGAAATCACGCGGTCGCAGCGGTTTCCGGGGACGTGGGTCAAAACCGCAAGCGGCGAATAACGGCTCAAGACCTGCTTCGTCCAAACGTCGCCGGCCGCGCCGTCGTCCTGCTGCATAAGACAAAAAACATCGGGCCGCGTCTCACAACGCGGCCCGTTTTGTATCAATTGCCAGAGCCTTGTCGCTCGGCCTCAATCTCGCGCCACTTGGCCACGTTGCGATTGTGCTCCTGCAAGGTCTCCGCAAAAGCGTGCCCGCCCGTGCCGTCCGCGACGAAGAACACAAAGCTGGTTTCGTCGGGCGCAACGGCGGCCTCAAGGCTTGCCAGCCCGGGATTGGCAATTGGCGTAGGCGGCAAACCATCAATCACATAGGTATTCCAAGGCGTTGCCCGGCGCAGCTCACTTCGGCGCAATCCGCGGCCCAGCACGCCCTGACCCTTTGTGACACCGTAAATCACCGTCGGGTCCGTCTGCAGCTTCATCCCCTGCTCCAGCCGGTTGACGAAGACGCTGGCAACCTGGCCGCGCTCATGCGGAACCCCGGTTTCCTTTTCGATGATCGAAGCCAGGATCAGCATCTCTTCAGGACTGCTGATTGGCAGATCGTCCTGCCGGCTTTCCCATACGGCATTGATCCGCAACTGTTGCTTGTTCTGCATATTCTGCAGAACAGCATTCCGATCATCACCGGGTGTCAGCTCATAACTGTCGGGCGCCAACATCCCTTCGGCAGGAAGGTCGGTCACGTCACCCGTCAGCGCATCGATACCCTTCAGCGCTTCAACCACCTGCCACGATGTCACGCCCTCGGCCACTGAGACGCGATAGCGCGTATCCGCATCCTGACGTTTTTCAGAATAGGCGGCGGGCACCTCTTCTTCAGCGGCCTCAAAGCTGGCGATCTCAACAAAGTCCAGTGTGGCCGGGTCCAGTTCGCGCACGCGTGTCTGAACGCGGGTGACGCCAATGCGGTATTCGATTTCAGACCCGCAAGTGCTGGCACCGCTGCTGGTAATCTCGTCAATGATCTGCTCCATCGACGCGCCTTCGCGCACCAAAAAGCTGCCGGCCTTCAACTGCTGCGCCTTGTCCGTGTAATCCGCCGCCATCCGGAAGATCATCGCGCTGCTGATGGCACCGTCATCTTCAAGCTGCTGGCTGACCCGTGTCATGTTCGAACCGCTTTTGACCTGCAGGCACATGGCGGATTCCAGCGGGCCTTGGGCCTTATACTGCGTCTGCCCCCACAGGATCAGACCGCCCATCAGAAACAGGCCGACCACCAGGATGGTCAGCGCGTTCGATGCTAAGGCCCGCCACATTTAACTGACCTTTCCGAAGATCACGCTGGCATTGGTGCCGCCGAACCCGAACGAGTTCGAAAGCGCCACATTGATCTCACGCTCACGCTTGGCGTTAGGCGCCAGATCAATCGGCGTTTCGACTGCCGGGTTGTCCAGATTGATGGTCGGCGGCGCAACTTGGTCCCGGATCGCCAGAATCGAGAAGATCGCCTCAATCGCGCCCGCGGCCCCCAACAGGTGTCCAGTGGCGGATTTGGTCGAGGTCATGGTTGCGGTGCCGGCATGTTCGCCCAGCAGACGCTCCACCGCGCCCAGTTCAATCGTGTCCGCCATGGTCGAAGTGCCATGCGCGTTGATATAGTCCAGATCCTTCGGCTCCAGCCCGGCGCTGCGCAGCGCGGCTTTCATCGAACGCTCCGCACCATCGCCATCCTCGCTCGGAGCGGTGATGTGATAGGCGTCACCCGACATGCCGTAGCCCAGAACCTCGGCGTAGATTTTCGCACCGCGTGCAACGGCGTGGTCGTAGTCTTCCAGCACAACGATGCCTGCGCCCTCGCCCATGACAAAGCCGTCGCGATCCACGTCATAGGGCCGGCTGGCTTTCTTGGGATCGTCGGCATACTTGGTCGACAGCGCCTTGCATGCGTTGAAGCCGGCAATACCGATCTCGCAGATGCAGCCCTCGCCGCCTCCGGCAATCATGACGTCCGCGTCACCGGCCCGGATAATGCGGCTGGCATCGCCGATGGCGTGCGCACCGGTTGAACAGGCGGTCACAACCGAATGGTTCGGACCCTTGAACCCATGACGTATTGACACCTGACCAGAGGCCAGGTTGATCAGCGCACCGGGAATAAAGAAGGGCGACACACGGCGCGGGCCCTTGTCGCGGATCAGGTTGGCGGTATCTGCTATCGAACCCAGCCCCCCGATACCGGAGCCGATCAGAACACCAGTACGCAGGCGCGCCTCTTCATCCTCGGGCATCCAGCCAGCATCCTGACAGGCCATGTCGGCCGCGGCGATGGAATACAGGATAAAGTCTTCGATCTTGCGCTGCTCTTTCGGCGGCATCCAGTCATCGGGATTGAACGTCCCGTCAGACCCGTCACCGCGCGGCACTTCGCAAGCATAGGTCGTCGTGACCCCGCTTGCCTCAGCATCGAACTGAGTGATCGGGCCAGCACCGGATTCTCCGTCCAGCAGCCGCGACCAGGTTTCCTCGACCCCACTGGCCAACGGAGTGACCAACCCCAGACCGGTTACAACAACTCTGCGCATGAAATGCCTCTTGCCTGCTTCCTGTTTGAGAAACGCTCATACCCCGGCCCGGGGTCCGGGGGCAAGAGCAAGGGCGCATTCCGCACCGGCATCCATCGGCGGCAATTCGCGTTTTACGAGCCCCGACAGAAATTTTAGATCACAGCCGATCTCAAAAAACCGCCCCCTCCTGACGCCGGGAAGAGGCGATAAATTAAGCCTTTGTAACGAGTTACTGGAACTCAGCAACAGGCTCGTGCGCTGCGGCAGCAACCGCCAGTGCGTCTGACAGGTCAATCGTCTTGCGGAACAAGGCCCGACCGACCAGCGCGCCCGCGATATTCGGAACATATGCCAGACGAGAGATATCGTCCGCCGTGCGTACCACACCGCTGGCGATAACCGGGGTGCGGGACTTTTCGGCCAGACCGGAAATCAGACCCAGCTGAGCGTCAACATCCTCGATGTCGCTGTCGATATCTGTCACCAGAATCGCCGCAAACGGGGTTCCTTCGAACGCTTCGATAAAGGCTTCGGGCGTAAAGGCGCTCTGGCTGCGCCAGCCTTCGGTCATGACATGGCCCTGCCAGACATCAACCGCCAGCACGATCTGATCCGGATACAATTTGGCCAGTTCCTTGACCAGATTTGGATCCCAGGCTGCCAGTGTTCCGATAACAATCCGGCCCGCGCCCTTGTCGATCCAGTATTCGACATGTTCACGGGTGCGCATACCGCCGGCAAGCTGGACGGGAATTTCGGCCGATCGAATGATCTCTTCAACCAGTTCCGCGTTTGTGTCGCGCCCTTCGATTGCATCAAAGTCGGTCAGGTGCATCCATTCAGCATTCGCCGCCGACCAGCTACGCGCCGTTTCAACGGGATTCACATGCCAGATCATGGCCTCGTCCAAACGGCCCTTGTCCAGCGTCACACACCGGCCGTTTTGCAGTTCCATAGTGGGGTAAATCCTCATGAGCCTGTTCCTCCGCTCAATCGCCTTGTTGATCCACCCTAACATACACACCGAGTTGGTTTCGGATTTACCAGTTTCGGCAAACTACGGACAATTTGCGGCATTGCAGCAGAGTTGATTTCTAGGCGCGGGCCGGCGGACCGTTGCGGCGCATCAGCTGGACGGGGGCGTCGTTGTACTCGCTTTCGCGCATCGTGACGTAGCCCAGTTTTTCCGCCAGATTTTGCGAGGCCGAATTGGCAGAGTTCACCATTGCTACCAACGGGCCCGGCATTATCCGGTCGAACCACTCATGCGCTGCCTGCGCCGCTTCCAGACCCAGCCCCTGCCCCTGCGCTTCGGGCACAAGCACCCAGCCTGCTTCGGGGAAACTGTCGAAATCCTCGCCAATAGCGCGGTTGCCATAGAAAAAACCGGCCTGGCCGATCATCTGCCGATTCGACTGTTGAACCACCGCCCATTGCCCGAACCCGGCCATTTGCCAGTGACCCGCATTGCGCAGAAAGGAATCCCAGGCTTCACCCCGCGATCGCGGCTTGCCACCGATATGGCGCACGATACAGGGGTTGCGCCAGATCTCGGCGAACCGGTTGAAATCCTCGGGCCGCATTGCGCAGAGCGTCAAGCGTGCCGTGTTTATCATCGGGGTGGATCGTATCATGCCCTGCCCGCTCGGAATTTTTAGGCCTCGCGGGGAAGGTTGCGAACGAATTCCCCGCCTGGCAAGCGCGAAATCCGACCGGTCACAAAAAAACGGCGCCTCCGTTGCCCGGAAGCGCCGCTTTTTTGCGATTTCGAAGCTCTTAGGAGGCTTCCGAGATAAATTTGACGGCGTCGCCAAAGGTCTGGATGGTTTCGGCTGCGTCATCAGGGATCTCGATGCCGAACTCTTCTTCGAAAGCCATGACCAGCTCAACGGTGTCCAGGCTGTCTGCGCCCAGATCGTCGATGAAGGAAGCGTTTTCCGCTACTTTGTCTTCTTCGACACCCAGGTGCTCAACAACGATCTTTTTAACGCGATCTGCGACGTCGCTCATGTCTATTCCTCATTTCATTTCAGGGCGTAGTGCCCGGTTCTGCCCTTGCCCGCTCAGGCTGGCTTCGATATGCCCGGTCTGGGCGGTTTGGGTCCCCGATTACCGGGAAAGTAGAAGGCCGACCGTTTGGCCGACCCCTGCATTCATGCGCCGCCTATAGCACAGACAACGCCCAAGGCAAACGCTTTCGCGCCCGCCTTGATCCGCGCTCACAACATGGCCATCCCGCCGTTCACATGCAAGGTGGTTCCGGTAACATATGCTGCTTCGGGGCTGGCGAGATACAAAACTGCGGCCGCAATTTCCGACGGAGTCCCCATTCGCCCGGCCGGAACCTGCGCCAAAAGACCGGTTTTCTGGTCATCGGTCAGCTTTTCCGTCATGGCGGTCGTGATAAATCCGGGCGCAACCGCGTTGGCCGTGATCCCGCGGCTTGCGACTTCGTAGGCCAGTGATTTTGTCATGCCAACCATGCCCGCCTTGGACGCCGCATAGTTCGCCTGACCTGGATTGCCGATGGCCCCGACGACGGACGAGACGTTGACGATCCGGCCCCAGCGCGCCTTCATCATGCCGCGCAGCACGCCTTTGCACAGTCTGGCGGTCGAGGTCATGTTGACGTCGATCACGCTCTGCCACTCGTCGTCCGACATGCGCATGAACAGGTTGTCGCGCGTGATGCCCGCATTGTTGACCAGGATATCGACGGATCCCATCGCATCTGCCGCCTGTTTCGGAAGCGCCGCAACAGCCTCGGCGTCGCTCAGGTTGCATGGCAGCACATGGGCACGCTCGCCCAATTCGTCCGCAAGCGCCTGCAACGGCTCGACCCGCGTCCCCGACAGCGCGACAGTTGCGCCGGCCCCGTGCAGCACACGGGCGATCTCGCCGCCGATCCCACCCGATGCTCCGGTGATCAACGCATTCTTACCTGTCAAATCAAACATTCGGTTTCCCTCTTGGTGCGTCACTTCAAACGCACGTTTCTTCTACGATTCGGACTGAATTGCATTCTGCACGTCATCCGGCGTGCCAACGGCTTTGCCGGCAATCGCACGGTCGATTTTTCGGATCATACCGGTCAGAGCTTTCCCGGCGCCGATCTCCCATGTCTCTGTCACGCCCTGGGCGGCCATGTACTGCACGCTTTCCCGCCAGCGAACTGAACCGGTGACCTGCTCGACCAGCAATTGGCGGATCAGGTCTGGGTCCTCGACAGCCTCGGCGCGCACATTGGCCACCAACGGAACCGCAGGCGCCTTGATTTCCACCGAAGCCAGCGCTTCGGCCATCACGTCTGCGGCAGGCTGCATCAGTGCACAATGGAATGGCGCGCTGACCGGCAGCATCACCGCGCGCTTCGCACCCTTTTCCTTGGCAATTTCGGCGGCCCGCTCAACAGCGGCCTTCGCGCCCGAAACGACAACCTGCGTCGGGTCATTGTCATTGGCGGCCTGACACACCTCGCCCTGGGCGGCCTCGTCCGCAACCGCCCGCACCGCATCAAGGTCCAGCCCCAGGATGGCGGCCATCGCGCCTTCGCCAACCGGAACCGCGCTCTGCATCGCCTGCCCGCGTGTCCGCAGAAGGCGCGCGGTGTCCGCAACCGACAACGCCCCGGCCGCCGCCAGTGCGGAATATTCACCCAAGGAATGCCCGGCGACAAATGCTGCGTCCGTCATAGAAACACCCTCGGCCTCCAGCGCGCGCATCGCAGCCATCGAGGTCGCCATCAGTGCCGGTTGTGCGTTCTGCGTCAGCGTGAGGTCCGCAATATCGCCTTCCCAGATCAGGGCGCTCAGCTTTTCGCCCAGCGCCTCGTCGACCTCGTCGAAGACGGCCTGAGCGGCCGGGTAAGCCTCGGCCAGGGCTTTGCCCATTCCGATGGTTTGGGCACCCTGCCCCGGAAAAACAAATGCGCGTGTCATTGCGACCTCTTGAGTGACGTTAGGTTGCGGCGGGGTGTAAACCGTGTGGACACGCGGCACAAGCATTGCCTGATCTCTGCACGCAGGCACCGTGGCTGTGCGCATCAGGCTATTGAGTCCTGTATCCATGCCTATAGGTTGATCCCAACCATCCCGTCCCGGAGCGTTCAATGTCCACGACCAACACATTCTCCAGCTACGGCAGCGTGGCCAAGGCTTTTCACTGGCTGACGGCCCTGTTGATCTTCACGGCGTTGCCGCTGGGCTGGGTTGCCAACGATCTGGCCCATTCGATCTATGATCCATCCGTTCCGACGACCGAAGATGACATCGCGCGGGCCGCGCGCCTGTTTTCCATGCACAAGACCGTGGGCGTCACGATCTTTTTCGTCGCGCTGGCGCGCATCCTCTGGGCAGTCACGCAGGCCAAACCGGGACTGCTCAACGCCGAAAACAAACCCGAAGCATTCGCTGCCGAAACCGTTCACTGGATGCTTTATGGCGCGCTTGTGCTGGTGCCGCTGACCGGCTGGACTCACCACGCTGCCGCCGAAGGCTTTGCCCCGATCTTGTGGCCGTTCGGTCAAAACCTGCCTTTTGTTCCGAAATCCCCGTATCTGGCCGAGGTGACCGCGGGGCTGCACTGGATGTTCATCTGGGTTCTGGTCGGGTCTCTGGCGCTGCACATCGCCGGCGCGCTGAAGCACCACGTTGTGGACAGGGACAGCACGCTGCGCCGAATGCTGCCCGGCCGGTCGGACGCCCCCGAACCACCGGCACAGCACCATTCACCCATTCCGGCAGTCGCCGCGCTGGCCGTGTGGGGCGCGGTTTTGGCCGGGGGCTGGTTCCTTGGCGTCTTTGCCGATCACTCCGCAGCCAGCACGGACACGGCGGAGCTGACCGAAGTACAGTCGGATTGGCAGGTGCAGGACGGTTCGCTCTCGATCACCATCACACAGCTGGGCAACCCGGTGACCGGCAGCTTCGCCGACTGGACCGCCGCCATCGCCTTTGAGGACCCGTCCGAGCCGGGCCTTGCCGGATCGGTGGATGTGACCATCGCGACTACGTCGCTGAGCCTGGGAACCGTCACCGATCAGGCCCTGGGGAAGGATTTCTTCGACGGCACGCAGTTCCCGACCGCGCAGTTCAAAGCCGACCTTTACAAAACAGACACCGGCTACGAAGCGCGCGGCCCCCTGACCATCCGGGACAAATCGCTGGATGTCGTGCTGCCCTTCACGCTCGACCTGCAGGACAACACTGCCACCATGTCTGGCGAGTTGGAACTGAACCGTCTGGATTTCGACGTCGGAAGGTCGCAACCCACCGAAGAGTCGCTGGGATTTGGCGTGACCGTCTCGGCAAACCTGACCGCGCAGCGCGGGGAATGATAAAGCCGCCGGGGATAATATCCCCGGCGGCCAAACTTCAGCCCAGTAACACTGGCTTAGTCGGCTTTCTGTGCCTCAACCGAAATCTGAACCTCGACCTCGTCGCCGACGAACGGCGCGAACTGGCCCAGATCGAAATCGCTGCGGACCAGCGTGGTTGTCGCGTCAAAACCAGCCCACGGCTTATTCGCCATCGGATGATCGCCAACCTGGTTCAGTTTGGCGTCCAGAACAACGGATTTGGTAACGCCGTTCATCGTCAGGTCGCCTGTGATGTTGGCTGTGTTTTCACCGGTCACTTCGATGCCGGTCGAGGTAAATGTGATCAGGTCGCCCTCGGTCACGCCGAAAAAGTCTTCGGTCATGAAATGGTCTTCGCGCGGCTTCCACCCGGTGATCATCTCAACAACCGGCATCGACACGTTTACGCTGGATGCAGCAGGGTCTTCCTGATCAAACATGATCTCGCCTTCAAAGCCCGAGAACATGCCGTGGGTAGTGGAAAAACCCAGGTGGTTATAGCTGAACACGACCTGGCTGTGGCTGGGGTCCAGAACGTATTTTTCGGCACTGGCAAATGCCGATGTCGCAGATACGGCCAAAGCAGCAGCAAGAAGGGTGAATTTCATGACAAACTCCGCAATTTTGTGGATGCAAACCAATTGGGTTGCTCGGTAACAAAAATGTGCCGCCCAAGGGCGGCACACAAGCTTTATTCTCTCACAACTTCTGTTCCTATATGAACAGAATAAAAATCACGCGAAGATTGTTACACTTCCGCTGAGTTGTCCTTTGAGCGCTCGGCTGACATCCGCCGACTGCAGCGGCAGCTTCATCAGCAGGCTGCCATCGACGTCGAACAATTCGACCTGATCTTCTGCGAAACGCGCACCGCCCAGGGTGTCGTAGCTGCGGCGGAGAACCGTTTGGGGACGCCCGTTTTCGTTCTTTTGCAGAACCCGAACCTCGCGACGGATCGGATCGAAATAGGCGTCGGGACGGGCATCCAGAAGCTGGATGGTCAGCAGGCTGACGCCGACCATCAGAAACATCAGGGACGCGGCCAGCTTGATTGGCCAAACCTCGGCGGCCATTGCCGACCCCGGCACCAGCCACATCGAAAACGCCATGATGACCAGAAAGGCGCCGACAACCCGGGCCAGAACCATCCGCACCTTCCAGTTCGGCGCAAACGCGATCAGAACTGGTACGGATTTCTCATAGTTCGCGCTGTTTGCGGACTGTTCGAATGTATTCGTGTTAATCGCGCTCATTACTCTCACCCTGTCGTTCAGGTTGCCGTTCTGGGTTCGGTTAGTCCCCGGTATGCAAAACAACTTTGAGCCGAAAAGCGTCAGGAATTGGGCGGCGCAATGGAAATAGCACGACTTCACAATGGCATGTGTGGCGGCCCTTGCCCTTGGCGCGCAAACGTGTATACGGGGCCATCCTTCGCAAGACACATGAATTGCGCAGCCTCTCGTGGCAGGGCCGCGAAGGACCAAATGGCCCCGCCTATGAAATGCGCCTTGATAGAAACAGGAGTGCACATGCCACTGTATGAGCATGTAATGATCGCGCGTCAGGATCTGTCCAACGCGCAGGCAGAAAGCCTCGTCGAACATTTCGGCACCGTTCTGGCTGATAACGGCGGCAACGTCGTCGAAAGCGAGTACTGGGGTGTCAAGACGATGGCCTACAAGATCAACAAGAACCGCAAGGGCCACTATTCCTTTCTGAAGACCGACGCCCCCGCCGGCGCCGTTCAGGAAATGGAACGCCTGATGCGCCTGCATGAAGACGTCATGCGCGTTCTGACCATCAAGGTCGACGAGCATGCCGAGGGCCCATCGGTCCAGATGCAGAAGCGCGACGAGCGCGAAGGCCGCCGCGAGCGCCGCTGATCAACGCCTGACGAAAGGACATAAACCATGGCCGCAAAACCATTTTTCCGCCGCCGCAAGGTCTGCCCGTTCTCGGGTGAGAACGCGCCGAAAATCGACTACAAAGACACCCGTCTGCTGCAACGCTACATCTCTGAGCGTGGCAAGATCGTACCTTCGCGCATCACCGCCGTTTCAGCGAAAAAGCAGCGTGAACTGGCCCGTGCTATCAAACGCGCGCGCTTCCTCGCCCTGCTGCCCTACGCCGTGAAGTAAGGAGAGACTGACATGCAAGTTATCCTTCTGGAACGCGTTGCGAAACTGGGTCAAATGGGCGACGTCGTTGACGTCAAGCCCGGCTACGCCCGCAACTTCCTGCTGCCCCAGGGCAAAGCGCTGAGCGCGTCCGAGTTGAACATCGCGTCGTTCGAAGCCCAGAAAGCGCAGCTTGAGGCCCGCAACCTGGAAACCAAGAAAGAAGCTGAAGCACTGGCTGAAAAGCTGGACGGTCAGCAGTTCATCGTGATTCGCTCGGCATCGGATGCCGGCGCTCTGTACGGCTCGGTCACCCCGCGTGACGCCGCAGACGCCGCCACCGAAGCAGGCTTCACTGTCGACAAGAAGCAGATCGCCCTGATCGCACCGATCAAGGAACTGGGTCTGCACGCGCTGGCAGTCAGACTGCACCCCGAGGTCGAAGTCGAGATCAAGATGAATGTCGCCCGTTCGGAAGAAGAAGCCGAACTGCAGGCGTCTGGCAAGACGATCCAGGAATTGGCCGCGGAAGAAGAAGAAGCCGCTGAATTCGAAATCGCCGAACTGTTCGACGATATCGGTTCCGCCGCTTCCGAAGACGAAGAGCTGGTTGTTGAAGAAGCTCCTGCTGAAGAAGACGAAGCCAAAGCCTGAACCGGCTGAAGCATGTATCGAAGAAGGCCGTGCGGTTCGCGCGGCCTTTTTTTGTGCACACGCGTAGCGGGCAGAATTCAGCCGGGATCCCTTCCTGAGCTTGCGGCCAGATTATCGTCGCATATCATCGCGCCCAGAAATTCGGAGTTCACAGATGACAAATCTCTTGCGCCGCGGCGTTTTGGCCATGTTGCTTATTGCCCCCTTTGCCGCATGCGGCGGACCGGACACACCAACCAAAACCGCCATTGATCCCCCCCTTTATCCCAACGAAACGCCTGAATTGCGCGCATCGATAAACAAATGGGCGGACCACTACGAACTGCCCCGCGAGCTTGTGCACAAGCTCGCCATCCGTGAAAGCACGCACCGCCCCTGGGCTGTCAACCGCCCTTATTACGGCCTGTTGCAAATCCTGCCCGCCACCGCCCGGTCGATGGGTTACAGCGGTGATGCGAATGGTCTGCTGGATGCGGACACCAACCTGGAATTTGCCGGAAAATACCTGCGCGGTGCCTGGTTATTGTCTGACGGAGACCAGCAGCGTGCCATCTTATTATACGCAAAAGGGTACTATCCCGAAGCCAAGGCGCGCGGTATGCTGGTCGAAACCGGGCTTGTTCCGGCGCAATGACGGGGAACATCCCCTAGTTGAGCATACTTAATAGGCGTTCTGACTAAACAGTGGCAAAAATGCCGTAGTTTTTCGCACCCCGTTTTGAATTGCACAGACATTATGTGCATCGTCTTGTCATGTTTGAAAAACTATGATGTTCTGTTGGGCAAAAGGTAAACTGGGTTCCACTCTGACTAAAAAAGCCGGCTTGACCACACCATCAAGTCGCAAGATGGGCCGCAGCCAGTAGGCGCCATATGAAGATTGTAGATCTGAGCACCCTACCAGAGTCAGAAGCTCGGTATACCGAGTTTTTGAAGCAGGTCTGCGAACAGCATGAAATGGATCATGCCGCTTACGCGGGTATGAACCCGGCCGCAGGAACGGTCACCGGGCATGTAACCTATGGTGACGACTGGAAAGAGCATTACCAGAGCCAGGGCCTGATCATGATCGACCCCACCATCAACACGGCGCGACGCAGCATTGCGCCGGTGGATTGGAGTTGGTTGGAACACAACAAGGAATTTCAGCAGGTGTTCCGGGATGCCCGTGATTTTGGCCTTTCCGATCAAGGTATTACGATCCCGGTACGTGGGCCGTACGGGGATATCGGCCTGCTCAGTGCGACCCGGGACTGCAGCAAGGACGAGTGGCGCAAGCTGATCCCGAATGTAATCAGCGATCTGCAGGCGATGGCTGTTCACATTCATGACAATGTGGTGACGGCGGATGTTCAGACCAGCGCGCTTTACCACCCCACCCTGTCCACCCGCGAAGCCGAGATCCTGCAATGGGTCGCAGCGGGGAAATCACAGCAGGATATCGGCGACATCCTGTCGATCTCGCATCGCACGGTCGAGGTTCACCTGCGATCGAGTTGCGAAAAACTGGCTGCACTGACAACGCCTCAGGCCGTCGGACGGGCGATCGCGATTGGCCTAATTACCCCAGGTTAATCAAAAAAATCGCATAATTCTGCCAAAATACGGGAATCCCCCAATAGTAAATCCACCTCGAGGCGGTAACGTCTAGTTTACCGAACAACCACTCGAAGGGGGAAGAAATGATCATCGTAGTTGATGGACTGAACAGGCATCTGTTCAGCGAAGTTCTTGATGAAATGTTCGAGTTGAGAGCGCGCGTGTTTGGCGGTCGCCTAGGATGGGACGTCAATATCGAAGATGGCAAAGAGATTGACGATTTCGACCATCTGGATCCGGCATATGTGATCGGCCTCGACGACGGGGGGAATGTCGTCGCAGCCGTGCGTGCCCTTCAGACCACCGGACCACATATGCTGGCTGACGTCTTCTCTGCAATTCTTTGCGGCGAAGCGCCCCTGCGCAGCGCAACCATGTGGGAATCCACGCGGTTCTGTGTCGACACGCAACGTCTGACCCGCGGGAAAGAGAAAAACTCGGTATCCTATGCCACGTGCGAACTGATGATCGGATCGCTGGAATATGCACGCAACTCGGGCATCCAGGACATCATCACCGTGATTGACCCGGTCATGGATCGCGTTCTGAAACGGTCGAACTGTGCCCCATACGACTATGTCGGAAAAACGGTTCCGATGGGTAAAGTCCCGGCACTGGCCGCTTTGCTCGACTGTACCGAAGAACGTATCGCCGGTCTGCGCGAATTCGCGGGCATCCATGACGATGTGTTCATCGAAGAAGAAAAAGTCCTGGAGATGTTTGCAGCGAAGAAAGCTGCGAAACAGGGCGTGGCGAACCGTGACCACAAACCGCTCACCGATCTCGAAAAGTACTTTGTCGAGCAGATGAGCGCCGCACGCAACGAAGACGAACGCAGTGACGTGCTGAGATTGATCGAGGCGCTTTCCGACGCCTTCACTCCAGAGCAGAAGAACGCTCTGCTAGGTACCCCCCGTGCTTTTGCTCATGAGGCCTGACCCCCTCACCTCATAGTACAAAGCCACCCACGCGGAGCCGTCTTCTTTAAGACGGCTCCGTTTTTATTTGCCCACCGGGTGATATGGGCGGAAGAGGATTACTCCTCTTCCAGTGCCTCAACGGCTTTCTGCAGGTCGTCCTTGCTGACTTCCTTGTCCGCGACCTGAGCCAGTTCGACGATGTAGTCGATGACCTTGTCTTCGAAGATCGGCGCACGCAGTTGCTGCTGCATCTGAGCGTTCTGCTGCACGAACTCAAAGAACTGACGTTCCTGACCCGGGTACTGGCGCGCCTGGTTCATGATCGCCTGAGTCATCTCGGCATCGGAGACTTCGACCTCGGCCTTCTGACCCAGCTCTGCCAGCAGCAGGCCCAGACGCACGCGGCGCTCGGCCAGCTTGTTGTGCTCGTCAGTGGGTTCGACCTCACCGTGGTCATGACCTTCAACCTCGGGGTTCTCCTCATGCCACAGCGAATGCGCGATTTGCTTGGCTTCTGCTTCGACCAGCGACGGCGGCAGGTCAAACGAGACCTTCTTGTCCAGCGTGTCCAGCAAAGCCCGCTTCATCACAGCGCGCGAGGCGCCGCTGTACTCGGCCTCCAGACGCTCGGCGATCTGGGTCTTCAGCCCGGCCAGGTCTTCTGCGCCGAATTTCGTGGCAAGCTCGTCGTTGACTTCGGCGGCAACAGGTTCCTTCACCTCTTTCACGGTGCAGGTGAAAACGGCGTCCTTACCGGCCAGATGCTCGGCACCGTATTCCTCCGGGAAGGTGACGTTGACGTCTTTTTCTTCTTCGGCTTTCGCGCCGACCAGCTGTTCTTCGAAACCGGGAATGAAGCTGTTGGAACCCAGAACCAGCGGATAATCTTCGGCCGAGCCGCCTTCGAATTCCTCACCGTCAACTTTGCCGACGAAGTCGATCACAACCTGATCGCCGTCCTTGGCTTTGGAACCTTTGCGGCGCGTTTTGAAGTCCTGCGCGGTTTCGGCCAGGTTGTTCAGCGCTTCTTCAATGGCCACGTCGTCCGCCTTGACAACCAGCTTTTCCAGCTCGACCGATTTCAGGTCAACTTCGGGGATCGCAGGCAGTGCTTCGTAGGACATCTCGACATGGACGTCGTCGCCTTCTTTCCAGTCGTCGTTGGTCATCTTGACCTCGGGCTGCAGAGCCGGACGGTCGCCACTGTCCTCAAAGTGCTGGTTCATCGCGCCATCGATGCTTTCCTGCATCGCTTCACCCAGCAGGCGCTGGCCAAACTGCTTTTTCAGCAGCGCCATCGGCACCTTGCCTTTGCGGAAACCCTTCATCTCGATTTCTGGCTGCGCTTCGACCAGTTTCTCATTCACTTTGTCGTCCAGCTCAGCTGCGGATACGATGATGTTATAGCCGCGTTTCAGACCTTCGTTCAGCGTCTCGGTAACCTGCATTATGGTAGTCCCCATAGGATTCGGGGCGCGCAAAAAGGGCGCGCCAGGCAAATTTGACGCCTTCTATTTGCCCTGCCGTCCGCGTGCAAGGGGGCAAAGCCGGGATCGGTCTTGTTTTGCCGCCGAATTGAACAAAAAAGCGCCCCGGACAAGGCCGGGACGCCGTTTGCCTTGCGACCGCGCCGGATCAGAATTTCCAGCGCGCGCCCAGTACCCAGGCCTCGTTTTCGTCGAAATCAACCGTATCGTCGAAATCATGGTTGCGATATTTCAAATAGGCATCGGTGTTGATGCTGTCGATCCGCTGGACGACCGCGATGCCCCAAGACTTGGTGCTGGAGCCGTCGTTTTCGAAATCCGAACCATCGAAATAGTCGATACCCACGCCGGTTTTGCCCCACGAAACCCAGTCATCCTCATAGGCGACTTTCGCGTACCAGTAGTCGGGATCGGTCGCCCCAGTTGCGGTGTCGTCGCGCGACCCCAGCGCTGTGGTAAAGCTGAACCCGCTGGGCAACAGAACGGATGCAGACCCGATAGTATCCTTTCTTTCCCCCGACTGACCATCGAAGTCGCGCACGGCGTAAGCGACACTTGCAGCAAATTCCACACCACCGGCAAAGGTGTTTTTGTAAAACACGCCAATGTCGTAATAGGTATCGTCATCGCTGCTGGACAGGATGTTCTTGCCATAAGCCAGCCCGGCCGAGAATCCGTTGAAATCCGGTGTATCATAACGGATGCGCCCCCGGCGGGAGCCATCAAAGTTGCTGCTGCTGTCTCCGACGGTAATGGTGCTCAGAACACCATCGGTCCCCCGGTAAAAGAAGCTCGAGTTTTCGTCATTGGTAAATGAATACAGCGCGGTTCCCACATAGGACAGGTCGGTTTCAGCCGCCCCATCGGACACCATGCTTCCCTGTCCGGCCGAGAATTTGCCATAGTCCCCCTTCAGCGCAAAGTCGACATGGCGGATATCCGTACGCGTCCACCCGCTGAAATCCGTGCCCAGCTGGTTCCATTCGGTCGAATTCGGCAGGCCCAGCGCCGTTTCGAAACGGAAGGTGAACTCGTTGGTGCCAAAGGGCTGCAACAGACGCAGCCCCACCCGGCTGTTCGACAGATCGTTGTCCAGCACCCGTGTATCCGTATCCTGCCCGTCATCGACCGAGATCAGCGCCGGGTGCAACTGTCCATAAAGCAACACGTAGCCGCCGCTGTTGTTTTCGTATTTCAGTTCGGCCACAGCAGGGATTGCTGTCGTCGCGGCGAAAGCCGCGGCCAACGAACACAGTTTTAGTTTCTGGGTCATTTCACTCACCATGAAAAATTCCGGTTTCTGATACTGCCCTTTTGCGCACCGGGCACTGAGATTTCCGCGGCAATCGCCAATCGTTTCAGGGACAAAATCCAGGCAATCAGGTCACGAAAATCCGGTTTTATTTCCTATTCTTATCAATTTGTTATCCGCGAGTCCCTCGCAGCCGGAGGCATACTCCAAACAAAGTCTGACGCTCGGCTTCGCGTCTGGCAAACACTCGCTTTGGCTGGCTGGTGGCGCCATAGGCCATTTGTCGCCGACATGACAGATCGTCGGCCAAATCCCGCTCAACCAATCAAATATTCAGTTCTTTAAGAACCTTAGGCAATTGCTCGGGCAAATCCTCGGCGATCAGGCCCGGCCCGAATGAACGCGCGCATTCCACGTGCAGCCACGCCGCCGTTTCCGCCGCCTGCATCGGTTCGAACCCGCGGGCCAGCAAACCGGTGATGAACCCGGCCAGCACATCGCCCGATCCTGCGGTTGCCAGCCACGGAGCGGCGCGTTCGTAGAAAGCCGCGTTGATCGAACATCGCCCATCCGGGGCAGCGATTAGCGTATCCGGCCCTTTGAACAACACCACACACCCTGCCCTTCTTGCAGCCTCTCGAGTGGCGTCCACCTTAGAGTAAGCCGGGCCTTTGGTTGGTATTGCCGCCAGCTTCTCGGCAATATCCGGGAACAGCCGCGAAAACTCTCCTCCATGGGGCGTCAGAACACAGTTTTCGTGGAGTTGAGAGAATAACGCGGCCGGATCATCCCCAAACGCCGTCAGCGCGTCGGCGTCCAGAACCGTTGCACGTCGGGCCGTAAGGGCAGCAGGCACCAGTTCCCGCGCGCGATCTATGCCCAATCCCGGACCAAGACAAAGAGCGTTCAGCCGCTCATCCTTCAGCAAGTCTGTCAAGCCATCCGCGCCCTCAACCCGCTGCAACATGATCGCGGTCACCTGTGCCGCGATCTCCATCTGGGCCGCCGGAGGCGCCGCCAAGGTCACCAACCCCGCCCCTATGCGCAAAGCCCCCCGCGCCGCCAGCCGCGCGGCCCCGGTTTTCGTGGTACCGCCGGAGAGGATGAGGGCATGGCCGTGGGTGAACTTGTGATGCTGTTTGTATTTGGGCAAGAGATAGAGTGGCAACCCACCCCATGTTCGCTCATCCTTCACGCGACCCGGTGTCTCGGCAAGGGTCAGGAATGCAGGGCGGCTTCCCCTGCGAGAAGCCGTTGGGCCACATGTGAAGGCACTGTCATACGGTTCACCGTTAAAGCGGCAACGCTGCATGGAAATACCGATGTCCTTCACAACAAGCTTGCCACACAAATCCGGCCCTTGTGCCAGAAAATGCCCGGGCTTTGGGCTGTCGAAACACACGGTCAACCACGCAAAACGTTCATGCAAAGCTCGTGCGCCGCCCGCACGTACAACCTTGTTCCGCATCTCAGCAGGAACACTTTCCAGCAACTCGGGAGTCCATAAATTCAATGGCTCTTGATGCAGCACCCGCCCGCTGTCCAAACACAAGCCGGATGGCGCGTCAATGCTGACCATACGGTCGACGTAATGGTCCCCGTTCACACCAGAAAGATGCCGAACGACTTTAAACAGCTCACCATCCAAACCACGTTTTAGTCCCGTCCCGAACAGAGCGTCAACGTAAAGGTCGGCAGAACCACCCTTGCGCAAGTCCTGTTCCGTCAGCGATAAAACCTCCCCCAAACCCAGCCACCAATCGTAATTCACCCGCGCATCCGGCGGTAGCTTTTCCGGATCGCCATACAGAAAAACTTCGACCTCCCAACTCTGATCACGCAACATGCGCGCTAAAACAAAGCCATCGCCGCCATTGTTCCCCGGCCCGCACAAAATCACAGCCCGGCCGGGCGATTTCGCCAGTTCCGGCCATTCTTCAAAAATCGCCTCGACAACGCCCCGCCCGGCCCGCTCCATCAGTTCCAGCCCGGTTACCTCACCAAACTCAATCGCAGCCAATTCGATGGCCCGCATCTGCGCCGCTGTCAGCAATTCCGTCATCTCAAATCCTTTGACGATTTAATTTCGCTTACTTTTTGTGCAAATTGACCAAAATTTCACCCACCGCCTGAATTCTAAGCGCCCGGGCGGGGGCAATTCCGCAATCACATTGCCGACTGATCTTAGACGTGGTCACTGCCATCCTGACAAGAGGTATAGGGAGCCCGGGATGAAGAAGATCGAAGCGATCATCAAACCGTTCAAACTGGACGAAGTGAAAGAGGCGCTGCAGGACGTGGGCGTTCAGGGCCTCAGCGTGATCGAGGTCAAGGGTTTTGGCCGCCAGAAAGGTCACACCGAACTGTATCGCGGCGCGGAATACGTGGTCGACTTTCTGCCCAAGGTAAAGGTCGAGGTCGTTCTGGACGACGATCAGGTCGATGCCGCCATCGACGCCATCGTTGCAGCCGCAAAGACCGACAAGATCGGCGACGGCAAGATCTTTGTGTCGCCCGTCGAACAAGCCATTCGCATCCGGACCGGCGAGACCGGCTCGGAAGCACTGTAATCGAACAATCTCAAATCAGAGGAATAGAGAGTATGAGCAAGGACGCAGTTCTTCAGCTGATCCGGGATGAAGACGCCGAATACGTCGACATCCGCTTTACCGACCCGCGCGGCAAGCTTCAGCATGTGACCATCATGTCCGATCAGGTTGATGAGGACTTCCTGGAAGAAGGCTTCATGTTCGACGGTTCGTCCATCGCCGGCTGGAAGTCGATCGAAGCATCGGACATGAAACTGATGCCCGACACCGACAGCGCCTATGTCGATCCGTTCTACGCGGAAAAGACGATTTGCCTGCACTGCTCGGTCGTGGAACCCGACACCGGTGAAGCCTATGAGCGTGACCCGCGCGGCACCGCCCAGAAAGCCGAAGCATACCTGAAATCCTCGGGTATTGGTGACGTTGCCTATATGGGTCCCGAGGCTGAATTTTTTCTGTTCGACGACGTCCGTTTTTCGAACAGCATCAATAAGGTATCCTACGAAGTTGATGCAACCGACGCGTCGTGGAACACCGACACCGAATACGAGATGGGCAACATGGGCCACCGTCCCGGCGTCAAGGGCGGCTACTTCCCGGTAAACCCCGTTGACGAAGCGCAGGACCTGCGTTCGGAAATGCTGTCGACCATGAAGCGACTGGGCATGAAAGTGGACAAGCACCACCACGAGGTTGCTTCGTGCCAGCACGAGCTGGGCCTGATCTTCGACAGCCTGACCAAACAGGCCGACGAGTTGCAGAAATACAAATACGTCATCCACAACGTTGCACATGCCTACGGCAAGTCGGCTACTTTCATGCCGAAGCCCATCGCAGGCGACAACGGCACCGGCATGCACGTGAACATGTCGATCTGGAAAGACGGCAAGCCGCTGTTCGCGGGCGACAAATATGCCGATCTGTCGGACGAAGCGCTGTGGTTCATCGGTGGTGTTCTGAAGCACGCCAAGACCCTGAACGCTTTCACCAACCCGTCGACCAACAGCTACAAGCGCCTGATCCCGGGCTTTGAGGCTCCAGTTCTGCGCGCCTATTCGGCCCGCAACCGTTCGGGTTGTGTCCGTATTCCGTGGACCGAAAGCCCGAAGGCCAAGCGCGTCGAGGCCCGTTTCCCCGATCCGGCCGCCAACCCCTACCTGGCCTTTGCCGCCCTGCTGATGGCCGGCCTGGACGGCATCAAGAACAAGATCGATCCGGGCGAAGCCATGGACAAGAACCTCTACGACCTGCCCGCCGAGGAACTGGCCGGTATCGAGACCGTCTGCGGTTCGCTGCGTGAGGCTCTGGAAGCTCTGGCGGCCGATCACGACTTCCTGCTGCAGGGCGACGTGTTCACCAAAGACCAGATCGACGGCTATATCGCGCTGAAGATGGAAGAGGTCGAAACCTACGAGCACACGCCGCACCCGGTTGAATACGGCATGTATTACAGCTGCTGATCCGGCACAGGGTTACATCAGCAAGGGCGTCCGGTCGGGCGCCCTTGTTTCATCTGGTACGATCTTTCACACTTGGACCACACGGTTAGGAGAGATCGCATGTCGTCTGACGCCCAATTCCCGCAGTTCTCAAACTACGTGACATCGGCTGAGGATTTGGAACGCATAACCGGCGCGCCCCTGCCCCAGATCATCGCCAAGGAACTGACGGCGCTGGATCAGATGTGCCGCGACTTTATCGACAAGTCTACGTTCTGCCTGATCGCTTCGGCCAATCCGACCGGGTATCTTGATATCTCGCCACGCGGCGATCCTGAGGGGTTCGTTCAGGTAATCTCGAACAGGTTGATCGCCATTCCAGACAGAACCGGCAACAAGCGTGTGGATACGTTTCACAACGTTTTGCAGGACCCGCGCGTCAGTGTGATCTTCTTTGTTCCCGGCAAGATGGAAACGCTGCGTATCCGCGGAACGGCCCGCATTTGCGCCGATCCCGACTTGTTGCAGGGTATGGCGGTCAACGACCATCCGCCCAAACTGGCCCTTTTGATCCATGTCGACACGGCATTTGCCCATTGCCCGAAATGCGTCATCCGAGCCCATCTGTGGCAGCCGGAAAACTGGCCAGATTCCTCTGATCTGCCAAACATGAACGCGATGATGGTGAAACACGCAAAGATCAACAAAACCCCCGACGAATGGTTTGAAAGCCTGAAAGGCACCGGAGAACTGGACCTGTACTAAACCCCTTTTCGGAATTCCGATGGCAGCGTAGCCTGAGGGATAATTGCTTTTCATATTGGATTACACTCATGCTCCGTTTTGTCCTGGCCCTTTCTCTTGCTCTGCCGACCTTCGCAGCCGCGGCACCCTGCGGCAATACAAGCGCGGGGTTCGAGGCCTGGAAACAGGATTTCGCCAAACAGGCCCGCCGCGCAGGGGTAAAAAAGAAAGGGTTGCAGGCGCTGGCGCAGACTCAATACGCAACGCGCACGATTGCCGCCGACCGCAATCAGAAAAGTTTCAGATATTCTCTGGACAAATTCATGCAGGTGCGTGGCGCAGATACGATTGTTGCGCAGGGGCGCAAGCGCAAGGCCCGCAACCCGCAGTTCTATGCCGCGCTGGAGCGCCAGTATGGCGTGCCCGCCGGTGTCCTGATTGCCATCCACGGAATGGAAACCGGGTTTGGCAATTTCATGGGTGACAGCCAGGTTGTTTCCGCAATCACAACACTGGCCTACGATTGTCGCCGATCCGAGTTCTTTATCCCCCACGCGATCGGGGCGCTGAAACTGGTTGATCAAGGCAGCATTACGACGGCCACAAAAGGGGCGAAACATGGCGAACTTGGGCACACGCAATTCCTGCCCGGAAACGCCATCACCTACGGGGTCGATGCCACCGGCGACGGCAGGGTGGATTTCTACAACATGACGGACTCGCTGACCTCAACTGCCAATTTTCTACGCAAAAAGGGGTGGAAACCGGGGCGGGGTTATCAGCCGGGGCAGCCGAATTTCGCCGTGATTTAACAGTGGAATGCCGCCTCGGTCTATCAGCAATCCATCGCCATAATGGCGGCCCGAATTGACGGTTGAGACCGGCGCGGAACCTAATCTGACCCACCCTAATCCGGCCACATTGTTGCCACAGACATTAATCAGCCCTCAAAATGCCTTGGTTTCCATAGCGTAATCAATCCAGTGGATTTTTGATTTTTTTCCATTTTTGCCAAAATCTGCCCCATATCGTTTGTTAAATTGTTTCCTAATCAGGATGCGACGAAGGACAGGGCAGTGACTCCCAAGCACAGCTATCATGGTGGTCTGCAATTCAACGGCGAGACCGAAGGCTCGATCGAACGGTTCAGCAAGATCGTTGCGATGACCCTGCAGGACTATGGCCATCTGGTTGAACGCAAGACCGTGCTCAGCACGACCGAGGCCAGCATCGTGTCCAGCCAATACCTCGTGCGTCTTACACTGGACACCCGTGTGGCCGAAAACGAGGACCGGTTCGAACGCATGAACCGGGCGGCCGGATTGAAGACGATTTAAAAGCCTCTGGTGACTGTGCCGAAGAACCGGCTGACGATCACGGTCTCTCCGGTGTCGACGCTGCTGGACGACAGCGAAATCTCCGAGCTGATGCTGGTGGTGATCCTGTATCGGATGGTCGATATCTGCGCGACACAACGCGTTGAATGGCTGTCCCCTAACACCGTCCTGACCATTGAGCAATTCATGAGCGCTTTTGACACACTGACCCCGACCAAACAGAGGGACAGAAAACAAATATTCGAGGCAGTGTCCGGCCCGTTCGCAGGCATGGATATCCCAACAGAAGAAGATCAGGATGAGGCACAAAAACAGGCGCTGAAACCAGCAGCCCGGCCGATCCAGTTGTCGGATGAGCAGTTGCTCAGCATCGCTTTTCGGACAGACCCAATCGAGCAGCCTACGGATGGGGACGACACACGCCCCCTCGACCATGAACGACCCAGTGACATTCTGCGACTGACCAGTTGGGGATTGACGGGCGCCGTGGCCAGTGTGTCGGTTCCCATCGCGGCCTCCATGGCCGCCGTGAACCTGATCAGGGGTGAAGATTTTCGCCTTAATACTCAGGTGCTTGCCTATACTGTCGCAATCTCCGCTCTCAGCACAAGCGGTGCATTCGCCGGTGTCGCCAACGCGTTGGGCATGTAACACGACAACACAAAGACCCTCCTTGGAGGCCCCGCCGTCAGGCGGGGTTTTCCATTTTGGGCAGGCTGTCGGCTTTGACGACATATGTATGGATCGAAAAGATCACGGCCTGAGTCCGCGGCAGACGTAATAGCGTCTGGCGTTCGGTACGCAGGAAATTAGCCGCCCCCCGGTCTCTGACATCGCGTGGTTCGCTGGCGCTGCGCGGCTGATAGAGTTCTGCATCCTCGTACCATAACGCGTTGAACCGCCACAGCGGGCGACCGGGCTGTATTCCGTTGAAAAGGCGTTGAACCCGGCGTGCTATGTCCCTGTCATAACTGGCGACTGGCCCATGAATGTCGACCAGCGGGCGCATGAACTTTTCGGAAAGGCGCCAACTGGCGGGAAAGCACAGGACTGCGCCTGTCAGCACGTGTTCATCCCCGTGTTTTTGCAGGATGCAGATATCCTCCTGCACCAGCCTGCACAGCGTATCCATCGGGCGAGCGCGGTCGATGCAGACCTCCTGCCCGTCCGGGCGGGTCACGTGCGCGCCATATCCCGGATAGGCATGGTGCAGGACCAGATCCAGCACCTCCTGCGCTGCCGGTCCCGCGCTTTGATCCAGCGCCAGCACATCGGCACGGCGTTCAGCCAGCAATTCCTCGCGGCGCTGCATCTGCGCGGCGAATGCATCGTCGCGGTGCAGCCACGTTTCCATGCTGGCGGGCTGGATGCCGGGCAAGGGACGGGGTTTCAGCGGATCGTAGGGGATCGAATTCTGCAGTATGGTCGTCATGAATCCGACCTATCACCTGTGCGTTTCCTTGTCGGTCAAAAAGCGACGAAAAGGCCGTCGCAAACATTTAAGACGCCATCCAAATGATTCTCCACGCTAAAAACAGGCAGGGAGGCCCAAGATGAACCAGCACTACCGCGACAGTCGCAAGATCGACCCGACCAAAGGCGCGACACTTGGGGACGGCACACCCAACGACATGGACCGCATCGAAATCGGCCCGACACAGCTCGCGTTCTCGGAATGGGAAACGGCCGGTCTGACCCTGCCAAACCTGGCGCAGATGCGCGAATACAGATGGAAACGCCTGACCAAAGCGATTGTCGATCGCGGTTATGGCGGTCTTTTGATGTTCGACCCGCTCAACATCCGGTACGCCACCGACAGCACCAACATGCAGTTGTGGAACACGCACAATCCGTTCCGCGCTCTGTTGCTGTGCGCCGACGGGTATATGGTGATCTGGGACTACAAGAACTCTCCGTTCCTGTCGACGTTCAACCCGCTGGTGCGCGAACAGCGATCCGGGGCGGACCTGTTCTATTTCGATCGGGGCGACAAGGTGGATGTGGCCGCTGACGTGTTCTCGAACGAGGTGCGGGTGTTGATCGACGCGCATGGTGGCGGAAACAGGCGTCTTGCCGTCGATAAGATCATGCTGCACGGCCTGCGCGCGCTCGAAGCACAGGGCTTTGAGATCATGGAAGGCGAAGAGGTCACCGAAAAGGCCCGCGCGGTGAAGGGGTCGGACGAGATATTGGCCATGCGCTGCGCCAGCCATGCCTGCGAAACCGCAGTGGCCGAGATGGAGAGGTTTGCACGTGCCAATGTCGGCGACGGAAAGACGTCCGAGGATGATATCTGGGCCGTGCTGCATGCCGAAAACATCCGGCGCGGGGGCGAGTGGATCGAAACCCGGCTGCTGACGTCGGGACAGCGCACCAATCCGTGGTTTCAGGAATGCGGCCCCCGGATCACCCAGAAGAATGAGATCATTGCCTTTGATACAGACCTGATCGGTTCTTACGGTATTTGCGTCGACATTTCCCGGACGTGGTGGATCGGCGACGAAAAGCCTCGCCCCGACATGGTCTATGCCATGCAGCATGCGCATGAACACATCATGACCAATATGGAGATGCTGAAGCCCGGTGTGATGATCCCCGAACTGACCGCAAACTGCCATCGGCTGGACGACAAGTTTCAGGCTCAGAAATACGGCTGCCTGATGCACGGTGTCGGGCTATGTGATGAATGGCCGCTGGTCGCCTATCCGGACAAGGCCGTGCCGGGCGCCTACGACTATCCGCTGGAGCCCGGCATGGTGCTGTGTGTCGAAGCGGCAGTCGGCGAGGTCGGCGGTGATTTCTCGATCAAACTGGAAGACCAGGTTCTGATTACCGAGGACGGGTTCGAAAACCTCACCACCTACCCGTTCGACCCGCAACTCATGGGGCTGAACTGACGCATCAGTTCGGCCACGTCGACCGCCGGACATTGCCGTGCCAGTCTTCGGTCATGGTCTCAGTTGCTGCGGGTGCCGGCGCAGCGGTTACCGGCCAGTTCTGACCGATCGAAAATCCGATGAATCCGGTAAGGGCGATGATCACCAAAAGATCCGAACGAAGAGCGGCGCCACGCGGCGCGGATGCGGTATGTGCCATTTGAGCCTCCTTGGCTGATTTGCTTTCACAGGCACAACATGAGGATGCGGGAAGCTTTATTGAAACGAATATTTGATCGAACTTGCATCACAAAAATTGAACAATACAAATTCGCGCCTATCGCAAGCGCTCGACGCGGGCTCCTATCCGTCCGTCACCTTCCCGTGACGCTTCTTACATAAGGGTTGAGCCACCAGCCGCTTGCACACAGTATTGGTCCCATCCCGATATGTAAGGACCTGATATGCCCACCGAACGCATTACCTTTGCCGGTCACGACGGCAACCAATTGGCTGCGCGCCTGGATCTGCCCGAAGGACCGGTGCTGGCAACCGCATTGTTTGCGCATTGCTTTACCTGTTCCAAGGACATTCCCGCCGCGCGCCGGATTGCGGCGCGTCTTGCTGCGATGGGCATCGCCGTTCTGCGTTTTGATTTTACGGGGCTGGGCCATTCGGGCGGCGAGTTTGCCAACACGACCTTCTCCTCGAACGTCGAAGACCTGATCGCGGCTTCGCACTTTCTGGCCGGGCGCAACATGGCCCCGGCCCTGCTGATCGGCCACTCACTGGGCGGTGCCGCCGTACTGAGGGCGCGTGCCGGCATTCCTAGCGTCAAGGCTGTCGTTACGCTTGGCGCGCCTGCCGATCCCGGGCATGTGGCCCATCACTTTGAAGACGCCCTGCCGCAGATCCAACAGGACGGATCGGCCGAGGTGACACTGGGCGGGCGTCCCTTTCGCATTGGCCGGGCATTCGTGGATGATATCTCCGAGGCTGCACTGACCCCGGCGATTGCCGATCTGAAAGCCGCGCTGCTGATCCTGCATGCGCCGCGGGACGATACCGTGAGCATCGACAATGCCAGTTCGATCTTTCTGGCCGCCAAACACCCCAAGAGCTTTGTGACGCTCGACGATGCCGACCACCTGATCACCCGTGCAACCGATGCGGATTACGCCGCCGACGTTATCGCGGCATGGGTCACGAAATATGTCGCCCTCTGCCCGCCTGCACCACCCCCAGGCGCGCCCGAAGGAGTGGTTCGCGTGACCGAGGCTGATCCGGCCGGTTTCCTGCAGGATATTCAGTCAGGGCCGCGGCACCACGCCGTTGCGGATGAACCCGCCTCTTATGGTGGCAGCGACCGCGGCATGTCACCTTACGGGTTCGTGTCATCCGGGCTGGGCGCGTGCACCTCGATGACAATCCGGATGTATGCGCGGCGCAAGCGGTGGCCGCTGACGGGCATTTCCGTCGATGTATGCCACGACAAGGTTCATGCGCAGGACGCCGGACTGGCCGGGGACGGCAAGGTCGACCAATTCCGGCGCAAGATCCGCCTGGAAGGACCGCTGGATCAGGAACAGCGCGCCCGGCTACTGGAGATCGCCGACAAATGCCCGGTGCACAGAACCCTCGAAGGGTCCGCCCGCATCACGACCGAACTGCTGACCTGACCCCGCGCATACCGCGTCATCCGCGAAGGCCACAAAAAACCCGCGCGTGGACGTGTCCGCGCGCGGGTTTGTCTGTTTAGGTTGGCCGGAAATCAGGTGCGGGCGTTGCCCACCAGTTTCCACAGGCCGGGGATCAGCAGCGCGGCCAGCGCCAGTTTGATCGCATCACCCAGCAGGAACGGTGTCAGACCCCATTCCAGGATCGGCTTGTCCCAGCCATAAAGCTGACCCAGCCACAGCAGGCCGGGAACGTAGATCAGGACGTTTGCCAGAACCAGCGCCAAAGCCAGTTTGCCGACCGAGCGATCCCAGCCGCGCGCCGCCAGCGCGCCCAGCAGAACGGTTGCCAGCAGATAACCGACCAGATAGCCGCCGGTGCCACCCATCATATAGGTCAGACCGAATTTCTCGGCCGACGACCCGGCGAACACGTCAAAGCCCAGCGCGCCAACCAGCAGATAGCCCAGCATGGTGACCAGACCCAGACGCGCGCCATAGGCGGTGCCGATGGTCAGAACGGCAAATGTGCCCATGGTAATCGGAACCGGCCACATCGGCACTTTGATTTTCGCGGCGATTGCCAGCGCAACGATGCCCAGCGCAACCAGAACCACCTGCTTGACGCGCAGCGCCGTTCCCTCACGCGGGCCAATCGCGTTGGCCAGAACGTTTGCATTCATCTTCACTTCTCCCAATTCGGACCGAGATTCTGGGACAGCAATGCCCTGTCAGGGCCTTCGCTGCAAGATGATTACGCTATCGCAAGGTGTATTCCGTGTCCATTTCATAGGATTTTCTGGGCCCCGCCACCGTCCACCGGACATTCCAGCGCGGCCAGCCGGTGAAATCATAAAGGGCATCGTAGCTGTCCGGGGGGCAATCGTGGTGATCCGCCGCATGGGGCGAACCCAGCTTCAGCGAATGAAAGTAGCGCCCGTCATCGAAGCTGACCGCAACCGCACCGCCCGTATCGCGCCACAGATATCTGCGCGTACCCTTCATTTCAGGCTGGCCCGGGATGCGCAGCGTGACCTCTTCGTCATAGATCAACCCGCCGTCAGCACGGTAGAATTGGGCCACGCCGTCGGCCTGCACGACCTGACCAGTCCGCGCGTCGCGGATGGTGCGGGTCAGGGTCCAGTGACCTTCAAAATCGGAAAGACTTTGAGGGAGGTTCATTCAGAATAGGTTCCATCGGTGAACCCCCCGTTGTCATCGACAAAGCGGATCACGTCGCCCTTTTGGTGAACATCGTAGCAGGCCCATAAATCCGATGGTGGCCAAATTGAGCAATACCGGTCTTCTCGCACCGCCCAGCGACCGGTGCTTGGCCGTCCCGAGAAATAATGCGTCGACATGGAACTGTCGAAGGTCTGCCAGATACCGTCGCCGTAACCCAGTTTCTTGCCGGTCAGGGCAACCAGGATCTCGTCGCCGGACAACTGGCGGAACCCGTCCGCAAGCAAAAGTCCGGGCCAAAGGATCAAAATCAGGGCAAACCGTCTCATCCCAGCACTCGCGCCTTGTTCCCTTGTACGGGTGGGTTTAAACCCCGCCGCATCGCCTCATGCCAAAACACAAAAAGGTGCTGTTGCCAATGATTCCACGTTATTCACGCCCCGATATGGTCGCCATATGGTCGCCCGAGACCAAGTTCCGCATCTGGTACGAGATCGAGGCGCATGCCTGCGACGCCATGGCCGATATGGGCGTGATCCCGCGCGAAAACGCAGAGGCTGTGTGGAAGGCCAAAGACGTGGAATTCGATGTGGCCCGCATTGATGAGATTGAGGCCGTCACCAAGCACGATGTTATCGCCTTTCTCACTCATCTGGCTGAGCATGTCGGCAGCGATGAGGCGCGTTTCGTACATCAGGGCATGACCAGTTCCGACGTGCTGGATACCTGTTTCAACGTGCAACTGACCCGCGCCGCCGATATCCTGATCGCCGATCTCGAAGGTCTGCTGGCCGCCCTGAAGCGTCGCGCTTTTGAGCACAAGGAAACGGTTCGTATTGGCCGCAGCCACGGTATCCATGCCGAGCCGACGACAATGGGCCTGACCTTTGCGCGTTTCTACGCCGAAATGGACCGCAACCTGTCCCGCATGCGCGACGCCCGCGCGGAAATTGCCACCGGTGCGATCAGTGGCGCGGTCGGCACCTTTGCCAATATCGACCCGCGTGTCGAAGAACATGTTTGCGACCAACTGGGTCTGGTGCCCGAGCCGATCAGCACGCAGGTCATTCCGCGCGACCGTCACGCGGCTTTCTTTGCCACGCTGGGCGTCATCGCCAGCAGCATCGAAAACATCGCCATCGAAATCCGCCACATGCAGCGGACCGAGGTTTTGGAGGCCGAAGAGTTCTTCTCGAAAGGCCAAAAAGGCTCTTCCGCGATGCCGCACAAGCGCAACCCGGTGCTGACTGAGAACCTGACCGGTCTCGCCCGCCTGGTGCGCATGGCCGTGGTTCCGGCGATGGAGAATGTGGCGCTGTGGCACGAGCGTGATATCTCGCACTCGTCAGTCGAGCGCAACATCGGCCCTGACGCCACCGTCACGCTGGATTTTGCCCTGTCGCGCCTGACCAGCGTCATCGACAAGCTGGTTGTCTATCCTGAAAACATGCTGGCCAACATGAACAAGTTCCGCGGTCTGGTTATGAGCCAGCGCGTACTGCTGGCCCTGACCCAGGCCGGCGTCAGCCGCGAAGACGCGTATCGCCTGGTGCAGCGCAATGCGATGAAGGTCTGGGAGGAAGGCAAAGACTTTAAAACTGAACTGCTGGGCGACGCCGAGGTGACCGCTGCGCTGAGCGCGGAAGAGATCGAGGAAAAGTTCGACCTCGGCTACCACACAAAACACGTCGATACGATTTTCGCCCGCGTGTTCGGCGAATAATCCCAGTTCGATCAAGTGGTTCAGAGGGCCCGGTTCGCATGACGCGTTCCGGGCCCTGTTCTTTTGCCAGATGACGCAAAATCGGCTATGCTGCGCATGTTGTCCGAACGGGAGAGACACGATGATCCGCACCTTTACTTGCGCTCTTGCGCTTAGCTGTTCAGCCTCGGTTGCACTGGCCTGCAGCGGGCATTCCAAACAAACCCAATCCTGCGCACCCGGGAGCTATTGGGACACGGCCAGCCAAACCTGCGCCAAAATCGTGAACAGCTGAGAAATAGTTTTCCTACTTGTGAATAAAAGCGAGCCGACGGTTGTTAGCTTTTTATCAGATCGCGCTATGCTTGATCAGAGCAGCCCAGAGAACGGAGTAGGAAAATGCGCCTTGTATTAGTTTCAGCTATTGCCCTTCAGGCTTTTGTCTTCGCACCTGTTGCATTTGCCGCAGGCGGCGGTGGCAGCACCGCCCCCAAGCCAACGAATACAACCAAGAAATGCCTGTTCGGGCGCGTGTATGACAAGGATGCCGGGCGTTGCGTCAAACCGAACAAGACCAATTTCACCGAAGATCAGCTGTATGATGCCGTGCGCGAACTGGCCTATGACGGGCAGTACGAAAACGCTCAGGACATTCTGCGCATCATGGATCAGCGGGATGACCGCGTTCTGACCTACTGGGGCTTCACCTACCGTAAGATGGGCGAACTGGAACTGGCGAATGTTTTCTACAACAACGCCATCGAGGCAAATCCGGATAACATTCTGGCCCGCAGCTATATGGGTCAGGGTTTTGTGGCCGAAGGAAAAACCGATCTGGCGATCGAGCAGTGGCGCGAAATCAAGGCGCGTGGCGGTGAAGGCACCTGGGCCGAGGCATCCCTGCGCGAAGCCATCCGCACCGGCCTGACCTACAGCTACTAGGCTTCAACCTTTCTTTACCTGATTCTTCGTAACCTGCCTGTGGATCGAAATATTGGCACCGCAGGCAGATGCAGGACACACACTCTTTGGTACAGGTTGCACCGGGGGCGCCAGCTCCGGGTGCCGACAAAACAGACGACGCGCCCCGGGTCGTGCCGCGCACCCTCAGCAGCCGACAAAAAGCCGCCGTTGTCGTGCGCCTGTTGTTGAACGAAGGCGCGGATATCCCGCTGGAAGACCTTCCAGACGCCTTGCAGGAGAAACTGACCCATCAATTGGGTCAGATGGGTCTTGTAGACCGCATCACGCTGGATGCCGTCGCACAGGAATTTGCCGCGGCTTTGGACAGCGTCGGCCTGTCTTTCCCGCATGGTCTTGCAGGTGCGCTGGATGCCGTGAACGGCAAGATCGCACCGGCTACAGCGGCTCGCTTGCGCAAGGTGGCCGGCGTGCGTCAGATTGGTGATCCCTGGCTGCGCCTGCGTGAAATCCCGGCCGAGGACCTGGCCATAATGGCACAGGCCGAAAGCACCGAAGTCGCGGCAGTGATGTTGTCGAAACTGGAAACGGCGAAGGCCGCGCAATTGCTGGGGCATCTGCCCGGCCCGATCGCCCGAAGGATCACCTATGCCGTGTCGAAAACCGGTAACGTCACGCCTGAGGCGGTGGAACGCATAGGCTGGTCGCTGGCAGCGCAGCTGGATCAGCGCCCCTCGCAGGCCTTCTCGGATAACCCCGGCGCACGTGTGGGCGCAATCCTGAACCAGTCCGCCGCGTCGACCCGCGATGGCCTTTTGACGGCTCTGGACGAAGAGGATTCGGATTTCGCCAGTATCGTGCGCCAGTCGATCTTTACCTTCGCCCACGTTCCCGCGCGGATTTTGCCCCGCGACGTGCCCGTGCTGCTTCGCGGTGTGGATCAGGCTTATCTGGTCACCGCGCTGGCCGGAGCGTCGACGGAAGACGACAAAGCCACAGCTGAGTTTCTGCTGTCCAGCATGTCGTCCCGCATGGCCGAGAACCTGCGCGAAGAAATCGCAGAGCGCGGCAAGGTCAGGCAATCGGATGCCGAGGACGCGATGACGCAAATAGTCGGCGCCATTCGCGCGCTGGTCGACGACGGCACAATTTCCCTTGTCGAGGAAGACGGCGAAGAATGATGCTTGGGGGGGTGCCAGACCCTCTGCCAATCGCCGCGCATAGGAACGCTTGTGGTTGAAGGGCGCGCCTTGTATGTCTGGCCCGGCAAATCGCAACAGCCGGTGAGACTTACTTATGCCCGTCGAAAAGTCGGAACTAAGCCGCGTAGAGCTTGGAAAATACTATGTTACCGGCCTGTTTCTGAAAGGTGTTATCGGCGCGATGCGCCTGCTGCCATACGAACGGCGCGTCGGTGCCATGGGCGCCATCGTTCGCGGCCTCGCGCCCTTGGTGGGCTTCACCAAACGGGTGCGCAGCAACCTGAAACTCACCTGCCCGGATCTGCCCGACAGCGAAGTGCGCCGTATCTGCAAGGCGGTGCCCGACAATGCGGGCCGCGCCATCATGGAGCATTTCTCGCCCGAAGGGTTCACCGAACGTCAGCGCGGCGCCAAACTGTCCGGCCCCGGTGTTTCCGCCTTTGACGAGGCCGTGGCCGCCGGGCGCCCGGTGATGATGATCACCGCGCATTTCGGCCATTACCTGGCAGCGCGGATCGCTTTGCAGGCCCGCAGCGGTCAGCCGATTGGCTGCCTGTATCGGCGGATGGCCAATCCGTATTTCAACGACATGTATGTCGATGCCTTCTACAAAACCGGCGCGCCCATGTTCGAACAGGGCCGCCGTGGCATGGTTGAAATGGTCCGCGCGCTCAAGAAAGGCGGGATCATCGCCATCGTCTCGGACCTGCACGCCCATGGCGGCGAAGAGTTGATGTTCTTTGGCAAACCGGCCGTGACATCGGTTCTGAATGCGGAACTGGCAATGAAATACAACGCGGTCCTCATCCCCTGTTACGCGGTGCGCCAGCCCAATGGCATAGATTTCGAAATCGTTCTGCATGACTCGGTGCCGCATACCGACCCCAAAACCATGACGCAGTTCACCAATGACGATCTTGAGACGATGGTTCGTCAGCACATGGGCCAGTGGTTTTGGATTCACCGGCGCTGGAAAGCCTGGAACGGATTGGGCGTACAGCCCGAGGATATGCCCTGATCACTTGACCCTGGCGGCCGCGATGATCGGGCCATGCCCTGCCTTTTGCACCAATACGACGGCAGGTAGGTCCGACGTCAGTTCAGCCGCATACTGCTGCGCGTCTGCCCCGTTCCATTGCCCGGCAACCTGCCAGGATTCCACGACATTGGCATAGTCCAGCTCATGCCCCGCCAACTCTCCACGGCGGATTGAGGCATGGCGCATGGGCGAATACTGCACGACCCGGATGTCATAGGTTTCTCCGGCAGAAAGGGTGACAGGAGCCACCTCTACGGTCACGTCGTCGCCGGATCGGGTTGCGGTCACCGAAGCCTCGGGCGCGGCTTTCAGATGAGCGTTGATCAGACGGTCCAACTCACGCGATTGCGCGCCCACGACATCCTGCTGGCCGTTCACCACCATCTGCGGCGTGTAGATCATCGACCGTCCGCCCTGCCGCGCATAGGCGCGCTGGCGCAAGGTGTGATCGGGGTCGGCATATTCATCTTTCCAGCCGATGTAGTCCCAATAATCCACATGCAAGGCCAGACCGATGACATCGTCCCGCTTGGCCAGGTCATGCATGATACGGTCCGCGGGCGGGCAGGACGAACACCCCTGAGACGTAAACAGCTCCACAACGACCGGATCGTCTTCGGCCACCGCAGCGGTACATAGAAAAAGGGAAACAAGTGTGGTCGCTGCAACGGATCTGAACATATTGAATCTCGGGTATCGTCGGGTGCCTCACAGGTTTAGACGGAACGCGGTTCAACCTCCAATCAAGGTTTCTTGAGACGTCGGGCATCGCAAAATCGCAAAAATGTGTGCAATGGTATACAAAAAATGCCGCACCCCGCGTCTTGGACCTTGAACCGCGCGCCCCGGTGATGCAGATAGCCATCAGCGAATCCCAAAATCCACGTCATTTGAGAGGGAGGCCATTAGATGCCCATCAAAGTCGGACAGGATACCGCCAAGACACGCCGCAGCCTGAGCGTGAATGGTAAGTCCATCTCCTATTATTCGATCCCCGCCGCGCAAGAGGCCGGTCTGGGTGATTTCTCGAAACTGCCGGCGGCGCTGAAAGTGGTGCTGGAAAACATGCTGCGGTTCGAGGATGACGGTTTCTCGGTCTCGGTCGACGACATCAAGGCTTTCGCCGAATGGGGCGCAAGTGGCGGTAAAAACCCGCGCGAGATCGCTTATCGCCCGGCTCGCGTGCTGATGCAGGACTTTACCGGCGTGCCGGCTGTGGTCGATCTGGCCGCAATGCGCGATGGCATCAAGGGTCTGGGCGGCGACGCGCAGAAGATCAACCCGTTGAACCCGGTCGATCTGGTCATCGACCACTCGGTCATGATCGACGAGTTCGGCAACCCGCGCGCCTTCCAGATGAACGTGGACCGCGAGTATGAGCGCAACATGGAGCGCTACCAGTTCCTGAAATGGGGCCAGAACGCCTTCAACAACTTCCGCGTTGTGCCCCCCGGAACCGGCATCTGCCACCAGGTGAACCTGGAATATCTGGCCCAGACCGTCTGGACCGACACCGATCAGAACGGGGACGAGGTCGCTTATCCCGACACGCTGGTCGGCACCGACAGCCACACCACCATGGTCAACGGTATGGCCGTTCTGGGCTGGGGCGTCGGCGGGATCGAGGCCGAGGCCGCAATGCTGGGTCAGCCGATCTCGATGCTGATCCCCGAGGTTGTGGGCTTTGAACTGACCGGTGATCTGGTCGAAGGCACCACCGGCACCGACCTTGTTCTGAAGGTTGTCGAGATGCTGCGCGAAAAGGGCGTCGTCGGCAAATTCGTCGAATTCTACGGGAGCGGTCTGGACCGTCTGCCGCTGGCCGACCGCGCAACCATCGCCAATATGGCGCCCGAATATGGTGCGACCTGTGGCTTCTTCCCGATCGACAACGAAACCCTGCGCTATCTGCGCAACACCGGCCGCGACGAGGACCGCATCGCGCTGGTCGAAGCCTATGCCAAGGAAAACGGTTTCTGGCGTGGCGCGGACTATGCGCCGATTTACACCGACACCCTCGCGCTGGATATGGGCACCATCGTTCCCGCGATCTCGGGTCCGAAACGCCCGCAGGACTATGTTGCCCTGACCGACGCCAAGGCCGCTTTCACCAAGGAGATGGAAGAGACTTTCAAGCGCCCGATGGGCAAGGAAGTCGAGGTCAAAGGCGAAGATTACACCATGGAATCGGGCAAGGTCGTGATCGCCTCGATCACCTCCTGCACCAACACCTCGAACCCTTACGTGATGATTGGCGCGGGTCTGGTGGCGCGCAAAGCCGCCGCTCTGGGTCTGGATCGCAAGCCCTGGGTCAAAACCTCGCTGGCACCTGGTTCGCAGGTCGTCTCCGCCTATCTTGAGGCAGCGGGTCTGCAAGACGATCTGGACAAGATCGGCTTTAACCTCGTGGGCTACGGCTGCACGACCTGTATCGGCAACTCTGGTCCGATCCAGCAGGAAATTTCGGAAGCCATCGCCGAAGGCGATCTGGTTGCCACCTCGGTCCTGTCGGGCAACCGGAACTTCGAAGGCCGGATCAGCCCGGATGTGCGGGCCAACTATCTGGCCTCGCCGCCGCTGGTCGTGGTCTATGCGCTGGCCGGCACGCTGGACATCGACCTGACCTCGGAACCGATCGGTCAGGACAAGGACGGCAACGACGTCTTCATGAAAGACATCTGGCCCTCGGCGCAGGAGGTTGCGGAATTGGTCGAACAGACCGTGACCCGCGAAGCGTTCCAGTCGAAGTATGCCGACGTCTTCAAAGGTGACGAAAAGTGGCAGGGCGTCGATGTTCCGCAGCAGGAAACCTATGACTGGCCTGCGACATCGACCTATATCCAGAACCCGCCCTATTTCCAGGGCATGGGGGCTGAGCCGGGCACCATCTCGAACATCGACGGCGCCAAGGTTCTGCTGATCCTGGGTGACATGATCACCACCGACCACATCTCGCCCGCGGGGTCCTTCGCGACGACCACACCGGCCGGCAAGTATCTGACCGACCGTCAGGTTCAGCCGCGCGAGTTCAACTCGTACGGGTCCCGTCGCGGTAACCACGAGATCATGATGCGCGGCACCTTCGCCAATATCCGCGTCAAGAACGAGATGCTGGATGGCGTCGAGGGTGGATATACCAAGGGTCCCGATGGCCAGCAAACCTCGGTTTACGAGGCATCGATGGCCTATCAGGAACAGGGCACCCCGCTTGTGGTCTTTGGCGGCGAACAGTACGGCGCGGGTTCCTCGCGTGACTGGGCGGCCAAGGGTACCGCGCTGCTGGGCGTCAAGGCCGTAATCGCCGAGAGCTTTGAGCGTATCCACCGCTCGAACCTGGTTGGCATGGGCGTGATTCCGTTCGAATTCACCGGCGGCGACACGCGCAAGTCGCTGGGCCTGAAAGGTGACGAAACCGTCTCGATCCACGGTCTGGACTCGGTTGAGCCGCTGCAGGAAGTACCCTGCACTATCGTCTATGGTGACGGGACCGAGAAGACCATCACCCTGAAGTGCCGCATCGATACCGCACCCGAGATCGAATACATCGAAAACGGTGGCGTGCTGCAATATGTGCTGCGGAACCTGGCCAAAGCAGGCTGATGGCCGTTGAATGCTGAAAATCAAAGGCGTTCCGCCCCGGGGCGCCTTTTTTCGTGGTTTTGCCGGGTTGTCCCGCCCCTAGAACGGGGGCCATACAATTCTGGAAATCACTTTGAAATCTGCCACTTTTGGGCTATTTCTCATCTGAACCGAGTGCTGCCGGAAGGATCAAATGCAACATCTCTGCGGCCTTCCCGCCCGGACCGCTGCATTTACTTGAAAGTAAGGGGCGCGACGCCTATATTCGGGATGTATCAGAGGAGACTATGAATTATGACTTTTGGACCTGATCCGATCCAAGTTTGACGTTAAGGCTTTCATCCTGTGTGAAAGCTCATCCTCATTGCTTTGATGGTGCCCGAACATCTGTTTAGGGCGCCTTTTTAATTTTAAGTCCGTGAACCGTCCCTCCATCCGCCCAAGGATGCTGTAGCCAAAATTCTCGCAGGCTTCGCAGGTTTTGTACAAGTTGCGGATCGTGCCGACTTTGCCCGCGACCGAGATTTCCAGAAAGCTGGCGTTGTGCAGCCCCTCGATCTGTGACCTGACCTTTTCGAGCCCTCCGTAGAATTTCACGAAATCGGATATCAGATCATCTTCGAGAAAATGCAGTTCTTTGATGCGCGACTTGTACACTTCGGTGTGGCGCGCGTCGGTGACATGAGGGATATAACCCTTTTTTTGGAAGAGTTTTTCAAACAGGGTCAGTTCCGGCGCGTTGTCCAGAAACCGGGTCAGGTCTTCGGTGTTGAAATCCACCTCGGCGAACAATGCGCGCAACAATGCGTCACGGTCTTCCTGTCTTTGTCGGGTTTTGCGCCACAGTTCCCACATGCGGGTGCCGAACCACAGAAGGACGGTGACCGCCCCGAGGCGGGTAATCGTGACGACGTCGTTCAAAAACTCCGCGTTGTCCATCACTCTCCCAGTTGCCCAGCGGGCCTAATTGGCTTGCGCCTCTTCCAGTGCCGGGCGGATCGTCTTTTCGATCACGCGTTGGGTGACGGGCCCCGCAAAACGCAGGATAATCGTGCCTTCGCCATCAATCACATAGGTTTCCGGCACGCCATAGACACCCCAATCCAGCCCCATGCGCCCCTGTTCGTCGCGCCCGATACCGCTGTAGGGATCGCCCAGCTCGGCCAGAAAAGCCTCGGCATTGGATAGCTGGTCTTTGTAGTTGATGCCATAGACAGGGATGCCTTCATCCGACAGCGCCTGCAGGTTGGGATGTTCGACCCGGCATGGCGCGCACCAACTGGCCCAGTAGTTCACCAGCTTAACCTGCCCATCGCGCAGGGTGGCGTCGTCGAACCCAGGCTTTCCGGCAAAATATGTCAGTACGACCGGCGGCGCGGGCTGGCCTTCGCGGGCAGATGGCAGCGCATTCGGATCGTCGCGGAACATGCCGATCCCGGCCAGCACCGCAAACGCGCCAAAGATCAGTGGCGGCGCAATCATCAGGGGCGAGATTTTAGCCATTGCGCGTCATCCTTTGTTCGACCTTTTCCATTTCGGCCCGGACCTTGCGTCCGCGCAGGACGCTGAACACAATCAACAGTGCCAGCAGCACGATCGACGCCGCATAGGACCACAGGACCGTATCGGCATATTTTCCAAGATCCGGCATCATCCGTTTACCCTTTCCCGCGCCAGCAGCGCCTTGATCCGCCGTGCCCGGATTTCTGTCCCGGTGCGATACAGAACCAGTGCGATGAACAGAAGCACGAACCCGATGATGCACAGCAACAGCGGGTAGAAATAGATATTGCTGACCTTCTCTTCGGTATCTGTCCCGGTCACGGCCGCCGCGCGCATTACCGACGCGCCCTGATGCAAGCCCTGGTTCCAGAAATTCACCGCATAGCGGCTGAGGATCGCAAAGACCGATCCTACCAGACACAGGACCGCGGTCAGATCCGCCGCCGTGTCCGGGTCTTCAATGGCTTCCCACAGGGCGACATAGCCCAGATAGAACAGGAACAGGATCAGGAACGAGGTCAGGCGCGGGTCCCAGGCCCACCAGGTGCCCCACATCGGCTGCCCCCAGATCGCGCCGGTGGCCAGCGCGATCAGCGTCATCACGATGCCAACCGGCGCTGCGGCACGGGCAGCCAGCGCGCTGACATGGTGACGACGCACCAGCCAGACCAGCGAGGTTGCCAGCATCATCAGCCAGCAATTGATGGCCATCAGGGCAGCAGGTACGTGCAGATAGATGATCTTGACGGTCGAGCCCTGTTTGTAGTCATCCGGTGTGAAGAAGAACCCCCACACCAGCCCCACAACAATGCAGGCAGCCGAAGTGATCCAGAAAAACGGCATCACCCGTTCGCTGGTGGCAAGGAATTTGCGCGGGTTGGCGTATTCCCAAAGGGCGTTGGCTTTGGCTGCGATAGACATGGGCCTTATCTAGTCCGAGTCGGGTTCGTTCTCAATTGACATTGGTCAAAGTTTAACCCTGTCACCTTAGGTTGATGCGCAGCACGGCAGCGCTGGCAAAGGGCAGCAGGGCAATTGTCGCGGCGGTGATCCCCGCCAGCATCAGCAGCGGCGTCTGTGTTTCCATCCCCGTGGCACCGCGGCGCGCAACTTCGGCCCCGAAGATCAGCGTCGGAACATAGAGCGGCAGAACCAGCAGCGACAGCAGCAACCCGCCGCGCTTGAGACCCACGGTCAGAGCCGCTCCGAAGGTGCCGATGACGCTCATCGCCGGGGTGCCGATCAGCAGCGAGATGACCAGCCAGAGGAACCCCGGCACCGGCAGGTTCAGCAGCACGCCCAGAAACGGGGCGGCCAAAACCAGCGGCAGGCCGGTGGTCAGCCAATGGGCCAGTGCCTTGATCGTCACCACGGATTCCAGTGGCAAGGGTGCTGTGGCCAAAAGGTCCAGCGAGCCGTCCTCCCAATCCAGCGCCAGCAGACGGTCAAGCGACAGCAGGCAGGCCAGCAGCGCGCCCAGCCAGAGAACCCCGGGCGCTATGGTGGACAGAAGTGAGGATTGCGGCCCCACCGAAAACGGGACCAGAACCGTTACGATCAGGAAAAACGCCAGCCCAAGGCCAAAGCCGCCACCCGCGCGGAAGGCCAGTTTCAGGTCGCGCAGCAGCAGGGCGATCACAGGAACCCTCCGTCGAAATCGTCGATCGGTTTCGGTTTGGCCTTGTTTGGGCCGACATCCAGAACCTCGCCATCCAGGCCGAGGTCGATATGGGTGGCGATCAGGGCCGAGCCGCCCTGCCCCAGATGCGCGCGCACAGCGTCGGCGAACATCTGCACCGCGCTGCGGTCCAGCGACACGGTGGGCTCATCCAGCATCCAGATCGGTCGCCCCGTCACCAGCATCCGCGCCAGGCCCAGCCGCCGCTTCTGGCCCGCTGACAGATTGCCCGCGTGACGATCCGACAGTTCGTTCAGCGCAAATGCGTCCAGCGCCGCCTGGATAGCATGGGTTCCGAATACGGACGCCCAGAAACTCAGATTTTCAACCACCGTCAGAGTTGGTTTCAGCCCGTCGGAATGCGAGGCATAGGCAATCTGATCCTCGGCTCCTTCGATCCGCCCCGCCAGCGGCGGCTGCAACCCAGCCAGCGTTCGCAGCAGGGTCGTCTTGCCAATCCCGTTCGGACCGCGCAGAATCAGCGCCCTGCCCGGTTGCAGCGCAAAGCTCAGGCCTTCCAGCACGGGAACGCCGCCACGGGTGATGGCCAGATCGGTCACAGTCAGTGTCATGCGTTCCGCTTATCTCATTGCCGTCAGAGGCAAAAGGTGAGATTTGCCGCAGCCCGCCGGTCGGTGCGCCTGTGGGTGTCGCGGCTGCGAGGGGCCAGCCCCTCGCGCACCCCGAGGTATTTTTAGCCAGATGAAGCGGGATTCCTTTACACGGCGATCAGGGCCAGCGCGATACGGCGGCCTTCGGACAGCAGAACGTTATAGGTACGGCAGGCGGCCGGTGAATTCATGATCTCGACCCCTATTCCGGCGCTTTCCAAAGTCGCGCGCAGTTCGGGCGGGATATGGGACATTGCGGCACCGGTACCGATCAGCAGTACATCCACCGCCTCGGACAGCGCCAGCAGCGGTGCGTCGTCCGGGTATCCGCCCCAGTTTGATGTGCCGGTGGGGCCTGTCAGAACAGACCCTTCGTAGACATGTCCTCCGATCCGGAAAAAACCCGGACCATAGCCATCTACAGGCACGGCATTGTTATAGGTAATCTCGTTCAGGCGCATGGCGGTGTTCTAGCCCCAAAGCGGCAGGCCCGACAAGGCCGCAGCCGCAATCACCAGATAGGCGGCGGCGCGATAAAGCCGTTCGCGTTCGGGTCGGAACAGCCGGCCGCCAAGCCAGTTGCCCAGCAAATTGGGAACAGCCAGAACCAGACCTAACACCGCTGCAGTCCCGGACACCTGCCCCATGCCGGTCAGGTATCCCAAAATGAGAAAATCAAACACGAACAAAAACAACAGGATCGTGGCGCGGATCACTTCGACCGGCAGAGGGCGCGACATATAGAACAGGATCACCGCAGGCCCCGGCAGGCCGGCAACGCCGCCCAGAAAACCAGCGGCTGCGCCGATGCCGGTGACCATGCTTCGACCAACATGCCCGTGATACCGCAATCCAAGGATCAATATGACGAGCATGAAAATCGCCAGCGTGCTGACCGCATAGCGAAAGACCTCTGGCGCGACCCGTGTCAGCACCCACAGCCCCACCGGCAGCAACAGGGCGCATCCCGCGCCCAATCGCAACAGATCGCCGCGATCCACGTCGCGCCAGGCGCGTCGCAGATTCGGAAGCGGGCCGAAGATATCCATGATGGTCAGCCCGATCAGCGCCCCGAACGGGCCAAGATAAGGCGTTGCTATGGGCAGGAAAATCAACGCGGTTCCAAAACCGGAAAAACCGCGCACTACGCCACCGAGGAAAGCGGCAAACAGGATGATGGCCAGCCCCGTGGGGGACTGGCCAAAATAATCAGGCATCAATGTTGGCAAACTGGTTGCCCGCCGTGTTCGACGGCTTGGACCAGTCGCGCTTGACCCCCAGCCACAGCAGGATGGTCGACGCCACAAAGACAGAAGAATAGGTACCGACGACCACGCCCCAGATCATCGCGAACACGAAGCCGCGGATCACGTCCCCGCCCAGCACATAGAGCGAGATCAGCGCCAGCAGCGTCGTGACCGAGGTCATCACCGTCCGGCTGAGCGTCTCGTTGATCGAAATGTTCAGGACCTCTTTGAGGTCTTTCTTCTTGTACTTTCGCAGGTTCTCGCGGACCCGGTCAAAAACGACCACAGTGTCGTTCAGCGAATAGCCCACGATGGTCAGCAGCGCCGCGATAATTGCCAGGTCGAAGCGGATCTGCAGTTCCGAGAAGATCCCGATGGTCAGGATCACGTCATGCACCAGTGCGGCGACAGCCCCCAGCGCAAATTGCCATTCGAAGCGCAGCCAGATGTAGACAAGGACTGCACCGATGGCGAGGACCACGGCGATGACCGCTGTCTGGATCAATTCGCCCGAGACTTTGGGGCCAACGGATTCGACGGACACGAACTGGATATCCGGCGCGGCGACCTTCAAAGCTTCCTCAACTGCGGTAACCGTTGCCGCCGAGACAGCTTCGGCATCGGCCTGCGCCTGAATGCGGATCATGGCGACGTTTTCGTCCGGCCCGAAGGTCGGATCGAACACCTCGGTGATCGAAACGTCGCCCAGATCCAGCGGTGTGATCGCGTCGCGATAGGCGCCTACGTCGATCTCCTGCGCGCTTTGCGTGCGGATCGTGGTTCCGCCGCGGAAGTCGATGCCAAAGTTCAGGCCCTGCAGCATGAAGGATGTGAAGGCGATCACCATCATCAAGCCCGAAATGCCCAGCCAGATTTTCCAGCGGCTGAAGAAATCGAACGAGGTATTCTGCGGTACGAGTTTCAGTCTCATGTCAAACCTCGATCATTTTCGGACGGCGGCGCTCGAACCACATCACGATCATCAGGCGCGTCACGAAGATCGCAGTGAAGACCGAGGTGAGGATACCCAGACCCAGAGTGATGGCGAACCCGCGCACCGGTCCGCTGCCCATGGCAAACAGGATCGTCGCCGTGATGAAGGTGGTCACGTTCGCGTCCAGAATGGCCGACAGCGCCTTTTCATAGCCCAGCTCGATGGCCCGGGCCGGGCCTTTGGCGGATTTCAGTTCTTCGCGGATGCGTTCAAAGATCAGCACGTTCGCGTCCACCGCCATACCTACCGTCAGAACGATACCTGCAATCCCCGGCAGGGTCAGCGTGGCGCCGATCAGCGAGAGAATGCCGAACAACAGCCCCACGTTAATGATCAGCGCAATGTTGGCAAAAACCCCGAACAGGCCATAGCTGAGCGCCATGAAAACCAGCACGGCGACAAAGGCCACCACGGTTGCCACCTTGCCGGCGTCGATGCTGTCCTGCCCCAGTTCCGGTCCGATGGTACGCTCCTCCAGGAACTCCAGCCCCGCAGGCAGCGCGCCGGCACGCAGCAGAACGGCCAGATTTGTGCTCTCTTCCACCGTGAAGTTGCCGGTGATGATGCCGGAGCCGCCGGGTATGTGGCTTTGGATCACGGGGGCCGAGATCACTTCGTCATCCAGAACGATGGCGAAAGGTGCGCCAATGTTTTCAAGCGTATAATCGCCGAATTTACGTGCACCGGAGGTGTTGAACCGGAAGCTGACCGCAGGGCGGCCGTTCTGGTCGAACGAGGGCTGCGCATCCACCAGTTCCTCGCCGGTCACGACCGGGGCGGATTCGATGATGTAATACACGCCGTCTTCATCAATCGAAGGAACGACCTTTTCCCCGACACCCGGAATGGCATCCGGGTCTGTTCCGCGGCTCACGACAGGATTGAAAGTCAGCTGCGCCGTTGTGCCGATGATCCCCTTCAACTCTCCGGCGCTGCCGATGCCGGGCACCTGGATCAGAATGCGGTCCGCGCCCTGACGCTGAATGGTGGGTTCACGGGTACCCACTTCGTCAATCCGGCGGCGGATAATCTCAAGCGCCTGACGCACGGTGCGGTCGTCCGAGGCGAGTTTCTCGGCCTCTGACAGTTGCACGACGATGGTATCGCCTTCGGCGCGGGCCTCAATATCGGTGGCCCCCACTCCGGTCAGGGTCTGCACCTGACGGGCCAGACCGCGCACAACCTCCAGCGCGCGGGGCATCCCTTCGGGCTGGCTGATGCGCACGCGAATCTCATCCGGGGCCGAGTCCTGTTTGCGGATCGTGCCGACGGTTGCGCGTTCATCACGCAGCGCGTCGCGGATTTCCGGCCACATTGCCTCCATCCGGGCTTCATAGACATCTTCGACTTTTACCTCAGCCAGAAGATGCGCGCCGCCGCGCAGATCCAGACCCAGATTGACCAGAGAGGACGGCAGCCAGTTCGGCCACTGCGCCGCCGCGGCCTGCATTTCGGGGGTGTCGATGCCAAGCTCGATCGCAGCCTTGGCATCGTTGGATTGCTCGACGCGCGTATAGAACGCATTCGGCAGGGCCATCAGCAGGCCGATCACGCAGACCGACCAGATCAGAACCCGCTTCCAGGTATCAATTTGCAGCATTACCCTGCCTTTTCAAGGGATTGTCGCGCGAAGTTACTTCGCTGGTTCGGTCTTGTTCAGAACCTGCGCAATAGTCGATTTTACCACACGGACCTTGACGTTCTCGGCGAGTTCAACCTCGATCTCGTTTTCGCCATCCTTGACCTTCGACACCTTGCCGATCAATCCGCCCTGGGTGACAATCTGATCGCCCCGGCGCACGGCCTCGACCATGGCCTGATGCTCTTTCATCTTCTTCTGCTGCGGACGGATCAGCAGAAAATACATGATCGCGAAAATCAGGATCAGCGGGAGAAACTGGGCGATTGCGCCACCTTCCATGGGATATTCCTTTTGTTTTGGTATTGCGAATAGGCTCCGCAAATTTGGCGAGAACCTATTCTTTGGAATGCCTGTTTGCAAGGACAGGTGGCACAAGATGTCAATCTTTGAAACACGCGGCCACCTAAAGCAACAGGTTTGCTTTTTCCGGGACTTGGCAGGCGGGTAAAGTTACTCACCGGGAAGATGAGATTGCCTGGGTTTTGTTGACCGAGATGAGGAGCAATGACGCAATTTATCCAGACCTAAGGTTGAGACGATGATGATCGAAGCGGCCCCGCACAGCCGGGGGGGGCAAGACCAGGCCCGGGCCATTTGTTCTGTGGACCGCTCTGGCAGATTACACGATCACCTATCAGGTCAACGGGAATAAGACATGCGGCAGCATCATTCCCGGAATCCGTTCAGACTTGCATCGCTATATCCCGACCGAGTTCAACGAAAATTGCGTCCGGATCATGACACCCTCTACATAGCGGATCCGCCCGAGCCAGAGACTCCCGCGGAACATTGGGCTGGCCATCTGGCGCATGAATCCGGGGATCTGACGGATAACACGCCGCAAAATCCAATGCGGCGCTACACCCCGCCTGTCAGATGGTGCATAAGCGACCGCAGTGATTCACACATTCAAGGATCTGAACCATGCACGACATCCGCGCCATTCGCGAAAACCCAGCCGCCTTCGACGCCGCCATCGCGCGCCGTGGGGACGCGCCGGTGTCGTCAGATTTGCTGCGGCTGGACGAAAGTCGCCGGGCCAAGATTCTGGCCGCGGAAACGGCGCAGGCCGAACAGAACAAGGCATCCAAAGAGGTCGGTGCCGCCAAAGGGCGCGGCGACGAGGCCGAGTTCGAACGCCTGCGCGCGTTGGTGGCCGAGAAAAAGGCCGAAATCGCCCAGATGCAGACCGAGGCCAAGGATCTGGACGCGTTGCTGACTGATCAACTGATCCGCATCGCCAACCTGCCGGCCGAGGACGTGCCCGATGGGGCCGACGAAGACGACAATGTCGAGGTCAATCGCTGGGGTACACCGCGCGCGCTGGATTTCGCCCCCAGGGAGCATTTCGAGATCGAAGCCGTTCAGAACGGGATGGATTTCGAAACGGCGGCCAAACTGTCCGGCTCGCGCTTTGTGCTGCTGTCCGGCGGGGTAGCCCGCATTCATCGGGCCCTGGCACAATTCATGCTGGACACGCATATCAATGAAAACGGCCTGACCGAAGTGAACGCCCCGGTTCTGGTCCTGTCCGAAATGATGCAGGGCACCGGCCAACTGCCGAAATTCGGCGAAGACAGCTATCAGACCCGCGAGGGATGGTGGCTGATCCCGACGTCCGAGGTGTCGCTGACCAATATCGTGAACGACACGATGATCGAGGAAAGTTACCTACCCCGCCGTTACACCGCGCATTCCCTGTGTTTCCGATCCGAGGCCGGTAGCGCCGGTAAGGACACCCGCGGGATGTTGCGCCAGCACCAGTTCGAAAAGGTTGAGATGGTCTCGGTCACACATCCCGATAACTCGGATGAGGAACAAAAGCGTATGCTGCGCTGTGCCGAGGGCATACTGGAACAGTTGGGCATCCCCTATCGCACCGTGATCCTGTGCACCGGCGACATGGGCTTTGGCGCGCGCCGCACCTATGACATTGAGGCCTGGTTGCCGGGTCAGGACACCTATCGCGAAATCAGCTCTGTCTCGACCTGCGGCGACTTCCAGGCCCGGCGCATGAACGCCCGGTTCCGCCCCGAAGGAGGTGGCAAACCGGAATACGTGCACACCCTGAACGGGTCCGGGCTGGCTGTGGGGCGTTGCCTGATCGCGGTGCTGGAGAATGGTCAGAACGCAGACGGCACCGTCACATTGCCCGAAGTTCTGGCCCCGTATCTTGGCGGCAAACTGACCCTGCAACTGGACGGGACACTGGCCTAAGAAAAACCAGCGCACGCCAGGCGATGCGCCGGTTCCACAAGACCCAAAGGCGAAGAGGTATTACTTCTTCGTCTTTTTCTTGTCCTTCTTCTTGTCTTTCTTTTTGCCGTCTTTTTTCTTCTGGTCCTTTTTTTTGTCGTCCTTCTTGGACTTTTTGTCTTTCTTAGCCTTGGCTTTCACCTTGTCCTTGGCCTTGGAAAACGCGGCTTCCATCTCTTGCAGCTTTTTGGCGGCTTTTTCAGCTTTTGCCTTGGCTTTCGCTTTCTTGCGGGCCTTGGCTTCGGCCGCCTCGGCGGCTGCTTTTTCTTCGGCGGCTTTGCGGGCAGCCTCTTCTGCCCGCTTTTCGGCCGCGGCAGCAGCAACGGTTTTGCGCGCGGCCGGTCGGCGCGCTGGCTTGCGGGCAGTTGTGCGACGAGATGCGGGTTTTGCTGTCGCTGGCTTGGCCGCGATGGCTTCGTTAGCGGCGGCAATCAAAACCTGCGCGCGCGCCGTTCCAATCCGGGGGACTTTGACCAGGTCTGCGGGGGCCGCCTTGGCGATGGCTTCCGCGGTCTTGAAACCATTCGCGATCAGCGCCTGTCCCAGCGCTTCTCCCACACCCTTAACGTCGGTCACTGCGGTCATTACTCGTCCTTTCTGTGTCTCCCTGGCTTACGTATATACACAAGATATACACTACTGCAACCCGAAGCGCGCAGACTTATTGCGTCAGTTGCTGTGGGCCAGGTTACCGGTTTGATCTTTCTTGGGGAAAGGTACGAGGCGCTTTGCGTCCTCGTCCCAGAGTTTGAGGTTCAGCGCCGCAACCGCTTCGGGGAATTTGATCCGGCGCGGCGTGTATTCGGACGGCAGGTTATAGTGGCAGGTCCGCAGTCGGTAAGACGGTATGCGCGCATTGAAATGGTGGATGTCGTGCAGGGTGATGCAAGCCACCGCATTGTCGAACCACCACCCGAAGTCCAGAGCGGACGAGCCCTGCAGCGCCGCCAGTTTCGGATCCAGATCGGGGCGGCGGTCCCAATACGTGTCTTCAAAATTGTGCTGAAGGTAGACAAGGAAGACGCCAAGCATGCCGCCAAGCAGCGAGAAGACCAGCCAGACGAGAATGCCCGCGGCTCCGGCAATCAGATACAGCAGCCCCAGAAAGACCACGATGGACAGGTTGTGCAGCAGAACGCCCGTCACACCAAAACGAACCGTGTTCTTGGGCCAGCGGTATCGGATGAAATAGGTGAACAGCGCGCCGACCGGCACCAGAATGAACGGATTGCGGTACAGGCGATAAAACAGACGGGTTTTCCAGTCGGCTTCGTTCCATTCACGCAGGGTCATCGTATGGATTTCACCGGTTTCACGGTGTTCCAGATTGCCGATACCAGCGTGATGCAGGTTGTGGTTCTGCTTCATCACCTCGAAAGGCGCAAAGGTGAAGGGCGACAGCCCGTGACCCGCCCATTCGTTCTGGGCGCGTGTCTCAAACAGAGAATGATGTCCGCAATCATGTTGCAACACATAAAGGCGCACAGCGGAAAACGCGAACACGATTCCGGCGGGGACCATGATGTACCAGCGATCGACATAGACAATCGCCAAGGCCAGCGATGCGAAATACACCGCAAAGGTTCCGAAATAGCTGAGCGCGGCCAAGCTGTTGTCCTGTACCGCGTAGTGTCGAGTGTATTCCCTCAGATCCATCAAGTCCGCTCCCTACGATGGCCCGGTTCAATGTCGTTTCAAAAATAGGCGCGGACGGTCCGCGCACAAGGCTGCACGCGAGAACAGATGCGCGCCATAGAATGCTAGCGCGCAGTCAGAGGCCTGTCACGCCCCCCGGCTGAAAATGCTGAAAATTGGCGCAGTTACGCGCGACCCTTGAGATGTTTGGCCAACGCGCCCGCGTTTTTCTTACGCCGCCCCTTATAGGGGTTCTTGTCACCCTGCCCGCGCAAGGTCAGACGGATGGGCGTTCCGGGCATGTCGAAATCCTCGCGCAGACCGTTGACCAGATAGCGCGTATAGCTGTCCGGCATCTTGTCCGGGTGCGAACACATGACCACAAACCCCGGCGGGCGGGTCTTGGCCTGGGTCATATAGCGCAGCTTGATCCGGCGACCCTGCGGGGCTGGCGGCGGATGCTGCTCCAGCATGGCCGTCAGCCAGCGGTTCAGCGTTGCGGTGGGTACACGGCGGTTCCAAACGTCATGGGCGCGCAGGATCGCGGCCCGCAAACGCTCCAGCCCCCGTCCCGTCTTGGCCGAAACGGTGACCAGAGGCGCGCCGCGCAGTTGCGGCAGCAGGCGGTCGAACGACTCTTTCAGATCGCGCAGCTTTTCCTGTTTGTTCTCTTCCACGTCCCATTTGTTGACGGCAACGACGACGGCACGTCCTTCGCGCTCAGCCAGATCGGCGATGCGCAGGTCCTGTTGCTCGAACGGGATGGCGGCATCCAGCAGGACCACCACGACCTCGGCAAATTTGACCGCGCGCAGACCGTCCGAGACCGAAAGCTTTTCAAGCTTCTCCTGCACCTTGGCCTTTTTGCGCATCCCTGCGGTATCGAAAATGCGCATAGGCGTGCTGCCACCGTCCGGATCGGCCCAGTCGACCCGCAAACTGATCGCATCGCGGGTGATCCCGGCCTCGGGCCCCGTCAGCAGGCGGTCTTCGCCCATGATCTTATTGATCAGGGTGGACTTACCGGCATTCGGACGCCCCACAACAGCCACCTGCAACGGCTTGGCCGAAGTGATCAGCGGAGTTTCCCCCTCACCATCCTCATCCAGTTCGATGTCGGTTTCCGGCGCGTCGTCCTCGGCCTTTTCCTCGGCGGCATCGGCCAACGGCATCAGCTGCGCATATAGGTCGGTCATCCCTTCGCCATGCTCGCCGGACAGGCGGACCGGTTCGCCCAGACCCAGGTTATAGGCCTCAAGCACACCAGCATCCGCGGCGCTGCCCTCGGCCTTATTGGCGGCCAGGATCACATGCTTGGAGCGTTTCCGCAGAATCTCGGCAAACATCTCATCGGTCGGTGTCAGCCCCACGCGCGCATCGATCATAAACAGGCAGACATCGGCCATGTCCACCGCACGTTCGGTCAGGCGACGCATGCGGCCTTGCAGGCTGTCGTCGGTGGCATCCTCCAGCCCCGCCGTGTCGATCACTGTAAAGCGCAGATCACCCAGACGCCCTTCGCCTTCACGCAGGTCGCGTGTCACGCCGGGCTGGTCGTCGACCAGAGCCAGACGTTTGCCCACAAGGCGGTTGAAAAGGGTGGATTTGCCCACATTCGGGCGCCCCACGATGGCGAGGGTCAGCGACATGATACTCAACTTTCAAGACTTAGACGCGCCCTTTAGCGCATCTTGTCGTCAACGGAAAGCGTGCAGTTCGCCCTTGGTCGACACAACGTACAGCGTTTGCCCGGCCACAACGGGTGCCGTGGTCGCGCCGCCCGGCACTTCGACCGTGTGGACCAGCGTTCCGTCAACCGGATTGAAGAACCGCAGAAACCCGTCATTCGAGGCGATGACGATGCGCCCGCCCGCCAGAACCGGGCCGTAATGGGCATAGATCGGTCCGCGACGTCCGGGCTTGTCCTTGACAAAACCCGGAAGGTCCTGCGCCCAGACAACCGACCCGTCCGCGCTGTCCAGCCGCACCAGTTGACTGCGGTCACTGATCAGGAAGATGCCATTGCCCGCAGGCCAGACCGTATCGACCGCCCCTTCATCGGCGGTCCATTTCCGCTCGCCCGAGCCCGAGTTGAAGGCAACGGTGCGGCCAGAATGGTTGCCGATATAGATGGTGTCACCGACGACCATCGGTCCGCCGGTCACGTCCACGATCTGAGCGGCAGCGCGCCCGCGACGCCCGCCCGCGACCGAAGCGTTCCAGCGACGAATTCCGCCCCGGCGGAAGGTCGCGGCGATATCGCCCGAGCCGAAAGCAAAGACGGCCAGATCCGACGCGATGACAGGTGCCGGCGCACCCAGCACGTTTCCGACGCTTGGGGTTCCCTGAATTTGCCAGGCGATGCGGCCATCCTTGGTGTCAATGGCCCAGCCGGTTTCATCACCGGCCACCAGATACAACAGGCCGTCATTGACCAGTGGTGCGCCGCTGCCGGTGGCATTCAGGCGCTTTTGCCATTTGATCGCGCCGGTTTTCGCGTCCAGCGCCGTCAGCCGGCCAAACCCGGACGAGACGTAAAGAACCCCGTTGGAATAGGCCATGCCGCCGCCGGTGGCGTCTGAATCGCCGTCATTCGGGGGAATGAGGTTTTGGCTCCACGCGACCTGCCCCTGCGGTGAAACGGCAGAGACGGTTGCCCCGGAATCCAGTGTGTAGATCAGGCCACCGGCCACAACGGGTTCCGCCGTAATCCGCTGTTTGCGGGAATCGCCATTGCCGATCGAAGTGGACCAGACGCGTTGCGGTGTTGCGCGCAATGCCGCGTTGGTTGTCCGGTACGCGGCAGTTCCTGCGCTTTGCGGCCAGTTGGCATTTGCCTTTTGCGCCGGAAGGCTGATGGGCTTGGCACCACGGGTTTCCACGGTTTCCGTATCGGATGCAGGCCGGATGTCTTCGCGGGCACCGGGAAGGATGACTTCGGGTTCCTGGCAGGCGGCCAGCGCAACCAATGAAACAGCCGCAATCGACAATCCTGCGCGGGGGAAAAGACTTGTCACCATGTTACTCCGAACTCGCCTGTTATTGTTTCGGCCGCCGTGTCAGCCCTGCCGGGCCACCAGCGGTTCCGGTTCGCCGCCAAGCGCAACAATCAGTTGCGCCGCGCGCTGCTGAAGGTCTACGCCAATCTCTGCGTCCTGACGCAACGCCTGCAAACGTTCAATCGCGGCATCCACGTTTCCTTCCGACACATCGATCAATGCCAGTTGTTCCTCGGCCAGCAATCGCAGTGGCGCACCGGGCGCGGCCAGTGCCTCAAACTGCTGACGACGATCAGCGACCGGCAAAGTCTCCGTCTGCAGAAGCAGCGCCTTGAACGTGGCAATCGCGCGATAGATTTCCGGCAGATCGCCCTGAACTGAAATAGCGTTCAGGCTGTCCACCGCTTGCTGCCGCGACTCGGCCTCGACCTGCGAAGAAGACAGGAGCATGTTCAGAACCGCATCACCACCGGGCGTTGCCGCCTGAATTTCGGCAAGGCTGGTCGCACGCTCGGCCGAGTCGTTCTGTGCCAGGGCTGTCAGAATCGCATCGCCCAGATCCTCGGCCTGACTGGTGGCGCGCGCCTTGCGAATTTCATTGAACGCCGCTCCGCCAACGATCAGAATAACGGCTAGGACGCCAACCCAACCCCAACGGCGCAACAGCAGGAAAAGACGGTCGCGGCGGACCTCTTCGGTCACCTCATCAATAAAACTGTCGACGTCGCTCATCCCTGCTCCCCGGGCTGTGTCCCACTGTATAGCGCCATGTCATACCCCGGTGCCTTTGCCAAGCCAAGGGTCGGAATTCGCTCATTTCCGCAGCGGCACACAACCCTTGCGCAAAAAAATGAACCGAACTATTCAGTTTAGCGTAGAAATAGTGCGTGACCGACCCCATTTTCAGGCATGCACGCCGACGGATAATCGGCTGAGAATTCTGGGAGAAGTTTTGTATGCGCTTGATTTCATTCGTGAATGCGTTTCTGGTTGTTGTTGCGCTGTTCTATCTTGTTTTTGAGCGGGACGCGCTGTTTGCCTTCGCTGGCCGGGGTGATGGCGACGCCGACGCAGCCGCAAGCGCGGAATCAGCCGGTGAATCGCCCTCGGATCAGTCGGTTATGGGCGTCGTTGCAGTGAGATCCGTGGCGCGCGAAATCGACAGCGCGGTGCTGTTGCGTGGTCAGACAAAGGCCAATCGTCAGGTCGAAGTTCTGGCCGAGACGACCTCGACCGTCATCTCGGAACCCAAGCGCAAGGGCGCGTTTGTCGAGGCCGGCGATCTGCTGTGCGAACTTGACCCCGGCACACGCCCGGCCAGTCTGGCCGAAGCATTGGCCGGCAAACTTGAGGCCGAAAGCCGCGTGCCCGAAGCCGAAGCCCGTCTGGAAGAAGCCCACGCCCTTGTGGCCGAGGCGGAAATCAACCTGACGGCGGCAAGCAAACTGTCGGAAACCGGATTTGGGTCGGAAACCCGCAGAATTTCCAGCGAGGCCGCAATGAAGGCGGCCGAAGCCGGCGTAAAGACCGCCGAAGCCGGGCTGGAGGCCACGCGCGCCGGTATCGAGGCCGCCACGGCCGAGGTCGAGGCCGCGCAGCGCGAAATCGACCGCCAGACCATCGAAGCCCCGTTCAAGGGATTGCTTGAAAGCGATACCGCCGAATTGGGCAGCCTGATGCAGCCCGGGTCGCTCTGCGCGACGGTTATCCAGCTTGATCCGATCAAGCTAGTCGGTTTTGTGCCCGAGGCCGAGGTCAACCGCGTCATCGTCGGCTCAGAGGCGTCGGCGCAGTTGGTCACAGGTCTGCAGGTCGCAGGCCGCGTCACGTTTCTGAGCCGTTCGGCCGATGAAACCACGCGTACCTTCGAGGTCGAGATCACCGTTCCAAACCCCGAACTGGCCATTCGTGACGGTCAGACCGCCGATATCCGCATCGCTGCCGAAGGCACAAAGGCGCATCTGCTGCCGCAATCCGCCATGACCCTGAACAATGAAGGGCAAGTTGGCGTGCGCACCGTTGGCGAAGGCAATGTCGTCGACTTCAGGCCAATCCGCCTGTTGCGGGATACGGCACAGGGCGTCTGGGTCGACGGGTTGCCGGAAACGGTAAACATCATCGTTGTCGGGCAAGAATTCGTGACACAGGGCGTCATGGTCGAGCCCACCTATCTGGAAGCTGAACAATGACCGGTATCGTAAGCTGGGCCGCCGGCCGGGCCCGAATGGTTCTGGCCTTCATCGCGATCTCGCTGGTTGTCGGTGGGTTTGCCTATGTCGGCCTGCCCAAGGAAGGCGAGCCGGACATCGAAATTCCGGCGCTGTTTGTATCGGTGCAGTTTCCGGGCATCTCGGCGGAAGATTCGGAAAACCTTCTGGTCAAACCGATGGAAACCGAACTGGCGGATCTGGATGGTCTGAAGGAGATGACCTCGACCGCTGCCGAAGGGTATGCCGGTGTCGCGCTGGAGTTTGATTTCGGCTGGGACAAGACGGCGATCATGGCTGATGTGCGCGACGCAATGAACAGCGCGCAGGCCGAGTTCCCGGAAGGGGCGGAACAGTATTCGCTGACGGAAATCAACTTTTCGGAGTTCCCTATCGTCATCGTAAACCTGACGGGGGCCGTGCCGGAACGCACGATGGCGCGCGTGGCCAAGGACTTGCAGGACGATCTGGAAGCGATGGATTCCGTTCTGGAAGCCGGCATCGCAGGCAATCGCGATGAAATGCTTGAGGTGATCATCAATCCCCTGCGTCTTGAGGCTTATAACGTCACCGCAGCGGAACTGATCAACGTCGTTCAGAACAACAACCAACTGATCGCGGCGGGTGAGGTCGAAACCGAACAGGGCACCTTCTCGGTCAAGATCCCATCGTCATTCAAAACCGCGCAGGACGTTTATGACCTGCCCGTCAAGGTCAATGGCGACCGCGTGGTCACGCTCGGCGAGCTGGCCCAGATCAACTATACGTTCGAGGACCGCGAAGGCACCGCCCGCTTTAACGGGGAACCGACGGTCGCGTTGCAAGTGGTCAAGCGCAAGGGCTTCAACCTGATCGACACGGTTGAGGATGTGAAATCGACCATTGCAGAGGCGCGGACAAAATGGCCACCCGAGATGCAGGCTGCTATCGAACTGGGAACCTCGAATGACCAAAGCCGTATTGTGGGGTCGATGGTCAGTCAGCTTGAAGGATCGGTTCTGACGGCCATTGCACTGGTGATGATCGTGGTGCTGGCCTCGCTGGGAACGCGCGCCGCATTGCTTGTGGGTTTTGCCATTCCGACCTCGTTCCTTTTGTGTTTTGCGTTCCTTGCCGTCATGGGTGTCAGCATTTCGAACATCGTGATGTTCGGGCTGATCCTGGCAGTCGGGATGCTGGTCGACGGGGCCATCGTTGTCGTCGAATACGCCGACAAGCGCATCAAGGAAGGCGTGGGCCCGATGCACGCCTATGTCGAAGCCGCGCAGCGGATGTTCTGGCCGATCGTGTCGTCCACGGCCACGACCCTGTGCGCCTTCCTGCCGATGCTGTTCTGGCCCGGTGTTCCGGGTGAGTTCATGGGCATGCTGCCCGTCACGCTGATATTTGTTCTGTCGGCCTCGCTGATCGTTGCGCTGATCTACCTGCCGGTCATGGGCGGTGTTTCGGGGCGGTTGAGCCGGGTATTCGACCGGACATCCAACTGGCTGCGGGCCCGCACGCCGTGGTGGGTCCGGGCCGTGATGGTTCCGCCTTCGGTCTACATGATTTTTCTGGGCGCGATGCAGATGCTGAACCCGTCCTATCTGATGCCTGCGGATGCGTCCGGCGGCGTGATCTTTGGCGCGTTCCTGTTCCTGCTCGGTGCCTTTGCCGGGTCCGTGACGCTGAGCGCGGCCAGGATTGAGCGCGCCCCGGACCAGCACGTTCATACCGCACGCGAACACACGCTTTTCGGTCATGTCATCAAGTTTCTTGTTGGCAATCCGATCATGCCGATCGTCTCGATCCTGGCCGTTGGCTTTGCCGTTTTTCAGGTCATGGCGATCTACGGAGCCAACAACCGGGGTGTCGAGTTCTTCGTCGAAAGCGAACCGGAACAGGCAACCGCCTATGTCCGCGCGCGTGGCAACATCTCTCTGGCTGAAAAGGATGCAATGGTTCTGGCCGCCGAAGAGATCATCAGCACGCACCCTGCCGTGATCAATGTCTTTGCCTTTGCGGGCGAAGGTGGTTTGAACCAGAACAACGGCGGCGCGCAGGCGCCGGCTGATACGGTTGGACGGGTACAGTTCGAGATCATCCCATGGGAAGATCGCCCGAACGTTTCTGAACCCATCCTGGGCGGATTGCTGGACCGCGAAACTGTCGCGCCGGACTTTGACGGCGATTTCGTACTGGATCAGTTGAATGCGGAACTGGCGACGATTCCCGGAATTGTCGTCGAGATTCTGCCGCTGGAGCAGGGCCCGGCCTCGGCCAAGCCCGTTCATCTGCGGATCAAGGGCGACAGCTGGGACGAGTTGACGACAGCAACGCTCGCCGCCCGCGAGGTGTTCGACGCCACCCCCGGCCTGATCAAGACCGAGGACACCCTGCCCCTGCCCGGCATCGACTGGCAGATTGATGTCGACGTGGCCAAGGCGGGCCGTTTTGGCGCGGATGTGGCAACAGTGGGCGCGATGGTGCAACTGGTCACGCGCGGCCTGTTGCTGGGCGAAATGCGCCCGGACAATGTTGACGAAGAGATCGAAATCCGCGTTCGCCTGCCCGACGAAGATCGGGTTCTGTCCACGCTCGACACGCTGAAGGTCAGAACTCCGGACGGGTTGGTGCCGCTGTCCAACTTCGTATCGCGCAAACCCGTGGCAAAACTGGCCGAGATCAACCGCGTTGATCAGGAACGGTATTTCGACGTGAAGGCCGACGTAGAGCCGGGCCTGAGCAAGATTGTCACCGATGCACCGGACGGAACCGAACAGAGGCTGGCCATTGTGCGCGAAGTAGCCGAAGGTGCTGAGCCGACCGGCGCAGCGTTCACCGGTCCGGGCGGTTCCGAGTTCGAGCTTGTTCTTCTGACCGGATCAGACTCGGTCGAGGATTTGCGCACCGCGGTCGAAGCCGGCGATGCGCGCTTTTCGCTGATCAACCCGAACGAACGCATTGCGGTCCTGACCGAGTGGCTGGAAACGGGCCCGTTCGGCAATACCATCAGCTGGGAATGGACCGGTGATCAGGAAGATCAGGAGGAATTGGGCGCGTTCCTTGTCAACGCCTTTGCCGGTGCTCTTGGGCTGATGTTCGTGATCCTGCTGGCCCAGTTCAACTCGTTCTACAACTCGGTTCTGGTTCTGCTGGCGGTCGTGTTGTCGACGACCGGTGTTCTGATCGGGATGCTGGTGATGCAGCAGCCGTTTTCGATCATCATGACCGGCACCGGCATCGTGGCGCTGGCGGGGATCGTGGTGAACAACAACATTGTTCTGATCGACACCTATCAGGAATACAGCCGGTATATGCCGCGGATCGAAGCCATCATCCGCACGGCCGAGGCCCGTATCCGGCCGGTTCTGCTGACCACGCTGACCACCATGGCGGGCCTGACGCCGATGATGTTCGGGCTGTCGCTGGACTTCATCAACGGTGGCTATTCCATCAACAGCCCGACCGCCCTGTGGTGGAAACAGTTGGCCACTGCCGTGGTCTTCGGGCTTGGCATCGCGACGGTTCTAACCCTGATCGTGACGCCTTCGTTCCTGGCGCTGCGGGTTTGGGTCACCACCTATGCCGTGTGGCTGGGCAGGCTGCTGGCCCGGGCAACGGCCGGCAGGTCCAGCCAGGTCGCGCAGGATATGGCCATAGGCAAGGCCGTCCGGCAGGCGCAGGCGACCGAAGTTGTCTGGGGCGACGAACGTCAGCCGGTGCCCCCAACCTCGGAAGATACAGAAGACACGGACCATCCGACCGGTCCGCCGCTGAAAGCTGCTGAATAACAAAGAATGGGGGCCGGGATTTCCGGCCCTTTTTTTATTGCAGGCGCGTCCACGACTGGTGGCCGCAGACGTGATGCGCGCAGCCCTTGACCTTAAGCGTATTGCCCTGAAGGGTCATTTGCGGGACAGCTTCGACATTGACAAGGGGAACCCAGAATTCACCCCCGCCGTATTTTCCGCCACCTTCGTTTGAGACATCCCAAAACAGCTTTTTCCCGATATTCTTGGTCTGAACCTCTTTGCCGGACGCATCATAGGCAGACTGAATCTGGCCGCAGAACTTGTCCCCACATGCCGTGATTTTGATATGTGAAATCAGGTCCTTGCGATCCGGTTCGGTTTTCCAGACACCGACGATCGGATCACCGGCGGCCAGCGCCGGGGTCAACATCAGGACTGCAGGAATAACTATATGTCGTATGAGTTTATGCATTAAACCACCTCCGACTGATCCCCGGCAGTGTAGCACATCCCGACACGCCGCTGGAACGGTCAAGCCGCCTGCGCATCCGCCTGCTGGCGGTTCCAGAGTTGCGCATAACGCCCCTCGCGCTGCAACAGCTCTTCATGGGTGCCCTGTTCCAGAATTTCGCCACGCTCCAGAACCACGATGCGGTCCGCCTCGGCAATGGTGCTCAGACGGTGCGCAATCGTCAGAACGGTCCGCCCCTCGCCCGCATGCGCCAACGCATCCTTGATGTCCTGCTCGGTATCGGTATCCAGCGCCGAGGTCGCCTCGTCCAGCAGCAGGATCGGCGGGTTCTTCAAAAGGGTGCGCGCGATGCCGACGCGTTGCTTTTCACCACCGGACAGTTTCAGACCGCGTTCGCCAACCTTGGTGTCGTACCCCTCGGGCAGCGTGACGATGAAATCGTGAATCTGAGCCGCCTTCGCAGCGGCTTCCACGTCATCCTGCGTGGCGCCGTCGCGGCCATAGGCGATGTTATATCGGATGGTGTCGTTGAACAGCACCGTATCCTGCGGCACAACACCGATGGCCGCGTGCAGGCTGGACTGATTGACGTCGCGCACATCCTGCCCGTCAATCTTCAATGCGCCCCCGGTCACATCGTAGAACCGGAACAACAGCCGCCCGATTGTAGATTTGCCTGACCCCGTGGCCCCGACGATGGCAACGGTCTGCCCGGCGGGAACAATCAGCGAAACGCCTTTGAGGATTTCGCGGTCCGCGTCATAGCCAAAGTGGACATTGTCCAATGTCACCTCGCCCCCGCTGACCACGAGGTCCTGCGCACCGGGCTTATCCGTCACTTCGGCCGGTTGTTCCAGCAGGTCAAACATCTGCCCCATATCCACCAGAGACTGGCGAATCTCGCGATAGACCGTGCCCAGAAAATTCAGCGGAACAGTGATCTGTATCATATAGGCGTTGACCATGACGAAATCGCCGACCGTCAGCGTCCCGCTCTGCACACCGAGCGCGGCAAGAACCATTACGCCGATCAGGCCGCACGTGATCAGGAAGGATTGCCCGAAATTCAGGAAAGCCAGCGAGTATGCCGTTTTCAGCGCCGCCCCGGCATAGGCTTTCATGGACACGTCATACCGTTCAGCCTCGCGCGTTTCCGCATTGAAATACTTGACAGTTTCAAAGTTCAGAAGGCTGTCGATGGCACGCTGGTTGGCCTCGGTATCCTGATCGTTCATCTCGCGCCGTAGCTTCACGCGCCACTCGGTCACGGCGAATGTGAACCAGATATAAAGCGCAATGGTGACGGCTACGACGACCAGATACCAGACATCGAACAGCCACATCAGGATGATCGCAACCAGCAACAATTCCAGGATCAGCGGTCCGATGGAGAACAGCAAAAAGCGCAGCAGGAACTCCACGCCTTTGACGCCGCGCTCGATGATCCGGCTGAGCCCGCCGGTGCGGCGGGTCACGTGGTAACGCATCGATAGCTGGTGAATGTGCCGGAATGTCTCAAGCGCCAGAGCGCGCAGGGCCCGCTGCCCGACCGGGGCAAAGGCCGCATCGCGCAACTGCTGAAAGCCCACGGTCATCATGCGCGCGACGCCATAAGCCACGGTCAGGCCCACCGCGCCCAGCGCCAGCGGTGGAACCCCCTCGCCTGCAAGGCCGTCAACCGCACCTTTGTACAGGATCGGCGTGTAGACCGCGATCAGCTTGGCCAGCACCAGCATGCCCATGGCCAGAACCACCCGGCGTTTGACCCAGGCTTCGTCCTCGGGCCACAGGTACGGCGCAACTTTGCGGATGGTGCGCCAGCCAGACCGGCGTTCGTCGCTTTGGGGCATGTCTTCTGAGGTCATCGGGGCTGTCCGTCTCATCACGTACCTGATCTGCGGTCAGAGATAGCCCCTGCCCCGGAATGGGCCAGAGGCAAGAGTTTATTCGGGGATCGTGAATATCTGACCGGGGTAAATCAGGTCAGGATCACGGATCGAGTCCCGGTTGGCTTCGAACAGCCTTACGTAAAGGATCCCTTCGCCGAACCGATCGCGCGAAATGGCCCAAAGCGTATCACCTTTCTGGACGGTCACCGAACGGATCGTGGATGCTTCCGGTTCATCTCCGGATGTTGTGGCGGCGTCAGCGGCGCGCAACACTTCCACCGGCTCGCGCTTGAAGGGCGTTTCCAGACGGCTCACCACGGTGCCATCTGCCGCTACTTCATCGACGCGCAAGGTATAGACGCCGGGATCAATCCCCTCCAGTTCGCTGCGCCATTTGCCATCGTCAGCCGGGGCCAGATCGGCCACAAGTCGGTTGTCCAGATACAGGCGTACCACTGACCCGTCCGGAACCCGGCCGGTCAGTTGCACGTCGCCCGAATTCGAGTAGCCGATTGTATCAATGGCCACCTGTTCGGGCGCCTGTGGTTGTACGGTGGGCGATTGAACAAGTTCCACCCCGTCTTCACCAGAGCGCAGGATTGCGATCTGCTGATCTTCGATGTCCTGAGCTGCCTCTTGGTTTGTCGCATCGGCAACCTGCGCGTCCTGCGCCGTCTTATCGTTTGACGCATCTGCGACCTGCTGGTCTTCTGCCTGAGACGTCTGGGGGGTCGCGTCCGCGGTTTCAACCTCGGGCGCTGGTGCCTCAGCCTCGTCCTGTTGCGCGGTTTCGGCATCAGCCACCGCTGGTTCAGTGGCGTCGCTATCCGCCGCTGCTACTTCCGGGGCGGCTTCCGCTACGGGTTCCGGCGCAGGCAAAGCCGCGATGACATAGTCGTCAGACTGCAATGGCTGATCACCGCCCGTTTCAAGCGTCAGGCCACGCGCAGATTCGGAAAACGGTATCAGAACGAACTCGGCGAACTGGCCGCTGTCGTCTACGGTGAAACTGTGCACCAGTTCACCGTCCAGCAAAACACGGACATCCGTACCCGGCTCGGCGTTGCCGGACAGAACGGCGTTGCCATCCGGTTCGACAAAAATCTGATCCAGCACCGGAGGCATCGGTTGCGATGACGTTTCGGCCGTATCTTCGCTGTCTTCGGCCGGGGCCGAAGGCGCGGACTCCTCCGCCTGATCGCTTGCGGTGTCTGTAGGTGCTGCCTCGTCCGTCGCTTCGGAAGATGCGCTGTCAGAGCTGTCTGTGCTGTCTTCGGTGGACGGAACCGCAACCTCAGTCGGCGGTACGTTGTCTTCCGGTTCTTCCTGTGGAGTGCCGAACAGGTAATATCCACCTGCCCCGACCAAAACTGCGATACCGGCGATCACCCCCCAGATGAAAGTTCCGGAGCTTCCGCTTCCCGACTCGGCGTTCATTCTTTTCCTTTCACTCCGCAGCGCAAGTGCTTTGATCCTAACACCTTCTGCCTGACGGTTGAGCCAATCTATCAATCCCGCTATCAGGGGTCAAAACCCAAGGCACAACCCCGGAGAGGCCGTCGGATGTCTCAGAAATCTGTCTGTGTGTATTGCGGGTCACGGAATGGCGCGAATTCCGCCTATGCCGAGGCCGCCCGGACCTTTGGCACCCTGTTGGCCGGCGAAGGCTGGCGTCTGGTCTACGGTGCCGGGGATGTGGGCCTGATGGGTGAAGTTGCGCGCGCGGCACAGTCCGCCAAGGGCGACACGTTTGGCGTGATCCCGGTTCACTTGTTAAGGCGCGAGGTGGGAAAGACCGACCTGACCCGCTTTGTGGTCACGGAAACCATGCACGAGCGCAAGAAAGTCATGATCATGAATGCCGACGCGGTTGTTGTGCTGCCAGGCGGGCCGGGTTCGCTGGATGAATTGTTCGAGGCGCTGACATGGCGGCAGCTTGGCCTGCATGACAAACCCATCATGGTGATGAATATCGACGGGTATTGGGACGCCTTGCACGACCTGTTGCAGCAGGTCATTGGGCAGGGTTTTGCTGAGCCTTCGCTGGCTGAGTTTGTGACCTGGGTCGATACGCCGGAAACGGCCATCGCCACTTTGCGGCAGCTTCTGACGTAAATGCCGGACACGGGCGGCCATGACCGCCCGCATTGACCGCAGCGCTCAGACCGCCGGCTTCAGCCGGTTCGCCAGAACCTTTTCGACTTTGTGCAACGGATGATTGGTCAGGGTTTTGTCGACCTCGGCCACAACCTTGGCCAGAACTTCGCTGTGAAGCCGCCGGCGCAACAACCCCAGAACATGCGGGCTGGCGACCAGCACAAGCCGGTTGAACGCGCCCTTCAGACCCTTTCGGTTCAGCAGATTGGCAACATCCTGCACGAACAGGGCTTTCGCGTGCGTTTTCCAGTTCGGCTCTTCCACCGCCGATTTCTGGTTTGGCCCGGAATCGAACCGCCGCCCCGCCCGGTCAGTGGGCCGGTTGGCCGCTTCCTGTTCCTCGACCGAAACTACGACCAGATTGGGATCTTCGGCATCAGTGATGTTTTCGACAAACAACGCCTTTTCCCCGTCGGCAATGACAACCCATGTTCCCTGTTCAAGTGCGACCATCGTGCTCTCCTGTTATGGCTGTTGTGGCCATCCCTCATCCGGCAGGCGCAGGTTATCCGTTACGCGCCGAGCATTTCCCGCCGCGTTGCCTGCTTGTTTTTCAAATGGTTGGCGGTTTTCTCCCTCCGCTCACCTAACGTAAGCACTGCGGAGCGGCGTGCAATCCCATCTCAATATGAAACTTTTTTCATCGGCAGGTTTTCACCTGTCAGGCCGACATCTCGATTACGGTGATCTCGGGTGCCACGCCAAAACGTACCGGCATGATCGAACAGCCAATTCCGCCTGAGACAACCAGATCGCGCTTGCCTTCACGGACATGGCCATAAGCATAGCGATTGCCGTATTTCGACGGCACGACAGGCGACCATCCGAACAACCGCACCTGACCGCCATGCGTATGCCCCGAAAGTGTGAGGGCAACGGTCTCGGGTATTTTGGGGAAGATATCGGGTTCGTGCGCCATCATGACGACCGGCGCATCATCGGTGACCTGCGCCAGTGTCCCGGGCAAGTCATCCAGACCCACAAGCCGTCCGTTGCGCCGGAACGCAAGCTGATCCTCCAGCCCGGCAAGCCAGATGCCCAGATCGTTCAGCCGAATGGCCTCGTTGGACAGGACCCTGATGCCGTTTTGCTGAAACGCGTCCGCAAATTTGTTTGGCCCCCCGCCCCGCCTTTGGGCGTTCCGGTCTTCCCACCAGTCGTGATTGCCCATGACGGCGTAAACACCGCTGCGCGCCTCAAGCTTGGCAAGGACCGGGGCCAGATCACTGGCTTCGACAGGTTCAGTGGTGACTTTGCGATGCCCGGCGTAATCGCCAAGCAGCAGGATCAGGTCCGGGGCCAGCGCATTGGTGCGCCGAACCACCTGCCTGATCCGGTCCAGACTGACATAGGGTTCGCCGACATGCAGGTCCGAAAGAACGGCAATCCGCAACGGCGGGGCTGTCCAATCCTTTCGCCGCACCCGCCACTTGCGCACACGCAGTCGCACCGACGGCTCGATAAAGAACGCGTAAGCGGCGATAAAAAGTCCTGCCAGCGTTGTCGCCAGCAGGCCCGTTATGAATTTTCGTCTGGTCAAGAATTACATCCGCGACGCGACGTTTTCCCAGTTCACCAGATTGTCGAGGAAGTTCGACAGATAAGCCGGACGCTTGTTGCGGAAATCGATGTAGTAGCTGTGTTCCCACACGTCGCAACCCAGCAGCGCGGTCTGACCAAAGCACAGCGGGTTCACGCCGTTCTCGGTCTTGGTCACGGCCAGCGAACCGTCCGCATTCTTGACCAGCCACGCCCAGCCCGAGCCGAACTGACCGGCACCGGCGGCGCTGAACTGCGATTTGAACTCGTCGACCGAACCGAAGCTTTCGGTCAGAGCCTTCTCAAGCTCACCTGGCATGGCGTTGCCGTCGGGGCCCATCATCTCCCAGAATTGGTTGTGGTTCCATAGCTGGCTGATGTTGTTGAAGATACCGTTCTGCGCCACGGCGGTTGCATCGTAGGTGCCAACGATGATCTCATCCAGCGACTTGCCGTCCCACTCAGTGCCCGCAATCAGCTTGTTGCCGTTGTCGACATAGGCCTTGTGGTGCAGGTCGTGGTGATATTCCAATGTTTCCGCGGACATACCCTTGGCTGCCAGCGCGTCATGTGCATAAGGAAGATCAGGAAGTTCAAAAGCCATCTCGGCCCCCTGTTAAATGTAAGTTGCGGTTCCCAAGGTTACATGCTTTGGCAAGTGCCGCAGGTCAAGGGCCGAGATCACAAAACCCGGAGGTCCGCGATGCTGACGCAGGCGCGCAAGATGTTTTACCGCGCCCGCGGATACTATGCCGGCAACCTGAACGGCGAACCGTTCCGATTGGATCCCTATCATTCGAAATTCTGGCGCAAGGCATCGGCCGGCGCGTGGGAGCCGGAAACCTTCGCTGTGCTGGACAAATACCTGTCACCTGACAGTGACTACCTCGACATCGGTGCGTGGATCGGCCCCACGGTCCTTTACGGTGCGCGCAGGGCCCGCCATGTCTGGTGTTTCGAACCCGACCCCACCGCATACCGTCATCTGGCCTGGAACCTGGACCTGAACGAAATCCGCAACGTCTCGGCCTTTGCTGTGGCGCTGTCGGACCGGTTCGGCGTCGCGCGCATGGCCTCGGTTCGCGGCGAGCCGGGAGACTCTACCAGTTCCTTGTTGCATGACGGTGAACATGGGTCGGATGCGCTGACGATCAGTTGGGATCAGTTTGAGGCCGTGAACGACCTGTCAGGCGTTTCTCTGGTCAAAATGGACATCGAAGGCGCCGAATATGCGGTTTTGCCCACCCTCGTTGCGTTTCTTAGGAAATACCGCCCCGCGCTGCTTCTGTCGCTTCACTCTCCGTTGCTGCCTGCAGAAGATCAGGTTTCCAAAATGTCTGAATTGCTAAATTCCTTGTCATTCTATTCCGAGCTTTGTGACGAGAACGGCCGCGCCCTTGATGAAAAGGCGGTGCTTGCGCCGCACAACCTTTCGCAGTTTCAAACGATCCTCTTACAGGGTTAAACTGCAGCAGAATTGCCGCGGGCGATTTCCTTCGAATCCCCAGTATTCAGCTTGAGCTCCGTCAGGGGTTGAGATGATTTGCCGGGAAGACAGTTTACGAAGGAAAGAATTATGAGAATCAAACTTGCAGCGGCATTTGCTTTGTCTTTGGCTGCACAGGCCGCGTCGGCCAGCCCGGTCAACTATGTTTGCAAGATGACAAAGGTCGACGGCCGGGGATGGATCGCCCCGGTTTATCTGTTTCAGGTCGATAGAGAGAAGGGAACTGCGCAAGTTGTCGATAAGCCTGAATGGATCGACGCACGCTTCAAGAACCGCGGTGCCAAAGGATATCGGATGTCCTGGAATCTGACGTCCAAAACGACAGAGGGGCCGAACGTCCGTGTCAGATATCAGGCAAATCTCGACCCGAAGGACAACAGTATCAAAGTTCGGATGGCGTTCGTTAACGTGGGTGCCGCGAACAAACCCTATGGCACTGGCAAATGTGAAACCGAGTAACGAATATCCCCGGCTTGCCCGGGGATACTTCGCCATTGACCGAATAAGGTCCGACTTTTTGTCTTACGACGCGTAAAGGGACTCGCCGCGCAGTATCTTGCAGGGTCCGATGCCTTTGGGGCGGTTGGTTGCATTGACCTGCGGAAACCTCGCAATCAGATTGAGCTGCCGTGTCTCCGGGTTCAGCGTCGCCGTATAGGTCACATATACCCGCTGACCGTTGCTTGCCGTGACTTTCATCTTCCAGAGCATTCTGTACTCACCCTTGCGGGTCGTCTTGAATTTGACGTCCTTCGGCCTTGCATCGATGTCGTGAATATACGCGTCATAAGCGCGCGCGCGCTTTTCCTCGGCATCCACGCTCAGGATCACGCGCTCGGAAATCCATCCCTTCTCCAGCCTGTGAAGCGAACAGTCATACGTTACAACATCGGCCACAGCGGCGGATGCGGACAAAGCCAAAATCACAGCGGCAAAGATATTCTTCATTTCCGTACTTTCTTAGGTGTTTTATTTGGTGTGAGAAGCATGCGCCTTACAGCGCCCGGCGGCTTCGCCCGGTCGCATGCGTTGGCCGGTCGATCTTGAACGCGCGATCGCCTTCATCGTGACGCGGTCCAGAAAAACGCGAAACTCCAGCTTATGTAAATCGGCGCCTTCGGGCGCGCCTACATAGGTACGCGCCGTCTTGTCGTTGCGACGGTACGAGTATTCCTTCCCCGGCCAAGCGATCGACAGGACGCGGTAACTGTTTCTGAGAACGCTTGCAGCCCCGGTCGAAGTTTCGATTTCCGGTATATCAACTTCATGAAGCAATGCAGATCGCCCAAATTCGTCCAACGAAAGCAGAATGCGGCTCGGCGTAGGTCTGTTGGCAAGCCCTCTTTCAAAGACGCACTCCAACGTCTCCGAATAGGTCTCGGCGATGGCCACACCGGGCGCAGCGGACAGCGCCGTGAGGCAGACCGCCAACGTCTTCGACATCCGCATTTTAGTGATCGTGTCCCTGCTGTTTTTGTCCAAGCTTTGAAGTGCTTAGATCAGTTTAAAATTCTCGCAATGCGAGAAACCCTGTAATTTCGTCATACTATGATGTGTGCAGGTAAACCACCCGGTTTTATCGACAATTAAGCGACAAATCAGCCGACACTTTAGAAGCCCCGACATTATAAAAAAGCCGCCCGATCTACCCGGACGGCCTGCTTGTTCAGCACTGAGGCCGAGGTCAGTAGACCCCAACCTCGCTGCCCGGCTGGGCCGCGATCTTGAGAAGTTTGAACACGTAATCTGCTGCGGATCTGAAACAGACCACGCGGAATGTCTCGGCATCATCCATCCAGAACGCGCCCGCCACCTGCGCCAGACGCGAGCGGCGGATCTGGCCGGGCTGGAACGCTTCTGAGGACAGATCAACCGGGGCAAGCTTGCCCAGCACCTCGCGTGCGCTGCTGCCCGAAATGCGGAACACCGCGCGGGCATCCGAGACGTTGACCGCCAGCGCATGCGTGCCGCTGAGTGCGTTGGTCATCGCGGCCAGCTTGGCTTCGACCTCGGCATAAGGCACCAGCACCAGCAATTCATCGGTCGACATCCAGCAGACGCCGGTATCGCCGTTGACCAGTACCTCGCGCTGACCGGGCACTTTCTGCCCGGTTGCGTCCTTGACCGCCTTGGCCAACACCTTGTCGGACAGATCGCCGCGCAGGGTGATCATGCCCTGCAGACCGCATTCCTCGACCTTGGCGATGCCGTCGAAGCTTGCGTGGTTCAGTGCGCTGATGGGTTCAGACATTCTGCTTCTCCCCGTCCTTGTCGAAGAAGATCGGGTCCACGATCTTTGCTTTGTACGATTTGCCGTCGGTGCCCGGGAACTCGACAATCTCGCCTATCCGGTCGGGGCCGTGCTTGATCAGGCCCATGGCGATGCCTTTGTCCAGATTGGCCGAGTAGTAGGTCGAGGTCACGCGCCCGATCATGTTGCGCTGACCGTTGGCGTTGACGCCCTCGCCCACTGCGTAAGCTCCGTCAGGGATGACGGAACCATCCACAGTCTCGAGTCCGACCAGTTTCCAGCGGTCCGGATCGGCCATATGGCTGCGCGAATGGGCACGCTTGCCGAGGTAGTCTTCTTTCTTTTTCGACAGCGCCCAGTGCAGCCCCAGGTCCTGCGGGATCACGGTGCCGTCGGTCTCGTCCCCGATCATGATAAAGCCCTTTTCCGCCCGCAGGATGTGCAGACATTCGGTGCCATAGGGCATCACGCCGAACTCTTTCCCGGCTTCCATCAGAGCGTTCCAGAATGCCTGCCCCTGGCTGGCCGGAACGGCGATTTCATAGGACAGCTCACCCGAGAACGAGATCCGGTAAGCGCGGCAGTCGAACTCACCAATCCTGCCGTCGCGCCATTCCATGAACGGCAGCGCCTCTTTGCTGACATCCATGCCGCCCAGCTTCTCAAGCACCTTACGGGCGTTGGGGCCGACAACAGCAACCTGCGCGTATTGCTCGGTGACGTTGGCGACGTAGACTTTCCAGTCCCACCACTCGGTTTGCAGCCACTCTTCCATATGGCCGTGAATACGCTCCGCTCCACCTGTGGTTGTGTGACACAGCCAGGTATCCTCGTCGATCCGGGCAACAACGCCGTCGTCGATCAGAAATCCGTTTTCTGAACACATCAGGCCATAACGGCATTTGCCGACCTTCAGAGTGGACATCATGTTGGTATACATCATGTCGAGGAATTTGCCGGCATCCGGGCCTTTGACAATCAGCTTGCCCAGCGTCGATGCGTCCAGCAGGCCAAGGTTTTCGCGGGTGTTTTTCACCTCGCGATTGACCGCGTCATGCACGGATTCTCCGGGACGGACATAGGCATAGGTGCGGCGCCAGTGGCCGACCGGTTCCCAATCGGCGCCGTTCCCGTCATGCCAGTCATGCATCGGCGTCTGACGGATCGGCTGGAACACCTCACCACGCGCTTCACCGCCGATGGAGGCCAGCGAAATCGGTGTATAGGGCGGACGGAACGTCGTGGTTCCAACCTTGGGAATTTCCGATTCCAGCGCATCAGCAAGAATCGCCAACCCGTTGATGTTGCTCAGTTTACCTTGGTCGGTCGCCATACCCAAAGTGGTGTAACGCTTGGTGTGTTCCACGCTCTCGTAACCCTCGCGCGCCGCCAGTTGTACGTCGGACACTTTGACGTCGTTCTGGAAGTCGAGCCAGGATTTCATCCGAAGCTGGACTTCGGCGTTTGCGGGCATCAGCCAGACCGCCTGCATCGCGGCTTCTGCTGTGGTTTCGCCGACTGGGGCCTTGGTGCTTTTAGGTTTGAATCCGGCGGCCTTGGCCGCGTTCTTTCCAGCCGTATGCGCATCGGCCAGCACGTCGCCCAGCGCCAGCGGTCCGTTCGAGGCACCTGCGGCCAGAACAAAGCCCTCGCCATCTGCGCCCAGCGGCGGACGCGACGGATCGGGGCGGAAATGGGCGTTGGCGTCATCCCAGATCAACTTGCCGCCGCAGTGCGACCACATGTGAACGACCGGAGACCAACCGCCCGACATGGCAACCGCGTCGCACTCAACTTCCTCGCGAGCGCCCCCGATCCCTTCCTGATTACAAAGCGCGACCTTCTTGACGCGCTTGCCGCCTTTGACCTTGGCGATCGCCTTGCCGGGATCGACCCGGATGCCAAGCTGGCGCGCCTCTTCCGCCAACGGCCCGGCCGAGGCGCGGGCATCGACCACACGCAATACGTCAACACCCGCTTGTTTCAGAGTTATCGCAGTGCGGTAGGCGTCGTCATTGTTGGTGGCGACAATCACACGTTCGCCGGGTGTCACGCCCCAGTTCACAACATAGTCGCGCATGGCCGAGGCCAGCATCACCCCCGGCACGTCATTGCCCGCAAAGGACAGCGGACGCTCGATCGCGCCGGTTGCCGTCACGACCTGCTTGGCGCGAATACGCCACAGGCGGTGGCGCGGGCCTTGCGTGCCCGGTTTGTGGTCGGTCAGACGCTCGTACCCCAGCACATAGCCGTGGTCATAGACACCCGCGCCCATGCAGCGCGTGCGCATGGTAACGTTGTCCATTGCTTCCAATTTGGAAACAGTTTGTTCCACGAACTTATCCACAGGCTCGTCATTGATGGTACCGCCATCAACCGGAGCGCGACCGCCCCAATGTGCGGTCTGTTCGATCAGCATGACTTTGGCGCCGGATTGCGCCGCCGTCTTGGCGGCCTGAAGACCCGCTACGCCGCCGCCGATCACCAGAACATCGGTAAAGGCATAGAAATGCTCATACGTATCCGCGTCGCGGCTGTCCTTGTCGGGCGCCTTTCCCAGACCAGCAGACTGGCGGATGAAGGGCTCGTAGACATGCTTCCAGAACGGTTTGGGATGGATAAACGTCTTGTAGTAGAAACCGGCCGGCAGGAACCGGGCCAGCGCGGTGTTAACTGCGCCGATGTCGAATTCCAGATTCGGCCAGTGGTTCTGCGAAACTGAAGTCAGCCCATTGAACAACTCGGTCGTGGTGGCGCGCTGGTTCGGCTCGAACCGGTTGCCCTGCCCCAGCCCGACAAGGGCGTTCGGTTCTTCCGCGCCGCTGGCGACGACGCCGCGCGGACGGTGGTATTTGAACGACCGCCCCATCATCATCTGGTCATTGGCCAGCAGGGCCGAGGCAAGCGTGTCGCCTTCGTATCCCTGCATCGACGTACCGTTGAAGGTAAAGGTGACCTGTTTCGACCGGTCAATCAGCCGGCCTTGTTTTGCGAGACGGGTGCTCATGTTGCGGACCTTTCGCAGGCGGAATTACGGGTGGTGGCGCGGATCATTCGTATTCTCTCCACGTCCAGCCGGGGCGCTTGGCAGTGATCGCCTCGCGGATTTCTTTCGGCGGCTCGGTGGTCTGGGCCGAATAGGTCCCGAACACTTCCAGCGTGCTGGTGCAGCGCGCGGCGTGGAACCACTTGCCGCAGCCATTGCTGTGGCGCCAGCGTTCAAAGTGAACACCTTTGGGGTTTTCACGCATGAACAGGTAATCGTGGAAGTCGTCATCCGACGACCCCGGCCCGAAACGCTTCAGGTGCGCCTCGCCACCAGCGGCCAGTTCGGTTTCTTCGGCGTCAACGCCGCAATACGGGCAGTTCAGGATCAGCATATGGTCATCCTTTTTGGCGGTCGGTCGGCATTCGGGCCGGCCTGAAATCTGTTAGCTGGCCACCTCGGGCAGAGCCCTTAGTGCGCCACCCCGGCGGCGACGCTTTCGTCGATGAAGCGGCCCTCTTTGAAGCGGTCCAGCGTAAACGCTTCGGTCAGCGGCGAATGGCCCGTGGCCATCAGTTGCGCCATGCCCCAACCCGAGCCCGGGATCGCCTTGAAGCCGCCCGTGCCCCAACCGCCGTTGATAAAGCAGTTGCCCAGAGGCGTCGCGGACAGGATGGGCGAGCGGTCACCGGTCATGTCCACGATCCCGCCCCACTGGCGCAGCATCTTCAGGCGCGAGATCATCGGGAAGGTCTCGACCAGAGCGCGGACGGTTTCCTCGATATGGTGGAAGCTGCCGCGCTGGGTGAAGTTGTTGAATCCGTCGGTACCGCCACCGATCACCATCTCGCCCTTGTCGGATTGTGACATGTAGCCGTGCACAGTGTTGGCCATCACCACGACGTCCATGCAGGGTTTTATCGGCTCGGACACCAGGGCCTGAAGCGCAATCGCCTCAAGCGGCAGACGGAAACCCGCCATCTCGGCCAACTGGCCGGAATGACCTGCTACGACAATACCCAGCTTGTCGCAGTCGATTGCCCCTTTGGTGGTGTCCACGCCGACAACACGGCCGTTTTCCGACCGAATGCCGTTGACCTCACATTGCTGGATGATGTCCATGCCCATGGCCGAACAGGCGCGCGCATAGCCCCAGGCCACGGCGTCGTGACGTGCGGTGCCACCGCGTTCCTGCCACAGCGCGCCCAGAACCGGATAGCGCGGCCCATCGATATTGATGATCGGCACCAGTTGTTTGACCCGGTCGGGGCCAATCCATTCGGTCTTCACACCCTGCAGCGCGTTGGCATGGGCGGTGCGCTGATAGCCGCGAATCTCGTGCTGGGTCTGCGCCAGCATCATCACGCCGCGAGGGCTGAACATGACGTTGTAGTTCAGATCCTGGCTCAGATCCTCATACAGACCGCGCGCTTTTTCATAGATCGCCGCCGACGGGTCCTGCAGATAGTTTGACCGGATGATGGTCGTGTTCCGGCCGGTGTTGCCGCCGCCCAACCAGCCTTTTTCGATCACGGCGACATTCTGAATGCCATAGTTTTTACCCAGGTAATACGCCGTCGCCAGCCCATGACCACCGGCACCGATGATGATGACGTCATAGCGTTTCTTGGGCTCGGGCGAACGCCAGGCGCGCTCCCACCCGGTGTGATAGCGCAGCGCTTCGCGCGCTACAGCAAAGGCTGAATAGTGTTTCATAAGCGAATCCATCCGGTTCGGTGATTGGGCGAAGATATGCCGCGTAACGACAGGTTACCCCTGCCGTGCAACGCCGTAATATCGCACTATTGCGACATAGCCCCCATTAATGCGACATGACGACCGCTCGCGGCCATTTGTCCCTTTTTTCCCCGCGCCGGGAGGTCTAAGTCAGGGCAGTCATATCGGAGAAGCCATGACATTCTGGGGCCTGACCATAGTAACGGCACTGCTGATCGCGGTGTTCCTGGGCTATTCCATGCTACGCGGACGCAAAACGCGCGAGCCTGCCGCGGCATATGATCTGCGAGTCTATCGCGAGCAGCTGGCCGGGGTGGACCGCGATCTGGCCCGGGGCGTCATCGGCGCAGCGGACGCGGACCGGGTACGCACTGAAATCTCGCGTCGTATTCTGGCCGCGGATGCGCAGATGCAATCTCAGACCGTTCAGTCCGGGCCGCCTTTCTGGGTCAGCGCCATGGCGATCGCGTCTCTGGTGGGTGTGCTGGTGGGCGGAGGTGTCTGGATGTATCGCCAGATGGGCGCGGCCGGGCTTCCGGATCAGCCTTTGTCGCTGCGGCTCGAAATGGCGGAAGCGCTGCGTGCCGAGCGCCCGGGTCAGGCCGCGGCCGAAGCTGCCGTGCCGGCCGCGCCATTGCCGCGGCTGGACGAAAGCTATGCGGACCTTCTAGCCCAACTGCGCAAGACAGTTGCCGCGCGCCCCGACGACTTGCAGGGGCATATCCTGCTGGCTCAGCACGAAGCGAATGCGGGAAACTTTCCCGCCGCTTACAAAGCACAGCAGCGCGTGATCGAATTGTCGGGCGACACTGCTCCGGCAGACGCCTATTCGCATCTGGCCGAGATGATGGTTCTGGCGGCCAACGGCTATGTCTCACCCGAGGCCGAAGAGGCGCTGCGTCAGGCGCTACGTCGTGACCCGCATCACGGACCGGCACAGTATTATCTGGGACAGATGATGGTGCAGATCGGACGCCCGGATATCGGGTATCGCGTATGGGTCGACGCCTTGCGCACTGCCCCTGCCGAGGCACCCTGGGCCGAGGCCATCCGCGCACAACTGGACGAGATCGCCTTTCGCGCGGGCGTGTTCAACGCACCGGAGATTCCGGACGCTCAACCCGCCCCAGGCCCCGATCAGGATGACATCGACGCAGCAGCATCGCTGAGCCCCGAGGAACGGCAGGACATGATCCTTGGCATGATCAATCAGCTGTCTGACCGGCTGGCGACCGAAGGCGGCGCGCCAGAGGAATGGGCGCGCCTGATCGCTGCCTTGGGCGTTGTGGGCGATCATGAACAGGCAACGGGCATCTACAGCGAGGCCGTAGCCGTATTTGCCGGCAATGAACCCGCCCTTGAGGTTCTGGCGAACGCAGCACGTCAGGCGGGGATTTCCGAATGATCCACGACGTTTTTGAAGAATTCGCAGGCTCGCTTGCCCCGATGACGGCCCTCATGGGACTGGACCTTGGCGAAAAGACCATTGGCGTGGCGGTTTCCGACCGGATGCGCTCGGTCGCGAGCCCGCTGGAGACGGTGCGGCGCAAGAAATTCACGCAGGATTCCGCCCGTTTGCTTGAGATCGTTGCTGACCGTGAGATTGGCGGCATCCTTCTGGGGTTGCCGAAAAACATGGACGGCACCGAAGGTCCGCGTTGCCAGTCCACCCGTGCGTTTGCCCGAAATCTTTCCGGTCTCAGCGACATATCGATTGGTTTCTGGGACGAACGCCTCAGCACCGTTGCGGCAGAAAAGGCACTGCTTGAGGCGGATACGACACGAAAACGTCGCGGACAGGTTATCGACCATGTTGCCGCCGGCTATATTCTGCAAGGAGCGCTGGACAGGCTGCGCTTTCTTTAGATGCGACGGGGTACGCGAATGACGAACATGGTTTGGAAAAGGAACGAGGTCGAAAGCCCTTGCGTCCAGATTTGTGTCGTGCACCCGACCGAACGCATTTGTACCGGCTGCTACCGCACGCTGGACGAAATCTCGCGCTGGTCCAGAATGGACAGCACCGAACGCGCCGAGATCATGGAAGACCTGTCGTCGCGCAAACCCCGGCTGAGCAAACGCCGCGGCGGCCGTGCCGCACGCATGAACAAGTCGTGACGATGATTTTCCAGGACGTTGGGGGCTGAGCCTGCGCCGCTGCAGGCTGGTCTGAACTCCGAGGGGGTCAAGTTCGAAGACAATCGGTGAGTGAGTGGCAACCCACAGCGGCGCGCTCCGGTTCGTGTGTTCTTCCGAAGTGGTTTGCCGAAGGAACAGTACCTGTCTAAATCTTTTTTGACCAACCGATCAAGAAAAACAGTGGCCGTTACGGGCTGACTTTACGTAAGCGTCAAACGGCCACTCGAACCCACAGCGGAAACAGGTGAAGCGGACCTACCCTGCCGCAAGCCATGACTTGGCGTTTTCGATCTCTTCCGAGGGGAAAAACTCAGTCCGTGCACCCAGAATGTGCCGGGCTACCCGTTGCGCCATATGCTGCCAGGATTTGTTTCCGACAATGGCGGCACGGTCCAACAGCCCGATATGCCCCCGCGCCAGACGGAAATGCGCAGCCAGGGCCGTCAGGCCCTGCCAGCCGTCGAACTCGCGGAGATCGATCAGCAGCCGGAACCCGTCTTTGCCCGCAAGCAGGCTGTCCAGATCCTGTTCGGCCTGTTTGTATTCCTCGGGGTCCAGTTTCCCCATCAGGCTGATCTGAACACATGGGCCACCCAGATCGGTGACGTGAATGGCGCCCAGAGATTCGCGCATCCAGCGGCGGGCGGCTTCCAGATCGGACAGCTCAAATACCTGAACCGGGCAAGGCAGGATCGGGGCCGCCAACCGGATACTGGTCTGAACCCAGCCCTGATCGGCCGCCACCGCGATCCGGTCAAACCCGCGCCAGTGACTGAGACCCAGTTTGGTATCGGCCCAGGCCGCGCCCAGATCATACCCTTTGAATTCCGGCTGAACGACCGCCAGCAGGCGCACTGTGTCATGTTCCTCCAGCGCCGCCTCAATCGCGGGAACCAGAGATTGGCTGTAATCGGTGCTTGTAACCTCGCCGGACAACTCGACCTCGATCAATGTCCCGTCGGAATTCGTATGGACCGTAATCATCGAACAAACCTCCAAACCTTAACAATGGCAGGACGTTAGGCGGATTCGATCCATTCGGCTACACCCCCGGCGCATTCCGGGCGGAAATAAACGATCATACGTCCATCAGGTCCGGCAGAGGCGTCCTGCCCCCATGGCGCGACCCCGTGCAGGCAGTGGCGGTGCAGCAGATAGGCCTCGCCGGGTTTTGCCGGCAGCTCGATACGCGGGCAGGTCTCGAACACCTCGCGCCGGGCGGCCTGATAGATGTCTGTCACGTCAACCTCATGCAGCCTGTCGCGAGTGTGTCCGGACAGCGCGTGTTCGAACGCTGCGCGCAGAATCTTGTGACTGCCCTCCCACAGCACCATCGGGGCGGCGTCTACGCTGGCCTCGTTCAACGGAATGCCCAGAATCCAGGCATGCGGTTCATCCACGCGTCGACGGCGATCCGGGCCCATCGGCCGCAACCCGTCCACATGGGCAGCGTCGCGGTTCAACCGATACCGCGCCGCGCCCTCACCCTCACCTTTCCGCGGGCGCGGATAGCCGGGATAGATCACCGAGACCTGCCCCTTATGTAGCGGCAGTTGACCATAATGTTCGGCAATGAACGCCATCGCCTGCCCCGACAAGGCACCCGAAGGTCCCACCCTGCCCGCCCGATCATTATCCAGCGCATCCACGCCGATGAACCATGTGCCTTCGCAATCCAGCCACTCGGCATGAGCCGGATCCGTGACCGAGGCGCGGGCAACCGGCAATGCATGCTTCACCCAATCAGCGATTGCCGGATCGTTGGGAAACTTGATCCAGCCCTTGTCGTGGAACCCGGTCAAAGTCCCAGCGCCTTTCGCAACATGTTCAAAGCCACAAGGGTCAGAAACACCGCAAAGACCCGTTTCAACGGTTTCGGGTCCATCGCATGCGCCAGCTTTACGCCCCAGGGCGCGGTGATCATCGTCATGGCCACAACGATGGCAAAGGCCACCAGATTGACTGCGCCGATTGTCAACGGCGGACGATGTTCGGCGGGGATATCCAGAAACAGAAAGCCCAGAACCGAGGGCACCGCGATGATGACACCAAAGCCGGCAGCGGTTGCTACGGCACGGTGGATGGGCGTGTTGAACAGGCTCATCAGCGGGACACCAAAGCTGCCGCCCCCGATCCCCATCAGGACCGAAAGGAAACCGACCGAAGGCGACAATACGGCCCGCCGGACCCCTTTGGGCATAGCATCGCCCAGCCGCCATTCGGATCGGCCAAGCCCAAGATATGCGCCGATGGCCATTCCCAGCAGGCCGAACAGGGCCTGCAACGCTTCGGTCCGCAGCGCCGAGGCGGCCAATACGCCCAAAACCGCGCCAATCGCAATCCCCGGCCCCCAGCCGCGCAGGATGTCCCAGTCCACGGCACCCTTCTTGTTATGCGCCAGAACTGATCGGATCGAGGTCACTATGATCGTCGCCAGCGACGTTGCCAGACACAGCTGCATCAGTTGCGGGCCGCCATAGCCAAGTGTCTGGAACGCATAGAAAAACGCGGGCACCAGAACGATGCCCCCACCGACCCCCAGCAACCCGGCCAGCACTCCGGCCAGCGCCCCGATCACAAGCAAAAGGCCCAGCATCTGGGCCAGCAACATCGTCTCGGGCATTCTTCCCCCATACCGGCCTTTGGCCGTATCTTATTCCGTTCAAACCTCAGCCAGAGGCGCCACGCGCTCCAACGCCTGCAACATCACTTCGGGTCCGGCACCGTCATGCACCGCGCCTTCCGACAAAGCCCGCCGCCATGCCCGCGCACCGGGACGACCCGCGAAAAGACCCAGCATATGACGGGTGATCTGGTGCAACCGCCCGCCCTCGGCAAGATGCCGTTCGACATAAGGCACCATTTTTTGAACCACATCAATCGGATCAGCCATCTGACCCGTCCCGAACACCTGTGGATCAGCCCCGGCCAGAATGTCGGTCGGCTGGTGGTATGCGGCACGTCCGATCATGACGCCATCCAGACCGGCCTCAAGATGCGTGCGCGCCTGCTCAAGCGAGGTGATGCCACCGTTGATCGAAATGTGCAGATCCGGAAACGCGGTTTTCATCCGATGGACCAGACCGTAATCCAAAGGCGGAATATCCCGGTTTTCCTTGGGGCTGAGCCCCTGCAACCAGGCCTTGCGGGCGTGGATCGTTACACGCTGGCAACCTGCGGAACGGATATCTTCCAGAAACTTGGGCAGAACGTCTTCGGGTTCCTGCTCGTCTACTCCGATACGACATTTCACGGTGACATCGACATCGACAGCGTCGCGCATCGCGGCGACACATTCGGCCACGCGGGCCGGGTCCTTCATCAACACCGCGCCAAAGGTGCCAGACTGCACTCGATCTGACGGGCATCCACAATTCAGGTTGATCTCATCATACCCGGCCTCGGCACCCATCCGCGCCGCCTGCGCCAACTCGCCCGCATCCGACCCGCCCAGTTGCAGCGCCACGGGATGCTCCTGCGGGTTATGGTCCAGCAGATGAACCGCCCCACCCCGTACCAATGCCGGTGCGGTCACCATCTCGGTATACAGCAGCACCTGCGCGCTGAGCAGCCGGTGCAGAAACCGACAATGCCTGTCAGTCCAGTCCATCATCGGAGCCACGCTTAACCGCGCTGCATTTTGTGCGTTGTTTTTCAAAGTACTAGCCTCAATCCCACTTAACATCAATCTAACACGTATTCCTGCTGTTTCCGGTAGTGTTACCTGGCTATTGGCGGCTTTCGATTCTGAGTTGCCACCGTGTAGCATAACTGGACCGACAGAACACCGCCCCTTACAAGGACTTAATTGTCTCCGGGCTCCGCCCGCTATGGTTCTCTGATTGAGCCAGAGAAGTAGGCGATCAAATCCCAGTATTCAGCTTTTCGACAATCCGAATTGTGCTTCGCAACAATTTAGAACGAAGACTATTTTTTCCATAGACTAACCCAGGAGCGTGTTTGCCGTGATCGCCACCCATTAGCCTACTGGCCACGGCATCTGGCACGCCACGCTAAGGGTTCGGTTCACTGTTGCACCCCTTCCCCAACCATCCACTTGTAGCGAAACAGGACAAGACTGAAACAATTGCAGCCAGCATCACAAAGACAAGAACCAAATTGGCTACAGTGGAGAGCGAAGCGTGTATTCTGTCGCCGAACGGACTGATTTCGTCAACATCGTGGGTTGCTTTTATTGCGCCAAAGATTCAGCGCCATGGGCTGTGCGCCCGTCAGTGATAATCTGACGATTTCACTAGTTGTTTTCTTGCTAAACGAACCGTTTCCTTTTCCCGGCCGAGAATTCCTTGGCAAAGCCACTGCACAACCTAAAGCTTGCAATATCCTGCCTATCGACCGGTATTCCGACCTCGCGATTGCATCTATTCCCGCGCAGCGCGGCGGCTGTGCTATACTCCGCCAATACGGACGCTTTGTTGTGGAGGTAAGTCATGATTTTTCGCTTAATAGTAACGCTCGGCATCGCGCTCTCATTTGCGATGGCCGCGCCTCAGACTGCGCGGGCCGATGCCGGTGATTTCATCGGCGGTGCTGTGGTCGGTGGGGTCGTAGGGTACGCCATCGGCAAGGACCAACAGAAGAAAAAGGCGCGGACGACGACGACAACCCGGACTTATCGTTCGGGCATTCCGTCGACCACGCAAGGCGCGCAAACTCAAACGGCGCTCAACTATTTTGGCTATAATGCCGGACGGGTCGATGGCCAGGTCGGACGTGGCACGCGGGGGGCTATTGAACGCTACCAGGTTTCAATGGGTTATCCCGTGAACGGCTATGACTTCCAGCCTTATCAGCGCGACTTCCTCATGCAGGCCTACTACTGGGCGACAAGCGGCGGACAAGCCACAACTCAGCTTTCGGGTCAGCCGCTATTGATGGCGTACCGCCGACAGGTCCAAACCGGTTCTGCACTGGCGGTTGCACCTCAGGCGCCCGCACCGGCCGCCCCGGCTGTACCGGTCGTGACGCAGCAGGAGACCGCACCGGAGGCGCCCGCAGCCGAAACAACGACTGCAAGCCTGCCGAGCCTGTTCTCCGGCGGGACCACCGGTCCCTCGCTCGCCAATCGTTGCAGCGCCGTTATGCTTCAGACCTCAACCAATGGCGGATATACAACTCTGTCCAATATGTCCGATCCCAATTTTGCGCTAAGCGAACAGTTCTGCCTCGCCCGCAGCTATGCGATGGCGCGCGGTGAGGAACTGTTGGGCGATGTCCAGGGACTGACGCCTGATCAGGTGGCCGCCCAGTGTGACGCGTATGGCGAAACACTTGCGCCGCAGGTCGTTAAGCTGTCGCTGAGTTCCAAAGCAGAAGCGGAATCTCAGATGCGCGAATTTGCGTTGGGCACCGGGCTTAGCCCCGAAGACCTTGCCGCTACGAGCAAGGTTTGCCTGGCAATAGGTTACCGCCAAGACAACATGGACAGCGCACTCGGCTCGGCACTGATGTTGGTCGCGATGGGCGAGCCTGCCTATGGCGAGTTGATCGGGCACCATCTGCGCGAAGGCTTTGGTGTGCAGGAACGCCGGGATCTTGCGATGCAGTGGTACGATGCAAGCCTGTCGGCGCTGGACGCCGGATCGCAGGCTGTCTTCTTGCCGTCCCAGTCTGACCGCCCGCAACTGTTGCGAGCGGCCATGACCGAAGCGCAATAAGGCAAGATTGCTGCGCACCCGCGGGCCGGCTAACTGCCCGCGGGGCGTGTCCACGAACAGATTCCATCGGTGGGTGCGCGCTGGATTCTGCGTGCTAGGGAAGCGACGTTTGTGTAGAAGGCACAGGTCTAACAGTGGTTCAACCGATCACGGGCTTCCCAACTGAACTATATGCAGTTGTTGTAAAAGGTGAAAAAGTCGTTTTGCGACTTTTCAGTGCTGCCCAACCATGAATAGCAACGAGATAACAACAGTATACCTTTGCACTAGCCGAAACAAACGACCGGATTGAGGCATTGCGATACCTTGCCAGACGGTGGGCGCTAAAAAAGAAGGCACTCCATGCGGTATCTAGATCGGCAGTTAATTTGAGATTTGGGTGTCTGACAGCGCGGACCATAGGTGGCAAGAATGCCAACCTACTGCTGCCTGCGAGAACCAAGGTCAACTGATCGACCTCCAATTCATCGCGTGGCAGATTAGCAATTGCACCGGCCCAAGAGTAAATCTGCGCTGCCTGCCGCAGGGAATTTATTGTTCTGAGTTCATGGCGCAACCTTAATCGGTTCCTACGAGCATTGAACGACAAAGAGAACCGGGAAGCACTAGCTCCACATTTCTTCCACGACCTAACCACATATTTGCGCGAAGGCGCTTGTTGAATTTCCGGATTACCGCCAGTCTGCGATTCCGGCGTGCGATGGTGTAGCACAACTGATGGGACAGGACATCGCCATATACGGCCAACCGTCAGAGCCGGAATCACTTTCGTTAATAACTTCGGAGTATGAGGCTCGCAGGCAACCGGGCGTCAAAACGGCAAATGGGTCATCCGTGGCATCTAGCCGTGAGCGGAGGCAGTTGCGCCGTATCGGCTGAGGATCATATCGACGCTGCTTTCGACGGTCGAGGTCATCTCGGCTTTGCTCAGGACTTCTCCGGTGAAAATCATCGGCCAAAAGGCTCTGGCCTTTATGAGGCCGATAAACTCGCGGCCGGCCTGCTCGGGGTCCTTGATCACCAATTGCCCGTCGCTGGCGGCATCCCTTAGCATGGCGACGAAGATCGGGGTCTTGTCCAGCTTGCCCTGCGCCGCTGCTGCCAGAACCGGGTTGCGCAATGTTTCGCTGATCACCATCCGCGACATCGCGATGACTTCGGGCAGCATCAGAATCCGGCCCTCGGCCCAGGCCAGATCAATCAGCTGTTCGCGAATGTCCCGGCCTTTTTGGTACCGGATATCCAACACGCCCGCGAAACGGCTGGACAGTTCGACCACAATGGATCGAAACAAATTTTCCTTGCTTTCAAAATACTTGTAGAGTGTGCGCTTTGAAACTTCTGCACGGGCGGAGATGCGGTCCATACTTGCCGCAGCGAACCCCTTTTCCTGGAATTCGGCCACCGCCGCTTCGATGATCTGAGTATGTTTGGACGCGTTGGGCGCGCTGCATTCCGTCATATTTCACAGCTATAGACCTATTGACGGATCAAGGTCAAACACTACGTAAACTCTCCGGTTTACAGGCAAAACAACTTGGCGTAGTGTAAACCCGCCAGTTTACCGATTCAGGTAACCAGCCCAACAGGAGACCCCCTCATGTCTTTGACTTTGAAACTGAATGGCGAGACCCACACGGTTGACGCCGAACCCGGCACGCCCCTGCTGTGGGTGATCCGGGACGAGCTCAAACTGACCGGAACGAAATTTGGCTGCGGCGTCGCCTCGTGCGGCGCATGCACCGTACATCTTAACGGCGAGCCGGTGCGCTCGTGCCAGACCTATATCGAAGACGTTGAAGATGCCGAAATCACCACAATCGAAGCGATTGGCGACGACAAGATCGGAGCGGCCGTGCAACAGGCCTGGGTCGAGCTGGACGTGGTTCAGTGCGGCTATTGCCAGTCGGGACAGGTGATGTCGGCTGTTGGCCTGTTGTCCGAGAATCCCAAACCCTCGGCCGAGGACATTGATTCGTATATGCACGGCAACGCCTGCCGCTGTGCCACCTATCAACGCATCCGCGCCGGGATCCAGCGCGCATCCGAGATTCTGGAGGCCTGATCATGACTGTTAACACATCCCGCCGTGGATTTCTGAAAGGCGCCGCTGCTGCCGGTGTCGTGCTGTTGGTTGGTGCCCGTCCTGACGGCGCGCTGGCGGCTGCATCTTCTGAAACCGCGCAGTTCAACCCGTTCGTCAAAATCGATGCCGATGGCACCGTAACCGCGATCGTGAAGCATTTTGAGAAAGGCCAGGGTCCCGCGACCGGCTTGCCAACGCTGATCGCCGAAGAGATCGGTCTGCGCATGGATCAGATCGAATATGAGTTCGCACCATCCAACCCGCAGGTCTATAACAACCTGCTGTTCGGCCCGTTCCAGGGCACCGGCGGTTCGACCGCGATGGCGAATTCGTGGATGCAATACCGTCAGGCTGGCGCGGCTGCGCGTGAAATGCTGATCGCCGCCGCCGCCCAAAGCTGGGGCGTGGACGCGTCCGGCATCACCATCGAGGAAGGGATCGTCACGGCAGGCGACAAATCTGCACCGATAGCCGAGTTCGTGGCCGCCGCCTCTCAACTCGAAGCACCGACTGAGCCGCGTCTGAAGGATCCGTCGGAATTCCGGCTGATCGGCAACGAATCCGTGCGCCGCAAGGATTCCGCCATCAAGGGCAATGGACAGGCGATGTACGCCATGGACGTTCACCTGCCAAACCAGATGGTCGCCATGATCAAGCGCCCTGAATCGCGCGGCGGTATTGCCACCGGCTTTGATGACAGCGCCGCGCAAGAGGTAAAAGGCTATATCAGTTCGGCGGTTCTGCCCAACAAGGCCGGCGTCGCGGTCTATGCGGAAAACACCTGGGCCGCGATACAGGCGCGGGACGCGCTTGAGGTCGAATGGGATGTGTCGAATGCCGAAACCCGCCACTCGGACCAGATCAGGGCCGAGATCATGGCAGCACTGGACGCGGAACCGACATACAACGTGAACAAGGCCGATGCGGCTGCGGTCGCAGCGGCGATTGACGGTGCGGACAAAGTTGTCGAAAACACCTTCTACTTCCCGTTGCTGGCCCACGCGCCGATGGAACCGCTGACCTGCACAATCGAGCAGACGTCTGACGGTGATATCGTGCTGCATGATGGCAGCCAGATGCCAACCGGCCCGCACATGGCCTATCAGCAGATCTTTAATCTGCCGCCGGAAAAGATCCACATCAACACGATGCTGGCGGGCGGCTCGTTCGGGCGTCGCGCAACGCCGGATGCGGACTATCAGGTCGAGGCCGCACTGGCCTTTGTGGTCACCGACCGCTCGCGCCCGGTTAAACTGGTCTGGACGCGCGAGGATGATTTCCGCAGCGGTTATTACCGCCCCGCATTCGGGCATAAGGTCCGCGTAGGGCTGGATGCCGACGGAAACATCGTCGGCTGGCAGCATCAGGTGGCCGGACAATCGATCATGAAAGGCACGGCGTTTGAATCCTTTGCCGTGCATGACGGGGTCGATCACAGCTCGATCGAAGGCATTGCCGACAGCCCGTACAAAATCCCCGGCATGTCGCTTGGGCTGACGGATACGCCCAAGGCAACCTCGGTTCTGTGGTGGCGATCTGTGGGTCATACCCATACGGCCTACGCAATGGAGACCATGATGGATATGGCGGCCAAAGCTGCCGGGCGCGACCCGGTGGAATTCCGTCTTTCCCATCTGGCGGATGCGGGCGATCCGGATCAGCAGCGCAAGGCCAATGTGCTGAAACTGGCGGCTGAAAAGGCCGGTTGGGGCAACGCGCCCGCAGGCCGGTCTCAGGGCATCGCGGTGCACAAGTCCTTTGGTTCCTACGCGGCCCAGGTTGTCGAGATTTCGGGCGATCCGGATGCCGGCATCAGGATCGAAAAGGTCACCTGCGCCGTGGATTGCGGGATTGCCGTGAACCCGGATATCGTGCGCGCCCAGATGGAAGGTGGCATCGGATACGGCATCGGCCATGTGATGCGCGACAAGATCACGCTAACCAGCGGCGCCGTCGATCAGTTCAACTTCCCGGACTACGAACCGCTGCGGATCGGTGACATTGCCGCAATCGATGTGCACATCGTGCCATCGGCCGAGGCGCCGACCGGTGTGGGCGAGCCCGGAACACCCCCGTCAGCGCCGGCGCTGGCCAACGCCATCAGTGCCCTGTCGGGGCTGCACGTGGCCGAACTGCCGATGGCTGAAAACGGCGTCACCTTCTCGTGACACAACTGCCCCGCGCCCCTGGTCATGGGCGCAGGGTAATTTGATCAAATTTCGTGACAAGGCGCGCCGCGTCGATTAAGTCTCGGGGAACCATGGTGATGGAGACCCCGATGGACCTGAGCGCCCTGCACAGCTTTCGTGTTGCTGCCTGTGACCTGAACGGCCAGATGCGCGGCAAGCGCGTGCCGCCCGCTTATGCCGACAATCTGGACAGGGGTGCGGTCCGAATGCCCTTTTCGGCGCTGAACGTCGATCTGTGGGGTGCGGATATCGACGGCAGCCCGCTTGTTTTCGAAACCGGCGACGCCGATGGCGTTCTGCGGCCAACGGATCGCGGCCCGGTCCCGGTTCCTTGGCTGGACACCGAAACGGCTTTGGTGCCCATGTGCCTGTTCGACGATGACGGCAGACCCTTTTCCGGCGATCCCCGGCACGCGTTGTCAGCCATACTCGACCGGTATTCCGAACGGGGCTGGTCCGTGATCGCCGCAACCGAGCTGGAGTTCACGTTGCTCGATGCCTCGGGGTCCCAACCTAAGCCGCCCATCAATCCCGTGACCGGCCGTCGTCTGGTTGACGAGGCGGTCCTGTCCATGGCGGAGATGGATGCGTTCGATGCCTTCTTTACCGATCTCTACGACGGCTGCGCGGCAATGGGCATTCCGGCTCAGACCGCGATATCCGAAAGCGGTATTGGTCAGTTCGAGATCAATCTGAACCATCAGGACGCGATGCGATGTGCCGATGATACGTGGCTTTTCAAGGCGTTGACACGCGGGCTGGCGCGCAGGCACGGATTTTCAGCCACGTTTATGGCCAAACCTTATGCCGATGATGCCGGGAACGGGATGCACGTGCATTTCTCGGTCGTGGACCGCCAGGGCCGAAACGTGTTCGACAATGGCAGCCCCGAGGGCACCGGATTGCTTCGCTGGGCCGTGGCGGGATGCCTCGCGGCGATACCCGGCTGCACGCTGGTTTTCGCCCCGCACAAGAATTCCTACACGCGCCTTTTGCCCGGCGCGCACGCCCCGACCGGCGCAAGCTGGGCTTATGAAAACCGCACCGCCGCCCTGCGCGTCCCCGGCGGCGCGCCGGCAGCGCGGCGGATCGAACACCGCGTCGCAGGCGGGGACATCAACCCGTACCTGATGCTGGCCGCTGTCCTAGGTGCCGCGCTGAACGGAATCGAGGATGAGGCAGAGCCGCCCGCCCCGATCACGGGCAACGCATATGTAATCGAAGGTTTGCCCCAGATGTCGCCGGATCTGTCATCCGCCATTGCGGCGTTTGAAACCGATCCACTGGTCGCGCGCATCTTTCCCGCCGATCTGATCCGCAATTTCGCCATGACAAAGCGCCAGGAAATCCGGCGCTTTGCCGAACAATCGCCCGAGGACCACTGGCTCAGCTATCTTGAGGCCGTATGACCCCTCTTGCCCGACCAGTTGCGCTGAGCTAGAATAAATTTGATCAAATTTGGTGACCCATGAAAATCGGCATACTTCTGACCGGCCACCCTCCAGACGAGTTGCATGACCAATTCGGCGAATACGACGCCATGTTTCGCGCCCTTCTGGACGGAAACGGGTTTGAGTTTGAAACGTTCTCGGTGGTCGACAATGAATTCCCCCAGAACGAAAACCAGGCCGATGGCTGGATCATCACGGGTTCGCGTCACGGGGCGTATGAGGATCACGCGTGGATCCCCCCGCTTGAGGATCTGATCCGCGCCATTCAAAAACGGGGCAGCCCCCTGATTGGCGTGTGCTTCGGGCATCAGATCATCGCGCAAGCGCTTGGCGGCAAAGTCGAAAAGTTCATGGGCGGATGGTCCGTCGGGCGGACCGACTATGATTTTGAAGACCAGACCGTGTCGCTGAACGCCTGGCATCAGGATCAGGTGGTAGAATTGCCGGCAGGGGCACAAGTGACCGGCTCAAACGCGTTCTGCCGCAATGCCATGGTGGCCTATGGCGACAGCATCTGGACGGTTCAGGCGCACCCGGAATATGGCGACGCCTTCATTCAGGGTCTGATGGAAACGCGCGGCAAAGGCGTGGTCCCCGATCCGCTGTTGCAAGCCGCAGCCGACCGCCGCTCCGGCCCCGACGACAATCCGAAAATCGCGCGGCACATGGCGGAATTCCTGAAGAAAGAGAGGGCCTGATGGCCGACTGGAAAGATCAGCTGCCAGAGGCAGCGCGGACCTATATTGATGGCCAGCGGCTGGATGAGGTCGAATGCATAATCTCGGACTTGCCGGGGATCGCACGCGGCAAGGCTGTGCCCGCCTCGAAATTCGCACGCCAGTCCTATTTCCACCTGCCCGACAGCATCTTTTACCAGACCATTACCGGCGATTGGGGTGAAGCCGCAGGCGAAGACGGCTTTATTGAACGGGACATGATCCTGAAGCCCGACTTCTCGACCGCGTCCGCCGCACCGTGGACCGGGGACTGGACGCTACAGGTGATCCATGACGCCTATGACCGGGACGACAAACCGATCCCGTTCAGCCCGCGCAATGTGCTCAAACGCGTCGTGCAAATGTATCACGACAAGGGCTGGAAACCGGTTGTCGCCCCCGAGATGGAGTTCTATCTGGTCGCACCCAATGTCGATCCGGCGCAGGGGATCAAGCCGATGATGGGGCGGTCGGGCCGCCCGGCGGCTGCACGGCAGGCCTATTCGATGACTGCGGTGGACGAGTTCGGCCCGGTGATCGACGACATTTATGATTTCGCCGAACATCAGGGGTTTGAAATCGACGGCATCACGCAGGAAGGCGGTGCCGGACAGTTGGAAATCAACCTGCGGCACGGCAATCCGGTCAAACTGGCGGATGAGGTGTTCTATTTCAAACGTCTGATCCGCGAAGCCGCCCTGCGGCATAATTGCTTTGCCACCTTCATGGCAAAACCGATCGAGGATGAGCCCGGCTCGGCCATGCATATCCACCATTCGATCATCGACATGGAAACCGGACAGAATATCTTTTCCGGTCCGCAGGGTGGTGAAACGGACGCCTTCTACCACTATATCGCGGGCCTGCAGAACCACCTGCCCGCCGGTCTGGCCGTCATGGCGCCCTACGTCAACTCCTACCGCCGCTATGTGAAGGACCACGCGGCCCCCATTAACCTGGAATGGGCGCGAGACAATCGCACCACTGGTATCCGGGTGCCGCTGTCCGGCCCCGAGGCGCGCAGGATCGAAAACCGGATCGCCGGAATGGACTGTAACCCGTATTTGGGTATCGCCCTGTCGCTGGCCTGCGGATTTCTGGGCCTTACCCAACAGGAACGCCCGCGGCGACAGTTTTACGGCGATGCTTACGAAGGCGAGGGCGACATTCCGCAGGTCATGGGCAACGCGCTGGATCTTTTCGACGAGGCCACCGCCCTGCACGAGGTACTCGGACCCGAGTTCGCCCGCGTCTTTGGCATCGTCAAACGCGCCGAATACGAAGAGTTTCTGCAAGTCATCTCTCCGTGGGAGCGCGAGCACCTTCTGATGAATGTCTGAGCCGCGCGATGAACCTGCTCTATTCCAACGACCGCAAGGCCGAGTACCCTGACAGTTGGTATGCCGCGACGGCCAATCCATTGGATCGGCATCCGCTACTGGAAGCGGACATAAAGGCGGACGTGTGCATTGTCGGCGGCGGGTATACCGGCCTGTCGGCTGCGTTGCATCTGGCCGAGGCCGGGTTCGACGTGGTTCTGCTTGAGGCCCATCGCGTAGGCTTTGGCGCATCGGGTCGCAATGGCGGCCAACTGGGCAGCGCGCAGCGGATGGATCAGGAAGACCTCGAACGGTTGGTCGGAGATGATGACGCCGCCAGACTGTGGGACCTGGCCGAGGATGCCAAGGCGCTGGTCAAATCCCTGATCGCAAAGCACAGGATCGAGTGTGATCTGAAACCCGGCGTGGCCGTTCTGGGATTGTCAGCCGGTGAACAGAATGAGTTGCATGACCATGCGGCCCACCTGTCCAACCGCTATGGTTATGACCAGATCGAACTGCTGGACGAAAACGCGGCCCACGCGCTTTGCCCTTCACCTGCGTATAAGGGCGGAAATCTGGACATGGGCGCGGCGCATCTGCACCCGCTGAACTTTGCCCTTGGGCTGGCGCAGGCCGCGACAAAGGCGGGCGCGCGCATCTTTGAAAGCACCGAGGTTTCGACCATTGATGAGGGCTTTCCGGCCACTCTGCGCACCGAGAAGGGCGCAGTCAGGGCTTACCACGTAATTCTGGCCTGCAACGGCTATTTAGGCGATCTGAACCGCAAGGTGGCGGCCCGGGTCATGCCGATCAACAATTTCATCGCCGCGACAGAACCGCTGGGGTCCGAGACAGCGAATGTCCTGTCCCGGGACGTCGCAGTCGCCGATACCAAATTCGTGGTGAACTATTTCCGGCTCAGCGCTGATGGCCGCCTTCTGTTCGGGGGCGGTGAAAGCTATGGCTACCGTTTTCCAACCGACATCGCCGCCAAAGTCCGCAAACCGATGACCGAGATTTTCCCGCATCTGCAGGATGTTAAAATCGACTATGCGTGGGGTGGAACTCTGGGCATTACCATGCGGCGGATGCCATATCTGACGCGGGTTGCGCCCAACATCCTGTCGGCCTCGGGCTATTCCGGACATGGCGTCGGCACAGCCACACATGCCGGTCAATTGATGGCGATGGCCATTCAGGGACAAGCCGAGGGGTTCGATACCATGGCCCGCGTGCCTGCCCTGCCCTTTCCTGGCGGTCCGGCGCTGCGCAGTCCGCTGCTGGTTCTGGCGATGACGTGGTTTGCCCTGCGCGACCGGTTGGGGATCTGACCTTCGAAGATTGCGACAGATTGGTGAAATTTCGCCAACCCGGTGAAAGAGGGCTTGGAACGCTTTTTGTTTAGCTTTATCTTTCCCAAAGATAGAATTTGGGAAAATCAAATATGACGCTTCCACCAAATGTTCATGACGCCGAACCCATCCCCGCAACCGCCAGAGAAGCCATCGACGCCCTGATGCAATCCGGCGATCTGTTCCGGTATACAGCGCCGCAGGATGCACCCGTCGCTTTGCTTGAGGCCGAGTTTGCCGCGCTGCTGGGCAGCAAATATGCGCTGGCCGTTTCGTCCTGTTCGGCTGCGCTGTTCCTGTCGCTCAAGGCGCTGGGCCTGCCACGCGATGCGCGGGTTCTGATCCCCGGGTTCACTTTTGCCGCGGTTCCCTCCTCGGTCGTGCATGCGGACTGCATCCCGGTGCTGTGCGAAGTGGGCGAGAACTACCGCATCGACATGGAAGATTTCGCAGCCAGGCTGGAAGATGTGCAGGCTGTGATCATCAGCCATATGCGCGGCCACACCTCGGACATGGATGCGATCATGGCGCTGTGCGACGCGCGCGACATTCCCGTGATCGAAGACGCCGCGCATTCGCTGGGCACCACATGGGCTGGCCGCAATATCGGTACCATCGGCAAGGTGGGCTGTTTCTCGTTCCAGTCCTACAAGATGATCAACGCGGGCGAAGGCGGTATCCTGATCACCGACGACGCCGATCTGGTTGCCCGCGCTGTCATCATGTCGGGCGCTTACGAGCACAACTGGAAGAAACACAAAACACCGCATGGCGACAACTCGCCCGAACTGGAGCAGGCCTTTGCCCGCTGGCAGAACCAGCTACCGCTCTATAACCTGCGGATGAGCAACCTGAGCGCCGCCGTGATCCGGCCGCAGATCCCCGAACTGGCACGGCGCGTGCACGACGGTCTGGCCAATCACGACTACGTGGCCGAGCGGCTGAATTCATCCCCCTATATCAACGTCCCGGCCCCGCTGGCGCCTGAACGCCGCGCGCCGGATTCGATTCAGTTCAACCTGGTCGGATTGGACGAGTCGGAAATCCGCGCCTTTGCCGCCGCAGCCGAGGTGCGTGGCGTCAAGGTTCAGGTCTTCGGTCTGAGCGAAGACAACGCGCGCGCCTTCTGGAACTGGCAATTCCTGCCCGAAAAAGCTGAGCTGACACAAACGCGGGACATGCTGATGAAAGCCTGTGACGTACGCCTGCCCGTGCGGCTGACGAAAGAAGAGCTGGATGTGATCGCCGATATCCTGCTGGCGTCGGTGGGTGAAGTGACCGGTCCAGTGCCCGTTTACGGCACCTGACGTCTATTGCGCATCAAGCTCAAACAGCCTGATTGACAGAAAAAATGCTGTAATCCCTTCGGGGGTTGCAGCAACACGGGACAGGATTGCGGCAACCTGAGGTCCGCTTGGCGTCTGCACCAAAAGGGGGGCGCCGGAATCCCCCCTCATGACCGGGCAGACCGCCAATAGCATCCCGCCTTCAAGGTCTCGCGGCGCGCAGGTCCTGGTTCTGCTCAGCACATGCGGGCGAATGGCCGGATACCCGGCGACAAAGGGCTTCGCCGCAACGGTGTCTGCCGGTGGCAGAAACCCCAGTTCCCGACCGAGCGGTTCGCTGAGCTCCAGAACGGCCCAATCCAGATCGGCCCGGTCATCAAAACCTCCGCCAACGCCCTGTTCGGAATGCAATCGGTACCAGTCGACAGCCGAGACCGCAACGGCAGCCCCGCGCTGATACCCGGCCGCAAAGATGATGCTGGATGCAGGAATCCACCGTTGCCGAGAAGCGTTGTATAAACAATGCGCTGCAGTCAGAACCTGACGCTCTGATACCAGCACTCCGGTACAATGCGATCGCTGGTCTCTGCTGGCAAAGTTGATCCGACCGATGGCCTGCCACGGGAGCATTGCCGCATCCAGAATCTCGCGTTCGCGAATGTCGGCGCAGCCGGACCGCGCCTCCGCCCCAAGCGTACAAATCGGGGACAAGGTACCGGAGTAAAGACCCTGAGACAGCGCAGGCTGCATCCAAAGCAGCGCGACACTCAGGGCCAGCCAACGCATAGAAGATGACTTCAGTTCAGCTTGGACAGTTTTTGCTGCAACTCGGCCAGTTGCTTTTTGATATCGTCCAGATCTTCCTTTGATTCAGACTTGTCTTTTTCGTCCTTCTCGGGCCCGGACCACCCGCCGGACAAACCGCCAGTCATCGCCTTCAGAAAGGCCTGTTGCTGCGCCTGCATCGCTTCGAACCCGGGCATCTGAGACATCGGATTCATGGCGTTCATGTTTTCCATCATCTTGCTTTGGCTTTCGCGCAGCATTTCGAACGAGCTTTGCAAGAATTGCGGCATCATCCCCCCGCCCGGAATCATGTAGCTGCGGACCAGATCGTTCAGCACATTGACCGGCAGCACGTTTTCGCCCCGGCTTTCGTGTTCGGCGATGATTTGCAACAGATATTGCCGGGTCAGGTCATCACCGGTTTTCAGGTCGATAATCTGCACTTCGCGCCCGTCGCGAATAAAGGTCGCGATATCTTCCAAAGTCACATAGTCGCTGGTCTCGGTGTTATACAGCCGACGGCTGGCATAACGTTTGATCAACAGCGGTTTTTCTTGTTCTGACACCGTTTACCCTCCCCAAGGATGATGCGTTGCAGCAGAGATTATGCGAGCGCAGAACAAAAAGAAAGGGCAGGTCAAACGACCTGCCCCACGCGATTGCACCGTTTGGGAGGAATGGGTGCGCCTCGCGGCTTTTCTTACTTGGCAGCCGTTGCTTTCTTGGCAGCAGCGGTCACGTCGTTGGTGGCCTTCTTGACAGCAGCAGTTGCGTCTTCGGCAGCTTCTTTGCCAGCAGCCATCAGCAGCTCGACGGTTTCGGACTGCAGCTTTTTCGCGATCTCAGCGAAAGCAGCCATGTTTTCAGCAGCAACTTCAGCCGACGCGCTTGCGAAATCGGTTGCGGCTTTTGCATAGTCAGCAGGCTCTGCCTTTGCTTTCGACATCTCGGTCAGTTTGGCCAGGGTGTCCTTGGTCCATTTGTTCGAGATTTCAGCCGATTTTTCTGCTGCTTCCAGAGCAACGCCCGACAGTTTTTCGTTCAGGGTCGCGGTCGATTTGAAGGCACCTTCCAGCGCGGTGGTGTCAACGGGGAACGCGCCCATCATGTCTTTCAGGGTCGCGGTAAAGTCTTGAGTCTTTGCCATTGTCGTAATCCTTGTTGCCGAACCGGGCCCACCCCGGTTTTCATCAGCTTGAGGGCAATATGATTGCTGCATTGCAGCATTGCAAGTTTTTTCTTGCTGCAATGCAGAAAAATTTCAGGAATTGCGCGGAATCAACTGGTTGATTTGACCAGGACATATGTCCCGGGTGCCGCCGCCAGCGAGGGATGATCCGAATCGCCGGGCGAGCGGGCGGGTATCTGCTTGCCCGAACGCTTTTTCAGCCATGCCTCCCACAGCGGCCACCAGGACCCCTGGTGGAAGTCGGCATCCCTCAGCCAGGTGTCGGCATCGGGTTTCATGTCGGCGTTAGTGTAATGGCCATATTTCTTCTTGCTGGGCGGGTTGACGATCCCCGCGATATGACCGGATTCGGACACCACAAATGTCTTCGAGCGCGAGCCCATCTGCTGAACGCCCCGGTAGCAGGATTTCCAGGCTGCGATGTGGTCGGTTTCACAGGTGATGGCCATCAGTGGAACGTCGACGTCGCGGACATGCAGCTTGTGCCCCAGAAGATCGAACCCGTCGTTCACGAAATCATTGCGCTGGCACAGACCGCGCAGATACTCGACCGCCATACGCCCGGGCAGGTTCGCCCCGTCCCCGTTCCAGAACAGCAGGTCGAATGCGGGCGGCGTTTCTCCCATCATATAGCTGCGGATGGCGGGGCCATAGATCAGGTCATTCGAGCGAAGGAAGGACATCGTGCGCCCAACGACCCAGGCCTTGAGCACCCCGTCTTTTGAAACCTGATCTTCGATGCCGTCCACGAAATCGTCCTGCAGGAACGGCGTGAATTCTCCCTGATCGCCGAAATCGGTCAGCGCGGTGAAGAAGGTTGCGGACTTGATGGATTTGTCACCGCGCTGTTTCAGCAATGACAGCGTCAGGCCGAGCGTTGTACCGGCGATGCAATACCCTACCGCGTTGACCTGTTTGACCTTGCAGATGGATTTGGCTTCTTCGATAGCGGTCAGAAAGCCTTCCTGCACGTAATCGTCCATGCCGATATCGGCGTGTGAATTGTCTGCGTTAACCCAGCTGACGACAAACAGGGTATAACCCTGCTCGGTCACCCATTTGATAAGGCTGTTCTGTGCCTTGAGGTCGAGGATATAGAATTTGTTGATCCAGGGCGGGAACAGAACGATCGGGGTTTCGTGAACCGTTTCGGTTACCGGTTTGTACTGGATCAGTTCCATCAGGCGGTTGCGGAATACCACGTCGCCCGGGGTTGTGGCGATATTGCCGCCAACCTCGAACGCGCTTTCGTCGGCCAGTCGCACCACCATCTCGCCGTCGTTGGCCTCAAGGTCTGCGACGAGGTTTTCCAGCCCTTTGATCAGCGACTGCCCTTCTGTCTCGACCGCCTTTTCCAGCGCGTCCGGGTTGGTTGCCAGAAAATTCGTCGGCGACATCATGTCGATGATCTGCTGCGAAAAGAACTGCAGACGCTGTTTGTCTTTGGTATCCATATCCTCGACCGACGCGACAGCCTGCGAAATGGCCTCGGCATTGGTCTGGTACTGCTGTCGGATAAAGCGGAAATAGGGGTTGGAGTCCCACATGGGGTTGGAAAACCGTTTATCGGACGGCCTGTTATCACCGTCGTCAATCTCGCCTTTGGTGAAGGCTTGCTGCGCCTCGGCATAGTTCAGAACCGACTTGCCCCAATATTCGATCTGCTGCTCCAGCAGCTTGGCGGGATTTTGCCACGCCTCTGTCAGATAGGCCGTTGCTGCCCTTGCAAACAATTCTTGATTCGGACCGTCCAGCGCGGGGGTATGCGTCTTTTTTCCGGCAAGAATTTCGACCAGCCTTTTTGACAGCTCTTCGACCTTGGTCATGTTTTCTTTAAGGCGTTCAATATGTTCTTCGGGTACCTGAGGTGTCTGATCTTCGCTTGTTGTCATTTTAACAATTCCCCCCTAACCTTGCTGCTATGCAGAATAACGTCGTAGGCGCTGGGGGGCAAAGCGACGAATGGTCCGAACTTTCAGACTGACACTCAGGAGACCCATTTTATGCGCTATATGATCACTTACGATCTTATGGAAACCATGCGCAACACGAACCAATGGATGGGTGCCACCGCCAGTGCCATGGCCTCTTACCCCTTGTTTTCTATGGTTCCCAACCCCGCGTTCAGCATGATGGCCGCATGGGGCGAAGTGACCGAACGCACCTTTCAGCGCATGGTGGTCAAGCCCGACTGGGGTATTCGCACCTATACCTGCGAAGACGGCAAGGACCATCTGGTTGAGATTGTTCCGGTGATGGAACGCCCGTTTGGCGACCTCGTCCATGTGCGCGTGAACGGCCGCGAGGAACAGCCCCGCAAGGTTCTGCTGGTGGCGCCGATGTCGGGCCATTATGCGACCCTGCTGCGATCCACGGTCAAAAGCCTGCTGGTCAATTGCGAAGTCTACGTTACCGACTGGCATAATGCGCGTGATATTCCCGTGTCCGAAGGCAAATTCGATGTCGAGGATTACACGCTTTACCTTGTCGATTTTATGAAGGCGCTTGGCCCGGATACGCATGTTGTTGCGGTATGCCAGCCCGCGCCGCTGACGCTGGCCGCGACAGCCTATCTTGCCGAGGTCGAGCCCAAGGCGCAGCCAACCACCCTGACCCTGATCGGCGGTCCGGTCGACCCGGATGCCACCCCCACCGACGTAACCGATTTTGGCCGTCGCGTGACCATGGGACAGCTGGAAGAAACCATGATCCAGCGCGTTGGTTTCAAATACAAAGGTGTCGGCCGCATGGTCTATCCCGGCCTGTTGCAACTGGCCTCGTTCATGTCGATGAACGCCGACCGCCACTCGCAGGCGTTTTCGGACCAGATCCAGCGCGTGATGCGGGGTGAAGCCTCGGACCACGATGCGCATAACCGTTTCTACGACGAATATCTGGCTGTCATGGACATGACCGCGGAATTCTATCTGTCGACGGTCGAACGGGTGTTCAAAAAGCGTGAAATCGCACGCAACGAGTTTGTGGTGGCCGGTCACAAGGTCGATATCGGAAAAATCACCGATGTCGCGGTCAAGACGGTCGAAGGCGCAAATGACGACATTTCCGCCCCGGGTCAGTGCATCGCCGCCCTTGACCTGTGCACCGGGTTGCCCGAGTCCAAAAAGGCCAGCCATGTCGAGCCGGGCGCAGGCCACTATGGTATCTTCGCGGGCCGCAGCTGGCGCGACAATATCCGGCCTCTGGTGATCGACTTCATGAACGCCAACACGCGTAAACCGCCTCGCCGGGCAGCTAACAAGAACAAAGTGGCCTGATCCCGGTGGGAGGAAAGGCACCAAGGGAAACTTCTTTCTCCTGTGATTGCGGGTCTCTGCGCGGACGCATAACGGCGAATGGCGTACGAACCGGCACGCATGTTGAGTGTTTTTGCCACGATTGCCGCGCCGCCCAGCTGTATTTCGGACAGCCCGATCCGGCCCCCGGCCCGGTCGAGATATTTCAGATGATCCCTGAAGAGATTCAGATCGACGCCGGGGCGGAACATCTAGCGCTGATGCAGCTTAGCCCCAAAGGGATGCTTCGATGGTACGCCGCGTGCTGTAACGCACCGATTGCGACAACCTCGCGCACGCCGCAGTTCCCTTTTGCCGGGTTCATCGTCAAACGGATACCAGAACCCGGCGGGCTCGGCCCCGTCACCACCCGCGGCTTTGTCCCGAAACCCGACGGCAAACAATCGCATGAGAAACTCTGGCCCGCGATATATGGGTTGCTGACGCGCACGGCGAAATCTCGGCTGTCCGGAAGTTGGAAAAAGACCCCCTTTTTCGATCCACAGACCGGCGATCCGGTGGCAAGCCCTACCATCCTCAGCAAATCCGAGCGGGCGGCGCTTTACCCGTAAGACACTTGCCCGGGGCTGGTCAGCCACGCCTCAAGCGCGCCATTCACGATCTGCGGCGTTTCCAGTGTCGGCAGGTGCCCTGCCTCGTCGATCACTTGCAGTTGCGCTCCGGGTATCAACCCTGCCATGAAAGTGTGTTTTCTGACCGGTGTCAGCGTGTCATGCGCCCCGCACAGGATCAGGGTCGGCACGTTGATACGGCGCAGTTCCCCCTGCTGATCGGGCCGACGTTGCAGCGCGCGCATCTGGCGCGCGAACACGTCCGGTCCCAGATCCAGCGCCATATCAATGACCGTGTTGAGTATGGGGATGCGCCGCGGTCCGGGTGCCAGAGTGTCCGACCCGATCATCCTGCGTATGACATCTTCGAGACGGCCCGCCTTGGCGCCCACCATCAACTCCTCACGCGAGGCCGCGATCTGAGGCGTATCGGCCTGTGCATCTGTCGCGATCAGGCACAGGCGCGACACCCGATCCGGTGCCCGGCGAATGATCTCAAGCGCGACGCCACCGCCCATATTCACGCCGCCCAGTGCAAAACGATGCGGCAGTTGATCCAGCAGCCTGGACGCTATCTCCTCGATCCGTTCGCCATTTGATATCGGGGCCACAGTGACCGCGCGCTGTCGCGACAGGCTGACAATCTGGGGTTCGAAAAGCCGGGCATCACACATCAGTCCGGGCAGCAAAACCAGCGGCTCGATCACGCGGGGCCTCCTAAAATTCGACCTCTGGGGCGGACGTCTTTTTCAACAGGATGAGAGGTTTTGAATGCGCGGGCAAGTGAAAGTTCAGGGATAGGCGATCCCCCGAAAACCCGGAAAGTCCGCATAGCGTTTGCGCCGGGTGCCAAGGTCCTCGCCCGGTTCTGCGCTGGGGCGCAGCAGGCAACCCCGAGGTGCGATGTAACTGTCGATCCGGCGGTGGGGTACGGGCCGCCAGACAAGGTTGAAGGCGCAGAGTTTGGGAAAGAACCAGATTTCGGAATAGTCCAGATGATCATGCAGCCACCAGGCCAGATCGCGCCAGTCCCGCCCGGCCTCGTATTGATCCGCAAACCACGGGATGACGATAGACGCCCCGGCGATCCGCTGGTCGCCTTCACCCCGGTCCCAGATATGACACTCCAGCGGATTGTCGTTTCGCGCGCAATTCAGGCGGTTCTCATTCCCGAACCTGTTCAGAGAGGCCGACCGGTACCCTGACCTGACCGCCACCCGTCCGAACGTTTCTTCCAAGGGGTCAAGTAGGGTTTGGCAGAACGCCCTGCCCGTTTCGATGGCAAGGTCAGGGTTGTCGGGGAGGTTCTGCACCATATGGAAATTTCCGATTTCCGAATACAGAAAATCGCGCATGAAAAAGTGCCGGGACAGGCGCACGCGGCCAAGCGTTTCAAGGCTCCACATGCTGCCCGGTTTGCGCATCGACCGCCCCTGTTACCGTACGCCCAGCCCGTCAAGCCAGGCGAGAATTCCGGCCACCGCGGCTTCTGTCTGACCCGGTGACATCAACCGGCCCGCCACGACATGAGCCATGGGATCGTCCCCCGGCCCCATTGTCACAAGTTCGACGGTTGCGGGCGCACCCCAGACCTCAGCCACTTTGTGGGTTCGGTCAGGGCGCACAACCTGATCGTCGTCCGAGAACCAGAACAGCGCGGGCACCTGCGCCCCCGAAAAGTCCAGCGCATAGACCACGTCAACCAGCACCGTCATCGGTACAACGGCCTCCCACGGGTAGACCGCCGACCAGTATTTGTTCTTCTTCGGATCCGGACCGGAAACATCCCGCTCCTTCCCCATCAACACAGGCAACCAGTCCCGAGCCCATGGGAGGCCCGGAATCCATGCGCCCGGTGCGTTGACCCCAAAGTTGGGCGAGACAAAGACCATGCCGGCGACGTCCCGGCTGAGTTCGTCGTCCAGCGCTGCCGCGGCGGCCAGCGTCCCGCCGGTTGAGGTTGAGATGACGACAACCTTGTCACCAACGGCCCGCGCCGCCGCCAGCCCTTCGGCCAGGTCCTGCATCCAGCCCGAGGCCGTGCCTTCGGCCATCGCATCGCCCGAACGACCATGCCCCTGCAACCGGGTATAGACCAGATTGGCCCCAAGCGCCTCGGCGACCAGATCGGGAACCGGTCGGATTTCCTCGGACGAGGCGGAAAAACCGTGCACATACAGGATCGAGACAGGTGTCCGGGTTTCTTGGAATCCGTCCTGCCAGATCACCCGCTTTTCAACACCGGGCACGATGTCGTCAAACGCGGACTCTGTGCTTTCAAAGTAAACCTGAACGCGTTCGCCGAATTTGGCCGGATCAAAGCGCGGATGAAGGTTCACTTCCTCTCGCGGCCCGAACCAGTAGACCAGCCCGCCCACGACGACCAACGCCAGAAGAAGCCGCCCCAATACCTTTCCGATAACCCTGATCATGCTGCCCCCATCACTTCAAGTACCGCGTTTTCGATCACCCCAAGGCACGGCCCGTCCGAGAACCGGTGATCGGCATCTTTCACCAGCAGCAACCGCATGTCTGGCCCGCCCGCATGTTCCAGAAGGCGAATGGCGGTCTCGGTGGAAACCGCGGTGTCCGCCGTGCCTTGCAGAAACCGAATCGGAAAAGGCAGCGTCAGCGTGTCCCGCAAAACCAATTGCTGCCGCCCATCCTCGATCATTCGCTTGGTGATGACGTAAGGCTCCATATAATCCGAGGGCAATTCCACATGGCCAACGGACTCCAGTGCCGCCTTCTGTTCCGCGCTGAACGACGCCCAATACCCGTCTTCGGTAAAATCCGGCGCGGCGGCGATGGTGACCATACCGGCGATCCGATCCGGTATTGCCCTGGCCAGCAGCAGCGCCTGCCACCCGCCCATTGACGAACCGACAACAATCAACGGTCCTGCGGTCAGTTCCGAAACCGCCGCCACCGTGTCCTGATGCCAGTCGCCGATACAACCTTCCTCGAACGTGCCCGAGCTTTCGCCGTGGCCGGAATAGTCGAACCGCAAAAACGCCTGCCCGCGCGCCTGCGCCCAGGCCTCCAGATGCACAGCTTTGGTGCCCTCCATGTCCGATTTCAGCCCGCCAAGAAAAACGACGGTTGGTCCGGTACCTTCGCTTTTGTGATAGGCCAGACGCCGCCCCTGCGGTGTCTCCAGAAATTCCGCCACTGCCATGAAATCCTCTTCCTTTTGCAACATCATGCACGCTCCCACCCCAAGTGCAATTCCCGGATCCCCCTTCATCTGGCTAAAAATACCTCGGGGAGCGCGAGGGGCAGCGCCCCTCGCTTCCGTACTTGACACGCAGGCAGCCGCCTGCCAAATCAGCCGGACACCATAACCCGCAACCGGGCGTTCAGTGGGCGCCAAACCGACGAGGAGAGCCGATATGGCCCTGGATGCAAAATCCGTCTCACTCACCTTTCCCGATGGCAATGCACGATCCTATGACGCAGGCGTAACGCCCGCGCAGGTGGCTGCCGACATCTCGACCTCGCTGGCGAAAAAGGCCATCTCGGCCACCGTGAACGGCCAGCACTGGGACCTGCAATGGCCCATCGAATCCGATTCCGAAATCGCCATCCACACCATGAAGGACGATGTTCAGGCCAATGAACTGATCCGCCACGACCTGGCCCATATCATGGCCCGCGCCGTGCAGGAAATCTGGCCTGATACCAAGGTCACCATTGGCCCCGTGATCGAGAACGGCTGGTACTACGATTTTGACCGCGCCGAACCGTTCACGCCCGAAGACCTCGGCCTCATCGAGAAAAAGATGAAGGAAATCATCAACAAGCGCGACGCCGTGACCACCGAGGTCTGGGACCGTCAGCGTGCGATCGATTTCTACACCGCCAATGACGAGCCTTATAAGGTGGAACTGATCGAAGCCATTCCGGGCGACGAGCCGCTACGCATGTACTGGCATGGCGACTGGCAGGACTTGTGCCGCGGCCCGCACCTGCAGCACACCGGTCAGGTGCCGGGAGACGCGTTCAAGCTGATGTCCATCGCAGGCGCCTATTGGCGTGGTGACAGCAGCCGCGCGATGCTGCAGCGCATCTACGGCGTTGCTTTCACCGGCAAGGAAAAGCTCAAGGCTCACCTGCACATGCTGGAAGAAGCCGCCAAGCGCGACCACCGCAAGCTGGGGCGCGAGATGGACCTGTTCCACATGCAGGAAGAGGCCCCGGGTCAAATCTTCTGGCACCCCAACGGCTGGACCATCTACACGCAGCTTCAGGACTATATGCGCCGCAAGCAGCGCGCCGATGGCTATCGCGAGATCAACACCCCGCAGGTCGTCGACCGCAAGCTGTGGGAGGCCTCGGGCCACTGGGACAAATATCAGGAACACATGTTCATCGTCGAAGTCGAAGAGGAACATGCCAAGGAAAAGGCGATCAACGCGCTGAAGCCCATGAACTGCCCCTGCCATGTGCAGGTGTTCAATCAGGGTCTGAAATCCTATCGCGACCTGCCGCTGCGGCTGGCCGAATTTGGCTCGTGCTCGCGTTATGAACCGTCGGGCGCGCTGCACGGCATCATGCGCGTACGCGGCTTTACGCAGGACGACGCGCATATCTTCTGCACCGAGGACCAGATCGAAGCCGAATGCGCGAAGTTCATCAATTTCCTGGCAAGCGTCTACCAGGATCTCGGATTCGAACAGTTCGAGATCAAGTTCGCCACCCGGCCTGAAAAGCGCGTAGGCAGCGACGCAAGCTGGGATCACGTCGAAGGCGCGCTGGAAGCTGCGATCAAGGCCACCGGCCGGGACTTTACTCTGGAACCCGGCGATGGTGCCTTTTACGGACCCAAGCTGGACTTCTACCTGACGGACGCGATCGGCCGGGTGTGGCAATGCGGCACTTTCCAGGTTGACCCGAACCTGCCTGAACGGCTGGGCGCGACCTATATTGCTGCAGATGGCAGCAAACAGCGCCCCTATATGCTGCACCGCGCCTGCCTGGGCTCGTTCGAGCGGTTCATCGGTATCCTGATCGAAGAACACGCCGGCAAGCTGCCCTTCTGGCTGGCCCCGCGTCAGGTCGTCGTCGCGTCAATCACGTCCGAGGCGGATGAATACGTCCTGGAGGTGGTCGAAACCCTGAAGGCAGTCGGTGTCCGGGCTGAGGCCGATATTCGCAACGAGAAAATCAACTACAAGGTTCGCGAGCATTCGGTCGGCAAAGTGCCGGTCATTCTGGCCGTTGGTCACCGCGAGGTCGAAGACCGCACGGTCAGCGTCCGCAGGCTGGGTGAAAAACAGACACAGGTTCAGTCGCTTGACGCTGTAACAAATGAGCTGTCCAGAGCGGCGACCCCGCCCGACCTGCTGTAACATTCGGCGGCAAATTGCCCGAAATCCGGCCCCGGCTTGAGGGCCGGATTGAAACAATTACCCTTTTTCTTTTCAAAAACAATTTGTTAACCTGCAACGGGGCATGACATGTCCTGACGGGGTTGTGAGACACGGGCTCGTGAATTTAACTGTGACCGTTCAACCATTACCTTTGTCATTGTCACAAGCAGACATACGCAGTCACCAAAAGGATTACCGAGATGTCGAACACCGCAAAAACCCTGGTTATCGCAAGCGCAGTTGCAGCAGCCGTTTCCGGTGCAGCCACAACAGCCACCGCACAGGCCAAAGAGAAATGCTATGGCATTTCGCTGGCCGGTCAGAACGACTGTGCCGCCGGCCCCGGCACCACCTGCGCGGGCACCTCGACCGTTGACTATCAGGGCAACGCATGGACCCTGGTGGATGCCGGCACCTGCGCCGATATCGACCTGCCCAAAGCAGCCGATGGTTCGGCCCGCAAAGGTTCGCTTGAGCCGCTGGATCGCGACCTGCCTGCATAAGCCTGAGTTTTCAAAAACCGAAGGGGCGGGCAATAACGCCCGCCTCTTTGTCGTGATTGGGGAAGACGCACATGCTGGACAACACAACCAGAGAGAACAGACTGCCCGCGGCGCCGGGCGTCGGCTACAAGCCCCAGCATTTTTCCGAGATTCTCGATCATGCCCACCCCGTGGCATGGCTTGAGATTCATGCGGAAAACTACATGGGCGACGGTGGCCGCCCCATCGCACAACTGCGCCATCTGTCGGAACAGTTTCCGATCTCGGTTCACGGTGTGGGCCTGTCGATCGGGGGCGAAGGTCCGCTGGATAAGGACCACCTTGCCCGTCTGAAACATCTGGTCGGCTGGCTGAACCCCGCCAGCTTTTCGGAACATCTGGCCTGGTCGACCCATGACAGCCACTTCCTGAACGACCTGCTTCCCCTGCCCTACACAGACGCAACATTGACCCGCATTTGCGAGCATATCGATCTGGTACAGGAAACCGTAGGGCGGCAGATGCTGCTGGAAAACCCGTCCAGCTATCTGGCATTTGAGGAAAGCGCATGGTCCGAGCCTGATTTTCTGCGCGAAATCGCACGGCGGACCGGGTGCGGTTTGCTGTTGGACGTGAACAACGTATTCGTATCCGCAACCAATCTGGATTTTTCACCCCAAAGCTATATCGACGCCTATCCGCTGGACAAAGTGGGCGAGATCCACCTTGGCGGCCATGATGAGGACGAGGACGACCACGGCCACCCCCTGCTGATCGACAGCCACGGGCGCGAAGTCGTCGATCCGGTTTGGGCGCTGCTCGACTATGTGCTGGAGCGGTCCGGACCCAGACCTGTTCTGATCGAATGGGACACCGATGTACCCGACTGGCCTGTCTTGCGGGCCGAAGCCGACCGCGCGCAGTCGGCCCTGAACCGGGTTCCGGCATGAGCGTTTCGCAATCTACCTTCCACGCCGCGTTGCTGGACCCGGCTGCCGCGATACCCGAGGGCCTTCTGGATGCTGCCGCGCAACCTGCCGGGCGTCGGTTCAGTGTCTACCGCAACAACGTCGCAGTATCTCTGACTGAGGCGATGCATCAGGCCTTTCCGGTCATTACCAAGCTGCTGGGCCCCAAGAACATGGACGGGCTGGCGGGCATCTTTCTGCGCAAACACCCGCCTTCCTCGCCGCTGATGATGTATTACGGCGACGAATTTCCCGACTTCCTGGCCGGGATGGATCAGCTTTCCCATCTGGGTTACCTCGCTGATGTCGCGCGGCTGGAACTTGCATTGCGCCGGTCATACCACGCGGCGGACCGCCCGCCCGCGCCCGCCGATGCCCTGGACGTGCCGCCAGAAGATATCATGCGGGCAAAGCTGGAATTTGCGCCGTCGATGCAGGTTCTGCGCTCGCAATGGCCGGTGTTTTCCGTCTGGCGCTTCAACACGGAAGGCGACGCGCCAAAGCCCGCACCGGGCCCCGAGGATGTCCTGATCACCCGGCCCGACTATGATCCGGTTCCGCAGCTCCTGCCCGAAGGCGGCGCGGACTGGATCGAAGGGCTTCGGTCCGGGCAAGCCATCGGCGAGGCATTTGAACAAACGGCTACCAATTTCCCCGAATTTGACCTTGGGGCCACTCTGGCGCTGCTTTTGCAAGGCGGCGCAATAACCACTGTGACTATCGAAAGGCTGGCAACATGACTGCCCTGATCTCTCTTCACAACAACACCCTGGGAAGGCTGGAAATGACCTCTGGCTGGCTGACGCCCACTCTGGCCCGACTGGTCTTTGCCGCGACACTGCTGATTTACTACTGGAATTCGGCGACGACCAAGCTCGGCAACGGCATTTTCGGATTTCTGTTTCCGTCGGATGGCGCCTACGTGCAGATCTTTCCCAAGGCGATGGAAGCCGTCAGCTATGACAGCTCACAGCTGGGGGTCTTCCATTGGGCCGTTGCGGTCGCAGGAACATGGGCGGAATTTCTGCTGCCAGCGTTGATTGTGATTGGTCTTCTGTCCCGGTTCGCAGCACTGGGCATGATCGCCTTTGTCTGGGTGCAGACCATCGTGGATGTCAACGGCCACGGGACTGAGTTGGGCAGCTACTTTACCAACAACGTGAGTTTGCTGGACGATCGGACGCTGTGGTCGTTCCTGCTTGCGGTGATTGTGGTCAATGGCGCAGGCCCATTGTCGGTTGACCGGATCCTGCGCATCAAATGATCTAGAAATGCGCCTTGGGCTCGTCCGGTTTACCCGCGGCCAGCCCAAGCAGGCCCGCCACGGCCGCAAAAGCAACCGGGAACATTGTGAAGACATTGAACCCGAACGCGTAATACATCCCGGCTGACGAAATCAGCAGCAATACCCCACCGATCAGTGCACGCGCATGTGCCATTGCGCCCCCGGCGATGGCCAGCAACGGGGCGATGATGGACGCCGCCTGAATGAGCTGAGCGTTGTCGACCTGCTCTGCCACGCCTTCGATCTCGCCAAAGCGGTCGATCAGTTCGACATAGCCATAGCCGAAAAAGCCCACGATCATTCCGATCAAGCCGGAAATGACACCCAGAATCATAGCTGCGTTACGCATTCAAAACCTCTTTCTTGCGCCAAATCAGATAAGCACCCGTTCACGCAACGCCAAGACCCGCCCGCGTTTCAGGCCCCCAACCCAGAAACAGCGCGCCATTTTGGTCGATCAAAGGCCGCTTCATCAGAGTCGGGTGTTCAGCAAGCAGCTCCAACGGTGACCGCGTGCGTTGTTCTTCGCCCAATCCACGCCAGGTTGTAGAGCGCGTGTTGAGCAAAGCCCCGCCGAACGCCTCCAGGGCCTGTTCCAGAACGGATTCTGGCACGCCGTCCGCTCGAACGTCGACAAATTCGGCATCCGGCAGGGATTTCAAAGCCTTACGGCAAGTATCACAGGTCTTCAGACCATAAAGGCGCATTTTCGGGCAGCTCCTGTTTTTGGGGCAATTTTTGGCAAATTTGCCTGTGTCTTCCGGTAATTCTTGATTTTTTACTTCACCGTGCAATGTTGAAAAAGACGAAACACGCAATTCGGGCCGTATCGTGTGGGCGATACAGTGACGTGTTGCGGCGGCGTCAATCACTACCCCCACCAATTATGTGGGACAACGTGTAAGTAGAAGGAGACACGGGAAATGCCAACTGGCACCGTGAAATGGTTTAATACCACCAAAGGCTATGGGTTTATCGCCCCTGATGAGGGCGGCAAGGACGTTTTTGTTCATATCTCGGCCGTAGAACGATCCGGTCTGACCGGGCTCGCTGACAATCAGAAAGTCTCGTATGAGTTGCAAGACGGGCGCGACGGCCGCCAGATGGCAGCTGATTTGAAGCCACTGTAAATCACCCCGTTTTCCGCGGGGCCCCAAAACAGGTTGACGGCCAATTTCCGGCCGTTGACCGATTTTCAAAGGTTTGAAACCTTACCCTCGTGCCGGGTCGCTCCCGGCATGAGTGTGCCAGTGTTGACCCATCGCCACGATGCAGGACGTTCCCGTGGCGTAGGTCACCACCATTGTCCAGTCGCCGGACTTGCTGGTCCAGACCTCCATCACCTGCTCCGGTCCCCGCACCCCGGTTGCAGCGCGTTCCGAGCCGAACTGGCGCGTCAGTTTCTCGTGCATGCGGGGCGTCGGCTCGCAGATCACCTCGGCAATCGGAGACTTGGCAACCGCTGGCCCTGCCAACATCAGGACAAGGCAAGCGGATCGGGTTGCGGCAGAAATTGTCATGAGTTGAATGTAACATCTTCATGACAATCCGTATAGACAAACGATATGCGCTTTGCCTTTTACCCTTCGCGAATGACGGCCTCGAACTCGCGCCATTCCCGCGCGGTCATACCGGAGTTTTCCTGCGTTACCGTCTCTCCGGCCAGCATTCTGCGCAGGCTGTCGACCATCTGTGCAGACAGGTTAACGGCGCCCAGGCGGTAATCTTCGAACGCCTTGTAGGCGAAGGGCACCCAGTCGGCGACGATCCTGCACATGGTTTCGGCATAGACCCTGATCTCGTACTGAGCGTGCGGATCGGCCCGCAGGCGCAGGAAGTGGAACAGGTTGTGCAGATCCACCTTCCAGTACCACTGGGTATAGATGTTTGCCGGCAGGTTCATTCGTGCCAGTTCCCGCGCCAGCCCCTGCTGGCCGTCCTGACTGATCATCGCTTCGTAATTGTCATAGCAGCGCGCGCTGTCGGCCTTGAGAATGTCCAGCACGCGCGCGGCCTCTTCCCCTTCCAATGCCGAACCCCGGCCCTGGTTGTTGACCTCGGACTGGGCGGCGACATGGTCCGGCGCCGGGATGTAGAATTCGCGGTCCAGTATCGAATAGCGCGCGGAATATTCGTTCACATTGGCCGTGCGGTGGCGAATCCACTGGCGTGCCACGAATACGGGAAGTTTGACGTGCAGTTTGACTTCGCACATCTCGAACGGGGTCGAGTGCCAGTGGCGCATCAGATAGCGGATCAGCCCCTCATCGTTTTGAACCGATTTGGTCCCCTTGCCATAGGACACCCGCGCCGCCTGGCAGATCGCCGCGTCGTCGCCCATGTAATCGATCACGCGCACAAATCCATGGTCCAGCACCTGATGCGCCGAATACAGGTGGTCTTCCATCCCCGCAGCCACAACGCGGCGTGTAGGATACGACTGCGCCCGTTGCGCTTCGATCTCGGCCAGTTGGTCAGAGGACAGCGGCATGAAATTTCCTTTCCAGCAATGAGTTGCCTGCCACTATATCTCGGCAATTCTCGGACCGGAACCGCGATATGTGCGACGAATTCTGCAATTTCCAAATTGTGTCCGCGCGGCCTCTCGACACCCTTGACCGGCGCGCTAAGCTGCATCGCGTCACCTGAACAGAAAGGAAGCCGCAATGGGGCTGAGATATCTTCACACCATGATCCGCGTGAAGGATCTGGAAAAGTCGATGGCGTTTTACGAACTGCTGGGGCTGAAGGAAACCCGCCGGTATGACAGCGAAGCCGGGCGGTTTTCGCTGATCTTCATGGCGCCCCCGGGGCAGGAAGACCGGCCGATCGAACTGACCTACAACTGGGACGGGGACGACGCGCTGCCCAGCGACAGCCGCCATTTCGGGCACCTCGCCTATGGCGTCGACGACATTTACGGGATGTGCCAGCACTTGCAGGACAACGGTGTCGTGATCAACCGCCCGCCGCGTGACGGGCGCATGGCTTTTGTGCGGTCTCCTGACAACATTTCGGTAGAGCTGCTGCAGAACGGCGAGGCGCTGAAACCCGCCGAACCCTGGGCCAGCATGGAAAGCACCGGCCACTGGTGATCCGCTGGCTGATGACATTGGGCCTGGCCGGGCTGGCCAGCCCCCTTCGGGCTGAAACCTGCCGCCTGGCTCTCGCGCTTGCCATGGATATCTCGACATCCGTGGACGCGACCGAGGATACCCTGCAACGGCAAGGTCTGGCCGCCGCGCTGATCGCGCCCGAGGTGACAGAGGCGTTCTTTTCCTCCCCCATGCCCGTCGCTCTGGCGGTGTATGAATGGAGCGGTCGTACCACCCAGCGTGTCATTCTGAACTGGACGATGATCCGCTCTGAAGCCGACCTGCTGTTGGCGGCGTCAATCGTCCAGCAATCGGTGCGGTCCGACAGCGGCTCGGCCACGGCCATGGGATATGCGCTGGCCTTTGGGGCCACGCTGATGCAGCAGGCCCCAGGCTGTCTGTTCCAAACCATCGATCTGTCCGGTGACGGGTCGAACAATGATGGCTACGGACCGGATTCAGCCTATCGGCACTTTCCGTTTGAAAACACGGTGGTCAACGGGCTGGTCATCAATGCCGCCGATTTCGAGGGCGAGCTGTTCCTGATCCCCTTCTTCGAAAACAACGTCCTGCACGGACCCGGTGCCTTTCTTGAAATCGCGCAGGGGTTCGAGGACTTTGAACGCGCCATGCGGCGCAAGCTGGAGCGGGAATTGCAAGGTCTGCAAATCGGGGCGCTGCATAGCGATGGGCAGCAATGATACGGGTCCTGGCATTTGTCCTCAGCCTGGCCGCAGGTTCGGCGGCATCGGAATGCCGGCAGGCGCTGGCGCTGGGTCTGGACGTTTCCGGGTCGGTGGACAGCGGTGAATACCGCCTGCAACTGGATGGGCTGGCGGCCGCGCTGCAACGACCCGACGTCGCGCAATTGATCCTGTCCAACGCTGCCGCCCCAATCCGACTGGCGATCTATGAGTGGAGCGAGACCGGCCACCAGCGCGTATTGCTGAATTGGACCGATCTGCGATCCATCCAGGATCTGGAACGGATCGGCGCGATGTTGCGCAACACAAGACGCAGCGCCGCGCCGCAGGGAACCGCGCTTGGATCTGCCATGCTGTTCGGGGCTGAATTGCTGTCGCAACAGGCCGCATGCTGGAAACGCACGCTGGATTTGTCGGGCGACGGAAAACACAACCTTGGCCCCCACCCGCGGGACGTTAAAAACACACTCTCGCTGTCGGGTGTCACCATCAACGGATTGGTAATCGGGGCGGACGATCCCAACAATGGTGACACACGCTATGTGCAGGTGGGCGAGCTGTCGGCCTATTACCGCGCCTGGGTCATTCTGGGCCCGAATGCGTTTGTCGAGGTCGTGCTGGGTTTCGAAGCCTATGAGGACGCGATGGCCCGCAAACTGTTACGGGAACTTCAGGGACCTGTCCTGTCCTATGAAGGCGGGCCCAAGCGTCATCGGTCAGTAGATATAGCGGATCTGGTCGGTCCAGTACCGTTCGACCCGGCGCAATGAAGTGGTGATATCCTCAATCCCTTCCAGCCCCAGCACACCGCGACTTTGTAGCCCTTCGGCATGGCGCGCAAACAACTCGGCCACGATATCGCGGATTTCCCGGCCCCGCGGCGTCAACCTGACCCGCACCGAGCGTCGGTCGATCTCGCATCGCTGGTGGTGCATATACCCCATCTCGACCAGTTTCTTGAGGTTGTAACTGACATTGCTGCCCTGATAGTAGCCCCGGCTTTTCAGCTCACCCGCCGTGACCTCGTGATCGCCGATATTGAACAAGAGCAATGCCTGTACGGCGTTGATCTCAAGCACCCCCACGCGCTCGAACTCATCCTTGATGACGTCCAGCAGCAGGCGGTGCAGCCGCTCAACCAGGGCAAGCGCCTCAAGATAGCTGGTCATGAACCCCTTGGTTCCGGGCGCGGAGACCTGCATTTCGATACTCATCCGATCCTCCGATTCAATCGCGCTGTTTCAGGCAGAATGAATTGAAATCCCGAAAAATCGGTTAAGCGGGTTTTTCCGTTATTTTTGAAACGTCTGCGCGATATCGGAAATCAGGTCAGCGAAGGTTTCGGGCGGTCGGACCTGCCCCGTTACCCATTGATACAGATCCTGGTCATTCTCGTGCAGCAGCGCATCGTATGTATCCAGCCCGGCAGGGTCCATATCGGCCAGATGCCGTTCGGCATAGGCCGACAGGATCAGGTCCATCTCTTTGATGCCGCGCCGCATGGAGCGCATCTTCAGACGCTTGACCCGTATGTCCCGGGGTTCGCTCACTGGCCGTTCTCCAGCATCAGGCGCAGCTTTTTTTCCAGCCTTGCCGCACGTTCGGCGCTGGCGCGCATCTCGCCGCGAATGGATCGCAGCTCGGCCACGACCTCTGCCAGTTCGGGAACGCCTTCATCGGCCTCCTGCGGGGCGTCCATGCCCTCGCCCTCACCGGTCAGCAGCCACATGATGGAAACGTTGACCATGCCCGCCATCATCGAAAGTCGGTTCGCGCGCGGCTCGGACAGGTCATTCTCCCACGCTGCAATAGTTGCCTTCTTGACGCCCAGACGACGGGCCATCTGCGACTGCGTCATACCGGCCGCTTCGCGGGCGCCTGCCAGGCGATCCCCGAATGTGGCTGCGTCCGGTCCGTACCAGTCGTTTTCGTCGTTCATCGGGCTCTCCAATTCCATTCTTCATATCGCTTGATCGTCATTCGGGCGCACCCTATGACAGACAGGCTGAACATACAAACCGAGGCCGTCCATGAGTTTCCTGTCTGCGACACTGTCACGCGTAAAACCATCGCCTACGATCGCGATGACGGCCAAAGCGGCCGAGTTGAAGGCCGTCGGACGCGACGTTATCGGCCTGAGCGCGGGGGAACCCGATTTTGACACGCCGCAGAACATCAAGGATGCCGCCGTTGCCGCAATTGCGGCCGGCAAGACAAAATATACCGCCCCTGACGGCATCCCCGAACTGAAGCAAGCCGCCTGCGCCAAGATGAAACGTGACCACGGGCTGGATTACACTCCCGCGCAGATTTCGGTTGGAACCGGTGGCAAGCAGACGTTGTACAACGCTCTGATGGCGACGATGAACGAAGGTGACGAGGTCATTATCCCTGCCCCTTACTGGGTTAGCTATCCCGATATGGTGCTGTTGGCAGGGGGTACTCCGGTGGTCGTTGAAACGACGCTGGAAAACAGCTTCAAGTTGACCCCGGAACAGCTTGAGGCGGCGATCACGCCCAAGACAAAATGGTTCATCTTCAACTCGCCGTCCAACCCCACGGGCGCGGGGTACAGCCGGGCCGAACTGAAGGCCCTGACCGATGTGCTGATGCGGCACCCGCAGGTCTGGATCATGTCCGACGATATGTACGAGCACCTCGCCTATGACGGGTTCGAGTTCTGCACCCCGGCCGAGGTTGAGCCCGGCCTTTATGACCGCACGCTAACCTGTAACGGCGTGTCCAAGGCCTATGCCATGACCGGCTGGCGCATTGGCTATGCCGCTGGCCCGGTTGAGATCATCGCCGCGATGCGCAAGATCCAGTCTCAGTCGACATCAAACCCCTGTTCAATCAGCCAGTGGGCCGCGGTTGAGGCGCTGAACGGCACGCAGGCATTTCTGGCCCCGAACAACGATACGTTCAAACGTCGCCGCGATCTGGTTGTCCGGATGCTGAACGACATAGAAGGCATCACCTGCCCGACGCCCGAAGGCGCGTTCTATGTCTACCCGTCCATCGCCGGACTGATCGGCAAAACGACACCTGCCGGAACGGTGATCGACTCGGATGAGGCATTTGCCACCGCACTGCTCGAAGAGGCAGACGTCGCCGTCGTGTTTGGCGCGGCTTTTGGCCTGTCGCCGAACTTCCGTGTCAGTTATGCAACCTCGGACGAGGCGCTGACAGAAGCTTGCACCCGCATTCAGCGCTTTTGCGCATCGCTGACCTGACCGGAGACCTCTGATGACGGCTGAACTGCCCGAATACTATTTCCGAGTGCGCGAGAACGGTGCGGCTGTGTTCCGGATCGACACCGAGAACCGCCAGCGCCGGATCGAAATGGACCAGATCGCGGTGATCAACATCCGAAACGGCGAGGTTAAGCCGCAGGGACAGCGCGTTCTGAGCGATGCTGATCGCGAGGCGATCACCCGCTGGATGGAAGAACGCAAGACCCTGCTGGCGCAGCGCGATATCGACGACATTCATCGCGCGGTCGATTATCTGAACCTGACCACGCATTGGGCGCAGTCCAAGGCGACGGACGAACAGCTGGAAGAGATCACCGACCGGCTATTGCTGGCCATGCATGATCTGCGCACGGTTCTGGTGCGCAAAAAGGCGGATCGTCTCAGCAAAGGCTGATCCGCCGGGCGGCTATTCTGCGGGCACCCCAATGGCGCGCACCGAACGCAGCCAGAACCGCGCCATCAACAGGACCGCTGCGCAGGCAAGACCCAGCACGAGGCCCAGCCAGATACCGATCCCTCCGAGGTCCTGCGTAAATCCAAAGTAATATGAGGCCGGTATCCCCACGACCCAATAGCTGAGCCCGGCCATCACCATCGGAACTTTCGCATCCTGCAACCCGCGCAGCAGGCCCAGCGCGATTACCTGCGCCCCATCCACAAGCTGGAACAGGGCGGCCATGGCCAGCAAGCCGGTGCCGATCGCCAGAATCTCGGGGCGCTGCGGATCGTCAGGTTCGACAAAAATCGAGATCAGCGGCTCGGCGCAGGTCAGGAACAGGGTAATCGTGAAGACAGAGACAATCAGCGACATCGCCGTCACCGCGATCGCACCTTTTTCAAGATGCGGCCTGTCCTTGCGGCCCAGGGCGTTCCCGGCGCGGATCGTGGCCGCGTTTGACAGCCCCAGATGCACCATGAACGTGGCCGAGGCCAGGTTCAGCGCGATACCATGCGCCGCCAGCGGCACCTGACCGATCCACCCCATCATGAAAGCCGACATCGCAAACAGCGACACTTCGGCCAACAGGGTCAACCCGATGGGAACACCCAGCCGAAGGACGCTGAACAACATCTCCCAATCCGGGCGCCAGAATCTTTGGAACAGATTGTGTTCCGGCAGGACGCGCACGGCGTAGACGATCACCGCGATAAGAGACACGGTCTGCGTCACAACCGAGGCTATGGCCGCACCCATCACGCCGAGTTCCGGCGCGCCCCAATTGCCGAAGATCAGCGCATAGTTGGTCAGCCCGTTAACCACCGCCGCAGCGACCGTGATCCACAGCACGATCTGTGTCCGCTCCAGCGCCGCAAGATAGGATTTCAGTACCATGACCACCAGCGCCGGGAACAATCCCCACCCGGCAACCCGCAGGTATTCCGACGCGGTTTCAGCAACTTGCGGGTCCTGATCCGTGGCAATCAGGATCGGGTAGGACCACCAGAGCAAAGGAATCACCAGCATCCCGTAAAGCAGCGACAGCCACAGCCCCATCCGCGTCGAACGGCGGATGCTGGTTTCATCCTCTTCGGCGGCAGCGGTCGCGACCATCGGCATGACTGCCAGACCAAAACCACCCCCGAACAGGAACAGGACAAAGTAAAAACTGCTGGCCAGCGTGACAGCGGCCAGTGCCTCGACCCCGTACCAGCCCAGCATGATCGTGTCGGTCAGACCGATGGCAAACTGCGCCAGATGCCCGCCGATCAGCGGCAGGCCCAGCACTGCAATGGCCCGGAAATGGGCGCGATATGTCATCACCTTGTTCATCGCATCAGCCATATGCCCGGCCAAAGGCTTGGACAAGAGCCGATCTGAGAAATTTCAGATTGAGACCGGCATCCGGCAATCGCAGGCCCACCTTTCACAAACCAAACCGGGCTTGGACCCGCCGCAGGTTGCTTATTCCACAGGAGAACATACAAACAGACCATGGACACAAGCATCGTCGAACTGAACGGCCATCCCTTCTTTCTGCGCAGCTGGGGGCGGCCGAACCTGCCGCCGCTTCTGATGTTGCACGGGTTTCCCGAATATGGTGGCGCATGGGGTGATCTTGCCCCGTTTCTGTCGGCTCATTACCACTGTCTCGCGCCGGATCAGCGCGGGTATGGGCAAAGCTGGGCACCGGAAGGCACCGGCAATTACACTTTGTCCCAGTTGGTGACCGACATGGCGGCCCTGGCCGAACAAAAGGGCGCGCCGCTGACTGTTCTGGGCCATGACTGGGGGGCGTCAGTGGCTTACGGCCTGGCAATGTTCCGCCCTGATCTGGTCAGGCGTCTGATCATAGCCAATGGCGTCCATCCGGTGCCGTTTCAGCGGGCCCTTGCCGCCGGCGGGGCGCAATCGGAAGCGTCGCAATATATCAACGTCCTGCGCACGCCACAGGCCGCATCGTATTTTTCCGCCGACAATTTCGCCAAACTCGAACAGTTTTTTCGGCACGGCATGGGCGTCGACTGGCTGTCGGAGAGCCGCATGCGCACCTATCGCGCCGAGTGGGCCAGACCCGGTCGCCTCGATGCGATGCTGAATTGGTATCACGCTTCGCCTTTGGTGGTGGCAAAACCCGGCGAACCGCGCACCGACCTGCCCGAACTGCCGCGCGAGCGGCTGATGATCCGTTGCCCGCACCTGTTGTTATGGGGTCCCGAAGACAAAGCCTTGCTACCGGAGACAACACGGGGGCTAGAGGAATTTGCCCCTGACCTGACCCGCATGGACATTCCCGGCACGGACCACTGGCTGCATCACCAAAGGCCCGAGGCTATTGCGCGCGCCATTCTGGACTGGGACACAGGCTAGCGCCTATTTGTGTCCCCAATCCGCCGGGTCCTTGGAATTGTTTGGTGACAGGCCCAGAATGTCGCCATCCGTGGAACATCCCAAGCCCAGAACGGTTCGGTTTGCATAAGCGAAATACGCACAGACCTGATTGATCTCCAGAATCTCGCCGTCATCCCATCCGGCATCCCGGAGCGCCCCGATATCCGCCTGTACCATCTCGGCCGGTGCTTCGGTCAGCTTTCGGGCATAGTTCATCGCACTGATCTGCGCGGTGTCCAGGGGCGCGGTTTCCAGGGTTCTGGCCTCAATCGCGGCGCGAATGGCAAGGCCCCGGTCGGCATCGTCCAGCAGCCGCTGCAATCCACTGAAATGATGTTCGACACAATAGCTGCATTGGTTCAGGGAACTGACCCAGACGCCCAGAACCTCCAGAAACCACTTGGGGACGGAATTGGCCGAATGGTGCAGCACGTTCTTATACAGCGCCATGTGACCTTCCATCGAATGCGGTCGCAGCGAATGCACCATCATGATGTTGTCTACATTGTTGCCCGGGCCGGTCACCCGTTCGTAAAGTTTCTTCAGCCTGCCTGTGGCTTGTTCGAACGGAACGGTTTTTATCCAGCTCATTTGGCCCCCATGGTCCTGCGCGCATCACGTTCAACCCAAACATTTATCCCGTCATTCTTCGAGACAAATCTGGATCATCCCAACATGCCGGGATAAGCTTCCGGAATTCAAGAGGGAGAGTAAATGATGGAAAAGGCGGAAGAAACTGTCGCCGAATGGTATGCCAGCCACCCGATTTCGGCACCGCATATCCTGACCAAGCTGACTGCCAGCAGGGGAAACCTTGACGGTGTTACTGCACAGGAGCTCTACCCTTACGATCAGGATCACTATGACGGGCTGGACGCAAATGCCCGGCTGGCGGACAACACGCAGATGAAGCCCGGCGACAACGTTCTGGACGTCTGCGCCGGCCTTTGCGGACCGGCGCGGTGGTACGCGACCGAACGCGGTGTTCAGGTCACCGGTGTCGATATCAGCCCCAACCGCATCGACGGTGCGAAAGAGCTCAATTCACTGGTCGGGCTGCAGGATCAGGTGCATCCGGTTCTGGCCAGCGCAATGGCCCTGCCGTTCGACGACGCCCGGTTCGACGCTGCGGTCAGTCAGGAATCCTTTTTGCATATCCCGGACAAACCCCGGGCACTGCGCGAGGTTTTTCGCGTCCTGCGCCCCGGTGGGCGCTTTGCCTTTACCGATTGGGTGATGCACACACGCCTGTCGGACGAGGAAATGGAACAATATCGTCAGGGAATAGCCTGTCAGTCCATGCTCAGCATCCCCGAATATCAAACCGGGCTGCAACAGGCTGGTTTTCGGGTGGTTTCCGCGGATGATGTCACGGCCTCATGGGGCGACATCCTGGCACGGCGCCTCAGCATGTACCGGGCGCTTGATGCCGAGGCTGAACGCGCGGGCAACCCGTCCAAAGGGGACGAATTCCTGCGGATGTACGCGCAGTTTGTTGACGACGTTCAGAAGCGGCGAATTGGCGGCGCGCGCCTGACGGCAGAAAAACCTCAATAACCGGTTTCCGATCAGCGGCTTCCGGAAAGGCGCCGGTATTCTGACGTCCAATCGCACACAACACCTCGGGGACCTCTTCCCCCCGACCACATCACCTGCCATAATGGGACCAACCTAAAAACAAGAGCAGCACCCATGCCCGACGATCTGTTGACGCCCAGCGCGACTACTACTTATGACGCCTCTTCCATTGAGGTGCTGGAAGGTCTGGAACCGGTCCGCAAACGCCCCGGCATGTATATCGGCGGCACCGATGAGCGCGCCTTGCACCACATGGTGGCAGAGATCCTCGACAACTCGATGGACGAAGCGGTCGCCGGTCACGCCAACCGGATCGAGGTCGAGCTGCACTCTGACTACGCCCTGACCGTGCGCGACAACGGGCGCGGTATCCCAATCGACCCGCACCCCAAGTTTCCCGACAAATCGGCGCTTGAGGTCATCCTCTGCACCCTGCACGCAGGCGGTAAATTCTCGGGCAAGGCTTACCAGACCTCGGGCGGTCTGCACGGCGTGGGTGCCTCGGTGGTCAACGCGCTGTCGGATTCGATGGTCGTACAGGTGGCGCGGGACAAGCAGCTGTTCGAACAACGGTTCTCGCGCGGTATCCCTCTGGGTCCCGTGCAAAAGGTCGGCGCAGCCCCCAACCGGCGCGGCACCACCGTCACCTTCCACGCGGACGAGGAAATCTTCGGCCATCACCGCTTCAAACCGGCGCGCCTGTTCAAATCCATTCGCTCCAAGGCTTATCTGTTTTCGGGCGTGGAAATCCGCTGGAAGTCCGCCATCGACGATGGTGAGACGCCGACCGAGGCCAGCTTCCACTTCCCCGGCGGCCTGTCGGATTACCTGAAGGAGACAATGAACGGCTCCTCGACCTATGCCGAACAGCCTTTTGCCGGCACGGTGGATTTCAATGAAAAATTCGGCACGCCGGGCAAGGTCGAATGGGCCATCAACTGGACGCCTTCGCGCGACGGGTTCATCCAGTCCTATTGTAACACCGTCCCCACGCCCGAGGGCGGCACCCATGTGGCGGGGTTCTGGGCGGCGGTCCTCAAAGGCATCAAGGCCTATGGGGAACTGATCAACAATAAAAAGGCAGGTCAGATCACCCGTGACGATCTGATCACCGGCGGCTGCGCGCTGGTGTCGTGCTTCATCAGTGAGCCGGAATTCGTCGGCCAGACCAAGGACCGCCTTGCGACGGTCGAGGCGCAACGGCTGGTGGAAAATTCGGTCCGCGACCATTTCGATAACTGGCTGGCCGCGGACACGAAATCCGCCGGCGCGATACTGGACTTCCTCATCCTGCGGGCTGAGGAACGCCTGCGCCGACGGGCCGAGAAGGAAACACAACGCAAGTCCGCCACTAAGAAACTTCGTCTCCCCGGCAAGTTGGTGGACTGTAGTAGTTCAACACGCGACGGCACGGAATTATTCATCGTCGAGGGCGACTCGGCGGGCGGGTCCGCCAAAATGGGCCGTGACCGTAAAACGCAGGCCCTGCTGCCCCTGCGCGGCAAAATCCTGAACGTGCTGGGCGCGGCCAGTTCGAAACTGGGCACCAATGCCGAGATCAACGACCTGACCCAGGCGCTGGGTGTAGGCCTTGGCACTAAGTTCAACGTCGACGACCTGCGCTATGACAAGATCATCATCATGACTGACGCGGATGTGGACGGGGCGCATATCGCCTCGCTGCTGATGACGTTCTTCTTCACCCAGATGCGGCCCATGATCGACGCGGGCCACCTGTATCTGGCCTGCCCGCCGCTTTATCGCCTGACTCAAGGCGCTAAACGCGTCTATTGTCTGGACGAGGCCGAGCGCGACGAATGGCTTGAGAAAGGTCTGGGCGGCAAGGGCAAGATCGACGTCTCGCGTTTCAAAGGTCTGGGCGAGATGGACGCCAAGGACCTGAAAGAGACCACGATGGACCCGGCCTCGCGCAAACTGATCCGGGTCACGATTGATGAAGACGAACCCGGTGAAACCGGCGACCTTGTCGAGCGTCTGATGGGCAAAAAACCCGAACTGCGGTTCCAATACATTCAGGAGAACGCGCGGTTCGTGGAGGAGTTGGATGTTTGAGGCTAACCAGCTTTCTTGCCGGTTGGTAAGCCGCGTGCTGAGGCAATAACGTCCTGCACTTCTTTGTCCAACTTAACCTGTTGAAGCGAGTGAATACACTTTAGACCGGCTCCAACGATCCGACCTTTATGATCAGTAGCGAAACGACCGGACAACTCTAACCAGTAGCGGGTTTAAGGAGTCCAGTAGTTGTCTGGCGTTTTATTGACGCAGCAATAGACACTGTGCGCAACGAAGTCAGCTACTCTGAGCAAGTCTTCTTCGTCTTTGGATTGCTCAATCAAACCAAAGGGATTGATTGTTACCAGTTGCTTTGATTGCGGGTAAATCGGATTGTTCTTCACTTTGCTCAAATACCGGCGAAGAGCGTCATAGTCATGGTTTCTAGTTTCAACGACAATTCGAGGCTCGTGATAATCAGTTGGGAAGTTTGAAAGATCACGCCCGATCATTTCGAGTAAGTACTTTATGCACTTATTGTAGAACTTGTCGGGTTCCCAATCGATTTCCTTAGCATAGTCATCAAGGGTGTGTTTGTTTGAAATCAAGCCATAGAACCGCAAGCGCATATCGGCCAATCGCCGCGCAAAATGCACTTTTTGCGAATGGCTCAAGTCTGTAGCGTGCTTCCAGCGTTTCGTTTTTCGAAACGCATTTTGCAACTCATCAAGCAGTTTTCGAGCCTCAATTTGCGAGGCCCTACGCATAACTACCGCGCCCATACAAAAATATGGAGATGAGCCCGAAGCCGATTTAGACCGAATTTTGGAAAACCCAGTATCACCGCTTTCGTCAATGTAGATTGTACAAGTCATGGAAGCATTCAGCGAAATTGTGGTGCCCCAGAGGAGGCAAAAATATAATTAGGGAATTGTCGCGCGCCTAAGTTCCATGGCTCAACTGTACAACTTTATTAACAAAACAAAAGTGTAGCTAACTCTCGGGTGCGTGCTAGATGCTTTGCATCAAGCATTGGGTGTATAGATCCGGCCGAGTCCGCAACCCGCAGGCCGGGCTTCAGCCCGGCACTACAGTCACCCTGTCCAACCACTCCGCAATCTGCCCCGCTGGACCCTCCCACCCCGGCTCCATGAACAGAAAATGCGCGTGGTTTTCGACCGGCAGAAACGTCGCGCGGTCTCCGTAGAGTTTCGCCAACGCGCGGCAGGTTTTGGGGTTGACGGCCCGGTCCTCGGTGCCCGAGACAATCAGCACCGGGCAGTCGACCTTGTCGATATCGACCTTCATCGCGTGGTGGTCGTCGAACATCCAGAAGAACATTTCGAACATCACCCGCCCGCTCTCAGCACCAAGCTGGTCGAACACCTCATGCTGCTGCGCCTCGGGCATCTTGTTCAGCGCAAAGGGGGCCATCAGGTCGAACTCGACGCGCATGGGCTGTTTCCAGAATGCCCCGCCCTCCATCAACGCGCGCGGCACGGCGCGTTCGTCATCGGTTTCGGGCAAGGTGCCCCACGGCGCGTTGGGGTTGATCAGGACAATCGCGCTGGCCAGCCCGCGCGACGCCACCTGCTGCGCGACGACCCCAGCGATGGCGTGGCCCAGAATGACAGGTTTGCCGTCCAGCCCCTGCACATATGCGGCGATGTCATCGACGTAATCCAGAACGCTGGTATCGGTGAGGCCGGGATCGGGTTCAGCCCGGGGGTCGCCGCCATGATAGCGCAACGCCGGCGTATGGACCGTCCAGCCCCGGTCGCGGAAGAACCCCGCGTAATCCTGCATACACCAAGGACCGGCAAACGCGCCGTGGATCAGAACAATCTCTTTGGTCATGAAAATCTCCCTCACCTCTGATCAGTATGAGAGGTGAGGGAGCGTTTGGGCAAGGCCCTTACAGCGCCGCCTTGAACAGGCCGGTCAGGTTATCCTCGGTCAGTTCTATCGGGTTGCCGCCGCAGGACGGGTCGATGACCGCCCCCTGCACCAGTTCGGGGATCGACGCCTCGGTCACACCCAGATCAGCCAGCCTGCGTGGGATACCAAGGCTGTCATTGAATTCCTGCACAAAGGCGCGGAAGCCGTCGAACCCTCTGTCGATGCCCAGATAGGCAGCGGCCTGCTGGAAGCGGTCGGCGATGACTGGCGCGTTGAACTCCAGCACCGCCGGCATGCAGACCGCGTTGGTGGTGCCGTGATGGGTGTTGAACACCGCGCCGATGGGGTGGCTCATCGCGTGGATCGCGCCGAGGCCCTTCTGGAAAGCGGTTGCGCCCATCGCTGCCGCGCTCATCATCTGGGCGCGGGCTTCGATATCGGTGCCGTCAGTAAAGGCGCGCGGCAGGTAATACTTGACCAGCCGCATCCCCTCCAGCGCGATGCCCTGAGACATCGGGTGGTAATGCGGGCTGGAAAACGCCTCGACACAATGCGCGAACGCGTCCAGACCTGTGCCCGCCGTGATGAAACCGGGCATGCCCACGGTCAGTTCAGGGTCACAAATCACCACGGTCGGCAATACCTTGGGATGGAAGATGATCTTCTTGGCGTGCGTTTCAGAGTTGGTGATGACACTGGCGCGGCCCACCTCAGAGCCCGTTCCGGCGGTGGTTGGCACCGCGATGATCGGCGCGATGGCATCGGCATCCGCGCGGGTCCACCAATCGCCGATATCCTCGAAATCCCAGACCGGACGCGTCTGACCGGCCATGAAGGCAACCATCTTGCCCAGATCCAGCGCCGAACCGCCGCCAAAGGCAATCACCCCGTCATGACCGCCCGCGTTATAGGCCGCAACCCCGGCGTCGAGGTTCTTTTCATTGGGGTTCGGGTCCACATCCGCAAACAGGCCGCGCCCCAGTCCCGCAGCCTCCATGATATCCAGCGTCGACGCTGTGATCGGCAGATTGGCCAGCCCATTGTCCGTGACCAGCAGCGGCCTCTTCATCCCGGCCGCAGCGCAGGCCTCGGGCAGTTCCCTGATGCGCCCGGCACCGAATTTGATTGCGGTCGGATAGGACCAGTTTCCAACAAGTGTCATGTCAGAGATTCCTTTGTTATTGTGGCCTGCCCCGGCGAGGGGGTCTTTCCGGGGCAGGCAGATCGCTCTCAGCCGGTGACCTTTTTCAGGTGATAGGATTTGGGACGTGTCAGGTTGTGGTAACCGATCACGGACAGCCCGCCGCCGCGCCCGGTATTCTTGCAGCCGGTCCAGCACAGGCCCGGGTCCAGATAGTCGGCACGGTTCATGAACACGGTGCCGGTTTCGATGGCGTCACCCACCCGCGCGGCGCGATCCACGTCCCGGGTCCAGAGGCTGGCGGTCAGGCCAAACTCGCTGTCGTTCATCAACGCGATGGCTTCCTCGTCCGAGGACACTTTCATGATGCCCACCACCGGGCCAAAGCTTTCCTCCCGCATCACCCGCATGTCATGGGTGACGTTGGTGAGGATTTGAGGGGTCAGATAGGCCCCGCCGTCATCTTCAGCAAAGGTGTCGATATGGGCCACCGCTCCGGACGCGACCGCCTCGGCAATCTGCGCGCGCACCTCGTCGGCAAAACGGACATTGGCCATCGGGCCAATCGTCGTTTCGGCGTCCAGCGGGTCGCCCAGCTTGTAGCCTTTCACGATCTGAACCGCCTTGGCGACGAAGGCATCATAAAGACTCTCATGCACATAAATCCGTTCGATCCCACAGCAGCACTGCCCCGAGTTGAACATCGCCCCGTCGATCAGCGTGTCAACGGCGGCATCCAGATCGGCATCCTCCATGACATAACCCGGATCCTTGCCGCCCAATTCGGTACCCACGCCGGTAAATGTGCCCGCCGCCGCGCGCTCCATCGCCCGGCCGCCGCCGACCGAGCCGGTGAAGTTCACGAAATCAAACGCGTTGCCCGCAGTCAGGTCACTGGTCACGTCGTGGCTCAGGAACACGTTCTGGAACACATCCTCAGGCACGCCCGCTGCATGAAAGGCCTGCGCCATGCGCTCACCGACCAGAAGGGTCTGTGTGGCGTGTTTCAGCATCACAGTATTGCCCGCGATCAGCGCCGGCGCCACCGTGTTGATTGCCGTCATGTAGGGGTAATTCCAGGGTGCCACGACAAAGACAACCCCATGCGGGATGCGTTTGATGTAGCGCCTGAACGTCTCATCCTCACCCACGGCGATGTCGGCCAGAGACATCTCAGCAATCTCCGCCATGTAACTCGCGCGCTCGTTGAACCCGCCGAACTCCCCGCCATAGCGCACCGGACGCCCCATCATATGCGCGAGTTCGGTAACGATCTCATCATTCATCGCGCCCACGGCAGCGACACTTGCCATCACAAGATCGATGCGTTCTTGCAAGGGCCGTGCCGCCCAGTCCATCTGCGCCGCCCGTGCACGCTCAGCCGCCGCAAAGGCTGCGTCCCGCGACAGCACGTCCCGCTCCGCATATACCGACCCGTCAATCGGTGAGACACATTTCAACATCTGCCCCATAGTCACTCCATTTCCGAAAGAAACAGGATCCCTGCTTCATCTGGCCAAAAATACCTCGGGGGTCTGGGGGCAGAGCCCCCAGCCTGATCCGACCTCACGCCCGCTCGAACCCGCGGGCAATTTCCCAATCGGTTACGACGCGCTCGAATTCCTCGACTTCAACCTCGGCCGCACGTGAATAGTGATCAACCACCTCATCCCCCATGGCCGATCGCAACATGGACGAACTATGCAGTGCATCCCGCGCTGCAAGTAAGTTGCCCGGGATCATCCCGGTCTCACCCTGATACACATCGCCCTTGGTAGGAGGTTGCAACTCCAACCCCTCTTCGATCCCCGCGATCCCGGCGGCCAGCATCCCGGCCATCGCGAGATAAGGGTTCATATCCGAGCCCGGAATCCGGCATTCGACCCGAACGGCCTTGGTTCCATCGCCGCACAGACGGAAGCCGGCGGTGCGGTTGTCTACCGACCAGATAATCCGTGTCGGTGCAAATGTGCCCTTCATGAACCGCTTGTAGCTGTTGATGTAAGGGGCCATGAAATATGTGTAGTCGGCGGCGTATTTCAGCAGACCTGCCATATAGCTTTTCATCAGCGCCGACATGCCCAGCTCGTCCTCTGCATCAAAGAACACAGGCTTGCCATCCGCCCACAGCGACTGGTGCACATGGCTGGAACTGCCGACCTTGTCATGATGCCATTTCGGCAGGAATGTCGCGGCGTGGCCATACTGCCACGCGATCTCCTTCACCGCATTCTTGGCGATCGAGTGATACTCGGCCGTCTCCATAGCAGATGCGTATTTGATGTTCAGCTCTTCCTGCCCGGTCTCAGCCTCGCCCTTCGAATTCTCGACCGGAATCCCCGCATTCCACAGATGATTGCGGATCGGGCGCATCACATGCTCTTCCTTGGTGGTCTGCAGGATGTGATAGTCTTCGTTATAGCCCGAGATCGGTTCCAGATCGCGGAACCCTTCCTTGCGGATCTGATCAAAGCTCTTCTCGAACAGGAAAAATTCCAGTTCGGTGGCCGTCATCGCGTCATACCCCATCGCTTTCAGACGGGCGACCTGTTTCTTCAGGATCGACCGGGGCGCGTGGGGCACTTCCTCGTGCGTATGGTGATCAAGCACATCGCACATCACCATCACCGTGCCTTCCAGCCAGGGCACCGGGCGTAACGTGTGCAGATCCGGCTTCATGGCATAATCGCCATAGCCCCGTTCCCAACTGGTCGCCGCGTAACCGTCCGGTGTGCCCATCTCAAGGTCGGTGGCCAGAAGGTAGTTGCAGCAATGCGTTTCCTCCCACGCGCCGGCCACGAAGTGACCCGCGTGGAACCGCTTGCCCATCAACCGCCCCTGCATGTCCACCATGCAGACCAGAACGGTGTCCACCTCGCCCGCCTCGACCCTGGCCTTCAAATCAGCCAAACGTTGTTCATCGCCCATCTGTCAATCCTTTGTCACCCTCAGAGACCCCGGCCTCATTTCCTCAGTTGACGGCCCTCAATCCTCGGACGCGTCCTTTTCCATTTCCATGACCAGACGCGTCTCCAGCACCTGCCCGCTCTTGTAGAGGATCGGATAGGCGATGGCGGCAACATGGCCGTGCAGGTCCCGCATGGCGCGCAGCGTTTCAAGATGCAGATCGCTGGAGCGGAAGCTTTCAGTCTGCCCCCGTTCCAGCCGCTTCAGATGCGCCTTGCGGCTGTTTCGCGACAAACGCTTGACCTCGGCCTTGTCCAGCACCAGCCGGCGGGCGCAGTCCATGTCGTCCACCAGCAGCACATGGCGGGCCAGCGAGAAGCTTTCCAGTATCGCGCTGTGCAAATCCTTCAGCTCTTTCCACCCTTGGGCGGAAAACTCGGTGCGTTCCGTGTGCTTGATCTGGGCGGTGCGTGTCATGCGGTTCGAAACCACATCGCCCGCGGCCTCCAGTCGGATGGCGTATTCCACCAGCCCGCGCGCCGCCTTGATCTGCGCCTTGGTCATGTTCTGGCGCGGCATGCGCGCGACAAAACGGCGAATTTCAGTCAGTTGCGCATTGACCCGCTCATCCTGCTGCCACAGGGCTGATATCGCGTCGCTGTCGTCCTGTTCGTAAATGTCCAGCACCGGGCGAAACATCCGCTCGACCTGGGTGACCATCTGCAGCAATTCGTGGCGCACCGAGGACATTGCCACATTTGCCCCCGACGCGCTGGGATCGCTCAGCGGGCTGAGCGCATCCGAGAACTGATCCATCGCCTTTTTTTCCACCTCGGGTTCAGGCAGCAACAGAGTCATCGGCCGCTCCAGCCGGTTGACAAAACCCGATGCCAGCAGGAACACAGCCAGGTTGAACCCGATATGTGCAAGGATCAGCGACTGCCCTGCCCCGGTGATCATCAGCGCCCCTTGCGCGCCGTAAACGTTGACTGCAATCAGCACCACAAGCGCGGCACTGCCCCGCAACAGCAGGTTGGCCATCGGAATGCGGCGGGACGAAACCGTCAGGTCGCGCGTCAGCCAGATCGGGATAAAGGCCGAACCCAGATTAGCCCCCAGCACCAGTGACAATCCGGCCGCAAACGGGATCGCTCCGATCTGAACCAGCGTCACGCACATCAGGATCGTCGCAACCGAGCTGTGCATGACGAATGCTAGCACCGCCCCCACGATGAAAGCGCTGAAATAGTCGCTTTCCAGATAACCGGCGATGGCCGGAAGAAACGCGCTTTCGCGGATTGGCTCGACCGCGTCGCGCAGGAACTGAAGTGAGATCAGAATGAAGGCGATACCCAGAATGATCCGTCCCATCAACCGCACATTGGCCCGGTCGGACTTGAGGTACAGCCACCCGCCCAGCGCAAGCAGGACCGGTTGCAGCCAGCCCAGATCATAGGACAGAACCTGAATGATCAGCGCCGAGCCCAGATCGGCGCCCAGCACACCGGCCAGTGCGATACCAAAGCTCACCATGCCCGCCGCGGCAAATCCGGTCAGCAAGACGGCAACTGCGGCCGAGCTTTGAAGGATCGTGGCCAGCACCATTCCGGCCCCGCCAGCAAGAAAACCGTTCGAATGGCGCGTCAGGATCGACTGGAACAGCGCGCCAAAACGCCGTTCGATCCCGGTTCTTACCAGCCGCACGGCAAACAGCAGCAACATGGTCGCTGCAAAAATCTCGATCAAAAAGCCTGCAATGGCCATCTGCTTACACCTCGCCGCTCCGGATCACGCCGCAGCGCACCGGGGGCCTTGATTTTGGTTTAAAAACAGATGTCAGCATACGAATTGTCGGTTCCGTTTGTCCAATCCCGGCGCAGGGCAGATACCGCGCGCCGGGGCTGAGGTTCTTAGCCGTAGCGATAAGGCCGGCCGGCCTTGAGCATGTCGGCGTTATACTGCTTGAAGATTTCGACAACCTTCGCCTTGGTCTCGGACTCGGCCGCGATCTCGTCCCAGAACGCGACTGCCGCGGCTTCGACGGTTGCCCATTCTTCATCCGGGATCGAGGTCAGCTGCATCTTGGTCCCGTTGACCCGCAGGCTGGCTTCGCCGCCCCAGTACCACCACTGGCGATAGTAATGCGACTGGTCACAGCACACGCGGAACAGGGTTTGCAGGTCTTCCGGCAGCTCGTTCCAACGGTCCATATTGGCGAAGAACGACCCGGCCCATGCGCCCGAGATGTTGTTGGTCAGGAAGTAGTTGGTCACATCCGCCCAGCCGACAGTATAATCCTCGGTGATGCCTGACCATGCAATGCCGTCCAACTCGCCGGTCTGCACCGCGACCTCGATGTCTTCCCATGGCAAAGTCACCGGAACAACGCCGAATTGCGACAGGAACCGGCCCGCCGTCGGGAAGGTAAAGACGCGTTTGCCCTGAAGATCGGCCAGGCTGTTGATCGGGTCCTTGGTGGCAAAGTGGCACGGGTCCCACGCCCCGGCCGAGATGTGTTTCACACCGACCTTGGAATATTCTTCATCCCAGATTTCGTTCAGGCCGTACTGGTTGAACAGCACCGGCACATCCAGCGAATAGCGCGAGGCAAACGGGAAATACCCGCCGAATACGGTGACCTCGGTGGGCGACGCCATCGAGTCATCATCCGACTGAACCGCGTCGATAGTGCCTTTCTGCATCGCGCGGAACAATTCACCGGTGGGAACCAGCTGATCGGCATAGAACAGTTCGATCTGCATGCGGTCGCCCGCAATTTGGTTGAACATCTTGATGGCGGGGTCGATCACATGCTCGGCCAGCGCGGGCCCTGCATAGGTCTGCATCCGCCAGGTGATCGTGCTTTGTGCCAGAGCCGGCGTGGCCAGAGGCGCAGCGGCCACACCTACCCCGGCCGTTTTCAGAAACTTACGTCTTGTCGTCATGTCAATTTCCTCTCCGTTGAAGTTATTCGTGCCCATTCGAAAGGCATTCTTGTTAATTTCCATAGACATAGCCGGGCAACCAAAGCGCGATTTCCGGGAACACCATAATAATGATCAGCGCCAGCACCATCACGCCGACAAACGGAATGATCGAACGGTAGATGTCCTTGAGCCTGATCTCGGGCGGGGCCATCGCGCGCATCAGGAACAGGTTGTAACCAAAGGGCGGCGTCATATAGGCGATCTGCGTGGTGATCGTATACAGCACGCCGTACCAGATCAGATCAAAGCCCAGCGCCCCGACCAGCGGCACGTAAAGCGGCGCCACAATGACCAGCATCGCCGTGTCGTCCAGAAACGTGCCCATGACGATAAAGCTCAGCTGCATCAGGATCAGAATCATCCAGGGCGAAAGGCCCAGCTGTTCGGTGAACAGATTCTCAATCGCCTTCACCGCGCCCAAGCCGTCGAACACGGCCCCGAAGCCCAGCGCGGCAAGGATGATCCACATGAACATGCAGGAAATCGCCATCGTCTGTTTGGTGCAGTCTTCGAAAATCTTCCACGTCATGCGGCGCTTGACGACCGAAACGACCAGCGCGGTCAGCGCCCCGATGGCAGAACTTTCCACCAGCGAGGTCCATCCGTTCACAAATGGCACCATCATCGCGGCAAAGATAATCAGCGGCAGGGCACCCGCCCCCAGCAAGCGGATTTTCTCGGCCCGCGGCACCTCATGCGCGTCTTTCATCGCAGGGCCCAGTTCCGGCTGAATGCGGCAGCGAATCCAGATGTACAGGATGAACAGACCGGCCATCAGCAGACCCGGAAGAATGCCAGCCAGCCACAGCTGACCGACTGGCTGCCGCGCGATCATCGCATAAAGCACCAGAACCACCGAGGGCGGCACGAGAATACCCAGGCTGGAGCCTGCCTGAATGACCCCGGTCACCATGGTCTTGTCGTACCCGCGCCGCAACAATTCGGGCAGCGCAATGGTCGCGCCGATGGCCATGCCCGCGACACTCAGCCCGTTCATGGCCGAGACCAGCACCATCAAACCAATGGTGCCAATTGCCAACCCCCCGTTTACCGGGCCCATCCAGACGTGGAACATCCGGTACAGGTCGTCGGCCAGCCGGCTTTCAGACAGCACATAGCCCATGAAGATGAACATCGGCAGGGTCAGCAGCGGATACCATTTCATCAGCTTCATGGCGGCCGAGAACGGGATGTCCTGCCCGCCTGTGCCCCACAGCGCCAACGCGGCAATGGTTGCCACAGCTCCAATGGCGCCAAAGACGCGCTGCCCGGTGAACAGCATCAGCATCATCAGCGCGAACATGAAGATGGCGATAAATTCCTGGCTCATGCCCGCTGGACCCCGATTTCCTGCCCGTTGATCCGGGCTATGTCTTTGAAGAATTCCGAAATTGCCTGCAAAAGCATCAGGAAAAAGCCGAGCACCATGATCGCCTTGATCGGCCAGATATACGGGCGCCATGCGGTGGATGAGCGTTCCAGACGTCCGATCTCTTCACTGCCGGTCAATAGGCCGGTGAAAAAAGACAGCGGCGCGTCGCCCCAGTACCCGAGGCTATAGGCCGTGGACCCCAGCCCGCCATAGAGCAGAACACCCAGATACAGGATCAGCAAAATGACGGTGAAGGCGTCGAACCAGGCTTTTCTGCGTGGGCTCCAGTTGTGATAGAACAGATCCATCCGCACATTCGAGCCCAACTGGATCGAATACGGCCCGCCCATGATGTAATAGGTCACCATCGCGAACTGCGCCAGTTCCAGCGTCCAGAGCGATGGCAGGAAAAACGTTTTCGAGATCGAGGACCACAACAGGATCCCCATCATCGCGAACAGCCCCCACATCATCACCCGGCCGATCCTGTAGTTGACCGCATCGACGACCCGCACATATGACGCCATCGCCCTGATCACACCGCTTTCCTTTCCTGAAATCCGGCCAGCGTCCTGCTGATCCAGGGCACAAGACATTCGGCTGCGGCGATCTGCTGAGCGGGCGTGCGGATCAGATCGTTGCGCAGCTCGATCATGACGTTCAGCAACCCGTTGGGCAGCGCCTGAGTATCCAGCGTATGCGCGACCCCGTCCGCGGCCGAATAGGGTTCGTTCAACCGCGTGATGAATGGCAGTTCGGCAGGGGCCGTTGCCATCATCGCCTGCGCGAACCTGTCGTCCCGCCCATGCAGCAGACCCAATTCAACCTCTCGCTTCTGGCCAAGGTAGACCGGCGTGAAACTGTGCATCGTGACCATCAGCTCAAGCGAGGGCCGATGCCGGTCGATCTGAGCCGAAAGCGCCTGCGAAAAGGGCTGGTAGATGCCGTCGATCCGGGATTTGCGTTCCTCTGGTGATAACGCTGCGTTGGCAGGGATGGCGTAGTTTTCGCTTTTGACAGGCATCGCGCCTGCGGCTTCCGGCGGGCGGTTGCAGTCGTAGACCAATCGCGAAACGCCGCCATAAACCAATGGCGCAGACAGACGCGCCGCCATCAGCTTTGCGACGGCAAGGGCCCCCGGATCCCAGGCTATATGGCTGTTCCGCGCTTCAGGCGTCAGCCCCATATCCCCCAGATACTCCGGTATCCGTCTGGACGCGTGTTCGCACACCAGCACCACCGAAGGCATGCCGTTCGCCGTATCCGTGTGAACAACCGTTCCAAAATCCAAGTTTCAGCCCTGCGATTCCAAGAAATCTCCCTGCGGAAAAATTTCCACACGAGACATTCACCTGTCAATAATTTTCCTGTACAAATCTCACCACACTTGATCACGCTGAAAAATTATTCACACTGCGCAGGAAACCAAAGCAGGAGGACGCTTGAGTGCGGGTAACGGACAGGCTGCTGGCGCACCGGGAAAAGATGACCCCATCCGAACGGCAACTGGTCAGCGTTTTGCTGGATGACTACCCCATGGCGGGCCTTGGCAGTATTACGGAACTGGCCAGCACGGCCTCGGTGTCCACGACGACCGTGGCGCGCATGCTGCAAAAAACCGGCTTTGGCGGGTATCCCCAGTTTCAGGCCGCCCTGCGCGGCGAAGTCAAAGAAATGATTTCGGGGCCTGTCGCCAAACGCGACCTATGGCAAAACGATCTGCCCGAAGAACACATCCTGAACCGCTATTCCCAGCAGACACTCGCCAACCAGAAACGCACGATAGACGAAGTTGATCCGGCCGAATTTGACAGTTTCTGCAACCTGCTATGCGATCCCGACCGGCGCATTTTCATAACGGGCGGGCGCATCACCGGCACATTGGCGCAATATCTGTACCTGCACTTGCAGATGATCCGCCCGGATGTGCGCCTGCTGCCTTTCGCCGCCTCGTGGACCCACGACCTGCTGGATGTCCGCAAGGATGACGTGTTGATCGCTCTGGATGTGCGCCGCTACGAGAACTCTACCCTGCTGATCGGTCAGTTGTGCCACGAACGCGCCGCAGAGATCGTGCTGTTCACCGATCAGTGGCGCTCGCCCATTCACCGACTGGCCAAACACACCTTCGCCGCGCGCATCGCTGTTCCCTCTGCGTGGGATTCGATGGCGGCCATTTTGATGCTGATGGAATGCGTCATCGCCGAAGTACAGGAACGCCTTTGGGATTCGGTCAAGGAACGTACGGACGAACTGGAACAGGCGTTTGACCGGACCAAGCTGTTCCGGAAATTTGGCCAAAGTTCCGGCTCTTAAGGCGTTTCTCCGTAAGAAAGCTACAACTGCCCGTGAGGAGTGTTGCCAGCGCGCGGGCGGACGGTCACTTTGGAGCCATGACGTTTGTGACCGAAAACCAGCTGCCGCTGCTGATCCTGTTTTTCCTGATCGGATCGGTCGGCACGGCATTTCTGTTTCGCAAACCGGCCGGTCACCGGGCGTGGAAACTGGCCGATCTGGTCTGGGTCGTGCTGGGCGGTATCGGTGCGCTGGTGGCTGTGCTTGCGGGGCTTTACACCTCGGACAGTTCGCGGCTGGACCGGCAGATAGACGTGGCTTATGCCGCTACGCTGGCCTTTGATCGGGACGCGGCACGGTTCCGTCTGAGGTTCTGTGATCCCGCCTACGATCCGGACACGACCGTTTTGTGCGAAAAGGTCGAGTTTCTTTCCGCCTCAACCGCCAGCAACGCGGACCTGCCCCTGTTCATCGCGGTGACCAATGAAGTCGCCCCGCTGCAAGGGCTGCAATTCCTGTTCGGCCGGCAGGCGAAAGACGAAAAGGACGACATGCGTGCCATGGCGGCCAAGGCGGACGCGTTCGATATCGACCAGTTTCTGGTCTTCACGACGCTGGACGACGAAACGCAGGCCGCCATCGACAACATGCGCCGCAAGGTGCCCGCTATTGCCGGGGACTATATGATCTTGGCCCAAAGCTATGATGATCTGGTTGAACAGGTCGGCAAACTGAAAGACGAATGGGAATACCTGCAGGCCAATGCGCATATTCTGGTGTTGCAGATCATCGCATTGTGCCTTGTCAGCTTTGCCGCGCCCTTCAGGCTGGGCAAGTCCATCGTTGAACTGCGCACGGCACTCAGCGCCGGTAGTCCTGCGCCAGCCGCTCCGGATCTGCCCCCAGAAAATAGCGCGTCAGAGTCCACAAATTCCGAGCCCCCCGGCGCACCCAGCCCGACCGCTCGTACCGGTCCGCCCGCGTAACCGCACAGGCGTTCAGCAGCGTTACAGCAGGCAGTGCCCGCACCAGCGCTACGTCCTCCATCAGGGGCTGGTTCGGATATCCGCCAGCGTTCTGGTAAGCCCTGCGCGGAACCAGCAGACCCTGATCGCCATAGGGCAGACCGAACACGCGGCTGCGCAGATTGGCCCAGCCCGCAACCCACGACGGTCCGAACCCTCGCGTATCGAAGGCCAGACGAAACGCTGCGGGCCTGCCCGTCGACAAATGCCCTGCGACCACGTCACCCCAGCCTTCCCGCAGAACGGTATCGGCATGCAGGACCAGCAGCCACTCTCCGCTGGCCCGCACACATCCCCGGTGCAGCTGCCCGCCGCGAGAGGGCGGGCCGGTGACGATCTCTGCGCCCGCTTCTTCTGCGATTTCAAGGGTATGATCGGCTGATCCGCCATCCGTGATGATCAGTTCCCGGATCAGGCCGGAATGCAGCCCCTCCATCAATGCCTGCAGCGTCGAAGGCAGAGTGGCCCCGGCATTCAGTGTAGGTATTACGATGCTGATTTGTGCAGGCACGGCGATACCCTCTGGTCATGTCGGCGCGAACTCCTATATCACGGGGCCAAGGGAAAAGACGAGGACCACCCAATGCCCAATCGCCGTATTCTGCGCCTGAGTGGTTCGGACACCGACAGCTTCCTGCAGGGGCTGGTCACCAACGATATCGGCGGGCTGGATCACGGGCTGGTTTATGCGGCCTTGCTGACCCCTCAGGGCAAATACCTGGCGGATTTCTTTTTGAAACGCGACGGCGATGCGGTCCTGCTGGACGTCGCCGAAAATATCGCTGATGGCTTTGTCAATCGGCTGGGCATGTACAAGCTGCGCGCCGACGTCAAAATCGAGGACAGCGGCCTGAACCTGCAACGCGGTACCGGTCCTGCGCCCGAAGGCGCCCTGCCCGACCCGCGCCACCCCGATATGGGCTGGCGGGTATACACGGCCGCTGCGGAAAGTGACGACGGCACGGATTGGGACGCCATCCGCGTGCGCCACTGTATCCCCGAAACCGGCATCGAACTGACCCCGGACAGCTATATCCTTGAGTCGGGATTCGAGGTGCTGAACGGGGTTGATTTCAAAAAGGGCTGCTATGTCGGGCAGGAAGTTACCGCCCGGATGAAACATAAGGTCGAGTTGCGCAAAGGGCTACGCAGCGTTCAGGTCGAAGGCGCGGCTCCGGTCGGGACCCAAATAACGTCAGGCGGCAAACCGGCTGGCACTTTGTTCACCCAGTCGAAGGGTCTGGGCATCGCCTACCTGCGTTTTGACCGCGCGCAGGGTAGCATGCAGGCTGCCGAGGCCACGGTCACCCTTGACGACTGATATGTTGCCGATCCGGCACGACTGAACCGCAGGTTAAGCCGACGGCGCTTGGACAAGGTCCGTTGCACTGCCAAACTGGGTTCAGTTCAATGACCCGGATCCGCATATGTTTAAGTTATACAGAGCGATCTGGCGTGCCAGCGCCGGGCGGCAGATCATCCTGATCATCTTGTCCATTGCCATTGCGGCCCTTGCCGCGGTGCCCCTGGAATTTCAGCGCGATATCGTCAACCACCTTACCTCGACGGATGTCGGCGCTGAACGGCTGATCCGGCTGGGTGCCGGTATGATGGCCGTTATCCTGCTGAGCCTGGCGCTGAAATGGTTGCTGGGGTTCCGCGCGGGCACGCTGGGCGAAGACATGATCCGGATGATCCGCCAGCGGCTGCTGGTCCGTTCGTCCGACATCGGTGAAACCGGTGAATCGATGCGCAAGGGGACCATGACCACGGCCATTTCCGCCGAAGCCGAGGAACTGGGCAAGTTTGCAGGTGGCGCCTTTTCCGATCCGGTGGTCCAGATCGGCACGCTGATCAGCGTGATCGGCTATATCTCGTCCACCCAACCGGGGCTGGGCCTGATCGCTTTTTCCATGATCGTGCCCCAGATCGTGATCGTTCTGGTATCGCAGCGCAAAGTGAACGTCTTTGTTGCCGAACGGGTCCGCATATTACGCAGCTCCACCGACAAGCTGACGACCGAGGAGATCGACGCGGTAGCGCGCGATATCGATGCCCAGTTCGACAAGATATACGAAACGCGGCGCAGGATGTTTCTGTGGAAACTGTCTGCAAAATTCCTGCTGAGCGTTATCAACGGCGCGGGCACCGTCGGGGTTCTGATGCTGGGTGGCTGGCTGGTTCTGCAGGGAAGAACAGATGTCGGTACTGTGGTGGCCGCCGTCAGTGGTCTCGGCCGTATTCAGGGCCCGACCGCGTTTCTGATCGCCTTCTATCGGCAGGTCAGTGCCAACCGCATCAAATACGAACTGATGCTGGAACTGTTTGGCCCCAACCCCGAACGGTATCGATACCTGAAACGTCGCAACTAAAAAGACCGCGCGGCTGGTACCTGCGCGGTCTTTCGTTTTTCCGGAATGGTCGCTGCGTCACGCGCGCTCGGAATATTCCATGGTTTCCGTGTTCACCACGATCATCTCATCCTGGCCGATGAAGGGCGGGACCATGACCTTTACGCCATTGTCCAGAACGGCGGGTTTGAACGAGTTCGCAGCGGTCTGTCCTTTGACCACCGGCTCGGTTTCGACGATCTTGCACGTCACTTTCTGCGGCAGCGTCGCATTCAGCGCTTCGCTTTCATAGAATTCGACCACAATTGTCATGCCGTCCTGCAGAAAAGGACGCCGCTCACCCAGCAGGTCTGAGGGCAGTTCGATCTGCTCGTAAGTCTCGGAATCCATGAACACCAGCATGCCGTCGGATTCGTACAGAAACTGCTGGTCCTTCTGCTCAAGGCGCACGCGCTCGACTTTGTCGGCGGACCGAAACCGTTCGTTCAGCTTGGACCCGTTGCGCAGGTTACGCAGTTCGACCTGCGCAAAAGCACCGCCTTTACCGGGCTTTACGTGATCCACTTTGACCGCCGCCCACAGCCCGTCATTATGCTCAAGCACGTTGCCGGGGCGAATTTCGTTCCCATTTATCTTGGGCATTACATAAATCCTTCACAAACGGTTGATGCGTCAGTTGCCGCCCCTATATCTGGCGGGATCACACCTGGCAAGACAACGACACCTAGTGCTGCACTTGCAGCAAGCTATGCAAATGACGCAACGCAACTATGCATTTTAGGTGTATCCGAATCGCACCTAATAGGTCATAAGGACCGTCACGCCGAAAATGCAAGAGCAAGAACAACAAGGAAGACGAGATGAGAGATTTCGTTGACGGCACTGCCTTTAACAATGAGCAAGGCAATCGTGCACGCAAACTTTTCGCGGCCGTTGTGTTGGCTGCGCTTGATGACGCCATTGCCGATGACAAGAAATACGGCAACGGCCCGGAACAAATCGCCCGTTGGGCGCGCTCGCGCGATGGTCGCGAAGTGCTGTCCTGCGCGGGCATCGACCCGAACGAACGGGTTGTCAGCGGACTGATGGAGTTCGTTGGCCGTGGCGTGCGAACCTCGGTCGCGCTGTCGCGTGAAGAAAGCGAGCGTCGCAATGCCGCTCAGCAGGCAGAAGCCGCCTGATCTAGGGCGACCTCTGAAGGAAAAAACGCGCTCCCGAAACCGGGGCGCGTTTTTCTTTTGGGCACGTCAAAAGAACAAGAACCACTGACGGGCGACCCAAAGTTCCGCTGCCAGAAGCACGCCAAAGAACAGCTTGGCCGTGACCGTCAGTCCTCTGTGCCAAAGCACCGCATAGGATCCTGCGCAAACCACGATGGACGCCGGGGCCACCCAAAGGGCGTGGTGCGCGCTGTCCCAATAGCTGACTGGGCTGTGAAACACCCAATCGCTCAGCGGCCAGAACTGCGGGCGACCGTCACCTGCATGCAGCAGGAAATCCAGGGTCAGATGCAGAAGGCCGGCGGCAGCGGCGACGGCCAGAAACCGCCATCCGCGCCAAAGCCCCATCAGCAACGACAGCCCCCACAGGATAAAGGAATTGTCGATGGCAAATACGGTCTGCCAGGCGGGCGAAAAATAAAGCTCGTCGAACACCACCTGTGGCGGGATGCCAAGAAGGAACAGGGACGTCCCCGCCATGAGGTATAGCGACAAATCAGGCAACAGCGACCCGATCACCGCCGCCCACAGAACCCACCCTTTCGCGGGGCGCGCAAATGCGGCGGCACCGATCAAAAGATGCGCGGGCGTGTTCATCCGGGGCTTTCCCTTTGGCCTCAAATCAGGTCATCTGCGCCCTAACGTATAGGAGACGGCCATGGTTCGCGCCATCATGATTCAGGGCACCGGCAGCAATGTCGGCAAATCGGTTTTGGTTGCCGGGCTGGCGCGGGCCTATACGCGGCGCGGGCTGCGGGTTGCGCCGTTCAAGCCGCAGAACATGTCGAACAACGCAGCGGTGACGGAAAACGGCGGTGAGATCGGGCGCGCGCAGGCGCTGCAGGCCCGTGCAGCCAAACGCGCCACGCACACGGATATGAACCCGATCCTGCTGAAACCCGAAACCGACACCGGGGCACAGATCATAATTCAGGGTCAGCGCGCGGGCACGATGAAGGCGGGCGACTATCGCAAAGACAAATCGAAACTGCTGGGCGCCGCGCTTGAAAGCTTTGACCGGCTGTGCGCCGACGCCGATCTGGTGCTGATTGAAGGAGCCGGCAGCCCGGCCGAGACCAATCTGCGCAAGGGGGACATCGCCAATATGGGCTTTGCCTGCGCCGCCGGTGTTCCTGTGGTTCTGGTGGGCGATATCCATCGCGGCGGCGTGATCGCTCAGATTGTCGGGACGCAGGCGGTTCTGGATCAACGTGATCTGGCGATGATCCGGGGTTTTGCGGTTAACCGGTTCAAGGGCGATGTGTCTTTGTTTGATGAAGGGCGCGACGATATTGCCGCGCGTACGGGATGGCCCTGCATGGGCGTGGTCCCGTGGTTCCACGATGCCTGGAAACTGCCGGCCGAAGATATGATGGACATCCGGTCGCACAGCGGCGGCACCTGCAAAGTCATCGTACCGCAACTGGAGCGTATGGCCAATTTCGACGATCTGGACCCGTTGTCAGCCGAACCCGGTGTCACGGTCGAGATTATCCCCGCCGGCCGCCCCCTGCCCGGCAACGCCGATCTTGTTCTGCTGCCGGGAAGCAAATCCACCATCGGCGATCTGGCCTATTTCCGGGCGCAAGGCTGGGACATCGACCTCTATGCCCATGTCCGGCGCGGCGGGCATGTTCTGGGCCTGTGTGGCGGTTTTCAGATGTTGGGTAAAACCATCGATGACCCTGACGGCGTCGACGGTCGCCCGGGCGCGGTTGAAGGGCTGGGGCTGCTGGACGTGACCACCGTGATGGCAGGCGAGAAACAGGTCACACTGCGCACCGCGCGCACGGTTCCGGGCGATCAACCCGTGACGGGATATGAGATTCACATGGGCCGGACCGAGGGTCCGGATTGCGACCGGGCCTGGCTTGAGATCGAAAACCGGCCAGAGGGCGCCGCTGACCGCACGGGCCGTATTCGCGGCAGTTACCTTCACGGCATCTTCTCGTCCGACGCATTCAGAGCCAGCTATCTGGAACAATTGGGCGCTGCGTCGGATCTGTCATACGAGGACGGTATCGAGGACACGCTGGACGCACTGGCGGATCATCTGGAACAGCACATGAGTTTGGATCGGCTTCTGTCGATAGCCAGCCGTCCGACCCGGTCCTAGAGATCAGTCCAGTTTTTGCTCGGCCAGCGCGCGGTACACTTCCCGCCGTACCATTTTGCGAACATTGCGCGTGATACGCTCACCCAATACGCCCTGCAATTCCTCGCGCACGACCTGCGCCACGAACTCGCGCAGCGCTTCTTCGCTCATCGTCAGGGATACCAAATGCTCCAGTTCTTCCGGAGGTTCGGTGCTTGTCAGCGCAAAGACGTCGGGATCGCGGATAAACGTCGCCGTCGCGTCGAGTTCCGTGTGCTCCAACTCGATCCCGCCTTCATCGACATTGCCACTTGTTGCCACAGCTTCGGCTTCGGCTTCGGCTTCGGCTTCGGCTTCGGCTTCGGCTTCGGCTTCGACAAACTCAGCCTTTGGACGCCATTCAAGCGGTTTGGTTGGCGTGCCGGAATAGGCGTCATCGCTGTCGCCATCGGGTTCCCACTGATCCTCGGTGCGGGCGATCGCGGCTTCCAGCGCTTCGATCTTGGCGCTCAGGCTGACGGCGGGATCGCTTTCGGGTTCCGCGTCCGTTTGCTGTTCCGCCGCCGGTTCTGCGTGCTTAACAATGTCACATGCCCGCAGGATCATCGGCTTGACCAAATCCTCGGCCCGGTACTCCGGTTTCTTTTGCGATGGCCGGGTATTTTCGTCATCCGCCGCTGGCGCACCCACCCTCAACGCGTCGGTCAGAACCAGCCTGCCCGGCTTGCGCGAAACTGACGATGCAACAAGATCGGGGACTTTCCGACCCTCTTCGGTGACCAGACGTTTGATCGAGGACAGGACGTCCTCGATACCCGAGTTTACGACTTTTTCCGTCATTGTTCTCTACCGCTCTATCCTTACGGTAGAGTGTAGCCAAACAATTCGGTCCTCACAACAGGTAGTATCGCCCCTTAGTCGCGGCGCAATGCTTTGAGGACGCGATCCAGATCCCGGCTTTGGCGGCTGACCTGCGCCGGAGCCTTCTTCACCAGATTGTAGTAAAGGGTCGGATCGTAGATTTGCACCGCCAGCCCCAGACGTTCCGCCGTCAACAGGCCCTGAGCCTGCAATAGCTGATACGCAGCCCGGGACCGTTCCGTGCGTGACGCGACCTCGGCCAGTTGCGCGTCAAGAAGATCCTGCTGAGCGTTCAGAACGTCCAGCGTGGTCCGCGCGCCCAGAGTGGCCTCTTCCCGGATACCGTCAAACGCCACCTGCGAGGCACGAACCCGCTCGGTCGACGCCCTCAGGCTGGCAGTGGCGGCCTGAAACGCGGCATACGCGTCGGCGACCCCCTGGGTGATATCCTTCTGAACATTCAGCAGGTTGGCGCGGGAGGCATCCCGCGTCGCCATGGCGCGGCGAACGCTGGCCGCCAGCCGGCCGCCAGCATAAATCGGCTGGTTAAAGCGCAGAGCAATTGTCGCGTCCTCGATATTGTCGTCGTTGTCATAGCTTTCGGTGATACCGGCATCGGCGTTCAGCGTGACATTCGGACCCAGATTGGCGCGCTGCTGCTGAACCACCAGATCCAGCGCCCGCACCTGATGCTGCGCGGACAGAATTGAAGGATGGTTGCGCTGCGCCAGGCTTACCGCCTCGGCCTCGGATCGTGGCAGGTTCGGCAGCCTCGGCTGGCCTGCCGTCCGCCCCGGCGCCTTGCCGACGGCGTTCACATATTCGGCCTGCGCAATGCTCAGGTTACCACGCGCGACCGCCAAATCCGCCTGCGAGCTTGCAAGCTGCGCCTCGGACAGCGCCACGTCCGTCCGCGTAACTTCACCGACATCGAATCGGTCCTGAGAGGCCCGGAGTTCCTCGGCCGACACATCGACGTTGTTCAGCCGGATCGCAACGGTTTCTTCCTGTAGCAGAACGCCCAAATAGGCTTCGGCCGCGCGGAACAGTACAATTTGTTCGATGTCCAGCAGGGTCTGCCTGGTGGACAGAACCGTTTCCTGTGCAGATTGCTTGCCCAGCACGGAAAACCCGCCATCGTAGATCAACTGGCTCAGCGTGAGGCCGGTGAAAAAGTTGGACGGCTCATTCCTGGTGACACCGGTGCTGGTGTCGGCCCGGGTGTAATTCTGGCTGACTTCCACCGTCCAGTTGATGATTGGCCGCAGCGCCGACAGCGCGATTGCAACGTCTTCATCCGCCGCACGCAACAACGCCCGGTTCTGCTCCAGCAATCCACTTGTATTGTAAGCTCCGATGAATGCGTCGGTCAGGTTATCGGCCCAGACCGCCCGCCCCGGCATAGCACTGAGCGCAATGCCCGCCGTCAATGCAAATGCCTTAACTAACTTCCGCCCCGTCCGTGAACGCATAACGAAATCCTTCTCAAACCAAAATTACGCTGCCCTGTGGACAGTTTGCGCGTTTGTTTTCAACTAATCAAGGCAGCGAAAATTTATGCGCTACAACTATAGCGAAAATGCACACTCGGCGGAAAAGGCCCGCAATATCGGCGCATTGGCATTGAACGCGTGGCGCCACGTGATCCGGTCGCCGGATTTGTGCCCGATGCGCACAGTTCCAAGCTCTCCTTCGACGAAAAGGCATGCAATGCGACCGTGATCCTTGAGCTGACCGATCAGGGCATCCGGCACCTGCTCAACCCCGCCTTGAATCATGATGACATCGTAAGGTCCGTGTTCCGTTGCGCCCTGATCCAGCGGCCCGACATGCACAACCGCGTTGTCGGCATCCGCTTCCATCAGAATGGTCTGTGCTTCCGCGGCGAAACCTTCGTCTTCTTCCACGGCGACCACCAATTGCGCCATGTGCGCCGCAACCGCGGTCGAATACCCCAGTCCCGGAGCGATATCCAAAACCACTTCGTCATTGGAAATATTCAGCGCATCCAACATCTTGGCCAGGGTCCGAGGCTCCAACATGCAACGCCCGCCGCCAAGCTCGATCACGCCTTCGGCATAGGCCGCTTCGCGTTGCGCATCCGGCACAAAATTCTCACGCTGGACGCTGAGCATTGCGTCGATGATGGGAAACTTTGTGACATCAGACGGGCGGACCTGTGTGTCGACCATCGTACGGCGCCGGGTTGCGAAATCTGTCATTGGATCGCTCATGTTTGTCCCAAGGGTGTTTGGCTTGTGCCATATCCGGATGAAACCGGCAACGGCTCTGGCGCTGAAACTTTTGCCCCATCGCAGGAACTTGGGCACGGGCAGAGGGCAAGGCGCAACCACGTCTTGGTTTCCCGCTGCAACATACTTCGTGCCGCCGGAACCATTCGCTCACGAAATGCACACGTGTAAAGCGTGTGAGAATGCGGCAGCCAAACAGGTATGTGACTTTTGCGCCAGAACCTGATTCTGGCGTGGCGGCATGGATATCAATCACTTGACGCGGAAATCTTGCTGAACATAGCCTGTATCAAAGTCAGAAGCCGGAAAACGGCAGGCAGAGCAGTCCTAATGAGAAAATCAATTGCGGCCCTGACGGCGCTCATCTCTATGAGCCTGCCTGCGGCATCAAAAGAAATACAGGTTATCAATGACCCCGGCGGCCGGATTCTGGATCGTAAGGTCCAGATCGAAATCGCCAACAGGACCAATGCACAGGTCCGGATCATAGGAGACTATTGTCATTCAAGCTGCACCATGCTGCTTGGCGCGGATGACGTCTGCGTCTCACCTAAAACAATGTTTGGCTTTCATGGCCCCTATCGGTCAACGCGGACGAAAATGACCGCTGATGAGTTCGACAGAAAAAGCGCCTCGCTTTCCACCTACTACCCGGGTCCGGTAAGACGCTGGTTCATGTCCAAGGCCCGGTTTGCCGGGCCCGCCGAGCTTTTGTATGTTTCCGGCGAATACCTGATTGGTCTGGGCGTAAAGGAATGCGGAAGTATTTCAACCGCATCCCGACTATCCAAGCCGTAATTTGCCTCCCGAGGCTTGAAAATGCTATTGGCGGACCCCTGAACTTCGAGCGCTCAAACTCACGACGACCAGAGCCTGCCCCGTCAAGGTTTCGGATAACAGCGTTTTGACAGGTTTGAAGGCGCGGACCGCGGTCGTAACCAACAAGAAAGCCGAGTATTTTCAAAGTCACCTTGTTTGCCGCTCTCTGGGCCAAACAAACGCAAGAACAGAACAAGGCCTGAACGCGAAGGTTTGGGCAAATGTTGGGAATATCGTATTGCGCCCATCCGGCGACTCGTTTAAAGCCCTGCTTTACACCACCTTAGGCGAGTTGGCGGAGTGGTGACGCAGCGGATTGCAAATCCGTGTACACCGGTTCGATTCCGGTACTCGCCTCCACCCTCCTGATCAAATCTCACCTCCGGCACTGGAAATCACGCGTCGGCGCGACCTTGGGGGATGACTTCGTAGCCGGGCTCCTCGGGTTCGTCGTCCAGCATTTCCGTCGGGAAACCCGGTGCCCGGATTTCCAGCCCCGTCGCATCCTCCAACCTCTTGATAATGTTCGGGGACAGCTCCCGCTCGCCATACCGGGCGATGGCGTCATCGAAGATTTTGATCATCACCGGGTTGATTTCCAATGGCACGCCAGCGCGGTCCGCGACCTCCTGAAACAGTCCGATATCCTTTTTCACAAGGTCCATGGTGAAGGAGATATCACGGGATCCGTTGAGAATGACCTGGCTTTCCGTTTCGTGCACGAACGAGGTGCCGGACGAGATTTTGATGGCCTCGTAAGTGGTATTGAGGTCCATGCCCGCAGCCTTGGCCGTGACCAGCGCCTCGGCACAGGTGATCAGGTTGGCTGTCGCCAGATAGTTGGTGAGAACTTTCAGAACCGATGCCGAACCCAGTTCGCCCGTATGCAGCACCCGCCGGCCCATCGTGGTCAGAAAAGGCAGAATGCTTTCAAACGTCTCGCGGTCGCATCCGGCGAAGATCGAGATATTGCCGGTCGCGGCGCGGTGGCATCCTCCGGACACGGGGCAGTCAACGGCAGCCCCGCCGCGAGCGATCACCTGGGCGCCAAGGCGTTTGACCTCGGCCTCATCCGTGGTCGACATCTCCATCCAGATTTTTCCCGGACCGACTTCTGGCAGCATCTCCTGCATCACAGCATCCGAAGCCGCAGGCGACGGCAGGCAGGTGATGACGGCATCGCAGTCGCGCATCAACTGCGCCGGTCCCTCAGCCGCCCTGGCGCCCTGTGCCACAAATTCCACCACCAGGTCCGGGTTCAGATCGTGAACGGTCAGGTCGATACCGTTGCGCAAAAGCGAGCCCGACAGCTTTGCGCCCACATTTCCCAAACCGATAAAACCGACTTTCATTTGTTCCTCCGGAAGCGTGTTCTGTGTTGTTTCGCGGCAAGTATCCATGTTGCCTTTCTGAAAGGAAAACGAATAATAATGCAGGTAATGGTCAGATTTTTTTGGTGATAAATGGACCGCCTGCCAAACCCCGCCTGGCTGCGCAGTTTTGAATCTGCCGCGCGGCATCTGAATTTTACAACCGCGGCGCATGAGCTTGGATTGACCCAGACGGCGGTGTCTCTGCATATCCGGTCTCTGGAAGCGGAACTGGGGCAAAAACTGTTCACCAGAAACGCGCGGCGGCTGGAGCTGACCGAACTGGGGCAGTCCTATTCCATGACGGTGCGGCGCGCGCTTGGCGACATCGTCCTGTCGACGAACAGCCTGTTCGGCCCGGCCTCCCGTCAGACGCTGACGGTAAGAGCGGCGATTTCGACTGCGACCTACTGGGTTGCGGCGGAACTGCCGGACTTCACCACCCGGCACCCGGGCATTCCGGTTCGGCTGGTGTCGCATATCTGGAACGACAGTATCGCGCCCAATGATGTGGACGTCGAAATTCGCCTCGGCTACGGCGACTGGCCGGGCGTAAAATCCGAGAAGCTGACGGCGGAAAGACTGGTGCCGGTGTGCCGGGCCGATGCCGGGGCTCCCGCCCTCGGCACGATTGGCGACGGCCCGTTGATTCACATCCTGGGATATGAGGACAACTGGGCGCGTTATTTCCAGGCCAATGGCATTTCCCCTTCGGACCGGTCACCCCGGCATTCGGTGGATACAACGGTGGCGGCGCTGCAACTTGTCATGGCGGGCGCGGGCTACGCCACAATTCTTGAACGGTTTGCCCGAAATGCAATCCGGCAAGGTGCGCCGATCGCGATTGCTGGTCCGGCGATTCCCTTTGCCCAGTCACATTACCTGATCACCGCACAGGGGGCTGCGCATCAGACAGCGGCGGCCGGATTGTTTTGCGCCTGGTTGCGGGATCGGCTGGGTACGGATGCCGCTGACTGACATTGGCAGGTCGCTTTTCCGACCTTGAGCATTTCGACACCTTGCTGATGCTTGACAACCCCCCTGCCCGTGCCGCATGTCCCTTGCGTTGGTGTCCTCGTAAGAGGATGAAAAGGGAATGCGTCAGCGGTACTCCGTCAAACGCAGCCGCCCCCGCGACCGTGACCGGAGAGGGTGCCCAATGCCACTGGCCCGCAAGGCCGGGAAGGCGGGACATCTGCCAGAGCGAAGCCTCTGACATCCGCAAGCCGGGAGACCTGCCAGCACCCGAAGATGTAACCGGACGGGGTGTTCCGGTGTCGGGTCCATGTGCAGACGCGTGGCCCGCATGAAACCCCGTCCCCCGCGAAGAGGATTTGGGGGGATGAGAGACATGACCGAGACCGCACCTGTCGAGTTGCTGGTCTGCACCACTTGCCGTCGTGGGCTGCCCATCGAAGATGACGCGCAGCGACCCGGCACCCTGCTGCACAAGGCACTTGAACAGGCTGATCTGCCCGAAGGCGTAGACCTGAAACCGGTCGAATGCCTGTCGAACTGCGATCAGGGCTGTTCCGTCGTGTTGCGCGGTGGCCCCGCACGCTGGACCTTTGTCTATGAGAACCTGAACGAAACCGACCACGTCGAAACCATCGTTGAGGGCGTCACCAAGTACCTCGCGACCCAGGATGGTCTGGTCAAATGGCGCGAGCGCCCCGAACATTTCCGCAAAAACTGTGCGGCCCGCATTCCCCCGATTGGAGCCCTGAAATGAGCACTCTTGAGAAACTTCCCGTCACTGTGATCACCGGCTTTCTGGGCTCGGGCAAGACCACGCTGGTCAGGCACCTGATGCAGAACCCGCAGGGCAAGCGTCTGGCCGTCGTGGTCAACGAATTTGGCGATGTGGGTGTCGATGGCGACATCCTCAAGTCCTGCGCCATTCCCGACTGCCCGGCGGAAAACATCATGGAGCTGGCCAATGGCTGTATCTGCTGCACCGTGGCCGACGACTTCATCCCGACCATTGAGGCGCTGATGGCGCTGGAGCCACGGCCCGATCACATCCTGATCGAAACCTCGGGCCTCGCCCTGCCCAAGCCGCTGCTGAAGGCGTTCGACTGGCCCGATATCCGTTCGAAAATCACTGTGGACGGCGTGATCGCGCTGGCCGATGCCGAAGCCGTGGCCGCCGGTCGGTTTGCGCCGGATGTCGAGGCGGTGGACGCCCAGCGTCTGGCCGACGACTCGATTGACCACGAAACGCCTCTGTCCGAGGTATTCGAGGATCAGATTTCCTGCGCCGACATCATCCTGCTGACCAAGCCCGATCTGGCGGGTCCGGAAGGTGTGGCCAAGGCCAAGGCCGTCATCGCCGCCGAAGCGCCCCGCCCGCTACCTGTGGTCGAGGTTGCCGAAGGTGCCGTGGATGTGCGCGTGGTGCTTGGCCTTGAGGCCGCCGCCGAGGACGATATGGACGCGCGCCCGTCGCATCACGACGGCCATGACGACCACGAGCATGACGATTTCGAAAGCATCATCATCGAACTGCCTGAACAGACCGACCCTGCGGCGCTGGTTGCGAATATCGAGCGTCTCGCCAACGAACTGAACATCCTGCGCGTCAAGGGCTACGCCGCCGTTCAGAGCAAACCGATGCGCCTTCTGGTGCAGGCCGTGGGTGCCCGCGTGCGTCACCAGTATTATCGCCCGTGGAAGCCCGGTGAGGAACGCCGCTCGCGTCTGGTGGTCATTGCCGAGCATGACGACATCAACGAGGCCGCGATCCGCGATATCCTTGTGGGCGTGGCCGAGGCCGCCGAGTAACCGCACATGCACGTCGTCTTCCGCGAAAGCCACGGGTTAGAGGAAACAGAGACCCCGACCGATCTGGGCCAGAGCCCGGCGGATCTGGTGGTGTTGTCGTTCTCCGACAGCGACCTTGGCGCTTTCGCGGCAGGCTGGCATCGCGGGGGCGGTGCCGAAGGGCGGATGCCGACGATGCGACTGGCCAACCTGACGGCGCTGAAGCATCCGCTGTCTGTCGACACCTATGTCGAACAGACGCTGGAGGGGGCCAAAGGCATCCTGATCCGCCTGATCGGCGGCGTGCCTTACTGGTCCTATGGGTTGCAGCAGGTGTTGTCACTGGCGCAATCCAAGGGCATTGCCCTGGCCGTATTGCCCGCCGACGGGCGAGAGGACACGCGGCTGGACGACTATTCCACCCTACCCGTTTCAACCCTGCGGCGTCTGGCGCATCTGTGCGACACCGGCGGAGAGGTCGCGGCACAGGCGGCTTTGGCGCAGATGGCGCTGGCGGCAGGGTTGTATGCCGGTCCGGTGATGGGGGCGAAAACGATCCCCGAATGTGGCGCCTGGTGCCCGGATCGCGGCGTGATCCCGGTGGACACAGCGTTTGCAGGCGACGCGAAACACATCCTCGTGACCTTTTATCGTGCTTATCTGACATCGGCCGATACCGCCCCAGTCGCGGCCCTGATCCACAGCTTGCGCGCGCGTGGTTTCGAGGCTGTGGGCGTGTTCGCCCCGTCGTTGAAAGCCCCCGCCGCCGCCAATTGGCTGCGCGAAAACATCGTGGAAATGCAGCCATCGGCGATCATCAACGCCACCTCCTTCTCGGGCAAGGGCGCGTCCGGCACCTCACCTCTGGACGCTGCGAATGTCCCTGTGTTTCAAGTTGCCCTTGCCACGTCACGCCGCAAAGCCTGGGCCGAGGCGGAACGCGGGCTGTCGCCTGCCGACCTCGCCATGCATGTCGTTCTGCCCGAGGTGGATGGGCGGATTTCGGCGGGTATTGCGTCGTTCAAGGAACCGGGCAAGCGTGACCCGCATCTGGAATATTCCCGTTTTGCCCACCGGGCCGAGTCTGAGCGGGTCGAAGCGATCATCGATCGTGTAACCGGCTGGCTTAACCTGAATGACAGGCCCAAGGCTGATCAGGTTCCGGCGCTGGTGCTTTCGACCTATCCCGGCAAGGACTGGCAGATGGCCCATGCGGTGGGCCTCGACGCTCTGGCCTCGGCCGAGGCGATGCTGTCCGATCTGCAGGGCGAAGGCTATGATACCGCGCCCGCTGAGCCAATTGCCGAGACGCTGCTGAACGCGCGGTTGTCATGGCCGTTGCAGGACTATCTGGGCGCACTGTCGGACCTGCCCGAACAACTGCGCGTGGATCTGCAAACAGTCTGGGGCAATCCCGAGGATGACCCGGTATTCGCGGATGGCGCGTTCCACTTCACCGCACTGCGTCGCGGCAAGGCGCTGGTCGTCCTGCAACCCGAACGCGGCACGCCCGAGTTGCGCGATGATGAGTATCACGACCTGTCGCGCACGCCGCGTCACAGCTATGTCGCCTTCTACCTGTGGCTGCGCAAAGGGCTGAGTGCGGATGCGCTGATCCATATCGGTGCGCATGGCACGCTGGAATGGCTGCCGGGCAAATCGGTGGCGCTGTCCGCCAACTGCTGGCCCGAGGCGCTGATCCGTGATCTGCCGGTGATCTACCCGTTCATCGTTAACGATCCCGGCGAAGCCGCGCAGGCCAAACGCCGGATCGGGGCCGTCACGCTGGGCCATATCCCACCGCCGATGAAGGAAAGCGGCACGCCGGACCGGATGGTGCGGCTGGAATCGCTGCTCGATGAGTTTTCTAACGCCGACGGGCTGGACCCGAAGCGTCGCGACCGGTTGCAATCGGATATCCGCGATGAGGCGCAGGCCATCGGTCTGGAAAACGAACTGGGGCTCAATCAGGCCACCTGCACCGCCGAGGCGATCACCCGGATCGACCGTTTCGTCTGCGATATCAAGGAAAGCCAGTTCGGCGACGGGCTGCACGTCTTTGGCCGGGTTCCGGATGTGACGGGCAATTTCGACCCTGCGCCCTCGGCCCATACCGAAAGCCGCGCCCTGATCGACGCGCTGGCCGGAAAACGGATCGAGGCTGGTCCTTCGGGCTCCCCCTATCGCGGGCGTTCGGATGTGTTGCCCACCGGGCGCAATCTCTACACCACCGACCCGCGCTCGGTACCCACGCGCGCCGCTTACACGCAGGGCGTGAAACTGGCCGAGGAACTGGTGCGGCGGCATTTGCAGGAAGAAGGCGATTATCCCAAGGGGTTGATCGTCGACCTTTGGGGTTCGGCCACTATGCGCACGGCGGGCGAGGAATTCGCCATGGCGCTGCACCTGCTGGGTGTGAAGCCGGTCTGGGACAAGGGTTCGGAACGGGTGTCGGGCATCGAGGTATTGCCAATCACCGATCTCAGCCGCCCGCGCCTGGACGTGACCCTGCGCGTCTCGGGCCTGTTCCGGGACGTGTTTCCAACGCTCTCCGCGCTATTTGGCCAGGCTGTGCGGGCACTGGCCGACCGCGACGAAGCCCCCGACTGGAACCCCTACGCCGGTCAGGCCCCGGCTGCGCGGGTCTTTGGCCCTGCGCCCGGCAGCTATGGTCTGAACATGACTCACTTGTCCGAGACCTATACCGACGAGGCCCGAATAAAAGCGGGCGAGGCGTGGCTGGACGCCAGTTCCTTTGCGTTGGAAGGCGAGCATATCGCGCAAGATGTCGATGGCATCACGCAACGCGTCGCCAATGCGGACAGCTTTGTCCACCTGCAGGACCTGACCGAGACCGACCTGCTGCTGGCCAACGACTATGCCACGCATGAGGCCGGGTTTGCCGCCGCCAAGAAAATCACCGGGGGCACTGCGCAGCTGTACCATCTAGACAATACCAATCCGGAAAACCCGCGCGCTCGGACGCTGCCCGAAGAAATCAGCCGCGTGGTGCATGCCCGTGCCGCCAATCCAGGCTGGATCGCGGGGATGCAACGCCATGGCTTCCGGGGCGCGGCCGAAATCGCGGCAACGCTGGATCACATGGCATCCTTCGCGCATCTCTCCGGCACCGTCGCGCCGCATCTTTTCGACCTCTACCACGACGCCACGCTGGGCGATCCGCAGGTCGAGGCGTTTTTGCAAGACGCCAACCCACGGGCGCATCAGGCCATGCAGGACCGGTTCCGCGCTTTGCTGGAGGCTGGTCTTTGGACCACGCGCCGGAATTCGATCCGCGCCGATCTGGAGGGGCTGGGATGAGCGCGCCCATTGTCCAAGGCTGGTGCCCCGGCGCACACCGTCCGATGATGTCCGGCGACGGTCTGGTGGTGCGCGTGCGACCGCGTCTCGCCCGGCTGAGCACAGAGCAGGCGCTTGGTCTGTGCGAATTGGCGGAACGGTTCGGAAATGGCACCATCGACCTGACCAACCGCGCCAATCTGCAACTGCGTGGGGTTCAGGAAAACGATCACAAGCCGCTTCTCGACAAGCTTGCAGCACTGAATCTGTTGGATGCCGAGCCCGGCATTGAGGTGCGGCGCAATATTATGGTCTCGCCGCTTTATCAGGCGGGCGATCTGACCGCGCGGCTGGCTCAGGAACTGATCGACCGGCTGGCCGAATTGCCTGTCCTGCCCGCCAAGTTCGGGTTTGCCATCGACACTGGTCCGGCGCGCCTGCTGGCAGCGGATTCGGCCGATATCCGGCTGGAGACCGGCCCTGACGGCCTGATCCTGCGCGCCGACGGGGCCGAAACCGGGCGGCGCGTGACCGAGGCGGATGCCATTGATCACCTGATCGCGCTGGCCCGGTGGTTCGCAGACACCTACCGGCCCGAAACCCGCCGCATGGCGCGTGTGGTCGCGGCGGAAGGGCTTGCGCCGGAATGGCAGGGCAGCACGGCAGGGCCTTTTGGGTTACCGATTCAGCCCGGCCCCTGCGATCCCGGCATCTTCTACGGCGCTGCCTTCGGGCAGTTGCCCGCGCGATCGCTGTTCAACCTGATTGACAAAAGCGGCGCTGCCGCCCTGCGCGTTACCCCGTGGCGTCTGTTCCTTTTGGAAGGCGGGGCGGCGATACCTGCCCCGGACTTTGTCACAGATGGCACCGATCCGCTGATGACAACCGACGCCTGCCCCGGCGCACCGTTCTGCCCGCAGGCGCAGGTGGAAACCCGCGACATCGCGCGTGCCTTGGCACCGCGCGTTCGCGGTAGCCTGCATGTCTCCGGCTGTGCCAAGGGATGTGCCCGGATGGGTCCCGCCGACGTCACTTTGGTCGGCCAGAACGGACGATTTGATCTTGTCAAACAGGGCCGCGCGGGGGATGAGCCCCGTCAACGCGGGCTGAGCACCGAAACACTAAAGACCATGGACTTCACCTGATGCCCTATGAATACGAAACCGATGGCGCGGCGATTTATAAGCAGAGCTTTGCCACCATCCGGTCCGAGGCCGATCTGGCCCGGTTTGACGCCGATGAAGAACAGGTCGCGGTTCGCATGATCCACGCGGCCGGCATGGTCGGGCTGGAAGAGTTCGTGCATTTCTCGCCTGGTTTTGTGGCCGCCGCCCGCACTGCGCTGGAAAACGGCGCGCCGATCCTGTGCGACGCCCGTATGGTCAGCGAGGGCGTGACCCGGTTCCGTCTGCCCGCCGATAACAAGGTGATCTGCACCCTGCATGACGACCGCGTGCGGCCGCTGGCGGCTGAGATGAGCAACACGCGCTCGGCCGCGGCATTGGAACTGTGGCGCCCGCATTTGCAGGGCGCGCTGGTCGCTATCGGGAACGCGCCAACCGCGCTGTTCCACCTGCTGAACATGCTGGAAGACCCCGATTGCCCCCGCCCCGCCGCCATCATCGGCTGCCCGGTGGGCTTTGTCGGCGCGGTCGAATCCAAGGATGCTTTGTGGGCGGCGCAGCTGGTGCCTTCGTGCATTGTCAAAGGTCGCCTCGGCGGCAGCGCCATCACCGTGGCGGCCATCAACGCCATCGCGAGCCGCGCGGAATGAGCGCGGGCAAGATATATGGCGTGGGCCTTGGCCCCGGCGACCCGGATCTGATGAGCGTTCGGGCGGACCGCCTGCTGCGCGCAGCCAAACACGTGGCCTTTTTCCGCAAACCCGGACGCAGCGGTCAGGCGCGCAAGATCGTCAATGGCATGATCCCTGGCGACGCGGTCGAATTCCCGATGGAATACCCTGTCACCACGGAAATCCCGGTCACCGATCCGCGCTATAACCAACTGCTGTCAGTCTTTTACGAAGACTGCGCCGCGCATCTGAAGGCGCTGTCGGACAAGGGAGAGGACGTGGTGGTTCTGTGTGAGGGTGACCCGTTTTTCTACGGCTCTTTCATGCACCTTTACAGCCGTTTGCGGAACGCAGTTGAAGTGGAAGTTGTCCCCGCGATCACCGGCATGTCCGGCGCGTGGACGGCGACGGGTGACCCGATCACATGGGGCGATGACGTCCTGACCGTTCTGGTCGGCACCCTGCCCGAAGACGATCTGGCGCGGCGCATGGCGCAAACCGACGCGCTGGTGGTGATGAAGATCGGACGCAATATCGACAAGGTGAAACGGGCGTTGAGAACCGCAGGTCTTTACGACCGCGCCTGGATTGTCGAATTCGCCCAGATGCCGAACCAGACAGTGACAAAGCTGTCCGAAGCCTGCGCGAAGGTGACACCTTATTTCTCGATCATCATCGTGCATGGTCAGGGGCGGCGGCCATGAGCGGCTGGGTCAAAATTGCAGGGCTGGGACCGGGCAATGAAGATCTGGTAACGCCCGAAGTCTCGGCCGCGCTGGCCGAGGCAACGGATGTGGTCGGCTATATCCCATATGTCGCACGTGTGGCGGAACGTCCCGGCCTGACCCTGCACGCCAGCGACAACCGGGTCGAGATCGACCGATCCCAGCACGCGTTGCAGATGGCGTCCGAGGGGAAACGCGTGGTCGTGGTGTCCTCGGGCGATCCCGGCGTGTTCGCCATGGCGGCCGCTGTGTTCGAGGCGCTGGAGAACGGCCCCGAAGACTGGCGCGACATCGACATCGACGTGCTGCCCGGGATCACCGCGATGCTGGCGGCGTCGGCGCGGGCGGGCGCGCCTTTGGGGCATGATTTTTGCGCAATCAACCTCAGCGACAATCTCAAGCCATGGTCCCTGATCGAAAAACGCCTGCGTCTGGCGGCGCAGGGGGATTTCGCCATGGCATTCTACAACCCGCGCTCAAAATCCCGCCCGGAAGGGTTTGTAAAGACCCTGGAAATTCTGCGAGAGGAATGTGAGCCCGAACGGCTGATCCTGTTCGCCCGCGCCGTTTCACGCGCGGATGAGGTGATCCGCGTCTCAACGCTGGCCGAGGCCACCCCTGACATGGCCGACATGCAGACGGTGGTTATCGTGGGCTCCTCGCTGACCCGTGTGATCGAACGCGACAGCGCCCCAATCGTCTACACCCCGAGGTTCACGCCCGAATGAGCCAGCCAGTCCAGAACCTGTGCGACACTCGACAGCTCGGTCCGCTGCGGCAGGGCCGGACGGTCGATCATCAGCACAGGCAAGCGCAGCGCCCGCGCGGCGTCCAGCTTGGCGCGTGCACCGGTGCCGCCTGCGTTCTTGGACACGATCAATTCACATCTGTGGCGCTGCATCAATGCCCGGTCATCCGCTTCGGTGAACGGCCCGCGCGACACGATCACGTCGCACTGCGGCAAGGGCAAGACATCCGGCTCATCGACCAGCCGCAACAGGTAATGGTGTTGGGGTTGAGCGGCAAAATCCTCAAGATGCATCCGGCCCACGGCCAGAAAGACACGTCTGGCCGCGCCGGACAATGCGTTAACCGCGGCGGCAATGTCAGGTACGTGGCGCCAGTTGTCCCCATCCTGCGCGCGCCACTCCGGTCGGGTCAGCGCAGCAAGCGGCACCCCGGCGTTACGACAGGCGCTTACGGCGTTCCCGCTCATCTGCGCGGCAAAGGGGTGGGTGGCATCGACCACATGCGTCACCTCGTTTTCGCGCAGGTAACGCTCCAGACCGGCGACACCGCCAAAACCGCCGACGCGCACCGGCATCGGTTGCGGGCGTGGCGTTCCCACGCGTCCGGCGTAAGAATAGGTTGCCGGGATGCCCTGCCCGGTCACGGCTTTGGCCAGCGCGTTGGCCTCGGTCGTGCCACCAAGGATCAGGAGGTTGGTCATGTCTGAAACTCCGTGGCTGACGGTTCTGGGCTTGGGAGAAGATGGACCGGATGGGCTGCCGCCTGCAAGCCGTCAAGTTCTGGACCATGCGGAAATCATCATGGGTCCGCCGCGCCACCTGACGCTGATCCCGGACAGCGCGGCAAAACGCGTTGAGTGGCCGGTACCGTTTTCCGACGGGCTGCCGATCCTTCAGGGGTTTCGCGGGCGCCCGACCGTTGTTCTGGCCTCGGGCGATCCCTTCTGGTTCGGCGCGGGGTCGGTGATCGCGCGGAATTTCGAGCCGGGCGAATGGACCGCGTTGCCCGGGCAATCGACCTTCTCGCTGGCCGCGGCGCGATTGGGCTGGCCGCTGGAAAGCACACAGACCTTTGGTTTGCACGCGGCGCCCCTGACGCGGCTGCGCCCGCATCTGGCCCCTGGATTGCGCGCCATCCTGCTGCTGCGCAATGGCGCGGCGGTGGCGGAACTGGCGACCTACCTGACCGAGACCGGTTTTGCCGACACCCGCCTGCATGTGATGGAAGCCCTTGGCGGCCCTCGGGAACGGGCGCGCAGCGTCTCGCTGACCGAGGCACTGCTGGGCTCGTTCGATCACCCCGTCTGCGTCGGGCTTGAGGTCGCAGGCACCGGACCCGCCTTTCCCAAGGCGTCGGGCAAGCCGGACGAGATATTCGAAAACGACGGGCAAATCACCAAACGACCGATCCGAGCGCTGACCCTCTCGGCGCTGGCCCCGCAAAGGGGTGAGCATTTGTGGGATATCGGTGGCGGTACAGGTTCAATCAGTATCGAGTGGCTTATGTGTGACCCGAGCCTGACCGCAACCACGATTGAGCCGCGCGCGGATCGCGCAGAACGTATCCGGCGCAATGCGGACGCGCTGGGTCAGGATCGACTGAGTGTCGTGCATGGCACCGCCCCCGACGCGCTGAACGGCCTGCCCTTGCCGGACGTGGTATTCATTGGCGGGGGCCTAAGCGCCGATCTGCTCGAATGGCTGCGTGCAACTCTGCCTAGCGGGACACGGCTGGTTGCCAATGCCGTGACACTGGAAAGCGAAGCCCTGTTGGCGCGATGGCAGGAGAAACTCGGAGGCGAGCTGTTGCGGATCGAATTAGCGCAGGCTTCCGCATTGGGCCCCCGGCGCGGTTGGAAATCCGCCTACCCGGTGGTGCAGTGGAGCGTGACCCTATGATCATCGCCGGGCTGGGATTTTCGTCGACGGCAACCGTGGACAGTTTGCGCGCGGCTTTTGAACTCGCCAGTACCGGGCAGAGCGTGGATGCCCTGGCCACCGTTGCCGACAAAGAAGGCCATTCCGCGCTGATTGATTTCGCGTCGGTCACCGCCTTACCCATCCATTTTATCGCGCCTGCCGAACTGGCGGGGCAGCGGACCCTCACATGCTCGAACCGAAGCCGGGCCGCCTATGGAACCGGTAGCGTCGCCGAAGCAACCGCCCTTGCCGCCGCCGGACCCGGCGCGCGGCTGACCACACCCAGACAGATTTCGGACGACCGGCTTGCAACATGCGCCGTCGCCATCGGAGGACAGACATGACCGTTCATTTCATTGGCGCCGGACCGGGCGCTGCAGACCTGCTGACCCTGCGCGGGCGCGACATCATCGCCGCCTGCCCGGTCTGTCTTTACGCCGGATCGCTGGTGCCCGAAGAGATCCTGGGCCATTGCCCCGAAGGCGCAAGAATTGTGAACACCGCGCCAATGGATCTGGATCAGATTATGGCCGAGATCGAGACCGCACATCAGGCCGGACAGGATGTGGCTCGGTTGCATTCCGGCGACCTGTCCGTCTGGTCGGCGATGGGCGAACAGATCCGCCGCCTGAAAGAGATGGGCATTCCGGTCAGCGTGACCCCCGGCGTGCCCTCCTTTGCCGCCGCTGCCGCCGCGCTGGGTACGGAACTGACCCTGCCCGGACTGGCGCAATCGGTGGTTCTGACCCGAACACCCGGGCGCGCATCATCGATGCCCGAGGGCGAGACACTGGAAAACTTTGCGCTCACCGGCGCAACTCTGGCGATTCACCTGTCGATCGGCAATCTGGACAAGGTGATCGCCGATCTGGCCCCGGCTTACGGTGCCGATTGCCCCGTCGCCGTTGTGTATCGCGCCAGTTGGCCGGACGAGCGGATCATCCGCGCGACATTGGCGACTTTGAAGGGCGCGCTGGACGAGAGCATTTCGCGCACCGCGCTGATCATGGTCGGCCCGGCGCTGGCGGGTGAAGGTTTTGACGAAAGCTGCCTCTATTCAAAAGATTACGACCGCCGCTATCGCCCGCAAAGCGCCGACAGCCCGTGGTCGAGATGGAGTCACGGCGATGACTAACCCGCCGGGCCTTCTGATTTCCGCGCCCTCCTCGGGCACCGGAAAAACTACGGTTATGCTGGGCCTGCTGCGGGCCCTTGCCGAGGACGGGCTGACCGTGCAGCCGTTCAAGAGCGGCCCGGACTATATCGACCCGGCCTTTCACCTTGCGGCGGCCGGGCGCGCCTCGTTCAATCTGGACAGCTGGGCGATGGGTGATTCCCTGCTAAACGCCATTTCGGCACAGGCCGAAGGCGCGGATATCGTTGTCGCCGAAGGCTCCATGGGCCTGTTCGACGGCGTCGCCAAACCCGGCGAATTGGGCCACGGGTCCAGCGCCGAGACCGCCTTGCGCATGGGCTGGCCGGTAGTTCTGGTGCTGGATGTGGGTGGTCAGGCGCAATCGGCGGCGGCCACGGCGCTGGGGTTCCGGATGTACAACCCCGACTTGCCCTTTGCCGGCGTGATCCTGAATCGCTGTGCCAGCCCCCGGCACGAACGCCTGACCCGGCTGGGAATGGAACGCGCGGGTCTGCCGGTTCTGGGCGTGCTGCCGCGTCGCGGAGACCTCACCCTGCCTGAACGCCATTTGGGTTTGATCCAGGCGGTCGAACACCCCGATCTGGAAAACGCGATTGTTGGTTATGCCGCGTTTCTGCGTGAACACGTGGATCTGGAGGCGATCAAACTGGCGGCCTCCTCAGGCCCCAATGGGCCATCGTTAGCCGCGCTGCCGCGGCCACCGGCCCAGCGAATTGCGCTGGCCCGGGATGCGGCGTTTTCGTTCACCTATCCGCATTTGCTGGAAGGGTGGCGCGCTGCAGGGGCGGAAATTCTGCCGTTTTCGCCCCTGGCCGACGAAGCCCCGGCGGCGGATGCCGATCTGGTCTGGTTGCCGGGCGGATACCCCGAGTTGCATGCTGGCACGCTGGCCAATGCGGGGACATTCCTTACCGGATTGCGCGAACATGCCGAATCCAAACCGGTGCATGGCGAATGCGGAGGTTACATGGCCCTGGGACAAGCGCTGATTGACAAAGACGGCGTTCGGCACCAGATGGCCGGGCTTCTGGGGCTGGTAACATCTTACGAAAAGCGCAAGTTCAACCTTGGCTATCGCAGGGCGAAGCTGCTGGCGCCGATGCCCGGGTATCCGACGGATACATCCCTGCGCGGGCATGAGTTCCACTATTCCTCAATCGTCGAGCAACCGGACGCCCCGCTGGCGCGCGTGTTTGACGCAGAAGGGGCCGAGGGGCCGCAAACCGGATCGGTGCGCGGCAATGTCACCGGCACGTTCTTTCACCTGATTGCCGAGGCCTCGGCATGAGCGGTTTCGTCTCGTTCATCGGTTCGGGCCCCGGTGACCCGGAATTGCTGACGCTCAAGGCCGTGGATCGGATGCAGAAGGCCGATGCGGTGCTGTTTGACGACCTCAGCAGCGGACCGATCCTGAGGCATGCGCGCGACGACGCCGATCTGGTGGGTGTGGGTAAGCGCGCCGGACGGCCCTCGCCCAAGCAGGACCACGTCAGCCGACTTTTGGTGGATTACGCCAGAACCGGTGCCCGCGTAGTTCGGTTGAAGTCCGGCGATGGCGGATTGTTCGGGCGGCTTGAGGAAGAACTGGTGGCCTTGCGCGCGGCCGGCATCGCGTATGAGATCATCCCCGGCATCCCGTCGGCTGTGGCCGCAGCGGCTGCGGCAGGCATCCCGCTGACCCGCCGGCTGACAGCGCGGCGGGTGCAGTTCGTGACCGGCCATGACGTCAGCGGCAAACTGCCCGAAGACCTGAATCTGCCCGCTCTGGCAGATCCGGATGCGACGACCGTGGTATTCATGGGCAAACGCACGTTTCCTTTGCTGGTCGAAGCCCTGCACGCCCATGGCCTGCCGCTGGAGACGCCCGCGCTGATGGCCGAATCCGTCTCGACCCCCGATCAGACGCTGCATCGCGCGACCGTTGGCGCGCTGTCGGAAAAGCTGAGCGCCGAAGTCGGTACGGCCCCGGCCCTGATCCTCTACGGTCCGCTGGCAGAGTTCGACGATGTTTGACCTGACCCTGATCGGCATTGGCACCGGCAATCCCGACCACGTGACCTTTCAGGGCGCGAATGCCATCCGGTCCGCGGATCTGATCCTGATCCCGCGCAAGGGCGAGAACAAAGCCGATCTGGCCGGGCTGCGGGAAAAGATCATTACCGAGGTAACGGATACGCCGCCCAGGATCGAATATTTCGACATTCCAAAACGCCGCTCGGACGATGGCTATCTGCGCGGCGTGGACGAATGGCACGATGCGATTGCCCTGCGCTGGCAGGCGGCCATCGCGGACCACCCGCAAGCCCGTCATGTCGCCCTGCTGATCTGGGGCGACCCGTCGCTGTATGACAGTTCCCTTCGAATCGCGGCACGGCTGAAGCCGCAGCCCGAAACACGCGTGATCCCCGGCATTACCGCCCTGCAGGCGCTGACCGCGGCGCATGCGATTCCGATCAACGATCTTGGCGCGCCCTATACTGTCACGACAGGCCGCCGCATCCGCGACGACGGCTGGCCGGTTGGCACCTCGAAAGTGGCTGTGATGCTGGATGGCGAATGCTCGTTTCAGAAACTGGACATGGCGGATTATGACATCTGGTGGGGCGCCTATGTGGGCATGCAGGAGGAAATCCTGATCCAAGGCCCTCTGGCCGATGTCGCCGGGCAGATTCTGGAAACCCGGGAGCGGGCGAGATCAGATCACGGATGGATCATGGATATCTATTTGCTGAAAAAGCGCGGGAACTGACCAAAAAGGTCGTAAATGACGATTGCGCCACCGCCGCCATAACGGCTAAATGGAAACGTCTGGTCCTGCCGGAGACATCCGGATGCTAAGAGGGAATTTGGTGCGACTGCCCCGGCAGTCAATTCCAGAGCCGCCCCCGCGACTGTAAGCGGAGAGCCCCTGTTCAACCAGCCACTCCTGATTTCAGGGGGAAGGCGAACAGAGGCACCGACCCGCAAGCCAGGAGACCTGCCAGGCGAAAAACGAAACACCGGCCGTCGGGTGCGGCGGCAGAGGAGAACAAATGATGGCAACACAAACAAAAACAGCATCCGCCGCGCGCACAGGCTTCGTTCCGGTCATGTTCGCAGTGGTTCTGGGTCTGGGTATCATCACGCTGACCGGTCACGTTCAGGCCGCGGCGCTGCATGATGCGGCGCATGACGTGCGTCACGCGACCGGCTTCCCCTGCCACTGAGACCATGTTCAGTCGTATTCTGACCAGCGCGTTGTTCGCTGGTGCTGCAGCGGGGCTGATAGCCGCCTTGCTGCAGTTGGTCTTTGTGCAACCTGTTTTGCTGCACGCCGAGCTTTATGAGTCCGGTGAACTGGTGCATTTCGGGGCCGAGGCCGTTTCCGCCCATCCCGAACTGCCGGGCATGTTCTCGGAACTGACCCGTGACGCGCTGAGCGTCATCTTCACCATGCTGACCTATACCGGCTATGCGCTGGTGATGGTCGCGCTGATGTCGGTGGCCGAAGGTCAGGGACACAGGATTGATGGCCGCACCGGCGTTCTGTGGGGTCTGGCCGGATTCATCGCATTCCATCTTGCCCCCGGTTTCACGCTTGCCCCCGAAGTGCCCGGCGTAGCCGCGGCCGACGTCTATGTTCGGCAGGTCTGGTGGTTTGCAACCGTTGCAGCCGCGCTCGTCGCCCTTTGGCTGATCGCCTTTGGCGGCAACCTGATCAGCTACGCCATCGCCGCGGCCCTGCTGCTGGCCCCGCACCTGATCGGTGCCCCCGAACCGGATGTGTTCACCGGGCCGGTCCCGACCGAGATTGGCGCCCTATTCGCGGCGCGTGCCTTTGGCATCGGTCTGGTGGCCTGGGTTCTGGTCGGTGCGTTTGCCGGCTATTTCTGGCAGAGCGAAGGCAAGCGCGTCGAAGCGACGGCCTGATTATCGAACATCAAAACACACCGGGTCCCGCCCGGTGTGTTTCTTTTTGTCTTCAAGGAAATGAAAGATGGCACGCTCACTTGCCCTTTTTGCAATCGGTCTGGTGTTCGGCGGTGGTGCCGGATTCGTTCTGGCCGCGGCCAACGGCGTCACCTTTGACGGCCACGATCACGGCGACCCCGCGCACCACGGCGGCGCACATGCCGAGGCAATGGCCCATGACCATTCGACCGCCGTTAACCTTGCGGCGGGTCCGGATGCGCCCAGCGTTGCAATTGCGCTGACGCAAGATCCGATGGCCGGGTGGAACCTGCACGTCATGCCGCAGAACTTCCGGTTCTCGCCGGAAAACGCGTCGACCGCCGACAAACCCGGCGAAGGCCACGCGCATGTTTATATCGACGGGGTGAAACTGGCCCGTCTCTACGGCAACTGGATGCACATTCCCGATCTGCCGAAGGGAGAGGTCGAGGTCTCGGTCTCGCTGAACGCCAACAGCCACAGCCCGCTGTTGGTCGACAATGTGCCGGTCAGTTCGGCCGTAACCGTGCAAGTCGACTAAAGCGCCGGTATTCGTGCGCGCAAACACATCCGAAGCCGCCCGCATGGCCGGGCGTCTTCGATCCAGCCGCCAGAACTGTCCAGATAGGTTTTGCAGGTCGCTGCAATATCCTTCGCATCCGCAACGACATTGACCCCTGAAAACACGTAAGACGCCCGCTCAGTGGATTGCAGCGCCAGCGCGGTCGGTTCCGTGCAACTGCTGAAACAGGCGTGCTCGGCAACCTCTACGCGCTCCCCCAGTCCCGCCGCGTCCAGCGCGGAATGCACCGATTTGAGCTCGGCCGCGCGGTCACGCGTGCCGGCGCAACTGTTGCAGATCAATAGGCGCATCCGTTTCAAACCAAACCTCTTTTCTTGGCTCCGCCCCAGTACTGCGGCTTTCCGATGCCCGGTGCAATCCCGATTGCGCACAGGATTGTGAGTGCGCCGTGCGGCGGTTTCTGGCATCAATCGAACTGTGACATCAAGGGAGACACCATCATGCGCGCGCTCTGGGGCCTCATCTGTTTTCTGGCCCTGCCCGTCTGGGCGGACGAGCCGCTATCCGGATGGGCGGTTTTTCCGTCTGACAAAAGCTATGAAGCCCTTGTGGCGGACACAAAAGCCGCCGTAAAGGAAAACGGCCTGATCGTGGTCACGCAGGCCGGGCCGACCAAGGCCGCCGCTGCGCGCGGCATCACCATTCCGGGAAATCTGGTGATCGGGGCCTTTAACAACGATTATGCGGTGCGCGTTCTTGAAGCCTCGGTCAACGCCATGATCGAAGCACCGATCCGCTTTTACGTCACTGAAAACGACGACGGCACCGCAACCTTGTCATACAAGACCCCTAGCTTTGTCTTTGCGCCTTATACGAATGAGGGCGGCGAACCCCTGCGCGATATTGCGGCAGAACTGGATGAAAGGTTTCAGGCCGTGGCGGAATCCGCAGTCAAATAGTCACACTGACGTGAACCAGCTTGCGTCCGGGCGCGTCCTCCGCAATCTCCTGTGCAACCATTGTTTCGGAGCATCATGATGCAGGACCTGTCCCCCCGCGCGGCTGACCTTCTGACCCAACGACTTTACGAGGCTGGGTGCCGCCACGCCTTCGGCATGCCGGGCGGAGAGGTGCTGACGCTGGTCGATGCGCTGGAACAGGCCGGTATCACCTTTCATCTGACCAAGCACGAAAACGCCGCGGGATTCATGGCCGAGGCCGTGCATCACCGCGACGGCGCGCCCGCCATCCTTGTGGCCACGCTGGGGCCCGGCGCGATGAACGGGATCAACGTGGTTGCCAATGCGTTGCAGGACCGGGTGCCGATGATCGTGCTGACCGGATGTGTCGATGCGGACGAGGCGCTGACCTACACCCATCAGGTTATGGATCATGCGCAGGTCTATCGCTCGATCACCAAGGGAACCTTCACCTTGACGGCGCAGGGTGCGGATATCGTGGCGGACAAGGCCGTTTCACTGGCCAACCAACCCCGCCCCGGCCCGGTTCATATCGACGTTCCGATTTCGGTTGCGGATACGCGGGTATCCGGTGTCAAACGCCGGCGCCGTTCCAAGGTTGCCGCCGTCGCGCCCGAGGGGAATTGCGTCGAAAAGGCCCGCCGCTGGGTGGCTGAGGCCGAGCGCCCGTTTGCAATTATCGGGCTGGACGTTCTTTATGATGACTCGCGCAATGTAGTGCGCGCGTTTCTGGAGCATTTCAGCATTCCCTTCGTCACCACCTACAAGGCCAAGGGCGTCGTGCCCGAAGATCATCCCCTGTGTCTGGGGGGCGCGGGCCTGTCACCTCTGGCCGACAAGCATCTGGTGCCACTGGTCGAACAATCCGATCTGGTGTTGTGCCTGGGCTATGATCCGATCGAAATGCGGCCCGGTTGGCGGGAAATCTGGGACCCCGAGGACAAGCGCGTCATCGATATCTCAGCCGTGGTCAACGACCACTACATGCATCAGGCCGGGTTGAACCTGGTGGCCGATACCGGTGCCACGCTGGAGGCCATCGCCAAGGGCAACCCGGCCCGAAAGACATGGCCCAAAGGCGAGCCTGATCAGGTCAGGGCGGCATTGGCGCAGGATTTCCCCACAGACGAAGACTGGGGTCCGGCCGCCGTTATCGCCGAAACCCGCGCCACCCTGCCCGCCGAAACTCTGGCCACCGCCGATAGCGGGGCCCACCGCATCCTGCTGAGCCAGATGTGGGGCTGCACCGAAGAACGCGGCCTGATCCAGTCCTCGGCCCTGTGCACAATGGGTTGCGCAGTGCCCATGGCCATTGGCCTGAAGCTGGTCGAGCCGGATCGCCCGGTCATCAGCTTTTCCGGCGATGCCGGGTTCCTGATGGTGGCCGGAGAACTGTCGACCGCCGCCGAAATGGGGGGAAACACGATCTTTCTGGTCTTTGTCGATGCAAGCCTTGCCCTGATTGAATTGAAACAGCGCCAGCGCCAGATGAGCAACATGGGCGTGGATTTCGGTCATCACGACTTTGCCGCCATCGGCCGTGCATTTGGCGGCAACGGGCACACTGTTCGCAATCGAACAGAATTGCGCGCGGCTCTGAACGACGCCATGAAAGCCGATACGTTCACCGTGATTGCCGCCGAAATTGACCGCGGAGGGTATGATGGCCGGATCTGAAGGACCGCTGAAGGGCGTCAAGGTTCTGGACCTCAGCCGCATTTTGGCCGGCCCCACCTGCACGCAATTGCTGGGCGATCTGGGTGCCAGCGTCATCAAGATCGAAAACCCCGCGACCGGCGGCGATGACACCCGCCAATGGGGCCCGCCCTATGTCGCGGATGCCGAAGGCAACCGGTCCGACCTTAGCGCCTATTTCATGTCGGCCAACCGCAACAAGAAATCCGTCGCCATTGATATCACGACCGCGGAAGGTCAGGCAGAGATCCGGCGTCTGGCCTCGCATGCCGATATTCTGATCGAAAACTTCAAACCCGGCGGGCTTGCGAAATACGGGCTGGATTATAGGACCCTTTCGCCGGCATTTCCCAGCCTGGTCTACTGCTCGATCTCGGGCTACGGCCAGACCGGACCCAATGCCGCGAAACCGGGATACGATCTGATGGCGCAGGGTTACGGCGGGATCATGTCGCTGACCGGTGACCCGGATGGCGCGCCAATGAAAGTGGGCGTGGGCATCGCCGATGTGATGTGCGGAATGTACGCGGCCGTGGGCATTCTTGCCGCGCTGCGCCACCGGGACCAGACCGGCGAGGGCCAGCAGATCGATCTGGCGCTGGTGGATGCCCAGGTCGCCTGGCTGATCAACGAAGGCGTCAACTACCTGACTTCGGGCCACGTGCCCCAGCGGCGCGGCAACGGGCACCCCAATATCGTACCCTACGAAGTTTATGAAACGGCGGATGGCCATGTCATTCTGGCGGTTGGCAATGACAGCCAGTTCCGGCGCTTCTGCGACTTTATCGGGCATCCCGAACTGGCGGATGATCCGCGATTTGCCACCAACCCCGCCCGCCTTGAACACCGCGACGCCCTGAACACGGTGCTGCGCCCGGCGATGCAGACGCTGGATACCACCACTGTCATTGACGGGCTTGAAAGCCGCAAGGTCCCGGTCGGTCCGGTGCAATCCATGGATCAGGTATTCGCCACCGATCAGGTCGCCGCGCGGCAGATGCAGATCACGATGCAGGCGCAGCCCGGTGCGGTCCAGTTGATCGGAAACCCCCTGAAACTGTCGCGCACACCTGTAACATATCGTGCGGCGCCACCCGTTTTCGGGGCCGACACCGAGGCCGTTCTTGGCGCTGACAACCCGTTCGACGATTGAAACACTGTGCCTGATTAGGCGGCATGTTGCTGAAACATGCCGTTGAATCGGCGATTTTTTTCACGTTTTGCGCACACAGGTTTTCACCAATTCGAGAGCAGGGCCGATACTGATACGACCCTGCGGGAGTCTCTGCTAAGTCGAATATAGTAGAAAATCTAAGTTGGATTGGACCCCGCGCATGAAACAAGACGTTTTTGGACAAATGAACACCCTCAGCCAGCCCGCAAGTGTCGAGGCGTGGGATGGTGTTCTGCTTGGGTTCATGGCGCATGCCGCGATCACACCTCAGCATCTGGGTACCGTGCTTGAGCTTGAGCCCGATTTTGCGCTGGGCCACGCGGTCAAGGGCCTGTTCATGGTCCTGCTGGGGCGGCGCGAAATGATGTCGGTCGCGGTCGAAGCTTTGTCGGCGGCCAATGCCGCGATGGAACGGCAACCGGTATCCCCGCGCGAGCGTTTGTATGTCGAGGCATTGGGTCTCTACCTTGCCGACCTGCCGTCACAGGCGATCCAGAAGTTCGAGGAAATCCTGCGCGCTCATCCGCAGGACACGCTGGCAATGAAACTCAGCCACGCCACGCGCTTTGTGCTGGGCGATGCGCAGGGCATGCGGCGGTCGATCGAACGGGTTCTGCCTGCCTATGCACCAGACCATGCGGGGCGCGGTTATCTGCTGGGATGCCACTCTTTCGCGCTGGAGGAAACCGGCGCGTATGAAAAGGCCGAGATTGCCGGTCGTCAGGCACTGTGGATGGTGTCGGACGATGCCTGGGGCCTGCATGCCGTGGCGCATGTGCACGAGATGACCGGGAACGCCCAGATGGGGCTGGACTGGCTGGCCGGGCGCGAGGACGCCTGGGCGCATTGCAACAATTTCCGTTACCACGTCTGGTGGCACAAAGCGCTGATGCATCTGGATCTGGGCCAGATCGATCAGGTGATGGAACTGTATGACCAGTATATCCGTCAGGACAAAACCGACGATTACCGCGATATCTCGAACGCGACCTCGCTGCTGTCGCGGCTTGAACTGGAAGGCGTCGAAGTAGGCAACCGCTGGGAAGAATTGGCCGATCTCAGCGCCGCGCGAACCGAGGACGGGTGCCTGATCTTCGCCGATCTTCACTATCTGCTGGCGTTGACCGGCGACAACCGGACCAACGCAACCGGCAAAATGCTGCAGCGTATTCAGAAGGATGCGCAACGCAATCAAGGGGACACTCCGATCCGCATGTCCGATCCGGGCGTTGCGGCGGCCAAAGGGCTTGAGGCCTTTGGCGAAGGCCTGTACGGCGCGGCATTCGATTTTTTGTCAACCGCGCGCGGGTCCATGCAACTGGCAGGGGGCAGCCACGCCCAGCGTGATGTATTCGAGCGCATCACCATTGATTCCGGCCTGCGCGCCGGCCGTCTGGACGCTGTCGAGCGTATTCTGGATGACCGCCGCGCCAAACGGGCCGGAGGCGAGGACAATTACGCCTTGGCGCGCCGCGCATTGATTGACGCGGCCCGCGACGACGGAGACGCACAAAGCGTTCCGGCAGAATAAAAAATAATAAAGACCAAGAAGGACAGAAAACGTATGGCGACTGCATCGCCCGCTTCTGATTTTGCGCCGGTGGCGGCTTCGGCGGCCACCTCTGCAGGTACGCGCGACCCGCGGCTGGATTTTTACCGCGGTATCGCGATGTTCATCATCCTGATCGCGCATATTCCGAACGATCCCTGGGCCAAATGGATTCCCGCCCGGTTCGGGTTTTCCGACGCCACCGAGATTTTCGTTTTCTGCTCGGGCATGGCCTCGGCCATCGCCTTTGGCGGCGCATTCGCGCGCAAAGGCTGGTGGATGGGCACCGCCCGCGTCGCCTTCCGCATCTGGCAGGTCTACTGGGCGCATATCTGTCTGTTCTTCTTTGTGGCCATGAGCATGGCGGCGCTGGATCAGACCGGGTTGTTCGAGAAAACCTATGTCTCGTCCCTGAACCTGCAGCATTTCTTCAATGATCCCGCGCCGCAGATCATTGGGATGTTCACGCTGACCTACGTGCCGAACTATTTTGACATCCTGCCGATGTATCTGGTGGTTCTGGCGATGATGCCGCTGTTCATGGGCCTGTCCCGGATCGGGTTCTGGGCCGTTGCGGCAACGTCGGTCGCGATCTGGCTGGTGGCTCAATTCGATTACCTTGATCTTCCCGCCGAGCCGTGGTCGGAGCGTCAATGGTTCTTCAACCCGTTTGGCTGGCAATTGCTGTTTTTCACTGGCTTTGCCTTCATGCGCGGCTGGATACCGGCCCCTCCGGTGTCGAAAACGCTGATCTGGGCGGCGGCGCTGTTTCTGATCCTGTCCATGCCTTTCGGGTCGTGGAAAGTGTTCACCTGGATCAACGCCGCTGCGCCTGATCTGGCCGGTGAAATCCGCAAGGTCTGGCCGGTGACGAAGGAATTCCGCGACAAGACAGATTTCGGCCTGTTCCGCTATCTGCACTTTCTGTCGCTGGCCTATTTGGGCTGGGTCGTCGCGGGTGAGCATGGCCACAGGCTGATCGCAACGGGGCATGGCGCGGCGGCACGTGTCTGGCAGTTCCTGCTGACGGTGATCACCAAGGTGGGGCAGCAATCGCTGGCGGTATTCGTATTTTCCATGGCAGCAGCACGGCTTATCGGCGTCGGGCTTGACCTCTCTGGGCGGGATGTTGCCAGTGTTTTCGTCGCCAACATGATTGGCTTTGCCATGATCATCGGTGTGGCCTATTTGGCCGCCTGGTTCAAATCACACCCCTGGAAGTCGAAGAAATGAACTTTACGCGCCGCGCATTCCTAGCCTCAACCTCGGCACTGGCCTTCGCTCCGGCGACATTTGCCACAGGTGGCGAGGTTCCGTTTGACCGCAACGACGTCATAGCGCTGGCGCGTGATCTGGCCAGCCGTCCCTTTGCCGAGCGCGAAATGGTGCCGCAGGAATGGCAGGACCTGACTTATCAGCAATACCGCTCGATCCGGTTCCGTCTGGACCGCGCGCTTTGGTACGAGACCGAGACGCCCTTCAACGTCGATTTCTTCACCCCCGGCCTGTATTTCCCCCGCACGGTCAAAGTGTCGACAGTTGAAAACGGAATGACCAAACCCGTGGCCTTTGATCTGGCGATGTTCGACAAGTCCGAAGATGTACCCGAACTGCCGATCGACGACACGCTGGGTTTTTCCGGCCTGCGCCTGCGCACCGAGATGCATCGCCCCGGCAAGACCGATGAGTTCTGCGTCTGGCAGGGTGCCAGCTATTTCCGTGCCATCGGCCTGCATGAGGTGTATGGCCTGTCCGCCCGGGGCCTTGCCCTGAAGACCGGCGATCCGGACGGCGAAGAATTCCCGGAATTCATCCGCTTTTGGCTGGAACGTCCGGAACCAGGCCAGCGCAACATGGTGGTCCACGCCCTGATGGACAGCCCGAGTGTCACCGGAGCATACCGGTTCAACGTCACCGCCGGGGCCGATTGTGTGATGGATATCGAGGCGACGCTGTTCCCGCGCGAAGAGTTGACCCATGTGGGGATCGCCCCGGGAACGTCGATGTTCCTGTTCGATCAGACCAACCACAGCCGGTTCGACGATTTCCGCCCCGCTGTGCATGACAGCGACGGATTGATGATCCGCAATGGCGCGGGCGAGGTTCTGTGGCGACCGCTGGCCAACCCGACACGGCTGCAGATTTCGTCCTTTGTCGATATGAACCCGCGCGGATTTGGACTGATGCAGCGGAAACGCGAATTCTCGGACTATGCCGACCTTGAGGCGAATTACCACAAACGCCCGGGCCTTTGGGTCGAACCCAATGGCGATTGGGGAAAAGGCACCGTCACGCTGGTCGAAATTCCGGCCGATCAGGAGATCTATGACAATATCGTCGCCTATTGGCGCCCGATGGAACCTTACGCGGCGGGCAGTCAGGTCGATCTGTCCTACCGTCTGATCTGGGGTGATGAACCGCAGCGCACGCCCATGCCGCGCATCATCAACACGGCAATGGGAGAAAATACTTTTGGCGAGGGACGTCTTGCCGTCATCGACTTCGAAGCCAGCGAACTGTTCGAAGACCCCGAGGCGATGACCGTCTTCGTGGATTCCCCGCACGCCGACACATCCGATGGCGTCCTGCAACGCAACCCGGACACCGGCGGGCTGCGCCTGGCATTCTCATTCGAGCCGGGCGACCGGAACCATGTTGAACTGCGCGCGCAGTTGCTGAAGGACAAACAGCCGGCCTCAGAGGTCTGGCTTTACCGTTGGACCACATGAGCCGGGATCTTCATATCATGCCACCCGAGGCGCCCCTGGCCATGCCCGCGCAGGATTTCAGCGCGGGGTTCCGGGATGCGCAGGTGCCACAGGCGGGCAGGCCCGCTTCGGCCGGGTTCTGGCGCGCGCTGGCGTTTTCACCCGCGATGGCCGCGACGCTGGGTCTGCTCTGGGTCATGAGCGACTGGTTCGGGGCCGAGGGAATCAACCTGATCGAAGGTATCCTGCTGGCGCTGATCTCGTTCAACTTTTTCTGGATTTCCTTCACGGTCTGCACCGTGTTGCTGGGCATGGTGTCCCTGTCGCGGCAGGAAGCGCCGAAGCGCGACACCCGACCACAGCCCTTGCGCGTGGCCCTGCTGATGCCGGTCTACAACGAGGTGCCGTGGAACGTGCTGGGCAATGCCCGCTCGATGCTTGAGGACTTGCGCACGCGGGGCGGACAGCACCAATATGCCATGTTCATCCTGTCCGACACCCGTGACCCAGAGATCGCGGCGCAGGAACAGGCCAGTATCGAGGCGCTGCGCACCACCCTCGCCCCCGGGCTGGACCTGTATTACCGCCGCCGCGCACAGAATACGGACCGCAAAGTTGGAAATATTGCAGACTGGGTCAGCCGTTGGGGTGCGGATTGGGATGCGATGCTGGTACTGGATGCCGACAGCCTGATGACCGGCCGCGCCATCGCGCGCCTGACCGACGCGCTGGCGCGCGATCCCGGGGCGGGCCTGATCCAGAGCTATCCGCAACTGATCGGCGCGCAGTCGGTCTTTGCCCGGATGCAACAGTTTGCCAACGGTGTCTACGGCATCGCTTTTGCCGAAGGTCTGGCGCGCTGGTGCGGGCAGGAAGGCAATTACTGGGGCCACAACGCCATCATCCGAACGCGGGCTTTCGCCAGTAGTGCCGGTCTGCCAAAACTGCGGGCTTATAATGGTCAGGAAAAGCTGATCATGAGCCACGATTTCGTCGAGGCCGGCCTGATGCGTCGCGCGGGATGGGCTGTGCGGTTCCTGCCGCGCATTCGCGGATCGTATGAGGAAACCCCACCCACGCTGATCGACCACGCCCTGCGGGACCGGCGCTGGTGTCAGGGCAACCTGCAGCACCTGAAACTGCTGGGTTCGACAGGTTTTCGCGCTGTGTCGCGGTTCCACATGTTCCATGGCGCCGTCGGGTACCTGATGTCGCCGCTATGGTTCGCCCTGCTGGTGATGTGGGCGCTGATCGGTCAGGGCGAGGACGCCTCGGTCCTGCATTATTTCAGCCCCGACAACCCGCTGTTTCCGCAATGGCCCGAGATGTCGGAAACCCGCCATGTGCTGATCATTCTGGTGATGTACGCGATGCTGCTTGCCCCCAAGGTGCTGGGTGTTCTGGCCCTGCCCCTCAGCGGGGTGCGCTATGCGGAATTCGGCGGCGGTTTGAAATTCCTGACGTCTTTTCTGGCCGAGGTGATCCTGTCGATCCTCTATGCGCCGATCCTGATGGTGCAGCAGATGATCGCGGTGTTCCGCACCGCTCTGGGCGTACAAAGGGGCTGGTCCCCTCAGGCGCGCGACGGCGGCAGCTACGGCCTGCGAACGCTGATCCTGTGCCACATGCTGGAAACCGTCAGCGGTTTCGCGTTGAGCGCGGGCATCATGTCCGGCCTTGTGTCGATCTGGCTGGCGCCGATTGCCGTCAGTCTGGCCTTAGCGATCCCGCTGTCGGCGCTCAGCGGTGTGTCAGCCGGGGCCGCGCGACGTATGGTCGGGATGAAAGAGGATTTTCATGAGCCCGCCATCACCCGTTCAGCCCGGCGTCACCGGAGCGAGCTGAAGCGGGTGATCGAAGGCAAAGGCATCATGACCCCGGCCGAGTGATCAGCCACCCGGCAACCCCTCGTACCAATCCACCATCATGTCCGCCCAGCCATTGGGAACGTTGTGCCCACCGGGAAACAGCGCGAATTCCAACGCGCCACCTTCGGCGCAGGTCGTCCACCTGCGGCGCAGGAACTGGTCCGTGGTGCTGAACCCGGTGGGCTTGTGATCGGCACATCCGTTAGCCACGCGCCAGATTTCCAGCCCGGCATAGATATCCCCTTGCTGAAAGCGGCCGCCGCCCAGCAATCGCCCCTCCAGCGGCACCACATTGTCAGTCCAGCCATGGGTGTGGAACATGCGCACCGGCCCGTCGCAGGACACAGGGTGCGGGCGCCAGAAGCCGCCTGAAACCGGCGCATAGGCCGAAAACGTGTCCGGTGCCGCACAGGCGAGGTAATAGACCATGAATGCGCCTGCGGAAAACCCACCCAGAACAACGCGATCCGCATCGACGCCAAACCGGTCCGAGGCATCCCGAACCACCTCGGTCAGAAAGGCGGTTTCATCCCGCCCTTCCCATCCGGGAAAGAAATTCCAGCTTTGACGACCGTTGCGCTCTGATCCTTCCGGAGCCATCACCGCATAGCCGCGCGCCAGCAAAGGCTCGACCATGCCCCGGTTCTTCATCGTTCCGGTGGCCGTGCCGCCATAGCCATGCAGGAACACGACCATCGGCGGGTTCTCGGCGGTGGGCAGTTCTATGTGGTAACCGCCTGACGCAGTTTCGCACATGCCCTCCTGATCGGCGCATGCGGCAAAACCGGCCTGCCCGATCAATGCGAAACCGGTGGCCAGGGTTAGTGTTCGGATCATTCCGCTCTCCCGTTGAATTTCTGTATCGGCAATCCCGCGCGCACCCATCCGGGACCTGCGGCCGAGCCCAGCATGCCTTCGGGCACGTCGATGACTTGGGTAAAGCCGGCCTCGGTCAGCTGGTTGCTCAACCGAGCCGAACGTACCCCGCGTGCGCAGATCAACGCAACCGGAGCGGCGCGGTTTCCGCCGGTGAGTTGTTCCAGCGCCGCTGTGAAGTCGTCGCGGCGCATATCCAGCGGCTGCGCGCCTTGGCCAATTCCAGTGGCCTGCCACTCTTTGGGGGTGCGGATATCTATCAACACGACCTGACCGGACAAGGCCTGTTGATGCGCGTCGTCGACGCTTAGCTGTCCGCCCGCGTAAACCGGTGGAATCAGGCGGTATTGACGGATCGCGAATCCGCCCGCCACAACAGCGGCGCCACCCAACAGAACCCACCGACGCGTTCGGTTCACTTTGTTCGACACGCTGCACTCTCCTGACATGCTGCGGTGCTTTTACCACATTCCACGTTTCAATTCCGCGCCGAATTTTGCGCCGCGGATCAAGTTCGCGTCATTATTTCGCACCGTAATACGGCCCTGTCCAATCGTCATGGAACCAACCGGCAAACTTGCAATAGCTGGACAGTTTGAAAATTATCCTTACAAAATCAATACCACTTTTGACCGCCCAGACCGGAGTATCGCACTTGTCCCTATTCCTCATCGCGGCCCTTCCCTTTCTCGGAGCTGTATTCCCAGCCCTTCTGATCCGGGCGGGACGAAACGCAGCAGCCTCGGCGGCAGGTCTGACCACCTTCCTGGCGTTGATGGGGCTTTTGATCCACATCCCCTCGGTCATGCGCGGAGATGTGGTGACGGCGCGGTTCGACTGGATACCGGGCCTGGGCCTGAACGCGAATTTCATGCTGGACGGGCTTGGGTTTCTGTTTGCCCTGCTGATCCTGGGTATCGGGTTGCTGATCATCCTTTACGCGCGGTTCTATCTGTCGCGCGAGGACCCGATGGGGCAGTTCTATTCCTATCTGCTGCTGTTTCAGGGCGCGATGGTCGGGATCGTACTGTCCGACAACGTCCTTCTTCTGCTTATTTTCTGGGAGCTTACGTCGCTAAGTTCATTCCTGTTGATCGGGTATTGGAAACACCTGCCCGCCGGGCGGCAGGGCGCGCGAATGGCGCTTGCCGTGACCGGTTCGGGCGGATTGGCGATGATCGCCGGTATGCTGATTTTGGGCAATATCGTGGGGTCTTATGACCTGAGCGTCATTCTGCAGAACAAAGAGCTGATCCAGGCCTCACCCTATTACATGCCGGCATTGATCCTGATCCTGTTGGGTTGCTTCACCAAATCGGCACAGTTCCCGTTCCATTTCTGGCTGCCGCACGCGATGGCCGCACCAACGCCGGTCTCGGCCTATCTGCACTCTGCCACGATGGTGAAAGCCGGGCTTTTCCTGATGGCGCGGATGTGGCCGGTTCTGGCGGGAACCGATGCGTGGTTCTATATCGTTGCAACCACGGGTCTTGTGACGATGCTGATCGGTGCCTGCATCGCGCTGTTCAAGGACGACCTGAAGGCATTGCTGGCATTTTCCACCGTCTCGCATCTGGGTCTGGTGACGATGCTTTTAGGCTTTGGTACCAAAATCGCCGCCGTGGCCGCCATTTTCCACATCATCAACCACGCGACCTTCAAGGCCGCGCTGTTCATGACCGCCGGGATCGTGGATCACGAAACCGGCACGCGCGACGTCAAGCGACTGGGCGGATTGCGACATCTGATGCCGATCACGTTTACCATCGGCACGATTGCGGCGCTTTCCATGGCGGGCCTGCCGCCACTGAACGGCTTTTTGTCGAAAGAGATGATGCTGGAGGAGACCGTTCACACAACATGGTTGAATTCGCATTATCTGGTGCCCGGTCTGGCCCTACTGGCGGCGCTCTTTTCGGCGGCGTATTCCTTTCGCTTTGTCAGCCACGTTTTCCTTGGCCCGCAGCGCACCGATTATCCCCATCACCCGCATGACCCGCCAGTCGGGCTGTGGCTGGCGCCGGCCTTCCTTGTCGTGCTGGTCGTACTGATCGGCCTTTATTCCGCCGCGCTTGTTGGACCATTGGTCGCAGTCGTATCCAGTGCCGTCATCGGCGGGGAAAAGCTCCCGTATTATTCGCTGAAACTGTGGCACGGCTTTACGCCTGCGCTTTACATGTCGGTCGTGGCCACGCTGGGCGGGCTTTTCCTGCTGGCCCTGCATCGCCGGGGCGAGCTGGTATGGAACGCCCTGCCCAGACCCGAAGCCAAGGTCATTTTCGACGCCGTGATCGGCGCGCTGACAACGCTGAGCCGCTGGATCACCGACACGCTGCATAATGGCGTCATCAGCCGCTATGCGATCATCATGGTCGCGTTCACCGTGGGGCTGGGATATTACGCCTACACCACAGGCTCTATCGGTCTGGAAACGCGGGCGCCGCTGCCTGCCCCGGTCATTCCGATCATCGGCTGGATTTGCCTTGTCGGTGCGACGCTGGCGATCATGTGGTTCCACAGGAACCGCCTGTTGTCGCTGGTGCTGATCGGTGTTGTTGGCCTGATCGTCTCGATGGCGTTCAACTACCTGTCGGCCCCGGATCTGGCCCTGACGCAGATCTCGGTCGAGGTGGTGACGATGATCCTGTTGTTGCTGTCGCTGAACTTTCTGCCCACGGATACGCCGTGGGACAGCAGCGCGGCGCGGCGCTGGCGGGATGCGGCGATATCGGTCGTGGCCGGCATCGGTTCGGGCGCTCTGATCTACGCGCTGATGATGCGGGACTTTGCCTTTCCGACCATCTCGGATTTCCATCTGGCCAATTCGTACAAGGGCGGTGGCGGCACCAACGTGGTCAACGTGATCCTGGTGGACTTCCGGGGTTTTGATACCTTTGGCGAGATCATCGTGCTGGGCATCGCCGCCCTGATCATCTTTGCCCTGACCGAATCCGTGCTGAGTTCGAACGTCCGCGGCTATCTGCTGAACCGCAAGCCGCACTGGCCCCAATCGGGCGATTCACACCCGTTGATGATGGTGGTGGCGACCCGCGTGATGATGCCGATCGCGCTGATGGTCGGGGCCTATATCTTTTTCCGGGGCCACAACCAGCCGGGCGGCGGGTTCATCGCCGGGCTGATCGTCGCGATTGCGTTCCTGATGCAGTACATGGCCAGCGGCTATACCTGGGCCATAGAACGGCAGAGGTTCTATTACCACGGGACCATCGGCTGGGGCGTTCTGATCGCTGCCGCAACCGGGATCGGGGCCTGGTTCAACGAACGCCCGTTCCTGACCAGCGATTTCGGATATATCCACTGGCCACCTCTGGAAGAGTTTGAATGGGCCACAGCAATCCTGTTCGATACAGGCGTGTTCCTTGCGGTTCTGGGCGCGGTGATGCTGGCGCTGGACAGCCTGTCGCGGTTCGCGTGGCAGCCGGGTATGGCACAGGAATTCCCGATGGATATCAACCCGCTGCGGGATGATCCCTCGGACCAAGACCAAGAGAAGGAGCAGGCCTGATGGAAGCGCTCGTAGCCTCCGCCGTAGGCGTCATGACCGCAGCCGGGATTTTCCTGATCCTGCGCCGCCGGACATTTCCCGTCATTCTGGGCCTGTCCCTGATCACCTATGCCGTCAACGTGTTCCTGTTCGCCACGGGGCGTCTGGCGCTGGACGCGCCCGCCGTGCTGAACAAATACGAAGAGGTGACCTATACCGACCCGCTGCCGCAGGCGCTGGTGCTGACGGCCATCGTGATCTCGTTCGGGATGACGGCGGTGATCGTAATGATCGCGCTCAGTGCGTACCTGTCGTCGAAGGATGACCATATCGACATGACCGCGCAGGACAGCGTGGACGCGGCAGGAGAAGACGCATGAACCACTGGATCGTTGCGCCGATCGTCCTGCCCGCGATCCTGGCTCCGTTCATCATCATGGTCCTGCGCTATCACCTGGACCTGCAGCGCATCTTCTCGGTCGCCGGTGTCGTAGGTCTGCTGGGCATCGCGCTGACGGTTACGGCACAGGCTGCCGGCGGTGAAATCCAGGTATATGAACTGGGCGACTGGCCGGCACCCTTTGGCATCGTTCTGGTGCTGGATCGCCTGTCGGCGATGATGGTGCTGCTGACCGCCCTGCTGGCCCTGCCCATCGTGCTTTACGCCATCGCGTCAGGATGGGATGACAGGGGCAAGCATTTCCACGCCCTGTTCCATTTCCAGCTTATGGGCGTCTGCGGTGCCTTCCTGACCGGCGATGCCTTTAACCTCTTCGTGTTTTTCGAGGTGTTGCTGATCGCCTCATATGGTCTGATGACACATGCAGGCGGTTCCGTACGGCTTAAGGCCGGTGTGCAATATGTGGTGTACAACCTGCTGGGCTCGACCCTGTTCCTGTTTGCCCTCGGCACGCTTTATGCCGTGACCGGCACGTTGAACATGGCGGATATGGCTGTGCGTGTGGCGGAACTGCCGGCTGAGGATACCGCGCTGTTGCGCGTGGGGGCCGTGCTGCTGCTGCTGGTGTTCTGCATCAAGGCGGCCGTGCTGCCCCTGCATTTCTGGCTGCCGGCCAGCTATGCCAATGCCCCCCTTCCCGTGGCGGCACTGTTCGCGATTATGACCAAGGTGGGGGCCTACTCGATCCTGCGGATGTACACGCTGACCTTCGGGCCTGACCTTGCGGCGACGCAGGGTCTTGTCGGCGCATGGCTGCAACCTGCGGCGCTGGTGACGCTGGCGATTGGAGCGATCGGCATTCTGGGGGCACAGCACATCGCGCGGATGGTCGCCTTCTGCGCCATCACGTCCATGGGCACGCTGCTGATCGCGATATCGCTGTTCACCGAGACCGCAACCGCTGCCGCGCTTTACTATATCTATCACTCGACGCTGGCGACGGCGCTGATGTTTCTGGTGGCCGACCTTGTGATGGAACGCCGCGGTGGCGCGATTGTGCCCAAGGTGCCAATGCCGCAGAGCGGGTTGATCTCGGCGCTGTTCTTTGTGGGGGCCATCGCGCTGGCCGGTATGCCGCCGCTTTCGGGGTTTGTCGGCAAGCTGCTGGTGCTGGACGCAGCGCGCGACGCGCCGGACGCAAACGCGATCTGGGCCGTGATCCTGATCGGGTCTTTTGTCACCATTGTCGGGCTTGCGCGCGCGGGCTCTCTGATCTTCTGGAAAAGCCACCACGCCGGGCAAGCCCCTGAACAGGCCCCGGAAGACGAGGACGAGGTTGCCGCCCTGCCCGCGCCCGAGCCGCAACCCGGCCTGGCTTTCACCGCCGTCTTTGGCGCGGTTTTGGGTCTTGTGATGCTGACGCTATTTGCAGGCCCAGCCCTGTCTTATGCCGAAAAAACGGCCCAGCAGTTGTTTACGCCCCAAACCTATATTTCGGCCGTCCTGGGAGGAGAAGAATGATGAGACTTCTGCACCGGATATTCCCCCACCCCCATCTGACATTTCTGCTGACGGTGGTGTGGATATTGCTGGCGAATGAACCGTCGCTGAACTCGCTGGTATTTGGCCTGATCCTGGGGATCATCATCCCGTTCATCACGCAACCCTACTGGCCCGACCGCCCCCGGTTGCGGAACTGGCCGATGGTGGTGGAATACATGCTGGTGGTGCTGTGGGATATCGTGATGGCCAATATCACGGTCGCGCGGATCATCCTGTTCAAGCGCGATTCCGACAGGCAGCCGAACTGGATCTGCGTCCCGCTGGAACTGCGCACCCCCGAGGCGATCACGGTATTGGCCGGAACCATCACCATGACACCCGGCACGGTCAGTTGCGATCTGTCGGCGCAGGGCCACAACCTGTTGGTTCACTGCCTGGATGCTCCCGACCCCGACGCCGTGCGCGACCAGATCAAGCACCGCTATGAACGCCGCCTGAAGGAGATTTTCGAATGATCACCTTAGCGATTTATTTTGCCTTCGCCTGTTTCGGTGCCGCCATCATGATGTGCCTTTGGCGCATCATCACCGCCGATGGCGTCGGCACGCGTGTACTGGCGCTCGACACGATGGTCATCAACACCATCGCCCTGATGATCCTTTACGGTCTGGCGTTGGAGACCGAGATCTTTTTCGAAGCCGCGATGATCATTGCCATGCTGGGCTTCGTCTCAACCGTGGCCTATGCGCGCTTCATGTTGCGCGGCAACATTATCGAGTGAGGGCGCCATGAGTTTTATCTTCGAGTTTCTGGTCGCCTTCTTTCTGATCGTCTCGGGCATATTCGGCTTTGTCGGGTCCTTTGGAATGATCAAGCTGAAAGACCCGATGTCGCGCCTGCACGCCCCGACCAAGGCGACGACACTGGGTGTTGGTGGCGTGCTGATCGCATCAATCATCCACTCGGTTGTGATCGAAAATCACCTGTCCCTGCACGAGTTGCTGATCACCCTGTTCCTGTTCCTGACCGCACCGATCACAGCTCTGTTCATTGCCAAATGGCACATTCACCGCCATGAAAAGCCAGACGATCTGCCGGATGCGGGTGAGGACGAGCTTTGGGCCACCCACGCGGTCGAGCAGGTCGAAGACGTACCTGACCACAGCAAGACCTGAATACCATGCTCCAACCTCCGCTGCCCCTGACCCGCGATCTGGTTTTGATTGGCGGCGGCCATACGCATGCGCTAGTGCTGCGTAAATGGGGCATGAACCCGTTGCCCGGCGCGCGTTTGACCGTGATCAACCCCGGCCCCACCGCGCCCTATTCCGGCATGCTGCCGGGCTTTGTCGCCGGGCATTACGAACGCGGGGCTCTGGACATTGATCTGGTGCGGCTGGCCCGGTTTGCGGGTGCGCGGATCATTCTCGGAACGGTCGACGGGATTGATACCGACCGGCGTGAAATCCACGTTCCTGGGCACCCGCCGGTGGCGTTCGACGTCGCCTCGGTCAATGTGGGGATCACGTCCGACATGCCCTCTCTGCCGGGGTTCGCCGATCATGCGGTTCCCGCAAAGCCGCTGGGCCCGTTCGCTGCCAGATGGGCAGAGTATCTGGGCGGCAGCGGGGATGCCTCGGTCGCAGTAATCGGCGGCGGCGTCGCCGGGGTTGAACTGATCATGGCGATGGCGCACGCCTTGCGCCTCAAAGGCCGTCACGCGCAGATTACGTTGATCGACAACGCCTCGGCCCTGACTGCAACGGTCGACAAGGCGGCTGCAACCATTCGCAATGCGATGGCGGAGCTGGGCGTTGAAGTGATCGAGAACGTCAATATCGCGCGCATCGCCGAAGACCGCGTGATACTGGACAACGGCCGCGAGGTTCCGGCCGCGTTCATCACCGGGGCTGCCGGCGCCCGCCCTTATGACTGGTTGGCGAAGATGGGCGTCGATCTGCATGACGGCTATATTCGCGTGAATTCGCACCTGCAATCCAGCGATCCGGCCATCTTCGCTGCTGGTGATTGCGCCCATCTGTCGGAAAACCCAAGACCCAAGGCCGGTGTTTATGCCGTTCGCGAAGCCCCGGTTCTGTTCGACAACCTGCGGGCAGCTTTGGGCGCGGGTCGGATGCGGCGGTACAAACCGCAGACAGACTACCTGAAACTGATTTCGCTGGGCCGCAAATCTGCGCTGGCTGAACGGTTCGGCACGGCGATCAGCGGTCCGTTGATGTGGAAATGGAAAAACCACATTGATCAGGCATTCATGAACAAATTCCGGGAGCTGCCGCAGATGACCCGCCCGGCCCTGCCCCGCTTTTTTGCGGACGGGCTGGAACAGGCGCTGGGGAAAAAGCCCATGTGCGGCGGCTGCGGTGCCAAGGTCGGCCGCGGTGCGCTGCGAACCGCGCTTGACACCCTGCCAGCGCCGGATCGCACTGACATCGTGGTATTGCCGCAGGACGACGCTGCCCTTCTGATCACGGGCGCGGTTCGTCAGGTGATGACCTCGGACCATCTGCGCAGCTTCACCCATGATCCCGTTTTGATGACGCGCATCGCGGCCGTTCACGCATTGGGCGATATCTGGGCCATGGGGGCGAGCCCGCAGGCCGCGACTGCGACAATCATCCTGCCGCGCATGTCACCCGAGCTACAGCGCCGCACGATGGCTGAGATTATGGCAACCGCCAGCGAAGTCATCCGAACCGCAGGCGCCGAGATCGTCGGCGGCCACAGCTCGATGGGGGATGAGATGACCATCGGCTTTACCCTGACCGGCATATGCGAAAGGGAACCGATCACCCTGTCCGGCGCCCGACCCGGAGACGCGCTGATCCTGACCAAACCGATCGGCAGCGGTATTCTGATGGCGGCAGAAATGGCCGGCCAGGCCGATGGCGGATGGGTTGCCGATGCTTTCCGGCAGATGGTGCAGCCACAGGGCGGCGCATCGCGCATTCTGGCCGACGCCCACGCGATGACCGACGTGACCGGGTTTGGTCTGGCCGGGCATCTTGCGGGCATGTGCGAAGCGTCGGAATGCGGGGCTACACTCCAGCTCGACGCGATCCCGCTGATGGCCGGAGCATTGGATCTGAGCGCAAGCGGCGTCCGCTCGACGATATTTGACGACAACCGTGAAATCGCCCCTGAATTGCCCACCGGAGACAAGGCCGATCTGCTGTTCGATCCGCAAACTGCCGGAGGTCTGCTGGCAGCCGTCGCTGCCGACCAGGCGCGGAGGGTTTGCGAAGATTTGCGGCACGCGGGCTATCCGGCGGTCATCATAGGTTCGATCACCGACACACCCGGAATACGCATTCAAAGCTGAGCCAATATGCGTTCGATCCGTGCCGCTGTGTCGCTCAGACCCGCCGCGTCGAGCGCCGGAGCATCAATCCGGGCCAGGATATCCGCAGCCCGGTTACGGCTGGATTTGTCATAGGCCGGGTCATAATGCTGTTCCATCAATGCCCGTGTCAGCGCCTGCTTGTCCCCGGCTTCGAGCAGGGCAAGCCAGCCATCCACAACCTCATGCCCCCGGTGAAATCGCAGCGGAGACAAGCGGTCGTGCATGCGCTCGGCATCGGACAGGATGTCGTCATAGGCGCTGACCAGATAGGCCGTCCGCGCCCCGATCGGTGCATTGATCTGAATGCGCGGCGCAGCGCGCAGCGCGGTCCAGAGCGACGGCGGCAGGATCAACGAGCCGATCTTGGACAATTCCGCCTCAACCACCACCGAACGCGCCATGTCCAGATCGCAGAGCGCAGCCGCCAGCGCGGATTCAAAGGCTTTCTGACCGGGTTGTCCGCCCGGCATCTCGCCCAGCAGGGACCCGCGATGGTTGGCGATGCCTTCAAGGTCCAGCACCTGCACGCCCCGCGCATTCAGATGCGCCAGTAGATCCGTTTTGGCCGTCCCCGTATACCCATCCAACGCGATCAGCCGGTGCGGCAGAGGATCGTCATACAGATAACGGTTCACCAGCCGGCGATAGGTGCGGTATCCACCTTCGACGACCTCGGCCCGCCAGCCGATTTGTTGCAGCATCCACGTAAATGACCCCGACCGCTGTCCGCCGCGCCAGCAATATACCAATGGCTTCCAGCGGCCTTCGTGGTGCGACAGGCTGCGCTCGATGTGATTGGCGGCGTTCCGAAACACCAGCGCGGCCCCGAGTTTACGCGCCAGAAATGGGCTTTGCTGAACATAGATCGTGCCCACGCGCGCGCGTTCTTCATTGTCCAGAACCGGAAGGTTGATGGCGCCGGGCAAGTGGTCCTCGGCGAATTCAGCGGGGCTGCGCACGTCGATCACGGTATCGAAATCATGCGCATAAAGGCCGGGCAGGTCAGTGAATTTCAATGCCATGCCAGCGGTCTATCTTGCGCGGTTCGGAAAGAAAAGGCACGCCGTCAGGCTGGCGCGGGTTCGATCAGCTGCGGCCCGCTGGCCCGGTTCGAATTCACGGCCGGATCAACGCGGAAATAGTCCAGAACCTCTTCGGCACCCGGCCGCATCAGGCGCGCGGCACCTTTTCCCGTCTCACCCAGCCAGAGCGGCCAGTCATCGGGTTCGAGGATCAGGGGCATTCGGTGGTGGACGGTGCTGAGACGGGTGTTGGCAGCTGTTGTCACAATGGCGCAGGTCCCCTGCCGCGCGTCGTCCTTCCCCCAATCTTGCCAGACCCCGGCAAAGGCTATTGGCGCGCCATCCTTGCGATGGATATACCAGGGCAGCCGAGTGCCCTGTTCCGTCTTGGTCCATTCATAGAAACCGGTGGCGACGATCAGGCACCGCCGTTCGCGACAGGCGGCGCGGAACGCAGGCTTGTCAGCCAGCGTTTCGGCCCGCGCATTGATCAGCAGCGGCCCGGCCGTTTCGGATTTGTACCAATGGGGCAAGAACCCCCAACGCAGCGAGTCCAGCCTGCGCCCGCCCTCTCCCGCGCGCACTGCATGGACCTGATTGGTCGGACAGACGTTGAAGTTTGGAACCGAAGGCAAAGTATTCGCGGGTCGTGCCGAAAACAGCTGCGCCATGGCGTCATTGGGAAGAGTTATTGCAAACCGTCCACACATGGGTAATGAACCATCACTAATCGTTTCATACAGGCACAGGGTCTTACGAGGTCACATGCAGAATCAAACAGCGAAAACCCTCAAAGGCAAGGCGGTGGCTGCTCTGGATGCGGGCAAGCTGCAGCAGGCGCTGAAAAAGGCCCAGATTGGCATCAAGAAATTCCCCGGCGACTCGGATTTCCACGCCATTTCGGGGTTCGTCCTGACCGAGATGAAACAGTACAAGAAATCTATCCCGCATTTTGTCGAAGCTTCGCGGATGAAACCGGACGATCCGCAATTCGTGGAAAATCTTGCGAACGCGCTGATGCAAACCGGGCAGATCGCCAAGGCGCTGGATTACACAGAACAAAACCTGGAGAAGTTCCCAAATAACAAAGAGCTGAATCGGGTTCTGGACGAGATCCACCTAAAGGGCAGCAACTGGCGAACGATTGTTGACCATGCGTCCAAAAAGCTAGTCAATGACCCGGACAACGTCAGCCTGTTGTCCAAAAGGGCACAAGCTTTCGGGAAAATCGGCTTCGTTGAAGAAAATTCGCGGGACATTAACCGTGCGTATGAACTCGATCCGGGCAACGAAAAGATCGCCTTTCAGAAGGCGGTAAACCTGCATCAGGGTGGCGACAAACCGGGGTCAGCAGCTATTCTGAAAACTATTCTGGCCGAAAACCCGCAACACGTGTCTTCGCTGTTGCAAATGTCGACCATGACAAACGCCGAAGACGCGGCGAAGCTGATGGACGCTGTCGATGTTGCAATATCAAACAGCGATCAGGAATTTTCTGAACTTGCGTTTGCCAAGGCCCATCTGATTTCGAAAATCGACGGGCTGATTGCAGCGATGCCGCAGTTTGCCCACGCCAATGCGCTGCAGCACGAATCCAACCCGTATAACTTCGAGGACGAAGAGGAAAAGCTGCTTCGGATAACTGGCCTTTTCCCTGCTGAAACGGAACTTGCCGGTTCCGATGCAGTCGAAACGCCGGTGCCGATATTCGTTCTGGGGCAACCCCGATCCGGGACGACTTTGATGGAAATGATGCTCAGCTCGGCTCCGGGCATTGCTGGTTGTGGAGAGCTGACACTGGGCGCTGACCTGTCACGTAAAATCGAAAAAGATCACCAGGAATTTGACGCGGCACACGCCACTGAATTCGCACAAGAATTCCGCAAGTTTATGCCTCCGATCCCCGAAGGCTCTGTCGCCTTCGTCGATAAGATGCCGCATAATTATCAGCGCGTGGGCTTCCTGCTGTCGGCATTCCCCAATGCCAAGGTTATCAACATGCTGCGTGATCCCCGGGATGTCGGGTTGTCTAAATGGATCAGACGGTTCCCTGCGGGTGGGATGCGCTATGCGTCGAACCTCAAGGCAATTGCCCACTCGGCGAATATGTACCGCCGCTACATGGCCCATTGGGATGCCGTGTTCGGCGACAAGATCCTGACGATCCCCTACGAAGATCTGGTCGCTGACCCCAAAACCTATAGCCAGAAGGTGGCGGCATTCTGCGACATCGGGTGGAGCGAGACCATGATGCACCCCGAAAAAAACACCAAGCAGGTCAGAACTGCCAGTATCGATCAGGTGCGAAAGAAAATCTCAACCAAGTCCATCGGCGGGTGGCAGAGTGTGTCCGAACATATTCAGCCCATGCTGGAAGGGTTCGACCCGGCGCTGTGGCCGGAATATGATCTGGGCTAATTGATCCCATTAAAAAAGGCCGCATCACCCGACGCGGCCTTTCCTATTCAGTACAGAGTTACTTCTGCTTGATGCGACCGTCCAGGTACGGCTGGTACGGCGCGTTTGCAGCAAGATATTCCGCCGTCACATCGGCCAGATCCGGGCCGAAATCATAGGCGTTCTTGTCGTCCCCTTCGAACATGCTGTACCCGTCACCACCGTTGCGGACGTAATTGTTCGTGACAACAAGGTATGTGGCCGCGGGATCAATCGGAGCAAAGCCGTCGCCGTCCGCAACCATGACCTCGGACACGCGCCCTTCATTCGGTGCGACTGCGGGGTCCCAGGTAAAGGTCAGGCCGGCGACCTGCGGAAAGCGCCCTTTGACCTCTTCCACCTGACTGACACCGTTTTCCAGCGCGTCTATGACGCCCTGTCCGCTGATCTCGAAGGTGGACAGGGTGTTCTGGAACGGCAGAACCGTCAGCACCTCACCCATCGTCACGTCGCCCGGATCAATGGAAGCCCGCAAGCCACCCGAGTTTGCAATGGCGATTTTGACGCCCTGATCCGCAACCCGCGCCAGCATTGCGTCGGCTACCAGATTGCCCATCTCACATTCCTGCACACGACAGATCGAGCGGTCGCCTTCGATGGCACCGGCAGCGTTTGCGACGACTTTGTTACGGATCTCGTCCAGAGGAACCGCCAGTTCCGCGATGCGGTCCAGTGCAGCCTGATCTTCGGTCACCGTGTTGTCCATGATCAGCGGTTCGCCCGCTGCCGAGACCACGTTGCCATCGTCGTCAAAGGTCACGTTCAGTTCACCGAGGAACTTGCCATAGGCATACGCCTGAACGATCTGAACGCCGTTGACCACGGTCGGGTAAGGTCCCGCCGCCTTGTCCGACACGTTGGACAGATAGGTATTCGAATGGCCGCCGACGATGACATCCACGCCGGTGGTTTCCTGCGCAACGCGCTGATCGACGCCATAGCCGGAATGGCTGAGCACGATGATCTTGTTCACACCTTCGCCCGTCAGCCTGTCAACCTCGGCCTGAACCGCCGGAACGGGGTCCGAGAACGTGATGTTCGGCCCGGGCGAGGCCAGTTCATGCGTATCTTCCGGGGTCAGTCCGATCAGGCCGATCTTTTCGCCGCCCACCTCGATAACTGTCGATTTCTTGATCTTGTCGGTCAGCAATTCTTCGTCGGCGATATCGGCATTCGACATCAGAACAGGGAAATCCACGGAATCGATAAAACCACGCAGAACCTCGGGGCCATCGTCGAATTCGTGGTTTCCGACGGTCATTGCGTCATAGCCCAGCTTGTTCATGAACTCAGCCGCGACTTTACCTTTGTAATAGGTATAGAACAGCGAGCCCTGGAACTGGTCTCCGCCATCCACGAGGATCGAGTTTTCGGCGCGACCGCGCGCCTCGTTCACGGCTGTGACCAGGCGGGCCGACCCGCCGAAACACTTGCCTTCGGCGTTGTCCTCGGCGTTGCAACCGCTGTCGTATTTGTTGATCGGCTCAAAACGCGCGTGGAAATCGTTGGTGTGCAGAATGGTCAGCTTGTACTCGGCTGCTGCCATCCCGGCAGTCAGGCCAAGAACGGCCGCAGAAGCCAGTAAACGGGTGAACATAGTTAAACTCCCTTTGTTATTTTGCGCGATGTTGCGCCGTAGAATGCCGAGAGTCAAAGGGGGAAATCCGTCTTGATTCCGCCGGTCGCGCAGGGCATCACGGCCTTATGCTGATTTACAAGATTTTCCGGGCAGAGGAGTGGGCCACGTTGCAAGCCCAAGGCGCGTCGGACGGGGCACCCATTGACGTGGCGGACGGCTATGTTCATTTCTCGACGGCGGCCCAAGCTGCTGAAACCGCGGCCAAACATTTTGCGGGCATCGACGGGCTGACGCTGTTGGCCTGCGATGCGGACGCCATGGGCAACGACCTGAAATGGGAAATTTCGCGCGGGGGCGCAAAATTTCCGCATCTCTATCGCCAAATCCGCATGGCTGATGTGGTGTGGTCGCGCCCTTTGCCCTTTGACGGCGAAGCGCACCAATTCCCCAAGGAGATGGAATGACCACCTTCATCGACCCGGATCGCACGCAGTTCGAGGCGTTCAAGGCGCTGGACCGCGACCATCCGATCGAAATGCTGAATTTGGTGCGATTCCGCGCCTCGGCCGCCTATCCCGCCGGGCACGAACTGGCCGGTGCGGGGCTGACAGGCGCGCAGGCTTATCGCAACTATGGAACCCAGACCGCGCCGATCATCGCCCGAATTGGTGCGTCCATTCTGTGGCGCGGCGCGTTTCAGGCCACGCTGATCGGTCCGCAGGAGGAAACATGGGACGCGGTCTTCATCGCCCGCTATCCAACTGCACATGCGTTTCTTGAGATGGTCACGGACCCTGAATACCAACAAGCGGTCGTGCACCGTCAGGCCGCGGTGGAAACCTCACGCCTGATCCGATGCGCCCCGGCTGAGGGCAGTGAGGCGTTCGGATGAAACTGACGGAAAAACTGGGGCTGGCCGTCCTGCACCGGATGGACCCGGAAACCGCCCATGGCATGTCGATCAAGGCATTGAAAGCCGGGCTGACCTCGGCACCGGGGCCGGTTACGTCGCCCAGACTGCGGACCCGCCTTGCGGGCATTGACCTGCCAAACCCGGTGGGGCTGGCCGCAGGCTTTGACAAGAACGCCGAGGTCCTGACTCCACTGTCGCGCGCCGGCTTCGGCTTTATCGAGGTCGGTGCCGTCACGCCGCGCCCGCAGCCCGGCAATCCCAAGCCCCGGCTGTTTCGCCTGACCGAAGATCGGGCGGCGATCAATCGCTTTGGCTTCAACAACGAAGGTATGGAGGTCATGGCCCGGCGTCTGGCCAACCGCCCGAAGAACGCGGTGATCGGCCTGAACCTTGGCGCCAACAAGGACAGCGACGATCGCCCCGGTGATTTCGCCAAAGTGCTGGCGCATTGCGCCGCGCATCTGGATTTCGCGACCGTCAATGTCTCGTCCCCCAATACCGAAAAACTGCGGGATTTGCAGGGCAAGGCCGCCCTTGGTGCGCTGCTGTCCGGCGTGATCGAAACCCGGGACGCGTTGCCCCGTCACCTGCCCGTTTTCCTGAAAATCGCCCCCGACCTGACCGAGGCCGAGTTGCAGGATATTGCCGACGTGGCCGCCGAAACCGGCGTGGATGCGGTGATTGCCACCAACACCACCCTGTCCCGCGACGGTTTGCGCAGCCCCCACAAGGACGAAACCGGCGGCTTGTCAGGCGCGCCTTTGTTCGAAAAATCGACGCGCGTTCTGGCCCGCCTCAGCCAGTTGACCGACGGGAAGATGCCCCTGATCGGCGTTGGCGGTGTCAGCACCGCCCAGCAGGCCTATGCCAAGATCTGCGCCGGGGCATCCGCAGTGCAGCTTTACACCGCAATGGTCTACGGTGGGATATCTCTGGCGGCAGAGATAGCGCGCGGGCTGGATGAGTTGCTGGCGCGGGATGGGTTTAACTCAGTCGCGCAAGCCGTTGGAAGTAAACGAGAGGACTGGCTGTGATCGAATATTGGCACAACCCGCGTTGTTCGAAATCCCGCGCCGGGCTGGCACTGCTTGAAGACAGCGGTTCGCAAGTCGGGATACGCAAATATCTGGAAGATGCGCCCTCGGTCGATGAATTGCGTGCGGTGCGTGACAAGCTGGGCCTAAAGACCATCGAGATGATGCGCACCGGCGAAAAAGTGTTCAAGGAACTGGGCCTGAGCAAAACCATGCCCGAGGAGGATCTGATCCGCGCCATGGCCGGGAATCCGATCCTGATCGAACGCCCGCTGGCGATTGCCGGTGACAAGGCTGCCATCGGGCGCCCGCCGGAAAACCTGCTGACGCTGCTTTAGGCGATCTGCGCCTCAAGCCTCGGGTATCGCCACCCCAACGTGACGCCACGCGCGATGTTCAGCACCATCAGCGCAGCCCACAATCCGTGATTTCCCAGCGTCGGTACCAGAATGAAAAGCGCCACCACGTAAATCGCGACCGACTGGATCATCGCGCTGCGCATCGCGCGTGTCCAGGTGGCGCCGATGTAGATTCCGTCGAACATCCAGCTTGCCACGCCAATCGCCGGGGCCAGCGCCGCCCAGATCAGGTATTCTCGTGCGGCGATCCGCACTTCGGGCGAGGTGGACATCAGGTCGATCAAGGCCGGACCGGCCAGATAGAACACGATCCCCAGTGCAAAAGCGCCGCCTACGCCCCATTGGGACGCCATGATGGACGCGCGCCGAACCTGATGTCGATCCCGTGCGCCCACGGCGCTGCCCACCAGTGCTTCGGCTGAAAAGGCGAACCCGTCCAGGGCGAACGCGGTGATTTCAAGGAATTGCAGCAACACCTGATTGGCGGCAAGGTTCACATCGCCCAGATCCGAGCCGACAAAAAGAAACGTGGTGAACGCCCCGGTCAGCAGGACCGAGCGGATCATGATATCCCCGTTCACCTGCATCATCCGTCGCAACCGGGCCGCATCGAATATCCGGGGCCAGTCGCGCCACTGATTGCCGCCAAACGCGGCCCGGCACAGCCACAGGCCCAGCGCCAGCCCGGTCCATTCGGCAATCAGCGTGGCGATGGCAACGCCCTCCACCCCCCAGCCGAAGCCGAGCACGAACCACAGGTCCAACACGATGTTCAGCCCGTTCATCCAGACCTGCAGCACAAACACGCCACGCGTCCGTTCAACCGCGATCAGCCAGCCCGTCACCGCATAAAGCGCGATCGTCGCAGGAGCCCCCCAGATACGGATTTGCAGGTAATCCCGCGTCAGCGCCTCGACCTCGGGGCTGGCGGGCGACAGCGCAAAGGCCCCCCAGAACAGCCAGACCTGGGTCAGGATAAAGAACAGGCCCGCCGCACCGCCCAGCAGCACGCCGCGCATCAGCAATGCCCCGGTTTCCGCCGTGTCCCCGGCCCCGCGCGCCTGCGCCGCAAGCCCGGTGGTTCCCATGCGCAGAAAGCCGAAGATCCAATAGATCGTCGCCAGAATGACGGCGCCCATTCCCACCGCCCCAATCGGGGCGGCCTGCCCCATCTGTCCGACCACGCCGGTATCGACGGCCCCCAGAATTGGCACCGTGGCGTTGGACAGCACGATCGGAACCGCAATCTTCAACACCCGTTTATGCGTAAGGGGTGCCGTGGCCTGCTGCATGGCGGCTTACTTCTGTTCAGGCTTGGGTTGCGGCATCAGGAAATGGCCGGTTGCCTGCGCATAGGGACGCAAATGATGATCCTGCCACGCTTCGACACGCACCGAGGCATAGCGACGTCCCGACCGGCTTATGAAAGCCCGGGCATAGGCGTCACGGGGCAGCCCGGACCGCAGATAATCGACTGTAAAGTCGACGGTTTTCGGGAACCGGATCGATTCATCTCCGGCGATTGTATCAGCATCGATCTCACCGCTTTCGATACCGGGAAAGAAGTATTCCCAACTTAGCGTGATGACGGCCGTGACTTCCAGAAAAGCCGCCGTCACGCCACCGTGCAGCGCAGGCAGCAGCGGGTTTCCGATCAGCTTTTCGTCGAAGTTCAATACGCCGGTCAGCTCGTCGCCGCGCCGGTCGAAACCGATGTTGAGAAACCGGATATACGGCACGCCTTCGACGATGGCCTTCAGGGCCGCATCGCGGCGTTGTTTGACCACCTGCATGGGTTCGGGACGGGGACGCGCCATTACAGACCCTCCACCGTGAAGGACCCCGATGCCGTTGCGACCGGCAGATCCTGATCCTCGTCCATCGCGGTGGCGCGGACAAAGGCGACGTTGCGGGTGATGTGATAGCAGGTTGCGTGGGTCGTGATGCTCTGACCCGGGGTGGCTGCGCGCATATAATCAATTCTCAGGTCTATCGTGGCGGTTCCGCCGGGGGCGGACGGGTGGCTCATGACCGCAGCGCCGCAGCAGGTGTCCAGCACGGCAAAAACCGCCCCGCCATGAATCACCCCGGTTCTGGGATCGCCAACCAGATCCTTGCTGTAAGGCATGGTGATTCCTGCCTCTCCATTGCCGATTGCCGTCAGTTTCATACCAAGCGCCCGGGCATGCGGAATCGCTTCGATGAACTGGCGCGCAATAGATGCTTTGTCGACCATGTGCCTGTGTCCCTTCAATTTATCCCTTTATGAGCCTGTGGCCCGCAAAAGAGCAAGCCCACCTGTTGCGCTTGCTAAAGACAAGCCATAGGCTGTTTCAGAGGAGAACAGGAATGTCCGACAATCGTTTGTCATTCAAAGAGATGTGCGCCGAGTTCGACGTGACTCCACGCACCCTGCGCTACTATGAATACATCGAATTGCTGCAACCTGACCGGGAAGGCCGGTCGCGGTTTTACGGCCCACGCGAGTGTGCGCGGATGACCCTGATCATGCGCGGCCGCAAATACGGATTCCCCCTTGAGGACATCCGGCAGTGGCTGCTGATCTACGAAGATCAGGGCAATCAGGCCCAGATGGCCGCCTTTGTCGAACTGGCCGATCAGCAGATGATCGAGTTGCACAAGCAAAGGCAGCAACTGGACGAAGCGATCGAAGCGCTACAGAAAATGCGCGACCAGACCGCCAAGTCCCTGACCTGACTCACAGGCAGGACCAGTAATCAGTTTTCTGTTCGTTCAGCGCCGTTGATGCGTGTTGGTGTTCCGTACTTGGCCGCTGCGCTGCGGAACGACAAGCGCCTTTCCCGGGGCGCGTGGCCAAAGTTCCGTTGCGTTACGCCCGAAAATGTCAGCAGGCGGCACCTTGACGCGAGCGGATGTTACGTCAACTTATTTGTGACGTAGCGTTTGCATTACGTGAACGTCATCTCCGTGTTGTAACGTGCGCATCGACTGCGCAACTGACTTATCTAGACGCCAGTGACGAGAGTGCTGAAACCATGACCGAAGACCTGATGACCATACGTGAAATGTGCGAGACATATGATGTCACGCCACGCACATTGCGGTTTTACGAGGCAAAGGAACTTTTGTTTCCGATCCGCGAGGGACAAAAGCGTTTGTTCACCAAACGCGACCGGGCGCGGTTGAAACTGATCCTGCGCGGCAAGCGCTTCGGGTTCAGCCTGGAAGAGATTCGGCAATTGCTGGATCTGTACCACGTCGGCGACCAGCAGATGACGCAGATGACCCGCACGTTTGAAATCGCGCGGGAACGTCTGGCCGACATGGAAGCCCGGCGCGAGGAACTGACCCAGGCGATTGACGACCTGCAGGAACAGTTGCGCTGGGGCGAGAAAGTCATCGCCTCGATGAAACACGAGAAAAAGGCCGCCGAATAACCCTGGCGGCTCAATCCCCGGACATCTGAATTTAAGGGAGCTTCAAATGCCCGTTTACAACGCGCCTACCAAAGACATGCAGTTCATTCTGCACGAAGTACTCAACGTTTCGGGGTCTGATATCCCCGGTTACGATGAGTTGGAGGCTGAATTCACCGGCGCTGTTCTGGAAGAGGCAGGCAAGATTTCAACCAACGTTCTGCACCCGCTGAACGTGGTCGGCGACACCGAAGGCTGCCGTCTGGAAAACGGCGTTGTCTATACGCCCACAGGCTTCAAGGACGCCTTCGAGCAGGTCAAGGAAGGCGGCTGGACAGGTCTGGACATGCCCGAGGAATTCGGCGGCCAGAACATGCCCTATGTCATGGGCACCGCAGTTGGCGAGATGTTCTCGGCTTCGAACCAGGCGTTCACCATGTATCAGGGCCTGACTCATGGCGCGGCTTCGGCCATTCTGGCGCATGGCACCGACGAGCAGAAAAACAAGTACCTGCCGAACATGGTCAGCTGCGAATGGACCGGCACCATGAACCTGACCGAACCGCATTGCGGCACCGATCTGGGCCTGATGCGCACCAAGGCGGAACCGCAGGATGACGGCAGTTATAAGATTTCGGGGCAGAAGATCTTTATCTCGTCCGGCGATCACGACATGGCCGACAACATCATCCACCTTGTGCTGGCGAAAATCCCCGGTGGCCCCGAGGGCATCAAGGGCGTTTCGCTGTTCATCGTACCCAAGTTCATCGTCAAGGACGACGGTTCGCTGGGCGAGCGCAACGGTGTTTCGGTCGGCAAGATCGAAGAGAAAATGGGCATCCACGGCAACTCGACCTGCGTCATGAACTATGACGAGGCGACCGGCTGGCTGCTGGGCGATCTGCACAAGGGCATGCGCGCCATGTTCACCATGATGAACGAAGCGCGGCTGGGTGTGGGTATGCAGGGTCTGGCACAGGCCGAAGCCGCCTATCAGAATGCGGTGGAATACGCCAAGGATCGTCTGCAGGGCCGCGACGTGACCGGCGCGAAGAACCCGGACGGTCCTGCCGATCCGCTGATCGTGCACCCGGACATCCGCCGGAACCTGATGGATCAGAAAAGCTTCACCGAAGGCGCGCGTGCGTTCATCCTGTGGGGCGCGACCATGATCGACAAGGCGCACCGCTCGGGTGACAAGGATGCGGACGGGCTAATCTCGCTGCTGACGCCGGTGATCAAAGGCTTCCTGACCGACGAAGGCTATGACATGACCGTTCAGGCACAGCAGGTCTATGGCGGCCACGGCTACATCGAGGAATGGGGCATGTCGCAATATACCCGCGACGCCCGTATCGCGATGATCTACGAAGGCGCAAACGGCGTTCAGGCGCTGGACCTTGTGGGCCGGAAACTGGCGCAGGATGGCGGCAAGCACGTCATGGCCTTCTTCGACATGGTCAAAACCTTCTGCAAGGAAAACGCAGGCCAGAACGAAGCCTATGACAAGGCTTTCATCGAGCCGCTGAAAGCTGCGTCCAAGGATCTGCAGGCCGCGGGCATGTACTTCATGCAGGAAGGCATGAAGAACCCGAACAACGCCCTGTCCGGTTCCTATGACTTCATGCACATGTTCGGCCATGTCTGCCTGGGCCTGGTGTGGGCGCAGATGGCCAAGGCCGCGTATACCGCGCTGGATGGCGGGACGTCGGACAAGGCGTTCTACGAAACCAAGATCGACACCGGCCGTTTCTATATGGCCCGCCGCCTGCCCGCCACCGCAATGCATCTGGCGCGCATTCAAACCGGCGCTGACACGGTGATGGCACTGGAGGCCGCGAACTTCTGATTGAAAACCGGTTCCGGGGCACCGCCCCGGAACCTCTTCTTCCAAGGACACGACATGCCGAAACGCTTTCGCCTGACCCGCCGCTTTCCGGTCGCCATGACCGAGGATGGATATCGCAAGCTGAAAGGTTTTGCCCGTGAATCCGGTCTGGATGAAGGCGAAGCACTGTCTTTTCTGTTCGAAAACTTCAACAGCGTCATTGATGAGGAGAATTTGACCCACCGTTTACGCATCTTCAATTCCGAGCTCGAGTCGCGAAAGCGCTGACAGACCGCGCGACGCCATCAGCGTATGCGTGTTTCCAGCAAGACGAACCCAGAACACGGAGGCAGCCAAACTTGGCCAACCCGGTTCGCCTTTCTTGAGATACGCGGTTTCCAACCTGCACCATGCGCCTTGGGAGGGGCGATTGCATGACCATCAAACTTCACTGCTTCGGAGAAAGTGGGAACGCCTACAAAGCAGCACTGGCGCTTGAGATGTCGGGGCTGGAGTGGGAGCCGGTCTTTGTCGATTTCTTCGGCGGCGTGACGCGAACCCCGGAATACCGCGCCGACGTCAATGAGATGGGCGAGGTCCCGGTTTTGGTGGATGGCGACTTCCACACCAGCCAGTCCGGCGCCATTCAGGCTTATGTCACGGAAAAGACAGGCAAGTTCGGCGGCAAGACCCGCGATGAGAATTACGACATTTTCCGCTGGGTGCTGTGGGACAATCACAAGCTCAGTTCGATGGCCGGGCTGACCCGTTTTCTGATTAACTTCCTGCCGGAACAGCATCGCAACCCGGACGTGATCGCCTTTAACCAGGGTCGTCTGAAAGCGGCCTATCAGGTTCTGAACACCCATCTGGAAGGCCGCGACTGGATAGTTGGCGACGGAGTGACCAACGCCGATCTCAGCTGCTGCGGTTACCTCTACTATCCCGAACCGTTCGGCTTTGACCGCGCCGACTGGCCCCATATCGACGCCTGGCTGACCCGCCTCAGCGAGCAGCCCGGCTGGAAACACCCCTATGACCTGATGCCCGGCAAATTGTCGGATCGAGCTTAAGGAGAGCTACTCATGACCGAAGCTTATATCTATGACGCCCTGCGCACCCCGCGCGGCAAGGGCCGCAAGGATGGCAGCCTGCACGAGGTAACCTCGGTGCGCCTGTCCGCCCTGACCCTGAACGCAATGAAAGAGCGGAACAATCTGGAAGGCCACGCCGTTGAGGACGTGATCTGGGGCAACGTCACACAGGTGATGGAACAGGGCGGCTGTCTGGCACGCACGGCTGTACTTGCCTCGGATCTGGATGAGTCGATCCCCGGTCTGGCGATCAACCGTTTCTGCGCCTCGGGCATGGAAGCCGTGAACCTGGCTGCGAACCAGGTCAAAGGCGGAGCAGGTCAGGCCTACATCGCGGGCGGCGTCGAAATGATGGGCCGCGTGGCCATGGGCAGCGACGGCGCCGCGATTGCCGTCGACCCCTCGTTGGCAATGGACACCTATTTCGTGCCGCAGGGCATTTCCGCCGACATCATCGCCACCGAATACGGGTTCGGCCGCGATCAGGCCGACGCGCTGGCCGTAGAATCGCAGAAACGGGCCGCGACGGCATGGGAAGAGAACCGGTTCGAGAAATCGGTCATCACCATCAAGGACCAGAACGGCCTGACCATTCTGGACCGTGACGAATACATGCGCCCCGGCACAGACATGCAGAGCCTCGGCGCGCTGAACCCGTCCTTTGCGATGATGGGCGAGCAGATGCCCGGCTTCGACAAGGTCGCGATGCTGAAATACCCGCATCTGGAAACGATCAACCACATCCACCACGCTGGCAACAGCTCGGGCATCGTGGACGGTGCGGCGGCTGTTCTGATCGGCAACAAGGAATTCGGTGAGAAATACGGTCTGAAACCGCGGGCCCGCATCAAGGCAACCGCCAAAATCGGCACCGACCCAACCATCATGCTGACCGGCCCGGTTCCGGTGACCGAGAAGATCCTGGCCGACAACGGCATGAAGATCAGCGATCTGGACCTGTTCGAAGTGAACGAAGCCTTCGCCTCGGTCGTGCTGCGCTTCCAGCAGGCGTTCGATGTCGATCCGGCGCTGGTCAACCCCAATGGCGGCTCGATCGCGATGGGCCACCCGCTGGGTGCAACCGGTGCGATGATCATCGGCACCCTGCTGGACGAGCTGGAGCGTCAGGACAAGGAAATGGGTCTGGCCACGCTCTGCATCGCGTCCGGCATGGGTGCGGCAACCATTATCGAGCGCGTCTGATGCCCAAGCTGGATCTCTCTCAGATCCCGTTTCTGGGTGGCTCGGCCTATCCCGGCAAACTGGCCGCTGCGACCGCGGGTCGCTTCGTTCAGCGCGTCGGCGATGCAGGCGGGCTGACCCAGTACGGGGTCAACATTGTCCGGCTGGAGCCGCAGGGGATGTCGTCGTTGCGCCACTATCACATGGAGCAGGATGAATTTGCCATTGTCCTCAGTGGCACCTGCACCCTGATCGATGACGATGGCGAGCACGAGATGCAGCCCGGCGACTGCGCCGCTTTTCCGGCAGGTGAGGCCAACGGCCATCACCTTGTGAACAAAACCGATGCGCCCGCGACTTTTCTGGTGGTGGGCACACGGACCCCGACCGAGACCGGCTATTACAGCGACATAGACATGATGGTGAAGGATGATGAAAACGGATTCGCCTTCACCCGCAAAGACGGCAGCCCCCTGACGGCTGACCAGATTGGAGACGACGGATGACCGAGTTTACCCTGACCAAAGACGCCGACGGCGTTGCAACCATCACCTGGGACGTTCCCGGAAAATCGATGAACGTGATGTCCTTTGACGGGCTGGCACAGCTGAACGACTGCATCGATCAGGCGCTGGCTGATGACGAGATCAAGGGTGTCATCATCACCAGTGGCAAGGAAGGGTCCTTTGCAGGCGGCATGGACCTGAACCTGCTGGCGGTTATGAAGGAAGAGGCTGGCGATGATCCGGCCAAGGGCCTGTTCGACGGCACGATGCGCATGCATGCCCTGCTGCGCAAGATCGAACTGGCCGGCATGGACGCCAAGACCAAGAAGGGCGGCAAGCCGATCGTCACCGTGCTGCCGGGTACGGCCGCAGGCATCGGCATGGAATTGCCGCTGTCCACGCACCGCATCTTTGCTGCCGAGAACCCAAAGGCCAAATTCGGTCTGCCCGAAATCATGGTCGGCATCTTCCCCGGCGCTGGCGGGACGACGCGCATGGTCCGCAAGGTCGGTGCGATTGCAGCCGCCCCGCTGTTGCTGGAAGGCAAGATGCTGGACGTCAAGAAAGCCAAGGGCGCAGGCTATATCGACGAGATCGCGGCTGACCCGATGGCTGCGGCCAAAGAATGGGTTCTGAACGCCAAGGACGCCGATCTGGTCAAGCCATGGGACGCAAAGGGCTACAAAATGCCCGGCGGCGCCCCCTACCACCCCGCTGGTTTCATGAACTTCGTCGGAGCCTCGGCAATGGTGAACGGCAAGACCCAAGGCGCCTTCCCGGCCGCAAAGGCCCTGCTGAGCGCGGTCTACGAAGGCGCGCTGGTCGATTTCGACACCGCGCTGAAGATCGAGGCACGCTGGTTCACATCCGTTCTGATGAACCCGTCCTCGGGCGCGATGATCCGGTCGCTGTTCCTGAATAAGGAAGCGCTGGAAAAAGGCGCTGTGCGCCCGGCAGGCGTTCCAGATCAGTCGGTCAAGAAAATCGGCGTTCTGGGTGCGGGCATGATGGGCGCGGGCATCGCGCTGGTCAGCGCGCAGGCCGGGATGGAAGTGGTTCTGATCGACCGCGACCAGGCCGCTGCCGACAAGGGCAAGGCCTATACCGAAGCGTATCTGGACAAGGGCATGAAGCGCGGCAAGGTGACCGAAGAGAAAAAGGTAGCCATGCTGGGTCGGATCACCGCCACGCCGGAGCTTGAACACCTCAAGGGCTGCGACCTGATCATAGAAGCGGTATTCGAAGACCCCGGCGTCAAAGCGGACATGACCCAGAAGGTCGAGGCGATCATTCCCGAGGACTGCATCTTTGCCTCGAACACCTCGACCCTGCCGATCACCGATCTGGCCAAGGCCTCGGCACGTCCGGATCAGTTCATCGGCATCCACTTCTTCTCGCCGGTTGAGAAGATGTTCCTGGTTGAGATCATCAAGGGCAAGGAAACCGGTGATCGCGCGGTTGCCAAGGCGCTGGACTATGTGCGCCAGATCCGCAAAACGCCGATCGTGGTCAATGATGCGCGGTTCTTCTACTGCAACCGCTGCATTATTCCCTATATCAACGAAGGCGCGCGCATGATCACTGAGGGCGTCAGCCCCGTTCTGGTCGACAACGCCGCGCGTCAGCTGGGCTTCCCTGTCGGGCCTGTCACGCTCACCGACGAAACCTCGATCGATCTGGGCGCAAAGATTGCCCGCGCGACCAAGGCCGCGATGGGCGACGCCTATCCCGACAGCCCTTCGGACGATCTGATTTTCTGGATGGAAGAACAGGGCCGTCTCGGCCGCAAGTCCAAGGCCGGCTTCTTTGACTATGACGAGAAAGGCAAACGTCAGGGCTACTGGAAAGGTCTGCAAGCGCAGTACCCTCTGGCCGAGGACCAGCCGGATCTGATCGAAGTGCAGGAACGGCTGATGTTCGCGCAGGTGCTGGAAGCGGTTCGCGCGGTGGAAGAAGGCGTTGTCGAAGATATCCGCGAGGCCGATGTCGGTGCGATTCTGGCCTGGGGGTTTGCGCCCTGGTCGGGTGGTCCGCTCAGCTGGCTGGATATCATCGGCGCGCCTTATGCGGCGGAACGCTGCGATCAGTTGGCCGCGAAATACGGCGACCGCTTTGCCTGCCCGCCGCTGCTGCGTGAAATGGCCGAGAAAGGCCAGACCTTCTATGGCCGCTTCGACCCAGAGGCAAAAGCAGCCTGACAATAACAACGCTGGCGCATACCCCCATGCGCCAGCGTTACCTGGGGTGTTGACCGGACCGCTATGCCGTTCAGATCATAGCCAACGGTCGTCCCGGACGCCCCGGGCGACGCGTTCCTCTGACCGGCCTGACCGGCACGATCTGGTGGTCCATAATGGGTGCAGGCAGTGCGCCCAGCGAACTTGCAAGAATGGCGACATCACCGCGATTGGCTGTCAGATGGATCAACTCCGCCGCAGTTTCGGCGCTGGCGACCTCATAAGAAACTGCATCCGACACATTGCGTGCTCCAAATCGGCCCGAGGGGCAAAACGCGCGAAACCCGCCTTCAATGAAAACCACTTCGTCCTGATCGAAGAACAGCGTGCTGACATCGAAATAGGACGCTGGCGCGTCCGGGACGATGCGGAACAACCCGCTCAGCATTCTTGCGGGCACCACAGGCGGGTTGGCCGGAAGGTCGATCGGGTTGCGGTCTAATCTGGTTTGATCCAAAGCAACGCCCTGCTCCGGCATCAGCCAGACCGGGCGACCGTTATACGCGGCCTGTGACGGCACGCGGACGGGCAGGTTTTCAACTGTGGTTTCGTCCGCCGGGACCATGATGCAATCTGTCGAAACGCGCGAAACCTGCCGGAACCCGTTATCCAGCGTCCGCACCCTGTCACCGGGCTGAATATCCTCGACCAGCTTCCAGCCGCCACTGGTCGCAACTTTGGTCCCATGCACAATCCCACCCCGACGCGCATTTATCGCAGCCTGCGCCGCGCCGCTGCCGCGATAACCCGGTCGCTCAGAAAAACCCGAAACACTCTCTACTTTCAACACGAACCGCACCCACCTGTAACTCGTAACAACACTTAAAGATGACTAGCACAGGATCGTCAGGCGCGACTTATTTTTGACATATTTAGGCCCAATTTGCGCCGCTAAAGCCCAGAAACCAATGGATTTCCCGAACAACACCGCGACCAGGTCAAGTATTGGCACGCATTTGGAAACTATGCCGGATCACCGGTATCGAACGCGTATCCGAATTTGTGGATGTCCTCGGCACAGGCCTCGGCGACCGCGGCGCGGATTTCCGGGCCGTAATACCTGCGGTAGTCGCCAATGCGGTCGGACTGGTTAAGCCGTGGCAGGTCAACTCGAAACCCCAGATGCGCGAAAAGCGGCGCAGCATCCTGTTCGAAATGCTCAAGCCGGATGTAAAACTGGCATTGCTCGACCCCGTCTGCGCGGGTCATGTAACGGCGCGACGGGTTCTGCCGGAAGGAGGCCAGCGTATGCGGATGCAGAACGAAGTCGTCAAAGCACAGCGTTTTCGCCATCGCGACGGCGGCATGATCAAAACGCTGAACGCGCAGCCAGTGGTAATAGCTAACGATCCGGTCCCACGGATTGCGCACCAGTGTAAACGCGGTCATGGATTGCAGCTCTGCAATCGACAAAACCCCGTCGATATCTGCCAGCGAGGAATGCTTCCACAGACGCCCCCTGCCCGTCAAAGCCCTTGCTCGTTTGCGACGCCTCACAGCCTTGGGCGTATCACCGAGCAGAATGTCATCCTTCATCGCGCGATCTTCCAGAGCCAGCGACAGCGACGTGCCGCCCGTCTTGGGGATGTGGACGAAAACATACGAACGACCGCGCGAGATAATCACGCCGCCTCCTGCCGCTCAGCCGCGCGACCGGACCGCCAACCCAGCAGGGCGCCGGCCGCGGCGATCAATCCGATCCCCGCGATCTGCATGACGCCGATCGACTGCCCCAGCGCCACCCAGGCAAAGAGCGGGCCGAAAATCATCACCGAGTATTCAAACACCGCCACATAGGAGGGCTCACCAATCTGGTAGGCCTTGATCAGCATAAACACCGCAATCGTGGACCCGACCGCCTGCACCACAATCCAAGGCAGCGCGGCGTGTATTGGCCAGACCCATCCGCGCGCCACAAAACCGTCGGGTCCCTCCGGCACCGGTAACGGAAACGCCGTGAGGGCCGCCAGCCCGACGCCGCCTGCCGCGCCCAGAGTTATCACCATGGCAGCCAACAGCGCGACGGTGCTTTCCTGCGCGCAATGGCTGCGCGTGATGACCGCGCCAAGCGCATAGAACATCCCCCCGGCCACAGGCAGCAACGTCAGGGCATCGAACTGATACGGGTTCGGCTGCAACACAAGCAGGATTCCGGTAAATCCGATCAACACCGCCAGAACGCGCCACGGCCCGATCTGCTGCCCCATCGCCACGGCCGAAATCAGCAGAACAAAGATTGGCGACGTGAAGAGACCGGCAAGGGCCTGCGCGATTGGCATCAGCGAAAGCGAGGCAAAGTAACACAGCATCGCCAGCGTGATCAGAACGCTGCGCAGGATGACCGGGCCAACCCGTTTGGGACGGAACCCGCCCAGCCCCAACAACGACAGACCACCGATCAGTGGCAACATCAGCAGGGCGCGGCTTAGGTGGAACTGCCACAATCCGATGGAGTCCGCCAACAGGATCACCACGTTATCCACAACCCCGATGATCGCCATTGCGCTGATCATCAGCACCGATGCCAATATCGGTGAAGTCTGTGTGTTCGCCTGCATCCAGTGCCCCGGTCACGAAGTGGCGCGGGCGTCCAGCCAGCCGCGCGTCGTGATATCCAGCACATTTTCCGAACAGGGCGCAACAGGTTTGCGCCTTTGGATTTCAGCATGCTAAGCTGAGGCAAAATAATCACGAGCATACCTCACCTTGAAGACGGCACTTAAACAGTTCCAGCGGATCGAAGCCACCGGTCTGTGGCGCCCCTCGCCCGATGTTCAACGGCGCGAGGTAGTGGTGTCGATTGGCGAGGCGACTCTGACGATCTCGGATTTCAACGAACAGGCTTTGACACATTGGTCTCTGGCCGCATTGGAACGGCAAAACCCGGGCGGCTATCCGGCCATCTTCAACCCGGACGGCGACCCGGACGAGACGCTGGAACTGGAAGAATCCGAAACCACGATGATCGAAGCCATCGACCGTCTGCAACGCGCCATCGACCGGGCGCGGCCGCATCCGGGGCGTTTGCGGTGGTTGAGCGTTGCCGGCGTTGTCGCGGCCGTTGCGGCCCTGCTGTTGCTTTGGATGCCGGCGGCATTGCAGAACCACGTCGTCTCGGTAGTCCCCGACATCAAGCGCCACGATATCGGCGATGCGATCCTGCAACGGATCGAACGAGTGTCCGGCAGGGCCTGCACTTCCGAAGACGCCCAAGCTGCGCTGGATACGCTGGCCACCCGCACAGGCGTGGAAGAGATCATCATCCTGCCGGCCGGGGTGCAAAGCAGCCTCAGCCTGCCCGGCGGGATCGTCTTGCTCAACCGGTCGCTGGTCGAGGATCACGAAGACCCGTCCGTCGCAGCCGGATTTATCATCGCCGAACGCGCCCGGTCCGCAAGTCAGGACCCTTTGAACGACCTGTTGGACCGCACCGGGGCCACCACCGCCTTTCGTCTGCTGACAACCGGCGAACTGACGCCCGAGATTGTCGATTCCTATACCGAACAGGTGTTGTCAGAGCCGCGCCCGTCCGTGCCTGATGAAGACCTGCTTGCGGTTTTTGCGCAGGCCGCGCTGCCATCCACGCCATATGCTTATGCAAAGGACGTCACGGGCGAAACGGTTTTGGGTCTGATCGAGGCTGACCCGATGGCGGGCCGCCCGCTTCAACAGGTATTGCCGGACCGCGATTGGGTCCGGCTTCAGAACATTTGCGGCGAATAGACCGGGTTACTTGGTTCCGAACATCCGGTCTCCGGCATCCCCCAGACCGGGCATGATGTAACCCTTGGAATTCAATTCGCGATCCAGCGACGCGGTAACGATTTTGACGTCTGGATGCGCCTCTTTCATGCGCTCCACACCTTCGGGAGCAGCCAGCAGGCAGAGAAAGCGGATATCGGTCGCGCCTGCCTCTTTCAGCAGATCTATCGCCGCGGCCGAGCTGTTGCCAGTGGCCAGCATCGGATCAACCGCGATCACCAGACGGTCCTTCAGACCTTCGGGTGCCTTGAAATAGTACTGCACCGGCTCCAGCGTCTTTTCATCGCGATACAGACCAACAAAGCCGACGCGCGCCGACGGGATCAGCTCAAGCACCCCGTCCAGCATCCCGTTGCCCGCCCGCAGGATCGAGACCAGCGCCAGCTTCTTACCGGCCAGAATGGGCGCATCCATTTCTTCCATCGGTGTTTCGATGTGGCGGGTGGTCAGCTTCAGCTCGCGCGTGACCTCATATGCCAGCAGCAGAGTGATCTCGCGCAGCAATTGCCGGAAAACAGCAGTCGAGGTGCCCTTGTCCCGCATGAGCGTCAGTTTGTGCTGGACCAACGGGTGGTCAACGACGGTCAGGTGTTCGCTCATGTTCTCTCCAGTCTTTTCTTGACCCGCGCACGGGTGTCCTCATCACAAAAGGCCGCATTCAGGGCCGTGTCATTCAGGGCGGCGAAATCGTCGGCATCCCAGCCAAAGGCTTTGGCCAGCATCTCATATTCGCGCCGCATGGTGGTATGGAAAAACGGCGGGTCATCGGTAGAGACGGTGACCCTGGCACCCGCGTCGCGGAGTTTCGCAATCGGGTGGGCATCAAAATCGGGATACAGCCCGAGAACCACGTTGGAACCGGGGCAAACCTCAAGCGTGATCTCGCGGTCAACAAGTTCCCGGACAAGATCGGTATCTTCGATCGCGCGAACCCCGTGGCCAATCCGTTCGACGCCCAGATCGCGGACAGCATCCCGAACGCTTTCCGGGCCGCCGAATTCCCCCGCATGGGTGGTCAGTCGCAACCCGGCCTCGCGCGCGCAGTCAAAAGCCCATTTATAGTCGCCCTGCGCGCCCGTGCCCTCGTTGCCGCCCATGCCGAATCCGGTGATCCAGTTTCCGGCGGTTTCCGCCGCACACCGGGCGCTGATCCTTGCCTGCTCTGGCCCGAAATGGCGGACACAGGTCACGACCCCGCGCAGGGTAATGTCGAACTTGCGCTCTGCCTCATCGGCGGCGTCCTGAATGGCGCTCAGGTAATCCCTCCACGCGTGAAGGTCCCCGCCACCGCAGAAATCGGGGCTCAGGAAGGTTTCGGAGTAGACAACGCCGTTTGCCGCGCTTTCTTCAAGGATTGCCAGCGTCAGGCGGCGAAAATCCTCGGGCGTTTTCAACACTTCGCAGGCGGCTTCATATACGCTGAGGAAATGCGCGAAGTCGCGGAAATCATAGCTGCCGTCCGGCTTGAAAATACCGCTCAGGTCGATGCGTTTCTCATGCGCAAGTTGACGGATAAAGGCGGGCGGGGCCGCCCCTTCGTGGTGCAGGTGCAGTTCGATCTTGGGCAGATCAGCAACGGTCATAGAAAGGTCCTTCCCGGTCCTTGCGCCGGAATGTTCAGATGGTGCGCGATACTGGCCGCGACATCGGCGAAATTGACGGCGCCGATCTGCCCCGCGCCCTGCCCGGCGATCAGCACCGGCGCCTGTTCGCGTGTGTGATCGGTTCCGATCCAGCTGGGGTCATTCCCGTGATCAGCCGTCAGCAGCATCAGATCGCCGGGGCGCAGCTTCTGCAGGATCGCGCCAATCTCGCGGTCGAACCATTCCAGCGCGCGGGCGTAACCACTGACGTCGCGGCGGTGGCCATAAAGGCTGTCGAACTCGACGAAATTGGCGAAAGTCAGGCTGCCCTCTTCGGCCTCAACCACCAGATCAGACAGGTGCCGCATCAACGCGTCATCCGCGCCCTTGCGCAGCGTGTCGATCCCCTGCATCGAGAAGATGTCGCCGATCTTGCCCACCGCATGCACACGGCGCCCGGTATCCTGCGCCCAGTTGGTCAGAACCGGTGCGGGCGGCAGGATTGCGAAATCCTTGCGGTTGGTGGTGCGGGTGAAACCATCTTCCGGCGAGCCGATGAACGGCCGCGCGATGACGCGTCCCACCTTCATCCCATGCAGACGTGGGGCCAGTGTTTTGCACATGTCCAGCAGGCGGTCGAGGCCAAAGCTCTCCTCATGCGCGGCGATCTGGAACACACTGTCGGCAGAGGTGTAGCAGATCGGCCAGCCCGTGCGCATATGCTCGGCGCCAAGTTCGGCGATGATCGTTGTACCTGAAGCGTGGCAATCCCCCAAAATGCCTTCGGTTCCCGCTGCTTCGGCGGCGGCGCGGCTCAGGTCCGACGGGAAAGAGGGCGTAGTATCGGGGAAATAGTGCCAGTCCCACGGGACCGGCAACCCGGCCAGTTCCCAGTGCCCTGACGGCGTGTCCTTGCCCGGCGAATGCTCGCGCGCGCAGCCCCAGAGACCCGTCGGATCGGCGGTCAGGCCGGGCGTTTCCGCACCTGATGCAAGCCGCGTCGCCGCCCCAAGACCCAGCGCATCCAGATTGGGCAGATGCAGGGGGCCGGATCGCCCCTCCTCTGCCCGCCCTTCAGCGCAGGCCTGCGCGATATGGGCCAGAGTGTTTGCGCCCGTGTCCGGGTGGTCCCCATTGAAGAACCTGTCCGCATCGGGCGCGCCGCCGATACCGACCGAGTCCATCACCACAAGAAACGCGCGGGTCACGGTGCTATCCTTTCGTGGATGAGGTCATGAACCTGAACCGCATCGGGGCTGATTTCAATGGCTCGCAGAACCGCCTCGGCCGCTTGCCGCGCCGCATCTTCGCGGGCGGCGTGGACCACTGCCAAAGGAGTGCCCTTGTCGACCCTGCCGCCCAGACGGACGATACCCGACAACCCGACCGCAGGGTCAATCACGTCATCCTCAACCTGCCGCCCACCGCCCAGGGCAACAACGGCAAGGCCCAGCGCCTCGCCATCAATCGCTGCGACGTAACCGCTGGCCGGGGCCGGAACTTCAAGGATCACACTGGCTTCGGGCAGGTAGCGGGTCCAGTCATCAACAAACTGCAACGGTCCGCCGACCGCTGCCATCATGCGTCCGAACCGTTCGGCGGCCTGCCCGTTGCGGATGACCTCGGCAACCTTGTCGCGCCCTTCTTCAACCGTGGCGAACATCCTGGCGTCGGCCAGCAGGACCCCACCCAGTTCCGCCGAGATTTCAGCCAGAGGCGCGTCATGCTGTCCGGTCAGCACTTTCATCACCTCATCCACCTCAAGCGCGTTGCCCAGCGCCGGGGCCAGAGGCTGATGCATGTCGGTGATCACTGCCGTCGTCCGACACCCCGCCGCATTTGCGGTTTCAGTCAGCGCCGTGGCCAGACCGCGCGCGTCTTCATGGGTCTTCATAAAGGCGCCGCTGCCGACCTTGACGTCCAGCACCAGCGCATCCGGGCTGGCGGCCAGCTTCTTGGACAGGATCGATGCGGTGATCAGGTCCAGGCTTTCCACCGTCGCCGTCACATCCCGTATCGCATACAGCCGCTTGTCCGCCGGGGCGATCTGCCCCGTCGCGCCGACAATCGCGGCGCCGGTCTCGCGCAGGATCTGCGCCAGACGGTCCTGCCCGATCTGTGTGCTGACGCCGGGGATGGCTTCAAGTTTGTCCAGCGTACCTCCGGTGTGACCCAGACCACGTCCCGAGATCATCGGGACGTATGCCCCCAGTTCGGCCAGCGCCGGGGCCAGTACCAGACTGACGCTGTCGCCAACGCCGCCGGTTGAATGCTTGTCGATCACCGGACCATCCACATCCCAGGTCAGGACGTCGCCGCTGTCGCGCATGGCCACGGTCAGATCGGCGCGACCCTGCGCGCCCAAGCCACCCATACAGACGGCCATTGCAAACGCCCCGGCCTGAGCGTCAGTGACACCGCCATCGGCAAGGCCCTGCGCGAACCAGCTCAGTTCTTCTCTGCCGGGGACTTCGTTGCGACGCAGTTTGGCGATAATCGAGCGTGCGTCCATGCCTTAGACGTCCTCCATATGCGATGCACCGAACGCACCGGGCAAAAGGTCACCGATGGTGGTTTCAAACTCGGCCCCGTCCACGGTGGCCAATGTCACCTTTACCTCACGCTTGCCGAACTCGGCCAGCTTCTGGCGACAACCACCACAAGGTGGCACTGGTTGCGGGGACGAGGCAACCACGTAGACCTCAGCCAGTTCCTGTTCACCCGCGGCGACCATGGCGGCGATGGCACCGGCTTCGGCACAGGTGCCCTCGGGGTAGGCCACGTTTTCAACGTTGCAACCGGAATAGACAGTGCCGCCGGTCGACCGGATCGCCGCGCCTACCTTAAAGTTGGAATAGGGCGCATAGGCTTTTTCCCGGACAGACAGGGCTGCATCTTTCAAAGTCATGGCGATTCCCCATTTTTTGATCATCTGGTCAGAATGTCATACCCTAAATGAAACGCCCCGGGGAGTTGAAGCCCCGCGCGCAAGATTCCTGAGCCAAATTTCACTTAGTCGAGGGTTGTGTTGAAGGTGCCGGGCAAGGTCACCTCAAGCAGTTCGACATCATCCGACGGATCGGCCAGCCGGGTCCGCATGCCGGGCGGGATGACAAAGGCATCGCCCTGTTCCAGCCGGAACGGATCGCGGCCTTCACCCTCCAGCGTGACTTCACCGTTCATGACAAAGGTAAAGTGGATATCGGTGTCATGCGTGGCCCAGACCGGATCGCCCTGCCCTTTGCGTACAACCTGAACCCCGGCAACGCCTTTGGTGTTTTCGGCAATGGTCGTGTCACGGCAGACATAGCCTGGCAGACGGAACGGCCCCCATTCCGCGCCATCGGCCTGATTGTACACAAATCGCTGCCCCTGCCATTCACGATCAGGGCGGTAATGGGGCGTGGGCAGGTCCATCACATGATCAATTTCGGTAACATGCTCGGCTGGAACGCCGATCTCGATCACCTGCACATTGTCGGACGCTTCAAGCACGCGATGGCGGATTTCGGGCGGCTGGATAAAGCAATCTCCGGCGGTCAGGCACATCTTATCGCCCTGATCTTCATAGACCACGTCGACCCAACCGTGGATGCAGAAGATCAGCTGAAATCCGACCTTGTGGAAATGCACCATATCCGGCACCGGACCACCATCGGGAATGCGGATATGGCTGGCAATGATCGACCCGCCCAACCGGTCCGGCACCAGATCGCGGTAATGCATCCCGGCCCGCCCGATGATCCAAGGGGCCTGATCCTTAAGCCTGCGCACCACATAGGAATGCACGGTTTCCGGCATGACCAGCGGCGGGTTCAGTTCTTCAATCTCAACCCGTGTGCCGTTCGGGGCGACAAGACTGCGCTGACCATCGGCGAATTCGTCCGGATTTTCGGTCAGAATCCGCAGTGTACCTGCCGCCTCAGGCGCATCCTTTTCGATGCGCAACCGCAGCCCATGGCCCGAGAAAACCGCAACGCTCGGATCGTCCGCGGGATAGATCATGTCCATCCGCATGCCCAGAACTTTGGTGTAAAACGGAATGTCGTCGCGCAGTTCCTGCGTCGGCAGGCAAATCTCAGCCCGCGTCAGATTGTGAGTGTTGGTCATCCGGCGTCTCTTCGGTCTTGGATTTTGGCCATCCGATCAGAACAGCGGCCAAAATGCCAATCGAAAAGAACATCTCAAGCGTTTCTTCCAGAACGAACAAACGCATCATCATGATCTGGGACAGCTCCGCACTGAACGCGCCGCTGAGTTCTTCCAGAACCTGAGCGACAAAAGCTGACATTCCCGCCAGAAAGAAAACCAGAAGAAACGGCGCCCTTTGCCGGAACGCCCGCCACGCGCTGGGAACGCCGTGCCAGACAAGCCCGCCCAGAACAAGCACCGCCAGAACTACCCGCACCAGCGTCATGTCGAGCACCGTGTCCAGCCCGTTCAAAATCCAGTAAGGCAGGCTGTCAGTGGCGTAAATGTCAGCTTCCAGCTCCCTTTCCGCCAACAGCAGACACACCAGACCGATATACAGCCGGGTCACCCCGGGGAACCGGTACAACGCAGCTATCCCAGCCGTGAATAGTGCCGCGGCCGAGATTGTTTCGATCGGTCCGCCTTCCTGATTGAGCCCAAATGCCTGAAGCGGCCATACCACGACGGCCGCCAGAACCAGCAGAACACCAACGATTGCTGCACGGAACGCAAATCGGTCCGTGCCAAAAGACAATTCACCGGTGGAGTAATTTTCCCCGGCCCGAAACTGATCCTTGTAGCTCATGCCAAACTTTCGTGTTCGCGGTAGGCGTTCAAAATCCGAAGTTGCGGGAATGTAATAGTTCTGCGACAAAGTTCAACCAGCGCGGCAGAGGCGTCAAGAAACTGTTGCAAATTGACGCGACGTAGCCAAGCCGCCAGAAATGGTTTACCCCTCAATCAAATTTCGGAAGGGAGTTGAATTGCCGATGTCTGAAACACCCAGCCTGCGGCAGGCCGCGCTTGACTATCATGCCCATCCAAAGCCCGGAAAGCTTGAGATCAAGGCGACAAAGCCGATGGCCAACGGCCGCGATCTGGCCCGCGCCTATTCTCCGGGCGTTGCCGAAGCCAGCCTGGAAATCAAAGCCGACGCCGCGAACGCCGAACGCTATACCGCGCGCGGCAATCTTGTGGCCGTCGTCTCGAACGGAACGGCAGTTCTGGGCCTTGGCAATATCGGCGCGCTGGCGTCGAAACCGGTGATGGAGGGCAAGGCGGTCCTGTTCAAGAAATTCGCCGGGATCGACTGTTTCGACATCGAGGTCGATCAGCCCGACCCCGAAAAGCTGGCCGACATTGTCTGCGCGCTTGAACCCACCTTTGGGGCGATCAACCTAGAAGACATCAAGGCGCCCGACTGTTTCGTCGTTGAAAAACTGTGCCGCGAGCGAATGAATATCCCGGTCTTTCACGACGATCAGCACGGCACCGCCATCGTGGTCGGCGCGGCCGCCAAGAACGCGCTGCATGTGGCAGGCAAGAATTTCGAGGATATCAAGGTCGTCTCGACCGGCGGCGGCGCGGCTGGCATTGCCTGCCTGATGATGCTGGTCAAGCTGGGGGTCAAACGCGAAAACATCTGGCTGTGCGACATTCACGGTCTGGTCTACGAGGGGCGCGCCGAAGACATGAACCCTCACAAGGACCAGTTCGCGCAGAAGTCTGACCTGCGCACACTGGATGACGTGATCGGCGATGCCGACCTGTTCCTTGGCCTCAGCGGCCCCAATGTTCTCAAGCCTGAAATGGTCGAGAAAATGGCCAAGCGCCCGATTATCTTTGCGCTGGCCAATCCGACGCCGGAAATCCTGCCGCAAGCCGCGCGCGAAGTCGCGCCGGACGCGATCATCGCGACGGGGCGCAGTGATTTCCCCAATCAGGTCAACAACGTCCTGTGCTTTCCCTTCATTTTCCGGGGCGCGTTGGATGTGGGCGCGACCGAGATCAATGACGAGATGCAGATCGCCTGCGTGGACGGAATTGCCGAGATGGCCCGCGCCACCACCAGCGCCGAAGCCGCTGCGGCCTATAAAGGTGAACAACTGACCTTCGGGCCTGATTACCTAATCCCGAAACCCTTTGACCCGCGTCTGGTGGGTGTTGTGTCCTCGTCGGTCGCAAAGGCCGCCATGGACAGCGGCGTCGCCAAACGCCCGATCGAGGACATCGAAGCCTATAAGGAACGGCTGAACCAGTCCGTGTTCAAATCCGCGCTGCTGATGCGGCCGGTGTTCGAGGCCGCCGCTGCCGCGTCCCGTCGGATCGTGTTTGCCGAAGGTGAAGACGAAAGGGTGCTGCGGGCCGCGCAGGCCATATTGGAGGAAACCACGGAAACGCCCATCCTGATCGGGCGCCCCGAAGTGATCAATGCCCGCTGTGAGAGGTTGGGGCTGACCGTCCGTCCCGGGCACGATTTCCAAATGGTCAACCCGCAGGACGACCCGCGGTACTACGACTATTGGAACTCGTATCACGAGATCATGCAGCGCCGCGGCGTGACGCCCGATCTGGCCAAAGCGATCATGCGCACCAACAACACCGCGATTGCAGCCATCATGGTGCATCGCGGCGAGGCTGACAGCATGATTTGCGGCACGTTCGGCGAATATCGCTGGCACCTCAATTACGTCGAACAGGTTCTTGATGACGGTGATCTGCGGCCCCATGGCGCGCTGTCTCTGATGATCCTTGAGGACGGGCCATTGTTCATTGCCGACACTCATGTCCGGCAGTTGCCGACACCCGAGGAACTGGCCGAGTCGACATTGGGGGCGGCACGTCACGTCAGGCGGTTCGGGATCGAACCCAAGATCGCCTTCTGCTCGCAGTCGCAGTTCGGCAATCAGACCGAAGGGTCCGGAAAACGGCTGCGGGCCGCGCTGGATATCCTCGATTCCGAGCCGAGAGCCTTCACATATGAAGGGGAAATGAACCTTGATCTGGCGCTTGACCCGGAACTGCGGTCGCGGATTTTCCCCAACTCGCGGCTTGAGGGGGCAGCCAACGTTCTGATCTTCGCCCATGCCGATGCGGCCAGCGGCGTGCGCAACATCCTGAAGATGAAAGCTGACGGGCTGGAAGTCGGACCGATCCTGATGGGAATGGGCAACAAGGCGCATATCGTGACGCCTTCAATCACGGCACGCGGATTGCTGAACATGGCCGCCATTGCCGGCACCCCGGTGGCCCATTACGGGTAATGCCCGTGAACACGGTGCGTCAGGTGCTCGGACTGGCACCTGACCGCGGGATCTTGATAGGTGATTCTTTGCACCCGGGAATTTGCAGATTTGCAAAACCCGATAATTGTTTTACTCAACGCCGCCCTGGGAAACGGGTTTGCAAAAATTTGCAGGTCAATCTACCGAATTCTGCAAAGATTTTGCGATAAAGTGACGCCCCGTCATTTCCCTTGCTTGTGCGCCGCCCCCTGACCGCCTTACACACGGCACGAGGAATTCTTGGAGGAGGTCAGCGTGGCTTATCAGGACGTTTACGAGAGCTGGAAATCCGATCCGGAGGCATTCTGGATGGAAGCCGCAAAAGGCATTGATTGGGTCCAACCCCCGACCAAAGCGCTGTTTGACGATAACGCCCCGCTCTATGAATGGTTCTGTGATGCCAAGGTGAACACCTGCTGGAACGCGGTGGACCGGCATGTCGAAAACGGCCGGGGTGAGCAGACCGCCATCATCTATGACAGCCCGATCACCCACACCAAGCGCGAGATCTCTTATGTCGAACTGCGCAACCGCGTGGCCAATCTGGCCGGGGCGCTGCGTGCCAAAGGCATCGAAAAGGGCGACCGAGTCATCACCTACATGCCGATGATCCCCGAAGCGCTTGAGGCGATGCTGGCCTGCGCCCGGCTGGGCGCGGTGCATTCGGTGGTGTTTGGCGGTTTTGCCAGCAACGAACTGGCCGTCCGGATCGACGACGCGAAACCCAAGGCGATCATCGCCGCCTCCTGCGGGATGGAGCCGGGCCGCGTGGTGCATTACAAACCGCTGCTGGACGGCGCCATCGACATGGCCAGCCACAAGCCCGAGTTCTGTGTGATCTTCCAGCGTGAGCAGGAAGTAGCGCAGCTTGTCGAAGGTCGCGATGTCAACTGGCACGGGTTTCAATACGGGGTCGAACCGGCGGAATGCGTCCCGGTCGACGGCAACGACCCGGCCTATATTCTTTACACATCCGGCACAACCGGCGCGCCCAAAGGCGTCGTGCGTCCGACAGCGGGCCATCTGGTGGCGTTGAACTGGACGATGAAGAACATCTATGACGTCGATCCCGGCGACGTGTTCTGGGCGGCTTCGGACGTGGGCTGGGTCGTCGGACACTCCTATATCTGTTATGCTCCGCTGATCCACGGCAACACCACCATCGTGTTCGAAGGCAAACCGGTCGGCACCCCCGATGCGGGCACGTTCTGGCGGGTGATTTCTGAGCACAAGGTCAAAAGCTTCTTCACCGCCCCGACCGCGATCCGTGCGGTCAAACGCGAAGACCCCAAGGGGGAAATGCTGGCGAAATACGACCTGTCCAGCCTGCGGGCCCTGTTTTTGGCCGGTGAGCGCGCCGACCCCGACACGATCGTCTGGGCGCAGGATGCGCTTAAGGTTCCCGTGATCGACCATTGGTGGCAGACCGAAACCGGCTGGACCATCGCGGGCAACCCGCTGGGAATCGAGGAATTGCCGGTCAAGCTGGGATCGCCTGCCAAGCCGATGCCGGGCTATGACGTACAGATCCTGGACGAAGGCGGTCACCCGATGAAACCCGGCGAACTGGGTGCGATTGCGGTCAAACTGCCGCTGCCGCCGGGTACACTTCCGACCCTTTGGAACGCGGAGGATCGGTTCAAAAGCTCATATCTCAACCAGTTCCCCGGCTATTACGAAACCGGCGATGCGGGCATGATTGATGAGGACGGTTACCTTTACATCATGGCGCGCACCGACGACGTGATCAATGTCGCGGGCCACCGCCTGTCTACCGGCGGCATGGAAGAGGTCCTGGCCGCCCACCCCGACGTCGCGGAATGCGCGGTGATCGGTGTGACGGATCAGTTGAAAGGGCAAATGCCTGTTGGATTCCTGTGTCTGAACGCCGGCTGCGCGCGCGACCATGGTGAGGTCGTGCAGGACGTGGTGAAGCTGGTGCGCGAAAAGATCGGCCCCGTAGCGGCTTTCAAGCAGGCCGTCGTGGTGGATCGTCTGCCCAAGACCCGATCCGGTAAGATCCTGCGCGGGACAATGGTTTCGATTGCCGACAGCAAAGAGTTCAAGATGCCCGCAACCATCGACGATCCGGTCATACTGGATGAAATCACCGTTGCGCTGAAATCCATCGGCTACGCTCAGTGACCCCGGTTCGGGCGGACAACGTCCGCCCGGCCTCGCCTTTCTCTTGCAACCGGAAACAGGGTCCCTACTGTCTGACCCAGACAGTGAGGCCCCATGACACAAACCGACATCTGGCGTCTGAGCGCCACAGACCTGACCGCCCTGACCCGCAGCGGAGAGCTAAGCACCGAAGACGTTGTGAAAGATGCCGTCGCGCGGATGCATCAGGTCAACCCGGACCTGAATGCCGTGGTCGAGGATCTGAGCGCCGAAGCGCTGGATCGGGCGCGTGATCTGGACAAGGCCCGGATGCAGTGCGCGCCGGCCGGCCCGCTGCACGGGGTGCCGGTGACCATCAAGATCAATGTCGATCAGAAGGGTCACGCGACATCCAACGGGGTTGTGGCGTTAAAGGACGTGATCGCGCCCGACGACGCCCCCATCGTGCGCAACCTTCAAAATGCCGGGGCTGTGGTGATCGGACGGACGAACACGCCCGAGTTTTCCTTTCGCGCAGACACGGACAACCCACTGCACGGGCGCACGCATAATCCTTGGGGTCGGCATATCTCGCCCGGCGGGTCGTCGGGCGGCGCAGGCGCGGCTGTCATGGCCGGGATCGGGGCGCTGGCCCATGGCAACGACATTGGCGGCAGCCTTCGGTTTCCGGCCGCCGCGAACGGCGCGGTCACCGTCAAGCCGGGCCTCGGCCGCGTTCCCGCGTGGAACCCCAGCCAGCAGGCCGAGCGCGGGCTGCTGGCGCAATCCATGTCGGTGCAGGGGCTGATCACACGTTCGGCGGCCGATCTGCACCTGTCCATGCCGAGCCTGATCGCCGCTGACCCGCGCGACCCGTTTCACGTGCCTATGCCCTGGCGCGGTGAACCTGTGAGCGGCCCAATCAGGGTTGCCTATACGAAGGAAACCTTTGGCTATGCCCTGCATCCCGAGGTCGAAAAAGCGCTGGACACAGCCCGCGACGCATTGATCGACGCGGGCTATCAGGTCGTGGAAATCACGCCGCCCGATGTGTTCGACTGCGGGCGGACCGGTTACCGCACCCTTATGGGTGAGGTTCTGACCCTGATGAAAAGCGATATCGAGGCTGCCGGGTCTCAAACCATTCGCGACATTTTTGACGTCTATTTTCAGGAATTCCCTCCAATCGTGGGAACCGATCTGGTCCGGATGCTGGCCAAACGCAGCCACTACGCGCGGGAATGGTCGCTGTTCATGGAGGACTACCCGCTGGTCCTGTCACCCTTCCTGCCGCAGCCATTCTTCGGGCCCGACCGCGATACCGAGGGTGCGGAAGGTGTGCATGAGGTTCTGGGCTGCGCGGTGTATTCCTATGCGATGAATTTCCTTGGCCTGCCTGCTGCCTGCGTCCCCGCGCGACTGGCCGATCTACCCAACGGCCCACAACCGATCAACGTGCAGATTGCTGCCCGGCGCTGGCGCGAGGATTTGGCTGTCGACGCTGCCGAAGCGATCGAAGCGCGCGTAGGTCAGATGTGCCTGCCGCTGTGGCAAAAAATGGAAGCAGCCAACAAAACCAGTCCCCAAAAGTAATAGACCCCGGGTTATTGTGCCCGGGGCCTGCGTGCTAAAATATACCCGGAAATCTGATAACGAGCGTAGCACCACCTACCCTCGCCAGCGCGAAAACTGCGCAATCATTCGACAACGCCGTCTGGTGGCCACTCACTCCCACCTTGGCGTGTTCTCCGGGCAAGTTCAGATTAACAAAGGATAAATCATTCTCCTGTGAACTGGATCACATAAGCCGAAAAAAGTTTGCCATTGAGACGTCAGGTGAATTGTTCAGAGATCAACCGCTCTTCCAATCCGTGGCCCGGATCGAAGAGAATGCGGTGCTGTATGGACGGTTCCGACCGAATCTCGACCCAGTCGATATCCGCAAAGGAAACGGAATCGGCGTCCGCCATGACCGGGCGTTTGTCGGCGTCCAGCACGTCGAAACGCACTTTGGCGATCTTGGGCAGCAATGCCCCCCGCCACCGGCGCGGGCGAAAGGCGGCAATCGCTGTCAGCGCCAGCACGTCCGACCCGATGGGCAGAATCGGCCCGTGCGCAGAATAATTGTAGGCCGTCGATCCTGCAGGCGTTGACAATAGCGCGCCGTCACAGACCAGTTCGTCCATCCGCACGCGCCCATCGACACTGATCTTCAGCCGTGCCGCCTGCGGACCCGCGCGCAGCAACGAAACCTCATTGATCGCCAGCGCCTCATGCAGTTTGCCGGCCTGATCCATGGCCTTCATCGCCAGCGGATTGATGAGCTCTTCCTCGGCCGAGTCCAGGCGCTCCATCAGATCCGTCTCATGAAACTCATTCATCAGGAAGCCGATCGTGCCGCGGTTCATCCCGTAAACGGGCGTGTCGAGATGCTGCATGTTGTGAAGTGTGTGCAACATGAAACCGTCACCGCCCAGCGCAACTACCACATCTGCGTCCCGTGGCGCCGCGTTGCCGTAACGGGCGATCAGCTTATCCCGCGCCGTTTGGGCCACTTGGACATCGCTGGCGAGAAAGGCGATTCTCTGGATCATCTTTTCCGGTTTCCGGTGTTGCACATTTGGTTCCGAAACAAGCATACCTTTCCCCGATAGGCCAGACTTGACGCCACAGCGGGCCAAATCGTCGCTTTACAGCTTTTGTGCATGTACCGTTTCCGATAGGAAATCCGCGAGATAATCCCCAGCTATGCGGAGCCCCCATGAACGCCAATCTTCGTGATACCGGTTTTTTCACTCAGTCCCTCGCGGATCGTGACCCCGAGCTGTTCGGCTCGATCACATCCGAACTGGGTCGCCAGCGTGACGAAATCGAACTGATCGCTTCGGAAAACATCGTCAGCGCCGCCGTGATGGAGGCGCAGGGCTCTGTCATGACCAACAAATACGCCGAGGGTTATCCCGGGCGTCGGTATTATGGCGGCTGTCAATTCGTCGATATCGCGGAAAACCTGGCCATCGACCGCGCCAAGCAGCTCTTTGGTTGTGAGTTCGCCAATGTTCAGCCGAATTCGGGCAGCCAGGCGAACCAGGGTGTGTTCCAGGCGCTGATCAAACCCGGCGACACCATTCTAGGCATGAGCCTGGACGCCGGCGGTCACCTGACCCACGGTGCCCGCCCGAACCAGTCGGGCAAATGGTTCCACGCGGTGCAGTACGGCGTCCGCAAGGAAGACAACATGCTGGATTATGATCAGGTCGAGGCGCTGGCGAAAGAACACCAGCCCAAGCTGATCATCGCTGGTGGCTCGGCCATCCCGCGCGTGATCGACTTTGCCCGCATGCGCCAGATCGCCGATATGGTCGGCGCCTATCTGCATGTGGACATGGCGCATTTCGCAGGGCTGGTGGCAGCAGGCGAACACCCCAGCCCGTTCCCGCATGCGCATGTGGCGACGACGACCACGCACAAGACCCTGCGCGGTCCGCGCGGTGGCATGATCCTGACCAATGATGAAGAGATCGCCAAGAAAGTGAACTCGGCCATCTTCCCCGGCATTCAGGGCGGCCCGCTGATGCATGTAATCGCGGCCAAGGCCGTGGCCTTTGGCGAGGCACTGCAACCGGCGTTCAAGGACTATATCAAGCAGGTTGTCGTCAATTCACAGGCGCTGTCGGACCAGCTGATCAAGGGCGGTCTGGACACGGTCACCCACGGCACCGACACCCACGTCGTTCTGGTCGACCTGCGCCCCAAGGGCGTCAAAGGCAACGCGACTGAAAAGGCTCTGGGCCGCGCGCATATCACCTGCAACAAGAACGGCGTTCCGTTTGATCCGGAAAAGCCGACCATCACCAGCGGTATCCGCCTGGGGTCGCCCGCGGGCACAACGCGTGGGTTCGGTGAGGTCGAATTCCGTCAGATCGCCGACTGGATCATCGAGGTTGTCGATGGGCTTGCTGCGAATGGCGAAGAGGGCAACGGCGCGGTCGAAGCCAAGGTAAAGGCCGAAGTGGCCGAGCTGTGCGCCCGGTTCCCGCTTTACCCGAACCTGTAAGGTGAACACCTGTCACTGATCTGAACGGCGCCCATGGGTGCCGTTCTTTTTTACGCTGGTGATCAGATCAGACCCTGCCAGCGCAGAAAGACCAAAAGAAGCACAGCCAGGGCCAGCAAATTAAAGGCCAGCCCGCCCAGCAGCCCCAGAAACCAGCCCCATCGCCGATCGGCGAGATTTATGCGGCGCAGATGGGCCTGAACCTCTTCCGACGCCTGCTCCAGCTTGGGCGTGTCCAGCACCAGCCGCAGCTTGGGGTGGGCCGCCATCTGTTCGGCATTCGCTAGCAGCATCGCCTGCTTGTAGATGCGCCGGGGCAGCCTGCGCTTGGCTTTGCGGACCGAGGCCGTCAGCGTTTTGTCCCGGACGCCCAGCTTGGCGCGTAACATCCGCACCGTTTGCGCGATCTGCGTCTGAACATCTGTTTCCTGCGGCATCAAGCGACCTCCTGATCGTGCAATTTAGCCGCGCTGCGCAAGGGCGACAATGGGGCTGGTTGTTTGGCATCCCGGCAGGTATCACACGAGAATGCTGAATACGATCATACATGGCGATGCCACCGACAATCCGCCGCTTCTGATTGCGCACGGCCTTTATGGCTCGGCCCGCAACTGGCGGGTGATCGCCCGGCGTCTGTCTGATGAACGGCAGGTCGTTGCCGTCGATATGCGGAACCACGCGTATAGCGAATGGACCGAGCATCACGACTATGGTGATCTGGCGGATGATCTGGCCGAGGTTATCGAGCATTTCGGAGGCCGGGCCGATCTGGTCGGACATTCGATGGGGGGCAAGGCCGCCATGGCTTTGGCGCTGCAGCATGGTCATCTGTTGCGGAAACTGGTGGTCGCTGACATTGCGCCGGTGACCTACGCCCACAGTCAGATACAGTTTATCGAAGCAATGCGCGCCACCGACCTGACCACGGTCGAGCGGCGTTCGGATGCCGAAAGGCAACTGGCCGATCAGGGTGTTGAAAAAGCCCTGCAGAGCTTTTTCACGCAATCCCTTGATATCAAAGGCCAGCGGTGGCTGCTCAATCTGGACACTCTGGCAGCAGAGATGCCAAAAATCATGGGTTTTCCCCAGTTCGACACGACCTGGGACGGCCCGGTTCTGTTTCTGTCGGGCGGCGCATCCGACTATGTCCTGCCCGAGCATCGCGGCGTAATCCGTGCCCTTTTTCCCGCCGCGCGGTTCGCCAAAATCCCCGGTGCCGGCCATTGGCTGCATGCTGAAAAGCCCCGTGAATTCGAGGCCGCCGTTCGTGCTTTCCTGAACGCCTGATCAGGGCGGGTCCGGTCACTAGGGGGTAGTGATCGCGCCCCCTCCGTTCACCCAATCGGTCAACCCGCCAACGTTGTAGACCCGCTCATACCCCATATCTTTCAGCAACTTACCTGCCAAAGCGGCCCGTCCGCCCGCGGCGCAGTAAAGAACGATGGGGCGATCTTTGCGAAGCTCGGGATCGTGGGATTGCAGAGATCCGTCGGCGCGGAATTCCAACATTCCGCGTGGGATGTGGTGGGCTCCGGCGGCGCGGCCGGTATTCTGCAATTCGTTGGCGTCACGAACATCCAGCAGCAGCCCGCCCTGCCCCAGCACTTCCTGGGCATTTTCAGTGTCGATGCGATCCACAACCGCATTCGCGGCTTCCATCATGTCTTTTACGGTCAATGGCATACGCTGCTCTCCCGGTGAGTTTCGCAGGATGCTATCATGCGTAAAATGGAAGGTGTAGACCGGCCGTCAGGCGCGCAGCCCTATTGTTCCCGGAACGCCCGGGACATACTGTCCGTGACAGGCTTAGCGATATAGGCGGCAAAGGTCCGTTCCTCGGTCTGGATCATGATCTCGGCAGGCATGCCGGGCGTCGGAATAAATCCCCTGACACGGCTGATTTCGTCGGGTTCCAGCGAAATCCGGGCAAGATAAACCTCTTGCGGCGCACCGCCGGATTCCTCAACCAGCGCATCGGCCGAGATATAGAACACCTGACCGCTCAGAACCGGCGTCGTCCGCTGGTTCAAGGCAACCAGTCGCACGGTCGCATCCTGGCCGGTGACGACGCTGTCGATCTCGGTCCGCGGAATTTGTGCCTCGATAATCAGGGGCGCATCGGCGGGCAGAATCTCGGCGATAGGTTCGCCGGTTTCGATCACGCCGCCGGGTGTATGATAATGCAGCCGCACGACCGTTCCCGACACCGGCGCACGCACAACGGCGCGGTCCAGAACGCTGCGGGCCTGGCGGGCTTTTTCGCGGACACTTTCCAGATCGGCGGCGATCACGCTCAGTTCATCCAGCGCGGCCTCACGATAGGCGGCGCGTGTGCGTTCGATCTGTTCTTCGTACTTCAACAGCATCTGGCTGATCTCAGCCGCTTCGGCCGTCAAACGCGCCTGCTGGCCTTCCGCTTCGGCCTGAACACGGCGTATCGTGTTCAACTCGCCTTTGCGCACCAGCCCTTTTTTGAACAGCGACTCTTTGGTTTCATACTCTTCCTGCAGGATTTCCGCGCGTCGCACCATACTGTCCAGTTGCGCTTCGAACCCGCTGGACCGGATTTTCAGGGCTTCCATATTCCGCTCCAGCAGGGCGATGTCGTTCAGCAAGGTCTTGCGGGACAGGTCGAAGCTGATTTTCTGACCGTCCAGTATCGACATCACCTCAACATCTTCCGAGGCTTCCATCAAACCGGGCGAAAACTCCAGCCGCTGAAGTTCGTCATATTCCGCGTTCAGACGCTCGGACATGGCTTGCAGGCGGATCTTGCGGATGAACAGCTCGCGCTCATTCGCCTCGGCCGAGGTCTGATCCAGCGTCATCAGCACTTCACCGGCTTCTACGGCCTGGCCTTCGATAACCTTGATGTCCTGAATAATACCGCCTTCAAGGTGCTGCACGATCTTGTTGCGACCGGTGGCGACAAAGCTGCCCTGTGCGATCACCGCCGCAGCCAGCGGCGCGCTGAACGACCAGATGCCAAATCCGCCGAAACAGACGACCAGCATGATCAGGCCGATGGTAATCAGCCGGTTAATCGAACGCGGAACCTCGGCATACCAGACCGCCGGATCCTTGGGATCATTGTTCACGGGTACGAGGTCGTTCATGCCGGGCCCCCTTGCTGGTTCTGAATTCCGGGTTGCTGACTGCGCGACGCATTCAGTTGTTGCAGAACCTGATCGCGATGTCCAAACAACGCCACACGACCGTCCGTCAGCAACATGATCTTGTCGACAGCGTTCAGCAGCGTCGGCTTCTGAGTAATCACCACAACGGTAATCTTGCTTTCCCGGGCCTGTGCAATCGCACGGGCCAGCGCCTGATCACCGGCGACGTCGAGATTTGAGTTCGGCTCGTCCAGCACCACCATACGCGGATTGCCGAAAAATGCACGAGCAAGGGCGATGCGCTGCTTTTGGCCGCCGGACAAGGGCGTACCATCCGCCGCGACGACAGTTTCATAGCCCTGCGGCAAAGTTGCGATCATGTTGTGCACATCGGCCAGAACGGCGGCATCATGGATTTGCTCGTCCGTCGCGTCTGCCCGCATCCGGCCAATATTGTCCTTGATCGTACCCGGGAACAGTTGCACGTCCTGCGGCAGATAGCCGATGCTTTCCCCAAACTGACGCGGATCCCAGTTGCGGATATCCATCAGGTCCAGCCGGACACTGCCAGAGGTCGGAAGTATCGAGCCGACCAGCGTTTTTCCCAGCGTGGTCTTACCTGCGCCGGAATTGCCGATGATGGCCAGCGTTTCGCCGGGGTTCAGCGAAAAGCTGATCCCGTTCAGGACCACGCGCTTGGTGCCGCCGGGGACAAACAGCAGACGCTCGACATCCAGCCGGCCTTCGGGCCGCGGCAGCCGCAGCTTTTCGAACTGCAATGCCGAGTTGGAGAGCAATTGGTTGATCCGGCCATAAGCGCCACGCGTCAGAAGGAAGCTGTTCCATCCTTCAATCGAACCTTCGATCGGGGCAAAGGCGCGACCTGCGATGATCGACGCTGCGATCACCATGCCGCCCGTAATCTCGCCCTGCAACGCCAGGAACGCGCCCCAACCAAGAATGGCGATCTGTGTCAGCAGACGCACACCGCGCGAAATGGCGGCGAAGATCACGTTGCGGTCCTGCGCACGAACCTGCCATGTCAGCGACTGCGCCGTATCCCGCCCCCAAATGCGAACGGCTTCGGGGATCATGGCCATCGCATTGATGATCTGGCTGTTGCGCGCCATCGAATCCAGATGCTGATTTGCCATGGATTGCGCTTTGTTTGCCTCGGCAAAAGGCTTGGCTGTCATGCGCTGGTTAATCAACGCGATCAGCATCAGCAACAGGGCCGTGACGATCACGATCATCCCAAGCTGCGGGTGGACCAGAAAGATCATCAGGATGAACAGAGGCGCGAATGGCACATCCAGGAAGGAAATCAGCGTACCGGAAACCAGAAAGCCCCGCACCTGCTGCAAATCGCCCAGCGTCTGATATTCGCGGCCGGTCCCATGCAACGAGGCATGCGCGGCCGCACTGAGAACCGGAGCCCCCAGACGGGCCGCCACTTCGACCGCGGTGCGCATCAGCATGAACCGGCGCACGGCATCAAATGCCGACTGGAACACCACCGCCCCGGCAACAATGGCCGTCAACATGATCAGCGTATCAAGCGACCGGCTGGTCAGCACGCGGTCGCTGATCTGGAACAGATAAATCGGAATGGCCAGGATCAGGATGTTCGTCGCACAGGTCAGTATCAGCACAAAGGCCAGATTGCGGTAGATCGCCCGCAACGAGGTGCGCAGTGTTTTTTGAAAATCCTCTGGCGGAGTTCGCTTGTGGAATGTTTGGGGTGGCCCTTTCCCGTCACCACCGCCCGAATTGCTTCGCAGCAGTGGTTGGTTCGCCTTGGCCTCGATAGTGGTGCCCATGCCTTCTCCGCCGTTCGAGCGCGACGCGGGGGGTATACGGTCGCTCGTTTTACTGACGGTTTCAGGATCGGGGTCCTCGGCATCGGCCACCCCAGCACCGCTGCCCTGTTGGTCACTGTCTTCGGCAGGCTGCGGCTGCATACGCCGGGGGGGAGATCCGGCGTGCAGTTTCAATTCCTCACTCTCTCCCTGATTTGCGTTGTCTTGTTTCACGGTTCTGTCGGCGCCCGCTGTTTGTTCTGCGGCCGCGTCCTGAACTTTAATTTCTGCTTCGCCAATGCGCAGGTCCGCGCTCAGACGCAATTTTGGTGTCTTATTGGCGTTACTGTCAGAACGGGTCACTTCTGGCGTTTCTGAAACGGCGCCCCCGTTACGATCCAATGGGCTAGCGTAACGACTCGGACGAGACGAAAAAACAATCGACATGATAAAACTTTCGGGTCACTCGTAACAAACAGGTACTATGCTAGCATAGACTGCAGGCCGTCGTCGACGGTCGCCGTCTCCGAAGGTGTAAGTTTGATCTGGCCGGGCGCGTTTTCAGAGTTTCCGGGCCCGTCGGCTTCTTCCATCAGGTACGCGATGGCTTCGTTCGCAATCTCAAGATTCTGCTCTTCCGGAACATCGAACAGGCTGGCCTGATGCAGCAGAAGATCAGAATACTCGCCGTCCTGCGCCATCACGACCGAATCCACGCCTACTTTGTTCACGTTGGCGGTATTCAGAATGGCGTTTCCGGCACCCAAGGCCGAGGCGACCTCGCCCTTTGTCGCATCAACCGAGATGTCATCCTGGTCCTGCAACTTGGTGACCTGGTCGATGATGTTGACCTGCAGCAGATCGCCTTCGATCTTCAGCACCCGGATCAACTCCGTTCCGGCATACGTGGGATCGTTAAGCAACGCATCCTCAAGCGCGTCGGTGTCCACCTCCTGCAGCGGTACCATATCGGCGAAACTGTCGCTCATTTCTTCATGCGTGTCTTCACCGGTGGCCGTCAGCGTGGCCTGGTTCATCACGAGGTTTTCTTCATCTTCGGTCGGAAGCGTGCCAGAGATTTTGTCGTCATCCATGAACACGATGGTCTGGGACACGACATCAACCGATATCATGTTGCCGCCAACAATGATCAGATCGTAGAAGCTGCCCAGCTGGATAATATCGGCCACGTTGGTCATCACGTTATCGCCCAGTGTGTACATCGTCGACGATGCCGATATCTCGGTACTGATCTGGTCAATATCCGTGGCGTCGATGAGCTGCTGGATGAAGTTTGTGACGATCAGGTCACCTTCGATCCAGTCAATCGCGACAATCGGGTCCTCGCCCGGATCGGCGACATTGTCCTGAACCCAGGGCGCTTCGCTGGCTTCAACCCCGATATGGGCGGCCTGGACAATATGGGTATCGCTTTGCGCCCCGGCCTCGCCCTCATCAATGTCGGACACCACGGCGACCTGGCTCATAACGGTCAGGTTCATGGCCTGCCCGCCAACGACGATGTTCGGCGCGTCGACCCAACCAACCGTTATGGAGACTTCGTTGATGGCCAGGTTGCCACCTGCGATCACCGAATGGCCGTCCTCAAATTCCGAGTCGTCGCCCTGATCCCATTCCACCGGCAGCAGATCGGGCGCATCACCTTCTTCGCCTTCATCCTCTTCGGTCTGGTGATGATCCGGCAGCAGGTCGCTCCAGACCGGCATTTCATCAACATATTCGCCGTTTACGATCATGCCGCTGGCATCTTCGCCATGGAATTGATAAATCGTAACCCCGTCAACTTCGGTAACCAGGGGCGATTGCATCTGTTCCGCAATCTCCTTGACCTTTTCGATGGACAGGTAGTCTGAAATGTGGATCGACGGGGCAGCGATCGCATGCAGCGACATCGCAATCTCCATCGCGTGCTCGCCCTCTTCCATCAGCACGTCTTTGTCGCGGAAATCGCCGTCGCCGATCGTGTCGTTGTCGTTCAGGATGATTTCCTGGAACGTGTAGGTCACAGCCGAACCAATAAGTTCGGTCACGATCTGCGGTTCAATTTGAATGATGATCACTTCGGATGAAATCTTCAGCCCCGAAAGAAGAGCTTCGGGAGCGTAGAATTCCTGGGTCTCCGCCGACGCATAAAAACTGGATGTGTCCGAAACCGAACTCGGGGGGACCGGCGCAGGCGGAATAAAAACCTGCGGTGTTTCAAATTTGTAAGGCAGGGGGTCGTATTCGCCCTCGGGAAGTTTCAAATCCGCTTTAACATTAATCTTCGTCGCGTCTTCCAGTTCTTCGAGTTCGGTTTTCCGCCGTAATGCCGTGAACTCTTCGTATTGTTCCCGTAGACGCGCCTGTTCAATAGTTAGCTCAAATGCTCCGAAAAAATGTGCAATCTGTTCCGTAATACTGTCGAGCGACATAATCGTTATCCTTTCCCCGCCCCGGCCTAAAATTTCCGGTTTAGGTGAAGCTGGACCGAGGCCGCCTGATGCGGCCCCGGCATTTTCAAAAAGTCAGAGCCCGGTAATCCGGGCTCTGCTATCAGTTACACGTCGTTGTCGTCGCTGGAGTAGCTCGAAGTCATCGAACCACCAACCATGGTCGTGTCGACCGAGTTGCCCAGAACGTTTGCACCCATGACGATCGACTGATTGAACGCCGAGGTGTCAACGATCGCAGCAGCAGATGCGTAGGATTCACCGGAGACAATACCGTCGCCAGCATTGTTCGAACCCCACATCCCGGCGTTGCCGCCAGTACCGCCGTCGCCCGAGTTGGCGCCTGCAGTCGTACCACTGGTGACAGTTGCACCCATGGTATTTCCAGCATCCGCCATACCGTGCGCTGCACCGCTGGATCCGGCATTCGACTGAGCGGCACCACCGCCACCGCCGACGCCCGATTCGGACATTCCGACGGCTTTGCCCATTCCGGTCGACGTCGCATCATTGTCGGTCGCCGCAGCACCGCCATAGCCCGAAATCGCTTCGGCCAGGCTGTCCGCTGAACCGTCGGTATCGGCCATCGAGAAGACATCCGCCGCACCGCCATCACCTGCGGTGTTGGTCGCATCAGCAGAACCCGTGCCAGAACCGTCCGAGGTCGCGTCCTGGTCGATTGCGCCACCGGCACCACCGTCACCATCTGCCATCGACGTACCGGTTCCGGTACCATCAGCACTGCCGTTGGTGGTGTTGGTTCCGCCAGCACCGGCCATGGAGTCCGCAGTCTGGTCACCAACGCCCTGAGCATCAGCGTCCGCATCCGCGTCACCGCCGTCACCCGAGCCGCCTGTGCCCGCGCCGCCAATTCCGTCACCGGTCATGTTCTCGTTTGCGCTGTTGCCACCGGTGCCGTCACCGCCGTCACCGCCGCCACCGGCCAGTTCTTCGAAAAGTTCGGGACCACCCGCGCCACCGTCACCACCAGTGCCGTCGCCGCCAGTTGCGTCGTTGTTGTCGCCGTCACCGCTGGTGCCGTCGCCACCGTCGCCTTTGCCGCCGTCACCGCTGGCATCGCCTGCAGCAAGGCTGCCTGCAAGACCCAGACCCAGGTTACCGGCACCACTGTCGCCACCGTCCGCGCCGTATGCCGACGAGTTGTTTGCGCCCAGGCCAGCACCTAGTGCGTTGGCGTCGCTGTCGCTGTCGCCACCGGTGGAATCACCATCGTTGCCGGCGCCTGACAGACCCAGCCCCAGACCAAGACCGATAGATCCTGCACCGCCGCCGTCGCCGCCGGTTGCGTCAGAATCGGACGAGTCCGAGTGTCCGCTGTTATGAGCGGCCGAGTCGCTGTTGGCGTCTCCGCTGTCGCCACCGTCGCTGTTGCCGTTGGCGTCGGCGTCGGATTTGCCCACACCCAGACCCAACGTAGTCGCGTCACCGGACGCACCGCCGTTCCCGCCAGTCGCATCAGCGCTTGCATCACCGGTATAGCCGCCTGCGCCGAGCGCTTTGCTGCCATAGGTGTCACCGTCGGCGTTGCCGCCATATGTTGAGCCACCACTACCAGAAGCACCACCATCCGACGAAGTCTGGATGCCTTCTTCAGCATATGCAGAGCCACCATGGGCGCTGCCGCTCTGATCGAAGGAACCGGTGTTGGAAACCGAAGCGTTGCCCAGATGGTCATCGTCATGCAGGTTCGCAACTTGGTTGTTGATTGACGACATGTCGTTGCCAGGACCGTCCAACGAGATATCCAAATTGATGTCGTCACCCGGATCATAGTCCAGATCGTTGCCGGCTGTGATGACATCATTGACGTAGCCGCCTTCGCTTACGTCGACATCAACAAAGTCATCGTCGCGCGGGATCCACTCGCCGCCGCCGAAATCGATGTTGACGGAGTTCGAGTTATCGTTGCTGTCGTCGCCACCGTTTGTCTGCGACTGATCCTGACCCTGACCCTGATCCTGGCCTTGACCCTGATCCTGGCCTTGTCCCTGATCCTGACCCTGATCCTGGCCCTGACCCTGCTCATTATCGACCTTGGTCTTCTGAGCTTGCTCCTGGCCCTGGCCCTGATCATTCGAGACAGTGTTTTCGTTGTCCTGCTTGGTGTAGTCCGCGTCAACTTCAGCGTGCTGCACCTCTACGTCGGCATCCACCGGCGCATAGACCTTGTCGACGTTTACTTCATCAACGACTGTAACATGAGGTTGTTGGCGTTTTGACATATCAATTTCCACTTATTAAGCGCCGACCGTCATTCATCTACAAAACGGCCACAGGCGCGGTTGAAACAAATTTTAAGCACACGGGCGAAATCCACGCCTGAATGCGGACTTGTTCATCAAAGTTGTCTACCACCCTCCTTTCCCGGCTTAGCCGATACAGTGACCAATCAGAAAAACCGCGTTAATTCGCGAATCGTGGACACCCCAGGAACCTGCGCTCCTCAAATTGAAGCAGCTTCATAGTTGCAGCAGGAAAGTCGCCTGAATAGCTAACCTAAAGCATTAGATATCGCATCATACTGATATTGTTGTTAAATTTCATAAGTCCGCCAGTGAGACCGGGGACTTAAGTCAGAAACGCAAAGGAAATAGCGTTGTTCGGGTAAAGCCCTAGTTTCTCTCTACTTTTGCGGGAAGATTGATCGTGAACCTAACCAAAAGTTCTAAGTCTATTTGGCAGAACCACACGAAAGATTGAAGAAAATCACTCTTTCAGGTATAGTCGGGCGGCAATAGAAGTTTACATACCGTTAAGTTTTGCTGAAAAAGCGTTCCTAGTGTTTTTACGATTTCGCCGCAGATTTGGTGGCGTGGGTTCAAAGGGGGGAATAATGAACAATCCGTTGCAGGATAGTCTTGCCCAAATTGAAATTTGTCCGGAAGATTTCTCGATTAACTTCATCGGCAAAGAACTGTTCTACTCAAATCAAACGCTGCGCAGCGTTCAGTCCGAATTCGGCGTCGCTGCGCATCGGTTCGAAGCCGTTGCAGATCTGGGCCAAGCTGCTGAATCTGATGCAAGCGCGGGCAAGGTCGTCGTTGTCGATCAGATGATGTTGGACGACCTGCTGACCCGGCCGGAGGTTTATACTCAGGCCGCAGGATCAGGTTGCCTGGCTTTCGCCTACCGCAAAGAGGACGCCGCGCGCGCGTTGTTCGAAAGCTGGGACAGGTCACAGCACGGAGATATCGGCTATCTTCCAATGAACGTCGCCCCGGATGTTTGGCGTTCGATACTGCGTCTGCTGATGCATGAGGAACTTTACCTGCCCAGCTTTCTGGCCGACTGCATGTCAAACGTCAAAAACCAGAGCAAACCGCGCCTGGTAAGTGACCGCGCGCCCAAGTCGAAAGATCCGCACCCGATCTATTCAAGACTGACGCGTCGCGAGAAACAGGTGCTGCATCTGGTTTCGCAAGGTCAAAGCAACAAGATCATCGCGTCAAATCTTGGAATTACGGAACACACAGTCAAACTGCATATGCACAACGTTGCCGGCAAGATCGGTGTGAGCAACCGAACCGCCGCCGCGCAATTCTATTTTGAGGTGGCGCCCGACGAAGTACACGGCCAGGCAATTGACTGAAGACCTCAAATCCCGGTTTGACCGCCTGATCCTGCTGGTTGGCAGGCTGAACTACATGTGGACCAACACCGAAAGCCTGTTGATCCACCTCATTGCCGGGTTGAGTGGCACAAACAAGGATGTTGCGGTCATCATTTTCCTGACGCTCAACACGACGCGCGCCCGGATCGACCTGGTGGAGCGGCTGGCCAAAATGGAAGGCCGCCCCGCCGATGTCCGCGATCCAATCCTCAAGCACACCCATCGTCTGAGCAAGCTTTCCGCCATTCGAAACCGGTATAATCACTGCATCTATTCCTTCGACGCCGAAAGCGGAAACCCAAAGACCATCCTGATGCGCATTTCCGACCGGAAAACCGACATTAAACTTGGGCGCGAGGACACTGTCGACGAAAAGGCAATACAAGAGATCGAGGATATCGTGGCCCAGCTTTCAGCTGCGAACCGAGACATCTGGCGCCTGATCGGGCAGTTGGGTTTTCCGATCTGACGGGTTAATGGTGCGGATGGCGGGGATCGAACCCGCAAGTCCTAGGACGAGGGATTTTAAGTCCCTTGCGTTTACCAGTTTCGCCACATCCGCTTGTCACCGGGCCAGTTTTTCCGATGGCTTGAGGCACTCTTACTGCCAACAAAACTGATTGGAAAGGAGGGAAGTAACTCTTCCTTATTGATTGCCGCCTTTCGATTACGGATCAGATTTGAAGGATCGCAATTTCGACGGTGTGTTGCAGACGCGCAGCTTTTTCGGCTCCTGCACGACACCAAAGTTTCTCCCAGGTTTCTTAGGCCGGTCGAACTGAATGTCCTTGGATTGTCTTTAATGGCGTAACCCACGAGTGGATCGCGTCATTACGTCACAAATCGCGATGTCCGCAGACTCCCAGTTATTGAACCTGTATGTGATGAACTGTCGATTTAGAGAGAAGTGGTGCCCCCACACGGACTCGAACCGCGGACCTACTGATTACAAATCAGTTGCTCTACCAGCTGAGCTATAGGGGCGCTTCGTGTCGATTACTTTCTCTTGTTCGGGACTGCAAGCCCATATTTTTATCTGAACTTAGGGATTACGGACTTTCCTGTCGGTGTTACGGGCCGGGCTGTTGAAAGGCGGGTGGATTTGACTGTGCGGGTCGCAGATTGTAACCCGTCAGGCAGGGCATAAAAGCAAGGACAAGATCCGAGTATGCAGGTTGCTATCCACGCAGGGGCGGCTTTCACCGACGAGGGCCGGCTGTTGAGTTCGCTGCAGAAGAACGCGGACATCCTTGCGCAGAACGGGGTCTCGTTTGTGGGCCCGCGACGATACCGGCAGGTATTCAAACCCGCTTTTGACGGGATGGACACCGAACCCGTCGACATTGGCGCATATCAGCGGCTCAGGAGTGTATTGCCCGCGGGGCAAGACGGAGGGCGTATTGTCTTTTCCAGCGAGAACTTTGCGGGTGAGACGCCATCGGCGCTTCGGGAGGGGCAGCTATATCCGATTGCAGGCAAGCGGATAACGCTGTTGGAGCAGGCCTTTCAGGATCATCAGGTTGAGCTGTTTCTGGGGCTTCGGAACCCCGGCAGCTTTATTCCCAAGCTTCTGATGTCGCTCCCTCTTGAGACCCGCAAGGACATTATCCGCGATACCGATCTGAGTTGCCTCAGCTGGATTGGAATGGTGGAAGACATCCGGGATCTCGCGCCAGGCGTGCGAATAACATTGTGGAGCAACGAAGACACGCCGCTGATCTGGGGTGACATCCTGCGCGCGGTGGGGGCACTGCCTGAGGATGCCGGGCTAAATGACGAATACGACCTTCTGGTATCCCTGCTGGATGAAACGGGCCGGAAGGCAGCATTGGATGTGATCGCACAGGGCGACACGAAAGATAAGGCGCAGCTGCGGAACGATCTGGCCCGTATTCTTGAGGATCACGCACAGCCGGAAAAGATAGAAGAGGAACTGGACCTGCCGGGCTGGAGCACCGAAATCGTCGATGCCTTTTCCGAATTGTACGAGCAGGATCTGGAGCGGCTGGAGACGATGCCGGGCGTGCGGATGCTGAAGCCCTGACGGCCGGTATACCTGCATCATACATTGATACAGGTTTCGCGTTACCCGCCTTTTAAATGCTTCGGTCGGTAGCAGGCCGGTGCGCATTTGGTACAGAGGGAGACGCAAGACAACACCCTGATAGGTGCCGGCGTCTCATCTGCGGCGGTCAGATCGACCAGGGCCGGGCTCAGCTCATGCCCAGCGCTTCCTTGTACATTTCCAGCACCGCCTCTTCCTCGGCAATGTCGTCCTTGTCACGCTTTCGCAGCGCAATCACCTTGCGCATGACTTTTGTGTCGTAGCCCCGGGCCTTGGCCTCGGCCATGACTTCCTTTTGCTGTTCCGCCAGATCCTTTTTTTCGGCATCCAAACGTTCGAACCGTTCGATGAACTGGCGCAGTTCGCCCGCGGTCACGCGGTAGTTGGCAGAGGCCTGATCTTCGGTCACGTCTTCCATTTACATCTCTCCCAGAGGTGGATTTCCAATGCTGTCACAGCGGGCAATATGCCGGATACATCGCCGCCGCCCGGGCCGCAAGCGCACAATCCCCGGCGGCCTTGTGTGAACCGGACCTATCCGCTAAGCGCAGTTGAAATTGATAACCAAATGTGGGGAACCATGTTCGAAATCATCACCTGGGGCGGTGCCGCCCTGTCCCTTGCCGGGCTTGTCGGCCTCGTCTGGTGCATTCTGCGTGTAATGAAGGCGCGCAGGTCGGGTCTGTCGGACGACGAATTGCGCGCCGTGGTTCAAAGCGTACTGCCTTGGAATCTGGCGTCTCTGTTCCTCTCGGTGATCGGCCTGATGGTGGTGATCGTGGGGATTTCCTTCGGCTGACAGCGCGAGTCAGATCGGCAGATTGTCGAAACGCGCTTCCATCGCATCCTCGCACAATGCCGCATCCAGATGCCGCAGGCGCGATGGCACGTGCATCCCCTGCTGACGCATACGCTCGATCACTTTGCTTACGCTGGGCTGAAGCGCAAGACGGGTATCAAGACACGCACCCTTCAGCTTTTTCTCAAGCTGTTCGGCTTCGGAGTACAAGTTTACTGTTGTCATTTGCTTCCTCCCAGATGCGGTTCGTTATTCCGAATATAAGTAACCGTTTTAAGACCTGCACAGAATAATCCGATTTCACGCGGAAACCCGCCTGCCCGGCCCGCGGTTTTGGCTGTACCGCGCAGATTGGTTAAATTTTACTCTGTTTGGAATTAACCTGCCTTGACCGGCATCAAATAACACAGTGTTGATTAGATCACATTCCGTAAATAATATATGTTCGGCAGCGCATCGACGGAGAGCCAGATGACACCAAAAGTGAAAGCGTTTTTTGATCCGGAGACCTTTACGGTTTCCTATATCGCGCAAGAGCCCGAAGGCGTCGCCTGCGCCATCATCGACAGCGTTCTGGATTTCGACCATGCTTCGGGGCGGACCAATACAGGGTCGGCTGATCAGATCATTGATTATGTGCGGTCAAGCGGCCTCAGGGTCGAATGGATACTGGAAAGCCATGTTCACGCCGATCATCTTTCCGCGGCCCCGTACCTGCAACAGGAACTGGGCGGCAAGATCGGGATCGGCGATCAGATCGTCACCATCCAGGAAACCTTTGGCAAGATTTTCAACGAAGGGACCGAGTTCCAGCGCGACGGCAGCCAGTTCGATGCGCTGTTTCGTGAAGGCGACAGTTTCCACGTTGGCCAGATGCGCGGCGATGTCCTGCACACGCCGGGCCACACGCCGGCCTGTCTGACCTATGTGATCGGGGATGCGGCTTTTGTCGGCGACACCCTCTTTATGCCGGATTTCGGCACCGCGCGCTGTGATTTTCCGGGCGGATCGTCAGAGATGCTGTACGCATCCATCCAGAAGATTCTGTCGCTGCCCGATGAAACGCGCATCTTTGTGGGGCATGACTATAAGGCACCGGGGCGCGACGAGTTCGCGTGGGAAACGACGGTGGGAGAGCAGAAGGCGCTGAACGTCCATATCGGACAGGGTCGCTCAATCGAAGAGTTCGTTGAAATGCGCGACGCGCGGGATGCGACGCTGGCCATGCCGCGGCTGATCCTGCCGTCTTTGCAGGTCAATATGCGCGCGGGCCAGATGCCGCCCGCTGACGAGCAGGGCGACGTGTTTCTAAAACTACCCATCAACAAACTCTGACACGTCACAACCGGGTAATCGGAGAAGAGACCATGCAAACAGAATGGCTGTGGGGGCTGGCTGGCGGCCTGATGATCGGGCTGGGCGCCGCGATCTACCTTTTGGGAAACGGGCGCATCATGGGGGCCAGTGGTATATTGGGCGGTTTGATCGACAACAGTGATCGTTCGGTCGAACGGTTGAGCTTTCTGGCTGGCGTGGTCGGAGCCCCGTTAGTCATCAGCCTTTTTCTGTCCGAGACCCCGCAGACCCATCTGACCGGCAACATTGCCGTAGTGGTTGTTGCGGGATTGCTGGTCGGCATCGGGACGCGCATTGCCAACGGGTGCACGTCAGGCCATGGGGTTTGTGGCATATCGCGCTTTTCGCTACGCGGCACTGTCGCCACCATCGTGTATATTCTGGCCGGAGCAGTTACCCTCGCCCTGTTGCGTAACGTGTGGGGGCTGATCTGATGCGTGTGATCATTTCCCTGATTGCCGGCTCATTATTTGGGGCGGGTCTGCTGATTTCTGGCATGACGGACACAACCAAAGTGCAGGGCTGGCTGGACGTATTCGGGAATTGGGACCCGACCCTGGCCTTTGTGATGGGCGGTGCGATTCTTCCCATGCTGGCTGCCTGGCGGCTGACTGCCAATCGCCGTCCCCTGATCGGGGGGCAGTTTCCAAAGCCGCCACGCGCCGAGTTGGACCGGCGTCTGATTCTGGGTTCTGTGATGTTCGGAATGGGCTGGGGACTGGCCGGTCTCTGCCCCGGGCCGGCAATCGCGTCATTGACATACGGAGGATTGGGCGGGCTTGTTTTTCTGTTGGCCATGATGGCCGGAATGTATGCGGCGCCGACACTGGGTGCGCAACTGGACAGAGCCGCCAACGCGGCCTAAGCAATTGACATGGAGATTCGACAAATTACCCCCCGCTACGCCGTCTCGCCGCAAATCACGGTCGAAGACGTCCCAGCCATCGCGGAAGCCGGCTTTGTCAAGGTCATCTGCAACCGGCCAAACTCAGAAGTTCCGACAGATATGCAGTCGGATCTGATCGGTCAGGCCGTACGCGCGGCTGGAATGGAGTATGAAATCCTGGAACTTACGCATCAGACCATGACGCCCGAAAATGTTGCACGTCAGCGGGAACTGTCCGAAAGCTGTGACGGGCCTGTTCTGGCTTACTGCGCCTCGGGCACCCGTTGCTCGGTCGTTTGGGCGTTGGGCCAGTGCGATCAGATGAGCACGGACGACATTCTGAGCGCGACGACAAAAGCCGGATACACACTGGACGCACTGCGCTCGACCCTTGAACAGGTTCGGAACTCCACTCGCTGAAACACCCGTTAGACCGGGCTTTCCCGGTCTTCTTCCGGCCGCGTCAGACCTGCAAGCTGTGAAATTTCGGCGACCATCTGTTCTGAATCATCGAAGTTGAGACCGCCGTCCAATTCGACCCGATCAGTCGGGACCAAGTTTGCCAGCTCCGGTATCGGCTCTTCCGGTTCGGGCAGGTCCGGTGTTTCGAATGGTGAGGAAGCGGAGCGAGCCTCCAGAAAATCCTGCGCTTCGTCCTGGGACAAAGCGGGTAAAGGCGCATACTCGTTCAGCCGAACGGCGCGCATCCCACCGCATTGACCCAAACGGCCAACTGCGGTTCGGGAGCGGTCGATTGTCAGGATCTCAGCACGGTCCAGCCTGGCCCCGGTCAAGGGCAATACATCCCCTGCCCCAAGACCCGACAGCGATGCCAGCGGTAGGGTCATCCGGCAAATCACCGTATCCAGTTCAGCCCGCAAAACACCGGATGCGTGTTCGAGGTTCGGACCGGTTGCATCCTGCGCAGCGTCGGCCTCTTCAACCTCTGCTGCGCTTTCGGGCAGAAACACCGAAATCTGCCCCTGACGCAGACCGCCGCCCAGTTCCACGGTCAGATCAAACACCCGGTAGCTGTCTTCGACCAATGCCAGTGACAAGGACCGCAGGTCAGGAAAGCGGGCTGCATATTCGCACCCGGACAGACCGGACCGATCCGCCGGCGCATCAACCAACGCAACTGCCCGCGACAGAGCATCCTCTGCCAAAGGTGCCGCCATTGCGGCATCCGTATCGGTAAAACCACGCGGCAAAGGCGTATCCGGCATGACCTCACCGATTGTCTGGACCTGAACAATCGCCGACACGGTGCCAAGATCCATGCAGATGGCGACCGGGACACCATCATCGTTTTCGAACCGCAAAAACAGCCAGTCTTCCCCGACCAATTCCGTCAGGGCCGCAGGAGTGCGGCAGGACTGTCTGGCGCCGATGACCGACAAGGCAAGCTGCAACCGATCACCCGCGGCCCGCGCAAACGCCAGCCGCAAGGCGCGCAGCGCGGAACGGGGTTTGTCGCCCTGCTCAGCCTGCCCGAAGGAAAGCTTACGCTCCAAAGCTGTGCTGCCCGTCTGCGTCATCCCCGAAACCGCTATTCAATGCCATTCATGGCATCCGGTCTAACCCGGCTCGGGTTACGATTGTCTTTACAGCCGCCTCACTGTGCCGCCTGCTGATAGGCAAGCGGCAACCTGACACGGAAGGCCGCGCCGCCCTGACCAGGGAGATAGTCGATCTCTCCACCCAGGCGCTGCATGATCTCGCGGCAGATCGCCAACCCCAACCCGGCCCCGCCCGCCTTGTCCACGCCGACGCGGGCGAATTTTTCGAAAACCATCGACCGGGCCTCGTGTGGTATTCCGCTGCCGTTGTCGATAAAGTCGATGACAAGCTGCCCGCCGACATCATGCGCGGAAATTGTAAGAACCGGGTCTTCCGCGTCGCAATATTTCTGCGCGTTCGAGATCAGGTTGATAAAGACCTGACCCAACCTGTCCAGATCCGTGTGCAGCGGAATGCGTTCCGACGCTTTTGTCCGCCGCACGGTCAGGCCCCGGCTGGACCCGGCCAACGCGCTGGAAACCGCCCGGTCCAGTACCGAACGCAGCGTGTCGCCCCCGACATTCAGACTGACACGGCCGCTTTCCAGCACGCTCAGATCCAGCAGATCGTCCAGCAATCGCGTCAGGCGCAGGGCCTCGTCATGGATAATCGCGGCGTAGCGTGTTTGCTCTGCGTCGCTCAGCCCATCAGAATCGCGCATGATCTCGGAAAAGGCGCGGATTGAGGTCATGGGCGTGCGCAATTCGTGGCTTACCTGACTGAGGAAACTGTCTTTCTGTTCCGAGATTTGCGTCAGCTTGGTGTTGGCCTCGCGCAATTGGCGGGCGGTTCGGCTGAGTTCAGCTGATTTGACTTCCAACTGGCTGGAATATTCCAGCAATTGGGCGGATTCATCGGCAACGGCCAGCAGGTCCTCGACGGAAACCGAAGAGCCGCCCACGATCTGGCCGATCATCGCATGGGCCGTCGCCGCCCCGACCGAGCCGCTCAACTCACGCTCAAGGCGTTCCAGAAAAGCGGGCGTAGGCTCGGGCAGGCCGGATCGGCCGCCCTGCTGTTCCGCCTCGGCCTGAAAAAACTCCTGCGCCGGACCAGCGCCCAGGATGCGCTGCGTCATGATCATCAGATCCTCGCTTTGCGCCACCGATCCGGTCCAGCCACGCAGTGCCATCGAATGATCAAAGACATTGACGAACTGCGCCCCCTGCAACCGCTCAAGCGGGCTGGGGAAGCTCAGCAGCGACGCCACGCAAAACGCCACTGTGTTCAGCGATAGCGACCACATCACCGTGTGCACCATGGGGTCCATCCCCTCAATCCCGAACAGAGCCTGCGGGCGCAGCCAACCCATGCCGAAGGGGCCGTTCTGCAATACCGTTTCGGGCATCAGGACGCCACCCATGCCGGGCAGCAGCAACGTGTAGATCCACAGAAGAAACCCGACCGTCAGGCCAACCAGCGCGCCGGTGCGCGTGGCCCCGCGCCAGAACAGCCCGCCGACCAGCGCCGGCAGAATCTGGGAAATCCCGGCAAAGGCCACAAGCCCGATCGATGCCAGCGCGGCACCGCCCCCGGACAGGCGGTAGTAGAAAAAGCCCAGCGCCATGATGACGGCGATAGAAACCCTGCGCGCGACCAGCACAACGTTACGCACGTCTCCCGAAACCGACCCGGAGCCTTCCTGTGTGCTCAGCCAGATCGGCATGACCAAATGGTTCGACACCATGGTCGACAGCGCCATTGCCGTAACGATGACCATGGATGTGGCCGAGGAGAAGCCGCCAATGAACGACAGCATCGCCAGCCAGTCGTTTCCCTGTGATAATGGCACTGTCAGTACGAACAGGTCGGGGTTTGATCCCGCGGGCAGCAGGTCCAGCCCGACAACGGCAATCGGAACGACGAACAGACTCATCAGCAGAAGGTACAGTGGAAAAGCCCAGGCCGCGGTTCTCAGATGCGCTTCATCGGCGTTTTCCACGACCATGACCTGAAACATACGCGGAAGGCAGATGAAGGCCGCCGCGGACAGAAAGATGAATGTCGTCCACCGCCCCGCGTCCACGTTCCATTGCCCAATTTCCGAAGCGTCAATGCGGTCCATCATCGGACCAATACCGCCGGCGATCCCCCAAACGACGAAAATTCCGACGGCCAGCAAGGCAAACAGCTTCACCACGGATTCCACCGCAATGGCGGTAACTACCCCATGGTGGCGTTCATTTGCATCCAGGTTTCGCGTTCCGAACAGGATCGCAAAAACCGCCAACCCGGCCGCCACCCAGAACACGCTGGAGCCTTCGCGGTAGAGACCGGACGGGTCAGCCTCGGCAAAGATCGAAAAGGAAAGGGTGATGGATTGCAGCTGCAACGCGATATAGGGCGTTCCCCCAAGCACCGCCAGAATGGTCACGCAGATCGCCAGCGTGTTGGACTTGCCGTAGCGCGATGAGATCAGGTCAGCGATCGAGGTCACGCGCTGACTGCGCCCGACGCGCACCAGCTTGCGCAGACCCCACCACCAGCTGAGCATCACCAGCGTGGGGCCAAGATAGATCGTCACGAACTCCAGCCCCGACCGCGCGGCATTTCCCACAGCGCCGTAAAACGTCCAGGCCGTGCAGTAGATCGACAGGGACAGGGTGTAGATCAGTGGTGAGCGCAGCCAGGCCCCCCTGCCCGCCGCCGCCATCCTGTCTGCGGCAAAGGCGACGCCGAACAGCAACACCACATAGCCAAGGCAGACCAGGATCAGAACGTTCAGCGTGGCCATCGATCCGAATCCGGCTCGGAGTCGTCACCTGCCGCCAGACGTCTGGCGGCAAACCCGAATATCAGGCTGGCCACGATCAGGGCCGCCCAACAGGCAAAGATGTAGAAAATCGCCGATGACAACGGAACGCCATCCGGACTGCTCTGACCATCCGGCCACAGCAACGGAATTGCGATCAGCGCGGCCCCCAGTATCGGCAACAGGCGCGCGGCATCGGTCAGCCTGCGGCGGCGGTAACTTTGACGCTCCAGAAAAAGCGAAGGCCGGATGCCTGGCGGCTTGCGGTCCTCGCCCGACGTCATGACCGCGTCGCCTGGGCGTGCAGATCGCGCACCGCTGTCAGCATCTCGGCGTTGGAAAACGGTTTGGTCATAAAGCGGCTGACACCAGCGTTTTCAGCCATCTCCCGGTCTCGCGACTGGCCCCGGGCAGTCAGCATCAACACGGGCAAACTCTGCATGTCGTCCAATTCGCGCAGGTCGCGCAAAATTTCCATCCCGCTTTTCCCCGGCAGCATCACATCCAGAATAACAAGATCGGGGTTGGCCCCCTGAATGACCCGCAGCGCATCCGAACCCTCGGCATGCGTCTCGACCTGCCAACCCTCACGCGTCAGCAGGAACCGAATGGCCTCAGCAATGTTCGGCTCATCCTCAATCAACAGAACCCTGCGGCTCATAATTTGCATTCCTCCCCTGACGGGTCACCCATCCGTCAACCTGTCGCCGCCAGCTTACGCGCAGTGTCAGGAAACTGTCAAAAACCTTCACTCAGAATCGAAGGCTCGCGACGGGCTTCGCAATCGCTGTTGGGACAAACCCGACAGCTGGGGCCAACCCTGGCCAGAGCCTGACCGTTCTGCGCGACGTCTTCAACCGAACGCACCAGCATAACCGACCGGTACACAGGCCCGTCATCATAGCCCGAGACGGTCTGAGGCCACGCATAGGCATAACAATCAAAGACAGCCGCTGTTCGCCCAAGCTGTATGATGCGCTTTCGGATCGGGACCAGCGGCCTGTTCAGGGCCTGAAACAACGGCCACAACGGGCAGGCTTCGCCAAATCGGGGCATTGCAAATCCCGGCGTCGATTTGGTGAACAGGATGCTGCCGGATGCATCGCATACCACCAAACCTGTGGGGCGGGACAAATAGCCCTCGGGCAGCGCGGCAAGCCGGCGCAGGACCGACGCGACATCTACCGAAAATGTTGCGGCCAGTTTCAACGGGTCAATCTCACCCCCGTCCAGAGTTGCTTTCATCTCTTCCAGAGGCATGGCGCTGGCGTCCGCGGCATAGATGTCCAGAAAATCGCGGGCCAGGGATCTGGCCGTTGGCGATTCAAGTTCGGTCAGGTCGATATCCTCGACGCGCCCGCCTTCTTCAATTCCGGGAAAATGGTGCCCGTTCGCGTCAAAGAAGGCTTCGACATCCTCCAGCGGGACCCCACGGCGATCGTCGGCGGAATCGCTGTCATCCAGATAGGTGACCAGAGATTTGGAACTGTCGGCCAGACGCTCGGCATCCTGATGCAGGTTGCGATGGAACCGGTCCTGCCATTCGGGCTCAATCTCCTGTGTCTCCGCAAGGATCGCCGCGGTGGAACGAATTGCAGCAGCGGTGGACAGAACTTCGTGCATCGAGGCCGCCAGATGGGGGTCATGGGTCAGTCGGTCGGACAATGTCTCGACCGTGCGTTCCAGCGACACCACCCGCCGGTGCATCTGGGCAAGCACGCCCGCCCAGCCGGGAAAACGGCCGGCGAATTCCTCAAGCGCGTCCACCTCGGCCTGCTGGCCCACCGCGTCAACGGCAGCTTCACGCAGCGCCGAGATCAGCGTGGCCTCGATGCCCTGCGTCAGAACGGATGGCTCAACCTCAAGTGCAGCAGCGATGTTAACCAGCAGTTTTCCCCCGATCCTGCGGCGGTTATGTTCGATCAGGTTCAGGTAGGACGCAGATATTTCCACCCGGCGCGCAAGTTCGGCCTGCCGCATGCCGGCGATCTGGCGTCTTTCCCGAATTCGGCTGCCTGTCAGCGTATCGCGCATTTGCCTGCCTCTTTCCTGTCACAGCGGCACTTAAAGTGATTGCCACGTGTTTTCAGAACTCCTGTTTTATTTCTAGTGGTTAAGCCGTGATTTTCATAGTCGCTTTACAAGCTTAACTGCCCCCGGACCTCTTCGACGCGAACCATGTCCCTGCCCGCCGTTCAGATTCTGCGTACCACCCCTTCTATTTTCACCGAATTCCCTGCACGATGGCCGGATGAGCGACCCCGCGTTTGAATATGCGCCTATCGGACTTGTTGAGTTGGAAAACCGGATCATCCGGCGCTGCAATCTGCAATTTGCGCGCACCTTTGGCGGCGAGGCCGGGGATTACCGCAACATGCCCCTTCTGCATCTTTACCCGTCGGTTGCCGACTGGGAGCGGATCGGCGCGCGCAGCCTGCAGGTGATGCGGGACACCGGATATTACACGGACGAACGCGTCATGCGGCGCAGAAACAGCGATCTTTTCTGGTGCCGGGCACGGGGACGCTCCCTGACCCCTGATGACCCGTTTCGTCATGGGATCTGGAGCTTTTCCGACATCTCGGAAGAACGGCCGCTTGTCGAACTCACAACGCGCGAGCGCGAGGTCGCCATCCTGTCCTGCCGGGGCTTGTCGGCCAAGGAAATCGGGGCCGAACTTGGGCTTAGCTATCGCACGATCGAAGCCTACCGGGCGCGGCTGCTGGAAAAATTCGGCGCGCGAAAACTTCCCGAACTGGTGGCGAAACTTTCCGGAATGCCGCTGTAACGCCATTTGCCCCTAGGAATATTGGGTAAAACCCCCATCTGACAGCCCGAGACTGCGCTTTTCATGGCCGGACGCATGGCTTATAACGCTGCGTAATTAAACCAAAGCCCGCATGACACAGACGGGCCAAAGGGGAACCGTCGAGGACACTCATGACAGACACCAAACACGAAGCGGATGTGGCATTCATCAAGGCACTGGCCGAATTGCTGCGCGAAAACGACCTGACAGAGTTGCAGGTCAAACGCGAATATGGCGAAGAAGACAGCCTGAACGTGCGCGTCAGCCGTATGACGCAGGTCGCGCCTGCTCCGGTTCAGGTGGCCGTTCCGGCGGCGGCACCTGCTGCCGCGCCGGCAGCACCTGCTGCTGCCCCCGCTCCGGCCGAAGCGCCTGCCGCCGTCGAAGATCCGGCCAGCCACCCCGGTGCCGTAACCTCGCCCATGGTCGGCACGGTTTATATGCAGCCCGAACCGGGCGCGCCCGCGTTCATCTCGGTCGGGGCGTCGGTGTCCGAAGGCGACACGCTGCTGATCGTCGAGGCGATGAAGACCATGAACCACATCCACGCGCCGAAATCGGGCACGATCAAGCGTATCCTTGTGGGTGATGGCGACGCGGTTGAATTCGGCACCCCTCTGGTCATTGTTGAGTAAGGCGCGCCCATGTTCGACAAGATCCTGATTGCCAACCGAGGCGAGATCGCCCTGCGCGTGATCCGCGCCGCGCGCGAGATGGGGATTAAGACGGTCGCCGTCCACTCCACCGCCGACAGCGACGCGATGCATGTGCGCATGGCGGATGAATCGGTCTGCATCGGCCCCCCGCCCAGCCCGCAAAGCTATCTGTCTGTGCCTGCGATCATCTCGGCCTGTGAAATCACCGGCGCGCAGGCGATCCACCCCGGCTATGGCTTTTTGTCCGAAAATGCCGAGTTCGTGCAGATCGTCGAAGATCACGGCATCACCTTTATCGGCCCCACCGCCGAACATATCCGCATCATGGGCGACAAGATCACCGCCAAGGACACGATGAAGGAACTGGGCGTGCCTTGCGTTCCGGGTTCGGACGGTGGTGTTCCCACGCTGGCCGAGGCCAAGCGCATCGGTGAGGAATTCGGCTATCCCGTCATCATCAAGGCCACCGCCGGCGGCGGCGGGCGCGGCATGAAAGTCGCGATGAGCGCTGACGAGATGGAAAGCGCCTTCATGACCGCGCGCGCCGAGGGCAAAGCCGCCTTCGGCAATGACGAGGTCTATATCGAGAAATACCTGACCACCCCGCGCCACATCGAAATTCAGGTCTTTGGCGACGGCAAAGGCAAGGCGGTCCATCTGGGCGAACGCGACTGTTCGCTGCAACGTCGCCACCAGAAAGTCTTTGAAGAGGCGCCCGGTCCCTGCATCACCCCGGAAGAACGCGCCAAGATCGGCAAGGTCTGCGCCGACGCTGTGGCCAAGATCAATTATATCGGCGCGGGCACCATCGAGTTCCTTTACGAAAACGGCGAGTTTTATTTCATCGAAATGAATACACGCCTGCAAGTGGAACACCCGGTGACCGAGGGTATCTTTGGCGTCGACCTTGTGCGCGAACAGATTCTGGTGGCCGCGGGCGAGGACATGTCGTTCGGTCAGGACGATCTGGTGATCAACGGCCACGCCATCGAGGTGCGGATCAACGCGGAAAAGCTGCCCAATTTCTCGCCCTGCCCGGGTAAAATTTCAGCCTATCACGCGCCGGGCGGTCTGGGCGTGCGGATGGATTCCGCGCTCTATGACGGGTATTCGATCCCGCCCTATTACGACTCACTGATCGCCAAGCTGATCGTGCAGGGCCGCGACCGTAACGAGGCGCTGGCGCGTCTGGAACGGGCTTTGGGTGAGTTGATCGTGGACGGAATCGACACCACGGTTCCCCTGTTCCATGCCCTTTTGCAGGAACCCGATCTTCACAGCGGTGACTACAACATCCACTGGCTGGAGCACTGGCTTGCGGAGAATATGGCCGATTAATACGGAACGGTCGAAGGGCAAACGCTCTTCGACCCCCGGGCATTCCAGATGAGCCTTTCACCGGAACTTTTGCTTCATGGCTACTCTATCGGAATTTTTCCGATGGCTGAACATCGCGACGATCCGGAACTGTTCTGGGTCGATCCCAAATTTCGTGGCGTATTCCCACTGGACGGCTTCCACGTCTCTCGCAGTCTGGCACGTCGCATTCGCAATTGCGGGTTCTCCGTCACCATCAATCAGGACTTTTCCGGTGTGGTCGACGGCTGTGCGGATCGCGCGGATACATGGATCAATTCCGAATTGCGGGACTTGTATCAGCAACTCCATCAGACAGGTCATGCCCACTCGTTAGAAGTGCGCGAACAGGATGTCCTGGTCGGGGGCGTTTACGGGGTGACGCTTGGCGCTGCGTTCTTCGGCGAAAGCATGTTCTCGCGCCGGACGGATGCATCAAAAATTGCTCTGGCCTACCTTGTGGACCGTCTGCAGGAAACCGGATTTCAACTGTTTGATACGCAGTTTCTGACCGCCCATCTGGCTTCGCTGGGCGCGATAGAAATTCCGCGCACGCAGTATCGGATTGAGCTTGAAGAGGCGATCAACGCCAGCGCGGATTTCGCTGCCGCGCTGGATCAGTCGCCCGAGGGCGTGATACAGCGGATCACCCAGACGTCATAGCGGGCGTGATCCAGCGCATTCAATGCCGGGGACGTGGCGATCATCCAACCGTCAAATAATTGATCTGATTTACCTTTTTCCCAGATCGTCAGATATGCAAAGGCATCTCCTGTCGGGTTGTCTGCCGGATAGCGGCAATCGCCCAGCGCCACGTCCAGGCCGAAAATCTCTCCGGTCTCGCCGTTCTGCATTTCGACATCGACGGTCTGACCGTTGACCTTGTCCAGCCCCCGCAGCATAGCGCCGGGACCGGATTGCACCTTTTGCTGCGCCGATGCACCTGTCGCGGCCAGAATCGCCGCCATCAGGACCAGCCGCTTCATTCGCTTCCGTCCCCGGCCACAAATTTGACCAGCAGCGAAATCAGACTGACCGCGCCCTGCGTGTCTTCGACCTGATCTCCGGCCTCGAAATAGAATGGCGACCCGCCGGGCATCACTTCGACAAAGTTACCGCCCAGCAGACCTTCGGAAGAGATCACGATGGCGCTGTCATCAGGCACCAGAATGCCCTCTGAGATCGAAAACGTTGTGTCCGCGCGATAGGTATCAGGGTTCAGGGTAACACCGGTGACGGTTCCGATCTTGACACCCGCTAGCCGCACATCCGTGCCGACACCGACGCCTTCCAGCGACCGGAACGACGCCCCGAGTTCATACCCCGTGCCATTCTGCGACAAACCGGTGGACTGGCTTGCATAGACACCAAACGCCAGCGCGCAGGCCAGTACGGCCCCGCCGACAAGAACTTCGGTTACATTATAGGTCGACATTGCTCGCCTCGTTTATTCCGGGCTCCAGGCTTCGTAATCCTTGCGATCGACCGGGTCGGGGCGACGCAGGGACCCCGCGGGCGTATATGCCAGCGCTGTACCCGTCAGGTTTTCCTGATGTGGTTTTTCCCAGGATTTATGCGGCAGCGGCTTGTCTGTCGGCGGCTCGTCCCAGGTGCGGTGCAGCCAGCCGTGCCAGTCCGGGTCGATCCGGCTGGCCTCGGCCTCGCCGTTGAAAATCACCCAGCGCTTGCTGTCATCGGCAGTGCGGTAGAACACATTGCCCTCATCATCCTCACCGACCTTGACGCCCTTGCGCGCGGTGTAGAACTGCGTGTTCAGAGTGGCCCCGTTCCACCACGTTACGGCCCGCAAAAGACTGTTCAGGATACCCATCGGCTGCCTCCGGCATTTCTGTTCCCGCAGATATGGACCAAAGGCACGCCAAGGTCCAGTGTCACAAGGACCGCAGTCACTATTTGGGCAAAGCTGCGGTAACTTCGATCTCGATGCGATCCTTTGGGGTAATAAGATTGCATTCTGTCACCGTGGCAGCGGGCGGGTTTGCACCAAACGCTTCAACCAGCAAAGGCCAGCACGCCTCAAACTCGCTCATATCAGGAAGGTAGTAGTTCACCCTGACGACATCGGCAAAGCTTGCGCCAGCTTCCGCCAACGCTTTCCCAATCGCCTCAAGCGCCGATTGGCACTGACCGACGATATCGTCGGGGATGTCATCCCCCTGAGCACAGGTTCCGGCAACAAAGACGAAACCGTTTGCAACCACAGCTCGGCAATAACCGACCTTGGCTTCATATTCGCCGCCCGATGAAATGCGTTTGATTGCCATCACATCCCCCATAAGAAAACGGCGCGGTTGATACCGCGCCGCATGTTTTCAGATTTTCCGATCTTATCCGGCTGAAGCGGATTCCGCTGCATCCGCATAGATGATCAATGGTTGCTTGTCGGACGACACTGCCTCTTCGTTCACCACGACCTCGGTCACGTTCTTCATGCCAGGCAGTTCGAACATGGTATCCAGCAGGATGTCTTCGAGGATCGAACGCAGCCCGCGTGCACCGGTCTTCCGTTCGATGGCCTTCTTGGCAATCGCCTTCAACGCATCGTCGGTAAAGGCCAGTTCGGCATCTTCCAGCTCGAACAAGCGCTGATACTGCTTGACCAGAGCGTTCTTGGGTTTGGTCAGGATGGTGACCAGCGCGTCTTCGTCCAGATCTTCCAGCGTCGCCAGAACCGGCAGACGGCCGACGAATTCCGGGATCAGGCCGAATTTCAGCAGGTCTTCGGGCTCCAGGTCCTTGAAGATTTCGCCTACACCCCGTTCATCATTGTCCCGCACGTCCGCGCCAAAACCCATGGCCGAGCCTTTGCCGCGCTGCGCGATGATCTTGTCCAGACCGGCAAACGCACCACCGCAGATGAACAGAATGTTTGTCGTGTCCACCTGCAGGAACTCCTGCTGCGGATGCTTGCGCCCGCCCTGCGGCGGAACGCTGGCCACGGTGCCTTCCATCAGCTTCAGAAGCGCCTGCTGCACACCCTCGCCCGATACGTCGCGGGTGATCGAGGGGTTCTCGGACTTGCGTGTGATCTTGTCGACCTCGTCGATATAGACGATGCCGCGCTGCGCGCGTTCGACGTTGTATTCGCTGGCCTGCAACAGTTTGAGAATGATGTTTTCGACGTCCTCACCCACATAACCGGCTTCGGTCAGGGTGGTTGCGTCGGCCATGGTGAATGGCACGTCCAGAATCCGCGCCAGCGTCTGCGCCAGCAAGGTCTTGCCGCAGCCGGTCGGGCCGATCAGCAGGATGTTCGATTTCGCCAGCTCAATATCGCTGCCCGCCTTTTGGGCGTGGTTCAGGCGTTTATAGTGGTTGTGTACCGCAACCGACAGCACCCGCTTGGCGGTGGCCTGACCGATCACATAATCGTCCAGAACTTCGCAGATATCCTTGGGCGTCGGCACCCCGTCGCTGGACTTCAGCCCACTGGCCTTGGTCTCTTCACGGATAATGTCCATACACAGTTCGACGCACTCATCACAGATGAACACGGTCGGGCCGGCAATCAGCTTGCGCACCTCATGCTGGCTCTTGCCGCAGAAGCTACAGTAGAGCGTGTTCTTGCCGTCACCGCCTGAATTCGTCGCCATGTTCTACCTTTCGGGCTTCTTCCCTGCGGCCCGGTTGGGCCGCGCTTGCCGCATGTTGGTGCAGCTTAGGCCAGCACCGGGACGGCTACAATCTCAAAATGCGCCCCGCGCCGTTGACGCGGGGGCTAAAACTCAGGCCTCGTCGCCGTCCATTTTGGCACGATTTTCGACGATTTCGTCGATGTGACCCCATTCCTTCGCCTCTTCCGGGCTCATGAAATTGTCACGATCCAGCGCCTTTTCAACCGCCTTTTTGGTCTGGCCGGTATGACGAACATAAATATCGTATAGACGATCCTTGAGCTTCTGCGTCTCGGCGGCATGAATCATGATATCACTGGCCTGACCCTGATACCCGCCGCTAGGCTGGTGAACCATGATGCGGCTGTTGGGCAGCGAGAATCGCATCCCCGTTTCACCGCCGGCCAACAGGACAGACCCCATCGAGGCCGCCTGACCGATGACCAATGTGGAACATTTCGGCTTGATGTACTGCATTGTGTCGTAGATCGACAGGCCGCTGGTCACGACGCCACCGGGCGAATTGATGTAGATCGAGATTTCCTTGTTCGGGTTTTCCGCCTCAAGGTGCAGCAACTGGGCGACGACCAGATGGCTCATGCCGTCATGGATCGGGCCGTTGATGAAAATGATCCGTTCTTTCAGAAGGCGCGAGAAAATATCATATGCGCGTTCGCCCCGGCTGGTCTGTTCGACGACCATGGGAACAAGTGTATTCATATATGTATCAACGGGATCGAACATGAGAAACCTGCCTGTTTTGCGATGGGTCGGGACATTACCCGAAGAAACGTTACCCGAGTCTTAGTGTCGCCACCGGGGGGCTGCAAGGGGGGCCGATTACTTCCTGCACTGCCGGTGCGCATTAACACGTGACTATCCGTGATCACGGGTCTGCGATCCTAGCCTTGCACTGGCAGAATGGCGCTATGGGCACTAATTATGGTAAGTTCCCCTTTTCCCATCACGGCATTTTGATTCATGCATATAGAGATACATGGTCAAAATATGAAACCGCCAAGACTGCTATTGCGGACCCGACAACGGAAACACGCGCCCGGTTCCGGGCTGATAAGGAAAGAACGATGGCCCTCCCCCAGCTTTCGCAAGACATGTCCCCCGAGCAATTCGACAAAATGGTTGGAAACGCGACCCGTGCCTCGAATTTTCTAAAGGCCATCAGCCATGAAGGACGGCTGATGATCCTGTGTCATCTCGTTTCCGGCGAAAAATCCGTTACCGAACTCGAAGAACTGTTGTCCGCCCGGCAGGCGGCCGTTTCCCAGCAACTGTCCCGCCTGCGCCTTGAAGGTCTGGTGACGCCCCGCCGCGAGGGCAAGGCGATCTTTTACCGTTTGGCCGATGATCGCCCGCGCCGCATGCTCGAAGTGGTTTACGAGCTGTTCTGCAACGATGACGAGGCCTGACCGCCCGCCCCTAAATCACGAACCGCTTGCGCAGCTTTGATAACTGTTGGCCAATCCACGCAACAAATCCGCGTATTGGCCTTCGCCCGGATCAAGGTCTACGCCGATCGGGTCCAGTTCAAAGATCATCGCGCCGGATCCCTCGATCGCCGTTTCCACAAGACGCATGTCATATTGCGGTTCCGCGAAGGCGCAGGTGATATTGTTCTCGGCCACTTTTTCCTGCAACGCCGCCAGACGGGCCGGACCGGGGGCCGCAGCATCGCCCAGGCTGACCGAGCCTGACGTTTCCAACCCGAACCGCTTCTCGAAATACTGGTAGGCGTCATGGAAGGTGATAAAGCGGCGCGCCTGCATGCCATTCATGCCTTCGGCAATCTCGTCCCGCAGTTCTATCAGTTCCGCATCCGCAGCCTGAGCATTGTCGCGATATTGCTGCGCATTCTCAGGGTCGGCCTTGGCCAGAGTATCGGCAATCACATGAACCCAAACGCGCGCGTTTTCCGGGTCCAGCCAGGCATGAGGGTCTACGCCTTCGTGATCATGCCCGTGATCGTCGTGCGCGTGGGAATCGTCGTGTTCGGCCTCGGCGTGATCGTCGTGGTCGTCATGACCGGCGTGATCTTTGTGGTCGCCGTCATGATCCGCATGGTCCGCGTGATCCGCATGATCCTCATGGTCGTCATGTTCATCATGTTCGTCGTGATGGTCGTCAGCGGCCACGTCCCGAAACTCATAGAGCGCCGTTCCATCCGCATCCAGCAACGCGACGTGCTGAGCATCCGCTGACAACGCGCCAAGGGGTTTGGTCATCCAGGGGGTCAGTTCCTCGCCAACCCAGAATACAACATCCGCCGATTGCAACGCGCGCGCCTCGGATGGGCGCATGGCATGATCGTGCGGCGACGCACCGGGCGGAATGATCAGGTCAGGCTCACCCACACCCGACATGACCCGGGCGACCAGCGAATGAACGGGGGCAATATCGGCGGCGACGTTCGGGGTTTCAGCGGCGGCATGGCTGGCGACACCGACGCCAATCACACAAAGGGCAGATCGTATCATATGCGCTCCGGGATGATATGTTATTACATTATGCGCCCGCTTGATAAGCCCCACGTTATAACATATCAAGCGCAAAATACGCGGAGCCCTCTATGAGCACAGTTGGATTCAGACAACACGACCACACGCATTGCGTTCACACGGCGCTGGCTCAGGCCGAGGCGAAGTGCAAAGCGCAGCGGTTGCAGTTCACGCCCGTCAGGCGGCGCGTTCTTGAGATTCTGCTGGAAAAACACCGGGCCATGGGCGCGTATGACATCCTGAGCGTTTTGTCCGCCGAAGGCATGGGCTCACAGCCGCCCGTCGCATACCGCGCCCTGGATTTTCTGGTGCAGAATGGATTCGTGCACCGCATCGAACAGCTGAACGCCTACGCCGCCTGCGCGCACCCAACCCACGACCACGTTCCGGCCTTTCTGATCTGCCGCTCCTGCAAGGCGGTCGCGGAAACCGAAACCGAACTGACTCAGGGCCGTCTGGGCGCCGCGGCGAATACCTCGGGGTTTCGGATCGAACGGGTTGTTGTCGAGGCCGAAGGTCTGTGCCCCGAATGCGTCGGATCACAACCGTGAAGAAAACGCTCATATCCCTGAACGACATGTCCATTCGTGTGGACGGCAGAACTATCCTGGAACGGGTGAACGCCTCGGTTTGCGAAGGCGAGATCGTTACGATTGTCGGCCCGAACGGATCGGGTAAATCGACCCTGCTGCGCGCCATGATTGGCGCGGTTTCCCCGGCCGCGGGCGACGTCCAGCGCGCTGCGGGCCTGCGCATCGGCTATGTGCCGCAAAAGCTGGCGCTGGACGCGGCCCTTCCTTTGACCGTGCAGCGTTTTCTGGGGCTGCCCCGGCGCATTTCCGCCCGCGACGCAATCAACGCGCTGGAGCTTGCCGGCGTTCCCGATTTGCGCAACCGGCAGATGACAAAGCTGTCCGGGGGTCAGTTTCAACGCGTTCTGCTGGCGCGTGCCCTGCTGGAAAACCCCCAACTTCTGCTTTTGGACGAGGCGACGCAGGGCCTCGACCAACCTGGTGCAGCGGCCTTCTATCAACGCATTGAACAGGTTCGCCGGGACATGGGATGCGCGGTTGTCATGGTCAGCCATGACCTGCATGTCGTCATGGCGGCTTCGGATCGCGTTCTGTGCCTGAACGGCCATATCTGCTGTGAAGGATCCCCCCGCACGGTAGCCGACGCGCCCGAATATCGCGCCCTGTTCGGCAGCGGCACCAAGGGAACCATGGCTCTGTACCAGCACCAGCACAGACATTCACACGATCACGATCACGATCACCACCACGCACAGGACAAGACGCACTGATGCTGGACGATTTCATGGTTCGCGCGGCCCTTGCCGGGGTTGGCGTTGCAGTTGCGGCAGCCCCATTGGGGTGTTTCGTGGTTTGGCGCCGGATGGCTTATCTGGGCGAAGCAACCGCGCACGCCTCGGTGCTGGGCGTTGCCTTTGCATTGGCATTCTCGCTGCCGCTTTTGCCGGCCATCATCGCCTCGGCGCTGGCGATGGGGATCACTGTAACGCTTTTGCGCGGCAAGGGGTTTGCAATGGACACGCTGCTGGGTGTCATTGCCCACACGGCGCTGGCTGCGGGCCTGGTTACGGTTGCTCTGTTGTCGGACGTCCGGCTGGACCTGAACGCGTTTCTGTTCGGCGACATCCTCGCAGTTTCAAAAAGCGATCTGGTCACGATCTGGGGCGGTGGTCTGCTGATCCTGACGGTGATGATCTGGCGATGGTCCGCGCTGCTGGTCGCCACCCTGAATCCGGATATGGCCTATGCCTCGGGCATTGATCCAAAACGCGAAGAGATGTGGCTGACGTTGGCCATGGCGCTGGCAGTTGCCGTTGCAATCAAAGTCGTTGGCGTTCTGCTTATTGCGGCATTGCTGGTTATTCCGGCAGCTGCGGCGCGATCCCTGGTCAGGACCCCGGAAAGCATGGCGTTTTTTGCAGCCGCGATCGGATCTCTGGCGGCATTGGCAGGGCTGGGTGGCGCGTATCTCGCGGACACACCGGCCGGCCCCAGCATCGTCTGCGCAGCGGCTCTGGCCTTCGTTGTAACCGCTTTGTTCGGGCCGCTGATCCGCCGCGATTAACACCGGTGCAAAGCTCTGGTTCCCTTTTGGAAAAACTGCTACGCAACTGAAAACCCGCACAAAAGGAGACACCGATGATCCGCACAATTCTGATGGGATTGGCCCTGTTCACCCTGACCGCCTGCGAAACCGCAAAAGGCGCCGGAAAAGACATCGAAAAAGCCGGCGACGCAATTCAGAGCGCGGCGACCGACGTTCAGCAAAATCTGTAAACCGGATCAGAATGTAGCGAAAATTGGGCAGGCGCCCGCAACATGTAGTTGATGTGCGCAGCCATCCACTATAGAGTGCAGGCACAGGTGCATAGACGCGGCATTGCATTTCTGACACAACTTCGGGGTTCCTGTGTTTCCGCAGGAACCCCGTTCTCATTGTAATATTGAGAAAAGTGGCAGCTTGTTTGTTCGTCGCGTCAGACAAAAGGAAAAGGCGTCAGGTGCGCAGACGCGGTCTTTGCACGTACCCTTGCGGATACCCCTGACGCCTTGCCGGGCCGACACGTCCGAGGGGACGTCCCGATCCAGTTGCTCTGGCCCCCGAAAGGGTCACAGCCGCCGCACAGCACCCAAGGGTGCCCCGCAGCACACATTGACCTTCTGAGAGTTTGGTCATCTGAACCAGGTCTGACACCCAAATCAGCTAACCATCCACCGGTAAGTCTTTGCGGTTCAACATAAATCCTAAGATCTGCCCTCACCGCTCTGACCCCCTAGGTCTTTGCGTCCCACCCTGGCTCCTAAGAACCGAAGCGGTAACGTGACTGTTACATCCGCGTCATAATCCGACAAGAAAATAGCACTGCAGCATGAAAATTAGACGGGGATAAAGTGTTGATATCCGCTGGGAAAGGAATGTGGATAACTCCAGAATCGCCGCAACGGCACAGGGTTGAGGATGGAAAACTCCTGCCCGTTGCACAGGGCCGGATTCCTGGCTTTTTCTGCGTGTGCAAAGGCCAGCGCGTGTGTTGTAGAGCGTGAATTACTGGTCTGGTTCAGCGGCTGACCGACGAATCTCTCGAATCGAGCACCCACGGATTCGCCAATGCCCCGCCCGACCGGGCTCCTTGTTTTCCCGATCGCGGGACAAGTGGAACGGGATCAATGTGCCGACGAACGGCACAACGGAACCAGGGCCGGGCGGCATCCCCGACATCGCACGGGACACCGCGCTGAAGGATCGCGAGGTCCGGATGACCCGTGCCGGGGAACGCCGCAATCCGGCAAGGGCTTGTCCGGACCCTGTCGCAGGCGGTTTAGGTGCCGCCCGACCCGTCTCCTCCCTGCGGAGACGTTGGTTCCGTTATTGCGAAGCGCCCCGACCCGACCAGTACCAATTACGCGCTGCGTCATAGCGCAGCCAGTACCCCCTACTGACCGACCGGGCCAGGGACGCTTCAGTTCACCTGACGTTCCAGAACGGTGCTGTAGGTCGTTCCGTTCCGCAGGCTACGGAAATCCGCATAGATCTTGCCGTCCTCATACCGGGCGTCGATCAGCGCATTGGCACCGATCACCAGAGGGGCGGTTTCCACGATGCCGATCACGCCTGACCCATCCAGGCTGATGGTTCCTGTGGCTTCGTATTCGTTCCACTCGGTATCACCGTCCCGGCGCCACTTGCTGGGCCCCCAAAAGACGTTGTCTTCCTGAATCTGGACGTCCAGCATCCATTCGGCCTGATTGAACCGGGGATCACCACCGCGGTGGAAATGGCTGGGCGACACTGTTGTGTAGGTTCCCAGCCAGGTGCCGCGCAGGTCTGGCGTGGTGTCGGCCAGCGCGGCCGTCCCAAGGGTGAGGGTCGTGGCCAGAGCGGCTGCTCCGGCAGTCATGTATCTGGTCATTGGCTCTCTCCTCCAAAATTCTTGGCCGTTGCTGGCCTGCTGAACAGATTGGAAGGCGGAGAGCCGGTTACAACTTACCTAAGGGAAACTTCATGATTGCTTTAGAAGGACGTTACGCAGCGCCCGTTCAGGCCCAGGCCAGCGCGGTGCCGATCAGGACCAGACCGATGCCAAACGCTTCACGGTGCGAGAAGTTCTCGCCGAACAGAAAGAACGAGGCGACAGCGATCAGGATGACCTCGGCACCCAGAATACCGGTGTAGATGATCCCCAATCGCTCCTCACGCAGCGCGGCGAGTTCCAGTGTCGCCCCGGCCAGCAGGGTCGCGACGATCAAGAACCCCAGCCCGACGCCCGGAACCTTCCACCAGAACTTCATCGCGATCATGGCAACGGAATAGAGACCGGCCGATCCGAGGGCGATGATGGGGATCATGGACATCTGGGCCTCCTGCCGAGGGTTCCGTTTGGTCACCCTAGCAGGTCATTGCGGCAAAGGCTGTGAGGTGGATCACAATGGACCGCGCCGGCGCTTATCCCGCGATCTTGCGGGCCACCAGATAAGAGGCCGGAAAAGCCGCCACAAAGCCAACGGCCGCGGCGGCCAGGATCGGGGTCACCGACGTGTATCCCATCGACAAAACCGCAATCACAGCGGACCCGGCAAGGGTGGAGCCAAGGAAGATATGGACGATCAGCATCAGGGGAAACATGGGTGCCTCGTTTCAGGATTTGTTTGCCGCTGATCCTATGGCCGGAGGAGGCATCGGTCCTTGATCTGGGTCAGGATAGGCTCTGGTTCGTGCCCGAGTTTCGTCAGTTGATCATTAGAACTGAGGGTTAAGGCCGACCCGAGGGGGTGAGGCCCGCCAGGGAAACGGTCCAGTGGACCGTTTCAAGGCCGAACGGGCGGAGCCCCGGGGCGCAAACGCGCTGCCCGTTTTGCCGGAGGTAAACCTTCGGTTTGACGGGGGCGGGTCATGCCGTAGGCATGCTTTCAGCATGACGCGGCCCGACGGTGCCGCCGGGCGGGAGGGGTGAGCACAAGAAGAAGTCGTTTAAACGCCTATTGCAGTTTCAACTCGAAGTTCTCTTTGTCCATGCCCACCCTAAGAACCGGCAATTTGTCACCACAAATTTTCTCAACAACTGACAGTTTTTCAGAACCAACCCGCATCCCAACAATCACTTCTCTTAACACGAGAGATGGAACCGTTTTGTATGCGTTCCCACCTTTGAACCGCGCTTGTACTCGCCATTCCTCTTCGTATTCCTACACTTTAGGTTTTGTGAGAACAAATGCATCGAATGCTTTGTCACTTCTTCGCGCAAGCGAAGCATCAGAAATTTTGTCAGACTCTAACCAGCGCACTAAATCCGTAGTCTTCAGCGTTGGTCGGCGTTCAACGTAACGAACCTTCAAAGGCACGTCCTCATAAGCCTCAATCGCAGTATCCACGTCAGGTTCAAATCCCAAAACAATCCCGTTGTGACCTGCTCCATAATGGGCCCACAAAAGAGGGTTGTTCCAAGACTCGGAAAGACAGATTATTCGCGAGTCAGATCGAATTTCACCAACAAACCTTTCAAGAGTGGCGTTCGATTTGGCCATTTTAGAAAGAGAGACAGCATAGTCTTTTTTATGCATCCTCCTGAGTTCTTTACGATTCAGGGTAGGATAATACTCTTTAAGCACCTCAATAGGGACTAAGTACTTCTTTCCTATTCGTTTGTAGAGTTGAAACAACTCAAGGTTTGAGGAAGCGACAAACTTTGGGTTGCAATCGAATGGGTCGTTCTGGGTGCTAACGGAAGAGAAATACTGCTCTTGTCGCTCGACAACGGTGCGCAGTTCTTATTCAAAGTAATCGGAAGAAACCGACCTATACCGATAGAGCCGTGAAGGGATTTGCTTTTCATTCATAACAACCAAAACCAACAGCTACTTAGTAGAACTGTCTAAAAATGAGCTAGAATCACCACACGTTGGCTCAAAACTGCTGAAGCCGTATGCAACATTCACCTGCACCAAAATAGCCAGCATTCAGCTGTCCATCTTCAACGCTGAAATAAACGCCTCCTGCGGGATATCCACCTTCCCGAACTGGCGCATCTTCTTTTTCCCCGCCTTCTGCTTGTCCAGCAGTTTGCGTTTCCGCGTGGCGTCGCCTCCGTAGCACTTCGCGGTCACGTCCTTGCGCAGGGCCGAAAGGGTCTCGCGGGCGATGACTTTGCCTCCGATGGCGGCCTGGATCGGGATTTTGAACATGTGGCGCGGGATCAGATCTTTCAGCTTTTCGCACATCGCCCGGCCACGCATCTCGGCTCGGTCGCGGTGAACCATGGTTGACAGGGCGTCGACCGGTTCGTCATTCACCAGCACCGACATCTTGACCAGATTATCCTCAGTGTAACCGGTCATCTGGTAGTCGAACGAGGCATAGCCCTTGGTCACTGATTTCAGGCGGTCGTAGAAGTCAAAGACGACCTCGTTCAGCGGCAGGTCATAGACGACCATCGCGCGGGTGCCCGCATAGGTCAGGTCCAGCTGGATGCCGCGGCGGTCCTGACACAGTTTCAGCACATCGCCGAGATATTCATCCGGCACAAGGATGGTCGCCTTGATGCGCGGTTCCTCGATATGATCGACCTTGGACGGGTCGGGCATGTCGGCGGGGTTGTGCAGCTCGATCATCTCGCCGTCTTTCATGTAGACGTGATAGATCACCGACGGCGCGGTGGTGATGAGCTCGATATCATATTCGCGTTCGATGCGGTCGCGGATGACCTCTAGGTGCAACAGGCCCAGGAAGCCGCAGCGGAAGCCAAAGCCCAGCGCGGCCGAGGTCTCCATTTCGAAGGAGAACGAGGCGTCGTTCAGGGCCAGCTTGTCGATGGCATCGCGCAGGTCTTCGAATTCGGAACTGTCGACAGGGAAGAGGCCACAGAACACCACCGGCTGCGCGGGTTTAAACCCGTCCAGCGCGTCCTCAGTGCCGTTGCGGTCATTGGTGATGGTGTCACCGACGCGGGTGTCGCGGACCTGTTTGATCGAGGCCGTCAGAAAGCCGATCTCACCGGGGCCAAGACTGTCGACCATCTCCATCTCGGGGCGGAAGACGCCAACGCGGTCGACATGGTGCAGGGTGTTGTTCGACATGAACTTGACCCGCATCCCCTTTTTCAGCGTGCCGTCCATGATGCGGACCAGAACGATGACGCCGAGATAGGCGTCGTACCACGAATCCACCAGCATCGCCTTGAGCGGCGCGTCCAGATTGCCCTGCGGTGCGGGCAGTTGCTGCACGATGGCTTCCAGCGTCTCGTGGATGCCCTGCCCCGTTTTGGCCGAGACCTGAATGGCATCGGTCGCGTCGATGCCGATCACATCCTCGATCTGTTCGGCCACGCGGTCACAGTCGGATGCGGGCAGGTCAATCTTGTTCAGCACCGGCACGATCTCGTGATCGGCGTCGATGGCCTGATAGACATTCGCCAGCGTTTGCGCCTCGACCCCTTGGGTCGAGTCCACAACCAGCAGAGAACCCTCGACCGCACGCATGGACCGCGAGACCTCATAGGCAAAGTCCACGTGGCCGGGCGTGTCGATCAGGTTCAGAACGTATGCCTCGCCGTTGTCGGCGGTATAGTCGATGCGAACCGTGTTGGCCTTGATGGTGATGCCGCGCTCGCGCTCGATATCCATGCTGTCGAGCAGCTGTTCCTTCATGTCGCGATCCTTGACCGTTCCGGTCTCTTGGATGAGCCGGTCAGCAAGGGTGGATTTGCCATGGTCGATATGCGCGACGATGGAGAAATTGCGGATATGAGCGAGGTCTGTCATAGCGACGGGATATGGTTCGAAAACGGGCGTTGGTCAAGGTAGGACGATACGGTCCGAAAGCCTTTGTTTGATGGGCAGGTCAGGCCGAATTGCAATCCAGGACCGTGGCATCCGAAAAGCCAGACTTTCAGAGCAACACGTTCTTCGTCGGATCGGGCGTCTCGCCAGGCAAGCCCTCACCAAAAACCAGACTTACCGGGCGTTCTCGATGGGATTTCGCGCTGTTGTCGCAAGAGCGGCAATCATGGAAAACGAACTGGACGTTCGCATTTTCGCAGCGTTTTCAAAGCAAACGCCATCTCGGCAGGTCGTCGGCACCCAAAGTTTCGACAAATCCGGCGCCGAAAATCACATTTGTCACAACGTATGATTGATCCGCATCCCCGTTTGATTCATACTCCCGCGCAGACCGAGAGGGGCAGAAGACCCGTCCGGGCAGGCAAAAACGAGGTTCGAGCATGAAAAAGTTCCTACTTATGGCATTTTGCGCCACGTCGTTGACAGCAATGGCTCCGGCACCGACCGAGGCCGCGCAGATCAAGCGGGCGTGTCTGGCCTCTGACCGCGCAGCGGCGACACGGGCGCGGTGCAGTTGCATTCAGCGGGTGGCCAATCAGGCCCTGACGCGTGGCGACCAGAAGACGGTTGCCAAGTGGTTCAGCGATCCGCATCAGGCGCAGGAGCTGAAGATGTCCCAGTCCGCGCGCGACGATGCGCTTTGGGATCGGTATCAGAACTTTGGCCAGATGGCGCAGGCGATCTGCAGCTAAGCCGCTCGCAATCCTTGACCTGACCCGCCCTGCGCCGCAGAAAGGCGCAGCGAAAGGTATATCTGATGGTTATCAAAGGGCTGACCCTGCGCGGGCTCGAGGTGTTCGAGGCACTGGCGCGGACGGGATCGGTGGCGCAGGCCGCCGAGATCACCGGACTCAGTCAGCCATCAGTGTCCCAGCAACTGCGCAATCTCGAAAACGCTCTGGGCACCGAGCTGGTGGATCACGGAAGGCGACCGATGCGGCTGACGCAGGCCGGGCGCAGTTTTCTGGCGCGTGCCGAGACGGTTCTGGCGGAACTTCAGATGGCCCAGAGCGAACTGACCGTGATGGATCTGGGGCATCTGACGACGCTGTCGATCGGGCTGATCGACGATTTCGACAATGACCTGACCCCGCGGCTGGCGACCCTGCTGGCCGACAGTCTGACGCGGTCGAAATTCAAACTGATCACCTTGCCCAGCCTGGACCTGTTCGCGGACCTCGCCGCGCAGCGGCTGCACCTGGCCGTATCGGCCCATAGCGGTGAGGTGCTGGAGGGCGTGGTCGAATACCCTTTGGTCCAGGATCCGTTCATTCTGGTCACGCCCAAGGGCGCCGGGAACGCCCTGCAAGAGCTGCCCTTTCTGCGATATGCCCGGGAACAACTAATCAGCCGCCAGATCGAAGGTCATCTGGCACGGCAACAGATGGAGTTCGAAGAACGGTTCGAGATCGGTTCGCATCTTGCATTGATGGCGATGGTCGCACGGGGCCTGGGCTGGTCGATTACGACACCTCTTGGCTACATGCGGGCGGCGCGGTTCCACGATGCCCTGCAGGCACATCCCGCACCGTTCGGAGAGTTTTCGCGCACCATTTCCCTGTTCACCCGCACCGACTGGTCCGATCAGGTTCCGCGAGAGGTCGCCGGGATGATCCGCCGTCTTATGCGCAGCCAGATCGTCGATCCGGCGTTGGCGCAGCTGCCGTGGCTGCAAGACCGGCTGAAAGTGATCAGCTAGCCGCGCAGATGGGCTTCAAGCCCGTCGACAGCGGCTTCGATCAGGTCAAGTGCGCCGTCGAAATCACGGGTGTAATACGGATCTGGCACATGATCTGCACCGGTATGTGGCGCAAAATCGGTCAGCAGGCGTACCGGGGTATCGTTGCCGTTCGGCCGAAGCCTCTCGATCCCGGCAATATTGTCCGGGTCCATGCCGATGATCAGATCGAACCGGTCGAAATCCTCGGCCACGAATTTTCGGGCGCGCAGATCACTCAAGTCGATATCGCGCTGCCGCGCGGCCTTTTGCATCGGGCCATAGGGCGGATCGCCGATATGCCAGCCCGAGGTTCCGGCGCTGTCGGTGATGTATTGCGGCGCGCGGGCCCGGAAAACGCCCTCGGCTGCAGGCGAGCGGCAGATATTGCCCAGACAGACAAACAGGATACGGTGGGTCATGGGTCAAGGTGTAACGCGCGGGGGGGAAATGGAAAAGATCGTCATTCTGACAGGGGCCGGAATTTCCGCCGAAAGTGGTCTGGGAACGTTTCGCGACGAAGGCGGCCTGTGGGCACAACACCGGATCGAGGATGTCGCCACGCCCGAAGGCTTTGCCCGCAACCCTGCGCTGGTTCACGGGTTTTACAACGCCCGCCGCACTCAGGCGGCCAAGGCGCAGGCCAACCCAGCGCACGAAGCTCTGGCCCGACTGCAACAGGACTGGCCCGGAGAGGTCGTGATCGTCACGCAAAACGTCGACAGCCTGCACGAAGCCGGGGGCGCAACAGACGTGATTCACATGCACGGCACTTTGGCCGGGGCGCTCTGCGCAGCTTGCGGCCACCGCTGGCCAGCGCCACCGGAAATGGCGGTAGGTGAACCCTGCCCGGCCTGCCAAGCACCATCTGCACGTCCGGACGTCGTATGGTTCGGAGAAATGCCTTATCGGATGGATGAAATCTACGATCATCTGGCCGCGGCCTCGGTCTTTGCGGCCATCGGCACGTCGGGGCAGGTCTACCCCGCCGCAGCTTTCGTCCACGAAGCCATCATGGCGGGCGCCAGAGCGGTCGAGTTGAACCTCGCCCCATCGGACGGGGCCTCAAGCTTTGACGAGGTCATTCTGGGTCCGGCCACAGAAACCGTACCGCGCTGGGTCGACGCGCTTTTGGCCCGGGGCTGAGGGTAATTCCCGCAGACACCGGCCGATTTTTTCGTTTATGGTGAAGGCGTAACAAGCCCGGAGACCGCCATGACTGATCCCCAATCCCCTCGCGAAGAAATCCTTGATGATGGCGCCCGGGACCAGCGCGACGCGCTGGGAGATCAATTAGCGAACCTGTGGTGGACGTTCCTGTTGCGCGGAATACTGGCCGGAGCGCTTGGGATTGCTGCGTTGTTCTGGCCGACCAACAGCATCGCGCTGCTGCTGCGCCTTGTAGGTCTGTTGCTGATCCTGGACGGCGGCCTGACCCTGCTGGGCTTTGGACGGCGCGGACTGATCGGAGGCGTCGGGGTCGGTGCGCTGCTGATCGGGCTGGTGCTGCTGATCTGGCCCGAAGGCGTGGCCCGCCTGACATCCTTTCTGCTCGGCGCCTGGGCGCTGATTGTCGGCATCGGTTCGTTGATGGCGTGGCGGCAGATGCCGGACCAGAACCCGGACGCGCCAACCGTGCGCAATTCGGGTCTCGTGGCGCTGTTGATCGGGCTGGTTCTGCTGTTCTGGCCCGGCAGCGGCATGGTGGCGCTGGGTTGGGCCATCGCATTCCTGGCCCTGGCCTTTGCCGCGGTCATGTTCTGGCTGGCGGCCCGGTTCAAGCGGGCCCATGACCGCGTGGCCATGCGGGTGGTCAACCGCTGATCCGGTTCTCGTAACGGCAACAGGCCGGGCTCTGCCCGGCCTGACGCATGGATGACGGCCGCAAAACGGCCTGAAGACAGGCGTTGCCTCAGTTGGAATGCGATCCGTGCCCGCCCGCATCCTGACGTTCAAGGTCGACAGGGATTTCAATCTCAACCTCACCGGCGTTCTCGAAGATCAGGGTCACAGGAACCGTTGCGCCCTGTTCGAACGGCGCGGAAAGCCCCATGAACATCACGTGATCACCGCCGCGCTTCAGCATGTGGGTTTCGCCGGCGGGGATGACAAACCCCTCTTCGACATGAGTCATCTTGGCGACACCGTTTGCGTCGATCAGGTGAGTATGCAGTTCCACCCGCGCGGCGATATCGGATTCGACACCGACCAGCCGGTCGTCGGCCTCACCGGCATTCTGGATCATCATAAACGCCGCACCGGCTTTGGCCGACTTGCCTGAGGACCGGGCATAAGCATCGTCGATGGTGATCGTATCCTGCGCAAAGGCGGCGGTGGCCATGGTTGCGGCGGCCAGAGTTGCAAGCAGTTTGGATTTGAGGGACATGATGCCTCTCCTTCGTAAATATCTGAAAAGTTTCGAAAACGGGTCAGATCAAGATCGGAGGGGCACGGGCCGGCCTGCGCGGAACCGGCAGGGCAATCAGATTTTCGGCAACACGCTCAGGCGCTGGCTGGACTATCTTCGGCGCAGGCGGAACGGATACGGCCGCCATGTCAACCGCTCCCAGCAGGGTCAGCGCGTAGTCAGGGCAGAAATGCGGAGCTTGGGTCGGTTGCCCATCACCATCCATATAGACGACCACCGGCCCCGAGCCGGTGCAAAGCACCATCTGCCCCACCGCCTTGTCCACGCCGCGCGAGGCGGCAACCCCCTGCCCCGTCAAAAAGACGAGCAGAGAAAGCACCAAAGGCAGAATTCTGTTCCGAGCGGGTTTCATCCTGCGTCCGATATAGGCCGGACGCAAAGCGGGCTTCAAGCGCATTCAGGTGCGCCCGAAGCCCGCAGTCTTAAGTTTCGTGTCAGCTGTCCAGACCCGGACGTTTGACAGAACCTTTGGTCAGGCTGGTATGCAGCCTGTTCACCTGACGTTGCATTCGAATACATGTTCCAAATGATTTGCCGATAAAGGCTGTCAACAGGGAGAAAAAATCAAAGGATTTGAAAGACATCATACTCAACTCCACCAGATGAATATGCACAAACATAATGCAGGGTGGGCGCAGCGTATGTGAACAATTTCACCCAGATCGGAAATTTAATTCCAATTCGGGAACAACTGTGGATCAGGCAAAAGAAAAGGCCCCGCACCGCAAGGTACAGGGCCCGAAAATCCGGTGAAGAAAGGCTTAGGCCGAGGCTTGTGCCTTGGCGATTTCCTTTTTCACTTTCAGTGCGTTGGCGGACAGCTCATCGTCCTTGGCTTTGGCCAGGAACGCGTCCAGACCACCGCGGTGGTCCACCGAACGCAGCGCAGCCGCCGAGATGCGCAGCTTGACGCCACGACCCAGGGTTTCCGACTGCAGGGTGACGTCGTTCAGGTTGGGCAGGAAACGACGACGAGTTCTGTTTTTGGCGTGGCTGACATTGTTGCCAGTCATCGGGCCTTTTCCGGTCAGTTCGCAACGGCGCGACATGGTTTCTTCCTTTGTTTCTGGAGGCCGGGCAGATGCCCTCGGCCAAATCACAAGGGGCGCAACCCGAAGTCGCGCCCGAAAACTGGTTGGATGCGTGTAGTGGGAATCGCCGGAAGGGTCAAGTGCGTGGCGCGAAATCTTTGCGCGCCGGTCAAATTCCTATGCGCCCTCGGCTGTACGGCCTTGTAGCAGGGGTTTGTTGTTCTTCAAATGCCGGGCAACCAGTTGGGCCTGTTGCCGCCCTTTGGGGATGAAACGGGCCGGATCGACGACCGGGTGATTATGGGCCAGATCGGGGAAGATCTCAAAAATCTCGCGCCGGGCCGCCGGGCTGAGGGATTTCAGCGCCTCCGGCCCGGTATACAGGCTTTCTGTCGGAGCCTGCTCGGCAAAGATCACCTGATGCTGATCGAACAGCAGGTGGAAATACTCGACCTCCTCTACCGTTTCAGCGACGTAGATACCCGGCAGTTCGGTCAGTTTGACTGCGGGGATAAGAACCTCGGTCGCGCCGAACATCCGCTTGGCAATTCTCGACTGCACCAGCATCCGGTGCTGACGCGACACCAGCAGGTCGCGATGTGGCAGTCCCTCACCCAAAGCGCCTGCTAGGATACGCACCGGGCAGAGCCGCGGATTGGCCCGCAGCGCAGCGGTGTCAAACCTTCGCCGGCCGATCCAGCGGATCGCTTGAAGACCATCCCCCAGCGTGTGGATCAGGTCACCGGGGCGCAGGGTCTGGATGGGAACCGAACCGTTCTGCGAGCGGATGCGTGTATCGCGGGTGAAACAGGGCACACCCGACCCGTTTTCAAAACTCTGATACGAGACCGTGATCCCCGACGGCAGCGTGAAACTGCCGCTGGACAGGGAATAACTGACGCCGTCCTGAACCGTGAAAGTGCCAAACGTATTGTCATTGATGACTGTACCGACCGGCAGGTTCAGCGTATCGGTGCCGCTGCCGCCACGTACATCCCCCGAAACGCTGGTGCTGCTGAAATTCAGGGTGTCGTTGCTGTTGCCCAGCCGGATCGTGTTGACGGACGACCCGCTGACATTGACCGTGTCCGCCCCCGACCCGCCGGCGATGCGCCCGCCCACCGTGCTGCTGGTGATCGTAATCGTGTCGCTGCCGGCGTTTCCGACCACCACGCCCGAAACCGTGCTGTTGATGATCTCGATATCGTCGGCACCGCCCTGTCCCCGGACGTTATCAATCGGCGACCCCTGCGGTGTTCCATTCAGGGTTCCGCTGTTGTTCGTGACATCAATGTCGTCGTTGCCGTTGGTCCCATTTATGTTGGGCATATCAGACGGTTCCCGAACGTTTCGCCAAGCGCCAGCCGTCCGACCTTAACATCAAATCGCTGTCGGGTCAGCCCCGGCCACAACTTATAATTGCAGTCCGCCCTCCCGGGAGCCCGTTGTTCAGTCTGACACCAGAGTCGACAACATCCGCTCGGCCGCCGCCGAGGGGCTGATCTGACCGTCGCTTACCTGTGCGCCGAGTTGCTCCATTGCGGCGCGGGCCTGCGGGGTGGACAACCGCGCCAGCAGGGCCGAGCGCACTTCCTGATCAAACCAATAGCGCGCCTGCGCCGCCCGGTTCGCGTCCCAGTGGCCATTGTCGCGGCGCCACCGGGTCAGCGACTGCATCTCGTCCCACGCCTGTTCCAGCCCGTGTTCCTCAACCGCCGATACCGTCATCGCCCGGGGAAACCCTTCGGGGTCCTGAGCACGCTTTCGCAACAGGCGAAGCGCCCCGGCATAATCGGCGCAGGTGCGGGTGGCGGTGGCCTTCAGGTCCCCGTCCGCCTTGTTGACCAGGATCATGTCCGCCATTTCCATGATACCGCGCTTGACGCCCTGCAGCTCATCCCCGCCCGCAGGTGCAAGCAGCAAAAGAAACAGATCGGACATTTCCGACACCACCGTCTCGGACTGGCCCACGCCCACGGTTTCGATCAGCACCACGTCGAACCCCGCCGCTTCGCATAGGGCGATGGCCTCGCGGGTGCGGCGCGCGACCCCGCCCAGATGGCTCTGGCTGGGAGAAGGGCGGATAAAGGCGTTCTTGTCGCGGCTCAGGCGCTCCATCCGGGTCTTGTCGCCCAGTATCGATCCTCCGGACCGGGTCGAGCTGGGATCGACGGCCAGAACCGCCACACGCAACCCCTGCCCGGTCAGCATCATGCCAAAGCTTTCGATAAAGGTGGATTTACCCACACCCGGCGTGCCCGACATGCCAATGCGCAGGGATTGCCGCCCGGACTCGGCCAGTTGGGCCAGCAACCCGGCCGCCTGTTCTCTGTGATCGGCGCGGCCGCTTTCGACCAATGTGATCGCACGGGCCAGCGCGCGCCGGTCCCCTTTCAATATCCTGTCGCCCAGACTGCCTGTTTCCATCTCGACCCCGATCATTTGCGGCACGACTACTTGCCGCCCGAAGGGGCGGTTTGTCCAGACCGATCCGCCGATCTTTCCAATGCGTGTTGCCGGGGATATTGGCCAGACTGCGAAACTGGACCTTCCCGGATAGTTGGCGGATAAAGCCCGCATGACGACGCGCCTGCCAATTGATGACGCCATTCCCGAATTGCTTGAGGCTCTGACAGCCTCGGGCCGCGCTGTTTTGCAGGCCCCGCCGGGTGCGGGGAAGACGACGCGGGTGCCTCTGGCCATGCTGGATGCAGGGCTGTGCAAAGGTAAAATCGTGATGCTGGAGCCGCGGCGGCTGGCCGCCCGTGCCGCTGCGGAACGCATGGCGCAAACATTGGGGCAGCGTGTAGGTGAAACCGTCGGCTATCGGGTGCGCGGTGAGGCCAAAATCTCCGGCGCCACGCGGATCGAGGTCGTGACCGAAGGTATCCTGACAAGGATGCTGCAATCTGATCCCGACCTGCCCGGAATCGGCGCAGTGATTTTCGACGAGTTTCACGAACGGTCTCTGAACGCCGATCTTGGGCTGGCACTGTGTCTGGAAGTGACAGGTGCGCTGCGCGATGACCTGATCCTGCTGGCGATGTCCGCAACGCTGGATGCCGATCCGGTTGGGCGGTTAATGCAGGCCCCTCTGGTCACATCGCAAGGGCGCAGCTACGCGGTCGAGACGCGCTGGCTCGATCGGCCGCTGGGGGCACAGGCGCGGCGGCTGGACGCGGTGGTCGATCTGGTTGTCAGGGCCGAACGGGACACGCGCGATATCGGCGGCGGTGTGCTTGTGTTTCTTCCGGGCGAGGGAGAAATCCGTCGGGCCGAGGCCGCGCTGACCACCCGATTGCCCGGCAAGTGCGAATTGCGGCCTCTGTTCGGGGCGATGCCGTTTGCCGCCCAGCGCGCGGCCATTGCACCGGCAGAAACCGGTCGCAAAGTGGTTCTGGCCACGTCGATCGCCGAAACCTCGCTGACCATCCCCGACATTCGCGTCGTGGTGGATATGGGTCAGGCGCGCCGGGCCCGGTTCGATCCGGGTTCGGGCATGTCCCGTCTGGTGACAGAACGGGTGACGCGCGCCGAAGCGACCCAGCGCGCCGGCCGTGCGGGTCGCGTGGCCGAGGGCGTGTGCTATCGCCTGTGGTCCAAGGGTGAGGAAGGCGCTCTGGCCGCCTATCCCCCGGCCGAAATCGAAGCGGCAGACCTGACCGGTCTGGCATTGGAGCTGGCGTTGTGGGGCGCAGCGCCGGATGATCTGGCCTTCCTGACACCGCCGCCCGAGGGAACGCTGGCCGAGGCCCGCTCGTTGCTGAAAATGCTTGGCGCTCTGGATGGCAAAGGCAGGATCACAGATCACGGGCGGGCGCTGGCCGCCCTGCCCCTGCATCCGCGTCTTGGGCACATGCTGGAGCATGCCGGCGCGGGTGCCGCGCCCTTGGCCGCTTTGCTGGCCGAGCGCGATCCGCTGAAAGGGGCCCCAGCCGATCTGTTGCTGCGGCTTGAGGCGCTGCGCGACCCACGTGCGTTTCAGCGCAACCGGGTTTGGCAGGTGAATACGGGAACTTTGGACCGGATCCGGGCCGAGGCGAAACGGTTACGCCCGCAGCGCGGGACCGGCGAACTCGGCCCGGCAGCAATGGCTGCTTTGGCCTATCCCGACCGGATCGGACAACGCCGCAAGGGCGACATCCCGCGCTATGTTCTGTCCGGCGGTAAAGGCGTGGTGCTGGACGGCGGCGACACGCTGGCAAACGCACCGTATCTGGTGGTCACGGACACCGATGGAAATCCACGCGAGGCGCGGGTGCGGATGGCCGTGCAGATTGCGGAACGGGAAATTCGTGATCTGTTCGTGGAGCAGATCACCTGGGTCGACTTCTGCGAATGGTCGAAACGCGAGCGCCGCGTCGTGGCGCGCCAACAGGAAAGGTTCGGCGCGATCACTTTGGGCGACCGCATTTGGCGGGATGTGCCAGATGACGCCGTGGCACGGGCCATGCTGGACGGCGTGCGCGATCTGGGGTTGCGGCTGGACGGGGCCGCGGCCCGGCTGGCGGCGCGGGTCGAGCTGGTCCGGGCCGAAGGCGCGGATTTGCCCGATTTTTCGACCGAAGGGCTAACGGAAACGCTGGAAGACTGGCTGCTACCCATGCTCTCGGGCGTGCGCAACGCCGAAGACTGGAAACGGTTCGACCTTTTGCCTGCCCTGCGGACCCGACTGGATTGGGGACAGACGCAAGAGCTGGACCGCCGTGCGCCGGGATCGTTTGTCACCCCGCTGGGACGGAAGGTGCCGATAGACTATGGCGGCGCGGTGCCGGAAATCTCGGTCCGGTTGCAGGAATTGTTCGGTGTGACCCGCCACCCTGTGGTGGGCGGCGAGGCCCTGAAAATCACCCTGCTGTCCCCGGCCCAGCGCCCGATCCAGATAACCCGCGACCTGCCCGGATTCTGGGCCGGGTCTTATGCCGACGTGCGAAAAGACATGCGTGCGCAATACCCCAAACACCCCTGGCCCGAAGACCCGACACAGGCCGATCCGACACTGCGGGCAAAGCGGCGGAGTTGAAATCGGAACCGGCCCCATTTTCCCGGGGATTTTACCGGAAACGTTGAATCTCATATGTTTGATTGGTATGAATTGGCGGTTTCAGGAAAGAATTGCGCGAAATCACTCAACCAATGTCCGCATGGCTGCGAAATATCTGGGAAGAGGTCGCCCGACCGTTTTTCCTGCGCCCGCGCCGGGTGCAGTTCGCGGCCCTTTGCGTGCGCGCCTCCAAGGATGGAAAAGAGGTTTTGCTGATCACCAGCCGCGACACCGGACGCTGGGTGATCCCCAAAGGCTGGCCCATGGATGGCAAGGACGGTGCGGAAACAGCCCTGCAGGAAGCCTGGGAAGAGGCCGGCGTGCGGGCTGAGCACCTGCATCGGAACTCGGTCGGGCACTTCACCTATGACAAGGTTCTGGATGACGGTTCGGCCCTGCCGGTCCGCACCAGCGTCTATCGCGTGGATGTCAGGGAACTGGCTGATGAATTCCCCGAGGCCGGTCAGCGGGAACGGCGCTGGTTCACTCCGGAGGACGCCGCCACGCAGGTTCAGGAACCGGAATTGAGCGCTTTGCTGCGCCAGATGTAACAATTTCGCAAAGATTTGATGACGGGGCGCTTGCCCGCGCCAAGGAAACCGGATAGCCGCACGCGTCAAACTAACGTCGCCCGATGTGAAACAATGTCTAACTCGAACATAAAATCCCGCTGGCAGGCTCTGGACAGCGACTTGCACCGCATTTCGCGTGTTGAAAACGCGAATGTCCACGTGGCGCGTCCGATGCTGGCGCCCGGGATTGCGCTTGCGTTCATCGCGCTGGCCGGATTGTCGGCGGCAGTGTTTTTCGGGCGCGCGGATGGCGGTCTGATCGTCGTCGCAGCGGCAGCTTTCGGCGCCTATATGGCGATCAACATCGGTGCAAACGACGTTGCCAACAACATGGGCCCGGCGGTTGGGGCCAACGCACTGACCATGGGCGGTGCGATCGTCATTGCCGCCATAGCGGAAAGCGCAGGGGCGCTGCTGGCCGGTGGTGATGTGGTCTCGACCATTTCCAAGGGGATCATCGACCCGGCTTCGGTCCAGAACAGCAACGTGTTCATCTGGGCGATGATGGCGGCGCTGATCTCGTCTGCGATGTGGGTCAACCTGGCCACATGGGTCGGCGCACCGGTTTCAACCACGCATTCCGTCGTTGGGGGCGTGATGGGCGCGGGTATCGCCGCCGCGGGCCTCAGCGCTGTCAGCTGGGGCACGATGAGCGCGATTGCAGCCAGTTGGGTGATCTCGCCCGTGCTGGGCGGCGTAATCGCGGCCGGATTTCTGGCGCTGATCAAGGCAAAGATTCAATATCAGGAAGACAAGATCGCCGCCGCACAGCGCTGGGTTCCGATCCTTGTCGCACTTATGGCGGGCGCATTTGCGACCTATCTGGCGGTCAAGGGCCTAAAGCGGATCGTCAAGGTCGATCTGGAAGTGGCCTTGCTGATCGGTCTGGCCTTTGGTCTTTTGGTCTGGTCGCTGACAGTGCCCTGGGTCCGCCGCAAGTCCGAAGGGCTGGAGAACCGCACGCGGTCGCTGAAGACTCTGTTCGGCTTGCCCCTGGTGATCTCGGCCACGTTCCTGAGTTTTGCCCATGGTGCAAATGACGTGGCCAATGCAGTCGGGCCGCTGGCGGCCATCGTACACGCGGCAGAGTTCGGCGATTTCGCCTCGAAAGTGTCAATCCCAAGCTGGGTCATGGTGATCGGAGCGTTCGGGATCTCGTTTGGCCTGTTCCTGTTCGGTCCCAAGCTGATCCGGATGGTGGGCAGCCAGATCACCAAACTGAACCCGATGCGCGCCTTCTGCGTGGCTTTGTCGGCGGCGATAACCGTGATTGTGGCAAGTTGGCTGGGTCTGCCCGTCAGTTCGACCCATATCGCCGTGGGCGCGGTATTCGGGGTTGGGTTTTACCGCGAATGGCATTCGGATCGCCGGTGGAAGCACTCGAACCGGCAGCGCCCGCCTGAACGGCGGCTGGCCCGAGAAGAACATCAGAGACGCAAACTGGTGCGCCGGTCCCATTTCATGACCATTGTGGCGGCCTGGGTCATTACGGTGCCTGCCGCTGCAACCATGTCCGCCGTGATTTTCTGGATGCTGACTGCCTTTCAATGAGCGCGCGTTACCGGGCAATCTGTTCCGGTGTCATCGCAGCGGATGGCCCCTGCTCGATCATCTTTCGCACCCGGGTACAGATCGGCGTTGGCACGCCGACCTGCGCACCCAGTCGGATGATTTCACCTTGCAGGCTATCGATTTCGGTCGGCCTGCCCGCCTTCAGATCATAGGCCATGGAGGTACGGGCGCTGGGGTCGATGGTCAGCATCCGCGCCGCGATCCGGGTAAAGATCGGCGTCGGCAGGCGCAGGATATATGGGGTCATTCCTGCCGGCAGCGGTGTGGTCGAGGCAACCGGCTGACCGGCTGATTTCAGCACTCTCAACGCCTCGGCCATCTGGTCAGCCATCAGGCGACGCCATGAGCGGTCCAGCAACTGGTCTTTCAGGGTCAGTCCGGACAACGCGTTCAGTGCGTTGTTTAGATTGATGACCAGCTTGCCCCATTGCACAGCTTCAATTTTATCGCTTTCGATGACGGGCAGATCGCCGCTGCTGAGCGCTGAGCCCAGATCGCCGGGCCCGCCCTGAATCACAATCTCACCGGACGTGGCGCGGTGAAAGCTGGCCGGTTCCGTCGGCACCACGTTAAAGGGCACCATTCCGGCCCGAACATCATGATCCGGCAGTGCCGCGCGCAAGGAACGGGCGTTTTCCATCCCGTTCTGCCAGGACAGCACCGGGGCGGGTGCCGGCGTGTATTTTGCGATCTGGATCGCCATTTGCGCCGTCGCCCCTGTCTTGACAGTCACGATCACCATTTCGGCTTCGCGCAGACAGGCCGCATCCTCGGTCAGCGTCAGATCAGAGGCGGCGACATGGCGGCTCAGGCCCGAGAAATCCGTGACCGTCAGTCCACGTTCACGGATCGGGTCCAGAATGCGAGCACGGCCCAGTAAGGTCACTTCGTGCCCCGCGCTGGCCAGCAAAGCCCCGCAGTAACACCCGATGCTGCCTGCCCCCGCAATCACGATTTTCATGGCGTTCCTCCCTTGGTGGAAGGATTGCCGGGATCAGAAGGGCCGACAAGGCCCCATGACGTCTGGTCAGCGCGCCAGCCTGGGCCGCGTGCGTTCCAGATCCTCAGAGATGGGAATAAACTCCTGATCGTCGCCGGGTGGCAGGTGAAAGGCCCCGTTGGCCCAGTCCGCCGTCTTCCATTCGCGCGTCGCGTTTTCGATCTTGTCCTTTGATGAGGAAACGAAGTTCCACCAGATATAGCGGTCTTCGTTCAGCGTCGCGCCGCCCAGCAACATCAGCCGCGCACCCAGAGCCCCGGCCCTGACCGAGAGGTGATCGCCCGGGCGGAACACCATCATGCGCCCCTCTTCGAACCTGTCGCCCGAGATTTCGACCGATCCCTGCGTGACATATACACCCCGATCCTCATGATCGTCAGGCAGCGGGAACGAAGCATCCGGGTCCAGTTGCACATCCAAATAGAAGGTTTCCGACAGCATCGTCACCGGGCTGGCCACCCCATAAGCGTTGCCCAGGATAAGCCGGGCACTGACGCCGGTGTCCTCGATATGAGGCAGCGCGCCCTGCTTGTGATGTTCAAAATCCGGGGCCATGTCCTCATGCGCTTCGGGCAGTGCGATCCAGGTTTGAATGCCGAACAGGCTGTGTTTCTTCCCCCGCGTTTCCTTGCTGGTGCGCTCGGAATGGGTCACACCGCGCCCGGCCACCATCCAGTTGACCTCGCCGGGGTAAATCATCTGATGGGTCCCGAGGCTGTCGCGGTGTTCGAATTCACCCTGATACAAGTAGGTCACGGTCCCCAACCCGATATGAGGGTGCGGGCGAACGTCTATGCCGCCATCGGTGATGAATTCGGCGGGGCCCATCTGATCAAAGAGTTTTATTCGAAAAAAGATTTAGGGCCTATCAAATGGCAGGAAATCGGCTGTTTCCGAGGCTGCACCCGAGCCTCCGGCGTACCCGGCGGGTGTCCTGCTGGTTTTCTCCGAGTGTTCAAAGGGGGCCACGGGGGGGAGCCGGGAAGGATCACGTATTTTGTAACTCACTCAGATTTTTGACCTGAAATTGAAACCTCCCTGTGTGGACCTATGGGTCAACGCTAGCGGGTTCTGCCTCCTCTGAGTGTTCCTCAGCGACACCGACGAGGTACTTATCGTAGGTTTTCTTGAGATATTTCAAAGCGGAGTCTTTATCGACGTTTGCCTTGAGTGTCTCCTGAACGAAGTGCATACGCGCCTTGCAGGATTGAAATATCTCACCCCAACTTTTAACCCAAATTTCGATGCTCTCGTCCTCTGAGATGTAGACCCTTCCCGGTGGGTTGTCTTTTTGCCGCGCACGTCTATTCGCATGTGCGTCTAAGTCATTCGATACGACCCAGAATATCCATCGCGTTTTCACCGAGCGGAAACGCTCATCTTCGGCGATGGCAAAAGCGTAATCCTCGACTTGCCCGATTTCCTCTTTCCCAATTGTGCAACTCGGTCTTTTCAGTTCGACAATTAAGTGTTCACGTTCGTCTGCACGGCTGAGAGGAACAGACCGGGAAAGCATCAAATCCACGATACCTACTCTCCCATCAATCCGTTTCACAGAACGGTCAATCACGGTCTCCTTGCCGATCAGCTTTTGGTGTTTCCTCAGGACCTCTGTTAAGGACTGATCGTCAACAGTTAGGTTAAACTCTTCACCAAAAATCCATGTATTGTTCTCAGCGATCATGCGATGCAACTGACTGCGTTCTTTCAGCAGTTTCTTACTCTGTTCGCCGAAAATCAGTTCTTCCAAACCATGCACGAACTTGAGCCTGTCAGACACAAGACGTGAGGCGCTGATGACGTTAGCTAGGTCTGCCTCTTCCAAGAGTTTCGACATCTCCCTCTGTGTCTGAGGAGGAAGCTCTAACACCTCGGTCAGAATGTGCTGCAACTCGTCTGGCCCGCGCTCAATAGCTTGTCGAAGCATACGCAGTTGGAATGCCCTACTCTTGGAACTCTGAACTTTGAAATCCGGCAGGTGCTTATTGACGTTCAGAGCAACGATCTCGAAGACTTTGCGTTCTGCAGCTTCGACAGACGTCTGAGGGTCAGCGTGGAACGGGTAAACCTCTTCCTCTTTCCATTGATCTATCTCGGTCTGCGCGGCTTCCGCATCTTTGTTGTTGAAAAACTCTTTAATGAGTTCAGCAGCGGCATCCTGAATGTCGAGAACACCTTCGTTCATTTCAGAGAAGTCCAGTTCACCGCGCTCTTGGAGCGCTTCGATATAGCTGGATTTTACATATGCCGAGAACTTATGACCCGCCGTGTGGAACCTCGGTGTTGATCGGTGGAATGGGAAACCATGAGGGCCGCACAAGAAAAACCAACGATCAGACGCCGATTTCCATTCAATGAGGTCAACTCGCACGGGGTGAGATACGCCGCTTTCATCTATGATCGGATCGAGGTCAAACACCGTTCTGTCTTCGATTGCGGCGCTTGGGTCCAGTTTCTCGTGTTCCACAAATATGGACACATCCTTGTAGTCGGTCAGATACAGGGCGAAGACCTCAGACAAAGACTGAACCGAGTTTGCAGGCTCGAGTGACCGATATGTCCTGTCAAGTTCGGAGATCGTCACATCAACCCCGGCGCGTAGAGCTTTGTCCACTTCCACTGGTTCGGTCACTCTCACATCCACCAAGTCGTCTTTGAGTAGAGAGATACGATATCCGAAGAGTTTTCCGCCCTCGTAGTAGCGGACATTCCATTCAGCCGACCGACCGATAGCTAGCGCCTTCAAGCGTCCTTTACCCTCTTTCCCGTGTAAAATACGGTTCTTTTTTTTCGAGAGGCTACCGTTGCGCTTCCATGATCCGCCGAGATTTCCGAACAGATTACCAACTTCATCGTGCGGAATACCGTGTCCGTTGTCCCTAACCGTCACCGACCTCATTGCGATGTCGTCGTTCTCAATCTCGACATCCACCCTCGTGGCGTCGGCATCAAGTGAGTTCCAAATCAACTCGGCGAGAGCTTGAATAGGTTTAGCGTTCGCAAGTTTTGTAAGGTGATCCCGTTCAACTTGAACTCGAAAATGGGCTTCCGCCATGCTGCTACGGCCTTCTGAAATCAACAAATAATGGAAGAAGGTTATACAAACCCAAGCAGGATTGAAAACACTGAATGCACCCAAGACGCGAATTGCAGGCCCGCCACCGTTGTGTGCGATCCCGCACGACATCTGAGCGTCTCTTGGGGTTCACTTCCCGTCTCCTTGAGCCATCTTATCGACAGAGCCAAATGAGTACGCCCCATGTCTTGGAACCCTGCGCTAGACCCCCACTGCCCCACGGGTGACGCCGTGGACGCCATTGAAACCGTCATAATCCCCCGCGCCCGCGATCTGGGTGGCTTCGAGGTACGCCGCGCCCTACCCGCACCGAAGCGCCAGATGGTCGGAAGTTTTATCTTTTTCGATCAAATGGGACCCGCAGAGTTCTTGCCCACAAAAGGCATGGACGTACGCCCTCACCCGCATATCGGCTTGGCAACGATCAGCTACCTGTATCGTGGTCGGATGCACCACAGAGATAGCCTCGGGACGGATTCTTGGATCGAGCCGGGTGCGGTGAATTGGATGGTTGCCGGTCGAGGCATCACACACTCAGAGAGAACCGACGATGAAACCCAAGTGGACCCTATGCCGTTCTTTGGTATCCAGACTTGGGTAGCTCTGCCAAAGGACCACGAGGACCTAGACCCTACTTTTGAACATGCCTCTGCTGATGCTCTGCCCGTCATGGAAGGTGAAGGCAAGGAGGTGCGTCTGATCCTCGGCAATGCCTACGGTGAACGTGCGCCAGTTAAGACGCCTGCAGAGATGTTCTATGCCGATGCTGTGCTTCAAGCTGGTGCCAGTATTCCAATGCCGGATGACCATGAGGATCGCGGGGTGTATGTCGTGGATGGGTCGGTAACGGTCTCCGGCGATACCTTCGAAGCGGGTCAAATGATGGTCTTCCGTCCTGGTGATCGGGTGTCGATGAAAGCCGGTGAAAGGGGGGCACGGGTGATGCTGCTGGGTGGAGAGACACTGGAGGGGCCTCGGCATATCTGGTGGAACTTCGTGGCGTCATCCAAGGAGCGCATAGAAGAGGCCAAGGAAGCTTGGCGGGCCGAGGCTTGGGAGTGTAACCCAAGGTTCCATTTGCCACCCGGTGATGATCAGGAATTCATACCGCTTCCGAAACGGTAACTGGACAACAATGCTGACAAAGCACCGGTCGGCTGCAGTGGCGTCAAACTTCGCTTTCGTAAACGCGGCCATCGGCTGTCTACATTGCTGGTCGCCATCCGGCGGGCTGATACCGCTTTACACAACGCACAACAACGTAACCCTTTCATGCCAGCTAAAAGACGTAAGTTGTGCGTTGGCATTATGCTGCACGCTACATATAGTTCGCCACAAGAATTCACACATTATGCGAGTTTACGATGCGCGGCTACAATTCGGGGTCAAATGATCTGCTTTTCAACCAAGGCGACTGGCACGCTACGCAAGATGCTTGGAAAACGAAGATGGTATCTTCGATTGAAGCTATGGATGGCGACGAACTCCTGAATACTTCGACAACTGACTTGGCCCGCTACTACGCGGACCAATACGCTTTCGACGCACCAACCATTCATCCAGACGACCTTGAGGTGGATCAACGTGAAACCCAAATCGACGTCAGCCACGATAGTAACCGGTGGATTCGTGATCGCTCGCGCCCATACTACATAACCGGCACCGCACTGGACGTTGAAATTCCTTACTCCGGCAACAAGGTTGGTTTCGAAATACAACCTACGACTTGGAGCACTGGAAAACCGCGTGGCACAGTTGCCGCGAACGTAATCAAGTTCACCATTTCCGGGACCGACCTAACGCAAGACCGCGTGAAAAGCGAAATCGACAGGCGTATTGCTGGACTGAACGAACACCTTGAATGGCTGCGCAACGACGCGCATGGCTACAACGCCGCGCTTGAGGCACTTGCGACCGAAACTATTGAACGGCGCAAGGAAAAACTCCTAAAGGACAAATCGTTGGTCGCAGGCTTGGGCTTCAAAATGAAGCAACGCCCCGGTACTGCTGAAACATACGCCGCTCCGCAGGTGCGGAGGAAAATCCGCCCGTCCACGCCGAAACCTTCTGCTTCCCGCGCTCCCTACAAGCCCGAACCGACGCTTACCGTCGAAGACTACGAGCACATACTCACGGTGCTCGAGAACATGGTTAGCGTAATGGAACAAAGCCCCGGTGCTTTCCGAGAAATTGACGAAGAAAGCCTTAGAACGCACTTCCTTGTTCAGTTGAATGGCCACTACGTCGGCGATGCCACCGGAGAAACCTTCAACTACGAGGGCAAAACCGACATATTAATCAAGGCTGAAGGTCGAAACATCTTCATTGGTGAATGCAAGTTCTGGACAGGTGAGAAAGCATATCTCGAAACGTTGGACCAAGTGCTTTCTTATTTGAGTTGGCGTGACACGAAGGCCGCGGTCCTGATGTTTAGTCGAAACAAAGACTTCACCGGCGTTCTTGAGAAGATTTCCAGCAGCACGTCGAGCCACGCAAACTTCAAGAAGCTGATAGAGCAACGCTCCGAAAGTAGCTGGACCTACCTTTTCGGCCATAAAGACGACCCAAACCGCGAAATTTCCATCACGGTTCAAGCCTACAATGTGCCGGAGCGTATCGAGCCGCGTATTCGAAATCCGGGACGGTAAGAATACCACGCTAACGGCTTGGTAAACACCTGATGGATGACTACAAGTGACAATACGCTTCAAGCGACTAAGTCGGATGCCCAGCAAACCGAAGAACGATTTATGCCCGAGAAAAGGAGGGAACCAATAAGGTTCCCTCAATGTCCACTCAACGTCACTCTTTCAGCAAATCCTCGAACGTCCTGGTCCTGCGCTTCACCCGCACAGTTGCCCCGCCAGCCTTCACCGGGAACAACTCACGGTTCCGCCTGACCTGAGCCTTCAAGAGTTCACCCTGACCTTGCTTCTCGGCCCTGATGATATCCTGCAGTTGCTTGAACTCACCCTGAGCGGCCTTGCGGTAGGACACAATCACCTTCCTGATGAGCGCCCCTCGTTGGTCTGTTCTCCTAAGTTCACTAAGCGGATGAAAGTGAGCTTTCGCTACACGCCAACTATTGTCGGCTCCCAGATCAGCGCAACCATGAAAAAACGCCGAGCGAAAATCCGATATGGTTCACAATGCTCATGTTCCATCGTTAAGGTACAACTTGGGACTTGTTACCATTGCCAAACGAACAAGGTCTGAGCGTTGCTTGCAGTCTAGTTTTTGCAGGATTGACTTTATTTGACCTCGGACGGTCTCCAATCCCGTACCTCTGTGGTCTGAGACCGATGTTGTATTTAATCCGTTCAACAGTAAGTTACATATCTCTGTTTCTGCGGGTGTTAAAGTCCCCAAAGCAGCCAATCCATCGGCAGTGACGTGTCGGTTTTCTGCGGGGTCCAGTGCGAAAACCAAAGACACTCTTTCACGCCGAATACTCGCATCTTTGACAGCAGCAATATGCAGGACCAATGGTGAGGCTCCTGATCGCCGAGCGACCGAAAGAGTCGTGGCTGAAGCTTGTTTTTTCGCCAAGGAACCGCATTCCAACGCCGCACGAAGAATGTGCTTATCAGCATCAACCGCCGCCACAATCCGGTTTCGGACTTTTACGAGGGCATCTTTTTCGCTGAGCCAATGACGTAGCTTTTCGTTGGCAGTGATTACTTCGCCATTTTGATCGCAAAAAGCTATCCCGAAGCTGAGGTGATCAAATAGATCAAGCAGAGCGTTGTAGCTCTCTGTTAGGCGATCAATTAGCCGCTTTGACTTTATGGATTTCTGCAAAATGGCGGACAATGCTGGCGCGTACTCTACGAGTCGCTTCGAAGCGCCATAATCGTCTTGAATGTCGCAGGTGATGGCTACGTCCATCCATGGACCGAGTTGATTGAGACGTAGGGCACTTCTCGACGTGGCTCCGGTCGCCCCAAGGACCCGATCACGGATTGGGTTCATTGATGGGGGACCCGATGAATCGAAACCAAATGCTTCCGCCTCTCCGAGCACAGTGCCCGGTGCCACTCTAGATAGGGCACTGTATCCAACTCTTTCCACAGTCGTGTCTTCATGGCCGGTGATCACTTTCTCTAAAATGCGCCTACCGTCTCCAGTTCGCATGTATCGAGATGCATGAAAAATCGGCGTTGAGTGCTCTGCAACATTGTACTCCTGTAGCATGAACGCTTGCACACCAAGTCGCCTTACAATGACATCACACAATTCGCCCCAGCGTTCGGGACGAGTGGTTGCCTCAATGGCGGCAACGGCGATTTGTGCGTCTTCAATCCGCAAAGCTTAATAATCTAGATTTCTGGTTTTGTGATCAATCTGGCCACAGTCTGTGACACTTAGTTTCACCCCCCATCTGAGGGATGAACCAACCCTCGTGTCAAGGTTTACTATCAAGGAGAATAGTGGAGAAATGATATTATGTCGAACTTGCCTTCTGAGTTTGAAACTGCACCCTCACCGTACGGACAACTGGATGTCGAGCTTCTCAAGTCAAGCTTCTGGATGGCACGCACAGATTCGGACCGAGTCGTCTTCTCGAACAGACGTGAAGAGAACGGTGGCTACTACTTTTCAATAAAGGGCGATCCGGAGTTTGTCTTTTCCTATAAGGAGGGACAGACATCAATCGATATGAAGATCAAGCCCCTTTCCCTTACGATTGAGCGTTCTCGCTTCGGTCGTGGTCCTCTTGTCGCCGATGCTAAATGGGAATTTAATTACTCTTTTGATACCACTCGTACGGTCAAATCTAACTCTACCATGAAACTAGGCCCAGCGACCAACCTAAGATTTAATCTGTTCTTCCAACGAAGCGATGCAGCTACGCTCGCCACTTGGGGTGAAGTTTATTGGTTCCAACACAAGTGCAGCAAATCCATATCCCATCGTACACTCATCAAAGTGCAGCCTCCTACAAAATCGCTGCTTTGGGAGACCTTCGAAAGCAACATCGAGCGTTTGGAACTTCGTCCAGTTCATAGTGGCTTTTTTGAGCAGACTTGTTAACTGATACCCCAGAAGCCGACCCGCGCCGAACACAGAGTTAAACGCCGGGGCGACCGTAGGGTTGGCGACCAGCTTATCGATGGCCGCTTGGGGGATGAGTTCATAATCAGCCATAGTTACTGTTCCGATCTTTCTTGAGGGCATCTTCTAGTTCCCTCAGGTTTGCTTCGTAGATTTGGACCATTGCTTCACGCGCTCGTTCAAAGGACACCACCGAACCTCCAAGGATCGGCGCGGCCTCAGGCAGGAACATGCGGGCTTGTGAAAAGTCGTAAGTCCATGCGCCGGGGCGGTCGGTGTAGACGGCACCTGATGATTGTTGGAGAACGTGAGTGACACCGGATGCGGCCTTGACTTGCTTGGCGGCATACCGTGCAGCCCAGAGTTTATCTCTGAGCCACACGAGGTCACTTGCAGTGTGTCCCGTAGACGTAATCAACATCACCGAAGCTCGTCCGGTATGGCCAGATTGCGGCTACGCGCAATCGCGCGAACTTCGGTGCTCATAACCGCGTGGGCGTTGTTAAGAGCGCTTACCAAATCGGCCCGCTCCCAATGGCCGGGTTTAATCCATTGATTAGGATAAGCCGCTTCGATCTGGCGAGCTTCGGTACGTACCTGACTGGCAACCTGCTTGATGCCCGCGAGAATAGACAGGGTGCGCTGCCAGACTTCGGTATCTTCGGTTAGTGGCCCCGGCGTGGGGTCGGTCTTGGATGTCATGTTGGGTCCTTTGATATTGCGGCGTCACTGAGCCGCTGGGTTGAACATTGAGTGCTGCTGGAAGATCGCGCGGGCATCCCGATAGAACTCAGCTTTGCCAAGCGTTGTCCCTTTCGACCGGCGCAACATGTCACACCAGATTGGCAGTTGCGTATTGGGGTCGAGGGGATGGTCGGTCACATGCTCGAGGGCGATCACTGCGGATTGGTCGTAGCGGTGCCGGTTGCGGCGACCTTGGAGACGCGTGAGCATCTCGTCGATCTTCCGGTCGATTACCTCATCACTGCGTTTGGCGATCAGGTTTTCGGCCTTGGTCATCGGGGAGGGTGCTTTGGCAACTGCTTCGAGGTCTGCCTTGTGCTGGCGAGTTCTTCCGTGCAGCGGAGTGTGTCGTTGGTAGTGACGTTTGGCGTCACCTATTGTGATGGCATTTGCCATTGGCGGGGTCCTTTGTGGAAGCCCTCAGAACCCCTAAAACAGCACTTCCGTACCGACCCCTGCGGAGGGTCGATTTTAGCCTCAGAAAAGCCAATGAAATCAATGGATCACGGGAGGTGATTTTGGGAGTCGAGGGTCGCTGCTGACGGGTGTCAGTTGACGTCTGCGGTCATCGCCTCAGTGCGGTCGAGGGTTTTTTCAAATTCAGCTTCGGCAGTTTCGTCCTGCACATACTGAACCGAAGCATTGGGCGTCAGTTTTTCATCAATTTCCAACGGAACACCCAACGCATCGGCAAGCCTCTGATACAACTCTTCGAGGGCTTCGCGCTGAGCGGAGGTCAATGTGTTCGCGAAATGCCCTGTCTCACGGTCTTCACCCCCGACCACGCCGATCTGAATACTGTGCATTTTGATTGCAGCACTCCGCCCAATAGCCCCGACAGTCAGTGGGTGCCTCGCGACCTCAACGACACCGTCCAGTTTCACCACGTAGTGGAAGCCTATGCCGAGACGTCCTTCATTTGCGTGTTGTTTGTCGAGGAATACAGCATCGATGCGGTTATCTGGGATGTGATGGGTGTACCTTACGAAGATGCCGGTGGTTTTCTCTCGGTGAACCGTCGGGAACAACTCGGTGCGGAGTAGCGTCCTCGCGCGTCTTATCTTGAGCATAATTTGATTGTCCTGTTTTCACACGCGCTTCCCACGCTTTGAGTTCACTGTTGTTTAACCGCCTGGTACCGGTGGGACACCGACCGTCCTCAATGAGGTCAACGGTTGCAAAGAAGTAGTCCGGGTCAGAGCATTCATGCGGTTTGATACGGTTCAGGACCAGCATGATATCGGCATCCGTCACCATCTCTCTCAGGTCGATCATGATATTGTCTCTCACTCTCTCGACCCCGACAGGGAACCGCAGTTATCCTCGCAGTTCACCCTCGGGCAAACTGATCTGGGCTGGGTGTCAACCTGCAGGGGTCGTGGCTGGCGATGGTAGCGAGCCATCACCAAGCAGAAGGTCAGTGGCCAAGTTGCTCGCGGATATGCTGCGCAAACTCGGTCCAAGTAATCCCATCAGCACGACCCGCCGCCCGGTCTACCGCGAACTGACGGACCACACGGTCCACTCCAGGGTTTGTGGCGGATGCCTGTTTCAGGAAATCGAAGCCATCTTGCCCAAGCTCCTGCATTGCGCTCTGGGTTGCGGCCTCAGTGACCGTGCTTTGGACATTCGAGAACATCGCGCGGGTATCGCCGTGTACATCGATCTCAGAAACCGACCCGTCAGCCAGACCGCGCATGGTTTCGGCGGCTTGGTCGATGGTCATACCAGACATGGCGATCTGTCCGAACGCTGCTTCATATGTCTGAGCCTCGCGCATCGACATGATGCTGTCATCAAGCGAGGCGTTGAGACCATCGATCACGGAGTCGAACTCGGCATGACCTGTGTCGCTACCTTTGGGTTCCTCGGGCGTCTCGTCTACCACAGAACTATGTTCCTGCGCTGCCCTCTGAGCCGCGCCAATCGACAGGCCTTCATCAAAGACGGCGTTGAGCAAACCAAGCTCTTTAGCCTGAGTTACCTTCATCGACATACCCTGTACGTTGATCACGTCGCTGTCTCTGAGATCGCCCTGTGAGTGAACATCGCGCTGCATGTTGTTGGTGTCGCGGACGGTGACGCCCCCGCTCACGTAGTCTGCACTTGAAGCGTATGATTTGGAGGATGGCATTGTTTGTGCGGTGGCATCGCCGCCACCGAGGGTTACTCTTTCAACCATGTTTCTTGTGTCCTTTGGAATGGGTTGGTTATCGAAGACCGAGTTCGATCTCGGCCAACTCTTGCGATGTTGGTGGGTTTGGGTTTTCGATTAGGGGCAGACCAGTGATCGCTTTGTCCTCATCGAGAGACATCAGGTGGACGGGGCATAGTTGAGCCAGTGCGTCCAGCGCGTAGCCTTTTAGCCGGAGGCGGTTGAACGCCATAACCAGACGCAGCTTGGTTTCCTCATCGATCTCGCGTTCATGAAGTTGCGACAGTGAGGAGACCTGTCCATCGCGACTTACAAGCTCGAGCCATGCCACTCCGATGGCGCTTTCTTTCACTTTGGTGGTCATCTTGCGGGTCCCTTTGGGTTTCGCGTTGCTGCGTTCGTCGAGTTCTGCCTCAAGGATCGCGACCTTGTTCTTCCACTTGCCGAGCTTCTCCTCGGCCTCCCGAGCTTCGCGTTGTTCTGGGGTGAGTTCTGACTGTCCGATCCCAAGCCCTTCGGCGCATGACGGACACTGGTATTCATCCCCATTCGGCGCTGGGAACTTTGCGCCGCAAGTGATGCAGGACTTTCGTGTAACCCTGCGATCCTCGGAGATACACGGATCACACCTCGTGGCTCTTGCCTTGTGGGTCTCGAAGACTTCACCACACGCGCCGCAAGTTTTTGTTACCAACTCAGGTGCGGGTTTAGCTGACCTGATCTTGGGCTTTGGCCTGCTCGTTGTGGGCCGTGGCTTGAGAGATGCGTTAGACTTCTTCCGCTGTGCCATCTGGCGATCTCGAGGAACCTTGAGGCCAGCAGTCTTACAGACATCACACCGGGTTGCTGCGGGTGTACCCATGAACGCGGTGTCACAGACGAGACACTGGCGCTCGACCTTGGGTTTTGCTCTGGGCATTCGGACGGTCCTTAAATGTCAAACAGCCAGCTTGGGTCTGGCATCGGGGGTGCTTTGGGTTTGGACGGGGGTGACTGTCGCGGTGTCAGATCACAGACAGGGTCGATGCCCTCCGGCCAATGACCAGTGATCAGCCCCGAGGACCTACGAATTGCCTTGTGGTATCTTGCGGGTATCTCTGGGGACCTCGGGAGGACGTGATCGAACAAGCTATCTCCGAGGAAGTCGGTACGCATTGAGCGCAGTGGTACGGAGACCGGTGGATGTGCATCACCAGCGGCAAGGAGGCGACCATAGGTGGTCACAATGAATGCGGTTTGGTCACGGTCAGATCGACGCAGACCGAGCTTCTCAGCCGCCTTGAGCGTGTGTGTTCCAACAGATGCAAAGTCAACGTATCGTAGACGGTACTTGCAATGCTTTGTTAGACGCTGCGCATCGGCCTTTCGACCGGGGGGAACACATAGACCTTGCCGACCCATGTATGTCCCACCCGCGAGGTAGACGTTGTACCTATGTCCCGTTCCTATGAACTCTCTTGCCAACGTGTACTGAACAAACGCCCGTGCAATCGCCATGGAGTTCGGCAGGTGACGCCGACCAACAAGCAGATGTGGAAGTCTGAAACGGGCCGGTTCGTGCAGCAGAGAGGTCATCTTGTAGACTGGTCGGTTGTCCCAAGGACCGAAACGATAGAGCGGACCTCGAGAAAACTTAACGGCCTCGGCGATCTCTGAGGGTGTCGGCTTGATGTGCTTTAAGACCGACCGAGCAACTGTGTTGATCGCACCACCGGCGATGTAGCCACCGAGGGGAACGCCACGGTTACTGACGACCGACTGGCAGCGGGAACACAGGCCCCATCGCTGAGATAGTCTTTGTTTGAACTCGTAGGCAGGCAGTGGGTTGGTGCATGTAGCTGAGGCACATGTGATCATGGCGACCTCACTGGGTTATGTTTCGGGATTACTTCGGGGGTGTCCCACCAAGGATAGAAGGACACCCCCATCACTCCGCCCACGTGCCAAGCTGACAACAGACATCACGGGCGGAGTGAAACGGTAAAAGGTCCCACTAGCTCGACCACTCAGTACACGCTGGGTGTTACTTGAGGGGAGCCGTGTGGGACCTGAACCATCATCGAACAAAGGACCAAGATCGATGTGGTGTTGGAATGGGATTGATGATGATCGTTGTTGATCACTGAACTCAGAGAAGAACCCTGTCTGTGTGACCGCCGACCAGAGACATCAGGCTTGGGACCTGATGAGAACTCGGGGTAGTCTTGGGGTGCTAACCAAGAGATATAACTTTTGGTTCTTCTCTTACTTCATTGGGGAGGGAGAATTGATTGGAGCAACAACGTTGAGGTTATGCCGGTCGTTGAACCGATGGTAAACCTAGAGGTATATCTTTCGTTTCTTCTCTCTCATAAGGGGGCAGTAATTCAGAACCCCTTGTTTCATTGGGTTTCTGGTAGTCCGGTCCCGGCCAGTAGATCACCAGCCGAGACGTTCCGGGGTTATATCATTGGGGAGGGAAAAGGGGTGCGAGCCTCAGGCCTTACTGAGGCAACCCCATGCTTCTCGCGACCGTGAGGAGGCCATCAATCTTCCTTTGCAAATCCCGGTATTCCTCATCCCCCACAAGACCATCGCGATCCACTTTGTCCAACACACTTTTCTGCGTCATGTGGATTGCAGCATCGAAGGCGAACGCTTGAACCTCGAGCGTGGACTTGAAGTGTTTTAAATCCAATTTGCGTCGGGTGCTGCTCATACGCGCAATGCCTCAGGCGGGTGGGTATCTGACTTTTCGGTTTTGTTGCTGGTAATGAGGATAGCTTTGGTTGCCATCAAGAGGAACGAGAGCGGCAAGCGTTTCCAGAAGGTGCCCTTTAGTTTCGGCAGCGGGTCGGCGTGAAAGCCGTAGTCATCACCGTGTGTCAGTTCATGAATGCGTTGCTCGAGAATTTCTTGAACCTGTTCGAGGTCTTTGTGTGTCTGGTTGTCCATGCCGTCGCTTCCTTTTTCGTAAATGCGATACGGATACCTACGAGCCGAGACTCGTCGAAGTCAACAACTAAATTGTTTATTTTCATATAGTTACGATATGAATACCCTTACGATATCGTATGTATTCGAGGCGTCTAGGTGGGCCTTTCCGACCCATACAGAAATTAGTTCTTTCAGCCGCCTAGTGGATCACTTCGTCTGATGGTCTCCTTGATTTGAGACCGCTCAGTCCTTTCCCGATGGTCAACTTGATACCGTTCCGCATGGTGACGCTGAGGTCATAGACAGGGTGCGGCACTCGGATGCCTTTCACCCGCTTTCGGAGAGTCTTTGAGAGGCGCATCTCCTCACCTTTATGGACATCAACACGGGCAACAACTCGACGCACCAGTGCATTCAACTCGTGAGGCTCGAGGTCGCTCACATCGCGGGGAAGATCAATCACACCCAAACCAGCACTCTCGGTGATCCGTTTCAGTTCGCCCTCGAGTTCCTCGACCTCAGCCTGCGCAGCCATCAGCAGACGGGGCGTTACTGCGGGTTTTGATTGGAGGTATTCGAGTGTACCTTGGGCATCCAACAGTGCCGCCTCGAGGCCCTCTGTCTCCGGTGTCGTTTCAACCGCATTGGCCTTCCTGATTTCCGGCCAGTAGTCGATCAACACCTCGTCGATGTGGGACACGGCCCCGATGTAGGTATTCAAGACTGGATCGATGTAGGCTGCAGTTCGAGCATACGCCTTGCGCTTTGCGTTCCTGTCAGTACCGGGAACCTTGAGTACACCTGTCAGCGCCGCTTTGGTCTGGCGACGCATAGGTTCGACCGGTGATGTTGTTTTGACCTCAGCACCACCAGCAGCTTCGCGTTGCTCTAGGCGGAACCTCACACGGCGCTCGATGTCCTCATCAACGATCCTTGGGAAATAATCCCTTACCTTGTCGATGATCACCCGGTCACCTTTGCGGTAGAACCCTTTGGCAATCGGTAGTGACCCGTCCTTTTCCTCGGGCTTGATCTTGCGGCCTATCTCAAGCGTCCCATACGCGGCCTCTGAGCGCACCAACTGACTGACAGTCTGCCCCCGCCACTGCCCTCGGACCAACGCAGGAACACCCTGAGCGGCCAGATCACGGGCAATACCGACAGGGCGTTCACCGTCGGCAAATCTCTCGAATACGTCACGGACCAGATCAGCCTTGTCGTCGATCACCTCGAACTCTCTGGATGTCTTGGGGTCACCAATTACCTTGATCCATGCCGGTGTCTGAGACGAGCGCACACGGGTGCCTGCGAGCGTCTCGTCGGTGTTCGCTCCCCAAGCTGCGGTCAGTCGTTTCGACTTAACCTCGCTCTCCTCATTCGCTCTCTGGAAGCCAACCAGCAACATGATGCCATCTGCGAAGTCGATAGGCTCATTCGCCTTGAACATCTTCCCATCGAACAAGGTCACGAGGTTCACACCGCTCTCAACGATGTCTTGAAGCAGCGCAAGGCCTCTCTGCCAGTGTTGACGCGACAGGCGATCTAACAACTCCACAAGGAGAGTTGAGCCGTGTGGAACGGAACCCTCCTCTACGGCCTCTAAGAAGCCTCGTAAGGCCCCTACCTCAGCGTTGGCTCCCTTGAAGGCGGACACCCCGAGGTCCTCGAAGTTACTCGACGACAGTTCATAACCATTAGCATCACACCATGCTTGTGCGGCCTCGGTCTGTCGCTTGATGCTGTTACCATCCTTTTGTTGAGCCGAGGAGAACCTCCTGTAGCTGAACGCTAGGGGCTTGCCTCCGTTGCTGAGCGATGCGTTGGCATCCATGTCAGTGTCTCTCCGTTTGCACCAGTAGGTTCACCCTGGATGATCGGCCCGATATCTCCGCCTGTTCTATTGGAGATGAGGCCTATCATGGTCAAGTGTACCTGCGGTGTTACCCTTGGTTTCTGTCTTTGACCGAGGACGCTGGAAAGGACATGAACGAAAGAGGAGATCAACCCAACTCAAGCACACACCAAGCAACCTCAGTATGTGTATTTGATAGGGTCATATCGAATTTACTTCAAGAAAATAAATGGGCCCACCAGCTGACGTTTGACCGAAGGCAGCGCCCGGCGCACTTCGAACCCACCCAGATCCCGAGCACGAGGGATGATCAGGGCCTCAAGGGCGGGATTTTCAGACTGGCATTCGGGGTTGTGCGACGGGTTCCAGCTCATTCCTGCTCTCCGATGATCCAAAGACAAGGTTCATTGATGCAGGATATAGGTCTGTTTTTGCCAAAACCATTCGCAAATCCGCACAGTCACAGTGCAGATCGCCTGTTATGTCATGCCGTGACCATCGTCATCCGGCGCTACCGCGCGGCCATAATTGTGGGAAAAACGGACCGTCCAGGCGGTCGCCCTCCCGATAGCCGGCAGCTTCGAACTGGGCGCGTTCCCCTTTGGCCCAGTCGCCGCGATAGCGGATGATCCCGTCGGGACCTGTCATCCTGAGCGTGAACCGGCGAACCGTTTCCGTCGGGGTCACGGAAGACAGCCCCCCATGCAATGTGCGCATGTCGAAAAAGATGCAATCCCCAAGGTCCATGTCCCATTGCAGCAGGTCAAAGGACTGCGGGTCGGCGTTTACGTCGGGCGGCGGGTGATAGGTGCGGCCGGCGACCTCGGTCGGTTCATAGCTGGGATGCCCGTCGGCGAAGCGCACCCGCATGAACAGCTTGTCCCACAGATGCGACCCCTTCACAAAGGCAATGCCGTTATCCCTGCTCACCGGTTCAAGCGGCAGCCACAACACACACATAGTGCCTTCGAAGTCGAAATAGGACAGGTCCTGATGGAACGGCGGGCGCGACGTCGACCCGGCCTCGCGCAGAAACCAGTTGTCCATGACCAGATTGATCTTTGGTGCACCAAGCAGGCCGGCGGCCAGCGGGGCGCAGGGTGAATTGAGGACAAAATCGCGAAATTGCGGGATTTTGTTCCAGGCCCAGTAGTCTTCGAAATAGGCCGGCGCGCGCGGATCTTTGGTGTGGCGGGTGAAATTCCCGGTTGGATCGGCAAGATCCGCGTCAATGCCTGCGCGCAGCAACTCAAGCCATTCGGTGGCAAATTTCGCCCGCAGGACGATCGCACCGTCCCGCCGGAATGCGGCAATGTCTTCGGCGGTAACAAGGTCATTGGCGCTCATGGGATGGGTTTTCCACGCAATTGTTTACGTCCGCGAGGATTGCACCCGGCCCATTTCGCGTCAAAGGAAATCACAAATTGGCGGGATAGCCCGCCTGCGACCTCGGCAACGGGATCAATCGTGCTATTATCTGTGCCAGTACGGCAGCAGAACGCCAACCAAGCGCGGTTTCGGGGAGGTTTTCATGGCCAACGCTTTTCTTACGCGTCGCAGACTTGTCCTTGTTGGCGGTGCGGCCCTTGTTTCGGCAACATCTGGCCTGACGGTTCCGGCGCGGGCCAAGGGTCTGGCACCCACTCCGTCGATGCGCGGCGGGGCCAACAACTATCGCCCCGGCGCGCCCATTGTGAAGCGGATTGGCGGCGGCGGGTTCTGGATGACCGGCACGGTGCGGCGCGCGGGCGATGGCGCCCCCTTGCCCGGACAGCGTATCCAGATCTGGGCGCATACGACCGAAGGCCACGAGCGCGAGCCGCAAAGCCACGGCGCAACGCTGACCGATGCGAACGGGGAATTCCGGCTGGAAATGCCGCAGATCGTGCCTGCATTTGGTCAGCCGCACGGACATCTGGCGTATGACAGCGGTGAATTCGAAACCGTATTCCTGCGGCCGATCATGCCGAGTTCCAGGGATAAGACGCTGGCCGCGCATTTCGTGTTGCAGCCCATCTGACTTTCCGTGAGCAGTCCGGTTGTAATCTGGGCGGCGCTGATCGCCGTTATTGCCGCGCCGCTGCTGGCGGCGGCAACCAGCCCGTTGCTGGCCTGGCGTCAGCCGGTCTATATCCTGGCCGGGTTTGCCGGGGTGATCAGCATGGCGCTGCTGCTGATGCAGCCGCTTTTGGCTGCAAAGGACTTGCCGGGGCTGGCCCCAATGACCAGCCGCCGCCTGCATCGGTGGATGGGCTTAAGCCTGGTGATTGCCATTCTGGTCCATGTTGGCGGGCTGTGGATCACCAGCCCTCCTGACGTTGTGGACGCCTTGCTTTTCGTGTCCCCCACCCCGTTTTCGGCATGGGGGGTGATCGCTATGTGGGCGGCGTTTGCCGTGGCCTTACTGGGTTTGTTTCGCAAGCGCCTGACCCTGCGGTTTCGGGTCTGGCGGCTGTGTCATACGGGGCTGGCTTCGGTGACCATTCTCGGCAGCGTCGTCCACGCCATGCTGATTGAAGGCACGATGGAGGTCATCACAAAAACCGCGCTTTGCATGCTGGTGTTGTTGGCGAGCGTACGAACGCTCGCCAAATTGCGTGTGTGGGATATCAGGCGTCGCGCGGATTAAACACCAAGGCACCAGCGCATCACGGCCTTTTGCGCGTGCAGACGATTCTCGGCCTCGTCAAAAATGACCGAGTTCGGACCGTCCATAACCTCGGATGTCGCCTCTTCCTCGCGGTGCGCAGGCAGACAGTGCATGAACAACGCGTCGGGCTTGGCGTGCGACATCAGGTCGGTGTTTACCTGATACGGGCGCAGCAGGTTGTGGCGACGTTCCTTGGCTGATTGGGAATCATGCATCGACACCCAGGTATCGGCCACAACCAGATCAGCGCCCTCAACCGCCTTGTACGGATCCCGTTCAACAACGATTTGCGAGCCCTTGCGACGGGCGAATCCCATGAACTCTTCCTCGGGGTTGAACTGCGCAGGGCCGGTGAAGGTCAGGTCGAACCCGAACTGCCCCGCCGCGTGCAGGAAAGAGGCGCAGACATTGTTGCCGTCGCCGGTCCAGACTACCTTTTTGCCGGCAATGGGACCGCGATGTTCCTCGAAGGTCAGCACGTCGGCCATGATCTGGCAGGGATGGGTACGGTCGGTCAGGCCGTTGATCACCGGCACGTCCGAGTATTCCGCCATTTCGGTCAGGATCGTTTCATCGAAGGTCCGGATCATGATCATGTCGACATAGCGCGACAACACGCGCGCAGTATCGGCAATGGTTTCGCCGTGGCCCAACTGCATGTCCTTGCCCGACAGCACCATGGTCTGGCCGCCCATCTGGCGCACCCCGACATCGAATGAGACGCGCGTCCTTGTGGACGGCTTTTCAAAGATCAGGGCAACCATGCGCCCTTTGAGAGGCTGTTCATCATCCAGCGCTGCCTTGGGGCGGCCAAGGCGGGCCTGTTTCATCGCACCGGCCTTGTCGATCATGGCCCGCAAGTCGGCGGCATCGGTCTTGTGGATATCAAGGAAGTGGTTCATATCATGTCGCTTTTGGCTGTCGGTCGCCGGGGGATCGGCCCCCGGTGACTTTGGAAATATTCAGTCGTCAGGCGGTGGCGTGTTGCGTTTCGACCTGTGTGGCGGCTTTTTCCAGACGGATCATCGCCTGCGCGATATCATCCTCGGTCAGCGTAAGGGGCGGCAACAGGCGGATGACGTTATCGGCGGCGGGAACGGTGATGACCTCGTTGTCATAGCCCGCATTCACGACATCCAGATTGGCCGGCTTGCATTTCAGACCAAGCATCAGGCCGGCCCCGCGCACCTCTTCAAAGACCTCGGGATGGTCGGCGATCAGACCTTCGAGTTTCTGGCGCAGCAGTCCGGCCTTGCGGTTGACGCCTTCCAAAAAGGCAGGCGTGGCCACCTGATCAATCACAGCGCAGCCCACGGCACAGCCCAGCGGGTTGCCGCCATAGGTCGAGCCGTGGGTCCCTGCTGTCATGCCATTTGCCGCGTCTTCGGTGGCCAGGACAGCACCCAGCGGGAAACCGCCGCCGATACCCTTGGCCACCATCATGATGTCGGGGGTAATCCCCGCCCATTCATGGGCGAACAGCTTGCCGGTACGGCCGACGCCGCACTGCACCTCGTCCAGGATCAGCAGCAGGCCGTTATCGTCGCAGATCTGGCGCAGAGCTTTGAGCTCGGCATCGGGCACCGGACGGATACCGCCTTCACCCTGAATGGGCTCGATCAGGATCGCGGCGGTCTTGTCTGTGATGGCATCAGTGACACCGTCGAGATCGCCGAAGGCGACATGCACGAAACCGGGCAACAGCGGGCCAAAACCCTTGGTCATTTTCTCGGACCCGGCGGCGGCGATTCCCGCCGAAGACCGCCCGTGGAACGATTCGTCAAACGTAATGATCTCGACCCGTTCTGGCTGCTCTTTGTCATAGAAGTGCTTGCGGGCCATTTTCACGGCCAGTTCGCAGGCTTCGGTACCGGAATTGGTGAAAAACACCGTGTCGGCAAAAGTATGCTCTACAAGCTTGTCGGCCAGCGATTGTTGCTGCGGAATGTTATAGAGGTTCGAGACATGCCACAGCGCATGGGCCTGTTCGGTGAGCGCGGCCACAAGCGCCGGGTGCGCATGGCCCAGCGCATTGACGGCGATCCCAGCGCCCAGATCCAGAAAACGTCGGCCATCCGCCTCGGTCAGCCAGGCGCCTTCGCCCTTCACGAAGGTCAGAGGCGCGCGGTTATAGGTCGGCAGGACGGACGGGATCATGGGATCATCCTTTTCAGATAGGTTAAGCCCCGTGAGTGATACACGAAGGCCGGGTTCGTCAACTGATTTGGTTGGGATTGCGCGGAATTGGACAGCGCAAAAGGATCAAACGGGCCGGTTACGCAAAAATGCGTCGGCGTCGGAGGCGCAGGATATGTGCAGGTCTGATCATGCGCGCCGTATAGCGGGGCGCGGGCATTCTGGAAACCCCGAAAATCGCGGACTTGGGTAAATTCTCCTCTGGCGCCCGGTATTTGGCGCTTGCTATTTTTCCGGTGCTGACGCACCCGTGAGCCATGACTCCGGTACGCCAGAACCCCGCCCTTGCCGCCATGCTGATTGTCGCGGCCAGTGCCTTTATCGCCAGCACAACACTGCTGGCCAAGGCGCTGGGGACGGACACGCTGGGGCCTGCACTGCATCCGATGCAGGTCAGCCATGGGCGGTTTTTGTTTGCGTTTCTGGTGATCGTCAGCGCGGTTGGCATCCTGCGCCCGACCCTGCGGCGCCCCCATTGGGGGTTGCATATCGGGCGGACAAGCTTTGGCTGGGTGGGGATCACTCTGATGTTCGCTTCGGTCGCCTTTATCCCGATTGCGGATGCAACGGCGATTTCATTCCTGAACCCGGTCTTCGCGATGGTTCTGGCGATCCCGCTGCTGAAAGAGGGTGTCGGCCCGTGGCGATGGCTGGCCGCGGCAGTGGCCTTGTCCGGCGCGTTGATCCTGCTGCGCCCGACACCGGCCAGTTTCCAGCCTGCCGCCCTGCTGGCATTGGCCGCGGCGGCTGTGATCGGGATGGAACTGATTTTCATCAAGAAACTCTCTGGCCGGGAAATCCCGATCCAGATCCTTCTGGTCAACAATGCAATGGGTCTGACGATTGCTTCGGTCGCTGTCAGTTTCGTGTTCCAGATGCCTACCCCCGCGCAATGGGCGGCGCTGGCCGGGATCGGCGTACTGATGGCATGTGCGCAGGCCTGTTTCGTCAACGGCATGGCACGGGCGGATGCATCCTTTGTGGCTCCGATCAGTTACGCAACACTGATCTTTGCTGCGTTTTATGACTTTCTGATATTCGACGTGATCCCGGACTGGGTCAGCCAGGTCGGCTCGGCCATCATCCTGACGGGCGGGTTGATCCTGGTCTGGCGCGAGGCGCGACAACGTCACGCCTTGAGCCGATAGCCCGTCCGCAGCATCTGCCAGGTCAGCGCGCCAACCAGCAGCGTCGCAAAGGAGCACACCGCCATCCCCAGAATGGGCGAGCTGTCGGACACGCCGATCATGCCATAGCGCAACCCGTCGATCAGATAGAACACCGGGTTCACATGGCTGACGCGGTTCAGGACGGGCGGCAGGGCCTCGACCGAGTAAAATGTACCCGACAGAAACGCCAATGGCGTAACGATGAAATTGGTGATCGCCGCCATCTGGTCGAACTTGTTGGCAAAAATTCCGGCAAACAGCCCCAGCGCGCCCATGAACGCGCCGCCAAGTATGACAAAAACGGCAGCAACCAGCGGATTTTGCGGCACTATTCCCAGCACCACCGCCAGCGCGGTGGCGACCACGCAGGCGATCAGCACTCCGCGCGCGATGCCACCGGCCAGATAACCCAAGAGAATTTCAAGCGGTGACAGCGGCGGCATCAGCGTATCGACGATATTGCCCTGAACTTTGGCGATCACCATCGAGGACGAGGTATTCGCAAAGGCGTTCTGGATCACCGTCATCATCATAATGCCCGGCGCAAGAAAGGTCAGAAACGGCACACCCATGACATCCGGACGGCCGGGCCCGATGGCGATGGTGAAGATCAGCAGGAACAGCCCCGCCGTCACCAGCGGCGCCAGAAGGGTCTGGGTCCACACCGCCAGAAAGCGCAGGGTCTCGCGCTGCGCAAGCGTATAAAGGCCCATCCAGTTGACCGCTCCAAAGCGGCGCGCGTTCTGATCTGCGGGAATCTGCATGTTTTGCCCTCAACCTGATTCGAAGACAGCTTGTAACTCGGGCTGCAGTGATTAAAATAGGGGGCTGAGACGATTTCCCAAGGCGGCCCGAATCCGAGGCCGCTTTCCGCTTTTGAAAGGCAAATGATGTCCTGGACTGACGAGCGTGTAGAACTGCTGAAAAAGATGTGGGGCGAGGGCCAGTCGGCCAGCCAGATTGCAAAGGAACTGGGCGGCGTGACCCGCAACGCCGTGATCGGCAAGGTACACCGGCTGGGCCTGTCGAACCGCGCCACCGGCGCTGCCCCGGCCAAGGCGGAACCCAAGGAAAAACCGGCGCCCGCGCCCAAGGCCGAGGCCAAGCCGAAACCGGCCCCCAAGACCGAACCGGCCCGCCCGGCCCCCGCACCCGCGGCCGAAGCCAAGCCCGCGATGCCCGCGCGGCGTCAGATCATCCCCGCCGGTCAGCCGCTGCCGCCGCAACCATCGGCCAACGAAATCAGCCCCGAGGCGCTGGCCAAGGTCAACGAGGTCGAGAAAAAGGCCAAGAAGCTGACGCTGATGGAGCTGACCGAGAAAACCTGCAAATGGCCTGTGGGCGACCCGGCGACCGAGGATTTCTGGTTCTGCGGCCTGCCCGTTGAAGCCGGCAAACCCTATTGCGAGGCGCATGTGGGCGTGGCCTTCCAGCCGATGAGCTCGCGCCGCGACCGCCGTCGCTGATCGCTGATGCGCCAGGATCCGACAGCTTTGGAGGATGCCTGGCTGGCCAGGGCGAAACGGCTGTTGGCGCTGTCCGAAACCGGCCAGCATTTCACTAAAGATCCTTTCGACCGTGAACGGTACGAGGAAATCGCCGGCATGGCCCGCGCCATGCTGGCCGATCTGGGTCGTGTGCCCCTGTCGCGGATCGAAGGGCTGGTCTCTGAACATGCGGGTGGCTACGCCTCGCCCGGTATCGACATTCGCGGCGCGGTGATCCGCGACGGGCGTATCCTGCTGGTGCGCGAACGCAGCGACGGCCTCTGGGCCATGCCGGGCGGATTTGCGGATATCGGCAGCTCTCCGGCCGAAAACATCGAACGCGAGGTATGGGAAGAGGCCGGATTGCACGTCCGTGCACGACTGCTTTACGCCCTGCGCCACAAGGCGCGGCACCCCTACCCGCCGGATGCCCGCGATTTCTACAAGATGTTCTTTCTGTGCGACGAGGAAAACGCAGGCATCCCGACCGCCGGGGCTGAAACCAGCGAGGCCAAGTTCTTTGCCCCCGATGCGTTGCCTGAACTCTCTCAGGTGCGGGTATTGGCCTCGGACATAGCGGCGGCGTTTCACGCAACGACCGCGGATCAGGCACAAACCGTATTTGACTGAGCTACTGTGCCGGATGTGACGGCAAATCCGGCATTGGCACCCAGCGCGGCAGATCGTCCGGCGACACCGAAACATGCAGTTTCTCCGAACGATCCTTGCCCACCTTCCGATGCTTTCGCAACAGGAATATCTTGCCCCAGCCGCGCCAAGTACCGACAGACGGCGCCTGGGGGCTGATCGGGAACCTGTCTCGCCAGCCTTCGGGCAGGGGCAGGCCGTGCAGCTCGGCCTTGTCCAGCATCCAGATCAGAGAGATATTGCTCAGCGGTCGCGCCTCTTCAAACCCGTTCAGTTGCCCGCCGACATCGCCATGCGTGCCCCGGAACCAGACCTGTTCGACATGACCCTTGAAATCAGGCGTACATTTCCACAGGACCGGCTCGTAAACCTCGCGCGTTTCGTCAAGTGCCATGGCGTGATAGCCGTGGCGCGTAGCGGGTCCAAGCTGATGGTTGTGAAAGGCGTGACGTTCTTCGGCCCAGCGCCACAGCAGGGGCAGGCGCAGGCCCAGCGCCTTTACGGTATCCCAGACACCGACCATTTCGATCGCCACATCCTCATGGCAGAACTGACTGCGGAAAGCCGCTGCCGCTGCACCATTGGCATTGCATTCATAATGCCGGTAGGCCTGTTTGATATTGCGCTCGGTGGCATGTTCCGACTTGAGCAGACCGATCATGTCGATCACGCCCGCAAGGCTGCGCACACCGTAAGCCCCGCGCGAATATCCGATGAAATAGATCCGGTCACCGGGTTTGTAACGCGACGCCAGATACCCGTAGGCGCGGCGGATCTGGCGGTTGATCCCCCTGCCCATCATCACGTCCAGCGAGGATTTCCAGCTGTCCCATTGCACGCCGGACTCGTAAAAAACCGAAACCTTGCTGCCCATTTCGCAGCACAGGCGCAGGGTCCGGCCGGCATGGGTTTCATATCCCGGCTCCAGCGTCGACATGGTGCCGTCAAGAATGATCACATGGCTGATCGGTTCGCGATGGCGCGTCTCGGCGGAATGCTCGGAGCGTAGGGGCCGTCCAAGCCATCCCAGTACCTTTTTACTCAGCCGCGACAGAACCATGCGTCAGCAATTCCCATACTTTATGCGGTGTGAAAGGCATATCCGCCTGCCGCACCCCGTGATCCCAAAGCGCGTCCTGAACCGCGTTTGCCACTGCGGCCAGTGCTCCGACGGTGCCGGCCTCGCCGCATCCTTTCATCCCCATCGGGTTGGAAGTTGACGGAACCGGCGCCGAGGTAAACTTAATCATGGGTATCTCAGCGGCGCGGGGCAAGGCGTAATCCATCAACGAAGCCGTGAGCAGTTGCCCCCGCGCATCATGCACAACATGCTCTGACAACGCCTGTCCGATGCCCTGCACGACGCCGCCATGCACCTGCCCTTCGGCCAGCATCGGATTGATAAGGTTGCCGAAATCATCGACTACTGTGTAACGATCGACCCAGGTTTCGCCAGTGAAAGAATCGATAACGATTTCGGCAACATGCGCGCCATTGGGATAGCTGCGCGCATCCAGATTGGCGCGCGCCTCGTGCTGCAACAGGTCGGTACGACCGTCGGCGCGGGCCATCTCGGCGGCCTCGGTCAGCGTTGGTGTCAGGTTCGAGCCGGGCGCGCGAAAGGTCTCATGATCAAAACTCACGTCGCTCTCCTCCGCGCCCATCTTATCGGCCAGATAGGGCGTGAATGCGGCGATCATCACGTCGATTGTGGCCAAAGTCGCCGTGCTTTGAACCGTGACCGAACGGGACCCGCCGGTCCCGCCCCCATGTGTTAGCCGGTCGCTGTCGCCCTGCACTATGTTGATCAGATCCACCGGAATGCCAGTCTGGTCGGACAGGAACTGCGCATAGACCGTTTCATGCCCCTGCCCGTTCGACTGGGTTCCGACACACAGGTTCACAGTGCCATCTTCGCAGAATTCCACTTTTGCGTTCTCTGACGGGTCGCCCAAAATGCTTTCGATATAATAACATAGCCCCTGACCGCGGATCAGCCCGCGTTCCGCATCAGCAGCCTTGCGGGCGGCAAACCCTTGCGTCTGTTCTGCGGCGCGGTTCAGAACCATGTCGAAATCGCCCACATCATAGGTCTCACCCGTGGCGCTTTTGTACGGGAAATTCTCAGGACGGATGAAGTTCCTGCGCCGCAGTTCCCAGGGGTCAATGCCCAGTTCGCGCGCGGCACGGTCGATGACGCGCTCAAGGGCATAGATCGCCTCGGGGCGGCCCGCGCCGCGATAAGCATCGACCTGAGTGGTATTGGTAAAGAACCCTTCGACCCGCAAATGGGTGGTCTGCACGTCATAGACGCCCATCAGCACCTTGCTGAATAGGTCGGTCTGGATCGCCTGCCCGAAATGGCTGTTGTAAGCCCCCAGATTGACCTTGCTGTGCACCCTGTAGGCCGTGATCCTGTAATCGGCGTCAAATGCCAGTTCGGCCAAAGAGGTCAGGTCGCGGCCGTGATGATCCGACAGCATCGCCTCGGACCGATCGGACATCCAATGGACCGGCTGGCCCAGTTTCATCGCAGCGACGGCAACGCAGAAGTATTCCGGGTAGGGCATCACCTTCATACCAAACCCGCCGCCCACATCCGGGGTTGTGACGCGGATGGCCTCGGCATCCAGGTTCAGTTTCTGCGCCAATTGTCCCCGCATCGCCCAGACGCCCTGCCCGCCATAGGCAAAGTGCAGTCGCCCGTCGGCCCAGGTCGCCTGACAGCCGCGCGATTCGATCGAGGTGATGATCACCCGGTTGTCCGCAACATTCAGTGAAACCGTATGCGCAGCGGCCTGAAACGCCGCCTCGGTCGCCGCTTCGTCGCCCAAACCCCAGTCAAAGGCGCGGTTGTCCGGGGCCTCGCGGTGCAGGGTTTCACCACCCACATCGACATCCAGCTTGGCGTGCAGATCGTCGGTCTCCATCCAGATCAGCTCGACCGCGTCGCGGGCCTGCGCCGGGTTGTCCGCTATCACCGCGGCCACCGGCTCACCCACGAACCGCACCCGGTCTTTAGCCAGCATATAGCGATCCGGCGCCGCGGCTTTCGAGCCGTCGCAGTTGGTCACCGTGGCTGCGTTCATCACCGTGTCGATCCCGGCCTCTTTCAGATCATCCAGCGACAGGACCAGACGCACCCCTTCGGCCGCGCGCGCGGCGTCCAGATCCAGAGCGGTGATGCGCCCATGGGCCACCGGGCTGCGGAAGAAAGCGGCAAACAGGGCATTACCGGGCACGTTATCGTCCATGTACTGACCCTGCCCGGTCAGAAAACGCTGATCCTCGGTTCGCCTGACCGACTGGCTTTTTCCGAACTTTTCCATGGGACGCCCCCATCATTGCCTCAGGGGCGACATTAGGCTGCGGCGGTTCATTGTCCAGAGCGTCCGCAGACCCTTCCCCTTTGGCTATCCATTCGCTATTGCAAGCGCTGACCCGAGATTGATGACGCAGGACGCACCCCATGGCGATGGAAAAGACATTCAACGCGGCCGAGGCCGAGGCCCGCATCTACAAGGCCTGGGAACAGGCCGGAGCCTTCAAGGCAGGCGCGAACAAATCGCGCGACGAGAGCTTTACCATCATGATCCCGCCGCCCAACGTGACGGGCGCGCTGCATGTGGGTCACGCGTTCAACAACACGCTGCAGGATATTCTGACCCGCTGGCACCGGATGCGCGGCTTCGACACGCTATGGCAACCCGGTCAGGACCACGCGGGCATCGCCACGCAGATGCAGGTGGAAAAGATGCTGACTGCCACCCAGCAGCCGGGGCGGCGCGAATTGGGGCGCGAGGCGTTTCTGGACAAGGTCTGGGAATGGAAGGGGGAATATGGCGGCACCATTATCGAGCAGCTAAAGCGACTGGGCTCCTCCTGCGACTGGTCGCGCAATGCCTTTACCATGGCCGGTGCGCCGCGCGATCCGCGCACGGGGCACGAAAACTCGCCCAACTTCCATGATGCGGTCATCAAGGTCTTCGTCGACATGTACGAAAAGGGCCTGATCTATCGCGGCAAGCGGCTGGTGAACTGGGACCCGCATTTCGAAACGGCGATTTCGGACCTTGAGGTCGAAAACATCGAAGTCGCGGGCCACATGTGGCACTTCAAATATCCGCTCGCAGGCGGCGCGACCTACACTTACGTCGAGAAAGACGAGGACGGAAATGTCATCCTCGAAGAAGTGCGTGACTATATCTCGATCGCAACAACCCGGCCCGAGACCATGCTGGGCGACGGCGCGGTGGCCGTTCACCCATCGGATGAACGTTACGCGCCAATCGTCGGGAAACTCTGCGAGATTCCGGTTGGTCCGAAAGAGCATCGCCGCCAGATCCCGATCATCACCGATGAATACCCCGATCCCGATTTCGGCTCGGGCGCGGTGAAGATCACCGGTGCGCATGACTTCAATGACTACCAGGTTGCCAAACGCGGCGGCATTCCTCTGTATCGCCTGATGGACACACGCGGCCACATGCGGGCCGATGGCGCACCCTATGCGAACGAAGCGTACAAGGCCGGGCAATACGCCCGCGGCCAGTCCTTTACCGAAGGTGAGATTGACGCGATCAACCTTGTCCCCGATCACCTGCGCGGGCTGGACCGGTTCGAGGCGCGCGCCAAGGTGATCGAGGAAATTACCTCGGAAAGTCTGGCCGTGATGACCCGCGCGGATGACCCGCGTCTGGGCTCGACCGCGCTGAAGCCCAAGCATGAAGGCGCGGACAAGGCGGTGCCGCTGGTCGAATCCAAACCGATCATGCAGCCTTTCGGCGACCGCTCGAAAGTGGTTATCGAACCGATGCTGACCGATCAGTGGTTCGTCGATGCCGAAAAGGTTGTTGGCCCCGCACTGGACGCGGTCAGGGACGGTACGGTCAAGATCATCCCCGAGTCGGGCGAGAAAACCTATTACCACTGGCTGGAAAACATCGAGCCCTGGTGCATTTCGCGCCAGTTGTGGTGGGGACACCAGATCCCGGTTTGGTACGGGCTCGATCTGTCCGCTGATGATTTCCTCGGCGGCAAAAACGATGGTGAACTTGATCTGGTCCAACTGGGTCGTTTGCTGAACGAAGGCGGAATGCTTCATCGTGGCAACGTCATGGAATGCGCGCCCAACTTCGAAGCCGTAGTCGAGAAATTCCTTGACGACAATGCCAACATTCCAAGCCCGTTGAGCCACGCGACCGTCATAGAAGTGGCCGACAAGCAGGAAGCGATTCATCAATTCGCCGAAAGCCTTGCGCAATTCGCCGTCGAACAGGACCCGACCAAGCTGGTCTATCCGGTCTGGCGCGACCCCGACGTGCTCGACACCTGGTTCTCCTCCGGCCTCTGGCCCATCGGCACGCTGGGCTGGCCCGAGCAGACAGAGGAGTTGGAGCGCTATTTCCCGACCGATGTGCTGATCACCGGCTTCGACATCCTGTTCTTCTGGGTGGCGCGGATGATGATGATGCAACTGGCCGTGGTGGATCAGATTCCGTTCCACACCGTCTACCTTCACCAGCTTGTCCGCGACGAGAAGGGCAAGAAGATGTCCAAGACCACCGGCAACGTCATCGACCCGCTGGAGATCGTGGACGAATTCGGTGCTGACGCGCTGCGCTTTACCAACGCCTCGATGGCGGCGATTGGCGGCGTACTGAAACTGTCCCGCGAGCGTATCACCGGCTATCGCAACTTCGGCACCAAGCTGTGGAACGCCGTCCGCTTTGCCGAGATGAACGAGGTCTTTACCGACAGCGTGCCGCAACTGGATGTCGCCGACCTGAAACCCAAAGCGGCAGTAAACCGCTGGATCATCGGCGAAACCGCCCGCGTGCGGGAAGAGGTTGACGCGGCGCTGGAAAGCTATCGGTTCAACGACGCGGCCAACGGGCTTTACGCTTTTGTCTGGGGCAAGGTTTGCGACTGGTACGTAGAACTGTCGAAACCGCTGCTGCAGGGCGATGACGCCGAGGCACAGGCCGAGACTCGCGCCACCATGCGCTGGGTTCTGGATCAGTGCATGGTCCTGCTGCACCCGATCATGCCCTTCGTCACCGAGGAACTCTGGGGCCTGACCGGCAACCGCGCCAAGATGGTCGTCCATGCCGACTGGCCAACCTACGCCGCCGCCGACCTGATCGACGCGGACGCGGATCGAGAGATGAACTGGGTGATCTCGGTCATCGAAAACACCCGTTCGGCCCGTGCGCAGATGCGGGTTCCGGCCGGCCTTTACGTGCCGATGCTGGTGACCGGGATTGATACGATTGGGCAGGCTGCCTGGGACCGGAACGAGGCGCTGATCAAACGTCTGGCGCGGATCGACAGCCTGACCAAAGTGGATGCCTTCCCCAAAGGCACGATTTCGATTGCCGCCCCCGGTGCGTCTTTCGGCCTGCCGCTGGCGGATATCATCGATATCGGCGCGGAAAAGGAACGGCTGGAGAAAGCCAAGGGCAAGCTGGCCAAGGAGCTGGGCGGTCTGCGCGGACGCCTGAACAACCCCAAATTCGTGGCTTCGGCCCCAGAAGAGGTGGTCGCCGAAGCCAAGGCCAACCTCGCCGCCCGCGAAGAGGAAGAGGCCAAGCTGAACGAGGCGTTGGCCCGACTGTCTGAAATCGCCTGATCAGCAGCTCTTTCGACGCAATACCCGGAACCCCGCCGCTGGTCCGGCGGGGTTTTCTTTTTGAAGTTAAACGGCTTGTACCCCTGCCCCGACCCTTGTTAGCAAGTGCGGGTCACAACCCCGAGGACCAGATGGCGCGCGCATTCCCCCCAATCCAGACCACATCGACCGGGATGGTCGTGGCGATCGTCGGGTTCTTCAGCTCATTCCCAATCGTCCTTCAGGGCCTGTCAGCCATGGGGGCATCGGCGCAGCAATCGGCCTCGGGGCTGATGACAGCGGCCATTGCCATGGGGCTGACGGCCATTGGCCTCAGCCTGTGGTACCGGCAGCCAATCTCGGTGGCGTGGTCGACGCCGGGCGTGGCTTTGCTGGCCGTCTCGGCAACGCCAGCGGCAGGGTTTTCCGATGCAGTCGGCGCTTTTTTGTGCGCGGGAGCACTGACCGTGCTGGCCGGGTTATGGCGGCCATTGGGTCGCTTGGCCGCATCCATCCCAACCACAATCGCGCAGGCAATGCTGGGCGGCGTGTTGCTGCCGCTGTGCATTGTGCCATTTCAGGCTGCGGTCGACATGCCGTGGCAAGCCTTGCCGGTGATCCTGACATGGTTCATTGCCGGGCGGCTCAACCGCCTGTTTGCGGTTCCGGCTGCGGTTGTTGCGGCGGCGATTGTGGTTGTGCTGAACGCGGGCGATGTTTCGGTCGTGCCAGACAGGTTGGTGGCAGCTCCGGTCTGGATCACGCCCACATTCTCGGCCGCGTCGGTCATTGGCATCGGCATCCCGCTGTTCATCGTGACCATGGCAACACAGAACATTCCCGGTATTGCCGTGATGCGCAGCTTTGGTTACGCGCCGGACGCCGGCAAGCTGTTTTCTTCGGTCGGTGGGGCCAGCATCCTGTCAGCCCCTTTCGGGGCCCCTGCTACCTGCCTTGCCGCCATCACAGCCGCAATGTGCGCGAATGAGGACAGCCACCCCGACACGGCCCTTCGCTATTGGTCGGCGATCATGGGCGGGGTGTTCTATTGCCTGTTCGGCGTCTTTGCCGTGGCCATTACCGGCTTCGCCGTGCACGCGGACCCGCTGTTGATGGGGACACTGACAGGCATCGCGCTGATCGGCGTGATGGCAAACGCCACCTTCGCCGCGCTGGAGGTTCCGGCCGAACGAGAGGCCGCTATCCTGACTTTCGCCATCACGGCTTCCGGCATCTCGGTCTTTGGGCTGGGGGCTGCGGTCTGGGGGTTGCTGACCGGCGGCATTGTGTATCTGGTGACAAATCGAAACCGCTAGCGGTTCTCAAACTGTATCAAACCGAGGTATACTCACATCATGTTTGGGTCGTTTGGAAAACTGATTGAGCGCCAGATCAAAAAGGCGCAGGCCGAGGGCCAGTTGCAGGGATTGGAAGGTGAAGGCCAGCCGCTGCCGGACCGCTCGGGCGAGGCGCAGAGCGACCCGGCCATTGCAGCCGGGCACCGGATCATGGCGCAGGCCGGCGTCCTGCCCGAGGAATTCGACTTTAAAAAACAACTGGATGCCGCCCGCAAGGACTATGCTGCACTGACGGACCCTGAAGCGCGCAAAGCCGCCATGGCCCGGATTGCCGATCTTGAGATGCGGTACAATATGGCCCGCGACGCGCGGCGGGCCTTTATGCGATAGCTATTTGAACTCGGGCTTGCGGCCCTGCATCTGCGCGGCGATGACTTCCATCTGATCAGGCTTGCCGATCAACTCTACCTGCTCGGCGGATTCTTCAAGCAGCACGTCGGCGCGTGATTTGGTTTCGGCGACTTCGATCAGACGTTTGGCGGCCCGGATAGCCGAGGGGCTGCGACCTGCGATGTCTTCGGCCAGCGCCAGCGCCTCGCTCAGCGGGTCGTCGGACAGACGGGTGACGAGACCCCAGTCAGACGCCTGTTGCGCACTGATGGGACGCGCAGTGTAGGTCAGCAAACGCAGAACATCCGAGCGGACCAGCCTGGGCAACAGAACCATTCCCCCCATATCGGGGATGATGCCCCACTTCATCTCCATCACGGCCAGTTTGGCTTCGGGATGCGCGATCCGGATATCCGCGCCAAGCGCGATCTGCAGGCCACCACCATAAGCGACGCCCTGAATTGCGCAGATCACCGGCACAGGCACCCGCCGCCAGACCAGCGCCAGTTCCTGCATTTCGTTGGCGTCCTCGTGGCTGCGGCTCATCAGCCATTCGCTGGGGTCCATATGCGCCATCTTGGCAAAGCTTGCCATGTCCAGCCCGGCGCAGAAGCTCTTGCCCTCGCCCGACAAAACCACGGCACGGGCGTCCGAGGCGGCGACCTCCTGTCCTGCGGACAGGATGGCTTTGACCATCGCGTCATCCAGCGCGTTCATCTTGTCGCCGCGTGTCAGCGTGACGTGGGCAATGTGATCTTTGTATTCGACGGAAACGCGTGACATGCGGACCTCCCAATTTCCTGTTGCCCAACCATGCCCCGAATGGCCCGGCCATTCCACCGCGACGTCAGGGCAGACCAACATCACGGATTGCGAGGACAGAGTTCTTTGCTTTGGAAGTGGGTGCAGACGCAAGAGCAGATCACCGGCGCGCTCAGTCCATCGACGTTCGGTGGTCAGTTGTTGATCCAATACGTCACCCTGATATCTGCTAATATGGTTGTGAATTGAAGGCGGCTTGGGTGACTTTGAGAGGGTTGTGGTGTGAAAAGTAGATTAAGCGGTGGATGCGCCTGCGGCGCCGTGCGCTATGCCAGTGACGCTGAAATTGAGTTTTCGTTCAACTGCCATTGCAGAAAGTGCCAACACGCAACCGGATCAGGGCATGCGTCAGCGTTTGCGTTGCTATCTGAGGCTGTAAAGATTGAAGGGGATATCAAGGAATATAAAGGGAAAGCAGACACCGGCTTTGCGACTTTCAGCGGGTTTTGTCCGCATTGTGGGTCGCCCATGACCAGCCGAACCGAACGCTTTCCCGAACGGCTCTATTTCTACGCTGCAACGCTTGACGACGCGTCGGTGTTCCGGGCTGGGTTCACGGTGTTTCAGGAAGAGGCGCAACCCTGGGATCCGCCGCTTGAACAGACTGACCCCGCGACAAAATAGGTTGCAAACAGGGGTGGTGGTGGCAGAGCGAGGCTTGCCCAATTCCACGGCATGCGCTTATCTGCGCGCATGACAGAGCCCCGCTATACCCCGCTCGCCCAATCCTTGCCCGCAACTGTCCCGTTTGTCGGGCCTGAGACGCAAGAGCGCCAGCGCGGTGCGCCGTTTGTGGCGCGGTTGGGCGCGAATGAGAGTGTTTTTGGCCCTTCTCCCAAAGCGATCGAGGCAATGGCAGCCGTCGATATCTGGATGTATGGCGATCCCGAGAACCACGATCTGCGGCACGCGCTGGCGGATCATCATGGCGTAAAGCCCGAAAACATCGTGGTTGGTGAAGGGATTGACGGTTTGCTGGGCTATCTTGCCCGGCTGTTTATCGGGTCGGGCGACGCGGTTGTGACATCGGACGGAGCCTATCCAACCTTCAATTATCACGTCGCGGGTTATGGCGGCACGCTGCACAAGGTTCCCTATCGCAACGATCACGAAGACCCTGCTGCGCTGTTCGCCAGGGCGGCGGAGGTTGATGCCAAGCTGGTCTATCTGGCCAATCCTGACAATCCGATGGGCAGTTGGCATTCCGGCGCCGATATCGTGGCAGCGATGGAAGCTCTGCCGGACGGCTGTCTGCTGGTTCTGGATGAGGCCTATGTGGAATGCGCGCCCGAAGGCACTGCGGCCCCGGTCGATCCGGATGACCCGCGTGTGATCCGGATGCGCACGTTTTCCAAGGTTTATGGCATGGCTGGCGCGCGGGTTGGTTACGGGATCGGCGCGCCGGGGCTGATTTCCGCCTTCAACAAGGTGCGCAATCATTTCGGAATGAACCGGGCCGCTCAGGCCGGCGCGCTTGCGGCACTGCATGACACCGCGTGGCTGGCGCAGGTGCAGGAAAAGATTACCGCAGCCCGCGATGGGATTGGGCAGATCGCAAGAAAAAACGGGCTTGTGCCACTGCCTTCGGCCACCAACTTCGTGACAATTGACTGCGGCAGGGACGGCGCGTTTGCCGGGGCTGTTCTGGAGGCGCTGGTTGCGCAGGGCATCTTTGTGCGAATGCCCTTTGCCGCCCCGCAGAACCGATGCATCCGCGTCAGTTGCGGTGAAGTGGCGGATCTTGAGGCATTTGCGGCAACGTTGCCCAAGGCGCTTGCGGCGGCGACGAACGGAAACCGGTAAAAGGGGGCTGTCTGCCCCCTCTTGCCCCTGCGGGTCAATTCACCCCCGAAGGTATTTTTGGCCAGATGAAGCGGGGGATCAGTGCGTCTGTTGCGTTGCGCCTAACTGGCCAGAACGGCGGCGGCAGCTTCGAGCGCACCCTTACCCCGTGGAATGTCAAGCGCGGCCATCGCGGTTTCGACGCCCCCCAGCATCGCCATCACCATCTGGCCGTTCACATGGCCCATGTGACCGAGGCGGAAACAGCCATCCCAATCCTCCATCCCCAGACCGATGCCCAACGTCAGACCCAGCTGGTGTTCGGCAAATTTGCGCAGTGGTGTGCCCTGCCCGTCCGTCAGCCGCAGGGCGGTGACCGCGTGGCTGCGTTGGGCGCGGTCTGCTACATTCAGGTGCAGCGCTCCGCCCTGCGCCCAGATTTCGCAGGCGCCCCATATCGCGGTTGCGAGGCGCTCGTGGCGGGCCCAGACATGTTCGATCCCCTCGGCGTGGATCATGTCCAGCGCGGCGCGCAGCCCGTACAGGTGATGGGTCGGGGCCGTACCGTTAAAGTATTGATAGAACAGGTCGGGGTTTGCGCGCGACTGCCAATCCCAATATTGCGAAACCCGCGGCATGGTGGCGCGTTTGGCCTGCGCCTTGTCGTTGAAGAACACAAAACCAACACCGGCCGGGGTCATCAACCCTTTTTGGCAGGCTGCAACCGTGACATCCACGCCCCACGCATCCATTTCGAACCGGTCGCAGCCCAGTGAGGCAATGCAGTCCGCCATCAAAAGCGCCGGGTGGTTCAGTTCGTCCAGCAAGGCCCGCAATGTTGGAATGTCGTTGCGGATCGAACTGGAAGTATCCACATGCACAGCCAGAACCGCCTTAATCCGGTGCCCCTTATCGGCCCGAAGAACATCTGCGATGCGGTCGAAATCCCAGGTTGAGGCCGAGCCGAAGTCGATCAGTTCGGGTTTTGCGCCGATGCCTTCCGCCATTTCGGCCCAGCTGTGGGTGAACCGACCAGAGGCCGGGGCCAGTACAGTCTCGCCCGGGGCGATCACATTGGACAGTGCGGCCTCCCACGCGCCGTGGCCGTTGGAGACATAGATTGCGACGTGATGATCTGTTCGGGCCACGCGGCACAGATCCCGGGTCAGAGCGGGCATCATCCCGATCAATTCGCCTTCGTAGATATTGGGCGACGGGCGGTGCATCGCCTGCAACACCGCGTCGGGCATGACCGAAGGGCCAGGAATGGCCAGATACTCGCGCCCCTGCGCGAGAGAAATTGGGTGTGTCATGGGGTCAACCTGTGTGAATTGACGCCCACCCTAGCGAAGCATCGGACGGCGTCAATCCATCAGCCGGGACGCCTCGCGCGCCAGGGATTCTATTCCTGACCAGTCGCCATCCTGCACCTTCTGTTTTGGTGCAACCCAGCTGCCGCCGGCGCAGACCACGTTCGACAGCGACAGGTAATCATGCGCGTTTGACGGCGACACCCCACCGGTCGGGCAGAACTTGATCTGCGGCAGAGGGGCACCAATGGCCTTCAGCGCAGGGGCACCGCCCGAAGCCTCGGCCGGGAAGAATTTCAGCATGTCATAACCCTGCTCTAGCAATTGCATCGCCTCGCTGGCTGTGGCCGCGCCGGGCAGCAGCGGCAGGCCCTCTGCTTCACAGGCCGCAATCAGAGCTTTGGTCGCACCCGGAGAGACGCCGAACTGGGCCCCCGCCTCCTTCGCGGCACGAACGTCTTCGGGTGTGACAAGGGTACCCGCGCCCACAACGCCACCCGGGACCTGGGCCATGGCGCGAATGGCATCCAGCGCCGCCGGAGTGCGCAAGGTCACTTCCAGCGCGGGAAGGCCGCCGGCAACCAGCGCTTCGGCCAAAGGGCGCGCCTGTGCGGCGTCATCGACGACGAGAACCGGAACGATAGGCGCGAGAGCGCAGATTTCACGGGTGCGTTGGGTTTTGACGGACATGGGTTCAGGCTCCGAATATGCTGGCACCGGCATCGGCAGAGCCGACATTGGCGCGAAATGCGGCAAAGAGATCGCGACCGACGCCGTGTTGATTGGCCGAAAGATCGGCGGTCACGGGGGCGCGGTCAAAGACGCCTTCGGTCAGGATCTCCAACTCGCCCTTTACGGCGTCCACGCGCATCAGGTCCCCGTCCTGCAGATAGGCGATCGGACCGCCGTCCAGCGCCTCGGGGCAGACATGGATGGCGGCGGGGACCTTGCCCGATGCGCCGGACATGCGCCCGTCTGTGACCAGCGCCACCTTTTGCCCACGGCCCTGCAGGATCGACAGGATCGGAGTCAGCGAGTGCAGTTCCGGCATCCCGTTGGCCTTTGGTCCCTGGAAACGAACCACAACAATGGCGTCGCCGGTGAATTCCCCGGCCCTGAAGGCGGCTTTGACCTCATCCTGATCGTGGAACACGCGGACCGGGGCCTCGACCACCTGATGTTCCGGCGCAACGGCCGACACTTTCATAACGCCGGTGCCCAGATTTCCGGTCAGGCGTGACAGGCCGCCGGTCGGCTGGAACGGGTCTTTCGCGGAGCGAACGATCTTTTCATTGAGGCTGTGCCCTGCGCCTTCCTCCCAGATCAGTTCCCCGTTCTTCAGCTTGGGTTCCTTGGTGTAGTTGTGCAGCCCCTGTCCTGCGACGGTCAGGGTGTCGGGGTGCAGCAAGCCATCGTCCAGCAAAGTGCCGATGCAATATCCCAGCCCGCCTGCGGCGTGGAAATGGTTCACGTCGGCCAGACCGTTCGGATAGACGCGCGCGACCAGAGGCACAACGGCGGAAATATCGGAAAAATCCTGCCAGTCCAGAACGATGCCACCCGCCCGCGCCATCGCGATCAGGTGGATCAGCAGGTTGGTCGAACCGCCCGTAGCCATCAGGCCCACGATGCCGTTGACGAAAGCGCGTTCATCCAGAATCTGGCAAACCGGCGTATAATGATTGCCCAGCGCGCTGAGGGACAGGGCCCTGCGGGCGCCTTCTTCGGTCAGGGCATCGCGCAACGGCGTGTTGGGGTTGATGAAGCTGGAGCCCGGAAGATGCAGGCCCATGAATTCCATCAGCATCTGGTTGGTGTTGGCGGTACCGTAGAATGTGCAGGTGCCGGGGCCGTGATAGGCGGCCATTTCGGCGGCCATCAGTTCTTCGCGGCCCACTTCTCCGGCAGCGAATTTCTGGCGAACCTTGGCCTTTTCATCGTTGGGCAGACCGCTGGTCATCGGGCCTGCGGGCAGGAAGACCGCCGGCAGATGGCCGAACGCCTGCGCGCCGATGACCAGACCGGGTACGATCTTGTCGCAGACCCCCAGGAAAACGGCCGCATCATAGGTGTTGTGGCTCAGCGCGACACCGGTCGCCAAGGCGATCACATCGCGCGAGAACAGGGACAGTTCCATCCCCGCCTCGCCCTGCGTGACGCCGTCGCACATGGCGGGCACGCCGCCCGCGACCTGAGCGGTTCCACCCGCGGCGCGGATCGCCTGACGGATCAATTCGGGATAGCGTTCGAAGGGCTGGTGAGCAGAAAGCATGTCGTTATACGCAGTGACGATGCCCAGATTTCCGGCTGTTCCGGTGGCCATCGACTGCTGATCCTCACCGGCCCCGGCATAGGCATGGGCCTGACCGCTGCACGACAGATGGGCCCGGGCCGGACCCTTGGACCGGGCCTGCTCCATCCGTTCCAGATGTGGACCCCGCAGAGGCGCGCTGCGGTCGATAATCCGTTTGGTGACGTCGGTGATGACTGCGTGAACCATGTTATCCTCCGATCTGGCGCCAGCGGCGCCCGTCGCGATGCATCAGCATCAATGCTTCTTCGGGACCCGAACTGCCCTGATCATAGCGCGAGGGGCGGTCGCCGCGGTCTTCCCAATCGCGAATGATGGGATCGACCCAGGCCCAGGCGGCCTCGGCTTCGTCCCCGCGCATGAAAAGGGTCTGGTCGCCGCGGATCACGTCCATCACCAGCCTCTCATAGGCGTCCGGCGCGCTGGCATCCGCGCCGAGCGCGTCGGCGAAGCTCATGTCCAGCGCGACGTCCGACAGGCGGAAACCGCCCGGTCCCGGATCCTTGATCGTGGTGCGCAGGGTGATGCCTTCGTCGGGCTGGAGCCGGATCACCAGCACGTTGCCATGCAGCGGGCCGACATTGGGGAAGATCGTGTGCGGAGGATCGCGGAAAAACACGGCGATCTCGGACTCCCGCGCACGCAGACGTTTCCCGGTCCGCAGGTAGAACGGCACACCTGCCCAGCGCCAGTTGCCCAGATGCACCTTGAGCGCAATGTAGCTTTCGGTGCGGCTGGCCGGGTTATCGACATGGTCCAGATACCCGTCACCGCCCTTACCCGTGCGGTACTGCCCCCGCGCGATATCCGCAGGTGCCACAGGTTCCAACGCTTCGATCACCTTGACCTTTTCGTCGCGCACCGCGTTGGGGGCGAATTTCGAAGGCGGCTCCATCGCGGTCAGGCACAGCAGTTGCACAAGGTGGTTCTGGATCATATCGCGCATGGCACCGGACTGATCGTAATAGGCACCGCGCCCCTCGACCCCAACGGTTTCCGCCACAGTGATCTGAACGTGGTCGATATGGGTAGAATTCCACAGCGGTTCGAACAGGGAATTGGCAAAGCGCAACGCCATCAGGTTCTGCACTGTTTCCTTGCCCAGATAATGGTCGATCCGGTAAATCTGATGCTCTTCAAAACAGGCGCGCAACCCTTTGTTCAGCGCCTGAGCCGAGGCCAGATCGTGGCCAAAGGGTTTTTCCACCACGATACGGCTGTCGGGCGTTGCAAGGCCCTGATCGTGCAGCTTTTGAGCGATACCCGGAAACAGCTTGGGCCCAACGGACAGGTAGAAGGCGCGCACGACATCCGGGCGCAGCACTTTGGTCAGTTCCGGCCACCCCGCATCGCCCAGCGCGTCCACCGCAACGTATTCCACCCGGCTCAGAAACCGATCCAGGACGTCCTGTTTGAACGCAGGTGCAAATTCCTTCATCGCCGTTCGGATCTGGTCGCGAAAGCCGTCGCTGTCCATCTTCGACCGCGCCGTCCCGATGATCCGGGCGTCTTCGGGCATCTGCCCGACTTCGAACCGGTGATAAAGACCCGGCAATATTTTGCGCTGAGCCAGATCGCCGGTGGCACCGAACAACACCAGATCGAACGGGTTAACCGGAATTACGCGTGAAACCATCGACAGGCTCCTTCAGATCTTGCCGGTTTCATCTGCCCCCAACCGAAGAGAGCTTGGGGGGCACGTGATGTTACCGCTAACATTCGCGTTCTGATTAGGGTACCGCGACCTGAAAATCAACCCTGATTTCGTAACCATTCCATGACGGCAGGCCGCACCGATTGTTCACCACGATGCCGCGAGTCGGCGATGATCTTGCGCAAGGACTGCAGGTCAGCCCGGAGCAGCACACTTTTGACCGGTCCGATCGAGGCCGGGCGCATCGACAGCGTGCGGATACCCATCGCGGCCAGACACAGGGCCTCAACCGGGCGGCCGGCATCTTCGCCGCAAAAGCTGAGCGGTGTGTTCGAGATATTACAACGCTCGACGATCCGCTCGATAAAGCTCAGGAAGCTGACGTTCAGCGTGTCATAGCGACGCCGCACAAGTTCGTTTTCCCGGTCTGCGGCAAAGAAGAACTGTTTCAAGTCATTGCCACCGATTGAAATGAAATCGACCTCGTCAAAGAACTTCTGCGGTGCGAAGGCAAGCGACGGGGTCTCTAGCATGGCACCGACTTCGATCGCTTCAGGCAGGGCGTGACCCAGACGTTTTTCGCGCTCGATGGTTTTGTTGACTTCCCAGCGGGCTTCGCGGAATTCATCAGCTTGCGCCACAAAAGGGAACATCACCGTCAGCGGACGGCCATTGGCGGCGCGCATCAGCGCCTGCAACTGCATCCGCATGACACCGCGTTTGTCCAGACCCACGCGGATCGCCCGCCAACCCAGCGCCGGGTTCGGCTCTGCCACATGCTTCATATAGGGCAGAACCTTGTCCGAGCCGATATCGAGCGTGCGGAATACCACGCGCTTGTCGCCCGCGGCATCCAGAACCCGTTTATATTGCGTCACAAGCTCGGATCGTTTCGGCATCTGGTTTCGGATCAGAAATTGCAGTTCGGTCCGAAACAGGCCCACCCCTTCGGCCCCTGAGTTGTTCAGCGACGGCAGGTCTGCCATCAGACCCGCGTTCATCACCAGATTGATGCGTTCACCGTCGCGCGTTACCGTCGGCGTTTCCCGGATCGAAGCATAACGTTCCTGCGCCTTGGCCTGCATGGCGATCTTGTCGCGGAACGCGCTGACAACAGTGTCCTCCGGGCGCAGGTGCACGATGCCATGATCCCCGTCGACAAGAATATGATCGCCGTTCAGCGCCTCGGTCGTGATACGGCCGACATGGACAACCAGCGGAATCGCCAGCGCACGGGCCACGATTGTAGCGTGGCTGCCGACCGAGCCTTCCTCAAGCACGATCCCCTTGAGCGAGCGCCCATATTCCAGCAGGTCCCCAGGCCCGATATTGCGTGCGACCAGGATCGGATCAGGCGGCAGATCGGCGCCGTTCGTCTTTCCCTGCCCGGTCAGAATCCGCAACAGCCGGTTGCTGAGGTCATCCAGATCGGCCAGACGCTCGCGCAGATAGGGGTCTGTGACCTGGCCCATGCGGGCCCGGGCCTGCGATTGCTCTTTCTCGACCGCGGCCTCGGCGCTGAGGCCGAGGCCGATATCTTCTTCCATCCGGCGCATCCAGCCTTTGGAATTGGCGAACATCCGGTAGGCTTCGAGAACCTGCAACTGCTCCTTATCGCCGCCTTGCGAGATTTCGAGCATCTTGTCGACACCCACGCGCAATTCTTCCACCGCTTCGCTCAGGCGTTCGCGTTCGCGGCGCGGGTCTTCAGCGATGGGATTGGTAACAACCACCCGGGGTTCGTGCAGCCAGACATGCCCCTCGGCTGAGCCTTCCTGCGCGGGTCCGCCGGTCAGCTGAACCGATTGCTGGTGCCGAGGCGACAGGGCGGCGCCTTCACCCACAAAGGCGCCCAGTTCGGCCATTTCGGCCAAAACCATCGCCACCACTTCCAGCGCATAAACCTCATCTGCGGAAAACTTGCGCGCTTCGCGGGACTGAACCACAAGAACGCCCAGCTTTTCCCCCAGTCGCTGAACCGGAACGCCCAGGAAGGAAGAGAACCTCTCCTCACCCGTTTCGGGCATGTACCGGAAACCCTTGGCGGAGGGCGCATCCGGGGTGTTGACCACCTTGCCCGATCTGGCGACACGGCCCACCAGCCCCTCACCCATGCGCATGCGGGTTTTATGGACTGCCTCGGGTGACAGCCCCTCGGTCGCGCAAAGCTCAAGCGTTTCTTCGTCGCGGAACAGGTAGACCGAGCAAACCTCGGCCCTGATGCTGTCCGCAATCAGGTGGGTGATCCGGTCAAGACGCTCCTGACCGGCGGCTTCGCTTGCCATTTCCTCGCGCAGCCGCCCCAGCAGCTTGCGGGATTCTGTTTCGGTGCCGTCCGCCATGGCCCAACCAAATTACGGTGTCAGGCGAGACCCTTGGCTGAATTGCTCAGGCCGCCTTGTCCAGTTCAAAGGCATCATGCAGTGCCTGAACAGCAAGTTCCATGTATTTCCTGTCGACAAGCACGGAAATTTTTATCTCAGAGGTTGTAATGACCTTGATGTTGATCCCCTCATCCGAGAGTACCTTGAACATTTTCGCCGCCACACCCGACTGCGAGCGCATACCGATCCCCACGACCGAAACCTTGCAGACATCCTCGTCTGCGACCAGTTCCGCATAGTTCAGTTCACCCTTTTCCTTGATGGCAAGCAACGCCTGCTCGGCGCGCGCCACCTGATCGGTGGGGCACGAAAAGGTCATGTCCGTGCGCCCCTCGTCCGAGATGTTCTGGACAATCATGTCCACATTCACACCCTCATCACTGAGAGCGGTGAAGATGATCGAGGCGATGCCGGGCCGGTCCGCCACCGAAACGACGGTCATTTTGGCTTCGTCGCGGGAATAGGCCACACCGGCCACTACGTTGGATTCCATGATATCCTCCTCATCGCAGACCAGCGTGCCTGCATTGTCGGACTGTTCTTCGAAACTGGACAGCACCCGCAGGCGCACCTTGTAGCGCATCGCCAGCTCGACCGAGCGAGTTTGCAGAACCTTGGCCCCCAGCGAAGCCAGTTCCAGCATTTCTTCAAACGAAATCTTGTCCAGCTTGCGGGCTTTTTCGCAGATTCGCGGATCGGTCGTGTAAACGCCGTCCACGTCTGTGTAGATGTCACAGCGTTCGGCACCGAACGCGGCGGCAAAGGCCACGGCGGTGGTGTCTGACCCGCCCCGGCCTAGCGTGGTAATCCGCCCTTCGGGGCTGAGACCCTGAAAACCGGCGACAACGGCAACCCGCATGCCTTCGCCAAATTTCTGGTTGATATTGTCAGTCGGGATTTCCTCAATCCGGGCCTGGCTGTGGGCGCTGGTGGTCAACAGGGGTACCTGCCAGCCCTGCCAGCTGCGGGCCGGAACGTCCATTTCCTGCAACGTCAGTGCCATCAGGCCCGCGGTCACATTCTCGCCCGACGAGACCACGGCGTCATATTCGCGCGCATCGAAAAGGGGCGACGTTTCATTGACCCAGCCCACCAGTTCGTTTGTCTTGCCGGACATGGCCGAAACGATGACGATCACGTCATAGCCCTTGGCAACCTCGACGCCGATGCGTTTTGCCGCGCGGCGGATGCGGTCAAGATTGGCAACCGAAGTGCCACCGAATTTCATAACGAGTACGGGCATGGGGGGTGGTATCTCCGCGCCTTGGAATTCAGGTCCCGTGCGTCTTATGCGAGGGGGGGCGTCAGGGCAAGGGTTCAATACCGCCCCGATCACTGTGTCGGGTCGCTTTACATCAGATCGCAGCAGTGTCAGCTTGCAGGCGGCCAATATTCCACGAGGTTTTCATGTTCCGCCCAGCCATCGCATTTACCCTGCTGTCCACATCCGCGTTCGCACAGACGTCCACTTTGGCCGGAACCGACGGCAAGAATTCCCTTGGCACCGTTCCCTGCGCCTCGATAGCCGGTGAGCCACTGCGCAACTGCCACGCGGAATTGCGCCACCATGACGACGGCACCACGACCCTCGCAGTTGGGATCGGGAACGGAGAGGTTCGCAGCATCTATTTCCGCGATGGCGTGCCGAATTCCAGCAGCTCGCCGTCGGCGCTCAGCTATGAAACGCGCGGCGATACTATGGTGATCTTTATCGACCCGGGCGAGGTGTATGAAATCCCGCAGGCGGCGCTGACCGCTCAGTAGGCGTGCGGCCGGCCGTCCCAGGTTTCGAAACAGCCCGAAGATTCCAGCGAAAGCGCCTCAAAGCGGTCGATCAGGCCGTCTGCGGCCTGCTCGGCAGTGATCTCTGCCCGCGCACCGCCCATATCTGTCTGCACCCAGCCGGGGTGATAGATACCTACGGCAATCCCGTCGCCGCGCAAGTCAACAGCCAGATTCCGGCCCAGATTCAAAACCGCAGCCTTGGAGGCGCGATAGATGTAACTGCCCCCCGGCGCCCGTGTGTGAGAGGCCATTTGCGACGAGATGATCGCAATCCTGCCCCTGGCCGCGCGCAAGTTCGGTAAAAGCGACTGAACGGTCAGAAACACGCCCGTTACATTTGCGGCAAAGCTCCGGGCCCACATTTCGGCCGGATAGCCGCTGATGTCCTGCCCTTTGTCCAGATACACTCCGGCATTGCAGATCAACAGATCGACCGGTTTGTCACGCAACTGCGCGGCCATACCGGCCTGCTGGACCGGGTCGGTCACATCCAGAACCACCTGCGCGCTGTCATCCCGCGCCGTGCCGGTCAGGGTGTCGCCCCGTGCGCGATAGCGATCCGCCAGGGTCTTTCCAATCCCGCGATTGGCCCCGGTGATCACCACATGCATGGATCAGTTCGTCTTTCGACTGGGAACAAAAGGCAGGGGCGCAACCGGCACGCCGTCATCAATCAGCGCCTGCGCGTCCTCGGGCTTGGCTTCGCCGTAAATCGAGCGAACCGGCGCGTCGCCCAGATGAATCTTGCGCGCCTCGCTGGCAAAATCCTTGCCCACATAGTCAGAGCTTTCTTCGACCTTGCGGCGCAGTTCAGCCAACACCTTCTCAACATCTGGCGGCGGGGTTGCGACACTGATCTGATCGGGCGCTGCGGCCTGCGGTTCGGCGCGTGTTTCGCTGCCGCGGGCGGGGCGGACGCGTGGCGTCATGATCGCCTTTTCAACCTGCGAACAGCCGCAAACGGCGCATGTCACCATGCCCGCCGATGCCAGTTTGTCGTAAGCGGCAGCCGATTGAAACCAACTGTCAAATGTATGGCCGTCGCTGCATTTCAACGCGTATTGAATCATGTTCCGTCCAAATGTCGGTTGCCAAATAGATACCGAGGGACAAGGCAATATCAAGCCCTGTAAGCGGCCATTTAATGTGGGAAAGGCCCAACCTTGCGTAACAATAAGGCAAGTTCCGGTGAATTGACCCGGGCGGCCGCCTTTTTGGGCGGCAGCCACTTTCTTTGCCGCTGATCGCACTCGGGAAATTTCGAAGCCGTTGAACGTGTTAGAATCGGATAGACATCCACGGCACACAGAACCGAGCCCCGTTTGGGGCGATGTTTGAAATAGGAAAAACACCCTATGGCCTGCCCGGTGCACTCGCCCCGAACACCGGCCTCTTCCCAGGCTTCCTGTCGTGCCGTCTGGGACGGCGTCAGCCCGTCGATCAGCCACCCTTTGGGTATGATCCATCTTCGGGACTTGCGCGTTGTAATCAGCAAAACCTCGGGCCGGCCGCGATCAAGGCGGTAACACAGGGCCGCCGCCTGCCGCAACACCGGCAGGTGTCCGGGGTTTGCCAACGTAAGCTGCGAAAGCCCTGCGTCAATCACGCCGTATCGCCTTTCAGTCGGAATTCGTGCCTGCTGCCGACCCTTTCATTTTCGTCTATTTAGCGGGCTGGCAATTCATGAATACCATATGAGGCGTTCATCTCCAAGCCTTGGAACAGGCGTCACATGCGCGTTGTAAGTTTGCGCACAAGTTCGTCATGGGGAATATCGGCGTCGATCGCCAGACGTCGGAGGCCAAAATGGACGCGGGCAATCTGCTGATAGTACCGGGTGTAGACATAATTCGTGCCACCGCCGGCAAGGGCACCCAGCACGGGAACGGACTGAGCGGCCAGCTTTTGCCCCAGCACAACCGACAATCGTGGCGCCACCGCCGCAATCAGGCGCTGCATGGCCGGGCCGGTCAGTGTCAGGCGCACTGAAAAGAACCCAAGATCAGCGCCGTCATCATTCGATAGCGGCCCCGCAGCCGACAAAACCTGAACGCAATCAAATTTCACGCCTTCTTCGGACGGATCGAACCCTTCACGGGCCGCCGCACCCTGGATGGCGCGCAACAACATGGCCGTGGTTGCGGGCAATTCCATCAAAGCAGTGGTCAGGCCGCCCATCCCCCCTGCTGCGCCCATGGCAGTGGTCAGCGCAGTGTTGACCCAGGGCTGCTGGTCGGGAACGGCGCGCCGGGACCCTTCGGCCGCGTGCATTGCAAACCACAGGGCATGTTCCGTTGCGCCGGTCAGGCCCAGCCGCACAGGTTCTGGCAACTGTTCCAACAGCGATTCAGCCGATCCGCCCAGGCTGTTCAACAACCTGACACCCGGCCCGCCAGCGGACCGGTAGTGCTCTGCCAGCCGGTCCAGTTCGGCCTCGGCATCCAGTTTTTCGACAAGAACCACGTCCTGCATGCACACCCTCCTGCCCGTAAAACATTGGGATTTCAGGCGGCCAATTCAATAGGTCAGCGCGACCAGCGCGTCACCGCCCCGCGGACACCGGCCCAAACTCCGGGGGTCAGTTCCAACCCCAGCACGCGGTCCGGGTTCGTTGGGGGCGGCATTTCCACCCCGCTCAGACGGGCAAATCCAAATCTGGAATAATAGGGCGCATCGCCGACCAGCATGACCCTGTCCCAGCCTTTTTCACGGCCCGCCCCGATCCCTTCGTGGATCAGATAACCGCCCAGCCCCTCGCCCTGATGGGTCGGGTGCACGGCCACCGGCCCCAGCAACAGCGCGTCGTGATCACTGATATGGACCGGCCAGAACCGGATCGCGCCCGCCAGAATGCCCTGACCATCACGCGCCACCAGCGACAGGCCGGAAACCGGGGGGATATCGTCGCGCAGGCGGTATGATGACAGCGCCTCGCGCCCGGGCGCAAAGCACAGGTCATAGAGGGCCTCGACCTCCCACCAATCGTCCGGCTCTTCCGGTCTGATCCCGAACTGCTGCACCCTGCCCTCATTTCCTTGCTGGAATTCGCCCTAGCACTTCGCTAGGCCTTGGGCAAACGCTTGGAGTCCATATGTTCTATCGCCCCGAAGATGGCCACGGCCTGCCGCATAACCCGTTCAACGCCATCATCACACCGCGCCCGATCGGCTGGATTTCGACCCGGGACGCAGACGGGCACAACAATCTGGCCCCCTATTCCTTTTTCAACGGGGTCGCGTACACGCCGCCACAGGTCATGTTCGCATCGACCGGATCTAAACACGATCAGGACGGCGGCAAGGACAGCATCGCCAATATTGAGGCGACAGGCGCGTTCTGCGTCAATGTCGTGGCGCATGCGCATCGGGACGCGATGAATGCCAGTTCTGCGGGTCTGGCGAAACATGTCGACGAATTCGCCCATGCCGGACTTAGACCTGTTGAGTGCGAGACAATCAACTGCGCCCGTGTTCTGGACGCCCCGGCCGCCCTGGAATGCAAACTCACGCAGATCGTCACCCTGCCGGGCGATGCCAATCGCGTCGTATTCGGCGAAGTGACCGGCGTGCACCTTCAGGATGACCACATTCGCGACGGCAAGTTTGACGTTACTTCGTTCAAACCATTGGCAAGGCTGGGATATCGGGATTATTCGGTGGTCACCGAGCTTTTTTCACTCAACCGTCCAGACGATTGACCCCGGGGTGACATGGGGGCCAGCCCCCGCCGCCCTACGGGCGACTCCCCCGAGGTATTTTTGGCCAGATGAAGCAGCGGGTCCTGAGTTCATCCGGCCGGAAATGTTCGGGAGCGCGAGGCCGAGCCTCGCAACCCTCAGTGGCCACCCAGAATGCCGGTGCGAACCGAATAGTCCACTGCCAGTTCGTAATCCGGGTCGTCATCGCTGTCGACCATCAGGTGGCCTGCCTTGTTCAGCAGCTTGTGGCAATCCCGGCTGAGGTGGCGCAGCATAACGCGTTTGCCCGCAACTTCGTATTTGGCGGCCACATTTTCGATGGCTTGCAGAGCAGACTGGTCCACGACACGGCTTTCGGCAAAGTCGACGATGACGGTATCCGGGTCATTCGGTACGTCGAACAGTTCGACAAAGCCTTCAGACGAGCCAAAGAACAACGGGCCCTGGATTTCGTAAACCTTCGCGCCTTTTTCGGTCACAAAATCACGGGTAATTGCATGAATGCGCTTGGCATTGTTCCAGGCATAGGCCAGCGCCGAGACGATGACGCCGACAACCACGGCGACCGCCAGGTCCTCCATCACGGTCACCACAGTCACCAGCACGATCACGAAGGCATCCATCAGCGGCACCTTGCGCATGATCTTGAACGAGTTCCAGGCAAAGGTGCCGATCACCACCATAAACATCACACCTACCAGAGCGGCCAGCGGGATCCGTTCGATCAGGGGTGAGGCAAACAGGATGAAGATCAGCAGGAACAGCGCCGCCGCGATACCGGCGATGCGGGTGCGACCGCCGGATTTCACGTTGATCATCGACTGGCCGATCATCGCACAACCGCCCATGCCACCAAAGAACCCTGTGGCCACGTTGGCAACGCCCTGCGCAATGCATTCCTGCGAGGCACCGCCGCGTTTGCCGGTGATTTCGCCAACAAGGTTCAGGGTCAGCAAGGATTCGATCAGGCCGATGGCGGCCAGAATGACGGCGTAAGGCAAAATGATCTCGAAGGTTTCCCAATTCAGCGGTACCATCGGTATGTGGAACGGCGGCAACCCGCCTTCGATCGAAGCCAGATCGCCGACGCGCGGCACATCCAGGCCAAAGCCGATGACAAGGGCAGCTACGACGACGATCCCGGCCAGCGGCGCCGGGATGATGCGCGTGATCCGCGGCATGATCCAGATCACCGCCATGGTCAGCGCCACCAGACCCAGCATGGTATAGAGCTGCATCCCCGAGAGCCATTCACCTCCACCCACGCCATGGCCGGTGTTTTCCATGGTGCCGGGCACCTTGAACTGGCCCAGCTGCGCCAGAAAAATCACAATCGCCAGACCGTTCACAAAGCCCAGCATCACCGGATGCGGCACCAGCCGGATAAAGCGCCCCCAGTGCATCGCGCCCGCGATCACCTGAAGGATGCCCATCAGCACCACGGTGGCGAACAGGTATTCCACCCCATGTTGGGCCACCAGTGCGACCATGACCACCGCCAGCGCACCGGTTGCGCCCGAGATCATGCCCGGACGACCGCCGATCAGCGCCGTGATCAGCCCCACCATGAAAGCGGCGTACAAACCCACCAGCGGATGAACCCCGGCGACGAAGGCAAACGCCACCGCCTCGGGGACAAGAGCCAGCGCAACGGTCAGACCGGACAACAGTTCGATCCGCAAGCGCGAGGCGGTCAGCCCCTCATCCGGCACCCAGCGGAGATCGGGTTTGACGATACGATTGGCAAAGCTTGCCAGCATGGCTCGGGGCATGGGGCGTCCTGTGGATTGGTGTGTTCGCGCGAAAGGGGTCTTCTACCTGTCATCCCGAGTCGGAGCCACCGCAGTAGGCGGGAGGCTGATATGCAATTACCGCATGGCTGCGGCCTCGCAAATTCGTGAATTGAAGACCCGGGCCGCGATAAGCACCTTTGCGCCATGCGATGGTTCTTGTTCCTTCTTCTCGTCCCCTTCCCGGCACTTGCGCAGGATTTGCAGGGAAATGACACCGCCGGGAACTGGCGCGTGACCCATTACGAGGCGTTCGACATCTGGAACTCAATCTGCGACGAGCGCGAGGAGAACGGATCGCTGCGTCAAAGGTGCTATATCCGCCGGGCCGAGGTATTTTCGTACCGGCCGAAATTTGGCGCGCAATATATCTTCATCACGCCGGCGCCCAACGGCTATCAGATCGAATTTGGTATCGAACCGGGCACCCTGTTTTGGCCGTCAGGGTTCCGCATTGATGGCAGCGACGGCGTTTTGTGGCGCACCCGGCACCCGGGTTGCCTGACCGGGGTAAGCTGCACTTTTGATGGGCCGGGCGCACAGGAAATTCTTACGGCGATGCATGCCGGTGAAGCCTATCGTTTCGTCTTTCGGGACCGCCACGGCCAATCGCAGGACCTGACCTGGTCTCTGCAGCAGTTCGATGCCGCGCTTGACGACTTTCAGGAACAATCAAGGGCACGGGGTCTGCTGCCGCCGCAATAGGTATTGCCTCTTGTCAAATCTCGCAGCGCGCCGCAGAAAACAGGGACCGGACAACATAATTGGAGAGACCCAGTGACCCAGACCAGGATTGCCGTCATCGGCGGATCAGGCATTTATGACATTGACGGGCTGGAAAATGCGGAATGGGTCACGGTTGAAACACCTTGGGGCGACGCCTCGGATCAGATATTGACCGGGTCACTGAACGGTGTGGCCATGGCGTTCCTGCCGCGACATGGGCGCGGTCACGTCCATTCGCCGACCGAAGTGCCCTATCGGGCCAACATCGACGCGCTCAAGCGGCTGGGGGTGACGGATGTCATTTCGGTTTCCGCCTGCGGGTCGTTCCGCGAGCATATGGCACCGGGGGATTTCGTGATCGTCGATCAGTTCATCGACCGGACATTTGCGCGGGAAAAGAGCTTTTTCGGCGCCGGTTGCGTCGCCCATGTCAGCGTGGCGCATCCGACCTGCCCGCGCCTGTCCGATGCCTGTGAGACCGCCGGCAAGGCCGCCGGGATCACCATGCATCGCGGCGGCACCTATCTGGCGATGGAGGGGCCGCAATTCTCGTCGCTGGCGGAATCGAAGATGTATCGCGAACACTGGGGGTGCGACGTGATCGGCATGACCAACATGCCCGAGGCGAAACTCGCCCGCGAGGCCGAGCTTTGCTACGCCTCGATCGCCATGGTCACCGATTACGACAGCTGGCACCCTGATCACGGAGAGGTCGACGTGACCTCTATCATCGCGACCCTGACCGGCAACGCAGAAAAGGGGCGCGCACTGGTGAAAGGACTGCCGGCGCTGCTGGGTGCCGACCGCGCGCCCTGCCCGCATGGCTGCGACCGGGCGTTGGAATACGCGATCCTGACCGCGCCTGAGAAACGCGACCCGGCCTTGCTGGCGAAACTGGACGCGGTCGCCGGACGCATTCTCTGACCATATTCTGCGCTAGTGCGACCAGGTTGCGCGCACCTCATCCCAAAGCCCATGGGCCCAGAGATCGTTATGAGTGCCGCCCGGGATGACGTAGATCCGGGCCGTTTCGCCTGCTAACTCTGCCAGTGCCTCACCATGACGCAGCGGAACAGTCTCATCCTCTGTGCCGTGAAAGATCAGGGTGGGAACCGTGATCCGGTCCATCAGGTCGCGGGTTGCAAACTGGTCTTTCATAAGGGCGGATACCGGAAGCCACGGATAGCGTTCGGCAGCCACATCCACGGTCGCCGTAAAGGGCGCTTCGAGAACCAGCAACTGCGCTTGTGGGCGCTGTTCCGCGACGGCGGCGGCCACGCCTGTGCCAAGACTTTGTCCATGCAGCACGACATCAGCCCCGTCGCCTTGCAGCAGGTCGAACATGTAAACGCCGTCTGATATCAGCGCCGGTTCCGACGGTTCACCTTCGCTGCCCGGAAAGCCCCGATAGCTGGGCGCAAGCAGGCCAAACCCGCTGTTGAGGATTTCACGCAGCCGGTCCGAGCGATCACCCAGATTTCCGCTTTGACCGTGGAAGAACAGAACTGTCGGTGCCCCTTCCGCTGCTGCAGGCGCCGACCACGCCGTCAGCACGGTTCCGTCCGGCATAGTCAGCGACACCACATCGACATCAGCAAGGCCAACCGCCTTGGGGTCAGGCAATTCACCGTCGGGCTTGTAAAGCAGGGATTTCTGATTGACATACATGTACCCCACAGCCGACGCATAAAGCGCGCCGCAGATCAGGACCAACAGGAACATGACGCGCTTGAGACGTCCGGTCCCGGCGCGGTCAGTTTCCGCAAATGCGCTGCTGTCTGGGCTCTGTGTCCGGGCCATCGCTGCCTCCTCCCCCTGTGGTCTCTGCTCTTGAGTTTGGATACGTCGAAAGCCGATTCAAGGCGCGGAGGTCAAGCTTAATGAACTCTTTACGAAGTCTCTGCAGTCGTGACGGGCTTGGGAGGTGACTCGCGCCCGCCCCATTTCCGGGCCACGAAAGGCTTGACCTTCCTGCTGCGCGAAGGCTTGGTGTGGAAAACATCACGACAGGAGTTCCCATGGCCTTTGATCTATGGCTGGCCTTTGTCGCCGCATCGACCGCGTTATTGCTGATCCCCGGCCCAACCGTGCTGCTGGTTCTCAGCTATGCTTTGTCCAAGGGCCGGAGCGTTGCGGTCGCCTCGGCCACCGGAGTCGCCTTGGGGGATCTGGTGGCGATGACGGCGTCTCTGTTGGGTCTGGGGGCATTGGTTCTGGCCTCTGCCACGCTGTTTTCAGTGCTGAAATGGGTGGGTGCGGCTTACCTTGTGTGGCTGGGTATAAAATTGCTGCGCAGCGCACCGTCTGGCGGGTTGGAGACGGTAGAGACGGGGCGGAACGTGACAGCCAATAGTGTGTTTGGCCATACGGCCGCCGTAACCGCGCTGAACCCCAAATCCATCGCTTTTTTCATCGCCTTTGTGCCGCAGTTCCTGCGCCCTGCCGATCCATTGGGAACGCAATTTGCCATCCTGATCGCTACCTTTGTCGGGCTGGCCTGGCTGAACGCGCTGGCTTACGCGGTTCTTGCAGATCGCCTGCGCCGGATGATCGGCCGCTCAGGCGTCATCGCCGCGCTGACACGGTTCGGCGGGTTGACCCTGATCGGTATGGGTGTGGCGACTGCCGTGCTGCGCCGCCCGGCCTGAGACCTCAATCCTCGGCATTTTCCTTCATGAAGCCACGGATAAACCGACGGATTTCGCGCGCGGCCGAAGTATCCAGTTCCTTGCATAATTCCACAAACGCATCGCGTTCGTCCTTGTCCAGACGCAAGACCAACTGACTGTTTTTCTTGGTAGAACCTTTACCGTCTTTCTTTCCCACGCGCCCCGATCCCGTCAAACACTTGATTCTGTAAGCGATGCATTGTATATACATAGCATAGAAATTGTAGTTATCGAGCAACTAACAATAAAAAAGGAATATGGCAATGAACCTTCATGCTGCGCAGGCATTTCTTTTGCGAGATCAGCGCAATTGGCGCAAACCCCATCTGTCGTGGCTACCTGCTCCGCTGTATCGCTATTACGGACTGCCGAACGCAATTCCGGGGCGCCGCAAATAAGCCGCGCCAATCTTTCCTTGCATGACTGCCCCTGATGGGCCAAACACGCCCGCGTGTTTTGACGCCAAAAGGGGTTGGCCATGTCCAGAAACAAAACCGTCAAGGATTACATTCGCACGATCGTTGATTTCCCGCATGAGGGGATCATGTTCCGGGACGTCACCACCCTGTTCGCCGACCCGCGCGGTTTCCGCATTGCGATCGACCAGATGCTGCACCCCTATGCCGGTGAACGCATCGACAAGGTCGTCGGCCTTGAGGCGCGCGGCTTTATTCTGGGCGGTGCCATTGCCCATCAGTTGAGCGTTGGCTTTGTCCCGATCCGTAAAAAAGGCAAGCTGCCCGGCACCACGATCAGCCAGGATTACAAACTGGAATACGGTGAGGCGATCGTCGAAATTCATGATGACGCCATCCTTCCGGGCGAGAAAATCCTGGTGGTCGATGACCTGTTGGCCACCGGCGGTACCGCTGCCGCAGGGATCAAGCTGATCGAGCGGCTGGGCGGTGAAATCGTGTCATGTTCGTTCATCATCGACCTGCCCGAACTGGGCGGGCGCAAGGTGCTGGAAGACATGGGCATGGACGTTCATGTCCTGTGCGAATTCGAAGGCCTCTGAAGCCCCCGGTTTCACAAAAACGTGAGTGGACGTTCCGGACCACGCGGGCTTAGCGCGGGACAAAGTCGGGTCAAGCGGCACATATCGACATGTCCAGTGATCTTGCCGCCCTGACCGCGCGTACCCCTGTTGATGCCACCAAGGCATTCCAGCAAGGGAATTATCGCCATGTTTCGCAAACTCGCATTCGCAGGGTCCGCAACCCTATTGCTCAGCACGACCGCATTCGCAGATGGCCACGCCAAGGACATCGTGGACACTGCGGTCGGCGCCGGTAGCTTCAACACGCTTGTCGCCGCCGTTCAGGCCGCCGAACTGGTGGACACGCTGAAGGGAGAAGGTCCTTTTACCGTTTTCGCCCCTACGGACGAGGCTTTCGCAGCGCTGCCCGAAGGCACGGTCGACACGCTTCTTAAACCGGAAAACAAGGATCAACTGGTGGCGATCCTGACCTACCACGTCGTTCCGGGCAAAGTGATGTCAGGTGACCTGTCGGACGACATGACCGCGGCAACCGTGCAGGGCGGCGATGTCACGATTGATCTGGATAACGGTGTGATGGTCAATGACGCCAACGTCGTTCAGGCCGATATCGAGACCACAAACGGCGTCATCCACGTCATTGACAAGGTGATCATGCCCGGCTCATAGCCGGAACAGGGCATCCCGTGGTTTCACGGGGTGCCTGCTACTTGAGAACAGCACCGGGGTTCATGATCCCTTTCGGATCAAGCGCGGCCTTGATCGCCCGCATCGCCTGCAACTTGGCCGGATCGCCATAGCGTTCCAGATCATCAGTTTTCAGACGGCCTACCCCGTGTTCCGCGCTGACCGAACCATCGAACTCGGCCACCAGATCATGAACCGCTCGTTTAACCGTTTGCCTTTGCCCATCAAAATCGGACCGGTTTTGACCTTGCGGCGGGAACACGTTGTAATGCAGGTTTCCGTCGCCCAGATGCCCAAAGCAATTGATGCGGAACGGCCCCAAACTTGCCACCACCTCAGCCCCGCGCCGAATGAACTCGGGAATGCGCGAGATTGGTACGGAAATATCATGGCTCGAAACCGATCCGATCAGGCGGTTGGCCTCGGGGATACGCTCACGCACCGCCCATAGCTCGGCTCGCTGTGCTTCGCTTTGAGCAATGACGGCATCGCCAACCAGTTGGCGCGCGGTGGCCAGAACGTAAATCTCTTCCAGCACATCTGACGGCGACTGCCCGGCTGACAGCCCAAGTTCAATCAGAACGCACCAGCCTGGTTGCGCATCAAAGGGTTGCCGGACATCCGGCTGAACCTCGGACAGGAATTGCAGACCCTGACGGTGGATCAGTTCAAAGGTGCTGACGCCCTCGCCCACCCGATCCCGTGCCAGGGCCAGCAGATCAATCGCCGCCTCGGGTGAGGTAACCTGAATCATCGCGGTTCCGACGGAAGCAGGGCGTGGAAACAGCTTGAGCGAAGCCGCGGTGATAATGCCCAACGTCCCTTCGGCCCCGACCAGCAGATTGCGCAAGTCGTAGCCGGTATTATCTTTCCGCAATCGGCTGAGCCCGTGCCAGATTTCACCGTTTGGCAACACCGCCTCAAGACCCAGGCACAGATCCCGGGCGTTTCCATAGCGCAGCACGTTGACCCCGCCCGCATTGGTCGCAAGGTTCCCGCCGATCCGGCAGGACCCCTGCGCGGCAAGAGACAGAGGAAACAACCGGTTAGCCCCTTCGGCGGCGGCCCGAACATCGGCCAATATGGCGCCAGCCTCGGCGATCAGGGTGTTTTCGGCGGGATAAACCGCCCGAATGGCCGTCATCCGCTCCAGCGAAATCAGCAAGGGTTCAGGACCGTCGGTCATAACCTGCCCGCCTACCAGACCGGTACCGCCGCCATACGGCACTATGGGAACCAGAGCCTCTGCGGCCAAACGCACAAGGGTCGACACATCCTCGACGCTGCGCGGCACTGCCAAGAGCCCGACATGGCCCGCGAACCTGCAGCGCGGCTCTTCCAGATAGCGTTCGGCGACCGGGCGCAGAATGTCGTCGCCAAGTTCTGCGCGGATGGATGCGGCAAGGGTTTTGTCGGCAGGGTTCAGTTTCATACCCATTCCTTGCCCAAGGCGGGGCGCTGCGACAAGCCCTATTCCAGTTCTATCAGATAGCGGGGCTCCAGCACGACAACGGTGGGCCGGTCAGGCAGTGTGCGCAGCGACACGGTGATTTCCGAAACGCCGTCGCGTTCTACCGGAAAATCGTCCCGGATATCGACCAGAAACCGATCCAGCGAAAAGCCTGAAAACCAGTGCATCGGGATGATGACTGAACTTTTCAGCCGCTTTAGCACCGAAATCATGTCAGGCAGGGGCATGGTCGTTCCCCCATCCACCGCTGCCATGACCACATCCAGCCGACCCAGCGCTGCAAACTGCTCATCCGACGGCACGTGGTGCAGATGTCCCAGATGACCGATACACAGCCCCTCGATCTCGAAAACAAAGATCGAATTGCCGCGTTCTTCGACCCCGCCATAGACCGAGCGGATGTCGGTCGAGACATTGCGCACCAGCATCTCGCCCAGATCCAGATGATGCTCGATCCCCTGCCCGAAGTCGCCCCACCCCGGCAGCACATGCGGAATTGCCGGATCAGGATGCGCGGTCCAATGGGTGCTGTGCGCGTGGTTCATGGTGACAACATCGGGGATCAGATCCGCACCGCCGATAAAGCCGGTGAAATCCGTCACGGCGTTCAATCCGCCCCGCGTCTGGATCAGAAAGGAAGCATGGGCGATATAGCTGATGCGCACCGAAAACTCGGGGACGGGGTCCGTCCAGGCCGCTTTGTGCAGGAATTCGATCCCCGGTGCCGCGTCTGCAATGGCAATACAGTGGCTTGGCCGCCGCTCCTGCGCCGCCGCCCCGCCCGAAATCACCATCAATGCCGCCAAAATCCAGCGCATGCGTAGAGTGTAGCGCAACAGGCTGACAAGTCATGCCCCTTGTTCAACCGGCAAACGACTTCGCAATGACAGCCACAGGTTCAGAAGACCAAAGACGTCGGTCGAGCCTGCTGCCTACCCGGCGTCCGTCTTTCCGCGCCGGTCCGACCGAAGGCTGGCATACAGCACATGCGTCCGCCAGCGCCCGTTGATCTGCAGATACGATTGCGCCACGCCTTCGTATTTGAAGCCAGAGCTTTCCAGCAATCCGCGCGAGGCGGTGTTTTCCGGCAGGCACGCGGCCTCTATCCGGCTCAGGTCCAGGCGGGTAAAGGCGTGATGGACAACGGCGCCGATAGCTTCGCGCATGTATCCGTTTCGCGCAAAGGCCTGCCCGGTCCAATATCCCAGTGTTCCGGCCTGTGCCGGGCCACGACGGACATTGTCCAGCGTGATCGCGCCGACCAGCACGTCATCCGAGCGGCGAAACAGAAACAGCGGAATAGCGGTCCCACCGGCCACGGACCGCTGCGCCCAGTAAACCCGATTGGTAAAGGATTTCCGGCTGAGGTGATCCTTGGCCCAGACCGGCTCCCACGGGGTCAGGTATTCCCGCGAGGCCCGCCGCAGCGCCGCCCAGTCGTTGAAATCGGAATGGACGGGCGGGCGCAGGCTCAGCCGCTCGGTTTCGAGTTTCAGCTTGCGTCTGCCCAACAGCATCACGCCGCGCGCCTCTCCTGCATTTCGGCCAGCGTGGGCGCGTCCGAGACCGGACCATACAAGGCCAGCGCTGCCGGGGCCTGCACCGCCATCTTCTCGGCGAAGGCGCGGACATCCGCCGTGCTGACCGCATCGATCCGGGCGACCGTATCTTCAAGCGAGGGCACCTTGCCCCAGATCTGCACCAGCCGCGCAAGACGTTCGGCCCGGTTCGACGGGCTTTCCAGCCCCATCAGCATTCCGGCCTTCATCTGGGCGCGGGCGCGGGCGACCTCTTCGGGGCTCATGTCTTCGGCGGCACGCTTCATCTCATCCACGGTGATCGTCGCCAACTCGCCGACCTGATCGGCCGAGGTTCCGGCATAGATCGTGGTCGTACCGGTATCCGCATAGGCACCGGTCTGGGCAAATATCGTATAGCAGAGCCCGCGCGTTTCGCGCACTTCCTGAAACAGGCGTGATGACATGCCGCCGCCCAGAGCGGTCGAATAGATCTGTGCAGTGTAGATCGCATCGTCGCGATAACCGGGACTTTCCAGCGCCAGCGCGAAGTGTGCCTGCTCCAGTTCCTTGATCTGCCGGGCCTCACCGCCGGTAAAGCGGGCGGGATCGGCAATCAGACCTTTGCGCGGTTGCAAGTGGCCAAACATCTCTTCGGCCATTTTCATCAGCGCATCATGATCCACAGCCCCAGCGGCAGACAGGATCATCTGCTCGGGGCCGTAGTGTTCAGCCACAAAGCCTGACAAATCCTCACGCGAAAACGCACTGACCCGCTCGGTCGGGCCCAATATGGTGCGGCCCAGAGGCTGATCGTGATAGCTCTGCTCCTGCAGCCAGTCAAAGATTACGTCGTCGGGCGTGTCATAGGCCTGACCGATCTCCTGCAGGATGACGCCGCGTTCAACCTCGATCTCGCGCGGATCAAAAACCGGGTTCAGAACGATGTCGCCGATCACATCCATCGCCAGCGCCACATCGTCTTTCAGCACACGCGCGTAATAGGCCGTCACCTCGCGCGAGGTATAAGCGTTGATATAGCCGCCCACATCCTCAATGGCCTCGGCGATTTGCAACGCTGAACGCCGCTCGGTTCCCTTGAAAGCCATATGCTCAAGGAAATGGGCGATGCCGTTCTGCTCGATCCGTTCATGCCGCCCGCCGGCGGTTACCCAGATGCCGATGGCCGCTGATTGCAGCCCCGGCATATGTTCACTGACGATACGAAAGCCGTTCTTCAGTTGGTCCTGTCTGACAGTCACTCAGCGATATGCCTTCTGATATGATCCTCGAGGGCGCCCAGATCGTTGGCGATGCGGGTCACCCGTTCCGGACGTTCATACAGATCAGACATGCGGGATGGAAGAGGCGGATGCACGTCGCTCGCCTGCTCGACCGCTGCCGGGAACTTCGCCGGATGCGCGGTGGCCAGTGTGATCATCGGCACATCGGCGGCACGGTGTTCTTCGGCGACCTTGATGCCGACGGCGGTGTGCGGGCAGACCAGTTCCGCGCTGTGGGCCAGCGTGGATTTGATCGTGGCAAGCGTTTCCTCTTCTGAGACCCTCCCTGAATCAAAGTTCTCGTGCAGCGCTTCCATCGCACCCTGGCTGACGTTGAAGCCGCCGGTTTTCAGTTCATCCATCAACTGCGCCACGGCGCCGCCATCCTCGCCATAGGCATAATACAACGCCCGTTCAAAGTTCGAGCTGACCTGAATATCCATCGACGGGCTGATCGAGGGGATGGTGTCACCCTTGAAATACCCCTCGCCGGACAGACAGCGGTGCAGGATGTCGTTCTGGTTGGTCGCGACCACCAGCCGGTCGATGGGCAGTCCCATGCGCTTGGCGAGGTAACCTGCAAAGATATCTCCGAAATTGCCGGTCGGAACAGTAAAGCTGACTTTACGGTGCGGAGCCCCGAGGCTTACGGCGGCGGAGAAATAATAAACGATCTGCGCCAGAACGCGGGCGAAGTTGATCGAGTTCACACCGGCCAGTTTCACGCCATCACGGAAGTCGAAATCGTTGAACATGTCCTTCAGTGCGGCCTGACAATCGTCAAAGTCGCCATCGACGGCCAACGCGTGCACGTTGCTGTCGGCGGGTGTCGTCATCTGACGACGCTGTACTTCGGACACACGTCCATGCGGGAACAGGATGAACACGTCGACCGCGTCCAGCCCCCGGAACGCCTCAATGGCTGCCGATCCGGTGTCGCCGCTGGTCGCGCCCACGATGGTCACGCGATCCCCACGCCGTTTCAGCGCCACCTGAAACAACTGGCCGATCAGCTGCATGGCAAAGTCCTTGAAGGCCAGCGTCGGCCCGTGGAACAGCTCCAGCAGGAAGTGGTTTTCGTTCAACTGCTTCAATGGCGCGCGGGCATCGTGGCCGAACCCTTCGTAAGCGCGCGCAATGATCGCCTTGAACTCGTCTTCGGCAAAGGAGCCACTGACATACGGCCACATTACCCGAAAGGCGATTTCTTCATAGGGCAGACCAGCCAGAGCCGCGATCTCTTTCTGCGACATCACCGGGATCTCGGCAGGCAGGTACAGGCCGCCGTCCCGGGCCAGACCGGTCAGCATCGCCTCTTCAAAGGTCAGTTCGGGCGCTTGGCCACGGGTCGAGATGTATTTCATTGCTCATCACTCTCAGAAGGGGCGCGGTTGCGCCACAGGAAATAACCGGTCATCGCGGCCCAGACCAGAGCCAGACCAAACCATGTGACTGCGTATTGCAGGTGATCGTTGGGGATACCCGCCGTATCCACGGGCAAAGGTGTCACGCCCGGATCGGTTTGCGAGCGGGCGATTAGCAGAACCGGTTCCGTCCCCAGCGCCGCAGCCAGGTTGGGCACGTCGCGGGCGAACCAGATGTTGGCGTCGATATCCGGCTCGGGCGTAAAGCCGTCGATCTCATCCGGCCAGTGCAGATTGCCGGTCACCTCCATCGGCCCGGTCTGCCGCACGTCCAGTTTCGCGGTTGTCGGCACAAAGCCCCGGTCCACCAGAAGGGTCCGGTCATCGGTGCTGAACGACTGAATAATACGATACCCTGCCCCAACTTGCTTGATCGAGACCAGAACGTGGATCTCACCCGGCTCCATCTCGCCCGACACAGTGACCGGCAGGTATTTGTCGGCCTCGACCGAGAGGCTCTTGGGCAGGTCAATCGGGTCGGCCTGGATACGGGCGTCGATATCCGCCAGAATACCCTCTTTCCATGCCAGCCGCTGCATCTGCCAGACGCCCAGCGACACCAGCACGCCCAGACCAGCGAGGCCGAAAATCAGCAGGAAGAGAATGCGGCGCATGGTGGTGAAAACCCTCGTTGCAGGAACCGGCGTCTTGTTAAGGGGCGGGTGCCTGAAATTGCAACCACGCAATTGTATCGGGCGCAATCTTGCGCCCCGGATAGTGAAAAAGCCGCCCAAAAGGGCGGCTTTTGCAATTGGATCATCTGACGGGCATTACATCAGCGGGGACTGACCCCAGATGTAAACTGCGAAGAACAGGAACAGCCAGACAACGTCGACGAAGTGCCAGTACCAGGCGGCAGCCTCAAAACCGACGTGTTTTTCCGGAGTGAAATCCCCGCGTAGCGCCCGGATCAGGCAGACCGACAGGAAGATCGTCCCGATGATCACATGCGCGCCGTGGAAACCGGTCGCCATGAAGAAGTTCGAATAGAACTGGTCGCCGCCGAATACCCAGCCTTCATGGGCCAGCAGCTCATAGTATTCAAAGCCCTGCAGGGCGGTAAATGCGATGCCCAGCGCGATACCGATGGCCAGACCCTGCACCAGCGCTTTGCGGTCATTGCCATGCACCAGCGCGTGGTGCGCCCAGGTGATCGCGCAGCCCGACAGCAGCAGGACCAGTGTGTTGATCAGCGGCAGGTGGAACGGATCAACCGCATGAATATCGGGCTGAATGTATTCGGTGCCGGCATAGTCGTACATCGGGTACATGCGATGTTTGAAGAACGACCAGAACCAGGCAAAGAAGAACATCACTTCGGACATCACGAACAGGATGAAACCATAGCGCAGACCGATGCGCACAACCGGCGTATGATCGCCGGCGCGGCTTTCGGCCACAACTTCGGACCACCAGGCGAACATGGTGTACAGAACGGCCACCAGACCGGCCCAGAACATGTACGGCGTGATGCCGTGCATCCAAAGGACGGCTCCGAACAGCATCACGAAGCCGCCGATCGCGCCGATCAGCGGCCAGATCGAGGGGTTCAGAATGTGGTAGTCGTGGTTTTTAGCGTGTGCCATCAGAGTCCCTCACCTAAAGGCGTTAGTTCGTGTTTGTATCAGCCTGCGTCTCAAGGGCGGCATACCCCTCGGGCAGGTCAATTTCGTAGAATGTATACGACAGAGTGATCGTATGCACATACCTGGCTTCCAGATCTTCGACCATTTCCGGGTCGACGAAGAAAGTTACCGGCATCTGAACCCGCTCACCGGGCTCCAGCACCTGTTCTTCAAAGCAGAAACAGGCGATTTTCTGGAAATACCCACCGGCCGAATAGGGTGCGACGTTGTAGGACGCCTGCCCTGCAATGGGGCGGTCGGTGGGGTTGTATGCCTCGTAAAAGGCCAGACCGGTTTCACCGATGCGCACTTCCATCTCGCGTTCGACCGGCTTGAATTCCCACGCCATATCCTTGGCTTTGGACGCGTCAAAGCGGACGGTCACGGTGCGCTCAAGAACATCTTCGGGTGCCTGTGCGGCCACGCCCGTGGTGCCGCCAAATCCGGTGACCCGGCAAAACCAGTCGTAAAACGGCACGGCCGCCCAGGCGAGGCTGCCCATCAGGACAACCACGCCCACCGTTTGCACAACGGTCTTCTGAGGCCCCGACAGCGCCATCAGTTCTGCACCTCTTGCGTCGCCATCCCGAAATCCGTGCCCGAAACCTTCACAACCGTCAGGCCGAAGATGATCACGATGAAGGCCGCCAGCGTCAGGCCGACACCCAGATTGCGGCTGAACCGGCGCTGATGCAGTTCGTGGCTTTTTCGCAGGCTCATGACCAGCCTCCCAATCCGTAGGGCTTCAACAGCGCTTCAACCAGAATCGCGCCGAAGTGCAGGAAAAGATAGAGCAACGACAATTTGAAGAAAGAGCGCTCGACCTTGAAGTTATCCGCCTCCGAATCCTCTTCGGTCCGGCGCGAAATCCGCCAGGCGCCCCGCAGGAACAGGGCGTTCATCACCACAGCAACGGTCAGGTAGACTGGCCCGCCGATACCCGAAAACGCGGTGCCAATGGCCAGCAGGGCCAGCAGGCCGGTATAGACCAGAATGTGCCAGCGCGTCGCGCGGCGACCATGGGTGACGGTCAGCATCGGAACGCCCGCATCGTCGTAATCCGAGCGCATGAACAGCGCCAGCGCCCAGAAATGCGGCGGCGTCCACATGAAGGTCAGGGCAAACATCAGCCACGGCTCGATTGACATCGTCCCCGTGGCGGCGACCCAGCCGATGACCGGCGGAAACGCCCCTGCCGCGCCGCCGATCACGATGTTTTGCGGCGTCGAACGTTTCAGCCACATCGTGTAGACGACGACATAGAAAAAGATCGTGAAGGCCAAGAAGGCTCCGGCGAACCAGTTGGTCGCAAGGCCCAGCATGATCACCGACAAGCCCGACAGCGTCAGACCAATCGCAAGGGCTTCGCCCTCTTCAACCTTGCCGGACGGGATCGGACGGCCCTTGGTGCGTTTCATCACCTTGTCGATATCCGCGTCCCACCACATGTTCAGCGCGCCCGACGCACCGCCACCGATGGCGATGAACAGGATGGCGCAGAAGCCGACAAAGGGGTGCACAGATACCGGTGCCGCCAGCAGACCGACCAGAGCGGTGAAAACGACCAGCGACATCACCCGCGGCTTCAGCAGGGCGAAATAATCGCCAAAGCTGGCCTCGTCCGCGCGGGTCTGCGCGGAAACGGTGCTGGCATTGATGCTTGCGTCGCTCATGTCGGGTCCTTCTGGGGCGAAAGCTGCGCGAATCCCGCGCAGCCTGCATCGTTTTCTGACAGGCCGAAGCCCGGATTAGTTCGCGGCAACCTGATAGGTCGCGGGCTGACCGGCATACTCTTCCAGAGCCCCTTGCAGCCATTCTTCATACGCCTCTTCGCTGACCACTTTGACGGTGATCGGCATATAGGCGTGGTCCTTGCCGCACAGTTCCGAGCACTGACCGAAATAGATGCCTTCCTTGTCAGCTTCGAACCACAGCTCGGCCAGACGACCCGGTACGCCGTCCTGCTTCACCCCAAAGGACGGGATGGTCCAGGAATGGATCACGTCAGAGGCGGTGACCTGCATGACAATGACCTTCCCGACCGGCACAACAACGGCGGTATCGGTGGCCAGCAGCCATTCATCGTCGCTATAACCGGCATCGGCCAGCTTGGCGCGCATTGCGTCGTCCAGAACGAACGGGGTTACGTCCGCATCTGCAGGGCGGGCACCTTCGTCCAGCGTGGCGGGATGGCCCAGCAGATAGCTGTCGAACGCAAAATCGTGGTCCACATATTCATAGGTCCAGTACCACTGGTTGCCGACCACTTTGATGACCACGTCGCCTTCGGGAATTTCCTGCTGTTTGAACAGAACGGGCAGCGAGAAAGCCCCGATGAAAACCAGAATCAGGATGGGACCCAGCGTCCATGCGATTTCAACCGGAGTGTAATGCGAGAATCGCGCCGGTGTCGGATTAACGCGTTTGTTGTAACGCACGATGCAATAGATCAGCAGGCCCGCCACGAACAGGCAGATCGCGGTGATGATCACCAGAATCATACCGTCCAGCCGGTGAATCCCGTCGGCAAGGCTGGTGGCGGAAGGCTGGAAACCCAAACCGCCGGCAACCGGCTTGCCAATAATTTCAAGCTCCTGAGCCATGGCGGGAAGGCTGGAGAGGGCTGTCATAAGCCCCGAAAGCATCAAAGCATTCTTCATGTTCTGTCCTGATCGTTTGATCTTTGCGTCCCTGGCGAAAAGGCGTGAATCGGTCACACCTCACCCGTTGTCTTTGGCCGCGTTAAAAACCATATTCCTGCGGGTAGATAAAGCAAAATGCTTGCGTCAAACAGACGCTATTTTTGATCTGGATCAAACCCGAAAGGTCCCATCCGATGCCGAATGACCCGTTTCGCCCCTTCGAAAGCGCCCTTCCGCAGGACGAAGCACTTGCGGTTCTGCAATCCGCCACCGCCGGGGCCGAAGACGGTGAGCTGTTTGTCGAGCGCCGGAAATCCGAGTCACTGGTCTTTGACGACGGCCGTCTGCGCACCGCGTCCTACGATGCGTCCGAAGGGTTCGGCCTGCGTGCGGTTCAGGGTGAAGTGGCCGGGTACGCGCATTCCACCAATGTTTCGATTCCCGCGCTGAAGCGGGCAGCCGAAACGGCGCGTCTGGCCGTTGGTGATGGTGGCGGCACACTGGCGCAACCACCCCGCGCAACGAATAAACGCCTTTACACAGACGAAGATCCGATCGAATCCGCCAGCTTTCCCGTCAAGATCGAAACCCTGCGTGAGATGGACGCCTTTGCCCGTGATCTGGACCCGCGCGTGGTGCAGGTCAGCGCCTCGATCGCGGCGTCGGTGCAAGAGGTCGAAATCCTGCGCCCCGACGGTGTCCAGGTGCGCGACGTGCGTCCGATGACCCGTCTGAACATCTCGGTCATCGTGGAACAGAACGGACGCCGCGAAAGCGGCTCGTCCGGTGGCGGTGGTCGCGTCGGGCTGGACGGTCTGATCGATCCGGCCGACTGGCAGGACAAAGCGCGCGAAGCGCTGCGGATCGCATTGGTCAATCTGGACGCCGTCCCTGCCCCGGCCGGCGTGATGGAAGTTGCCCTGGGCCCCGGCTGGCCGGGTATCCTGCTGCACGAGGCCATCGGCCACGGGTTGGAGGGGGATTTCAATCGCAAGGGCAGTTCGGCCTTTGCCGGTTTGATGGGCCAGCGGATCGCTTCCAAAGGTGTCACCGTCGTGGATGACGGCACCATCGCCGACCGGCGCGGATCGATCACTGTGGATGACGAAGGCACGCCCAGTTCCCGGACGGTTCTGATCGAAGACGGTATTCTGACCGGCTATATGCAGGACCGACAGAACGCGCGGTTGATGGGTGTTTCACCCACCGGCAACGGGCGAAGGCAGAGCTATGCGCATAAGCCGATGCCACGCATGACCAATACAGTGATGCTGGGCGGAGATTCTGATCCGGCTGAACTAGTGGCTGAGATCAAAGATGGAATATGGGCAGTCGGTTTCGGCGGCGGTCAAGTCGACATCACCAACGGTAAATTCGTGTTTTCCTGTACCGAGGCCTACCGCGTCGAAAATGGTAAGATCGGCGCGCCTGTCAAAGGCGCGACGCTGATCGGTGATGGTCCGTCGGCACTAAAACGCATTCGCGGGTTGGGCAACGACATGGCGCTGGACCCGGGCATGGGCACTTGCGGCAAGGACGGCCAGTGGGTGCCGGTGGGCGTCGGACAGCCAACGGTTCTGATGGATGGGCTGACCGTCGGTGGCTCGGCGGCCTGAGTCGGATAGGGCAGGATTTTGGGGGCACATGGTTAACACAGTGCCCTTCAGCCGTCTTTTTATGGCGCACTAAACACGGTACGCCGAATAAATGCGCGTCGATTTTCCTATTCTTTTTCAAATACATAACCCTCCACCTCAGTGCGCATTCCAAATAAATCGCATATAATTTTCCGCGATTCACAAGCTGTTAACCCCGGCAGCCGTAAACCAGTTCTGCAATCAGGCGGAGCAACGGATGACCGAAGAGCAGCATTCTTCCTATCACCCCACACTCCCACCCACCGCGGAAGAGGATCGGTTTTCCTGGCTTCGTCTGTTGCGCTCGCGCAAAGTTGGTCCGGCGACCTTTCGTCGGCTGCTGCGGGAACATGGCTCGGCGCAGAACGCGCTGGCCGCGCTGCCCGAAGTGGCGCGCGCTGCCGGAATTGAAGGGTATGAAATTTGCCCGCCCGGCGTGATTGAGGCGGAACTCAGGGCCGCAAAAGCCGCCAATGCGCAGCTTTTGTGCCTTGGGTCCGCCGATTTTCCTGATACTTTGAACGATCTGTCGGACGCCCCGCCGATGCTATGGGCGATTGGTGATGTGTCATTGCTGCGCAAACCCTGCATAGCAATGGTCGGGGCGCGCAACTGTTCCTCGCTGGGTGCGCGAATGGCGCGCGGGCTGACCACCGATCTGGGAAAGCAGGGATATGTCGTCGTGTCTGGTTTGGCGCGAGGAATTGACACTTCTGCGCATATGGCCGCGCTGGACACGGGCACCGTGGCAGTCATGGCGGGCGGTGTTGACGTGATTTACCCAGCCGAGAACACGGATCTGGCCGGAAAGATCGCACAATCGGGACTGCGGCTGTCCGAGCAACCGATGGGCGTGACACCGCAGGCGCGGCATTTTCCGCGGCGCAACCGGATCATCTCGGGCCTCGCGCAAGCCGTTGTTGTGGTCGAGGCCGCAGCCAAATCGGGCAGCCTGATCACCGCGCGGGACGCGCTGGATCAGGGGCGCGAGGTTCTGGCCGTGCCCGGCCATCCCTTCGACGCCCGCGCCGCCGGGTGCAACTTGCTGATCCGCGATGGCGCGACCCTGGTGCGGTCCGCCGACGACGTGATCGAAGCGCTGCCTGCGCAACAGACGCAGCTGTTCCAGGACACCACACCACCGCTCGCTGAAGCGCGACCAAAATCCGGCCCGAGCGGCCCGGCGCTGCACGGCGAAATTCTGGCCCGGCTGGGACCGTCCCCGATTGCAGAAGACCAGTTGATCCGCGACATCGCGGCATCGGCCGGAGAGATCGGCCCGGCCCTAGTCGATCTGGAGCTTGACGGACGCATCCAGCGTCAGCCCGGCGGGTTGCTGTCGCTGACTTCCTGACCGAAGGCGATACAAATTCGCGGCGCGGACCGGGGGTGGCGCCAAAGACCGTATCGGCCTGAAATCACCGCGAAATTCCCCTGTTCAAAGGAACGCATTGACAATTCGCTCTTGCCCTCCACATTTTGCACGATCATAGAAGGCGCCCATTCCGTCGAGCGAGGTTTCCCCCTAAATGCCTGTAGTTGTTGTAGAATCCCCGGCCAAAGCCAAAACGATCAACAAATATCTTGGCCCTGACTACACGGTTCTGGCGTCCTACGGCCATGTGCGCGACCTGCCCCCCAAGGACGGATCGGTTGATCCCGAGCATGAATTTTCGATGAAATGGGAGGTCGGCAATGACAGCCGCAAGCATGTCAAAGCCATCGCCGACGCGCTGAAAGAAGACAACGCCCTGATCCTCGCCACCGACCCCGACCGCGAGGGTGAGGCGATCAGCTGGCACCTGCAGGAGGCGCTGACCAAGCGCCGCTCGATCAAGAAAGACACGCCTGTCAGCCGTGTGACGTTCAACGCCATCACCAAAGATGCGGTGACCGAGGCGATGCAGAACCCGCGCGAAGTCGACATGCCTTTGGTCGAGGCCTATCTGGCGCGCCGCGCGCTGGATTATCTGGTCGGCTTTAACCTGTCGCCGGTGCTGTGGCGCAAGCTGCCCGGCGCGAAATCCGCAGGCCGGGTGCAATCCGTCTGCCTGCGCCTGATCGTCGAGCGCGAGATGGAGATCGAGGCGTTCAAGCCGGTGGAATACTGGTCGGTCCGCGCCCTGTTTGAAACGCCGCGTGGTCAGACCTATGAGGCACGCCTGGTCACCCTGGCCGGCAAGAAGCTGGACAAACACGATCTGGCGAATTCCACCCAGGCGGAACTGGCGGTACAGGCCATCACCAGCCGCGCGCTGAGTGTTACCTCGGTCGAGGCCAAGCCCGCGGCCCGCAATCCCAGCGCGCCTTTCATGACCTCGACCTTGCAGCAGGAGGCCAGCCGCAAGTTCGGCATGGGTGCGCGTCATGCGATGCAGGTGGCTCAGCGGCTTTATGAGGCCGGATACATTACATATATGCGGACTGACGGCATTGACATGGCACCCGAGGCCGTCGCCTCGACCCGCGAAGTGATTGCTGACCGATACGGCGCGGAATACGTGCCGGACAGCCCGCGCATGTACAAGAACAAGGCCAAGAACGCGCAGGAAGCGCACGAATGTATCCGCCCCACGGATATGTCGCGCGATGCCAAGGCGCTCAAGGTCACCGATGAGGATCAGCGCAAGCTCTATGACCTGATCTGGAAACGCACCATCGCCTGTCAGATGGCCGCCGCGCGGCTGGAGCGTACCACGGTGGAAATCGGCAGCGAGGATGGACAGGTCGGCCTGCGCGCCACTGGTCAGGTGGTGATGTTCGACGGTTTCATGCGCGTTTACGAAGAAGGTCGCGATGACGTCGCTGACGAGGATGAAAAGCGCCTGCCGCAGATCACGCAGGGCGATCCGGCCCGCTTCGCCAAATCTTCGCTGCGGGACCAGTACAGCAAGGCAACCGGCGACGACAAAGCAGCGATCCTGTCGGACAACGAGTCCGTTCTGGCCCTGCAACACCACACCCAGCCGCCTCCGCGTTATACCGAGGCCACCCTGGTCAAACGGATGGAAGAGCTGGGGATCGGGCGTCCGTCGACCTATGCCTCGATCGTGACCACGATTCAGGACCGGGAATATGTCCGAAAGGACAAGAACCGACTGATCCCCGAGGAGAAGGGTCGGATCGTCACCATCTTCCTGCTTAACTTTTTCCGCCAATATGTGGGCTATGAGTTCACGGCCAATCTGGAAGAACAGCTGGACGATGTCAGCGCCGGTGATCGCGACTACAAGGACCTTCTGGGCAAATTCTGGCGCGATTTCTCGGCTGCGATTGGCGAGACGTCCGAGCTGCGGATATCCGAAGTTCTCTCGAAACTGGACGAGGCGCTGGCCCCCCAGCTTTATCCACGGCGTGAGGATGGTTCCGACCCGCGTATCTGCCCCAAATGTGGCTTGGGGCAACTGCACCTGAAAACCTCGCGCACAGGCGGGTTTGTCGGCTGCGGGAACTACCCCGAATGCACTTATACCCGTCCCATCGCGGGCGAAGGGGCCGAGGGGGATGAACGCCTTCTGGGTGAGGACGCTGGCGATGAGATCTGGCTGAAATCCGGTCGTTTTGGGCCTTACGTTCAGCGCGGCGAGCCAACACCCGAGAACAAGAAGCCCCCACGCGCGTCGCTGCCACGTGGTTGGAGCAAGGACGACATGGATCTGGACAAGGCGCTGACCCTGCTGTCCCTGCCCCGCCAGATCGGTGACCACCCCGATGGCGGCATGATCAGTGCGAATTTCGGCCGGTTCGGGCCTTACCTGATGCACCAATTGCCGGATGAGGCCAAGCCGGTCTACGCCAATCTCAAGGACCCCAACGACGTGTTTGAGATCGGTATGAACCGCGCCGTTGAACTGCTGGCCGAGAAACGCGCCAACCCCGGACGGCGGGGTCAGGCGGCGGCAAAGCCGCTGAAGGAACTGGGCGAACACCCGGATGGCGGCGCAATTCAGGTGCTGGACGGGCGCTATGGTCCCTATGTGAAATGGGAAAAGGTCAACGCGACCTTGCCCAAGGACATCAAGCCCGAGGATGTGACGCTGGAGATGGCGGTCGAGTTGGCCAACGAAAAGGCAGCCAAAAAGGGAACCCGCAAGAAAGCGGCGCCCAAGAAAAAAGCCACGACCAAGAAAGCAACCAGGAACGCCGCGAGCTAGGTAGAAATACCACCACCCTCTTGGTTTCATTGACTTCCCCGTAACGTGGCGGCACAACCTGCCCATCACCATGTCATTGGGGGAGTTTCCATGAAGAAAATCTATTCCAATGCCACCGAAGCGCTCGACGGGGTGCTGACGGATGGCATGCTGATTGCCGCGGGCGGGTTCGGCCTGTGCGGCATTCCCGAACTTTTGCTTGAGGCGATCCGCGTGTCGGGCGCACAGGACCTGACCTTTGCATCGAACAACGCGGGCGTCGACGATTTCGGCATCGGCATCCTGCTACAGACCAAGCAGGTCAAAAAGATGATCAGCTCATATGTCGGTGAAAACGCGGAATTCATGCGCCAGTATCTGGCCGGGGAACTGGAGCTGGAATTCAACCCGCAGGGCACACTGGCCGAGCGTATGCGCGCAGGCGGGGCCGGTATCCCCGGTTTCTACACCAAGACCGGCGTGGGCACAGTTATCGCCGAGGGCAAAGAGCACAAGGACTTCAATGGCGAAACCTACATCATGGAAGAAGGCATCTTCGCCGATCTCTCCATCGTCAAGGCGTGGAAGGCCGACGACACCGGCAACCTGATCTTTCGCAAAACCGCCCGCAATTTCAACGTACCCGCCGCGACATGTGGCAAGATCTGCATTGCCGAGGTCGAGGAAATCGTCCCGCGCGGCTCGTTGGACCCGGACGCCATCCACCTGCCCGGCATCTATGTGCACCGCATCATTCAGGGTGATCACGAAAAGCGCATCGAACAGCGCACCACCCGCCAGAAGGAGGACGCATAATGCCCTGGGACCGCAATCAGATGGCCGCCCGCGCGGCGCAAGAGCTGGAAGACGGCATGTATGTGAACCTCGGCATCGGCATCCCGACGCTGGTGGCGAACTATGTCGGTGACAAGGACATCACCCTGCAATCGGAAAACGGCATGTTGGGCATGGGCCCCTTCCCCTTTGAGGGCGAAGAGGACCCCGACCTGATCAACGCCGGCAAGCAGACGATCACCGAATTGTCCCGCACGGCCTATTTCGACAGCGCGACCTCATTCGCCATGATCCGGGGCGGCAAGATTGCCGCAGCGGTTCTGGGCGCGATGGAGGTTGATGAAGAGGGTGATCTGGCCAACTGGATGATCCCCGGCGTGCTGGTCAAAGGCATGGGCGGCGCGATGGATCTGGTCGCGGGCGTGGGCCGTGTGATCGTGGTGATGGATCACACCAACAAACACGGAAAGTCCAAGCTGCTGAAGAAATGCACTCTGCCACTGACCGGCAAGAAAGTGGTGAACCGCATCATCACCAATCTGGGTGTGATGGATGTCGTCGAGGGTGGCCTGAAGATCATTGAACTGGCAGAAGGCGTGACCGAGGACGAAATCCGCGGAGCCACCGAAGCCAACATCGTCAACTGATTCTTTGAAAAGAAGCGGCCCACCAGATGTGGTGGGCCTTTTCAGTTCAGCGCCTGAAACACGCAGCCGTCCGAAATAAGCTGAGGTGGTGTGGAACACAAAGCGCGGGCAATCTGAAACGCCGCCAGCACTTTTGGCACATAGTCTCGTGTTTCGGCATATGGCGGCACGCCACCATGTTTGCGCACCGCGCCTTCGCCTGCATTATACCCCGCCAGCACCAGAATGGGGTCATTGCCAAATTCTTCCATCAACCAATTCAGGTACTTCACCCCGCCCGAGATGTTCTGAGCCGGTTGCATGCTGTCCTGAACGCCGAATCGTTTGGCGGTGGCTGGCATCAATTGCATCAGGCCCTGCGCACCGGCGGAACTGACCGCGTCCACGCGCCCGGCCGACTTAACCGAGATTACAGCCAGAACCAGCGCGGGCGAAACATTCGTGCCGACTGTGGAACGGAGAATCTCGATCCCTTGCTGCTGGGCGATATTCTGTAGCGTCTGAAGGCGCGGCGAGGCCACGTTGGTCGCGGCCAGGGCATTCATCGCGTCATGCAGCCGCCCCGATCCGGCCTTTGCCAGTTCCGGCGAGATCTTCTCCCAGAAGGCTTTGTATGATCCGGTCGGCTTTTTGCTAGCCCCGGCGCCCGGAATCCCCGGCGGCACGACCCTTGTCCGCGCGACAATTTCGGGGACAGCAATTTCCGCACCGGTGCTTGGGGCAAACGGAGCCGCCGCGTGTTCTTCCGGTGAGATTTGAACGGTCACACGGGGACGGGTTCCGGGCTTTGGTGCCTTTACTCTTTTATATACGCCTCTGGGCTCAACCTCATTTGCAGCAATCGGCAGCGGGCTCGTTGCCATCAGCGCCACAGCGCAGGCGCAAGTTATTGCGTCCCGGAGATTCATATGCCTGCCTCATGCTTTCTTCTTTTGGTTGATTTCAACCTCGAATCCCGTCCTAAGACCAGAAAAACAGAGCGAATTGGGGCAATTTCGCCTCATTTGGCGCAATTTTGCATCGGCAATACTGAGCGACAACTTCGGCGCAAAAGTTTTTTTCTTTTTCTTTCAATATGTTATCGAAAAAACTACCAAAAAGTTAAGCTCCGAGGGAAAAAATCGGCGTTTGGCCCAATTCCTGCCATGCCTACCCGTCAAACATAATGCCATACCGAGACGGTCGGGAGCGGACTGAGAGACGAAGCTCTGTAAGACGCCGAGGTTTAATTGACTTTTTTGATCCTTTAGGAGGGACGTAACATGATCAAGTTCATCAAGAACTTCCGCAAAGACGAAGACGGCGCCGTAACTGTTGACTGGGTCGTTCTGACCGCAGCCATCGTAGGCCTGGCCGCTGTTGCATACACTCAGGTTGGCGACGGCACCAACCAGCTGGCAGACACCGTTCAGGGCGCGCTGTCCGGCACTTCGGTCGCAACTCCGACCACTGCAATTTCGCCGGCAGGCGGCAGCTAATATTAACCGCCGCAAGTTTCCGAGGGGGCCGCACTCTAGGAGTGGTGGCCCCTTCTTTTTACCCGGTAACAAGTCTGTATTCGCATCATGATGTCCAGTTTCAAGAAATTCACCAAGATCGAAGAAGGCGCAGTCACTGTTGACTGGGTGCTGTTGACCGCCGGCCTTGTCGGCTTTGGCGCCATCGTCTTCCTGAACTTCTCTGGCCCCATTCAACATGTGGACACGGAAACCGGAAACGCGCTTTCCAACATGGAAGTTCAGGACGTCGTATTTGACTACGGCACTTATAACTAAGGCGTGCAACGCCACAGCCCGCTGGAAAAACACGGGCAGGAAAAAAAATGGGATTGTCCCCCTTTTCGACACAATTCACATTTAGATAGGGGCCAAACGACGTCGTATTCCCAACGACGACCGAACAGAAAACTTGAGTACGAGGGAACGCGAATGCGTGCAGTATTTGGACTTGTCCTGATTGTCGGGGTGGCATTGGCCGGGGGCGCAGTTTATCTGGCGCGTGACTATATCGCACAGCACCAGGCCCAGCTTGCGCTGGAACGTCAGGCCACGCAGGATGCTCTGGCAAATGTAAAAACCGTTGCAACTGTGGGCGTCGTCGTGGCCAATCGCTCGCTGAAGTACGGGGAACGCCTGGCCAACGAAGACGTCCGAATCGTAAACTGGCCCGAGGAAGCCGTGCCGGAAGGCAGCTTCGTGGATATGGCTGTTGTGTTCCCGGAAAATGCCAAGGGCGACCGGTTCGTCCTGCGCGCCATGGAAAAAGACGAAGCGCTGCTGCAGGTCAAGGTCACCAATCCTGGTGAGGCCGCCGGCCTGACGTCACGCATTGAAAAGGGAAAGCGCGCCTTCGCCATCAGCGTGGACGTGGCGTCCGGCGTTTCGGGCTTTCTACGCCCGGGCGACAACGTGGACGTCTATTGGACCGGCTCGCTGAACAGTGCAATCGACGGTGGCAATGGCGAAATTACCCGCCTGATCCAAACCAATATCGAACTGATCGCGGTGGACCAGACCGCAGGTTCCGATTTGACCGGCGCAACAATCGCGCGCACTGTGACTGTAGCTGCGACGCCCGAGCAGATCGCGGCTTTGGCACAGGCGCAAAATACCGGCCGCCTGTCTTTGGCGCTGGTTGGTGTGCAGGACGACACGGTGGCCAGCGCGGTCGAAGTGGACCAGCGAAAGCTGTTGGGAATCAAAGAAGCCGCCCCTGCGCCGGTGAAAGTCGAGGAAAAAGTCTGCACGGTTAATACCCGACGCGGCGCAGAGATTGTGAAAACGCAAATCCCCTGCACAAACTGACGCTAAATCAGAGCTTTACCTGCCCAAGCCGCGCCTGTTGCGCGGCTTGTTTCATTTTGGATGTTGCGCATTGTCCACATAAGGAAAATTCCAGAAACCATTGATTATTGCAATAAATTCTCAATTCGCGCAGTGTTACTGCACATAAGGCACTAGACCTAAAACGAAGCGTGATCGGAGAGGCAGGTCACATGAAAATACGTTCCTGGATTGGCGCGACCCTTATGGGGTTGGCGCTTGTAGTTAGTCCGGTCGGAAACACGGCCTGGGCTGAAACACTGCGTGTCGTAAAGAATGGTACAGCGGAAACGCTGGACGTTCCGATGAACCGCGCAATTGTGGTTGAAAGCGAACAGCCCTTTGCTGAACTCAGCATCGCAAACGCGGGCATCGCCGATATCTCGTCGCTTTCGGACCGCACGATTTACGTGCTGGGCAAAGCGCCCGGCCTGACCACGCTGACCTTGTTTGACGGTGCCGGCAACCTGCTGGCCAATGTTCGGGTCCGCGTATCTCCGGATGTTTCCGAATTCAAGGAAAGGCTGCGGCAGATTCTGCCGGCCGAACCGATCGAAGTGCGCACAGCCAATGACGGCATCGTGCTTTCCGGTACGGTTTCCAGCGGGGCCAAACTGGCCCGGGCGCTGGAACTGGCCGAACGCTACGCGCCCGAGCGTGTATCGAATCTGATGTCTGTCGGTGGCGTTCAGCAGGTGATGCTGAAAGTTCGATTCGCCGAAATGAACCGTTCGGTGGCGAAAAGCCTGACCGCCTCGCTGGGCTTTTCCGGCAGTGACTCGTCAGGTGGTTTCAACACTCTGAACAACCTCGGCGCGCTGAACAACGCCCTGAACAACAACATCCCCGCGTTGCAGACAAATACAGGTGCGATCCTGTTCGGCTTCGGTGCCGGTTCGACGCAGGTTCGTCTGTTGCTCGAAGCGCTTGAAGCGAAAGGTCTGGCGCGCAGCCTTGCGGAGCCCAACCTGTCCGCCCTGTCGGGTCAGGAAGCGACGTTCCTCGCCGGTGGCGAAGTGCCCATTCCGGTCCCGCAGGAGGATGGCGTAATTGCCATTGAATACAAGGCGTTCGGTGTCGAAATCGACTTCATCCCGCGGGTTGTGGATGGTGATCTGATCAACCTGGAACTGGCCGCGGCCGTTTCCAGCATCGATGGCAGCTCGGATTTCACGATCCAGGGTGACACGGTGCCCAGCTTCATCACGCGTCAAACCAGTACGACCGTTGAGCTGCGCGATGGTGAAAGCTTTGCGATTGCGGGTCTGATTCAGGATGACTTCACGGACCTGAACAGCCAGATCCCATGGATCGGAGATGTACCGGTGCTTGGCGCCCTGTTCCGCAGCGCGGAATTCCAGCGCCAGCAGAGCGAACTGGTCATCATCATCACCGCGCATCTGGTGTCGCCGACACGCGGCGAAGCGCTGGCGTTGCCGACCGATCGCGTCAAGCCGCCCAGTGAATTCGACCTGTTCGTGAACGGCAAGACAGCGCGTACGACACGAGTGGGTGCCGGTGCTGCGTCTGAAGTCGCCAAACAGGATTTCGGTAGCTCCTACGGCTACGTCCTGGATTGATTAGGAGGATAGGACCAATGCAGAAGTGGATCATCACACTGGGTCTTTCGGTCGCTGTCGCCGCTTGCACGCGTGAGGCCGGATACGAGGCCGACCAGGGCGCATTCGGGAATGCCACCCTGAACAATGTGCAGGTCATGAACGGTGAACTGACTTATGCGCAGATCCTGGGCCAGCGGTTTGCGGCCGAGGTTCCGACGCAGATCAACTTTGCCTTCGACAGTGCCCAGCTGGACGAAACGGCGCAGCGGATTCTGTTGCGCCAGGCAGCGTGGATCAAACAGTTCCCCGAGGCACGCTTCCGGGTCTACGGCCATACCGACGCGGTTGGCTCGACTGGCTACAACAAAAGCCTCGGCCAGCGACGCGCCAACGCTGCGGTTGCGTTCCTGACGCAGCAGGGCATCTCGCGCTCGCGACTGGAGGCTGTGGTGTCTTTCGGCAAATCCCGCCCGCTGATCGACACGCCAAACCGTGACCGCCGCAACCGCCGGACGGTGACCGAGGTTTCGGGCTTTGTGGATCGCAATCCGCTGGTGCTGGACGGCAAGTACGCAGAGATTGTCTATCGCGAATATGTGGAAAGCGCCACATATGTAAGCAGGCTGCGCCGTCAGACCGCGCTGGGCGACACATCAGAACAATAAACAGCGATTGGGCGGCATCGTCGCCCAATTCCCTACAATTGGTTCTTTTGCGCCCAAATCTTGCCTAAGTTCCAAGACACATTTTCAACAATTAGGTGACCTGCGGCCAAAATTGGCCGCATCGGGGCAAAAGCGAACCAGGCCGAACCAGTGCGGTTCACTGTGTTTGACAGCCCTGACGACGAGGATTGTGTTAATGACGAGCGCCACGCCAAACGACGACAAAACAGCCATCCTGGCCTGCACGATCAGCCGTGACGTCCAGAATTTCGACCTGCTGATTGAAGACATGGAAGCCGCATTGGGCGAACGTTGGGGGGATCTCGGTTTTGCCGAGGCTCTGGCGTTTTTCAGCCAACCCGATGCCGATTCGCTGCAATTTGTCGCCCTGGCAATCGACGGCGAGGACGAAGACAACCTCACCATGATGGGTGAGATTATCGCCCGGGCGAAAGAAAAGAAGATCAAGATCGTGCTGATTGCCGAGGATGTCACGCCGGCATCGCTGCATCAGTTGCTGCGCAAGGGCGCGGATGAATTCGTCCCCTACCCTCTTCCGGAAGGAGAGTTGCAGGAGGCGATTGACCGGATGAACAAACCCGAACCGGTTGCCGTTACCCCGACAGCGGCGCCGCTGACGCAGGGCGAATTGAAGGAAGGCGCGCTGTTTGTCGTCCACGGGCTGGCCGGCGGTGTCGGATCCACCACTATGGCGGTCAATCTGGCCTGGGAGCTTGCAACCGTATCCAACAAAGAGGCTCCTTCGGTCTGCCTGATTGATCTGGACCTGCAATTCGGCACGGTCTCGACCTATCTGGACCTGCCGCGCCGGGAAACTGTGTTCGAGATGCTGTCGGACACGGCTTCGATGGATGACGAAGTATTTTCCCAGGCTCTCCAGACCTACGAGGAAAAACTGCAGGTCCTGACCGCGCCTTCGGACATGGTTCCGCTGGACCTGATCACCCCGGAAGACATTGAACGCGTGATCGACACCGCACGTAAGCATTTCGACTATGTGATCGTGGACATGCCGTCGACACTGGTTCACTGGTCCGAGACCATTCTTCAGGCCGCACATGTGTATTTCGCCATGATTGAACTGGACATGCGCTCGGCCCAGAACGCGCTGCGCCTCAAACGCGCCTTGCAGGCCGAGGAACTGCCCTTCAACAAGCTGCGCTTTGCGTTGAACCGCGCTCCGAAATTTACCGATCTGAACGGCAAAGGCCGGGTCAAACGCATGGGCGAAAGCCTGGGCATTTCCATCGACCTGCAACTGCCCGACGGCGGCAAGCCGGTCATGCAAGCCGGTGACCACGGGCTGCCGCTGGCGAATTCGGCGGCGAAGAACCCGCTGCGCCGGGAAATCGCGAAACTCGCAAAATCGCTGCACAGCCTTGGCAGCAGCAACGCCGAAGCCGCGTAACACAGCCCCAAAGGGAGAGCCGCCTTGTTTTCAAGATACAAAAAACAACCCGCAGGGCAGCCTGTTCAGACGCCGGCCGCAGCGCCGGCTGCGGCACCTGCGCCTGCGGCTTCTGCCGATCAGGCAGCAACGGCAAACGCGGTAGCGCGCCGTCCGGTTCAGAAAAAGGCGGCCGAACCCGTCGGCAACGACCGTGAACGCAAACGCAAAGAGCGTTTGGGCGAGATCAAAGTCGAACTGCACCGCGAACTGCTGGAAAACCTGAACCTCGCCGCGCTTGAAAACGCGGGCGAGGCCGAGCTGCGGGCTGAAATCAGCGCTATCGCCAGCGAAGTTCTGGAAACCCGGAATATTGTTCTGAACCGCGAAGACCGTTCGCAGTTGAACAAGGAACTGTATGACGAAGTCACCGGTCTGGGGCCCCTAGAAGCGCTGCTTCAGGACGATACGGTCAACGATATTCTGGTCAACGGGCCACAACAGATCTTTGTGGAACGCCACGGCAAGCTGGAAGTCAGCGACATCACATTCAAAGACGAAAAGCACCTGATGCGGATCATCGACAAGATCGTATCCGCCGTGGGTCGCCGCGTTGATGAATCCAACCCCTATGTTGACGCCCGTCTGGCAGACGGCTCGCGTTTCAACGCCATGGTGCCACCGATTGCGGTCGACGGTTCTCTGGTATCCATTCGTAAGTTCAAAAAGGACAAGCTGGGCATTGATGATCTGGTCAACTTCGGCGCTTTCACCGAAGAAATGGCCGCCTATCTGCAGGCCGCGGTGTCCACGCGTTTGAACATCATCGTTTCGGGCGGTACGGGTTCCGGTAAAACGACGACATTGAACGCCCTGTCCAGCTTTATCGACGACGCCGAACGTATCCTGACGATTGAGGATACGGCGGAACTTCAGCTGCAACAGACCCATGTGGGCCGGATGGAAAGCCGCCCGCCCAACGTCGAAGGCAAGGGCGAGGTCAGCCCGCGCGATTGTCTGAAAAACGCCCTGCGTATGCGCCCCGACCGCATCATCGTCGGCGAGACGCGTGGCGCCGAGGTGATCGACATGCTGCAGGCCATGAACACCGGCCACGACGGATCGATGACCACGATCCACGCCAACTCGGCCCGTGACGGGATTTCGCGTCTGGAAAACATGATTGCGATGGCCGGGATTGAGATGCCGATCAAGGCCGTGCGCAGCCAGATTTCTTCGGCTGTGAACCTGATCGTACAGGCCAGCCGTCTGCAGGATGGTTCGCGCCGCATGACCTCGATCACCGAGATCACGGGTATGGAAGGTGATGTGATTTCGATGCAGGAAATCTTTCGTTTCCAACGGGTTGGCCTGACACCCGACAACAAGATCATTGGCCATTTCACGGCGACGGGCGTGCGCAGCCACTATTCCGAGCGCTTCCGCCTGTGGGGCTTTGACTTGCCCGCATCCATCTACGAACCAACGACTGTGTAGGAGATCCTGATATGCAACTGCCTGTTGAGGCAATCATATATGTCGTGATCTTCGTCGCGGTGTTGTTTCTGGTCGAAGGCATCTATCTGGTGGCCTTCGGCAAGTCCATCAGCCTGAACAGCCGGGTCAATCGCCGGCTTGAGATGCTGGATAAGGGTGTCGGCCGCGAACAGGTGCTGGAACAGCTGCGCAAGGAAATGCAGCAGCACATGAAGACGCAGACCATCCCGCTGTATTCGCTGCTGGCGGACAAGGCGCAAAAGGCGGCTATCGCCTTTTCGCCCCGACAACTGATTCTGATCATGATTCTGGTGTCGGGATTTGCCTTTGTCGGGCTGAGCATCGGCACAGCAACCGAAACAATTCTGCGAGTAGCAATCTCGATCGCTATCGGCGTGGGCGGCGTCTATGCTTGGGTCAATCACAAGGCCAAAAAACGGATGGGCATGCTGGAAGAGCAATTGCCCGAGGCGGTGGAACTGATGGTTCGGTCGCTGCGCGTCGGCAACCCCTTTGTCTCGTCCATCCAGATCGTCGCCAACGAAGTACAGGACCCTCTGGCAACCGAGTTCGGTGTGATCGCCGATGAATGCGCCTATGGTCGGGACGTCGGCGAATTGCTCAAGGACCTGGCGGAGCGGCTGGACATGCAGGACCTTCGCTTCTTGTCCGTTGCCGTCGGCATTCAGCAACAATCGGGGGGCAACCTGGCCGAGATTCTGGCCGGTCTGGCACAGGTGATCCGCGCTCGTTTTCGCCTGTTCCGGCGGGTGAAAGCCATCACGGCCGAAGCGCAATGGTCAGGCAAGTTCCTGTCAGGCTTCCCGGTTTTCTGTCTGGTATTCATCCTGGTGAAGGACCCCGGGTATTATGACGAGGTGATTGATCACCCCTATTTTATTCCGGCCTGTTTCTTTGTCGGTATCATGCTGACGCTGAACCTGATCGTCATGCGCATCCTTACCAACATCAAGGTCTGAGGGCACCGATATGGAATTTCTGACCCAAATCAACGACCTTCTGAAACAGCATCTGGGCGAGTTCGGGCCACTAATCGTGGTCGGTGTTCTGGGCCTGTTCATGATCCTTGTCACCATTCCTCTGATGCTGAACCAGCCTGAGGACCCGTTGAAAAAGCTTCAGCGTTCGAACGCTGCGCCGAAGAACGACAAAAAGGCCAAGAAGGACAAGCTTCGCAATTCAAGCCGCAACGAGCAGCTTGAGAAATTCGCCACCTTCCTTGAGCCGCAGAACGAAGAAGAATTGTCGGCCATGCAGCTCAAGCTGCGCCAGGCGGGGTATCACTCGAAAGATTCGGTGCGGTTCTTTCACTTTGCGCAATTTGCGTTGGGTATTGTCGGTATCCTGGTCGGTGTGTTGCTGGTGACGGTCCTGTCCGGCGGACAGGAATTCACCGGCCCGCAGGTTCTGACCCGCGTCCTTATCCCGGCCGCAGCCGGTTATTTCCTGCCGCGCTACTGGATCACACGACGCGTCGCGGAACGGCATGAGGCAATCACGGCAGGCTTTCCCGACACGCTTGACCTGATGCTGGTCTGTGTTGAGGCCGGCCAGTCGCTGGATCAGGCCATTGTCCGGGTCGCAAGCGAGATGAAGGCGTCCTACCCGGACATCGCGCAGGAATTCGAAGTTGTGGCTTACGAGCTTAAGGCCGGCAAGGACAAAGATACGGTTCTGCGTGATTTCGGCACCCGCTGCGGCGTGCAGGATGTAAGCTCTTTCGTCACTGTGATGATCCAGTCGGCAACATTCGGCACTTCGATCGCCGAAGCCCTGCGGGTTTATGCCAGCGAAATGCGTGACAAGCGGGTGATGCGCGCCGAAGAGGCGGCGAACAAGTTGCCAACCAAAATGACCCTTGCCACAATGATGCTGACGGTGCCGCCCCTTCTGGTCATTCTGGTCGGGCCTTCGGCAAAGGGCATCGCAGAGTTTGCAAATCCTGGCGGGGGCTAAAGACCCAATGACAAAACTCAGGTGCATCCCATCCAGGATACGCCGCGCTTTAGGGGCCGCCATGGTTATCGCCACGGTGGCCTCTTGCACGGATACCGGCCTGTCAAACGATCTGGATGCGCCGGGTCTTGATCCCAGCGGACAGGGCGTTGACGAAATTACCGTCGGCAACCGGTTGATGGCCGCTGGTGAATACGAACTGGCGCTGGATTCTTTTGCCCGCGCCGCGCTGCAGCAGGGGATGACGCCTCAGATTCTGACTTCGATGGGCACGGCCAATCTGGGCCTCAAGCGTCTTGGGCAGGCTGAAACCTTGCTGCGCCGCGCGGTCAAGGACGAGCCCGACTGGCCCGCCCCATGGAACAATCTGGGGGTTCTGCTGGTCGAGCTTGGGGAATATCCCGAGGCGGCGCAGGTCTTTCAGCGGGCCTATGCGCTGGACAATGGCGAAAGTGACGCAATCCGCGACAATCTTCGCTTAGCGCTCGCAAAAATGGAAAATCCTGTTAATACTACACCCGAAGAACAAGAATACACGCTGGAGCAGCAAGGCGACGGGCAATTCACGCTGCGCAAGCTCCCGGACTAAAGGCAAGAGCAGTAAGGGACGCAAAAAATGCGCCAACACTTCTTGATTCCGTCATTGTTGCTGTGCGGGCTGATCGTATCCGCCTGCGAGAAAGAAACCGAGGAAGAAAAAGTCGAACGCACCTTTCAGGAGGTGAACGTCATTGACGAGACCAACCTGAACGACGTTTTGCTGACCGCCGCGGACCCGAACGAAGCCGTCACCTATTTCCAGGGCGCCGCAGCGAAAAACCCCGGCCGGATCGACCTGCAGCGGGGGCTTGCGATTTCGCTGTCGCGCGCCAAACGCACGACCGAAGCGGCCGCGGCGTGGAAGAAGGTGACGACCATGAAAGGGGCGGCGAATATCGACAGGGTCGAATATGCCGACTCGCTGGTGCGCGCGGGCAACTGGAGCCAGGCCAGAACAGTGCTGGATTCCATTCCTCCCACCTATGAAACCTTCAAACGTTACAGGCTTGAAGCGGTGGTGGCAGACTCGCGCAAGGAGTGGAAGCGCGCTGACCAGTTCTACGAAACTGCGATTGGGCTGACTACGCGTCCCGGCGGCGTCATGAACAACTGGGGCTACTCCAAGCTGACACGCGGTCAATACGCCGAGGCGGAGCGTCTGTTCACCGAGGCAATCCGCCAGGACAATTCCCTGTTCACCGCCAAGAACAATCTGGTGCTGGCCCGGGCCGCGCAGGGGAATTACAGCATGCCTGTTGTCCCGATGTCGCAGGTGGAACGCGCCATGTTGCTGAACACAATGGGAATTTCCGCGGTCAAGCAAGGTGATGTGACGACTGCGAAGAACCTGTTCCGCGAAGCTATCGCCACCCACCCGCAGCATTATGACGAGGCGGTCCGGTCGCTGCGTGCGCTTGAGGAAGCCTGATCCATGAACGTTCCTGCGGAAGCGGCGGCATGGTTTCTGCCGTTCGTTCTGCCAATCTGTTTCTACGTCGCATTCACCGATATGCGGGACATGCTGATCAAAAACCACGCTGTGGCCGCGCTGGCCGTGGTTTTTGTTGTTCTGGGGCTGTTTCTGCTTCCGCCCTGGTCCACGGAATGGACCGCAGGCCGGATCGGTCCGCTGACAGTTTCTCTGCCGCCCTATTTCTGGCAGTTGCTGCATATCGTGGTCGTTCTGATCCTGGGCATCATTCTCAATGCGGCCGGTGTCATGGGCGCCGGAGATGCCAAGTTTCTGGCCGCGGCCTCGCCCTATATCTGGGCGGGAGATTACATGTTGATGATGATCATATTGATGTCGACCACGCTGGCCGCCTTTGCAACCCACAGGCTGGCCCGGAATACGGCGTTGCGAAGCATTGCGCCGGATTGGGAAAGCTGGACCAGAACCAAGCAGTTTCCTATGGGTTTTTCGCTGGGCGGCAGCCTGGCCATCTACCTGATCTTAGGTACTGTTTACGGCTCGTAAACTATCATTAACCCGCCTTTTCCCTGCCTTGGTGCTGACACAAAGCGGGGCCAGATTTCCCCAAAGTGGCCCTTAAAGGGGCATTTGGCGTGAATACTGGACGGACGGGTAACGCTTATGAATATGCAGACGACCTCGGTTATGGCCCCCCCTGCCCCCAAGGGTCTGGGCGAAATGAAGCTACCCATCGTCATGATGCGGGATATTCTGCTGAAAACGGTGTTTCGAAAGAATGTGGACACCGTGACCGAGATCGCCGAGGCGATTTGCCTGCCCGGCTCCGTCACCCAGGAACTGGTCGATATCTCGCGCGAACAAAAGCTGCTTGAGGCAACCGGTACGCTGAACGCAAACAGCGGCAACGAGATGGGTTATCAGCTGACCGATGCCGGCAAGGCCCGTGCGCTGGACGCGCTGAGCCAGTCGGAGTATTTCGGCGCCATGCCCGTGCCGCTGGACGTCTATCGCGAACAGGTCAAACGCCAGTCGATCCGCAACATCCAGGTCACTCGCGACCAGTTGACCGGCGCAATGGGCCATCTGGTTCTGCCCGACAGCCTTCTGGACCACCTTGGCCCTGCGGTCAGTGCCGGGCGTTCGATCCTGATGTATGGCCCGCCGGGCAACGGAAAATCGTCGATCTCGAACGGCATTCGCGACGCGCTGGGTGACAATGTCTATGTTCCGCGCGCCATCGAATACGCGGGACAGGTGATCACGGTTTACGACCCGATCGTTCACACCGCCATCGAGCAGGAAGCCGACGACCCCAACAGCCTGCGCCGCCGCAAGCGGTTCGACTCGCGCTATGTGCAGTGCGAACGCCCGACAGTTGTGACGGGTGGTGAATTGTCGCTCAGCATGCTGGACCTTGTCTACAACCCTACGGCGCGCACTTATCAGGCGCCTTTGCAGCTGAAATCGACCGGCGGCATCTTCATCGTCGATGACCTTGGCCGTCAGCAGGAACCGCCGCAGGCGCTGATCAACCGCTGGATCGTTCCGCTTGAGGAAAGCAAGGACATCTTGGGCCTGCAATCGGGTGAAAAATTCGAAGTGCCCTTCGATACGCTGGTGATCTTCTCGACCAACTTCCACCCGAACGAAATCTTCGACCAGGCCGCTCTGCGCCGGATCTTCTTCAAGATCAAGATCGGCGGCCCGAACCAGGAAGACTTCCTGAAAATCTTTGCCATGGTGGCCCGCAAACGCGGCATGCCGCTGGACGAGGCCGCGCTGGTGCATCTGTTGAAGGTCAAATACCCGACCATCAACAACATCTACGCCAACTATCAGCCGATCTTCCTGATCGACCAGATGATCTCGATCTGCGAGTTCGAGGGCATCCCCTATCAGATGAGCCCCGATCTGATCGACCGGGCCTGGGCCAACATGTTCGTCAAAGACGAGACGATCGTCAAATAACGCCGTGCCAATTCCGAACGGGGCCGGGTAATCTGCGTGCATGACGCAGATTCCCGCCCGGATCACTGACTGGTTTGCCGCCAGAGGCTGGTCCATCCACCCGCATCAGCAGGATATGTTCAACCGGGCCGCAGACCCGGCGACCTTGCTGATCGCACCAACCGGTGGCGGCAAGACCATGGCGGGTTTTCTGCCGTCGCTGGCTGAACTGGCCGAGCAAACTCATCCCGGCCTTCATACGATCTATGTTTCACCGCTCAAGGCGCTGGCGGCCGACATCCGCCGCAACCTGCGCGGCCCCGCGGACGAGATCGGCCTGCCGATCCGGATCGAAGATCGAACGGGCGACACTTCGGCCACGCTGAAAAAGCGACAACGCGTGGACCCGCCGCATATCCTGCTGACGACCCCCGAAAGCCTGGCCCTGCTGACCTCGTATGAAGACGCGCCACGGATGTTTGAAGGTGTACAACGAGTGATCGTGGACGAAATCCACGCTCTGGGGGAAAGCAAGCGCGGCGATCAGTTGATGCTGGCGCTGGCAAGGTTGCAATCGCTGTGCCCGGACCTGCGCCGCGTGGGGCTGTCCGCAACGGTCGAAGACCCCAACGCCATCGCGCGCTTTCTGGCGCGCCACCCCGATCCCTGCCAGATCGTTCAGGCCGATCCCGGCCCCGACCCGGATATTCGGATGCTGGAAACAAGCGAAATGCCGCCCTGGTCCGGGGGCGGCGCGGCCTATTCGATCCCCGCCGTGCTGGATCAGGTCAGGAAGCACAAAACGACCCTGATCTTTCACAACACGCGGGCGCAGGCCGAAATCTACTTTCACAATCTCTGGCTGGCCAATGACGATGGATTGCCCATCGGCATCCATCACGGCAGCCTGGACCGGCAGCAACGCGAACGGGTCGAGGCTGCGATGGTGCGCGGCGACCTGCGCGCCATTGTCTGTACCGGCAGTCTGGATCTGGGGATCGACTGGGGGGATGTCGATCTGGTGATCCAGATCGGTGCGCCCAAGAACGTCAAGCGGCTGGTGCAACGGATCGGCCGCGCCAACCATCGCTACAATGCGCCCTCCAAGGCCCTGTTGGTCCCGGCGAACCGGTTCGAAGTTGTTGAATGCGTGGCCGCGCTTGAGGCCGCCAAGGCACATGATCTGGATGGCGAGCCGCGCGGGACCGGTCCGCGTGACGTGTTGTGCCAGCACATCCTGATCGCGGCTTCGGCTGGTCCATTCGACGCCGAGGACCTGTTCCGGGAGATGACGGCTGCCGGACCGTATGCAGGCCTCAGCCGCCGCGAATTTGACGACTGTCTGGAGTTCTGCGCGACCGGCGGATATGCCCTGCGCGCCTATGACCGATGGCAACGGTTGCTGAAACGCCCGGACGGGTTGTGGCAATTGCGCGATCCGCGCGCGGCGCGGCGGATACGGATGAACTTGGGCACCATTCAGGATACCGGCACGCTGAAAGTACGCCTGAAGCGCAGTCGCGGCGGCAAGCCGCTGGGCGAGGTGGAGGAGGCGTTCGCGGCGTCCCTGACCCCCGGTGACACCTTTCTGATTGGCGGCCAGATCGTCCGCTATGAGGGGCTGCGCGAGATGGTGGTCGAGGTTAGCCGCCGCGCCGACCGGAAGCCTAAGATCGCCACCTTCTCGGGCACCAAATTCGCAACGTCAACGCAGCTGAGCGAGCGCATCCTGCGGATGTTTGCCCAACCCGATTGGCCGCAGTTGCCGGCGCATACTGCGGAATGGCTGGCCTTGCAGCGCAGCATGTCGCAGCTGCCGCAGCGGGACAGATTGCTGATCGAGAGCTTTCCCAATGACGGGCGCGAACATCTGTGCGTTTACGGCTTCGCCGGGCGAAACGCGCAGCAAACGCTGGGCCTGCTGCTGACAAAGCGGATGGAGGAAACAGGGCTGGCGCCGCTTGGCTTCGTTGCAACCGATTATGCCACGCTGATCTGGGGGCTGGATGCGGTGACCGATCCGCGCCCCTTGTTCGAACTGACAGCATTGCGCGACGGGCTTGAAACCTGGCTGGCCGGGAACGCCGTGATGAAGCGCACGTTTCGCGCATCAGCAACCATTGCGGGCCTGATCGAACGGAACACCGGCGCGCAGCGGAAAAGCGGGCGGCAGGCCACGTTTTCGTCGGACATCCTGTACGACACGCTACTGAAATACGACCCCGACCATCTGCTGATGCAGATCACGCGCGAGGAGGCCATGCGCGGACTGGTGGATTTCGGACGGATCGAGGCGATGATCGCCCGGATCGGCGACCGGATTGACCTGCTGCGGCTGGACCGTGTCTCGCCTCTGGCGGCACCTTTGTTCCTTGAAGTCGGAAAAGTGCCGGTCAAGGGCGCCGCGGAAGAACGGCTTTTGGCCGAGGAAAGCGCCCGCCTGTTGCAGGCCGCAGGGTTAACACCCGACTGATACCGCTTGCGTCACACGGCGAAACACGCAAAGAACGTATCATGAACGGAGTTGCGTTTTCCTTTGCCGGTCAAATCCTGCGCGCACTGGGATCAGGGGCATTGTGGTGGCCGGATCACCACCTGCTGTGCGTGTCCGACCTGCATCTGGGAAAGTCCGAGCGCATGGCGCGGCGCGGCGGTCCGGCGTTGCCGCCCTATGACAGCCGCGACACGCTGACCCGGCTTGCCGCAGATATCGACAGAACCGGAGCAGAGACCATCATCTGTCTGGGCGACAGTTTCGACGATCTGAACGCGCAAGCAGCCTTGGGTACCAATGAAAAGCTGAGCATCACCGCCTTGCAGGCCGGGCGCCGCTGGATCTGGATTGAAGGTAACCACGACCCCGGCCCCATTGACCTCGGGGGGACCCATTTGTCGGATTGCCGGATCGGCGCATTGACCTTCCGCCATATTGCGCAGGTCGGCAACCACGCCGAGGTGTCCGGGCATTATCACCCCAAGGCGCGCCTCAGGCTGCGGGGCCAGATGATTTCGCGCCCGGCCTTTCTGGTGGATAAGGCGCGGCTGATCTTGCCCGCCTTTGGCACCTATACCGGCGGATTGCGCAGTTCGGATCAGGTTCTGGACACGTTGATGGGCGACGATGCTCTGGCCATTCTGACCGGTCCCCAGCCTCAGATCATACCCATGCCAAGGACATGAGGTTCAGATCACGCCGTCTTGTTCCAACAACGGTTTGTATTTCCGGCTGACCGGGACAAGCTCGTCGTTTCTGAGGCGCAGGAATGTTTTACCACCCTTTTTTTCCACGCTCGCAATGGCACCGTCAGCCACCCAATGGGATCGGTGCGTGCAATGGCCGGGCACCGGCTCCATCTCGGCAATCGCGTCGGTCAATCTTGAACGGATGGTAAAAACCCCTTCCGAAGTGACGACATCCACAAAATGGTCGCGCACGGTCAGACGGTAAATCTGGCCATTGAATGTGCGGGGCAAACGTTTGGTCAGCCGCGGCCTCTCTGGCGTGGCGTCGATTGCGGGTGGCTCACTTTCCTTGCGCCCGCGCACCAGCATAAGCCCCGTGGCAAACAGCACCCCGTAGGGCGCCACAGCCATCACACCCGGCACCTGCTGACCACCGAGCGAGAACAATAGACAGGACATCAGCCACAGGGACGGCACAAACAGCATGAGAACCACAAGGACCAATGCAAATTCGCGGGACGACAGACGGGTATCAGCAAAGAACCGTCGCGTCAGCTTTCGGGCAGCCCATGTGGCAAGCAAAGCCAGAACTGTCACACCAACCCAGAATACGAGCCGCTGAGGGAAGGACAGGTCGACATCCGGAAACGGCTGAAACACGTAAGCAAGCAAGGGTAGGAAAACGAGGCCCGCGACCGCACGGCGCAATGTGAACTCGGACAGGATCGGGCTAAGGCTTCTTGTCATAACGGCTCAACAGAGTTGGTCAATTAGGTCCAGCCCTTACCCTTTTGACCTGAACTATCACATCGTAACCGGCTGGAAAAACAGGTTTATCACCGATCCGGGATCATTCAAACCCTGACATTTGAAAATTAATGCATTTGTAACGTAACAATCGGGCCAAGGGGTGCGCCCACCCTTTGGCCCGTCACTTGAGTCATGCTGCGTCGCGGGTCAGGCGGTCAGACCTTCGGGTTCCGGCAGGCCGTTGGCACGGCAACAGGCCGTCAGCGTGTTCGCCAGCAGACAGGCGATGGTCATCGGCCCGACACCCCCGGGAACCGGCGTGATCGCGCCCGCGCGTTCAGCAGCGCTTTCGTAATCCACATCGCCGACCAGCTTGTTCTTGCCGTCCCGTTCGATCCGGTTGATGCCCACGTCGACGACGGTTGCGCCTTCCTTGATCCAGTCACCCGGCACCATTTCCGGGCGGCCTACCGCGGCAACGACGATGTCCGCACGACGAACCACATCCGGCAGGTCCTTGGTGCGGCTATGCGCGATGGTTACGGTGCAGCTGTCGCCCAGCAGCAGCTGCGCCATCGGTTTGCCCACGATGTTCGACCGGCCGATTACAACCGCGTCCATGCCCGACAGCGAGCCATGGTGGTCGCGCAGCATCATCAGGCAACCCAGCGGGGTGCAGGGCACCATCGATTTCTGACCGGTGCCCAGCAGGCCCACGTTCGAGATGTGGAACCCGTCGACATCCTTGGCCGGATCGATCGAGTTGATCACCAGATCCTCGTTCAGGTGCTTCGGCAGCGGCAATTGCACCAGAATGCCATGCACCGCCGGGTCATTGTTCAGCTTGTCGATCAGCGCCAGCAGGTCTTCTTCGGACGTGTCGGCATCCAGCTTGTGCTCGTACGAGTTCATGCCGACCTCGACAGTCATCTTGCCTTTCGAGCGTACATAGACCTGGCTTGCCGGATCCTCTCCGACCAGAACCACGGCCAGCCCCGGTGTGACGCCGTTTTCCTCTATCAGCTTCGCAACCTGATCGGCCACTTGCCCGCGGACCTTGGCCGCAAAGGCCTTGCCGTCAATGACTTGAGCTACCATCCTTTGATCCCTTCCTTCAAAAAACGGATCGGGCGCTTGGGCGCCCGGTCATTCAGTCGGGGCCGAGCACGCGTTCTTCGCGGGCAATCGACCAGTCAATCAATATGCGCCAGAGTTCTTCAGCAAGATCGGGGTCCATTCCCAGTTCGCCGGAACTTGCGCGCACACGCTGCACCACCTCTTCAACACGATCCGGGATGCGGGCAGGCAAGCCCTCGCCCGGTTTCAGCTCGGACGCGCGGTCAATATAGGTCGCGCGCGTCACCAACATTCCGATCAGTTGGCGGTCCAGCTTGTCGATCTGAGCCCGCAACTCCTGCATGGATCGGCAGTCTTGCGGCGGTGTCAGAGTGGGCATGTTCGTCTCCTCATGGCCCGGGGATTCCCCGGACCACGAGATGTCTTATTCAGCGGCTTAGAACAAGCCCTCGATCTCACCTGCGTCATTGAGGCAGATGGTCTCGGCAGCCGGTTTACGCGGCAGACCGGGCATGGTCATGATCTCACCGCAGACCACCACGATGAAGCCGGCACCGGCCGACAGGCGCACTTCACGCACCGGAACCGAGTGACCGGTAGGCGCGCCGCGCAGGGTCGGATCGGTCGAGAACGAGTACTGGGTTTTCGCCATGCAGACCGGCAGGTTGCCATAGCCGGCGGCTTCCCATTCCTTCAACTGGTTGCGGATCTTGTTGTCAGCCAGAACCTCATCGGCGCGGTAAATGCGCTTGGCGATGGTTTCGATCTTCTCGAACAGCGGCATCTCGTCGGGATAGATCGGCGAGAAGTTCGCGGCGCCACCTTCAACGATTTCGACAACTTTCTCGGCCAGCGGCGCGGAGCCATCCGAACCCAGCTCCCAGTGACGCGACAGGATCGCTTCAACGCCATGCTCACCACAGTAGTCCTTGACCGCCTGCACTTCGTCATCGGTGTCGGTGACAAAGTGGTTGATCGCGACGACAACCGGAACACCGAAGGATTTGACGTTCTCGATGTGACGGCCCAGGTTGGCGCAGCCCGATTTCACCGCGTCGACGTTTTCCGCACCCAGATCAGCCTTGGCCACGCCGCCATTCATCTTCATCGCGCGAACCGTGGCGACCAGCACCACAGCCGACGGTGCGATACCCGCCTTGCGGCACTTGATGTTCATGAACTTCTCGGCACCCAGGTCGGCACCGAAGCCGGCTTCGGTCACGACATAGTCAGCCACTTTCAGCGCGGTCTTGGTGGCGATGACCGAGTTGCAGCCATGCGCGATGTTCGCGAAGGGACCGCCATGGACAAAGGCCGGGTTGTTTTCCAGCGTCTGCACCAGGTTCGGCTGCATCGCGTCTTTCAGCAGAACGGTCATTGCACCTTCGGCTTTGATGTCGCGGCAATAGACCGGGGTTTTATCACGGCGGTAAGCGACGATGATATCACCCAGACGCTTTTCCAGATCCTTCAGGTCGTTGGCCAGACACAGGATCGCCATAACTTCGGACGCCACGGTGATGTCAAAGCCAGCTTCCCGCGGGAAACCGTTCGACACGCCACCCAGGCTGGCGGTGATCTGACGCAGAGCGCGGTCGTTCATGTCGACCACACGACGCCACGCAACGCGGCGGGTGTCAATTTCCTGCTCATTACCCCAGTAGATGTGGTTGTCGATCATCGCCGACAGCAGCGAGTGGGCCGATGTGATGGCGTGGAAGTCACCGGTGAAGTGCAGGTTCATTTCCTCCATCGGAACAACCTGCGCGTAACCGCCACCCGCGGCGCCGCCCTTCATGCCGAAGTTCGGGCCCAGCGATGCCTCGCGGATACAGATCATCGCGTTCTTGCCGATGCGGTTCAGGCCATCGCCCAGACCAACGGTCGTGGTGGTTTTGCCCTCACCCGCCGGGGTCGGGTTGATCGCGGTCACCAGGATCAGCTTGCCATCTTCACGGTCCTGCACCGAGTTGATGAAGTCCTGGCTGACCTTCGCCTTATCGTGGCCATAGGGCAGCAGATCGTCGCTGGAGATCCCCAGCTTGGCGCCGATTTCCTGAATCGGCTTCTTGTTCGCTTCGCGGGCGATTTCGATGTCGGATTTATAGCTCATTGGGCAGGGTCCCTGATTGAATGCCGTGCAAAACCGACGCGGTGCGCCGGCGCTGTGCAACCCATACCGTTGTGTACCAATCGGATGGCTATGGATTCCGACATAATTGTGCCGTGAAACGGCGTAGCGTCGCTTCGGCGGTTTCTAATCGGAAACCGCTGGCCCTTATGGTGCCCACGCCCGCTGATCAGGCACGAACAGAGTCAGATGTTCACCAATCTTCAATTCACCGGGCCGTTCGACCCAGGCTGTGACACCGCGCCGCCCATGTGCGGCAGGTTTGAACGCGGCCCCGTGCCCGGGCAGATCGGCCTCAACCTCGCGCCCCGGCAGCACGCAGGGACGGTTTTCCATGTCCACCGTAAGTGTCACACCACCTGTGACCTGCAACCGCGAAGAGGGTGGGATGTGCGTAAAATCCGGAATTCCGCGCAGGACAATGCTGGCCCCCAGATAGGAAGGGTCCAGATGGTCAAGACCCATTTCCTTTGCCGTGGCCTCCATCTCTTCGGCGGACAGCACGGAAAGCTGGCGAACATTCCGAATTTCGGTGCCCTGCGGATACAGGTTCCTTACGCGCACGCACGAGTTTCGGGTCTCGCCCTCGTGCCGGGCACCACGATCCCCGGCGAACCCGAGGTCGAGCTGATCGACGGCTGTTGCCCGGATCGACCCGCCTGACGGGACGTGACCCAGCCAGACCACCTCAGCATTGTATTCGGTTTCGCGCAGTACCGGCATTGTTGCACATTGGAAAGCAGTTGAATTGGCAGCAATAAAAGGCAGCAAGCCCCGAATGAAAAGGCAAAAAAAACCCGGGTCAATGCCCGGGTCTGGAATGTCTAGGCCGAGGGTTCCGGCTCCATCCCGCCTTCAGGCGGGGTTTTCTTGACCTTGGTCTTCGGGATCGCGGTCACGCTGGGCGCGCTGCCCTCATCCGGGCTGTCGCCTTCGTCGTCGCCATCACCGGGCGACTCGCCGTTCATGACGCGTTTGATCTCGTCACCCGTCAGGGTTTCGTATTCCAGAAGACCCTGTGCCAGACGCTCCCATTCCTCGGTTTTTTCGGTCAGGATCTTGTGCGCACGCTCGTATCCCTGCTGGATCAGGCGCTTTACCTCTTCCTCGATCAGCTCTTTGGTATGGGCCGAGACCGAGAAACCGGCGGTATTACCCTGATAGCCTTCATGCGCCTCGGCATAGTCGATATTGCCGACCTTGTCCGACATGCCCCAGCGCATCACCATGGCACGGGCCAACTGGCTGGCCTGCATGATGTCACCGGCGGGGCCGTTAGAGACATGGTCTTCACCGTATTTGATCACCTCGGCGGCCTTGCCCGCCATGGTCATGGCCAGCTTCTGCTCACATTCATCGCGGTGATAGTTCAGACGGTCCATTTCGGGCAGCGAGACAACCATACCCAGCGCACCACCGCGCGGGATGATCGTGGCTTTGTAGACCGGATCGCACAGCGGCAGTTCCAGACCGACAACGGCATGACCGGCCTCGTGATAGGCGGTCTTTTCCTTCTGGTCCTGGGTCAGCACCATCGAGCGGCGCTCGGCCCCCATCATTACCTTGTCCTTGGCATTCTCAAAATCTTCCATGGTGACAAAGCGACGGCCGACCCGAGCCGCCATCAGCGCGGCCTCGTTCACGAGGTTGGCCAGATCGGCACCCGAGAAGCCCGGCGTACCGCGCGCGATGATGCGCAGATCGACATCGGGGCCCAGTGGGGTCTTACGCGCGTGAACGCCCAGAATTTTCTCGCGGCCTTTGATATCGGGATTACCGACGGTAACGTTGCGGTCAAACCGGCCCGGACGCAGCAGCGCGGGGTCCAGAACGTCCTTGCGGTTGGTCGCCGCCAGAATGATCACGCCTTCATTGGCCTCGAACCCGTCCATCTCGACCAGCAACTGGTTGAGGGTCTGTTCGCGTTCGTCGTTACCACCGCCGTAACCGGCACCACGGTGGCGGCCCACGGCGTCGATTTCGTCGATGAATACGATGCACGGCGCGTTCTTTTTCGCCTGTTCGAACATGTCACGGACACGGCTCGCACCGACACCAACGAACATCTCAACGAAGTCAGAGCCTGAGATGGTAAAGAAAGGAACACCCGCTTCACCCGCAATCGCACGAGCCAGCAGCGTCTTACCAGTACCCGGAGGGCCGACCAGAAGAGCACCTTTGGGAATCTTGCCGCCAAGGCGCGAGAATTTCTGCGGGTTGCGCAGGAATTCAACGATCTCTTCCAGCTCTTCCTTGGCCTCGTCGATGCCCGCGACATCATCAAAGGTCACGCGGCCATGTTTCTCGGTCAGCATCTTGGCCTTGGACTTGCCAAAACCCATCGCACCGCCTTTGCCGCCGCCCTGCATCCGGTTCATGAAATAGACCCAGACACCGATCAGCAGAAGGAAGGGCAGCAATGTGATCAGGAAGGACTGGAACCCCGATTGCTGCTGTTTTTCCGCGCGAACGGGGATGTTTTCCTCGATCAGCAGCTTGGTGACCTCGGCATCGCCGGGCTTGATGGTGACGTAGTTCGCGCCGCTTTGCGTGGTATAGCGAATCTGTTCGCCATCCAGCGTCACGTTCTTGACTTCGCCGCCTTCAACAGCGGTGACAAAATCGGAATAGGTTCTTTCATTGCTCTGAAGCGATCCGCCTGGTCCGCTGAACAAATTGAACAGTGCAAGGATCAGCAGAAACAGAACGACCCAGAAGGCGATATTGCGAGCGTTGCCCAAGGAAAATCTCCCAAAAGATTTCGGCAGATGGGGGTCTGCCGGGTTGTTCTATAAAATAGAGATGATTCAAGCAGGTTCAATGCGATAAAAGCGAAGAGTAGAACTCGGGCCTTTCCGGCACCAATTCAACGCTCCACCCATTGGAAAACCCGGCCAGCGGCGCCGCAAGCAGGCGCTGGCCGTCCCAAACCGAAGGTGAGGCCAACATCGCTGCGCGTGGTTTGCCCAGCGCGCGCCAATCCGGCACTTGCGGCAAGCCGTCGTCACCCAGGGCGCGCACCTGCCTTGCCGCCCTTGATGGACCAGTCAGAATCCAACGGTTGTCCCACACCTCATGCGGCGTCACCGTTTCACCGGCGACTGCGTTTAGCTCCCTGCAAAACCACATTTTATCGTCTTGCGGAACCAACAGGCAGCCCGCCAATGTCAGCTGTTGGCCGTCCTGCACAGCGGCCAGAGCCTGATCAACGGCAGACTGACGCGGTGGGTATCCCGGCCCCGAAATCCACGCAATGATACCGACCACCAGCCGTCTTTGGATTTCCCTCGGAAGGGCCTCGAACCCGCTTCGACCAACGCGGATATCGCCGCCGTCAACCACAGTGACTTTGCGGGCGGATTCCTGCGTATAGTGCGCCAGCGCCTCACGCGCTTGTGCGAGGTTCTCGGCCACCCGCGCCAGCGAATTGACGGAAATTCCCAGCGTGTCGAGCTTTGCCAGTGCGTCGCGCGCCTTGATCCGGTCGAACCGCTGATCATGATTCGATGGGTCCTCAATCCAGCTTGCACTGGTCTGAACCAGATAATCCCGCAGATGCTGCCTGCCGATTCCCAGCATGGGGCGCAGGAACGTCACCCCTCCTTGTTCGCGCGCGGCGGGCATTCCCGACAGGCCGGTCACGCCCGCCGCGCGCCCCAGCCGCATTAGTACGGTTTCGGCCTGATCATCCGCAGTGTGGCCCAATGCGATGGCCCCAACCCCATTGCAACGGGCCCAGTCAGCCAGCAAACCATACCGCGCCTGCCGGGCCTGATCCTGCAGGTTTCCTGCACCGTCCCACCCTTGCCACACCAGCGTTTCATGCGGAATGCCGAGACGCGCCGCCTGTGCCGCCACATGGGCGGCTTCGTCCGCGGCCTCGGGGCGCAGGCCGTGATTCACTGTGGCGGCAAGCAGTTCAACTCCGCCACGTTGTGTAATTTCATGCAGCAGAAGCATCAGGGCAACCGAATTGCCGCCCCCGGACACGGCAACACCCAGACGCGGCGGCAACCGATCAGGCAGCCGCGCGCGAAGTTCGGATTGAAGAATTGCGGCGTCAGAGGTCAAGAACAGCCCAGAGACGCCATTTCCTGCGTGGCATCGGCCACCGTGGCCGAGGCAGGAAAGCGCACGCCGACTTCTGACAGGGTGATACAGGCCTGATCGGTTTGCCCCAAACGACCCAGAGCGGCACCGAGTTCGAACAACGCTTCGGGCGCGAACGTGCCTTCGGAATCACCCGTGAAGCTGGCCAGAAAAGCCCTTGCGGCCTCTCGCGTGTCGCCCAACCCCTCCAGAGCCTGCCCGCGTTTCAAATGCGCCTCAGGTGCCAGGGGGCTGCCGGGATAGGAGGTGTCGAATTGAGCAAACTGGTCGGCGGCGACCTGAAAATTCCCATCTGCCAAGGCCTGCGCGGCGGCGTCAAAATCCGCACGTTCACCAACAGCCAGTTCACCTTGTTCAGTTGAATCGGGGGGTGTTGGTGCCGCAGGCGCCGCCGTGGTGATCTCAGTTTCACCACCCAGCGTCGAGGTTTCGCCCAGCGTGCTGAGGTCACCGCCTTCCAGCTCAACCAGCCGGAACTCAAGATCCCCGATCCGGTTGGTGCCATCGGTCACGACGTTCTGCACACGCTGGTTCAGCTGTTCGGTCTGGCGCGTCAGGCGCTGCAATTCGGCTTCGATCGCATCGACGCGTTCGAGGATGGAACTGCCGGACAGGTTCGGGGCCGGAGAGCCAGTGGTCGAAAACTCGCGCTTGAGGCGCTGAATTTCGACGTGCAGCACCGTAAGTTCCTGCCGGATATCCGCCAGGGTTTGCTGATCCTGCGCTTTTGCCACACCGGCGGTCACAACGACCGCGGCCAAAACCCATCCTGCAAGTCTCATCGTCTTACCCCAAGGTTGAACCGGTGAGCACCGTCACCGCGCGGCGGTTCTTGGAATAGCATTCCTCGGTGCTGCAAATCTCGATCGGGCGTTCCTTGCCATAGCTGACGGTCGTCAGACGATTGCCCGCCACCCCGCGCGAGATCAGAAACTCGCGTGCCGCATTAGCCCGGCGCGCGCCCAGAGCAAGGTTGTATTCGCGCGTGCCCTGCTCGTCCGCGTGGCCTTCGATTGTGGCTACAAAGTCTGGATTGGCCATCAGCCAGTCCGCCTGACCCTGCAGGACGGACTGCGCCTGCGGTGTCAGCGTCGACTGGTCCACGGCGAACAACACACGGTCGCCAACGGTTTGCTGAAAATAGGCCGGGGATCGCGGATCGCTTGGTGAACCCGGTGCGATGGCGCCATTTGCGCCGTTGCCGAAACCGCCGCCCAGAGCCGACGGATCATTGTTGGAACATGCGGCCAGTACGCTTAACGTGCCCAAGGCCAGGATTTTGCCCAATACGTTCATTTCAAGTGCCTCGTTGTTTTATCGGTTTATTGCCGTCTCTGTAGCACAGTGCAGTTTTTTTGTGAACTTTTCCAACCGCCTGTCCCGATCAATTCTGCAAGGGCCCCCAGGACGGGTCGCTGCCGCCGTCGGGCGTGCGCACCGGCCGCAGGTTCCGGCCCGAGATATCCACCGAATACAGCGTTGCCCGACCGCTTGCGCCCTGTGATTCACGGGTGAACATGATCACGCGGCCGTTGGGCGACCATGTCGGCCCTTCATCCAGGAAGGATGAGGTCAGCAGCCGTTCTTCGCTGCCGTCCGTGCGCATCACGCCGATATGGAACCGGCCCTTGTTTTGCTTTGTGAACGCGATCAGATCACCGCGCGGCGACCACACCGGAGTGCCGTACCGGCCCTGGCCAAAGCTGATCCGTGTAGCCTCGCCGCCGTTTGCGGGCATGATGTAAAGCTGCGGCGTTCCCGAGCGGTCACTTTCAAACACAATTTGCGTCCCGTCCGGTGAATAGCTGGGCGCGGTTTCGATGGCCGGCGTGTTGGTCAGGCGCACGCTCTGGCCCGAGGCCAGATCCATCTTCCACAGATCGGTATTGCCGCCCTGAATCAGCGAATAGACGATCGACCTGCCATCGGGCGAAAAGCGGGGCGAAAAGCTCATCGTGCCGTCCTGGGTTTTCAGTTCGGTCCGTTTTACGCGGTCAACATCCAGAACATAAATGCGCGGCTGGCCGCTTTCATAGCTGGTATACAGCAGCCGGTCGCCCGAGGGCGAAAAGCGCGGCGCCAGAACAATGGCGGCACTGTCGGTCAGGTACTGCACATTGGCACCATCGTAATCCATGATAGCCAGCCGTTTCAGCCGCTGATCCTTGGGTCCGCTTTCCGACACGAAGGCCACGCGGCTGTCGAAATAGGCACCTTCTCCGGTGATCCGGCTATAGACCTGATCGGCCACCTTATGCGCCATGCGCCGCCAGCCCTCGGTCGTGCCCGCGAATTGCAGGCCATCGCCAAGCTCCCTGTCCGAAAACACGTCCCAGACCCGGAACCGGACCGTCAGCCGATTGCCCGAGACATTCACGGCCCCGGTCACCAGTGCCTCGGCGTTGATGGCTTTCCAATCCGCGAATTGCACCGGGGCCTCGAAACTGCTGACCCGGCTAATGAACGCGTCCGGCGAGATTTCGCGGAACAGCCCGGTTCCGATCAGATCGGCCGCAACGACCCGCGAGATGTCGTTGGCATATTGTGTCGCCGCAGGCCCGTCGGGCACAAAGTTCGGCACCGCAAAAGGCAAGGGTTCGATGATCCCCTGATCCAGTTCCAGACGCAGCGGTCCGTTCTGGGCGTATACTGGCGCTGCCAAAATCGTCAGGCCAAGCAACAGGCTGGTCAGAATTTTCATCATTTGATCCGCATCCTCTCGGGATTGAATGTAATCTCAATATCTTTCCACTGAGCGTATTTGTCAGCAGGCAGATCATATCCTTTCGCCCCACAGCGCAAAATCGCCCGTCTGGCGGCCTCGAACGCCTGATTTTCGGCCCCGGCAGACCCACCGGTGCTGTCCAGCAGGCGCAGGCTGCCGCCGACGACCTTGCCTTCGGGGGTCAGAGAAAAGCCGACGACCACGACCACCTGCAAGGCGTCGGTGGACAGGGAACCGACATTCCAGCACTGCGACACCGCCAGACGCATGGCGTCCTTTTCACCGCTGGTCAGCGGCGGGCCGGATGGCTCGTCGCCCTGCGCCAGCGCTTCGGCCAATGCATCATTGATCGCGGTATCATCGCTGGGTTCGGTGTCGGGTTGGGATGGCTCCTCGGTCTCGGCCACTTCGGGCTGCGCCGGGGGCGCGGGCCGGTTGGGCCGTACCCGCGGTCGCGGAGAGGTGCGCGGCGCGTATTCCTTGGCTTCTTCAGCCTCGGTCACGATCTCATCCGTGGCCTCTTCCGGGGCGGTCTGATCCTGCTGTTCCTGCTGAACTTCTGCCCCCTCATCCAGTGAAACCGCAGGTGTTTCGACATCGTCCGGCTTCGCTTCGGGCGGTGGCGGCGCGACCGGTTCGGGCGCGACCTTGTCAGCCGGGCGCGGTTGCGCCTCGGGGCCCGGAGGCGCCGGCAAGGCCGCAATTTCAGTATCCGGCTGTTCCAGTGTCGGAGGTTCCTCGACCACCTCCGGCTCGGGCGGGGCTTCGACCGGGACGGGCAGCGGGTCCGGATCCGGTTCCGGTGGCGTGGCGATTTCCGCGCGGTTCTGCTCTTCTTCCACCGGCTCCGGCGTGTTGGTCTCTTCTGTCGGGGCTTCGGGCTGCTGCAATGCCGTTGGCGTCGGCACAACGGGGGCTTGTCGCTGTGCGGTCATCGCCTCGAATTGTTCAGCAGAAATCACCGACACGTCCTGTACCGCCATGGGCAAAGGTTCGGACCGGAAAGTGCCGCCCAACAAGGCCCACCCGATCAGGCCCATATGGGCAATCGCCGAGATCTTGGTGCCGGTGTCCACCGCGCGGCCTCACTCTCAACCGTCGTCCAGAGTCGGCCCACCGGTATCGGTCACCAGGCCCACATTGGAAAACCCGCCCGCGTTCAGCGCCCCCATGACCTGCATCACCTGTGCATAGGGAATGGCACCATCGGCGCGCAGGAACACCCGGTCGCTGCTGCGTTCCGCCGCGATGGCGCGCAGTTTGCCGATCAGGTCCTCGCGCAGAACATCCGTGGTCTGGATCTGCACCCGGCCATCGGCGGTCAGCGTCACGGTCAGCGGTTCTTCGTTGTCGCCGGGCAAGGCGCTGGCGGCGGTCTTTGGCAGATCAACCGGTACGCCTACGGTCAGCAGAGGTGCGGCCACCATGAAGATGATCAGCAACACCAGCATGACATCCACAAATGGCGTCACGTTGATCTCGGACATCGGTTGTGCGCGCCCGCGACGGCGACCGCGTCTGCGCCCGTTTCCACCCGAATTTTGCTGAACCGCCGCGCCCATGTCAGCCGTCCAGCTGGCGCGATAGGATGGTCGCGAACTCGTCGGCAAAAGCCTCGTAGCCGCCGACGATCCGGTCACTATCGGCGCTGAGCTTGTTGTAGAAGATCACCGCCGGGATCGCAGCCAAAAGACCCAGCCCAGTGGCCAGCAAAGCCTCGGCAATCCCCGGAGCCACAACGGCCAGGTTGGTATTCTGCTGCTCGGCGATTTCGATAAAGGCGTTCATGATCCCCCAGACGGTGCCGAACAGGCCGATAAACGGGGCGGTCGAGCCGACGGTTGCCAGAATGGGCAGACCCTTCTGCAACGTCTCGGCCTCTTTGGCGATGGCCACATCCATCGACCGGTCAATCCGCGCCGTGGCACCGGCAATCAGACCGCCATCGGTGCGGTGCGACCTGCGCCATTCGATCATTCCGGCGGCGAAAATCTTTTCCGAACTGCCATCCGGCTGCGTTCCGATCTGTTCGAAAAGCTCGTCCAGCGGGTTACCCGACCAGAAGGATTTATCGAAAACCTGCGCTTCGCGCCGGGCAAACCGGTAGTTGATCAGTTTCTGAATGATGATCGCCCATGACCAGATCGATGCGCCCACAAGCATCAGCATCACCAGTTTGACGACAAATGTCGCGCGGGCGTACAGCCCCCACATGGAGAAGTCGATCTCCTGCGCCAGCGCCAGCGTTTCAGCTTCCATGTACCTGCTCTTTGTTTTGCCTGACGGCCGTTTGTTTGGCCTTGTTTTGCCAGACGCTAACGCAGTTGGTCATGAAATGCCAACAGAACCACCCCGGCCCTGCATTTTGTTACAACAATGCGCGAATCTCTGCCGGAAGCCGGACAGGTTTGCCCTGCGCATTCATGCAGACCGCGGTGACCGTCGCCCGGAACAGCTCGGCCTCACCCTTTTTGACGACCTGACCCATCGTCAGCCGTACACCCGACAGGGAAATGACATGCGTTTCCACGGTCAGCTGATCTTCGAACTTTGCCGTCGCAAGATAATCGGCTTCGATCCGGCGCACGACCCAGACGATCCCGGCCTCTCGCATCGCGTTCTGGTCGTTCCCAAGCTGACGCACATAGTCGGACCGCGCCCGTTCGATGAATTTCAGGTAATTCGCATGATAGACGACGCCACCCATATCGGTGTCTTCGTAATAGACCCTGATCGGATAGACATGCTTTTGCTGCGCTGACGTGTTTTCGGCCATGGTTGCGGATCCGGTCATTCAATTGTCTACAGGTCTTTCTGCAGGCGGCAACACCCTGCCCCACACAGATGCATGTCCCCCGGCGATCCCGCAATCCCCTATGACCCATAAATTTTTTGTGACGCTGACGCCGCTATCGAATTTCGGCGGCTTGCCCTCTAGTGTTCCAGATTACGAGGTGATGCTGAATGGGTGACCGAATGGACAAGACCGGACCGAAGAGGGATTGGCCGTCCCTTCCCATCCTTCAGGGCGTCTTGCCATTCGACAAATCCGCGCTGCCGACAGAGGTCCTGGCCGGGCTCACCTTTGCCTGCCTGGCGATCCCCGAGGTCATGGGCTACACCAAAATCGCCGGGACCCCGGTTATTACCGGTCTCTATACCATTCTGATCCCGATGGCCTTGTTCGCCCTGTTCGGATCGTCCCGGCATCTAGTGGTCGGGGCGGATTCGGCCACGGCGGCGATCACCGCCTCGGCACTCGCCGGAATGGCGGTTTCAGGAACCTCCGAATATGTGGCGCTGGCATCGCTGCTGGCTTTGATGGCTGCGGTATTGCTGATTGCCGCGCGCCTTATCGGGCTGGGGTTTCTGGCCGACTTCCTGTCGCGCACCGTGCTTGTCGGCTTTTTGACCGGCGTCGGCATTCAGGTCGCGACAGGTGAGATACCCGGAATGCTGGGGATTGAAGCAACGGGGCACGGCACCGTTGAAAAGCTGCGCGACGTGGTGATGCATGTCCATCGGATGAGCGGTCCGACGCTGGCCGTGTCCCTGACGGTTCTGGCCGTTGTTTTCGGCTGCCGGCGATTATCCGGCAAACTGCCGGGGCCTCTGTTCGCCATTCTGGGTGTTGTCCTTTGCAGCTGGGCGTTCCAGTTCAGCGCGTTCGGTATTGCGGTTCTGGGACCGGTTCCGGGCGGATTGCCATCGCTTTCTGTCCCGGACGTGAACTGGAGCTGGCCCCTGTTAAAACAGTTGTTGCCCACCGCGCTGTCCATCCTTGTGGTCATTCTGGCCCAAAGCGCTGCGACATCGCGCGCCTACGCGGCGCGGTATGACGAGAAATTCAGCGAAAATACCGACCTCACCGGGCTGGGTTTTGCCAATCTCGGCGCGGCACTGACGGGGACCTTCGTTGTCAATGGCAGTCCGACCAAGACGGAAATGGTGGCCAGCGCCGGTGGCCGCAGTCAGGTTGCCCAACTGACGACAGTTGCGATTGTGCTGATCGTTATTCTTTTCCTGACCGGGCCGCTGGCCTATCTGCCGAATGCAGCGCTGTCTGCCGTGGTCTTCCTGATCGGTCTTAAACTGATCGACATGCGCGGACTGGCTGCGATTTACCATCAGGCCCGTTCAGAGTTCTGGATCGCCGTAGCCACGGCTGCTGTCGTCGTTTTCATCGGGGTCGAACAGGGGATCATATTTGCGATGGTGCTTTCGCTGATCGATCACACGCGCCGAGGCTACCGGCCCAAGAATTCTGTTATCGTAAGAAACGCCGATGGCGGCTGGCACGCAAAGACGATCACCGCTCCGAACCAGTTTATGCCCGGCCTGGTGATCTATCGTTTCTCGCACAGCCTGTATTACGCGAATACTCAGCGCCTGGCTGATGAGGTTGCCGCGATTGTGGCAGAATCCGAGACCGGCACAGACTGGTTCTGTATCGAAGCCTCGGCCGTGGACGATGTCGATTTCACTGCGGGCTATATGCTGCGCGCCTTGATCCGGATGCTGCGATCCAAAAACATCAGGCTCGTCTTTTTGCAGGTCGACCCCGACGTACGGTCAGAGTTGGACCGCTACGGTGTCAGCGACATGGTGGGGCCTGACGGCTTTTTTGACACAGGCAATGATCTGGTCACGGCGTACCAAAACCGAAAACCCTAGCGCTGGTGGGCGCGGTCCACCTTTTCCTACTGCGGCGGCTGCAACCGGGCGAAAAGCCGCAACGCATGCGAGGCATCCTGCGCAGCGCCCGGCAAGACAGGGTCATAGGCGGCGCGGATCAATGCGGCGATATCCGGCCGCAGAATGGTTGCGCCGCCAGCCACGGCCAGCGGAGACTGCGTGCGAAATGCCGTATCGGACCACAACAATATGGTCTGCACCACCTGACTGAGCGCCAGCGTCTCGGCCGGAATTTCGGAAAGTTCCTTATCCATTTTCAGGAACACGAACGCCGCGCGGATCGCCCCATCAGGCTCGAACCGGAAAATGCGATATTGGTTGGCATCCGCCGCGACCAGACGCGCGACCAGAGGTGCCAGATCCGGGATCATCCGGTCCAGATCGGGCACATCCAACAGTTCTTGCCACTCTCTGAAAAAGAAAACCATGCAATTTGCGCCAAGTTCGGGATCGGTCTCGGCCATTTTGTGTTCGGCGAGGGTGACGACCGCCTCGAACGCGCCCTTAACGGTAGCCAGCGTTTCGTCTTCGACGCCAAAGACGATGGGGACGATGGGCCGTCCCCAACGTGCGAACAGGAACTCTCCGCTGTCGCGGGTGAACAGAGACTCGATTTCGTCCGGTGTCACGCGCAATCCTTCATCTTTACATCAGTGATCCGGTCGCCGGCATAAATCCTCTGGCGGTTAGCTTCAACCGAACAGATCGCTTTGCCTTTTTGGTGCGGCCATCCCCAGATGAGTCCACGCCTTTTGCGCCAGCATCCGTCCGCGCGGTGTCCGTTGGATCAGGCCCTGCTGCAGCAGAAAGGGCTCGATCACTTCTTCCAGCGAATCCCGGCTTTCCGACAGCGCCGCCGACAGGGTTTCGATCCCGACGGGACCACCGGCATAGTTCTCGGCGATCAGTTTCAGATACCGCCTGTCCGCGCCGTCCAGCCCAAGGTGGTCGACACCCAGCCGTGTCAGCGCGCCGTCGGCCAATTCACGGGTTATCCGCCCGTCGCCTTCGACGATGGCAAAATCCACCACGCGCCGCAACAACCGCCCGGCGATCCGCGGCGTCCCGCGCGAACGGCGCGCAATTTCACGCGCCCCGTCATCATCGGCCGGGGCACCCAGCTTGCGGGCGTTTCGGGTGACAATCTCGTGCAACTCGTCAACGGTGTAGAATTGCAGCCGCGTCGGAATGCCGAACCGGTCGCGCAGCGGCGTGGTGAGCAGTCCCATCCGTGTCGTGGCGCCCACCAGCGTAAAGGGCTGCAACTCGATCCGGACCGTCCGTGCCGCAGGGCCTTCGCCGATTACCAGATCCAGTTCGAAATCCTCCATCGCGGGATAGAGCACCTCTTCCACCGCCGGGTTCAGACGATGGATTTCGTCGATGAACAACACATCGCGGGATTCAAGATTGGTCAGGATCGCGGCCAGATCACCGGCCTTGGCCAGAACGGGGCCCGAGGTCATGCGAAAATTCACCCCCAGCTCGCGCGCCATGATCTGCGCCAGCGTGGTTTTACCCAACCCCGGAGGACCGTGGAACAGCGTGTGATCCATCGCCTCGCCGCGCTGACGAGCGGATTGGATGAAAATCCGCAGGTTCGCCCGCGCCTCGGCCTGACCAATGAATTCATCCAGCCCCTGAGGGCGCAGTGCGCGGTCGTGGTCTTCGGGCAGAGGGTTCGGGCGCAGGGTGGGGTCAGCATCTACCATTCATTCACCCTTTCGGTGCCAGCAGCCTGAGTGCTGCGCGGATCAGATCGGCCTCATCCGCATCCGGCTGGCCCGCCGCCGCTTCGGCCACGGCCGATGCGGCATCAGACGGCCCATACCCCAGATTGGACAGCGCCGACAATGCCCCCGCCGATGCCGCTGCTGCGCCGGATGCCGGTTGCGCCACCCGTCTGGGGGCAGGTGCAGGCTCGGTCAGTTCGACGACCTCCAGTTCCGGGCCGTCCATGGCTTCGGTTACGGTTCCGCCCATGGCCATCACGCCCGGTGCCTTGTCCTTGAGGTCCAGCACAATCCGCTGCGCGGTCTTCAGCCCAACGCCCTTTGCGGCCTTGACCGCGCCCCAGTCCCCCAAAGCGATTGCACGGCTGACGCCATCGGGCCCCAGAGCGCTGAGGATCGCCAGCGAGACCTTGGCCCCGACGCCCTGTACCGAACACAGCAGCCGGTGCCATTCCTTTTCGATCAGCGACAGAAACCCGTAAAGCTGCATCAGGTCCTCGCGCACGACCATATCCGTGTAGATTGAAACCGCTTCACCCACACCCGGCAGCGCCGCCATGGTCCGATCCGAGCAGTAAACGATGTAACCCACACCGCGCACGTCGATCAGCACGTAATCGGCCGCGCGATAATCCAGCCGCCCTGTCAGCTTTCCGATCATGCACGCACCTCTTTCATCCGCGCCTGCGGCACCGCGCCATAATAGGAATGACAGATGGCAATCGCCAGCGCATCCGCCGCGTCCGCCCCTTTGGGCTGACAGCCCGGCAGTTGCAGTTTGACCATGTGAAGAACCTGCTCTTTTTCCGCGTGCCCGACGCCAACAACCGTCTTTTTGACCCTGTTAGGCGCATATTCCCCGACCGGCAGACCGGCCTGCGCCAGCGTCAGCAGCGCCACACCCCGCGCCTGGCCCAGTTTCAGCGTACCCGCCCCGTCCTTGTTGACGAAGGTCTGTTCAATGGCCGCCTGATCGGGCCGGTGTTCGGCGATGACCTCAACAATCTGGTTGTGCAGCGACAACAAACGCTCGCCCAGATCGTCCCCGTCCGATTTGCACAATCCGTTGGCAACATGGCTCAGACGGCTGCCATACAATTCGATGACGCCCCATCCCAGGGTCCTGAGCCCCGGATCAATGCCCAGAATTCGCATGTTGTGCCTCGGCCTGCTCGGGTTTTTCTGATCTTTAACCCGGGTTAGCACGAAACAAGAACATTTTCCAAGCGAATTGACCCGAAGTCTGAAAACGACGCCTTTGTTCCACCACCGACGGGACGGTCGGATTGCGACCGCCAATGGCCGGAATTCGACATGGTTTCCAAAGGCGAAATGGTCAGTATATTAAGGGGTTTTAAGGTTCCGTGAGCTTTGCAGAAATTGCATAGGACACATGCAAATTCCGCACTTGCACCGGCTATTTGACATCACTAGATGCCGCTCAGATCAGATGATCTGGACATGAACTTTAACCAGAAGGAAACAGGATATGGCTGCACTGGATACCACCCGCGCCACCACTGGCTCGTTCGGCCTCGTTGGCCGTATCGGCGCAATTTTCGCATCGGCTGTAAACGCCTTTGTCGAATGGAACGACGCCCGCGTGACACGCAACGCGCTGAGCGGTCTGACAGACCGCGAACTGGAAGATATCGGTCTGTGCCGTGGCGATATTGACGCCGTGGCGGAAGGTCGTCGGTAAGAATTAACTACCACCACTCACACGCCCCTCTCCTCCCTCGGGGGCAAAGCGGAACGCCGCGCGTCGAAAGATGCGCGGCGTTTCTCGTCTGAGAGACGTAAAATTCAGTGAATGAACTGGCTGATCTGGGCCGCCATGAATTCCGACACCGGGTCAATCTGCATAATCCAAGCACCCGCCTTTTCGACAGACGTGCCCTGCGCCAGGCTGTCGACCCGATATTCATAGGCTGACGCCCCGAGGCTGGTCAGCAAGAATGTCTTGAACGCGAACAATCCGCACAGGCACATCAACAGCACCTTGGCCGGAACCGCAGATTTGACCCTTTGCGGCTTCATCACCACAAGGCCATCCTTGCGCATCGTCGCGCGATAACCGCGGCTCAGCTTGGCGTGTTTCTTATTCAGGCGATGAACGCGCTGATCGAACTCCAGTTGTTTTCCCGTCATGGCAGCCTCCAAAAAACCGCCCCCCGTATCCACGTTCTGACGGTAATTAGAGATTGCGACAAAAAAGAGGCGAAACTCCAGAAAACTCCTGCAAATGGCCTAATTTAAGCCCTGATTGCTTAAGACTAGCGTCGTCCATTCACCAATTTCGTCCTTTCGGACCAGATTGAACCCGTTTTGAGAATAAACCGAAACCACATCTTCGGCCTGTTCATTCAGGATTCCCGACAGGATCGCATAGCCGCCAACCCGCAAATTCGCGGCAATTTCAGGGGACAGCGCCACCAGTGGTCCCTTGAGAATATTCGCAAAAATCAGATCATAGGGCGTGCGCGCCTGCAGGTCGGGATGGTCAAAACCGGCGGCCTCGACACAGCGGACCTGACCGGACATTCCGTTTGCCTTCAGATTGGCCTCGGCAACATCTACCGCCACCTGGTCGATATCGCTGGCGATAATATCTCCGTCCCAGACCCGCGCGGCGGCCATGGCCAGAACGGCTGTGCCGCAACCGATGTCCGCCACCCTGTTGGCCGTAAACCTCTCGTTCAGAAGGTGGTCCAGCGCCTTGAGGCAGCCGAGAGTCGTACCATGGTGACCGGTTCCAAAGGCCATTGCGGCCTCGATCAGCAACGGGATGCGGCCGTCGGGCAGTTTGTCGGCATCGTGGCTGCCGTAGACAAAGAACCGACCGGCCTCGACAGGGGCCAGTTCGCGGCGCACATGAGCGACCCAGTCGGTCTCGGGCAGTTCTGACACGACAAAGGGTTTCGCCTCGAATGCGGCGGCCAGAACCGCCAGCGCGGTTTCATCCGGGGTTTCTGTGAAATACCCGCCCACTTCCCAAAGGCCCGAGCCGTCCTCGACCTCGAACACGCCGACACCGGTGGGTTCAGGAACCAGACGTTCCATCGCTTCGCCCAGACCATCGGCGGCCTTCTTGCCGGTCAGAGTTGTAAGCGCGGTGAATGTGGGCATGGGGGCCTCCTGTGTCGATTGACACAGCGCCTAGGGCGCGGGCCCGCCAAGGTCAAGCGCTAGCGCCTACTCTGCCGGTGCGGGCGCGTATTTCGCCAGATTGGTTTCGTTGCCGGGTTCGGGATGGCGCGGGATCAGCAGGGACAGGAAAAGCGAAATCATGGCCATAGCAGCAGCCAGCGCGAAGACGGCACCAGGAGAGACCACCCACAGCAAGCCCAACAGCGCGGGCAGGAACACGGCCGCGATGTGGTTGATGGTGAATGCAACAGCCGCCGTTGGCGCGATATCTGCGGGATCGGCAATTTTCTGGAAATAGGTTTTCAGCGCCAGCGCCAGCGCAAACAGCACATGGTCGATCACATACAGGATCGCTGCCAGAACCACGCCCCAGCCGAACCAGTAGATGCCGCCATAGGCTGCAAAGACAATTGCCAGCCCGGCATATTCGAAGATCAGCGTGCGCCGCTCGCCGAACCGGGCCACTGCCTTGCCCAGCATAGGGGCGGCCAGCATGTTGATCATCAGATTGATCAGATAGAGGCTGGTCAGTTCGTGTACTTCGAACCCGAATTTCTCGACCATCATAAAGCCCGCGAAGACCACGAATATCTGTCGTCGCGCACCCGCCATGAACTGTAGCGCATAATACAGCCAGTACCGCTTGCGCAGGATCAGTTTCTTGGTCTGCGGCGTGGGGGCGTCGAATTGCGGATAGGCAAACAGACAGAACAGCGCGAGCAAGGCTGTCGCCCCGCCAGCGGCCATGAATACGAAATTGTAAGACAGGTCGAACCGATCCCAGGTCAGCACGATCAGGCCATAGACCACCGCCGTGGCCGCTGACCCCATCGCCACCAGCCATCCAAGCACCTGCGGTGCCTTGTCCTTGGGCAACCATTGCAGTTGCAGGGACTGGTTCACCGTCTCGTAATAGTGAAAGCCAATCGAGCTGAAGAGGGTGACGAACAACAACCCGCCGAGGCTGGGAAACCAAGCCGTCACCGCTGTCGCAACGCCCAGCATCATCAACGAGATCATGGCCAGAACCTGTTCGCGGACGAACAGGATCACGGCGATCACGCCAACGGCCAGAAAGCCGGGAATTTCGCGCACGGTATGCAGCAATCCGATATCCGCACCGTCGAAATTCGCCACTTCGATGACGAAATTGTTCAACAGCGCGCTCCATGCGTTGAACGCGATGGGCATGGTCAGCGCCATCACGAACAGAAGCGTCACAGGACGGCGCCAGAACGGCAGGCTCTGCGCCTCGGATAGCGGCATGGGTTTCAGCATGGGACTCCCTCTACGCCCATTTCAGCGGTTTGGCGAGAGGGAAGCGGACCGCGCACAGCCGGTCTGCGTGAATGCAGAGGTCAGTAAAAGCTTTGCGGATCAATATCCACAGTCAGGCGGATATCGCCCTTCAGCCGCAGGGGCGCGATCCAGCGTGCGACGGCATCCTGTATCGGTGCGCCTTTTGGGGCCTTGACCAGCAGCCTTACCCGATGCCGTCCACGGATGCGCGCAATCGGCGCGGGGGCCGGGCCGAAGACCTGCGCCCCGATTTGGCGCAGAGGGGCGTCGTTGCGCGCCATCGCATTGCCGATATCGAATACCGGACCGACCTCCGGGCCGGACAGAACAATGCCCGCCATACGCCCGTAAGGCGGCACCCCGGCGGCCTGTCGCCCCGCCGCCTCGGCTTTCCAGAAACCTTCTTCATCCCCCGACAGAATGGCGCGGATCACCGGATGTTCGGGCTGGAATGTCTGCAACAGCGCCTGCCCCGGCTTGTCGGCACGGCCCGCGCGGCCCGCGACCTGCCGCATCAGTTGAAATGTCCGTTCCGCCGCGCGCAAATCCGCCCCGTGCAGGCTGAGGTCGGCGTCAATCACCCCGACAAGCGTCAGCTTGGGGAAATTGTGCCCCTTGGCCACCAGTTGCGTTCCGATCACGATATCGGCGTCGCCTTCGGCGATCTCTTCGATCTTGGCCTTGAGCGCCCGCGCCGAGCCGAACAAATCGGAACTGAGCATCGCGATATTGGCCTCGGGGAAGGTTGCCTCGGCCTCTTCGGCCAGCCGCTCAATCCCCGGCCCCACCGGCGCCAGCTTGCCTTCGACCCCGCAGGACGGACAGGTCTCGGGCATCGGTTTGGTCTCACCGCATTGGTGGCACATAAGACGCTTTAGGAACCGGTGTTCGACCATCCGCGCATCGCAGTGGTCGCAGGCGATCTGTTCCCCACAGGCCCGGCACAGCGTCACCGGCGCATAACCGCGGCGGTTGATGAACAACAGCGACTGTTCGCCCCGCTCGATCCGTTGCCGCACCGCCTGCCGCAGCGACGGAGATATCCACGTCCCCGGTTGCATCTGCTCAGCCCGCATGTCGATGGGCTTCATCTCGGGCAGCACCGCCGCGCCAAAGCGCGCGGTGAGGTCAAGTCGCTGGTATTTGCCCGCCTCGGCATTGGCCCAGCTTTCCAGCGACGGCGTCGCGCTGGCCAGAACCACCCGCGCCCCGCAAATGGCGGCGCGCAGCACCGCCATATCCCGGGCGCTGTAATGCACGCCGTCCTCTTGTTTATAGGATGTATCGTGTTCCTCATCGACCACGACCAGCCCCAAATTGCGAAACGGAAGGAACAGCGCCGAACGCGCACCGACCACCAGCTGCGCATCGCCCTGCCCCACCATCCGCCAGACCCGGCGACGTTCGGTCATTGTCGCACCCGAGTGCCACTCGGCCGGACGCGCACCAAACCGCGCCTCGACCCGGGTCAGAAACTCGGCTGTCAGAGCAATCTCGGGCAGCAAAACCAATGCCTGCCGCCCCTGCCGCAGCGCTTCGGCCACGGCCTCCAGGTACACCTCGGTCTTGCCCGAGCCCGTCACGCCTTTCAGCAGCGTCGTGCCATAGTCCCCCGTCCGCTGCCCGTCCTGCAAGCGCACCACTGCCGCGGCCTGATCCTCGGTCAGGTCTTTGCCGGGCAGATCGGGATCTAAGTGCGGATAAGGCAGATCCCTTGGGCTGTCCTCTTCGCGCACAGCGCCCTGCTTGACCAAACCCTTGACGACCGACGAGGTCACGCCCGCCTGCTCGGCCAGTTCCTTCAGCGTGAAAGCCAGACCGCCATAATCCCGCAGCACCTCAAGTACCCGGGTCCGCGCGTCGGTCATCCGGTCCGGCTCCCCCGATCCCAGCCGGTAAATCTTGCGCATCGAAGGCGGGTCGCTCAACCCCGGCGCACGCGTTGCAAGCCGCAGCATCGCAGGCATCGGCGTCAGCGTGTAATCGGCCACCCGCCCCAGAAACAGGCGCATCTCTTCGCGCATCAGCGCGACCTCAAGCACCCGGATCACGGACCGGGCCTTGGACAGGTCAAAACCACCCTGCCCCGGCCCCCAGACCACGCCCAGCACCTTACGCGGCCCCAACGGCACCTCGACAAAGGCGCCCAGAAAACACCCGCCCTCTGGCGCCTTGTAATCCAGCGTCCGGTCCAGCGGCTGCGTCGTCAGAACCGCCACCAGCTCGCCTTGATCAAAGTATTCCTGAGCGCTCAAAGCACGTGTTTCCTCAGCAGGGGTTTCAGCACGGGTCTCTTTGAGGTAAAGCCATCCGCGACCAAGGCCAACCCATCAAAGGACTGCCCTCATGAAATTCTTCGTAGACACAGCCGAGATCGACGCCATCGCCGAACTGAACGATCTGGGCATGGTTGACGGCGTAACCACAAACCCGTCGCTGATCCTGAAGTCGGGCCGCGATATTCTGGAAGTGACCAAGGAAATCTGCGATCTGGTCGACGGTCCGGTCTCGGCCGAAGTGGTCGCCACCGAGGCCGACGACATGATCGCCGAAGGCCGCAAGCTGGCAAAGATCGCCCCCAATATTGCCGTCAAAGTGCCGCTGACATGGGCGGGGCTGAAAGCCTGCAAGACGCTGACCGACGAAGGCCAGATGGTCAACGTGACCCTGTGCTTCTCGACCAATCAGGCGCTTCTGGCCGCCAAGGCGGGCGCGACCTTCATTTCGCCTTTCATCGGCCGTCTCGATGATATCAACCTCGACGGCATGGACCTGATCGCGGATATCCGTCAGGTCTATGACAATTTCGGGTTCGAGACCGAGATCCTGGCCGCGTCGATCCGTTCGGTGAACCATGTGACCGACAGCGCGCGCATCGGCGCTGACGTCATCACCGCGCCGCCCGCCGTGATCAAGAAACTGGCCGACCACCCGCTGACCGACAAGGGGCTGGATGCCTTCCTGTCCGATTGGGCCAAAACCGGTCAGAAAATCCTCTGACATCCCTTGCGACCGCGCGGCGCCGGAACGGCGCCGCGCCCGGCCCAACGGCAAAACCTGATCTATTGATCAGGGTGTTGCAGGCGGGAGCCTATCCGACACAATCCCGCTTTAAATCCACTTTTACGTGCATTTTTCCCAAGGCAAATCCGGCGAGCCATGTTATAAGCCGCTCAACAAAAAAAGACCGGACGGGACATGAGCAGCAACATCAAACTCAAGGATAATCTCCGCGCGGCGATTCTGGCCGAACCAGATGCCGTTCTGGACGACAAGGACCTGATGCAGGCGCTGGTCGCAGCCAATGAGCAGGCGCGTGGCAACAACGTGATCGACCTGCGCGGCATCGCGATGCAGCGGCTCGAAGCCCGGCTGGACCGGCTTGAGGACACCCATCGCTCGGTCATTGCAGCGGCCTATGAAAACCTGGCCGGTACCAATCAGGTGCACCGCGCCATCCTGAGGCTGCTGGAACCGGTCGAATTCGAAGATTTCCTGCGCACGCTTGGCAATGACGTGGCCGAGATCCTGCGCGTCGACCACATTACGCTGGTTCTGGAAACCACCGCGATGCAGGACGACCCGGCCATCGACAAGCTCGGCGGCGTTCTGACCGTCGTCGCCCCCGGCACGATTGATGCCTATCTCAGTCAGGACCGCGGCGGCCCGGCCCGCAACGTGGTCCTGCGCAAGATCGGTCACCCGACGCCCGGAATTTTCGGGGCGAATGCCGGCCAGTTGCGGTCCGAGGCCTGCCTCAGGCTGAACCTGGGTGAAGGCCGTTTGCCCGGAATGATTGTCATGGGCGCCAGGGATCCCAACCACTTTACGCCACAACTGGGCACCGATCTTCTGACCTTCTTCGCAGGCGTGTTCGAGCGGTCGATGCGGCACTGGTTGTCGTGAGCCTGATTTCCCCAGCCTGCCGCGATGCTTTGCAGCATTGGCTGGACAGTCTGGGGGCGCTTGCCGGGCGGTCCGAGAATACGCAGAAAGCCTATCGCGGCGACGTCACCGAATTCCTGTCCTTCATGACCCTGCATCACGGGGACCGGCAGGGCTTGGCGGCACTGGCACGGATCACTGTGCCGGACATGCGCGCCTGGATGGCTGATCAGCGCGCATCGGGCGTGGGCGCACGGTCGCTGGCCCGCAAGCTGTCTGCGGTCAAAAGCTTCTACCGCTGGCTGGCCGAGCGTGAGGGCTTTGAACCCACTGCCGTGCTGTCCACCCGCGCCCCGAAATTCACCCGAAAGCTGCCGCGCCCGCTGGCCGAGGACGCCGCACGCGCCATGATCGAAACGGTTGAGGTTCAATCGACCAGGGACTGGGTGTCCGCCCGCGACGTGGCCGTTGTCACGCTGCTTTACGGCTGCGGGCTGCGGATATCCGAATCCCTGTCGCTGACAGGCGCGGACGCACCGTTGCCCGACACGCTGCGCATTGTCGGCAAAGGCGACAAGGAAAGGATCGTCCCGGTCCTGCCCGCTGCCCGGGCCGCCGTCGCGCGCTATCTTCAGCTTTGCCCGCACCCGCAATCCGGTGACCAGGCCCTGTTTCGCGGCGTGCGCGGCGGTCCGCTGAACCCGCGGGCTGTACAGGGCGTGATGGCGCAGGCGCGCATGCAGCTTGGCCTGCCGGCAACAGCCACGCCGCATGCCATGCGCCACAGCTTTGCGACACATCTGTTGTCGGCCGGCGGCGACCTGCGCGCGATTCAGGAATTGTTGGGGCATGCTTCGCTGTCGACCACGCAGGCATATACCGCCGTCGACTCGGCGCGGTTGATGGAGGTCTATAACCGGGCCCACCCGAAAGCCTGACGCCCAAAACCATCCTGACGGAAAGCATTTCAAGGAAGACGGGCTTTTGGTTTGCATCTGGCGCAAGCATCGTCCAAGACACACGGATGACACTTAGATTCAAAGCGCTATTCGTCCATTTGTTTACTGCCACCGGTGCCGTTTTCGCGATGCTCGCCATGCTGGCCGCTGTCGAGGAAAAATGGAGCCTGATGTATCTGTGGCTGGTCGTCTCTTTCATCGTGGACGGCGTCGACGGCCCTCTGGCCCGTCATTACCACGTCAAGAAAAATGCGCCCGAATTTGACGGCGTGCTTCTGGATCTGATCATCGACTATCTGACTTACGTGTTCATTCCGGCCTTTGCCCTGTTCAAATCCGGGTTGATGGACGGCTGGACCGGCTGGTTTGCAATCATCGTCATCACCTTCGCCAGCGCGATGTATTTTGCCGACACGCGGATGAAGACCAAGGACAATTCCTTTTCCGGCTTCCCCGGATGCTGGAACATGTTCGTGATCGTCATATTCGCGCTGGAGCCCAATTTCTGGGTCATTCTGCTGCTGGTGTCGCTGCTGTCAGTTGCGATGTTCCTGCCGCTGAAATTCGTGCATCCGGTGCGCACCGAACGCTGGCGGAGCCTGACCCTGCCGATGGCGTTTGCCTGGACCTTTTTTGCCGGCTGGGCCGCCTGGGTCGATTTCCACCCAGAAAGCTGGGCCCATTGGGGGTTGGTGATAACAAGCCTGTATCTGGTTTCGGCAGGGATTGCGCAGCAGGTAATCCCGCCGCGCAAAAGCCAGGCTCAGAGGACTTCCTGAACCTCGAACTCGGTGCCGTTATGAGTGAAAACGTCGCCTTCCTGCAGACCGACCATAGCCAGATAGATCGGGCTCTGGGTTGAGATGCCCATATAGGTTTTTCCGTCCACCTCGAACCGGGTGGTCGAAACACAGACAACAAAACGGCGATTGTTGAATTTGACCACGGCCCCGGGCTGTACGGTGTCGGTCAGGCTGAAATCGGTGTTTTCGATCACGTCGATCTTGGCGTGGTGGGCATGCACGGGCGCATCGAAGGCCGCCGCCAGATCCGCGTTTTCGCGCGAAGCGGCAATATCGTCCTTGTCATGCCCCTCCCGGTCATCCAACTGAGAGTCCTTCAGAAACGCATCATAATGGGCTTGCGCGGTCGCCAGTTCCTGCGCTTCCAGCGACATCAATCGGTCGATAATTGCCCGCTTCCGGGCAGCCGGGTCAGTTTGGGCAGTCATTCAATGCGGTCCTTTACATTCAGCATCGGATATAAGTTGGGCCTCAACCAACGGGATTGCAACAGTTTTCGGATGATCAGATCAGCAAACCGGCGGCGCGTTCGTGGCGCAACAGGGCAACTTTGGTTTCGATCCCGCCCGCACCCGAAAAACCGCCCAACCCGCTGGCGGCCAGCACCCGGTGGCAGGGAATGATCACGGGAATAGGATTGGCACCACAGGCCTGACCCACCGGTTGCGCGGGCTGACCCAGCTCTTTGGCGATATCCCCATAGGTCCGGGTTTCGCCCAGCGGAATGGCAAACATCAGATTACAAACCTGCCGCTGAAATTCTGAACCCGCAATGTGATAGGGCAAATCGAACCGGTCCAGTCGTCCCTGATCATAAGCGGTCAGCTGTGCGGCGGCCTCTTGCAGCAGCGGCGTGTCCGGCCCGTCATCCTGACCGTTCCAGACAAGGCGTGTTACGGCCCCGTCGGTTTCTTCGACACCAAGGCGACCAAACTGGGTTTCAACGGCGATCATCGGCATGGCCACAGCGTTTCAGATCGCTGGAGGCGGTGCAAGCGGTGAAAGAAAAAACCCCCGACTGATTAGCCGGGGGTTAAATGTTCAGCTCAGCGCCTCGTCGCAGCGCCCACAGACGCCACCATGGGCGTGGCGGCCCACGTCAGGCAGGATTTTCCAGCAACGCTGACACTTGTTGCCATCCGCCTTTTCGAACAGCACCATGACACCTTCGATTTCCGGAACGCGGAACGCTTCGGCCGGGGCCGGGTCGCCGGTGACAGTCAGCCCCGAGGTGATGCACATGTCGTCCACGTCGAAGGTGGCCAGCAGGTCACGGGTTTCGGCATCTTCGACATGCACGATCGGCGCGGCCTCAAGGCTGGAACCGATCACCTTGTCCTGACGCTGTACCTCAAGCGCGGCGGTCACCGCGCGACGGACACGGCGGACCTTGGCCATGTTGGTTTCCAATTCCACGTCGCGCCAGTTGGACGGCGTTTCTGGGAAATCCATCAGATGGACCGAGCTGTCGTCAGACGGGAAGCGTTCCAGCCAGACCTCCTCCATGGTGAAAACCAGAACCGGGGCCAGCCAGGTCGTCAGGCGATGGAACAGGATGTCCAGAACCGTGCGGGCGGAACGACGGCGCAGGGTGTCGCCATCGCAATACAGCGCATCCTTGCGAACGTCGAAATAGAAGGACGACAGGTCGACGGTCGCAAAGGTGAAGACCGCGCTGAACACGCCCTGAAAGTCAAAAGACGCATAGCCCTTGCGAACCTGCTCATCCAGATCGGCCAGACGGCTGAGGACCCAGCGTTCCAGGCGCGGCATGTCTTCGGGCGCGACCCGGTCAGCCTCGGTGAAGTCCGCAAGCGAGCCCAGCATGAACCGCATCGTGTTGCGCAGGCGGCGATAGCTGTCGGCGGTACCTTTCAGGATTTCCGGCCCGATCCGCTGGTCGGCGGTATAGTCGGTCTGTGCCACCCACAGGCGCAGGATGTCCGCACCGTATTGCTTGATCACTTCTTCCGGCACGATGGTATTGCCGATGGATTTCGACATTTTCAGACCTTTTTCATCCAAGGTCATGCCATGTGTGATCACGTTACGGTAGGGCGCGCGGCCCTTGGTGCCACAGGCCTGCAGCATCGAGGAATGGAACCACCCACGGTGCTGGTCGGTGCCCTCCATGTAGACATCAGCAATGCCGTCTTCGGTCCCGTCGTCACGATCACGCAAAACGAAGGCATGGGTCGAGCCGGAATCGAACCACACGTCCAGCACATCGAACACCTGTTCGTAGTCATCCGGGTTGGCGATACCGTCCAGCATCTTTTCTTTGAAGCCGTCGGTGTACCAGATGTCCGCGCCATTTTCCTCGAACGCGGCCTTGATGCGCGCGTTGAGCTCTTCGTCGCGCAGCAGATAGTCGGCGTCGGTGGGCAAAGCGCCCTTCCTGGTAAAGCAGGTCAGCGGCACGCCCCAGGCGCGCTGGCGCGACAGAACCCAGTCCGGGCGCGTTTCGATCATCGAATACAGACGGTTGCGGCCGGTCCGCGGTGTCCATTTCACCAGCTCGTCGATGGACCGCAGGGCACGCTCGCGGATGGTGTCGCCCATCTCGCCCATGCCGTCATCCAGCTTGCGGTCCACGGATGCAAACCATTGCGGCGTGTTGCGATAGATGATCGGTGCTTTCGAGCGCCAGGAATGCGGATAGCTGTGCTTGATCTTGCCACGCGCCAACAGCCCGCCGGCCTCGACCAGCTTGTCGATCACCGCCTTGTTCGCGTCACCCTCCCCGCCCTTGCGGGACAGGATAAATTTGCCACCGAAGAACGGCAGATCGGCGCGGAAGCTGCCGTCGTCCATCACGTTATAAGTGATGACCTGCTCCAGCATGCCCAGATCGCGGTAAAGTTCGAATTCTTCCATTCCGTGCGACGGCGCACAGTGGACGAACCCGGTACCTTCGGTATCGGTCACAAACTCAGCGGCGCGGAAGTCGCGGATGTCGTCCCACTCGCCGTTGCCACCTTCGGCCCCGGCCAGCGGGTGTGTCAGTTGAACACCTTCCAACTCAGCCGTGGTCACGTCGCGCACGCGGGCCCACTGGTCGTCATTCAGACGGGCACGGCCCAGTACGTCAGCGGCCAGATTGTCGGCCAGCAGGAACTTGTCACCTACCGAAGCCCAGCATTCGTCCGGTGTGCCGGTGACTTCGTACAGGCCGTAGGAGATATCCTTGCCATACACGACTGCCTTGTTCGACGGTATCGTCCACGGGGTCGTGGTCCAGATCACAACAAAAGCGTCATCCAGATCACCCGCATTCACAACCTTGAACTTCACCCAGATCGTGAAGCTTTCCTTGTCATGGTACTCGACCTCGGCCTCGGCCAGCGCGGTTTTCTCGATCGGCGACCACATCACGGGCTTGGACCCCTGATAGAGCGTGCCGTTCATCAGGAACTTCATGAACTCATCCGCGATCACGGCTTCGGCGTGGTAGTCCATGGTGATATAGGGATCGACCCAGTTGCCGGTAATGCCAAGGCGCTTGAACTCTTCGCGCTGGATGTCGATCCAGCCTTCGGCGAACTTGCGGCATTCCTGACGGAAATCAACGACGTTCACCTCGTCCTTGTTCTTGCCCTTCTTGCGGTATTGTTCCTCGATCTTCCATTCGATGGGCAGACCGTGGCAGTCCCAGCCCGGCACGTAACGCGAGTCGAACCCCATCATCTGGTGGCTGCGCACGATCATGTCCTTGATGGTCTTGTTCAGCGCGTGACCGATATGCAGATGGCCGTTCGCATACGGAGGGCCATCGTGCAGGGTAAAGGGCGTGCGCCCCTCTTTCTCGCGCAGGCGGTCATAGACGCCGATTTTCTCCCAACGTTCCAGCCAGGCAGGCTCGCGCTTGGGCAAGCCAGCGCGCATCGGGAAGTCGGTTTTGGGCAGGTTCAGCGTGTCTTTGTAATCAGGTGTTTGGGTCGTGTCGGCGCACATTGGGGGCGTCCCTTGGATGATCTGGTCGTCTTATGGATCGAAGCGGTCAGTGCGATATCTCAAGCACCTTTGCCCGGCGTCTCAGGAGGTTAGAGCGCCGGGGATATAATTCGAATAATGATGGCCGAACGGTCATGCATGGCGGGCTTATAGGACGCCCGCGCCTAATGGTCCAGTGGTTCTGACCCCTGTGGCGAATGGCGCAGTTTCGCCCAGCGGTTCAGCCAGGCCAGACCGGCCAGCCCCAGCCCCAGCGCCAGCAGAGAGAACACCCGGATCAGACCGCCCAGACCCGAGATATCGATCAGAAACACCTTGGCGACCGCCAGACCGATCACCGCCAACCCGGCCTTGCGCATAAGATCTGACTGGCGCGCCAGCGACTGATAGAACAATGCAGCGCCGATCCCCAGCAGGACCATGGTATAGGTGTAAAGCTCGGGCTGCGTCACACCGTTCTCTGCGTACATGCCTGCTGCCCCCTGCCAGACATGGCGGATCATCAGGCCCAGCCAAAACACGGCCAGAGCGCAGGCTGCTGCATAACTGCCCCGTCTCAGCCAGGTTGGCGTCGCGCGTATGCGCCAGACCGAGAACGCGATTGCGACCGCAGGCAGCAAATAGGCCACCGCCAGCGTGTTGATCACAGGTGCACCCAGTACCGGTGGTGACAGGGGGTTGAACAGCGGGTTCGCTTCAAACAGCGCCTGCGCCAGTCGCCAGAGCCCGTGGCCGGCAAAGAACGCCGCCAGCAGGTACCGGGCGTAGTTCAGCTTTCCTCCCAATTCGAACCGCTGAACCTGCGCGAAGGCCAGCAGCAACCAGATGATTGCCAGCAGACCCAAGCCCCAATGGCTGTTGGTTGCGTTGCCGTCGCCGAAACTCTGCAGCCAGCGTTCCAGCAGCAATGACAGCAAAATGCCTCCGGTCGCCCAGGCTGCGCTTTCCAGCAACAACGTCGCAACCGGCCGGTAAAGCGGCCTGAGTAACAGCCATCCCGTCAGGAACCCAAGGGTTGCCGCGCCATAAACCAACGTCATCTCGGTCACTGGGGCCAGGCTGGCCCAGACCAGACCCGGATTCAGGACCAGCCGCGCGGTGACGGTGAATACGCCGGTCCAGATAAACCAACTCATCGGAGGCAAGGTGAATTTGCGATCCAGCGCTGCGGCTACAACGACCATCACGACCAAAGCGATGGTCAGCGCCGAGGAACTGAGCACGATGACGCAGGCAAAACTCAGACAGGACAGCGCCGACAGCGTGGCCAGCGCAGGGCGCATCCGGTTGTCGCCATCGACGCGCGCAAACCGCTCGGCAAAGACGACCATCAGAACGCCCAGGGCAACAGCGTGCAGCGCCCAGGGATACGCTCCGATCACCGTGGCGGGGCGCCAGCCAAGCTCCAGCCCGATGGCGAGGGCGGGTGCGAAGATCGCCGCGCCAGCGGCCCAAACCGCCGCGTACCGGGACGCATGCATCGACCGCCACGCCGCCAGTACCGAAACCACGGCCCCAAGCGCCGTCAAGGCGGTGACGGTCCAGGGGTAATCGGCCTCTGGTGTCTCAGCATAGGTTTCTGCGAACTGGCGCAGGACCGCACCGCCATCCAGTCCTTGGATCAGGACGAACCAGATGAGACCAAGGGCCGGTAAAACGGTTGCGTCCTGCAAAGCCACAGCATCCTTGGCCCACAAGATCAAAGCGAGCGTCAGCCCCGACAGCAAAGTAACGCCCAGCCAGAACTCACCTGCGGAATCCGGCCAGTGCAGGGACAGGATCGCCGAACTGACGGCCACCGAACCGAAGGCCAGCCGTGTCGGAAACTCAGGCCAAGGGTCACCTTTCTTTCGTCCAGTGATTTCAGCGATCATTGGTCCCGCGTGATCGGGCCAGATTCTCCGGTCCGGAATGGCGATGGCAATCGCGGCCAGCGCGGTGACACAGGTCAGGTATCCCGGTTCGGTCAGTGGCGACGAAAGCACCAGCAGCAGGCACGCGGTATAGGCCCCGAACAGTGTCAGGACCGATATCCACGCCCAGCGCTGCACCGTGTCGATCCCCAGACCAAGCACGGCGATGACAAAGAAATACGCATAGAGCCAGCTTGGGTTATCCGAAGCTCCGCCAACGGCAAAAGGCGCCGCAAAGGCTCCGATCAGGCCGACCGCGGCCAGCAGGGGACCGTGAAACCACCCCAGGACCAAAGCCAAAAGCGCCACCGCAACCATTGCGGCCAACGCGACCTCTGGCCCGATCAGATCGTAAAGCTGCCGGGCTGCCAGAATTCCGCCGAACAGCGTGACCAGACCGGCCCCGGAAAATACCGACGGCAGGTACGCCGTGGCCGAGCTTTCGTCGTCACCAAATCTGCGCCGGATGATCTCCCCTGCGCAAATCAGCGCCGCGCCAAAAATCAAGGCCGCGGTCACGCGCGCGGACGGGGGCAATAACCCGTTTTCAACGCCATACTGAACAAGGAATATCCCTGCCAGCGCCAGCGACAGGGCCGAGACCGCATAAAACCAGTTTTCGCGCAGCCAGGTGGTCAGGGCGGCAAGGCGATCCTCGCGGAAGACAACCGCAGCGGGTGGGGATTGCGGCGATTCTGACACCGATTGCGTGTCGTCGGGTGTTACATCCGATTGCAGCTCTTTGGCGGTTGACCATGGTGCGGGGGCGGTTTTTTTGGCGGGCAAAACGGTGGGTTTTGGCGGCCCGGACCGCGTTGGTGCCTTTTGCGCCGCCGGAATGTCACCCCCAGCGGACCGGATGTGCTGCTCTAGCTGTTCAACCCTGCGCCGCAGACGGAGATGGCCGACGAGCAGAACTATCACAGCTACTGGAATCGCCAGCACAATCAATCCGACAAGAACAAGCAGAGATTCCAATGTGGCCTCCGGGGCGGTTTTCTCGTCAGGCTACCCGAGGCTTGCAGGTGGTAACAGTCCGGAATCTTGGCAATTTCAGGGCTTTGCCGGGTTGTTGCTAGATCACATCAAACACCGGCCGGGCGATCATCAGCCAGATTATGACCAAAACCGATGCAAAGGCCGGAAATCCACAGGCAAACCAATTACGAAACAATCGGTAGTATGCTGCCGGCAAAGCAGCTTCGCGATCCGCAGCCGCCCGCGCCAGATCCCGTAATCTGATTTGTATCCATACGACCGGCAGCCAGAAAATTCCGGCCAGGGCAAAAAGCGCCAGTGATACCAGTATCCACCCCTCGCCCAGCGACCACCCCAGCCGCCATGCAAGCAACGCCCCGGTAACCGGCTGCAAGATTACTGCCGTCGCCGTGAACACCAGATCGGCCAGAACTACTGTCGCGGCAGTTTGCGCAATAAAGCGCGGATCGCCGGAGCGATGCGCGATCAGCATAAAAAACGCGATCCCCGCGCCAGTGCCGAGCAGAACGCAGGCCCCGATCACATGCAACCAACGCAGGATTAGGTCAGGATCGGTCATCGGCTTTGCAACGTTGGCCAGGCCACAAGCGACAGGGTCAATGCCGGCAGGATTTTGGTGAGTGGACCCAGCGGATCCAGCCAAAGATCCGGCACAGCGACACTTGCGGCGATCAGATAAAACAGAGCAACACCAACCTGTGCCAGACAAGCGCGTGCAGCCCAGGGTCGCCGCAGAATGCAAAGACCCAGCGCAATATCGACGGTCGACCAGAACAGGACGCTTGCGCTGGCAACTCCGGCAGCCCATCCGGCGCTGGTCAGAACCGCTGCGGCCTGTTCAAACCCTGTCAGGCCAAAAAGGCCCGAGAGAACCCAGAAAACGCTCAGCACCGCAACAACCAAAGGCATCAAAAGGGAAATCCGGGCCGTCAGCCTATGCTCTCGCGAGCAGGTCAGGCCGGCATATACCTGTGGCAAGGGTGTGAGCGAGTGACCAGTGGCAGATCGATAGGGTTCGGGGTCTCCGACCACGCCGGATGCCATGACCGTCATCGCAGTGCTGCGCAGGGGCGACCGCCATCCTAGTTGGCCCAACCCATCGGCACACCGGGCGACAGCACCCGTCACCACCGCCGGAACGGTCAGAGTGAACCGCGCAGCCGGGAAACCCATCCATTGGCGCGTCTGCGCCAGAACGCTGGCCAAAGAGGCCGGTTCGTCTTCGACCAGATCATAGGAACCTTGCGGTAGCTCTCCGGCAACTGCCGCGGCAACAGCGCGGCACAGGTCCTGCATTCCGACACATTGGACCGGAGATTGCGGAAATGCGACAGGCTGGACCAGCGGAATTGCTGACAGCATGCGCAACAGCGCGGTCCCGCCATAATCGGATTGCCCGATAACCAATCCGGGCCTGAATATCCAAAGCGGGATTCCACAAGCCTGCAACGCGGCGTCTCCTGCAGCCTTGGTGCGCATGAAATCCGTCGCGGCATTTCCGGTCGCGCCGATCGCCGATATCTGTATGACAGCGACTTGTTTTTGCGCACAGGCGCGGCCCAACGCTGCAATTGCGATGTGGTGAACGGCCTCAAGGTCATCGGACGGACCATCCTGCAACGCACCCGCGCAGTTGACGACAAAGTCGACCCCGGACAAGGTGCCCAGCCAATCTTCGGCTGTCTGGCAGGACCTAAGATCACCCTGCACCGGAATCGCGCCCGGCAGGACCCGCGCCGCCGTGCCGGCATTTCGTACAAAAGCGGAGACATGCGCGCCCTCGGCCTGAAGCGCGCGCGTGACTGCCGCACCGATAAAGCCATAAGCTCCTAGTACCAGTATGTTTTTCCCCGACAGCCTCAATGGTTTTACATTCACCTGTTTCGTTTGCCTCAGCCTAGCCGCTGATACGGCAAGAGCCAGCTTAACGACATGCCCTGCGACAATCTTAGTCGCTAGGGGTGAAACAGAGACCCAACAAGGTACGCAATCAGAGCTGCCGCGCCGCCGATAAGCAGCGTTTCAAGCCCGGATCGCCACCAGGGCGACAACGACCACCTGCTTTTCAGCGCGCCGATGGCAAAGAACACGCCCATGGTCATCCAGGCCGAAACGGCAAAGGCCCGGTCAACCGAGAACAGGAACGGTAACAGCGGGACCAGACCGGCCACGAGAAAGGCAAAAAACGTCGCGGCCGCGGCCCTGATCGGATGGGGATCGACGCTGCCCAGCCCATATTCGCCCTCGATCATCAGGTTGATCCAGTTGTCGTGGTTGGCGGTAATCGCATCGGTGGCTTCTTCCAGAACGCTGCCCGACAGGCCCTTCTGCGTCAGAATTTCGCGAACCTCGCGGCGTTCACCGTCGGGGTAAAGGGATATGTGACGCTCTTCGATGGCGCGAATGCGGCGGATGTTGTCCAGTTCGGCCTTGGTGCCCGAGTAATTTCCCGCCGCCATCGAAAACCCGTCAGCCAGCACATTCGCCAAACCCAGCGCGACAATGACAAACGGAGACAGACCAGCCCCCGCCACGCCGGCAACGATGGCAAAGGTCGTGACCGAGCCGTCGATGCCACCGTAAACCACATCCCGCAGCACGCCCCGACCCGGGGGCGCGTTGATCCGTGCGGCGATTTCCTGCTGGCTGTGTCCGTGATCTGTCATGGCTGGCTCCGACCCCTATATGCCCATCACAGGACCGCAGCGCCTTGCGTCAGGTCAAGACTTCGAAAACAATCCGCCCAGCGCCCGTTTGATCACCCCGCGCGTCGACGGCCTGTGACGTTCGGAAAATGGTATTGGGCGGCATACTTCCATCGCGGCCACACCTACCCGCGCGCTCAGCGCGCCGTTGACCAACCCCTCGCCAAAGCGGCGGGACAGTTTGCTGAGGACCGAGCCGCCCAGTACCGGCTCCAGCAAGTCGTCGCCCACCGCCACGGCACCGGTTGCCACCAGATGGACAAAGACCGCCCGCGTCAGCCGCCAGCCGCCAAGGAAGCCCGCGCGTCCGCCATAGATTTCGGCGATCTTCCGGATCATCCGCAGCGAAGCCGCCAGCGCCGTGGCCACATCCGCCAAGGCCAGCGGCACCAGCGCGGTCACGGTCGCCACCTGGCGCGCGGCCGCTTCGACTTCGCGGCTGGCCGCGGCATCAAGCGGGGCGAGCAGCTCATCCTCGGCCAGAGTCAAAAGACCCGAGGCGTCGAACTGCTCCCCCATCCGTTCAGCCAGCCGATCGCGACCCCAACGGGTTTCCTCGCGCCCTTTGTAGAAGGCGATCAAACGGGTGGTGACCGCGCGCGCCTGCGCCAGATCAGCCTCGGCCAGCGCGGCATCCGCGGCGCGGCGCATCCCGTCCACGCGGGACAGGCGACCGATAGCAGCGAGTTCGCGCAGGGCAATGATCAGCGCGACCAGAACCAGCGCGCCAAGCAATCCGGTCACAATCCAGCCCAGTATCGGCGCCCGCAGCAGCAGCGAAGTGACAAAGTCCCACGCCGCCACAGAAACAACCGCGCCGATAACCGCCAGGGCCAGCCCCCAGAACCAGCGCGCCAGAGCCGAAGGTCTGCGCGCGGCCAAACGGGCCGCGCCCTGCATCGCCTGCCCTTGCGGCTGCGCGATGTCCGGAACAGGCGGCGCCTGCGCCACGTCCGCAGCAGGTTCTTCGGCGTCGAGATCGATCAGTACCGGACCTTTAGCCATCAGCCACCCCTTTCCGGTTCCAGACATATTTTATGTCGGGAAGGTTTTCATCATTGTCCGCACCGTCGCTGCGGGCCACTTCGGAGAAACCGTTGCGTTCGTAGAACCGGCACGCACCCGGGTTGGACTGAAACGCAAACAGTGACAGCTGTTCCCGGCGGGTTTTGGCGGTGTCCAGCAGGCGCTGTCCGATCCCCTGACCGCAGGCCGCCGGCGTCAGGTACAAGGAATGGATTTCGGACCCGTTGAGCGCCAGAAAACCCACAACGCCGCCCTCGGTCTCAGCCACAGTGACCCAGCCCTGATCAATCATCCAGCCGCAGAAAGCGATGGTTTCGGCCCGTGAATGCAATTCGGGCATCCAGTCGTTTTCGCGGGAAAACCCGTGCAGGATTTCTCCGGTCGTGCCGGCGTCGGTGCTGCGGGCGGGGCGAAGCGTCACTGTCACAGGCGGTCTCCGATCAGGAACTGAGTGGCGCGGTCCAGTCGAATATGCGGCGGGCCATCACCCGGGCGCAAGGTCAGATGGGCGGGGGCGAAGGCCATGAACCCGAAGTCCTTGTCCAGCCAGCTTTCCGCCCCGTTGCGCGCAGGCCCCAACAGATGCGCGGGGTCTTCGGGCAGGTCACCGGGATAGAAGGCCGCCTGTTTGCCGTCCAGCAAAGTGCCGCGCACGCAGGGCAGTTCGACACCGTCATGAGTGCGGGTTTCTTCAGTCGTAGCCCGCAAGGCCGCCAGCGACAATGCTGCCGTTTCCGCCCCTGCAAAACTGGCGCGATCGCGGGCGTCGCGGGTCAGGGCCTCCATTATGTGGGTCAGGCGTGGATGTTGCGTGTGGTGCAGGTGATCGGCCTTGGTGGCGGCAAACAGGATACGCTCGACCCGCTTGCCCAGCAGCAACTGGCTGAGCCAGGCGTTGCGCCCGGGGCGGAAGGCCGACAGGATATCGGCCATCGCGCGGCGCATATCCTCGACAGCCTGCGGTCCTTTGTGGATCGCGCCCAGCGCGTCAACCAGAACCACCTGCCGGTCGATCCGGGCAAAGTGATCGCGAAAGAACGGTTTTACAACCTGCGATTTATACGCCTCGTACCGCCGTGCCATCTCGCGGTGCAGGCTGCGCCGGGGCGCGGGGCCATCAACCGGCAAGGGCGCAAAGGTCAGAACTGGCGAACCTGCCAGATCGCCGGGCAGCAAAAATCGCCCCGGTGTGCAGTCGTAGAACCCGGCATCGCGGGCCGTGTTCAGGTACAGGGCAAACGCTTTGGCAAGGTTTTGCGCGGTCGGCTCATCATGTGTGCTGTCTGGTGCGACGGTTTTGACCTGCGCAAGAAATTCTGACGCTTCGCCGCGCCCGCCGATACGCTCCAGCGTTTCGCGGGACCAGACCTCATAGGATTTGTCCAGCAAGGCCAGATCCAGCAGCCACTCGCCCGGATAGTCCACGATATCCAGATGGATGGTCCGCGGTCCCTGCAGACCAGACAGCAGACCCGCAGGACGAACCTTGAAGGACAGGCGCAGTTCCGACACCGCGCGGGTGCTGTCCGGCCAATGGGGGTGTGGTCCGGTCAGCGCCGCCAGATGGTTTTCATAGTCGAAACGCGGCACCGTATCGTCGGGCTGCGGTTGCAGGTAGACGGCGTTGATCCGCCCTTCCTGCTGCGCGACAAGTCCCGGCATCCGCCCGCGATCCAACAGGTTCGCGACCAAAGACGTGATAAACACCGTCTTGCCGGACCGCGCCAATCCGGTGACACCCAGCCGTATGACCGGCTCGAACAGCGCCTCGGACACGCGATCACCGACGGATTCGACACCACGAATAAGACTGTCTGCCAGAGTTGAGATGACCAAACCGCCGCCCCGCTTTTTTCGTTTCGCTCAAGATAGGTAGAGGTCGCCGGACATACCAGCGCTTTCCAACCCTTGCCCACCTTCGCGCGGCGCGCTACCAGCAGCCCATGCCCAGATACGCGCTGAAAGTCGAATACCAAGGGGAGCCGTTTGCCGGTTGGCAGCGGCAAAAGGACCTGCCATCCGTTCAGGGGGCCATCGAACAGGCCCTGTCACGCATTCAACCCGGAGAGCACACGATCGCCGCCGCCGGCCGGACCGATGCCGGCGTTCATGCGCTGGGACAGGTTGCGCATTGCGACATGGATCGGGAATGGGACCCGTTTCGCCTGTCCGAAGCGCTGAATTACCACCTCAAGCCGCAACCGGTGGCCATCGTCAAGGCAGCGCGCGTTGACGACGACTGGCACGCGCGGTTTTCGGCGCTGGAACGGCAATACCTTTTCCGCATCCTGATGCGCCGCGCACCGGCAACCCATGACGCGGGTCAGGTCTGGCGGATCAACCACCGGCTCGACCTAGATGCGATGCAGGCAGGCGCTGATATGCTGGTCGGGCGGCACGACTTCACCACCTTCCGGTCATCCATCTGTCAGGCCGCCAGTCCGGTGAAAACGCTGGACGAGTTGCGGGTTGAGCAGGTCGAGGGTTTTTCCGGCCCCGAAGTGCATTTCCATGTCCGCGCGCGGTCGTTCCTGCACAATCAGGTGCGCAGCTTCGTCGGAACACTGGAACGGGTCGGCGCAGGCGCCTGGACGCCCGATGATGTACGCGTTGCGCTTGAGGCTGCTGACAGGTCGGCCTGCGGGCCGGTTTGTCCGCCGCAGGGGCTGTATCTGGCGCGCGTCGCCTATCCTGATCCGGTCTTCGACTAGAGCGCGCGCAGCAGCAGACCACTGGCGATTACGGCGATCAGCAGACCCGCAACCAGTTCGATCGTCGGCGCAAGAACCGAGGCAAACCGCGTGGCCGAGGCTGAGGCCAGCAGCCCGCCGCGCAACCCGAAAGATGTCCAGCCGACCAGTGTCGTGACGGTCGCCGTACCCAGCGCCATGGCAAACGCGCCGGCGATGCCGACCATCGCAATGCCCATTTGCCATGTCAGGATCAGGACAAACAGCGCTCCGGTGCAGGGACGCGCAGCGATACCAGCGATCAGCAGCGCAGCCTCGCGCAAACTGCCGACCTGCGCCACCTCATCTGCGGTCGGGCCGTGGCGATGACCACATTCAGCGCAGGACTCGTGACCGTGATGATGATCATGATGGTGATGCGCGGCCTGACTGCGATGACGTTTCGCGAAGCTGCGAATGGACCGGAACACCAGCCACAAACCAATCGCGGCAATGGCCCCATAGCTGACGGGGGCCATGACCTGCTCGGTCGTACCCACAAGTCTTTCGCGGGACATCTGGAACACCAGAACACCGGCATAGACCAGCACGACGGCGGTGACCGCCTGCCCCAGACTGGACAGGACGCTGATGGCGGACAGGCGCAGAAACGCGACCTTTCGGCCCAGCCCGTAACCGCCGATCAGAACCTTGCCGTGGCCGGGGCCTATGGCATGGAAAAAGCCATAGGCAAAACAGACCGTTAGCAAAGTTGCGACTGCCTCGGGCTGTTGCGCGCGGGCGGCGCGCAGGGACCGGGCGATCTGGTTCTGAAACTCCCGCTGCTCGCCCGCGGCCCACGCGGCAAGGTGATCAAACCCGCCGCTGCCCCAGAACCACAGCAACAGACCAATGGCGATGGCGACCGGAACAATCAGGTATCTGGACATGAGACTCGGATCTCGGTCGCAAAGTTTTCACCGACCATCGGAATGTCGTTTTCCTCAAGGTCGTAATCGGCATCCAGCGTCAGCAGAAAGGCCTGCATCTGCGCCAGCTGGCCATCGATGTCGGGCTCGATCCGGTTGATCTGACACGTCGAAGACCCCGAGACGGTGACCGGCCGCGTGACTTCGTAAGCGGTGTAATAGCTTTCGTCATAGGCTTTTGCGGTCAGCGCCGAGGCGGGAACCGCCCCGCCTTCGACCGCGCGCAGGTGGCTGGTCACGATCCGCCCGTCCTCGGTGGTCGCCACAGCTTCGGTCGGGCCTGACAGGGGTACAGGCGTGCCATCCGAAAAGACAACCAGATCGCCGTTATAGCCTTCGACCCATTGTGCATCGAAACCGGCCAGAAACTGCTGTTCGCTTTCCGTCAGGATACCGTCAGCGTCCTGATCCAGCTTCATGTCCTCAAGAACCAGAAGCGAGTAAAACTCATCATAGGCCCAGGTCACGCGTACATGGGTCAACCGGCCCGCGTCATCGACAACAAAGTCCAGCCCGGTGTCGATGAAGACATGCGGGTGCGCCACAGCCGGGATCGGCAGGCAACAGGTCAAAAGGGTCAAAAGCCAACGCATGGGCGAAAGATAGGATGCCGGCCTGCCCCCGGCAATGCGTTTCGAGGGGCGCGTGCAGATTCCGGCCAACAATCAGCCCGGCGGAAACAGAACCAATGTCTGCAAGGCTGTTGCGACCGGGCCTTCGGTATCGAATAGTACCGATTGCGACATCCCGATCCCCGAAGGTTGCCAGTGACAGACCGAATCCGAGGCCAGCCACAAAGAAACCGGTTCCCGATGGACCTGCACAGTCAGATCGGTATTCATGAACCCCATCTCGGTGGTCGGGGCGTTCCATGAAATTCCGTTGCCGCAATCGGCCAGCGGGCAAAGCGCCTGAATCGGCGACTGCGCCTCACCCTCAAGCAGCGTCGGTGTTCGCATCCACACCGTTTTGGGACCAGGACCCTGATTGCCGCCTTTCGGGTAAAGCACCTCGGAATGATCCGCGAAGCCCGGCAGGTTGTGACGTGTCTCACCAATCGGGAACGGGCCGGTCACGGTATCCTCGAACCGCGGCGAACGGAGCGAGACGGTTGGAACAGCGCCAAGATCCCGGCGCGCCAGATGCATTGTTGTGGCGACGGCGCACAGCGTGTCGTCCAGATCATGTACAGTGACCCGTGTGGTGGCCAGCGTTTTGGTATGGCGCGTGGTCTCGGCCGCAACGCGCAGGCCGGCCAACGGCAGCGGGCGCAACAGGTCAACCGTCAGCCGGGTCAGCATCTTGTCCGGCCCAACCTCGGTTTCCGCAGCCCGAACGATCAGCCCGCTGACCGGTCCCGCGTGGCAATGGTCGACCGACCATGGCCCCCGCGCAGGGTCGTTGCCGACAAACGCGCCATCCGGGCGCAAGTGGAAATAGGCCATCTGGCCAAGATCGTCGGTCATATTTGGATCAGACCTGTTCCTGCGTGTGTTTCTTCAGCTCTGCCCGTGCGACCTGACGGCGGTGAACCGCGTCCGGGCCATCTGCCAGCCTAAGGGTGCGAACATGCGTCCATGCCGCAGCCAGCGGTGTATCCTGACTGATCCCCTGCCCGCCATACATCTGAACGGCCTCGTCGATCACCTTCAGCGCCACCCGGGGCGCGATAACCTTGATCTGGCTGATCCACGGGGCTGCCGCCCGCGCATCGCCCTGATCCATGTACCAGGCAGCCTTGAGGCACAGCAGGCGGGCCATCTCGATCTCCATCCGGCATTCGGCGATGATGTCGTAGTTGGCCCCAAGCTGCGCCAGCTTCTTGCCGAAGGCTTCGCGCTGCATCGCGCGCTTGCACATCCGCTCCAGCGCGACCTCGGCCTGCCCGATGGCGCGCATGCAGTGATGGATACGGCCCGGCCCAAGACGGCCCTGCGCGATCTCGAATCCGCGCCCTTCGCCCAGAAGGATGTTTTCGGCCGGCACCCGCACATCTGTAAACCGGATATGCATATGCCCGTGCGGCGCGTCGTCGTGGCCATAAACCTCCATCGGGCGCAAAATCTCGATCCCCGGCGTTTCCGCAGGCACAACGATCATCGACTGACGCTTGTGCTTGGGCTGCTCTTCGCCAGCGGTTTTCACCATCACGATATAGACCTTGCAGCGCGGGTCACCGGCGCCGGACGCCCACCATTTCTCGCCGTTCAGAACATAGCTGTCGCCGTCGCGGATGCAGGAGAGCGAAACATTCGTGGCATCCGACGACGCGACATCCGGTTCGGTCATCAGATAGGCCGAGCGGATTTCGCCGTTCAACAGGGGCTTCAGCCACTCTTCCTGCATCTTCGGGGTGCCGTAACGCTCGAACACTTCCATGTTGCCGGTATCCGGAGCAGAGCAGTTGAACACCTCGGCCCCAAGCGGCGTCTTTCCCATTTCCTCTGCGAAATAGGCGTATTCGACAGTGGTCAGGCCCAGACCCCGCTCGCTGTCGGTCAGCCAGAAATTCCACAGACCTGCGGCCTTGGCCCTGGCCTTCAGCCCTTCCAGGATTTCCGCCTGCCGCGCGGTGTATTGCCAGCGGTCGCCCTTTTGCACCTCGGCCTGGTATTCGTCTTCCAGCGGCATGATTTCGTCGCGGATCATATCGACCACACGTTTCAGCGTTTCGCGGTTTTCATCGCGCAGGCCGAATGACATGTTCATGGATTTTCCTCCTCAGACCCGGCGGTCGGGCTTTACCTTTGGCATGAGAATGACTTAGCTGCCATCACGATGTCCAGTTGGGTGACGGGACGTCAATACAATCAAAATGAAATAGCGGGGAGCGCGTGAATATGGCGTTGTTGATTGAAACCGGGCTGTCCGACTGGATCAGTGACGACGACATTGCCCGCGACGTTCGGCGGCTTTACCCCGGCGCAGATGTCCGGACCCCGGAAACGATGGGCGATCCGGCCGAAATCACGATGGTCGCTGTGGTCGGTCTGCGCGACGATCACCCAAAGCGCCTGCCGAACCTGCAACTGGTGCAAAAGCTGGGTGCCGGGGTTGAAACGATTGTCAGCAACCCCAACCTGCCCGCGCATGTGCGCGTGACGCGGCTGAAACCGGACGCCCCGGCGCAGGGAATCGCCGAATGGTTTGTGGCCTATATCCTGCGCCATCAGAGGCATATGGCCTTTCACGAGGCCGCCCAGAGGCGTGCGGAATGGCGGCCCAAAGCGCCGGGGTTTTCGCCGGCTACCGTTGTCGGCGTGCTGGGTCTGGGCCATATCGGTGCACGCAGCGCCGGGATGCTGCGCGCGGTCGGGTTTCAGGTGATGGGCTGGAGCCGGTCGCCCAAACAGATCGAAGGCGTCACCTGTCTGCACGGCGATGCGGCGTTGCCGGAAATGCTGGGCCAGTGCGACCATGTCTGCGCGATCCTGCCATCGACCCCTCAGACAACCGGGTTGTTCGATGCAGGGATGCTGTCGGCGATGAAACCCGGCAGTCAGTTGCTGAACGCCGGTCGCGGTGACCTGATTGACGAGGGCGCCTTGATCAATGCGCTGAACAGCGGCGCGCCGGGGCACGCGGTTCTGGATGTCACATCAAGGGAACCGCTGCCGTCAGACAGCCCCCTCTGGACCCATCCGGGTGTCACGATCACACCGCATGTGTCCGGGTGGCATCTGGGCGAGGCTCTGGCAGATGTGGGCGAGAATTTCCGGCGGCTGAATGCCGGATCGCCCCTACTGCATGAGGTGGACCGCGTTCGCGGCTATTGACCCCCGATCAGGGTGTCAGGATCCAGTTGCCGCTGGCATCACGGCATCTGCGCGTTCTGACCTCACGCGTCTGATCAGATCCTTCGGGCTGAATGAAGTGTTGCAGATGCACGCAATTGTCACGCACATCGCGCACCCGGATCGTACCCTTTGATCCGCTTTCTTCGTTTTCCCACGCCCGTTCCTGTCCCGCCTGCGGCGCACCGCCGGCCAGCATCGCATCGGCGGTCGCATTCACCACTTTGAAATCGTCCGGGCTCAGCCCCATCTCTGCGATGATTCGGGAAATCGGCTTGGCCGGAACGGCTGTCGCTGTGCCCAAAATGGCCACAGCCGTAATTGCGGAAGAAATCCAGGCTTTCATGGTCGCCTCGCCTTGCTGAAATAGATTTGCATTCAAGACTATACTGGCCGCGAACGGTGGCCAAGCCCTGTCAGGCGACCTTCAAATTATCCCGAACAAACCTATTGCGACTCGGGCGCTAGGACCGGTGGATCAATCCCCGCATAGTGCCCAAAAGATCAATCAGAGGCTTTATATGGCACACCCGACCTATTACGCGCCCACCGGCGGACATCCCGGTCAGGACCACCTTTTGACCGACCGTGCGATGTTCACCGATGCCTATGCGGTGATTCCCAAAGGGACGATGCGCGACATCGTCACCAGCTATCTGCCGTTCTGGGAGGGCACCCGCCTTTGGGTGTTGTCCCGGCCGCTCAGCGGATTTGCCGAGACGTTTTCCCAGTACATCATGGAAGTTCAGCCCGGCGGCGGCAGCGACCGCCCCGAAACCGACGCGCAGGCGCAGGGCGTGCTGTTTGTGGTCGAAGGCGCGGTAACGCTGACGCTGGACGGAAACGCCCACGTCCTGGACACCGGCGGATACGCCTATATCCCGCCCGGATCCGACTGGACGCTGCACAACCGCGGTGACACGACAGCCCGGTTCCATTGGGTCCGCAAGGCGTATGAGGCTGTTCCCGGCCTGCCCGCCCCCGATCCGATCATCACCAACGAAACCGACGTTGAACCCATCGAGATGCCGGGAACCCAGGGCCGCTGGTCCACGACCCGCTTCGCCGACCCGCAGGACCTGCGTCACGACATGCATGTCAACATCGTCAATTTCGAACCTGGTGGCGTTATCCCGTTTGCCGAAACTCATGTGATGGAACACGGGCTTTACGTGTTGGAGGGCAAGGCAGTCTACCGGCTCAATCAGGATTGGGTCGAAGTTGAGGCCGGCGATTACATGTGGCTGCGCGCGTTCTGCCCGCAAGCCTGCTATGCTGGCGGGCCGGGGCGGTTCCGCTATCTGCTTTATAAGGATGTGAACAGGCACATGCCCCTGACGTTGGCTAAACGCTGACGAGGATTCAGCTTTTTCCGGTGCAGGGGTTCACAGAAGCGCCTGAATCTGGTGAAATAACACCTGTTTTTAGCACTGGAGATTGTTCAATGGTACGGCGCGGATCACTACTGGCACTGGCAGCGATAATTGGCCTGACGGCGTTTGAGGCAACACCTGTTGGCGCCAGGGAAGAAACCAAATCGGTGTTCGTCATGAGCCGCACATGGGCTGTCACGCAGGTTTCGGACGCCCCGGTCGTGTATCGCGCCACCCGTGACAACAACAACCTGAACCCCTTTGGCCCGCCGCCCCGGCTGCGCACCATTCAGGCCATCGCGGCCATTCAGGCAGCAACCGGGTGCAGGCCCATCGTCGCCAGCATGTATCAGAACATCTCGGGTCAGTTCTTCTCGCAGGTCAGCTGCAACTGACGCGGGGTCGAAACGGGCATTGAGGTCGGCGCATCCCGCTGCCATAGCTAACGCATGAAACTTGCGATCAACGGATTCGGCCGTATCGGCCGCACGATCCTGCGGCAAATTCTGGCCTTGCCGCAGGGTTCGGATATCGAGCTGGTGCTGATCAACGACATCGCACCGCTTGAAACCTGCGCCTATCTTTTCAAATACGACAGCACATTCGGCCCCTATCCCGGAACGGTCGATGCGGGCGAAAACACGATCGTAATCAACGGCCATCCGATTCCCATGACGCACAGCGCAGACCTGACGCGGGTGGATCTGTCTGGCGTCGATGTTCTGATGGATTGCACTGGGGTTGCGCGTACATCGGACGTGGCCAGTCAGGGCCTGACCGCCGGGGCGGGCAAAGTGCTGATCTCGGGCCCCTCGCCGGCAACCGAAGTCACCATCGTGCTGGGTGCCAACGAAGATCAGCTCGGCAACGCGCGGATCGTGTCGAACGCCTCCTGCACGACCAACGGGCTTGCGCCTCTGGTCAAGGTGTTGGACCGGATAGGCGGCATCGCTTCGGCCCATATGACAACCATTCATTGCTACACCAACAGCCAGCCCATGATTGACGCGCCGCGCGGTGATCTGGCCCGGTCGCGGGCCGGGGCGCTGTCCATGGTGCCAACCACCACCAGCGCCACGCATCTGATCGACGAGGTTATGCCCCACCTGGCGGGCCGGATCTCGGGCGCGGCTGTCCGTGTGCCAACGGCCAGTGTCTCGGCCGTGGATCTGGTTGTATCGCTGGAGCGTGGCATGCCCGCTGACAAGTTTGACACGGAACTGCGTTCTGCCGTCCAACAATCCGGCGTACTGGGGTGGACGGATCACCCATTAGTCTCGTCGGACTTGCGCACACGCCCGGAATCTCTGGTGATTGCAGGCCCCGAGACACGCATGGTTGGCGAACATCAGGTCCGCGTCTTTGGCTGGTACGACAATGAATGGGGCTTTTCCGCGCGCATGCTGGATGTTGCCCGCCTGATGGCCAACGGCTGAGCGGACCGCAGCAAACTGCGATCCGCATCCTTGGTCTTTATTCGCCCGGCAGGCTGCCGGACCCGTGCCCGGACATGCCGCCCGAAACTTCCTCGGTCGCTTCACCCGCCAGTTCATGGGGCAGGATCAGGTTCAGCACGATGGCGATCAGGGCCGCAGGCAGCAGGCCGCTTTTCATCAGTATGCCCAGCGTATCCGGCAGGTGCTGTACCGCATCAGGTTCCAGTTGCAGGCCAAATCCGATCGACAGCGAGATTGCAAACACCACCATGTTGCGCCGGTTCCAGTCGACATCGGACAGCATCGACACACCCGCCGCGACCACCATGCCGAACATGACGATCACACCGCCGCCCAGAACCTCGATCGGGACGGTGCGGATGATCGCTCCGACCTTGGGCACCAGCCCACACAGGATCAGGAACAATGCGCCGATGGTTACGACGTTGCGGCTCATGACGCCGGTCATCGCGATCAGGCCGACATTCTGGCTGAACGACGTGTTCGGAAGCCCGCCGAAAATCCCGGCCAGCGCCGAGCCAAAGCCGTCCGCATAGGTCGCGCCGGAAATCTCTTTGTCAGTGGCTTCGCGCCCGGCGCCGCCCTTGGTGACACCAGAGACATCGCCGACGGTTTCAACGGCCGACACAAACGCCATGAGGCAGAAGCCGATGATCGCCGCGAACGAGAACTCGAACCCGTATTTGAAGGGAACCGGAAGCGCGAATGCCGAAGCCCGGCTCCAGCTTGTGCCGATGGCCTCGAATGTGATCATGCCGACCATCAGTGCATAGACATAGCCGACGGCCAGACCGATCAGCACCGCAGAGACCGAGAGCATTCCGCGGGTAAAGAATTTCAGGCCAAGCGTGACGACGATGACCACCAGTGCGGCCGACCAGTTCAGCGCGGACCCGTATTCCGGTGTGCCGATTGCCGGTACTCCGCCGGCGGCGTACTGAATGCCCACCTTGACCAGCGCCAGACCGATCATCGTGACCACAAGGCCCGTGACCAGCGGTGGCAAGGCAAACCGGATTTTGCCGATTACGGTGCCCAGCAGCGCGTGAAACACCCCGCCGAGGATCACGCCGCCGAACAGCGCCGCCAGACCGTCGACGCCTTTGCCCGCAACAAGCGGGATCATGATCGGCAGAAACGCAAAGCTGGTCCCCTGCACAATCGGCAGCGCCGCGCCAACCGGGCCGACCGTCACGGTCTGCAACAGGGTCGCCACGCCCGCGAACAGCATCGACATCTGGATCAGATACAGCAATTCCGGAAAATCGGGCGAGTTCGATCCGAACCCAAAACCCGCCGCGCCAGCAACAATGATCGCCGGCGTCACGTTCGAGACAAACATCGCCAGGACGTGTTGAATGCCCAGCGGAACCGCCTTGTGCAGGGGCGGAGTAAAATTCGGGTCCCGAAGCTGTTCTGGGGTCCCTATGGAAGTGTCAGCCATGAGTTACTGTCCTCTCTGTCAAATTCACGGGGGTCTTGCCGCTTATCCCGCGGCTTCTACGGTCACGACACCACCTGATAGGGCGTGTCGAACCAATATTCTTCAAGATTGGCGCCGTCTCCGATCCGGTCGACGACGGCAAACAGGCCCGGACCGTGCAGAGGTGTCAGAACCCCATGCCAGGTTCCGCGGTGATAATTCACCGCCTGGCCGGGCGCGGTAACAAATGCCACCGGATCGCCCGGCTGCCCGCTGATATCAGGGGCGACGATGACCAGAAAAGGCTGGTGCGTCATCGGAATGAAGGCCTGGCTGCCCGCGGGGTGGCGCTCGACCATCTCCAGTTCGTAGGGCAATGCGCGCGGGTTCGCGTTGAACAGGCTGATCCCGGCGCGTCCGTCCGAGAAATCCAGCTGCGCACGGTCGTGAAAGCGACCGCACTGGCCCTGATTGATGATCCTGTCCGGATCGCCGACACCCTCAATCACGTCGCCAAACGGTGCAAACGCCTGCGCGGTCAGGGGGGAAGTCACGATCCGGCGGGTCATGACGGCAACAGATCCCGCAGGCGGAATTCGGCAATGCGTTCGACCTGACGACAGGCTTCGGCAAATTCCGTCTCGCGGTCCTGCTCTATCCGCCGCTGAAAAGCCTGCAGAATCGAGGCCTTGTCGTGGTCGCGCACGGCGATGATGAACGGAAACCCGAATTTCTCGGTATAGCGCTGGTTCAGCTCGGTGAAGGCCGCTCGCTCGTCATCCGTCAGCGCGTCCAACCCGGCCGAGGCCTGCTCGGACGTGCTTTCCTGCGTCAACCGCCTGGCCTGCGCCAGCTTTCCCGCCAAGTCCGGGTGCGCCGTCAGCACGCCCAGCCGTTCCGCTTGCGAGGCCGAGCGGAACATGCGCGTCAGTGCGTTGTGCAGACCGCCCGCCGTGTCATGTGCCGGACCCAGCTCCAGATCGTAAGCCCGTTCTGCAATCCATGCGGAATGCTCAAAGATGCTGCCATAGGCCGAGACGAAGGCGTCACGCTCCATTCGGGAAGGCTGCGGATGCCGGGCCGGCGGATGCTGGTCCGCCCAGTGTTGCGCAATTTGCAGCCGGGTAGCGAACCACACATCCGAGAAACCGCGTGCGTAATCCAGAAACCGCTTCAGCGCCATCACGCGACCGGGACGCCCGATCAGGCGGCAATGAAGACCGATCGACAACATTTTGGGCACACCTGCCTCGCCTTCTGCATAAAGCGCATCGAAACTGTCTTTGAGGTAGGAATAGAACTGATCGCCGGAGTTGAACCCCTGCGGCGTGGCAAATCGCATGTCGTTGCAATCCAGCGTATAGGGCACGATCAGTTGATCCCGGCCTGCGGTGTTCGTCCAATAAGGCAAATCATCCGCATAGGTGTCGGCCACGTAAGCGAAACCGCCCTCCTCCGCGACCAGCCGCACGGTGTTCTCGGAACAGCGCCCGGTATACCACCCGCGCGGGCGTTCGCCCACGACCTCGCTGTGCAGGCGGATGGCCTCGGCGATCTGCGCGCGCTCTTCGTCTTCGGGCATATCCTTGTGTTCGACCCATTTCAGCCCGTGGCTTGCGATCTCCCAGCCTGCGTCCTTCATCGCCGCAACCTGATCGGGGGACCGGGCCAGCGCGGTTGCCACACCGTAGACGGTAATCGGCAGGTCCTGCATCAACCGATGCAATCGCCAGAACCCGGCGCGCGATCCGTATTCATAAATTGACTCCATGTTCCAATGGCGCTGGCCGGGCCACTGCGCCGCGCCGACGATCTCGGACAGGAACGCCTCGGACGCGGCATCGCCATGCAGCACGCAATTCTCGCCGCCCTCTTCGTAGTTCAGCACGATTTGAACGGCCAGTTTCGCGCCACCGGGCCATTTGGCATCCGGCGGATTGGCTCCGTATCCGATCATGTCGCGGGGGTATCGAGGGGGCTGCATGCTGTCTTCCGTCTTGATCTGGTGCGTATACCTATGCTTTAGCGCAGAAACGGGGGCAGGATTATCAAACTAATCCGAACGCTGTTTCCGGTTCTTTCGGCATTTCCACCGTTCTGAACTTTGCGCCAGACTGGGGCAAACCAAAAACAAATCAAAGGAGAAACCCGTGGCCGGCTATCTGACGACCCATGTATTGGACACAGCCCGCGGCTGCCCGGCCGAAGGGCTGAAGATCGTTTTGTACCGGATCAGCGGGGAAAATCGCCACCAGCTGGCCGAGACGCAGACCAATTCTGACGGCCGCACCAACAGCCCGATTTTGCCGCAGGATGCCTTTGAAACTGGCACATATGAGCTGATTTTCTTTGCCGGAGATTACCTGCGCGCAACCGGCCAGTCCGACAAAGAACCGCTGTTTCTGGATCAGGTGCCGATCCGTTTCGGCATGTCGGATGCCGCGGCGCATTACCACGTGCCGCTTTTGTTGTCGCCATTCGGGTATTCAACCTATCGCGGCAGCTAGGTCTGGTTCTGGGATGTGCGCACCACATCCCCGATCCTTGCAATCATGAAATCCATGAACAGGCGCGCCTTGGGGTCCTGATGACGGCGGTGCGTGTAAAGGCAGGCCATCTGAACCGAAACCGGAGGCGTGTCGACTGCGACAGCCACAAGTCGCCCGGCCTTGAGGTGCTCTGCAACTTCGAACGCGGGCTTCATCGCAATCCCCTGCCCGGACAGGGCCCAATCCGTCAGGACATCGCCATCGTCACATTCGAAGCGCCCCGAAACGGCATATCGTTTGGGACCTTCAGGCGTTTCCAATAGCCACTGAAACTCGGTGGCCCCCGGAAAGCGCAGGTTCAGGCATTCATGCTTGTCGGCGATTAGGTCAGCGCCATTCTGCGGCATGCCCCGGCGTTTTATGTATTCCGGTGCCGCACACAGCACACGCTGGCAATCGGCGATCTTGCGGATGCGCAGCGTGCTGTCCTCGGGCTGACCAATGAAAAACGCCAGATCCAGCCCCTCGGTCGTCAGGTCGACCGACCTGTCTGTCAGGCGCAGGCGCACATCAATCTCGGGGTATTCCGCCAGAAAATCAGGTACATGCGGAGCCAGCAACCGGCGACCGACGCCCAGAGGCGCGGCCACGAACAGCGACCCGCGGGGGGCTTCGGTCAGATGGACGACCTGCGCCTCGGCCTCGTCCACCGCGTCCAGAACCGCAACCGCGCCGGGGTAGAAAGCCCGCCCCTGCTCGGTCGGGCTGAGGTTGCGGGTGGTACGCTGAAACAGGCGGACGCCCAAATGATCCTCAAGCTGAGAAATACGCGCCGAGGTCACCGCAGGCGAAATCCGCAAATCACGCCCGGCGGCGGACATGCTGCCCAGATCGTAAACCCTGACAAAGGTGCGGATATTGTCGAGATAGGACATCTTATCGTTTTTTTTGATACAGTTTGACAATATACGGGAATACCGAAGAAAAGCGCGTTTGCCTAGTGTGGCCGCAACCAATCGGAGAGACCTTTCATGTACGACTTCGCCGTGTTCTGGGACTGGATGGCTTTTGCCGTGCGCTGGCTGCACGTGATCACCGCCATTGCCTGGATCGGATCATCGTTTTATTTCATCGCACTGGACCTTGGCCTGAACCGCGACATCCCCGGCCCTGCGGATGGCGAGGAATGGCAGGTGCATGGCGGCGGCTTTTACCACATTCAGAAATATCTGGTGGCGCCCGAGCGGATGCCGGACCATCTGACCTGGTTCAAGTGGGAAAGTTACGCGACCTGGCTCAGCGGGGCCGCGCTGTTGATGATCGTCTACTGGGTGGGTGGCGAGCTGTACTTGATTGACGCGCAGAAGGCCGATCTGGCGCTGTGGCAAGGGATTCTGATCTCGGCTGCGTCGCTGACGGTGGGCTGGCTGATCTATGACTTCCTGTGCAAATCCGGACTGGGTGAACGTCCCACCCTGCTGATGGTGCTGCTGTTTGTTCTGCTTGTGGTGATGGGCTGGGGGTACAACCAGATCTTCACCGGCCGTGCGATGATGCTGCATCTGGGTGCGTTTACCGCCACCATCATGACGGCGAACGTATTCTTCATCATCATGCCGAACCAGCGCATCGTGGTGGATGACCTGAAAAACGGCCGCACCCCCGACCCGAAATACGGCAAGATCGCCAAGCTGCGTTCGACCCATAACAACTACCTGACGCTGCCGGTGGTCTTCCTGATGTTGTCGAACCACTACCCGCTGGCCTTTGCGACCGAATACAACTGGATTATCGCCGCACTGGTATTCCTGATGGGCGTCACGATCCGCCATTATTTCAACACCCGTCACGCCCGCGCTGGTGACCCGACCTGGACCTGGCTTGTCACGGCGCTGCTGTTCATCGCGATCATGTGGCTGTCCACCGCGCCCATGTACAAACCGCTGGAAGAGGCCGAAGCCCAGCCCCTTACGCCCTACGAGCAGAAATTCGCGTCCGCTGACGGATTTGAAGAGGCGCATGACATCGTGCTTGGGCGTTGTTCGATGTGTCATGCCCGCGAACCAGTGTGGGAAGGTATCCTTTGGGCCCCAAAAGGCGTTCTGCTGGAAACCGAAGGCGACATAGCCCGCAATGCCTCGCAAATCTACCTTCAGGCCGGCGTCAGCCACGCGATGCCCCCGGCCAATGTCACCTATATGGAACCGGAAGACCGCGACGCCATCATCCGGTGGTTCCGCAACGCCGGATCCTGACCCCGATTCCGGGTCCATTCGGGCGGCGAGATCATCGAACCCATCAAAAAATCTTTCCCTGCGCCGGAACTGATGCTCTAGTGAGTGTAATCAGCCGTTGTCACACAAAAGGCGGCGAAATTGATTTCGACTTGAGGCAGTTGGAGCCATTCGATGCAGAGGAACTGGCCGCGCGCTATTGTGAGATACTGCCTGATCGGCGTGATCGCATCCGCTCTGCCAAACCCTCTGGCCGCGCTGGAAACCACCCTGACCGCACCGGGCGCGCCGAAAGCGCTTATAAAACGGCTGGAAGAAACTTCATCGGTGGCAACCGCCGAGTCCCGCGGGCTGGACACGCCGCTGGAGATTCTGTCAGCCGCTTTGTCGGATTACCGCACGATCGTTCAGATCCTCTATGACGAAGGGTATTTCAGCCCCGTTGTCAGCATCAAATTGGACGGCCGCGAGGCGGCGGACCTGAATTCGCTCAATATTCCGGCGCAGATCAACCGGGCTGTCATCACCGTCAACACCGGACCGACCTTCACGTTCGGTACAGCCATCGTTCAACCGGTGGCGCCCGACACCGTTTTGCCGGAAGAATTCGCGCCCGGAAAGCTGGCGACCACCGGGGCCATTCAACAGGCCGCCTCGGCCGGGGTTCAGGGTTGGCGCGACACAGGTCATGCCAAGGCTGAAGTCGAGGATCAGGAAGTCATCGCCCGTCATGCGCAGAAACAGCTGGACGCGCGGATCGACTTGGCCCCCGGCCCCCGGCTGACCTTTGGCAAAATGATCATTTCCGGCGACACTGACGTACGTCACAGGTCGATTGAAAAGATCGCAGGCTTCCCTTCGGGCGAAGTCTATTCGCCGGAAAAAATACAGAAGGTCGGAACCAGACTGCGGCGCACCGGAACGTTCAACGTCGTCTCGATCGAAGAGCGCGATACCCCCAACCCGGACGGGACGCTGGATTTCGACGCTTATTTCGAGGACCTGCCCAAGCGCCGACTGACCTTCGGGTTCGAGGTCGCCTCGCGCGCCGGTATCGACCTGACCGCCACCTGGACCCACCGCAACGTCTTTCGCCGTGCCGAGCGGCTGCGGTTCGAGGCCGCGTTGCGGAATATCGGCGGGTCCGAGGATCTGGACGGGCGGATCGGGCTGCGTCTGGATCAGCCCGACAGGCTGGGTCCAGATGACAACACATTCTGGAGCGCCCTGCTGGAACGTCGCAATACAGACAACTACAACGTCGCGGTTGCATCGTTGGCGTATGGCGCGCGCCGCACCTTCTCGGACCGGCTGTACGCCGAAGCCTCGGCCGGGTTCCAGTGGTCGGACGCGGATGACGCTTATGGCAGCAGGCGCAAGTTCCGGTATTTCATTGTTCCGTTCCGGTCGGAATGGGACGAACGCGACAGCAAGGTCAGTGCCACGCGCGGGTATTACCTGGATTCTCAGGTTATGCCCTTTTTCGGCCTGTCCGAAACAGATACCGGCATTCGGCTGTTTTTCGACGGGCGCGCCTATACCAGTCTGAACACTGGGGGCCGGCTGGTGCTGGCGGGCCGGGTGCAGCTGGGATCGGTTATCGGTCCGCCCCCGGACGACGTGACCCCAGACTTTCTGTTTTTCTCGGGCGGGGCCGGAACTGTCCGCGGGCAGCCCTTCGAAAGCCTCGGCATACCGGTCAATGGCGGCGTGGCCGGGGGCAAGTCATTTCTTGGCCTGTCCGGGGAAATCCGCGGGAAGGTCACGGACACGATATCGCTGGTAGGGTTTTACGACTATGGTGTTGTGGACACCTCGTCCTTCATCGGCAGCGGCGCCGAATACCACTCTGGCGCGGGCCTCGGGGTCAGGTATGATCTGGGCGGCTTTGGTCCCCTTCGCCTTGATCTGGCGGTGCCGGTGCAAGGCGACACCGGCAACGGGCTTCAGTTCTATATCGGGATCGGACAGGCATTTTGATACGGCGCTACGCATATCCTGCCCTGACAGCGACACTGATCCTGACCGCGCCACCTTTGGCCGCGCAGGAGGACAGCGGCGGCAGTATGCTTGAACGGTTTCTGCAGGACACGCTGTCAGGCGACAACCAGAACGTGACGGTCAAGGGGCTGCAAGGGGCGCTGAGTGCGCGTGCGACAATCGAGGAAGTCACCGTTTCCGACGATGAAGGCGTCTGGCTGACCATCAAGGATGCCGAGCTGGACTGGAACCGGCTGGCGCTGATCCGTGGGCGGTTCTCGGTCAACGCACTAACAGCACGCGAGATCGACATCGCCCGCGCGCCCGGGACCACCACAAAAGACACGCCAACGCCATCTGCCGAAACCCAGCCGTTTCAGTTGCCAGAGTTGCCGGTATCCATAGAAATCGGTGAAATCAGAGTGGATGAGCTGTCGCTGGCCAGGCCCTTGATCGGCGTCGCGGCCGATCTGTCCGTCACCGGGAATCTGTCGCTGGCCGACGGGACGCTGGACACCAATCTGGACATAACCCGGCTGGATCGCGCCGGTGATGAAATCACGCTTGCCGCCGGGTTTCAGAATTCCAGCCGCCAGATCAATCTGGACTTGCGGGTGAACGAGGCGTCCGGCGGGCTGATCTCAACTGCGCTGAAAATCCCCGACAGCCCCCCGATCGGCCTGTCAGCCGAGGGTACAGGGCCGTTGACCGACTTCACGGCCGATATTGTCCTGAGCAGCGACAAGCAGCCACGGGTGACAGGGCAGGTCGAACTGCGCGCGGCCGAGACCGGCGCCGCAGACGGGATTGCCTTTACCGCTGACCTTGGCGGCGACCTGACACCATTTCTGGCCGACGACCTTGACCCGTTTTTCGGAGCCAAGACGCGCCTCTTTGTGGATGGTCAAACCCAACCGCAGGGCGCGCTTGACGTTTCGGATCTGGAACTGTCCACGCAGGCGCTGGACCTCAAGGGTGAGCTTCGCCTGGCTACCGGCGGAACCCTGCAACTGGCAGCCCTGCAAGGCAGAATAACCCCGCCTGACGGAAACAGCGTCGTGCTGCCGGTCGCGGGCGGCGATACCTCCATCGAAGCCGCGCAGATATCGGCGCTGTTTGACAGGCAAAACGGCAACCTTTGGGATCTGAGCCTGACGGCGGACGCCTTCCAGTCGCCCCGGGCGCGGCTGGACAGCGCCCGGATTACGGCGCAGGGCACATTGGAACAAGGTGACACCGTCAATGTTCAGGGTGATCTTCAGGCCGCTGTCGACGGGCTGGATCTGAGCGACCCGGCACTGAACCGGGCGGTGGGCGCGCGCATCACGCTGGACGGCCTCTTTGACTACGGCAGTGACCAGTCGCTGAACCTGTCGGGGTTCGAGGTGGTCGGGACGGACTACACGCTCGCTCTGGACGCGCTGATCGACGGGCTGAACAGCGGCTTGTCCGTTGACGGATCGGCCACGCTTAAAGCGTCTGACCTGGCGCGCTTTTCCGATCTTGCGGGGTTGGATCTGGGTGGGCAGGCCACTGCCCGCGTCGATGGCACAGGATCGCCGCTGGAAGGCAGTTTTGACGGCAAGCTGATCGTTGAGGGCAGCGACCTGTCGACCGGGCGTGACGATATCGACCCGGTGGTCAAAGGTGAAACCACGATCACCCTGGACGCCGCCCGCGGCGCAGACGGTATCACCATCCGAGAATTTGACCTGAACAGCCAAGCGGCACAGATACAGGCCAGCGGCGCGGTTACAACGCCCGATGGCAACCTGACCATTGACGGTCAGGCCAACGTGAACGCGCCGGACCTGACCGTGTTTTCCGGTCTGGCCAGGCGGGATCTTGGCGGATCGCTGCAGGCGGAGATGAACGGCACCGGTACGGTTCAGACGCTGGAATTCGACGGCACGGCCAGTGCGACCGGGCAGGATATCAGGACAGGAATGTCTGAAATCGACCCGTTACTGAAAGGCCGCACGACGATCAAATGGGACGGTGCCAGAACGGCTGACCGGATCGAGATACGAAACGCTACCGTGACTGGCAGCGCCCTGACTGCGCAGGTCGCGGCGACAATAGACGATCCGACCGGCGCGTTGTCCGCAGATGGGCAGGCCCGCCTGAATGCGCCCGATCTGTCCCTGTTTTCGGCGCTGGCCGGGCGCGACCTTGCCGGGTCGGTCGAGGCGGATGTGCAGGGCAACGGAAATCTCGCCAGCCGGTTCTTCGACATTCAGGGCGATCTGAACGCCAGTGACATTCAAACCGGCATCGACCTTGTCGATAAGCTGGTTCAGGGCAAAACCACGCTTGTGGTGGATGCCGAGAACGGCGATCAGGGTCTGAATGTGCGGACTTTCCGCCTGAACGGCACCGCGCTGAGTGCCAATGCGTCCGGCAAGGTCGATGGTGAAAACGGGCGGTTGAATTACTCGGTCGATCTTGACGATCTGTCCCGGATCGCCAGCACCCTTTCGGGACCGTTGACACTGGATGGCAGCGTGGCCCCGACGGCGTCCGGGCTGGAGGGCACCGCAAACCTGCGCGGGCCGGACAGTTCCTATGCCAGCCTGACCGGAGAGGTGGACCGCGACGGCGCCGCGGATTTCGACTTCGACGCGAAGCTGAACAGAATTGAACGTTTCGCCCCCGATTTCCCCGGAACAATCGCGGCGACAGGAACCGCGAAACGCGACAACGGCGTCTGGACCATCGACAGCGCGGCCCAGGGACCGGCCCAGATCAGCAGCGATATCTCCGGCACGTTTGACGAAACCAGCGCCGAGGCTGACCTGCGGGCGCAGGGCGGGGTCAATATCGGCATCGCCAATATCTTTATCTCGCCCAATCAGATCAACGGAACCGCGCGATACGATCTCCGTCTGAAGGGCAAGCCTGCCCTGAGTTCGCTCAGCGGTTCGATCACGACCTCAGGAACGTCGCTGGCCATCCCCGAGGCGGGTCAGACCATCACCGGTATCAACGGGACGGTCGATCTGGCGCAAAGCCGGGCCACGATCTCTCTGAACGGGGGCACACGTGCCGGCGGCAACTTTACCGTTGCCGGGCCGGTGGACCTGACCCCGCCGTTCAACGCCCAGATCGTCACCACGCTCAACAGCCTGGTGCTGACGGATCAGCTTTTGTACGAGACGATCCTGAGCGGCCAGATCACCATGGCCGGGGCGCTCGCCGGCAACAGTTCGGTTTCCGGGCAGATCACATTTGAAGAGACCAATATCAACCTGGCAGCCGCTGCAGGCGCCGTGGGTGCCGCTCCGATCCCGGATATCGTGCATATCGGCGAAAGCTCGGCAGTGTATGTCACACGGCAGCGCGCCCGACTAGTGGCCGAAGACGATGCATCCAAAAGCGAATCCCGGATCGCGCTGGACGTCAGCCTGCTGGCCCCGAAGGCAGTCTTTGTGCGCGGCCGGGGCGTGAATGCGGAACTTGGGGGGCGATTGACCATCGGCGGCACGACAACATCGGTTGTGCCCTCGGGTCAGATAGAATTGATCCGGGGAACCTTTGACATTCTGGGGCGCAGGCTGGCCCTGACCAAGGGGCTTGTGACATTGCAGGGCGATTTGACGCCGTATATCGAGTTTGAATCCTCGACCAGCACATCGGACGGGTCCGCGACCATTGAAATCGCCGGCCCGCTGGATGCGCCCGAGGTCGATGTATTCTCGGACCCCGAGCGCCCCGCCGAAGAGGCGTTGGCCATGCTGCTGTTCGGCAACCGTTTTTCGGAACTGTCACCGTTTGTGATCGCACAGATGGCGGCCTCGCTGGCGCAACTCAGCGGTGCGGGCGGTGATACGACCAAGGGGCTACGGGATACCACCGGCGTTGATTCGGTCGATATCGGCGCCTCGGAAGGCGGCGGCGGACGTCTGGGGGCCGGCGCCTATCTGAGCGATAATCTGTACACCGATTTCACCGTGAATACAGAAGGCGATACCGAGGTGAACCTTAACCTCGACGTCACCGACAACTTCACGGTGCGCGGTACTGTCGACGGGCGCGGCGAAACCGGTGTCGGTGTATTTTTCGAGCGCGACTACTGAAAGCGCGCTCAGGCCCGCCGTATGCCGATCGGTTGCCCCACCTGAGGTGCCGGTTCCAGCGCTGCGTGGTCCCGGGCCATCTGCTGCAGGCGTGCGGCCGCCCAATCCGGATAGGGCACCGACCGGCCCGTTTCATGGCTGACATTCATGAACAGCGCCTCTTGCGTGGCGCAGAGGGCATTACCGTCTTCGGCCAACATCTGTGCAAAATAGTGGCCGCGCTTCTGATCGGCATCCAGCATGCGAAATCGGAAATAGAACCGCGCGTCCTGCTGTACTTCGTGTAGGAAATTCATGTGCGATTGCAGGATGTACGGCCCCTGCCCCAGGGCACTGACCTGGACTTCGCCCAGGCCAAGATGGTCAACCATCAGCTTTTCCAGCGCCATGTCAAACGCAACGCCGTAAAACCCCACATTCATGTGGCCGTTATAGTCGATCCATTCGGGCAATACCGAAAACCCGCGAATTTCGACCGGAGCGTCATAAGGGCCGTCATGTCCGCTCAAAGGTCTACTCATCCGCTTCGCCCCCTTCGGTGTCAAAGATCGCGACGGCCCGGACAAAACCCGCCGAGGCCCCTTTGATCTTGAACGGAAAGCAAGAGATTTCGAACCCCGTCGGCGGCAGGTCTTCGAGGTTGGTCAGTTTTTCCATATGGCAATATCCGATGTCGATCGAGGCGCGGTGGCCTTCCCATATGATCGAAGGGTCCTGCGTTTCGGCGTATTCCTGCGCTGTCAGCGCAAAGGGCGCGTCCCAGCTCCAGGCATCCGTTCCGGTCACGCGCACGCCGCGTTCCGTCAGGAACAACGTGGCCTCGCGCCCCATGCCGCAGCCTTTCATCAGGTAGTCAGGCTGCCCGTACTGCGTGCCGGCAGAGGTATTCACGACAACGATGTCCAGCGGTTGCAGGTCGTGACCAATGCGTTTCAGTTCCGCCTCAACGTCGGCGGCGGTTGCGACATACCCATCGTCGAAGTGACGGAAATCCAGTTTCACGCCGGGGTTCATGCACCATTCCAGCGGCACTTCGTCGATGGTAATCGCCAGCTCGCCGTTGTTCATCGTTGAATGGTGGTGGTAGGGCGCGTCCAGGTGGGTGCCGTTATGAGTGGCGATCTGCAGGCGTTCGACGGCCCAGCCCTCGCCGCCCGGAAGGTCGTCTTTCTTCAGTCCCGGAAAGAACGATATGATCTGTTCCGCGGTCTGGTCATGGGTCAGATATTCGATCTGCGGCAACATGATCGGCGGGTCGGAAACGATCCCGGTTTCCAGGGGAACGGATAAATCGACGAACCGGCGGGCCATGTGCACCTCCTCGATCAATGGCGGTGACAGGGTTGGCCGCGAGTAACCCGCTGTCAAGGCAAGAAAAAGGCGACCCGATGGGCCGCCTTTCCAGGTTGATGATGCGTTTTTCTATTCCGCCGCGATGGCGTCTTCGATCTTTTCGACGCGAATGGCCGAGAATTTGAACTCGGGGATCTTGCCATAGGGGTCGATGGCCGAGTTGGTCAGGATGTTGGCCGCCGCCTCGACATAGGCAAACGGGATGAACACCATATCCTCGGCAATGGCCCGATCAGCGCGTACCATGATCTCGATCGAGCCGCGACGGGTGGTCAGGCGGATCATCTCGCCCGGCTCGATGCCCATCAGTTTGAGCGTGCGCGGATTCATCGAACAATTCGCCTCGGGCTCAACCGCATCCAGCACCTTGGCGCGACGGGTCATCGACCCGGTGTGCCAATGCTCCAGCTGGCGGCCGGTGGTGGCGATCATCGGATATTCCTCATCCGGGGCCTCATCCGGCGGGATGACGCTGGCCGGGGTGAATTTCGCCTTGCCGCCCGCACGCGGGAAGCCATCACCGAACACAATCGACTGCCCCGGATCGGTCTCGGACAGCGACGGGTAGGTGATCGTCTCGGTCTCAAGACGCTCCCATGTGATGTTGTCGAGCGACTCCATGGTCAGTTTCATCTCATTGAAGACCTGGCTTACGTCGGTGTAGTCCCAGTTCAACCCGATGCGCTGCGCCAGTTCGACGGTGATCTTCCAATCCTCGCGCGCTTCACCCGGAGGCGATACTGCGGGACGCACCCGCTGTACCTGACGGTTGGTGTTCGACACCGTGCCGTCCTTTTCATACAGCGCCGAGGCCGGCAGGATGATGTCGGCATAATTCGCCGTTTCGGTCAGAAAGATGTCCTGAACGATCATCAGATCCAGCTTGGCCAGCGCGTCCCGCGCGTGGTTTACGTCCGGGTCGGACATGGCCGGGTTTTCGCCCAGAATGTACATGCCCCTGATATTGCGGGCATAGATCTGGTCGATGATCTCGGTCACGGTCAGGCCCTTCTCGTTCGAGAAATCGTCCGAGCGCCAAACCTCGGTAAACTGGGCCCGGATGTTGTCATCGGTGACCGTCTTGTAGTCGGGAAGGAACATCGGGATCAGACCCGCATCCGACGCACCCTGCACATTGTTCTGGCCCCGCAGCGGGTGCAGACCCGCGCCGGGTTTACCGACGTTTCCGGTCATCAAGGCCAACGAGATCAGGCAGCGCGAATTATCGGTGCCGTGGATATGCTGGCTGACGCCCATACCCCAGAAGATCAGACCGGCCTTGGCCTGCGCAAAGGTCCGTGCCACGCGGCGCAGTTGGTCCGGTTCGATGCCGCAGATGGGGGCCATCGCTTCGGGCGTGAACTGGCGCAGATGCTCTTTCTCGGCCTCCCAGTTCTCGGTCCAGCGGTGGATGTACTGGCTGTCATACAGTTCCTCTTCGACGATCACATTCATGATCGCGTTGAGCATCGAGACATCGGCCCCCGGACGGAATTGCAGCATTTCGTCGGCGAATTTGCGCATTCCGACGCCACGCGGGTCCATCACGATCAGCTTGCCGCCACGCTTGGTGAACTGCTTGAAATAAGTCGCAGCCACGGGGTGGTTTTCAATCGGGTTCGCCCCGATGATGATCGCCACATCCGCATTCTCGATCTCATTGAAGGTCGCGGTCACCGCGCCCGAGCCCACGTTCTCGATCAGCGCCGCAACAGACGACGCATGGCACAGACGGGTGCAGTGGTCGACATTGTTGTGCTTGAACCCCTGACGGATGAACTTTTGGAACAGATAGGCTTCTTCGTTGGTGCATTTGGCCGAGCCAAAGCCCGCGACGCTGCGCGGATCTTCGTCGCGCAAGGTCATCAGCCTGGTGGCCGCCAAGTCCATCGCTTCTTCCCAGGTCGCTTCGCGGAAATGGGTCGAGAGGTTGCCCGGATCAACGTTCAGGCCCTTCTCGGGCGCATCCTCACGACGGATCAGCGGCTTGGTCAGGCGGTGCGGGTGGTGGATGTAGTCGAACCCAAAGCGGCCTTTGACGCACAAGCGGCCTTCGTTGGCGGGGCCGTTGATGCCCTCGACATATTTGACCTTGCCGTCCTTGACCTTCAGCGAGACTTTACAGCCCACGCCGCAGAACGGGCAGACGCTTTCGGTCTCGGAATCATAGTCCTTGCTGTCACCCTGTTGCTTGTCGTCCAAAACGGTTGCAGGCATCAGCGCCCCGGTTGGGCAGGCCTGAACGCATTCACCGCAGGCAACACAGGTCGACGCCCCCATCGGGTCGTTCTGGTCGAACACCACCTGCGCGGTGTGGCCACGACCGGCCATGCCGATCACATCGTTGACCTGCACGTCGCGGCAGGCGCGAACGCAGAGGTTGCAGTTGATGCAGGCGTCCAGATTGACGCGCATCGCAACGTGACTGTCATCCAGCAGCGGGATTTTCTGGGCCTCTTTCGCCGGGAAACGGCTGTCGCTGACATCGTTCAGCTTGGCCATGTCCCAGAAGTGGCTGGACACGTCATGCGGCCGCTCGGGCTGGTCGGCCACCAGCAATTCCATCACCATCGCGCGCGACTTCTCGGCGCGGTCGGTGTCGGTCTTGACCACCATCCCATCCGCCGCCGGGCGGATGCACGAGGCTACCAGCGTGCGCTCCCCTTCCACCTCGACCATACAGGCCCGGCAGTTGCCGTCGGGTGTATAGCCGGGCGCGGGCTTGTGGCACAGATGCGGGATTACCAGTCCACGGCCGTTGGCCGCTTCCCAGATCGTAGTGCCCTCAGGCACGGTGACGTCATCGCCGTTCAGGCTGAAGGTGACGGTCTTGTTTGGGCTTGCGTCAAGCATGGCTCTGTCTCCCTCAGATTTCGTCAGCGAAGTGTTTCATGACCAGACGGATCGGGTTCGGGGCCGCCTGCCCCAGACCGCAGATCGAAGCGTCGCCCATGACCTGGCACAGGTCTTCCAGCAGGTCCTGATCCCACTTGTCGGCCTGCATCAGCTTCACGGCCTTTTCGCAGCCCGCCCGGCAGGGGGTGCACTGGCCGCAGCTTTCATCCTCGAAGAACCGCAGCATGTTCAGCGCCGCATCGCGGGCCGCGTCCTGATCGGACAAGACGACTACGGCGGCAGATCCAATGAAGGTGCCCAGCGGTTGCAATGTGTCAAAGTCGAGCGGGACGTCGTCAATGCTGGAGGGGAGAAGACCCGACGACGGCCCGCCCGGTTGATACGCCTTGAACACATGGCCCTCGGCCATGCCGCCGGCGGCATCAATCACGTCAAGAATGGTCGACCCCGCAAGCAGCAGGTAAACGCCCGGCTTCGCAACCCGCCCCGAGACCGAATAGCTGCGCAGGCCCTTGCGGCCATTCTTTTCGGTGCTGTTGAGGCACTCCGGCCCCTCACGACACACTTTTGTGACCCAATACAGCGTCTCAACATTGTGCACCAAGGTCGGGCGGTTAAAGACCCCAACCTGCGCCACGAACGGAGGACGGTGACGCGGAAGGCCCTTTTTGCCCTCAATCGACTCGATCATCGCGGATTCTTCGCCGCAGATATAGGCACCGGCACCCCGGCGCAGGTCGATATAGCCCGGCTCGACAATGCCCGCGGCTTCCAGCGCGGCGATCTCGCGGCGCAGAATTTCCAGCACCGCCGGGTATTCGTCGCGCATGTAGATAAAGCAGGTCTCGGCCTCGACCGCCCATGCGGCGATCAGCATGCCCTCCAGGAAGACATGTGGCGTGCGTTCCAGATAGTAACGGTCCTTGAAGGTGCCGGGTTCGCCTTCGTCGCCATTTACGGCCAAATAACGCGGGCCTTCGTTCATGCGTACGAAACCCCATTTCTTGCCGGATGGGAAGCCCGCGCCACCCAGGCCGCGCAGGCCGGAGGCCAGAATGTCCTCCTGCACCTTTTCCCAATCGCCGCCGTCGCGCAGTTCTTTCAGCTTGGCGTAGCCGCCGTTGGCCTCATAAGTGGCAAAGGTTTCGTAATCGGGCAGATGGGCGTGGGTGTCACCGGCCGCAATCGCCGCCTGCACCTTTTCGGCGGTCGCGTGGTCGATATGGTTGTGGCCGATCTCTAGCACCGGGGCGGTGTCGCAGCGGCCCATACACGGCGCGCGGACTACGCGGACCTCGGACGGGTCCAACCCATCCTCCAGCGCCTTTTGCAGACGTTGGGAACCGGCCATTTCGCAGGACAGGGAATCGCATACACGGATCGTCAGAGCGGGCGGTGGGGTCTCATCCTCTTTCACCACATCGAAATGAGCGTAGAAGGTCGCGGTCTCGTAGATCTCGGCCTGCCCGACCCGCATCTCAACCGCCAGAGCGGCGATGTGGTCAGCGCTGATATGACCGTGAGCGTCCTGAATCAAATGCAGAAATTCGATCAGCAGATCGCGGCGGCGCGGACGGTCGCCCAGCAGACGCGCAATTTCAGCCTGCGCCTCATCCGTGAACTGACGGCCCTTGGGCGTGTGCCGCCCCTTGCCTTTACCTGACTTCCAGACGCCCTTGGGTGCGCCTGATGGCTTGGTGTCTAATGGTGCCATGATGCCCTCCGATTGAGGCTCCGTGTCTCATCAGAATAGCATATCGTCAAATCACATATCGCTATCGCACGATAACGACACCTTATCACCGCAATGAGGTCACCACGCTCCGCAATGCCTCGACCGTTGGCAATTCCGGCGCGCGCGTCAGGGTCGCCAGGCAAATCGGTTTGCTGACCACGGGATCGACCAGCGGCAACACCTTTGTCCCTTTCAGATCGCCCAGCGCCCGCACCAGCACGCGTGGCACGACAGTGGCCGCCAACCCTTCGCGTGCCATGACCATCGAGGCGGTGAAGCCGCTGGTTTCCGCAACCACCTGCGGGTGCAGACCCTGCTCGGCAAAAATCCGGTCAAGGATGCGTCGGTTCTGCATCTGCGGTTCCAGCAGGCTGAGCGGAAATTCGGCAACTTTCGCCCAGGGGATCGGTCCGGCCTGATCCGTCATATGAGACGGGATCAGCAGCACATAGGTTTCTTCGTACAGGGGCTGAACCTGCCGCAGGTCCGTGCCAATGCTGTCGCCATAAGTGATACCTGCATCCAGGCTGCCTTCATCCAGACGATGTTGAATGGCGGTCGCCGACATGGTTTCGATCCGCGTAACGATCCGCGGATGCGCCTGCCGCAAACGCTTGGTCAACCTCCCGGTAAAAGCTATCGCCGTTGGGATTACGCCCAGGATCAGGGTTCCGGTTATCTCGCCCCGCGCGGCCAGAACCTGCTGTTCCAGCGCCTTGGTGTCGTCGAGAATACGCCGCGCGCGCTGGACGATCATCTCGCCCTCCTCGGTCAGGCCCTGAAACCGGTTGGCGCGGCGCACGATTGAGACGCCCAGCCGATCTTCCAGGTTGCGGATACGCATGGAAAAGGCCGGCTGCGAAATCCCGCATTCCTCGGCCGCCTTGGCAAAGTGGCGATGCCGCGCAAGGGCGCTGAGAAGTTGCAGGTCACGGATTTCGATCATTAGGAATTATCTCAAACGAACAGATAACGGCCAAATTAAGGGGGTTTGCACGGAATAGGAAACCAGTTTTGAGCCTGCGCAACAGAGTCGGTCTTGCCGAAACTTTTTTCGCCCTCTTTGTTCAGGTGATCAAAAAACCGAGTTGGCAGAACGTCATGGCACACATCGTCATTTCTATTGAACCCCATTCCCAGCACGCAACCCTGTCGCGGGAAATTGAGGAAAACCTGCTCAGGGCGCTAGCCGAAGAGAGCGCCCAATCGACCAACAGCAGAATCGTATTGTCCGCAAGGAATCCCGAGGGGAAATTGATCGGCGGCGTAACAGGCGCGACGTCCTATGGCTGGCTTTTGGTGAAAACACTGTGGGTTGACGAAGCGCTCAAGCGAACCGGGATCGGAACGCGTCTGATGCTGGCGGCTGAAGAACAGGCCAGAGCGTTAGGGTGCCACCATTCCTGGCTGGACACGTCCAGCCCAAGCGCCAGGGCATTTTACGCAAGGCTTGGATACTCCGAATTCGGAGTGCTCAGCAACGCGGCCGGAAACGAACCTATCGGACATTCAAGATGGTTCATGAAGAAACCTCTGTGATCCGGCGCAGAAGCGTTTGTCTAGAACCGGGTTGTGGAAAACTGGTTCGGTGTACGCCCTAGGTATTGAACAGGAAGTGCATAACATCGCCATCCTTGACGATGTAGCCCTTGCCCTCAGCCCGCATCTTGCCTGCTTCTTTCGCGCCCTGCTCGCCATTGGCGGCGATATAGTCGTCATAGGCGATGGTTTCGGCGCGGATGAAACCCTTTTCGAAATCGCCGTGGATCACGCCTGCGGCCTGCGGCGCGGCGGTGCCGGTGCGGATGGTCCAGGCGCGGGCCTCTTTCGGGCCGACGGTGAAATAGGTTTCCAGTTTCAACAGGTCGTAACCGGCGCGGATCAGACGGTCGAGGCCGGGTTCTTCCAGACCCATCTCTTCCAGGAACATCTGCGCTTCGTCCGCGGCCAGCAGGCTGATCTCTTCTTCGATCTTGGCGCTGATGATGACGTGGGCGTTGCCCTGCGCGGCGGCCATCTCGGCCACACGGGTGGAGTATTCGTTGCCCTCGGCGGCTTCTTCCTCGGAGACGTTGCAGACGTAGAGAACCGGTTTGGTGGTCAGGAGTTGCAGCATCTTCCAGGCCTTGAAGTCCTCGTCCGACACCTCGACCAGACGCGCGGGCTTGCCGCTTTCCAGCATCCGCTGCGCGGCGGCCAGCAGGCGGTCCTGCTGCTGCGCCTCTTTGTCATTGCCTTTCAGCTTGCGCACAAGGTTGGCGCGGCGCTTTTCGATGCTTTCCAGATCGGCCAGCATCAGCTCGGTCTCAATGGTGTCGGCATCGGCCACCGGGTCGACCCGGCCATCCACATGGGTCACGTCGCCATCTTCGAAACACCGCAGCACATGGGCGATGGCGTCGGTTTCGCGGATGTTGGCCAGAAACTGGTTGCCCAGCCCTTCGCCTTTTGAGGCACCTTTGACCAGACCGGCGATATCCACGAAGGTCATGCGCGTCGGGATGATCTGTTTCGATGACGCAATCGCGGCCAGCTTGTCCAGCCGGTCGTCAGGCACAGCGACATCGCCCACATTGGGTTCGATCGTACAGAACGGGAAATTCGCCGCCTGAGCGGCCGCGGTCTTGGTCAACGCATTGAACAGGGTCGACTTGCCAACATTCGGCAAACCCACAATTCCCATTTTAAAGCCCATGATGGCCTCCTGAAGATACGACGGCGTCTTCTATTCAGGTCGGGGGAAATGCGCAACCCGGATGCCGGAAATCGGCCGAGTCCGAATTGCAACATCACATATCTGTTAAGTTCTTTTGTTTTCACAACTCTTGATTTTGGTGGCACAGCATCACCAACTGAACCTGATCGTATCATGAACCGACGAAGTATGCGTATGAAATCACTAGTTGTTTCCGCCGTTCTGCTGATAGCCGCAACTGCAGTTCAGGCACAGTCCGTCATCTTTGGCGCAGGGTATGCGGATTACTCGGACAGTTCAGCGGACGACGAGGCGCTGGTCTCACTGGAATACCAGCACCGACCGTTTCACGAGGCGACACGGTTCAGCGCAACCTGGGGTGCGGCCCTGTCCGTGGATGCGGCCGGGAATTCGCATATCGGTGCCGGCCTGATCGGGATCTATTCCTTCTCTGACCGCTGGTTCGCCGAGTTCAGCGTCATGCCGGGCTATTTCAATGCCTCGGATGACGATAACGACCTGGGTGGCGACTTTCAGATCAGAAGCCTGCTGGGCGTCGGCTATTCCCTGAACAGCGGCAACAAGGTTTCACTGGCCCTGACGCATAAATCGAACGCCAGCACGGACAGTCCCAACCCCGGCGTCAATGCGCTTTTGCTGCGGTATCATTACGGGTTTTGACGCAATCTGACCCGGCGGGATTGATTTCCGCGGAAAGTTTCTGCACATCAGGTTCAACTCTGAATGCAAGGACTGCAGATGACCCGTATTGATGCCAAGTTCGCCGCCTTGAACGCCCAAGGGAAAAAGGCCTTTGTTGCCTATATCATGGCAGGCGACCCTGATTTCGACACATCGCTGGAGGTCGTGAAAGGTTTGCCTGGTGCGGGGGTCGATGTCATCGAACTGGGCCTGCCATTCACCGATCCGATGGCGGATGGTCCGACCATCCAGGCCGCAGGTCAACGGGCACTGGACGGCGGCATGACGCTGCAGCGAACGCTGGATCTGGCCCGTGCATTCCGCGAAACCGACGAAACGACCCCGATTGTCCTCATGGGGTATTACAATCCGATCTACAACCGCGGCGTCGATGCCTTTCTTGCAGATGCAAAGGACGCAGGCATCGACGGTCTGATCGTCGTGGACCTGCCACCGGAAGAGGACGAAGAACTTTGTCTGCCGGCGCAGGCGGCGGGCCTGAACTTTATCCGTCTGGCGACACCGACAACAGACGACAAGCGCCTGCCTCGCGTGCTGCAAAACACTTCGGGCTTCGTCTATTATGTTTCGATTACCGGCATTACCGGCGCGGCCGAAGCACAGGCCACAAATGTCGGCCCCGAGGTCGCCCGGATCAAGTCGGCAACAGACCTGCCCGTGATCGTTGGCTTTGGCATCAATACCCCGGAAAAATCCCGGGCAATTGCAAGTGTCGCCGATGGCGCGGTCGTGGGGTCCGCCATTGTCAGCCAGATTGCTGCCGGCAAACCTGTGGCCGAAGTTCTGGACTTTGTGAAGACTCTGGCCGACGGGGCGCACTCGGTCTGAACGACGAACGAGTTAGGATTGATGTCTGTCAACCGCAGCAGGTCGCGCGCCTGCTGCGGTTTTTGCTGTCTGGACCTGATGGCGCGACGTGATAGTAAATTGGCTTGAAAACCCAACCAGATCGACGAAAGCGCCGGAATATGCCCGTAATCACAACCATCGAAGACCTGCGCCGCATTTACGAACGTCGCGTGCCGCGCATGTTTTACGATTATGCCGAAAGCGGCAGCTGGACCGAGCAGACCTTTCGCGACAACAGTTCGGATTTTGAAGATATCCGGCTGCGCCAGCGGGTTGCCGTTGATATGGCCGGGCGCTCAACAGCGTCACAGATGATCGGGCAGGATGTCACCATGCCGGTTGCGCTGGCGCCGGTCGGTCTGACCGGGATGCAGCATGCCGACGGCGAGATGAAAGCCGCCAAAGCGGCCGAAGAGTTCGGCGTTCCTTTCACCCTGTCCACCATGTCGATCAATTCGATCGAGGACGTGGCCGAACACACCTCGAAACCTTTCTGGTTTCAGCTTTATACGATGAAGGATCAGGACTATGTCAGCCGTCTGATCCAGCGGGCGAAAGACGCGAAATGCGCAGCGCTGGTGATAACTCTGGACCTGCAAATTCTCGGACAGCGACACAAGGATTTGAAAAACGGCCTGTCTGCCCCGCCGAAACTGACAGCGAAGACCATCGCAAATCTGATAACCAAATGGTCCTGGGGGATTGAGATGATGCGCGCCAAGCGGCGCGAGTTCGGAAATATCGTCGGCCATGTCGAAGGCATTTCAGACGCCTCTTCGCTGGGCGCGTGGACGGCCGAGCAGTTCGACCCCAGCCTCGACTGGAAGAAGGTCGGAAAGCTGATGGAGCAATGGGGCGGCAAAGTGATCCTGAAGGGTATTCTGGATGCCGAGGATGCCAAAATGGCGGCAAAGCTTGGCGCGGATGCCATCGTCGTGTCCAACCACGGCGGACGGCAACTGGACGGGGCGCTCAGTTCCATCCGCATGCTGCCGGAAATCATGGATGCGGTCGGGGACGATGTCGAGGTTCATCTGGACAGCGGCATCCGGTCGGGTCAGGACGTTCTCAAGGCGCTGGCCCTGGGGGCCAAGGGAACCTATATCGGGCGCGCTTTCGTGTATGGGCTGGGCGCAATGGGACAAAAGGGCGTGACAACGGCTCTGGATGTCATTCACAAGGAACTGGACACCACGATGGCCCTGTGCGGCGAACGGAATGTGGGCGATCTGGGCCGACATAACCTGCTGATCCCCGAAGACTTTGGCGGCCGCTGGCAGGGCTGATCCACGTTTGTCCAGACGGGTGATAAAAATCCCTTTCCAATTCCGGTGAATCAAGCTAAGGACGCGGCTTCACGCGGGCATACAGCCTTGGAGGATGCCCGCCCTAACATTGGAGAATATATCATGGCTGGTGAGATTCCTGATCTCGTAGCTCTGGAACGGACGGGGACAGGCAAGGGCGCCGCTCGTCAGGCACGCCGCGACGGCATGGTTCCGGGCATTGTTTTTGGTGGCGACAAAGAACCGCTGCCGATTCAGATTCCGTTCAACGTCCTGTTCAAGCGCCTGAAAGCAGGCCGGTTCAAGTCGACCCTGTGGAACCTGAAGGTTGAAGGCCACGACGACGTCCGCGTAATCTGCCGCGACGTTCAGCGTGACGTTGTCAAAGACCTGCCGACCCACCTGGACCTGATGCGCCTGCGCCGGACCACCAAGATCGCGCTGTACATCCCGGTTGAGTTCATCAACGAAGAAGAGGCACCCGGCATCAAGAAGGGCGGCGTTCTGACCGTTGTCCGCCCTGAGGTCGAACTGATGTGCACCGCCGGTGACATCCCCGAGAAGATCACCGTTGATCTGACCGGGATGGAGATCAACGACGTTGTGACCATTTCGTCGGTTGAACTGCCTGCAGGCACCAAGCCGACCATTGACCGTGACTTCGTGATCGCGAACGTCTCGGCACCGACCGGCCTGTCGTCCGGCGACGACGAAGAAGGCGAAGAGGTCGAAGTGGCCGCAGACGAGGTTGAAGTCGTCGGTCAGGAAGAAGCAGAAGAATAAATCCGGACCAGACTGTTCGGAAGATGGAACGGGGCCCTTTTCGGGGCCCCGTTTTTCTTTGCGCGTGCGGGCTGGAAAACGGATGGCATTCCGTGCAATCAACCATTTGTGCGTTTCGCGCCATACACAAGGACGAGGCTATGAAACTGTTTGTCGGATTGGGGAATCCGGGGGCCAAATACGCCCGCAACCGGCACAATATCGGCTTTATGGCCGTGGATCGGATTGCAGAGGACCATGGCTTCGGTCCGTGGAAATCCAAGTTTCAGGCGGACATTGCCGAGGGTCGGCTGGGATCGGAAAAGGTTTTGCTGATCAAACCACAAACCTTCATGAATCGCTCTGGCCAGTCGGTCGGTGAGGCGATGCGGTTCTACAAGCTCGATTCGACCGATGTGATCGTTTTTCATGACGAACTGGATCTTGCCCCCGGCAAGGTCCGCGTCAAGGCAGGCGGCGGGCATGCCGGTCACAACGGGCTGCGTTCGGTTCACGAACATATCAGCCCGACCTACGACAGGGTGCGCCTGGGGATCGGGCATCCCGGGCGGAAAGAATTGGTGTCGCCTTACGTGCTGGGAGATTTCGCCAAAGCCGATGCCGACTGGCTGGATGACGTATTGCGCGGGGTGTCGGATGGCGCCGCGTATCTTGCCCAGGACGAGGGCGGCAAATTCATGAATGCCGTCGCCTTGCGTACCGCGCCGCCCCGGTCATCGAAAACGCCCGCCAAAGCCCCCGCACCCGCGGCAAACCCCGCGCCTGAGCCCGAGCCGGACAACCGCTCTGCCATGCAGAAGTTGCTGGACAAGTTCAAATAGGGTCGCTGACGTTGCCGCCACGTCCCAATTGCGGAACGCAACCGGGCAGGTTCCAATACGACACGCAAATGGGAGGCGTCATATGAGAACCGTGTTGAAGTGGGTGCTGCGCATCGTGCTGATGCTGGTGCTGGCCGCAGCAGTCGTGGGGTTCTGGAAACGCGAAGAGATTCAGCGCCTGATGGCCGTGAACTCTTTGTTTTCCGAAGAAAAGATCGTTCACAACTTCTCGAACATGGATCAGGCATTCCTGTCTGTCGACCTGCCGCGTGGCGACGGCCCGACCTGGGACCTGCCCTACGGGGCCGGGTTCGACCTGCCGGAAGGCACCGACACCTGGATCGAAGACCGGGCGGTCACGTCCCTTTTGGTGATGCAGGACGGTCAGATCCGATTCGAAGAATACTATCTGGGCACCACACCAGACGACCGGCGAATTTCGTGGTCGGTGGCTAAAAGCTATCTGTCCGCCCTGTTTGGCATTCTTCTGGACGAAGGGGCTATCACATCGCTGGACGATCCGGTTGTGAAATACGCGCCGAAACTGACCGGGACGGCCTATGACGGCGCGACCATTCGAAATGTCCTGAATATGGCCAGCGGCGTGACCTTTGACGAGGATTACCTGGACTATAACTCGGACATCAACCGCATGGGTCGCGTCGTTGCCCTGGGCGGCGAGTTGGACGATTTTACCGCTTCATTGCAGGACAGTTTCGCCACGCCGGGCGACACCTGGCAATATGTTTCAATCGACACGCATGTCATCGGCATGGTCATCCGTGGCGCAACCGGACGGAGCGTTGCGGATCTGTTGACCGAACGGATCGTACAGCCTTTGGGTCTGGAACAGGACGGCTATTACATCACCGACGGTGTCGGGGTGGCCTTTGTTCTGGGCGGGCTGAACTTTACCACTCGGGATTTTGCCCGATTTGGTCAGATGATCCTGCAGAGCGGGTCCCACAATGGTCAGCAGCTTGTGCCCGCCAACTGGCTTGCCGAATCCGTTCTGCCCAACGCGCCCACGGGCCCCGGAAAGATCGGTTATGGATATCAATGGTGGATCCCCGTGGGCGCGCATGAGGGTGAGTTTCTGGCGCGTGGCATCTATGGGCAGTACATCTATTTCGATCAGCCGCGCGGTGTGCTGATCGTCACGACCGGGGCGGATCGCAGGTTTCGCGATCCGGGCGTCCACGAGGCAAACATAGAAATGTTCCGCAGCATCGCCCAAAGCCTGTAAGGTGGGATCATGCAAAAGCAGGACAGCATAAACGTGTTGGGCGGCGTCCTTGCCCCATGCTCGCGCGACCCGTTGACCGGGTTTTTTCGGGACGGGGCCTGCAACACCTGCCCCGAGGATCAGGGCAGCCACACAGTCTGTGCCGTGATGACGGCCGAGTTTCTGGCCTTTTCCAAATATGTCGGCAATGACCTGAGCACCCCGCGCCTCGAGTTCAACTTTCCGGGTCTGAAACCCGGTGACAGCTGGTGCCTGTGCGCTGCGCGTTTTCTTCAGGCCCATGACGAAGGCTGCGCACCCAGGGTGCATCTGGAGGCAACCCATCAAAGGGCGCTGGATGTGGTTCCGCTGCGCCTTTTGAAAGATAACGCCACTCACGGCTAAGCAGACCGGCCCGGGATCACCCGGACCGGTCCTTATTCGGGATCACTCCCGCAGTTTGACAAGGTCGGACATCAGACCTTCGGTCCCGTTGTGGACCGTCAGCCGCTCGACCTTGCCGGCGATGGTTTCCAGAGCTTCAAGCTCTTTCAGCCGCAGCATCACCGGGTTTTCCGCCATCACCTTCGCGGTGTTCAGCAGGGACCGCGTGGCGTTGGTTTCTTCCCGCCGCCGGATGACGTTGGCCTCGGCCTGTTTCTCGGCGGCGACCACAGCAGTCAGGATCTCCCGCATCTCGCCGGGCAGGATAACGTCTTTCAACGCGATCTCGCGCACTTCGATGCCGATCCCGGCCATCTGTGTCCGCACCCGATCGGCGGCCTCGGTGTCGACGGTCACTTTCTCGGCCAGCAGCCGGTCAAGCGTCATCGCGCCCAGGGTCTTCCGGAACGCCAGTTGCAGCGCCCGGTGCAGGGCCTGATCGAAGTCCCTGACCGTCCCCACCGCCTTGACCGGATCAACGACCCGGTAGTCGGCGCTGAGGTTGACCCGGATAGTCACCCGGTCCCTGGTCAGGATCTCCTGCCCGGTCACCTCATGGGTCCGTTGCCGCAGGTCGATCTGCTTGACCTCGACGTTCCGGCCCGCCTTCCAGAAGGCATGCGCGCCCGGGTTCAGCTGATCCGCCAGCACACCGTCAACCGTCAGCAGCCCGGTATGGCCCTCGGCGATCTCAACCTGTGTCAGGTTGATCCGCAGCCCGGCCCGAACCAGCCGTTGCGCCACCGGTTTGGGGGCGATCATGGTCCCGGTCAGGCTGTGCGGCTCTGCTTCCCACGGGCCTGCATCTTTCCAGACCAGCGCCCGTGCTTCGGGGTTCAGGACCCGAACAGGGACCCCATCCCGCAGCAGAACCAGAACTTCGTCAGGCCCGGCTCGGAACTCGGTCAGATGCTTGGCGGCTAGTTCAGGCCGGTTCTGCATCAGCGCCCGTTCGTAGGGCGACACGAAAAAGAGAGATTCCAGATCGTGCAGTTCGGTCAGCACATCCTTGCGCGGCAGCCGGTGTTTACCGGGGCCGAGGATTGCATCGAACACCCCGTTGCGCAGGACCAGCATCCGCTGGGTCTCAGTCAGGGTCAGCCGCCGGTGGCCGGTCAGCCGGTCAATCAGATCTTGGAAAAGTGTCATGTCATCTCTCCTTTTCGTCTCGCTCTATCGTCGTCGCAAATGCGAACTCCTTTTCATGTTTTCAGTGGGTTGCACCCCGAACGGGTGACAGGTGTGAAGCCTTCGGACGAAGGCGGGAAAGATCCGGACATCCCCCGCGCCATGCCCCTGCGCGGAAGGGTCAGAGAGAGGGGCGCGGGACCCATGCGCCGCCTTGCCCAAGGGGCTAAGCGGGGCACCGATCCGGCGGCACCGTCATCTACCCTCCGGCCCAAGGCCAGAGCAGCGAAGACCCCTGCCCCGCCGGGCCAAAGCCTGACGTTGCGCGGTGCCGCCCCTGCTGGGAAACACCCGGACCCAAATGTTTTGGACCGTTTTCACGGGCCGGCGTTGAAGGCCGGTGCTGACCTAACAGCGTTTGTTCAAATGACGGGATTCGAACCCGCTACCCATCGATTCGCAGTCGATTGCTCTAACCAGAATGAGCTACATTTGGTGCTTTGGAAGGAGTCGAACCTTCGCCTACAGAGTTGGATCTGCCGCTCTATCCACCCGAGCTTCAAAGCTTACCAATCCCCGGTTTCGGCCCTGGCATACGGTTTCGGCAGCGCCGTCCGCACCGGGAGAGTGATCACCTCTGCCCGCTAGGGTCCGGCCCGTTGTGACCGGTAGCGGCGGGTTTAGGTGAAGGCACTGGATTCGCTCAATGTTTTTTTGTGCCCCTAAAGGCACCTGTGACGATCACGCAACAAAATTACCCGGCCGCGCAATATTTGAAAAGGTTTTGCCACAAAACCATAGCGGCGCGCCGTTCATAGGCGCGCCGCTCTTTTCGAAAATTTCAAATTTTACCACATGGTCAATCGGCGGTTCGGCCCTCGGTATCCGACATGTCGAAGCCAAGGTATTTGGCCACGGTCTGCACATCCTTGTCGCCACGTCCGCACATGTTCATGCAGATCAGGTGATCTTCAGGCAATTCCGGTGCGATCTTCATCACATGGGCCAGCGCGTGGCAGGGTTCCAGCGCGGGGATGATGCCTTCGGTCGCGCAACACAGCTGGAACGCCTCAAGCGCCTCTTTGTCGGTGATCGAGACATATTGCGCGCGACCGACGTCGTTCAGCCAGGAATGTTCCGGGCCGATACCGGGGTAATCGAGACCCGCGGAGATCGAATACCCTTCGAGGATTTGTCCGTCGTCATCCTGCAACAAATAGGTCCGGTTGCCGTGCAGCACGCCCGGGCGACCACCGGTCAGCGAGGCGCAATGCTCCATCTTCTCGTTCACACCTTTCCCGCCGGCTTCGACGCCGATGATGTTCACGGATTTATCGTCGAGGAACGGGTAGAACAGGCCCATTGCGTTCGATCCACCACCGATGGCGGCGATGATCGTGTCGGGCAGACGGCCCTCGGCCTTATGCATCTGCTCCTTGGCTTCCTTGCCGATGATCGACTGAAAATCACGGACCATCGCAGGGTACGGGTGCGGACCCGCCACGGTTCCGATGCAGTAGAACGTGTCGCGCACATTGGTCACCCAATCGCGCAGCGCGTCGTTCATCGCGTCTTTCAGCGTGCCTCTGCCGCTGGTCACCGGGATCACCTCGGCCCCCAGCAGGCGCATACGGAACACGTTCGGGGCCTGACGCTGTACGTCATGCGCGCCCATGTAGACCACGCATTTCAGGCCGAACTTGGCACAGACGGTGGCAGTGGCCACACCATGCTGCCCTGCCCCGGTTTCAGCGATGATCCGGGTTTTGCCCATCCGCCGCGCCAGAATGATCTGACCCAGCACGTTGTTGATCTTGTGCGCGCCGGTATGGTTCAGCTCATCGCGCTTCAGATAAATTTTCGCACCGCCCAGATGTTCGGTCAGGCGCTCCGCGTAGTAGAGCGGAGAGGGGCGGCCCACATAGTTCGCCCAGAGATCATCCATCTCGGCCCAGAAGGTCGGATCGTCCTTGGCCTTCTCATATTCCTCTTCCAGCGACAGGATCAGGGGCATCAGCGTTTCGCTGACGAACCGTCCGCCGAAAATGCCGAAACGGCCCTGTTCGTCGGGGCCGGACATGAAGGAATTGAAAAGATCGTTGGCCATGGGTGTCTCCCTCGTCGTACCTGATGTTCATAGGAGGTAGGCGCAGAATTTGCCATGGCAAAACGTGTTCGCCCGACGATCAATTGGACGCTTCAATAAACGCCCTGATCAGCCCCGCATCCTTGATGCCGGGCGCGCTTTCCACACCTGATGAGACATCGACCTGCCGCGCGCCTGTCATGCGCACCGCCTCGGCCACATTGTCCGGTGTCAGCCCGCCCGCCAGCATCCATGGCCGCCGCCAGTATTTGCGCCCGGCCAGCAGCCGCCAATCAAACGCCAGCCCGTTTCCACCCGGAAGTTCCGAACTGCGCGGCGGCTTGGCGTCGATCAGCAACTGGTCAGCCACCTCGGAATATCGGTCAATCCCGGAAAGGTCTTCGGGTTCCGCAATGCCGATTGCCTTCATGACCGGCAGCCCAAACCGGCTGCGGATTTCGGTCACACGGTCCGGGGTCTCTTTTCCGTGCAACTGTAACATGTCCAGAGGAACGGCTGAAACGATCCGGTCCAGCTCTTCATCTGTGGCATTCACCGTCAGGGCGACCTTGGCAATTCCGACCGGCACCAGATGGGCCAGTTCGGTCGCGGCCGGAACCTCAAGATGTCTGGGCGATTTGGGAAAAAAGACAAAGCCTACATAGCGCGCGCCTGCATCGGCAGCCGCGCGCACGTGATCAGGTGCGGTAAGCCCGCAGATCTTTACGTTTACATCTTGGGGCATTGTCGCGCCTCAGCTGGCCTCATCCAGAAGAGCCAGAACCTCGTCCTGCCCTTCGTTCTGCTTTTTCTTGAGCTTCTTGACCTCGCGCTCAAGCTTGCGCACTTCGCTTTTCTTGGCGGTCGCGTCGCGGCGGTGTTTGTGCTCGCGCAGCCATTCCCAGAGAAAACCGATGATCAGCCCCGCAACCACGCCGCCCAGCACAACAAGGAACAGCGGCAATGTCGTGTTGAAGTTAAAGCCCAGCAGCTCGGCAATCGCGTCTGGCATAAGCTTCAGCTCTACCAACTCGCGGTTGGCAAGCGAGATGGAGATGAGGGCGATTCCGAGGATCGCCAGAAAAGCATATCGAAGGTAGCGCATCATGGCTTAGGCTTTACCGTTCAAACGATCCCTTAGCAACTTGCCAGTCTTGAAAAACGGAACGCATTTTTCTTCGACCTGAACGGTCTCGCCGGTTCTGGGATTGCGGCCGACGCGGGCGTCGCGCTGTTTTACCGAAAAGGCGCCAAATCCGCGCAGCTCAACCCGGTCTCCCCGGGCCATCGCATCCGTTACTTCTTCGAACACGGTATTCACGATCCGTTCGACGTCACGCTGATAAAGATGCGGGTTCTCGTCGGCAATTTTCTGAATCAGTTCTGAACGGATCATGTGCGTTACCCTCCCAGGCGACCGGTTAACCATGTCTATTATTCTGAACAGTATAGAAAAAAACTCGGTTCGGGGGAACGTAAACTCTGTGTGCGAAGCCTTCATTTTCCTGCAAAGTCGCGCGATTTTTTGCTTGTTGGCGTAATTTCCGCGCCTAATGCGCAGGCCTGTGCCGCAATAACCCCAAAAATCGGAACATATTGATTCGCAACAAAAACGGCCCCGCGCTGATGCGCGGGGCCGTAATTCCGGCTTGAACTGAAGCCCGGGACTTAGTCGCCCGATTTCAGCGCAGCACCCAGGATATCGCCCAGCGATGCGCCCGAGTCGGACGAGCCGTACTGCTCGACGGCTTCTTTCTCTTCGGCGATCTCGCGTGCCTTGATCGACAGGCCCAGACGGCGGGTCTTGCTGTCGACGTTGGTGACGCGGACGTCGACCTTGTCACCGACCGAGAAACGCTCGGGGCGCTGTTCGGCACGGTCACGGCTCAGGTCCGAACGGCGGATGAAGGACTTCATGCCTTCATACTCGACCTCGATGCCGCCATCCTCGATCGCAGTCACTTCGACGGTGATGACCGAGCCACGCTTCACGCCGCCTACGGCTTCGGCGAACTTGTCGCCGCCCAGGGCTTTGATCGACAGCGAGATACGCTCTTTTTCCACGTCAACTTCCGAAACGACGGCCGAAACCATATCGCCTTTGCGGTAGTTCTGGATGGCATCCTCGCCACGCTCGTCCCATGACAGGTCCGACAGGTGAACCATGCCGTCGATGTCGCCGTCGAGGCCAATGAACAGACCGAATTCGGTGATGTTCTTGACTTCGCCTTCGACCTGCGTGCCCTCGGGGTGCGTTTCTGCAAACACTTCCCACGGGTTGCGCTGAGTCTGCTTCAGGCCCAGAGACACGCGACGCTTGGCGCCGTCGATTTCCAGAACCATGACGTCGACTTCCTGGCTGGTCGAAACGATCTTGCCGGGGTGGACGTTTTTCTTGGTCCAGGACATCTCGGACACGTGCACCAGACCTTCGACACCCGCTTCCAGCTCGACGAACGCGCCGTAGTCGGTGATGTTGGTGACGCGACCCTGATGGACCGAGCCCAGCGGGTATTTCGCAGCAACCAGATCCCACGGATCTTCCTGCAACTGCTTCATGCCCAGGCTGATGCGGTGGGTCTCCTTGTTGATCTTGATGACCTGAACCTTGATGGTTTCGCCAATCGTCAGGATCTCGGACGGGTGGTTCACACGGCGCCATGCCATGTCGGTGACGTGCAGCAGGCCGTCAACGCCGCCCAGGTCAACAAATGCACCGTATTCAGTGATGTTCTTGACAACACCCTCGACGGTCTGACCTTCGGACAGGTTGCCGATGACTTCGGCACGCTGCTCGGCGCGCGATTCTTCCAGGATTGCGCGACGCGACACAACGATGTTGCCACGGCGGCGGTCCATTTTCAGAATCTGGAACGGCTGTTTCAGACCCATCAGCGGGCCAGCGTCGCGCACGGGGCGAACGTCAACCTGCGAACCGGGCAGGAACGCAACTGCGCCACCCAGATCGACGGTGAAGCCACCTTTGACGCGGCCAAAGATTGCACCTTCGACGCGCTGGTCGTCGGCATATGCTTTTTCCAGACGGTCCCATGCCTCTTCACGGCGGGCCATCTCGCGCGAGATGACGGCTTCGCCACGGGCGTTTTCTGCGGCGCGCAGGTAAACTTCGACCTCGTCGCCTACAGCGATTTCAGGGGCTTCGCCGGGATTTGCGAATTCTTTCAGATCAACGCGGCCTTCCATTTTGTAGCCTACGTCGATGATGGCTTGGCCGGCTTCGATCGCCAGAACTTTGCCTTTGACAACAGAACCCTCTTCGGGCGTGTCCATTTCGAAGCTTTCATTCAGGAGGGCTTCGAATTCCTCCATGGATGTGTTAGCCATGTGGCGTTGTTTTCCTTTACATACGTTTTTGCTGGCCGAGCGGTTGTCTCCGCCGGTCTTGTTTCATGATGTCTGACTGCGTGACCCGGGGCGCATCCGATTACACAAACACAAAGGGCCGAGGTGACCCGGCCCTGCTCAGATACGTCATCCGGACGTTAACCGCCCTTGTTCAGACGCGTGCTCTATAACGGGTTGGTCGTTGCCCCGCAAGTCGAAAGCAGTTTTTACATCCAATGCCGCCGATCCTGCCCGCTTCACGTTGGCTTGATCCTGCGCCGGACATGTTGCGCCCGTACAGGTGACACGGCACATCTGTTACAATCCAATAGCGAACCGGAGCGATTTGGCCATGGAAGATTTCAATCTCATAGTCGCGCAGCAGCCTCAATGGCTTCAGATCTGGTTGAATATCCTTGGGTTCGGCGCGTTCCTGTTGCCGATCGCATTGCTGATCTGGCGGCAAACCCGCCTGGTCGCCGTTGCGACCGTTGCAAGCAGTGTTTTGGCGGGGGCAGGTGTGATGCTGATCTTCAGCCAACTCGGCTATGTGCGCCTCATGGGCCTTGGGCATATCGTTTTCTGGACCCCGCTGGCCTTCTATCTTTGGAAACAACAGGCGCGCTCTGAGATATTGACGGCACCCAGTTGGATTATCCGGGTTATCCTTTTGGTCATCGCGATCTCGCTGGCGTTCGACTATGTGGACGTCGTCCGGTACTTGCTGGGTGATCGAAGGCCGGTCGCTGTCCCGTCCTGACAGTCGCGCTGCCCGCTAGATTTCCTCGCCCTTTTTCAACAGTTCCTCGATCAGCTCGCGCTGAAGGTTGCCACTGTCACCACCGTCGAATTGCTGACCGCCGCTGGAGTAGAGCGAGCCATAGGTCTTGGCAATGTTAACCGTTTGAGCCAGCCCCGAGATCAGCTGATCCTTTTTCAACGGCGAAAGCGGATGAATGAACGCAGCCCATACCGTCCCGTTGGCAATCGCATAGCGCGCATCCAATGTGGTGTCGAAATTGGCCTGCATCATCCGTTGCATGTCTTCGTCGGTCAGGCCCTCGGCGCTGCGGATCGGGACCATGGCGCGCATCCGGTCGGCGCTGGAGTCCGTAATGATCAGGACCCGAACATCCGAAACTGTCAGTTGAAAACCCGGGCCGCTTGGCTGCGCGTCGGGATCAAGGGCAAAGAGGATCTTGCCCAGACGTTCATAGTTCATCGGCGGCTCGGATTCCTGGGCGGCCAGCCCTCCGGCCAGAAATATCAGTATCAGGGCTAGTCGGATCATGGCATCACTCCTGCACGGTACGGGTTCACAATAGGAACCCTTCTGTCCCCTGACCAAACAAAGCTTGGTGAGGACTACCTCCTGCACCTCCGCATCTTTGTACGATCTGCAAGGTTTACCGGCCTTCCTGCGATAGCTCGTTCAGACATTGGCCCCTAACTTTGTGTCAGCGGTTGGCAGTGCGGCCAACCCGAACCTGAACATGGAAGGAATTAACAATGAAATCCCTGGTCCTGACCACCCTGATCGCGACCCTGCCCCTGATCGCGGCCCCGGCATTTGCCGCGGACGAGATCAATGTCTCGAACGGCATTTCAGCGGCGGGTGCTCCGCTGGCGGCGCATGGCGTCGATCTGGTTGCGCTGGTCAATGACGGCAACCCGGTCGAAGGGTTTGCCACGCATTCCGCCACTTATGACGGCGCGTCCTACTACTTCACCAGTGCTACAAACCGCGAGGCGTTCGAGGCCAATCCCGCAGCTTATCTGCCGCAACATGGCGGGTTCTGCTCGTTCGGGGTGTCGGTGGGCAAAAAGTTTGACGGCGACCCGGATCAGTATCTGGTTTCCGACGGCAAACTGTATCTGTTCCTGAACGCCGAAACCCGCGCTGCGTTTTTGAAGGACGTGGCGGCCACGTCGCAAACGGCCGACGATCAGTGGGCAAAAATCAAGACCATCGCCGTTGGCGAGCTGTAATCTCTGGTCCCGCGGCGCTATGGCGTCGCGGGTGCCTTCCCTTCGATAACCTCAATGGCCTGCGCTAGGGCTGCTGCGATGCTCAACTCCGACGTATCCAGCAACACCGCATCAACCGCAGGTATCATGGGCGCAGTACTGCGCGCGGCATCCCGTTCGTCACGCTCACGCACATCGGCCAGAACCTGTTCGCGCGTCACGTCAGCACCTTTGCCCGTCAGTTCAAGAAACCGACGCTCGGCCCGTACCTCGGCGCTGGCCGTGACAAACAGTTTCACCTCTGCGTCCGGGCAAATCACCGTACCGATATCGCGCCCGTCCAGCACGGCACCTGCCGCACGGCGGGCAAAGGCGCGCTGGAAATCCACCAGCGCCGCGCGAACCTCGGGGATCACCGCGACCTTGGACGCCACCTGCGCAATCTCAGCCGTTCGCAGATCGCCCTGCTCCAACTCCTCGGCCGTCAGTGCCTGTGCCGCCTGCACAGGCTGCATCCCGTCCAATGTGCGCCGGCCAACGGCACGATACAAAAGCCCAGTGTCCAGATGCGCAAATCCGAAATGCGCCGCGACCGCTTTCGAGATCGTGCCCTTGCCCGCGGCCGCAGGACCGTCGATGGCAACCGTAAAACTCATGTACGTTCGACACGGGCACCCAGCCCGGCCATCAGCGGTTCAAAGATCGGGAAGGATGTCGCGATCGGACCGCCGTCATCCACCGCGACAGGAGATTTCGCGCCCATGCCCATCACCATGAACGACATCGCAATGCGGTGATCCAGAAAGCTTTCGCAGGTGCCGCCACCGGGGACATTGCCGATGCCCAGCCCTTCGACCGACCACCATTCTTCGCCATCTTCGACCGCCACGCCGTTGGCGCGCAGCCCGCGCGCCATGGCATCGATCCGGTCGCTTTCTTTGACGCGCAACTCCTTCACGCCGCCCATCATCGTGGTGCCGGTGGCGTTTGCCGCGACCACAGACAAAACCGGGTATTCGTCGATCATCGAGGCGGCGCGCTCGGGCGGGACATTGATCCCCTTCATGTTGGGCGAGTATTTCGCGCGCAAGTCGGCAACCGGCTCTCCACCCTCTTCGCGTTCGTTTTCATACGTCAGATCCGCGCCCATCTCGCGCAGCGTGGTGAACAGCCCCGCACGCGTCGGGTTCAGGCCGATACCCGGCACCAGCACATCCGAACCGGGCGTGATCAACGCGGCACAGACCGGGAAAGCCGCGCTGGATGGATCGCGCGGTACGGCGATGACCTGCGGTTTCAGTTCGGGGCGACCTGTCAGGGTGATCACCCGGCCCTCATCCGTATCCTCGACCGTGATCTCCGCACCGAACCCGGCCAGCATCCGTTCCGAGTGGTCGCGCGTTGCTTCCTTCTCGATCACCACGGTCTTGCCGGGGGCATTGAGACCGGCCAGCAGCACAGCGGATTTCACCTGTGCCGAAGGAACCGGCACCTCGTAACGCACCGACACTGGTTCAGCAGCGCCAACGATGGTCATCGGCAAGCGCCCGCCCGAACGGCCGACCGATTGCGTGCCGAACAGTGCCAGCGGATCCGTGACCCGCGCCATCGGGCGTTTGTTCAGGCTGGCGTCACCTGTAAACGTCGCCGAAATCGGAGAAGTCGCCATCGCGCCCATGATCAGCCGCACGCCGGTGCCGGAGTTTCCGCAGTCAATCACCTGATCCGGCTCGGCAAACCCGCCGACGCCAACGCCATGCACGGTCCATTCGCCGTTGCCGTGATCGGTGACCTCGGCCCCAAAGGCGCGCATGGCCTTGGCGGTATCCAGAACGTCTTCGCCCTCCAGCAGGCCCGAGATCCTTGTCTCACCCACTGCCATCGCGCCGAGGATCAGCGACCGGTGCGAGATCGACTTGTCACCAGGCACCTCGGCCGTGCCGGTCAGCGGGCCGCAGGGATGCGAGGTCATCGGGATGGGCGTGCCGTGTCCGGACATGGGGGCTCCTTTTGCGCTATCAGTGCTCAAGCCGATTAGCGAATTGGCGCCGGTTGGTCCAGCGGCAAAGGGTTGGCAACATGCCGCTTTGGAAAAACTATCGGGTTATTCTGTGCGCAACTTCGATGCTGCGGTATGATGGTACCAATTGTTTTGAATGTTTCAGTCCAAGAACAAAATTCGAAGGAACACGTCATGACGGATGTCTGGTCCCTGATGGCCCAAGGGCCCCGAGAGCTTTTTCACCCCAAGGACCCGTTTCGCCCCGAAAGCAAGATCGAACAAAGACTGGCATTTCTTGTGGGGCTGGTCGCCTTCGGTCTGCCGGTCATACTGGCCGCCGGCGCGGTGTTCGGCGGAAGCTGCTTTCGCGACAGCATCAGCCATTTCTACTATGCGCAGTTCCTGGGGGCGGTCTTTGTTGGCCTGCTGTGTTTCGTGGGCGGGTTTCTGATTGCCTATACCGGTGAGACCTTTTTCGAAGACACGCTCAGCAGCGTCGCCGGTGTCGGGGCCTTCACCGTGGCTTCCGTCCCAACATTGGGTACCGGATGTGAAAACCCCGCCACGTTTCTGTCCCGCGTCTTTGTCCAAGTGACCAATGGCGACCCGATCACCGTGGCCGAGGCCCCGCATCAGGGGTTCTTCAACCTGTTCAGCACCGCCAGCAACTGGCACATGGTGGCCGCGGGCATTCTGTTCATCTACCTCGGCCTCTACTGCCTGATTGTCCTGCGGCGGGTGGTTCCGGAACGGCATGAGAAAAACGGCGTGCTGATTGAAAGCAAACGCCAGCGCAATCAGCTATACAGCATCTGCGGGCTGGTCATTCTGGCCTGCGTTGCGTTGCTGTTTCTCAAAAGCAGGATCGGCGGACCGGGTTTCCTTGACTGGTGGAACAGCCTGAACCTGACATTCTTTTTCGAAGCTGTCGCGCTGTGGGCCTTTGGAATTGCCTGGTTTGCCAAGGGGCGCATGTTCCCCTCGCTCAACGACGGTTAACCAAGGCGCCGGAACGTCAGATAATGCGGGGTCCGCCCTTCGCGCAGGGCTTTTTGTTCATAACGAGTTGAAATCCAGTCATCCCACGGCTCGCGCCAGTCTGCCGGGCGCTCGGCCAACCATTCGAATCCGGCGCGGGGCACTTCTTCAAGAGTCTGACGGACATAATCGGGGATGTCGGTCGCAACGCGGAAGATCGCCCCCGGTTTCAGAATACGGGCCAGCGGTTCCAGATGCTCGGGCGTCACGAACCGGCGGCGGTGGTGCCGCGTCTTCGGCCAGGGGTCAGGATACAGCAGAAATGCGCGCGAGATGCTGGCCCTAGGCAACACATCAAACAGGTCGCGTGCGTCCCCGGGATGCACGGCCAGGTTTTCCACCGCGGCCTTGCGGATCTTGCCCAGCAGCATGGCCACACCATTGATATAGGGTTCGGCCCCGATGATGCCGATATCGGGGTTGCTGGCGGCCTGATGCACAAGATGTTCACCGCCGCCAAAACCGACCTCAAGCCAGACGTCCTTGCCGCCGAACAGCGTCTGCAGGTCCAGCGGGTGACGTTCGGGATTGGTGTCCCAGTCCACCGCTCCGGGTGACAGCGCGTCGAGGTCTTCGTTCAGATACGTCTTTTGACTCTGCTTCAGGGCTTTGCCCTTAAAGCGGCCATAGAAGTTTCTGCGGGGGCGTTGTGGTGTCTGGGTGCTCATGGCGGAGCCCATACTGCGCAGGGTGCAACGTTGCAACCCCGGCGCAGGATCGAAAAAAGCGCGCCGGTTTCGGCGCGCCCGGTTTTCGTTCAGATCAGACCGCCGCTTTCAGCGCGTCGGCCAGATCGGTGCGTTCCCAGCTGAACCCGCCATCGGCCTCTGGCTGGCGGCCGAAATGGCCATATGCTGCCGTGCGCTGATAGATTGGCTTGTTCAGTTCCAGATGCTGACGAATACCGCGCGGTGTCAGATCCATCACCTGGCCAACGGCTTTTTCAATCGCCGCGTCCGCAACCTGACCGGTGCCATAGGTATCGGCATAGATCGACAGCGGTTTGGAAACGCCAATCGCATAGCTCAGCTGAATGGTGCAGCGTTCGGCCATGCCCGAGGCAACCACGTTCTTTGCCAGATAGCGCGCCGCATAAGCCGCCGAACGGTCAACTTTGGTCGGGTCTTTGCCCGAGAAGGCACCGCCGCCATGAGGTGCCGCGCCGCCATAGGTGTCCACGATGATCTTTCGCCCGGTCAGGCCCGCATCTCCGTCCGGGCCGCCGATGACGAATTTACCGGTGGGGTTCACATGCCATTCGGTGTTGGCGGACAGCCAACCGTCAGGCAGCGTTTCACGAATATAAGGCTCGACGATGTCGCGGATGTCGTCCGAGGTCAGCGCCTCGTCCAGATGCTGGGTCGACAGCACGATCGAGCTGACACCGACGGGCTTGCCGTCCTGATAGATCACCGAGAGCTGAGATTTCGCATCCGGGCCAAGCGCGGGCTCGGATCCGTCTTTGCGCACTTCGGCCAGACGGCGCAGGATCGCATGTGAATACTGGATCGGTGCCGGCATCAGAGTGGGCGTTTCGGTGGTCGCGTAGCCGAACATGATGCCCTGATCCCCGGCTCCTTCGTCCTTGTTGTCCGCGGCATCAACGCCCTGCGCGATATGGGCGGATTGCTCGTGCAGCAGGTTCGTCACCTCGACCGTTTCGTGGTGGAACTTGTCCTGCTCGTACCCGATATCCTTGATACAGGCGCGCGCGATCTCGTCGATACGGCCCATGTAATCATGCAGTTTGTCCTGATCCGACAGACCCACCTCACCACCAATCACAACACGGTTGGTTGTTGCAAAGGTTTCGCAGGCCACGCGTGCTTCGGGTTCTTCGTTCAGAAAGGCGTCAAGGACGGCATCGGAAATCCGGTCGCAAACCTTATCCGGGTGCCCTTCGGAAACGGACTCCGAAGTGAAAATGTAGTTCTGTCGGGACATGAATGTGCTCCATTAAGATTTTCCCATCACGCCAGGAAGCCGTTGTGACAGGCATCCGAGGGGATACGCGCGCAGTTAGACGGGGTCAATCGGTAATTAAACACGTCGTTGCCGGGCGTTGCGCCAAAGCAGCGCAAACAGGGTCAGAAGCACGGCAAAGACCGGCAAATCACCAATCCGCGCGTAGAAGGTTGGGGCCAGTGGGGCCGGCAGTTTCGCGTCGATGAACCCGGTCTGCCCCAAGGCCAGTTTCTTTGTGACGCGCCCCAACGGGTCGATCATGGCCGACACCCCGGTATTGGCCGAACGCATCATCGGCAGCCCCTGCTCGATCGCGCGCATCCGGGCCTGCGCCAGATGCTGATACGGGCCCGACCGGGTGCCGAACCACGCGTCATTGGTGATTTGCAGCAGGAAATCCGCCCGCTCCGGGGCCGACAGCACGTCCTGTGTAAAGACGGCCTCATAACAGATCAGCGGCAGCGCCTTGCCCAACTTGCCCGCATCCATCAGGGCTGCGCCCGGTCCCGCGCTGAACCCGTTGCCCGTGGTCGCTGCCATCCCGTAGATGCCAAACCGTGCCATCACCTCACCAAAGGGGACATATTCGCCGAAAGGCGCCAGGTGGTGCTTGTCGTATAGCCCCTGTTGCCGGCCCTCTTCGTTCAGATAGATCATCGAGTTGTAGATGCGCGGCCCGTCGCCACGTTGAATGCCAAGGATAACAGGCGTTCCCTGTGCAGCTTCCGCCACCACGTCCAGATACGGCTGCGCACTGCCCAGCCACGCAGGAACCGAGGTTTCGGGCCACACGATCAGGTCGGGACTGGGTAGAGCGGCGGTATACTCAATCTGGCGGGCAAAGAACAACGGGGCATAGTCCGGGTCCCATTTCTGGTGCTGCGGCGCGTTGGGCTGGATCAGGCGAACAACGTGGTCCGTCTCGGAAACGGCCGGACGCGTGGCCGCATAGCCCAGCGCCAGACCGACGAACCCCGCAGTCATCCCAACGGGCAGAGCCCACCCGCAGCGCTGCGCCAGTGCGGCCCCCAAGGGCAGGATTGCCAAAAGCGTCAGCGCTGCCAGACCATACGGTCCGAATAGGGACAGCAGCTGCACAACCGGGCTGTCCACCCAAACCTGTGCCAGTCCGGCCCAGGGAAATCCCGTCAGAACATAGCCCCGCGCAAATTCCGCCAGCGCAATCGCCATCGACAGAAACACAGCCTGCGGCACCGCGCGACCGGCCGGTCGCCGGGCGACCCAGAACGCCAGCGCCCAGAACAGCGCCAGCCCGCCTGCCATAAAGATCAACGCAAACGGCGCCATCCAGGCGTGCCGTTCCGCATCGACCAGAAACGGCTCGATAATCCAGCTCAGAGCGTGAGCGAAATACCCGGTTGCAAAAGCCCACCCCAACCAGGCCGCCTGACCCCGTGTTTCAGTCGACAGAAACAGCGGCGACAGCAGCACCAAAGCCACCAGCGAGGCGGCCCAAATGCCGTAGGGTGCCAGACCAAACGCCGCCAGTGCACCCAGCAGCACCGCCAGTGCCAACTTCAGCCACAAGGGCCAACCCTGAGCAGGGTTCATGCAACGAGATCCGGTAGCATCACACGCAGCCGTTTGATCCGGCGCGGATCGGCATCCATCACCTCAAATTCCGGGCCTTCAGGATGCAATACAACCTCGCCCCGCGCGGGAACGCGGCCGGATAACATGAAAACCAGTCCGCCCAGCGTGTCGATCTCTTCTTCGTCGACATCCTCGTGGCTGGTCAGCGAGCGCCCGATCTCTGCCTCGAACTCTTCCAGCGGGATGCGCGCCTGAACGACGTAGCAGCCGGGCTTTTCCTGAACCCAAAGCTGGCTTTCATCGGCGTCATGCTCATCCGCGATTTCCCCGACAACCTGTTCGATCAGGTCCTCGATCGTCAGCAAGCCATCAACGCCGCCATATTCGTCGATCACCAGCGCCATATGGCGACGCTCGGTCTGCATCTTGGTCAGCAGAACGCCGATCGGCATCGACGGCGGCACGAACAGCAGCGTGCGTAGCATCGATACCAGATCAAACTCTGATGACTTTCCGTTGAACCCATGGGTCAGCGCAAAATCCTTGAGGTGCACGAACCCCAAAGGCGTATCAAGCGTCCCCTCATAGACCGGTATTCGGGAAAGGCCGCTGTCCCGAAACACCTGCGCCAGCTCATCCTTTGTGATGGTCGAGGGCACGGAAACGATCTCGGCCGTGGGAATGGCCACGTCCTCGACCCGCATCCGTCTGAGATTGATCATGCCCCGTGGTTGCGCCATATCGACTTCATGCCCGTTTGCCGCGCCGACCTCCTCGTCGTCATGCGACGAGAATGCGTCCATGAGCCGAGAAAAAAAGCCGGCCTTCTCTTTACCGTGTTCACCGCTGTCCTTTGGTTGCGCGCCATGCGCCGCCATAGAACTGCCGTCTGATTCGCCCATAATCCTGTTCCAAATAACTGGCCTCAAAGGCCCGTGTTAACCATTATATGGGTCATCAATACCCAATTTGCCAAGTATATCGACTTCGACGCTCTCCATCAAAGTGGCGTCGGGGTCACGAATGTGATCATATCCCAGCAAATGCAACAGTCCGTGAACGATCAGATGCGTCACATGATCGTCCATGGGTTTGCCTGCCTCAGCCGCTTCCCGTGCGCATGTCTGGTACGAGATCGCGATGTCACCCAATGCGATTTCGCCGGTAAAGTCCGGCTCGGGCAATGCCGGGGGCTGGCCCGCAACCTCAGTCGCCAGGTCTTCGGCAGGCCAGCTGAGAACATTTGTGGGCGCAGGCTTTTCGCGAAACTCGGCATTCAGTTCAGCGATCCGGGCATCATCACAGGCCAGCAGGCTGATCTCGCACAGATCGAGGTCCAGACCGCAATGCGCCAGCACAGCGCGGACCGCACGCTCGGCCAAAGGCTCCAGCCCCTGCCAGCGCGGCTCTTCGATCGTTATTTCAAGGTTCATGCCAACATGTCCAAAGTTCCGGTACCGGAACCCTAATGCTATCCCGTCTCACGGCCCGAGTCGGCCTCATACGCTTCGATGATGGCGGCGACAAGCGGGTGACGCACGACATCCTTCGACGTGAAATAGTTGAAACTGATATTCGGGATCGTTTTCAACAGCCGTTCCGCGTCTGCAAGGCCCGACTGCACGCCGCGCGGCAGATCGACCTGCGAGCGGTCGCCGGTGATGACCATGCGGCTGCCCTCGCCCAGACGGGTCAGGAACATCTTCATCTGCATGGTGGTGGCGTTCTGTGCCTCATCCAGCACGACAAAGGCATTCGCCAGCGTGCGCCCCCGCATAAAAGCCAGCGGCGCAATTTCGATTCGTTTCTCTTCGATCAGCTTGGCCAGTTGTTTGCCGGGCAGAAAATCGTTCAGCGCGTCATATAGCGGCTGCATATAGGGATCGACCTTGTCCTTCATGTCGCCCGGCAGATAACCCAGTTTTTCACCCGCTTCTACGGCGGGGCGGCTGAGAATGATCCTGTCCACATGCCCACCGATGAACATCGACACCCCAACGGCCACGGCCAGATAGGTTTTACCGGTGCCCGCCGGCCCGATCCCGAAGGCCAATTCATTGTTGAACAGCGATTGAACATACGCCTTCTGCGCATCAGTGCGCGGTTCAACCAACTTTTTGCGGGTCTTGATTTCGACCGTGCCGCCCTTGAACATCTCAAGCTGGTCGCCGTCGCGGCTGCCGGTTCCTTTCTCGGAACCACCCATGCGCAGCTCACGATCCACATCCGCAGCTTCAACGTCGCGGCCACCTTCCAGACGGGTATAAAGCGCCTGAAGCACCTCGATCGCCTGTTTCTGGGCGTCTTCATCCCCCATCACCACCAGCTGGTTGCCGCGGCGCACGATCTGAACGGACAGCTTGTGTTCGATATCGGTCAGGTTGCGGTCATATTCACCGCAAAGATCAATCAACAACCGGTTGTCAGGGAATTCTACAAACGCCTCGCGCTGGGGCATTTCATCTTGCGGTGGGGTCAGGGCACCGATGGCCAATCCGTTCTCCTGTCTTGGCGTTTCATCCCGAGCGTAGACAACAATTCTTGGTGGGCGCAAGCCACAGTTTCAAAATTTCCGCGACGGATGGCAAAACCGCCAGCCCCCGAAAGCGGACCGGTGAAAAATCCCGTTCCGGCACGGAACCTTGCCTGTGTTTCTTGTCAGAATTTGTAGTTCAGGCCAAATCGCAGGCCGCGATAGCGTGGCGTCGACTTGGTCGAAAACCCGTTGTCGAACACAACGTCCTTCGAGTCGAATTGCGCGTATTCATATTCACCCGTGATCGACCAATTCTCACTCAGGCTGTGTTCCGCCCCGATACTTGCCGAAAAGCCCGCCCGTTGATCACTGTCTTCAAACGGCTGAACCGTCGACCCGCTGGACAGGCTGCTTGTCGTCGTGATGTCGCCACGTACATATCCAACCGAAACGAAATATAGAACCGTGCCGCTTTTGTTCGTCAGCCCGTTGCGGAATCGCAGCGACAGCACGTCCGAGATTTCCGATCCGCCATTGACGGTGACACTGCCAATCTGTGTCGAAACATCATCGTCAAGCGATCCGAAATCATACCCGAGTTCGAACCCGTAGACATAGCTGCGCCCGCCCATGGCCGGAAGAACACCGCGCCAGCCACCCCGGATGCCGCCGTAGGAACCGTTCAGATCCAGTTCGCCGATTTCAAAGAGGCCAGTAGAGGTTCTGAGGCCAAACCTGTCGGTACCGCCAGTTGCGTATCCGCCGGACAATCCAAGGTAAAACGCGCTTACATCGCTGCCAAAGCGTTTCGGGCTGGCGACGGGTGGGTCTGAAACGCCCTGATCCAGATTGCCGGCCGCCGTAGCAGTTGAAAGAACCGACGTTGCCGTCACAACGGACAAGGCAAATTTCAAGGTTGATCCAAAGTACCGTTTAAGGATTTTCACTCGCACCCTCCATCGTCCCGACCCGACAGCCGGATCAGCACAGATCTGGATTTCGGGAATGAAAACCTGTCCCCGAAAAAATCTGGTCTTTCTCGGAACATAGTTCCAAGTAATAAATCAAGGGTTAATTTTGGAAACAAACACCAACTATGGTATCCAAACAGCACATGAATGCAGGATCAGACCATCGCACCCGCGAGTGAATTCGCGCCCGATCCGGTGATCAGAACATCCTTCAGCTCGCCAATTGCGACATCGGCATCGGATACGTGAACCGAGTGCAGATACTCAGATTTTCCAACCATTTGACCGGGCAGACGGCCGGTTTTTTCAAACAGAACGCGCACCTTGCGGCCAACCATGGCGTCCTGAATTTCGCGCTGATGTCGGGTGATCAGCGCTTGCAGGCGCTGTAGGCGGTCATCCGCCGCCTCGGGATCAACCTGAGACCTCTCGGCTGCAGGTGTTCCGGGCCTGGTCGAATATTTGAACGAATAGGCATAGCCGTATCTGACCTCTTCCACCAGATCCAGCGTGGCCTGGAAATCGGCTTCGGTTTCTTCGGGGAAGCCAACAATGAAGTCTCCGGACATCATGATATCCGGACGCGCCGCCCGGATCCGTTCGATCAGTCGCAGGTAGCTTTCCGCCGTGTGGCTGCGGTTCATGCGCTTGAGAATTCTGTCGGAACCGGACTGCACCGGCAGATGCAGGTAAGGCATCAGCTTGTCGCAGGTTCCGTGCGCCTCGATCAGGTCCTCGCCCATGTCATTCGGGTGCGACGTGGTAAAGCGGATGCGCTCCAGCCCGTCGACCTTGTTGAGCTCCCAGATCAGTCCGGCCAGCGTCATGTCACCGTTCGGGCCGGCCCCGTGATAGGCATTCACGTTCTGACCCAGCAGAGTGATCTCGCGTACGCCACGCTCGACCAGATCACGCGCCTCGCGCAGAATGCGATCGGCAGGACGGCTGACTTCGGCCCCGCGGGTATAGGGCACCACGCAGAACGCGCAGAATTTGTCACAGCCTTCCTGTACGGTCAGAAATGCCTTCGGGCCGCGCTTGGCCTTGGGGCGGTTCTTGAGCTTCTCGAACTTATCCTCTTCGGGGAAATCCGTATCCAGCGCCTTGGCGCCTTCGCGCGTCTTTGCCTCCATCTCGGGCAGGCGGTGATAGCTTTGCGGCCCCACGACCAGATCGACCAATGGCTGGCGACGCATGATTTCCTCGCCTTCGGCCTGCGCAACACACCCGGCGACACCGATCTTGAGATCAGGCTTTTCAACCTTCAGACCCTTGAACCGGCCAAGTTCGGAATACACCTTTTCGGCCGCTTTTTCTCGAATGTGGCAGGTGTTCAGCAGAATCATATCTGCATCGTCGGCACTTTGGGTTTCGACATAGCCCTGACCACCCAGCGTTTCGGCCATCCGCTCGCTGTCATAGACATTCATCTGACAACCATAGGTTTTGATGTACAGCTTTTTGGGTTCCGACATGGATGGTGCCTTTGCGTTCGCGGGATCGGCGTCCTCTATACCCAACGAACGCCGCTTGCAATGGCGAGGCGATTACCCGATTTTGACCGAAGATTCCAGCAAAGTGGAACCAGACAGGCCATGCAATACGACTCTCTCGATGAATTCCTCTCTTCTGGCGTTCCTACTCTTGCCAGAGGTCCGGTGGCCCTGGTCTTCGCCGAAGATGACGTCGAGGTCGACAGCACCATCCGCCATCATCTGAACCTTGGCTTTGCCGCTCTGGTCGCCTTCATGCCGCAGGATTTCGAACTGGATTCCGATCTGACGGACAGAATTCATCGGGTCACACTGACCTGCGCACCCCGCACGGTCGTGTTCGACGCAATCAACAAGGTTATACAGGCCGCACCCGGCTTGTGGATGTATTATTGCTACAATGCCGAGTTTTTGTTCTTCCCGTTCTGCGAAACCCGGACCATCGGTGAACTGCTGGCCTTTCACACAGAGGAGCGTCGGGACGCAATGCTCAGCCATGTTGTCGACCTTTATGCCGACGATCTGGACGTCTTTCCCAACGGCGTTGCTCCGGATCGCGCGATGCTGGACAGCACAGGCTATTACGCCCACACCCGCCACGACGCCGAAGGTCACCCGCTGGAGCGGCAGCTGGATATGTCCGGCGGTCTGCGCTGGCGGTTTGAGGATCATATCCCGTACGAGCGTCGCCGGATCGACCGGATCGCTTTGTTCAGATCCCGCAAGGGTCTGCAATTACTGCCGGATCACACGTTCAATGAACCGGAATACAACACGTATTCCTGCCCATGGCATCACAACGTGACCGCAGGCATCTGTTCGTTCCGCGCCGCCAAGGCCCTGAAAAGCAACGCCGGGTCGACGTTCGACATCCCAACCTTTCTCTGGCGCAATTCGGTTCCGTTCGAATGGACGTCGCGGCAGCTGCTTGACCTCGGGCTGATCGAATTGGGCCAGTGGTTCTGACGCGCGCCGGTTCAGCGTCGCAGCAGCACCGGAAACCAATCCTCGCGCAGTCGCTGGCCGGGTGTCATGTCATGCCCCGGAAACGGCGGTGAGGTCCGGCCCGGCCGGTTTACATAGCGCGCATCATCCCCGACCAGACGCAGCGAAAACGCCCGGCGGCGGCTGTCGGAATGGTTGCCGCGCGCACCATGCAGGGTTCGGTAATTGAAGGCCACCGCATCGCCCGGCTCCATTTCGAACTCCACGATTGTCATGCCCTCGGCGTCCGGGTCCGGCACAGGGATGTACTGACCCTCATCGGGGAAGAACCCCTCCTCCGAGACCCAGCGCGTCGGCAGGACCTCTTTGTCCCAGCGATGCGATCCGGCCACGCAACGCAGCGTTGCCTGTTTCACCGGGTCGAGAGGTGACCAGAAGCTGATCGTCTGCTGCCCTTCGACAAAATAATACGGCCCGTCCTGATGCCATGGGGTCGCCATCGAGGTTCCCGGTTCCTTGACCAGAACGTGATCATGAAACATCTGCACGGTCTGCGACTGCATCAGATCTGCCGCGACCTCAGCCACCGGAGAGGTCTCGATCACCTGACGGAACTGATCGATACGCGACCAGTTGCAGTAATCGTCAAAGAATAACCCGGTCTCGCCCTGCTTTTTGTTTTCCGAGGCATAAGGACCCGGCTCCGCCATGTTCGCGGCGACGCCTTCGCGCAGGGTCTCGACATGGTCGGCGAACAGCCTTCTGATCAGGACAACGCCATCTTCCTGATAGGTGTCGATCATCTCTTGCGTGACCAGCGAGTGCGTCATTTCCGTCTCCGTTCCTGCGATTGGATCATCTGCACATGGAAAGGACGTCTGTTCAAATCATATCTTTCAAATATAGACTTAACTTCATGTTATATATTTCCCTGCGCCAATACGAATATGTCTGCGCCATCGGGCGCCATGGCAGCCTGTCCGCCGCGGCACAGCATCTGAACGTCTCGCAACCGGCGCTGTCAAACGCGCTGACGCGGGTGGAAGAGAAATTGGGCCATCCCCTGTTTGCCCGCAAACGCGGCGCGGCCTTGTCGCTGACACCGCAGGGCCGCAGGTTCATCGAAGATGCCGAGGCATTACTGGCCAGTGCCGCACGGCTTGAGAATGCTTCCGCGCCCAGCGCAGGCACTGCGCGGCTGCGGCTCGGGTGTTTTGAGGATCTGGCGCCGTTCCTGCTTGCGCGGGCCTTGCGGGAACTGCAGGGGGCCCTGCCGGATGTCGCCTTGTCTTACAGGGTGGCCGGGTTTCAGGGCCTGATCACCGACCTGATTGAAGGGCGCATCGATCTTGCGCTAACCTATGCCTTGAGCATGGATGCGACCTTTACCCGTCACAGGCTGTTCACGAATACGCCCAAGGCACTAATGGCACCATCCCACCCTCTGGCCACGCGAGAAGGTGTATCGCTGCGCGATCTGGCCGCCCATCCGCTGATCCTTTCGACCGAGGGGCTTTCGGCGCAGCATATTCTGGGGCTGTTTCGGCAGATCGGCGAAGAACCGACCGTCGCACATCGCGCGGCATCGCTGGAAATTCAGCGCAGCCTGGCCGCAAATCACGAAGGCGTCGCAATAAGTTACGCCGGCACGCCTGCCGATTTCAGCTATGACGGAATGCCACTGATCAGCCTACCCGTCTCTGATCCGTTCGCGGCCGAACCGGTGATCCTGGCGCGACACGGCACAGGCCCCGCCGATACGCAAACGGTGGCGGCAGAACGTGTTTTGATCCGATTGATGACGTAGGACTATTTCTTCCGCAGGCGGATCACCACGTCAACCGACGCGATTTCGACGCCTTCGGGCGCTTTGGGCAGGCGTTGTATCACCAGCTCGTCAGAGGGCGCATCGCTAAGCCGGCCCTCATCTTCCCAGAAGAAATGGGGATGGTCGTGGGTGTTGGTGTCGAAATAGCTTTTCGACCCGTCCACAGTGATTTCCTGCAGGACACCGGCATCGCAGAAGGCGCGCAGCGTGTTGTAGACCGTCGCCAGCGACACAGCATCACCATTCTTTTTTGCGGCCTCGAACAGGCTTTCGGCCGTTACGTGGCGATGACGGCCATCGCCAACCAACAACTCGGCAAGCGCCACCCGCTGGCGCGTCGGACGCAATCCGGCGTCCACCAACCAATTCGTGGCAATGTTCTGGCTCTGAGGCGTCATGAATCCGAAACCTGTTTGTTGCTGAGCTATATATAAGTGCGCTGGTCAGGTAATTTCAAATGAAATTCATTCGCAAAGAATGGTCTGAACACAACATGATGTGGGCCAGTGCTCTTGCAGGACCTTGCATACGGGTGCTAGGTGAGGCCAGATATAACGAACGGACCCCTGGCAGGAGAGGCGGCAGAATGGCCCAATTCCCGAGCAGCTTTGACAAGGACGATCTGCTGAAATGCGCCCGTGGCGAATTATTCGGCCCCGGAAACGCGCAGTTGCCCGCCCCGCCGATGCTGATGATGGACCGGATCACCGACATTTCGGCTGATGGCGGCGCGCACGGCAAGGGTCATGTGCTGGCGGAATTCGATATTGTTCCGGACCTGTGGTTCTTTGACTGCCACTTCCCCGGCAACCCGATCATGCCGGGCTGTCTGGGGCTGGACGGGCTGTGGCAACTGACCGGGTTCAACCTGGGCTGGCGCGGCTGGCAGGGGCGCGGCATGGCTGTGGGCGTTGGCGAGGTCAAGCTGACCGGAATGGTGCGCCCGGACCGCAAGATGCTGACTTACAAAATCGACTTTAAGAAGGCGATCCAGACCCGCCGACTGACCATGGGTGTGGCGGATGGTATCGTCGAAGCCGACGGTGAATTGATTTACGACGTTAAGGACATGAAAGTCGTTCTGTCCGAAGCCTGAGCCTGACCGGCCCGAAATAAGGAGCACGCACATGCGTCGAGTAGTTGTCACCGGTTTGGGGGTCGTCTCCTCCATCGGGAACAATGCCGAAGAGGTTCTGGCCTCTCTCAAAGCCGGCAAGTCCGGAATCGAGGCCAATGACCAGATGGTCGAACATGGCTTTCGCAGCCAGATTGCGGGGTCGCTCAAGATCGACGTGGCCGAGCATGTGGACAAGCGCACCCTGCGCTTTATGGGTCCCGGCGCAGCTTACGCGCACATCGCCATGAACCAGGCTATTGCCGATGCCGGTCTGACCGAAGATCAGGTCGTGAATCCGCGCACCGGACTGGTCGCAGGCTCTGGCGGGCCATCCACCAGCGCGATGCTGACCGCGCATCAGACTGTCCTGAAGAACGGTGCAACCAAGCGGATCGGGCCTTTCGCGGTGCCGAAATGCATGTGTTCGACGATTTCCGCCAATCTTGCGACCGCTTTCAAGATCAAAGGCATCAACTACTCGATCACATCGGCCTGCTCGACCTCGCTGCACTGCATCGGTAACGCGGCGGAACAGATCATGATGGGCAAGCAGGATGTCATGTTCGCGGGTGGCGGTGAAGAACTCGACTGGACCCTGTCCTGCCTGTTCGACGCGATGGGTGCGATGTCCTCTAAATACAATGACACGCCGGAAAAAGCCTCGCGCGCATTCGATCAGGACCGCGACGGGTTCGTGATTTCGGGCGGCGGCGGCATCGTCGTGCTTGAAGACCTGGACCACGCCCTGGCCCGTGGTGCCAAGATTTACGCGGAGGTCACCGGCTTTGCGGCCACTTCGGACGGTCACGACATGGTGGCCCCGTCCGGTGAAGGCGGCGAGCGTGCGATGCGCCTGGCTCTGGCGACGCTGCCCGAGGGGCGCAAGGTGGATTACATCAACGCCCACGGCACTTCGACCCCGGTCGGAGATGTCGGCGAGGTCGAAGCGGTGCGCCGCATATTCGGTGAAGGCAGCGTGCCCCCGATCTCGTCAACAAAATCGATGACGGGTCACGCGCAAGGCGCGGCTGGTGCGCTTGAGGCGATTTTCTGCCTGCTGATGTTGCACCATGATTTCATTACGCCGTCGATCAATGTCGACACACTTGCCGAAGGCATCCTGCCCGGTGAAATTGCTACTCAAGTAGTTGAAAATGCAGGCTTGGACAGTGTCATGACCAACAGCTTCGGCTTTGGTGGCACGAACGGGTCCATGGTTCTGTCAAAGTATAACGGGTGAACATGATGTCGGATCTTCTAAAGGGCAAACGCGGCCTGATTATGGGCGTGGCCAATGACCGCTCGATTGCGTGGGGTATTGCCAAGGCCATGCATGAGGCCGGTGCCGAGCTGGCATTCACCTATCAGGGCGAGGCGTTTGGCAAGCGGCTGGAACCGCTGGCCCAAAGCCTTGGCAGCGATTTCATGGTCGATGCGGATGTCACCGACGACGTCTCGCTGGACCGCGCGTTCGAGGAGCTGGGCGCCCGCTGGCCAACGATCGATTTCGTGGTTCACGCGATTGCCTATTCGGACAAATCGGAACTGACCGGTCGGTTCCTGAACACCACACGCGCGAACTTCAAACACTCGATGGACGTATCCGCCTATTCCTTTATCGAGGTCGCCCGCCGCGCCTACCCTCTGATGAAAGACAATGGCGGCAGTCTGCTGACGCTGACCTATCAGGGTTCAAACCGGGTTGTGCCGAACTACAACGTGATGGGCGTAGCAAAGGCCGCGCTGGAATCGGCAACGCGTTACCTGGCCAATGATCTTGGCCCCGAAGGTATCCGCGTGAACGCCATCTCACCCGGCCCGATGAAAACGCTGGCCGGTGCGGCCATCGGTGGCGCGCGCAAGACCTATAAGTTCTGCGACCAGAACGCCCCAATGCGTTCCAATGCGACGCTGGAAGCGGTCGGCGGGACCGCGGTTTACCTGACATCGGATGCCGGGGCCTGCACCTCGGGCGAGATCATCCGAGTGGACGGCGGGTTCCATGTTCTCGGAATGCCACAGCCCGATTTCATGTGACCCGATCTTTCCCTGCCCGCGCCCAGATTTGACCATCTTTCGCTGGCAGGGATAGCGGCATGAGCAAAGCAGACCAAATTCTCGCTACCGCCGCGCGCGGTTCCCGATCCCGGCGCAAGCCCGGATTTCTGGGCCAGCACGGCCGAATCGCGTTGCTGACCCTGACCACCTTGCTGATTCTGTTTGTGTTTTTCACACAGCCCGAGGTCCGCACGGCCTTCAAATCCTGGGCCAGCCTGATAACGGGCTGACCCGACACCCTGATCTCAGGGCTGTCAGTTGACCGAGACGACCTCAATCTCGAAAATCAGATCCTGCCCCGCCAATGGGTGGTTTGCGTCCAGTGTCACTGTCGCGTCATTCGCCTCGACAACGATCACCGGCAAAGCCTGCCCGTCCGGGGTTTGCATTTGCAACTGAGTGCCGGGTTCCAAAGGGATGTCATCCGGAATGCCTTCGCGGGGAATATCCTGACGCATTGCGGGGTTGATCGGGCCATAGGCGTCAACACAGGCAATCTCGACACGCTTTTTCTCACCAACGGTAAGGCCGGGAATGGCCGAATCCAGCCCGGGAATGATTTGGCCCGACCCGACCACGAATTCCAGCGGATCGCGTCCCTCGGAGCTGTCGAACACTTTTCCGTCCAGCAGCGTTCCGGTGTAATGGATGCGAACTGTGTCGCCTTGTTTTATTGCGGTCATGCGTGGCCTCCGGCCTCAAAGGGGTTGAGCGGCCAAGCCTAGGGTGTGACACGGTATTGTAAACCCTTGCCTCTTTTGCCCTCTCAACTCTTGTGCCAACCTGCGCGCAACCGAGGGAGGGGAATGGATGCCAATCAAAACCTGCGTTTTTGACGCCTATGGAACATTGTTCGATGTCGCCGCCGCCGCGCGCCAGGCCGCGGCTGAGCCCGGCTTTGAGCATTTGCAGGAAAAGTGGCCTGAACTGGCCAATCACTGGCGCCTGAAGCAACTCCAATATACCTGGCTGCGCGCGGTTGCGGATGCCCATGCCGACTTTTGGGATGTGACACAGGACGGGCTGGACTGGGCGCTTGAGGCGACAGGTCTGGACGGCGACCCGATCCTGCGCCAGCGCCTGCTTGACCTGTACTGGCAATTGCAGGCTTATCCGGAAGTTCCCGCGATGCTGGCCGCGCTGAAAAAGGGTGGCCTGCAAACGGCGATCCTGTCCAACGGATCGCCGCCGATGCTGGACGGGGCGGTGCAATCGGCAGGCATTGGCGCAGTGTTGGATGACGTTCTGTCCGTGGAAAGCGTCGGCGTCTTCAAGCCCCACGCGCGGGTCTACGATCTGGTGCAGCAGAGGTTTGGCGGCACCCGGGACGAAGTTCTGTTCGTCAGTTCAAACGGTTGGGATGCAGCGGGGGCCAGCGGGTACGGGTTCGTCACCGCCTGGGTCAATCGTGCAGGCGAGCCTATGGACCGCTTGCCTTGGAACCCCGCCCATGTTCTGTCCGACCTGACGACCATTCCCAAGTTGGCAGGACTTTGATGCCTTTCTTCACAACGTCTGACGGCCGGCGCATTTTCTTTGAGGACAAGGGCTCTGGCCTGCCTCTGCTATGCCTGGCCGGGTTGACCCGCAACAGCCGCGATTTCTCGTTCCTGGCGCCGCATGTGGCCGATCTTCGGATGATCGCAATGGACTATCGCGGGCGCGGCAACTCCGATTACGACCCGGATTACGCGAATTACAATGTTGTCCGTGAAGCCGATGATGTGATCGAGTTGCTGGACCATCTGGAACTGGACCGGGCGGTTCTTCTGGGCACCTCCCGGGGTGGGCTGATTGCCATGGTTCTTGCAACCAGCCACCCGGATCGATTGGCCGGCGTGATCCTGAATGACGTCGGTCCGGTGCTGGAACCAGCGGGGATCGCGAAGATCATGGACTATGTCGGCAAACCACCGGTTTCGAAAACCTATGATGAGGCCGCAAATGCCCTGCAGCACACGATGGAACCGCATTTTCACGGTGTTACGCCCGACCATTGGCGGCGGCAGGTGGAAAACCAGTACGAACAGACCCAAGACGGACTTGCTCTGCGCTACGATCCGGCGCTGAGATCGGCGCTGCTGGAACAGGCCGCTGCCGGTGCCGCCCCCGACTTGTGGCCAATATTCGACGCCTTGCGCAATATCCCGACCGGGGTCCTTCGTGGTGCAAATTCGGATGTCCTCGGCAAGGAAACGCTGATCGAAATGCAAAAACGTCATCCCGGTCTTATGTCTGCGGAAGTGCCGGATCGGGGACATGTTCCCTTTTTGAACGAGCCGCAGTCGCTGGACCTCATTCGCAAGGTATTGGACACCGTATGAGCACTTTGGAACTGATAGAAGCCGCCGCCGGGCGGTTGAAGGGCCACGTGCGGGAAACCCCGCTGCTGAACTCGCCGTTTCTGGATGAAATGGCGGGACGGCGGGTATTGGTAAAACCCGAATGCCTGCAGCATACCGGCAGTTTCAAATTCCGCGGTGCATGGTCGGCGATCTCTGCGCTCAGCGATGCGGATCGACAGCGCGGGGTCATCGCGTATTCATCCGGCAACCACGCGCAGGGCGTCGCCTATGCCGCGGCGAAACACGGGGTTTCGTCGGTCATCGTCATGCCATCGGATGCCCCGGTGCTGAAGATCAACAACACACGCGCATTGGGCGGAGAGGTCGTTCTGTACGACCGCGCCAATGAAAGCCGGGAAGACATCGGCGAGGCTTTGGCCGCAGAACGCGGCCTGACCCTGATCCGCCCCTATGACGAACCGCAGGTAATCGCAGGTCAGGGCACAACCGGTCTGGAAATCGCCCGGCAAGCGGCCGCTGCGGGGGTCGATCAGGCAGATGTGCTTGTATGTTGCGGCGGCGGAGGGCTGACATCGGGCATCGCCTTGGCACTTGAAGCCCACGCGCCCGGTCTGCGCCCGCGCCCTTGCGAACCGGAAGGGTTTGACGACGTCAAACGGTCTCTGGCGACCGGACAGATACAGAACAACAATGCGTCTTCGGGCAATATTTGCGACGCGATCCTGACGCCCCAGCCGGGGCAGATCACCTTTCCAATCCTGCGCCGCCTTTGTGGGCCTGGTCTTTCGGTCACCGAAGACGAGGCGCTGCGGGCCATGGCCCAAGCCTTTCTGCGATTGAAAATCGTGCTGGAACCGGGCGGGGCCGTATCGCTTGCCTCGGCACTGTTCCGCCGCGACGAAATTGAGGGCGATACAGTGATCGTTGTGGCATCGGGGGGAAACACCGACCCCGAAGTCTTTGGAAAAGCGCTGGAATTCCTGACCTGACAATGGTTTACCTTTGGGTCAGTTTGCAATGGTTGGGTGTGACGACAGGGGATTAAGTCATGCAGATCGCGGACCTTGGGGACGTGCAGCTTCACTATAGGATCGATGGTGATCCGAATGGCGCACCGGTTGTCTTTGCCAATTCGTTGGGCACCGATCTGCGCCTTTGGGATGCGGTGTTGCCCCATCTTCCGGCCGGGTTGCGGTTGATCCGATACGACAAAAGGGGGCATGGGCTGTCCTCGCTGCCCCCTGCGCCCTATTCGATGGGCGCACTGGTCCGCGATGCCGAGGCATTGCTGGACCATCTTGAAGTGCAGGACTGCGTTTTTGTCGGCCTCTCCATCGGCGGGCTGATCGCGCAGGGGCTGGCCGTAAAGCGCATGGATCAGGTGCGGGCGCTGGTTCTGTCCAATACGGCGGCCAAGATCGGCACCCCGTCGATGTGGCAGGACCGGATGCAGGCCGTTCGCAAGGGCGGAATCGAAGCCCTGGCGGACGCGACGATGGAGCGCTGGTTTTCCAAACGCTTTCGCGCAACACCGGGCTATCTGCCCTGGCGCAACATGATGGTCCGGCAACCCGTTGACGGGTTTCTGGGGTGCTGTGCCGCGATATCCGGAACGGATTTCTACACACCAACCAGCGGTCTGCGGCTGCCAACGCTGGGCATCGCCGGCAGCGAGGACGGCTCGACCCCGCCGGATCTGGTGCGTGAAACCATCGACCTGATCCCGGGTGCGCGGTTCGAGTTGATGCGCCGGGCCGGACACTTGCCCTGTGTCGAGCAGCCGACGGAATACGCGGCGCTGCTGCGGCGTTTTCTGACCGATGTCGGACATGTGTGAAGGAGTGCGAATTTGGCGGATTTTCTGATGGTCCACGGGTCCTGTCACGGCGCCTGGTGCTGGCGTGACCTGATCCCCGCGCTTGAAGCTTATGGCCACACGGTACGCGCCATTGACATGCCCAGCCACGGCTCGGACCCGACGCCTGTCGCTGATGTCACGCTGGACAGCTGTCGCGATGCGGTCCTGTCCGCCACGACGCCCGGTTCCATAATCGTGGGTCATTCCTGGGGCGGCTATCCCATCAGCGCCGCCGCCGAGGCGAACCCGGACGCCATGCGGGCGCTGGTTTTCCTGTGCGCCTATGTCCCGCAGGAAGGGTTGTCGATGGTCGACATGCGCAAGAGGTCGCCGCGCCAGACAATCCGTGACGCTGTTGAAAAATCCACGGATGGCCTGTCCTACACGGTCCGGCCCGACAAGGTGCATGACCTGTTCTACCACGACTGCCCACCGGAAACCGTGCCATATGCGCTGGCCCGCCTGAGCCCGCAACCCATTGCGCCGCAGGAAACGCCGCTGCCGCTGACCGATCACTTTGGGCGCGTGCCCAAGGCCTATATCCGCGCGACGGATGACAGGACGATCCCCACCGAATACGAAGAACAAATGAGCCATATCGCCCCTGAAAATCTGAGATACACGATCGACAGCTCTCATTCCCCGTTCTTTTCGCAACCCCGGCATCTGGCTGAGATTCTGAACGATCTGGAACAAAAGCTGCCGCGTGCGTAAATACCCTACAGGGTTCTTCACAGTTCCGACGACCGTGATAATGTCCCGGCGAATTACTTGAATGGATGCCATGCGTCTGCCTTTTCTATTTGTGCTCGGCACGGTCATGATCGACGCAATGGGCATCGGTCTTGTGTTGCCCATCATGCCCCAACTGATCGTCGAGGTTCAGGGCGGAACGCTGGCCAACGCGGCGATCTGGGGCGGCGTGCTGAGCACGGCCTTTGCCGCCATGCAGTTCATCTTTGGGCCCATTCTGGGAAACCTGTCCGACGCGTATGGGCGGCGCACGGTTCTGCTGGTGTCGTTATTCGTCATGTCTCTGGATTATGTGGTGATGGCGGTCGCCGGAAGCATCTGGCTGCTGCTGGCCGGGCGCATCGTGGGCGGCGTCACGGCCGCGACCCACGCAACCGCGGCGGCGTTTATGGCGGATGTCTCGAAACCCCATGAGAAAGCTGCCAATTTCGGGCTGCTCGGAGCTGCCTTTGGGGTCGGATTCGTGCTTGGACCCGTCATCGGAGGTTTGCTGAGCGAATACGGCACGCGCGCGCCCTTCTGGGCGGCGGCGGCATTGTCCGCACTTACGTTCCTGGCCGGGCTGTTGGTGATGCCCGAAACGGTGACCGACAAAACACGCAGAGCCTTCAACCTGCGACGCGCCAACCCCGTGAATTCACTGCGCGCAATCGCGGCCCTGCCCGGCATTCGGCCGATGCTTTGGGTGTATTTCCTCTACTCGGTGTCAATCTACGTCTATCCCGCGATCTGGGCGTATTTCACAACCGAACGGTTTGGCTGGTCACCACAGATGATCGGCCTGTCGCTGGGTGTCTACGGCATTGGCATGGCCGCCGTGCAAGGCGGTTTGATCCGTCCCGCCACCCGGTATCTGGGCGAGCGGGTCACGATCATCTACGGCATGACATTCGAGATTGTCAGTTTTCTGCTGCTGGCTTTTCTGACCAATGGTTTCATCGCCCTGATGCTGATCCCTATCACCGCACTGGGCGCTGTCGTCACCCCCGCGCTTCAGGCCCTGATGTCACGTGTGACGCCCAACTCGCAACAGGGCGAGCTACAGGGTGTCCTGACCTCGCTGCACGCCCTTTCGATGATAATCTCGCCGCTGGTGATGACCGGTGTCTTTGCGCAGTTCGCAAGACCCGAAGCGCCGATCTATCTTCCTGGGGCACCATTCCTGCTGGCCATGCTGCTGATGTTCCTCGGATTTGGTCTGTTTTTGCGTTCACGCCCCGCCGTGGCGTAACAACGACGCAATCATGACGGTTTCCGTCTTGCAGCGCGCATCTTCCCGCGTCACCGTGACAAAAACGGAATGAGGGAAACCATGCAATCCATCAAAGCGGCTGTTTGCCGGGCATTCGCCGAACCTCTGGTCATCGAAGACGTTCTGCTTGCCCCACCGGGGATGGGTGAGGTCGAAGTCACTCTGGACGCCGTTGCGATCTGCCATTCGGATATCTCTTACGCCAGCGGCGCGTGGGGTGGTTTTTTGCCCGCCGTTTACGGGCATGAAGCCGCAGGGGTAATCACCGCAACCGGTGAGGCCGCCGGCGGGTTTCAGGTGGGCGACCCGGTTGTGGTGACGCTGATCCGCGCCTGCGGGTCATGCCCCACCTGCGCCGGTGGCCAGCCCACGCAATGCGAAACGCCGTTCGACACAACCAAGGGCCCTTTGCAGACCGCCGACGGCGCGCCGCTGGATCAAGCCATGGCTTGCGGCGCATTTGCGGAAAAAGTGGTGGTCAGCCACAGACAGGTCGTGAAAATCCCCGAAACCATGCCAAAAGATGTCGCCAGCTTGCTGTCCTGCGGTGTGATCACCGGCGTTGGGGCCGCCGTGAACGCGGCAGGTCTGCGGGCCGGGCAGGACGTTGTCGTCATCGGCGCAGGGGGTGTTGGTCTGAACGCTATTCAGGGCGCGCGAATTGCCGGGGCACGCCGGATTGTGGCCGTCGACATGACCGAAGAAAAGCTTGAAGTCGCCCGGGAATTTGGTGCCACAGACGGCATTCTGGGCAGCCTGAAAGAGCCGTGGAAGGCCGCGTTCCGTGCGTTGGGTGGCCGAGGGGCCGATGCGGTTCTGGTCACCGTCGGGGCGATCCCGGCCTACGACCAGGCACCGCGCTATCTGGGCAGGGGCGGCAAGGCCATCATGATCGGGATGCCACATTCAGGCGATATGGCCAGCTATGAACCGGTTGTACTGGCGGCGCTGGGTCAGGGGCTTGTAGGCTCCAAGATGGGGGACGTTGTCATTCAGCGCGATATTCCCTGGATGATCGATCTTTACGAACAGGGGCGGCTCAAGCTGGATGAACTGATCTCGGGCCGGTGGGCATTGTCGCAGATCAACGAAGCAATTGCCGACACCAAGACAGGTTCGGCAAAGCGCAACGTTATCGTGTTCAATCAGGGCTGAGAACGCTCGGCGGGAGAAAACCGGATGAAACTGCAGGACCTCGATATCATCGTCACCGCGCCGCCTGCTCCGGGCTGGGGTGGTCGCTACTGGATCTTGGTGAAAGTCACCACCGATACCGGGATCACCGGCTGGGGCGAATGCTATGCCTCCTCCGTCGGCCCCGAGGCCATGCGCCACGTCATCCGGGACGTGTTCGAACGGCACATGCAGAGCGAAAACCCCGAGAATATCGAACTGATGTTCCGCCGCGCCTATTCCAGCGGCTTCACTCAGCGCCCGGACCTGACGGTCATGGGCGCGTTTTCCGGCCTGGAAATCGCCTGCTGGGATATTCTGGGCAAGGACCGCGACCGCCCGGTATATGCTCTGCTGGGCGGCCTGATGAACGAACGCATCCGCGCTTATACCTACCTTTACCCCCTGCCCCAGCATAACCTGACCGATTTCTGGACCTCGCCCGAACAAGCCGGAGAATGCGCGGCGGAAATGGTCCGGCGGGGCTTCACGGCAGTGAAATTCGACCCCGCAGGCCCCTACACCATTCGTGGCGGGCATATGCCCGCAATGTCCGACATCTCGATGTCGGTGGCCTTCTGCAAGGCCATCCGCGAGGCGGTGGGCGACCAAGCCGATCTGTTGTTCGGAACCCACGGGCAGTTCAATACCGCAGGCGCGATCCGTCTGGGGCAGGCGCTGGAACCTTACGCTCCGCTGTGGTTCGAGGAACCCACACCTCCGGATATGATCGAGGATATGGCCCGCGTCGCCCGCAATGTCCGCATCCCCGTCGCAACAGGTGAGCGGATGACCACCAAGGCCGAATTCGGTGCCGTGCTGCGCGCGGGTGCGGCTGAAATCCTGCAACCGGCCCTGGGGCGCGCGGGTGGTATCTGGGAAATGAAGAAAGTCGCCGCGATGGCCGAGATATTCAACGCCCAGATGGCCCCACATCTTTACGCCGGGCCGGTCGAATGGGCAGCCAATGTCCATCTGGCCGCGTCGATCCCCAACCTGTTGCTGCTGGAAACCATCGAAACACCGTTTCACGATCAGCTGATCAAAGGCAAGTTGCGCGTTGAAAACGGGTTCGTGACCGCCCCGACCGCGCCTGGTCTCGGGATCGAAATAGACGAAGACCTGGCGCGCGCGCACCCTTACACCGGCGATGGGTTGCATCTGCAAATGCAGGAAGAGCCGTGTGACTATGTAAACGGCAATGCGTTTCAGGGCGGCGCGCCGGCGACCGAGGGGTAACAACCCGATCTGGATCAGGGCCTGTGCCGCCACACTCTAGTTACAGCACAAGGCGAAGCGTTGCGGACGGCACGGCGCGCCCATACTAAGGTCATCCGCTATGGTCCAAAGGGACGATATGCATCACGCGCCGGTCTCAGAACGCGTCGCAGTTCATGGGTTACATTTTGAACCGTTTGGCAATCCCAAGCTCTAGTTCGAGACGTATCCCGCAATTACCTGCAGCAGTTTGAACGCCGTCGCCGCGTCGTTTTCGACCACGGCCAAGAATTCCTCCTCACCGATCCGCAGACAGGACAGGTCCGTCTCGGCAATCATGCTGAGTGCACGCGGCTCCTTGCGGATCAGCCCAAGTTCACCGACCAGTGCCCCCGGCCCCACCTTGGCGATCAACTGATCCGGCCCCGTCAGTTGCGGAAGGTAAAGCCCGGCTTCGCCTTCCAGCACGACATAGGCACCATCGGTGGGCTGATCGTCTTTCAGAAAGACGATTTCGCCAGGCTTGGCATCGAACCAGCGCGCGCCGAACGCCAGCAGGCGCAGCTGTCTGCGGTCGAGACCGGAAAACAGCGGCGTCTGTTCCAGCGCACGCAGTTTGCGCGCAAGATCCGCCGATGCTGCGCTGTCTTCTTCCACTTCGGTTGGCCCTTCATCCGACACCACCCGACCCTGCCGGATTTCGACGTACATGTCGAATACTTCCGGATTCTCGAACTGATCGTTCAGATAGATGACCGTTGTGTCCGGCAACAGTGAACGCAGGTTTTTGTAAACCGCCACTTGCGTCGCCATGTCATAGCTTGCCAGCGCGTTTTCCAGGATCAGGATATCCGGCTTCTTGATCGTTGCGCGGGTAAAGGCCAGCGGTTCTGCAAACAGCGCCGGCAGGTTCTGACCGCCGATCGCCACCGGAACGTCATAGATCAGTTCGACCACCAGCGGCCGCGCGCTGTTTTCATCCAGCACGTCGACAATCAGCTTGCGCACCTCGTCCGAGCGCGCGCCGCCGATCTGGCTGACCTTGCCGAAAAGCGCATTTTCCATGACGGTCAGGCCCGGCGCGAATTCGTCCTTGTGCAGCGGTACAAAAACGTCGTGCAGACGCTCCAGCAATTTCTCGGAATGGCTGTGACGCAGTTCGAGAATCCTGTTCTTCAACTCGTCGGTGAACGCGGGGCCGATCTGTTCGGCCGAGATCACGAAGGGAACCGCCAGCAGGCTGGCAAGCTGGTCGTCGTTCAGCCCGGACACGCCCTCGTTGCGGGTCCGTTCAATCAGCTCTACCGCGGCTTCGTAGGTCTGCGCTTCCAGCCCAAGCTTGCGGAACAACGGGTGATCGGTGCCGTCCAGGCCAAAGATCTGACGCAGCATTTCGATCACGTCTCGGGTCAGGCTGACCAGTGTTTCATCCAGCCCCAGTTCGCGCAACTGGCCCAGAAAGACGGTCTGGCCCGCCAATAGCTCTTGCGTGACCGGCACGCGAGGCGTGGCGAACAACAGGTTTTCAACAACCGGCAGGGCCGCGTTGTAACAGGACCGATCAAAGATCAGCGCGTGTTGACCCAATCCGGCCTTCTGCACGGCCTGCTGTACCAGCGGGCGCAGCTCGATCAGCTTTTGCGCAAGCTCCGGATAGTCCTGTGCGTCAAATACCTGTTCGGCACCGCGTTGGAACAGGGCGGCGCCCGATCCCATCCCGTCGATTAGGTGCAGCCACCAGTCCCGCAACGCGTCCGGGCTGTTCAACCCGGCCAGGGTCGGATCCAGCCAGTCCACCCGGAACGGATCAGCGCTGTTGCCCGCCCGCTGGGTTTCGGCAAAGTCCGGGTCGTCCGATCCCGTCGACAACGGCCGAAACCGCATCGGCATCATGACGTTGTCACCCAGCGTCCCCTGAAACATGACCGGACGGGAAGAAGCGTATCCGATGCGCGCGGCCACGACACTTTGATGCAGGTCCGACATGTTTTTGCCTGCAACCTCAACCCGACCCGAACTTGGCAGAATCTCTCGGGTCAGCAGTTCCGCGACCGCGCGCCTGTCTTCTTCGCTGGGTGCGGCAATACCGATTGTCTTGCCGCCCGGGAAGGTCAGGTTCAGGTCGTCCAGCACCTGATTGCCATCCATATCCCGGACCGAAACCTGATCCAGAACAATGTCGCCGTCCAGACGGGGTTGCGTTTCGGGCTCGCCCTCAAACAGTTTTTCGTCCTGCATGCCCGGAGGGGCAAACCGCTCGATCACGACGTCCCAGCGCAACCCCATGTCCTGCGTCTGGTTGTAATAAGTCAGCAGTTCCTTCCATGGAGAACTGAGGTCCTTATAGGCGGCCAGCGCCGCAACCAGAGCGCCCAGAGACACCGATCCCTGCAGCACCAGAAGACCACCGATCAGATAGAACATGAAGGGCGTCAGCTGCGAAATGAAGTTGTTGATGAACTTCATAAAGAACTTCTTCTGGTAAATCTCGAACCGGATACCGAACAGCCGCCCCAGCTGGTCCGAGATCATTGCCCGACGGTACCGCCAGCCGCCATTGGCCCGCAGGGTCGAGGCTCCGGCGGCGTTCTCGCCGATCTGCGCGGCCAGAACGCGCACTTCCTGAATGCGTTTCTTGTTCAACAGGTTGATCTGGCGCTGCAATTTGGGGATCAGCCAGGCCTGCAGCGGGATCAGTGCGACCGCGGCCAGACCAAACCAGACGCTTTGCAGAAACAGGAAGGACAGGATCGTGATCATCTGCCCGGCCTGCAGAACCGGCTGACTGATCGCATCGCCCATCAGACCGCCCATCGGTTCGCTTTCGGCGGTGATCATCGACACCATCTCGCCCTGACTGACCCGCTCAAAATAGGGCTGGGGAAAGCGCAGCGCGCGGCTGATCAACTGATACCGGAACCGGCGCAGCATCCGCTCGCTCAACACGCCTTTCATGGTGTTGATCCGCATCTTCATCAGACCATGGGCAAGAACGGCCATCAGGAAGGCGAAACAGAGAACGACAAGGAACGTCGTCTGCGGCAGGCTGAAGCCCCAGACATCCACGACGGGACTGGCAGCACCGATTGCGTCGTTGATGATGCGTTTGGGCAGTTCCAGCGTCAGGTACAGCAGCGGAAACAGCGTCGATGTCACGGCCAGCAGGATCAGCTGGTCGCGTTTCGAGTACTTCCAGATAAAGCGGAAAATCGTACGTTCTATGGAACCTGCCCCTGTTACGGATCGCCTGTCCGATCTTGACGAAAGTGTCGCAAATCCAACAGCCTGAATTTACCGCAATCGCGGCCAGAGACGCAAATAGTTTCCAATTTGATCAGATAATCGCCGAGTGTGAACAAGTTCATTTGCGCAACCACAAATTAGCCCCTAGAGTTCGCAACAGGACGTTATCGGGAGGAGCAATTTGACTGCCAGTTTAGGCGCAGTGTTACTGATGCTCTGCTTATTGCAGATCAAACATATGTTTGCGGATTATTACCTCCAGACACCTAAAATGCTGTCGGGCCGTGGTGAGTATTTTCACTGGGGCCGGGCGCAGCATGCGGGCGTGCACGTTGTCGGCTCAGTTATCGTGTTTCTAATATTCGGCGCGCCGTGGTCCTTCATTCTGATTATTGCCGCGCTGGAATGGATCGTTCATTTCAACATCGACTTCGCCAAGGCCAGCTATTCGGACAAGAAGCAACTGATGCCAACACAGGCCGCGTTCTGGCGCGCTGCCGGGTTGGACCAATGCTTGCACAACCTGACCTATATTGCGATGGTCTGGGCCTGGGTCGAGTTCGCCACCTAGGATTTAAGGTTTCTCAAGCCACTTTGCCCAGTAATTGAGAGCGGTAAGCGGACAGCCATCGCCGGTCCAAAGCGTCGATTTTGGCCGCATCAAACGTGTGTTCGACTTCCCAATAGCGACCGGACGGAACCACATAGCCCAGCTCCTCTTCAGCTTTCAAAATGTGCGCCATCTCTTTGGTCGAAGGTAAGCTGCCATCTGACAGACTGTCCGGGTTCGCTGAGGGGAACAGCAACCGGCTTTCGCCACTTGAAAGCCGGACGACCCTGCACCCTTGCGCCGCGCCGAACAATGCAAGTCGCGCCGACTTGGCCTCAAGCGACCGAAGGCTCACATCTGCGCGCAAAGGATCCGCTGCGCCGTTGCCATAGAAATGCGTCTTGCCGGACCCGGGGTAAATCATGTCACAGCCGAAATACGCCAAAACACAGGGCCTCAGCACCGCGAGCGCCCAGTAACCGGCAGTGAAAGCCATTGTGCCGCCGGCATAGACAAACCCGCCGAACTTGTTTTGAACCGGCACATATTCGTCTGCGGTGACAATCCTCTGGTGGCTTCCGACGTTGCTGGGCCGGTTCCACGCCGGAAAGTCCTCGGGATGAATCAGCACATCCCAATCCGGTCGTATCCGCCACGCGTTGTTGATGGCGACGATGTGAGTGAACGGCGCACGCGCCCATGCCTGTGCCGCAAGCGCGCTTGGGGCGCTTCCAAGTATCAGAACGCGATTGTGCGGCTCGGTCATCCTGGGCCCCGCCTGATTGCAACTCCCAGGAAGGTTAGAGCGTTTTGGACGGTCGGCTAGCCCAGAACCGAAAAACTGCTTTCTTCATTGATCTGGCGTTTACGCGAATAGAATCCGACGTCGATCCTGCGCCCGATATAAGGCAGCTCGAACTGCAGCGGTTGGGCGTCGTGATCCGCCCCACCCTCGCAATAGCCGATCAGGGCCGTCATCATCTTGCCTGCGATCGGCGCGTTCTTGTACTGGTTCCCGCTGGTGCCACAGGCCATATAGAACCCGGGCAGGCTGGACTTGTCATAGATCGGGATCCAGTCGGTCGAGGCGTCGTACAGGTCAACCACACCGCGGGTTTTGGACGGGATGCCAAGGCTGGGCACGCGCTGGGCATAACGCATTGCCTGCGTGGTCCATTGGTCGGTGAAGTCATGATTGTAATGCACGTCGTCCTCACACCATTGATGCGGATCACATTCGGGATCTTCCGAGCCGACCAGAATGTGGTTGCCGTGTTCGGGCCGGCAATAGCAGGCGATGTCGCTGTCCGACACAATCGTGCCCTGGTTTTCAAAGTCGAAGCCCTCGGGCGCCGGGACATGGACCACCTCTTGCCGCAAGGGGCGGGTTTCGATGGTCATGTCATCCAGCACACCAGCCATTCCATTGATGATCGCCGAGCCCGGACCCGCGACGTTCACCACAACCTTCGCGTGGATTTCCTCACCAGAGGCCAGCTTCACACCCGAAACGCGCCCTTCGCTGGTCAGGATTTCCACAACCTCGGCAGCGGTGCGCACCGCTGCCCCGTTTTGCTTGGCGGCATCCATCAGGTTCTGCGCCGACAAGGCCGGATCAGTGACATAGCCGGCCTTCGGCCAGAAAACGCCGCCCTGCATCCTGCGCCCGTTCGGATGCCCGAATTCCGGGTCGTCCATACGCCGCGCCGGGGCAAAACTGTCCAAAGAATAGACCGGCAGGCGCTCGGTAATCTTTTCGGGCGACCATTCTTCGAACGGGCAATCCAGTTCGGCGCTGTTGTGCATATGCTTTTCCAGCATTCCGTTGGCATCGGTTTTCATAACCAGACAGCCGGTTTCGCGGAATTGCGCAAGATTGGCATCTTCGGGCAGGCCCAGATAATCCGCCCAGTCGCGCCAATAATGATAGCCTTCCCAGGCAAAGGCCGTTCCGTCAAAGGTCGAATAATGCATCCGGATGATCGCGCAGGACCCAGCGGTAGACCCGTGGCCGACCTGACTGTTGCGGTCCAGCGAGAGCGTTTTCCAGCCCGCCTTGGCCATCTCAAACGCGATGGCCGCGCCGATCACGCCGGTTCCGATAATGATTGCGTCAGGGTGGCTCATGATGGGTCTCCTTTCCAACAGCGCCTTGAGTAAGTGCTGAATTCCTCGACTTCCTCCGGTTTCGGTTCGACCCCGGTGAAGACATACAGGTAATGCGGAACCATGGATATCCGCGTGGATATGGGTTCGTTGAGTTGCGCCAGATCATAGCCGATCTGCATGTAATACAGCACCCGCGCGCGCGTTTCGGCCTCGATCTCGGAATAGCCGTAGCGAGCGAACATGGCGTGCAGGGCCTGAAGGCGGCGGGCATCCGATTGATCCAGCGCGCGCCGGACCTTGCCCGATTTGCGGGCCCAGTCGCGGACCGCAAAGTCCAGTGCGGTATCGAACAGATCAGTGTTCACCACGCATCTATGCACATTGCAGACCGCACCGGTGATGGTCTCTGCCGGAGCTTCGGCCTGCGCAACCAGCGCCGCGGTATTGGTGGCCTGCCATCGGGCCAGCAGCGCATCCAGCAATTCCTGACGCGACTTAAAATACCAATAGAACGAGGATCGCGACACTGCCATCCTCTCGGCCAGGTTCAGCACCTTGATCTGGTCTACCCCGTCCGAGATCAGGACATCCATCGCCACGTTCAGCCAGTCGTCCCGTGTGACCTTGACGTTGCCGACCAGCGGTTCGGCCTCGGGGTCGTCACGATGAAGGATAGGTTTGGTCGTCATTCAGCTCTCCGGCGGCGCGCCGCCCTCCTCGGTACGTCGGGCGATGAAGTCCTTCAGCGCACCCAGCCGGTCAACGTCCTGCGCTGGGGGATGGAAATTGGCCAGGATGTCCTTCCAGACGCCCGTCGCCCGGTGACTGGCATCCACCGAGCCGCGCTCCTTCCAGGTGCCGAAATTGGCATAGTCATGCACATGCGGTTCATAAAACGCCGTGTTATAGCGTTCCATGGTCTGACTGGTGGCGAAGAAATGACCGCTGGGTTCAACCTCGGCCAGCGCGGTATCGAACCCGATCTCGGCACGGCCCGCCTGAGCCCCGGCGCAAAGCTCGGCCACCATATTCAGCACCTCGGCGTCACAGATCAGCTTTTCGAAGGAAACGGTAAGGCCGCCCTCAAGCCAGCCCGCCGAATGGATGATCACCGTCGCCCCGGCCATCAGACAGCCCCACAGGCCGAACTGATTTTCATTAGCGGCCTGCACATCGTTGATGTTCGATGCGGACCCGGCCGCGGAACGCCATGGCAGTCCCAGATGCCGCGCCAGCTGTCCCGCCGCCAGCGACGCTTGAAAATGCGCGGGCGTGCCGAACGCAGGCGCGCCTGATTTCATGTCGACATTGCTGGTGAAGGTGCCATAGCAGGCCGGCGCGCCGGGTCTGGTCAGTTGAGTCAGCGTCAGCGCAGCCAGCACTTCGGCATGAGACAACGTGATTGCCCCCGCCACGGTGATCGGCGCCATCGCCCCCATCAGGGTGAACGGGGTGATGATTGACATCTGACCATGCCGGGCAAAGTCGATCAGACCCTGCGCCATCGGAATATCCAGTGTACGCGGGCTGTTGGTGTTTATGATCGTATAGCAATGAGCGTTGGCCCGAAAATGGTCATCGGACAACCCGCGGGCCGTGGACAGCATCTCAAAGCAATCCATCACCTGCGGCGTCCCGCGCGAAAAGAAGAACGGGAACTTGTCCGTCAGTTCCATCTGCGCCTGCGTCGTGAAGTAGTGCCGCAGGTGTGTCGGCACATCCTGCGGTTCGACCTGAGGCGAGATCATCTGGAACACGTCGAAATGATGGGTGAGCTTCAGGAACTCCAGATAATCCTGACCGGTCGCCGGGCGGCGCCCACGCTCCAGATCGGTCGCGTTGGGGGCCCCGGCGCCGGGCTGAAACACGAGACTGCCCAGTTCGAGCGTAAAGTCCCGATGACGAGACCCCGCGCGGCATGCAACCGATTTCGGGGCTGACGCCACCGCAGCCTCGACCATGTCACGTCCGACAAAGACCATCTCACTGGCTTCGTCGACGCGTGCCCCGCCTTCGGCAAAAATCCGGCGCGCCTCGGGCAGCAGAACTTTCACCCCAAGGTCTTCCAGCGTGCGCAGGGCGGTTTCATGCATATCGGCGATCTGGTCCGGCGGGAACACCTCCATCACAGGGAACGGGTTCCTGAGCTGACGGTAATTCACGTCGCGACCGGCAGCCGGGGCGGCTTCTGCGCCCCGGCCGCGGCGTCTTCGCCCGCGTTCCCTGCTCTGGGTGATCATCGTCAGGCCCTCATCACCTTGCCCTGCGGGTCGTAGGGCGAAGGCGCTATCACGCGGGCAGGCCGTTCGACGCCCACGACATGAACCGACAATTCGGTCCCCGGCGCGGCCATGTCCGGATTCACCAAGGCCATCGCCAGAGATTTGCCCGTATAATGGCCATAGCCTCCGGACGTGACAAATCCCACGCGTTGCGAACCCGACCAAACCGGTTCATAGCCGCTGGCATCCGCATCCAAAGCGTCCACTTCCAAAGTGACTTGAACCTGTGACGGGCCATTTCCGTCACGCTCGGCGATTGCGGCCGTCTTCCCGACAAATTCCTTGTCCCAGTCGATCCAGCGGTCCATGCCGGTCATGCCCGGCGTGTAAAGCTGCGTGAACTCCGCTGACCAGATGCCAAAGCTCTTTTCCAGACGCGCCGACAGCATGGCGTTGAAGCCGCATTCGCGGATGCCCTCATCTGCTCCGGCCTCAAGCAGCATCCGGCGCAGTTTGACGTGATCGCCATAGCGGCAGTTGATCTCGTATCCCTTTTCGCCTGTCACCGACATGCGGGCAACGCGCGCGCGGACAAGGCCGATATCGAAATCGCCGCAGCCCATGAATTTCAGGCCTGAGATATCCTGTTCGGCCAGCTTCTCGACCACCGCCTGCGATTTCGGGCCCACGACGGCAAAGCCGCAATATTCTTCGCCCAGATCGCGAATATCGACACCGTCCATCATGTGGTCGTCGAACCAGCGCATGTGCCAGGCGCGCAGGTAATAGCTGCCCATGATCCACCATGTGCCGTCGCCCCAGTTCAGCACGGTCAGGTCACCCTTGAGTCGGCCGTTCTCTCCCAACATCGGCGCGAGCTTTGCGCGGCCCGGCGCGGGCAGTTTTGAGGCCATGACCTTGTCCAGCCAATTCTCCGCGTTCGGTCCACTGACCTCAAACCTTGAAAAGCCTGAGATATCCAGCAGACCTACACCTTCGCGGATGGCCTTGCACTCCTCGGCCACGATGTCATGTGCGTTCGAACGCTTGAGTGTCGGCGTTTCCTCAAACCCTTTCGGCGCAAAGTAAAGCGGAACCTCCAGATCCCAGCTTACACCCCATTTGCACCCGGCCTCGGTCATCGCGTCATGCGCCGGAGCCATTTTCAGCGGGCGGCCTGCGGGCAATTGCTCGTTCGGATAGGTCATCACGAACCGGCGGGAATAGAACTGCCCTGTGGTTTCCCGGATATAACGCTTGTTCTGCGCAAAATCGCCATACCGGGCCACGTCCATCGGCCATGCGTCGGCCTCGGGTTCGCCATGGATCATCCATTCGGCCAATGTCTTGCCGACGCCGCCGCCCTGCAGGAAGCCCGCCATCACCGCACAGGCCGACCAGTAGCCGCGCTTGCCCGGCACTGGCCCGACCAGAGGGTTGCCGTCGGGTGAGAAGGTAAAGGCACCGTTCACCCATGTCTTGATGCCCACGTTCTGGATCGAGGGATAGCGTTCAAAGCCCAGCGTCAGTTCGTTTTCGATCCGGTCGAGCTGTTCCTGAAACAGCTCTTCGCCGTAATTCCATGGTGCGCCATCCATGGCCCAGTGCTCGTGATCGACCTCGTAGATGCCAACCAGAACACCCTTCTGGTCCTGCCGCATATAGGTAAAGCCTTCCAAGTCTACCGTCATCGGCATCTCAAAATCGGCCTCGGCCACCTCGGGCACGGTATCGGTGATCAGGTAATGGTGTTTCAAAGGTGACACCGGCAATTCGATGCCTGCCATGCGACCCACCTGTTTGGCCCAGAGACCCGCCGCATTCACCACATGCTCACAAGTGATCGTGCCCTTGTCGGTCACAACCTGCCATCCGTCGGCGGTCTGGATCAGTTCTTCGACTTTTGTCTCTTCATAGTATTCCGCGCCACGCTTCTTGGCAGCCGTCGCGTAAGCCTGCACCGTACCGGTCGTGTCGATATAGCCTTCGCGATCCGCCCACATCGCGCCCAGCACACCGTCGGTGGACATGATCGGGCAGCGGCGTTGCGCCTCTTCCGGCGACAGCAATTCGCAATCGTCAATGCCAATGGACTGGAAGATGCGATAGTTCGCCTGCAACCATTCCCAGCGTTCCGGCGTGCCTGCCAGCGTCAGACCGCCGGTCATATGCAGGCCGATATTCTGACCGGATTCCTTTTCGATCTCGCTCAGCAGATCGATGGTGTAAGCCTGCAGCGACGCCATGTTCGGATCGGCATTCAGCGCATGGATGCCACCGGCCGCGTGCCAGGACGAGCCAGAGGCGAGCCGCCGCCGCTCCAGCATGACGACATCCGACCAGCCGAACTTGGCCAGATGATACAGAACCGAGGCGCCCACAACGCCGCCCCCGATGACCACAACGCGATACTGAGATTTCATCCTGCGCTCTCCTGCATGACTCGCACAGGACGCTAGACCTACTGTTCACTTCTGTCTAGACATTTCTGTACAGTCCCAGTCGCTGCGGAACGGCGGGCGTGTGTAGCGGGCTCAGGACCGGGCGCTGGGGCGTGTGCCGATATTACCGAACCAGGCCAATGTCGCTGCATTTTCCTGTGGAATCCGCATCTTGATCACGCGCGCGAAGTCTACAAAAACAAAGGCCGAAATATCCGCCAGAGTGAACTCCGGACCGGCAAGAAAGGAACTTTTGGCCAGGCGTTCTTCCAAGACGTCAAAAAACCGGGTGACCCGTTCCGACCCGCGCTTTGCAAGTTCCGGAATCTGGGCATGGTTCGCCGGCCCCGGAATTGCCCGGTCTGCAAAGGCCGGGTGCGTGTTGCGCAGGGTCTCGGCGATGGGGGCACCGCCCTGTTGTTCGACAATACTGTTCCACATCAGGACCAGCCCCTTTTCGTCCGGGCTGCGCCCCATCAGCGGCGGTTCCGGGAACCGGGCCTCAAGATAAGCGGCGATACCGAGATTTTCGGTCAGCGCAGCGCCCTCATCAGTGACCAGCACCGGAACCGTCGCATTCGGGTTGACCGCCTTGAACGCGTCGCTCAGTTGTTCGCCCTTGGCAATCGAAACTTCGCGGGTTTCGATGTCCAGACCCTTTTCGGCAATGAACATGCGGGCCCGACGCGGGCTGGGCGCAGTAGAGCAGTCGTAAAACAGCATGTGTTATTCTCTCCTGCCAACTTCAGCGGCGATAGATAAAGCAGCGCCCTTCAACAGCACCCGGCGGCAAGGGAAGTTCGGTCAGCGCATCGAAATACATCCGGTCGCTTGAAACCATCAGCCCACCTTCGGCCAACAGCGGTTCGATCAGCGGCGACACGAACCTGGCGAACGCATCATTCTTTTCCCGGTTATGCCCCCCGAGATCCGCGTGGATCAGGCTGGCCGTGGCCCCAAACCGAACCAGCGAGGCCGGCAGGGTTTCCCGAACATCGCCCAAGATCACCAGATCATCCGGTGGTGTTGAATCCGGATGGGACGCCACCGCGCGCTCAAACACGTAAACCGTTCGGCCCTTTATGTAGCGCGCCATGTGGTGGTAAGTGCGCCCGTTGCCCAAACCCAGTTCAAAGACCGGACCCGGCATGTCGCTGGTCTGCGCAATGGCGAAATCCAGGCAGGCGCGCTGAGACACCATGCGGTCAATGAACAGGTCCAGTCGGCTTTGGTCGTCTGACACGGGGAAATCTCTCCTTGATATTTGCCGACGAACGGGATGCGGCCGACTTGGCATTTGATGACAAATCCTCAAGGCTTTGTGTAGGCAAATTGGCGTCAGTTTCACATTTTCGCGACATTTCAGCCCAAGAACGGGTTTGACTAGTCAGGCCCAACCGCGCGAAACTGCATCAAAAAACACGGGGAGTTGATCAAGCCGATGCCGAACCACGGCCTTACGGGTGGAAGACCCGCATGACTGCGTTGTTGTCCGTCAGAGACCTCAGCATCGGTTTTGGTGCGGGCAAATCCGTGGTCAAGGGTGTCAGTTTCGACGTGGAGGCCGGTCAGACACTTGCCCTGGTCGGCGAGTCCGGTTCAGGCAAAACCATCTCGTGCCGGGCAGCGCTGCGCATTTTGCCACGCACGGCTCAGATTCGCAGTGGCACAATTACCCTGAATGATTCCAAGGGCATGGAGGACCTGACGCGGATCAGCGAACGCCAGATGCGCGATATTCGCGGCAACCGCGTTTCGATGATTTTTCAGGAGCCGATGCGGTCACTTTCGCCGCTGCATAAGATCGGCAATCAGGTCAGCGAGGTTCTGTGGCTGCATCGCGGCGCGTCCGAGTCTCAGGCCCGCAAAGAGGTGCTGAACCAGTTCGAACGCGTCGGCTTTCCCGACCCGCAGCGCGCCTATGATTCTTACCCGTTTGAGTTGTCCGGCGGCATGCGTCAGCGCGCCATGATCGCGATGGCGATGGTGTCCAAGCCGGAATTGCTGATTGCAGACGAACCAACCACCGCGCTGGACGTAACGACACAAGCGCAGGTTCTGGGTCTGATCAAGGAACTCCAGCGCGAAACCGGGATGGCGCTGATCCTGGTGACGCATGATCTGGGCGTTGTGGCCAACATGGCTGAACAGGTCGTCGTCATGCACAAGGGCCGCGTGATGGAGGCCGGTTCCGCGGCGCCGATCCTGACCGCCCCGGCGCATCCCTATACGCAGCAGCTATTCAACGCCGCCCCCGCGATCCCGGACGAGGAATCCGTCGGGCTGCCGATGCCGCACGAGGATCTGATCCTTCAGATGAAGGACGTCTCAAAGACCTATATGATGCGATCCAGCAGGGGCTGGCAGGGGGACAGGCTGATTCACGCCTGCCGCGGCATCGAATTGAACCTTGCACGCGGCAAAACGCTGGCGGTCGTCGGCGAAAGTGGCTCGGGCAAGACAACGGCCGCCCGCATCGCGCTTGGTGCCGAACCACCCGATCCCGGTGGTCAGGTGCTGTTCCGGACGTCCCCGGACGAAGATCCGATTACCGTGCACCACATGACCCGCGCCCAGCGCACCGCCTTTCAGCGCAAGGCGCAGATGGTGTTTCAGGATCCCTACAGTTCGCTCAGCCCGCGCATGCGCATTCAGGACGCAATGACCGAGCCGCTGGAGATACACGCCATCGGATCGGTTGCGGAACAAAGGGACAAGGCCGCCGAGATGTTACAGCGTGTCGGGCTGAACGCCGATATGCTGAAACGTTACCCGCACGCGTTTTCCGGCGGGCAAAGGCAGCGCCTGTCCATCGCGCGGGCCATGATGCTGGACCCGCAGCTTATTGTCTGTGACGAGCCGACCTCGGCGCTGGACGTATCCGTGCAGGAACAGATCCTGACATTGCTTGAACATCTGCAGGACAGTCTGAACCTGTCCTATTTCTTTATCTCTCACGATCTGGCCGTTGTGGCGCGCATTGCTGACGAGGTGGCCGTCATGCGCCGGGGCCTGGTCGTCGAACAAGCCCCGCCCGAAACCCTTTTCTACAACCCCCGCCACCCCTACACCAAGGCGCTGATTGCCGCTCAGCCGGAACCCGATATCAACCGGCCCATCGACCTGAAACTGGTTGCTTTGGGTGCTGGTTCGCCAGACAGTTGGGAAGACGCCTTCCGATTTACCGACTCCGTGATACCTTCACTGGTAGAGATGGAGCCCGGCCATAAGGTACGATGCCATGTTTAAAATCACTCGCCCTCTGATGCTGGCCACCGCGCTGGCCGCCACCTGGACCTTGCCCGCCAGGGCCGAAACGCCCACCCCGCAGGAAAGCGCATTCTGGGCGACCGAAGTGAATGCCGGCAACCTTCCCCCCGTGCAGGAACGCTTGCCGACCGAGCCGCTGGTCGTGGATCTGGCCGCAAAAGGACGGGAATTCGGAACGCCCGGCGGCACGTTGCGCACCATGGTTACGCGGTCCAAGGATATCCGCCAGATGGTAGTCTACGGCTACGCGCGGCTGGTGGGGTTCAACGAGAGTTACGAAATCGTACCCGACCTGCTGGAATCCTTTGAGAACGAAGACAATCGCAAATTCACCCTGCACCTGCGCGAAGGGCATAAATGGTCAGACGGTTCGCCGTTTACATCCGAAGATTTCCGATATTGGTGGGAGGACGTGGCCAATAACGAGCTTCTCAGCCCGTCCGGTCCACCTGATTTTCTGATCGTCGAAGGCAAAACGCCCACCGTGTCCTTCCCCGACGAAACAACCATCGTATTCGAATGGGAGAGCCCGAACCCCGATTTCCTGCAATCGCTGGCGCAGGCGCGACCGCCGTTCATCTACAGGCCATCCGAATTTCTCAAGCAATATCACGAACAATATGCGGACGCGGATGAACTGGCCTTTCAGGTCGAGGATGCCCGCGTCAAAAGCTGGGCGGCGCTGCATAACAAGCTGGACAACCTCTATAAGTTCGACAATCACGAATTGCCGACCCTGCAGCCGTGGCTGAATGCCAGTTCGGGCAAGAAAATCCGGCATAACTTCGTTCGCAACCCATATTACCACCGCATCGACAGCAAGGGTGTGCAACTACCCTATATCGACGTTGTCGAGATGGAGATCGTCGCCCCCGGTCTGGTGGCCGCGAAGACCAATGCCGGGGAAAGCGACCTGCAAGGGCGCGGTCTGGCGTTTCGTGACGCATCGATCCTGAAAAAAGGCGAGGCCGGCGGGAATTACAAGACGTTGCTCTGGAAAACTGGTGTGGCGTCACAGATCGCGATCTACCCCAACCTCAATTTTGCCGATGACGCCTGGCGCGACGTTTTGCGCGACGTCCGCGTGCGCCGCGCGCTGTCACTGGCCATTGACCGCCAGACAATCAATCAGGCGCTGTATTTCAAACTGGCGAAACCCGGCGCAATGTCGGTTCTGCCCGCCTCGCCCTTCTACAGCGAAGAAAACGCTCAAGCCTGGGCAGGGTACGACATCAACATGGCCAACAGCCTGCTGGATGAGGCCGGTCTGACCGAACGTGACAAGAACGGCATTCGCATGCTGCCCGACGGCCGGCCGATGGAGCTGGTGATTGAAACCGCCGGAGAACGGCAGGAGGTCGAGAATGCGTTGCAGATCGTGACCGACACCTGGCGCGAGATCGGTGTCGATCTCGTCATGCGGCCGCTGGATCGGGATATCCTGCGTAACCGCGTGTTTGCGGGCAATACCATGGCGTCGGTCTGGTTCGGCTGGGATGACGGCATCCCGCAGGCCCATACGTCTCCGGCTTATCTTGCGCCCACCGACCAGGTGTTCCTGGCCTGGCCGAAATGGGGACAATTCTATCAGACCGGAGGCGAAGTCGGGGAAGCGCCGGACATGCCCGAGGCCGAGCGGCTGATGCAACTGGCCCATGACTGGGAAGTCGCGACGACAGACGAGGAACGCGAGGTGGTCTGGACCGAAATGCTGAAAATCCACGCCGACCAGCTTTATGCCATCGGGATCCTGAACGGCGCGCCGCAGCCGGTTGTGGTTTCCAACCGCCTGCGCAATGTACCCGAACAAGCCATGTGGGCGTGGGAGCCCGGCGCGCATTTCGGCATCCACCGCCCGGACGAATTCTTCTTCGCCGACTGACAGGAGCAGCCACATGGTCATGCTGCGCTATGCAGTGTATCGCTTTTTCACGATGCTGCTGACGCTGTTGGTGGTGTCGGTCCTGATTTTCGTGATCATCAACCTTCCGCCCGGAGATTACCTGAGCAACCAGATCGCCGAACTTCAGGCTTCGGGTCAGTCTGCCGGCGTCGCCAAGGCCGAGTTTCTGCGAACGGAATATGCGCTGGATCGCCCCATGTGGGAGCAATATCTGATCTGGATGGGCTTCTGGCCCGGCCCGCACGGGTTCGAAGGTCTGCTGCAGGGCAACTACGGCTGGTCCTTCGAGTTTGATCGCCCCGTCGCTGAAATCGTCGGCGACACCCTGTGGCTGACCGTAGTGGTCAATCTTGCGGCCATCCTGTTTGTCTATGCCGTTGCGCTGCCTCTGGGTGTCATCGCCGCTGCCCGGTCGCGGACGTGGATCGACTATACGTCGGCCTTTGTCGGGTATCTCGGTCTGGCCACACCGAACTTTCTGCTGGCGCTGATCCTGTTCTATTACGGCCATCGCTATTTCAACCTGCCCATTGGCGGCCTGATGGACCCGTCCTTCGAAGGCTTGCCCATGAGCTGGGAAAAAATGAAATCCATACTGATCCACCTGATCGTTCCGACATTTGTGATCGGCACATCCGGGGCTTCGGCTATGATGCAGCGGCTGCGCGCCAATATGCTGGACGAACTGGGTAAGCCTTATGTCGAAACGGCAATTGCCAAGGGTATGGCCCCGTCGCGCATGCTGACCAAGTATCCGTTGCGCGTGGCCTTCAACCCCTTTGTGGCGGATATCGGCAATCTGCTGCCCTCGATGGTGTCGGGATCGGTTCTGGTGTCGGTCGTGCTGGGCCTGCAAACCATCGGTCCGACCTTGTTGACGGCGCTGAAAACGCAGGATCAGTTCCTGTCGGCCTTTATTCTGATGTTCGTGGCGCTGCTAACCCTGATCGGTACCATGATTTCCGACATTCTGCTGGTCATGCTCGACCCGCGCATCCGGTATGAGGGGCGCGAGGCATGACCAAACACCCCGACGGCCGTTATGTCGACGATGCCCCATTTGACCCCGAAGCCGCGCTGCAACAGCTTGAACGCGCGGATCTGGACGCACCCAACTGGGTTCTGGTCTGGCGCAAGTTCAAAACCCACAAACTGGGGCTGATTTCGGGCATTTTCCTACTGCTGTGCTACCTGATGCTGCCCTTTGCAGGCTTCATCGCACCCTACGGGCCAAACGAACGCAACGGCGAGCACCTGTACGCTCCGCCGCAAAGCATAAACTGGTTCTTCGAGGGCGAATTTATCGGACCGCATGTGTTTCCCATTGTAGCCGAAGCCGACCTTGAGACCTTCCAGTGGAAATTTGTGCCCGACACCGATGATCCGCGCCCTGTCCGCTTTTTCTGCGAGGGTTCTGAATACAAGCTGGCGGGTTTCATCAGGTCCGACACCCATCTGTTCTGCGCGCCCGAGGGGGCAACCCTGTTCCTGTGGGGCTCCGACCGTCTGGGACGCGACGTGTTCAGCCGCATTCTCTATGGCGCACAACTGTCGCTAACGGTGGGTCTGATTGGCATTTCGGTGTCTTTCTTCCTGGGCATCCTGTTCGGGTCCATAGCGGGATATTTCGGCGGCAGGATCGACTGGGTCATCAACCGCGTGATCGAAATTCTGCGCTCATTGCCCGAACTTCCGCTCTGGCTGGCGCTGTCGGCCGCGGTGCCCTCGAACTGGAGCCCGGTAGCGGTGTTCTTCATCATCTCGATCATTCTCGGGATACTCGACTGGCCCGGTCTGGCCCGATCTGTGCGCGCCAAGTTCCTATCGCTGCGCGAAGAAGAATACGTGCGCGCGGCCGAGATGATGGGCGCAAGTTCTGGCCGCGTGATCCGTAAGCACCTGCTGCCCAACTTCATGTCGCACCTGATCGCTTCGGCCACTTTGTCGATCCCGGCGATGATCCTTGGGGAAACGGCGCTCAGCTTCCTTGGCCTCGGCCTGCGTGCGCCTGCGGTCAGCTGGGGCGTGATGCTGAATGACGCGCAGAATCTGGCTTCGATCGAAATCTACCCGTGGACCGCCATTCCGATGTTGCCGATCATCGTCGTCGTGCTGGCCTTCAATTTTCTGGGCGACGGGTTGCGCGACAGCCTCGACCCGTATCAGCAATGAGCCTGATCTCAGCCCTTCCCGCCACGGGCAGTTACAAAACAACCGGATCGGGTGCGCGTCCCAGCGCATTTGCGGTGTCCGAACTTGCCACCGCCAGCTTTGCCGCCGTAGGTCAGGAGCTGGCCCGGCTGATGTCGGCACTGAATCTGGCGTCGAAACCGCCCGAAGTTCAGGTCGATCACCGTTTAGCCTCATTGTGGTTTGGATATTCATTCAAACCGGACGAATGGACCATGCCCAATCTCTGGGACGCCGTGGCCGGCGATTATCAGGCGTCGGACGGGTGGATCAGACTGCATACCAACCTGCCCCATCACAGGGCCGCCGCGCTGAGTGTGCTTGACGTACCCGGTGACCGGACAGCCGTTGCGCAAGCGCTCAGGGATTGGTCCATTGCGGATCTGGAAACCGCAATTGTGGCGGCGGGTGGGGTTGCGGCGGCAATGCGCAGCCGGGCGGACTGGCTTGATCATCCACAGGGGCGGGCGGTGTCGCGCGATCCGCTGATCGGCTGGCACAGCCCGCGTAAGATCGCGTTGCGGGGCCGCCCCGCGGCGACACCGGAACGCCCGCTTGCCGGTCTGCGTGTGCTGGACCTGACCCGTGTGTTGGCGGGCCCGGTTTCGACCCGTACTCTGGCCGGGTTCGGGGCCGACGTTCTGCGCATCGACCCGCCCGGCTGGGATGAGCCCGGGGTCATTCCGGACATCTCACTGGGCAAACATTGTGCCTATCTCGATCTGAAATCGTCCGCGGGGCTGGCGCAGCTGAAGGAGTTGCTGTCAGAGGCCGATGTTTTCGTGCATGGCTACCGCCCCGGCGCGCTGGATGCGCTGGGTCTGAACAAACTCGTGCGGGATGAAATCGCGCCCAACCGGATCGAAGTGACGCTGAACGCCTATGGGTGGCAGGGGCCGTGGTCCTCCCGACGCGGCTTTGACAGTCTGGTTCAGATGAGTGCGGGCATCGCGGAGGCTGGCCGCGCATGGGCAAAAGCCGACAAACCCACCCCGCTGCCGGTTCAGGCGCTGGATCACGCCACAGGATATCTGATGGCGGCCGCGGTGCTATCGGCAATGGCCGAAGCCGCATCCGGAAACTCGATCATGCATGCGCAGCTGTCTCTGGCCCGCACGGCCGAATTGCTGGCGGCGCTAGGGAAGACGGAAACAAGCGGAAATATTACGGATACCAAACAGGCCGATTTCGACCAGAACCTCGAAATCTCCGGTTGGGGTCAGGGCCACCGGCTCAGGCCCGCGCTCACCGTGGGGTCCGCCCGGATGTCCTGGCCCTTGCCTGCGTCAAAGCTGGGTACTTCGCCCCCCAAGTGGCCGACACTGTCCCTCTGAGCCAACCGCCGCGCGGACCGCGCGGCGGGGCCCAACGCTTTGGGTTGCGTCTCGTCAGAGACGCTGCCGAAAGTGGCGGGAGCACACCCTAGCGGTCATCGCCTCCGGGGCCGATATCGTCCAGATAATCCTCGTCAATCGCTGCCTGAACCGCACCGGTTACCGCCTCGCGCTGTTTCGGCGTCAGGTCCTCGGGGCTTTTGTCATCGGCCAGCCGTACGGTAACTTCGCGGTGGGCAAAGCGGATGCCCTCTCGTGCGAACAATTCGCGGATTTCCTGATAGACCTTTTTGCGCACCAACCACTGGTCGCCGGGCTTGGTCATGAACTTGACCCGGATGATCATCGCCGAATCCTGCATCTCGATCACGCCCTGAGATTTCAGCGGCTGGATGAAATTCTCACCGATCACTGGATCGTCCAGCAACTGAACGCCCAGTTTCTTGATCAGCTTGCGCACCTTTTCGACGTCGGTGTCATAGGTCACCCGCAACGGCAGTTTCATGATCACCCAGTCGCGGGAATAGTTCGTCAGCACCTTGATCTCGCCAAACGGAATGGTGTTCAGCGCGCCCAGATGGTGGCGCAGCTGGAACGACCGGACCGAGATTTTTTCAACGGTCCCTTTCACATCCCCAATGTCGATATATTCGCCCTTTCGAAACGCGTCATCCATCAGGAAGAACGCGCCCGAGAAGATATCCCGCACCAGTGTCTGCGACCCAAAGCCCACGGCCAGTCCGACAACGCCCGCACCGGCAAACAACGGGCTGACATTGATGCCCAACTCCATCAGGACGATCAGGACGATGGTAACGACGACAACGGCAAGTATAGCGCCACGGAACAGTGGCAGCAGCGTGGCCAGACGGCTTTGGCCGCCTTCGCCGCCTTCATCGCCCAGTTCGGCCTCGGCGCCGCCTTCGTCGGCCTCTTCGGCGATTTTCGAGTCGATCCAGATGCGGAAGAAGTGGAACAGAATATACCCGATGAACAGGATGACCATCACATCCAGCGCCCGTTCGATCGGCAGGTCTTCGCTCCAGCTTGCATCCGGGTTCCAGATGACGACAAGCGCATAGAGGCCAACGACAAAGGCCAGTATACCCGCCACCCGCCGCGCCAGGTCTTCGTAGGTCAGGATGGAGTGTTTCCGCTTTTCCGCCTCGGGCGTTTCGATCGGAGCTTCGGTCTCGCCTTCATCGTCATCTTCGGTCTCGGCATTCAGTTCTTCGATCTGCCGGTTGCGGTCAAAATAGCGTTCCAGCAGATAGTTCATCGCGCCATAGGCAATCACAACCGACATGAAGATCGCATAGCTGCTGGCGACGATCGGAACCGAGTTTTCATTTTCAAGCACCAGATCGACAGCCAGCTTGAACCAGCTGAACACGATATAGACAACCAGCACCGGCGCCCATGCAAGCGAGATCGCGCGCAATATCCACGATACCTGGTCCGCTGCCCGCCCCCCACGGATCGCGTTCGAAATGGGGCGCGCATTGAACAGGATCATCAACACGTTGCCCAGTGCGCCGAACATGGTCAAACCGCCGTAAACCAACGCGTAGACGTTGTAGTTCAGTCCGAAATCCGCGACCCATGTGGCGAACAGCACGACCGAGATGTCGTAGGTCGCAAGCGCCGAAGCCCAGATATACAACCGCTTGGCGTCGCGGTCGGAAAAGGGCGGCAGGCGGTATTGGCTCAGATATGGCGACAAAACCATCCGCCACAGATCGGATACGGTTCTGGACAGGAAGAAGGCCGTGAAAATCGCCGTCACAGTGAACTGGATCGAAATGTCCTCGGCCTCGCCGAAAATCACATACCCGACAATCAGCGCCATCAGCATGGCAAAGATCGTGGCTCCGATCCCCATGAGAAAACGGAACACCAGAAACGGCATCTTTTCGCGATAGCCCTGCGGGTTTTCCTTGGATCGCGCCACCACAATCCGGCGGGCAATGCGTTTGCCATAGATTTCTATCGACAGCCAACGCCCCAACAGAAGGAACAGGATGTTCCAGACCAGAACTTCGACATAGGTCTGTATCCGGCCATCCGGGCTGGTCTGGCGCAAGACATACTGCACTTCGAAGATCGAATACGGCAGGGCCTCAAGGCGGGACTGCATCGACTCGCGAAATTTTGAGAACCGCTCCTGCGCCTTCATGAGCTGCGAGCCGTCACCCATCGGGTCATGCGGTCCGGCGGCGGCATTGGCTGTGTCCTGCTGTTCACCCGAAGCAACGATCTGCCCGGCGCTGTCGATGACAATAACGCTTGCCCCGGCTTCGGTCGCAGAGCGGATCGCAGCGGCCAGATCGCCTTCTTCGCTGCTGTCGGTGGCGGTGTCGGAACCCGAACCATAACCGGGGATAAGAGACGTCTGCGCGGACGCTTCGCTGACGAAGGCCGCCGCAAACACCCACATTATCAGGGCAATTCCAGCTAACTGTCTGAGTTTCATCGGGTCTTCTATCCAATTCGCAGTTTGCAAGGCAGGTTACAGAAGCACATGGCCGGGCACAAACGTTCAACTTTCGGCGTCGCGACATCTTGTCAGGCCGTGTTCCTGTTGCAATGCCCCTGACAAGAGTGTTTGCAAGCCGAAGAAAACTGAATATGACCCGCCCAACGGATGACCGATCATGCAGATGTGACCGGTGGATACGGGCCGCCGGGTATACCAGAAGGCCAACGAGGACAGGATGTTGCCAATTCGCAATGCTTTTGAAATTGCAAAATACCAGCCACCCCTTTGGCAAGCGGCGACAAAGAATATACGGTAACTGGTGGGAACGCGCGGAATTGCATCGAGTCAACAGCAGGCGAAGGCATGAGCCTAGGAATTCATAACGACATAAACGGCCGTGCGCCACGCATCCTGTTCTACAGCCACGACACGTTCGGACTGGGCCATTTGCGCAGGTCCCGGGCGCTTGCCGGGGCAATCACCGAGGCCGATCCGCAGGCTTCGGCCCTGATCCTGACCGGTTCTCCTGTGGCGGGGCGATTTACCTTTCCGCGCCGGGTCGACCATGTGCGCCTGCCGGGCGTGACCAAACGCGCCGATGGCTCTTACGCCGCGCGCACGATTGGCATGGGGATCGAAGAGGTGACCGAGCTGCGCTCTGGCCTCATTCAGACCGCTGTGCAGCAATTCGACCCGGACGTGCTGATCGTGGACAAGGAACCCACGGGGTTTCGCGGCGAATTGCGGCCGACATTGGAATACCTGTCTCGATCACAACGCACCAAGCTGGTTCTGGGGTTGCGCGACGTGCTGGACCAACCGGAAGTTCTGGCCGCCGAGTGGGACCGCAAAGAAGCCGTTACGGCGACCGAGACCTATTACGACGAAATCTGGGTCTATGGGTTGCGCTCGATCTATGACCCGACGCAAGGCCTGCCGCTCAGCACCGCCACGCAGGCGCGTATTCACTGGACGGGGTATCTGCGCCGCGATCTCGGCCCGGTCGGCGAACCGCCCGAACAGCCCTACATCCTGATTACACCCGGTGGCGGGGGCGACGGCAAGGCGATGGTGAACCTTGTCCTGTCAGCCTATGAAAAAGACCCTGACCTGTCGCCGCGCGCGGTACTGGTTTACGGGCCCTTCCTGTCCGGCGAACTGCGCGAGGAGTTTGAGACCCGCGTAGCCGCGCTGAACGGACGGGTGACGGCTGTTGGCTTTGAATCCCAGATCGAGACCCTGTTTGCAGGCGCCGCCGGTGTGGTTTGCATGGGCGGCTACAATACCTTCTGCGAGGTTCTGTCTTTCGACAAACGCGCGGTCATCGTGCCGCGCACGACACCGAGGCTGGAACAATGGATACGCGCGTCGCGTGCCGAAGGTCTGGGCCTTGTCCGGATGCTGGACGAACGTCGCGACGGGCTGACCTCGGATGCCATGATCGAGGCGATCCGCAACCTGCCACGCCAGCCGCTGCCGTCTGAGGCGATACAGGATGGAGTTCTGGACGGGCTGGATTACGTGACCGACCGTATCGATGCGCTGCTGAGCCGGGAACAGGAACGAGCCACCGGATGACAGCATCACAGCCGAAACTGGCGGTGCTGGTCAAAGGATGGCCGCGCCTGTCCGAGACGTTCATCGCGCAGGAACTGGTCGCCTTGCAGGAGGCCGGCCATCGCTTTGACATCTGGTCGCTGCGGCACCCGACGGACAAGAAACGCCACCCGCTGCATGATCGGTTCAGGGGTCAGGTGCATTACCTGCCCGAATACCTGCATCAGGAGCCTCAGCGTGTGTGGGCCGCGCGTGACATTGCACAAACCCTTCCCGGCTATGCGGAGGCCTATAATGTCTGGCGCGCCGATCTGCGCCGCGACCCGACCCATAACCGGATTCGCCGGTTTGGTCAGGCCTGTGTGCTGGCAGCCGAGTTGCCCGGCGCAGCGCGGGCGCTATATGCGCATTTCCTGCACACCCCCTCGTCCGTGGCGCGCTATGCGGCAATCATGCGCGGATTACCGTGGAGCTTTTCCGCCCATGCCAAGGATATCTGGACCTCGCCCGACTGGGAGAAGGCCGAAAAGCTGCAGGCCAACACCTATGGCGCGGCATTTGGCGCAACCTGTACCGCCATCGGGGCGGACCATCTGCGCAGCCTGGCGGACGATCCGGCGCGGATCGAACTGATCTATCACGGGCTTGACCTGACCCGCTTTCCCGACCCGCCCAACCGAGCAGTACGCGCGCCCGACGCGCCGTTTCACATGCTGTCCGTTGGCCGCCTGGTCGAGAAGAAGGGCTTTGACCGCCTGATCGATGCCTTTACCGGGCTGCCGGACTCCCTGGATTGGCACTGGACCCATATCGGCGGCGGCACCCTGGGTGGTGAATTGCGCGACCGGGCGGCAGCCGCCGGCCTGTCGCAGCGGATCACGTGGCAAGGGGCCTGCGACCAGCCCGAAGTGATTGCTGCAATGCGAACCGCCGACCTGTTCGTGTTGCCCAGCCGGATCGCGGCGGATGGCGACCGCGACGGGTTGCCCAATGTGCTGATGGAAGCCGCGTCCCAGCTTTTGCCGATCCTGTCGACACCCGTATCTGCGATACCGGAATTCATAGAGACCGGAAAACACGGCATGCTGACAGAGGACGACCCGGCCTCGCTGGCGACAGCCATTGCCCGTCTGGCCTCCGAACCGGTCAAAACAGCAGCCATGGCAGCCGCCGCATATGACCGGCTGATTGCCGAGTTTCGAATGGATCCCGGCATTGCCCTTCTGTCCCGACGGTTAAGCGCGTTGGGCGCGGAAAAAGACTGATGGCCCGGATTGCCTTTTACTCTCCGATGAAGTCACCGGACAGCCCGGTGCCGTCGGGTGACCGTGAAATGGCCCGCAACCTGATGCAGGCCGTTGCCGCCCAGGGGGATACCGTCGAACTTGCATCGTGCCTGCGCATCTATGACAAGGCGGGCGATGTCCGGGTGCAGGACACGTTGCGCGCGCAGGCCGAGGCCGAGGCGGAACGCCTGATCGCCGATCTGCCCGCCGACACCGCGCTCTGGGTGACATACCACAACTATTACAAAGCTCCGGATCTGCTGGGGCCGCATATTTGTGCGGCCCGAAACATCCCTTACCTGCAACTGGAAAGCACCCGCGCGACCAGCCGGTTGCAGGGGCCCTGGGCGGGGTTTGCCAAATCGGCGCATGACGCCAGTGATGCAGCGCAGGTGATCTTTTACCACACCGCCAATGATCTGATCACACTTGAACGTGAAAGGTTCAGGGATCAGGATCTGGTCGAATTGCCACCCTTTCTGCCCGTCTCGCAACTGCCGCAGGCGTCGGGCTGCGATGGTCCGATGCTGACTGTCGGTATGATGCGGCACGGCGACAAACTGGCCTCGTACGAGATCCTCGCGCAGACGCTGAAACATCTCGGCGGCGACTGGTCACTGAACATCGCTGGGGACGGCCCCGCGCGGTCCGCAGTTGAGGCACTGATGGCGCCCTTTGGCGCCAAAGTCCACTTTCTGGGCCAGCTTGACCGCAACGGGTTGCAGCAGGAATATGCGCGAGCGTCGCTTCTGGTCTGGCCCGGCGTCAACGAGGCCTATGGCATGATCTACCTGGAGGCACAGGCCCATGGCGTACCGGTTGTCGCGCAGGACAGACCGGGGGTGAGGGACGTTCTGGCACCATCCAACTACCCGCCTGTCGAAACCGGAGCCGAGGGCCTGACGGCGCGGCTTAAGGATTTGCTGAACGATCTGCCTCTGCGTCGCTCACTGGGGCAGCAGGCGCGCACCTACGTCTCTGATCGCCACCTGATGCCTGCTGCAACAGACAGGTTCTGGCAAGCGGCACGACCCCTGTTGGAGGCCCGGTCATGAACCGTCTGGCCTTGCTTCGCCACGGGCATACGCATTGGAATCGTGCGGGCCGCATCCAGGGGCGCAGCGACATTCCGCTGGATGACGCCGCGCGGGACGACCTTTCGGCTTTGCAACTGCCTGCGCCCTGGGACTCAGCAACCTTATGGTCCAGCCCTTTGATCCGGGCCAGTGAAACGGCGCGGCTGGTCTCGGGCCGGAACCCGCTGGTCGCGGACGCGCTGACGGAAATGCACTGGGGCGACTGGGAGGGTCAGCGCGGCGCGGACCTGATCGCCGACCCGGACAGCGGGTATCGCCATATCGAGGACTGGGGTTGGGATTTCCGGCCACCAAACGGCGAAAGCCCGGCAGAGGTCTGGGACCGCCTGCAACCGTGGCTGCGTGATCTTGAGGGCGACACGGTTGCGGTCTGCCACATCGGCATCATGCGGGTCATTCTGGCCCGGGCCTGGGGGTGGCAATTCAACGGACCCGCCCCCTTTAAAATCAAACGCAACCGCCTGTATATCATTGACATGACGACACTGAACGCCCTGCCGGACCCTGTCCGCCTGATCAGGCCGGAGACACCGCAATGAAGGTGATGATCGTCGTCACACATTTGCTTGGAACCGGACATCTGAGCCGTGCGCTGACACTGGGTCGGGCGTTTGCGCAGAAGGGGCATGAAACCTTTGTCCTGTCCGGCGGAATGCCTGCGCCGCAACTGGACAGCACCGGCATGACCCTGATGGGCCTGCCGCCGTTGCGATCGGACGGCACGGATTTCACGCGACTTCTGACCCAATCCGGCGAAATTGCCGACGCATCCTATCTGAACGCGCGTGAAACCGCTGTGACTGCAGCCATTCGCAGTTTTCAGCCCGATGTATTGATCACCGAGCTTTATCCCTTTGGCCGCCGCTCTCTGACCGCCGAGTTCAATGCGCTTCTGGGTGCGGCGCGCGCTCTGCCGCGCGCGTCTGTGATCCTGAGTTCTGTCCGGGATATTCTCGCGCCGCCATCCAAGCCGTCAAAGGCCGAGCGTACGGATGCGATCATCCATGACTTCTACGATGGCGTCCTTGTCCATTCCGACCAGAGCGTGATCCCACTGGACATCAGCTGGCCGGTATCAGAGCGGCTGGGAAAACGCTTGTTCTATACCGGGTTTGTCGCCCCGGCTGCGCCAAAGGCGCATGCGGATGACGAGGGCAAGGGAGAGGTGCTTGTAAGTGCAGGCGGCGGATCGGTGGGCCAGCCGATCTTTCGCGCGGCCATCGAGGCCGCCCGCAAGATGCCCAACAGGCGCTGGCGCCTGTTGGTGGGCGGTCAGGACGCAGCTGCGCGCATCAGCCAATTGGCCCGCTCCGTTGGCGACGCGCCGGTGGTTTTGGAACCGGTGCGGCCGGATTTCAGACAGATGCTGCCCCTCGCGGCGGCGTCCGTCAGCATGTGCGGCTACAACACCGCGCTGGATATCCTTCAGTCCGGAACGCCGGCGGTTTTCGTCCCGTTCGACGACGGAAAGGAAGTTGAACAGGGGCTGCGCGCACAGAGCCTTGCAGCGCAACCGGCCATCGAAGTGCTGCGCAGCCGGGACCTGAATTGCGACACTCTGGCGCAGGCCGTGGCGGATGCCATTTCCGACGGTCCGCGCAAGGTATCTACCCATGGCTTTGACGGGGCCGCGAAATCGGTCGCGATTGTCGAAAAGCTGGTGGAGCGCGCATGACTGCGGACTGGCGCCCATTGGAAGCAGAGCTTGCGACATGGCAGGCCATGGGGCTGGCCCTGCCCCTGTGGTGGCGTGATGACGACGCTGTTTCGTCGACGCCACAACTGGAAAGGTTGACGGACCTGTCCCGCGCCCTTGGCTTTCCTGTCCATCTGGCGGTCATTCCATGCAACGCCGACGCGCAGTTGGCGGATTTTGTTGGGCGGCACCCGGAACTGGTTCCGGTGGTGCATGGCTGGGCGCACCTGAATCACGCCCCGGCAGGCGAAAAAAAATCCGAATTCCGGCTGCACCGCCCCGTTGAGGATATCCGCGCGGACGCACACTCTGGGCTAGTGCGCCTGCGGGCGATGTTTGGCGACAAGCTGTGTCCGATGTTTGTACCGCCCTGGAACCGCATTGCGCCCGAGATTGTTCGTGAGCTTCCCGGCATCGGGTATCAGTTTGTCTCGACAGCCACGCCGCGCGGGGCAGCCATGCCCGCGCCCGGGCTGGTCCAGATCAACACCCATCTCGATCCGATCGACTGGCGCGGAACCCGGGGGCTGATGACACCGGACAACCTGATCAGCAAGGCCACAGAGCTGTTGCGCGACCGCCGCGAAGGGCGCGCCGACAACGCGGAACCCTTTGGCGTGCTGACCCACCATCTGGTTCATGATGAGGATATCTGGACCTTTACCGAAGATTTGCTGCGCAGGCTGCTGGCCGGACCGGGCTTTGCCTGGGCCGCGCCTGTGACTGAACCAACCGGGAGATCCGAATGAGCCGACTGGATTCCATGCTACGCCGCCTCACCGCCCAGCGCGATGGGCTGAACTGGGCTGTGGACCAGATCTCTGATCTGGCCGGGGACGTTCTGGACATGGGCCTTGGCAATGGCCGCACCTATGACCACCTGCGCGAAATCATGCCGGACCGGCGTATCTGGGTCATGGACCGGGTGTTGCAATGCCACCCCTCCAGCACCCCACCGGCCGAAGATTTCCTGCAGGGTGAGGCGGAGCCGATGCTGAAAAAACTGGCCGCTGGCGGACCAAAGATCGCCATGGCCCATTACGATTTCGGACGTGGCATCAAGGACGAAGACGTGGCCGAAGCGGCGCGTCTCAGCCCGCTGATCGCGCGGGTCATGCTGCCAGGAGGGTTTCTGATCTCGGGCCAGCCCTTGCAGGGATTCAAGCAGATCAGCGGCCCCGACACGATCGCGCCGGACAGGTATCTGTTCTACAGGGCGTAATCAGGCGACGCGCCGCCCGCGGGACCACACCCCGTTCAGTGCCGGCGCGCCCCCGCGCATCCGAAAGCGGATGACGTCGGCGCGCTTGCCGACGCGCAACTGGCCCCGGTCACTCAGCCCGACCGCCTGCGCCGGCGACAATGTCACGGTCCTCAGACCCCGCGCCATGTCGCCCCATAACTCACCCAGCCGCGCCGCGGACAGCAACAGCGCCGAGGGAACATAGTCCGAGGAAAGAATATCGAGATGCCCCAGATCAGCCAGTTCCCGCGCCGCGACATTGCCGGAATGCGACCCGCCCCGGATCACGTTCGGGGCCCCCATCATCACCTTGATGCCATGTTGGTGGCAGGCGCGCGCAGCCTCGACCGTTGTGGGAAATTCGGCCAGTCGTATGCCGTGGCCGGCTGACACGCGCACCTGTTCGTCCGTTGAATTGTCATGACTGGCCAGCATCGCGCCAAACCGTTGGGCTGCCTTCACCGTTTCTGCTTCGTGCCGGTCGCCGTTCCGGTCACGCAGCGCCCTGAGTTGCGCGACATGCTGCATGAACATGTCGTCGTCAAACCCGTGTTTGCCTTTCAGATAGGCCTCAAGTTTTGAGATATCGCGGAACTGCCGCTGCCCGGGCGTGTGATCCATCAGCGAGACCAGACCGACGCGATCTTCGGGTCCGAATTCGTCCAGCTCATCAACAAGCGTTTCGGAACAGACTTCGGCCCGTAAATGCAGAAAGTGGCTGATCTTCAGGGCGTCCTGTTCCCGCAACTCCCATAGTTCGCGGGACAAACCGCGCGCGTATTTCAGGTATCGCGCCTGTCCGGTCGGAATCGACCCCACGCGCATGGCATCGAAGACGGTGGTGATCCCGGTGCTGGCCAGTTCGGCGTCATGGGCCAGAATGGCCGCCGCATGGGGCCAGTCGACCCTGGGTCTTGGCTGAATGTGACGTTCCAGATTGTCGGTGTGCAGTTCGACCAGACCCGGGCAGACGTAATCCCCCTGACAGTCCACTGCGCCCGCCGGAACCGCCGCGCCGGTCGAAACGTCTGCGATGACGTCGCCGACAACCCGGATGTTGCCCGTGACCGTCTCATCCGGAAGGACAAGAGTGGCATTGGCAAGGATCATTTCTTCTGTCATCTGAATTTCACACGGTTTGAGCTATTGGGAAGGCCACGCATAGGAGGCCATTGTGACATTCACGCGATACGCGATCTACTATGCACCGCCCGCGCATGCCGGGTGGACAAAGTTTGCCACCAGCTGGCTGGGCTGGGACATGGAAGCCGGTCAGGAAACCACGCATCCGGTGATTGACGGGGTGGATGTCGCCGCAATCACTGATGTTCCGCGAAAATATGGGCTGCACGCGACGATGAAGCCGCCCTTTCGAATGCAGCAGGGCCAATCGCTGACGGCCCTGAAAGATGCCTGCGCCCGGCTTGCGGAATCCCGCACTCCCGTCACGCTTGACGGGCTGGAAATCACCCGGTTGGGCCGCTTTCTGGCCCTGCGCCCGGTAGGTAGCGAAATGGCGCTGAACGCACTGGCTGCCGCCTGCGTGTGCGATCTGGACAGCTTTCGCGCCCCGGCGTCCGAGGCTGAACTGAACCGGCGAAGGGCTGCTGGCCTGACCGGGATGCAGGAGGCCAATCTTGAACAATGGGGTTACCCTTATGTGCTGGACTCCTTCCGCTTTCACATCACCCTCAGCGGCAAGCTGGACAAGGCCACTCTGGCGACGGTTCAATCCGTCTTGCAGGAACGCCTTGCCCCCATGATGCCGAACCCGTTTCGGATCGGTGATCTGGCCCTGATGGGCGAGGTCGCGGATGGGCGGTTTCACCTGATCCATCGCTATGCCCTTTCCGGCTGAAGCCGTGCGAGGATGGCGGCGATTGTCATCTCCAGCGGGCCTGAATTGTCGACCTCGAACACCCGGTCCAGCCCCTGGGGCAAAGGCACGTTGGCGCGGGCCAGCCGGCGCGCCTGTTCACTTGCACCTTCGCGCGCACGCACGGTCAGGCGCTGTTCCAGAACCTCGGGATCGGCCGTCAGGGATATCACGATCAGGTCGCCGAACGCCTCTTGAGCCTGCATCAATACGGATCGCGACAGATTCACCAAAACCGCATCGGACGTCTTTCTGAGGTCTTCGATACCGCCCGGTACACCATAAAGCAGGCCATGCGCAGACCAGTGCAGAGCAAATGCGCCATCCTCTGCCATCTGCCGGAAGTTTTCGACAGTCACGCGGTCGAAATCTTCCCCCTCTTCACCTTCGGGGCGTGTGATCACGCGACGCATCTGCTGAATTCCGGGCACACGCGCTGCCAGCGCCTCCATCACGCTGTCCTTGCCGACGCCCGATGGCCCAACCACTGCAATGACCGGCGCAAGGCTCATGCCGCGACCCCCGGGGTGAAATCCGACACGTTGACCTCTCGGTCGCAAACCCGAGCACGCGCGCCGACATCGTGGAAAATGCCGACAATCGCGGCACCGCGCGCCTTGGCCTCTTCGATCAGCGTCAGAACCGTTTCCCGGTTCTGTGCATCCAAAGAGGCGGTAGGTTCGTCCAGCAACATCGCCGGATAGTCATGCGCAAATCCGCGTGCGATGTTCACCCTCTGCTGTTCACCGCCTGAAAACGTGGTCGGGCTGAGGCGCCACAGACGTTCCGGGATGTTCAGCCGGGCCAGCAGGGCCGCGGCCTTTTCCAATGCTGCGGACCGGTCGCATCCAATGTTCAGCAGCGGCTCGGCAACCACTTCCAGCGTCGGGACGCGCGGAACGACGCGCAGGAACTGGCTGACATAGCCCAGGGTTTCGCGCCGCAGCGCCAGAATCTCGCGCGGTTCTGCTTTTGCCACGTCCAGCCCACGGACCAGAACCTGCCCCGACGCAGCCAGATAATTCCCATAGATCACCCGCATAAGGGTCGACTTCCCGGCCCCCGACGCTCCTGTCAGCGCGACGCATTCACCGGCTGAAACCTTCAGCGTTGCGCCTTCCATCACCGGGATCACCGCGCCGCCCTGATTGTGCAGGGTAAAACTTTTGCTGACGTCCCTGAGTTCTATCATCGTCTTCACCTTCAAACCTGCAATACGCTGGAGACCAGCAGTTGCGTATACGCGTGCTGCGGGTCGTCCAGCACCTGATCGGTCAGCCCGGACTCGACCACATGGCCGTCCTTCTTCACCATCAACCGATCCGCCAACAGACGCACCACCGCCAGATCATGGGTGACGATGATGGCGCTCAGCCCCATTTCGCGCACCAGTCCCCGCAGCAGGTCCAAAAGACGCGCCTGAACCGAGACATCCAGCCCGCCGGTCGGTTCATCCATGAAGACAAGTCTAGGACCCGTCACCAGATTGCGCGCGATCTGCAGACGCTGCTGCATTCCACCGGAAAAGGCCGTTGGCCGGTCATCCACGCGGCTTGCGTCGATCTCGACCCGGCCCAGCCAGTCGATGGCCCGGTCACGGATTGCGCCATAATGCCGGTCACCGACGGCCATCAGGCGTTCACCGATATTGCCCCCGGCACTGACGGACATGCGCAATCCGTCCCGCGCATGCTGGTGCACAAAGGCCCAGTCGGTGCGGCCCAGCATCCGGCGTGCGGGTTCGGACATCGTCACCGTATCCACCGGACCGTCCGTGCGCGTGTCAAAGATCACCCGTCCCGCATCCGGCGTCAGATGCCCGGCCAGACAGTTCAGCAGCGTCGACTTGCCCGAGCCGCTTTCGCCGACAATCCCCATCACCTCGCCGGGATAGAGGTCAAAGCTGACATCGGCACAGCCAATCCGCGCGCCATAATGCTTTTCGATACCTTCGACTTGTAACAGCGGGGTCATGCCGCATCCTCCCCGGCCAGACGCCCCCGGTGGCCTTCGGCGCGGCGCGACCGACAGTAATCCGTGTCGGAACAGACAAACATCCGGGTGCCGGCATCATCCATGATCACTTCGTCCAGATAGCTGTCCTCGGCCCCGCACAGATCACAGGGATGATCGGCCTTGGTGGCTTCGAACGGATAGTCCTCGAAATCGAGGCTCTCGACCCTGGTATGCGGTGGCACCGCGTAAATCCGCTGCTCGCGCCCGGCTCCGAACAATTGAATGGCATCCATTTCCAGCTTGGGGTTGTCAAATTTCGGGATCGGCGACGGATCCATCACATAGCGCCCCGATACCTTCACCGGATAGGCATATGCGGTCGAGATCGCGCCATGCTGGCTGATGTCCTCGTACAGCTTCACATGCATCAGCCCGTATTCCTCAAGGCTGTGCATCTTGCGGGTTTCGGTCTCGCGCGGTTCCAGAAAACGCAGCGGTTCGGGGATCGGCACCTGATAGACGATGATCTGATCCTGCCGCAGCTTCGCCTCGGGGATGCGATGGCGGGTCTGGATGACCGTGGCCTTTTCGGTTTCCTCGGTCGTTTCCACGCCCGCCGTGTTCTCAAAGAACTTGCGGATCGAGACCGCGTTTGTGGTGTCGTCCGCACCCTGATCAATCACCTTGAACGTGTCCTCCGGTGTCAGTGTCGCGGCCGAGACCTGCACCCCGCCCGTGCCCCAGCCATAGGGCATCGGCATCTCGCGGCTGGCAAACGGCACCTGATAGCCGGGCACAGCAAGCCCCTTCAGGATGGCGCGACGGATCATCCGCTTGGTCTGCTCGTCCAGGTATGCAAAGTTGTATTCAGACATAGAGATACCCGTTATTGACGGAAGATTTGGACAGGGCTTCAAAGTGAGCACAGAGAACTGGATCGGCGCGGCCGCAATGCTCGTCCTTCTGGTGCTTGCGGCTACTCTGGTCAGAACGCTTATCAAATTGCGTCTCGGTGATTACGACGTTCCCCGACCGCGTGCCCGAGGCGTTGGCGGAATTGCCTCGCCAATAGACGAGGCGCGCTCGGGGGACAGCGCGGATTTTGGGGACGGCGGCGATTAACCTCATTCCGCAGCCTCCTGTGGCGTGATCCGAGCCTCGGCCTCACGCCGAAGTTTGCGCACCAGTTCCAGCTCAGACTGGAAATCGACGTAATGCGGCAGCTTGATATGTTCGAGGAACCCGGTGGCCTGAATGTTATCTGCATGGCTCAGGACAAATTCCTCATCCTGCGCGGGGGCACCCAGATTGTCTTCGCCCAACTCCTCCCAGCGCAGTGCCCGGTCGACCAGCGCCATGGCAATGGACTTGCGCTCTGACTGACCGAAGACCAGCCCATAGCCACGGGTAAATTGCGGTGGTTCGGTCTTGGAGCCCTTGAACTGGTTGACCGTCTCACATTCGGTCAGTTCGACCTCGCCGATCTCGATGGCAAAGCCCAGTTCGGGAATGTCCATCTCGACCGCCACTTTGCCGATCCTCAATTCTCCGACAAAGGCGTGGTTGCGGGCGTACCCGCGCTGAGTGGAATAGGCCATGCCCAGTACAAAACCTTCATCACCTCGCGCCAGTGATTGCAGGCGCAGCGGGCGGTCTGCGGGGAATTCCATCGGCTCGCGGGTCAGATCGCCTGGTGCGGCGTCGCTGGCGGGCTCGTCCTGAATGATGTCCTCGCCCTTCAGGAATTCCGTAATATGTGGCGTCTGTCCTTCGCGGGGCGGGCACTCCGGCGCGCCCGGCACCTCGCCATCCGCGGCCAGTTTGAAATCCAGCAGCCGGTGCGTGTAGTCGAAGGTCGGTCCCAGAACCTGCCCGCCCGGCGCATCTTTGAAGGTTGCTGAAATTCGGCGGTCGCAGGACATCTGGCTTGTTTCCACCGGGTTTGAATACCCGAACCGGGGCAAGGTGGTGCGATAAGCGCGGATCAGGAAGATCGCCTCGATCAGATCGCCGCGCGCCTGCTTGATCGCCAGCGCCGCAAGGTCGGGGTCGTATAGCGACCCCTCGGCCATTACCCGGTTCACCGCGAGGCTGAGCTGTTCCCGGATCTGTTCGATGCTCAGCGCGGCAACATCCTTTGCGCCGCGGCGCTCCTCTGCCAGCCAGGCATGGGCGTTTTCGATGGCCTTTTCACCACCCTTGACGGCAACATACATTTTTTCAGCCCTCCGTCGCGATTTGAGTGCTGCGGGGCAAGGCGGCAACCCTGTTGCGGCAGGTAAAGAAGAAATCACACCCCAACGGGTACTGAGCAGCGTTAGCGCGAAGCGCCGGGACATCCGGCAGCGACAGGTTCGCCGCAGTTCTGATCCCCGGCCCTGTCAGCCTGGCACCCGCCTGTAGCAAGTCGTCACGCTCAACAATCAGCGTCGCGGACCGGTCAGGATATTCCGCCGTCCCGATGCGATATTGACCCAATGGTCCAAGCGCCTGCCACGTGCCTACGGCAAAATCAGCCTGATCCGCAGTTGTGATAGGCGCGCCGGTATGGAAGGTCAGCCATTGTCGTATGGCTTCCGTATCCAATGCCCCAGCCAGATACACTCCTGTATCCGGATCGCACAGTGTCAGCAGCAAGGTCCCCGCAGCCGCCGACAGGGGTTCTGGTGGCCGAGCGCCCGACAAAGTGCGGATTTCACCGGGGCGCGCCATAACGGTCATTGCCGCGCGAAAGGCATATGCCGCCTCGATCGGGGCATTTTGGAAACCGCCAGCGAATTGCGTCTGCGCTTTCATCAATCCTCTCCCCGGACCATCGTGAAGAATTCCACCTTAGTTGCGGCCGCCTTGGCGGCTCGGGCCGTTTTCGCGGCCTGCATCTGCTGACTGAGCGGCCCTGTCACTCGGGCATGAAGATCCCCGGCGGTTTCAGTCTGCATCAGCGCGTCGATCAGCGCGGCGACCTCGGCCTTTGGTTTCGAGCGGCCCTGCACGTAGCCATGCCCAACCGTGCCGTCCTCAAGCACCAGGGAACAGCGCGTGACCGTCATTTCCCCAAGGTTGAACGGCGCGCCTGTCGCCCCGGTTCGCCCGCGTACCATGACGCCGCCGATTTCGGGGCGTCGCAGCCAGTCAAAGGCCGGCCGAACCCCAAACTGCTCCCACAGCGCCAGCAATGCCTCCTCTGGCGCGCGCGCCAAAAGGCCCATCCATTCCTGACGCGCGGCGTTCGGTTTTCTTGAGCGATCTTCCATCAAAGCCTCTTGGCGGGGTTGTCTACATGAACTATACAACTAGACAAATATTACACCTCCGCGCGGCGACTCGCAATCCGCAACACTGTGAAAGTTTGGTGACATGAGCAAAACGCCGGTCTGGAAAAGCATCGCCCTGAGCCTGACTTCGGACATTGCCGAGCGGAGATACGACACCGGTGACCGCCTGCCGACCGAGGCGCAGCTTTCGGCGCAATACGGGGTCAATCGGCACACGGTTCGCCGTGCGCTGTCCGAAATGGCCGCGCAAGGGCTGGTTCATGCAAGGCGCGGCGCCGGCGTCTTTGTCGCGGCCCGCCCGACCGACTATCCGATTGGCAAGCGCGTCAGGTACCACAAGAGCATTTCGGCCAGCGGCAAAATACCCGGCAAAAAGATCCTGTCCCTGACCACGCGCGCAGCGGATGAGACCGAGGCCGAGGCTCTGCGGCTGACACCCGGGGACGCGGTACACGTATATGACGGGCTTTCGCTGGCCGACGGACAGCCCATCGGCCTGTTTCAAAGCGTCTTCCCGGCGGATCGTCTGCCAGAGATATTAACGGCCCTGTCGGAAACCCAGTCCGTGACACGCGCCCTGCAGCGATGCGGGATCGAGGATTACACCCGAATCTCGACCCGCCTGACGGCGCGCGCGGCCACAGCAACGCAGGCGCTGCATCTTCATCTCAGCGAAGGCGCGCCGGTTCTGTTTTCGGTGGGCGTGAATGCTGATCCTGAAGGCAACCCGGTGGAATACGGTCGCACGGTTTTTGCCGGTGAACGGGTCACCCTAACGCTGAACGAGGATTAGATCGCTCAGGCGATCCGCCCGCGGCTACTCGTATTTTTCCAGAAACTCTTCCGCCGCCATGGTGCGAAAATCGGGCAGAGCCACACGAAGCCGTGCATGATCCCAATCCCACCAGGCCAAATTCATCATTCGCTCTGCCACCGCCTCGGGATACCGGCGGCGTATTGGTTCCGCGGTGACCCCTCCAACGATCTGATACGGTGCCACATCCCGGGTCACAATCGCCCCCGAAGCGATGACGGCCCCGTGGCCGATTGTCACCTCGGGTTTGATGATGGCGGCATGGCCAATCCATGTGTCGTGACCGATCCTTGTCAGGCGGCTCGCGCGATGCGCGAAAAAATCCGCATCGTCTTCGGCATCGTCCCAATAATCCGCCGAGCGGTAGAGGAAGTGATGCAGGGATGCCTTCTCCATCGGATGATCGGTTGCGCCGACCCGCGTAAAGCTGGCGATATTGGCGAATTTTCCGACCTCGGCATTGGCAATGTCACAGGTCCGGTCGCAATAGGAATAATCGCCGAACACCGAATTCGTCACGCGGGTCCCGGCGCCGATTTCGACATACGCACCGAAACTGCTGTTGGAAATCGCGCAATCGGGGTGGATGAACGGCTGATCCGAACGAAGACGTGTCATGAAAATACCCTTGTGTCCCCGATGGATCAGGCCGCCTTCGCGGCCTTAGATATTTTTCGTTTCGGCGCAGTCTCACCCTGAATCAACCGTCTGCGCAACCAGCCCGAGAACCAGTCCATCAGCATCACCATCAGGATGATCAGAACGATGTAATAGGCGACCTCTTCCCAGTCTTTCTGCGTAATGATCGCCTGCGTCAGCAACAGGCCAATACCGCCGCCCGTGATTGCCCCGATCACCGTCGCGCTGCGGGTGTTGGATTCAAGAAAATACAAAAGCTGGCTCAGCAGAACCGGCGTCACCTGTGGGATCACACCAAAGCGATAGCGTTGCGGCGCGTTGGCACCTGTGGACTGCACGCCTTCGATCTGCTTTTGATCGACATTTTCCAGCGCCTCCGAGAAGATCTTGCCGAAAGTGCCGGTATCCGTCACCAGAATGGCCAGCGCACCAGTCAGCGGGCCGGGACCAAACGCACGCGCCAGCACCACCGTCCAGATCAGGGCGTCCACGCCACGGACAAAGTCGAATACACGGCGCGTCATAAAGCGGATGGATTTCAGAGGGTTGAAATTCCGGGTCGCCAGAAACGCCAGCGGCAACGCCACCATTCCGGCCCCAAGGGTGCCGAGAAACGCCATCAGGATCGTTTCGAAGATGGCCCAGGCCACATCCTGATGCCGCCACATCTTGTTGGTCCAGAAATCGTTCAGGATCTCTGGCGCTTCGCCCTTTGCCGCCAGACCGACCAGGTCCGAGAACGACTTGCCATAATAAGGGCTGTCCAGCGTGAACCAGAACAGCTCCCATCCCGTGAAATAGCGGAACACTTCGGACCGGTTGCGCGTTACGGTCAGACGGCCGGCATCCGTTGTGATCGACATCCGGTTCTTGGACACATTGATCCAGTCCGGTACCTGTTTGGTGGGCAGTTCAGCCTGAACGCCGGCCGCACGCGTCGGCGTCGCGCGCACGGTACCGAAACCCGGAATGTCATATTCCACAGTCTCGGGGCCGAAACGCACGACGTGGCCATCTTCCAGATTGATTACCGTCGTTTCACCCAATACCACCCAGTCCGGCGCCGCGCCGTCGGGGTAGGCGCCCTTGCGCTCGCCTTCGATAGCAACAGACACTTCACCGTTGCGGTTGTCGCGTTCGACATGGGTTTTGTAGCTGTAGCTGTCGGCGACCAGGGTTTTGCCGTTTTCCCAGTTCGCGCGGCCAGCCAGCCCAGGTACGTCAAAAGCAAAGAAGACATAGGCGAGATAGACCAACACCAGCGCAGGCAGACCGAAATTCACCAGCCGTTTGCGATTGAACAGGCGATCAGCTTCGGCCTTGAGTTCAGCCAGAGAAAGATCGGTTGCGAAGGTACTCATGCCTGCGCTCCTTTTCCGAATCCGTGGGTCAGGCGCTCGCGCAGCAAGCCGGAAACCTGATCGACAACGACGATTGTGACAAACAGCAGAAGGAATATGGCCGCGGCTTCGTCATACCGCCCCTGCCCCCACGACATGGAATTGCGCAACTCGTACCCCAGCCCGCCCGCGCCGACAAAGCCCAGAATGGCCGAAGCGCGGATATTGATTTCGAACCGCAGCAGCGCATAGCTGACATAGTTCGGACCAACCTGCGGGATCACACCCAGATACATCCGCTGCGACCAGTTTGCGCCGACCGAGTGCAGCCCCTCGACCGGCTTTAACGACGCGTTCTCGTTCACTTCGGAAAACAACTTGCCCAAGGCACCGGCTGTGTGGATGGCAATCGCGATCATCGCGGGCACTGGCCCGCCACCCAATACGAAAATCAGAACCAGGGCGATCACGATCTCGGGGATTGCCCGGCATATGTCGGCGATGCGCCGGAACAGCGGAATCAGCGATGGCGACAGCGCCATGCCGCGTGTCGACATCAGGGCCAGAAACGTACCCACAATGGTCCCGATCAGGGTCGACGCCGCGGCAATGTTGATCGTTTCGATCAGAGCCGGAAAAAACCGCGCCAGATTTTCGGGCATTGCGCCGATCTTGTCCCAGGCTTCGGACAGAACCTCGGCCGGGTAATCGAAGATGCGATGCCACCCATCCGCGAAGCTGCCCGCGTTGCGATTGTCAGCGGTGCGAAACCCGGCGGCCATCAGCGCCACGAAAAGGATCAGGAGAATACCGCCATAGACCCGTTTGCGGCGTGTCATCGCGGAATAATCTGCGCGGATCTGGTCGATACCAGAGGACCCTGCGGTCAGGTCTGTCATGGAATGCTCCTGAGGGGAAAACGGGGTCCGGTTTTGCACCGGACCCCGACCATTGGGATGTTTCGTCTTAGTTCGACTTCAACTGGCGCGCTTCGATGATGATTTCGTAGGCGTCGTGGGTGATCGGCTCGAATGCCTTGGCCTCACCCGCCGCAACCCCGTAGAAGCATTCACGGTCTTTCTCAGCCAGACCCGCCATCAGGTCGGTCATCTTTGCCTTGACCTCTGCCGGCAGTGCCTTGCGCAGCACGACAGGGCCTTCCGGGATCGGCTGCGACTGCCAGATCATGACCATGTCGTTCATGTCGATCAGACCCGCGTCAACCGCACGGCGCAGAGCGCCTGAGTTGAAGCCATCTTCCCAGTCGCCCAGACCGTCGGCCCATGTTACACCGCCATCGACGTCACCGTTGTTCACCGCAACGATGGTCTGCTCGTGACCACCGGTGAACTTCACCTCACCAAAATAGTCGCCCGAGTCCATGGTCGCGCCGGTCGCGGCAGGGATTTCGATCGAGGGGATCAGGTAGCCCGAGGTCGAATTCGGATCGCCGAACCCGAAGGTTTTGCCCTTCATGTCTTCCAGCGACGCAATGCCACTGTCCTTGCGGGCAAAACCGATCGAGTAATAGCCGTAGCCGCCATCCAGATTCACCTTTACCAGAACGGGTTCAACCGCTTCAGGGTCGCTCAGATAGGTTTTTGCATAGCCCGACGCGCCCAGCCACGCCATGTCGATGGTGCCGCCCAGCAGGCCCTGGATCACGCCGTCATAGTCGGCCGGGGCGAACAGCTTGGTTTCCACGCCCAGCGTCTCTTCGGTGTATTCGCGCAGGCATTCGTTGTTGTTCAGACGGTCCTGAGCGTTTTCGCCGCCCAGAATGCCGATGCGGAATTCGCTGATTTCTTCGGCCATGGCAGGTGCCGCCATTGCAGTTGTTGCCACAAGGGCAGCCATCAGTTTTTTCATCTGTCTCTCTCCGGTTTGTTGTGCCGGCCTTTCACCGGCCGGTCGATGAAAGGGGTGGGTCGGCTCAGATGGTCGCTTCGGCTTCCATCAATGCCTTTTGGGTCGCGTCGAGCGTGTCGATCTCGGTCGAGGTCGCCTCCTCCGAGAAGCTGGCATCGGCGCCGTAGATCTCACGTGCGACACCGGTGGTCAGTTGCTCGGGCAGACCGTCGAACACGATGCGGCCGTCACGCATGCCGACGACGCGGTCGCAATAGCGGCGCGCGGTGTCCAGCGTGTGCAGGTTGGCAATGACGGTGCGGCCATCCTCTTCGTGGATGCGGCGCAGCGCCTGCATCACCACCTGCGCGTTCATCGGGTCCAGCGAGGCGATCGGTTCATCCGCCAGAATGATGCTGGGGTCCTGCATGAGGGCGCGCGCGATGGCGACGCGCTGCTGCTGACCGCCCGAAAGCGCCTCGGCACGTTTGGGCGCGTGTTCGGCAATGCCCAGCCGATCCAGAATGTCGATGGCGCGGTGTATCTCGTCCATCGGGAACAGGTTGAACATCGTGGCCAGTGTCGAGTGGCGGTTCAGCGTTCCGTGCAACACGTTCGACACCACGTCCATGCGCGGCACCAGATTGAATTGCTGAAAGATCATGGCGCAATCCGCCTGCCAGGCGCGCTTCTCGCGACCCTTCAGGCTGGTAACGTCCCGACCTTCGAACAGAATCTGGCCGTCGGAGGCATCGGTCAGCCGGTTGATCATCCGCAGAAGCGTCGATTTTCCGGCCCCCGACCGGCCAATGATGCCGATCATGCACGGCTTGTCGACATCCAGCGTGGCCGCATCCACGGCGACATTTTCGCCAAAGCGTTTCGTCAGGTTTTCAATTCGCAGCACGTGCCACCCCCAGTAGTGTTGGCGGTCAGCTAAATGCGATCTCCAACGGAGATGTGTCGGTTGCGTGAAAGTTTTGTAAACCCATATTTGGGTCCCTTGGCCCTACCCACGGCTGCATATCGCGGATATATGCGGAACGAACACCGTATCTCCTTATGAGGACACACATGAGCTTTGACCGCACCATCAAGATCGCACCGTCAATCCTGTCCGCCGATTTCGCCAATTTCGGCGCCGAAATTCAGGCGATCGAGGCGCAGGGCGCCGATTGGGTCCATGTGGACGTAATGGATGGCCATTTCGTTCCGAACCTGACCTTTGGCCCGCCGGCCGTCAAAGCGTTTCGCCCGCATGTCAAAACGGTGATGGATGTTCACCTGATGATCACCCCGGTCGACCCCTATATTCAGGCCTACGCCGATGCGGGGGCGGATATCCTGACCGCCCATGTCGAGGCCGGGCCCCATACCCATCGCACCCTGCAGGCCATTCGCGCGGCAGGAATGAAGGCGGGTGTTGCACTGAACCCCGGCACCCCGGCCGAGGCGGTCGAGCATCTGCTGGACCTCACCGATCTGGTCTGCGTGATGACGGTGAACCCGGGTTTCGGCGGGCAGAAATTCATCGACATGACCAACAAGATCCGCCGCCTGCGGCAGATGATCGGCGACCGGCCAGTCCACATCGAAATCGACGGCGGTGTCGACCCTGGAACCGCCCCTCTGGTCGCGGCCGCCGGCGCGGATGTGCTGGTGGCAGGCTCCGCGGTTTTCCGAGGCGGATCGGTTGAGAATCCCGGCGTTTACGGTGACAATATCAAAGCCGTGCGCAACGCGGCAAACAGCGCAATCGCGTAGCGTGTGGCCCGCTGGCCGCGGCAGAAAATCCTGACGGATACCTAGTTCGACTGGGCCGCGTCATTGTTTGCCGCGGCCTTTTCGTTGCGGTAGCGCACGCGCATCTTGATTGCCTGCATAAAGCGGCCTTCGGCAACAAGCTCCGCGAGAAAGTCGCTGAGGTAATCCTCGGACAACCCACCCGCCGTGGCGGTGTCAAACATACCCTCGGCGGCCTCGAACTCGCCCTCACCCAGCATCACCAGCGCGTTGATATACTGCACATAAGACTTATCAGGTTGCAGCGACAGCGCCCGATCAATGGCGACGCGGGCCTCTTGGATATTCCCAAGGTCCAGGGCGATTTCAGCATGAAGGCGATGGTCGAAATGGTCTGCGCTTTCCAGCGCGACACTGCGGCGTATCTGCACCAGCGCGGCGTCGTTGTCGTAATCATCAAACAGCAACCTTGCCCGCCAGAACAGCAGATAACTGCTGGCGCCAGCCTCGGCTTCAGCCATCGCCAGAACGCTGTGCGCCTCGGATCTGCGGCCCAATTCGGACAAAGCCCGCGCCTTGCGCACATACCCATCCGCCTTGTCGGGTGTGGCAGCAATAACCGCGTCGGCATCCTTGAGCGATTGTTTCGGCCGGTCCAGCATCAGAAGGATCAGCGAACGGCGCGATCTGGCGGCAACGAATTCCGGATGCAGTTCCAGAGTGCGCGTCACATGTTCAAAGGCTTCTTCCCACTTGCCTTGATCTGACAAGACAAAAGCCATGCCGTATTCCGCATAGGGATCGGAAGGATTGACACCAATGGCCGACCTGAACCATTCCAGCGCATCTTCGGACCGGCCGTACTCGCTCAGCGTCCAGGCCAGTTCGCGCATGGCCCAGGTATAGTCCGGGTTCAGGGCCAGCGCCGCATGCATTCGGCGTTCGAATTCTTCCAGATCGATTTGACCGCTGCTATGCGCGCTTGCGGCAAGCCCAGCCATATTGTTGGCGGTGGGTTTTCGCGAAATGGCTTTGCGGAACCATTCGGCAGCCGGGGCATACTCGTCCCGATAATACAGGATCCACGCGAATCCCTGCAGGCCCGGTTCGGCACCGGGGTCCAGTTCCAGAATTTCCGAAAACGTCTGTTCCGACTTCTTAAGGTCATCCAGATCAAAATAGGCCCAGGCCAGACGATCCAGCATCTCGATCCGTTGCCGGTCGGATGCACCGGTCGCCCCCAGCCCGCGCTGGCAGATTTCCACCAGCCGTTCCGGCGTTTCATCCTGCTCCAGACAGGCCGAGACATAAGTCAGCTGCGAATTTGTGAGAAGCGGTTTGGAATAAGCCGCCCCGCTTGTCGAATGGATGGCAAGCAATGCCAAAACGGTTATGGGGTTCAGTTTGTTAAATGGAACGAACATGTTGCCTGAAATCGAAAGAATGCGTTTCCCAAAGAATACTCAAAAATGTGATAAGAAAATGGCCGCCCCGGTTCGGGACGGCCTTCTTTGGTTCAACGTTGTGGGCTCTCATTGCTCTTTCAGGGCAACCGCCGCCCATCAGTCGGCAAAGCCGACTTACGCGATGATTTTCGACACACCATATTTGGTTCGTCTCGGGATCATTGATTTCAAACAAAAAGGGCGCCCGAGGGACGCCCTTTCCGTCTGATCATTCGCTTGCGCGACTTACTCGATGATTTTCGACACAACACCAGCGCCGACGGTGCGGCCGCCTTCGCGGATGGCGAAGCGCAGGCCGTCTTCCATCGCGATGGGTGCGATCAGCTCGACGGTGAAGCCGACGTTGTCGCCGGGCATGACCATCTCGGTGCCAGCCGCCAGGGTCACGGTGCCGGTCACGTCCGTGGTCCGGAAGTAGAACTGCGGACGGTAGTTCGCGAAGAACGGGGTGTGACGACCGCCTTCTTCCTTGGTCAGGATGTAGGCTTCGGCTTCGAACTTGGTGTGCGGTGTCACCGAACCCGGCTTACACAGAACCTGGCCACGCTCAACGCCGTCACGGTCGATACCGCGCAGCAGGGCGCCGATGTTGTCGCCCGCTTCACCGCGATCCAGCAGCTTGCGGAACATCTCAACACCGGTGCAGGTGGTTTTCTGAGTGTCGCGGATGCCGACGATTTCGATCTCGTCGCCAACATTGATCACGCCACGCTCGACACGACCGGTCACAACGGTACCACGGCCCGAGATCGAGAACACGTCTTCGACCGGCATCAGGAACGGCTTGTCAACTTCACGCTCAGGGGTGTCGATGTAGTCATCAACCGCCGCCATCAGTTCCTTGATCTTCTCTTCGCCGATTTCCGGGTTGTTGCCTTCCATCGCCGCCAGAGCCGACCCTGCGATGATCGGAACATCGTCGCCGGGATAGTCGTAGCTGGACAGCAGCTCGCGCACTTCCATCTCAACCAGTTCCAGCAGCTCTTCGTCGTCAACCTGGTCCACTTTGTTCATGAACACGACCATCTTCGGGATGCCAACCTGGCGGCCCAGCAGGATGTGCTCGCGGGTCTGCGGCATCGGGCCGTCAGCGGCGTTCACAACCAGGATCGCGCCGTCCATCTGCGCGGCACCGGTGATCATGTTCTTGACGTAGTCGGCGTGACCGGGGCAGTCGACATGCGCATAGTGGCGGTTGTCGGTCTCGTATTCCACGTGGGCGGTCGAGATGGTGATGCCGCGGGCCTTCTCTTCAGGCGCGCCGTCAATCTGGTCATACGCTTTGAAGTCACCGAAATACTTGGTGATTGCTGCGGTCAGCGTGGTCTTGCCGTGGTCAACGTGGCCAATCGTGCCGATGTTGACGTGCGGTTTTGTACGCTCAAACTTTTCCTTTGCCATTCCTCAGGCGCCCTTTTGCGATTTGGGGGACCCTTGGTCCCGTGGTTACATCTGCGCGCGCGAGATATTTGGTTCAAAGGGGAAAATCAAGCACATCCTGCGGGAAAAGCAGGTTACGACGCCGGATTTTGTGTAACTTCGCCGGAATCGAGCGGTTGGATCAGGTCGGGTCGCTTGTCGAACCAGCCGTTCTCTTCATGTTCTTCGGCCAGCCATTCTTCGACGCGGTCCGCCACCTTCAGCGCCAGACCGTTCATTTGTTCTTCCCTTGTCCGGGCATTACCGGATCCGGCAAAAGCACTTTCTCCGGTCGTGTCTTCAAGCACCTGGAACTGCTTGGCTTTTGCCAAAAACTCTTTGTTGCGAACGTCATAGACATTCACCAACACAATCGCCGTGCTTTTGGGATTGTAGATCACCGGAACGCCCGGAGGAGCAAGCATGTAGCCTTCCAGGCTAATACCTATGTCGTATTCCTGCGCGCCTGTGTATCGGCCCAGACGAATATCCACCGCATTTTGAATGGCCTCTTCCCATTCTTTGGGCGTCGCATCCCGTGAAACCGGACCCTGCTTGGCTTTCTCGGCAAATGCATAATTGACGCGCAGTTTGAATTCACCCAGCGATTCAGGTTCTTCATAAACCTGCGTCTGCGTACAAGCGCCCATCAGGGCCAATCCGGTGATCAGGGTCAGAATGCGCAACATGTCTCGTCTCGATAGGCCTGTTTTCTTTGATCTAGCGCACCGATACGGCCTGTGCCAAGCCGTATCGGCAGAATTCCACCCGCAAGTGTTGCGCGATCACGAGAATTTATAGTCGCGCGGGAAGCCATAAGGCGGCTTTTTCCCGACGCTGGCGCGCTTGGCAAGCCATTGGGACATATCGGCCTCGTGCCGGGTCTTGTCGCCACCCATGGACCATTTCAGGCCGTCATCCCAGTTAAAGGTGGTGACATCCGACAGACCACCGTCCAGTTCCAGCGTCCCCTGGCGCCCGCGGGCCATATTGTATTTCTGCAGGCGCACGCCTTTGCCCCGCGTCATCTCAGGCAATTCCTCGGTCGGGAACACAAGAAACTTACCGTTCTGGGACACCACTGCCACGTGATCCCCATCCACAAGTTTGCAGATCACCGCCGCCTCATCCCCTTTGACGTTCAGCACCTGTTTGCCGTTGCGGGTCTGGGCCAGCACGTCATCCTCGGGCACCATGAACCCGTTGCCCGCGTCCGAGGCCACCAACAGCTTGCGCCCCGGCTTGTGGATCAGAATATCGACGATCTGCGCCTCGTTCGGCAAGTCGACCATCAGGCGCAAAGGCTCGCCCATGCCGCGCCCGCCGGGCAGGTTGGCAGCGCTGACCGTGTAGAAACGCCCGTTCGAGGCAAAAACAAGCAGCCGGTCGGTGGTTTCCGCGTGGAAAATGAAACGCGGGCCGTCGCCATCCTTGAATTTCAGCTCGCGGTTCAGGTCGATATGGCCCGTCATCGCCCGAATCCAGCCCATCTGAGAGCAGACCACTGTGATCGGCTCGCGGTCGATCATTGCCTCCAGCGGCACTTCTTCGACATTGCCAGCCTCGGCAAATTGCGTCCGGCGCGCACCGCCTTCGTAGTCTTTGCCGAAGGTCTTTTTGGTCTCTTTCAACTGCTCGGCGATTTTGGCCCATTGCAGGGCCGGGTCAGCCAGAAGGTCTTCGAGATTGGCGCGTTCCAGCATCAACTCGTCGCGCTCGCGCACCAACTCCATCTCTTCCAGACGGCGCAGGCTGCGCAGGCGCATGTTCAGGATCGCGTCGACCTGAACCTCGGACAGTTCGCCCTCACCCGGCTTGGGCGAGACATAGTCGGCCTCGCTGGTGGCGCGGACATGGTCGATACCCCAATCCTCGCGCATCAGGGCGGCTTTGGGGTCGTCGTCATAACGGATGATGTCGATCACACGGTCGAGGTTCAGGAAAGCAACGATAAAGCCCTCCAAGACCTCCAGCCGATGGTCGATCTTCGCCATACGGTGACGCGAGCGGCGCAGCAGAACCTCTTGCCTGTGATCGAGGAACGCACGCAGCACTTCCTTCATCGAACAGACTTTGGGCGTCACCCCGTCGATCAGCACGTTCATGTTCAGGCTGAACCGCACCTCAAGGTCCGAGTTGCGGTAGAGCATGCCCATCAGCACCTCGGGGTCCACATTCTTGGAACGCGGTTCGAGGATCAGGCGGATGTCATCAGCCGATTCATCGCGCACATCTGCAAGGATCGGGATCTTCTTGGTCTGGATCAGTTCCGCGATCTTTTCGATCAGCTTGGACTTCTGAACCTGATACGGGATCTCCGTGACCACGATCTGCCATTGGCCGCGACCCAGATCTTCGACCTCGAACTTACAGCGCAGACGGAAGGAGCCGCGCCCGGTGCGATAAGCCTGCGCGATGTTCTCAGGCGGCTCGACGATGACGCCGCCGGTCGGGAAATCCGGACCGGGGACATAGTTCAGCAGTGTATCGTCGCGCGCATCCGGCGTTTTGATCAGATGCAGACAGGCATCACACAGCTCAGCGATATTATGCGGCGGAATGTTCGTCGCCATGCCGACCGCGATGCCGCTGGACCCGTTGGCCAGCAGGTTCGGAAACTGCGCGGGCAGCACGACCGGCTCGGTCAGCGTACCGTCATAGTTGTCGCGGAAATCGACGGCGTCCTCGTTCAGACCCTCAAGCAGCGCTTCGGCCACAATGGTCATCCGCGCCTCGGTGTATCGCGAGGCCGCCGGGTTGTCGCCGTCGATATTGCCGAAATTCCCCTGCCCGTCGACCAGCGGGTAGCGCACGTTGAAGTCCTGCGCCAGACGCGCCATCGCGTCGTAGATCGCGGCATCACCGTGCGGGTGATAGTTACCCATCACGTCGCCCGAAATCTTGGCCGACTTGCGGAATCCACCGGTCGCGCTGAGTCGCAATTCCCGCATGGCGTACAGGATTCGCCGGTGCACCGGCTTCAACCCGTCCCGCGCATCGGGCAAAGCCCGGTGCATGATAGTGGACAGCGCATAGGTCAGGTAGCGTTCGCCAATCGCGCGGCGCAGCGGTTCGGCCACCTCGCCCCCATTGTCAGGGGCCTCCATGTTGGGGTCGTCGATCGTATCGTTCATACATGATGTGATACGCCGCAAGCGCGCCGTGGTAAAGCAATCAGCGCGTATTTTGCTGGGGACAAGTAGCGCTTTTTGCAACAGGGGGAGACAACCCCCCGATTTCCCCCGGTTTTCGACTCGGGGTGCGAAATATGGTAGGCTGACTGCATTAACTGCTGCCTATTTCTTGTTTCTTGCGATTGACCTGGGGGATGCGCCATGACGCGCCTTATTGTTATTACCTTCGCCGCACTCGGCTGGTGCTTTTACGTAATAAGCGGAGGACCGGATTTCGAACCGCGCGGCCTGCGCGCCGATCAACCTGAACGTGTCGCCTCAGCCCCTAAATCGTCAACCGTCGCGCCTGCTCAGGTCAGTGAGCTTGTCACCAGCGTCGCCGCACGTGCACCGACCGTGCGCGCCCAACCGGATCTGGCAGTGGAAGAGGTTGTCGTGTTCGTCACAGAGGATGCGAGCCTCGGATCTTTCTCAGGTCTAACAGTTTTCGAAGATCAGGACGCCAATATCACGCTCGCCTCGCTGGAAGACGGGGTGGCCGGGTTGCGTCAGATCACCGAGGATACGCCGCAGGAAGCCTTGGAATCGCCGGCACTTCCCGAACCTGAAAAGGACATCCGCGAAATCTCGGGCACACGGGTGAATATGCGCGACGGGCCGGGCACGATCTACCCCATCATCGGCAAGGCGACCATCGGCCAGAAGGTCGAAGTGCTGAGCGAATCCGGAACCGGCTGGTTGCGCCTGCGCGTGTTGCCCCAGCAACAGGTCGGATGGATTTCGTCGTCACTGGTCCGAAAAATCGCGAACTGACGCGAAGGTGTCATTGTCCTGAGCCGACCCGCGCCATAGCTTTGGCGCAAGGTTCAGCTTTGGGTAGATAATGCAGAAAACCATTCTTATCACCGGCTGCTCATCCGGCATCGGCCTGGATGCGGCCCATGGCATGCGCGCCCGCGGCTGGCGCGTTTTTGCGTCCTGCCGCCAACAGCGTGATTGCGATCGCCTGCGGGCGCAGGGCTTTGAAAGCCCGCAGATCGACTATACGGATGCCGACAGTATCTCTGCCGGGCTGAACGAAGTGCTTGAAGCCACAGGCGGCACGCTGGATGCGTTGTTCAACAACGGCGCGCACGGCCTGCCCGGCGCGGTCGAGGATCTGCCGACCGAGGGTCTGCGCCAGATTTTCGAAGCAAACTTCTTTGGCTGGCACGAACTGACACGGCAGGTGATTCCGGTCATGCGGGCGCAGGGGCATGGGCGAATCGTTCAGAATTCGTCGGTCCTGGGCTTCGTCGCCTTTCCCTGGCGGGGCGCGTATGTGGCGACCAAGTATGCGGTCGAAGGTCTGACGGACACTTTGCGTCTGGAGTTGAAAGATACAGGCATCAAGGTCGTCTTGATCGAACCCGGCCCGATCACCTCAAAAATCCGCGAGAATTCGATCCCGTTTTTCGAACGGTTCATCAATTGGCAGAACTCGGCCCTGCGGGCGAAATATGAAGCAACACTGCTGAAAAGACTTTATGAATCCTCGGGGCCCGACCGGTTCGAACTGCCTGCATCCGCGGTGACCGACAAGCTGGCCCACGCGGTCGAATCGAAACGGCCGCGCGCGCGCTATTACGTCACAACCCCCACCTATATCGCCGGCTACCTGCGCCGTATCCTGCCGACCCGAACCATCGACCGCATCCTGTCGGACGTCTGAGGCGAAATTACCCGTTCGCTTTTCAGGCCCGTGGGGCTAGATGATACGTCAACGAAACAATAAACCCGGACGGTGTACCCATGGACCTTTTGATGGTCGTGTTGTTGCTGGCCATGGCGGCGGTTGTCGTCGTGCTGGCAATCGGCATCTCCAATTTCGGCAAAAGCGGCAAAAGCGCCGCGATGAAAAGCAACCGGATGATGCAGCTGCGCATCCTGTTTCAGTTCATTGCCGTCGTGCTGATCGTGCTCTACGTCTATTTGCGTGGACAGGGAGTGCAGTAGATGGTCGTTCTCAACAAGATTTACACGCGCACCGGTGATGACGGGAAAACCGCGCTGGGAAACGGCGAACGTGTTGCCAAATATTCGGGGCGCGTCACCGCTTATGGCACTGTTGACGAACTGAATGCCTTTGTCGGCGTCGCCCGGACCGAGGCCGAAGGCGAAGTCGAAGCGGCCCTGTCGCGCATCCAGAACGACCTGTTCGATCTGGGCGCCGATTTCTGCCGCCCGGACATGGATAAGGACGCCGAGGCCGACTTTCCGCCGCTGCGCATCGTTCCGGCCCAGATCGACCGGCTGGAAGCCGAGATTGACGCCATGAACGAAACCCTTGAACCGCTGCGCAGCTTTATCCTGCCGGGCGGCTCACGTCTGGCGGCCCATCTTCATGTCTGCCGTACGGTGTCCCGTCGGGCGGAACGGCTGGCCGTCGAGCTGACCAATATGGAACCGGTGAACGAGGTCGCCGTGAAATACCTCAACCGCCTCAGCGACTGGTTCTTTGTCGCAGCCCGCTGCGCCAATGAAAACGGCACCGCGGATGTGTTGTGGGTTCCGGGCGCAAACCGCTAAGGCGCTGACCTTCTGGCAATATTATTTCGCGCCGTTGCGTCAAAAATTGCGAAACGCGACGTCTCAAGATCATGACGTGACGATTTTGCCCTGTTGCCGCGCGAATTGAGACGCTATTCAGTCGTCCGAGAGCATTGGTGGAGTCGCGACGCGGCTTACCGTTTTTTGTGAGGAGCAAGCGCAAAATGAAGGTACTCGTGCCTGTCAAACGCGTGATTGACTATAATGTGAAGGTCCGCGTGAAAGCGGACGGTAGCGGTGTCGATCTCGCCAATGTCAAAATGTCGATGAACCCGTTCGACGAGATCGCTGTTGAAGAAGCGATCCGCCTGAAAGAAGCCGGCAAAGCAGAAGAAGTGGTCGCCGTTTCGATCGGCGTCAAGCAGGCGCAGGAAACGCTGCGCACCGCGCTGGCCATGGGTGCAGACCGCGCCATTCTGGTTGTGGCCGCAGATGACGTGCACACCGATATCGAACCGCTGGCAGTTGCCAAGATTCTGGCCAAAGTGGTCGAGGAAGAGCAGCCGGGCATCGTTCTGGCGGGCAAGCAGGCGATCGACAACGACATGAACGCCACCGGCCAGATGCTGTCGGCCCTGCTGGGCTGGAGCCAGGGCACATTCGCGTCCGAAGTGGACATCGAAGGCGACAGCGCCAAGATCACCCGCGAGGTGGATGGCGGCCTGCAGACCATCAGCGTCAAGATGCCGACCATCGTGACCGTCGACCTGCGTCTGAACGAGCCGCGCTATGCGTCGCTGCCCAACATCATGAAGGCGAAGAAAAAGCCGCTGGACGAGAAGACCGCCGCCGATTACGGCGTCGACGTCACCCCGCGTCTGGAAGTCGTCAAAACCGAAGAGCCGCCGGCGCGTGCCGCAGGCATCATCGTGGGCTCGGTGGACGAGCTGGTCGGGAAACTCAAAGAAGCGGGGGCTGTGTAATGGCTGTTCTTCTTCTCGCCGAAGTCAACAATGGTGAGCTGTCGCTGGACGCAACCGCCAAGGCTGTCAACGCCGCAAAGGCTCTGGGTGACGTGACCGTTCTGGCCGCAGGTGGGTCCGCCGCCGCTGCTGGTGAGGCTGCTGCCAAGATCGACGGTGTGTCCAAGGTTCTGGTTGCCGAAGATGCGTCGCTGGGCCACCGCCTGGCGGAATCGACCGCCGCGCTGATCGTGGGTCTGGCCGATGGGTACGAGCACATCGTTGCCCCCGCCACCACCGACGCCAAGAACGTGATGCCGCGCGTTGCAGCGCTGCTTGACGTGATGGTGATCTCGGATGCTTCCGGCGTGGTCGACGGTTCGACTTTCGAGCGTCCGATCTATGCGGGCAACGCGATCCAGACCGTGAAATCGAACGATGCCAAGAAGGTCGTCACCCTGCGGACCGCGAGTTTTGACGCGGCGGGCGAAGGTGGCTCGGCCCCGGTCGAGACCATCTCGGTAGGTGACAACCCGGGTCTGTCTTCGTGGGTCGAGGACAAGGTTGCCGAAAGCGACCGTCCGGAACTGACCTCGGCTGGCGTTGTTGTCTCGGGCGGCCGTGGTGTTGGCTCGGAAGAGGACTTCAAACTGATCGAAGGTCTGGCCGACAAGCTGGGTGCCGCCGTTGGTGCCTCACGTGCCGCGGTCGACTCAGGCTATGCGCCGAACGACTGGCAGGTGGGTCAGACCGGCAAGGTAGTTGCCCCCGATCTGTACGTCGCCGTCGGCATCTCGGGCGCGATCCAGCACCTTGCGGGCATGAAGGACTCGAAGGTCATTGTTGCGATCAACAAAGACGAAGAAGCGCCGATTTTCCAGGTCGCCGATTTCGGTCTGGTTGCGGACCTGTTCCAGGCCGTGCCGGAACTGACCGAGAAGCTCGGCTGATTTTCGGCAACGATTTTTCCTTGAAACTTCTGAAAGGCCCGCCAAATGGCGGGCCTTTTTCAATTCAGGCTCCGGATCGGCGCGACCAGAGCGTTTGCGATGGATTTATGCCCTGCAGGCCCGATCATGTGTTCCGCCATGGGCTGCTGCAGGGTCCCGAACAACATATCCTCAAGCTCGTCAGAATGTCCGGCCACGGGGACCGAGACTTCGATACAGTCCGTGCACAGCGAACATACGGCACCAAGCATCTGCGCCGTGACCGGCACAGGCACCTGTTCGCAGAGACACCCGTTTGCCCCGTCGCGCAGAACGCGCAGTGACAGCAAGATGACCGGAGTATTCAGCCTGTTGAGCAGATCGCTGATCTGCCTGACCCAGTTTCGGCGCAATTCCTCAGCTACGACTTCGAACCGAGCGTCCGGATGGGTCTGCAGAAGGGTCATCAGGTGGCACACGAAATGGACATCGGTAAAATCGACCTCGGGATACAGGTCCAACAGGGCCTGTGTCGGGGCCAGCACGCGGTCATTGCGCCGGGGATGGACGCGGTAATAGCGATTTGACTGACCCAGCACTCCGGGCGATTGCAGAATGCACAGCCCGGCCCCGTTTAGCAGGTCGAACAATCCGCGATCTGAACACAACGCGTCCAGACCGCAGAACAGACTGCCCAAGTTCAGGCAGCGCCTGTCCAGACGTTCCTCCAGAATTGCGGCAAAAGGCCGGTCGACAAACCGCCCATATGTTTCATCGCCACCGACACATGCCATGTACGGCGTGTGCCGGGAACGCTGTGGGCCGCGAAACCACAGGCGCGATCCTTCGTATTGACAAACGGCATCCCCGGGTCCCCCCGAGCCTGTTTGATGATAGCTCATAACACTCACCCAATTTTCACCCGGTTGCCATGTTGCGGCCGCAGGTCTTGAGAAAAACCTAATGTGCGCATTTGAAGCAAATTCGACCGGGCGGAGCCCCTTGCCGCCCATACCGATCTGCCGATACTGTCGCCATATCCCGTGACACAGAGGCACCTGAATATGGATGTGAAATCAGTCGGAGTGATCGGCGCAGGCCAGATGGGCAACGGTATCGCCCACGTCCTTGCCCTGGCAGAGTATGACGTTCTGCTGAACGATGTGAATCAGGATGCCCTGAATGCCGCCCTGGCGACGATTGAAAGCAACATGGCCCGTCAGGCGTCTCGCGGAAAGATCTCAGATGACGAGATGCAGGCGGCGCTGAAACGGATCACAACCACCCTGGAACTGCCGCAACTGGGCCAGACCGATCTGGTGATCGAGGCCGCGACGGAACGCGAGACAATCAAACAGGCAATATTCGAAGACCTGCAGCCGCATTTGCTGCCGCATACGATATTGACCTCCAATACGTCGTCAATATCGATCACCAGACTGGCCAGCCGCACGGATCGGCCAGAGCGTTTCATGGGGTTCCACTTCATGAACCCGGTTCCGGTGATGCAACTGGTTGAGCTGATCCGGGGCATTGCGACCGACGAAGACACCTTTAGCGCCTGCAAGTCCGTCGTGGATCGTCTGGGCAAAACCGCCGCCAGCGCCGAGGATTTCCCGGCCTTTATCGTCAACCGTATCCTGATGCCGATGATCAACGAGGCGGTTTACACGCTCTATGAGGGGGTCGGCAGCGTGAAATCCATCGATCAGTCGATGAAACTGGGCGCGAACCATCCGATGGGGCCGCTGGAACTGGCCGACTTTATCGGGTTGGACACGTGCCTTGCCATCATGAACGTGCTGCATGACGGGTTGGCGGATACCAAGTACCGCCCTTGCCCCTTGCTGACCAAATATGTCGAGGCCGGGTGGCTGGGCCGCAAGACCGAGCGTGGATTCTATGACTATCGCGGTGAGGTTCCGGTTCCGACGCGGTAAAGTAAGGGGGCCAGCCCCCTCGCCCGGATATCATCCGGGCTCACCCCCGAGGTATTTATTAGCCAGATGAAGATGCGGATCAGGGTTTGAGCGACTGGCCCAGCGCCATCGTGTGATTTCTGAGCCAGGCCATGAAGCCGCGCGGGTCGCGTTCCAGCAGTTGCATATCCTCGTCGGAAACAGGGTCGCCGATCACTGGTGACTGCGGTTTGTTGCAGGAGCGTACGATTTCATGCAGCAGCAGACCCTGCCGCAGGATCGGCGAGAGCTTGTTGGCGATCTGATAGGCGCGCGAATTCCTTCCGGGGAAGAAAATCGGCACCACCTGCGCGCCGGACCGGCGGATCATCTTGGCCGTGAAGACGTTCCATTCACGCTCCTGCGCCGGGCCGAACCAGTCATCCGAAGACATCACCACCCCTGACGGAAACAGGGCAACCACACCGCCGTCTTTCAGGTGCTCCATCGCCTTGCCGCGCATTTCCAGCATTTTGGTCTGTGCTTCGGGGTCATGCGGAAACGGGACCGGGATCATGAAAGAGGTCGCGGCCTCGTCCAGTCCGGTCAGGACCGAGCGGGTCAGGATGCGGTAGTCATTGCGCACCCGGCCGATCAATTCGGCCAGGATCATGCCGTCGACCATACCGTGGGGGTGGTTAGCCACGACAACCACCGGGCCTTTTTTGGGGATGCGCGCGATCTGTTCCGCGGGCGTGGTCAGGTCGATGCCCATAACTTGCAAGGCGCCGCCCCAGAACCGCTGGCCCCGATAGTATTCGTTCTTCTTTTCGAACTTGTTGACCATGCGCAGAATGGTCAGCTTGCCGGTGCACCATTCGATGGCGCGGATGGCTGTCGCAGTCCAGGCATCGTCGAAGGAATTCGCGTAGGTCAGGGTTCTACGATCGTAGATTTCACCCTGATCCGTGGTCCCATCCACCACTGGGCCTGTCTTGGTCTCGTGCGTTGTTTCCGCCAATTCCTGGTCTTCCCGTTCTTCGTATGCGACCGGAGCGATCAGAACCCTTCGCCAAACTTGTCGTTCACCAGGGTTTCCAAAGCATCCGCCAACGCCTCAGCATCCGGTCCGGACGTCTCGACGTCAATAGTCGTTCCGCGCGAGGCTGCCAACATCAAAAGGCCCATGATGCTGTCTCCGGATGCAGAAAGCCCGTCCTTCGACACCTCTGCCTGGGCATCAAACCCTTCGACCACTTCGACCAGCTTTGCCGAGGCGCGCGCGTGCAAGCCTTTTTCATTGATGATTTTCAAGCTTCGGGTGGTCATTCTTAATCAATCCGGTCTTCGTCCAATGTCACATTTTGCGCATTGATGTATTTGCGTCCAGCCTCCATCGCCTGCCGCACGGCATCGCCCACGGGCAGGTGGCGACTTTTAGCCAATTTAATCAACATGGGCAGATTCGCACCGTAAAGGATGCGCCGGTCCTGGGGTGCGCAGGCGCGCAGGCTCAGATTCGAGGGGCTGCCACCGAACAGGTCGGTCACGACGACAACGCCGTCTCCGACATCGACATTGTCGGCGGCCGCGCAGATTTCGGCCTGTTTCGCCTCGCGATCATGGTCCGCCTCGATCGAGATCGCGGCCAGGCCAGGTTGCTTTCCGACCACATGCTGCATGGCGCCCAGATACTCCTGAGCCAGCCCGCCATGTGCTACGAGTACGATCCCGATCAATCCGGCCTCACATTCAACGATCGTCGTTCCATTTCGCGGTGCCTAATTGCCACTTGCTGCCCCTCCTCTGCAAGGGCCTTTGCGACCGCCTCGGCCATGGCTACCGATCTGTGTTGCCCGCCCGTACAGCCAAAAGCGACGGACAGGTGGGCCTTGCCTTCGGCACGAAAGGCCGGCAGCAACTGTTTCAGCAGATCAACCACGCGGTCAAAAAACGGCGCATAGTTCATATCGGACTGAACATAGTGCGCCACATCAGGGTTTCGACCATCTTCTGCCCGCAACTCTGGGCGCCAGTAGGGATTGGCCAGAAACCGGCAGTCGAACACCATATCCAGCCCCCGTGGCAGGCCGCGTTTATACGAGAAGGATTCGATCGAAACCGCCAGATGCCGCCCATCCCTGGGGGCGAACCAGCGTTCGACCTCTTCGCGCAGTTGGTGAACGTTCAGGGGCGTGGTGTCGATCAGCGTATCAGCAATCTCGCGGATCGGGGCCAGCAACTCTTTTTCCTGCCGGACGCCGGTTTCGGGGCTGGCATCAGTGGCGACGGGGTGTCGGCGGCGCGTTTCCGAGAACCGGCGCAGCAGCACTTCGTCACTGCAATCCAGATACAGGGTCGTCAGGTCGACCTGCGCCATGCGCCGCAGCCTGACCGCCAGTTCGATGAAGCCGATGGTCGAGAAATCCCGGTTGCGCGTGTCGATCCCAAGGGCCATGGGTCGGTCGGTCTCGGGCCCGTCGAGCAGTCGCATCAACAGGCCCATGGGCAGGTTGTCGATGGCTTCGAACCCCAGATCCTCCAGAACACGGATTGCCGTTGAACGCCCCGCCCCCGAGGGGCCGGTCACCAGTACGATGCGCCGTTGTGTAGTCATGTGACGGGCCATTCCGGGTTCTCGCGCCCCATTTTCAGTAATTGCATCAGCGCTGCGGGCAAATTGGGGACATCAGCTGCCCGAAGCAAGGGAACAGTTTGCCTCAGGACCGCAACCGTGACCGGTTCCGGCAGGCGCGCATGTTCGGACTGGTCCAGATCTGCGACATAGGTAACGGGTACAGGACCTGCAGGCTCCGCCCGCAATAGCCCGACGCCCCGCGCCTCGATCATGCCCCGGATACTTGGCGGTGTATCGGCTACGACCACGCCGTCGCCCATGTGCAATATCACGCGGTCATCGGCCACCAACTTAGCGCCAAGCGCCATCATTTGCAGGGCCAGCGCCGATTTGCCCGTGCCGGAGGCTCCGACGATCAGAACCGCCTGCCCCCCAACGGCGACGCAGGTGGCGTGGATGACTGCGGTGTCCTGACCCTGAATGTCCGAGAGTGTCTGCCCCCTCATGCGCTTACACAGGTAAGCCCACTACAAAACGCGCGCCCAGGGGATCCGATGTGATGTCGGCTTCGGTCGGGCGGATATTCTCGGCCCAGATCACGCCGCCATGGGCTTCGACGATTTGCTTGGATATCGCCAGACCAAGGCCCGAATTGTTGCCGAAATGCTCGGCCGGGCGCTGTGAATAGAACCGCTTGAACACTTTGGTCAGCGCCTGTTCGGGAATGCCCGGGCCGGTATCTTCGACTACGACAAGAACGCGGTTTTCGCGCCGCCGCACCCAGACACGAATGGCGTCGCTTTCCTCGCAAAAGGAAATCGCGTTGGTGATCAGGTTGACAAAAACCTGCGCCAGTCGCGCCTCAAGCCCGTTCACAACAATCGGCTTGGACGGCAGGTCGATGATGTAATCTATGCCTTTGGCGCGGGCTTCCTCGCCAAGATACTGGCCGATATTGTCGATCAGCTTCAGCAGATCGAAGGGCTGTTCTTCTTCCTTGACCAGTTCAGCATCCAGCCGCGAGGCGTTCGAGATATCGCTGACCAGACGATCCAGCCGCCGCACGTCATGCTCGATCACACCCAGCAACTTGTCGCGCTGATCGTCGCGCTTGACCATGCGCAGGGTGCCGACGGCGGATTGCAGGCTGGCCAGCGGGTTCTTGATCTCGTGCGCGACATCGGCAGCAAACTGTTCGTTCGCGTCGATGCGGTTATAGAGCGCCGTTACCATACCCCGCAGCGCGCGGCTGAGACGCCCGATCTCATCCGGGCGGGCGGTAAGGTCGGGGATGCGAATGCGACCCGGATTGACGCCGGTGCCGCGATCCCTGCCCATTTCCGCCGCCGCGGCCAGATCGGCCAAAGGGTTGGCGATGGTCGAGGCCAGAACAAGGCTCAGGCCGATGGACACAAGCAGGGCGACAACGAACATTTGCAGGATGCGCTCCTGCTCGCGACGGGCCAGCGCATCAATCTCACCGGCCGGGCCGGCCATTGCCACAGCACCAACCGGCACCCCGGCCTGCTGCACCGGCGCTGCGGCCACGATGACGGTCTGACCCGTTTCATCCTTGACCGCCTGAACCTGCATCTGGCCCTGCAGGGCCTGTGGGATGATTTCCTGAACACGCTGCGCCAGCGTCGGCGCCTCGTCCGGGTCCGCGCGCGTGAATACCCTGGACAATCCGGTCCAGACAGCATTCAGGGCGTCGCTGATCAGCGTGCTGCCTGTCTGCACCTCGGCATCGGATCTGAGCAGCACCGGCAGCTGCCCCGAACTGGACGCGCCACGCGTCCAGCCGATCAGCGTCCCGTCTGCGTCATAGACGAACACCTCGCCCCCGTCCGGAAGGCTGAGGCCCGCCAGCGTCTGTTTGACGTCAAGCGCGGCGGCATCCTGCGAGGGAGCCGACGCGTTCTGGCGCAGCTGGGCCTCGAACACGTTGCTGACCAGCTGCGCATCCCCGATCAGGTTCCGTGCCGTCTGCTGAACCTGTTCCTCACGGGAATCGTCCAGATACAGCAGCCCTGTAACAAGGATCACAAGCGCTATCAGGTTCAGGGTGATGATTTTGCGCGCAAGGGGCGAGCCGCGCATGGAAAACAGGTTGCGCCGGGGGCGCGCGGCCCGAAGCTCGGCCAACTCGGGGTCCTGCGGGATGACCCAATCATCCCCCAGAACGACATCACCGTCCCGCAATTCGCTGGCTTGTTCCGTATCGCGCACGAGACCCGGTTACCCCTTTTGAGCGGCCACGCCTATTCTTCGTTATACCTGTATCCGATTCCGTACAGGGTTTCGATGGCCGAAAATTCGGGGTCTGCTGCGCGCATTTTCTTGCGCAGGCGCTTGATGTGGCTGTCGATGGTGCGGTCGTCCACATAGACCTGATCGTCATAGGCGACGTCCATCAACTGATCCCGGCTTTTGACAAAGCCCGGACGCTGCGCCAGCGCCTGCAACAAAAGAAATTCAGTAACGGTCAGTGAGACATCGGTGCCTTTCCAGCTGACCGCGTGGCGCAGCGGATCCATCCGCAGCTCGCCCCGTTCCATCACCTTGGTGTCGCCCGACGCCGCGTTGGTCACGTCGCCTGCGGTCGCCTCCTGCCGGCGCAGCAGCGCCCGGATGCGTTCCACCAGCAACCGTTGCGAGAACGGCTTTTTGACATAATCATCCGCGCCCATGCGCAGGCCCAGAACCTCGTCGATTTCATCGTCCTTCGAGGTCAGGAAGATCACCGGCATCTGGGTTTTCTGCCGCAATCGCTGCAGCAAATCCATGCCGTCCATGCGGGGCATCTTGATATCCAGCACGGCCATATCCGGCAATTTTTTGTTGAATGCATCCAGGGCGGCCTGCCCATCATTGTAAGTTTCGACCTCGAAACCTTCGGCTTCTAGAGTCATGGACACGGACGTCAGAATGTTTCTGTCGTCGTCCACCAGTGCAATCTTTGACATCGGGGTTACCCCTATTCCTGCTCACTCATGCAATATTTCGCTTATTTGTAGGGCATTTTTGTCGTTTTTATGGCCGCGAATCAATCCGTATCTGCGAATCGTGCGATTGTTGTCACACTGATGCGGCAAAAAAGCCGTTAATTCGGGCGGATAAGCGCCTTGTTTTCCGGCAGGAAATCGGTGGTGGCGCTAAACTTGAACTTGGTTGCGCTAACTGCGCCAAACCGTCCTGTTCATGCCCCAAATGACCATGATAAGACCCGCCTGTCCGCCGGAGCGTTCCGGCAAAATGCCCCAAGAGCGCACCCGGCCCAACCGCCGCCGCGCCGCCACAGGAGAAGAAACACATGACATCTGGACGGGTTAACCCGCAATTCCGCCTCGAAGATCAGGGCATCGAGGGTCTGGGCAATGTCTATTACAACTTCATGGAACCGGCGCTGATCGAAGAAGCTCTGAAACGGGGCGAAGGTACGCTGGGCAATGGCGGGGCGTTTCTGGTCACCACCGGCAAGTTCACGGGCCGTTCGCCAAAGGACAAACATGTCGTCAGGACCGACAGCGTCGCTGACAGCATCTGGTGGGAAAACAATGCCGAGATGAGCCCGGAAGGGTTCGACGCGCTGTACGACGATATGCTGGCCCATATGAAGGGTCGCGATTATTTCGTTCAGGATCTGGTTGGCGGGGCCGATCCCGCCCATGCGATCAATGTGCGCATGGTGACCGAACTGGCCTGGCACAACCTGTTCATCCGCCATCTTCTGCGCCGTCCGGATCGGGAGGATCTGGACGAATTCACGGCAGATTTCACCATCATCAACTGCCCCAGCTTCAAGGCCGACCCCGCGAAGCACGGCTGCCGCAGCGAAACGGTGATCGCGCTGAACTTTGACCGCAAGCTGATCCTGATCGGCGGCACCGAATATGCAGGTGAAAACAAGAAATCCGTCTTCACCTTGTTGAACTACATGTTGCCGGAAAAAGGCGTGATGCCGATGCACTGCTCGGCAAACCATGCCGTCGGCAACCCGGTCGACACCGCCGTGTTCTTCGGCTTGTCCGGCACCGGCAAGACAACCCTGTCCGCCGATCCGTCTCGCACCCTGATCGGGGATGACGAACATGGCTGGTCGGATCGCGGCACCTTCAACTTCGAAGGCGGCTGCTATGCCAAGACCATCAACCTGAACGCCGAGGCCGAACCGGAAATCTATGCGACCACCAGCAAGTTCGGCACGGTGATCGAGAATATGGTTTTCGATCCCGAAACCAAGGAACTGGATTTCGACGACGACTCGCTGACGGCAAATATGCGCTGTGCCTACCCGCTGGAATACATCTCGAACGCGTCCAAAAGCGCGTTGGGCGGGCACCCGAAGAACATCATCATGCTGACCTGCGACGCGTTCGGCGTGCTGCCTCCGATCGCCCGGCTGACTCCGGCGCAGGCGATGTATCACTTCCTGTCCGGCTTCACCTCCAAGGTCGCGGGTACCGAACGTGGGATCACCGAACCGCAGCCGACCTTCTCGACCTGCTTTGGCGCGCCTTTCATGCCCCGCCGTCCCGAGGAATACGGTAACCTGTTGCGCGAAAAGATCGCCCAGCACGGCGCGACCTGCTGGCTGGTCAACACCGGCTGGACCGGCGGCGCCTATGGCGTGGGAAGCCGGATGCCGATCCGCGCCACCCGTGCGTTGCTGACTGCGGCGCTGGAAGGCTCGCTGCGCGATGCCGAGTTCCGCAAAGACGCGAATTTCGGCTTTGACGTGCCGGTCTCCGTACCCGGCGTGGCCGAGGTTCTGCTGGACCCCCGCCGCACTTGGGACGATCAGGCCGCGTTCGACAAGCAGGCCGAAAAACTGGTGCGGATGTTTGCCGAGAACTTCGAACAGTACCTGCCCTTTATCGACGAAGACATCAAAGCCGTCGCTATCGGATAAACGCATATGGGGGGCCTTGCCCCCTTTCTCATTTGAAGAGTCTCGCCGCAGATTGATCATCTTAAAGTTGTATTACGCAACGTGCGCATACAAATGCGTTGCCCGATTTGCCCGTTTGGGGTATTCCACCGTGTCATTATGACGTAAATGCCCGGCGCTTGCGCACCGGGCGAAAAGTAAAAAGACCTTTGGGTGGCTCAAGCAAACTCTCACATCAGCGAATTGAGCAACCTAATCAGATAACTAGTGTATTCTAAAGGGGATGAGTGTCAAGATGAGACGTGCTGAAAAACACTCGAAACAGCATGTCGCAGTTTGTCGCGGGACGGCGGCAGTTGGCACGGAAAACGATGGGTAAAAAATGACCGAAATCTCAAAACTGACCGAACTGCGTAAACTGATGCAGAGCATGGAGCGGACTCTGGGGCTTGAACAACTCTCTCCGGTTGAGCGCGATATTTACTACGCCGCCGAGGAATTGTCGAAATCCGACCAGGAAGTGCGCACCTTCGGTCTGATCGAACATACGCTTGTCCAGAGCGTGTCGCGTCCGACGTTTTTCCGTGCACTCAAATCTCTGGTGCAAAAAGGGTACCTGTCACAAAGTGGCAGCGCGAACCGGGGACGGTATATCGTTCATGCCCCCAGGTGACGCCTTTGACCTGCGCAACGGTGGCTGAACATCGTGCGCAGATGGGCCTCTGACACATTTTTTGCCTCATTGGCTTACGTGGTTGCATCGTTCCTCACATTCGAGGTTCTGATGCCGCTGCAGAATGTGTTCTTTCCCGAATATCCCAGCCGGGCCAGCCTGCTGTTTCTTCCGCATGGGGTGCGGGTTCTGTCAGCGTGGCTGCTGGGCTGGCGGGCGATCTTCGCCCTGCTGCCCGGGGTGTTTTTGGTCTTCGCCTTTCTCGGCGGCAGCGATGTCTTTCTGCCCAGCCGCCTGCTGGCCATAGTCATTGCCGTCACCACGGTTCCGGCAGTGTTCTATCTGTGCAAATGGGCGGGCTGGGATCTGTTTCCGCGACCGGATCGCAAACCCTGCTGGTCTTGCGTCATGGGCGTGGGAATCGTCACGTCATTTCTTGTTTCCGGCCTGACCAACATGGCCTTTGGCAGCGCGCGCGTGGAATATGTCGCCTTTCTGATCGGTGACATCTCGGGGCTGTTTTTCCTGATGCTTGGCCTGTACTTCACGCTTCGGTTCGTGGACAGCCGCAGCTAGCCCATCAGCCCGCGCCGCAACAGGTTGATCCCGGCCACCAGCAGCACAAGCAAGGTTACCTTGCGAAAGAGCCCCTGATCGATCCTGGATTGCAATCGCAACCCGGCCCACATTCCGGCCAGCGCAGGCGCGATCAGCGCCGCCGAAAACGGTGCCGTCTCGGCGCGAAAAATGCCGGACCCAAGATGGGCTACCAGCAGGGCAACGGCACCCAATCCATAAATCACCCCCTGCACCCGCATCTGCACGGCCTTTGGCGTGTTCAGTGCGGTCAGATATGCGACCGTCGGCGGCCCCCAGATGCCTGACATCCCGCCGACGAAACCGGCAATTGCGCCAATGACGGCCTCAATCCGCGCAGACGGGTTGTGAAGCGTAAGCCGCGCGCCCAGTACCTGGATCAGCGCAAAGAAGGTGACGGGTATCCCGATCATCAGCAGAAAGGTTGTCGGCGGCACCAGGCTGACCACCTGCGCGCCAGCCAGAAGGAACAGCAATCCGACGATCAGAAAAGTTCGGAATTGCCTGATCGACGAGACGGCGGCCGGAACGCCTTCGCGCAGGGCCTGAACGCCATTTGTGACCAGCGTCGGCAGAATCAACCCGGCAATGGCCAGGTCAGGTGGCAGGAACATGCTGAGCCCCGAGACCAGCACCATGGGCATGGCGAAACCGACAATCCCCTTGACCCACCCCGCCAGAAAGGCGACGGCCAGAGCCAGCAACAAATCCTGCGGAGTCAGCATTGGAAACAACGTCATGGGCCTGTGATATCACTCCTGACGCGCGCTGCACTGCAAAAACGCCCAAGCAATAATCGAACTATTTCGCTGCGTAACTCGCATTTTTGTTGCGCTGCACGTGCAGCATGATATGACCAGACGACCAAAGGAGAGACCTGATTCATGGCCCATGACGGACAGGATATGACCCCGATGACAACATCCGCGATTTTGCCCGATCTTCTGACGCTGACCCGCATGGCAGTGCCGGCGGTGGGGGCTGTGTTTGACCACGCACGCGAGTCCGTTCGGGCGATGGTCACTGCGGACGGCCGGGTCTCAGGCGCGTTGATCGAAGCCAACCAGACGGCAGCCCATGGCCTGGCCTGGCTGGCAACCTACCACCAATCTCTTCAGCAGATGCAACGCTGGGCCGAGGCGTTGGAAGCTGACGGCAAGTTCGGCGAGGTCGAGCAGCTTTTGCATCAGATTGCTTTCGGCGAATACCTGCACCAGGTCGCGGGCGGCATTCCGATGAATCAGGGCGAGGTCGTGCGCCTGCAGGACATGGGCCTTGGCTGGGACGCGCTGTCCGGGTTTCAGGCCGCAGAAGTACAGACACTGATGGCTCAGGCCAATTCCCAGGCCGCGCGCAGCCGTCTGGTCGCGTTGATGGAGGACCAGTCCGGCGCCACCATGTTCGGCGCCTCGGGTCTGGACGACGAGCTTGAGATGATCCGCGACCAATTCCGCCGCTACGCGCAGGAAAAGGTCGAACCAAACGCCCATGACTGGCATCTGAATGACGAGTTGATCCCGATGGAAATCATCGAGGAACTGGCCGAGATGGGCGTCTTTGGTCTGACGATCCCCGAAGAATTCGGCGGGTTCGGGCTGTCCAAAGCCTCGATGTGCGTTGTGTCCGAGGAACTGTCGCGCGGTTACATCGGCGTCGGCTCGCTGGGCACCCGCTCCGAGATTGCGGCCGAGCTGATCATTGCAGGTGGCACGGACGAACAGAAAGCCAACTGGCTGCCGAAACTGGCCAGCGCGGAAATCCTGCCAACCGCCGTTTTCACCGAGCCCAATACAGGATCTGATCTCGGCAGTCTGCGCACCCGTGCGGTGAAGGATGAGAACGGCGACTACCAGATCACCGGCAACAAGACTTGGATCACCCACGCCGCGCGGACCCATGTGATGACTCTGCTGGCGCGTACCAACCCCGACAGCACAGACCACCGCGGCCTGTCCATGTTCCTGGCGGAAAAAACACCGGGCACGGACGAGAACCCCTTTCCTACCCCCGGCATGACCGGCGGCGAGATTGAGGTTCTGGGCTATCGCGGTATGAAGGAATACGAACTGGGCTTTGACGGCTTCAAGGTCAAGGGCGAGAACCTGCTGGGCGGTGAAGAAGGCAAGGGTTTCAAACAGCTGATGGAAACCTTTGAATCCGCCCGTATCCAGACCGCTGCCCGCGCCATCGGCGTTGCGCAAAGCGCACTGGATATCGCCATGCAATACGCGCAGGACCGCAAGCAATTCGGTAAGTCGCTGATCAATTTCCCGCGCGTCTCTGGCAAGCTGGCGATGATGGCGGTCGAGATCATGATCGCGCGTCAGCTGACCTATTTCTCGGCCTGGGAAAAGGACCACGGCCAGCGCTGCGACCTTGAGGCCGGGATGGCCAAGCTGCTGGGTGCGCGCGTTGCGTGGGCGGCGGCGGACAATGGGCTGCAAATCCATGGCGGCAATGGCTTTGCGCTGGAATACAAGATCAGCCGCGTGCTGTGTGACGCGCGCATTCTGAACATTTTCGAAGGGGCGGCCGAAATTCAGGCACAGGTCATCGCACGACGTCTGCTCGGGTGACCGGTTTCGGCTTTCCTGTTTCCCCAACTGGACCCGGCCTTGCGCCGGGTCTTTTTCGTTGTGGCGCTGGCGTCCTATCGGCCTTCGGATAGGTTCGAACGCGCCGTGCGACACAGCAACAACTCAGCCCTGATCCGCCGAAACCAAAACTTCCCCTTTGATCCGGCAAGGAACCCGGTTAGAGCACCCGGCGACACAGACCAATTATCCAACAGTTGGCCCATCACATGACCCGACGAATTCTGGCCCTTTGGGCAACTCTCGCGGCACTTGCCCTTGGCGGCTGCGCCACCAGCCAGCCGACTGCCGGCGCAAGCGACATCGATGATCTGACGCAGGCCATCCAAAGCCTCGGCCCAGAGGTTGACCCCGTGGAGGCCCGGCAGGCCGCGACCCTTGCCTATACCCATTCCCAGCAGCTGAAACAGGAGTGGAATGTCACCGATCCGGCCATCATCCACAACGCCAAGGTCATCAACGGGTTTCGCGAACGGGGCCTGTGCAACGACTGGGCGCAGGCAATGACAACACGGATGCGTCAGGAGAAATTCCGGACGCTGGACCTGCATTGGGTGACGTCGCCCCCGACGCCGTTCCGGATCATTCACCATTCCGCCCTGATCAGCGCCAAGGGCGATCCGATGAATGACGGGATCATTCTGGATCCGTGGCGAAACAGCGGCGCACTGTTCTGGGCACCGGTTGGCGAAGACACCCGTTACAACTGGAAACCCCGGCTGGAAGTGCGTGCGGCCCTGCTGAACGGCGAGTTGGCATATTGATGAACGATGCGCCGGTTCCTTCGTTGCGCCCCATAAGGTAAACCCGCCTGATGATGCGCCTGACCGTGATACTGCCGCTACTGGCCCTGTTTCAATGCAACAAGGACGAGACAGTCGCGGCCTATGGCGCGGCTGATCAGGTCTGGACCCTGCAGGAGATTGACGGACAGACCTATCCGGCCAGCGCCCTGCTGCGATTTCCTGAGCCCGGTAAGATCGCCGGAAACGCCCCCTGCAACCGCTACAGCGGCACCATGGGCGCGCCCTATCCGTGGTTCGAAGTCACAGACCTGACCGCCACCCGTGCGGCCTGTGCCGGGCTTGAGGCCGAGGGTCTCTTTTTTGCCGCCCTGCTGGCCATGACACAATCCGAAGTGTCCGGCGACATTCTGATCCTGCGCAATGAGGACGGGCACGAGATGGTGTTCAAATCCGCCGAGTGAACTGATCCACAAACCGCGCCCGGGCCTCGGGCAATGGATTGTGCCCCAGTGACGGCGCCAGCCGATGATTCAGAAAGTAGCCGGTGGTTTGTAGCCCCGCACCGATTTCCGCGTCCGGCGCGGCCCCTTCCCCCCGCAGACATGGCGGCAAAGGCAACAGCTTGTCCGCCCACTCTCCGGCGCCCTGTGCGCTGACCGCGCGCCCGGTTTTGGGCGAAACATAGACCAGCCCTTCGGTGGCCCCCGTCACCGCGCAAACGGACAGGTCGAGACCAAAGCCAAGTTCTTCGAGCAGCGCCAGTTCCCAGCGCAGATAGGCCAGTGACCAGATCTCATCCTGCCCCAGCAGATCCATCAGTTGTTCGGTCTGCTTGTAAATCGCGGGATGGGGTTCGCGCTCGGGCAGGCAGAAAGACAACAGCGCCACCACCGCGTTCAGCCCGGACAGCGCCAGCCGCCCCGAAAACGCCGCTGCCGCGCGCGATCGCATCGGCTCGACCTGAAAAGTTCCGATATGTTCCTCAAGCCGTGCTCGCCACAGCACATCCAACTGCGCGCCGGGTTGCAGGATTGGCGCGACCTTGCGGCTGGTCCCTCCGCGCACGACACCCGCATGGCGGCCATGGCCTTCGGTAAAGACCTCGATGATCGCCGCCGTTTCGCCATGACGGCGAGAGGTCAGAAGGATGCCGTGATCGCGCCAGTCCATCACCGTTTCCCGGAAGTTTCAGCCTGTTGAGCCGCCAAAAGACCGCAATCCGAACCGGTTCGCAAGGGCCGCGTCAAGGCCATGCCGGGTTCGAACCCCGGCAGTTTCCAACCCGCCGGCCACATTCTGGCCGCTTTGCCTCGGCATAGCTGATGGGACAGGTAGAAAACATATTGACGGCCCGAGCCCCTGACATGATTGCATTGACGAAAACTCGCGTTCTGGCGCTGGTGATTGCAGCCCTGACGGTTTTCCTTGTGTTTATCCCATCCAGAAACCCGCTTCAGGCGACAACCCTTGCGGCGTATAAACGGGCCGTTTTTCTTGTCGATAAACAAGGAAACTATCAGGCGGCCCTGCCCGAGTTAAACGGGATAATCGAGCGTTCAAAACCCACAAGCAGATATCACAAACACGCCCTGTCATACCGGGCGCGGGTGTTTCGAAATCTGGAAGACACCCAACGCGCCCTGGCAGACGCCGACGCCGCACTTGAGGTGGACCCAACCCACGACGTCGCCCTGTTTGAAAAGGCCCGTATCCTTGACGACATGAAGGAGTACGACAAAGCCCTGACAGTTCTGAACACCGCGGTTTCGGCGCATTCCGAACATGCGTTTTTCGACCTGTTCCTGATGGATCGGGCATGGATCAGGTTCCGTCTCGACGACACTGACGGGGCAATGACCGACGCAAACAAGGCCATGGCCATCAGGGAAGTGACGCCCGAGCGGCTGTACTTGCCTGGCTGGATTCACATGGAATCAGACAACTGGCCCGCTGCACTGCTCGACTTTCAGAAGTCCCTGGAACTGAAGCCCGATTATTGTCGCGCGTTGAAGCGGCAGGGGAAATTGCTGACGGCCTTGCGTCAGCAGGCCCGCTCGCATCCTCAAAAGATCGCGTCTGCGGCCGACGAAGTGCTCAGGGACGACCCTGACAATTCCGATTTCCTGGAACTCCGGCTATTCGCCCGCTGGGCCGACCGGAACTTTGAGGGTGCCATCGAGGATGCCAACCGTCTTATGGAGATATCAGACATTCCGTTATTTGCGCAGCGATACCGCGCAAGTCTGTATCAATACACCGGACAAAAAGAACTGGCGCTGGCGGATTACAAGGCGATTACAGAACACTGGGCAAAGAACATCGACCGCATTCCAACATTTGGTGGATGTGCTTCAGCATACCATGATGCAATGGTCAGCAATCTTGTTGCAATGTTCCCGCTGACCTTGGAGGCACAAATCGCGCTGCAAATGGAACTTCAGGATTGGGAAGGGGCGCTTGCATCCCTGTACGAATTCATCTCGTTCGACGCTGACGACAACCGCCATTGGATCAAGCGCGGGGCGGTGTTTGAAGCGCTCGGACGCCAGGCGGACGCGCTGGTCGATTATCAGGAAGCCGTTCGTCTGATTAAGTCGGGTGAAGGTAAGTCACTCCGCCGCGACACGCCGCATCTGAAGGCGCTGTTTGCGCGGGCATCCGTGCTGAATTCGCAGCGCAGCGCCGACGATGCGCGATCTGAATTGGTCACATCGCTTTCGCTTGCCAATAGCCGCGTGATCGAGGTGCTTCAAACCGTGATGCAAGAAACCGGCCACTACGATGGACAGATCACCGGCACATTCGACCCCGCAACCAAAGCTGCGCTAACGGGTTGTATTCAAGACCCGAACTGTCGTCCTTGAAATGACGCGCAGCCTCATCGGCGCGTTGGTGCAGGCCCTAAAATTGATCAACATCGGTCTCTGAAACTGCGCCAACGGATACCGGAGTTGAAATAACCCCCAATAACGGTCGGCTTGACAAAGGGGGCCTGCCGCACATTAATTAACACAATTGTTAAATTGGAGGCCATCATGCGCGGAATCACCATTACCTACAGTTTCGATGGCGACGAAGCCGACTGGAAGGCGACAACCGAGGCTTTCATTGCGGCCATTGATGCCGATCCCGCAGTCGCCGGAAAATTCACCTATCAAGTGGCCGTCGCTGATGACGGAAAGTCCCGCTTCCATTGGGGGCGCTGGGACAGTGCGGAAACACTGGCCCATGTCCAGTCGCAGACCTATTTCAAAAACTTCGCTGCCAAGGTGAAAGAGTTCGCCGGTGGTAATCCCAATGCAACCGGGCATGCGATTTCGGCGAAAACCGGCGGCTGGTAGGGCTATTCCAATCCCTCTTCGCCCAGCAGATGCCGCCCCTGCCGGTCTTCGACCTCGATCACCCAGAGGTCGGGATCGAAACCGCGTTGGCGGGTGACGGCAGCGTCAACATCGGCCTCGGGCCCGCTGGAAAGCTCAACCCATTTGCGTTCACCGCTCATCAGATCAAAGCTGCGCTGGAACGCTGTGGCCTGACCGTCCAGTGTGTTCAGCTTGACCAGCACCGCGCCGGCCGTGTCGTCGCCATGGACCACGACAAAGGCCGGGATTTCCTGAAACCGCAGCCGCGCCAAATAGGCGTGAACCCAAAATTCTGCGGTCAGCCGCGTCATGCCGCGGGTCCCGAGAATTTTCGTCGAAAACTCTTGTCGGATGTCATGCGTTGCCGTCTTTGAATTCCAGACCCATCTCCGAGTAACGCTCGGATTCTTCAAGCCAGTTGGGCCGGACCTTGACCTGAAGGAACAGGTGGATCTTGCGGTCCAGGAACTCTTCCAGCTCTGCTCGGGCCGTCTGACTGACGGCCTTGATGGTTTCGCCACGTTTGCCCAGCACGATGCCCTTGTGACCGTCGCGCATGACATAGATGACCTGATCGATCTTGGCGGAACCGTCCTTGCGTTCCTCCCAGTTCTCGGTTTCGACGGTCAGTTGATAGGGCAGTTCCTGATGCAGACGCAGGGTCAGTTTCTCGCGCGTCATCTCGGCCGCGATCATGCGCAGGGGCAGATCGGCGATCTGGTCCTCGGGGTAGAGCCATGGCCCCTCGGGCAGCTCATCCGCCAGCCATTTACGCAGATCGTCGACACCATAGCCTTTTTCGGCAGATATCATGAAGGTTTCTGCAAAGGGATAGCGCGCATTCAGGTCGCTGGTCAGCGCCAATAGTTTTTCGGACGGCACCTTGTCGATTTTGTTGATCGCCAATGCGACTTTGCGGCCCTGCCCAATCTCTTCCAGACCTTCGAGGATACGTTCCACCCCTTCGGTGATGCCACGATGGGCCTCGACCATCAGAACCACGATATCGGCATCCGCTGCGCCGCCCCAGGCGGCGGCGACCATGGCGCGGTCCAGACGGCGGCGCGGTTTGAACAGACCCGGCGTGTCGACGAAGACCAGTTGCGCGTCGCCTTCCATCGCCACGCCGCGAATGCGGGCGCGGGTGGTCTGCACCTTGTGCGTCACGATTGAGACCTTCGCCCCGACCATGCGGTTCAGAAGGGTGGATTTGCCTGCGTTGGGCTCTCCGATCAGGGCGATAAATCCGGCGCGTGTGCTCATGTGTCCTGCGATCCTGGTTGCAAGTGCGCACCCCTATAGCAGAAAGCCCGGGCGGGCCAGAGGGATTTGTCGCATTGCAGCCATGCGCCAGGGATGTCACCACAGGGGCGTGCCAAGCCACCCACAGCCAGGCGACATTCCCTTTCAACGAGGCAGACATGAAACGACGAGAGTTTCTATTGGGCAGCGCCGCCGCTGCCGGCGCACTGGGTCTGGGCGGGTTTGGTCGCGCGGCCGGCGCATCCGAACTGGTTGTTCAACCGGCCAGTTTTATCCTGCGCGACCAGGTTTCGACGGGAATGGTCAGCCTGTCGCCGGACGCGCCGCCACCCGTGCTTTACGGCAGGCAGGGCGAAGTGATGCGCTTGCCGGTGCGCAACACCCTGCCCGACCAGACCGCGATGCACTGGCACGGGCTGCGGATCGCCAACGCAATGGATGGAGTGCCCTACCTGACACAAATGCCGATCGGACCGGGTGAGGTTTTTGACTATGAATTCACCCCGCCGGATGCGGGTACCTACTGGTACCACCCCCATTGCATGACGATGGAGCAGATGGCCCACGGGCTGACCGGTGTGATGGTCATTGACGAAGCTCAGGACCCCGGGTTCGACAGCGAGCAGGTGATCAACCTGCGCGACTTTCGACTGAATGATGATGGGGCGTTTTTACCGGCCTACACCGCCCGCGGCGCGGCCCGGGCGGGGACATTTGGCAATGTGCAAACGGCGAACTGGCTGAACAAGCCGGTTTATGATCATGCCGCAGGTGGACTGGTGCGTCTTCGCGTGGTCAACACCGACACCACCCGTATCTACAAGGTGCATCTGCAAGGCGGCCAGGCCCGGATCATTGCCTGGGACGGACACCCGGTCGCGGTTGAAGTTCCGTTACCCGACGCGGATCAGCCCCTTCTGGTCGGGCCCGGTCAGCGGGTCGATTTCGCAGTGGCCATGCCGTCAGGTGAAGGGGAAACGGTCGATCTGATGGCCAAGTTTCCCGGCCAGCCGCATCGCGCAATGGCCCGATTGCGCGCCGCAGGGAAGTCAGTGGCACGTGATCTGCGCGAGTTGCGGCCATTGCTCCAGAACCCCATCGCCAAACCCGATCTGAACACCGCCGAACTGCATGAGTTTGTCTTTGGCTGGACACCCGAGGGCGGTGAACCCACCAACGGGTTCTGCGGCTCTCTCGGGTACAATTTCTGGTCGATCAACCGCAAACCATGGCCCGGCGACGCGGCGCAGGACGTTGGTCCTTTGGCGACACTTGAACGCGGCAAAAGTTATGTTCTGCGGTTGCGCAACGAGTCCCCGAACCTGCATCCGATCCATTTGCACGGGCTGGCCTTCGTGCCGCTAAAGTCGAACCTGCGCCACCTGCCGCCGCTGACAACGGATACGATGCTGTTGCTGAAAGACGAAGTGGTCGAGATAGCGCTTGTTGCCGACAATCCCGGCGACTGGGCCTTCCACTGCCATGTGATCGAACACCAGAAGACCGGGCTCACCGGGTTCATCCGGGTTACTTAGCGGGAAGACTGTCCAGCAATGCGCGCGCCGCTGCCTGTTCTGCCTGCCGCTTTGATCCGGCAGTGGCCTGCGCTTCGGCGCCGTCCTGCAGACGGGCAGCAATGGTAAAGACGGGCGCGTGGTCGGGGCCGCTGCGCCTTATTTCGACATATGAGGGCGGCTTCTGTCCCCGTGCCTGCGCCCATTCCTGAAGCGAGGTCTTGGCGTCGCGGGCGTCGGCCTCGACATTGTGGATGCGGTCACCCCAAAGCGCCAGGATCACGTCGCGTGCGGCCTCGAACCCGGCATCGCGGTAGATGGCGGCAATGACAGCCTCCATCGCGTCGCCCAGCAGGGCCTGCTTGCGACGACCACCGGACAGCATCTCGGACCGGCCGAGTTTCAGGACCGCGCCCAGATCGATTTGAAGCGCCACATCGGCGCAGGCCTCTTTGCGGACCAGCGCATTGAAACGGGGCGCAAGCTGTCCTTCGGAGGCTTTCTTGTCGGCCTCCAGCAGTGCGGTTGCCATTACAAGGCCCAGAACCCGGTCGCCCAGAAACTCAAGCCGCTGATTGTCGGGGCGGGTCGGGGACGAGACCGACCCGTGCGTCAGCGCCCGCAGTAGCAATTCTGGGTCGGAGAATTCATACCCCAGACGTTTCTGGAACGCCTTTATCTCGGCTGACAGCTTCAATTGACCGCCTTGAAGAAGCGATCTCCGCGCCAGGTCCAGAAGAACAGCATCGACCGACCTGCGGATGAGAACATGATGCGGTCCGCGCGACCGATCAGGTTTTCGTACGGCACATACCCGACCCCACCGGCAGACTGCGGCAGGCGGCTGTCGCTGGAATTGTCGCGATTGTCGCCCATGAAGAAATAGTGGCCTTCGGGCACCGTGTAGATGCCGGTGTTGTCGGACCCCTGATTGCCGATATTGAGCACATCATACGAGACGCCATTGGGCAGGGTTTCGATCAGGCGCGACTTCTCACACTGTCCCCCACGGCCGACAGGTCCGTTTTCACAGCGCGGGCGCAGACGTTGCGGGCCTTGAGGCTCGGCGATCTCGGTAAAGACCCCATCCGGCTGTTGCGGAACAGGGGTGCCGTTCAGAATGATCTGGCCTTCGCGAATTTGGATGCGGTCGCCCGGCAGGCCGATCAGGCGCTTGATATAATCGCGTCCGGTGACCGGGTGGCGAAACACGATGACGTCGCCGCGCGCCGGCTCGCCGCCCAGAATCCGTGCGTTGTCATCACCCGACAACCAGCCGCAGATATCTTCGGCGTCGATGTTCAGTCCAACGCTGGGGATGATCAGGCTGGGGCACGAGGCATAGGAGTAGCCATAGGCCATCTTGTTGACGAAGAGGAAATCCCCGATCAGCAAGGTCTGCTTCATCGACCCGGACGGAATCCAGAAGGGCTGAAAGAACAGGGTGCGGAAAACACCCGCGATCAGCAGGGCGTAGACGATGGTTTTGATCGTCTCCCAGATGCCACTTCCGGTTTTGGCTTCCTCGGCCATACTGCTCTCCGTTCCTTGCGTTGTTGGGGTGCTACATGCGGGTCGGTCGGGGGCGAGTCAAGGCTGCGCGGTGCCTTCGTGAAGCGGGCGCGCCTCGATCACCACAAAGGCCTGCGCCCACGGGTGATCATCGGTCAGGGTGACGTGAATGATCGCCTCGTGCCCGTCCGGTGTCATTTCCTTCAGACGCTCGGCAGCCCAGCCAGTGACATGCATGACGGGCTGCCCGGTGCGCAGGTTGGAAACCGCCATGTCCTTCCAAGCGATACCCATGCGCAGGCCGGTGCCCAGCGCCTTGGAACACGCCTCTTTCGCGGCCCAGCGCTTGGCATAGGTGCCTGCGGTATCGGCGCGACGCTCGGCCTTGCGCTGTTCGATCTCGGTGAAGACACGGTTGCGGAACCGGTCGCCAAACCGGTCGAGTGTGCCCTGAATGCGGTCGATATTCGCAAGGTCTGTACCGATGCCGAGGATCATGCGCTTCGGTTTTCCTTTTTCAAAAACACCGCATAGCCCCTTTTGGCCCCAAGAGTGAGGGCAAAGCGACACAAGACGATGGACACAAGGGCGAAAACAACTATTTGAGCGCCGAAGAATACCACTACTGATAGATCGGTGATCAGCACCTCAGCACCAACGTCAATTACCTGATACAGAAATAGTGCGAGTACGATATACAGGCCCATCGCAACCATTTTTCGGGCCAATTTCCAGCTTTTTTCAGACAGACCACATTGTCTGCCCTGCATACCGACATTTACCCCATAACAAAAAGCAGCCCAAACCAGCGCGATGGTCATCGGAAAAAGCGGGAAAGGCCACTCAATCTCGAAAAAGCGCTTTATCAAAACCAAAGCAGCCAGGGCCGATAAGGCGAATGCTGCAAACGCTAGCCAGCCCAATCTAACGTGTTCATCAGTCGCGAATATGACCTTTAACGGGCTCATTGTCCCCGCGCCTCATCCATCAATCGGCGCATTTCGGCAATGGCCGGGGTGAGGCCCAGAAAGATCAACTCGCCGATCAGGAAATGGCCGATGTTCAATTCGCGGACTTCAGGAAATTCGGCCACGGGTTTGACGGTGTCATAGGTCAGGCCGTGGCCCGCGTGAACCTCAAGCCCCAGCGAATGCGCATAGGCAGACATTTCGCGCAACGCATCCAGTTCGCGCGCGGCCTCGTCCATGCGGCCTTCGGCATGGGCGTCGCAATAGGCCCCGGTGTGCAGTTCAATCACCTCGGCCCCGATGCGATGGGCGGCTTCGATCTGGCGTTGATCGGCAGCAATAAAGATCGACACGCGGCACCCGGCCTCACGCAGCGGCGCGATGTAATGCGCAAGCTTGTTTTCCTCGCGCGCGACTTCCAGCCCGCCTTCGGTGGTGCGTTCCTCGCGCTTTTCGGGCACGATGCAAACCGCGTGAGGTTTGTGGCGTAGCGCAATTTTCTGCATTTCCGGGGTTGCGGCCATTTCAAAATTCAGCGGCACCGACAGAACCTCCATCAGCCCGTCGATATCGGCATCCGAGATATGGCGGCGGTCTTCGCGCAGATGGGCTGTGATACCATCGGCCCCGGCCTCTTCGGCCAGTTTGGCGGCGCGCAGCGGATCAGGATACGCCCCGCCACGGGCATTGCGCACGGTGGCCACGTGGTCGATATTCACGCCCAGACGCAGGTGGTTGTCAGACATCGCTTGATTCCTTTCCCGAATTCCGACCCGAGCCTAGTGGGTTTGCAACGGGAACGGCAGCCTCGGATTCGGCCAGACGTTTGATTTCTTCGAACTTAGCCTTGATCTTGGCGCGGCGGCGTTGCTGATAGGTGCGGATCAGTGGCAGGCTGAGATAAAAGCAGATCACTCCGGCCAGAATGCCGGGAAGGACGCCGCCGATCATGTAGGGATAAAACACCTCGCGGTAGAAGATGCCCAACCCGTGCCAGTCGGCCACCCGATCGGTAAACACGGCGATCAGGTTGTCCTTCAGGTCCCCTATTGCGTTGGCGAATTTACCCATCAGGCCGTGTGTATCGCCTTCCTGAAACTCGGTTCCCAGCAGGAAATGCCCGGTTTGCAGACAGACGACGCCGATGGGGACATAAGTTAGGGGATTACCGAAGAATGTTCCGCTGAGCGCGGCAAGAATGTTGCCGTTCAGCAGCCGGGCCAGCACAGCGGCGACCAAAAAATGCAGCCCGTAAAACGGCGTGAATGCCGCAAATACACCTGCGCCGATCCCGCGCGCGATGCGTTCAGGGGAATCCGGCAGGCGACGGACGCGGTGTTTGACATAGTGAAAGGCCCGGGTCCATCCGCCACGGGGATAGACGAATTCCGAAGCGATCTGGACAGGCGAGCGTCGATCTCGGCGCTTGAAAACCACTCCTGATCACCCCTTCTCAGCCAGCCGCAACGGCGGTTTTGGTCCTGTCTCTGTACCGCTCGACCGCGGCAACGTCGCTTTCGGCTTCCAACATCAGCATCAGCGAATGCAGCTGTTCCAGGTCGCGCAGTTCGACACTGATCAGAAGGCGGTAAAAATCCGGTTTGCGGTCGACGAATTCCAGGTTCGAGATATTGGCCTTTTTCTCACCGATCAATGTGCAAATACGCCCCAGCACCCCGGCATCGTTGCCAATCGTCACGTCCAGCGTCGCGCCATAGACGGCGGGGTGGGTGCCCGAATGCCAATGCAGATCAACCCAACGGTCGGGTTCGCTTTCGTAATCGGACAGGCGATCGCAGTCGATGGCATGCACGACCACGCCCTTGCCGCGATAGGTGATGCCAACGATACGCTCACCCGGCAAGGGTTGACAGCAGGGCGCACGGTCGAATTTCTGCCCCGGTTCAAGGCCAATCACAGCCCGGCGCAGCGGGATCGCGTCACCTTCGTCCTGTGTCAGTTCAGGATAGACCGCGCTGACAACGTCATGCGCCGTCAGTTCGGCGCTGCCCAGGCGGGCCAGCAGCTCATGCCGGTCTTTCAGGCGCAGGTGTTTGGCAGCCGTGTCCAGGGCCTTGTCGGTCGCCTTGCGGCCCACGTTTTCAAACCCGGACCGCGCCAGTTCCTTGCCCAGCTTGATAAAGCGTTCACGGTCCACCTCGCGCAACGCGCGGCGGATGGCCGTGCGGGCCTTGCCGGTGACCGCAATCTCAAGCCAGGTGACCTGCGGCGTCTGGCCGTCGGCGGTGATGATGTCCACCGATTGCCCGTTCTTGATCCGGGTCCAGAGCGGCACGCGGATACCGTCCACCTTGGCCCCCACGCAGGCATGCCCGATACGGGTATGGATGGCATAGGCAAAGTCGATCGGCGTCGCCCCGCGCGGCAGCTTCACCACGTCGCCCTTGGGCGTGAAGCAGAACACCTGATCCGAGTACATCTCCAGCTTGACCGCTTCGAGGAAATCCTCGTGATCATCCTCGCTGTCGAATTGCTCGGTCAGGTTCGCAATCCACTTGGCCGGGTCCACGGCAAAGGGGTTTTCCGAGCGCACGCCGTCGCGATACGACCAGTGCGCCGCGACGCCGGTTTCGGCCACGTCATGCATCTGGCGGGTGCGGATCTGCACCTCGACCCGTTTGCCGTCACGGCCCGAGACAGTGGTGTGGATCGAGCGATAACCGTTTGATTTCGGCTGGCTGATGTAATCCTTGAAGCGCCCCGGCACCGCGCGCCAGCGCTGGTGGATCGCGCCGAGGGTGCGGTAACAATCCTCTTCGGTCTGGGTGATGATGCGGAACCCATAGATGTCGGAAAGGCGCGAGAAGCCCTGATCCTTTTCCTGCATCTTGCGCCAGATGGAATAGGGTTTCTTGGCGCGGCCGAATACTTCGGCTTCAATACCCGCCTTTTCCAGCTCGTGCCGCATGTCACCGGTGATGCGATGGATCACGTCGCCGGTTTCGCGTTGCAGCGTGATGAAACGGCGGATGATCGACTGACGGCCTTCGGGGTTCAGGACGCGGAAGGCGAGGTCTTCCAGTTCCTCGCGCATCCATTGCATACCCATCCGGCCCGCAAGCGGCGCGTATATATCCATCGTCTCGCGCGCTTTCACCACTTGCTTTTCCGGACGCATCGCCTTGATCGTCCGCATGTTGTGCAGGCGGTCGGCCAGCTTGACCAGAATGACCCGCAGGTCCTTGGACATGGCCATGAACAGTTTGCGGAAATTCTCGGCCTGCTTGGTCTCGCGACTGGAAAGCTGCAGGTTGGTCAGCTTGGTGACGCCGTCGACCAGCTTGGCGACCTCTTCCCCGAACAGCTCGGACACTTTGCCGTAATTGGCCTTGGTATCCTCGATCGTGTCGTGCAGCAGCGCAGTAATAATGGTCGCATCATCCAGACGCTGTTCGGTCAGGATGGCGGCAACGGCAACGGGATGGGTGAAATAGGGCTCGCCGGAGTGGCGGAACTGACCTTCATGCATCTGCTTTCCGAACTCATAGGCCCGGGCGATGCGGTCAGCATTTGTCTTGGGGTTGTAGTTGCGGACCAGCGCAATCAGATCGTCAGCAGAAATCATCCGGTCCGCACCTTCGTGTCTGGGGCTTACCCCTGGCCTTGAGCCTCCATCAGAGCGCGCAGCAGCTTCTCTTCGGACATGTCGTCATCGGCAGGCTTGTCCGATTCCGCACCCATCAGCAGAGCCATCTGGTCCTCTTCAGGCTCATCCACCTCGATCTGAGTTTGGTTGGCCTCGATCAGACGCTCGCGCAGTTCATCGGCGCTCTGGGTTTCGTCGGCAATCTCGCGCAGTGACACGACAGGGTTCTTGTCGTTGTCACGGTCCACGGTGATCGGGCCACCGGCAGAAATCTCGCGCGCACGATGGGCGGCAAGCATCACCAGTTCGAACCGGTTCGGAACCTTGTCTACGCAATCTTCTACCGTCACGCGGGCCATTGGGCGCTCTCCGTTACTGAATCCATGTCAGGAAGCCGTTTATCTAAGCGCGAATCCCTGCCTTGACAAGCAAGAAATGCCATCAAAGCACCAATCACAATGGGGTGACCGCCGCCGTGTCTTCAGCAGGCAGGTCCGAGAGCATTTCCGCGACCGTCCGCCCCAGCACCGGATGGCGCCACCCGGCGGCCACATCCGCCATCGGAACCAGAACAAAAGCACGGTCCTGCAGGCGGGGATGCGGCAGGATCAGCTGATCCGGGGCCTGTTGTTTCTGCGCCTCGGACGGCAAATTCCGCCACCTGTCATATTCGGCCAGGTCCGGCAGAACCAGATCACCGTGGCAGACCAGATCCAGATCAAGCGTCCGCATACCCCAGCGTTGCACCCGTTCGCGGCCAAATTCGTGTTCAACCTCATGCAGCACGCGCAAAAGGTCGGCGGGCGACCGATCCGCCCCGATCAGGGCGGCGGCGTTGACATAATCCGGGCCCGCACCGGCCGGGAAACACGGCGTCCGGTAAAAGCGGCTTGTGGCGCGAATCACCACCCCCTGACGCGAAATCGCGTCCAGGGCCTTCTGAAGTGTCACCTTGGGTTCTGAACCTCTCAAACTGAGATTTGCCCCCAACGCGATCACCGCTTCTGACGAAAAATTGCTCATCCTGCTCCCTATATTCGGCGAATTGCATACTTGCGATACATAATAAAAGCCTTAATTATAGGCGTATCAGCGCGCCGCATATTTCCTAAGCTCACTCACGTAACACCCGGCGTTCTGGTTTGTACCGGAAGGATCTATTTATGTTTTATAAAGACGAACGGCTAGCGCTGTTCATCGACGGCTCGAATCTTTATGCGGCCGCAAAAGCACTGGGGTTTGACATCGACTACAAGCTGCTGCGCCAGGAGTTCATGCGCCGCGGCAAGATGCTCAGGGCTTTTTACTACACAGCGCTGCTGGAAAACGACGAGTATTCGCCGATCCGTCCCCTGGTTGACTGGCTGCATTACAACGGCTTCACCATGGTGACCAAACCAGCTAAGGAATACACCGACAGCATGGGGCGTCGGAAGGTCAAGGGCAACATGGATATCGAACTGACCGTGGATGCCATGGAACTTGCGCCGCGTGTCGATCATATCGTGCTGTTTTCGGGCGATGGGGATTTCCGCCCGCTGATTGCAAGCCTTCAGCGTCAGGGCGTGCGCGTTTCGGTGGTTTCCACCATCCGCAGCCAGCCGCCGATGATCTCGGACGAGCTGCGCCGCCAGGCAGATAACTTCATCGAACTGGAAGACCTGCGCGAAGTAATCGGGCGCCCTCCGCGCGATGTGCCGATGGAACCGCGCAGCGTCGCGGCGGCCGGCGGGCAATAAGCCCCGGCTGCTCATTTCCGGGGAAGAAATCGGCGCGGTCAGGATTTTCCACCCTGACCGCGCTGCTTTAACTAGGAACAGGTGCTGAAACACCTATTGGCTAGCACTGATTCATGTCAGGTAAATGACGCCGTCCTGTCTGGACCAAGGCCGGGAAAAGACTTACCTGTGGCCGTATGGAGACCGTGACATGACAAAGCCCCCGCTGACCCTTTACCTTGCCGCCCCGCGCGGATTCTGCGCCGGTGTGGACCGGGCGATCAAGATCGTTGAAATGGCGCTGCAGAAGTGGGGCGCGCCGGTTTATGTGCGCCATGAAATCGTGCACAACAAATTCGTCGTCGACGGGCTGCGCGCCAAGGGCGCGGTGTTTGTCGAGGAACTGGATGAATGCCCCGATGACCGCCCGGTGATCTTTTCCGCCCATGGTGTGCCCAAATCGGTTCCGGCCACGGCGGCACAGCGCGAGATGATCTATGTCGACGCCACCTGCCCGCTGGTGTCGAAGGTTCACGTCGAGGCCCAGCGCCACGCGGACGCCGGGCTGCAGATGATCATGATCGGCCACAAGGGCCACCCCGAAACCGTCGGCACCATGGGGCAACTGCCCGAAGGCGAGGTTCTGCTGGTCGAAACCGTCGAGGATGTCGCGCGCGTCGCGGTGCGTGATGCCGACAAGCTGGCTTTTGTGACTCAGACCACGCTGTCCGTGGATGACACCAAGGACATCATTTCCGCCCTTCAGGCCCGGTTTCCCGCCATCATCGGACCGCACAAAGAAGACATCTGCTATGCCACCACCAACCGGCAGGAAGCGGTCAAGGCTGTCGCTCCGAAATCGGACGCCCTGCTGGTGGTCGGCGCTCCGAATTCGTCGAATTCGCGCCGTCTGGTCGAGGTCGCAGCGCGCGCCGGCTGCAACTATGCCCAACTGGTGCAACGCGCGACCGATATCGACTGGCGGGCGCTGGAGGGGATTTCCACCATTGCCATCACCGCCGGCGCGTCAGCCCCCGAGGTGTTGGTCAACGAGGTGATCGACGCCTTCCGCGACCATTATGATGTGACCGTCGAAATGGTGGAAACGGCGGTTGAAAATGTCGAATTCAAGGTGCCCCGCGTGCTGAGAGAACCCGCATGAGCGGTATCCCAAGGGCACCGTTTGTCCTCGGGCTGGCGGGGTTGATCCCGTTCATCTGGGGCGCGCTGACGTACCTGAGCGATGATCTGCACGCCTGGGGCACACACGCAATGGGCGCGCGTTTTGTCGGGCCCTATGTGCAGTTGTTCTATGGCTCGGTGATCCTCAGCTTTATGTCCGGTGTGCTCTGGGGCTTTGCCACAAAGACCTCGGGCAGCAAGGCAGCAACCTGCTATACGCTGTCGGTTCTGCCCGCGCTGTGGGCGTTTTTCAAAACCGGCGGCGGACCGGTCAGCACAGGGACCAACCTGATGTATGGTTTTGCCGGGCTGCTGGTGCTGGACGCCATTTTCGCGTACTGGCGGCTGACCCCAACCTGGTGGTTGCGGCTGCGCGTGGTGCTGACAGTCATTGTCCTGGCCTGCCTCGCCGTAGGAGTTTACCTGTGACCGACGAAAGAACGATCAAAGCCTATTCGACCCGCGTGATGGACTATCTGCAGATCCCCCTGCCCCCGGAACAGATTGAGGCCCGCATGGCCTTTGCCGAAGCGGTGGGCACCGGATATGTCCTGGACCTGGGCTCCGGCCCTGGTTCGGACAGCGCCTTTTTCATGCGCGAAGGGCTGACGGTCCGCGCGCTGGACGCCACCCCGGCCTTTGTTGAACATGCCCGCGAAAACGGTGTGGACGCGCATCTGGGCACGTTCGACGATGTAAGTGAAGAGGCCGCGTATGACGGCGTCTATGCCAGTTTTTCGCTGCTGCATTCCTCGCGTGCAGATTTCCCCAAACATCTGGCCGCCATCCACCGTGCCCTGAAACCCGAGGGTGTTTTTTTCCTCGGATTGAAACTGGGCACCGGCGAACACCGCGACGACCTGGACCGCTATTACACCTATTTCTCGCAGACCGAGATCGAAGAAGCGCTGGCGCAGGCCGGGTTCACCATCGACCGGATCACCACCGGGATGGGAAAGGGGCTGGCGGGGTCCTATGACGGGTTTATTCTGGTTCTGGCCCATGCCTGAGCTTTTTGCCTATACCGACGGCGCCTGTTCCGGCAATCCCGGCCCCGGCGGCTGGGGCGTGTTGTTGCGCGCGGTGGACGGCGACAAAGTCCTGAAAGAGCGCGAACTGAACGGTGGCGAGGCCGAGACCACCAACAACCGCATGGAATTGCTGGCCGCGATCAGCGCGCTGGAAACGCTCGATCGGGCGTCGAAGATCACCGTCGTGACCGACAGCGCCTATGTGAAAAACGGCGTAACCGGGTGGATATTCGGGTGGAAGCGGAACGGCTGGAAAACCTCGAACAAGAAGCCGGTCAAGAATGTCGACCTGTGGCAGCGTCTGGATGAGGCGCAGACCCGCCACGACGTGACCTGGGAATGGGTCAAGGGCCATGCGGGGCACCCCGAAAACGAAAAAGCCGATGAGCTTGCCCGTGCGGGCATGGCCCCGTTCAAACCGAAAAAGGCGCAGGCGTGAGCGGGCTTGCCCTGCTCGATTACGCCTCGGTTCTGGTCTTTGCGCTGACAGGTGCGTTGGTGGCCAGCCGGGCGCAACTGGACCTTGTCGGGTTCGCGTTTATCGCATGTCTGACCGCGGTTGGCGGCGGCACGGTGCGCGATTTGCTGCTGAACCGTCACCCGGTGTTCTGGGTGGGGCAGCCTGACTATGTCCTGATTGCGGTCGCGGCCGCCGTTTTGGTGTTCTTCACCGCTCATCTGGTGGAAAGCCGGTACAACTGGCTGGTGTGGCTGGACAGTTTTGCCTTGTCCGTTGCCGTTGCCGCCGGCACGGGTGCGGCTCTGGCGCTGGGTCAGCCGGGCGTGATCGTGGTCCTGATGGGAATAACCACCGGCTGCCTTGGCGGGTTGATGCGCGACGTGGTCTGCAATGAGGTGCCGCTGGTTCTGAAACAGGGCGAGCTGTATGTGTCCTGCGCCTTTGCCGGTGCGCTGACCGCTGTGCCGATCACCCTTCTGGGGTTTGGAGAGTTTGTGGCGCTGTCTGCCTGCGCGCTGATCTGCTGGGCTTTGCGGGCCGGTTCGTTGCTGTTTGGCTGGCAGCTGCCGGTCTACAAAGCCCGCCCACCGCGCCGCTGAAGCGCTGCCCCTCCACGCCTGCCAAGCGCAGTTTGAAAAGCCGGAAGTTGTACCGCCACTTTGCCTTCTTTGGGGATGTCGCAGCCTTGTGGCACGATGGGGCAGACATTTCGCAGGTTCAACGGTCAGTGGGAGGGACCAATGGATATGAAAGAAACACTCGAAAAATTCGACGCCGCCTATAATGACGCATTCAACCGGGGCGACGCGGACGGGTGTGCTGCGTTCTTTACCGAAGACGTCATGCTGATGCCGCCCGGCGAACCCATGACGCGCGGCAGAGCCGCTTTCGTCGAAACCTACCGCTCCCGCATCAGGGAAAATACCGGTGGCACCCACGAGAACGCGTTGATCGACTATGGCGTAGACGGCGATATGGCCTATCAGGTCGGAACTTATGCCATCGCGGATACGGACCCGCCCGAAAAAGGCAAGTTCGTCAACATCCTGAAACGCCAGCCTGACGGCGCATGGAAAGTCGCCATTTCCATATTCAACAGCGATCTACCCTGAACCGGTCGCTTTGGGCGGTAAGTCCTCCCCATTGCCCAATGCCCGGGCGCTGGCGGGCTAGCGGCGCAGATAGGTCTGCCAGATCCAGATCACCAGCAGCGCACCAAGTACGGCGCCGACAAAGCCCGACAGCCAGCCCGCCAGCGTTATGAGGGCGCGCAACAGAAATCCGCCCACCAGGGCCCCGACGATGCCGATCAGCATGGTTGTGGGGATATCCGCCTCGATCCGCATCTGGCGGGTGGCCAGAAAGCCAGCGGCGGCTCCGATCACGATCAGGGCAATGACGGGCATGCTACTTCCTCCAATGGGTGGGTACGATGACCAGCGCACCGACGGAAGACACGATGGCGTTCATCCCCGGCGACCCGATTCCGAAATTGAACCCGAACATTCTGCCAAACATGATCTGCGCGAAGTAAAACAAAAACGCCCCGCCGATACAAATGATGACGGACGGCAGATACCCGTTCCGGGTGAAGCCGGATTTTTCCGAAAGCGCCCCCACCGCAGCAGCAATCAGCACCGTCCCAAACAAAATCATGTACAAGTCACTGTTCCTTCTGAATTCGGCGTCCTTTGGGCACGGGCCAGCCGCGCAGAAACACATCCGCATCCTGTGCCCCCTTGCCTGCCCGTTGCAGACGCAGCAGGTCAACCGCGCCGTTTCCACAGGCCACGCGCAGTGTGTCATTGAGGACCTCACCCGGCGCGCCCTGCCCCTCGGCCAATCGTGAGGCGAGCAGTTTCACGCGTTCGCCGTCCATCTCGGTCCAGGCCCCCGGAAAGGGCGACAGGCCCCGGATCAGGCGATCGACTTCGTGCGCGGGTCGGGTCCAGTCCACCCGCGCCTCGGATTTGTCGATCTTGGTCGCATAGGTCACGCCTTCGTCCGGTTGTGGTTCGGGCGTAAGGTCCGGCAGCCGGTACAGCGCCTCGACAATCAGATCCGCACCCATCAACGCAAGGCGGTCGTGTAACTGGGCCGTAGTTTCCTCGGGCCCGATATCGGTGGCCCTGCGCAGCAGAACCGGGCCGGTGTCCAGCCCGGCCTCCATCTGCATGATGCAAATGCCGGTGCGGGCATCGCCAGCCATGATCGCCCGGTGAATTGGCGCGGCACCCCGCCAACGCGGCAGTAAGCTGGCGTGGATGTTCAGGCATCCCTGCGTTGGCGCGTCCAGAATGGGTTGCGGCAGCAACAGGCCATAGGCCACGACCACGGCCACATCGGCATTCAGCGCGGCAAAGGCCGCCTGGTCTTCCGGTGATTTCAATGACACCGGATGGCGCACGGTCAGGCCCAGAGCCTCGGCGCTGGCATGCACCGACGTCGGACGGTCCTTTTTGCCGCGACCCGCCGGGCGCGGGGGCTGACAATACACCGCAGCAATCTCGTGCCCGGCCTGAATCAGAGCGTCCAGTACAGGAACCGAGAAATCCGGCGTGCCCATGAAAATGACCCGCATTCCTACCCCTGCTTTCTGGCTTTGCGCAACAGCATGTCCCGTTTGACCTTGCTGAGCCGGTCGAAGTACATCCGGCCGTTCAGGTGGTCGATCTGATGCTGGACGCTGGTGGCTTCGATGCCAACAAAATCGCGTCGATCGATCATACCGTGCTCGTTCAGATATCTGACCGTCACAGCGCGCGGACGTTTCACCTTGGCCGAAACACCCGGCAAGTTCGGGCTGGCCTCGTCATGTTCGCGCAGCTCAATCGAACTGTGCAGGATTTCCGGATTTGCCAGACGCACCGCGCGACCACGCTCGGTCGAGCCGTCCACGACAGCCAGTCGCAGCATCACACCGATCTGCGGGGCGGCCAGACCGACGCCGGGCATCGCCTCCATCGTGTCGATCATGTCGTCCCAGATCGCGCGTATCTCATCGGTGATCTCGGTGACGTCCTCGGCCTTGGTCCGCAGGCGTTTGTCCGGCCACGGCAGGCAGGTTCGAACAGTCATGCGCGGGCCCGCTCGCGCTTTAGCTTCTGCATCTTGCGGGTGATCATCTGACGTTTCAGCGGCTTGAGGTAATCGATGAACAGCTTGCCGTTCAGGTGATCAATCTCATGCTGCACACAGGTTGCCCAGAGCCCGTCGAAGGTTTCCTGTTGCAGGTTCCCATCGCGATCCAACCACGTGACATCGACCACTTTGGGGCGCGTCACCTCGGCGAATTGCTCGGGGATCGACAGGCAGCCTTCTTCGTAGACATTGGTTTCTTCCGACGACGCGATGACTTCCGGGTTGAACATGATCAGCGGGCGCGGCGTCTCACCCTCTTCCTTGATGCAATCCAACACGATCAAGCGGTCCAACACCCCAATCTGCGGCGCGGCCAGCCCGATGCCGGGCGCGTCATACATCGTCTCCAGCATGTCATCGGCCAACTGCCGCAAGTCGTCGGTGATGTCGGAAACCGGCGCGCAGACCTTTTTCAGGCGGGGATCGGGATGGATCAGGATATTGCGTTTCATGGGGTTGATTTAGGCCATCCCGCCCCCCGCCGCAACGCCCCCCTTGCGCCCGCAGGAATAGCAGCTAGCTTTCGGCAGGACAGATGGAGAAGACATGACTTTCAACGACCTGATCGACCGCCGGGGAACCAACAGTTCAAAATGGGACAAGATGGAGGTGCTATATGGCGTCTCGCCCGAGGACGGGCTGGCCATGTGGACGGCAGATTCTGATTACGCAACAGCGCCTTGCGTGATCGACGCAGTGCGCAAAGCCGCCGATCATGGTGCCTTCGGATATTCCTGGATTCACCCGGATTACCTGGCCTCGGTCCAGTGGTGGATGAAAAACCGCCACGGCTGGGAGATCGACACCGATTGGGTGCTGACGTCGCAGGGTCTCGGCAACGCAATTGCCCTCTGTCTGGATGTCTGGAGCGAACCGGGTGACGGCGTGGTGATTTTCAGCCCCGTCTATCATGAGTTCGCCCACAAGGTGAACAAATCCGGGCGTCGTGTGGTCGAATGCCCGCTGGTGCAGCACGGCGATTCCTATGTTCTGGGTCTGGACGACGCGCAAACGCGGCTGGACGGGTCGGAAAAACTGTTGCTCTGGTGCTCACCCCAGAATCCGTCGGGCCGGGTCTGGACGCCGGACGAACTGCGCGCGGTGGCCGCCTTCGCTGAACGCAACGGGCTGATCCTGGTCTCTGACGAAATCCACCACGATCTGGTCTATCCCGGCAGCACCTTCGTGCCGATGGATGTGGCCGCCCCTGACGCGCGGCCCTGGACTGTCACCCTGACGGCAGCGTCCAAAACGTTCAACATCGCCGGTCAGCGGACAGGCAATATGATCATTCCCGATCCGAAACTGCGCGCGGCCATGCGCCACCGGATACAAACGCTGGATTACGATCCCAGTGCGCTGGGGGTGGCGATGATCACGGCCGCCTATTCGCCGGAAGGGGCGGAATGGGTCAACGCGCAGATCGCGCATCTGGACAGAAACCGTAAGATCTTTGACGCCGCCATCGCCGAGATTCCCGGTTTGTGGTCCATGCCGCTGCAGGCCACTTACCTGGCATGGGTTGATTTCTCGGGCACCGGAATGAACCACGACGAATTCGTCCGGCGCCTGCGTGAGGGAGCCCGGATCGCCACATCTTCTGGCCCCGGTTTTGGCACTGGGGGGGAGACCTTTGAACGGTTCAATCTGGCCACCCAGCGGGCGCGGGTTGAAGATGCCTGTGAACGGCTGAAGCACGCCTTTGCCGATCTGCAGTAGGGCATGCGGCGGTTTGCGCTCATAACATTGTTGCTGTTTGCGGCAGGCGCGGCGTGGCTTGGCTGGCACCAGTTCGGGCCGCGCCCGCCTGCGCCGCCAATGGCTCCTCACGCCACGCAGATCGACTATATCCTGATCGAAAAGTCTGCCCGTTTGCTGACCGCCACCCTGAACGGTGCGGTTGTCATGCAGGCCGACATCGCACTGGGTTTTGCACCCGATGGCGATAAGCAACAGGAAGGTGACGGGAAAACACCGATTGGCACCTTCAAGATCGACAGGCGCAATCCTCAGAGCGCCTATCACCTGTCTTTGGGGATCAACTATCCGCTGCCCGAAGATGTCACGCGCGCCCAAAGCCTGGGCATCGATCCGGGCGGCGATATCTTCATACACGGGCCACCAAACGGTGTCGTCGGCCTGGCCCTGCCCGGCGACTGGACGGCAGGGTGCATCGCGATCTCAAACGCCGAAATGGCGCAGCTTTGGAGCCTGACGCCAACCGGTACTGTCGTGGAAATCCGCCCCTAGTCCTCGTACCCCAGCAGGGCAATCGGCGCATCGGGCGCGCGGTAGAAATCCAGCGGAGCCTTGTCCGCCGCTGCCGTGCTGCGCTTGAACTCGTACCGCATTTCACCTGCTTCATCTTCATCCGCAATGATCAGGCACTGATACAGGTGACGGGCGCCATCGTAAATATCGACCAGCCCACGCAGCCGAGGCGTCGATGCGGCCTCGACAGTGAAGCCGTCTTTCCACAATCTCAGGATTTTGAAGGCATTGTCGCCAATCTGTACCCGCAGGCGGCTGGTTTTCTTCAGAGCCGCGATTCGCGCCGCATCCAATTCGGCGCTGATTTCCTTTGAAACATAGGTCGTCATAATAAATTTCCCCCGCAATGGTCTCTATTGTGCGGCAGCAATCGTAAAAATCCAATGAAGCCGTTCACACAACAGCCTTTGGCCTTAAATTGTTGCGTGGAAATCCTAATCGACCTGTGCGCAAGCGCAGGTTCGGTGCGCGTCGCCTGTCATAGGAAGGCAGGCAGCGACCCCTTATGTTTACCGAAATCGCATTGCGGAGGACTTGAAATGGGCCTGTTGGTCGACGGCAAATGGCATGACACCTGGTATGACACCAAATCCACCGGCGGCGCGTTCAAACGCAGCGCCGCGCAGTTTCGCAACTGGCTGACCGCCGATGGCAGCGCCGGAACGACCGGCAAAGGCGGGTTCAAGGCAGAGCCCGATCGTTACCATCTGTATGTCAGCCTCGCCTGCCCCTGGGCGCATCGCACGCTTATCTTCCGCGAACTAAAGGGGCTGAGCAACCTGATCTCGGTTTCTGTAGTGCATCCCGACATGCTGGATCACGGCTGGACCTTCGAAACCGACGACCACGGCGCCACGGGTGACGGGCTGTACGGTCTGGACTTTGCACATCAGGTCTATACCAAGGCCGACCCGGCCTATTCAGGCCGCGTGACCGTTCCGATCCTGTGGGACAGAAAGCAGGAAACGATTGTCTCGAACGAAAGTTCGGAAATCATCCGCATGTTCAATTCGGCCTTCGACGGCATCACCGGCAATACCAACGACTACTGGCCCGAGGCGATGCGCGACGCGATCGAAGAGGTCAACGCCCGCATCTATTCCAACGTCAACAACGGCGTTTACAAATCCGGCTTTGCCACCACTCAGCAAGCCTATGATGCCGCCGTTGAGCCGCTTTTCGACACGCTGGACTGGCTTGAGGATCGTCTGGCTTCGAACCGCTATCTGATGGGCGACCGTGTGACCGAGGCCGACTGGCGATTGTTCACCACGCTGATCCGGTTCGATCCGGTCTATCACCTGCATTTCAAATGCAACCGGCGCCGGCTGATCGACTACCCCAACCTGTGGGCCTTCACCCGCGAGTTGTACCAGTGGCCAGGCGTGGCCGGAACGGTGAACATGAACCACATCGTGCGCCACTATCACTACAGCCACGACAGCATCAATCCGCACCGGATCATCCCGGTGAACCCGGCACTGAACTATACCGAGCCTCATGGCCGCGGTCAGCGACCCGCCGCGTAATGCTCCACCATCGCCGCCAGATCCTCTGGCGGCGTCCCGCTTTGCACATAGGCGCAGGCGTTCGGGCTGTGTGCGAAAATCGAACCATCCGAAAAGAATGTGGTGTTGGTGACAAAGATCACCCGTGCCTCGGGGCGGCGGTAGCTGGCGAAATCCGCCACCGCCAGCGCGCTGCCTGTTTCCAGAACCAGATCCAGCACGATAATGTCGAAATCCGCGCCATAAAGCGCAAGGATCGCGGCCTCCTGCCCGGTGACAAGCGTCACCTCGGCATTTTGCCGTTCCAGATGCCTTTTCCAGACCCGACCAAGATCGGGGTTACTCTCAACAATCAGAACATTCATTTGCAACAACCTCGGCACTAGGTATGGTGAGTGGTGCCGACCCCCGTGGTTTGTGATCACGCTATTTCCTTAACAAACTGTTAACGACGCCCCTCCCAGCCACCGGTCACGCGGATTTGCTTGTGTAAATGGCGAAAATCCGCTTGAAGCAGGCCGAAACAGGCGATTCAGGCGAGGCACCCGATGGCAGGCCATGACGATACCTTGAACCCACGCGCCGCACGCGATCACGGCGGCGGACTGGATGCAGCCATCGCCGCCTATGGCGGAACGCGCGCGGACTGGATCGACCTGTCCACCGGCATCAACCCGCACCCGTACGACATTTCGGGGCTGGTTCCGTCGGACTGGACCGGATTGCCGGATCACGGCGCCTTTACGCTTCTGACCCACGCGGCACGCCGGTTCTGGTCGGTCCCCGAAAACGCTGCTATCCTGCCTGCGCCGGGTGCCTCGGCCATCATCGCGCGCCTTCCCGCGCTGGCGGCCAGGGGCCATGTCCAGATCACCATGCCAACCTATAACGAGCACGCTGCGGCATTTTCGGCGCAGGGCTGGACTGTGGCCGAGTACGGCCCCGCGCAGGCCCGCGTCCTTGTGCATCCGAACAACCCTGATGGCCGGGTCTGGTCAGCGGCCGATGTTGACGCGCCGCTGACCGTGATCGACGAAAGCTTTTGCGACGTCTGCCCAGACGCGTCGCTGATACATCTGGCAGATCGGCCCGGCGTCATTGTCCTTAAAAGCTTTGGCAAATTCTGGGGCCTGGCGGGGATGCGGCTGGGCTTCGCCATTGGTCACCCGGATCTGATCGCCCGGCTGAACGATTTGACCGGCCCCTGGGCAGTCTCCGGTCCTGCACTGCGGATCGGGGCGCGGGCGTTGTCTGATTTCGGCTGGGCCGCCGCGACCCGACAGGTACTGAGTACCGAGGCCGCCCGGTTGGACCGGTTGCTGATCCGCAATGAGGCCGAACTTGTCGGTGGAACAACCCTGTTCCGCCTCTACCAAGTCGTCGATGCCGCAAACTGGCAGGATCGGCTGGCCCGCGCCCATATCTGGAGCCGTGTTTTCCCCTATTCCAGTACCCTTCTGCGGCTGGGGTTGCCGCCATCAGACGGGTGGGACAGGCTGGAGGCCGCATTGTGAGCACCGCGTTTCTGCTGGTGTGCGCCATGTGCCTCGATGCAGCACTGGGAGAGCCCGACTGGCTGTGGTCCCGCGTCCGCCACCCCGCGGTTGCCATCGGCAACATCATCGGCTGGCTGGACAATCGGCTGAACCGGGGCGACATGCGGCGACTGAAAGGGTGTGCCATAGTTGCGGCGCTGACCGTCGGCGCGTTGATGACCGGGTATGCGCTGACGTTGCTGGGGCCTTTGGCCGAGGTCATCTTCTGCGCCATCCTGCTGGCGCAGAAGTCACTGGTTACGCATGTGCGTGACGTTGGCGAGGGGCTGCGCAACTCATTGTCGGAGGGGCGCGCGAAAGTGGCCATGATCGTCTCGCGCGACACGCGCGACATGAACGAGGCACAGGTCGCCCGGTCAGCCATCGAAAGCGCGGCCGAGAACCTCAGCGACGGGGTGATAGCACCGGCTTTCTGGTTTCTGGTCGCAGGGCTGCCGGGCCTGTTGGTTTACAAGGCCGTCAACACCGCCGACAGCATGATCGGCTACAGGAACGAGAAATACCGCGCCTTTGGCTGGGCTGCGGCCCGGTTCGACGACGTGTTGAACCTGATCCCAGCCCGCCTGACCTGTTTGATCATCGTGGCGCTGTCCGGCCAGTGGGGTCGGTGGCCCGAGATCGTCGCAGATGCCCGACGCCACATTTCGCCCAATGCCGGTTGGCCCGAGGCTGCGATGGCCCGCGCGCTCAACGTGGCTCTGGCCGGACCACGAAGTTATGACGGGCAAGTGCGTGATCTGGCCTGGGTCAACGGCAACGCTCCGCGCGAAATCGGCGCGCCGGAAGTTTTCCGCGCATGTGACATGCTGTGGCGGGTTTGGGGGCTTGCGCTTGGTCTTCTGTCAGTGTGGGTTGGGGTCAGCTTTTTCTTGTGACGGACCTGTTCATGCGCATTCTTTCCGGCCTGGTGGCCGCCGCTTTCATCGCCTCGCCCGCTTTTGCCCAATGCGGCGGCGGGTTCAATTCCTTTGTGCGGGGCATGAAGGCCGAGGCTGCGCAACAGGGGTTTGACGACGCCACCGTAAACGCGTTCTTTCAGGGCGTGCAGCAGGACAGCGCAGTGCTGAAGGCCGACCGCGCGCAGGGCGTGTTCCAAAAGCCGTTCATCGAATTTTCCCGACGTCTGATCTCACAAAACCGGATTGAGCGCGGCCAGGCCATGTCCCGCAAATACGACGCGGTTTTTGACCGGATCGAACGTGAATACGGCGTCTCGCGGGGGGTTTTGCTGGCGTTTTGGGCCTTCGAAACGGATTACGGGGCGTTTCAGGGCGACTTCAACACACGCAACGCGCTGGTCACTCTGGCTCATGACTGCCGCCGGCCCGAATTGTTCCGACCGCAGGTCTTTGCCGCAATTGAACTGTTCCAACAAGGGAGCTTTGAGCCCAACCGGACAACCGGCGCCTGGGCCGGTGAGATCGGCATGGTACAGATGCTGCCCCGCGACATTCTGGAAAACGGTGTCGACGGGGATGGAGACGGCAACGTCTCGCTGAAAAGCTCGGCGCCGGATGCGCTGATGTCGGGCGGCAAGATGCTGTCGCATCTGGGCTGGCAGGCGGGCAAGCCCTGGCTGCAGGAAGTAACGGTGCCCGCACAGATGGACTGGTCGCTGTCCGGCCCCGGCAAGCCGCGCCCGGTGTCCGAGTGGCAGGCGATGGGCGTTCAGGCACGCAGCGGATCGCTGACCAACCTGCCCGCCTCGCTGATCCTGCCGCAGGGGCATAAGGGTCCCGCCTTTCTGGCCTATCCGAATTTCGACGTCTATTTCGAATGGAACCAGAGCTTTGTCTATGTCCTGACAGCCGCCTATTTCGGCACCCGTCTGGAAGGCGGGCAGGTCTATGACGCAGGCAACCCGGCGCAGGGTCTGTCAGGCGCGCAAATGAAGCAGTTGCAGAGCAAACTGCAGGCACGCGGTTACGACGTGGGCAAGATCGACGGGATTCTCGGGGCCGGAACCCGCGCGGCGGTGCAGGCCGAGCAATCAAGGCTGGGGCTGCCAGCAGATGCGTGGCCGACAGTGGATCTATTGAACAAGTTGTAAGGTGGCAGGTCTGCCACATTTCCCAAGTTGTCGGTGTTCATCCTTCTGTCCGGATGGCGCCGGCTATCATCGGTCAACCCATTGACTTTAATTGATTTTATTAGAAAATTTTTTGCCGACACCCGGATTTTTAACCAAGGCAAAACGGCTCATTCACATTGAGTTCATTCTGAGTTCATTTTGAGTAATTTTATCTCCAATTTTGCGGCAAAAATCGGACAACATCACTTCGTATGATCATTCGGAAATCTGAATACAACGGAGTTTCCCATGTTCAAACGACAGCCTCAGAAGGCTTCGAACATTGTGCGCCCGAGTAAAGGTTTTAAAGAGTTTCAGAGTTTTGTTTCCAAGGAAGATGGCGCGCTAACAATTTTCACGCTTTTTGTCTTTCTGTGCATTCTGGCTGCTACCGGAATGGCCGTAGACTTGATGAACTACGAGAGAGACCGCGTAAGATTGCAATGGGCGTTAGATAACGCCGTGCTGGCCGCCGCAAACCTTGAACAGGAAATGCCGCCGGCTGATGTGGTGAATGCCCATTTCGCAGCCCAGGGCCTTGGTGACTACGAAAAAGACATCGACGTTCAGGATGCCTATCTGGATCGGACGGTCACTGCCGGCGTCTCATCAGAGTTCACGACAAATTTCATGCGCCTAAGCGGCATTCCGACCCTTCAAATGGGAGTTGTCGCCGCTGCAAACGAGGCAGCACCGCATACCGAGATTTCCATGGTCCTGGATATTTCAGGAAGCATGGGAACCGGCAACCGTGTCGCACTTATGCAGGCAGCTGCCAAGGCGTTTGTGACAAAAAGCCTGAGCCGTAATGCTGATCCCACCTCCGGAGCAAAATCCGAGACACAAACCTCGATCAACATTATTCCTTTCGCAGGTCAGACAAACCCGGGTTCCACGATGTTTGAATACCTGGGCGGTGAACGCTTCGGCACGACCACGGAAGAAGACTATTTTGATGAATGGACACAGGATGTCTCGAACGTTGTTTTCTGGTTCGATACCGACAATGACAACGACGTCGATTTTTCGGCAAAGATCGAAGGGTATCCGGGCCGCGATGTCGAACTATTCAACAAGGATGACGTCGACACATATTACCACTATGTCAAAGACTTCATCATAACCAAGACGTCCGAACTGCCTGAATCCGCCGAAATGCTGGGCGCGTCCATCAAGGGCGGCAAGCAGACCACAACCTTTTTCAGCATAACCGGGGAAACGATTACCGGATCGACAAAGTTCAACAATGTCGACCTGGAATACCAGTTTGACGAGTTCTATTCCTATGTCGAGACCATTCCGAACAACGTCTCTTCCTGCCTTGAACTGACCTATTCGGACTTTCTGAATTCCGACTTGCCGTCAGGCTCGACGGAACAGGTGCCGTACTTCGTGAACTGGGACTATGACGAAACAACCCAGAACTGGGGCTGGTGCCCGGATGACGAAATGAGCATCCAATACGCGCAGAACGATGAAACCATTCTGCACAACTTCATAGATGGTCTGCGGTTGTTCGACGGCACCGGCACCAATTACAGTCTGAAATACGCATTGGCTTTGCTGGACCCTGCTGCCCGAGACGCGTTCGCTTATCTTAGTCAGGTCGGAGAGATTCCAGCGGAGTTTGCAAGCCGTCCGCTTGATTGGGATGCCCGGGACACCTCCAAGTACATTGTTATCATGACGGATGGCCGGACCAGCCCGCAGGTACGTCCGTCCGATGAGATGGAAGAGGAAAACGGCACTACAGAGCTTGTCGCCAGACCGTCAGAGGACACTACTGTAACCTCTTCGCAACTGACCAACCTTCAGCTGTTCAAAAAGCAATGTGAACTGGCCAAGGAGAATGGTGTAACCATCTATGCAGTTGCCTTTGAGACCTCGGAAGTGGCCGCGGCCGAGATCAAGGCCTGCGCATCCTCTCCGTCGCACTACTACGAAGTGACCGGTGAAGAGATCATCGACTCATTTGTGTCGATCGCCGGTTCCATCCAAAAATTGAGATTGATCCAATAGTGAAAGGCGGGATTGCGGCTTTCACTCCGGTCTGACCGGATAGCGATCCCCCTTTTCATCGATCAGGATCAGCCGTTGGCCGCTGCGCACATAAAGGTCGCAGCGGCTGAACCCGTTTCGATAGGCGATACAGACGCTGCCATCCTCGGCGATTGAGTAGGTTCCAAAAGCGGATTCTCCGCTGGCATAGGTATAGGAATAGGCACCGCCGGCCGAAAACCGGGACTGGCCGTCATCGAAGAAGGTGAGGGTTTGCCCAGCCAGAGAGTCCAGCTCCTCGGGCGTCAGTGGGACGTCGCCGGGTTTGGTGGGCCATTCTGCGGCCCATGCAGGGCCTGCGATCAGCAGGGCAAGGATCGGAATACGGGTCATGCGGCCAGCTTACCCTGATCGCCCGCAACATGGTCATAACGTTGCGGTGAACGGTCAGGCCACCATCTGCTCGGCCTTTTTCAGATCGACCGAGACCAACTGGCTGACGCCCTGTTCCTGCATGGTCACGCCAAACAGCCGGTCCATCCGCGCCATGGTGACTGCGTGGTGGGTGATGATCAGGAACCGTGTGTCGGTCTGGCGGCACATTTCGTCCAGCAGGTCGCAGAACCGGGTGACATTGGCATCGTCCAGCGGGGCGTCAACCTCGTCCAGCACACAGATCGGCGCAGGGTTGGCCAGAAACACGCCGAAGATCAGCGCCGTTGCGGTCAGGGTCTGTTCACCCCCCGAGAGCAGGCTGAGGGTCGACAGTTTCTTGCCCGGCGGCTGGCACATGATCTCAAGCCCGGCATCCAGCGGATCGTCGCTTTCGACCATGACCAGATTGGCCTCGCCACCGCCGAACAGATGCTTGAACAGCATGGCGAAGTTTGAATTCACCTGTTCAAACGCGGTCAGCAGGCGTTCCCGCCCCTCGCGGTTAAGGCTGGCGATGCCGCTGCGCAGGGCCTTGATCGCTTCTTCCAGATCGGCCTTTTCCGTGTTGAGCGTATCGAACTCTTCCTGAACGTCCTTGGAATCCTCCTCGGCCCGCAGGTTCACCGCGCCCATCGCGTCGCGCTGGCGTTTGTGGCGGTTCACTTCCGCCTCCAGCGCGTCGGCCGCGGGCATCTGGTCGGGGTTCACGTCCAACTGGTTCAGCAACTGGTTCGGGGTCAGTTGCTGATCCTCGGCGATGCGTTCGGCTGCGGCCGTCACGCTTTCCTTTGCGGCGTCACACCGGGCCTCAGCCGCCGCACGCGCCTCGCGCGCTTCCGAGGCCAGACGTTCGGCTTCGCGCTCGGCCAGCACGACCTCGCGTTGCTGCGTCTCCGCCTGGGCCAGCTTGTCCGCGGCTTCCGCCCGGCGGGCCTCGGCGGTTTCGATCAGTTCATTCAGTTCTTCGCGGGCCTCAGCGATTTCACCCGGCGCCGCCATGGCCTCGGACAGTTCCTCTTCGGAGCTTTCCTTGCGTTCGGCCAATTCCGAAATCCGCTTTCCGGCGCTGTCCAGGCGGTGCCGCCAGCCGCTGAGATCCTTGGTCACCTCCTGCGTCCGGCGGGTGCGGGCCTCGCCCTCGCGGCGCAGTTCGTCATGAGTTCGAGCGGTGGGTCAACATGGTGATCCGGGCCGCCTCGACCGTCTGTTTGATGTCTTCGACCTGCGCGCGAGCGCTGTCGAGATCGCCCAGCCCGGTCAGCGCGCCCTCGGCCTCGCGCAGTTGCGCGCGGGCGGACATGGCGTCTTCCTTGTGGCGATCGACGGCCAGTGTCAGGGTTTCCAGCCGACCCTGCGCCAGATTGCGGTCAGCCTCGGCCCGGCTGAGCTGGCGGGCCGTTTCCGCCATGCGCTGATCGGCTGCACGACGCGCCTCCCGCGCCCTGCGGTCGGCTTCGGTGACGTCGGCCAGTTGCTGCGAGAGCGCCTCGTGCGCAGCGCGCGCTCCATCGGCCTGCGCCTCAGTGCGGGCCAGCTCCTGTTTCAGCGCTTCCAGCTTGTTCAACTGTTCCAGCCGCAGCGCCGCAGCGCTTGGCGCATCCTCGGCCCAGGCCCGGAACCCGTCCCAGCGCCACAGATCCCCGGAGCGCGACACCAGCCGCTGACCGGGTTTGAGGGACGCCTGCAGCCGGGCACCCTGGTCCGCGTCGACCAGCCCGATCTGCGCGATCCGGCGGCTCAGTCGATCCGGGCCCGAAACATGCAGAGCCAGCGGTTCGGCCCCGTCCGGCAGGGGTTGATCGCTGTCATACCCCGCCACCTGCACCCAGCCCGAAGGCCCGTCGCCCTCAACCAGCGGCGCGCGCAGGTCGTCGGCCAGCGCTGCCCCAAGGGCCTTTTCATAGCCCGGCTCCACACGCAGCAGATCCAGCACCTGCCCACCCTCGGCCGTGTCACGCTCGACAAGTTTGGCCAGCGCCGTTGTCTCGGCACGAATGGCGCCAAGTTCGCCTTCGGCCTCGGACCGCTGGGCGCGGGCCTCGGCCTCGCGCGCCTGTGTCTCGTTGCGCAGTTCGTCCGCCGCGGCCAGTGCTTCCTCGGCGGCCTCGGCGGCCTCACGGGCTTCTTCCTCGCCTTCCTGAGCGGCTTCGAAGGCCTCGCTGGTGCGGGACAAGGCACCGCGCGCTTCTTCCACAGCGGACCGGGCCTTTTCTTCCTCGGCTTCGGACCGGGCCAATGTCTTGCGGCTGTCTTCGACCAGACGCTGCGCCGATTGGTGGCGGGCGACCAGACGGGCCATATCCTCGGTCTGTTGCGACAGGGTCTCTTCGCGGTCCTGCAACACGGCGGCGGCGTCATGGGCGATCTCGGCTGCTTCGGCCAGCTTGTCTTCATGCCCTTCAGCGGCCTTGGCCAGTTCGCGCGCTTCCCATTCCAGACGCTCAATCATCTGACCGGCATCCCGGTTCAGCCCGGTCTCGCGTTCGATATCGTTGCCCAGTTGCTGAATGCGATTGCTCAGCGTTTCGATGGTCTGGCGGGCGCGGGTTTCCTGATCGGCCAACGCGTCGCGCTGCACCTGCTGGCGTTGCAGGACGGCGGCGGCGATGGCCTCTTCTTCGCGCAGGGGCGGCAGGGTTTCTTCGATCTCGGCGCGTCTGGCACCTGCGGCACGGGCTTCGGCCTCGGCACGCGAGGCTTCGGTGATGCGGTCGCGCAGCTTGTCTTCGGCCAGCTGGCGGGCGATGTCCGCCTCTTTCCAGCGGCGATAAAGCAGCATGCCCTCGGCCTGCCGCAGCAACTCTCCGATTTCGCGATACCGGGCGGCCTGACGGGCCTGACGGGCCAGTTGTGCTAGTTGCGTGCCCAGTTGTTCCAGCACGTCATCCACGCGCGTCAGGTTGGCTTCGGTCCCTTTCAACTTCAACTCGGCCTCATGCCGGCGCTGATAAAGACCCGATATCCCGGCGGCCTCTTCCAGAATACGGCGACGGGCGCGGGGTTTGGCATTGATCAGTTCGGCGATGCGATTCTGACCCACCAGCGCGGGCGAGTGCGCCCCGGTCGAGGCATCGGCAAACAGCATCTGAACATCCCGCGCGCGCACATCTTTGCCATTGGTCTTATAGGCGCTGCCGACATCGCGGGTGATGCGGCGTACGATCTCCAACTGATCGCTGTCATTAAAGCCTGACGGTGCCAGCCGTTCCGAGTTGTCCATGGTCAGGACGACCTCGGCAAAGTTGCGGGCGGGGCGCGTGGCGGCACCGGCAAAGATCACGTCCTCCATCGCGCCACCGCGCATGGATTTCGGGCGGTTTTCCCCCATCACCCAGCGCAACGCTTCCAACAGGTTTGATTTGCCGCAGCCATTGGGACCCACCACACCGGTCAACCCATCCGCAATGATCAGGTCCGTCGGATCGACAAAGCTTTTGAAGCCGGTGAGTTTGAGTTTGCTGAAACGCAAAGGCAGGGGTCCTGTGATTCCTATATCTAGAAGTTTGCGCAACTGATTGGGGCTGAGTCAACGAGGTTGCGCAGGATATGGGATATCAGCCGGAGTTATCCACAACATCTTGCCGAAATGCGCAGAAAAACGCGTATCTCAATAGGGCGTACACTCGAACACCTGATAGCCGTGGTCAGAGCCCACATCTTCGTAGACACCGTAATCGACGCATTCGTAATTCGGCGTCGAAACAGCCGTCAGTAGCAGACGTTCACCCGCCGCCCTGTCACAGCCAAGAACGCCGACAGTCACCGCCGCGTCGCCCAGCACATCCAGAATAGGACAGCCCGAAACCTGCGCCATGGCCAACCCGGCCCGGTCGCGGATCGGGCCCAATCGCGGGGCGTACTGCATGTTGATCCGAACCGCCTCGGCAAGATTGCCCCGTACGCGCACGTCAAAAACGCTGCCGTTCACCGCAACGCGGGTGGCGGGCACATCGCGAAAATGAGGGGTGCCGGCCGAACAGGCGGCCAGCATCAGCAGGCACAGATAGCGGATCATGCCGCCAGTCTTGGCGCAATAGGGTTAACAGAACCTTTCCACGACCTTTGCCTGCGGTCAGGCGCGCAGAACCGTACCCAACCGGCGGATGCCTTCGCGGATCGTCGGCTCATCCGAGTTTGAAAAGCTCAACCGGATCGTATTGCCGCCCGTTCCGTCCGGGAAAAAGGCGCGCCCCGGAACAAAGGCCAGTTTCACGCTTTCCAGCGACCGTTCCAGCAATTCGGCCCCATCGTACGCGGCGGGCAGAGTCAGCCAGACAAACATCCCGCCCTCGGGCCGGGTCCAGGTTACGCCATCCGGCATGTGTTCTTTCAGTGCGGACAGCATGGCATCGCGACGTGCGGCATAGGTTCGGCGCAACATGGGAATGTGGGTGTCGAAACAGGCTTGCGCCACCTGATGCACCGCCATTTGATTGACCGTAGCCGAATGCAGGTCGGCCGCCTGTTTCAACAGCACGATCTGGGAAATCACCGGCTTTGCGGCAACAACCCACCCGACCCGGAGCCCCGGTGAAAGTGTTTTCGAGAAACTGCCGCAATAGATCGTCCGGCAACGCTCGATCGAGCCCTTCCGCGCCAGTTCCAGCGCCAGCACCGGCGGGATCGCCTCGCCGTCATAGCGCAGCGCCTGATACGCGCCGTCTTCGATCACGGCGCAATTCAGGTCCTCCGCAAGATCCAGCAACGCCTCTCTGCCGCGCAGGTCTACGGTCTCGCCCGTTGGGTTGGCAAAATCCGGAGACAGGTACGCGAATTTGACCCGGCCCTCACCTGCCGCTGCGGCGTATTCCGCCGCGCCCAGATTGCCATCGACGCTGAGGCGGTCAAAACGCGGCTCATAGGCGTCGAACGCGTTTATCGCACCCAGATAAGTGGGCCAGCCGACCAACGCGGTGTCGCCGGGTGATAGATAGAGTTTACCCAGGTAATCCAGCGCCTGTTGCGACCCGGAGGTGATCAGGATGTTGCCGATGTCACACTCGATCCCGATCTGACGCATGTGATCGACCAGCCATTCGCGCAGAGGCACATATCCCTCGCTGATCGAATATTGCAGCGCCTGCGCCCGCTGTTCCGGCGACAGCGCCGCCTGAAAAGCCTGCTGAAACGCGTCGCCGGGAAACAATGCCGGGTCAGGAATTCCACCCGCGAACGAGATGATGCCCGGTTGATCCAGAAGCTTGAGCAACTCGCGTATCTCGGACGCCTTCATCCGGGCCGTCCTTGTGGCAAACAGGTCTTTGGTCAACATGAGTTTCCTCCACTCTCACGTGGGGTCAGCCTAGGTATCGCAACGTTAATGTCAACACTTCTGACCTAATAATTCGGAGCGTCAGAATGGCGTTCTTGAACAAGTCTGAGATACGTGGTCATATGATTTGACCAATCCCAAATCACTAGCAGCATGCCCTTTCAAAAAGTTCAGACCGAAAAGCTGTCCATCGCGGTGGTCAAACAGATTGAGTTGCTGATTTTGCGAGGCATCCTGCGCCCCGGCGAACGCCTTCCGCCCGAGCGTGAACTGGCAGACCGGATGGGCGTTTCACGCCCATCCCTGCGCGACGCGATCGCGGAACTGCAGGATCAGGGACTGCTGACCGCCAAAGCGGGTTCCGGCATTTACGTGGCCGAGGTTTTGGGTTCGGCCTTTTCTCCGGCGCTCGTCCGGTTGTTTGGCAGTCACGAGGAAGCCGTTTTCGACTATCTTTCGTTCCGGCGAGACATGGAAGGGCTTGCCGCCGAGCGTACCGCCCGGCTGGGATCGGTCAGTGATCTGAAAGTCATCCAGGCGATATTCGACAAGATGGAAGCCGCGCACGCCCGCAACGCCACCGAAGACGAGGCCCATCTGGACGCGCAGTTCCATATGGCCATCATCGAAGCCAGCCACAATGTCGTGATGCTGCATATGATGCGGTCCATGTATGACCTGCTGCAACAAGGCGTGTTCTATAACCGCCAGATGATGTTTCAGCAGCGCGCCACACGCGAAGCGATTCTGGACCAGCATCGTGCAATCAACACCGCGCTACAGGCGCGTGACCCGGAGGGCGCGCGCGACGCTGTGCACCGTCATCTGAGCTTTGTCCGACGCTGCATGGAAGATCATCAGAAAGCCGCCCGGAACGAAACCATCGCGCAGCAGCGGCTGGAGCATGAGACAGGGCAGACCTGATGTTCATCGGACATTTGCCGGGTGCCTATCTGGTCTTTCGCGCTGCGACACCAAACATTGGGAAACTGGCGTTTGCAGCCGCACTGGTGGGCGCGGTTGCACCAGATCTGGACATGTTCTGGTTCTATTTCGTCGACGGGCGCGCGCATCACCACCATGCCTACCTGACGCATCGCCCGATTTTGTGGGCGGGATTTTTGCTGGCGGGATTTCTGTTGGGGTTGCACTGGCCTCGAATGGGCCGCGTTCTGACCTTTTTTGGTGCCGGTGGGCTTTTGCATATGGTTCTGGACTCGGTCGTCGGAGAGATCGCCTGGGCCTGGCCCTTATCAGACGCTTCGCGCCCCCTGGTGACCGTACAGGCGACGCATTCGCACTGGATTCTGTCTTTTCTCAATCATTGGACCTTCGCGGTCGAGATCGCGATAACCGTCCTTGCCCTGATCGTGTGGTTTCGGACCCGAAGACAGCCCGCCTCCCCGGGTTAACATGGGACCCACCTGTTATTGGGGCGTCAAATCCCGTGCAAAATCCGCATGACGCCGTGCTTCCAAAGCTGCAGGCGCTTCAGTGGTTGAGGATCCACCGCGGGCAGTGATGGAAAGCTGCCTTCTGCTTCATCGCGGCTGCGCAGCGTGACGGGTGTATCAAGAATGGATCGGATCAATTTATCAGCGCTGCTCTCCAGCCGCCGCTCGCGTCGGATCGCTTCCAACATTTCGCCATGATACGTCTCCATGGCTTCGGATCGCTGACCTTCGCGGAAGCGAAACGCTCCGATCTGAGCGTGAACTGGAACCAGATTAGCGTGTCGCGAGAAACGCAGCCACAATTCACCGTCTACAGCAAGCTTTAGCGTCTCGTCGAACTGACCACCTGCGCACTCCCACAAACTGCGGCGCCAATATGTCAATTCCTGCTGTACCCATTGGTAATCGCCCGCCAACAATCTGGCCCGAGACACTGGCTTGGGTCGGCGAACGCTTAGTACGTTGTCCTCTTCGTCGATACAGGTGACGCGACCGGTCAGCCATTCGATTTCCTTGTTCAGAGCAAAAAGAGAACCAACGACGGAAAGTCCGCCTGGCATCAGGACATCATCTGAGTTGATCCAGCCCATCACCTCACCGCGCGACGCCGCAAAGCCCTTGTTCAAGGCGTTCGCCTGGCCTGTATCGGGCTCAGAAATGATATGCGAAAACGCATCGCGGTAACGATCGGCGACTTCAAGGGATCCGTCGGTACTGCCGCCATCTGCGAGAATCAGGTCCAGATTGGGATAATCCTGATCCAACACGGATCTGATTGTGCGCTCCAAAAAGTCAGCACAATTCAGATTCGGAATCACGACGCTGATCAACGGCAGCTCAGTCATGGTATTCTCGCATTAAATCAACCCTGCCGGGAATAGGTCAGCAGGTAGCAAATATCGCTTTAGGTTATCTTATTTCGTGCTTCAGGCAAATAGCAGACACCAACTGGGTGTTCGCACGGGCCGGGAAAATCCCGGTACAACGCCGACCCGGCGGCAATCCGCCGGGTCGCACGAGGTTAATGAAGCTTGTCTCCGACGTCGGCAATTGCCGCGTCGATCAGCTTGTTCGCTTGCGTCGCAGTCATCTGCTTGGCCAGCACTGCGTTGGCAGCCGAAACCGCCACGGTGATGGCCTGGTCGCGAACTTCCTTGACCGCCGAAGCCTCGGCCGATGCGATCTGATCCTGTGCGGCGGCCAGACGCCGTGCGATGGATTTCTCCAGATCAACCTTGGCTTGTTCCGCCGCCAGTGCCGCGTCCTCTTTCGCCGCAGCCACAATGGCATCTGCCTGACCCTGCACTTCGCGCTGCTTGCGCTCGTACGAGGCCAGCAGGCTGCGGGCTTCTTCGTGCAGGGCGCGGGCTTCGTCCAGTTCGGACTTGATGCCTTCGGCGCGGTTGTCCAACGCGCCACCGATCATGCCTGGCACCTTGAAGTAGAACAGGACCGCGATGAAGACGATGAAGCCCAGAAGGACGACAAAGTCGGTATTGCCAAGCGAGAAGAACGGGCCGCTTGCGGCCAGCGCGGGGCTGGCGGCACCAACAGTCAGGATAACGGCAAGAGTGTTCCGCATGTCACTTATCCTTTCGTCTGTGCATCTACGGCACTGTTAATGGCATCGGCATCCGCCTCGCCGCCCAGTGCTGTGACCAGTTCAGCCGCCGTATCCTTGGCAACCACTTGAATGCTTTCCAGCGCACCGGCACGGATGTCGGCAATTGCCTTTTCCGATTCAGCCGCTTTTGCAGCGATATCCGCATCTGCCTTGGCAATCGCGTCATCCAGACCGGACTGGATTTCGGCGCGGGCTTCCGCTGCGATACGCTGTGCCTCAGAACGGGCATCGGCCAGCGCCTTGTTATAGGCCTCTTCAGCCTCGACCGCCTTGGCCTTCAGATCTTCGGCCGCAGCCAGGTCGTTTGTAATGGTCCCCTGACGTTCCGCCAGGATTGCCGCGATGCGCGGCAAGGCCACGCGGGACAGGACCAGAAAGATGACGACCAGCGTAATGACCAGCCAGAAAATCTGGTTGGGGAACCAATCGAAGCAGAGCTGCGGCATCCCGATGGCAGAGCCATGCGAGTCGACGCACGAGCCAACCACTTCTTCGCTAATGGGTTCAGTCGCCATGATGTCCTCCGTCGGAACGTTGTCTTTACAACAGGTGGGCCGCTATGGCTTGGGCCCACCTGCGCGTAAGGATCAGGTTCCGCAGATTAGACGGCGAACATCAGCAGCAGCGAGACCAGGAATGCAAAGATGCCCAGCGCTTCTGCGAATGCGATACCGATGAACAGGGTTGCGGTCTGCGAAGCAGCCGCCGAAGGGTTGCGCAGGGCGCCGGCCAGGAAGTTGCCTGCAACGTTGCCCACCCCGATTGCGGCTGCGCCGGAACCGATTGCTGCTAGGCCTGCGCCGATGTGTGCGAGATCGCCTTCCATGATGTATCTCCTTACGAATTGGAAGTTTCGATGTTGGGGTATCGGACCTTAGTGCGAAGGATGCAGCGCATCTTTCAGATAAACACAGGTCAGAATGGTGAAAACGTAGGCCTGAATGAAGGACACGAGGACCTCAAGACCATACATTGCGGTGATCGCCAGAACCGACACGGGTGAAATCACGGCAATCGCGGCAAAACCTGCGAACACCTTGATCACCGCGTGGCCTGCCATGACGTTACCGGCAAGACGAATAGAGTGGCTGACAGGGCGCACGAAGTACGAGATCAGCTCGATGATCGCCAGAACCGGACGCAGCGCCAGCGGCGCGCTGGAGACCCAGAACAGGCCCAGAAATGCGGCTCCGTTCTTGACGAAACCCAGAACGGTCACGGTCAGAAACACGGCCAGCGCCAGCGGGATGGTTACGGCGAAATGCGATGTGGTTGTGAAGGATGTGGGGATCATCCCAAGGAAGTTCGCGCAGACAATGAACATGAACAGGGTCATGACATAGGGGAAGTACTTGACGCCTTCCTTGCCGCAGATGTCTTCCAGCATCTTGTAGATGAAACCATAGGCCAGTTCGGCGATCGACTGCATCCGGGTCGGGACAATCGCTCGCTTCGAGGTGCTGAGCACCAGCAGGCCAAAGATCGCCGCAATCGCCAGGAACATCCACAGGGTCACGTTGGTGGGCGTGTACCATGCAATTGCACCGTCGCCGAACAACGGCTTGACGATGAACTGATCCATCGGATGGAAAACCAGGCTGCTGCCTTCTGCTGCGGTGGTCTCGGTCGCCACGTTCAGTCCCTCTCGTCCTTCTCGGCCACGCTTGCAGCCGCTTGTTTCTCTTGAACCTCTTTCGCGCTGCGGAGCATAACCTTCACACCCGCGACAAGGCCCAGCAATGTGAACAGCACCAGAAATATCGGGATTGTCCCGAGCAGGCTGTCCAGCCCGTATCCGATGCCAAATCCGATCCCCAGACCGGATACCATTTCGATGACCATCCTCCAGGCAAGTTCGCCCCCGGACACGTCAGCATCTGCACGAGGCTTCGGCGCTTTCGCCTTTTTCGCCGCTTCGATCTTGGCCTCAAGCTGCGCCATACGCTGCTTTTGGTCGTCATCGGTCACGGGCGTTTTCCTCGCACAATCTTGGGCACGGTGCTAAGGGGCCGGGCGCACAGAGTCAACGCCGTTGAATCCCCGAATTTTCGCGGGTTAAGTCTTTGTAAAATATTGATTTTAACAAGTCACCCGACCCGTGCCGACAGCCTGCGCCGGCACTGTCTGTCAAAAATGCGCTAAATCCGCATATTCAACCAAATGGTTGACCAATCCCTGGCGCTGTGGTTCAGCCAGAGCATGTCCAACGATCTCGATACCGTTTTCGCAGCCCTTGCCGACCCCACGCGCCGCGCCATTCTGGCGATGCTGCTTGAGGATGATATGGCGGTCACAGACGTGGCCGAACCGTTCGAGATGTCGCTGGCCGCGATTTCGAAACATCTGATCATTCTGACCAGAGCCGGGTTGATTTCGCAGGAAAAGCGCGGGCGCGTGAAATGGTGCAAGCTGGAACCGGACGCCCTTCGCGCGTCCTCGGTCTGGATGCAGGGTTTCGGACAGTTCGAGCCGGTCAATCTGGATGCGTTCGAACGGTTTCTTGAGGTCGAGCTGCCCGCGACCGAAGACTGAAGCCCGGTATCAACGCACGACGAAAACCGAAACCTTCGCGTGATTGGCCAGATACCCTGCATGGCTGGAAAAGATATAGTCGGTGATCCTCGGCGCATGGGTGCCAACAACGATCAGGTCTGCGCCGATGTCTTCGGCCGCGCGCATCAGGTCACCATCGACTTCAGCCGCGACATCGACCGAGTGTATGTTTCGAAAACCAACCTTGGTGCCACTGTTACTGGCCAGTTGTTCGGCAAAACTGCCAAGGTCACGTTCAATCGTCTCGTCGGTCTGCACGGGATCGCCCGGTTGTGTCCCCGTAACGCTGACAACCGTAATGTCAGCGCCCTGCCATTTGGCAATTTGCGCAGCGACATCGGCGGCCTTGCGGACCTCGGGCGGTAAATGCAGATCAACGGGTATCATGATGTGGCTGAACATGGCTTCCTCCTCTAACCGGCTCATAGGGTAAAGCGTTTGGGCCACCAAAGCCTTGATCTGCCTCAATGGTGGAGTTGCGGGCATCCGGCGCACAGGCAGGCGCCGCTGGACCTGGCCTCAGCCCATGGGGCTGACCTCAACCCCCGTGATCACACCAAACGGGTCTGCGGCGCACAACCACGGTGTCTGCGCCCCTGCAACTGAGACCGTGGTTACAGAACCGGTCGGTCCGGTCTGCGTGGAAACGGCCGTCACGTCGTCGGGGCGGATGCCGGTCTCTGCGGACACCAGCGCCGCGCAACTGCCCTGCAGATCCGCTTCGCTGACGGTGTTGCCGGTGCCGGGCTGTGTGCAGGCTGTCAGGGTCGCGGCTGCGATCAGGTGTAGGGCGTGCTTCATTGATGTTTACCTTCATTAAGCCTGCGATCATTGCAGGCATGAACTGAGACATGCACAAGTGTCATTCGCGAACCGGGTCCGGCGCATTGACGGGCTGATCTTCTGCCTTCAGCAGCATTACAAGCGCCAGGATCGTCAAGACCGCTCCGACAAAAACCAGCGCGGCTGGCGCGTGCTGGCCCAAGGCGACCTCCCACAGGATCACCCAGCTGGGCGTCAGGTAAGTATAGGCCATCACCTTGGCCGAAGGCAGGCGCAATGTGGCGAACTGCACCAGCACAAAGCTGGCCGCCGTGGCAAAGATCGAGACATAGAGAAGCCCGATCCAGACAATCAACGGTAGGTTGGCCCAATCGGTCGTCCGGATGTCGGACCAGCCGTAGAGGGTCAGCAAAATAAATCCGGCCACCAGCGTGCCAAAAGTGAACACCACCGCCGGTTCGCCCCGGTTCAGCTTGCGCACCATGGGCGTATAGATCGCGTGCGCCACGCAGCCCCAGAAATAGATGATTTCGCCACCGCCAATCTCGAAAGCCGCAAACGCCTGCCAGTCCGCCCGAAAAATGACCCAGAGCGCCCCCGCTGCCCCAACGGCCAGCGCCAGCGCCATTCGGGGCGTTGTGATCTGTCGCAGCAGCACCCAGCCGGCCAGGGCCGACATAACCGGGGTCAGGGTGAACACTGCGGCGGCACTGACGGGGGGCGCGGTTTTCAACCCATGAAACATCAGCACGAAATAACTGGCGAATAACCCGCCCAGCACCAGATAGCGCCAAGGCGCCTGTGCGGCGCTGCGCGGCAGACCCGTGGTCATCAACGCCGCAACGCCAATCACTACAGAAGCGATGGCGAACCGGGCCGCAGTAATGGCTTCGGGGGCAATCTGATTGGCGATCAGCGCGCCCAGAGAAAAGCTGCCCGCAACCAGCGCCGAAAAAACAAGCATGGCCAGATGACCGCTGGCCTGCGGGGTCATGGCAGCCAGCCTTTGGATTGCTCTTTCAGGTAGGTCAGGAATGCCTGAACCTTGGTGGTTCTGTGCAGATCGACATGGGTGACCAGCCACAGATTTCCGAACCATTCAGGCAAGGGGTCGATCACCTCGATCAGATTGCGGTCGCGCGCGGCCTCCCACCGGGCCATAAAACCGATGCCGGCACCTGCCAGAACGGCCTCGCGGATGCAGAAATTGTTGGTGCAGCGAAAGGTGATCCGCTCATCCGGAACATTCGCCCGCAACCAGCGGGAAAACGGGGCGCGGCTGTTTTCATCATCGGTGCTGACAAAGAAATGGTTGCCGAAATCTTCGATACCGGTCGGTCTGCCGTGACGCTCGATATAGCTGGAACTGGCGTAGAGGCCGACCTCTTGCGTGATGAAGGGTTGCACCACATTGTCCGGCTGATCCGGGGCCGAGCCCGCACGAATGGCCACATGCGCCTCGCCATATTCTAGGCGAAACAGACGGTCCCCGGTCAGATAGCGCACGATCAGCCCCGGATGGGTCCGCTGAAACTCGCTGAGCGCAGGCACCACCAGCGGCGCGAACGAGGCCAGAGAAGTTACGACCAGTTCGCCCGAAACATCATCGCCCCGCCCTTTCATCCGTCCCACCAGCTGGTTGAACTGATCTTCGGTGGCCTGCGCGACGCGCAGCAGGTCCTCGCCAGCCTCGGTGGGCGTGTAGCCGCGCGCGTGGCGCTGGAACAGCTTGACGGCCAGCCGCGACTCGATTGCGTCGATATGGCGGATCACCGTGGCATGGTGCACGCCCAGAACCTCGGCCGCGCCGCTGACCGTACCCATACGCGCCACCTGATAGGCGGTTCTCACTTCGTCCCAATTGTCCATTGCATCTGTTCCACTGTGCAAATTTTAACAGCACTTGTTGACTTATCAGAGTTTTGTTCATCCACGCAACATTCATATTTGCAACAGACGCGAATTCCACACTCCAGGGACACTTAGACATGACCAAAACTATTCTGCATATCGACGCCTCGGCCCGCCGCGACGGGTCTGCTACCCGCGACCTGTCCGACCGGATCGTCAAGCATCTGAAACCCGGGCGCATCATCCGCCGGGATCTGGCGACACCGCTGCCGATGCTGACCGAAGGCTGGATCAATGCCAACTTCACCCCCGCCGATCAACGTGACGACGCTCAGCGCAGTCTGCTGTCGCAGTCCGACGATCTGGTGGCTGAGTTGCAGCAGGCCGACACGATCGTCATCGGCCTGCCGATCTATAACTACTCGGTCCCCGCCGCCTTTAAAGCCTGGATCGATCTGGTCGCACGCGTCGGCCTGACGTTTTACCACACAGAAAGCGGACCTGTTGGTCTGCTGAGCGGCAAACGGGCCGTTCTGGCCGTAGCATCCGGCGGCACCGTTGTCGGCTCGGACGTCGACTTTGCCACAAGCTACGCAAGGCATTTTCTGGGTTTCATCGGCATTCAGGACGTTGACGTTGTCGCCGCCGATCAATTGGCGCTGGACCCCGACACCTCGATCAATAACGCCCGCAGGGCAGTCACAGAGCTGGCCGCCTGATTGGCCTCTGGCAATCGGCTGACGAAACGTCCAGTCTGCGCCTGAATGATATTCGGCAGACTGGGCGTTTCTCATGAAGAAGATTGGAATTCTGGGCGGTGTCGGCTGGGCGTCGACCGTGGATTATTACCGCGCGATTGCGGAAGGTGCCGGTCGGTATTTTGCGGAACGCGGCCATGGCTCGCCCCTGCCCATTCCGGCGATGACCATCGAATCCGTCACACAGGCCAGAACCCGTGCTTTGCGGGGCGAACCCGGTAACGAAGAAAGCTGGGCCGCTTTTGACGCCGTGTTTCGCGAGGCGCTGATGACACTGGAACACGCGGGCTGCGATTTCGGTATCATCGCATCCAACACCCCGCACGCCCGGCTGCACGCAATTCGACGGGGCGTTTCGATGCCCATTCTCAGCATTTTCGACGCCGCAGCCGGGGTCACCGCCAAAACAGGAGCAACCAGCGCCCTGGTTCTGGGAACAACCGTCACAATGCAGGCCGGCAATTACGCCGACCACCTTGCCGATGTGGGCGTCACCGCGACCCCACGCCTGCCCGAGCCTGAAATCGCCGAAATGCAGGCCATGATCGACACCGACTTTTACGGTGGCGCATCCAATGCGGCCCGCGACCGGCTGCTGGCCTTCTGCGACAGGCACGCTGAACCGGGAACCGCCATCCTGCTGGCCTGTACCGAGCTACCGCTGGCCTTTCCCGACCATCTGGACGATCCGGTGTTCCGGGCGGACGGGCACCTGTTCGTCAACCCGTCGGCTGCACATGTGGCCGCTGCATTGAAGGAAGCGCTGGAAGGCTGATCACGGCAACCAGGTCACCTCACACCCGATCCGGTTAAAAAACGCCATCAGATCGTCACGCGGCATCGCCACCGTGCGATCGTTGACCAGCGGGTGCATGAAGATAACGTCGGCTTGCCGCGCAGCCCCATCCATAAAGAACCGCACATTGTTTTCAGCCCCGGTGATCATCGCCAGAGGGCTGACCGCGCCGGGACGGATGCCGAGGTTCTGCATCAGCCGGTCGGCGGACCCGAAAGACAGGTTTCGCGCGTCGATCTCGGCCCCCAGAGCCTTGAGATCAATTTCACGGCTCTGCTCCAGCGTCACCAGGTAATTCCGCTTTTTCTTGTCGCGCAGATACAAATTCTTAAGCCGCAGCGCGTTTTCCCCCGGTACCATAAACTGGTGTTCCACGCCCTTGGCATCCTCGACCGTGTGCAAAGGGATGTGGGTGTGCAGGCGATAGCGCAGACCCCATTCGTCCAGTTGCGCCAAAAGGGCGTCTGAACTCAGCGGCAATGTATCCTGAAAGGCGGATGATGCGTCCATGGGAACCTCCTCGTGTGATGCGCTCATCGCGCAACGGACCGGTAAATTCAAGCGGCGACAGCCCGGACGATCGGTGTTAGCTTGCCGCCATGAAAGTGACGCGCAATACCTCCGATCAGCTTATCCTTGCCGACACGCCCTGGTTTATCGGTGTCATGCTGATCATATTCATTCTGGCATTTGTCGGTCCCGGCATTTTGTTGATGAGCACCGGCGGCGAAAACATCTGGTTCGGCCTGATCTTTGCCCTGGGCGGTGGTGGTCTGGGATTTGGCGCCTTTTGCGTGTTCGTCCGCCGGGTGCAGGTCATTCTGGATCGCGGCAAAGACCGCATTCTGATCCGGCGTCAGTCGGTTTTTGGCTATGACAGTGTGGCGCATATATTGTCGAACCTGTCCCACGCCGAGTTGGAGCGCACGACTTCTACCCGCGAAGGGCGCACATCGACGCTGTATCGCCCGGTTCTAATTCTCGACAAAGGCATGAGCGCGGGCCGTCACCCCATTGTGGACGCGTTTTCCAACGGTCGCGGGTCGCAACGACTGGTTGACGCGGTCAATGAATGGCTGCCCGCGCGCAAGGTTGACTCTGCCAGCCAATCGGCCTAAAGCCCACGCAAACATCCGGAAGAGACCAACCTTCCGGTCCCTTAAGTCGTTCAGGGATCGCCCCCCACCAGCGAGTTTCGCCCGTGGGGGCGTTTGTGCATTTAACCGACGCATCCTATCTAGGATGCGCCACGAGATAACCGGCATAGGAGGCCGAAGGCATGTTTGAAAATCTATCCGAACGCCTTTCCGGCGTCTTTGACCGGCTGACCAAACAGGGCGCCCTGTCGGAAGAAGACGTCAAAACCGCCCTGCGCGAGGTCCGCGTGGCGCTGCTTGAGGCTGACGTCTCGCTGCAGGTGGCCCGCGCATTCGTCAAGAAAGTGCAGGAACAGGCGACCGGTCAGGCCGTCACAAAATCGATCACCCCCGGCCAGCAGGTCGTCAAGATCGTGCATGACGCGCTGGTCGATACCCTGCGCGGCGAGGAAGACCCCGGCGCGCTGAAAATCGACAACCCGCCTGCCCCGATCCTGATGGTCGGTCTGCAGGGCTCGGGTAAGACGACCACCACCGGCAAGCTGGCCAAGCGCCTGAAGAAGAAAGAGGGCAAAAAGGTCCTGATGGCCTCGCTCGACGTCTACCGCCCGGCGGCGATGGATCAGCTGGCGGTGCTGGGCACGCAGGTCGGCGTCGATACACTGCCGATCGTTCCCGGCCAGAAACCCGTCGACATTGCCAAACGTGCCAAGCAGCAGGCGACACTGGGCGGTTACGACGTCTATATGCTCGACACCGCGGGCCGTTTGCATATCGACGAAGTCCTGATGGACGAGGTCGAACAGGTCCGCAATGTGGTCGACCCGCGCGAAACCCTGCTGGTCGTTGACGGTCTGACCGGTCAGGTCGCTGTCGAAGTCGCCGAAGAGTTCGACGCCAAGGTCGGTATCTCGGGCGTGGTCCTGACCCGGATGGACGGCGACGGCCGCGGCGGCGCGGCGCTGTCGATGCGCGCGGTCACCGGCAAGCCGATCCGCTTTGTCGGCCTGGGTGAGAAGATGGATGCGCTCGAAACCTTCGAGCCGGACCGGATCGCCGGTCGCATTCTGGGCATGGGCGACATCGTTGCTCTGGTCGAAAAAGCCCAGGAAACGATGGAGATCGAACAGACCGAGCGCATGATGAAGCGCATGGTCAAAGGTCAGTTCAATATGAACGACCTGAAAATGCAGCTGGAACAGATGATCCAGATGGGCGGCATGCAGGGCATGATGGGCATGATGCCGGGCATGGGCAAGATGGCCAAGCAGATGGATCAGGCCGGTCTGGACGACAAGATCCTGCGCCAGCAGATCGCCATGATCCAGTCGATGACCAAACGCGAACGGGCCAACCCGCAGCTTCTGCAAGCCAGCCGCAAGAAGCGCATTGCCGCCGGTTCGGGGATGGAGGTCAGCGACCTCAACAAGCTGCTCAAGATGCACCGGCAAATGTCGGACATGATGAAGAAGATGGGCAAGATGGGCAAAGGCAAGATGCTGAAACAGGCCATGAAAGGCATGTTCGGCAAAGGCAGCCCCTCGCCCGAGGACATGGCCGCGGGCATGGACCCCAAGGCGCTGGAACAGGCGGCCAGGGCGATGGGCGGCAAGATGCCCGGCATGGGTGGCGGCATGGCCCTGCCGCCGGGGCTCAGCGGCTTTGGGAAGAAGAAGTAATGCACGCCTTTGCGCATCATATCCCCCGGCTTGAGACGGAGCGCCTGATCATGCGCGCGCCGTCCGAGGCGGATTTTGAAGCAGAGGCCGAGTTTTTCGCGTCGGACGCTTCAAAATTCGTCGGTGGACCATTGCGCCCGGACGAAACCTGGCGGGCGATTGCCATGCTGCTGGGGCATTGGGCGATGCGCGGGTATGGCTTTTGGGGCGTCGAGGAAAAGGATACCGGCGCTTATGTCGGCCATGTCGGCCTGTGGTGCCCGCACAGCTGGCCCGAACCCGAAATTGGCTGGACGCTGATGAACGGCGCTACCGGCAAGGGTTATGCGACCGAAGCTGCGCTGGCTGCCCGCACCCATGCCTATGACGTGCTGGGCTGGGAAACAGCCATTTCTCTGATCGACCCGGACAACGAGGGCAGCAAGGCGGTTGCCACCCGTCTGGGTGCACGGTTCGATTCCCTGTTCGAACACCCCGGCTTCGGAACCATGCAGATCTGGCGTCACCCTGCCCCCTCTGATCTGGTGAATGGCGGAATGGAGGCCTACGCATGACCTCATACACCATTCCGACCGTTGAAACCGAACGTCTGATCCTGCGCGCGCCACGGCAGGACGATCTGCCCGCGATGACTGCGTTTTTCGCGTCCGAACGCAGCCATATGGTTGGCGGTCCGAAAACCGCAATGGAAAGCTGGCGGTCTCTGATGGGGCGTTTCGGACACTGGGCCGTGATGGGCTATGGCGGCTGGCATATCTCTGACAAGGCCAGCGGCGGTTTTGCGGGTTGGGTCGGGATCATCAACGCCCCGGGCTGGGACGAGCCCGAGCTTGGCTGGACAATCATGGAAACATTCGAGGGTAAGGGTATCGCCTATGAGGCCGCCTTGGCCGCACGCACCTATTCCGCGCAGCATCTGGGTGTGAACGGACCGATTTCCTATATCGCCCACGAAAACGATCGATCGCGCGCATTGGCTGAACGGCTTGGTGCCACCTATGAACGCGAAGGCGAAGTCATGGGTACGCCCTGCCAGGTCTGGCGTCACCCCCGGATCGACACCGCGGCACCCGCCCTGACCCCCGAAAGGACCGGCCAATGACCAACCCCGTGACCCAGGCCGCCGCGCTGTTGAAGGACCATCGCGAAAGCATCGACCGGCTGGACGCGATCCTTGTCTACACGCTGGGCGAGCGCTTCAAGCACACGCAGGCTGTTGGCAAGCTCAAGGCCGCACACGACCTTCCCCCGTCCGATCCCTCGCGCGAGGCTGCGCAGATCGCACGGTTAGAAGACCTGGCGAAAGAGGCCGATCTGGACCCCGATTTCGCCAAGGCTTTTCTGAATTTCATCATTCAGGAAGTCATCCGACACCACCGGAAACATCAAAAGTGAACCTCCGGTTCAACAAACACCAGAACTAAACCGGCCTTTTGCCGGATACGCCATTCAAAGGAGATACCACCATGGCAATGAAAATTCGTCTCGCCCGCGGCGGCTCGAAAAAGCGTCCCTTCTACCGCATCGTGGCTGCTGACAGCCGCATGCCCCGCGACGGCCGTTTCATCGAAAAGCTGGGCACCTACAACCCGCTGCTGCCGAAAGACAGCGAAGAGCGCGTGAAAATGAACATGGAGCGCATCCAGTACTGGCTGGATCAGGGCGCACAGCCCACTGACCGGATCGCGCGTATGCTGGAAGCTGCCGGCACCCGTGACAAGGCCGAGCGCAACAACCCCAACAAGGGTACCCCGGGCAAGAAAGCTCAGGAACGCGCGGAAGAGAAAGCTGCAAAGGCGGCTGAAGCTGCCGAGGCGGCGGCTGCACCTGCTGAAGAAGCAGCCGCAGAAGAATAAGCAGGCGGACGCGTGCAGGATCAGGCCTTCACCGACGATTTCCGCACGCAGTTCGATCTGTTGATGCGGCTCCGGCGCGACGTGCGCCGGTTCCGCACCGACGCGGTAGACGAGGCAGTGCTGATGCGCTGCCTCGACACATTTCGGCTGGCCCCTTCTGTGGGGCTGAGCGAACCCTGGCGTGTGATCCGCGTCGAAAGCGCTGCTGCACGTGCGGCCGCGCTCAACAACTTTCAAACCGCCAATAACGCCGCTTTGGCCGGATATTCCGGTGAAAAGGCCCAGCTCTACAGCCGCCTGAAACTGTCCGGGATGCAGGATGCCCCGGTGCAGCTGGCGGTGTTCTGCGACGATGCGACCGACAAGGGTCTGGGTCTGGGCGCGGGCACCATGCCCGAGATGCGGCGCTATTCGGTGGTATCGGCCGTCACCCTGTTCTGGCTGACCCTGCGGGCCCAAGGGCTGGGGCTGGGCTGGGTGTCCATTCTGGACCCCGACCGTATCGCGCAGGATCTGGGCGTACCGGAAAGCTGGCGTCTGATCGGCTATTTCTGCATCGGCTGGCCAGAGGAAATGTCTGACACCCCAGAGTTGGAGCGCGCCGGCTGGGAATGTCGCGACGGCACCCTTCCGGTTGAGGTGCGATAAGAAATGTTCGGACTTATTCGACTTCCCATCCTGCTGCTGATCGCCTTTATTGTCGGCGTGTTCTTTGAACGCAGCAATCAGCGCGAAGCCTGCGCCGACCGCGGGCAGTGGCGCGACGGAATATGTATGACGACGGATGGGCCAAATGAGTGATCTGATCTGCGTGGGCAGCATTGCGGGCTCTTACGGGGTGCGGGGCGAAGTGCGCCTGAAAAGCTATTGCGCCGTGCCCGAGGACATCGAAGCCTATTCGCCGCTGACCGATGAAAGCGGGGCTGAACGCTATCCTTTGGTCCTGACACGCACGATCAAGAACGGTTTTGCCGCCCGGCTGGGCGGGATCGAAACCAAGGAAGAGGCCGACGCCATCAAGGGCCTGCGCCTGTTTGCGCGGCGCGATCAGTTGCCGTCGCTGCCTGATGATGAGTTCTATCACACCGACCTGATCGGGTTGGAGGTCTATGACACTGGTGGCACGTTGCTGGGCCGGGTCAAAGCCGTTCAGAACCACGGTGCGGCGGACCTACTGGAATTGCATGGCCCGGGTCTGAAATCGACTGTCCTGCTGCCCTTCACGCTTGAAGTCGTGCCGACGGTTGATCTGGACAAGGGCCGCATCATCGTCGATCCGCCTGAGGGCCTGATCTGATGCGGCGTGTGTTGCTGCATCTAGGCCTGCACAAGACCGGGACCACAGCGGCGCAGTCGTTCCTCTATGAAAACCGCGAGTTGATCTGGCCCCATTTCGCATTGATTCTGCCGTATCGCACGCGCAATTCCGGCCTGTCGCGGGCGGCCACCAACCATTCCGTATACGGCACCATTGGCACGCTGTCCGAGTTTGGCAACCAGATGCGCGCATTTCTGGACACGCTGGATTTCGGCGACAAGCGCGGATTGATCATCAGCGAGGAAAACTTCGCCGGCCTGCGCCCCAGCCGCAATGTCGAACAGGGCTATGCGGCGGCGCCGGAACTGGCGGCCTGTCTGGTGGATGCGGTCCGGCACCGGTTTTCCGGACAAGAGGTCCGGATTACAATCTATCTGTCCCTGCGCCAGCGCGGCGGCTGGCTGCGCAGCCTTTGGGCCCATGATCTGGAACGCATGCGGCAGGTGCAGGATTTCGAATCTTTCCGGGCCGGCATGGACCATTTGCCGCCGCTTGAGGACACCGTGAACCGGATTCGCGACAGGTTGCCTGCGGTCGAAGTAACCTCGGACTGGTTGGAAGAGCTGCGGCTGCGGCGCTTTGGGCCCGGTACGCCATTTGCAGAGTTTCTGGACCTGCCCCGGGACAAGGCAAACCTGCTGGTGCCGCCCGCCCGGGTCAACAACCGCCTGCCCGAAGATGTCCTGGCCGAATTGCTTGACCTGAACCGCTCGCGGCTGGACGAGGCGGCGTTGACCAGGCAGAAAGACGCCCTGATAGACCGCGCGAAGACCGCGCTGATCGGTACGACATGACAGACAAGCCCAGCAAATCCCACGGCCGCAAGGCGATCCGGCCCACCCTGAAGCCACGCGAGCTGTTAACCCCCACTCCCGATTTGCATGGGGTGTGGAAGACCAAGATCATCACTCTGTTTCCGTCGGCATTTCCCGGTGTGTTGGGCGAAAGCCTGACGGGCAAGGCGTTGCAGGACGGGCTGTGGCAACTGGAAACCGTCGACCTGCGCCAGTTCGGCATCGGCAAGCACCGTAATGTCGACGACACCCCGGCCGGGGGCGGCGCGGGCATGGTGCTGCGCGCCGATGTGCTGGGCGAGGCGATTGAGCACACGATGGCGGGCATTCAGGGCAACTGGCCGCTGATCTACCTCAGCCCGCGCGGCCGCCGGATGGATCAGACGATGATGCAAAACCTGGCCCGCTGCGACGGCATGACCCTGCTGTGCGGGCGTTTCGAAGGCGTCGATGAACGGGTTCTGGAGCATTACGGCGTTCAGGAGGTTTCCTTGGGCGATTTCGTCATGACCGGCGGCGAAATCGCAGCGCAGGCTCTGATCGATGCGACCGTGCGACTGATCCCCGGCGTGCTGGGCAATCAGGCCTCGGCCGAGGAAGAAAGCTTTTCCTCGGGCCTGCTGGAGCATCCGCAATACACCCGGCCGGCGGAATGGAAAGGGCGGCCGATCCCCGACATCCTGATGTCAGGCCATCACGGCCGGATCGCCGAATGGCGTCACGACATGTCGGAACAGATCACGCGCGAGAGGCGGCCTGATCTTTGGGACAGCTATCAGAAGAAGGGGGATTAACTCCCCGTTTTCCAGCGTGCCCAGATGTCGGGCTGACCGTTGAAAGTGTTGATATCCACCGGCCCCTGTACGCCCGGCACCAGCCCGGTGCCGGTATATTGCCAGAACCGCCAGACCGCTCTGGGGTAGACATTCCGCGGATGTCCCGCCACCGAGCGCAGCCAGAATTCAGTCTTGGGCAGGCGGCCGATATTCGTATCGCCATAAAAATCCACCGTCGTATAGACAATGGGGCGGCGGCCATAGTGGCGTTCCAGAATATCGAGAAACCGCTGCGCTTCGGCCCGGACGGTCGCGCCGTCCGGGCGCAGCCGGCAGGTCTTGGAATGCGGCGTCCATTCCATATCCAGCACATGCGGCAGGTCAGCCCCTCTGGGGACGTTGCGGATGAACCAGCGCGCCTGCTCATGGGCCGGGCGGCAGAAATAATAGTAGTGATACGCCCCCCAGGGCACGCCCGCCGACTGCGCACCACGTCGGTGCGCGTCAAACATCGGATCGGCCACGTCACCGCCCTCGGTCGCCTTGATGAAGACGAAGCTGACCCCGGACGCCTTGGCGCGACGCCAGTCGATCGGCCCCTGCCAGCGTGACACGTCCAGCCCGTGCACCGGATATTGGCCGGGATGCCGCCCGTCCCAGTCATGCGGATCGGCATCGCCAAAGGCCGGATAAATGACCGAAGGCGAGGTGGTGTCCAGAAAGGACTTTGCCTCAACCTCTTGCGGCCTGGGGCCATTGCGACCGCAGGACATGATCGCCAGAGCCATAACGGCCAGCATCAACGCTTTGCGCATGATCCATTCCTGTTTTAAATTTCTGCTCGTATAATTGTTCCCAGAATGCCTGATCGTCGGCACAAGGCAACGGTACGGTTGCCGGACGGCGAAATCCCACCGTCCGACCCTGAAATCTTTGGCGATTTAGGCTTGATCCCCGCGCGCAAAGCCCTTAAACGACCGCAATCCGGTGCCGCAATCGCGCGACTCCGGTGTTTTGGTTTGCATCATGGCGCAACACCCGGCTTTCTTCGGCTGCGGCGCTGCCTGGGCGGACCGGACCAAAGGAACATTCGATCTGACCTCTGGCGGGCTGTTCGCAGAACCCGGTGAAGACCAAGAGCTCTCAGGCCGTGCCCAAACTTCGTGGACCAACCGCGAGCAGATAGGAGTAACTGCGATGGACCTGATCGCACAGCTTGAGGCGGAACAGATTGCCGCCCTGGGGAAAGACATCCCCGATTTCAAAGCCGGTGACACCATCCGTGTCGGCTTTAAAGTGACCGAAGGGTCGCGCACCCGTGTGCAGAACTACGAAGGCGTCTGCATCGCGCGCAAAGGTGGCAGCGGCATCGCCGGTTCGTTCACCGTCCGTAAGATTTCGTTTGGCGAAGGCGTGGAGCGTGTGTTCCCGCTGCATTCGACCAACATCGACAGCATCACCGTTGTCCGCCGTGGCCGCGTCCGTCGCGCCAAACTGTACTATCTGCGCACCCGTCGCGGTAAATCCGCCCGTATCGCAGAGGTCACCAACTACAAGCCTAAGGCTGGCGCCGAGGCGTAAGGAGCGGAAAGATGAAAAAAGACATCCATCCCGATTATCACGTCATCAACGTCAAAATGACCGATGGCACCGTGGTTCAGATGAAATCCACCTGGGGCAGCGAAGGCGACCAGCTGGCTCTGGAAATCGACCCCTCCTCGCACCCTGCGTGGACCGGTGGCTCGTCGCGCCTGATGGACGCCGGCGGCCGCGTGTCGAAGTTCAAGAAGAAATACGAAGGTCTGGGCTTCTAAGCCATTCCCTTTTGTGTTGCGAAGGGCCGTCCCGGTTGGGGCGGCCTTTTTTATTTGGCTTCAGGTCGGTTTGGCACTCGCCCGCTAATTCTATTGCAGCCAACAGTGCGCAATGACATTTAGCTTCTATGTTCCCTTCTGTTGTCGTTCACACTCTGATCATTCTGGTTTTGACACTTCTGACACAGATTGGCGGGCTTGCCTGGATCGTCGCGCTTTTCTTCAAGAGAAGACTGGTTTCATTTGTAGTGGCGTATGTTGCGCTCCTTGTCGCTGCGATTTGGATCGCTCCGCTTTTCGGGCGCGTCGCGTTGAGTTGTTCAGAGAGCGGCCCGTTGCAGGTTCAAAGCTGGGTGTATTGTGCCCTGAACAGAAACTACGTTTCTCCGGAACTCGCGGATGTATTGCAACAGACCGCTGAAGAAATGGACAGGCGTCATCCGGGAACAATAACCTTGGTTCTTGATGCCAACTTTCCGTTTCTGGATGGGTTCCCCTTACTGCCGCATCTTTCACACGACGACGGAGAAAAAGCCGACCTTGCGTTCTATTATGCAGATGAAAATGGCTACCTGAGCGGGGCCACCCGATCGCCGGTCGGGTATTTCGCATTTGAACAAGGTACGAGCACCTGTTCTGAGCGTTGGCCCACCCTAAGATGGAATCTGGATTTCTTACAGCGCCTTTGGAAAGGGTTCGGTATCGACCAGGAACGCATGCGTTCGTTGCTGCGAATACTGTCCGATGATGCGCGTGTGTCCAAGATTTTCATTGAACCACATCTGGCCCAAAGCCTGAAAGTTTCTCATCCCAATATCCGTTTCCAAGGATGCCGGGCGGCGCGCCATGATGACCACATACACTTTCAGCTGTAGCAGACGGCACAAGTCGCTGGGCGATTTCGTCCAGGATCGGTAAGTGGTACACTTAGCCGCAACATACTCTCAGATTCTGCGGAGACCTCGTAAATGCCCCAGTACAACGATATGTTCGAGCTTTCGGTCGAGGATTTGGATCTGATCGAAACGGCATTGCGCGGCTCGGCTGCTTCATTGTCGCAGGCCACATTGGATGAGACGGTGGACAGCAAGGCGGACCGTGAGGATACCTTGCGCCGGGTACACGATCTTCTCGGCAAGTTGCACGATCAGAAGGTTTTTTATCGCCCCAAAGACGGCGTGTATCTGGGCGGGTAGGTCCATCCAGGCCGACCCTGACGGCACCCAAAGATCCGGCACATTCACCGGGGCGCGCGCGTCAGTTCCGCCGCGCTGTGCAAGGGTGGCACCGGTCCCCTCAGCAACAGCAGCGCCAGCGCCATTCCCAACAATGCAGCGATCGCAGCGATGACCATGGTGCTGTCAAAGGCGTTGTCCTGCACGTCCCGCAGCGCTTTGGCCAGTGCGGTCCCTGCGTCGGGCTTCATTCCAGCGATCAGCTGCTGGATCTGGCTGGGCGTGCCGTGGGTCAGCGCATGGGCCAAATCCGCGCGCTGGGTCGATCCGGCGGGTAGCGCAGCGATCACCTCGGACAGACCCCGGCGGGTTGTGACCGCCTCGGCCAGACCGCCAACGACCGCGCCAAGGGTGGCACCGAAATACAGGCAGGCGTTGATCACACCGGACCCCTGCCCCACATGCTCCTCGGGCAGCAGGCGCAGGCCGAGACGTGGCAACAGGGAAAAACAGATGCCCAATCCGATCCCGACGATCAGAAGCTTCCACCAGATTTCGGCATATTGCGTGGTATTCGTTGTCGTCATCAACAACAGGAACCCGCACGCCATCGCACCCAGCCCAATCGCAATCGGCCATTGAAAGCTGTAGGGCGCCAGAAACCGAGGCGCCGTGACCGAAATGACGAACATGCTGAGGCTGAGCGGCATGATCGCCAGCCCCGCGCCGATGGGGGTATAGCCAAAGGCGTCCGGCGACTGGACGAAGGTGTTGAAATACACAAAAAAGCAAAACAGCGTAAAGCCGGTAAAGAACATGCCAGCCGCGGCCATGAAGTACCGGGGATGGCGGAAATAGCGCAGCTCGATCAGCGGGTCGGGGCTGCGGCGGGACACAATCACCAGAACCAGCGTCGCTACGGCCGCCACACCCAGCGGCACAAGTGTCAAAGTCGTACCCCACCCGCCGCTTTCACCATTGCTGAGCGCAAAGGACAGCGGCCCCAGAAACAGCAACACCGCAAATGCGCCGGGGTAATCGAACCGTGCTCCGGCAAGGCGGGTATCGGGCACGTAGTTCCGTTTGCTGACGCGCAGCCCGATGACAAAGGCGATGGCCAGCAGCAGCAGATCGGTTGCGAACACTCCGCGCCAACTCAGGTAATGCGCAAAGGCGCCGCCCACAATCGGTCCGACGCCGATAGCAAGCCCCACTATGGCCCCCCAGGCCCCGGTGACACTGGCACGCTGCTCCTCGGGCGTGGCTGCGGTCAGCAGGGACAATGAGGTGCCGAACAGCGCCGCCGCCCCGGCCCCTTGCGCGCCGCGGCCAAACAACAGCATCGGCGCGTCCTGCGCAAAAAGAACCGATGCGGACCCGAGGGCAAAAACGATCATGCCAAAGAAAAACACGCCCATCTTGCCGGTGATATCGCCCATGCGGCTGACGATTGTGACAAGCGTGGCACTGGCAACCGTGTAGGTCGCCATCACCCATTGCAGCCCCGACGGGGTCAGGTCGAACTCGGCCTTCAGGTTGGGCAACACGGTCGCAACGGCGGTCGTGTTAAAGCCAACGACCATCATGCAGATGGCCGTCATCGCCAGTACAACGCGGGCGCTCGCCTTTGGGGATGGGTCCGGGGAGGTCTCGCCGCTCATCAACTTGTCCTGAAACTGTGGCTCTTTAATGCAATTTATCAGCAGTTTAGCGATTTTTATCGCTGCGCATAGGGTGCGCGTCAGATCCAGTAGGACAGCGCAACCGGCAGCACGACAATCGTGGTCAGTGTTGAGACCAGAATGAACCCCGCCACATCCGGCCCGTATTCCGGCACATGCTGGTCGATGAAAAGATAGGTCGCTACTGAAGAGGGCATCAGGCAACACAGGATCACAGCGCCGCGCTCGGCCCCGGTAAAGCCAAATGCCCAGACCAGCGCCAAGGCGATCACCACGGCCATCACCAGATGCAACAGGGTCAGGATCACCGCCCGACCCAGGCTTTTGATCCGCAGGGTCGCCAGCGTGTGGCCCAGCGTCAGCAGCATCAGCGGGATCGACAGACCGCCGAGGATATCGAAGGATTTGGCCACCGGCTGCGGCAGGCTGTACCCAGTGGCCATCAGGATCAGCGAGACGACCACAGCGTAGATGATCGGGGAAGTGGCGATTTTCCTGGGTGAGAATTCTCCGGCCGGAATCCACATGCCGACCGTGAATATGCTGATCAGCACGACAACCACAAATCCCATCGTATAGGCCATCCCGGCGTCGCCCAGCGCCAGCAAGGTGATCGGCAGGCCAATATTGCCGACATTGCCATGCATCAGCGGCGTCAGAAAGGCGCGTATCGGCAGGCGCATCGCCCTGAGCGCAACGGCACCCAACACACCGAAGCCCGCTATTGCCAATGCTGCGGCGACCATCACGTCCAGAAATGTGCCAACGGCGATCTTGGTTGCAGAGAGATGCGAAATGATCAGTGTCGGGTAGCCCACACGCGACACGATCCCCCCAATAATCTTATTGTCGAACGGCGCCTTGATCAGCGCCAGACAATACCCGATCCCGGCGCAGATCAGTACCGGCAGAACCACGTTCAGAACGTTCAGAAACAGATGGTCCAACCAGTGCCCCTGTTGCAAATGACTGTCCGGGACTGTGAAACAGGGTGGCTGCTTTGGCAAGCGCGCGCCCTAACCTGCCCCGCTGCCTTGGTTTTCCAAATTAGAGCCTGTTATCGCCCTGCAACAACGCTTGGGGTTCTTCCCTTCCAAGCTTCCACAACATATAGTGGCTGACAACAACGTGTGGGTAAGCACGGCGGGACATGGGAATACAGGCATGGCACATATCATCGTAGTGGGGAACGAGAAGGGCGGCGCGGGTAAATCGACCGTGTCGATGCATGTGGCCACGGCGCTGGCGCGACTGGGGCACAAAGTCAGTTCGCTGGATCTGGACCTTCGGCAGCGCAGTCTGGGGCGCTACTTTGAAAACCGCGGAAAGTTTTTGAACGGGTCCGAGACGACCCTGCCCACCCCACGGCATCACGACCTGCCCGAGATTGACGCCTCTTCGTTGAAACCCGGTGAGAACATCTATGACCATCGCCTGTCTGCCGCCGTGGCCGAACTGGAAAGCGACAGTGATTTCATCCTGATCGACTGCCCCGGCTCGCATACGCGGCTCAGCCAGGTGGCGCATTCGCTGGCGGACACGCTGATTACACCGCTCAATGACAGTTTCATCGATTTTGACCTGTTGGCCCGGATTGACTCGAAGGGTGAGAAAATCCTCGGGCCGTCGGTCTATTCCGAGATGGTTTGGAACGCGCGGCAATTGCGGGCGCAGGCCGGGTTGAAACCCATCGACTGGGTCGTCGTGCGCAACCGCGTCGGGACCCAGCGCATGGTCAACAAGGAAAAGATGCAGCGCGCGATCGAAATGCTGTCGCAGCGCATCGGCTTCCGGGTCGCATCAGGCTTTTCCGAACGCGTTATCTTCCGTGAACTGTTTCCGCGTGGTCTGACGCTGCTGGACCTCAAGGATATCGGGGTCAAGCAGCTGAACATCTCGAACATTGCCGCGCGGCAGGAATTGCGTGACATGATGAAAGAGCTGAACCTGCCCGGCGTTGAAATCGACTTTTAGGCCAACGGCGCGTAAACGGTGAACAGCTCTTTGGGTTCGGTCACGCCGCGCAGCATATACCGCCCGACCGAGATCAGGTCCTGCGCGCAGGGCTGCGCCGCGCGGGCAACGTCATCCGAGATCAGAATACGCTGACCCAGCGAACGGTGCATTCCGGCGATCCGGGCAGCCTGATTGACGGCCGGGCCGATCACGGTGAAGTCCAGCCGGGTTTCCGACCCGATGTTGCCATACAGGATTTCGCCCGAATGCAGCGCCAGCGTAAACTTGGCAACAGGCAAGCCTGCGGCTTGCCGACTGGCGTTCAGCTCATCCATCCGTTCCTGCAACAGGGGCACGGCTTTCAGCGCCGCGCGCGCGTCTTCGTCTATTTCGCCCACATCGAACATCGCCATCAGGCCGTCACCCATGAATTTCAGGATATTCCCGCCGCTGTCATGGACGACGCTGACCGCGACGGCCAGATAATCGTTCAGCATGTCGATGATCTCATTGCCCGGCAGTTCCTCGGACATGCCGGTGAACCCTTCCAGATCAAAATTCCAGATCACGGCATCGATCTGCTGAAGCGAGCCGCGCCGGATTTCGCCCGACAAGACGCGGCGGCCTGCATCACGTCCCAGATAGACACGCATCAGATCCTTGGACACCCGCGCGCTAGCCGCGGATTTCAGTGCCAGCCCCAGATGCGGCATCACCGTGTTGATCAGCGAAAGGTCGTCGTCGTGAAACCCGTCCGGTGCGTTGGACGTCCAGGACATCAGAACGCCATCAACAGCCTTCTTGGCGTCTTTCGGACCGTTATGCGTTGGCACGTCAAAGGTGACGCCCGTTGCGTAGTAATCGGTGGCGCCAACTTCGCGCAGGTCGTTGAGCAGGGGGAAGCGGCTGGCCTCGTTCTGATCGACAAGCCGTTCATGGATCACGTCCACTTCGTCGTTCAGAATGGCAAAGAGCGGGCTTTGCATCCACTGTTCGCTGGGTTCCTCGGTATATTCGTAGGTTTCGGATTCGCCACCCTGTCCCTGGTACCAGCTGAACCCCGTACCCCCGTAAACCGGATGCAGCGCGGATTGCGCGGCATGAAAACGCATCAGCGGAACACCCAGGTCGACCAGCCTGTTGCAATAGCCGTCCAGCAGTTCTTCTTTCTCGGCGCCTTCCAGTCCTCGTGAGACGAGCCAGTTGATCAGATCGGTTGATTTTGCCGCGTTGGGGTCCGGGGCTGTCATTTCACATTCCTGTTATCATTTGCGCTTGATCTGGTGTCGCCGGCCCCTGATTTCCAGTCCTCAGCCCATATGAGCCAGCCGTCGCAGCATTTTGCGCAAAAGCGCGGCCTCATCGGCCGTGAACATGCCCGCCAGCGTGGCATCATATTGCGCGGCAACGGTGCTGAGTTCGCGATATACAGACAGCCCCATGGGCGTCAGGGTCAACTGTTCGACCCGCCGGTCGGTTTCGCTGCGCTCACGTTTCAGATATCTGCGCCCTTCCAGCCGATGCACTGCGCGACTGATCTTGGTCTTATGAATCTTGGCGCGCGCGCCGATCTGCTTGGCTGTCATCTGGCCATAGTTGCCCAGATGAAACAGCACCCGCCATTCGGTACGCAGCATGCCATAGCGGTCCTTGTAAACCTTCTGGAATTCCAGGGCGCTTTCCTCGGCCGCGCGATTCAGCAGGTAGGGCAGAAAATCCTGCAGATCAAACTCATCATTTTTGGCTGATTTTTCCTGACTCATGCTTGTTAGTTACAAAATCAACTATTATCGGACAAGAAGCAAATGGAGGAACACAGGATGAACCATCCGACTGATCCGCACAAAATGACCCAGGCCAGCACGCCGGTTGGCACCCATGCGGGGTACATGCCCGGCTTTGGCAATGACTTCGAAACAGAGGCCCTGCCCGGCGCGTTGCCGCAGGGCATGAACAGCCCGCAGCGCTGCAATTACGGACTTTACGGCGAACAGCTTAGCGGTACGGCATTTACGGCGAACCCGCCCGAACGGACGTGGTGCTATCGCATCCGCCCGTCGGTAAAGCATTCGTATCGCTACGAAAAAATCGACCTTCCCCATTGGAAATCCGCACCCTTTGTTGATCCGGACGTGATCAGCCTGGGCCAGTACCGGTGGGACGCCATACCCCATTCGGATGAAGGGCTGACCTGGCTGACCGGCATGCGGACGATGACCACCGCCGGGGACGTCAACACTCAGGTCGGAATGGCCAGCCACATCTATCTGGTCACCGAATCCATGGTGGACGACTATTTTTTCTCGGCCGATTCCGAATTGCTGGTGGTGCCGCAGGAAGGCCGTCTGCGCTTTGCCACCGAATTGGGGATCATCGACCTTGAACCCAAAGAGATCGCCATCATCCCGCGCGGTCTGCTGTACCGGGTCGAAGTTCTGGAAGGCCCGGCGCGCGGCTTTGTCTGCGAAAACTATGGTCAGAAGTTCGAACTGCCGGGTCGCGGCCCGATCGGTGCGAACTGCATGGCCAATCCGCGCGACTTCAAGGCCCCGGTTGCGGCGTTTGAAGACCGCGAGGTGCCTTCGACCGTGACCGTCAAATGGTGCGGCCAGTTCCACACCACCAGGATCGGGCAAAGCCCGCTGGACGTCGTGGCGTGGCATGGAAATTACGCGCCCTATAAGTACGACCTGCGCACCTATTGCCCGGTCGGCGCGATCCTGTTCGATCACCCCGACCCATCGATTTTCACCGTCCTGACCGCGCCTTCGGGTCAGCCGGGCACGGCCAATATCGACTTTGTCCTGTTCCGCGAACGCTGGATGGTGGCCGAAGACACGTTCCGCCCGCCCTGGTATCACAAGAACATCATGTCTGAACTGATGGGCAACATCTACGGCCAGTACGATGCCAAACCGCAGGGCTTTGTTCCCGGCGGCATGAGCCTGCACAACATGATGCTGCCCCACGGGCCGGACAAGGAAGCGTTTGAAAAAGCGTCGAATTCCAATCTGGGCCCGGACAAGCTGGACAATACGATGTCCTTCATGTTCGAAACCCGCTTCCCTCAGCATCTGACGCCGTTTGCCGCCAACGAGGCGCCTTTGCAGGACGACTATATTGACTGCTGGACGTCGCTTGAGAAAAAGTTCGACGGAAGCCCGGGCAAGAAGTGATGGATGCTGGCTACTTGGTCATTGCCGTGTTCCTGGGCTTTATTGGGATGTCGATATGGGCACTGCGAGGACGCTGGAACGGCAAGCGCGACCACTATAAGCACAATCCAATGCCCGGCCATCGCCAGGAAGGCTCTTCCGGCGGGGCCGAACCCGGCGGCGATTGAAAGATGAAAACAGAATAATGCGGCACGCCCGTTCCCGGTGCCACTTTCGAAACGACGACAAAGACGACAAGGATCACAGATGCCTTTGATGAAATCCTGGGTGGCGTCGGCCAATGATGCAGACCACCCTTTCCCGCTGAACAACCTGCCATATGGCGTGTTTTCGACCGATGGGTCCGACCTTCGCTGCGGTGTGGCAATCGGGGATATGATCCTCGATGTCACCGCCGCCGAAGAGCAGGGGCTGATCGCACTGGCGGACGAGCCGCTGTTCGATTTGCCGTTCTGGAACCCGTTGATGGAACAGGGGCCTGCCGTTTGGGCGGCGCTGCGCAACCGGCTGACCGAGATGCTGGCCGAAGAGACAGAGGAACGTGAGCAGGTCGAACCCCTGCTCGTGGCGCAAGGCGACGCCGAGCTGCACATGCCCTTCGCGGTCAGCGAATATACCGATTTCTACGCTGGCCGGCACCACGCCCAGAATGTGGGGACGATGTTCCGCGGCGCTGAAAACGCGCTGCCGCCGAACTGGCTGCACATCCCCATCGGGTATAACGGGCGCGCGTCGTCGGTTGTTGTCTCGGGCACCGATATCCGCCGCCCCTGGGGTCAGTTGAAATCACCGGATCAAGAGAAACCCGCCTTCCTGCCCAGCCGCCGGTTTGACATCGAGCTTGAGATGGGCGCAATCGTCGGTACGCCGTCGGACGGCCCGATTTCCGTGCAGGAGGCCGACGACAACATATTCGGCTATGTCCTGCTGAACGACTGGTCAGCGCGCGATATTCAGGCTTGGGAGTATCAGCCGCTCGGGCCTTTTCAGGCCAAGGCCACCGCCACATCGATCAGCCCGTGGATCGTGACCAAAGCCGCGCTGGAGCCATTCCGGTGCGATACGCCGCCGCGCGAGTTCGAGTTGCTGGACCATCTGAAGGACTGCGGCCCGATGTTGTATGATATCGAGCTTGAGGTGACGATGGCTCCCGCTGGCAAAGACGCGACAACCATCGCGGCGACGAACTATAAAGAGATGTACTATTCCGCCGCGCAGCAACTGGCCCATCACAGCACGTCGGGCTGCCCGATGAATACCGGAGACCTGCTGGGGTCCGGCACGATCTCGGGGCCGACCAAGCCCGAGCGCGGCTCGCTTCTGGAACTCAGCTGGGGCGGGAAAGAGCCGCTGACGCTGAACGGTGGCGAGACGCGCAGCTTCATCGAAGACGGCGACACACTTAAGCTGAAGGGTGCGGCAAAGGGTGACGGATACAGCATTGGCTTCGGCGATTGCACCGGCACAGTGCTGCCCGCGCTATCCGATCCCTACGGCCGCTGATCCATGACCGCAAACACCAGATATGTCGGCTATATCGCGATGAGCCTGGACGGTTTCATCGCGGATGAAAACGGCAGCGTGGATTGGCTGAACCCTTTCAACGAAGCCTTGTCCACCGATGGGGGCGACGGCGGCTATGGTGTGTTCATTGAACAGATCGACGCGCTGATCATGGGACGCCCGACCTATGAGCAGGTGCTTGGCTGGGGCTGGCCCTATGGCGAGCGCCCCGGTTACGTGCTGACGCATCAGGCAGATTTTCAGGGCGAGCATGTGGCGGTGTCGGGCAGCATTCAGGTGTTGCGTGACGCGATTGCCCGGGCCGGGCACTCGAAAGTCTGGATCATGGGCGGAGGCAAAACCCAGCGCGCCGCAATGGATGCAGGCATGTTCGATACGCTTCGGGTTTTCATCATGCCCACACTTCTTGGCCGGGGGCTGCCCTGTTTTGCAGCGGGAAAACAGATTGGCCTGACATTGGCCTCCGTCTCGGAACAGCCGGGCGGGATTTTACAGATCGACTATGACATCAAGGACTGATCCAATGGCCAAAGCCTTCGCCTCGCAGGCAGACATGACGGAAAAGAAGATCTCGTTCACCGAGATCGGCGAAGGGCTCTATGCCTTTACCGCCGAAGGCGACCCGAACTCGGGCGTGATCATTGGCGATGACAGCGTGATGATTGTCGAGGCGCAGGCCACGCCGCGCCTGGCCAACAAGGTGATCGAGTGCGTTCGCTCGGTCACTGACAAACCGATCACCCACGTTGCGCTGACCCATTACCACGCTGTTCGTGTACTGGGCGCCAGCGCGTTTGGCACGCAGCAGGTCATCATGTCTGATATGGCGCGCGCGATGGTCGTGGAACGGGGGCAGGAAGACTGGGACAGCGAATTCCAACGCTTCCCCCGCCTGTTCGAAGGGCATGAAAGCATTCCCGGCCTGACCTGGCCCACGACCACCTTCAGCGATACAATGACCGTCTATCTGGGCAACCGCCGGATCGACCTGATGCATCTGGGCCGCGCCCATACCGCAGGCGATATCGTCATCCATGTGCCGGATCAAAACGTGATGTTTACGGGCGACATCGTCGAATATCACTCGGCCTGCTATTGCGGTGACGGTCATTTCGCGGACTGGGGTGATACACTGGATGCAATCAGATGGTTCGATGTCGATGCCATCGCCCCCGGACGGGGTGACGCCCTGATCGGCAAGGAAATGGTGAACGCGGCCATCAAAAGCACCCGCGATTTCGTCGACAGCACCTATCGGCCGGTGGCGAAGGTCGCGGCGCGCGGCGGTTCCCTGAAAGAAGCCTGGGACGCGGTACGCGCCGAATGCGACCCGAAATTTGCCGATTACGCGATCTACGAACACTGCCTGCCGTTCAATGTCGCCCGCGCCTATGACGAGGCCCGCGGCATCGACACGCCGCGCATCTGGACAGCCCAGCGCGACCTTGAGATGTGGGAGGCTCTGCAGGGCTGAGGACATAGCGTCGCATTTGATCCAGATCGTTTTGCCCCGGAACCATCGGTGAGAGCATCAGGCAAGACCCCGGTGCGGTCGCACCGGGGAACAGGACCTTGGCGCCCAGGCGCATCAGCATCGGGGGAGAGCCCATGAACAAGATCTTCGAAGTCCCGCTTTATGCCTACATCCGCAGCCCGGATCAGGACGCGACAAGGCCGGTACGCCACAAGGTCATCGTGATCGGCGCCGGGCCTGTGGGTCTGGCCACAGCCATCGACCTGGCCCAGCAAGGGATCAGCGTTGTCGTTCTGGACGACAATGACAAGGTCAGCTTTGGCAGCCGGGCGATCTGCTTTTCTCAGCGCACGCTGGACATTGCCGACCGTCTGGGCGCCGGACGCCGGATGGTGGACAAGGGCGTGCTGTGGAATGTCGGCAAGGTCTACTTCGACAACCGCCAGGTCTATGATTTCAACCTGCAACCGGACGAAGGATATGCGAACCCGGCCTTCATCAACCTGCAGCAATATTACTTTGAAAACGCCCTGGTTGACCGCGTGCGGGAATTGCAGGCCGACGGCGCGCCGATCGAAATCCGTGGGCGCAACAAGGTCGAAGCCATCGGCACCCATGACGATCATGTCAAACTCGAAGTCGAAACGCCGGAAGGCCCCTATAACGTCGAGGCCGACTGGCTGATCGCCTGCGACGGGGCCAATTCGCCGACCCGCCGGATGCTGGGGCTGGATTTCGAAGGGCGCGTGTTCGAGGACAACTTCCTGATCGCTGACGTGGTGATGCAGGCCGATTTCCCGACGGAACGGTGGTTCTGGTTCGATCCGCCGTTCAATCGCGGGCAATCCGCGCTGCTGCACAAGCAGCCGGACAATGTCTGGCGCATCGACCTGCAACTGGGTTGGGATATCGACAAGGAACGCGAAAAGCGGCCCGAAAACGTCATCCCGCGCCTGAAGGCGATGCTGGGTGACGATGTCGAGTTCGAGCTGGAATGGGTGTCGATCTACACCTTCCAGTGCCGCAGGATGGAACGGTTCCGCCATGGCCGCGTGCTGTTTGCAGGCGACAGCGCGCATCAGGTCAGCCCGTTTGGCGCGCGCGGAGCCAACTCGGGCATGCAGGACGCGGATAACCTGTGCTGGAAGCTGAAGCTGGTTATCGACGGAACCGCACCCGACCTTCTGCTGGACAGCTACAGCCGCGAACGGGTCCAGGCCGCCGATGAGAACATCCGCATGTCCACCAGCTCGACCGAGTTCATCACGCCGAAATCCGAACAGTCGCATCTGTTCCGGGACGCGGTTCTGGACCTGAGCGAACATTACGAATTCGCAAGACCACTGGTCAATTCCGGCCGGCTGAGCACACCCTGCACCTATGAGCGAAGTTCGCTGAGCTCAGCGGATGCACTGAACGGCCCCGATCTGACACGTCCGGGGTCGGCCTGCCCGGATGCGCCGCTCGGGGACGATTTTCTGTTGCCAAAACTGGCCGGCAAATTCACTTTGTTGACCATAGATGCCGATGCGCCGGACCGGATCGAGGAAGGTGGGGTCGAAGTCACCCGGCTGGCCCTGTCGGTCAAGGACGACCTGACGCTGGAACTCAAGCGCCGGTATCTGGGCGATGCCACCAGCGCGGTCTACCTGATCCGGCCGGACCAGCACGTGGCCGCGCGCCGCGACAATTACGAAGAAAACGCGTTCCGGCAGGCGATCCGCCGGGCGACCGGTAAGGAGTAAGCGACATGACCGATCTGATCCTCACCCCGAATATCGACGATGCCGATGCCTTTTACGCCGGTCTTCTGGCCACGCATGAGGGTCTGGACAAAGCCGAAAGCGACGCCCTGAACGCGCGGCTGGTGCTGGTGCTGGCTAACCATATCGGAAAATCCGATGTGCTGGCCCAGGCCCTGGATGCCGCCGCGTTCAAAGGTCACTGACCGCATGAGCGAGGTGGTGCTGTATGACTACTGGCGGTCTTCGGCCAGTTATCGGGTTCGGATTGCGCTGAACCTTGCCGGGGTCGCCTATCACGCCGTTTCAGTGGATCTGAGGGCCGGGGAACAGACCACGGACAGCCATCTGGAACGCAATCCACAAGGGCTGGTTCCGGTGCTGGAGATTGACGGGCTGCGGCTGACGCAATCGCTGGCCATCATCGACTATCTGGATCAGACGCGGGGGCTGGGTCTTTTGCCGGCGGACCCCGCGCACCGAGCGGCGGTGATTGCGCTTGCGCATTCGCTCGCTGTGGATGTGCATCCGGTGTGCAACCTGTCGGTTGCGCAATACGCAACGCGCCTCAGCGGACAGTCCGAAGGGATGCCCGGCGACTGGATGCAACACTTTGTCCGCCCCGGCCTGCTGGCATTTGAGACGCTGCTGAGCGGTTTCGAACAGGCCCCTTATTGTAGCGGCAACCGGCCCGGACTGGCGGACCTGTGCCTGGTCCCGCAATTGTACAATGCGCGCCGCTGGCAGGTCGACCTTTCGGGCTTGCCGCGCACTCTGGGTGTCGAGGCCGCCTGTGGGGAACATCCCGCATTCGTGGCCGCCCACCCGGACGCTCACGCCCCCACCTGAGACGATGCACAGGGTCTGTGTTCTGGCGCGGATAGGAATTGCCGAGCGGCAATCCTACCCTCGGTGAGACCTATGAAGGAGCCCGCGATGCCTGAAATCACCGGCTATCACGCCCATGTCTATTTTGATGCCGATACGCAGGACATCGCACAACAGGTTTGTGAAGAGGCAGCGCGTTTGCTGCCCGTTCGGATGGGTCGGATGCTGACCCGCAACGTCGGCCCGCACCCGCGCTGGAGCTGTCAGCTGGGTTTTGACGCCGCAGATTTTGACCGGGTGTTTCCCTGGCTGATCCTGAACCGCCGCGGGCTGACCATCCTGACCCACCCCGAAACCGGTGACCACCTGGCCGATCACCGGGACCGCAGTGTCTGGATGGGTGAAATGCTCGACCTGGACCTGTCGATCTTTGACAGGACGGGCGCCTAAGCCAGCGCCCGCGCCTGGTCCCGCAGCTTGAATTTCTGGATCTTGCCCGTCGAGGTTTTCGGCAACGGCCCGAACACCACCGTTTTGGGGGCCTTGAAATGGGCCATGTTGTCCCGGCAGAAAGTGATGATGTCTGCCTCGGTCGCCTGCGCCCCGGGCTTGAGTTCGACGAATGCGCAGGGGGTTTCGCCCCATTTGTCATCCGGGCGCGCAACCACTGCGGCCTCCATCACCGCCGGGTGTTTATAAAGAATATCCTCCACTTCGACCGACGAGATATTCTCGCCACCCGAGATGATGATGTCCTTGGACCGGTCCTTCAGCGCGATATACCCGTCCGGATGCATCACCCCCAGATCGCCTGACGCAAACCAGCCGCCCCGGAACGCCTTGTCCGTTGCCTCGGCATTTTTCAGATACCCTTTCATGACGACGTTGCCCTGCATGAATATCTCACCCAAGGTTTCGCCATCGGCGGGCACCGGGTTCAGCGTGTCCGGATCAGCCACCATCAGCCCGGACAGGGCGGTATAGCGGACCCCCTGCCGCACCTTGAGCGCGGCGCGTTCCTCGGGTTCTTTGCTGTTCCATTCGTCCTTCCAGGCGCAGACGACCGAGGGGCCATAGGTCTCGGTCAGGCCATAGACATGGGTTACCTCGACACCCATGTTCTCCATGTTTGCGATGACGGCAGCCGGTGGTGGTGCTCCGGCGGTCATCACCTTGATCTGATGATCGAAATCCTTGAGGTGATCGGGCGCGTTGGCCAGCATGTTCAGAACGATCGGGGCGCCGCAGAAATGGGTGACCTTCTCGTCCCGGAAAGCCGCGTAGATCGGTTCGTCCCGGACCGCGCGCAGACAGACCGAAACACCGGCATTGGCCGCCATCGCCCAGGGAAAACACCAGCCGTTACAGTGGAACATCGGCAGGGTCCAAAGATAGACCGAATGTTTCGGCATATCCCAGTCCAGCAGGTCCGACTGCGCATTCAGGGCCGCGCCCCGGTGGTGATAGACCACGCCTTTGGGATTGCCCGTCGTACCAGAGGTATAGTTCAGCGTGATCGCATCCCATTCGTCATCCGGCAATGACCAGGCGAACTCGGGATCACCCTCGGCCAGCAGCGCGTCATAGGTCTGGCTTCCCAGCTTTTCACCGCCGTCATAACTTGGGTCTTCGATATCAATGACCAGAATATCGTGATCGACCTGATCCAGCGCCTGTTTCACCACACCCGAAAACTCGGGATCGACCAGCAGCACCCTGGATTCGGCGTGATTCAGGATGAAGGCAATGATCGGCGCGTCCAGCCGGGTGTTGATCGCGTTCAGCACGGCGCCCGTCATCGGAACGGCGAAATGGGCCTCATACATCTCGGGGATGTTGGCCGCAATGATCGACACGGTGTCGCCCTTGCCGATTCCACGTGCGGCCAGCGCACCTGCCAGACAACGGCAGCGCGCATAGGTCTCACCCCATGAATAGCGGCGGTCCTGATAGACCACCGAAGGGTAATCCGGGTAGATCAGCGCCGTCCGTTCGATAAAGCTGAGCGGGGACAGGGGCGTGTAATTCGCCCGGCACTTGTCCAGATGACGCTCGTATATGTTGGCCTCTGTCATTGGCTGACCCTCCCACGTCAAAACCTGCGCGACTTGAACACAAACTTGGACGTCTGACAAACCCGTAGAAATACGCCGAAGGCATGGACTGGCGCTACGGGATGATGCAATCTGGCCCTATCTACCGATGGCCATTCGCGGTGATCTGAGCCATCGAAAACACAAGCCGGGGCGGCATCGTTCCCGCACCCAGAGCACCCAATTTTTCTGAAAGGACATGTCATGGACGGCACGTTCAACGAAAACGATCTTTCCCGCGTGGTCGAGGCTGACCGCGCCCATATCTGGCACCACCTGATCCAGCATAAGCCCTTTGAAACCAACGATCCGCGCATCATTGTCGAAGGCAAGGGCATGCGCGTCTGGGACCAGAACGGCAAAGAGCATCTGGATGCCGTCTCAGGCGGCGTCTGGACGGTGAATGTCGGCTATGGCCGCGAATCGATCTGCAAGGCGGTTTATGACCAGTTGATGAAACTGTGCTATTTCGCCAATTCGGCAGGTTCGATCCCGGGATCGATCTTTGCCGAAAAGCTGATCAGCAAAATGCCGGGCATGAGCCGCGTCTATTACACCAACTCGGGGTCCGAGGCGAACGAGAAGGCGTTCAAGATGGTGCGCCAGATCGCGCATAAGCGCTATGGCGGCAAAAAGACCAAAATCCTGTACCGCGACCGCGACTATCACGGCTCGACCCTCGCGGCGATGTCAGCGGGTGGTCAGGACGAGCGCAACGCGCAGTATGGCCCCTTTGCCCCTGACTTTGTTCGCGTGCCCCACTGCATGGAATACCGCAAGCATGAACTGAACGGCGCACCCGAGGAGAACTTTGGCGAATGGGCGGCGGATCAGATCGAAGAAGTGATCCTGCGCGAAGGCCCTGAAACCGTCGGCGCGCTGTGCCTTGAGCCGGTCACAGCCGGCGGCGGCGTCATCGAAGCCCCCGAGGGTTACTGGCAGCGCGTTCAGGAGATCTGCAAGAAGTACGACATCCTGCTGCATATCGACGAGGTCGTCTGCGGCGTCGGTCGGACCGGCACCTGGTTCGGTTACCAGCAATATGGCATCAAGCCCGATTTCGTGACCATGGCCAAGGGCGTTGCCTCGGGCTATGCGGCGATTGCCTGCCTTGTGACCACCGAAGACGTCTTTGACATGTTCAAGGATGACGCGGCGGACCCGATGAACTATTTCCGCGACATCTCGACCTTTGGCGGCTGCACCGCCGGTCCGGCTGCGGCGATCGAAAACATGCGGATCATCGAAGATGAGAACCTGCTGGGCAATTGCTCGGATATGGGCAACCGCATGATGGGCAACCTGCAGGCGCTGATGGAAAAGCACAAGGTCGTGGGCGACGTGCGCGGCAAGGGCCTGTTCCTGGGCGCCGAACTGGTGGCTGACCGGTCGACCCGCGAACCGGTGGACGAAAAGCTGGCGCAGGCTGTCGTGGCCGACTGTATGGCGCAAGGTGTGATCATCGGCGTCACCAACCGCTCGGTCCCCGGCAGGAACAACACGCTGTGCTTCTCGCCCGCGCTGATCGCCACGGCGGATGACATCGACCAGATCACTGACGCGGTCGATGGCGCGCTTGGGCGGGTATTTGGCTAACGCCTGACACGGCACGCCGCTTGCCGTAAAGGCGGGGCGGTACAAAAACAGAAGCCGGCGCATCCCAGCGCCGGTTTTTCTTTGGGGACAGACAGGTCCACCGCGCACTTTCAGTGTCCCGGGACGGAATGGCATGTCCCAGCCGCGATCCACCTGAACGAACTGCTGGCGTCTGGCCAAGCCTTTGCCTAAGGTCCGGAACATGTTGACCGGTCAGAGAATTTGCCAGGAACGAGGCTTTGCCTTCCCGTCGGTTTTTCTTCATCAATTTGTCCTGTCGCAGGCGCCCGTTCCGGACCTGACCGATTGGGAAACCCCTGATCCGGCGCAGGGTTGGTTTCTGAGCCACTGCCCCAAACTGGATCGTCAGAACATTCTGGATGCATCCGGGCAGTCTGTCGGATGGCTATTGGGGGTTGCGGTATCGGGCGCGGGCGAGGTTCAAAGCAAAAGTCCGCTAATGCTGGATGCGGCGGCTTCTGACACCGATTTCTGGACCAATGTTGAAGACAACATATGCCGGATGGCCGGTAAATTTGTGGCCATCATTCTGTGCCAGGCTGGCCAGCGGGCCTATTTCGACCCGGTTGTGGATATGCCGGCTGTGTACAATGCAAAGGACGGTCTTGTTGCCACCTCGCCGCTGTTGGCCTCACGTGGCGAACTAAAGGTGAACCCGCACATTGACTATAATCTGATCCTGTCGCGTGGCGGAAATTTCGGGATGCAGCAAACCTGTCACCCGGATGTTCTGCGCGCCATGGCCAATCACTATCTGGATTTGAGCTCGTTCAGGCTGATCCGACACTGGCCTACTGAAACAACAAATCTGGCCGAGATTGATGACATCGACTCTGCCGCGCAAACCATGACGTCGCGTTTGCAACAGACGATTTCCGCCATTATCGGCAGCTATTCCTGTGCCTTGCCCCTGTCGGGCGGCAATGACAGCCGAATTCTGGCCTATCTGGCGCGGGATCAGATTGACGACGTGAAATTCTGTTTCACCCACAGGATCAACTGGATAAGCAAGGTCGACTGCTTCGTCGGTGCGCAGATCGCAGCGGATCTGGGCCGGACGCTGACCCTGATCGACGGACGCCGGGCCATTCAGGAAGGGCATGTGTCACGGGTACAGATCCGGCAGTTGAAGCGGATGTTCAGGATGCGCACCGGCTTTCACAAAGAGGGGTCCGAGGACGTGCTTGTCGCCGCCGCCCTTGTGCCCGATTGCGAGCTGGTCCTACGCGGGAACGTTCTGGACATTGCCGGGGCAAATCAATGGCCGCGCAGGAATTTCGCGTTTTCCGTTGATCATGCGATTGCAAAACTGGTCCTTGGCGGTCGTCCGGCCGAGGAAAACACCTCGTATTGGGGCGACCGCTATAGTGCCTGGATGGCGACGTTGCCGGAATGCGCCCGGCATCGCACATACGATCTGGCGTTTACGGAGCTTTTGCTGCCCAACACTCTGGGCGCGAACCTGATCGGGCTGGGCAACCCGAACTACGTCAACCCGTTCAATGACCGGGACCTGATTGCGTTGTGCACGCGAATCTCGCCCGTCGCGCGCGCGCAGGGCAGGCTCTATTCCCTGTTGCACCACCACGCCGGCGCGTCTTCGATCCCGGCCACTTCGGATGTCAGGCAGAGCGACGACAGCAAACAGGCTATGAACAGGTTCTTCGACGATCTGGCTGAGGGGCCAGTTGTGGCTGAAATTGATGGTCGCAAGCACCCTGACCTTGTCCGATCGCCCTGACCGCCTGTTTTCAGTTCAAAGCACTGGGTTCTGTTGTCCTAATCTGTCGCGAAAACAAAAAAGGGCCGCTCCGGTTCGGAACGACCCTTTCATTCACTGTCTCTCGAAAGAGGATCAGGCGGTCAGAGCGGCCTGAGCTTTGGCGACGATCGCGCCGAACGCTTCCGGTTCGTGCACGGCCAGGTCGGCCAGAACTTTGCGGTCCACTTCGATACCGGCCAGGTTCAGGCCGTTGATGAAGCGGGAATAGGTCAGAGCCTCGTCATGCGAACGCACAGCAGCGTTGATACGCTGGATCCACAGCGCGCGGAAGTTGCGCTTGCGGTTCTTACGGTCGCGGGTTGCATACTGGTTGGCCTTGTCGACGGCCTGACGGGCAACCTTGAAGGTGCTCTTGCGGCGGCCATAGTAACCTTTGGCGGCCTTGATGACCTTCTTGTGACGGGCGTGAGTTACGGTTCCACCTTTAACGCGGGACATCTCTTAATCTCCTCTTAGCGGTCGTAGGGCATGTAGCCCTTGACGATCTTGGCGTCGGGGGCGGACAGGGTGGTGTTGCCACGGGCGTCGCGGATGAATTTCTTGGTCCGCTTGATCATGCCGTGCCGTTTGCCGGCCTGGCCAGCAAGGACCTTACCGGTCGCAGTCACCTTAAAGCGCTTTTTGGCACTCGACTTTGTCTTCATCTTAGGCATTTCCGTCTCCTTTCGGGGTTCGGTTTCAAACGCGACTCGGCATGCCATCTCGGCCGGTCACGCGATCAGAAGCGCCGTTTACGCAAGTTCGCTCATACTGGCAAGGGGGTTTGGACCAGAATCTGCGCTTTTTGCGATCCCGGGGGACACCGGGGCGACGTATGCCGCCCCGGTGTCAGGTTTTAGTGGCCGAACTTGCGGATTTCTCCGGTTCTCAGCCGTTCGGCGTATGACGCCAGTTCCTGACGCACCACTTTCATCAGGAAGTAGAGCGCAAAGACGTTCACAACCGCCATCGCAAAGATCGCCGCGTCCGAGAAGTCGATGACCGGGCCAAGATTGGCTGCGGCACCGATGACGACGAAGATGCAGAAGATGATCTTGAACACCAGTTCTTTGGTGTGACCTTCACCGAACAGATAGGTCCAGGCCTTAAGGCCATAATAGGACCAGCTGATCATAGTCGAGAAGGCAAACAGAACCACCGCGATGGCCAGCACATAGGGGAACCAGCCAAAGGCGCTGGCAAAGGCCGCCGAGGTCAGGCTGACGCCCGAGTTACCGTCTACCGTCGCAATCGCGCTGCCGTCTTCGGTCAGCATGTAAAGGCCGGTTTGCGGATCGACGATCAGTTGCTGGGTGATGATGATCACCAGCGCGGTCATGGTACAGATCACAACGGTATCGATGAACGGCTCAAGAAGGGATACAAAACCTTCGGTTATCGGCTCCTTGGTCCGCACGGCCGAGTGCGCAATCGCCGCGGAACCCACGCCCGCCTCGTTCGAAAACGCCGCGCGACGGAAGCCCTGGATCAATGCGCCGACCATGCCGCCTGCCACACCGAGACCGGTGAAGGCGCCTGCAAAGATCTGACCGAATGCCCAGCCGATCTGATCGGCATGCATGATGATGATGACCAGTGCGGCGGCCACATACATGACGCCCATGAACGGCACCACTTTTTCGGTCACGCGCGCGATGGATTTGAGGCCACCCACGATCACAAGGAAAACGATAGCCGCGAAAACCAGACCGGTGATCCACCCGGGGTAATCCCCTACGATGCCCGCGATCTGCTGATGCGCCTGGTTGGCCTGGAACATGTTGCCCCCGCCCAGCGCACCAAGGATACAGAAGATCGAGAACAGGATGGCCAAAATCTTGCCGCCGGGCAGACCCAGTTCGGCAAAACCCTTGGACATATAGTACATCGGACCACCCGAAACGGTGCCGTCATCGTATTCATTGCGGTATTTCACACCCAGCGTACATTCGGTGAATTTCGACGCCATGCCCAACAGGCCGGCCATGATCATCCAGAACGTCGCCCCGGGCCCGCCGATTCCGACAGCAACCGCCACACCGGCGATGTTTCCAAGACCGACCGTACCGGACAGAGCCGTGGCCAGAGCCTGAAAGTGGCTGACCTCACCCGCGTCGTTGGGATCGGAATAGTCGCCTTTCACAAGGCTGATCGCGTGGCTAAAGAACCGAAGCTGCACAAATGCGAAATACAGCGTGAAAACCGTCGCCGCGACTACCAGCCACCCCACGATCCACGGGAAGCCCGTTCCCGGAAACGGTGCGAAGATAAAGCTGACAAACGGCCCGGTAAAATCGGCAAAGGCCTGATTGATCTTGTCGTCCAGACCTACTGCCTCTTGCGCCGCTGCGGGGCTGGCAATCAGGGTGGTGATCGCGGCAAGACCCAAATGTTTCAAATTAGTCATCTCGTCCCTCCCTCAATTCACAACGGTGACCGGAACATCGGCATGCATGACCAGATTCTGGGTCGAGCTGCCGAACAGGCGTTTCTTGAACCCGTCCGCCGAGGCGCGGCCGACGATGATCTGCGAGCCGCCATTTTCAACTGTGATCGTGTTCAGCGTCTCGGCCACGTCGCCATGGCGCACAATGCCGTGCGCGGAAAAGCCCGCGCCGTTCAACGCGTCGACCGCCGGTGTGACGATGCGTGTCGTTGCCAGATCCACCTCTTCCTCGCGCCGTTTGTGACGCAGGGCGTTTTCCTCTGGTGTCTGAAAGGTAAATGGGGACCATTCGATGACATAGACCACAAGCAATTCGCATGTCCCGATCCGCTCGGCCAGGTCTTTGGCAAAGGCGATCGCGCGCTCTCCGGTTTCTGTCCCGTCCAGTCCTATGACAATTTTCGTTGTCATGACGTTCCTCCGTTATCGTTGATTGAACCGGGGCCCGTGCCCCCGGCGGAGCAGCCGGAACCTGGAACTTATGAATAGACTGCCCCTGAGAACGAGTATCCGGGAAAATCACCGAAAAATAGAGAGGATTTTGCCGGGCTCAACCAAGAACCCGGCAAACGTATGTAATTATTATACTTTTTTCGCCTAAAAAACAGGCATTTCCGCGCCATGAGCGAAAATGCCAGCTCGGATCAACCCGGATCGGTGTTGTAGATCAGGCGTTCATCACAAGGCGCGATGCGCAAAATATTGGTTGTTCCGGGCACGTTAAAGGGAACGCCGGCAGTGACCACGATCTGATCGGACTCGGACGCGAACCCACCTGCGCGGGCGGCGCGGGCTGCGTTGACGACCGCGCTCTTGAACCGCTCCAACTCGGGCGTCATCACGCAATGACAGCCCCAGCTCAGGCACAGGCGGCGCGCGGTGCCGGTGGTTGGTGTCATCGCGATGATTGGAACCTCGGGGCGTTCCCGGGCGGTCAGCAGGGCCGTTGTACCGCTTTGAGTAAAGCAGCAGATGGCCTTGATATCGGTCTTTTCCGCGATTTCGCGCGCGGCGGCCACGATACCGTCGGCAATCGTTGTACCCTGCGCCGTACGCGATGCCGCGATGATCTGCATATAGGTCGGGTCGGCCTCAACCTCGATCGCGACCTTGTTCATGGTCTGTACGGCCTCAACCGGATAGGACCCGGCCGCGGATTCCGCGCTGAGCATGATGGCGTCCGTGCCTTCGTAGATGGCCGTCGCCACATCCGAAACCTCAGCCCGCGTTGGCATCGGGCTTTCGATCATGCTTTCCAGCATCTGGGTTGCAACGATCACCGGCTTGGCTGCGCCGCGGCACTTGCGCACCAGGCGCTTTTGAATCGGCGGCACTGCGGAGACCGGCAGCTCCACCCCAAGATCGCCCCGCGCGACCATGATCCCGTCCGATGCATCGAGGATATCGTCAAACGCCTCGACAGCGGCGGGCTTTTCGATCTTGGACAGGATCGAGGCTCGGCCATCGGCCAGCGCCCGCGCTTCGAACACATCCTTGGCGCGCTGCACAAAACTCAGCGCCAGCCAGTCGACCCCCAGCTGGCAGACAAATTCCAGATCATCGCGATCCTTGGCCGACAGCGCGGCCAGTGGCAGCAGGACATCCGGAACATTCACACCCTTGCGGTTCGATATGGTTCCGCCGACTTCGACCGTACAATTTGCGTAGTCCTGGCCGCAATCCTGCACGATCAGACGAATCTTGCCGTCATTGACCAGCAGGCGCGCGCCGGTTTCCAGCGCAGCAAAAATTTCGGGGTGCGGCAGGCAGACGCGACCGGCATCACCGGGCGCAGGATCCAGGTCCAGCCGGAACGTGGCGCCCTCCTCCAGCTCTTCGGCATCATTGGCAAACACGCCGACGCGCAGCTTTGGCCCCTGGAGGTCCGCCAGAATCGCAATCGGGCTGTCCAGGTCCTTTTCCACCTGCCGGATGATGCGGTGGCGTTCGCGGATCTCGTCATGGCTGCCATGGCTCATGTTCAGGCGGAACACATCGGCCCCGGCCTCGTGCAGGGCGCGGATGGTGTCATAGTTGTTGGACGCCGGCCCCAGCGTCGCCACGATCTTTACACTTCTCAGGCGTCGCATTGGTCTTGCTCTCCTCACGTCGTCGATGTTACCGCAAACATTGCTTGAGCCGCTTATTGCGCAATTCCCTTTCCGAAGCAACTGCCCTACACCTGCGGCAAACTAGATGACAGGCTTATGACGTATTCTCCGTTTTTTATCCATGGCGCGGATCGCCCGGCGCGCTGGCTAATCACCTGCGACCACGCAACCAATACCGTGCCACCGGAAATCAACGGCGGTGACCTTGGCCTTCCGCGCGAGGACATGGAACGTCATATCGCCTATGACGTCGGCGCTTATGAGGTGTCGAAGCATCTGGGAGAGATCCTGAATGCGCCGGTGATTGCGGCAAATTTCTCGCGTCTGGTGATCGACCCGAACCGGGGCGAGGACGACCCGACCCTGCTGATGAAGCTTTACGACGGCTCGATCATCCCCGGAAATCGCCATGCGGATGCGGCCGAGCGCGAACGGCGCCTGGACATGTGCTATCGCCCTTACCATCAGGCGCTGGGACAACTGTCGGCGCTGCCGCACGCGATCATCGTGTCGATGCATTCCTTCACCCGGCAACTGCGGGGACGCGCACCGCGCCCGTGGCATGTGGGTGTGCTGCACACTCCGGACGAACGGTTCGCGCGCCCGCTGATCGACCGCCTGAACGCAGAGGATGACCTTTGTGTAGGCGTAAACGAGCCGTATACCGGCGTCCTGCCCGGTGACGCCATTGACCGGCACTGTACAGCCCATGGCCGCCCGAACGCCCTGATCGAGCTGCGAAACGACCTGATCGCCGATCACGCCGGACAGCGCGCCTGGGCGGAACGTCTTGCCGCCGTTCTGGAAGATGCACTGTCCAATAGTGACCTTTGAAACAGACACTTACGACAATTTGTCCTGTCCTGCATTCTTGCGAGAACCGGCCCTGACCCCCATATTCCAAGGGAAAGGAGGTCCTGATGACCCAGGAGTTTCTGACGGCCGTTTTCGGCTGGATGACCGTACTGAATTTCGCGGTTTTGCTGTTCACCACGCTGATGATCGTGCTGATGCAGGACCGGATTTCTGGCATTCACGCCAGGATGTTTCAGATGGAGCGCCCGGAAGTGAAGCGCGCGTATTTCCGGTATCTTGCGAACTATAAGATCCTGACGCTTATCTTTTGCCTGATGCCGTGGCTGGCACTGAAACTGGCTTAATGCGCGGTCGCATGTATTTGCCAGCCTGCCGTTTGTTGTAACACCGCGGCCAGGTTGTTAGGTCAGAGCCAGCATTTATGAAACCCACCCGGAGCCAGACTATGGACAAGCAGACCGAAATCGAACTTCAGGCCGCCGCGTTCCGCCGGTTGCAGAAACATCTTATGGAAGACCGCACCGACGTTCAGAATATCGATATGATGAATCTGGCCGGGTTCTGCCGCAACTGCCTGTCGCGCTGGTATCAGGAAGCCGCCAATGAAAAGGGCATCGAGATGGGCAAGGATGAAGCCCGCCAGATTTTCTACGGCATGACGATGGATGAATGGAAAGCCAATTATCAGACCGAGGCCAGCCCAGAGAAACAGGCGGCTTTCGAGGTCGCGTTCGAGGAAAACGTCGGCAAAAAGAGCTGACGCGCTGATAAAAGAAAGGCCCGCCGTTCCGGCGGGCCATTTTGTCAGATCGCGGCCTTGCGGCTTTCGTCCAGATAAATCTCGCGCAGACGCTTGGCGATCGGGCCGGGCGTCCCGTCGCCCAGTGCCACGCCATCAATCTCGACCACCGGCATCACAAACGCGCTGGCCGAGGTTGTGAAGGCCTCATCCGCCTCTTTCGCCTCATCAATGGTGAAGAGGCGTTCTTCGACTTCCATCTGCGCCTCGGCCGCCATACGCAGCACCGCCTTGCGGGTGATCCCGTGCAGGATGTCGTTGGACAGCGGACGGGTGACAATCTTGCCGTTTTTGACGAAATAGGCGTTGTTGCTTGTGCCTTCGGTCACATAGCCGTCTTCAACCAGCCACGCATCGTCGCAACCTGCTTTCTTGGCCATCATCTTGCCCATCGACGGATACAGCAACTGCACGGTCTTGATGTCGCGACGACCCCAGCGAATATCCTCGATCGAGATGACCTTGGCCCCTTTCCGGGCTGCCGGGCTGTCGGCCAGCCCCGGCTTGTTCTGGGTAAACAGCACGATGCTGGGCTTGGTATCCGCCGAAGGGAATACGAAATCCCGGTCGCCATCCGATCCACGGCTGACCTGCAGATAAATGAGACCCTCTTCGATGCCGTTCAGTTCGACCAGCTTGCGGTGAATTTCCAGCAGGTCCGCTTTGCTGCAGGGCGCGGCCATGTCCAGTTCGTCCAATGACCGTTTGAGACGCAGGGCATGGCCTTCGAAATCAATCAGCTTGCTGTCCAGAACGCTGGTGACTTCGTACACCGCGTCAGCGAACAGAAACCCTCGGTCAAAGATGGATATCTTGGCGTCGGTCTCGGGCAGGTAATTGCCATTCACGTAAACGGTGCGGGTCATGTCTTGTCTCCTCAGCCCCAGAGCGCCGCCGCAGGCGGGTGCACTCCGGCGTCATCAAAATTCAGCGGGTTGTCGCGGTCTTCGGCCAACAGAAGCGGCCCGTCAAGGTCCGTTACCATCGCACCCTGCGCCAGCAGTGTCGCAGGTGCCATAGCCAGTGAACTGCCAACCATGCAGCCGACCATGATCTTGTAGCCTTCGGCCAGCGCCTGTTCGCGCAGCGCCAGTGCCTCGGTGAGACCTCCGGTCTTGTCGAGCTTTATGTTGACCACATCATATTTGCCTTTCAGCGCTGGCAGGCTGGATCGGTCATGGCAGGATTCATCAGCGCAAACCGGCACCGGTCGCTCCATCCCGATCAGCGCGTCGTCGCTACCCGCCGGCAATGGTTGTTCCACCAACGCCACACCCAGCCGCACCAGATGCGGCGCGAGGTCGGCATAAACTTCGGCTGACCAGCCTTCATTGGCGTCAACGATGATCGTTGAATTGGGCGCGCCCGCGCGAACGGCCTCCAGCCGGGGCATGTCATCCGGCGTGCCCAGCTTGATCTTCAGCAAGGGGCGGTGCGCGTTGGCCGCTGCCTGGGCCTTCATTTTCTCAGGCGTGTCCAGGGACAAAGTATATGCGGTAATCTCAGGCCTCGGCACGGGCAGCCCGGCCAGTTCCCAGACGCGTTTGCCCGCACGCTTGGCCTCAAGATCCCACAGCGCGCAATCCACGGCATTGCGGGCCGCGCCGGCAGGCAGCAGGTCCATCAATTGAGTGCGATCAAACGCATCCGGCAAACCGGCTATCTCGGCCGTGACCGAGTCCAGCGTCTCGTCATATCGGGCATAGGGCACGCATTCGCCCAACCCCTGATGGCCTGCATCGGAGACACGAACCGTCAGCACCTTTGCCTCGGTCCGCGACCCGCGCGAGATCGTGAAAACCTGCGCCAATCGGAAGACATCACGAGAGACCTCAATCTGCACGCGCCCGCTCCTTTATCTATTCGAAAATTTCCCGCCGAAAGTATCCTCCGGCGGGGTCTTTTGATCACATTGCGGCCAGCGCGTCGACCAGCTTGCCCGACCCGAAGCGGAACGGGTCGGTTGCAGGCAGACCCATGTCCGCCTCCAGCTTGGCCAGATAGGCGGTCGCGTCGGACTCGCTCATGTGCTGGGTGTTGACCGAGATGCCCACGACCTGACATTCCGGGTTTGCGACCTTGGTCAGCGCAAGTGCGGTATCGCGCAGGGTTTCCAGCGACGGCAAGGTATAGGTCGGCAGGCCGCGCATATGTTCGCGGGTCGGCTCATGGCACAGGATCAGCGCATCCGGTTGGCCGCCATGGATCAGAGCCATGGTCACGCCCGAAAACGACACGTGGAACAAAGACCCCTGCCCTTCGATCAGATCCCAATGGTCGTCATCATTGTCCGGCGTCAGCCATTCGACAGACCCCGCCATAAAATCCGCGATCACGGCATCCAGTGGAACGCCGTCACCGGTGATCAGGATCCCGGTCTGGCCGGTGGCGCGAAAGGTCGATTTCATGCCCCGCTCGCGCATCTCGGCATCCATCGCCATCGCCGTGTACATCTTACCGACTGAACAATCGGTCCCCACGGCCAGACAACGTTTGCCCTTGCGCTTGATCCCGTTGGCGATCGGGTATTCGACCTCGGGCACGCGCACATCGTGCAGTTTGCGGCCGGTGGCTTCGGCGACGGCGACCAGATCCGGCTCGTCCCGCAGCAGATTATGCAGGCCGGACGCCAGATCGAACCCTTCCTCCAGCGCCGTCACCAGAACCTTTTTCCAGTCCTGGCTGATCACGCCGCCACGGTTGGCAACGCCGATCACCAAGGTCTTGGCGCCGGCCTCTTTGGCTTCGGTCAGGGACATATCGGTCAGCCCCAGATCCGCCTTGCAACCGTCCATCCTGTATTGGCCGACGGCATTTTCCGGGCGCCAGTCGCGGATTCCGATTGCGACCTTGGCCGCCAATTGGTCGGGCGCGTCGCCCAAAAACAGCAGATACGGTGTCTCGATCATTGCCGTGCACTCCTTTGATTCCGACGCAGGCTATGGGACGGGCCAGACGAGTGTTTCGCGTTTTCGACCGCCAACGCCCCGCCGTGCGGGAAAATTTTGCGTCAGTTTTTAAATCCGCGCACGAATCTTTCAGGTTTTCAAAGCGATTAAACTTTAATCACCTCATATTTCCCGCAATCCGGCAAATGCTGCGGATGCATTGCCGCGACTGCACAAAGACGCTTGCGCATGCTTGCGCAATTTAATACCCCATGAGGCAAGAAAATCGCAATTTCCTTTCTCGCACGAGGTCCAGATGAGCTTTCGCATTCAACCCGCCGCACCCGCGCGCCCCAATCGCTGCCAGTTGTTCGGGCCGGGATCGAACACCAAGCTGTTCCCGAAAATGGCCGCGTCGGCCGCGGATGTTATCAACCTCGACCTCGAAGATTCGGTGGCTCCGTCGGACAAGGATGCTGCCCGGGCCAACGTCATCGACGCGCTGAACACAATCGACTGGGGCGGCAAATACATGTCGGTCCGTATCAACGGTCTGGACACGCCTTATTGGTACCGCGATGTGGTTGACCTGCTGGAACAGGCGGGCGACCGGCTGGACCAGATCATGATCCCCAAGGTGGGCTGCGCGGCAGACGTCTATGCCGTCGACGCGCTGGTCACTGCCATCGAACGCGCCAGGGGTCGGACAAAACCGGTCAGTTTCGAGGTTATTATCGAGTCCGCCGCTGGTATCGCGCATGTCGAGGAAATCGCCGCCGCATCCCCCCGCATGCAGGCGATGAGCCTGGGTGCTGCGGATTTTGCCGCCTCGATGGGCATGCAGACCACAGGGATCGGCGGCACGCAGGAAAACTATTACATGCTGCGTGAGGGTGAAAAACACTGGTCAGACCCGTGGCACTGGGCTCAGGCCGCCATCGTTGCCGCCTGCCGGACCCACGGCGTTCTGCCGGTCGACGGACCGTTCGGCGATTTCTCGGATGATGAGGGGTACATCGCACAGGCCAAACGCTCGGCCACGCTGGGCATGGTGGGCAAATGGGCCATTCACCCCAAGCAGATCGCGCTGGCCAACCAGGTCTTCACCCCGTCGGACGAGGCCGTCTCGGAGGCGCGCGAGATTCTGTCAGCGATGGAACAGGCCAAAGCCAATGGCGAAGGTGCGACCGTCTATAAGGGGCGTCTGGTCGATATCGCTTCGATCAAACAGGCCGAGGTGATCGTGGCGCAGGCCGAACTGATTGCGGCAGGCAGCTAAGTCACAAGAAAGGGGCGCTCAATCGAGCGCCCTATATTATTGTTTCAACGACCAAAAACCTCATTGGGCGTCCATGTGAAGCGTTCACCCTTTTTTCCTGACTTCATCATCAGGCATGAAGTTCCCAGTTTTTGAAAATATTCAATCTTCAGTGAATACCAGCCCGCTTTGGGTACTTCTACTTCCGTGCGTTGATTGGCTTCACAGCCTTGGCTGACGGATGGGGAGAGACCAATTTGTTGGCCACCAACCCAAGCCTCGATTCCGTCATTCGACCACGTTTCCAACTCGTAAACCCCCGGCGAGTCGAACCGCATATAACCCGTCACCTCGGCAGCAACATTGTAAGCCTGGTCGAACGTCATGACATCCTCACCCTTATTGGTGTCTCTGTAATCCAATCCCCGCAACGGTTTTCCGGGCTTCGCTTGAGACAACAGGCTTTTTGCCTGGCTCAGATCTCGGATCTTCTTGTGCTGATTGCCTGTACCAAAGTATTTCACATTCAACCCGGCCTTCGGGCTGGGTTGCGGGTTGGCAGGTTGCAGCTTCAACGGTGCGGATAAAGCCGCCCCAGCGATCAACGCCAAGGCTGCGGCAAACGCTCCGGTCCGGACGAAAGTCATGGTCATCTCCCTGAGTTTGGCCCCGTTGAGGTTTATCCCCTTTTGTATGGCCATTTCGATGACATTACGACCTGAGGATTTGCCCTGCAAGACGGTTCAAGATCACTTTACCGGCGTTCAAGCACGCATGTCCTTGGGCGATCCCATCACCACGTATGAGGTGATGGACGTCACATGCGGCAGGGTGCCCAGCACCTCGGTATGGAAGGTTTTGTAGGACGGAAGATCGGCACACTCGACTCGCAGCAGGTATTCGATGGTGCCTGTGATGTTGTGGCATTCCACCACTTCCGGCGCGCGCTGCAACGCACGTTCGAACCCTTCCTGTGCGGCCTTAGTGTGCTCGCCCAGCCCGACGCCGATATAGGCGACAAAGCCGACGCCCATCGCCACGGGGTTCAACACCGCACGATAGCCCGTGATCACACCAGCCCGTTCCAGATCCTGCACCCGGCGCAGGCAGGCCGAGGGCGACAACCCGACGCGATCGGCCAGTTCCAGATTGCTGATGCGGCCATCGCGCGACAATTCACGCAATATCTTTCGGTTTATCTGATCAATCTTCGCCATTAATTGCAAAATTAACGCACATGCGCATCATAACGCAATTTCATTTGGCAGATTTGCCGCAAATATCCGCGCCATGACCTATGACATCCTGCTGGCGCTGATCACCTTTGCTTTCGTCTCGTCCATAACGCCGGGGCCAAACAATCTGATGTTGATGGCATCCGGGGCCAATTTCGGGTTCCGTCGAACGGTTCCGCACATGCTGGGGATCGGGTTGGGTTTTACCTTCATGGTGCTGTTGGTTGGGGCCGGTCTGGTTCAGCTGTTCGACCGTTACCCTGTCAGCTACACGGTGCTGAAGCTCGGCTCGGTGGCCTATCTGCTGTATCTGGCCTGGAAAATCGCACACGCCGCCCCTGCTGGCACAGGCGCCACATCGGGTTCGCCGATGACATTTCTGCAAGCGGCCGCGTTTCAATGGGTCAACCCCAAGGCGTGGGCCATGGCGCTGACGGCCACGACCGCCTATGCGCCGGATCATACACTGACCGCCATCGTGATCGTGGCGCTGATCTTTGGCGCCGTGAACCTGCCTTCGGTCAGCACTTGGACGGTTCTGGGACAGCAGATGGCGCGTATCCTGACGAATCCGCGCCGTTTGGTTGTGTTCAACTGGACCATGGCCGCCCTGCTGGTGGCATCACTCTACCCGGTCCTGTGGCCGACCTGAGCTACTTCAGCGGCAGGCAGATTTCGGTCAACAGCTCCTCCGGGGCCGTATCGCGCGGATTGTTCAGGTAGATCTCATAGCAAGGCCGATCCGCCGGTTCCTCGCCCGATTCCGGCAGCCAGTTGCCGAACAGGGTGTGATAGGCGGCGGCCAGGCCCGAATACGGGCCTTTGAAGGTCAGAACCGCGGTCTTGCCGCCGGGGATCTCCATGCCTTCCATGCCTTCGGGCGTCGCATCGCCGCGGAATTCAGCCCCGGCAAAGCTGCGCAGCTGATCCTCGGGCACGTCATCGGGACTGTCGAGGTACAGCCCGATGGCCGGTCCAAGCTGGGGCCAAAGCTGACGGGATTCGCACAGGGCGCCGAAGGCTTCAAAGCTCTTGCCGATCTCGGCATAGGCGCCTTTGTGCGGCAGGGCGATGACCCGGCGCGCGGGTTCGGTTCGGGTGGTCACGGGATGCATGGGATATCCTCCGGTTCTGAAATGTGGATGGGCGGGCAGAAACTGCCCGGCCCGGCGAAAGGCAGCGGGGCTGCTGCCATAGGCCTCGGAAAAGGCGCGCGCAAAAGAATTCAGGTTGGGATAACCGATATCGGTCGCGACCTGCGCCATCGGCCAGTCCGACTGTACCAGCCAGCAGGCGGCGCGGTGCAGCCTGATCCGGCGAACGGCCTGCGCGCAGGTTTCACCGGTGATGGCCCGAAACACACGATGCCAGTGAAACCGCGACATGGCGGCGACATCTGCCAGCGCGTCCAGCGACAAGTCGCCGGCGGGCTGGTCGTGGATATAGGCCAAAACGCGCAGAACGCGATCCTCGTAGCTGGTTGCCATCGGCATCCTTCCTTCTCTTTGCATTTCCCAAGTCGCATATTCCGTATCCACAAATCTTGCTGAGTTGCATCCGGGGCGACGTCAGGTCATATAGCAGGGAACTTCCGCGTTGAGAGGCGTCATGACCCAGTATCTGGATTTCGAAAAACCCCTGGCCGAAATTGAAGGCAAGGCCGAGGAATTGCGCGCCCTGGCCCGCGCCAACGAAGAGATGGACGTGGCTGAAGAGGCCGCCGCTCTGGACGCCAAGGCCGCCAAGCTGCTGGACGAGTTGTATGGTGATCTGACCCCGTGGCGGAAATGTCAGGTGGCCCGCCACCCCGAACGCCCCCATTGCAAGGATTATGTCGAGGCGCTGTTCACCGAATTCACGCCGCTGGCGGGCGACCGGAACTTTGCCGACGATCTGGCCGTGATTGGCGGTTTGGCGCGGTTCAATGACCAGCCCGTGATGGTGATCGGCCACGAAAAGGGATCGGACACCAAATCGCGGATCGAGCGGAATTTCGGCATGGCCCGCCCCGAGGGCTATCGCAAGGCCGTGCGTCTTATGGAAATGGCGGGCCGGTTCGGTTTGCCGGTGATTACCCTGATCGACACGGCGGGTGCCTATCCCGGCAAAGGGGCCGAAGAGCGCGGGCAATCCGAGGCTATCGCGCGTTCGACCGAGATGTGCCTGAAAATTGGCGTGCCGCTGGTATCGGTGATCATCGGCGAAGGCGGCTCGGGCGGGGCCGTGGCTTTTGCGACGGCGAACCGTGTCGCGATGCTGGAACATTCGGTTTATTCGGTAATCTCGCCGGAAGGATGCGCTTCGATTCTGTGGAAGGATTCGGAAAAGATGCGCGAAGCCGCCGAGGCGCTGCGGCTGACGGCACAGGACCTTCATAAACTGGGCGTTTGCGACCACATCATTTCGGAGCCCAAGGGTGGAGCCCATCGGGATCGTCCTGCCACCGTGGAAGCCGTGCGTGCCGCGATTGCTGCCATGCTGAATGAGCTGGACGGCAAGGACGCGGCGGCTCTGATCAAGGACCGCCGCCAGAAATTCCTGGATATCGGATCGAAAGGGCTGGCCGCGTAACCCGTCAGCCGCCCAGCCTACGCAGCAACGCAAGTGACGGCTCACCGGTCGCCGACAGACCATTGGCGCGTTGATAGGCACTGATGGCGGATTTGGTGTTGTTGCCGATCACCCCGTCAGCGCCCTGCGTGTCATAACCCGCAGATGTCAGGCGGCGCTGCAAGTCCTTCCTGTCCTCCAGCGTCAGACCGGTTGCATCCGGCCCAAACGACGCCTGAAACGGCGCGCCGCCCGCAATCCGGTCGGACAGATGCCCGACGCCGATCGCATAGCTGTCGGAGTTGTTGTAGCGCTTGATGACCTGAAAATTGCGGAACACCGCGATGCGCGGCCCCGGCTTCTGCGGCTGCAACACGGCGACCGGAGTGCCCGACACCGTACCGACCTCACCACCCCATGGCTGCCCGCGAACCCATCCGGCGCGGGCCAGATAGGCCGCAGTTGAGGCCAGCGAATCCGTTGGATCGTCAGACCAGATGTCCCGCCGTCCGTCGCCGGTGAAGTCCACCGCATAGGCCAGATAAGAGGTTGGGATGAACTGCGTGTGGCCCATCGCACCCGCCCAGCTTCCGGTCATGTTGGCCGGCGACGTGTCGCCCTCCTGAATAATTTTCAGGGCGGCAACCAGCTGCTTTTCGAAAAACGCGCCGCGTCGCCCGTCATAGGCCAGCGTCGACACTGCCGAAACCACCGGCACATCCCCGCGCCGGGCGCCATAGCGGCTTTCCAGCCCCCAGACGGCGACGACGATTTCCTTATCGACCCCATATTGCGCCTCGATCTGCGACAGAGTGCCGGCGTGCCGCACCATCATCTGCTGGCCGGTGCTGATCCGCTCGTCCGAGGCCGCGATGGCGAGGTAATCCTCAAGCGACCGTTTGAATTCGACCTGATTGCGGTCCCGTTCGATCACCCCCGGCAGATACCCCGCACCCTGAAACGCCCGGTCGAGCGTGGACTGCGAAATTCCCTGCGACGCGGCGCGCCCTTTGAAGCCCGCAACCCAGGCGTTCCATCCCGCATTGGGAACCGCCCGCATCCGCGACGCGGGCGCGCTGGTGGGGGACCCGGTGGAACAGGCGGTCAGCAAGGCCGACCCAAGCCCAATTGAAAACATCCGTCGATTGATCATGGCTGAAATCTGCTCTTGTTGTGATTTGGGTCAGGATATCGCAGACCCGGCGCGCAAGCCAGAACGACCATGCCGGACCTGCGTCTCCCGGCGGCCTCGGCGACATGCCGCCTAGCTGACCAGCATCCGCAGACCCTGGGTCACATCTGAACGAACCGCCAGACGCAAACCGGGCTCGTCCCCCGCCTTCAGCGCGGCGATTATCAGCTTGTGGTAATGCGGCGGTTCGGTCCGCCGCAGCCGCCCGTAAAGCGCCCGCATGGTCGGCCCCAGTTGCAGCCAGACCGTTTCCGCAATCGCCAGCATCGCCGGGGCCTGCGCCCGCAGGTACAGCGTGCGGTGAAATTCCAGATTGGTGCGGATATACCCGACCGCATCGCGTTTCGTCACCATCTCGGCAACCGTCATGTTGATGCTCTGAAGCCGGTCGATCAGCGCGATATGCGCCCGCGGCAACGCGCGGCTGGCCAGTTCCACCTCAAGCAGCGCGCGCAGCGCCGCCAGTTCTTCGATCCGGTCATTGGTCAGCTCCGGCGTCGAGACCCGGCCCGAAGTTGACAGAAACAACGCCCCTTCGGCTGCCAGACGGCGCACTGCTTCGCGCGCGGGCGTCATAGACACGTCGAACTCCTTGCCGATTCCGCGCAGCGTCAACGCCTGACCCGGCGCGATTTCACCATGCATGATCCGCGATCGCAGGGCGCGATAGACCCGATCATGCGTTGCGGTCTGAGAGTTTGAGGAACGTGCGGTCAACATGGCCCCATGTGATCACATCCTGCCCCGGGGTCAACTCGGGTTGGTGTCGAATTTGTACTGGTGCAACTGCGCCCCGTTGTCGCGCAGCCAGCGCCTCTGATTCCGGTAGTCGCCGAAAATCCGTTCGACCTGAGCCCAGAACGCAGGCGAATGGTTCATTTCGACCAGATGCGCCACCTCATGCGCGGCCACATAATGCAGGATCTCGCTGGGCGCGAGGATCAGCCGCCAGGAAAACATCAGCCCACCCGCCGAACTGCATGACCCCCAGCGCGAGCGTGTATCGCGGATGGTCATGCTGGTATAGGAGCACCCCAGCATCGCCGCGTAATCGTCGCAGGCCCCGGTCAGACGATCGCGCGCCAGCTCTTTCAGGAAACGGGCCAGACGTCGCGCCTCGGCGCCCCGGGGCACCGCAATTTCGCCCCCCCGCAACTGAACCCGGCGACCGCTTGCCGGGACGATTCGCCGCTCAATCCCCTCAACGGGGATGGTCTGCCCGAACTGAATGGTCGCGGGGTCGGGACGGTCCAATAAATGCTGGCGTATCCACTCTTCCTTCGTGCGCGCGAAATTCAGCGCTTCGGCCTCGGGGACGCCCTGCGGATAGGTCAGTGTAACCCGCCCGTCCAGCTGAGAAATTCGCAGGCTGATGCGCCGCGCGCGTGCCGATCTGCGCAGCTTCAGTGGCACCGGAGGCTTGCCGGGCAGTGCGTGATCTCCCATATGCCTGTTTCTCCTGCTCAAAGGCTTTGACAGTGCCCGCCGCATGTGGCACGTGACCTGAATCGTTATTACGACTCACCTGATATCAAGGGGATTTGACATGCCCAAGGAAGAATGGGGCGTTAAGCGCGTTTGCCCGACAACCGGCAAGCGGTTTTACGACCTGAACAAGGACCCGATCATCAGCCCCTACACTGGCGAGATCGTGGAGCTTGAAACCGGCAAAAGCCGGATGATCGCCGCAGATGCGGAGGACGCCGCCTCGGCCAAAGCGCGTAAAGACGCTTCGGATGAGGATCTGGTTCTGGACGATGACGACAACGTCGATGTCGATCTGGATGATGATCTGTTGGACGATGACGCCGACGACAATGACAATGTCTCGCTGGACGACATCACCGATATGTCGTCGGAAGACGAGAGCTGATACCGGTCAGAGGCGGCCCTGCGCCGCCTCGAACCACCTTCGGACCGGGGCGGGAAAGTTTTTGGCGATTTCCATTTTTTGGACTTGCACTTGCCGCCGCCGTCTCATAAACGTCCGTCCACTGCTTCGGCAGTCCCTGGATGGGGCCTTAGCTCAGTTGGGAGAGCGCTTGCATGGCATGCAAGAGGTCAGGGGTTCGACTCCCCTAGGCTCCACCAAATCCCTAATCGTCGACTTTGCTTAAGTTTATGTCTGTGTTTGCAAAATACGGCTATTGACCAGTCGTAAGCAGGCGTCGGAACGGTCATTTGCTGTCATCTGCTGGCCGAAAGAAATTCTACACGACTACTTGAATAGATGTCTCAAACGAGACATCTATGTCTCATGTCAAGAATTCGACCAGATACCCGTGACGCCATCGTGGAAGCCGCGTTCGAGGTTTTCTCGGAACGTCCGACCGCCTCGCTGAGCGATGTCGCAGACCGCGCGGGCGTGGGGCGGGCGACGTTGCACAGGTATTTTCCGGGCCGTCCTGAGTTGATGCGCGCGCTGGCTTCAATAGCGCTTGCCGAGCTGGAGGAGGCGGTCCGCATCGCAACGTCGGGGGCACAAAGCTATGCCGAAGGATTTCGGCTGTCCCTGTTCGCCATTGTCCCGCTGGCAAACCGTCAGTGGTTTCTTGCCAACGAAGGGCAAGAGGCGGATCCGGACATCGCGGCGGCCTATGCAGAAAGCCGCGCCCAGCTATTGCAGGACATAGAACAGGCCAAGGCCGAAGGCGCTTTCGACGCGCATGTCCCGACCCTCTGGATCGCCGAGGCTTATGAAAACCTCATCTATGCGGCCTGGTCCATGGTGCGATCAGGCGATGCCACCCCGAAACAAGCAGCAGAACTTGCCTGGCGGACGTTGTCGTCCGGTCTGAACGGAGGCCCCTCATGAATCTTGAAGGTCTGACATCACAAATAGACGACGCCTTTTTTCTGATCGGCGCTGCGATCCTGCTGGTTGAAATAGCCGAAATGGCGTTCAAGCGCGAATTCCGGGCGCGCACCTTTGGCGAGATGCTGGTCAGCGCATCCACGCAGATACCCTATGTATTAATCGAAACCTTTATCTTGACCGGCGCATATGGCCTGTACTGGATCGTTGCGCAAATCCTGCCATGGTCCATCCCGGTCACGTGGTGGAGCCTGGCGCTGGTCGTGCTGCTGGCTGACATTACCTATTACTGGGAACACCGCATTGCCCATGAGGTCAGGATTTTGTGGACGCAACACGCGGTTCACCATTCATCACGGGATATGAACATCGTCACCGGAATCCGGTTTGGCCCGCTGGAAGGGGTCTGGTCCCTGATCGCCCATTTGCCGCTTGCCTTTCTGGGTTTTGCACCCGAGGCGATCATTTTCGGCGTCGTTGCCGTGTTGGCGTACCAAACCTGGCTGCACACCGAACTGATCGGCAAACTTGGACCGCTGGAATGGGTGCTGAACACACCGTCGCATCACCGGGTCCATCACGGCAGCGACGACAAATATCTCGACCGGAATTACGGCGGCATCCTGATCGTCTGGGACCGGCTGTGGCACACATTCCAGGCCGAGGAAGAAACGCCGCGCTACGGGCTGACGCGGGACTTCGACAGCCGCAACCCAGTCAAGGTCTGGTTTTCGGAATGGCCGCAGCTTTTCCGCGATATCAAATCGGCGAAATCACCCGGCGAGGCCTTGGGCTATCTCTTCAAACCGCCCGGATGGGAGCCGAAACGCTGACAGCCACAAGGTGCACGCAACGGTATCACTTTTCCGACGGGTCGCTTTCGGCGTAATCGCGCAGCCCCTCGACATCCGAGATCTCGGCGTGGTTTCGGTCGATCCTCACGCCGACCGACTTCAGCCGGGAAAAGGCCCGGCTCAGGCTTTCCGGTTTCATGCCCAGACGTCCGGCGATCAGCATCTTGTCATAGGGCAGTTCCACCTCGCAGCCATCGGTTTCCGTGTCGCACAGGTTCAGCAGGAACTCAGCGACCCGCTGCGCCCCGGTCTGGGCCTTGAGCTGTTCGAGCTGGGCAACCAGAGAGTGCAGATGCGTGAAGGTCGCCGCAAGGATGGACACGCCGATCTCCGGGTCGCGCCGCATCAGCGACAGCAAAACCGGGCTGGGAATATGCATCAGGTCACAGGCTGAAACGGCCTCGGCCGACACCGGATAAGGGACGTTGCGCAACGCCACCGCTTCGCCAAAGCTTTCGCCGCGGGTAAAGACGCTGACCACGGCTTCGGCTCCGGTCGGCGACATGCGGAACAGCTTGACCCACCCGGACAGAACCACGTGGACGGCCTTGGCTTCTTCCTCTTGCAGGAAAATCGTTTCCCCGCGGTCGTATTGCCGCCAGATGGCATGGCTCAGCAATTCTTCGACATGCTGTTCGGGCAAGCTCTTGAGCAACAGCGACTGTCGGGCAATCGCTTTTTGTGCCTCATGCGCCATTCAGGTCCCCTCTTCCCCGGTCCATGTTCTGACCGGTACATCCTTCGGGCCCAGCCTATGCCAAAGCTGCCTTCGCTGCACCAGCCTTTTCCTGCCCCAACTTGACAATAGTCATGTCCCCGGCCCGCCCACGCGCCTAATCTCTGCCAAAGCCAGTAATCCGGGGAGCCAGAAAGATGGACTACGAGCGATTTTTCACCCAGAGCCTGGACGCATTGAAGGACGAGGGAAATTACCGCGTTTTCATCGACCTGCAACGGCGCTGCGGATCATTCCCGAACGCATGTCAGACCGACGGGCCGGTGCAGCGCGATGTCCGGATCTGGTGTTCCAACGACTATCTGGGCATGGGGCAGCACCCCGCCGTAATCTCTGCCATGCATGACGCGCTGGATCGTTGCGGCGCCGGCGCGGGCGGTACCCGCAACATCTCGGGCACCACCCATGACCATGTTCTGCTTGAGGGTGAACTGGCGGATCTGCACGGCAAAGAGGCCGCGTTGCTGTTCACCTCCGGCTATGTTTCGAACTGGGCGGCGCTGGGAACGCTGGCCGCGAAAATCCCCGGCCTGATCGTGTTTTCGGACGCGCTGAACCATGCGTCGATGATCGAAGGCATCCGGCATTCGCGGGCGCAAAAGGTGATCTGGAAGCATAATGATCTGGCGGATCTGGAGGCGAAACTGGCCGCGGCCGACCCCGATGCCCCTAAGATGATCGCCTTTGAATCGGTCTATTCGATGGATGGCGATATCGCCCCGATCAAGGAAATCTGCGATCTGGCGGACAAATATGGCGCCATGACCTATCTGGATGAGGTCCACGCCGTTGGCCTTTATGGCCCGCGTGGCGGCGGGATTGCCGAACGCGAAGGGCTGATGGACCGGCTGACCGTCATCGAAGGCACGCTGGGTAAGGCCTTTGGCGTCGTCGGCGGATATATCGCAGCGTCCGCCGCGCTGTGCGATTTCGTGCGCAGCTTTGCCAGCGGCTTCATCTTTACCACGGCGCTGCCGCCCTCGATCGCGGCAGGGGCCGCCGCCTCGATCCGGCATCTGAAACAGTCGAAAACCGAGCGTGATCTGCAAAAGACCCGTGTGGCACAGGTACGTGCCCGACTGGACGCCGAAGGCATCCCGCATCTGCCCAACCCCAGCCACATCATCCCGGTGATGGTGGGCGACCCGGTGAAATGCAAATTCATCTCGGACACGCTGCTTGAGGAATTCGGCATCTACATCCAGCCGATCAACTACCCCACGGTTCCGAAAGGGACCGAGCGTCTGCGCATCACGCCCTCACCGGTCCACACAGCCGAAGACATCGACCATCTGGTCGGCGCGCTGTCGACGCTATGGCAACGGTGTCAGATCGCCCGGATGCCGATGGCTGCGCAATAAGGCGAAGGTCCCAGGTAGGAAAAATACGGCCGCCCTTCGGGGCGGTTTTTCTTTGTCAGATCAGGTAGAGCCCATAAATCACCGCTGCAAAGGCGGTCAGAACCATGGTGAACCCCCGCAGCCACGACGGGCTGCGGCTCAGGTCCAGATAATGTGCCAGGATCAACCGGGTCTTGAACAGCGCCAGCAACAGGATACCTGCGCCCAACACCGCGTGGGGCAGATGCAGAAGCGTCAGCGCCGCCGATCCGAGGCTGAGGCCCAGAAGGGCAAGCCAGGCCCGGGTCAATATGCCAGCATGCATTACCTTCACCCCAGCAGGTAGATCACGGGAAACAGCATGATCCAGACCAGATCGACCATGTGCCAGAACTGCGCGCCGGCCTCGATATTTCGGGGGTCGTCGCGCCACGCGACCAGCAGCAGAATAAACACGCCGGCCAGAACATGCGCGGCATGAAAACCCGTCAGTAGATAGTAGAACAGGAAAAACGGGTGCGTTTCATAGCTGATCCCCTGAGCTGCCTTGTCGGCATATTCCACGCCCTTGATGATCAGAAACACCACACCCAGCGCGGCCGCCGCGATCAGCGCCAGACGCGCCGCGCCCACACGGGCCGCCTGCCGCCAGCGCAACGCCTGTGCGGCCAGATAGCCCGATGAGACGAGAACCGCGGTGTTCAGCGCAGCGCCGGTACGGTGCAGATGTGACTGCGCCTCGGCAAAACCCGCCGGGTCGGTCAGACGCACGCCCATGAAAGCGACCATCCCGGCGCCGAAGACCAGAAGCTCCGAGATGATCAGAACCCACATCAACAACTCGCCGGGAAGCTCGTCAATCAGGGACGCGTCGCTCATCCGCCGACCAGTTGGCGATATATCTGCGGCAGGGCCATGGTCAGGCGGTGCGGATCGGGGATGACGGCGAACCCGCCCTGACCGAACATGCGGGGAAACCAGCTTTTGCCGGTTTTATCGACGGTGACGCCAAAAACCGATTGCCCGGCCCGGCGTGCCTCGCGCACCGCTTGCCTTGTGTCTTCGATACCGTGGCGACCTTCGTAATGGTCCAGATCGTTGGGCTTGCCATCTGTGATAACCAGCAGCAGGCGACGCTTGCGCGACTGCGCCGCCAGATCGGCCGAGCAATGCCGGATGGCCGCCCCCAACCGTGTGTAGTGGCCGGGCCGCAACGAGGCGATGCGCTGTTCGACTGTGGTGCCCATCGGCTCATCAAACCGTTTGCAGCGCTGCACATAGACGCGCTGGCGTTTCAGCGAACTGAACGCGTGGATGGCAAAATCGTCGCCGCAGGCATTCAGACCCCAGGCAAGCGCGGCAAGCGCCTCACGCTCAATGTCAATCACCGCGCGACCTGTCACGGCGCTTTCGGTCGAGCGGCTGACATCCAGCAGGATCGACACCGCCAGATCGCGTGCCTCGGGCCGGGATTGCTGCCAGATGCGTTCGTTGCCTTCGCCACAGGCACGACGTTCGGTTTCGGCGCGGACGGCGGCCTCGATGTCCAGTTGATCACCGTCCAGATGGCCTCGGGTCATCACGCGCCCAGGGCGCAGCGCCTCGAACTGCCGTTTGACGGCGCGGATGCGGCGGGCGGTGGCCGGGTCTTTGCCGAACGCGGCGGCATCCTCGCGAAGGTCGGCATCTGACAACAGAACATTGACGTGGTCTGGCAGGTACCGACCAGTCCGCACGTCCCATTCAGGATAGAGGATACGGCCGGACAAACGCTCGCGGTTCACATCCTCGGGCGCAAGGTCCAGATGCAGTTTCAGCTTGGTCGGCGGTGCCTTGGAGATCTGCCCCAACCCGATCTCGTCCTGATCGTCGGCGGCCTTTTTCGCATTGTCGGGATCGTCATCGTCGATGCGCCGATTGATATTCAGGAACTCGGCCCAGCTTAGGATCGCCTCGAATTTATGCAGGATGAAACTGTCACTGCGCGTGGCCTGATCCGATTTTCGGCGGCGGGCGCGGTGAGTCTTCTCTCCGGATTCTTCAGGTGGACCTTCGGTATCGGGGTTTTCGACTTCGTTATGTTCGGAAAATCCGACTGCTCGCAGTTCGGGCCACAGCGGCACCGGACGGAATGGCTGGTAACCGCGCGGTGCAGAAAGGGGCGCGTCCATCGCGCGCATCTCTTCGGCTCTTGGCGACAGGGGGGCGGGATCGCCCAGCACATGGCGGATCAGATCCTCTACCGCGGCCTCGGCGGGTGGCAGGCCGGGAATGTCGCGCTGATGCAACACGCCTTTGCAAAGCTCTGTATAAAGCGGGCGCAGGCCGGGGGCATTGTCGAGCGTCGCGGCCACCATCTTTTGTGCCGCGTTCAGCGCCCGCAGATCAGCGCGCAACGGATCGGATTCATCAATTCGGGTTCCGGCATGGGCCGCAACAGCCGCCAGCCAGACATAAAGCGCGGCGTTGGCCTCACGCGCGGGAAAGACCGCAAGCCGATCGGGCAGGCGCAGCACCTCGCCGTCAAAGGACGCGCGCGGCATCAGTTCCGCTTCGGTCCCCAGCCGCCGGCGCCAGCTTAGGCGGTGGTGTGAAACCTCGGGTGAGACCGGGCGCAATTCAACGCCCGGACTACCCCCAAGTCCCCGAAAGAGGACGGCCAGCCGCCCCGCGACCTGCGAGAGGTCGACCGCGGCTCCATCGTGCACCTGAGGTGCATCGAGGCGGCTGGCAAGGGTGTGCCACAGTTTCCCGATCGTTTCTTCGGGTTCCCATGGCTCAAAATCGATCCTGACCATTGGCTGGCCTCACCCAAAGACAGCCGTGACAAGATCGAGGAGCCCGCGTTTGATATCCTCGTCATCGGTCAGAGGTTCGATCATCGCGGCAAGGATGGCGCGGTCGGTGGACATGCCCTGTGCGATCAGCGTCGCGGCATAGACGACCAGACGGGTGGAAACGCCTTCCTCAAGATCCTGACCCTTGAGCCCGCGCAGCTTGTTCGCCAACCGGATCAGCGGCTTACAACGCTCCAGCGCCAACCCGCTTTCCTGCGCGACGACTTCTGCCTCCATCTCGGGCGACGGGAAGTCGAATTCCAGCGAGATAAAGCGCTGACGGGTCGAGGGTTTCAGGGTTTTCAGGATATTCTGGTATCCGGGGTTATAGGAGGCGACCAGCATGAAGCCGGGGGCGGCCTCAAGCTCTTCGCCGGTGCGGTCGATCGGCAGGATGCGCCGGTCGTCGGTCAGCGGGTGCAGCACGACGGTGACGTCCTTGCGGGCTTCGACCACCTCATCGAGATAGCAGATGGCGCCCTCGCGGACTGCGCGGGTCAGCGGCCCGTCGACCCAGACGGTCTCGCCGCCTTTCAGCAGGTAACGCCCGATCAGGTCAGCGGCCGCCAGATCGTCTTGGCAGGCCACGGTGTAAAGCGGCCGACCGAGGCTGGCGGCCATATGGGCCACAAAGCGGGTCTTGCCGCAGCCTGTCGGCCCTTTCAGCAGGACCGGCAGGTTGTTGGTATAAGCGGCGGCGAACACGTCGCATTCGTCGCCCTGAGGCAGGTAGAAGGGGGCGCTTGCCGCCCCCGTTCCCAGTTGTAAAGAGCCGTCCATTTCCATCACTCCGCGGGGGTTTCAGCTGCGCCCGGTTCGATGATCTCTTTCCGGGGTACCCAGATCGAGTAGATGAACAGCAGCGCACCGATGACCACAACCAGACCAGAGCCGAAGCGCATCCAGTAGAAGATAGCGATCTGGTCCTGCACATCCATGAAGTAGTCACCGACCACACGTTGCATATGCGTCTGCACGGTGCCGCCGAAGGTCAGCACGAAGGTCATGAAGACCATGCCGCTGGTCATCAGCCAGAACGACCCCATGTTCAGAACCTGATTATACGGGTCACGGTTTTTCAGGATCGGCATGGCATAGGTGAAGATCGCCAGGTTGAGGCAGACATAGGCACCGTAGAAAGCCAGGTGGCCGTGGGCTGCCGTGATCTGCGTGCCGTGGGTATAGTAGTTTACCCCGTGCAGCGTATGCAGGAAGCCCCAGACACCGGCACCGAAGAAGGCCAGTGTGGCACAGCCCAGCGACCACAGCAGCGCCGCTTTGTTGGGGTGGTCCCGGCGGCCCTTCCAGACCATGACGAAGGCAAAGGCCATCATCGCAAAGAACGGGATCACCTCAAGGCTTGAGAAGATCGAACCGATCCACTGCCAGTACGCAGGCGTACCGATCCAGTAATAGTGGTGACCGGTGCCAAGGATGCCTGAGAACAGCGCGGCGGCGACGATGACATAAAGCCACTTCTCGACGACCTCACGGTCTACACCTGTCAGCTTCAGCATGAGGTAGGCCAGGATCGAGGCCATGATCAATTCCCAAACGCCTTCGACCCACAGGTGGACGACATACCACCAGTATTGCTTGTCCAAAGACAGGTTGCCCGGGTTGTAGAAGGCGAACAGGAACAGCAATGCCAGACCCCACAGACCCAACAGCAGGATGTTGGTGATGGCGGTTTTCTTACCCTTCAGAACGGTCATCGACACGTTGTAAAGGAAGATCAGCGCGGCCACGACGATGCCCGCCTTGACCCATTTCGGCTGCTCAAGAAACTCGCGCCCCTCCTTGCCCAGCAACCAGTTCCCTTCGAACAGGTTGAACGTATAGGTCAGCACCACGCCCAGCGTACCGACCACGAGAATGATCAGCTGCAGATAGGCCAGCTTGGTCGAGTGGATCTCGCGCTCGGCCTCTTCCGGGATCAGGAAGTACGCGGCGCCGAAGAAGCCAAGGATCAGCCAGACGATCAGCGCATTGGTGTGCAGCATCCGCACGATGTTGAACGGCAGCAGTTCGCTGACGAAATTGGGGGACACATAAATCCAGCCTGCCAGCAGACCGCCCAGCACCTGGATCGCGAACAGCGCCATAGCTACCGCAAAGTAGGCATAGGCGATTTTTTGGGATTCGTATTTCATTGCTCCGTTCCCTTCTCAGCCCGCCTCGTTGGGCGGCCAGTCCTGAGCGTCGATATTGTCCGTCCAGATCAGAAAGTTGGTCAGGTCGCGGATTTCTTCGTCGCTGAGGTTGAAATTGGGCATCTGCCGGCGACCGGGAATGCCGGTCGGTTGCGCCTCCATCCAGCCCTTGAGGGCTTCGAAGGCCGATTCCGGGTCGTCCAGCACGCCCCAACGGGTCATCACGTTGCCCACTTCGGGAGCGAAGTATGCGCCTTCACCCAGAATCGTGTGGCAGTTGATACAGGCGTGTTTTTCCCAGACGTGTTTGCCCCGCACCACGCTGTCATCGAGTTTCGCCGCATTTTCGGAGTTCACGATATACAGGTGGGAATGGGCCGACAGGGCCAGGAATATGAGGATAAAGAACAGTGACCCGCCATAAAAAATGTTGCGAGCCATGCTCTTGGTCATGACTTCTCGCATTGCGCTCTCCTTTGCGCAGATTAGCTTGCCGGGTCAGCATGGCGGCCGCTGCGCGGCACTGCCTTAACGAAAGTCAAGACGGGCCAAGCGAAGTCATTTCACCCGGCGCGGGGCGCCCGCGGTCCGGTCAGCGCGGGCCACATGGCGATCAGATAGAGGGCAAAGGCGCCAATCCACAGCCCATCCGACACCAGCATCGCCACCAGATAGCCCGCGTTCAGGTCCGCGCCGATCCAGCGCGACAGGGCAGCAATGGCCATCAGCCCATAAGCCACGACCATCGGCCCCGGCGCCACCAGCGCGCGGCCACTGTGGCCGAGCGCGGCGCGGCTCATGACCGCAAGGGTCATACCGCCCACGCAGCCAATACCCAGGACATGCAGGGCGGCGACTTCGTTGCCAAAGCCGACCACCGCCAGCCCCCACAGAACCAGGCCCAGCGCCAGCATGCCCAGACCCAGATGCAGCGCGAGCAGGATCGGCTGCCGCAACGTCCAGCGCGCACGCCAGCGGGCCATGCGCAGAACCTGCAGAATGCCCAGTACCAGCGCCGCCATCCCGGCGGCCGGGTGCATGCCCAGAACCAGTATGATCAGCGGCAGGGCCAGGGCCAGAACCATGCCCGCCTTGTCCAGCGCGGCCACTGAGACAGGCCAATCCGCCTCGGGCGCTCCGGCGCGCTTCATGGCATTGCGGGTAAAGGCCGGCGTGATCCGCCCGCCCAGAATGGCGATCATCGCACAAAGCGTCAGCAGCCCGGCGCGCAGCCCCGTCTGCAATGTGTCATCCGTGACCCCCATCCATTCCAAATGGGTCAGCAGGTCGGCAACCCAGATGAAAGTCAGGAGCAACAGGAAAATCATGTTCTGAGGTTTCGGGCGGCGGATCAGTTGAGTGGCGATCTTGGCGGCCAGAATTGGCACAAAGGCAAGATCGATCACAGCCACCAGAAGCGGCGGCAACATTCCCGAAAACCACATCGCCATCCGCCCCGCCAGCCACAGACCGGCGGCCAGAGTTATGAATCGCGCGCGCGCGTCCGGCGCGCCGGTCCAGTTCGGTACGGCGGTCAGAAAGAACCCGCCCAGCGCGGCGGTGGCATACCCAAAGATCATCTCATGCGCATGCCACATGGGCGGTGCCATGCCATAATCCGGGGTCATGTAGGGCACCGTCAGCCACAGCCCCCAGACCAGCCCGACAAACAGGCCGTAAAGTCCTGCGGAGAGGAAGAAAACACGAAACCCCTCACCAAAAATCCGGGTGATGACTGCGGCCATGGCTGCTCTCCTTATCGTTTCCTCTGCCCTAGCAACCCGGATGCGCCCGCGACTTAACCAAAATCAAACCGACCGGAAAATATGACCCTGAAACACAGATTTTCTGTCCGGTTTTTCAGCGTTTTTTCCCGCCCGCGCCACGATTTGCACCCCCTGTGTTGACTTTGGTCAAGGAGTGTACCGCGGCGATGTCTCACCCTCGCAAATGCCTCACCACGCAAATGGAGAGTGATCATGTCACTTGGAATCAGCTACAACAAAACCGGCCGCGCCTTTGGGGTCGGTTTGGCGATGTTGCTGGGCAGCGTCGCCGCACCAGCCCTCGCCGAAGAGCCAACCCTCAGCAAGGAAGCCTTTGAATTGTCCAAACAACTGTACTTTGAACGCTGCGCCGGCTGTCACGGTGTGCTGCGCAAAGGGGCGACCGGTAAAAGCCTTGAACCCTTGGTGGAAACCAAGAATGCCGATGGAACCGTAACCGAGTCCGGCACCCTGAAACTGGGACAGGAACGGCTTGAAAAAATTATCGCCTGGGGGACCGAAGGCGGGATGAACAACTTCTCGGACGTGATGTCCGAGGACGAGATCCGCGATATGGCGACCTACATCCAGATGGAACCGCCGAAACCGCCGGAAATGTCGCTTGAGCAGATGATGGCGACCCGCAAGGTCTATGTCGAACCTGAAGATTACCCGACCGAGCCGCTGCATGGCCGCAACTGGGAAAATTTCTTCGTGGTTATCGAGCGTGACGTGGGCAAGGTGGCTGTGATCGACGGCGACACCAAGGAGGTGCTGGCGCATATCCCGACAGGCTACGCTGTGCACGTTCTGAAAGCGTCCGAGCACCACAAGCTGGAAGAGCCGGAAAACCCGGGCCGCTTCTGGTACACCATGGGCCGCGACGGCAAGATGACCAAGATCGACCTGTGGCAGGACCCCGAGAACATGCTGGTTGCCGAGGTCACCATTGGCTATGACGCCCGCGACGTGGCCGTATCGGGTGACGGCAAATACGTGATCGGCGGGGCCTATTGGCCGCCGCATTTCGCCATCGTCGACGCCGAAACCATGGAGCCGAAAAAGGTCGTTTCGACCCGCGGCTACAATGTGGACGGGGACTATGTGGAAGAGGCCCGCGTGGCCGCCATCTACACGACCCCGAACGAGCCCACATGGATCGTGGCTGTCAAGGAACTCGGTCAGCTCTGGCAGGTGGATTACTCCGACCTGGACAACCTGCGGATCGACAAGATCGACAGCGCCAAATTCCTGCATGACGGGTTCTTCGATCCAACCGGCCGCTACTTCCAGATCGCCGCAAACGCGTCGAACAAGATGGTCGTGGTCGATACCGAGACCCATAAGCTGGAAGCTCTGATCGACACTGCGCCGCTGCCGCACCCCGGCCCGGGCGCCAACTGGGATGACCCGAATTGCGGCCCGGTTGCCGGTACAACCCACCTGGGTGAAGGCACGGTCACCGTTTGGGGCAACGACCCCGAAGGTCGCCCGGACGACGCCTGGAAGGTCTGCTTTGAGGTTGAAACCGACGGACCCGGTCTGTTCATCCGGACACACCCGGAATCGGATTACATCTGGGCCGACCAGACCAAGCACCCCGAGCCTGAGATCCAGCAATCGGTGCAGGTCATCGACAAGGCAACCGGTGAGATCGTGAAAACGATCCAGATCACCGAAGAGGAAGGCAACGTCGCCGTCCACTTCGAGTTCAACCAGGACGGTTCCGAGGTCTGGGTTTCCAAGTGGAACCGCTCGACCTCGAAAGAGGCGAATGGTGAGATCGTGATCTTCGACGCCAAGACGCTGGAAGAGATCGGCCGCGTGAAGGGTCTGTTTGCCCCGACCGGCAAGTTCAACGTCTACAACCGTTCGAACCACGTCACCTGACGCAAGTTGCGCCAACTTCGGAAAGGGCGGGCCCCTCGCCCGCCCTTTCCCCGTTTTCCCCATCAGCCAAACGCGCCGGCCTGACAAGCCGCGCCAGTCAAGACAGCCAAACGGAGCCCGGATATGACCTCCGAACCGGATAAAAAACCACCAATCTGGCGCCGGTATTTCCTGTGGGGAATGCCCGTGGCCGGCATCGCCGCGGCCTTTGCAGGCGGCATCATCTTCTGGGGCGGGTTCAACACCGCCATGGAAGCCACCAACACCAAGGAATTCTGCGTCTCGTGCCACGAGATGCGCGATTTCGTCTTCGAGGAATACACCGGCACGATCCACGACGTGAACCGGTCCGGCGTGGGCGCGGTATGTTCCGATTGCCACGTGCCCAAGGACTGGACCCACAAGATGATCCGCAAGATCAAGGCGTCCAAAGAGCTCTATGGCAAAATGGTCGGATCCATCAACACGCGTGAGAAATTCGAAGCCAAGCGCGTGCATCTGGCCATGAATGAGTGGGAACGGATGAAAGCCACCGACTCGCGCGAATGCCGCAACTGCCACGATTTCGAATCGATGATGCCCGAGTTTCAGAAACCCCGCGCGCGCCAGCAGCACCTGAACGCGATGACGGTTGGCCAAACCTGTATTGACTGCCACAAGGGGATTGCACACTCGGATGCGCGTGACCGGGCCGACGAAGAGTATCTGGAAAAGCTAGAAGCACCGAACCCGGCCTTTATCCGTGAAATTCCGGCCGAATACATGGCCAGCCTTGAACGGATCGAAGCCAAGGAAGCCGCCGAGGCCGAAACTGAGAAAGCCGCCCGCGCGGCTCAGCAAGAGGCCGTGCAGGCCCAGATCGCAGCCGCTGTTGACGCCGCCGTTGCTGAAGAACGTGCCAAGGCCGCCGGCGAAGAAGCCGCCGCACCTGCGGGTGGCGGAGGCAGCGATGTCGGAGCGGATATCGATTGGAACGCCGTTGCCAGCGCCGATCTGAAACTGTTCTACCCCGGGCAGGCTTCGTTTGAGTGGGTCCAGAACGGTAAATTGCATGGCGGGGCCCGTCCGCTGACCAAGGGTGGTGACCAATGCACCACCTGCCATGCCAAGGAACTTGACACGATCGGCAACAAGATCGTTGCGGGTGGTGATCTTGAGCCCACGCCGATCCCCGGCAAACGCGGTGTCATCGACGCAACCGTTCAGGCGGCGCATGATGACGAGAACCTGTACATCCGTCTGCAATGGCCGGATGCGGGCCATAACCCTGCCCCGTTTGTTGATGGTGGCAAGATGGACCCCGACAACCAGATCAAGGTTGCCATGATGATCACCGGCACCGGGATCGAGATGGGTGATCAGGTGGGCTGCTGGGCCTCGTGCCACGCCGACAACAGCTACATGCCCTTTGATCCGGGCGCCGACGCGATCGCCGCAAATGGCGATTTCACTGGCCGCATGGCAGCTCAGGACACGGTGACCAAGTACATCAGCGAAAGCCGTACTGAGATTGAAACCCGCGGTCGCCGCGGTAAGCCGCTGGGTGGCTGGGACAAGTTGCAGGCTGCCGAACAGATTGAGCAGTACCTGGCCGACGGCACCTATCTGGACCTGATGCGCGTCTATGCCGATGGCAGCGCCACCAACGGCTATCTGCTGGAACAGCGCGTGGTGAATGACGGTGAAATCGCCGCCTCGGCCAGCCTGTCCGGCGGTATGTGGACCGTGGTCTTTACCCGGCCACTGAACTCCGGCGCGCCCGGTGATGTGCCGCTGGAGCCGGGTCAGACCTACACCGTCGGCTTCGCCATCCACGACGACTTTGCCGCCGCGCGGTTCCACCATGTGACGCTGGACACCAGCCTGGCGCTGGATGACGACGCGGCCTTTATCAACGTGGTGAAACAGTAACGGAGGGGGCCGGATGATCCGGCCCTCACCCTTTTCGGAACGGAGATTTAGACGATGAAACCCCACCGCCTTCTTCCTGTCCTGCTATTACTGGCGGCCCCGGCATGGGCAGATGATGCCGCCGAGATTTGCGCCGAAGCCGAGGCGCGTTACGTCGAGCTGTTCGGTCAGCCATCCTCGGCCGTAGAGGACGCCGAAGTGGTGCTCATGTACAAATACAACTTCTGCCCGTTCGAGCTGACCGTGAAGGCCGGCACTACGGTCCGCTGGGTAAATGTCGACAAACGCACCAGCCATTCGGTCCTGCTGAAAGACGGCAGCGAACCCGAAAGCGACCGGCTGTTCCCCGAAGAAACGGTTGATCTGACCTTCCTTACACCCGGTCCGCAGGACTATCTGTGCGGGCCGCATTGGGAAACGCAGAACATGATCGGAATGATCACTGTCGAACCCTGAGCCGGGGCAGGACATACAGGCAGGACAAAGGGGCGCGGGGCAAATCCCGCGCTCCTTAACTTATGTCAAGGAGGTTGATTTGCGATTGCGCCAACCTGCCCCCATGACACGCCCGGTTCACCCAGCAACGTCCTGTAATCGCGCCGGATTTATACTGCGGGCCCGGGTTCCGAAAGCATTCAGAACAAGCGAGTTTGCAAGATGAGCGGTAAGGTTTTCCTGATTGGTGCCGGCCCCGGCGACCCCGAGCTGATGACCCTGCGCGCCCTGCGCATGCTGCAGGAAGCCGATGTGGTGGTTTATGACCGGCTGGTCTCGGATGACATCCTCGCCATGCACGCGGAAAACGCGCGGCTAATCCCGGTTGGCAAGGCTCCGAAATGCCACACCGTTCCGCAGGACCGGATCAACGAGATTTTGCTGGAGGAGGCCCGCGCCGGTCACACCGTGGCGCGTCTTAAAGGTGGCGATCCGATGATCTTTGGCCGCGGCTCGGAAGAAGCCGCCTATCTGACGGATCGGGGAATCGCTGTCGAATACGCGCCGGGGATCACCGCCGCGCAAGGCGCATCCTGTTCCACCGGCGTGCCGCTGACCCATCGCGGACTCGCGACATCGGTCCAATATGTCACCGGCCATCGTCAGGCCGACAAGGTTCTGGATCTGGACTGGAAGCGTCTGGCCGACCCGGAATTGACCCTCGTGGTCTATATGGGCGTCGCCAATATCGGCCAGATCGCGATGGGGCTGATGACCGAGAACCTGCCCGGCGCGACGCCGGTACTGGCGGTCGGAAACGCCACCACACCGGACGAGCGACGGGTTGTCTCGCGGCTCGACCAACTGGCGGCCGATGTGCGCGAGGCCGGGTTGAAGGCGCCCACATTATTCATCATCGGGCAGGTCGTCTCGCTCTACGCAGAACGGCCTGTTGCAGAACTTTTGGAGCAGGCGCATGGCTAGCGTCACGCACACATACAGCGGGCGGCCGGGCTGGACCGCGCATGCGGTTCTGACAACCGCCGTGTTGGTGGCCACGTCGGCCTTTGCCGCAGACGCCATCGACCCCGGTGCCCTGAAACGCCTTGTGCATCAGGACTGCGGTTCCTGCCACGGGCTCTCGCTGAAAGGTGGGCTTGGCCCGGATCTGCGTTCCCAATCCCTGCAGCATTACGACCCCGACATCCTGACCGGTGTGATCCTCGACGGCATTCCCGACACGGCGATGCCCCCGTGGCGACCGCTGATCAGCGAAGAAGAGGCCGAGTGGATCGCCCGTTACCTGCTGGAACAGGAGGCAAAATGAAACAGATCGTTCTTGGCCTTGCGGCCGCATTGATGATGACAACGGCTAGCGCTGAACCTACCGCAACCGGGGATCTGGGGCTGGTGATCGAACGGGCCACGGGCTCGGTCCTGCTGGTCGACCAGTCTGACCGGGCGGCACTGGCGCGGATCGAAGGGCTGGGCGATCTGTCCCATGCCTCGTTGGTCTATTCGCCGGATGAACGTTTTGCCTATGTGTTCGGGCGCGACGGCGGGCTGACCAAGGTAGACATCGTCACCCGCCAGATCGCGGGGCGCGTGGTGCAGGCCGGTAACGCCATCGGTGGCGCGATTTCGGACGATGGTAAGCTGGTTGCGGTGTCAAATTACGAACCCGGCGGCGTGCGGGTCTTTGATGCGGATACGCTTGAGATGGTCGCAGACATCCCCACGGGCGGAAAAACCATCGGTCTGGTCGACGCGCCCGGCCGCAGGTTCGTGTTCACCATGTGGGACTCGGGTGAAACCTGGATTGCCGATTTCGCCGCGGGCGCGCCCGAGATCACGAAAATTCCGGACATGGGCAAAAACCCCTATGACGCGCTGATCACCGCCAATGGCCGCACCTATATCACCGGGTTGTTTGGCGAGGACGGTCTGACCGCGCTGGACCTGTGGTCCGACAGCCCTGAACCGATCCGGGTGCTGCCCGATTACGGCCGCGGGCAAGACGAAATGCCCGTCTACAAAATGCCTCACCTTGAAGGCTGGGCGCTGACCGGGCGCGAGTTTGTCCTGCCCGCCGTCGGCCATCACGAGGTTCTGTGGATCGACGCCGACACGCTGCACGAAACCGGGCGCACCAAGACCCACGGCCAGCCGGTCTTTGCCATGGCCCGACCCGATGGGCGGCAGGTCTGGGTGAATTTCGCCCATCCGCTGAACGACACGATTCAGGTGATCGATTCAGTGACCAAACAGGTCATCCACGAATTTAAACCCGGCCCCGCCGTTCTGCATATGGAGTTCACGCCCCGCGGGCATGAGGTCTGGATCAGCGTGCGCGATGCCGGAAAGGTTATGATTTACGACACGCAAACATTTGAAAAATTGCGCGAAATCGAAGCGGACAGCCCATCCGGCATCTTCTTTACCGCTCGGGCGCACAGAACGGGGCTGTAACAGATGGACCATATTACCGATCCGATTGACCGCCGGTTGCTGGATGAATTCCAGCGCGACTTTCCTGTCATCGAACGCCCCTTTCAATCGCTGGCCGACGCGCTGGGTCTTGACGAGGCCGAAGTCCTCGACCGCCTGAACCGGATGCGGGCCACGGGTCGCATCACCCGGGTCGGCGCGACAATTGCACCCGGCGCGGTTTCGGCCAGCACTCTGGCCGCAGTCGCCGCCCCGGATGCGCGTGTGGAAGAGGTCGCGGCCCTGATCGACGCCGAACCGGGTGTGAACCACAATTATCAGCGCGAGGACAACTGGAACCTCTGGTTCGTTGCCACCGGCCCCGACCGTGCGCATGTGGACGACACTCTGGCCCGGATCGGACAGCGGACGGGCCTTCAGGTTCTGGACCTGCGCCTTGTGCGCCCGTTCAACGTTGATCTGGGTTTTCGCATGTCTGGCCAGGCCCACAATATACCCAAGCCGCGCCGGATCGACCGTTCCGCAATGCAGGACGGTGACCGCGCGTTGCTGCAGGCGCTCAGTTCGGGCCTGCATCTGGTTGCGGATCCCTATGCTGCGCTCGCCCGGTCTCTGGACCGCGACCCGCAGGATGTGATGGTGCGGATTCAGGTCCTGCACGGCGCTGGCATCATCTCGCGTCTGGGGGTCATCGTGCGGCACCGCGCGCTTGGTTGGTCCGCCAACGCGATGGTGGTCTGGGACATGCCGCCCGAGCAGGTGGACCGGGCCGGGCCCGCGCTGGCTGCCTATCCCGGCGTTACGCTGTGCTATGAACGCCGTCCGATCGCGGATATCTGGCCCTATCGCCTGTATTCGATGATACACGCACGTTCGCGCAACGAGGCGCGGCAGGTACTTGCCGGCGCTGCAGCCCTGCCCGAATTGTTCGGCGCACAGCACAAGGTGTTGTTCTCGACCCGTTGTTTCAAACAGACCGGTGCGCTGATCCAGCCAAAGGAGGCCGCCGCATGACACCGGATGCAACCGACCGCGCAATCCTGAACCGGATGCAGGATGATCTGCCGCTGACCCCCCATCCTTATGGAGCTGTTGCTGATGAGCTTGGCATCTCAGAAAGCGAGTTGCTGCATCGTCTGACCCGGATGAAAGACAGCCGTGTCATCACGCGCTTTGGCCCGTTTTTCGACGCCGCCGCCATGGGGGGCGCCTTCTGCCTGTGCGCCATGGCGGTTCCGGCCGGGAAATTCGAAACCGTCCTGACCAAAGTCAATGCGCACCCCGAGGTTGCCCACAATTATGAGCGTACGCACCGGCTGAACATGTGGTTCGTGCTGGCCACCGAAACGCCCGAGGGGATCGAGGCCACCGCCGATGCCATCGAACGGGAAACGGGGATCGCAGTTCTCCGTTTCCCCAAATTACAGGAATTTTTTATCGGTTTCCGGGTGGCGGCATGATCGACAACACTGACAGACAGATCATTGAGGCGCTTCAGGGCGGATTACCGCTTGTGCCAGCGCCTTATGCGCAGGTTGCCGAATCCCTGGGCATGGATCAGGACACATTGTTGCACCGCCTTGCCGGGTTGAAATCGCGGGGTGTGATCCGCCGCATCGCTGCTGCGCCAAACCATTACAAGCTGGGCATGACTGCCAACGGCATGACTGTCTGGGATGTCGATGACGACCGCATCGCCGAACTGGGCGCACAAATCGGGGCACTGCCTTTTGTGACGCATTGCTATGAGCGTCCCCGCGCCCTGCCCGACTGGCCCTATAACCTGTTCGCCATGGTCCACGGCTCGGACCGGGTTGAGGTCGAGGAAAAGCGCGCCGAAATCACGGCCATTCTGGGCGACGCCTGTCGGGCCAAAGACATCCTTTATTCCACGCGCATTCTGAAAAAGACCGGGCTGCGCCTGAAAGCGAAAGGCTGAGACCATGTTCCGCCTGACCGAATATATGCACCAACTGGTCAATCCAACTCCGGTGCGCAAACGCCGCCCCGGCCCTGTAAAGCCGGTGGTGATCTGGAACCTGACGCGGCGCTGCAATCTGAAATGCCGCCATTGCTACACCGTCTCGGCGGATGTTGCGTTCCCGGGTGAGCTCAGTCACGAGCAAGCCATGGTAACCCTTGAGGATCTGGGCCAATTTCGCGTCCCGGCCCTGATCCTCTCGGGTGGGGAACCGCTGGACCGGTTCGATTTCTTTGATATTGCCAAGCGGGCCCGCGATCTGGTGCCGATGCTGGCGCTGTCGACCAACGGCACACGGATTTACGACGAAACCGCCGACATGATCGCCGATGTAGGGTTCAGCTATGTTGGTATCTCGCTGGACGGGATCGGTGCCACGAATGACTGGTTCCGGGGTGTCGAAGGTGCCTTTGCCGATGCCCTGCGCGGCGTGAGAGAATGCAAGAAACGCGGTATCAAGGTCGGTCTGCGTTTCTGCCTGACCGAGGGCACGCAGCACCATCTGCCTGATCTGTTGCAGCTGTGCGACGACGAAGGCGTTGACAAGTTCTATCTGTCTCACCTCGTTTATGCCGGGCGTGGCGACAAGAACCGGGGCGAAGACGCCGAGCATCTGCGCACCCGCAAGGGGTTGGATCTGTTGTTGGAACGCGCGTGGGAAGCCGCCTCGGGCGGGCGCCCGCTGGATATCGTGACCGGCAACAATGACGCCGATGCAGGGTATTTCCTGAACTGGGTCCGCGCGCGTTTCGACGACGAAAAAGAAGCCCATGTGCGTGAACACCTGGCGGCGTGGGGCGGCAACTCCAGCGGTTTGGGTGTCGCCAATATCGACAACCTGGGCCGGGTCCACCCCGATACCTACTGGTCGGACTATACGGTCGGCAATGTGAAGACCAAGCCGTTTTCCGAGCTTTGGACCAGCGATGATCCGATGCTCGCCATGCTGCGCACCCGCCCGCGCCCGCTCAAGGGGCGCTGCGGAGCCTGTCAGCTGAAAGACGTCTGTGGCGGCAATACCCGCATCCGCGCCTTGCAACTGACCGGAGATCCCTGGGCCGAAGACCCGGCCTGCTACCTCTCTAATCAAGAAATCGGCGTCGAGGATGCGGGCGAACGCCTGCAGGTGACGCCGTTCCGGGGGAAACGTCATGATCCGGCACATCAGTTCTTTTGACACTTTGAAAATCGGCACGTTCTGTTCGCTGCTGCTGGCTGGTACCGCCTGGGCTGACGCGCCATCGGACTATGCAGAACATTGCGCATCCTGCCACGGTGAAAACCGTCTGGGCGGGGTTGGTCCGGCCCTGATCCCCGAGACTTTGAAACGGATGCGCGGCCCTCGCGTGGCCGCAGTGATTGCCGAAGGCCGCACCGCGACGCAAATGCCTGCGTTTTCGCAGGAACTCGATGCGTTGCAGATCGAAGAACTGGCCGGTTGGCTGAAATCTCCGCTGGAAACCAATCCGGAATGGGGTGAAGCCGAGATTATGGCCAGCCGTATTCTCGACGACGATTACGTGCCGGTGGACGCACCTATCTGGCCCAGCGACCCGATGAACATCACGCTGGCGGTGGAAACCGGTGACCACCATGTCAGCGTTCTGGACGGTGATACGTTCGAGGTTCTGGACCGGTTCGAGACCCCCTTCGCCGTGCATGGCGGGCCAAAGTTCAGCCCCGATGGCCGCTATGTTTTCATCATGTCCCGCGATGGCTGGGTCCAGAAATACGACATCTGGGCATTGCAACAGGTAGGCCGCGTGCGCGCCGGACTGAACAGCCGCAATATCGCCATGTCAGGTGACGGCAAGTGGGTGGCGGTGGCGAATTACCTGCCCAACAGCCTGACCCTTCTGTCGACCGGGGACCTCTCGGTTGCCAAAGTCATCGACATCAAAAGTAAAAAGGGCAGACCCAGCCGTGTGTCCGCCGTTTATCAGGCCCCACCGCGTGAAAGCTTTGTACTGGCGCTGAAAGACGTCCCTGAAATCTGGGAGGTTTTCTACGGTGCCAACCCGCCGCAATTCGGCATCGGTCACGATTTCCGCATCGAGGGACAGTTCAAGAACCCTGACCCCTTTCCAGTGCGCAAGATCACCACGCCGGACTATCTGGACGATTTCTTTTTCGACCAAAGCTATGAATACGTCATGGGCGCGTCCCGAGACGGCAAGGGGGGTCAGGTAATCGACCTTGTCATCGGTCAGAAAGTGGCCGATCTGGACCTGCCGGGCATGCCGCATCTGGGGTCGGGCATTACGTGGAAACATGGAGATACAACCGTGATGGCCACGCCGCATCTGACCGATGGCACCGTGTCGGTGATCGACATGGAAACTTGGGAAACCATCAAGCGGATCAAGACCGAAGGGCCGGGCTTTTTCATGCGCAGCCATGAGAATTCGCCTTATGTCTGGGCCGATGTGTTCTTTGGGCCGAACAAGGACGCGATGCATGTGATCGACAAGCAAAGCCTTGAAATCGTGAAAACTCTGCGCCCCGCCCCCGGCAAAACCGTCGCGCATGTGGAATTCACCAAGGACGGCAGTCACGCGCTGGTTTCGATCTGGGAGGATGACGGCGCAGTGATCGTTTATGACGCGCAGACGCTGGAAGAGGTCCGCCGCCTGCCGATGCGCAAACCTTCGGGAAAATACAATGTCTGGAACAAAATCACCTTCTCGGAAGGCACCAGCCACTGAGAGCAAATGGCCGGTCTGGAAGCTGGCGGTTTTGCTGTACCCGGCCACGGCGCTGACCGTGGCCATCAACCTGTTTCTGGCCGGTCTGATTGCCAACAGCGCCGGATTTGGCGTGATCGAACCGGTCACCGCAATCCTGTGGTCGATACCGCTGGGTATCCCGGCCTCTTGGCTGGCCGGGCGGTGGGTGCGCGGCCTGATGGATGAGGCTGATGAGTAGGCGGTAATTTCGCGGCAACCTGACCTAAGTCAAGTCTTCGTCCGCGAGAATCCCGTAGGTCACAGGAAAGACTGCCGAGTTGGATTCTCCATGCCCGCCCAACACCCTCTGCACACTCTCCCTGTTCGCGTCTCCCGCGTCATGTGTGCACTGGCGGGCATCCTTCTTCTGCTGTTGCAAATGCTTGGTCCGGCGCTGGCGAGTCCCGGGCAAAGCATGTGGGTGGAGATCTGCTCGGAGGCAGGGGCGGTCTGGGTTCAGGTGGACCTCGAAGAGGGAACCGAAGACCCAACCGTACCCTGTCCGAAATGTGCCGACTGTGCCCTGTGCGCCGTAACATCGGCCGGCCCTTTGACCGATCCGGCCGAACTGGCGCGACCCCCGTTCGTGTGTGTTGCTCAAACCGAATTGCGCGATCGGCCCGAGCCGACCATTTCCGGCTGGCTCTGGCCTGAAACCCGTGGCCCCCCGGCCGCGCCCGAATACAGAACCGAACGCGCCCTGCGCGTGTCCATGGTGTCCACCCAAACTATCGGAGGTGCGCCGTGGTCGTAAGTCGCGCAATCCAATTCCTGCTGGCCTTTGCTCTGTCCTGCCTGATCGCGATCAGTGCCCGTGCCGACAGCCTCGCCAGCTTTCTGCCCGATATCGCACCCGCTGATCTGGTCCCCGGTGCCGATGCCTTTGGTCCGGTGCGCGACGACGTGCCCGTTGCCCCTGTTCTGAAAGGGGGCGAGCCTGTCGCCTGGGCCTTCCTGACCTCAGATTTTGTCGGCACGACAGGCTATTCCGGCAAGCCCATTCACGTTGTTGCGGCCATTGATGACGATGCGGTTCTGACCGGCGTGAAACTGGTCAAACACTCGGAACCCATCGTTCTGATCGGCATCCCAAATTCCCGCATGGTCGAACTGACCGAAGGCTATGCCGGTCTGGACCTCAAACGTGAGGCCGAGACCGGGGGCGAGGGGCATGACCTTGACATTATCTCGGGCGCGACGGTCACGATCATGGTGATCGACGACAGCCTTGTGCGCGGCGGCATCAAGGTCGCCCGTGCGCTGGGTTTGGGCGGCCTGTCTCCGTTGCAGGCCGACGGGCCGAAGCGCGAAGTCGATATGGCAAAAAATGCCATCTATGACTGGACCACCCTGTCTGGCGACGGCTCGGTGCGGCGGCTGACACTGGATGTCGGTCAGGTCAATGCCGCGTTCGAAGCTACCGGAGATCAACGCGCCATCAAACGCCCCGAACCGGGCGAGCCGGACGACACTTTCATCGACATGCACATGGCGCTGGTGTCCGTTCCCTCGATTGGCAAGTCCCTTCTGGGCGAGGCTGAGTATCAGAACCTGACCGAGTGGCTGGACGAGGGCGAACAGGCCATTCTGGTACTGGGGCGCGGGACCTACAGCTTTAAGGGCTCTGGCTATGTGCGCGGCGGGATATTCGACCGGATTCAGCTGATCCAGGGCGACAGCTCGGTCCGGTTCTTTGACAAGCAGCAAGAGCGTCTTGGCAGGGTTGCCGCCGCTGATGCGCCGAGTTTCACCGAGCTGGATATCTTCAAAATCCCCGCTGAGGCCGAGTTCGACCCGGCCGAGCCGTTCCGCCTGCAACTGCTGGTGCAGCGCGCCGTGGGCGCGGTTGAGAAGACCTTCCTGACCTTCGATCTGGGCTACAAACTGCCCGAACAGTACCTGATGCCGGTTGCCGCCCCTGCTGTCGTCGACGATGCTACCGGTGAAGCCGCCGCCAAGGCCGCGCTGTGGCAGCGTATCTGGAAAGATCGCACGGTGGAAATCGGTGTTCTGGGCGTCATGCTGCTGGTCCTGACGGCAACGTTCTTCTTCCAGTTTCACGCCACGATGAACGCGCGGGTCTTCTACTGGTTCCGCATCGGATACCTGACAATGACGCTGTTCTTCATCGGCTGGTACGCCAATGCGCAACTCAGCGTCGTGAACCTGATGGCACTGGCCGGCAGCCTGCGCTCCGGGTTCTCGTGGGACGCCTTCCTGCTGGACCCGCTGGTCTTCATTCAATGGTTTGCGGTCGCCGCCGCGCTGCTGTTCTGGGGCCGGGGTGCCTATTGCGGCTGGCTCTGCCCATTTGGCGCGCTGCAAGAGCTGACCAACAAGATCGCGCGAGCGTTGAAAGTGCCGCAATGGACGCTGCCCTGGGGTCTGAACGAGCGGCTTTGGCCCGCGAAATACATGATCTTCCTGGGTCTCTTCGGTCTCAGCTTCGTCTCGATCCCGCTGGCCGAGAAATATGCCGAAGTTGAGCCGTTCAAGACCGCGATCATCCTGAAATTCATGCGCGACTGGCCGTTTGTGGTCTTTGCGCTGACTCTGCTGGGGATCGGGCTGTTCATCGAACGGTTCTATTGCCGCTATCTCTGCCCGCTGGGCGGAGCGCTGGCCATCCCCGCCCGCATCCGCATGTTCGACTGGCTGCGCCGCTATCCCGATTGTGGCAGCCCCTGTCAGACCTGCGCCAACGAATGCCCCGTTCAGGCGATCCACCCCACTGGTGAGATCAATCCGAACGAGTGCGTCACCTGCCTGCATTGTCAGGTGCTCTACCAGTCCGAGACGAAATGTCCCGTCGTCATCCGCCAGTTGAAACGGCGGGCCAAGACGGGGTCGGTCCAGATGAAGACCCCTCTCGGACAGCCACCGGCGAACCATCCGAACGCCAAACCGCAAACCGTTTCCTAAAAAGGAGGAACGATCATGTCGGAACAAGACAACAAACTGAACATCACACGCCGTGGGATGCTGGGTGCGACCGCAACCGGCGCTGTGCTGGCCGGGACCGGTCTGGGCTCGACCCTGATGACCGCGAAACAGGCCAGCGCTGCGGCCAATGCCAACCTGCAGCCCGGTGAGCTGGACGAATATTACGGCTTCTGGTCCTCGGGTCAGACCGGCGAATTGCGCATCCTGGGCTTCCCGTCCATGCGCGAGCTGATGCGGGTACCGGTGTTCAATCGTTGCTCGGCCACGGGTTGGGGTCAGACCAATGAGTCGCTGAAGATCATGACCGATGGTCTGCTGCCGGAAACCAAGGAATTCCTCGCCAAGCGCGGCATGAAAACCTATGACAACGGTGACCTTCACCACCCGCATATGTCGTTCACCGATGGCACCTATGATGGCCGTTACCTGTTCATGAACGACAAGGCCAACACCCGCGTTGCCCGTGTGCGTTGCGATGTGATGAAATGCGACAAGATCACCGAGATCCCGAATGCCAAGGCGATCCACGGTCTGCGTCCGCAGAAATTCCCGCGCACCGGCTATGTCTTTGCCAACGGCGAAGATGAAACGCCGCTGGTCAATGATGGCACCGTACTGGACGATCCGTCGCAATACGTGAACATCTTCACCGCGCTGGACGGCGATACCATGGAAGTTGCATGGCAGGTGATCGTTTCGGGGAACCTCGACAACACCGACTGCGACTATCAGGGCAAATACGCCTATTCGACCTCGTACAACTCGGAAATGGGTATGAACCTGGCCGAGATGACCGAGAACGAACTGGACCACGTTGTTGTCTTCAACCTTGCTGAAATCGAAAAAGGCATCGAAGCCGGCGACTATCAGGAGCTGAAAGGCGTCAAGGTTCTGGACGGACGCAAGGGTCAGAACAAGAACTACACCCGCTACATCCCGATCCCGAACTCGCCGCATGGCATCAACACTGCGCCTGATGGCAAGCACGTCTGCATCAACGGTAAGCTGTCGCCGACCGTGTCGATCATGGACGTCACCAAGCTGGACGCCCTGTTCGAAAGCGATGCCGATCCTCGGTCGTGCATCGTGGGTGAGCCGCAGCTGGGTCTTGGCCCGCTTCACACCGCTTATGACGGTCAGGGCAACGCGTTCACCACGCTGTTCCTCGACAGCCAGATCGTGAAGTGGAACATCGAAAAGGCAATCGAAGCCTACGGTGGCGCCGATGTGGACCCGATCATCTCGAAGGTCGACGTGCATTATCAGCCGGGACATAACTCGACCTCGATGGGTGAAACCAAGGATGCTGACGGCAAGTGGCTGATTTCGATGAACAAGTTCTCGAAAGACCGCTTCCTGAACGTCGGTCCGCTGAAGCCAGAGAACGAGCAGTTGATCGACATCTCGACAGACGAGATGAAGGTGGTTCACGACGGTCCGACCTTTGCCGAGCCGCATGACTCGATCATCGTGCGCAGTGACATCGTCAACCCGGTCAACGTGTGGGACCGCAACGACGTCACATGGGAAGACGCCCGCAAACAGGCCGAAGCCGATGGCATCGATCTGGAAGAAGGTGCCGAGGAACCGATCCGGGATGGCAACAAGGTGCGGGTCTACATGACCTCGCAGGCCCCGACCTTCAGCCTTGAGAAGTTCACCGTCAAACAGGGCGACGAGGTGACAATCTTCGTCACCAACCTGGATGACGTGGATGACGTGACCCACGGCTTCTGCCTGGGCAACTACGGCATCGCCTTCGAGATCGGACCGATGGCAACCGCGTCGATCACCTTCACTGCCGACCGTCCCGGCGTGCACTGGTTCTATTGCCAGTGGTTCTGCCACGCGCTGCACATGGAAATGCGCGGCCGGATGCTGGTCGAACCGCAGGGAGCATAACCCATGCGCTGGCCCCTGCTCATACCGCTCCTGCTCGGCTCGCCCCTTTGGGCGGCGGACTGGGATGTGCCCAACCGGGCGGGGGCCATCAATGAAATACTGGCGCAGGCGGCGGATGGTGACACCCTCCGCCTGAGCCCCGGTGTTTATACCGAAACGCTGGTTCTGGACCGGCCCGTCACCCTAGATGGGCTGGGACAGGCCACCATCGACGGGCAAGGTGAGGGCAGCGTCATCACCGTGACCGGGTCGGGCGTAACGGTGCGTGGGCTAACGGTGATCGGCTCGGGCTCAAGCCATGACGGGATCGACAGCGGCATCCAGCTGACCAAAACGGCCAAAGCGCCGGTGGTCGAGGATAACGTGCTGCTGGGCAATCTCTATGGCATCGACATTCACGGTGCCAAGGACAGCATTGTGCGTGGCAACCGGATCGAAGGCCGTTTGGACCGGCGGATGAATGACCGCGGCAATGGCGTCTATGTCTGGAACGCGCCGGGTGCGCGGGTTGAAGACAACGATATCCGGTACGGCCGCGACGGGATCTTTGTGAACTCGTCCAAGAAAAACACCTTCACCGGCAACCTGTTCCGCGATCTGCGCTTTGCCGTGCACTACATGTATGCCGACAACTCGGTCGTCAGCGACAATGTCTCGATCGGCAACGATCTGGGCTATGCGGTGATGTTCACGACCAATGTGAAGGTCGCAGACAACGTCTCGATTGGTGACCGCGAACATGGCGTGATGCTGAACTACGCCAACAAGAGTCAGATCACCGGCAACGTAGTGATAGGTGCCAAGGAAAAATGTACCTTCCTCTATAACTCTAACAAGAACGAATTCACCGACAACTGGTTCCAGGGATGCGGCATCGGCATCCACTTTACTGCCGGCAGCGAGCGCAACCGGATCGTCGGCAATTCTTTCATAGGGAACCGGACACAGGTGAAATACGTCTCGACCAAATGGGTCGAGTGGTCCGAAGACGGGCGCGGCAATTACTGGTCCGATTTCGCCGCCTATGATGTGGATGGCAACGGCATCGCCGACGCCCCCTATCGCCCTAATGACAGTATGGACCATGTGCTGTGGACCCAACCCGCAGCCAAATTGCTGCTCGGCTCGCCTGCCGTGCAACTGGTGCGCTGGTCGCAATCGGCCTTCCCGGCGCTGTTGCCGGGGGGTGTGATGGACAGCAATCCCCTGATGCAAGCCCCTGAACCCCCAGCTATGAAAAAGGTGCCTCATGACGGATAAGGCCCTGACGATTACTCAAGTCAGCAAGGACCGAGGTAAAACCCGCGTCCTTGACGATATCACCCTGTCTCTTGCCCCCGGTCAGCGCGTTGCGCTGCTGGGTCATAACGGCGCAGGCAAGTCGACCCTGATCAAATCCATCCTTGGCCTGACGCCGATCCAGGGCGGAGCCATTCGGATTGGGGACGCCATCCCTGGCAGTGCGCAGGCGCGCCGCGAGACGGCGTATTTGCCCGAGGCGGTGTCGTTCCACCCGGCGTTGACGGGCCGTGAGCAGTTGACGCTGTTTGCAAAACTGTCCGGCGCCAAGGCTGATGTGCCGGGCTTGCTGGATCGCGTTGGCCTCAGCGACGCATTGGACCGCCGGATCGGAGCCTATTCCAAGGGGATGCGGCAACGTTTGGGTCTGGCGCAGGTGCTGCTGGGTCAGCCAAAGGTCGCGCTGCTGGATGAGCCCACCTCGGGGCTGGACCCGATTTCACGGCAGGATCTCTATGCCATCATCGACGAGTTGGCTGCGCAAGGAACGGCGGTCCTGATCGCATCCCACGCGCTGACCGAGGTCGAGGCCCGCACCGACCGCATCGCCATCATGCGCAAGGGTCGGATGGTGGCCGATGACACGCTGACCAACCTGTCGGCGCTCGCCGGCCTGCCAATCCGATTGCGCGTGCGCGCCAGCACCAACCCCGAAGCCCTGGCCGCCGAACTGGGCGGCAGCCGGATCAACGGAGCATCCGTTGAACTTCTCTGCACCCCCGATGACAAGATGGAAGCCCTGCGCCGCATCGCCGGGCTGGGCGATGCGGTGGCGGATGTGGAAATGACCCCCCCCAAGCTGGAAGACCTCTATCGCCACTACGCACAGGAGGAGATGCAATGACCCGCTTCCTCGCCATTACCCGCACCGAAATGCTGATCCTGCGCCGCAACCGCTGGCTGCTGGTCGCCACATTGATCATGGTGCTGTTCGCCCTGGCACTGACCTTTGCGGGCAGCGCGCCGACCGGCACGCTGGGGGTCGACATGCTGACCGTCTCGGTTGCGTCGATGACAACCCTGTCGGTCTATCTTGCGCCGCTATTGGCGCTGATGATTTCTTTCGACGCCATCGCAGGCGATGTGGACCGGGGCAGCCTGTCGCTGCTCCTTTCCTACCCCGCCGGGCGCGGAGAAATTCTGTTGGGCAAGTTCACCGCCCATCTGGCGGCGCTGGCCTTCGCCATGACAGTCGGTTTCGGAACCGCGGGCGCAGTGGCCGCGTGGTTTGGCGGTGCCGGGCCGGAAAGCCTGATGGCACTGGCCCGCCTCATCCTCACTTCGATCCTTTTAGGCGCCGTGTTTCTGGCGCTGGGATACCTGCTGTCTGCCCTGGCAAGGGGATCCACGGCGGCGGCGGGTCTGTCGGCCGGGCTCTGGCTGGTTTTTGTCGTCCTCTATGATCTGGGCCTGTTGGGGGCCGTCGTCATGGACAAGGGCGGCACCTTCACCCAATCCGTCTTTCCATGGGTGATGGTGGCCAACCCGGCCGACGCATTCCGTCTGTGGAACATCGCCGCGACCGAGGGCGTGGCCATGGCCTCCGGCATGACCGGGGCCGCGCAGGCGCTGCCGGTCTGGGCCGCGCCCGCTTCGCTGCTGGTCTGGCCGGTGCTGGGCTTTGCCCTCGCCCGCGCCGCATTTCGGAGGGTCGAGCCATGAAGCGCCTTGCCCTGATTGCGCTGATCGCTATGGCTGCTTGTAAAGAGGAGGTGGCCATCGCCCCCGACCCGGTTGATCTGACCGCGGACGCGCTGAGCTTTTTCTGCCAGATGAACATCGCCGAACATGGCGGGCCAAAAGGGCAAATTCATCTGGAGGGCTACCCTGCACCGCTGTTCTTCGCACAGGTGCGCGACATGGTGGCTTATCTCAAAAGCCCTGAACGGGATGCCAAAATTACCGCTGTCTATGTCAGTGACATGGGTATCGCGCCCAATTGGCGGCAACCGGGGGTATCGAACTGGATCGCGGCTGACGGCGCAACATTCGTTGTCGGGGCCAACGTCGCCGGCGGTATGGGCGCGCGCGAAGTTGTGCCCTTTGCGGAACCCGACGATGCCGAGGCCTTTATCACCCAGTATGGTGGCGCGCGCCGGTCGCTGGCCGACATTCCGGATATCGAAGTTCTGGGCCCCGTCGATCTGGACCTGAAATTGGAGACCCCGTCATGACATTTGTCACTCGCCGCCGATTTCTGGCCATGTCCGCCGCCTGTGCCGCAGTACCTGCTAGTGCGTCCCCTGCCCCGGTTGCCCATTGGCGCGGGGTTGCGCTGGGGGCAAAGGCGAGCCTGCGGCTGGAGGGGCTGACCGACGCGCAGGCGGCCCCGATTTTCACCGCCGTCGAGGCAGACCTGAACCGCCTCGAAAACATCTTCAGCCTGTACCGACCCGAATCCGAGTTGAGCCGGCTGAACCGGGATGGTGCCCTGGCCGATCCTTCGCCCGAACTGTTGAAAGTGCTGAGCCTTTGCACGGCCCTTCACGCGGCGTCCGATGGTGCATTCGACCCCAGTGTTCAGCCGGTCTGGACCGCTCTGGCATCCGGCGCGAAGCAATCGGACATCCGCGCGGCAAGAGATGCAGTAGGCTGGGAACTTGTGTCGATTGAGACCCGCCTGATCCGCCTTTCCCGCCCCGGGAAGTCAGCATTGACGCTGAACGGTATCGCACAAGGCGCGATTACGGATCGTATCAGCGCATTGCTTGCCTCATACGACCTGCGGGATGTGCTTGTGAACATGGGTGAAATCGCCGCCTTGGGAAAGCGCAGCGATGGCCGAAACTGGCACGTTGGTCTGGCGGGCCGCGGTGGAAGAGTTCTGAAGTCAATTGAACTTCGGGACCGGGCCGTTGCCACCTCGGATACCGGCAGTGTCATGCTTTCCGGTGATCAGGGTCACATCCTGAACCCCCGGTCCGATGCAAAGTTCCAGCGGGTCGTATCCGTGTCCGCGCCCAGCGCAGCCATCGCCGACGGTCTGTCCACGGCCTTGTGCGCCCTGCCGGAATCCCAGATGAGTGCCGTTCTGGCGTCATTCCCCGGCGCAAAGCTTGAGATGCACGTCTGACCAGGTCGGACGCGGCAGGTTACGCGGGTCTCCGGCGGAACGCCGGTTGGCTCAGCCGTCAGCGTAATCGCGGTGCCGGGACATCTTGCCGATGCCGGGGTTGAACGAATTGGTCGGATCACAGCATTTGTAATGCGCGGCCAGGTCAGGTTTCGCGGGGTACAGATGCCCCACATTATGTTCAGCCGGGTATTCCGCGCCGCGCTCGTCAAACAGCTTCAGCATCGCCGCTTTAAGCGCCTTGGGATCAGCACCCTTTCGCACCACGTAATCCTGATGCATGACATGGCACATGAAGTGGCCGTAATAGAGTTTGTGAACCAGCTGATCGTCAATCTCGGGCGGCAGATTTTCCAGCCAGTTGCGATCATTGCGGCGCAGGGCCACGTCGAGCGCGATGATATCTTCGACCTCTTCCTGATGAATCGCCATATAGCGGACGGCGGCTCCGGCAGCGGCAAAGCGGTGCAGGCCGGCGATCTTGGCCTCGCGCGGGGTGCATTCGAAAAAGCCCACATCCCGCCCTGACAGAAAGCCGGGCAGCCAGGCCCGCACTTCTTCTATGCCGTCATCCTTCATTTTCAGGATCAGGTGGTGTTCATACCGGTCGCGGAATTCGGTCATTCTTGGCGGCAGGATCTGCGGCAGCAGACTGACGGCCGTTTGCATGAACCGGTCCGTGAAATTGCGCAGCAAGGGTATGCGCCGCAGACGGGCATCCACCGCGCCTTTCAATGCAAAGAACATCGGCAAACGGTCGGTGCCCAGCTTGTCGATCATCCAGACCGTGTCCTTGCCATAGTCCCGGGTGATGTCGAACACTTCGCGCTGCATGTATTCGGCAGAAACAGGCAGGGACCGAAACTCAGACAGGATATGACGGCGCAATTCTGCAAGATCGTCGGGATCGTTGGTGCCGATGTAAAACACCTTCTCGGACCCGTTTTTCGGAAAGGTGTCCAGCCGCACGGCAAACACGGCGAGCTTTCCGGCCGAGCCTGCGGATTCGAACAGTTTCGCCTTGTCGGCATTGAACCGTGCCGGCGTAACGGCATCCACATCCCGCACGATCTGCGCGTAGTCACTGGCCGAGGCACGTTTGTTGGTGGGTTCTGGTGTGCGCGAGAATGTGCCCGCATCCAGGTTGGACAGAATTTGTTCCGGAGTGTCGCCCAGATCAATGCCCAGATGGTTGACCAGTTCAAGCTGACCGTCTTGCGCCACGCGGGCATAGACCGACAGTTCGGTATAAACCGGTCCCCGCTCGACAAGCGATCCGCCGGAGTTGTTGCACACACCGCCCACGATCGACGCGCCGATACAGGATGAACCGATCACCGAATGCGGCTCGCGCCCCATCGGGGCCAGCAGTTTTTCCAGCGCAAACAGCGTGGCACCGGGAAAGCTGACAATCTGCTTGCCGCCGTTCAGCGGCACCAGCGTATCCATCCGTCGGGTGTTGATCAGCACCACGTCGCGATCATACTTGCCCGAAGGTGTCGACCCCTCGGTCAGGCCGGTATTGGCCGCTTGCATGATAACGATCTTGTCGGCGGCCACGCTGGCCTGCAGAACCTTCCACTGTTCCAGCAAAGTACCGGGCTGAACGACGCACAGGGCTTCGCCCTCACCTGAACGAAAGCCCCGGCGAAAACGTTCGGTTGCGCGCGCGCCGGTCAGGACGTGACGCGATCCGACAATGGCGCGAAAGGTGTTTATGAGGGCATCGTTGGTCATGCCGCGTCTCGTCTGGCCCTGGCAAACTCGGGCGCACGATCGCGATAGCGGATATTCTCACGCGTGAGCTGGTTGATCCGCGTGACGCCCATCAGCTTCATGCCACGTTCGATTTCGGCACGCATCAGGCCAAGCGCCCGCTCCACGCCCGGCTGTCCGGCGGCCGCCAGCGGGTAGAGGTAGTGCCGTCCGACACCCACAGCCTTCGCCCCCAGAGACAGCGCCTTGAGCACATGGGTTCCACGCTGGATGCCGCTATCCATCATGACATCCAGCCGGTCGCCGACCGCATCGACGATCTCGGCCAGTTGGTCGAACGGCGTTCGTGAGCCATCCAACTGGCGCCCTCCGTGGTTCGACAGGACAATACCGGTACAACCGATCTCGGCCGCGCGGCGGGCATCTTCGACCGTCATGATACCTTTGAGGCAGAACTGACCGTCCCAGTCCCGCACCATCTGCGCAACATCATCCCAGTTCATGGACGGGTCCAGCATATCGGTGAAATAGCCGCCAATCGAACTGGCCCCGCCACCCATATCCACGTGTTCCTCCAACTGCGGCAGGCGGAATTTCTCGTGGGTGACGTAGTTGATCCCCCACATCGGTTTGATTGCAAACTGGATCATGCCGCCTAAGGTCAGCCGGAACGGAATAGAAAACCCCGTGCGCAGGTCGCGTTCGCGATTGCCGCCGGTGATGCTGTCGACGGTCAGCATCATGACTTCGATACCCGCCTCTTTGGCGCGTTGCATCATGGCTGTGTTAAGCCCGCGATCCTTGTGAAAATAGAACTGATAGACCTGCGGGTTCTTATGCTTTTGCCGCAACTCTTCCAGCGACACGGTCCCTAGAGAAGATACACCGAACATGGTGCCGTATTTCTCGGCCGAAGCCGCCACAGCGCGTTCGCCCTGATGGTGGAACAGGCGCTGCAAGGCGGTGGGTGAGCAATAGACCGGCATGTCCAGCTTTTGCCCCATCACGGTGACGGACATATCCACGTCAGACACACCGCGCAGAACAGAGGGCAACAGATCGCAGCGGTCAAACGCAGTGGTGTTCTCCCGATACGTCACCTCATCATCCGCGCCACCGTCGATGTAGTTGAAGATCGGCCCCGGCAGCCGCTGTTTGGCCAGCCGCCGGAAGTCGTGGAAGTTATGGCATTGGTTCAAACGCATCCAAGAACCTCCTCAATAAGCGACCGAAGGCAGCCAGGTTGCAAGTGTCGGCCACAGGAAGACCAGCGCCAGACCGGTCAGCTGTAGCAGTACAAAGGGGATGATACCTTTGTAGATATGCGTCAGCTTGATCTCGGGCGGGCAGACGCCTTTCAGGTAGAACAGCGCAAAACCAACCGGCGGTGTCAGGAAGCTGGTCTGCAACGTCACCGCGACCAGGATCACGAACCACACCAGCGCCGGTTCGTCCAGAACGCCAAAGCCGGGAATGTCGATGCCCAGACCATTCACGATCGGGCGCATCAGGGGCAGCACGATCAGCGTGATCTCGATCCAGTCCAGAACAAAGCCCAGCAGGAAGACGATGAACAGGATGAACAGGATTGTGCCATTGGCCCCGAAACCGGTGGACTGCACCACATGTTCGATCAACTCATCGCCGCCCAGTTCCCGCAGAACGTATGAGAACACGGTCGCGCCCAGGAAGATCGCGAAGATATAGGCGGTCGTGTTGAAGGTCGACACCAGCACGTTCCACAGTTTCTGGAAGGTCAGCTTGCGATAGCCCAGCGCCAGCAGAGCAGCCCCCAGCGCACCGATGCCCGAGGCTTCGGTCGGTGTGGTCAGGCCCGCGAAGATCGACCCAAGAACGGCGAGGATCAGCAGCAGAGTCGGGATGACGGCTATCAGAACGTCCTTGACGGCGGCCCAGTCCGGGGCCTTGGCACCTTCGGGCACGGGGGCCGCATCATGCTTCACCAGCGCGAGAATGAAGATGTAGGTCAGGTAAAGCCCACCGATGATCACACCGGGAAAGACCGCAGCCATGAACAAGTCTCCGACCGACAGGGCCATCTGGTCGGCCATGATCACCAGCATGATCGACGGCGGGATCAGGATGCCCAGCGTGCCGGACGCCGAGACCACACCCGCGGCCAGCGTCGGCTGGTATTTCTGCTGCATCATTGAAGGCAGAGACAACACGCCCAGCAGCACAACGGAGGCACCGATGATGCCCGTAGAGGCGGCCAGAATGATCCCGATCAGGGTCACTGTGATCGCCAGACCCCCGCGCACAGTTCCGAACAGGCGCTGCATCGAGGACATCAGACGCTCGGCCACGCCGGACTCGTCCAGCATCAGGCCCATGAAGATGAACATGGGCAGAGCCACCAGAACCGCATTGGACATGGTCGCGTAAACCCGATTCACCACTGCGCCGAGGGTCAGATAGTCGAGCCCGGTAAAGGTACTCTCCAACCCGGTCCACAGCATCAGGTCGTTGTCGAACAGATAAGCCAGACCGCAATAGGCAACGCCGACACCGGCCAGAACCCAGGCCACCGGATATCCGGTGAACAGAAGCGCGATGAAGGTCAGGAACATCGCGATGACCAGCTTTTCCTCGGTCGTTTCGACAAGGAAAGTCAGGCCGACGCAAACGGCGGCAAACACAGCCAGCACCAGCAGGATACGGCGCAGCGGCGCGCCTTCGCGTTCCGATGCCGGCCCGTAGAGCAGCGCGTGCCCGTCATGGATCAGGCGCGCCAAAGCCGCCAGCGCCAGAAGAACGAAGCTGATCGGAATAACCGCCTTGAATGCCCAGCGCGCAGGCAGGCCGGTGGGGCTGTCCGAGCGTTCATTGACGCGGAAGCTTTCGTAGAAATAGTCATAACCCTGATCGATCATCAAATAGATGAACGGGGTCAGCAGGGTCAGGATGCCGATCACTTCGATCACCCGCTGCGCCCGGCGCGACAGTTGCATGTGCAGGACATCGACGCGCACGTGGCTGTCGGTGATCAGTGCGTAGGAAATGCCGATCATCGTGACCAGCCCGTAGAAATGCCACTGAACCTCATCCAGCTTGGGATAGTTCTGGCTGAACAGATAACGCAGCGAGACCTGCGAGAAGATCGCTGCGATCAACAGCACGTTTGCCCACATCACGACATGTCCGACGGCTTTGACACCTGTGTCGATGGCGGTTGCGATTTTCTGGCGGTCGGTATCGGGATGTTCCAGCAGCCCCTCATAGGCTGCGACCGGATCGTTGAGGTTCTTTTGCGTGGCCATGGTGGTTCCTCGCTCAGGTGACCGACGATGGGCGGCTGGAATATTGCAGGCCCTAAGGTCAGGAAATTGATCCGGGGCGGCAGAGCTCACCGCCCCGGATGCGTCAGAAGCTCAGGTTACTGACGCGGGAGGAAGGCGTTCGTTTTCCAAAGATCGTAGCCTTCGCGGAACTCGGTCATGTCGGCCAGAACTTTCGCGAAGAATGCGTCATTGGCGGCCTCTTCGGCGGCAACCTCCTGCCAGGTGGCGCGGAAGGTATCCAGCATCTCGGGCGACCATTGCTTGATAGTGACACCGTTGTTTTCGACATTGTCGATCAGCGCCGCGTGCTGGATCGCCTCACCTTCGGCAAAGCTGTCGGCCATCGAAGCCTTGCAGGCATTTTCGATGATCGCCTTGTGCTGATCGCTGGTCTCGTTCCAGACATCCTTGTTGATCATCAGCTCAAACACGGTCGCCTGCTGGTGCCAGCCTGGGAAGTAGTTGAACTTCACCAGTTTATGAAAGCCCAGACGCGCGTCGATGGCGGGCATCGAGAACTCGGTCGCGTCGATCGCGCCCTTTTCCAGCGCCGGGAAAATCTCACCCCCCGGCAGCAGCGACGTGGCGACACCCAGTTTCTGCATGACTTTGCCACCCAGACCAAAGAAGCGCATCTTCAGACCATTGAGGTCCTCGGGCGAATTGATCTCGGTTGCGAACCAGCCCGAGGTTTCCGGCGCAATGACCGCACAGGGGATAACGTGAACGTTGTATCCTGCCTGGTCATACATCTCCTGATACAGGGACATGCCGTTGCCATAATAGAGCCATGCCATGTACTCGCCCGCCTCGGGTCCGAACGGCACAGCTGAAAACAGCGGCGCAGCGGGGATTTTTCCCGCCCAGTAACCGGCAGTTGTGTAGCCGGAATTGATTTTACCGGTGGACACGGCGTCAAGGATTTCGAAAGGCGGCACCAGTTTGCCGGGCTCGTACACTTTCATCTTCAGCGTTCCGCCGGACATCAGGTCCAGCTGTTCCGCAACGCGCGGAATCGGCGAACCCAAGCCCGGCAGTTCGGTCGAGAATGCGATCGGGGTTTTGAGCAGCAACTTGTCGGCAGCCACCGCGGGTGCCGCGATCAGACTGGCGGCCACGGCGAGGCTCGTCAGGGTCTTTTTCATGAATTCTCCTCCAGGGTCGGTCGGACGTAACGTCCGAGCATTTGGTGACGCTTTTCATCTGGCGCCTTAGTGGTAAATAAAGTTTACCAAGATGACCAGTCAACAACTTTATTTACCACTGGCTTGCGGTCATAGGATATAATTGATCCGGCTTGCGGTCGGTGAAAATACTGGTAATCAGTGCACGTAATTCATGGACACTCGTGAAATTTTGTTAAGCCTCATGATGTTAACAAAATGATCAATGCCAGATGCAAATTTTGGAAATATGTTGAAAAACCAATTCCCGCAGGTTATTTTTATTTACCAGTAGATCACTTCCGGATCACAACCTGTAAGGCGGCTTTTGATGACACCCACGGCGATTTTCGAACCGATCGGACACGAATCACTCGCCGACGCGGTGGTGGCACAGATCGAGGATCTGATTGCTTCCGGCATTCTGAAGCAGGGGCGCAAACTGCCGTCGGAACGCGATCTGGCCGAAATGCTGCGGGTGTCGCGCCCGAAACTGCGCGAGGCGCTGCATACGCTGGAAGAACGCGGCCTTGTCACGACGCAACATGGCGAAGGAACCTTTGTCGCGGCGCTGACAGGCAGCGCGATGCTGCCTGCCCTGCTGGCCCTTTATGAACGCCATGAGCCCGCATTTTTCGATTACCTTGAGTACCGCCGCGAGCAGGAAGGCTTTGCGGCCCGGCTTGCAGCCCGACGGGCCACCACAGCGGATAAGGAACGGATTGCCGAGATCCTGTCCGAGGACGAACGCGCGTGGCGCGAAAGCGATCCAATCGCCTCACGCGAAGCCGATTTCGCGCTGCATGCCGCAATCGTGGATGCCAGCCAGAACGCGACCCTGATCCATATGATGGCCTCGATTTACGAGCTTACGCGCCAGGGCGTGTTTTATAACCGCGAGTTTCTGAAAACGATCGACGGGACCGGAAAATTGCTGATGGAACAGCACCGGGCGCTTGGAAAGGCCGTGATCGAAGGCAATGAAGACAGGGCCGAAAAAGCGGCGCATGATCATATCGACTTCGTCGAGGAATCCTTCAAGCTGGGGATTGAGCGCCGCCGCCGCGAGGCTATGGCGGAAAAGCGGCGCATGCTGTCGGATCACCCTGCCCCGGCATCCCCCTCCGGGTCGCGGTAAGCGCCAAGCCACCCGTTCCGCTGCATTCCACACGCCATGGGGAAGGCTTTACCCAATCTGACAAGTGCCGTAATCAATATCAGCACTGTGACAGGGAGGCGGAAATTGTCGGAGGCTTCGTCAGACGGGCGCCTGAAACTGGCATTGGTCGCCCACGACGCCAAGAAGGATCAGATGGTCGACTGGGTGCATTGCCACGCGGATCTACTGAGACGTGCCAGCCTGTTTGCCACCGGAACCACCGGCTCGCGCATCGTTGAGGCGCTGCCGGACCTTGATGTCACCTGCCTGAAAAGCGGCCCGCTGGGCGGCGATCAACAACTGGGCGCAATGATCTGTGAAGGCAGGTTGGACGGTCTGCTCTTCTTTATCGACCCAATGTCGCCCATGCCACACGATGTGGACGTCAAGGCCCTGAGCAGGCTGGCGATTGTCTACGATCTGCCCTTCGCAAGCAGCCCAAGCACCGCAGGTTTCGTTCTGAAGGGGCTCGTGAGTGCAAATCCGTAGCGGTGCCACGGGCGATCAATTTTCGCCACAGGTAGCAGACAGGGCGCGACAGCTACTCGCCGAAGTCGAACTCAACCGCCAGACGCACGAAAGCAACCAAGATACAGGGTAATGGCGGAGACGAAGGGATTCGAACCCTCGAGACGGTTTCCCGCCTACTCCCTTAGCAGGGGAGCGCCTTCGACCACTCGGCCACGTCTCCGCCGACGGGTATATCCTTGCAAGCGACGGGAATACAAGGCGAAATATGTGTTTTGTGAGCGGAGTTGGCAAATTTGCTGAAGCCGTTGAAATCATGGTGAAACCCGGTCGATTCTTGCGGGTTTGGCGTCGTCAGCGCTGAGAATTATTCCATACGAACTCGGGAAGCGCCTGGGCAGTTCCAGCCCGTAATACACTTCCCAACGTCGCGAATCCCGGTTGTGGGATTCACCGCACAATGCGGGCGGGTGTAGGCGGGCTATTCCAGTGAGACCCACAGCACCGTCGCGTCTGCCTCGCTGGTTGAAATGCAACCATGCCCCATGCCGCTGTCATAATACAGAGAGTCCCCCGCCTTCATCGGCAACGGGCGGTAATGTTCGGAAATAAAAATCAGCTCTCCGCTTATGACATACATGAATTCCTCACCGGAATGGCGGATCCAGGTCTCGAACTCGGAAATGTCCCGGGCTTTGATGGTTGCGATATAGGGCAGCATTCGTTTGCTGGTCAGGTCAGAGCACAGCAATTCGTGCAGATAGGTTGGCGTATCACGGAATTCGCCCTGCCCCTTTGGTGTAAAATCACGCCGACCAGAGATCCCGGATTGCCCCGATTGCAAAAACAGTTGGGGCGTATTCATGTCCAGCGCCTGCGTCAGCCGCCGAACGATGTCGAAACTGGGCCGTGTCTGATTGTTCTCGATCTTGGACAGGGTGGAACGACCGATTCCGGCGGCCCGACCCGCCTCTTCCAGCGTCCAGCCTTTCGCGCGGCGCGCATCGCGAATGGAACGGCCCAGGGCCGCGCCCTCGTCCTGATCCTCTGGTCCGGCCGCGTCAATCCGGTGTTCTTCAGCCATCAATATCTCCGTGTTTTACCGAAGGTTACCGATATCCCCTTGATCGCACAACTTCACAAATACGAGAAATATGTTGCCTTATGTACGCAAATTCCACTATAGGAAACAAAATTTCGTACTGAGGATTCGGTGCTGTTGGAGGAGAACATGTTCAAAACGCCGCTTATTGAAGCTGATCCGGTTATCGCTGCGTCGATTGCGCGTGAAGGCACACGACAGGCCGAGCAGATCGAATTGATTGCGTCCGAGAACATCGTCTCTCAGGCGGTGATTGACGCGCAGGGTTCCGTGCTGACCAACAAATATGCCGAAGGGTATCCCGGTCGCAGGTATTACGGCGGATGCGAATTTGTGGACGAGGTGGAGGCCGAAGCGATTGTACGGCTGAAGCAGTTGTTCGGCTGCGAATATGCCAATGTGCAGCCGCATTCCGGCGCTCAGGCGAACGGTGCGGTCAAACTGGCGCTGTTGAGCCCCGGAGATACAATCCTTGGCATGTCGCTGGATGCGGGTGGGCATTTGACCCATGGTGCAAAGCCCGCGCAGTCCGGAAAATGGTTCCGCCCCATTCAGTATGGTCTGACCGATGCGGGCCTGATCGACTATGATCAGGTCGAAGCTTTGGCCAAAGCCGAAAAGCCTAAGATGATTATTGCGGGCGCGTCGGCCTATTCGCAAAAGATCGACTTCGCCCGCTTTCGCGCAATTGCGGATGAAGTTGGCGCCTGGTTGTTGGCAGATATGGCCCATATTGCCGGGCTGGTCGCAACCGGCCTGCACCCCTCGCCGGTCGGCCACGCCCATGTGGTGACGTCCACCACGCATAAGACCCTGCGCGGCCCGCGCGGCGGGATCATCCTGACCAATGACGAGGCGCTGGCGAAAAAGATCAACTCGGCAGTGTTCCCTGGCCTGCAGGGCGGCCCCCTGATGCATGTGATCGCCGGCAAAGCTGTTGCGTTTGGCGAGGCCCTGAAGCCGGATTTCAAAGACTATATCCAGCGTGTGGTCGACAGCGCATCGGCTCTGGCCAATGTCATGATGGCGCGCGGCTGTGACATCGTTTCGGGCGGGACCGAGAACCACCTGATGCTGGTTGATCTGCGCCCGATCGGCGTCACTGGCAAGGACGCCGAAGCCGCGCTGGAACGCGCCGGGTTCACCTGCAACAAGAACAGCGTGCCCGGCGATCCCGAGAAACCTACCGTCACCAGCGGCATCAGATTGGGCACCGCCGCCGGATGCAGCCGCGGCTTCGGCCCGGAGGAGTTCAAGCAGATTGGCCACCTGATCGGTGACGTACTGGACGCTCTGGTGCAGTCGCCCGAAGGCGATGAAGCGGTCGAAAAGGCAACCCGAGAAAAAGTCCGCGCCCTCTGCGCAAGCTACCCGATCTACTGAAAGACACCAAAATGACTTATGACCTTATCGTCATTGGCGGCGGCCCGGGCGGCTATGTTGCGGCCATCCGCGCGGCCCAGCTGGGGCTGAAAGTGGCCTGCGTCGAAGGGCGCGGGGCGCTTGGCGGAACCTGTCTGAATGTGGGGTGCATCCCCTCCAAAGCGTTGCTGACCTCCTCGGCCAAATATGCCGAACTTGCGCATCTCTCCTCCCACGGCATTGCGGTCGAGGGGGCCAGCATCGATCTGGGCGCGATGATGGGGCGCAAGGACAAGATCGTGGGTGATCTGACCAAAGGCATCGGCTTTCTGTTCAGGAAAAACGGCGTCGATCTGATTGAAGGCTGGGCCAGCATTCCCGCCGCCGGTCAGGTGAAAGTCGGCCAAGACATCCATGAAGCCAAAAGCATCCTGATCGCGACCGGCTCGGAACCAACTTCGCTGCCGGGGATCGAGATCGACGAGCAGGACATCCTGAGCTCAACCGGCGCGCTGGCCATGGACACCGTGCCGGACCATCTGGTCGTGGTTGGTGCCGGGGTGATCGGTCTGGAACTCGGTCAGGTCTGGGCGCGCCTGGGGGCCAGGGTCACCGTTGTCGAATACCTCGACCGCGTTCTGCCCGGCATTGACGGCGAAGTCGCAAAGCTGGCGCAGCGCGCCCTGTCCAAGCGCGGCCTGAAGTTCCAGCTGGGCCGGGCGCTGAAATCCGTCGTCAAATCTGAATCCGGTTTGACACTGACACTGGATCGGGTCGGCAAAGACAAGGAAGAGGCGATCGAGGCCGACAAGGTCCTGATCGCCGTCGGACGCCGCCCGGTGACGCGCGGGCTGGGGCTGGAAGATCTAGGGGTGGCTCTGGACCCGCGCGGATTTATTCAGGTGGATCGTGCTTTCCAGACTTCGGTTCCGGGCATCTACGCCATCGGCGATTGCGTGCCCGGCCCGATGCTGGCGCACAAGGCCGAAGAGGACGGCGTGGCCTGTGTCGAAACGCTGGCAGGTCAAGCCGGCCATGTGGACTACAACGCCGTGCCCGGCGTCGTTTACACCGACCCCGAGGTCGCCTCGGTCGGTCTGACCGAAGAGATGCTGAAAGAGGCCGGGACCGAATATACGGTTGGCAAGTTTGCCTTCATGGCCAACTCGCGCGCGCGCTCCACCGGAGACACCGACGGCGCGGTAAAGGTCCTGGCGGGCGCAGACGGCAAAATCCTTGGCGCACATGTCTGCGGTGCCCATGGCGGCGATTTGATCGCCGAGCTGGTTCTGGCCTTGACCAAAGGCGCAACTGTCGCCGAGGTCGCAGCCACCTGTCACGCGCATCCGGCCATGGGTGAGGCGGTGAAAGAAGCCTGCCTCGACGCCCTGGGCCGCGCGATCCACGCATAAGGGAAGACAGCCAGATGACCATCCAGCTTCGCCCCCGCCACCCCGAAAAGGCCAGAAAGGCCGACAGTGCCATCCCGCGCAAGCCCAAGTGGATTCGCCGCAAAAAGATCGAAAGCTCGGAATATTACGAGACCCGCCGCCTGATGCGCGAGCATAATCTGGCGACGGTGTGCGAAGAGGCCGCCTGCCCCAATATCGGTGAATGCTGGTCCAAGCGTCACGCCACGATGATGATCATGGGCGAGGTCTGCACACGCGGCTGTTCCTTCTGCAACGTAGCGACCGGGCGACCCGACGCGCTGGATGTGTTCGAACCGGGCCGCGTCGCGGCAGCGGTCAAGAAGCTGGGCCTGCGCCATGTTGTGATCACCTCGGTTGACCGCGATGATCTGACCGACGGCGGGGCGGAACATATCGCCCAGACCATCCGTGCTGTACGCCATCAGAACCCCGGCACCACGGTCGAAGTGCTGACCCCCGACTTTCTCGGCAAGGGCGACGCGGCAGATGTTGTGTTCGACGCCGCGCCGGACGTGTTCAACCACAATCTTGAAACCGTCCCGCACCTGTACCCGACCGTGCGCCCCGGCGCGCGGTATTACACCTCGCTGCGCCTACTGGATGATGCCAAGCGCGCCAATCCCGAAATTTTCACCAAGTCCGGCCTGACGGTCGGGTTTGGCGAAAGCCTGAACGATATTCGCCAGGTCATGGATGACCTGCGTGCGGCGCAGGTCGATTTTCTGACCGTTGGTCAGTATCTGCAACCGACCCCGAAACACCATCCAATCGACCGGTTCTGGACACCGGAGGAGTTTGCCCAACTGGAACAGATCGCGCGTTCCAAGGGCTTCTTGCACGTGTCGGCGACCCCGCTGACCCGTTCGTCGTTCCACGCGGACGAAGACTTTGCCGCCCTCAGGCAAGCTCGCCAGCAGGCGATTGCCACCGGGGCATAAACCAGACGCACTAGGGAGGAATACCATGGAAGCGTTAAATTCAATCGTAGGGGCCATCAATGGCGTCGTGTGGGGGCCGCTGATGCTGGTCCTCATCCTTGGCGTCGGCTTTTTCCTGCAGGTAGGGCTGAAATTCATGCCGATCCTGCGCATTGGCACGGGCTTCAGCCTGCTGTTCAAAGGCCGTGAGGGTCAGGGCGAAGGGCAGATCAGCCCGTTCAACGCGCTGATGACGTCGCTGTCGGCGACCATCGGTACGGGTAACATCGCCGGTGTCGCCACTGCTGTCTTCCTGGGCGGTCCGGGCGCCTTGTTCTGGATGTGGATGACCGCCCTGGTGGGCATGGCCACCAAATATGCCGAAGCTGTCTGCGCGGTGAAATACCGCGAGAAAGACGAGTTGGGCAACTTTGTCGGCGGCCCGATGTACTACATCAAGAACGGCCTCGGTGCGAAATGGGCCTGGCTGGGCGTTGCATTTGCCCTGTTCGGTGCAATCGCGGCTTTCGGCATCGGCAACGGTGTGCAGGCTAACGGTGTTGCTCAGGTTCTGGAATCGAACTTCGGCGTGAACACTTCGGTCACCGGCATTGTTCTGATGGTCCTGACCGCAGCCGTCATTCTGGGCGGCATCACCCGCATCGGTGCGGTTGCCGGTAAGCTGGTTCCGTTCATGGCAATTGCCTATATCATCGCCGGTCTGCTGGTTCTGCTGATCAATATCGCGGAAATCGGCAACGCGCTGTCGCTGGTCTTCACCTATGCCTTCACCCCGTCGGCCGCCGAAGGTGGTTTCGCGGGCGCCGCCGTCTGGGCCGCCATCCGCTTTGGTGTGGCACGCGGTGTGTTCTCGAACGAGGCGGGTCTGGGGTCTGCTCCGATCGCACACGCAGCGGCCGAGACCAAAGGTCCGGTCAACCAGGGCCTGATCGCGATGCTGGGCACGTTCATCGACACCATCATCGTCTGCTCGATCACCGGTCTGGCGATCATCGCGTCGGGCGCATGGACTTCAGGTGAATCCGGTGCGGCGCTGACCTCGCTGGCCTTTGCAAACTCGCTTCCGGGCGGCGGTCACCTGATCGCAATCGCGCTGTCGATCTTCGCCTTCACCACCATCCTTGGCTGGTCGTTCTACGGCGAAAAATGTGTCGAGTTCCTGCTGGGCGTCAAATCCCTGATGCCGTACCGCGTGCTGTGGATCGTTGCGATCTACTTCGGCGCAACCGCGGATCTGGGCTTCATCTGGCTGCTGGCGGACACGCTGAACGCCATGATGGCCATCCCGAACCTGATCGCTCTGGCCCTGCTGAGCCCGATCGTCTTCAAACTGACGAAAGAGTTCTTCGCCTCGGGCGGTCAGTCCGAAGAACCCGGTGGCACACCCGCCGAGTAATCCGGGCAATGACTGAAACGGGGGGCCATCCCGGCCCCCCGGACTTTGAACAAAATCCCAATTCTCGAAGGAGAGGCGTGATGGCCACGAAAATCCTGCTGCCGATTGATCACACTGACGACCGTTCATGGAAACAGGCCCTGCCGGTCGCTTTGGAACAGGCGAAATTCTACGGGGCGGAACTGCATGTGGTTGCCGTCATCCCCGAAATCATCCAGCTGCCGAACCTGCCCGCCAATTATGGCGCTGGCGCCAAAGAACATGTGCGGGGCGCGGTTCAGGCCATTCTGGATCACGGCAATGCCCCGGACGTGTCGGTTCACGTCGAAGAAGGCAGCGTCTACCGCGAAATTCTGAAGCTCGCTTACAAAGAGGGCTTTGACCTGATCGTCATGGCATCGACCAAAGGCGACTTTCCGAATTATGAGATCGGCCCGAACCTGGCCCGTGTCGTGCGCAACGCGCATTGCACCGTTATGGTCGTTCGCGACCAGTCCCGCTGAATGAAAGGATGATGAAATGACCGACGTTAAA
>NZ_JBSWTI010000003.1:0-5231 GCF_056158465.1 Ruegeria sp. ABV4_181
AAAAAAAATTAATGTGTGAGGATTATTAATGCAGGATCAAATACCTGATAGGGCTTTCTCCTCTATCTCATCAAGATAGGCGCTATCTTGATGAATAGTGAGTGTTTTTCCTTTTAGATCCTTGAATACGGCTAGAGCTTTTTTTTGCGCTGTACGAGTACCTCCCGTGTTTCAAATAATGTGTGACTAAACGTTATTTGTTTTTCCCGTTTGCGGGTGTGAGTAAGATCTGCAGCTGCTATATCTACGTTTCCTTCTTTCACTAAATTTAAAATTTTGTTAATCGATGACACTTTTTTGAATTCAATATTTACGCCCAGGTGCTCTGCATAAGCTTGTAGTAAATCGCATTCCAGCCCGGCAGGTTGACCACGATGATAATAACAGCCCACCCCATCCATTCGTGTGGCTACAGTTAACGTGTCTATTGCCAGGATACTGTTGAGTCGATTCTTCGGGATCGTGCAGGCATAGATAATGACTCCTGAGAGGATCATTGCTGAGAGAAGGAAAATCCAACTTTTATTGAATGACTTCATGATAGCTCCTTGACTTGGTTTAAATCTTGGAGCCTATCGATGTCTCGCTAAGCCAAAAGGAGGAAGCAATTCCCGATTAACTGGTTATAAATCGCGGTTTAGAGTGATCGGGCTACATACCTAGCAACCCTCTAAGAGAAGGAAAAAACATGTCTGATGAAACTGATAGCAACTTGGAAGGAATTGATCCCTCGCCTTACCGGGATCGGCTCGACCCCAAAGTATCTGATGAAACCACTTCAAGTGCTGCGAAAAGCCTAAATCTAGATGGATTGCGCGATCTTTCTGCACTTTCCAAATTACAGGTACGTGAATTTACTCATACCAGTTCTACCCAGATGCAGGCCACATCCAATGCCATGACACAAATGGCTGCGGCTGGCGCCACTGCGGTAAATGCTATTTTGGGTAATGGTAGTAAAGGGGAGGGGCAGAAAGATACTGCACAGCTATCTAATCGCTGATGGAGAAAAGTTTCCCGATTATCAGTGGTTGGGATTTTCCGTACAGTGATATAGCCCAATAACTGGGTTGATTAATTAACTGATTGAAAGGAAAAAATTATGTCTGATGAAACCAATACTGTAGACGGTATTCAACCTTCCCCTTATCGCGATCGTGTTGACCCTAAAGTGTCTGACCAGACAACCAGTTCTTCAGCACAAGGCCTGAATCTGGATGGTCTACGTGACCTGTCTGCGCTCTCCAAGCTGCAGGTTCGTGAGTTTACTCACACAGGTGCAACACAAATGCAAGCAACCTCCAATGCTATGACGCAAATGGCGGCGGCAGGTGCAAAGGCCGTAAATTACATCATGGATGGCGGTAAGTAAGGTTTTTGACCTTCAAGGGGTAGCGGTTTATCGCTACCCCTTAATAAAAGGAGCAAGTTATGAGAAATACTTTCCGAGATCGCCTGGCGACTAAAGTGGTTGATCAGATGGCAACTTCTTCAGCACTTAGCCTTCATCTAGATGGTCTGCGCGATTTGTCTGCACTATCTAAACTACAAGTACGTGAATTTACCCATACCGGCGCAACTCAAATGCAGGCAACAGCAAATTCAATCCTGCAAATGTCGGCAGTTGGGGCGCGCACATTTAGAGATACCTTCTAATTTACTGTCTGAAAGGATTAACAGATGGCAAAGGATGATGATACACCAACGCTTAGGGAGCTCTCCGCAGGGAAGGGGAGGCTGATTGATGTGATGTCTAGTGCTTACTTGCAGCGTTCCATCAATAGCGCTGTGGAAACTACGCTGCAAGATCAAGTCAATGCGCGTAACCAGCGTATGTTGTTGATGACTAAGCAGCTAAATAAAATAGTTGATTTGTAATTTTATGAAAGACGAGGGGGGGCGGCAAAAGAAGGGAAGCGTATGTCTTCCTCTTTTTTGGTTCAAAGTGCAGCCGATCATGTAAGGGATACAGCCTTACAAACCTCTACAGTTGCCGGGAAAGCATTTCAGAAATGGTTGACCCAACCATTCAACCTCATCTTCCTGCTGATAATTATCGTTGCACATATACAGTTGATCGTGGCTGTGATTCAGAGTTTCTTGATGCTGTTGCTTTCAATGTTCATGCGTTAAGGATTTCAACTTATGCCTAATACAAAACCTACAAGAGAAAGTTACCTCCCTCCGGATTTTGAAGAGCAGCTGGATAAACTGATTAGCAGTCAAGGCACCGATGTTGACTTGGGTGAAGAACTACAGCAGTCAATCATGGCTATCTGCCGAGAAGTTAACGATGCATTGACAAAATCCTTTTCGGATATATCAACTACAGGCTTTGAGATGGATGACCAAATAAAGGGGCAAGGAGAAGATAATGAGTAATCAGCCTAAAAATACTTTTCAGCTGGATGTGAGTAATATTTCCAAGCAAATTGTGAGAAACGCGGTAGAGCTACAAGGAATTCACATTTTACAAGGAAAATCTGACTCGTTAAGGGATGAAAGACTTAGCAATATCATGTTAAAAAATAGTGTGATGATGAAGTGGCTTCAGAATCCATCCAATACCAGCTATAAGGAAGTATTAAGTGGTATAGGTGTCAACTCACTAAAAGACGATGTCAGAGAAGCTTATCAGTATGCTCTTGAAATGGTCCATCAAAAGAGTGATAAAAGTTAACATAGCGCTCCATTTGACCTTTAGTGACTAGAGGGCAATAACTCCTGGGGTTTCCTGGAGAGACCGGGGAGAGAAAATACAGCAGGAGCTTGCTGCAATGCAGCCAGATTATGATTTTGCGGTTTTTATCGGCCGCTTCCAGCCATTTCATTTCGGCCATTTGGCTGTGATTTAAGGTCGCTTACAAGAAACTAAATTTTTATATATTGAGATAATTATAGTTCTCTAGAAAAAATTTTCAGAAATTTAGATGGCGACGATTGAATGGATAGAGGGCTTGGTTAATCTGTTTTTCTACACCGCTCGTTAGCGGCTTCTCCAATGCTTAATCTATTCACCATGAAATAAATGTATATGTAATCAAACTAAGGATTAAGATACAAAGTAAATGCCAAGAGTATACAAAAAGGAGAAACATAAAGACAAAAAACCTTTCTAGTTAGCCCTAGACTTCTGCTAGCTATGTCAATGTAGCTTATTGAACACTCTGTAATTTTTTAAGATAGGAATTAATGATGCCAGTAACACAACTTAGCCAATTACCTAATGCTCGCGCAATTTGGAGTGCAATAGATCAGTACAATATTTATGTGGTCGCCACAATGAGCGATGCTTTCGCACAAATACCGGACACTGGAGCCGACTTTCAAATGCCACCTCCGATACTTATGTATCATGAAGGAGACATGTGTGCACTTCTCATAATGGGAGAAAGGCATGGCGCACAATCTCAGGATATAAGAGCAGCTGCAAAAAATACTGCAACTGCAATTTTAAATATTCCCGACACGATGATAGCAGTTGAAGAACCTATTGAAGTTAATGATAGACTCTATTCCAATGGTGGGGCCCAGAAACAATTATCATTAATTGGTGATCAAAACCTACTTACATACGACCCCTCTTTGAGAGGTGCAATTAGCGCCGAGCTTGCTGATCAAGGCTATCGTCTAAATACTGATGCTCAGCCCTATCGTTTTTCTGCAGAACAAGGAAGGCGTTATGATCCTAGATATGGACAAAATGGAAATGCGCCATTGATAAACAACCAAATGGCCACTTCTCTAAGCACCTATGCTAACACAGGGGCACTCATAGCTTATCCAGTTGGACCCGACCATCTAAGGTTTGGGCCCGATGCCTACGTCAGAAATGAGAATGAAACTTTACAAGGTCAACTCCTAGCAAAAAATTGGACGGTACTTGAAATTTCAGAACCTCCTCGTGGCGGTAACGGTAACGGTAACGGTAACGCTCAAAATTAACGGATAAATAAATATATCAAATTATTAATCTGTTGTAGTTCAGACTTGATCTGACAGTCACCGGTTTTTTAGAAGGTGCTCTGTCAGGTCAAATTCAGTTTACGAGCTCCTGCTTCCAGATACTTTTACCCTCTTCAAGGGTTGCTATCGGTGTGCGACCACAACACTTTTTACCCTGATGAGTTCGATCATTATTGTAATATACGAGCCATTCGTCCAGATCCTTTTGTAGGTCTTCTATTGATCCATAGATCTTTCGTCGCAACGATGGTTGGTAGAACTCTTGTAATATAGTTTATGGAAGCACTCACGATGGCCAGTACCAAACGATTCGCGAGCAGTAGTTAGGAGAGTATATCAATCAGCTTCGCCCAGTATTTCGCGATGGCAAGCTGTTGGTCGATCAGGATTTTGAGGCCGTCCGCTTACTGGCAGAAATGCCCACACAGGAGGGGATGCTGGCAACAGCTATCTGAGCTCTTCTTATTACATCGCGTTCAAGAGCCGGCTTATACCGGCTTTACCATTCATTGGCGACTGATAGTCCAACCTTATAGAGATCTTCTGCCAAGGTGTGAATTTCTTCCGACAAAGAGATTTGCTGGGCCCATTCCTCAGGTATTCCAGAAACTCCGTAGTAAGCTCCGGCTATTTGTCCGCAAATGGCTGCTGTTGTATCAGCATCGTTGCCAATATTGGCTGCCAAAAGAATGGCTTCCCGAAAACTATTGGTATTGAAAAAACACCAAAGCGCCGATATTAGGGACTCGATAACGTAACCACTTCCGGTTAACTCTTCATAGTGCTGGTCTAGAAATTGCCCACTGGCAATGGTTTTTACTTTTTCATTAGTTGGAGTTTGTTCGATAGAAGCGAGAAGCTCATTTTTATTGATGCCAATAAACATGGAAAGTATAAGATTACAGAGGAGTCGGCAGCTTTCGATGCATTCGTCCGAGCCATGAGTGGTTCTGGAGCTTTCCCCTGCGAAATAAATGGCATCCGAAGCTGTTGAAGAAAAAAATATGGGAATTGGCGCTAAGCGCATGAGTGAACCATTACCTGACGAGCGAGTAGATGTTGAACCACTAAAAGGATCACCTGTTTGCAGATATCGATTTAATGCGGATAAAACTGTTGAACCAATATCGAAGCACTCACCCGTAGAGCTCATATACCCATATTGGTACCAGTTACAGTAACGATTCATCTGATCAGTCGCACTGAAGCCTTTCTTCTGGAGTAAACTGTGGGCCAGGCAGAGCGCCATGGAGGTATCATCGGTC
>NZ_JBSWTI010000004.1:0-84175 GCF_056158465.1 Ruegeria sp. ABV4_181
GGGCTTCAGGAAGAACTGCCGCCCCAGCGTGATGAAAAGCGAATTCGAGCTGGCCTTGAAGCCGCTCTGCTCATCCATCTCGTACTGATAGCCCATGGTCATGGCCCAGTCGTTGGTAATCGCACGGGTATAAGACGCATTGATCGTTCCGCGCTGACGGGGATTGGCGGCGTTGGACCCTTCGTTTTCCTGGTCGATGAAGTTGACGGCGAATGAGAGGGCAGAAACCGGATTGACGAAGTAGTCATAGGTAATGAACCCCAGCGTCTGGCGGGTTTCCTGACTTTGGGTGCTGGTGCCGACCCGCCGCTGGATCGTTGCGCCGATCCGGGAGTTGACCCACTGCTGCGTATAGTTCAGCTGGCCGATCGGTGTTATTTCGTCAAATGGGCCGCGGGTTACGCCCACATTGAAATTCAGCGACGCGTTCGCCCGCTGGAAACGTCGCCCGGCCGTGGCATTCACCCGGCTGCCGTTTACCCCGAAGGACTGATTGATGCGAAAATTCGCAGCGCCGTCAGGAAGGTTTCTGGTCCAGTCGAAGCTCCAGACAAAGCTTTCGGTCACATCGTTCGTGTTGTTGATCCGCTGTGTTTCATCGACCTGAGAATAACCGACATTGGCGTTGACCGTGGTGATGGCGGATATGTCATAGGTCGCGCCGACGGATGCCGTGGTTGTCTGCCTGTCGGTCTGTACGTTGTCGTCGGCCACGAAATCCCGGTACTGAATACGTAGATTGCCCTGCAGGACAGGCGAAACCCTCACCAGGCCGACCGCCGTATAATCGCTGTATCTGTTGTCGAACAGAGACGGGTCGATCGTGTTCTGATATGTCCGCTCGCGGTAGGTATAATTGAAACGAAAACCCAGGGGATCGTTGATGCCTGTCTGAAAGTTCAGATTGGCGCGCTGGTTGACCTGATCGCCGGTGGTGCCGATGACATCCGCCGAGTCAATGATACCATCCAGATTGACATCGGTCAGGGACCGGTTGAAGGCCAGGTCACGCTCACGATATTCCAGCAACGCTCCGAGCTGGCTGTTGGTGCCGGCGCGTTGATACCGCAGCCGTGCAAGCGGATTGTCAAACTGGGTGTCCGTGCCGATGATCGGCTCATTGGCGATCCGGTACAGGCCGGAAAGATCAAGCGCCAGAGTCGAAAGCTGTGTCTGGTTCACGATTCCAAGGGCAAGGGTGTTTTCCCACCAGGTCGTGGACCCGAACGAAGGGTCGGTCAGGCGGAGGTTGTCGTCATGTCTGAGCGACGAGAAATAATCGAGCGTAACGTTCAGCCCCGGGCTGACCCCGCTTTGCTGAGCCCCCAGCCCCAGCCGTCTTGCCGGATTTCGCTGGGCCTGCTGCTGGATCAGCTGCTGGCTGGACGTGATCGTCTGAACCGACGTTGACTGTATTGTCGTTTGTTGCGTGGTTGTCTGAGGTGTGTCGACCTGCTGCCCCACGGCCGGGGCGTTCAGTGCTGTGCAAGCTACCCCGCTCGCCAGGGCGAAGGATAACGTGTTCCGGATTTTCCCCACCAATATCCCCTACTCGAACAAGCGGCGAGATGGTACGACGATAACGTCTCCCGGAAGAAGCACTGTGTTGCCCTGAATGCCACCGCCCGAGGTTTTGTAATTGTAGAGAAATCTCTTCATCACGCCTGTGTTTTTGTCTACCCGACGCAATTCGATGCGTTTCTGGGCTGCGAATCTGTTCAGACCGCCGGCCTGTGCCAGTGCCTGAAGAATGGTTGTCCCCTCTGAAGCGAGCAGTTTGCCAGGAGCGCCAACTTCGCCCATTACGAAGACGTCAATTGTGGGCCCGACCGTTGCCGCTCCTGGTGCGACGGGGCCCGCAAGCGATGCGATGGAAACGAACACGGTCGGCGTCGTGTTGAAATTGCCGGACAATGCCGTCGCCAAAGAGGATTGCAGCCCGTTGATGGATTGGCCAGACGCTCTGATCGAACCCGCAAGAGGGAAGTTGATGGATCCATCCGGCAGCACCAGAACGGTCCTGTTGAGGCCCGGATCTTCCAGAACTTCGACACGCAGGGCATCGCCCGGCTGTATCTGATAGGAACTTTGCGCGAAAGCACCCGTTGTCAGCATCAAGGCTGTGACCAGGGCGACCAATGAACCAATAACTGTCCGCATATCCAAATCTTTCTTTTCTCTATTTATGCCTTCATTCAAAAAACGAGACAATCCACAGGATACCAAGTAGTTGCACCATGCGGCAGAAATGCAGCGCATTTCTACTGCCCCGTGTTCAGTTGCGCGTTGAGTCGCTCTATTTCCGCCTCCAGGGACGGCGTGACATCCAGATGCGGCATCAATGTCCCGGCGATCCGATAGGTACGCAAAGCGTCTTCCGGTCGCTCGGCTGCCGCATAGGCCCGCCCCAGATGATACAGAACCAAAGGATGGTCGGGCATGGCTTCGGCGGCTGATTCAAGATAGATCAGCGCCTCCCGATAGTTGCCCAGCCGATAAGCGACCCACCCATAGGTATCCTGAAACATGGGAATACGCGTGCCGCGCAGCCGCCGCGCCAGATGTTGAGCGCGCCGCAGGCTTTCGTCGTCATTGCGGTGGGTCGTCAGCAGGCTTGCGAGATTGTTGGCCACAACCAGAGACCGGTCGCTGAGTGGGAACAGCATTTCATAGACGCTGATTGCCGCGTCCAGTTCCCCGGCCCGTTCGTATTCTTCAGCCTGAACCATCAACAGATCCGGGTCTTCGGGCAGGGTTGCCAGAGCCTCGGTCAGAACGGCCCGGGCCGCTGCCGGGCCATTCCGTTCGGCCTCCAGCGCAAAAAGCGCGAGCCATACCCGGGGCGCATCCGGACGTTCCGTGAGGATTGTCCGATAGATGCGCTCGGCCGTGTCATATTCCTCTGCGCCGGTCAGGATACGCGCCTTTACAAAACGCAGGACCACCGAATTGGGGTCGTCCTGCAGCAGTTCGTCCAGACGTCTGGTCGCGCCCGCCACGTCGTCCTGCGCCAGCATCAGGCGGATCAGGGCGATATCGGCCGGCAATCCAAACTCCGGATCATTCGCCAGCTCACCCAGAAAAGAGATCAGCTCATCGGTCTGCTGCCGGGCTGCCAGCATTTGCGCCCGAAGCTCCTTTGACTGGCGCACCGCGCCGGCGTCATCCTGCGCGTCAATGGTGTGCAGAACGGCCTCAAGGCGGGCCCAGTCCTGCAGGTTCAGATACACGTGCCCCAGTGCCGTCAGCAATTCCGCATTGTCAGGGTCCTGACGCAGGGCATCGACCAGGACGCGTTCGGCGATCTGCGCATCATCGCCTTCCAGCAGGAAGCGGGAATAATTCAGCGCTTCTTCCGGCGCGTTTTGGGACACCTCGGTCGCAAGCGCCAGCATTTCACCGACAAGTTCCCGGTCGCCGTTGCGCTCATGCGCCCTGGCCATCAACGTCATCAAATGCGAGTCGCGGGGTGTTTCATGAAGCGCCTCGCGCAGCAGGATGATCGCGTCCCCGGTCCGGTCGTCGTCGATCAGCCACGAAGCCTTCAGCTTCACGGCCTCCACCTGTGCGGGATCCTCGTTCAGCACTTGCTCGACCAGGACCCGTGCCGGCGCGGGCTGGCCGACCATGAACAGCATCCGCGCATATTCCACCTCGCTGGCCCGGATCTGGGTGGTCCGCTCGGCCCCGTCCAGCAATTCCCGCATCTCGGAAAGTGCCACATCCGTGTCGCCGGACTGGAATTTCAGCGCCGCGCGCATCGTCCTGAACCGGGGGGTGTTCACCCCGCCCGCAGCGATGATCGCATCCATTTCCGCAATCGCCGCCTCTGCACCGCGATTTTCGTTGATGAACGCAATAAGCCTTTGCACCGAAGGGGAATCCTGCTCCAGCAGTTCCGCCTTATCGCGCAGGATGGCCTCGGCCGCGTCCAGATTGCCATGGTCGACATGATGCTCGACAAGCATCTGCTCGACGCTCGGGTCGCCGGGGAAAATCTGCATCATTTGCGTAAGCTGCGCAGCGATGGCCTCGGGGTTTTGCAACTCCTGCAGCGCACGGAGCCGGATGGCATACAGCTCACCCAGTTTCGCATTCAGGGCCAGGGCTGCGTCGGTTTCGTCCAGAACGGCCGCCCAGTCCTGCGCGCGGATCAAGTCATCGATGATGATCTGTCGGGCAGTCATCAGGCTGGGATCGGCGTCCAGCAATTCATGGGCGGAGTGGATGGCGAAATCCACCTGGCCCGCATCCCCGGTCCGGATGGCCTCGGTATAGGCCAGCGTGTTGTTGAGGGACTGGATGCCGATATCGTCGGGGGCAAGTTCGATGGCCGCCTGGGCATAGCGTTCCAGATCTTCCCAGTTTCCAAGCTGCAGCGCCATCTCGGCCATCGCGCGATGGCCTTCCAAATTGTCCGGATATTGTTCGATCAGCATCAGATACTGGTTGTAGGCGATCTGAACATTGCCGCGGTCGCGTTCCAGCCGGGCAAAGGTCAGGCGGGCCTCTTTGTGCTGGTCGTTCAGCTTGAAGACATTCCTGAATTCAATCAGGGCCCGCTCGACATCGCCCTTTTCCAGATGGGCCATCCCCGCCCGGAAATGCGCCTCGGCCCGTTCTTCGGCCGAGTCACATGCGCTCAGCAACAGGATCGCGGAAAAAAGCGCGACGGCCAGCCGTTTGCCGAGAGAGGGGCCTGTTCCGCTCAATGCCGCACCCCCGGAAGAATGACGAACAGCGCGCGACGTCCGGACATCCCGGTCTCAGCAGCCTGTGCCGCGCAGAACGACGAAAATGGTCCGGATCAGAATTGAGGCATCCAGTCTGAACGACATGCTTTTCCAGTACTCAGTATCGTGAAACGCGCGTTCGGCGAATGAAGACTGGTTGCGTTTGGACACCTGCCACGGCCCCGAAATACCGGGACGCATGGAATTGTAGAATTCGCCGGGATAAAGCTTTTTCTGGTTCACCATCATCGGGCGGGGGCCGACCATGGACATCTCGCCCACAAACACGTTCCAGAACTGCGGCAGCTCATCCATGGAGGATTTGCGCAGAAACGACCCGAACTTGATGATGCGCGGATCATTGCGGAGCTTCTGATTGCGGTTCCATTCTTCCCGCGCCTCGGGATTGGCCGCCAGATGTTCTTTAAGGACCGTCTCTGCATCATGCACCATGGTGCGCAGCTTGAGCATCCTGAAGGTTTTGCCGCTCTTGCCGACCCGATCCTGCCGGTAGAACGGGGTCACGCCCTGACAGGCCAGAAACACGGCCAGACAGAAAACCATCGGCACGACAAACGGCGCTGCAAGCAGAACAAAGGTGATATCAAAAACGCGTTTCCCGACGCCCCTGTAAAATCCCGGGTAGTTCACCGAGGCGGGCACAACAGGAATATTAGAGTAGCCGGTGTCGGCCACGTCCTTCGAATGAATTGTCACTATTTAAACCCCCAACACGCACAAAAACCCAAGAACCACCTACCAAACTTAGAAACTGACTACGCTCAACCTCAGTCTATATGTAATAAATTCTATATTTTTATGTCTTTTGCAGCCTTGCAATTTCACACACGCTGGCAGGCTGCTCTGCCTGCAATTCTTAACAAATTCCGGTCGGCTTGCAAAACATTAATCCTGACGGGCCTGTCCGCCTCGGTTGAAAAGGAAGGGCATACCGTGCTGTCAGGGCCTGGAATGCACGTTGATCCGGTGGGGGATCCGAAGATTTTGTTGCGAAATTCGATACAGTGGTAAGCTTTGGGCTGATTTGGTTCTTGAAAGGGGTTTGTTGGAAGGCGTCAGGATTTTTCTCTGGGGTGTCGGTTTTTAACCTGCCTGCTGCTTTTCCGGGCAGTTCTCTCAGGCATTTAACGGAAACAATCACTGATAATCACCCCAATTGAAAGGACAGCAAAGTCAAATCATTACGTGTGAAGTTTAATGCTGATCGCTACATTGGATTTGTGGCAATGTAGCACCCAAGTACTTTTAGATTATGTGATATGTACGTAGGTTAGGGATTTCTGGTGGTTCAGAGTATGAGTTTGGGTAATCTCCGGGGGGCCAGTACGAGGTTCGACAAGGCGGAAGGCAACCGTGGTGCAATGGCGTCCAGTGACGGGTTTTATCTAGAATTCTTCGGTCTTGACCGGCGGCCTTTCACGCTGCTTCCGGACCCCGGCTTCATCTATTGGTCCCCGCTGCACAGGCGCGGCTATTCCGTCCTGCAATTCGGCATCATGAGCTGCGCGCCGATCACGGTGCTGACGGGCGAGATCGGTGCCGGAAAGACAACCCTGGTTCAACAGCTTCTGAGCGAAATGGAGCAATCGATCACGGTTGGATTGATCTCGAATGCGCAGGGCGGGCGGGGCGAGCTGTTGCAGTGGGTTCTGCACGCCCTGGGCCTGACGATCGAAAAGGATGCAACCTATGTGCAGATGTTCCAGGCGCTGCAGGATTTCCTGATCTCGGAATATGCTGCGGGGCGGCGCGTGGTTCTGATTTTTGACGAAGCGCAGAATCTGACGGTCGAAGGACTGGAAGAAATCCGCATGCTGACCAACATCAACGCAAACACGGACGAGCTGCTTCAGCTTGTTCTGGTCGGACAGCCCGAGTTGCGGGATATGGTTCTGGATCCCAAGATGCGGCAACTGACGCAAAGGGTGGCAACAAGTTTTCATCTGGAACGGATGGATGAGGCCTCGGTTGAACATTATATTAATCACAGAATGAAGATCGCCGGCGGCTCGGGCGAGGAATTCACGGAAGACGCCTGCAAGCTGATCTTTCGGCAGACCCGCGGCGTTCCGCGGCTGGTGAACCAGTTCTGCGATTTTGCCCTGCTCTATGCATGGACAAATGAATCGGACAAAGTCAGCGAAGATATCGTCAGCCAGGTGATCAAAGACGGTGTATTCTTTGGTGGCAATTCCCTTGAGAAGGAGCTGACAGTCTGAGATGGGTCCGGTTCGTTTCTATATCTCCATTTTTCTGCGGCGGTTCCCGTATTTCCTTGTCGTCGCCCTGATCGTGTCGGCCACGTCGATAATCATCGCCCGGGCTCTGCCGCCGACATATGTTTCGCTCATGCGGCTGATTGTTGAATTGCCTCAGATCCCGGGCAGCCTGGCGGCCAGTACGGTCAACACATCGGCGGCGGAACAGCTGCGGATTGTCGAACAGCGCTTGCTGACACGGCCGGTCTTGCTGGATATCGCCAAGAATTTTGATGTCCTGCCTGACCAGGAAAATGCCAGCCCTGACAAAATAGTCGACACCCTGCGCCGAAATACGCAGATCCGGACCAATACGGGCCGGAACCAGCCCAGCCTCATGACAATCACCTTCGAGGCGCAGTCCGGTCAGGTCGCGGCCGGCGTATTGAACGAATATCTGACGGAGATTCAAAAGCTCGACGTGTCCTACCGCAAGGAACGGGCCTCGGACACGCTGGAGTTCTTCGAACAGGAAGTAGACCGTCTGAGCGGAGAGCTCGACAAACGCAGCGCAAGGATACTTGAGTTCCAGAACAGCAACTCGGATGCGCTGCCTGCCAGCCTGCAGTTCCGCATGGCGCAGCAGGGATCGTTGCAAAGCAATCTGCAACAAACCGACCAGCAGATTTTTTCCCTTAAGAGCCAGCGGGAAAAGCTTTTGGAGGTTTACAGCACCACGGGGCAGATTGTCGGTACCGGACAGCAGCCGCAGACACAGTCGCAGCAACAACTGAGCCAATTGCGCAATCAGTTGGACAATCAGCTGGTGATCTATTCTGAAAGCAATCCGCAAATCAAATTGCTCCGAGCCCGAATTGCACGGCTCGAAGATGTTGTGGCGGCAGAGCAGGCGACCAGTGCGGCGACAACCAATCCGCAAACGGGAAATTTGTCGCTTGATCTCCAGCTGGCTCAGCTGGATTCACAAATCGCCGCCCTGGAAGATCAACGCCGTGTGACCGAAGAACGTCTTGAGAAAGTGACGCTGACAATCGATCAGACACCGGCCAACGCCATCATGCTCGCGGAACTGCAGCGCGACTACAACAACATCCAGGGTCAGTACAACAATGCGGTTGGCCGCCTTGCAAGGGCATCGACCGGGGAACGGATCGAGGTGACGTCTCAGGGGCAGCGTATTTCGGTGATCGAATATCCCGTGGTGCCAAGCGCGCCGTCAAAGCCCAACCGTATGATGATCGCCGGAGGCGGAACGTTCTTTGGCATTGCACTGGGGATCGGTCTTGTCGTGCTCCTTGAGCTTTTGAACCGATCTGTGCGCCGCCCCGAGGATCTGGTCAAAAAGCTTGAGGTCTGGCCGATCTCGACCATACCTTATGTGCGCTCCCGAAAAGAGGTGATCATGCAGCGCGTGGCTTGGATTTCGGTCATCCTGGCTATTCTGATCGGTGTTCCCGTCGCGGTTTGGGCGGTGCATACTTATTATCTGCCTCTCGATCTGATTGCCGAGCGCGTGGCCAATAAATTGGAGACTTTCTGGTGATTTCTGTTCTACAAATCTCAGGGTGGTTTTAATGGATCGTCTTCAACAGGCGATTCAGAAAGCCCGTGCAGAACGGGAAAGCCGCCGTCGCCCTCCGCACCCCGCACCCGCTTCGCCGCAACCCCAAATGCGCCTGGCTTCGGCAGAGGCGCCGGAGGTCGATATTTGGCGCAGCCTGCCTGAGATCGAGATCGATCCGCGTCTTATCTCCAAGAACCGCCTGATATCGTATGAGGGCGGTTCCGCAGCCTCCCCTTATGACATGTTGCGTACCAAGATGTTGCAGCAGACATTGTCCAATGGCTGGCGGCGCGTGGCGCTGAGCTCACCCTATAGCGGATGCGGCAAGAGCACGGCCGCGGCCAATCTGGCATTTAGCCTTGGCAGACAGGCGGATCTTCGCACCATCGTTATCGATCTGGATATGCGGCGCAGAGGGCTGGCCGATATCCTGCAGCAGACCGGCAGTACCAGCATGTCGGACGTCCTGCAGGGAGAACTGCCGTTTCATCAGCACGCTTTGCGCTATGGCAACAACGTTATTTTCGGGCTCAATTTTTCGCAGACGCGGAAGCCGGCCGAGATTTTGCAAAGCCGGCAATCCATAGAAGTGCTGGAGCAAATCGAGGATGAGTTCAAACCGGACATCATTCTGTTTGATACGCCGCCTTTGTTGGTGAGTGACGACAGTCACGGGTTTCTCAAGAACGTTGATTGTGCGCTGCTATTGGCTGCGGCCGAGGAAACCAGCCTCGATCATATTGATGTGGCTGAGCGGCAATTGGCGGACCTCACGCAGGTTATGGGCATTGTGTTGAATAAGTGCCGCTATATCAGCGGAGCCTTTGGTAATGAGCATGGCTATTACTGAACAGCCTCCGGCCGATGCAGTTATCATTCCACATTACAATGACATCCCCAGGCTAGAGCGCTGTTTGAGCGCGCTCAGTGAAAATGACATCGCCAATACGGAAGTCGTTGTGGTGGACAACGCTTCGCCGGTCTCGCTGGACGGGGTGAGCCGCGCGTTCCCCGGTTTCCGCTTTGTCGTCGAAACCCAAAAGGGCGCGGCGCATGCCCGCAACAGGGGCGTGGCTGAAACCACGGCGCAACGGTTGTTCTTCATTGATGCCGATTGTGTGCCAGACCCGGACTGGCTGACGGTGGGTCGCGAAATCGCCGACCGGGCCGATCTGATTGGCGGGCGTGTGGACGTCTTTGACGAAACTCCGCCGCCGCGCAGTGGTGCCGAGGCGTTCGAGGCCGTCTTTGCGTTCAATTTCCGCAGATATATCGAAGTTCAGGGGTTTTCCGGGGCGGGCAATCTTCTGACCCGGCGCGATATATTTGATGCGATCGGCGGGTTTGTGAACGGCGTTTCGGAAGACCGGGAATGGACCATGCGCGCGGTGGCCCGGGGCTATAGCCTGATCTACGAGGACCGGCTCCGGGTCAGCCATCCATCCCGGCAGGACTGGCCCGCGCTCAAGGCGAAATGGCGCCGGACGACCCAGGAAGCCTATCAACTGAACGGCACGGACCCGGCCGCGCGCCTGCGTTGGGCCGTGCGGGGGCTGGCGATGCCCGCGAGCGCCGTGGTGCACACACCCAAAGTGCTGGCCAGCAAAAAGCTGGCGTCACCGGGCGAGACCTTGCGGGCGACGGCAACTCTGATCCGCCTCAGATGCATGCGCATGATATGGATGCTGCGCCAGGCGATCGGAAAACCCATCTGATCCAAACGCAAAACAAAAGGACCGGAAAACGGCCCTTTTACCATAACAACTCTTACTGGTTTTATTTATCCGCCCCGGCCGGGGCCGAAAGACAAATCCGGAATTGCGCTTTTACGCGGGTCTGAATTTGCGGCGGCGCACCATGAACAGACCGCCAAGGGCTGTCAGAAGCAGCACACCGCCCGCGGGCAGCGGAACCGCGGCCACGTCAAAGTCAAACGAGACGTTTGATGCGGAGGCCGACCAGGAAAACACAAGGTTCTGGCTCAGAATATTGGGATTCACGCTTCCGAAAATTGTTTTGAGTGTTGTCGTCACGCCGCCCAGAACAGATGTCGAGGCCAGAACATTGGAGGGGTTATTCGCATCAACCCATTTCACGGTCAGGCCAAGCGGGAAAGCGTTGGTCAGCAGGCGGATGCCAATGGTTGCCTCTGCGGATGCCGCCAGCGGATCAACAGGCGACGTGAAATTGACCGAGTAGAACCCTGCGCCACCTGCGCCCGTGTTCACGGCGCCGTAAAAGAGATTATCGGAAGTGATGTCGTAGCTGCCTCCGGCGGAAACATGTGTCAGAGCACTGGCCGAGCCGGCCATAAACACAGCGGCAACAAGCCCCGCGAACATCATTTTCAAAGATCTAAACACCAGAGGACCCACCTTACATCTTTACACATGGAGTCCATGCACACCCCGAGCACGGCACCTACTGAATAGATTAATAACCTATTTCCATTTGTTTGCTAAGGCTTTTTGGGAATTGTGTCATTTTTAAGGCAGTTAAGCGTGATCCGTGACACAATGCGGGTCTAGACTTTGGTTTGCTTCCTGAATGTGAACAAAGAGAAACCCGGCAGGGTTACCACCCCAACGAGATTTCGGCACCCCCCTGAGTGGTCATGCGCATTCCGGCCCCATGCAAACAGGAAACAATCCCGTCAAACGGGCTTTACTGCTTACGTTCAAATTCCCGCCGGTGGCTTGCGAACCTCGTTTGTCGGGAAAAAGGCGCGAAACCCGCAGCGCGCCATATTTCTCCTTAGACGAACCCGAAGTTTCGTGTAGCTTTGGGCTGTTGTTGTACCAAGTACAGGCACTTATTTTCGATCGGAATTTGCATTTTGGCCGTTTGTTAGAGTGCCTGCCTATGAGCAGGGAGATTATGCGAATGGGTGTTGTGCCAGAGATGGCGTTTATTGCCGAGACCGCCGATGAACGCGTCTGATTTTGATCCCAATGATATGAGCCTCAACGCCAAGCGGGTCCTGGTTACAGGGGGGGCCGGATTCCTGGGCTCGCACCTGTGCGCGGCGCTGTTGGAGCAGGGGCACGAGGTTCTGTGCGTCGATAATTTCTTTACCGGGCGGCGCGGCAACCTGCGCCACTTTCTGAACAATCCCCGGTTCGAGGTCATGCGCCATGACGTGACCTTTCCGCTCTATGTCGAGGTGGACGAGATCTACAATCTGGCCTGCCCGGCCTCGCCCTTCCACTATCAGCACGATCCGGTGCAGACGACCAAGACAGCGGTGCACGGGGCGATCAATATGCTGGGGCTGGCCAAACGCCTTGGCGCGCGGATTCTGCAGGCCTCGACCTCCGAGATCTACGGCGATCCGCAAATCCATCCGCAGACCGAAGAGTATGTGGGCCATGTCAATCCGATCGGACCGCGCTCGTGCTATGATGAGGGCAAGCGCTGTGCCGAGACGCTGTTCTTCGACTACTACCGTCAGCATAACCTGCCGATCAAAGTGGCGCGGATTTTCAACACCTACGGGCCGAACATGCATCCCGATGACGGGCGCGTGGTGTCCAACTTCATCATGCAGGCGCTGGCCGATGAACCGATTACGATCTACGGCGATGGCAGCCAGACCCGGTCCTTCTGTTTCGTGTCCGATCTGATCGACGGGCTGATCAAGCTGATGGAATCCCCCGAGGATGTGACCGGACCCATCAATCTGGGCAACCCGGTGGAACTGAGCATCCGGGAACTGGCCGAGGCCGTGATCCGCCTGACCGGCTCGAAATCCGAACTGGTGTTTCATCCGCTTCCGCAGGACGATCCGATCCAGCGCCAACCGGATATCACCAGCGCCCGTGAACAGCTGAATTGGGCGCCGCAGGTGGCGCTGGAAGACGGGCTGAAGGCAACGATCGGCTACTTTCAAAGGATTTCACCGATTTCGGCGCAATATGCGGCCGCACCGAAATGAGTCACGAGGACACAACAAAAGCACCGCGTTGGCTGGCCTCGCTTTTGTTACTGGGTGCAACCGTGGCCGCGTGTCTGCTTGTGCTGACGATCAATCGCGGCCCGCTCGTCTATTTCGACACGGGCAGCTATTTCCGGCAGGGCAATGTGGCCTTGTCGCTGATACTGCCTGAACCCGCACGGTCGGACGAGGGGGGTGCGCAAACCTCTGGCGCGGCCGAAAAAGCGGATGACGATCAGACCGCGGGCGGGTCGCGCTCGATTGTCTATGCATTGCTGGTCGCTGCGTTTTGGCGGGCTGATGCCCTTGGGGGCGTTGCCTTTGTGCAAACGGCGCTGCTGCTGCTGGCGGTCTGGCTTGCCATGCGAATACTTCAGCGCAGCGCACCGTCAGGGCGTCCGGTTCTGCAACTGGTCACTATTCCTCTGCTTGTGGCGGCCACGACCTCGCTGCCGTTCTATGTCGCTTACATGATGCCGGATATCTTCACATCGGTAATGCTGATCCTGATTGCCGCGGTGGTTGCATCCGGTCGCAACATGCAGATGGCCGAGACGCTGGCCATATTGGCGCTTGGTGCCTTCTCGGTTGTGCTGCATCCGTCACATCTGGGCATCGCCGTTCTGATGGTTCCTCTGGTCGTGCTGGCCGCATTGCTGCGTGTCGGGCTGGGCCGCTGGATCGCAGCGGGATTTGCGGTGTTTCTGGTGATCATTGCGCTTGCCGAACGCAAGGCATTCGAGGTTGCCGTCGAAACCGTCACTGAAAAAGAAGTGGTCTATACACCGCATATCACGGCACGGTTGATCGTGGACGGCCCCGGAATGGCGTATCTGGATGATGTTTGTCCAACACCCGACCTGGCCACATGCGCCCTGCACGAAGCCCTGTCCTGGTCCGACGATCCCTACCGCTTTACCGCCTCGCATATCATTTTCGAGCGGTCCGAGAACCTTGGATCGTTCCGGTTGATGACACCCGAAGACCAGCGCGCCGTGGCCTTTGAGCAGCGCCAGTTCTTCCTGCGGGTTCTGGCCGCCCGGCCTTTTGGTACGGTTTTCGCGCTGGCGCAGAATGCGGCGGAACAGCTTGCCTCGAACAGCGTGGTAATGACGATCCCCTTTGACGCCAGCCTTCAGAACACAAAATCCCTGTCCGGATTGCCCGATGAGCGGCTTGCGTTTCTGGACAGAACCTTGCTGACCCGCGAGCAGCCCTGGCTTCCGGCGGCAAATATCATTCATCCGGCGATCTACGCGATATCCGCCCTGGTGGTGATCTGGCTGCTTGTCCGCCCGAAACAGGTTGCCCCGCCTTTCAAGGTGTTTGCGCTGTTTCTGCTGCTTGGGGTTGCCGTCAATGCCCTGGTTTGCGGAGGCGTGTCACAGCCGGCCCCACGATATGGCGCGCGGGTGATGTGGCTCTTGCCTTTTGCGGCCACCCTTCTTCTTCTTGTCAGGCGCTCCGGGGCGCTGCAATCCGCCAGCACAGAGGACCGATGATGCCGAACGACCCTTCCATCAGTGTGGTGATGCCGGCCTACAAGGCCGAGCACCTGCTGCCACGCGTCTTGCCGCCGCTGATCGAAATGCTGAAAACCGGTCAGGTGCAGGAGGTTCTGGTGGTGGACGACCAGTCCCCCGACGGCACGGCTGCGCTTGCGCGCGAGATGGGGGCGACGGTTCTGACCACGCCGGTCAATGGCGGACCCGGTGCGGCGCGCAACCTGGCCGCAGAACATGCCGCGGGCGATATCCTGTGGTTTGTGGATTCCGACGTCATCGCCTGGCCCGATGGCCCGGACCATATCCGCCGCGCCATGGCCGAAGACAATGTCGGGGCGGTGTTCGGATCCTATGACGACGCGCCGGACGGGCAATCGTGGTTTTCACGCTACAAGAACCTTCTGCACCGTTATCACCATCAGCGCGCCCGGCGCGAGGCGCGCACCTTCTGGGCCGGCTGCGGCGCAATCCGGCGCGATGTGTTTCTTGAGGTCGGCGGGTTCGACGTGAAAACCTATGAGGTTCCGTCGATCGAGGATATCGAACTGGGCTACCGGATCGCCAATACCGGCCGCCGCATCCTTGTGGAACCACAGTTGCAGGGCAAACATCTGAAGGTCTGGACCATACGCAACAGCCTGAGCACGGACATCTATTGCCGCGCCCTGCCCTGGGCCCGGCTGATGATTTCGCGCGAGGGGCTGACGGACGATCTAAATACCTCGACGGCCGAACGTGCGCGGGCCGCAATCGCCGGGCTGCTGCTGTTGTCAATTCTGGCCCTGCCGTTCTGGCCGGGGGCATGGCCCCTGCCCTTGCTGCTGCTGGCTGCCGCCTTTGTCGCCAATTTCGACCTGGTGCGCACGATGGCGGGGCATGGCGGGGCGTGGTTTGCCTTCAAATGCCTGCTCTATCATCAGGTCTACTATGTCTATTCGGCCACCATCTATGTCTGGTGCCTGTTCGAATACCATGTGCTGGGGCAGAAGCAGAAACTCCATGTCAGCCGGAACTGAAACTGCGGACCAGACTGCCGGCGCGGCAAGGATGCCGGATTTCCTGATCCTCGGGGCCGCGCGGGCCGGTACGACCGCGCTTTACACTTATCTGCGGCAAAACCCGAGTATCTTCATGCCCTCGTCCAAAGAGCCTAATTTCTTTGCCTTCGAGGGTGAGGCCATGAATTTTTCAGGCCCGGGCGCAGATTACGTGAACAACTCGGTCACGCAGATCGACGACTATCACACCCTGTTTGCCGATGCGCCGGCGGGCTCTGTCTGCGGTGAGGCGTCGCCGCTTTATCTCTACGCCCCCAATGCGCCGGAGCGTATTCACCGCCGTATCCCGCAGGTGCGAATGGTGGTCATTCTGCGCAATCCGATTGATCAGGCGCTGTCTCACTACCTCTATGCGGTGAAACAACGGATCGAGCCGCTGGAAGATTTCTCAGCGGCACTGGATGCCGAGGACGAACGGCTTGCCGCAGGCTGGCAGCCCCTGTTCGGATATTCGCGCTTTCCGCTTTATGCGCAGCAATTGTCGCGCTATTTCAACCTGTTCGACCGCAACCAGTTCCTGATCCGCACCTACGAGGAATTTCAGAACGACCCGGAAGACGTCATCGACAGCATCACCGCATTCATCGGCGCCGACACAAGTTTCCAGCCCGATCTGTCCTCGCGTGTGAACGCAGGCGGTGTGCCGCGCAGCCGTCTGTTTCAGGACTTTCTGATGAAACCCAACCCGATCACCGGCATGATCGCGCGTGTCATGTCGCAGGAACTGCGCTGGAAGATCAGGGACCGCCTGTCCCAGTTCAACCTCAAACGCGAGGTCGAGATGCCGGACCGCGCACGCGCGATCCTGCGCGAAAGGCTCCTGCCTGAAATCGGGGATCTGGAACACCTTCTGGATCGCGACCTGAGCGCCTGGCGGGGCTGATCTATGGTTTACGGTCCCAATTTGCCGCCGGATACCGTGCTACAGGCGCAAAACCGAATATTCATCGGCAACAGTTCTGCGAAAAGCCGGGGAATGTCTTTGCATAATTCAGGAGTCATTTTCCATCTCGCAGGCCCGGGCCGACAATACTTTGAAATTGAGCGATATGCTTTAGGATAGGGCCGAGTGTTTAGTGTTGCTTCCGTGGCAGGTGTTGATTTCTGCCGGAAGTGGTTTTGGGTGGTGATTTTTTATGAACAATTTTGACAGAGCAACTGTGTCGCCCGAACCGGTCCCGCGGCCCCATTCACCGGCATGGTGGGCCCCTGCCGTCGTGATGTGCGGGTTGCCGGCCAGAGATGGCATTGTTCTGCATCTGAACCGCCGAAACGCCGGTTCACCAATTTCCTGGTGACACATATGAATGTCTTCACAGCTTCAGGAACCGGACCTTTTCGGCGATGGCGGATCGCAATAGCCTTCTTTGCCGTTCTGTTGGCGATTTTATTGTTTGCCCTCTCCCTGCAGGACACCATGACCAGCCTCCGTGATCTGGCGCGCTGGTGGGTGCTGATCGTGGCATCGGCGCTGATGGTTTTTGTCGTCTTTGCGCTATTTGACCTGATGCTGAGCGGGTTTTTGGTGGTGGTGCTGTTTGTGGGGGGCGCATCGCAGCTTTATGTGACCCAGCCCCTTTGGTATCCCGAACTTTATTTGCCGCCGAGATCCACGATCGAAGCAGCAATGTTCGGCATGATATCCCTTCAGGCCGCGATCTCGGTTTTTGTGCTTATCCGGCAAGTGGGGCGAGCGTCACTCCGCCGGGTTCTGGATGCCCTGGACGTCAAAAGAGCGGTGCTGCTTCTTGTGTTGAGCGGCGCGTTTACAGTGCCGATCCTCAACTATCTTCGCCTGAATGAAATCGACGCATATTTCGTGCAGCTCGCGGCCGGAACTGGCCTTGTGCTCACTAATTTCATGACAATGGCCGCAATATTGGCCACCTTGCCCAGGGGTCTGAAACTGCCCTCGGGCTGGCGATGGACATGCGGTCTGGCCATCGGATTTCTGATTGCGACACTCGTGCTGGAATGGTTCGCATTTGAGCGCGTCTTGCATGTTCAGGACGAGCTTGCCTACGTATTCCAGGCGCGGACCTATGCCGGCGGCGCCCTGTATGTTCCCCCCCTTCCGGAAGCCGCTCAGGGCGCTTTTGGCCACTATCTGCTCGACATACATGACGAGCGGTGGATATCCATCTTCACCCCCGGCTGGCCTGCGATACTGGCATTGGGCGTTCTGGCCGGAACCCCGTGGCTGGTGAATCCGATCCTGGGTGCCGCATCCATATTTCTTGTCCATGGTGTTGTCCGAAGACTGGCGAATGTCGGGCTGGCAGATATCAGCGCCCTGCTGTTGGCAACGTCGCCCTGGTTTATTGCGATGTCCGCATCGCTGATGGCGCACACGCTCACGCTGTTTCTGCTTTTGCTCGCCTGGTTTTTGGTCCTGAAAGCCGAAGAGGCGGCGCTGAAAAAGGCTGCCTTGCTTGTATTTGGCGCAGGGCTGGCCATGGGCTGGATGTTTCTGTCAAGAAACCTCGATGGCCTGCTGCTGGGGATCATGACGGGTCTGTTTCTTTTGTGGCGCGGCGGCGTTTTACGCCACCCCGTTACAGTCATCAGCTTTTGCGCAGGATGTGTGGCCACCGGCGGCCTGATCTTCGTTTACAACTACTACTTCACCGGAGATCCGCTTCTGACAACATTGTCGGATTATTATCAGCGCACCTGGGGAGAAGGTGTAAACGCCTTCGGCTTTGGGCAGAACATTGGCCCCCCCGAGGGATGGGGCCATATGGAACTATATTCGAACGAACACTCTGTGTTCGAAGGTCTGGTGAATACGCTCACCAACATAAGTGCCCTGCATACGGACTTCATGGGATGGGGCGTCGGCTCGCTCATATTCTTTTGGGCGCTGCTGGTCTATGGCCGCACCGATGCAACGGACCGCATGATGCTGGCGGTCATTTTTGTGATTGCCGGTGTCCATGCGTTTTACTGGTTCGCGTCCAGTTTCTACATAGGTCCCAGATATTGGTACATGACAATAATTCCCCTGGTGTTTCTAAGTTCCAAGGGGTTTCTGGAAATCGGCAATCGGCTGGAGGCCGCAGGTCTTTCAGCTGCGAAAGACAGGTTAAATGTCGTGCTCCTGGTGCTTTGCCTGTTCTCGACTTTGGTTTTCCTGAGCTATCGCGGCGTCACAAGATATCACGACCACAGGGCCTATAACGACCATTACCGCGCGTTCAAATTGCCTGTAGCAGAGAGTTCCGCACAGCCGATAGTGCTGATCAAACCCGCAAAACAGATCGCTTCGGCCTATTTCTTCAATGACCCCTGGTTCCCGTCCGGCAAACCAATCTACGCTGCGGATCTTGGGGTCCAAAGCAATCAGGCGGTGATGGATGCGTTTCCGGATCGGCCCGTACTTTATTACAATGAAAGTGAACGCGAGTTCCTTCAGAAATAACCGCTGCGTTGGTCCCGAACCTGCGCCGAGCCGTTCCTGCAGGAGATGTGCGTGACGGTCTTACCAGGCTTCGTCGCGACAGGACGCGACCCAGGCCTGCGTGAACAGGATTATCGCGGCCACCAGGAACAGCATCGGCAAGCTGCGGGTACCGGCGATGAGCAAGGGAAACCAGGTCTCATCTGAAACCGGCAGTTTCAGTAACTGCCGCAGGATCAAAAAGTTCTGAATGGGCGCAACAAGCACGGCTGCGACGATCATGGCCCATGAAATCGGCGGAAACGCGCGTCGGAATGCGATGATGTGTGCGATCGGAATGAAAAGCATCATCAGATAATGCCCCCAGACCACCGGCGAATAGACAAGCGAAGCGATCATGCACACCACGAAGATATGATTGCGCACCGCCCGGGTGTCTCCTTCGGCCCTTCGAAGGCGGATGGCCCCCAGTGCCAGAACGGCGATGACGGCAAGCCGCAGCGCAATACCCAAAAGCCGCAGGGATGGCGGCAGCGGGTCATCGGATGCGTAATAGCTCGGTGGCAGCAACAGCGGCTCAACCCAGGCGAACATGTTACTGTTGAAAACCGGCTGCGGCACCTTGGTGCTTTCTTCGCGCATCAGGTCCAGAAACGCCTGATGTGGTGACCAGCCCAGAAGCAGCAGCGACATTGCAAAAACGGTTGCCCCCAAAACCAGGGCACTGATCCGAAACCGCGACGGGGCAAAAAGAAACAGCAGCACCGCGCCCGGCCCGAAGGCCGGTTTGATGCAGACGATCAACCCCATCAATACAGCCGTGGTAATGTAGTATTCCCGCTCAAAGGCAAGCAATCCCAGCACAAAAAGCAGGAACAGGAACGGTGTCGTCTGACCGCCAATCTGGAAAACTGTCCAAAATGGCTGAAAGAACATCGCAAATACCCAAAACAGCGCGAAATACAGGGCTTGAGCCCGGTCATCCTGCCCGGCAAATGCCCGGTAATGCCGGTACAGAAGCCCCAGCCCGGCAAAAATTGATCCGGCCGAGAAGACCTTGAAGGCAATCGCGGCATTGACGGGGCCCATCTGCGCCAGCGGCCAGTAGAAATAACTGGTGAACGGCAGGCTGAAAAACGTCATGTTGCCGAAAGGCGGTTCGCCGGCAATCGTTGCGAACGGGTCATAGAGGCTGCCGAACTCTCCGGCCTTTGCCTTGCGACCGGCATCATAGAAATTGGCGAAATCAAGCCCCAGACCGCGATGCACAAGAATACCGTGCAGGGTTGCCGCAAGGATCACCGCGACCGCCACCCATCCTGTGATGCGTATTGCCCGGGGTGAAATCGAGCCCAAGGTCTTAATCCTTCCCTGCATTCGTTGAATATGCCCGGTAAGCTGCCAGCAGCAATTCGTTGTCGGAACTGGTCGGATGCCAGTGCAAATCGCGTTTGACGGCTGTGGTATCCAGGGCAACTTCCAGATCGGCGATCTCGTATTGTTCCGGGTCCATCGGAGCAATCTTGATCACGTTGAGCAACCGCAGGACACCTTTGACAAGCCACCCCGGCGTACGGATGAGCCGTGAAGACGAGCCGGCTTCTTTCAGAAACCGATCCAGCAGGTCATAGGAACTGGGTGAATCGTCAGAGCCCAGATTATACACCCCGTTCGGACAACCGCGCCGGGCCGCCAGCAGTGACGCCGCCGCGCAATCGTGCACGGCGACGAACTGAAAGCAATTGCGCCCCGAGCCGATCAGCGGGATCGGCCGGCCTGAATCCACGGCTCTGAAAAGCAGTTCGAAAATGCCCAGCCTTCCGGATCCCAGGATCAGCCGCGGGCGAAAAACCGTGGCCGAAACGTCTCCGGCGGCTACCGCATTGGCGATGATGTCTTCGGCCGCCACCTTCGAACGGCCATAAGGTCCGAACGGAAGCTTCGGATGGTCCTCGGTTCTGGGCTGTTCCAGCACCGGCCCATAAACCATGTCGGTGCTCCAGAAGACCAGGTTTCGATTGGCGTTGCGCTTCATCCAGGCCAGAATTTCGGCGGTCCCGTCCACCGCGCATTTGCGAAAGAACGCGTCCCGCCCAAAGCGCGGTTTGTTGGGCGTGATCAGCTGCGTCGCCATATGATGAACGACGTCATCGGCGCCGAGGGTGATCGGATCCAGCGATCCGGGTTCGGACACATCTGCCGGATGCACGTCCACACGCGGGTGATCAATTGGAGGATTTGCGGCAAGAGAGCCGGGCAGATCCACCACCACAACCTCATCCGTCCCCTCTTCTATTATCCGGGCGACGGTTTCGCGTCCGACAAAGCCGTTCCCGCCGATAACAACATGTCTCATGCGCGCAATTCCAAATTTTGCAGCATCAGCTATAGGCCATGATAATCGTGCCCAGAATGATGGTTCCGATACCCACCAGCCGCACGGCGTTCACGTCTTCGCCCAGAAAGAAATAGCCCCAGCCCGCGACGATCACATAAGCGAGGCTGATGAACGGAAAGGCAAAGCTGGCATCAAAGCGTGACAGGGACAGAAGGTGGGTGCCCATCGAAATCGTCATCGTGATCAGCCCGAAGATGATCAGCGGGTTGGTGATTGCGTCCGCTGCCATCGCCGTGATCCGCGATACAGAGAACTCGGCCTGCCCAACCCTGTTCATCCCGGCCTTCATCAGAATCTGCGATGCCGCGTTCAGGCACACCGTAACAATGATGAAGATGAAAAACTTGGACATGATCTGATCTCCGACCTCAGAAATACGCTATTTGATACGAACATCGCGAATGACACTGTGATCCATCAGATACTGAAGGGGTGGCAGCTCGATGAAAAACAACACACCGACGAGCAGGCAAAGGAAGATGACATAGGCCATGAACCGCGGTTCCTGATAGAGCTTCTCGGGGCTCACGGCGGTACTGTCCAGCGCATTAGCGATGCGCTGGTACCAGACAAAAAGCAGCGCAAAGAACGGGAAGGTGACAAGGAATTCGATCTTGTACTTGATCAGGAATATGCCAAGGAAAAAGCTTGAAGTCAGCGCATAGAAGAACGCCGACAGAAACAGGCTTTCCTCAGTATAATGTATGAAAGAACGGCGATAGAGGCCCGCGCGTTCGGGATCGTCAATCATCCGGTATTCCGCATACCGCTTAATCGCCATCAGATAGGCGCCGCCCATCCAGTAGGCGATCAGCATGCTTGAGGGCGGCAGGATGATTGTGGTTATCGCAGCCCACCCAAGAACCAGCCGAATTGGGTTGTTGAAGGACTCGGTCAGGACATCCACATAAGCCCTGTCTTTCGATCTTATCGGCTCGACATTGTAAATCAGCCCCATCACCAAAAGCAGAAGCGCGGCGTAAAAGAAGACCGAGTTGAGCAGCGTCGCCAGCCCCAGGCCAGCGGCGGCCAGCAATACATATTGCACGGTCACAAATTGAGGGCGCAGCCGCCCCTGGGCGGATGGCCGGGCAGATTTGGTTGGATGAAACCGGTCAAATCGCCCGTCAAGGTATTCATTGATCGTGTAATTGGCCGAAGCGATCAGGCATGTGGCAATCAACCCGATCAGCAGGTTTGTCAGATCGGAAACGTTGGCATCCTTGTCGATAGCAAAGGCCAGCGCCGCGCCGGGCAGCATGAACATGTTCTTGCCCCAGTGATCCGGCCGGGCAATTGAAACATAGTCACGCAAAGTGCCTTTTTGTGCTATCGAACTCATCACTTCCTACTCTCCGCAAAATACCCGGCAGAGGTCAAATCGCGCATCATGTGACCTGGGTGAAACCAGCTGACAGGGTACATACCCGCGATTTGACAGTCGGGAGTTTTGGAAAAGCGAACCTCGCCCAAAAGATGTGCGGCTTCCATGCGGACGAAAAGGCCCTGTTTCGCTTGCGACTCTGACACCGGAAGCCAAGCGTGACAGGGCACGCTTGCATCTCACTCGACCACAGCTCCTCTTTTGATCCGCTTGTTTGACGCGCTCTTTTTCTTTGGCTTGGTCTCGAACTCTTCGTGATAGGAGCGTTCGACATTCACGTCCCAGACGTCGTTTTTCTCACCCATGATGTTGCGCGCCGCATACATCGCCGACAGCATCGAATGGTCCTGATTGTTGTAACGATGCAGGCCGTTGCGGCCCACAGTCTGGAAATTTTCAAGCGTCTTCAGCCACGCGCTGACCGTGTCAAGCGCGTCCTTGTATTCCGTATCATAGACCGGATAGGCCTTGGGCTGCCGGATCACGGCGAAATCGACGACGTCGCTGGCCTTGGCCAACCCAAGCTGCTCCAGTTCTTCGCCGGCAAGTTTCCTGAGCTCTTCGTCTGAGGAAGACCACAGCCCGTCGCCCTTCTGGCAGAAATACTCCATCCCGATCGACGCGGTATTCTGGTCGGGCAACATCTCTGCGGACCAGGCGCGGAAATTCTGAATGCGGCCGACCTTTACCTTCGGGCTGTGGATGTAAATCCAGTTGTCCGGGAACGGATCGGCGTGATCGAGGATCAGGGTCACGATCAGGAAGTCGCGATACTTCAGACGGTCTGCGGCCTCGACGACCTCGGGTGGCGGCGGCGGATCGAAGGCGTGGATCAGATCGCGCACCGCCATCGAGTTGACGAACTCTTCGCCCTCGACCCGTTCGATGCGCTTTTCGCCGTCTTCATTCCAATGGCGCACATCGATCGAGGTGACGCGATTGCCCTCCCGGTTCACCCGCACAACCTCGGAACGGGTTTCGACCGTGCCGCCCTTTTCCTCGATCAGATCGCGGGTCTTTTCCCACATCATGCCGGGCCCCAGGCGGGGATACTGAAACTCTTCGATCAGGCTGGCCGTGTCATTGGCGCCGGAAATCGCATTCCAGACCGCTTTGGGCAAGGACAGGTTCTTGATCCGCTGCGCGGCCCAGTCGGCCTGAATTTCCGAAGGCGGAATGCCCCAGACCTTTTGGGTGTAGCTGCGGAAGAAGTGCATATAAAGCCGCCCGCCAAAGCGGTTGATCACCCACTCTTCAAATGTGTCTTCCTGCGGCTTGGGCCGGATCTTCCATTTGATGAAGCTGCCGACGATCTTGTAGGTCTCGTACGGCCCGATGTTACCGAGCGCGTTGAAGATGCGCAGCGGGTAGTCGTAGAACTTGTTGCGGTAGAAGATGCGGCTCAGGCGTTGCACGGTGATGAAATCATCGCCCATCACCTCATGCCACATGTCTTCGACTTCGCCCACTTTGGTAAAGAACCGGTGCCCGCCGATATCGAAGCGGTACCCCTTGTGGGTCTCGGTGCGAGAGATGCCTCCAACCATGTCCGAGGCCTCATAGACCTGCGGAACGTGTGTATCACTCAATTTCTGAAGTTCATAAGCGGCGGTTAAACCAGCCGGTCCACCACCAATGACGACGACTGGAACAGTATCTTTGGTCAAATCACTCACACCCACACTAAATTTCACACAAAATCTCTCAGGTCAGGCTACAAGAAATTACCCGAGATTTACAACAAATTCCCAACAATCATTCAGCATGAAGCTCAAATCCTGTAAATGGCCTGCCGCTGTGTCCGAAAGATGAATATGGCGCCGGCGAAGCAACGGGGGAAAAGGTGCCAATGCCGGAAACGGCGCCCTGCTTCACGCAAACCCGGACCGGCGCGGCGCGCGACGGCCCCCAAATTCCACGCGCGCAGGCGAGGCCGACATCGCATATCTGTTTGAATTAAATCCGTATTCCCGCAGGAAGCCCAGGCTTGCAGCCACCCGGGCAAGGCGGCCAGCAACTGATGGCTTTGACGGATTTCCGTGCCGCCCCGCGCTCTGCCCTCTTTTGATCCCATGAATACCTCCGGGTTCATTGCAGCCGGATGCAATCACAGGCCTGCCACTCATTCCGCCGTATTCATCAACAATGCGGGCAAACTTCCGGCATTGTAAGCGTGCTGTGACCCTGTCGGGCAGAATCTCGGGCCAGAAAAGCGGCCCCACCGACCCGTTGCGCCCGATACCAACCAGGCCACAATTCAAGGATGCGGGTCGGACGCATTCCGCCCTCATGCAACCGGGGAAAGCTCAGAAACGATAAAACGAGATTCCGGCGACAAAACCATCCAGCCCGACAGACCGCGCGAAATTGTATAAATCGCTGGTTTTGTTAATGAAACCAGAGCGTTTGAAGTTCAGGGACGTGTTGCACAATACACCGACCCCGGACACCGCCTTAAACGCCGCGAGCAATTCATAAAGCATGGCGTTCTGGGTTCTGGTCACCGTCTGCACGCGGGCCGACCCGTCGATATAGCTTACGGCTTTCAGCCTGGGGTCGGTTACCTGCTGAAAGTGAAGCATGTGTGGGGAAGGGCCGCTCCAATCGAAATGCATCGAAACATCTTCTTCCATGCAAACCGGCGATACTGGCGCAAGGCACGCGCGACCTTTGATATTGTTCAGCCGGTCACGTGTTTCGGTGTGGAACGGCGCCGCCAGGATCGAGCGGTTCCCAAGCGCTCGCGGCCCAATTTCACAATTCCCCATGACCCAGCCGATAACCATTCCGTCACGCAGGGCCGTTGCAACCTGGTCCAGGTTCAACTCGGATCTCCTGACATCCTGCATGTCGATCCAATTGTCGTTGAAAGGCTGGCCGGCATACACGGACCAGTCCAGCTTGGCCCGCCCCGTAAAGTGGCGCATGGCATCGACAGCGGTGCCGATCGCGCACCCTGAATCATTGGTGCATGGCGGGATAAACACATCGCGAAATAAGCCGCAGTCCCGCCAAAGCGTGTTCCAGCGATAATTCAGCCCGCATTCCCCGGCAATCAGCAACGGGTAGCGTTTGGGCAGGTTTCTTTTTGCAAAGTCATGAAAGCGGGAAAAGATTGCGTTGGAATATCTTGCCGCAAGGTTCTGAAACCTTTGGGATTCAACGCCAATATTGTAAAAAGGTGAGGTTTTGAAGGCGCTCTTTTTCAGGTCGCTGTGTCTGACGTCCGCGTCTAACAGCGTCTCGATGAGATCCTGCGCCGCGTCATCCACCGCGCTTGCGTCCCCGTAGGCGCTCGCCGATTGCAGCTTGCCGGGGTAGTCCTTTCTGAGATTGCCGGCCGTGCCCGAAAAACTGGAATCCGCAAGCGCGTAAAGAAACGAAAACCGGCGTCCAGGCGCGGTTAGAACCCGCCCCCTGTGATGTATCTTAAGATCACGGTCGATTTCATAGAAATCGCCCAACTCATCTTCCCAGACCAACACATAGCAGGGTTCCCTCTGTTCGAATGGCGACATCGCATAGGCCGCCCAGATGAGCGACCGTTCATGCGAGGAGGAATAGTAGTCCAGCCTCTTCCCGAAGAAATTCTTCGTCCCGACAATTTCAGAGCTTTCGTCGATGCCGATAGTTCCGGCGCCGGAGATGGCAGTGTGGTTTTCGCCCCGTGTTGACCAGCCGCTAAGCGCCAGAACGTCAGGGAGTTCATTGAACCAAAGCCCGGCGTCGATCAGCGTATTCGGATCGATCGGCGAATTTCGGGGCAAGCTGTCCTTCTCTGCTTCATAGGAAAACATCAGTTGCTGATTTGCCGCGTCGATTCCGGCAACTGATCCGTCATGCCCCGATTTGAAGGAAAGAATTTTCATACCAGCACTCTAATCCAACCAGCCTTCTGTCGTCAGGTGATCGACAACCGTGCGCGCGACGATCTGGTGCCCTTCCGGGGTCCAATGTGCATCGTCCAGAAAGTAGACCAGGGTTCCTTCGGCGGCAGCCTGCTGCAATGCGGGCGTCAAATCCAGGTATTCCATGCCGTTCGCACCTGCCCAGACCTCAAGCGTGGCGGCCAGTTCCAACGGCTCCCAATCCGGAACAACGCTGTCATCCGGGAATGTCAGCAGATCCCGATAGACGTCGATTTTCATCGGGACATGCGCAACCAGAAGCCGCCCGCCATTTTCCCGGACAAGGGCATCCCCCTGCAACAAAAGCTCCTTTAGATAAGGCAGTCGCGCCTCGGCTCTTTCCGGGGGGAAAAGTCAAAATACATCGCCGTTTCCGACGACCACGCCGCGTCAGGGAAATTGCCCGAGCGGGTGCGCGCATAGTTTTCCTGCTGCAAGGTGCGTATCGCCAGCGAACTCCACGAGGCCAGACTGGCGGACAAATTGCCAAAGAACGACCTTTGGCTGAACCGGGCCGGACCGGCAAGAGACGCGCTCCGTGAAACAAACTCGTCATGGCTGATTGGAAAGAACGGCAGATCGTTGCCTTCGAAAAGGAACCAGACCACGACCTTTGGTCTGTAGTCATCCAGATAGCGCAGCATCGCGCTCAGCCCGTGATAAAGCGAGTAGTCGCTTTGGGCGAGGCTTATCGCCGTATATCCGGAGCCCTGCATGACCTGTTCGGTGACGGTCGCATCCTGGCCGACTTTGTATCCTTCGATAAAGCTGTCGCCGACCAGCAGCAGATCGGGGTTTGCGATCGGTGCGCTGTTGCGAAAACCATTCTGATCATAGGTGTAGTCAGCCTCGTACAGGCGGTCCGTGCGCGCGCCCAGCGTCAGAACGGAATCCCCCGGCCGCACCTCGCTGTACTGGTCATTTTCGGGGCGGTGAAAAAAGCCGCCGGGTTCGTGGACCCGATTGTGAGGCCCTAAAAGGCCAACCCCTTTGGGTATGAAAACCTGCCGGTAGTCGATGACGCCGATCAGGGCGGGCAGTTCGATCAACAGGGCAACAAACCCAAATGTCCCCACACACAACGCAACGTTCTGAGCTATGTCCCGGCGGCGGTCATTTCGGGTTGTGAAAACATATGTCAGCAGCGCTGCAATGCTGAGCAGGACATTGAGGTAAAAGCTCTGTGGCGGGTACACCAGAAAGAAATTGTCAAAACTTTCGGCAGGCTGGCGTGTTGCGACCCAGACATAAAGAACAAACCCAAGCAGGATCAGACCGAACCACAAACGCCTCTGCCCAAGCTTCAGGACGAACAGCCCCGCAGATCCAAGCAGGATCTGAATCCCGATGATCGTGTAGGTGAACAGCTCTGATTCAATCTTTCCGTCCGACGCAACCAGCGCCTGCACCGACCATTTGTTGAAGGCCAGGCTGACGACCAGCAGGAAAACCCCAAGCAGTTTCCCATAGCCGGATTTGGGTCGTGTGAACGTCATTTTTGTCTCATGCAACTGGTAAAACCCCGCAATCAGGCAGGCAACATATTAAAGGCGTCAGCAACAACGCGATGAGAAATGCCTGCGCTAGTCAAGCTCAAACGCTTCTTTGTAATCCTGTTTCAGCGCCTGATCCTGATCGGGTTTTCGCAGGACGCACCGGCCGATCACCAGCATATCCAGATCCGTGCCCATGAAACAGCGAAACGCGTCCTCCGGCGTGCAGACGATCGGTTCCCCCCGGACGTTGAAGGATGTGTTGACCAGAACCGGACAACCGGTGCGCTGTTTGAATTCAGTGATCAGCGCATGATACAAGGGGTTGGTTTCGGCATGAACGGTCTGCACACGGGCGGAATAATCGACATGGGTCACCGCCGGAATCTCCGAGCGGACGACGTTGAGTTTCTCGATGCCGAAAAGCTGCTTTTCCTCTGCGGTCATCGCACGGCGCAGTTTTTCCTGAACGTCCGCCACCAGCAGCATATAGGGGCTGTCATAGTCCAGTTCGAACCAGTCGCTTACATCTTCGCGCAGGACTGACGGGGCGAACGGGCGAAAGCTTTCGCGGTACTTCACCTTGAGGTTCAGCGTCTTTTGCATCGACGGGGACCGCGGATCGCCGATAATGGACCGCCCCCCAAGGGCGCGGGGACCAAACTCCATCCGGCCCTGAAACCAGCCAAGCGCCTTTCCATCGACCAGGGCCGCCGCCGCCTCGGCGATCACGGCCTCGGTCTCGAATGTCTGGTATTTTGCCCCGATGGCGGTCAGGCGCTGTTCAATATCATCCTGCGCAAATTCCGGGCCCAGATAGGACCCTTGCATCTTGTCGGACGCGCTGTCGCTTTGACGCTCGTTTTGCAGTTCCGTGTGCCAGGCCGCCAGGGCGGCCCCAACCGCGCCGCCGGCATCCCCGGCGGCAGGCTGCACCCAGATATTCCTGAACGCGCCGTCCCGCAGGATATGACCGTTGGCAACGCAATTGAGCGCCACCCCCCCGGCCATACACAGATTGTCGATGCCGTATTCCTGCGCGGCCGAGCGGGTCAGCCGCAGAACGATCTCTTCGGTGACAGCCTGAACCGAGGCCGCGATGTCCATGTGGAACTGGGTCAGCGGGTCTTTGTCCGGTTGGCGCACGGGCTCGCCAAACAGGTCCGCGAAACGCTGGTTGGTCATCGTCAGACCAACGGCGTAGTTGAAATACTGCATATCCAGCCTGAACGACCCGTCCTCCTTCAGGTCGATCAGATTCTCCAGAATGACATCCTTGAAACGGGGCGTGCCATAGGGGGCCAGCCCCATGACCTTGTATTCACCGCTATTGACCCTGAAGCCCGTGTAATACGTGAACGCGGAATAAAGCAGGCCGATCGAATGGGGAAAATGGATTTCCTTTTCGATCTTCAGTTCCCTGCCGCGCCCGATCGCCAGTGTTGTTGTCGCCCATTCGCCGACCCCGTCCAGTGTCAGAACCACCGCTTCTTCGAAAGGAGAGGGAAAGAACGCGCTGGCGGCGTGGCTAAAATGGTGCTCGCTGAACATCAGCCGGTCGCCGGGACGATACTCGGGATCGTGCCGCCGCAGTTCCCGGCCAAGCAAGTCTTTCTGAAACAGCTTCTCACGCAGCCAAACCGGCATGGCCATCCGAAAGGATTTCAGCCCGCGCGGCGCGTAAGAGACATATGTTTCCAGCAGGCGCTCGAACTTGAGAAAGGGCTTGTCGTAAAAGGCGATGTGATCGACATCGCCAATTTTAAGGCCGGCCTCGCCCAGAACATATTCGATGGCGTGAAACGGATACCCCGCGTCGTGCTTCTTGCGCGTAAAGCGTTCTTCCTGTGCTGCGGCAACCAGAGAGCCGTCGACGACAATGGCCGCGGCGCTGTCGTGATAGAACGCGGAAAGTCCGAGAATTGCAGTCACGGGCCGAACCTAGAACAGTGTATAGATGAACGGGGCGATGGCCGAACCCTGGCTGAGCACAATCAGCCCGCCGAAAATCACCATCATGATGAGGATCGGAAGCAGCCAGAATTTCTTTCGAAATTTGAGAAATTGCCACATCTCTACCAGAAACGACATCCGATACTCCTAGAATTGATTTTTCATTGAGCCCACGTTTTCCGTGCGCTCAATCCAATATGTATTGGTATCTTTGTTTAGCTTTTGCCTTAATAGGTCTTTCCCCAAAGCTCTCATGATCAGCCCGGTTGGCGTCACGGTCAGAAAGTAGACCAGCGCCATGACGATGGGGGCGACAATCGCACCCAGAAGCAGGCCGAACCTTGTCCACAACCGGTTTGCGCCGGACAGCAGCGACGGGCGCAGCAGGGCGACCAGCAGAAATGCGGCCGCGATGGCCAGCGACCAATACCGCAGACCCCCGCCATGAATCAGCGGCCATAGCCCGACGATTGCGAAGACGAAGGCAAAGACAAATCCGAAATTGCGGTCGCTACCGCCCTTAACTTTGTGGCGAGCCTCAATATCGATCATGATAGGGTAATCTCGTCCAGGGAACTCTAAGAACTGTTACGTTACCTTGCACTTCTCACCAGAAAAAATCTATTTTTTTAGTCCGCCGCCCTGAACCGCCTCTCAATTGTTCGACAATCGCCCGTAAAGCGATGGATTGTCGCCGACCGGAAATCCGCAGATATGCACCGGATTTCCGGCAGAAATCCGGCTCTTGTTTTGTTGGCCCGATATATGCGGTGTTCTTGCGTTTTACGCCCAAGTCGCCTTTAAATGCGGGGCGTCCCTTAGCTAGTATCCATTTCAAATGAACCGTGAACTTCGCAGACGTATATTCGTTCTCCACAATTGGCTGGGTCTGCACCTGTCGATCTTTTTTACGTTCATGTTTTTAACGGGTTCTCTGCTTGTCGTGGGCAATGAGCTTGAATCCATCGGGCGCCCTGAAATCTGGACCACAGCGGCCCAGGAAGACCGGACCGCCAGCTTCGGCATGATTTACGACGGCATCAAGAACACTTTCCCCGACAGCAAGATCGTCGTGATGGAAAAACGCCCCGCTCCGTGGTTTGTCGATCAGACCCTTGGCCGTACAGGCTGGGGTGAGCGGGTGAATTTCTGGACAGACCCGAACAGCGGCGCGGTTGTTGAAGTGACCGCCGATATGGGCTTCAAGAAAATCGTGCGCGAGTTGCACGACAATTTTCTGAGCGGCCAACTCATAATATATCTCGCGATATGCGCGACGTCTGTCGTGCTTATGTATCAGGTTGTCAGCGGTCTCATTACCTACCGGCGGTTCTGGAAAGGGTTTTTTCGAGGGCCAAAAGGGTCGATCGGTTCCAGATCCTGGTCCGGCGCGGCCCATCGGCTGGTCGCTGTCTGGGCCACGCCCCTGCTTCTGATCACCGCCGTGACCGGGTTCATCTTCTTTCTGATTGCACTGGGGGTTGAGGGCAGCAGACCGGCCCCCCAACCACCTGTTGAGCGTGACACCATACTGCCCAATGATTTTTCCATGGCCACACTGGACCTGGCCGAGGAACGCGCCCGTGCCGCTCTGCCGGGTTTCCAGCCGACCGTCCTGAGGGTTCCGGTACGCAAATCCGAAGGATTCAGATTCTTCGGACACGTTCCGGGCGTCGCGGATATTCGGGGCATGAGTACAGTGGTCGTTGACCCCGAAACGCTTGAGGTCCTGGGAGCTTTCACCCCTGACGACAACACCGGCATGGCGCGCTGGATCCATGTCGCCGAAATGCTGCATTACGGGTTTTGGGGCGGTGCGTTCTCAAGAGCGATATGGTTCCTTCTGGGTTTGGCAGCAACGGGCGTCGCCCTTACAGGAGCGATGATCTTTGCCGCCCGCCTGACCCCGGATGCGCCGCGTTCTGGCCCCCTGAAACGCATCTGGCGTGGGCTGGGGCTGTTTCGATGGGCCTACTTCCTGGTGCTTCTGGGTATTCTTGCGGCCAGCTATGTGCGCTTTGGCCCCGACTCCTATCGCGCAACCCGGGTTTATACGACCGACATCGTTGAAGCGGGGGCCCACCTGCTGCTGCGTGACCCTCTCAGGCGGAACACGCCGATCGAAATCGAACTGCGCATTGATGAGCCGGAACTGCGCGCTGCAAGGGTTGAGTTCAATGGTGACGTCATTCTGACAGCCAATTTGCAGCAGGATGGTGAAAACACCCCGATACAGGTGGCGTTCGATCCGGCAAGCACGGCCAACGACCTCACGGCCCGGCTGGAGAAAACGGACGGAAGTGAAAAGACCTACACGTTCCGTCTGGGGCGCCTCATCTGGTAGGAGAGCCTGGCACGCGGCCGCGCTGCAGATCCGGGCTTTGCAACGGTATCGGTATCAAACCGGCGCTTTGACCCCGATAAGTGCGAATCCGGAAACATTCGCGCGGCGGCACGCAGGGGCCAAAACGCCCGAACTTCCTGAAAAACCTGCCGTTACACCGGCGCCCGTTTGCAAAGACCGTTGAAAGCATTGAAATACAAGGTGAGATTACGGACCCTCGGCGAGGTGTAAAACCTGACGCCAGAAAGATCGAATTTGGTCAAAATTATTGTCTATATTCAGCCAGTCTGTGTTTGAATACTATAAGCGGAAGAGTGAATTGAGCCTGTCGCGCTTTGAATATCGCGCATGCCATGCGGACGAGGCGGGCAGAATACATATTAAGTACGTAAAGGGTTTCCATTTTCATGAACAAGGTTGCCGAGCAGATCACCCCGGACAACACCACAACCGGTGCGCCGGACACATCGGGCATGAGCCTGAGCGTGGTCATCCCTGCCTATAACGAAGAAAACGCCGTCCGCCACACCGTCGAGGATGTGCGGACCCATCTCGAACCGCTGAATATTCCCTACGAGATCATCGTGGTGGACGACGCCAGCCAGGACAACACGCGCGCCGAGGCCGAGGCCAGCGGCGCCACCGTCACCTTCAACGACGTCAACTCCGGCTATGGTGCCAGCCTCAAGCGCGGGGTGCGGATGGCGCAGTATGAATATGTGGCCATTCTGGATGCCGACAGCACCTATCCCGCGCGCTATCTGCCGGGCATGCTGGCGATGTGCCGCGATCAGGACATGGTGGTGGGCGACCGGGGCGCGGCGATGAAAAACGTGCCGCTGTTGCGGAAACCGGCCAAGAAATTCCTGTTCGCCTTCGCCTCGTTCCTGGCCGAGCGCAAGATCAACGACCTCAACTCCGGCCTGCGGGTGTTTCGCAAATCCGAGCTGATCCCGTTCCTGCCGCTCTTGCCGCAGAATTTCTCGTTCACCACCACGATCACGCTGTGCATGACGTCGAATGGCAAGCGGATGATCTATACGCCGATCGAATACGGCAAGCGGGTGGGCAAATCGAAAATCCGGCCGATCGACTTTCTGAACTTCATCATTCTAATCCTGCGCATCAGCACGCTGTTCAATCCGCTGCGGGTGTTCATCCCGCTGGGGCTGGCGTTTTTCACGCTGGGAACAGTGAAGTTCATTGTCGACATGTTCTACTGGAACCTCAGCGAAACGGCGGTGTTTTCCTTCCTGGCGGCGATCATGATCTGGTCGCTGGGGCTGATTGCCGACATGATCTCGCGGCTGCACCTCAGACCCTGACAGGAGCGGCAGCATGCTTTCCGATCCAAGTCAAAGGCGCTGGCTGATCCGGGTTGCCGGGTCTGTTGTGGTTCTGGCGATCCTGTTCTGGCTGCTGCCTGCAGATGCGATCGTGGCGGCGCTGAAGGCGATCCCGATCTGGGTTTTCCTGTGCGTGCTGATCCTGTTCCTGCTGGCCCATGTGGTGGCGGCGCTGAAATGGTGGCTGCTGCTGGGGCGCGGGTTTCCGGCCCTGCTGGCGATCCGGGCGCATTATGCCGGTCTGGCCGCCAATCTGTGCCTGCCCGGAGCGATTGGTGGTGACACCGTGCGCGCCGGTCTGGCGCAGGCGGCTATGAAGGACGGGGCGCGGGTTGTCGCCGGCGCGACCGTTGACCGGCTGATCGACATGGTGGCCCTGCTGACCCTGTCCTGTCTGGGTCTGGTCCTGACATGGGAAAGTGCCGAGGGCGGGCATATGATCTGGCCTGTCGCGCTGATCCTGCTGGGGGCACTGGCGGGGATGGTGGCGCTGCCGCGCCTGCTGCCCCTGCCCTGGCGCTATGTCCCGTCCCTGCCCGGCAAGGGCTTTGCCCATCGTCTGGCCGATGCGCTGGCCGGGCTGGGCCGCAGGCCCGTCACGCTGGCGGTGGCCTTCATCGCCTCGGTCCTGATCCAGCTGTTGCTGGTCCTGCTGGCTTGGTGGCTGGCCATCGCGGCAGGCGTCGATGTGGCGGCCGGGCCGTGGATATTCGCCTGGCCGCTGGCCAAGATCATCGCGGTTCTGCCGGTATCGCTGAACGGGCTGGGCCTGCGCGAGGCGACGCTGGCCGGATTTCTGGCCCCCTTTGGCGCCAGTGCGCCTGCGGTCGTGGCCGCCGGGCTGGTCTGGCAGGTTGTGTTGTTTACAGCGGGCGGGTTTGGCGCGCTGGTGCTGACAATGTCCGGGATGCGGTTCAGCGCCCCGGCAAGTTCCCAAAAGGAAGAGTGCAAGTGACGGATGTTTCCCGACCGACAGGCGACGAAAAGCCTGAAATCATCATACTCGGTGCCGGCCCCGCCGGTCTGGCAGCGGCCCATGCCCTGGCCGGACAGGCCAGGGTAACCGTGGTTGAGAGGGCCCCGGTGGCAGGCGGCAACTCGGCCTCGTTCCCGGTGGAAGGCGTGATCTGCGACTATGGCTCGCACCGGTTTCACCCGGCGGCCGAGCCCGAGGTTCTGCAGGACGTGAAAACCCTGCTGGGCGACGATCTGCTGCTGCGCCCGCGCCATGGGCGCATCCGGCTGGGCGGCAAGTGGATTCACTTCCCGCTGAAACTGACCGATGCGCTGATGCGCCTGCCCAAACCTTTTGCCGCGTCTCTGATCGGGGATATGGCACTGAAACCCTTCCGTAAGAAAAGCGCAGGCCCCGAGACATTCTCGACTGTGCTGTATGACGGGCTGGGGCCGACGATTTCGGACAATTTCTATTTCCCCTATGTGCGCAAGCTCTGGGGTCTGGATCCCGACAAGCTGGCCGTCAAACTGGCCGAACGGCGGGTTGGCAGCGGCTCGGTCGGCAAGATCCTGATGAAGATGCTGCGCCTGCTGCCGGGGCTGCGCAGTGAAACCGCCGGGCGGTTCTTTTATCCCCGAAGGGGCTTTGGGCAGATTTCCGATGCGATGCTGGACAGCGCCCGCGCCAATGGTGTCACGTTCCTGTTCGACACCGAAATCACCGGGATCGACCGGCAGGGCGACCGCATCACGGGGTTGACGATCCGCGACGGCGAAGACGAACGGCACATGACCGGCGATCTGATCCTGTCGACCATTCCGCTGACCGGGCTGACGCGCCTGATCGACGCCCCGCCGCCCGAGGTGGTCGAGGCCGCCCGCGCCATCCGGTTCCGGGGCATGATCCTGCTCTATCTGGTGCTGGAGACCGACCAATTCACCGAGTTCGACGCGCATTATTTCCCCGAATTGTCGATCCCGATCAGCCGCATGTCGGAACCCAAGAACTATAACGCCAGCGGCGCGCCAAAGGGCGTCACCGTGCTGTGTGCCGAACTGCCCTGTGATCCGGACGAGACATGGTGGTCGATGTCCGACGAAGAACTGGGGCAGGAATTCACCAAATGGCTGGGCCAGCTGGGTCTGCCGGTCAATGTTCCGGTGCGCCGCTGCGAAACCCGGCGGCTGAGCCATGCCTATCCGGTTTACGATGTGGGCTACGAGGCGCGGTTCGATACCGTCGACAACTGGCTCTCGGGTCTGGACGGGTTGCTGGTCTTCGGACGGCAGGGCCTGTTCGCCCATGACAATACGCACCACGCCTTTGCCATGGCCTATGGCGCCGCGGATTGCATCGACGGCAAGGGGCAGGTCGACCGCGCGAAATGGAACAAGTATCGCGAGGTCTTTGCCACGCATGTGGTGGAAGACTGACCATGCCCGCCTGGCAGGCCGATATCCTGATGTATCACTCGATCTCGGACGCGCCGGGGCCGACCTCGATTGCGCCCGACATCTTTGCCGCTCAGATGCAGGCGCTGGCCGCCTCAAACCTGCCGGTGGTGACCCCGGATGCCCTGGCCAACCCGCCCGCCCCCCGCGTGGTCATCATCAGTTTCGACGACGGGTTTGCCGATTTTGCCGATACCGCCTGGCCCATCCTGCGCGATCACGGGTTCTGCCCGATCGTCTATCTGCCCTCGGGCCAGATAGGCGGCAGCGACAGCTGGGCCGGGGGCAACATCCCGGCCCGCCCCCTGATGGATTGGGACAGGATCGTCTCTCTGGCGGGTGAAGGCGTCCGCTTTGGCGCGCACAGTATCACCCATCCCGACCTCACCACACTGAACCCGGAATCGCTGGAAGAGGAAGTAACCGGGTCCGGTCAGGATATTGCCGCCCGGCTCGGCCAGCCCATCCGGCATTTCGCACCGCCTTACGGTGCGTCGAACCCGGGCGTGCGGGCGCGTATCGCGCAGCATTACGACACTGCGGTCGGTACCCGGCTGGGCGTGGCCGGACCGGGAGACGACACCCACGACCTGCCGCGGCTTGAAATGTTCTATTTCACCGATATCGCCCGCTGGCAGGCGCATCTTGCCGGGCGGGGCAAAACCTATCTGGCGGCGCGCAAGGCAATGCGCGGCGCCCGTGCGATGATGCGGGGAAAATCGTGGTAAAATTGGTTCTTACACAGTGACTGGTACAAACAAATGCATATTCTGATTACCGGCGGCGCCGGGTTCATAGGCTCCCATTTAACGGAACGGCTGATCGGGGATGGCCATATCGTCACTGTTCTTGATGATCTGTCGACCGGGTTGATATCCAACCTTGGCGCTGTCGCGGACCACCCGGATTTCACCTTTGTCAAAGGCAGCATCCTTGACCGTCAGCTGGTCGCCGAACTGGTCGGCCCGGCGGATGTGGTATTCCATCTGGCAGCGGCCGTTGGGGTCAAGCTGATCATGGACGAACCCAGCCGATCGATCCTGACCAATGTGGCAGGGACCGAGAATGTGCTGGATGCCGCGCTGTTGGACAAGACGCACACCTTCATCGCCTCAAGTTCCGAGGTCTATGGCAAAAGCACGAATTTCCCGTTTCAGGAAGAGGGCGATCTGACCATCGGCGCCACCCGCAACCTGCGCTGGTCCTATGCCTGCGCCAAGACGCTGGACGAGTTTCTGGCGCTGGCCCATGCGCGGGAATCCGGTCTGCCGGTCACGGTTCTGCGGTTCTTCAACACTACCGGCCCGCGGCAAACCGGGCGCTATGGCATGGTGCTGCCTAATTTCGTGAAAGCCGCGCTGGAAGGCGCGCCGCTGATGGTGCACGGCACCGGCGAGCAGTCACGCTGTTTCGGCCATGTGGCGGATGTGGTCGAAGCCATGTGCCGGCTGATGACCCTTCCGGACGCGCGTGGCGACGTCTTCAATGTCGGCACCGATCAGGAGGTCACGATCCGCGCACTGGCCGAGCAGGTTATCCGGACGACCGGCTCTGCCTCGGAAATCCAATGCGTGCCGTATGATACGGTCTATCCCGAAGGGTTCGAGGACATGCAGCGCCGCCTGCCCGATGTCTCAAAGCTGGAACGTGTCACCGGGTTCCGCCCGATGCGCCCGTTGCAGCAGATTATCGACGACATTGTCGCCGAGATGAAGCACCCGGTTTCTGCATGAGCGTCTGTCTTCCGGCGCAGCCAGGACCCTGAAACGTCGTCACGCAGACGAGGTCCCCGCCGCGCCGCTTTCAAACGCCCCCGCCTCCAGCGCCGTGGCCAGCCTGCGGTCGCCTTTGTCATGCGCCGCACGGGCCAGCGCGGCCCCATATGCCTCCAGCACCGCGGTCTCGTGCCAGATTTCCTGAAACGCCGTGCGCGCGGCGGCGCCCTGCCCTGCGCGCCGGTCGGGCTGATGTTGCAAATCGCGCATCGCCGCAATCAGATCGTCTTCGGTCTCAAACAGCGATCCGCCCCCGGCCCTTTCCACGATTTCGGGGAAGGGTCCCAGCCGGCGGGCGATCACCGGCGTCCCCAGCCGGAAGCTTTCGATCAGGATGATGCCGAAGGTTTCGTAACACACGGATGGCACGATCAGCCCGATGGCCCCACGGTAATAGGCGTTGAGCTCTTCCAGCGTTTTGCGGCCCAGGAATTTGATCCGGTCATTGCCTGCGGCCTGTTTCTTCAGCTCATCCGCGTAATCGCCATCGCCGAGGATCAGCAGATCGGCATCCGGATAACGGTCAAAGGCCGGGAACACGTCCTGCAACCCTTTGATCTTTTCCAGCCGTCCGACAAACAGGAAATAAGGCCGCTCATGCGCGGCCGGTTCCGGCAGGGCCGTCTGATCGAGATCGGGCAGGAAATAGGGCAGCACCTGCATCTCCTGACGCAGGCCGAATTCGCGATGCTTGGCGCGGCTGAATTCACTTTTGGCGATGATCAGATCCATATGATCCAGCGCCCGGTCCAGCGCCCCCGTATAACGCCAGAGCTGCGGTGGACGCCTGTAGCTCAGCACGCAGCGCAAGCATTGGCGGTCATCGCACAGCTCGCGCCCGTGCCGCCACAGAACATGGGTGGGGCAGACCAGCCAGTGCTCATGCGCCTCATAAACCTTCAGCCCTTCGCCCATCGGCAGCAGGCCGGGCCCGCCGATCAGCGAGGTGTTGTTGTGCCAGAGGATGTCCGGTTGCCGCTCGGCCAGTATCTCGCGGATGCGGGCGGCATGTACGACGGGTCGGCCCAGCTGTTGGGTCAGCAGGTTCGACATCATGCCATTGCGGCTGCGCAGCCCGATCCGCCGCACCCCGTCCGGTGCGCCTTCGGGCTGGGGCTTGCCGCCGAGGATCAGATAGCTGTCTTCGTCATGCACCACCGTCACGTCATGCCCCCGCGCCACCAGCGCCCGGGCCATGCGCTGAATGCCCACGGCGTCACCCCCAAAGGAATAAGGCGGATAAAATGTGGTGAACATCAAAATGCGCAAAGACTGCATGCGGATCGTACCGGGCTACTAATGACTGTCCGGCATGAAATACGATCTCTGCAACAATCGAAAGACCGAAGCCTCACGGCCCCCCGGTTCATACCCGGTGTTGCGGACATGCTGCAGATGCCGGCAGGCTGCGGGGGCCCGTCATCATGACATGGGCAAATACCAAGCGCGTGTTATGATCGCGCGATTGTTGAGAAATTTGGCCCAAACCCACATAAGATGCAGAACGCCCCGCCTTCAAACCCCCTTCATGTCGTCGAGATGGGCACCCAGTTCGGCATGGGCGGCATCACCCGGCACATCCTGGGCCTGAGCGATTGGCTGCAGGCCCGAAATCATCGCGTCACCCTGGCCGGCACCGCCGATATCTGGGCCGGACCGGAGCAGCAACCGGATTTCCTGGATCTGCCCACCCGCTATGTCGCGGGTGACGGTGGCAGCATCGCCAATCGTTTGCGCCATACCGCCGGCGCCGTCTGGCGGTTGCGGCGCTGGCTGGCGGCCAATCCCGCCGATCTGATTCATTGCCATGAATCCGCCCCCGCTCTGGTCGCCAATCTGGCCCGCACCGGGCGGCGCATTCCCGTCGCTGTCACCTATCACGGGTCCGAACCCGAACGGATTGCCGCCTTTGGCCGGATTGCCGCGAAATGCGATCTGGTGATCACACCCAGCCACCGATCGGCCGAAGACCTGGCCACGATCGGCAATGTGCCGCAGGACAAGCTGAAGGTCATTGGGCTGGGCGTCACACCCCCACCCCAAGACAGTACAGAAGACATTGCCAGCCTGCGCGCCGAGCTGCTTGGGGATGGCGACAGGGTGATTGTCACGCTGGCCCGCCTGCTGCCGCAAAAAGGGATCGACATCCTGATCGACTGCGTCGCGCGAATGAAAGAGACCCATCCGGGTTACCGTTTCATCGTTGCAGGTGACGGACCGGACGAAGCACAGCTACATGCGCTGGCGCAGGAAAAGGGCCTCGGCAAGCACCTGCGTTTCATTGGCCGCACCGACAAACCGATCCGGCATCTGCGCGCGGCAGAACTGTTCCTGCTGACCTCGCGCTGGGAGGCCCTGCCCTTCACCATCGCCGAGGCGTTTCAGGCCGGAACCCCCGCCGTTGCCACCGCCTGTTCCGGCGTGGTCGAACTGATTGATGACAGTGTCGGCGCGGTGGTCCCCATCGGTGATATCGACGCGATCTGCGCAGCCGTCGCAGATGTCCTGTCAGATGAAGGACGCCGGCAAACACTGGCGGAAAACGCCCTGAAACGCAGCCGTGAAGACCGGTTCGACCCGGATTGGGTGCACCGGCAATTCGAAAAGACCTATTACGATCTGGCAGGCCGCCAAAAGTAACCGCAGATCAGGGGCGTTTGGTGATATAGCCCCAGACCTCGCCCAGCGTCCAAGCCGTCGACAGCAGCATGACATAGGGCAGTGCCTTGAGATAGCGCATTCCCCGCCCCTTGCTGGCCTGCAGCTTGTAGTGGCGCACCCAGAGCAGCGGCGGGATCAGCGGACCGGCCAGGATCAGCATCAGGCGCTTTGCGTTGCTTTGATTGCGCACCCGGATTTCACCGAACAGGCGGCCCCAGTCGAACCGTTCGGGCAGCAATTCCCGGAAGGTCGCCTTGGGCCGGTGGTGGTGCACAACCACTTCGTTCGACAGCCATAGGTCCTCGCCCTGTTCGATCAGGTGCCAGTGGACGATCGGTTCGTGATAGCGGTCCTTCCACAGATGCTGGGTCTCATCCAGCGCCTTGCGGCTATAGGTCAAGTTCACGTCTGAAACCCAGTCGGCCGGGCCGGTCTCGAACGGTCGTCCGTAGCGGCCGAAATCGGTGACGTAAAAGGCCCAGTTCAGCGGGCTGACCGGCTCCATGCATTCAATCGCGCCGCCAATCACGTTCTTGCCGGTCTCCGCATAAAGCCGCACGATAGTACGCGCCCAGTCGGATTGTGGCAGGCCGCGGTCTTCGAGAATGCCGATGATGTCGCCCGTAGCCGCAGCCAGCCCGGCCGAGCGGCGGCGGTCATAAAGCTCGTGCTTGCCCGCCTCGGACGTGATCGGGCGGATAGGGTCGATGACGCCAAGATCCAGAAACCGCACCTCGGGGTAATCCTCGGCATATTGCGCAACATCCGCGACGCTGGCGTCATAGGGAATGATCACATCCAGCGGCGGCGGGTCGTCGAAACTGCGCACCGCTTCAAGGAAATCCCGCACATAGCTGCCGCCTTGCACGATGGTCAGAACGATGGAAAGGGTCGGATCACTGCTCATCAGATTGTCATGTCCCCAAGATTGTCCAGAATGACCGGCTGGCCGCTGCGCGTGCTTTCCGGCACGGCCGCCGCGATCTCGACCGCGCGCAGACCTGCATGGCCATCGGCGCAATTCAGACCGGTTTCACCCCGGGTCAGGCGGATGAAATCGGCCAGCTCCGCGCCAAAGGACAGAAGGGCCGTCGATTTCCAGGATTTCAGTTTCTCGCGCACCATGATTTCCGGGTAAAATTTGCGCACCCGTTTGGGCGCCCCACCCGGCTTGTCCATGGTGATCACCATATTCTGCATCGGCGCATAGGCCCCGCGCACCATGCCGCGCGAGCCGTAGACCTCGATCACGCTCTGATAGCCTTTCCAGTCATTCCAGCAGGCCTGATAGATCGCCGGAATGCCATCGGGGTTTTTGAAGATCGCCACCGCGTTATCCTCGGACTCCGGCACGTTCCAAACCGTGTTGGTGGCCACGCCGTAAACGCTGGTGATCTCGCCCAGAATGAAGCGCGCCATGTCGGTCATGTGGATGCCCACATCCCACAGGGCACCGCCGCCCGAGAATTCAGCCTGATATTCCCAGTCATGGGTGAAATGGCCCAACCCGTCATGGCCGCCATAGACGCGGACATGGTCGATCTCTCCGATCTCGCCGGATGTCGCGACCTCTTTGACATGCGCGAAGGACGGGTAGTAGCGCATGTTGAACCCGGCCCCCAGGGCCTTGCCCGCCTGTTTCGCGGCCTCCACGATCCGCCTTGCGCCTTCGACCGTCGGGGCCAGCGGCTTTTCGGTCAGCACATGCAACCCTTCGTCAAAGGCGCGCAGGCACAGCGGTTCGCGCACATGCGCGGGGGTTGAGATCACCACCGCATCCATCGGGGTGGCAAAGAACCGGTCGAGATCGGTAAAGGCCGGCGCGCCGTCCGCCACGGCCACGGCGCGGTGAAACTCCAGATCCAGGGCCGCCGCCAATTCGGCGTCAGGAGACTCGTGAATGTTCTGAACCCGCATCTGGCCGATCTTTCCGGCCGCCCCAATCACGCCGATCTTCATTCAATTCCTCATTAACAATCGCGGGTGCGCAACAGGGCTACATCCGGCATCTCTAACAACAATTCACCTGCAAGCGGAGTAGCATAGGCTCTGCCGCCACGCTAGGTTTCTGAAAGATAACGCTTGCCGAAACGGCGGCTGCCTGCGCAACACGAGATGCATCCCGACCGCTATATGCCTGAGCTGTTCTCGGCCAAGGGGCACTGCCGGATTGATCATGCACATGCCCGTCCGGGCTATGCCCCCAGCCACGGCCTGCAGGCCGGACTGGCCGCCACCCGTGCCTATTTACAAGCCCGCTATGGAAAATAATGGGACTGTATATAAAGTTACCCCATCATTTCAGGGGTAAAGAGATTTGATCCATATCGCCGTTGACGCCACGCCTTGGGAAAACGAACGCGGCTTTGGCCGGTTCACCCGCAATCTGATCGCCGCACTGGCCGCCCGCGATACCGGGTTCCGCTATACGCTGTTGTTCGATCAGGAACCGACGCGGCCTGTGCCCGAGGGTGTCAAAACCCTCGTTGCAGGGTCTGAAATGTCGATGTCCGAGGCCTCGTCGGGGGCCAAGGCGCGCGGCGGGGCGGATCTGCTGACAATGGCCAAAGCGGCCCGGCGCATCGACTGCGACGTGTTCTTTTACCCGGCGGTCTACTCTTATTTCCCGCTGCCCGCGCGGCGCCCGACAGTGGTGTGTTATCACGACACGATCCCCGAGCGGTTTCCCGATCTGATCTTTCCCAAACGCCTGAATTTCCGGCTGTGGCAGGCGAAATGCTGGCTGGCCAAGATGCAGGCAACCCGGGTGATGACGATTTCGGATGCCTCGGCAAACGACCTGATGCGCATCCTGCGCATCCCCCGCGACCGGATCGACACGATCACCGAAGGGGCCGAAGGCGTCTTTCGGCCTCTTCACGAAAATCAGGCTCTAATTCAGGCCCGGCAGGCTTATGGCATCCCGGCCGACGCGCCACTTCTGGTCTATCTGGGCGGGTTCAACCGGCACAAGAATGTGCTGCGCCTGATCGAAGCCATGCCTCAGATTCTGGCAAAAGTGCCGGATGCGCGTCTGGCCATCGTCGGGCGTACGACAGGCGCGCGGTTCTGGGACAATATCGAAGACCTCAAGGCCAGCGCCGCCGCTGACGCAGCCCGGTCCGAAAGCATCCTGTTCACCGGCGAAATCGACGACCCGGACCTGGCCGCCCTGCTCAATACGGCCGACGCGCTGGTCTTTCCCTCGCTCTGGGAAGGGTTTGGACTGCCGGCGCTTGAGGCGATGTCCTGCGGCACGCCCGTTCTGTCCTCGGATCGCGGCAGCCTGCCTGAGGTGGTAGGCGATGGAGGGCTTTATTTCGATCCACTGTCCAGCCAGGCGCTGGCGGATCAGACCATCCGTCTGCTGACCGAACCCGGTCTGCAAAAGGCGCTGACGCAAAGGGCGCTGGCGCAGGCTTCGAAATTCAGCTGGGACAAAGGCGCGGACCTGGCCGAAACGTCGTTTCGGCGGGCTTTGGGCGCAAATTAGCAAAAATTCGGCCCGATCATCTTTTTAGCGATTTTCTCCACAATTCTGCGGACATCCGCAAATTGCACCCATTTGGGAAACATCGCACTGCAGCCTCGAACAGTGCTGACAAAATTGTTGGATTCGGACCCAATCCGCCCTATCCGTGGAAAGGGCCGGATTTTCCGGCCGCGGCACCGCGCGTTGTTTTCAGTGTGACTTTGTACCATCAGGATTGATTATGAACTACGAAATTTCACACCATCAGACCCTCAAACAGCTTATCGCGCAACGCGACGCGCGGGTCGCTGTTGTGGGGCTGGGTTATGTTGGTCTGCCACTGGCGCTGACCGCCTATGACGAAGGGTTCGACACCATCGGCGTTGACCTCAACTCCGACCGGGTGGCGCGGATCAATCAGGGTGATCAGGTCATCTCTTACCTTGCACCGGACCGGATCGCGCAGGCGGTGGACAGCGGCAGATTCCGTGCGACAGAGGACGCCGCCGCGCTGGCCGAGGCCGATATCGTGCTGATCTGCGTGCCGACCCCGCTGACCGATGCACAAGATCCGGACATGCGCTTTGTAACCGCCGCGTCCGAAACCATCGCACAGCACCTGCGCCCCGGTCAGATGGTGGTACTGGAAAGCAGCGTCTGGCCCGGCGCCACGACAACCCTTGTTCAGCCCATTCTCGAAGCCGGCGGTCTGCGCGCCGGCTTTGATTTCTTCCTGGCCTTTTCGCCCGAGCGCGAAGACCCCGGCAATGATAAGTTCGACACGCACAGTATCCCCAAGGTGGTGGGTGCCGACGATGCTCTGTCCCGGCAACTGGTCGAGGATTTCTATCGCGCCATCGTCACCCGCGCGGTACCGGTCAGCTCGGCGGCCACGGCCGAGGCGGTGAAACTGGTCGAGAACAGCTTTCGCACCGTCAATATCGCGCTGGTCAACGAACTGAAAACCGCGCTTGAGGCGATGGATGTCGATGTCTGGGAGGTGATCGAGGCGGCCGCCACCAAGCCCTTTGGCTTCATGCCCTTCTATCCCGGTCCCGGCATTGGCGGGGCCTGCATCCCGGTGTCACCCGCCTATCTGGCCTGGCGCGCAGCAGATGCGGGGTCTGACACCCCGATCATCAATCTGGCCCGCTCCAGCAACGACGCCGTGCCGTCGATGCTGGCCGCGCGGATGGCGGCGGAACTGACCGCGCGCAACGGCTCGGCCATGGCGGACACCGGGCAGCCGCTGACCGGTCAGCGCATTTTGCTGATGGGCATTGCCTATAAGCGCGACGTCGAAGACACCCGCCGCAGCCCGGCCCTGGTGCTGCTGGATGAGCTGGAAAAGCTGGGCGCCGAGGTGGACTACCACGACCCGTATTTCCCCCGCCTGCCCGAAGGCGGCGAATTCCCGCAACTGGCCGGGCGCACGTCCGAACCACTGACGGCGGAAAACCTGAAACGCTATGCCGCGGTGGCCGTCATCACCGATCACAGCGCGCCGGATTACGATCTGGTCGCGCGCGAGGCGGCATTGATTTTCGACACACGCAATATCTTTGAAAAGCGCGGGATCCAGGTGGCGGACGGGCGACTGATGAAGATGTGAGCCATGCCACCCCTCTTCTCAGAACGGTGTCTCCCACTTTTACACGCCATGGCATAGCATCAACGGCAGGTTCGCTTCCAAGTGCGTGAAAATTGAAAGAAGAACACCTGTAATGAGTGACAAACCGGGAAAAATCTTTGTCGACCTAGACGGAACGTTGGTCAGAACGGACCTTTTTGTCGAAGCGATCCTGCAGTTTCTGAGACGAAATCCCTTCAACATCTTTCCCTTCTTCATGTGGCTGTTGCGGGGCATCCCCTTTGCGAAGGAACAGATTGCCAAACAGGTCGGGATCAGGGCCGAGGCGCTGCCGTTCGAAGCTCCGCTGCTTGACTATCTGAAACTGCAAAAGGAACACGGCAGGCATCTGGTCCTGGCGACGGCTTCTCATCGCATATACGCCGAGAAAGTCGCCGCGCATCTGGGGATATTCAACTCTGTCCTGGCCACCGACACCGACCGAAACCTGAAAGGCTCCAACAAACTGGCTGCGATCCGCGACGAAAGCGGTAGCGACGCGTTTACTTATGCCGGCGACAGCACGGCGGACAGCCCGATCTGGGCCGCCGCCGGGTCGGGCATATTCGTCAACGCTCCGGCGCCCGAAGTGGCAACCGCGCAAGCCGCCGGAACCGCTGAGAAGGTCATCCGCTCGCGCCCGCCCCAGTGGCGCGCCTTCCTCAGATCAATGCGCCCGCATCAATATGCCAAGAATGCGCTGATCTTCGTGCCACTCTTCACGTCTCAGGAGGCCCTGCCGTTTTCAGGGCTTCTTGCGGCCCTGCTGGCTTTCGTCTGTTTCAGCCTCTGTGCATCGGGCGTGTACTTCCTGAACGATCTGGTAGACCTGCCTGCGGACCGCGAGCACGCAAGCAAGCGGTTTCGCCCTTTGCCCGCAGGGGACCTGTCATTGCATGCAGGTGTCGTGGGAGCTGTCGCACTGCCCATGGCGGCCTTTATCCCGTCCCTGATCTTTCTGCCGGCCGCTTTCACGATGGTGCTGATCGCATATCTCGTCATCACCATGAGCTATTCTTTTTGGCTGAAGCAGATTGCAACCGCGGATGTCATGGTACTGGCATCGCTTTACACTCTGCGTGTCATTGCCGGGGCTACGGCCACGGGTATCGTTCTGTCCTCGTGGCTTCTGGCCTTTTCAATGTTCGTCTTTGTCAGCCTCGGGTATCTCAAACGCTATATCGAAGTGGCCGCCGCGCCGGCAAATGATACCAATGTGCGGGGCCGCGACTATTCGCATGCTGACAGCGAGACCATGTTCAGCCTCGGCGTGTCCAACATCACGGCGGCCGTGGTCATTCTGGCGCTTTATATCAACAGCCCCGACGTGCGGAGCCTGTACAACTCACCGGATATCCTTTGGCTATTGTGCCTTCTGCTGCTCTACTGGGGAAACCGGATCTGGGTCGGAGCCCGGCGCGGCTACATTTCCGACGATCCGGTTCTGTTCGCATTGCGGGACCGGATAAGCCGTTTGATAGGCGCAGGCTTCATACTGACGACCATAGCCGCCAAATACCTGACCCTTTGATGAAGCCATGAAGCTGCTGCCAATATCACAACACAGGTGTTCCCCGCAGACCTGAAACGAAGGAGAGAAATATGTCATTCTACTGGTCCGCCCTGCTGTTCGCCGTGTGTGCGAATATTTGCACCAATGTGTCGTTCAAACTGGCGGTGCAGCAGTTTACGGGCGCGTTTGACATGCGCGCCTTCATGCTTTCGCCATGGGCATGGGCCGGGCTGGTGAGCGGCCTGCTGCTTCTGAGCAGCTTCACCGTGGCCATCCGCGGTATCGAGCTGAGCATCGCGTATCCGGCGGTCACGGGCCTGGCGATGGTCGGCATTCTGATCGTGGGCTATTTCCTGTTTTCCGAAACGCTCAGCTTTCAGAAAATTGCAGGAATCGGGCTGGTCATCGCTGGTGTGATCCTTCTTTCCCAGGTCAAACCAACCTGAAAAACGCCCCGGCAGGCGGCTCTTTGCACGTTTGCCACAGGGCTTGCCGTCCTTTATTGCTTTCGTGCGAAAATTGAAGAACACTGCGTTCAGGCTTTCTCAGGCTTCAAAACAAATGCAGTGTCGAACGAGTAGTGGGGCTAAAGCCCCGTCAGGTAAAAATAATCAAATTTTAACCTAAGGTGATCCAAAGTTTTGCCATGATTCCGCTACGGAATTGGTATTAGGCATCTAGCCATGGCATAGACTATCGCCTACCTTAGGTTGTATTCAGACCACGGCCAAAACCGGAGGACCGGAGAATATGATGGGAATTATCGGAGCAGCAATCCTGGTCGGCCTGAGCGCTGGCGGGATCACTTTGTATTCCGGTTCTTCCATCCTGACGGCACTGGGGGCTTATGTCCTGTTCGGCTGGATGTTCATTTTGGCGGCCATCACCGTTACCGTCGCGGTGAAAGTGATAAAGATACGGGCCGGGAAACAAAATCACGCCTATTCCAACTGAGTGTCTGAAACGTTCCGGGTTTTGCCTGAGACCATTTCACCAAAATGCGTGTCCGACCGAAGGGAAAGGCTACGCATTCCGATCATGATCTGATCAACCGCAATGCGCTTTAATCCCGTCCGGCGACCCTCTTGGCCACATATCCAAGAAACGCCCGCTGCGGGTTTCTGATCTGTGGGCGGCCCGACGCCGCCCAATAGGCCAGCCAGTCCGCCTCCAGCGCATAGACGTCCCGCCCCGGCGCCATCGCCCTGGCCTCTTCCAGAGCGTCCGGCGGCAGGACCGGCTTGTCCGGCCCCTCGACCACCTGACCGCGGCGCGAGAACCGGATCAGGTCGCCCGCCTCTTCGGTCATCTCGTAATCGGGAAGGTGATCGGCTGCGATCATGTCGCGGATCATTTTCCGGAACACCCGCCGGGGTGAGGCCGAGCCCGATTTCTTCAGCAGCACCTCGACCGAAATCCGCCATTCCGGCTGACGCCCGCAATGTTTGCGTGCCAGCTCATAGATCCGCCGCTCCAGCGGCTTGCGCAGACGGAAATAGTCCCGGCTGAGGGTCAGCACCGATTTGGCCAGCACCGCACGGAACAGCCAGTCCGACAGTTTCACGCTGACGCTGACCATCCGGCCTGCCCGGGTGCGGCGCACAATCTCCCAGCTTTCGATCAGGCCGAATCCGGTGGTGGTCTCTTTCTCACCGGTGACGATGTTGGTGGTGATCCTTGTACCGGCCAGCCTCTCGAACGCTTCGCGCAGGCGCTTGTAGCCGTCGCCGCTGGTCTCACGGTTGGTGGCCACCATCAGATCATGCGCCGTCAGATGCAGCACCTGGCTGACGGTCCGGCCCGCGTTGATCGCCGCCATCAGCTGACTGATGCAGAAGATCAGGATGTCCTTGTCGTGGATCGTCGCCAGACCACGCACCGACGGCGTCACCGTGATCTCGACCCCGTTATGTTCGTAATTCAGAATCCGCCGGTCCGGTCGGGTCGACAGCGAAAACATCGGATGCTCCATCGACCCAAGATCATTCTTGGGCAGCGCATCAAAAATATCGCAGACAAAAAAATCGCCGGTTGGATGCCGGTCAGGCAACAACGCCCCTGCCCCGCTCATACTGCCCTGCCCATATATCCTGCCCGAATCTTCGTTCGTGGTTTTATTGACGCCCACCGTAAAGTTATCCACAGGAGGCGTAAAGCCGCCGGAACGTGGGTTCAGAGTCAGTCCAACGTGGGTTCAGAGTCACCGTTTCGTGGGATCAGATTCACTCTGGAGATCAGAAATCGCAAAAACCTGTTTTTTTTCTTGAGCTTAGTAGGAACGATTGAATGCCGTAACTAATAAGATAACAGGATTCTAACTGAACAATTTTTTGCAGCGCGCCAAAATACCACCTCTCAACCGGCCCCTACCCTTTATTTTTGCTTAGAAAATCCGGCTTTGTGCTCATAATGCTTTCATATGCTGCCTTTTGTGGTATATTGAGGAAAACACAGCACACGGGCAGCATTTCAATGCGAGCAGGCACATCAGAGGGGCTCCCTCCGTATTTCAATATAGACCCGGATCTGGCTTATGAAGAGCTGGGCGATCCCACCGGCACACATGATTTCTCAGAAATTGCGGATGCCTGTGCCCGGGGTCGCGCGGACCTGGCGAGCCGGGGTCTGGAAGAGAACGGTCAGAAAAAGCTGCGGCTGTTTTCGACCTGGGAAATCACCAAATATCTGATCCCCGTGGCCCCTGCCCATTTTCGCCGGGTCCTGAAAAGCAACCCGGATTTGCCACAAGGCCAGTCGGAAACCGAAGGCGGCGCCAAATGGTTTACGCTGGACGAGGTTCTGCGCCTGCGTCTGCATTTCGCCTCGGAAGGGTCCAAGGCTAAGGAGTACCGCCCCTATCGCCCCAAGGGGCTGCCGGCCAAGATCGTCTCGGTGGCGAATTTCAAGGGCGGCGTTGGCAAGACATCGACCTGCGCCCATCTGGCCATGTCGGCGGCATTGGACGGCTACAAGGTTCTGGTCATCGATCTGGACAGTCAGGGGTCGATGACCTCGATCTTCGGCGGCAAGGTGACGGATGAATGGCAGACCGTGTTCCCTCTGCTTGCCCGCCACTATGCCACGCATCTGCGCCGCGACAATCAGGGGCGGCTGGACCGGGGCGAGGCCCCTCACCCGATCGATGATACGCTTTCCGAAGCGCTGAAGGTGCGCAGCGGCGACCTGATCCAGACAACCCATTGGCCGAATATCGACCTGATCGGTGCCCAGCTGAACCTGTACTGGGCCGAGTTCCAGATCCCGGTCTGGCGCATGCAGGGGCGCAGCTGGAAGCTGTGGGATGCGCTGACGGACACGCTGGAAGAGGATGGCATGCTGGATCAGTATGACATCATCTTCATCGATACACCGCCCGCATTGGGATATCTGACAATCAACGGGCTGGCGGCTTCGGACATTCTGCTGGTGCCCATGGGCGCGTCGTTCCTGGAGTTCAATTCCACCGGCCGGTTCTTCGACATGCTGCATTCCACCTTCCAGTCGATCGAAGAGGGCGAGAACATGGCCGCCCGCGCGCTGGGACGCCCCGAGATGACCTTTCAGTGGGATGCGGTGCGCACGGTCATCACCCGCTATGACGGCAGCCAGCAGGCGGAACTTGCCGGGCTGATGCAGGCTTATCTGGGCCGTACCCTGTCGCCGCACTGGCAGGGATACACCGCGCTGATCGGGCAGGCCGGCGAACAGGTCAACGGCATCTACGAGGCGGATTACCGCGATTTCAACCGCGAAACCTATGTGCGCGGGCGGGAAACCTTTGATGCCACCTATGCCTCGTTCAAGCGCCTGCTGATCGGGGTTTGGCGGGGCGAAGAGCTGACCCAGCAGAACGAAGAGGCAGCGGCGCCGGAACTGACGGTCTGAGTGCGATGTTTCGCACGCGAAACACAACCGTTGCGCCCGTGAACAGAGTCTGATCCGCGCCGGAAAAGGAGAAAGTGATGGCAAAACGCAAACGACTGACCCCTGCCCGGCCGGATTACCTGGCGGATGGCGCCTCTGCCTCTGGGGTGAAATCCATGTTCCCGGCAGAGACGCTCCGGTCCGCGCCCCCGGTTGCGCAGGTGGCCGGCGCCACTGCTGCGCAGGCCGCGCTTGAAGAACTGTCCGGGGAACTGCGCGCGGCCCGTGCCGAGGGGCGGCTGGTGCAGGACCTGCCGCTGGAGGTCATCGATGAGACCTATCTGGTGCGCGACCGGATCGCGGCCGATGATGCGGAAATGGAGGCGCTGAGGGAAAGCCTGAAAGCGCGCGGCCAGCAAACCCCGATCGAGGTCGTGGAACTGGAGAACGGCCGTTATGGTCTGATCTCGGGGTGGCGGCGTATGACCGCGCTGCGGGCGCTGGCGCAGGAAACCGGCGAGGCGCGCTTTGCAACCGTCCGCGCGTTTCTCAGGCAGCCGCAGAGCGCCTCGGACGCCTATGTGGCGATGGTCGAAGAAAACGAGATCCGCGTCGGGCTGAGCTATTACGAGCGCGCCCGGATCGTGGCGCGGGCGGCCGAGCAGGGCGTGTATCCGGATGAGGCCTCTGCCCTGCGTGGGCTGTTCGCGTCAGCCAGCCGGGCCAAGCGGTCAAAGATCGGCTCGTTCATCGCGATCTATCACACGCTGGACGATCATCTGCGCTTTGCCTCCGCCATCCCCGAGCGGCTGGGCCTGTCGCTTGCAAAGTTGGTGAAAGACGACCCGAAGGCGGCCCGGAAACTGGCCGGGAAACTGGCGCAAAACCCGGCCAGCGCCCCGGAACAGGAAAGCCAGGTTCTGACACATGCACTTATGGGGCTGAAGAAGAACGATCCGGCATCCTCAAAGACAGAGCCTGCCGGGACACAGTTGGAATCGATCGGTGGCATTCAGCTGAAACAGAGTCGAAACGGTGCACAGATCACATTGTCCGGAAAGGGCGTTTCGGATGCGTTCCTGGCGGAATTACGCGGCTGGCTGACAGATCGGGCCGGATAATGTTTCGCGCGCGAAACAGCGCGGAACTGCCCATGCACAGTGATTTGGCCGATGCCACCTGCCGCCCCGGGCCGGACCTTGGCAGAAACAGTCCACCTGGTATTACGGCACTGTGCTGGCCGTTATAAATATACGGCATCTCTGATCTATTTTTTTTGAGTTAATTGAGATGTGATGCTACATCTTGCGAAGGTTTTCAGACTGTCGTGCCATTGAAGGATCGTTGCAGCCGACTTTTACCAGTGAGGTGTTCATGCGTATTTGGATTAAAGCCGCCCTTTTGTTGCTTTTGGCAACACCAGCCCATGCCTATATCGGCCCGGGAGCTGGGCTAGGAGCTATTTTCACCCTGATTGCGATTCTTCTTGGGGGGCTTCTCCTCATTGTTGGTTTCGTGTGGTTCCCCATCAAACGGGCCCTTCGGAAAAAACGGAACGGCGCGCTGAAAGGCGACGAGGCTGACGCTCAGCGATGATGATCGCTTTTGTCGTTTCGTTGCTGGCCGTTGCCGGTTTCGGATACGGGCTTTGGTACCTGAACATCCTAGCCGTTACGAAAAGCCTTGCTGATGATGCGATGCAGGGCATCTCGGCCATGCTTGACAGCGAACTGGATGACGATGCCAAGGAGGTTCTGGTCCGGCGGTCCGGCTGGTCCCTCATCGTGCACGGATGGCGGGTGTTCTGGCGATTTGGGGCCGCGCTTCTTGCGGCGGCGCTTCCTGTCCTGATAGCCGAGGCATTAGGCCTTGCCAGCAGCGCACAAATCGTTTCGCTGATGCTGCGGCCTGACTACATCATCGGTGTTTCGGTGGCGGCCATTCTCGTCGGGCGGTTTCTGTTCCGGAAAGGGGATGACACGCCGCAGCAAACCAGCGCGCCCGGAACCTACGGGTCCGCCGACCGGTTCGCGCATATGCTGGCCTTTTCGGGCCCGCGATTTCACCGGACAACCGCCAGGGTCGATGATTTTGCTTTCAGAAAACGTGTCGGGGATTTCGATGTCGGGCCGCCGGTATTCATTACATCGCTGGCACGCGGCGGCACGACGTCTTTGCTGAATGCCCTGTCCGAAGTCGAGGGGCTGGCGACACATCGCTACAGGGATATGCCGTTCATCTCGGCGCCCTATCTGTGGAACGGCATGGGCAACATACTGAACCGCAAGGTCACACAGGTTGAACGGGCGCATGGGGACGGGTTACAGATCGGCCTCGACAGCCCGGAGGCGTTTGACGAGATCTTCTGGCATCTGTTCTGGCCGGAAAAATATGACGGAGGCCGCATAGATCTTTGGCATCAGTCGGATTTCCGGGAAGATGCGCAGGCGTTTTTTTACTCGCATTTCAGGAAGATATGCCATTTGCACGCGGCCGGGGCACCGGCAGACAAACAGGTTTCGCGGCGCTACCTGTCGAAGAACAACGCCAATATTGCCCGGCTTCGGCTTTTGCCGGACTACTTTCGGGGATGTGAAATCGTTGTTCCATTAAGAAGCCCAGGCGCGCATGCCTGGTCGCTTCTGCGCCAGCACAGGAACTTTCTGAAGCGTCAGAGCGAGGATGAGTTTGTCCTTCGCTACATGCGCGATATCGGCCATCTGGAGTTTGGTCTGCTGCATCAGCCGATGGCATTTCCGCACCTGTCCTTGGACAGCTATGCGCTTGACGATCCCAACTACTGGCTGGCCTATTGGATCGCGGCTTTCCGGGATGTCGCGGAACATTGCGACAGCTGCCATATCGTGGCGCAGGACGACCTGCGCGCCCGCCCGAACGAGGCGCTTCCCGCGCTTGCCGAGCGGCTGGATATCAGCACGGGCGACATGAATTTCAGGCCGTATTTTCGCGCCGAACCCGATGTCAGCATCGAAGAGGGGTTTTCGGACGAACTGATAAGGGAAGCGACCGCGATCTACCGGGATTTGGCGACCCGAGCCGTGAGATGACTTATGTTTCAAACAGTTTTGTCGCGGCTCGTGAATATATGCGGTGTACCGGAATCTGTGTTTCATGATGGAAGTCTGTAGTGGAAAAGTTACTTTTTAAGAAAATTGAGTTGTGGGTTCTGGGGCTGGTTTTGGTCGCGGCCTTTCTGGGAATGGTGCTGTTTGGTGCCATCGTTCTTGATGAGGAGCGCCAAAAGGACGAAATAGATGGCGCCAATTTTGGCCCCCTCGGCAAGGCGGTGCTGGCGTTGGCCGAAGCCCCCGAAAACGCGCGTCAGGCGCTGAAAAAGGTGGGGCGGCCGGATCCGACCATGATGATCTGGCCCAAATTGCCGGCTGATATGGATATGGCCGCCGGCTGGACCTGGCTTCAGCCTGCGGGATCAGGCGGGTTGGACGGGTATTTGCTGCTCAGCCGGTATGACGGCGATCTCACGCAGCACGTGGTTGAAATGGTGTCGCTTGCAACCGGCGAGGTTCTTCAGACCTGGGCCCCCGAGCCCGAAGCCCTGCTGTCTCAGGTCGCCCGGTTTCCGGAGGAGTTCAAGGAGCGGGCCCCGTATGATCAATGGAACAACGCCTATTTCCGCTATATCCATCCCTATCTGACCGAGAAGGGTGAAATGCTGCTGAAAGATCATGATTCACCCCTGTTCATGCTGTCGGCCTGTGGTGATGTCCAATGGGTGCAGGAGGGGCATCTGTTTCATCACTCAACGACATCCGATGGCGAAGGCGGCTTCTGGATTCCGAGCAATATCTGGAATGATCGCCCCGAAGATATGGGGCCGAAGTTTCGCCGCAACTCTGTTGCCCGGGTGAATGCGGATGGTGAGGTCATTTTCGAAGAAGCGCTGGATGTGGTTTTTGAAAACAGCGGTTTGGGCCACCTTCTCTTTATGGCGGGTGGATATGACAATGATCCCATGCACCTGAATGATATCGAACTGGCCCAGAGCGACGGACCGTATTGGCGCAAGGGTGATTTGTTTCTGAGTTTTCGCCACCAGTCTCTCGTTGCGCTCTACCGTCCCTCAACCGGGAAGATCGTATGGTCGAAAGCGGGCCCCTGGCTGTCGCAGCATGACGTAGACATCCTCGACGACCACAGGATTGCGATTTTTAACAACAATACTTTCAACCGGGGGCTTGGCCCGCGGGTGGATGGTATCAGCGAGACCGTGATTTATGACTTTGCCACCGATTCAGTGGAAAGCCCGTTTCGCGAGGCGCTGGAAAGCGTTGATGCATTGACGGCGACAGAGGGTTTGCAGGATTTCACAACGTCCGGGCATCTGGTTTTTGAAGAAACGAACCGGGGACGCGTTTTCGTCATCAGTGAAGCGGGCGAGCTCGTGGCCACCTTTGTGAACCAGGCAGAAAACGGTGAGTTCTATCGGCTGGGGTGGTCGCGCTATGTGCCGCAGTCCCACGGTGAGAAGGCGCTGCAGGCAATCGCAGCCGGTGGTTGCTGAGGCCCGCATTGCGCAATGTACCGCAAGTGTCGCTGAAAGCCGTGCGCTTACGTCAAAGGCAAGTGTTGGGAAATGGTGCCCGGTTCACTTGCGCCGGTAGATAAGAACCCTTCCATCCCCAAGGGTGCCCGGGAATTCATGAATAAGTTCCAGCGGCCCTTCGATATCGACCCCCAGATTGGGAATGGCGCGAAACATCCGGCCCGGAAACAAGACAACCAAAGTCACGGATCCGGGTTGGTTCATCGCCTTGGCGTAGCTTTCGCTGTCACCGATCGTTGGCCAGTCGGCGTTGAAATGGGTTTCAAAGACCGGGCCGCCGGGATTGATGGCATAGACCCGCTCGGAGGGGGTGCGTGTGCCCTCTACGAACTCAAAGGCTCCGGCCAGGTCTTGCTTTGGGGCAACGTAGTTTCGTTGCACGAGATATGCGGACACAATCACCATTGCCGCAACACAAACAGCGAACAGAGGCTGCGTAAGGCCGGGCCGCCTGACGCCCTGTGCAATCAGCCCGGCCCCGTATCGACAGCCTGAAACGGCAAGGATGATGACCAGGCCGATATCGACGAAAAAGAACCGGGGCCAGATCCTCATATCAAGCGACATGAGAATGATCAGAACCACGCCAATATGCATCAGGATGGACAGGGAAAACAAAGGTTGTCTGGAGTGCACATCTGCTGCGCCAAACCCGATGGCGACCAGCCCGCACAGAGCAACGGCCAGAGAGAGCGTTCCGGTGTTTCCTATCGCCGTTCTCAGACCTTCCAGCACTGTCCAGACCGGGTTCTGATAGACCTGCATCGGATCAATGGCGGATGACGCCGAAACCTGACCTACGGTGCTTGCGATACTTGGCAGGATCGGCAGATAGGCCAGAAAGATCAGAACGGCCCCGATCGCGGCCCCGATCAGCGGCTGCAGCACCCATTGGCGGGTCAGGGGGGCACGGCCAATGCCCGTGGCCAGTGACATCAGCCAGATAAGGCCGAGGGCAACAAAGAAAAACGCGCCGGTCAGATGCGTGAAGACAGCGGCCGCTGCGGTCAGCCCGAAGGCAATCCAGACACCTATGGTGGGGCGGCGTATCCCGCGCAGAAAGAACACAAGCCCGAGCGTGCTCCAGAACGCAAGTTCGGTATATCCCCGGGCGTTCTGCGAGAACCAGACCTGATGGTAGGAAAGAGCCACAAGAAGGGCCGAAACATGCGCGACCCTGATGCCGGCCACGTCTTTTGCCAGCCACCAGATCGCGCCCACGAGCCCGACGCCAAACAGCACGGCCGGGGCGCGATATACCCACGCTTCACCTCCGAATACCTGGGAAAACAGCTTTGCCTTTATGCTGAAGAAATAGTGATGGTTCATTGAATATTCGCGCATCATCTCGTTCCAGGGAAGGCGGACATGCGTGTCGACGGTCCAAATTTCGTCGTACCATAACGGGGCATTCAGGCCGGTAGCCCTCAGCACTGTCGCCAGAAGAAGGATGAACAGAAGAATTGCCAGATCGGTGCGGGCAAGGGTGGGCGATGCCTGGTTCATCTCAGCTTCTCCGGTCACAGTAGTGCCGATGCCGGGCACCAATTGAAAACTCGACTTTGCGCGGGGCGGGCTCAGATGCCTGGTGTCGAGATTGCAATTATCCCTTTTCCCGGCGCGCGCGTCGAAGCGATTGTAACGGTACGGGAATATTTCCATAAGAATTGTCGCCAAATTGCGAACGATTTCGGCAAATATCTCTAATTGGTGAAGCGACCGGGGCAGGGCTCTCTGACCCCGCAGGCCTGCTTTGGATCAGAAATTTCAGGGGCATAGGGGCCATGAAAAATGGTTCCGGTTGGTTGAATGTCCGAATGTAAGGCAACATTTTATGATGTGATCGGCACTGACAAGGAATGATCGACTTCATGGGGGTGTAAATTTCGGGATCCGACCGTCAGAGGCGGCTGTCCTCCGGGCGAGGATTTGCCCTGGGTTTGCGACCGTTGCACCGGCGAGACCAGTTGCAATTGGCCCCATCATTGGCCACGCTGCGTGCCAGTCGCGTGGCTTCAGGACGTAACAGTTAATGAGATTTTCCAAGTTCACCAGGTGGGCCAAGAAAGCCGATTTGCCACTTCTCCTGTCCGTAACGTGCGGCATGGCCTTGGCATTCCTGGTCGGCGTTGCCTTTGGCCATTTTCGGATTCCGCCCCAGCCGCAGCTGGAACTTGGGCTTCGGACGCTGAACACCGTCCGGAAAGAAGGTGCCGCAATGCTTGGCATCCGCCCTGTTCAGCATATGGGAGAGATGACCTTTCCCGCGGATCACGAGCCCAGGTTCGATCCGAACGCGATGCAGCCGGGTGTCACCTTTGTCGTAAGTGTGTTTGATAACCGCCTGACTGCGCGCCTGTATGGAATGGACGGGGCAATTCTGCACGAATGGCCCGTCGATTTCTTTGAGCTTGAACAGGAAAATGCCGCGCACAGATTTCATGCGCTCATACATGGTGCAGTGCTTCTTCCCAACGGAGACATGCTTGCCAATCTGGACGGGCGGGGGACCTACCGTATTTCCGCTTGCGGGGACATAGTCTGGAAGAACGAAAGCCGCGCGCATCACGCCCTGACCCTTGATGACTCCGGGGGGTTCTGGACGCCTGTATACGTGGATCGGTATCCGCCAAACACGTTACTGCCAAACGGAGACGGCTTTAACTTTGATGCGATCGCCCGGTTTGATCTGGAAACCGGCCAGCAGACAGATCTGGTGGATCTCGTGAAAATCCTGACGGATGGCCGGTACGAGGGAATGATCGGCACCCGGCCAATTCGTGGCGATGTGGCGCATCTGAACGATGTCGACGTCCTGAGCGTTGAGATTGCGGATGCGTTCCCGGATTTCGAAGCGGGTGATCTTCTTCTCAGCCATCGGCATTTCAACCAGATCTGGGTGCTTGACGGAGAGAGCCACGCGTTAAAGTGGTACATGACCGGGCCGATGAAGGGGCAGCACGACCCCGATTTTCAAGCTGACGGGACAATCACCGTATTCGACAACCGAACCGGCGGCAGAGCGGACGCGGCGAACGGATACAGGGGCAAATTGGGGGGAAGCCGGGTGTTGAAGATCGACCCTTCCTCACGAGCCGTCACGACGATCTTTGACGGGGCGGGCGATGAAGCCTTTTATTCCCAGTACCGTGGCAAGCACCAGGTGCTTGAGAACGGGAATATATTGCTTGCGGAAACCGACAGGGGGCGTGCATTCGAAGTTACCCCGGACGGCAAAGTCGTTTGGGAGGTGATTAACGCCTATAACGACGAATCCGTGTTTTGGATGATGGATGCCTTGCGTTATCCTCTATCCTTCGGTGATTTCGTGAAAAACGGTTGCCCGGATACCTGAACAGGTCAAGCGCCCGGGCTGACAGCTGGGGGTCCTACTCAGAGGCAGGGCGGCGAACCCGGATGAAGTATTGCAGGTAGATGAAGTTTCTCAGAAGGCCCAGGGTCAACCAGTTCAGCAATTGCTTTCGCCGGCCATAGAAACGCCCCTGCACCAGCTCCAGTTCCAGCCCGGAACCCGTCATCAGCCTGATCGCGGTATCCCGCACGAACCACCGCAGATGGGTGCGGTCCAGGATACCCTTTTCTGTATAGTCAAACCGCCCTTTGAAAATCAGCGGTATCAGCAGCCTGTGGTTTCGGACATTCGGAATACTTGCGACGATCACACCGTCGGGCTTGAGCAGCGCATGGCAGGTTTCGATCACGGACCAGGGGTCTGTCAGGTGCTCAAGCACATCGAGACACAATATGACGTCAAATGTGCCTTGCTCTTCCGCAATCGTGGCCAGAAGTGACGGGTCTTCGAGGTTGCCTGAATACGCTGCATCGACACTTGGGTGCTTGGCGTCGGCAACCAGATCAACCACAACGTATCGCGCCGCCTTGCCCGTTTGCTTAAGATAGCCGGCCGAAGCGCCGATGCCGCCGCCGACATCAAGAACAGTGTTCTGACCTTCCGGAACCAGGCCAAGTACATCTTTGCGCACTAAGGCATGATAGTCTTGGCGGACTTCTTCGTTTTCCATTTTGTGCAACTGGTTACCTGATTTTACGCGCTGAGCATATTCGGGGCCGTTTTGGAAAACAATGCTGCCCGGGAGTTGCGGTCACAAGAAACCGGACAAAAAACGATCCTGCCGCTCAAACTCAATTCGGGCACCCGGCCGGGCCTTGCGCATTGACCCCGGGACGTTTCGAATTATCCCTCAAGGTGTTGTTTAATATTGATGATATTTCCGGATTTCTGCGCTATGGATATACAACACCCCACGATCAAATACAGAGAGCCTGCCAAATAGCATTGTTGCGAAAATTCAGAGATTGATGTGTGGAATGCGCCGGTATGACTGAACGATCCGTCTTATTCGCGTCTCACCTATGACAGCCCCTTATTCAGTTGTTATGAACATGTTGTGTTAACACGGGTTTTGAGTGCATGCAGATTGAAAAAACCGCGTTGCCGGGGGTCCTGATCCTGACGCCAGAGCGGTTTGGCGATGTGCGCGGGTTCTTTTCCGAAACCTGGAACCGCAAGACCCTGCGCGCGCATGGGATCACCCTTGATTTCGTACAGGACAATCATTCGGTTTCGGCCAGTCCCGGCACTCTTCGCGGGTTGCATTTCCAGTCACCGCCCCATGCGCAGGACAAGCTGGTGCGCTGTGGGCGGGGGGCGCTGTTCGATGTCGTTGTCGATATCCGCAGGGGGTCGCCAACCTACGGGCGCTGGCTGGGTGTCGAACTGACGGCAGAAAACGCAAAACAACTTCTGGTGCCCAAGGGGTTTCTGCACGGCTTTGTCACGCGGCAACCCGATACCGAAATCTGCTACAAATGCACCGACTACTACGCGCCCGATTGCGATGGGGCCGTGCGCTGGGACAGTTGCGGTATCGATTGGGGGCTGACCGGTGATCCGGTGCTGTCCGATAAGGACACGGCCGCACCTGCGCTGGCGAATTTCGACAGCCCGTTTGTCTGGGAGGGTACGCTGTGAAGCTTCTGGTGACGGGTGGGGCGGGGTTTATCGGTTCGGCCGTGGTGCGCCGCGCAATCCGGGACGGGCACCAGGTGGTCAATCTGGATGCGCTGACCTACGCCGCCTGCCTCGACAATGTGGCCGAGGTGGCGAGTGACCCGAATTACACCTTTTTAGAGGCTGATATCCGGGATCGGGCCGCCATGGACCGGGCGCTGGCCGACCATTCACCGGATGCGATCATGCATCTGGCGGCGGAAAGCCATGTGGACCGGTCGATCGAAGGGCCCGGCGCCTTTATCGACACCAATGTTACCGGGACCTACACATTGCTTGAGGCGGCAAGAGGGTACTGGGAAGGGCAGGGGAGGCCGGACGGGTTCCGGTTTCACCACATCTCGACCGACGAGGTCTATGGCTCGCTGGGGCCAACCGGGCAGTTCACCGAAGAAACCCCTTATGATCCGCGCTCGCCCTATTCGGCCAGCAAGGCGGCCAGCGATCATCTGGTGCGGGCCTGGTTTGAAACCTACGATCTGCCGGTGGTGCTGACGAATTGTTCGAACAATTACGGCCCGTATCACTTTCCGGAAAAGCTGATCCCGGTCATCATTCTGAATGCTCTGGCAGGTAAGCCGCTGCCGATTTATGGCGACGGGTCCAATGTCAGAGACTGGTTATACGTGGAAGACCACGCCGAAGCGCTGTTGCTGGTGGTTCAGAAAGGCCAGATCGGGCGGAGCTACAATATCGGCGGTGAAAACGAATGCTCAAACCTGCAACTGGTGCAGATGTTGTGCGGCATTCTGGATCGCCTGCGCCCCGGGGCCACGCCCTATGCCGACCTGATCACCTTTGTCGCCGACCGCCCGGGCCATGATGCGCGCTATGCCATCAATCCGGCGCGGATCCGGCGGGAACTGGGCTGGCGCCCTTCCGTCAGCCTCGAAGAGGGGTTGGAAAGAACCGTTCAGTGGTATCTGGACAACGAAAGCTGGTGGCGCGCCCTGCAAGGCCGCGATGGTGTCGGCAAGCGGCTGGGTGTGAAGGCATGACCATCCTTGTCTTTGGCCGAACCGGGCAGGTGGCGCGGGAGCTGGCCGCACATACGGGCGTGACATGCCTGGACCGCTCTCAGATCAACCTTGAACACCCTGCAACCTGCGCTGCGGCCATCCGTGCCGCAGCGCCGCAGGCGGTGATCAATGCGGCCGCCTACACAGCCGTGGACCGCGCCGAGGAAGAAGAGGCGCTGGCAACTGTGATCAATGCGGATGCCCCCGCTGCGATGGCGCGGGAATGTGCGGCCCTGGGGGTCCCATTCGTCTCTATTTCGACGGATTACGTGTTTGACGGGTCGGGTGACGCCCCCTGGAAGCCCGCGGATCCGACCGGGCCGCTGGGGGCGTACGGGCGTTCGAAACTGGCCGGAGAGCAGGGGATCGCCCGGGCCGGAGGGACCTGTGCCATCCTGCGCACGTCCTGGGTGGTGTCGGCCCATGGCAACAACTTCGTCAAGACGATGCGGCGGCTGGGGAAGGAACGGGATCAGTTGTCGATCGTGGCGGATCAGATCGGTGGCCCGACCCCGGCGCGGGACATTGCGGCGGCCTGCCTGTCCATGGCGCAGCAGATGGTCGAGGATACGGGCAAGGCAGGTATCTACCATTTTGCAGGTGCACCGGATATCAGCTGGGCCGGTTTCGCGCGCATGATTTTTGCCGAATTAGAGACTGAATGTGACGTCAAAGACATTCCTTCCACCGACTATCCCACACCTGCGCGGCGACCGTTGAATTCCCGCCTTGATTGCTCCTCACTGGAAACAACTTTCGGCATTACACGTCCGGATTGGCGGCAGGGTTTGAGCGATATTCTGAAAGAGTTGGAAAGCGCATCATGAGTACACGAAAGGGCATCATACTTGCAGGGGGGTCGGGCACCCGGCTCTATCCGATCACGATGGCCGTCTCGAAACAGCTGCTGCCGCTCTATGACAAGCCGATGATCTACTATCCGCTGTCGGTGCTGATGCTGGCCGGTATTCGCGATATCTGCGTGATCACCACGCCGCAGGACCAGGATCAGTTCAAACGCACGCTGGGGGATGGCAGCCAGTGGGGGGTCAGCCTGACCTATGTGGTGCAGCCCAGCCCCGACGGGCTGGCGCAGGCCTTTATTCTGGCCGAAGAGTTTCTGGCCGGGGCACCCTCGGCGCTGGTTCTGGGGGACAATATCTTTTTTGGTCACGGCCTGCCAAAGCTGCTGGCCGCAGCGGATGAGCATGCCGATGGCGGGACGGTGTTCGGCTATCACGTGGCCGATCCCAAACGTTACGGGGTGGTTGCATTCGACGCAGACGGCCGCGCAAGGGAGATCATAGAAAAGCCTGCCGTCCCCCCGTCGAATTACGCGGTGACGGGTCTGTATTTTCTGGACGGCACAGCCCCCGGGCGCGCCCGGCAGGTCAGGCCGTCATCGCGGGGCGAGCTGGAAATCACCGACCTGCTGCAGATGTATCTGGAGGAGGGCCGGCTCAGGGTCGAAACCATGGGGCGCGGATACGCCTGGCTGGATACCGGCACCCATGCCAGCTTGCTGGATGCGGGCAATTTCGTGCGGACGCTGGAAGAACGTCAGGGGCTGCAGACGGGTTGCCCGGAAGAGATCGCGTGGCAACTGGGCTGGATCAACGAAGAGCAGCTGCGCCAACGGGCAGAGATGTTCGCCAAGAATGAATACGGGGCCTATCTGGATGGTTTGCTGAGGTAGAGGAGATTGCCGGTAGAAAGTTCGATCCACCTTGCATGCCTGCATAAAATCACTGAGCGATTTGATTAAAGAGGGGTGAGATTTGAAGAAAACTACTCACAATGATTTCCCATGAGCAATGCACCGGGCCTTTCCTACAGATCAGACATTGACGGCCTTCGTGCCGTCGCCGTTGTGCCGGTCGTGTTGCATCATGCTGGCATTGCCGGGGTTCCGGGCGGGTTTGTCGGCGTCGATGTATTCTTTGTGATTTCCGGATTTCTGATTACCAAAATCCTGGCCCGGGAAATTCTCGAAAACCGGTTCTCGCTTATTTCATTTTATGAGCGCAGGGCCCGGCGTATTCTTCCGGCGCTTTTCGTGATGCTGGCGGCGTGTCTTGTGGTCGGATGGTTTCTGCTGTTGCCAGGTCAATACGAAGACCTGGCACAATCAACGGTCGCGACGCTGCTGTTTGTCTCCAATGTCTGGTTTTGGCTGGCGGATGGCGACTATTTCGGAAAAGGCGTCGAACTGGCGCCGCTTCTTCATACATGGTCCCTTGCGGTGGAAGAGCAGTTCTATCTGTTTTTCCCGCTTTTGCTGTGGGGATTGGCAAAACTGCGGCGCCGCATCTGGATCACGGTTATCGCATTGATTTCTTTCGTGTCGCTGATCGCCTCGATATGGGCGACACAGGCGATGCCAGTGGCAAATTTCTATCTTGCCCCCACACGGATATGGGAGCTTGGGATTGGTGCTTTGCTGGCGATTGGCGCGTTTCCAACACTTCGGCAGCGGTTTGAGTTCGAAGTGTTCGGAGGGGTCGGGCTGGTGCTGATCATTGGAAGTATCATTTTACTCTCCGACGAAACGCCATTCCCCGGGCTGACCGCTGTGCCGCCATGTTTGGGGGCCGCGTTTTTGATCTGGGCGGGGATGCATGGCACGTCGCTTGCCGGGAAGGCGCTTTCCTTACCCCCGATGGTTTGGGTGGGTAAGATCTCTTACTCTCTGTACCTTTGGCACTGGCCAATCCTCGTCGCCGCCAGATTGCAACATGGCAGTGCAGACTTGCCCATGGCAACGGCACTGGCCTGTGTCCTGCTGTCTGTTCTGCTTGCAACGCTCAGCCTGCATTTCGTCGAACGGCCATTCCGGAAACCCGCCGCCAAGGGCGGGTTTTCAAGGCCTGAGATCTTTATGGGTGCCGGGGTGGGCATGGCTTTCCTGATGGCGGCGGCCCTTGTTCTGTTTGTGAAGGACGGCATGCCCGGCAGGATCCCTGCCGGCCTGGCAGAAGAAATGCGCAAATTCGAAAAGCCACATCATCTGATGAATGCGTGCAGGGGTTGGCAAAGTGAAAAAGAACCCTGCAAAATTGGAATTGCCTCCGGCGAGAGCGCTGGCAATGACGTCGTTGTGTGGGGGGATTCACATGCCGGCGCCTTGCTTCCCGGCGTTGATGCCTGGCTGAAGGCAAACAACATGGCGGGCAAGGCTTTCGTAAAACCCGGCTGTCCGCCACTGCTTGGTGTTTGGCGTGTCGACATGGCCTCTGACCATGGATGCGACACTTACAACGAGATGGTGGCCGAATATATCGAGGAACTGTCCGATGTCGGCGTGGTCATCGTAGCGGCCCGATGGGCACTGGCGACCGAGGGAACGCGGGCGCAGGGTGAGAAAGGCAAACCGGCCATACTCGCGGCCTCGGGAGAGCGCTCGACGGGGATCGCGGACAACCCGAAGCATGTCGAGCGCGGGCTGCATCGTCTTCTCGACCGGTTCAGGAACCAGGGCATCCGCGTTCTTCTTGTCGGGGGCATACCGGAAATAGGCTTCAATGTTCCTCAGGCGATTGCCGGCAGCATCGCCTTCGGGACCGAGTTGCGCGCGCCGCCGACACGGGAAGAGTTCGATCACCGCAATGCCCGCGCGCATGCAATTCTGTCTGCGGTCAGCCGGGATTTAGGGGCCATATTTGTGCAGCCGGCCGATCTGCTGTGTGACGTATCCTGCCGCATCCAGCTGGACGGGCAGCCACTTTATCAAGACGATGATCATCTCAGTGAGATTGGCGCAAACTGGATGATACCCATTCTGATGGATCAGTATTCTCGGCAGCTTCAGTAGGTGTCACATCCTGCGCCCGGCCGGATTGCCGGCGATGCAGGCCGTATCCGGCCCCCGGCATAAGGCCACGTTCAGCGGCGGGTCGGATAGTGCCTGACGAGCGTTGAACCGGCGTCGAGGCGATCGATCTCGCTGCCGGGGCGCACCCCGTATTCATGAAAGCCATTCGCCGCGCCGGTTGCGTAAACGATGAACTCGCGATCGTAAAATCCGCGGGCCGACGGCCGCTGGTCCTGGATGATGGCGTTATTCAGAACGGCCCAGTCACTCTGGTTCCGGTATCCGTTGATCTCGCTGACGGCGTTCTGCTCGATCACGACCGAGGTCGATGCCGTTACGTTGATGCGTGGGATCGTCACCTTGCCGCTATTGGGCAGGGGAACCCGGATGATGGAATTTTTCCGAATGGACAGATCATCCACCCCATGGACCGAAATGCCATGAAGATGGGCGTTATAGATGACGTTGTTTTCAATCAGAATGTTCTTGTGGCGCAACAGCGGATCGCTCGTGTTCTTGCCGCTCCGGCCCATGAAGATTGTCTGGGTGTAATCGCCGGCCCCCTTGTCGAAAACATTGTCCCGGATCACGATATTGCTGCTGCCGGTGTTTGTGGTCCGCATGAGCTGTATCATGTCGCGATGGTCGCGGCGGTTGGGTTTGGCGCGAAAATTATGCAGCCTGTTCTGTTCGATCACCACGTCGTCAATGCCGCTGAAAGCCATCCCGTCGGCGCGAATGTCGTAGATCTGGTTCCGCCGGATGGTGAGATATGTGCAGTGCGCACCGACGATGGCCCTCATCCATTTTCGAAATATGCTGTTGGAAATGGTAACCTTGGAACTATCCCTGATAAACAGACCGCGACCATGCCCGATGCCGGCGTTGTAGTCCCCGTCGAACACGGAATTGGAAATGGTGATATTGTGGCTGTTTCGGATGTCGAAGCGGTTGAAGTGGCTTTTGTCGCCGGATGTATAGGTATAGTCAAAAATCAGCCCATCAAGCGTGACGTTGCCGGCGCCACGCAGGCGTAATTCAGTCAAACAGGCCGGCGATCGGGCATCTGCGGACCGGATTGTGACGGGGGTCTTGAAGGACCTGTTGATTTTCAAAGAGCCAAAATTCTCTCCGGCCAGAATGAATGTTTCGCCACCCCGGGCATTTTTGATCGCGGCAGATAGTTCTTTGGCGTTCCGGATGACCTGGCCACTGCCTGCGTCTGGTATCTTCGCAGCGATTTCCATGCTGCTGCAGGTCGGGGTGGCGAGGAGCGGTGCTGCTGGAGCCAGTAAAAAAAGACAGGCCCAAAACAGCAGGCCAATGGGATTGTATGTGTTTCGCATGGGCGACCGCTCTCCATGGAAATGGTGGAAAAACACTATGGGCAAACAAATGCCTTGTCCATGATGCGGCCTGGTGGGGTGTTCCGGGGCCGTTCTGCGGGGGTGACGCTACGGCACCGGGCAATTCATCGCCGATGCCTGTGCGAAATACGCGGGTGCATGCCTGAATAATGGCATTTTTGTGGCCATTGTTGCCTTGATGGAATCAATTTGCCAAACCCTTCGTGACCGCCAAGGGAAGGGGAACAATTCCCGGTATCGAGTATCGAGTTCACTCGGAAATGAAGGCATAGGGACATTATTGTCCCGTTGCAGGCAACAATTTCCAAACATAGCCGTATTTTGGCCAACCTGTCGCCGCTCTGCGACTGTTCCCTTCGTCCTGGGTGAGCGGGATTCTCGTGCGCTGCCACTCACAGCGCCTATGCAAAAAGGTGAAATATGTCGACGACAATCACGGTAACCTCTGCGGCCGAGCTGAATCAGGCTCTGTCACAGGCGTCAGGTGGGGAAACGATACTGCTTGCGGCGGGGGACTATGGCCGCGTGAACATAAAAACGCAGTATGCATCAAACGTAACGATCAAGTCGGCGGACCCGAACACACCCGCTGAAATCTCGGAACTGAGAGTGACCGGCGCTTCGAATGTCACGTTCGAAGACGTGATTTTCGACTATACCTTCAGCGGGCAAGCAAAGAGCTATAGCCCCTTTCAGATCAGAAGCAGTTCCAACATCACGATCAAGGATTCGATCTTCGCTGGTGATGTGGCATCAGGGGTATCCGCGGTAGATAACGGCTATGGCACGGGTAACGGGCTGTACGTCCGGGGCAGTTCAGACGTTGTCGTTGAAAACAACGAGTTCTTTGACTGGCGTGTGGGCGTACATGTAAGCGCCAGCAGCGACGTGGCGGTCTCGGGTAACAATATCCATTCGATCCGGGCCGACGGAATGTATCTTGACGGCAATCAGGGCATTCTTGTCGAAGGCAACTATCTTCACGATTTCGAACGTTCGTTCCAATCCGGAGATCACGCCGACTTCATCCAGGTCTCCAAGACCCATAGCCCAAGCAGCGATGTTACCATACGCGGAAACATCATTGACATGGGGGCCGGTGACTATGCTCAGGCGATTTTCATGGGAAATGCCGGCACCAACCCCAATGATCCCGCCTTGTTCTATAAGAACGTCCTGATCGAAGATAACGTCATCTTCAATGCACATACGCACGGTATCTCCGTGGGGAGTGCGCAGGATGTGACAATCAGCAACAACACGGTTCTGGCAGTGCCCGGTCAGCTGACAGGCGGTGTGTCGATCCCGGCGATCCGGGTCGGCGGCGCGTCACAGAACGTCACGATTGACCAGAACGTCACGTCCGAAGTCATCGGCTACAACAGTCAGCCCAGCTGGAATGTCACCAGCAACGTGTATGTCCAGAATACGAACCCGAATGCGCCGAACTACTACAACGACGTGTTCACGATCTATGCGACCGGCGCGCAGGACGGCTACAATCAGTTTGGTGTCCAGCCAGGTAGTGTCATTGACACGACGGGCGCGGGCTCGGATCTGGTGCAGCAGTTTCCGATGTCATACGACTCATGGGTTGGTACCGGCACAACCGGGTCAACTGGTTCGAATACCGGCACAACCACTCCGGACACCGGAACGACGACCCCGGATACCGGAACGACAGTCCCGGACACCGGAACGACGACCCCGGATACCGGAACGACAGTCCCGGATACCGACACGAACAGCCGCGATACCGGGACGACGACTCCGGATACTGGCACAACCACTCCGGACACCGGGGCGACGACCCCGGATACTGGCACAACCACTCCGGACACCGGGACAACAACCCCGGATACTGGCACAACCACTCCTGACACCGGGACGACAACCCCGGACGCAGGGCAAGGCTTCGGCATGGTCTTTGATGACTACGTTCTCGATATCGCCAACCTGCCGGGCAGCGGCCAGGCCGCTCTGAAAGGGGATGCAACCGTTACCAATTCAGCGTCCGGTCCGGCGATTCAGTTGGACGGTCAGGATGACTTCGTGAAACTTGGCCGGCTGAAGGAATTCGAATCTTCAGAGCAGATCGCCTTTACGGTCGAATTCACCAGGGATGAGGCCGATGGCAGCGCCCAGCGTCTTGTTTGGAACCACACAAATATCGGCCTCACGCTTACGGGCGACGGGCTGATCGCGCATGTGGCCAACGAAGACGCCAAGTTCAACAAAGGCTTCAAGGCGTTTGACCTGGGTCTGAACGATACGGATACGCATGAAATCTCGCTTCTGGTGGACCAGAATGCGGATCGGCTTCAGGTGATCGTGGATGACGAAGTTGTCATCGATGAAAGTGGAGTTGATTTCGACTTTGTCGGCGGCCGTGAATACGGGTGGACACTCGGAACCCCATGGGGTCGCGACGTTGATGGCGAAATCAGCGCCTTTGCGATCGACGATGAGGTTCAGTTTGTCGATACGTCCCCGTTGTATGACGGGCTGATCGCTTGATGTTCAAATTCTGAACAATTTGGAATCTTCCACCTGAATTGTTTTTGCGGGGCGCACAAAGTGGCGCCCCGTTTACGTTTGCCGGGCCATAGTGCTGGTCAAATCGGATTGCGTACCGCCAACTGCGCTGAGCAACGGTATTATCGAGCTCAGTCTGTGACGCGACAGGGGAGGCGCAAGCTTTGCACTCACCCGGGTATCAGGAAGCAAATCGCAGTGACCGATCCGCCAATTTGTGGCGCAGGCAGCAACGATATTGCATAGTAACAATTGTTTGCATTCGGAAAGGTACTGGATGAAGACCTTTGCAGTTAGTCTGATTTCTGAAGGCAATTTTTCTTTGCCGGGGCAGCAAGGGCTCTGGCCGCGCGGGGGAACCGGCCCCATGAATTCAGGCACAGGAGGCATGTAAGTTTCAGTGGTGGCATCGCCGGATATGACAAGAGTGGTGCAGACGACATCCAGGCCGTTTGTCATACCTCTGCTTATTTTCGGCTTCATTCTTCCGTTCTATTTCGGAATCGCCGGAATGCAGATCAGTATTTACCGCCTGGTATTACTGATCTTTTTTGTTCCGGCGATGATACGCTGGCTTGACGGTTCGGGGCGGTTCTATGCACCGGATTTTCTTATTATTGGCTTTGCATTGTGGGGTGGCCTGGCGATCCTGTTCCACCACGGTTTTGCCAGATGGGAATACATTGGAATTGCCTTTGTCGAGACGCTCGGCCCGTATTTTATCGCACGCTGGATGATACGGGACGCGTATGCCTTTCGCGTCTTTGCTGTCTGGATGCTTGTCGTGATCGCGATAATGCTGCCATTCAGCCTCCATCAGTTTGTTGCCGACAGGTCTCTGATACTTGAGTTTTTCGCCAATATCGGCAGGGTGCCAAAGGTCATCCACGATGCGCCCCGACTGGGATTTTACAGGGCGCAGGGATCGATGCCCCATCCTATCCTGTTTGGCATTTTCTGCAGCGTGGCGTTTTCCCTGACATGGTATGTTCTTGGATATGACAAAGGGCTGACCTACAAAGCCCCCCGGATTGGAATAGTGCTTGCTGCGACCTTTACGTCTCTCTCGTCGGGGGCGTGGCTCTCCATCGCGGTCCAATTCGCATTGATGACCTGGAAGGTCGTTCTTGCCTCTCTCAAGAAGAAGTGGAACCTTCTGCTCTATCTCTTCGCAGGGATGTATGTGCTTGTTGATATCGTTGCGACCAGGCCTCCGATTCAGATCTTTGTGGCCTATCTAACCCTCAGAAAGTCCACCGCTTGGTATCGAATTCACATTTTTACCAATGCCACTGACGATGTTATGAGAAGCCCGATACTTGGGATCGGGCTGAACACCTGGACGCGGCCACGATGGATGTTCGGAGGAAGTATCGATAACTTTTGGTTGGTCGTGGCCATGCGCTATGGGTTGCCGGCGCTCGCCCTAATTCTTACCGCGGTATTGTTGATCTACCTGAAGATAGGCCGGGCCCAGTTGTCCGGGCGACTGGCAAGCTACCGATTGGGGTATCTTTTTGCCTTGACCGGAATTTGTGTTGCGGCCGTTACAGTCCACCTTTGGGAGTCAACATATTGCCTTTTGATGTTCATGCTGGGGGCGGGCCTTTGGATGGTTGATGCGCAGGACGAAAGCGATCAGCCGGAACCGCGTCAGAAACCGCGTAACCCGCGGCAGATAAGATATACTCGATTTGGGCCGACGAAAGCGCAGCCGGATAGCTGAAAGCGGTAAGGCGCACGGCGCTGGGGAAACTGTACAAAGGGAATTCGACGGGTGTCAGCTCAGCCAGAAAAGATCATGACCGATGCCGGGATTGGCCGTAAGCCAAAGCGGTCGAACTTTCGAAAGGCCGTCACCCAGGTCCCCATCTCGTTCCGCAAGAACTATGGCCTTCTGACAAACCCCGAACTGTGGCGGATGCTGCCGTTGTTCCTGGCCTGCAGGCGCAGCGCCAAAGGTTCCGGGAAGCTTCAGCACAAGATTTTTGTCGGAACGCACCACAAGGCGATGACGACCTATTTCAAGGCGGTGCTCAGGCTGCTGGCCTTTGGTCTGGGGGAACGGTTCGAGGATATCTCGCGGCAGGCACCAAACCCGAAGGCACGGGTTTTTCTGTCGATACACAGCCAGACGCCGCTGTCCGGGATCGGACCATACCGGGGCATTCACATCATGCGCGATCCACGCGACATGATCGTGTCCTCTTATCATTACCATCTGTGGACGAACGAGCGGTGGGCCCATGTGCCCGATGAAAACGGGCAAACCTATCAGGAAAAGCTGCAGGCGGCGGACAAAACCGAAGGCTTGTTCATGGAGATCCGGCATTTCATCTTTTTCAGCCGCGAAACGCTTGAAAACTGGGATCTGGATGACCCCGATATCCTTGAGGTCCCATATGACGCCCTGATGGGTGATCAGCGCGATGCGCTTTATGCCGAGATGTTCACGTTCCTGGGGCTCAGCGGCACGGCGCATGAGCTGGGCGTTCGCCTGATGCGTCTGTTCGAGGCCGGAAAACGCACCAGGGTCTCGGCCACCAAAACCAACGAGCGCGCGCATATTCGCAGCGGGCGCAGCGGGCAGTGGAAGGATGAGCTGGAGCCCCAGCATCTGGCCTATATCGAACAGGAGCTGGGGCATATTCTGGATAAGTTCGGGTATGCCCGTTCATCTGCCGATGGGCCGAAGGACGTGGTGTAAACGGTACTCAGCGCAGTGGTAAGACGCGTTTCCTGATCATGCCCGCCGCGCGGCGCAAACGTCGGGCAGCCGGCATATGTCCGGCAAATATCGCGTCAATCTCAGCCTGGTTCATATCCGCGCGCAGGGATGTGCGGGGACGCAGAAAGGCGGTGTCGTCCATATAGCCCGCATCACTTGAAAACGCTGCCCTGTAACCGTTCCTGTGCAGGGCGCGCAGGACGCGGGCGTTGTATTTGCCGAACGGTATGCCGGCCTCGGTCACCGGGCGGCCGCATAACGCCTGCAGCATATCGCGTGACCGGACAATCTCCCGCTCAAGCGCGGCCGCGTCCAGATCGCTCCAGGCGACATGCGCAATCCCATGGGTTCCAACCCCCATCCCGGCCGCCAGCAAGGCCGGAATGTGGTCGCCCGCCAGCGATCCGGGCGCATCCAGCCGCCCCGTCAGAACAAAAAACCGCGCGGTCAGGCCCCGCTGCGTCAGGGCGGGCAGGGCGATCTCATAATCTGACAGGTTGCCGTCATCGAAGGTCAGAACGAAAGCTGACGGATCAGGGCTGGCCGCCACCCGGTCCAGTATTTCCGTAAACTGCGCCTCTGACAGCCAATAGGGGGCCTCGCCATCCTCCAGCCCGCGCGCCGGAGGGCCTATGCCGTGAAAGTTGAGACCGATCCGCCGCGCCATATCAGGATTTCAGCATTCTGTGCAGGGTTTCGGCCAGATTGACCAGATCAGCCCCAATCCCGTCTGGCCGGGCTTCGTAAGGGCCGGATGCGGTGGCCTCGGTGCCGCCTGTTCGCAGTTTGAAACGGGTGACGCTTGGATTTGCCTCGGCGTCGATCCCGCCCAGATCGAAACATCGCGCCCCCCGCTCGCGGCAATACAGCATGGCCTGCCACATCAGGTAGTGCCCGGCATTAAGCCGCCGCCCGGCATCGGATGTGGCGCCAAACAGGTAGGTTGCGTTCGGCCCGGACACGCCGATCGTCATCGCGCCGATGTCTTCGCCGTCCTTGCGCGCAATCAGAACGTCATGGTCGAAATCCGGCCCCGTCAGCGCATAGTAGAATTCCGGGGGGATGTCGGGCTGAAACCCTTTGGCGTCCCGCACCTGTTCGTAAAGCCGTGAAAAGCGGTCCGACAGGTCCCGGAGAGGGCCGGTTTCAAGCTCAAGCCCCGCCTTCAGCGCGTTGCGCAGAGGATTGCGCCACTTGCCATGCAGGGCCCGCATCAGGCTGTCATCATCCCGATCCGGGTCGATCAGAACCGTCCGGTATGGGTCGGCCCGCCGGGTCGGCGAAAACCCTGCGCGGAGGATTGCGTCCTCGGAAAGCGACACCTGTACCGGAAACCGCAGGCGCAGGACATGGCCCGCGGCGTGCATGTGATCGCGAAGCCCGGACAGGATGGCCTGGATTATGTCAGGGCCGGGTTCCGGCCGGTCAGCGGCCTGTGTCAGCGGCCCGGCTGCAATCCAGGCGATGCCCCGGTTCAGAACCGGAACCTTTTTGATCCTCAGACAGGCGGCGGCAACAGGTTTGTCCTGCGCGTCGTACAGGGCCACGAATTCCGCCGATGCCCCGATGCGCCGTGCGGCGGCCTGCGCATAGGTCAGGCTCTGCTCGTAGGTCAGGTCATCGAACAGGCAGCTGATCCCGGGCCAGTCTTCAGGCGCGACCGGGCGCAGAGAAAGTGTGCCATGCGCCATCAGACGGTCACCCCGGTTGCCGGGCGCGCAAGCAAACCTGCCATGGCGGCCTCATCCTCCGCGGAAAGCGGCCTGGACGGGTTCAGGGTGAATTTCTTTGGAACAGGGTCTTGTTTCAGGGGCAGGGCGGGGACATTGCGATCGGCAAGAAACCGGGCGACGCCGGCCAGAATGTCCCGGGGATCGGCACAGAGCGCTGCGTAATCGACCCTGAAATGGCGGTCCGCTCCGACATGGGCGCAGTCACGCCCGATGTCCTGGGCCACGCCCGTGACCTGCCGGCAGGCGCGTTCGATTTCCGTATCACCCCCGGCGTTCGAAGGGCGCACGGACCACCAGTCCTGCTGATCCCGCTGCGGGCCCTTGTTGCGCCGCTGCGCCCGGATGATGGATCTGGCGGTGTCTCTGGCGTCGCGCTGGACCTCCAGAAACAGGCAGCCGGGGAACAGGGCATCCAGCAACCGTACGCGGTTCGAATGCATCACGTTCTTATTGACGAAGGGTGCGGCAGACAGGGCCGACATGCCAGCCAGCGTTGCCCGGATCTCATCAACCGGCAGGTCCGCAAGCCTGCTCTCATCCACCCAGGGACCGTCTTCCAGCCAGCGTTGCCAGATCCACCCGCCTTCGTTCGGGGCAGCCCAGCCCGAAATATGGCCATAGTCGCTTTGATATGCCGGTTTATGCCGAGAGATGAAGGGGCGCCCAAGCTTTGTGGCGGCCAAAGGTGTCCTGAAAAACCGGTGCGCCAGATTGGTGAAATAGGCAAACCGGAACTGCGTGACCATGAGTTCGTAAAACAGCGATGTTCCCGACCGCGGGGCGCCCAGAATGAAAATGTGGGGCCATTCCGCCTCGGCCTGCCGGGCAAGCATCTGCGCCTCAAGCGGAGACAGAACGGTATGCACCGTCGCGCGCAGGGCGGATTTGGCCAGTGCCTTCATGCCGCCATCCCGGCGTCAGGCTGTGGCGGGGTCTGCCCTTTTGGTTGACGGAACAGGGCCCCAAGCAAAAACGCAAACCGGGCGCGCCAGGCCTGCGCCCCCTTATGGCCGGGCCGGATCAGGCCGAGAGGCAAGAACCAGACCGCGCGCAACAGATCCGCCAATACCATCAGCCCGGTTCCCAGCCACGCAACCGCAGGCCCCCGCGTGAAACGCAGGAAAAGAATATGCCCTTTGGCGATTTCGACGGACTTCCAAGGGGATGTCTGACCGGTCGATACCGCCCCGTAATGCATGAGGCGAACCTCGGGGTTATAGCGCACTTTCAGACCGGCCTGCCGGACCCGCCAGCACCATTCGGATTCCTCGCTATACATGAAAAACCGGTCATCCATCATGCCGACCTTCCCGACGACCTCTTGCGCAAGCATCATGAAACACCCGGCGACAACCTCGACATCCTGTGCGGTGTCGCGCGCCAGAGAGGCATAGCGCTGATCCCCGAACAGCCGGCTGCGCCGCAGGATGCGATTTGGTACGACAAGGCCCCAGAACAATTTGCTGAGCGACACCTCGCGAAACAAGGTCGGCTGCTGTGTTCCGTTTTCAAGCGACACATGCCCGCTCAGGATGCCAACATCCGGGTTGTCCTGCATATACGTCACCGCGCGCTCAAGCGTGCCGTCATACACCAGCGCATCGGGGTTGAGGACCAGCAGATAGCGCCCACGGGCCCGCCTTATGCCGACATTGTTGCCCCAGGCGTATCCGCCGTTATGACCGGCCGCCAGAACCGTTATCTGTGGGAAGGCTGCGCGCAATGCCTCGACACTGCCGTCCCGTGAATCGTTGTCGACCACGATCACTTCGACATCCAGACGGCCCGGATGATCCAGAACCGACTGTATCGCCTTCGATGTCACGTCACATGTCTTGTAATTCACGATGATGACGCTGAGATCGGGTTGGGAAGGGGCTGAGATTACCATCGTCCGGGGGTATCTCTTAAATGGACCCTCAACATTGCGCTACTGGCATCCCGATGTTTTGGGTTTGTACATTCGTTCTGGGTCTTTCAGGCATGACGGTGTTGAAATTGTGAAGAGCCTTAATCGGGACATACAACTTAGCCCTGTTAGATGTTTTCATTATTACGCTGCTGAGAGAAATGTCGACGCATTCGCCCAATCAGCCCTAAAACTGCGCTCTCTACGCCCTCGGGCTGTTTGCACAGGTACCAAAGCAACAGATGTGTGCCCAAATAGGCCCCGGCCCCTACCAGAACCTTCACGATGAACCGGAACCGCAACAGGGGCAGGTCATCAAAGGATGTATACGCCCAACCGATCACCTCGGTGCTGCCATAGGCGCTGCCGACAAACAGGACGGCGGCGATCATGACCAGCGTCGAGATAAAGGACCGCCAGGCAACGGTCAGAGGTCCGGCAAAGGTGCGTTTGCCATATCGTTTCGCCAGGAAAAGGGTGGTCATGATGGCGGCGGCGCTGCCGGCCCCGGCCCCTGCCAGTGCCCCGGTAAAGCCGTACTGAACCCCGATCCACATGAGCAGGCAGACAAGCGCCAGAAGGAAGGTGTTGCGCACAAGCAAAATCCTGGTCGATCCCTCGACATATGAGGCGGACTGGACATTCTCCTGCAGGGTTTCCAGCGCCTTCAGGGGGGCGAGAACCCATATGACCTGCGCCGCGCCCAGCCATTGCGGGCCCAGCACCACGATGACGACATGGTTGGCCACAAGCGCCATCCCGACCGAAACGGGCAATACGATTGCAAGCAGCAATTCGTTCAGCCGGTTAAAAGTCTCGTCCTGCCGGTTGGTATTGCGCGAGATATCCGCAAGCCCGGGATACAGCACGCGTTGCAGCGGAGCGAACAGCTGCGTTGTGACTAGCGTGCTCAACCGGTTTCCCAGCCGGAAAACCCCGGCATCCGAAAGCCCTAGTGTCGCGCCAACGATAAGTTGCGGCATATTTCTGGAAAAGAACTGGGCGACCAGGGCGCCGGTTGACCAGATCGAAAACGAAAAACAGTCCTTCCAGCGCGCCAGCGACAATCGCGGAACCATCGGGGCAAAGCTGAAGGTCCAGATGCAGCGCGTGGTCAGGGCGCAGAAATTGGCAACGACGATCGCCCAGAAATCCCCCCAGTACCAAGCCAGGCTGATCGCGATGATCGAATATATGACCCGGCTCAGGGTTTCTTCTCCGGCAGCGAAGCTGAAGCGCAGATTGCGTTCGTACAGAACGAAACGGGGGCTTTTTACGGCAACGATCAGAGACAGCACACAAAGAAGCGGCGTCAGCGGTGCCAACTCGGGCAGCCCGATGAAGGTGACAAAGGGTTGGGACGCATAAAACAGCAATCCCGCAGCAACGCCGAGGATCACCTGAAAGGTGAATACCGTTTCGAGATGTTGGGGCGTGGCATCGTCGAGCCGTATGAGAACATTCGAGATCTGCCGCTGCATCATTTCAAGAAAGGCGGTGGCGACAAGGAAATAGGCGGCAATACCAAAATCCGTGGGCGTCAAAAGCCGTGCGGTCACTATCAATGTGATCAACCCGAGGACCTGCCGAAACAGACTGGACGCGAGCATTGTCGTTGCCCCCACCGCAAGAGCAGAGGTGCGGAAGGATGAACTTTTATTCGGAACAGGATTGGGCGGCTGCTTCAAAATGTTCTAACTTTCCATACTCATTACAAACAACGCTTTAGCGCATCAGAGGTTTCAATTCCACGTTCCTTGGAGTTGGTTCAAAGGCGGGAATCACCTCAGAAGCCGGAAAACTCTGCTTACCGCTGGTCCAAAAAACGGGCATCGCTCCAACCATCATACACCGACTCTCTCCGTGGTTGAGAAAACTTAAAGCCGAGTCGAACGCGCTGCTCGCCGCCAGTGCGGATGAGGGAATGGAAGCTGGAAAGGCGCGCTTTGCGCCTCATGGCCACCTGCCGGAGCGCGACGTCATGACCGGACTCGCTCTTCAACCATTTGACGCCTGCACCATTTGGCGACTTCAATTGCCAGCCCGCCGCTCCACTCTGCGTTCGAAGCCTGCGGTCGCTGTAATACCGCGTGGAAGGCGGACGTGGTCGTGGTGTATCTGTCCCATGGGGCGTCCGTTCACTCCACCGGTTAGAGCACGCCATCAAACCCAGGGATCAGCCATCCGGCGAAGGTTTCTCATGCTCTGCGGATTGCCATGATCGACTTGGTCATAAGCGCAAAACGCTCTTTTTCGATGCGCGCGTCGGGGAAGAGTTTGCACATAATGCCTTTGGAAATAATCTTAATATAGTCGCCTCGTCCCATTGCGCGCTCGAAATCGACCTTCGGTACGTAGCCAAGAGACGTGCGTTGGAAGAGCCCGACCCGGAGCGGGCCGGGGAGCCAATGAACGAAGGGTCGGCCATAATGTGGATCAACAGGAAACCAGAAGTTCGGTGTTTGAACAAAATACGCCCGGCCGACACGCCGGACCTCGTGGGCAAAGGAGATCATGTTCGTGTATGATCCGACATGTTCCACAACCGAGTTCGAGTGAACCAAGTCGAAAGACCCATCTTCAAACTCCGGCATGTTGCATGCGTCTCCGGTTGCGCACTCGACCAACAACCCGTCGACCGTGTTATCGAACTGAGCCAGATCCTTATCGAAATTCAGCACAGTGACAGACACCCGGCTGCGCAGTTCCATGGGGAGCAGCTTCCAGTAACGCGCGCGACCGCCCGCATCCAGAATCTTAATATTGGCGCGATCTGCAAGAAGTTCGCGTATCAGACGCTCCACATGTACAAATCGCTTTCCGCGAAAACGCTGTTGCGCAGCAAGAAACAATTGGCTTTTTTTCACCTAACTCTCCAAAAATTGCTTAAATAGTCCCGGTTTAAGGCGCGGTTCTGGAACCACAATCGTAAAATAATCCCGGCTTCCGCGCGACATTTCAATACGGGATTCCAGATACAGAAGATCAAGCGGCCTGACCCCCGTAATATGCCGCAAAATTCATGGCTTGATCCGCGTGAGATAGGCAATCCCGTTTCGGGACAATGTACCCGATATCACAGAGTGCGGAATGCAACGCATTCGCCGGTTCAACTCGCAAACAAAGAAGCCGCCTACGAGCCTGATCGGCGGCGCCGCTTTCCGCCGCGCTACAATAGCCCGACAGCGGCAATCGTATACCTGAACTAATTCAGGGCATTCCTTTCATCGCCGGGACCAAGCAACTTTACCGTGCCGCCCGATCAGCCCGTCACCAACTTTTGGACATATCTCTGTGCCCAGAGAAGCTATGTATCTCGTAGCGGTGCGTTGAATTCTGTTTAAAAGTGTATTCTCAATCGGTGTCATGAGTTGGACACTCAATACGCAAGGAAGCCAGGCGCACGGTGATTTGAATTTTCTACGGCTACGGCTGGAAATTGGTTCTGAGTTAATGATGGTGTAGCAGTATGAAGATTGCGATTTTCGGGTTGGGCTATGTGGGGTTCACGGCGGCGTGTTGCCTGACCCGCGAGGGACATGAAGTGATCGGCGTTGATGTGAATGCCGACAAGGTCGCGGAAATCAACTCCGGGCAACCTCCGATCAAGGAACCAAAAGTGGCCGGGCTGCTGACCGAAGCGCTCGGCAAGAACCTGATCCACGCCACTGTTGATATTCCGGACCCGTCCGATGTGGACCTGGCCATTGTCTGTGTTGGCACACCCAGTTCGACCGATGGCTCGCATAACATGAACTTCGTGGCCGAAGTGACCCGCCAGATCGCCGCGGCCGTTTCACCGGACCGGGCGCGGCCGCTGACGGTGGCCTATCGCTCTACCTTCCGGCCCGGCACGGTGCGGCAACTGATCGAGCCGATATTCCGGAATTGTCTGGGGGACCGGACGGCGCAGGCGGTCGAGATTGTCTATAACCCCGAATTTCTGCGCGAGGCTTCGGCGGTGGATGATTTCTTCAACCCGCCCAAGATCGTTGTCGGTACCGCAGATGGCAGCCGGTCCGCGGTGATGGACGAGATGCACGAAGGTCTGGACGCCCCGGTGTTCTACACCGCCTATGAAGAGGCCGAGATCACCAAATTCGTCGACAACACCTGGCATGCGACCAAGGTGGCTTTCGCCAATGAGGTGGGCCGGATCTGTCACCGGATGGGCGTTTCGGCGAAAACCATGCACGAGATTTTCGTCTCGGACACCAAGCTGAATATCTCGTCTTATTACACCCGCCCGGGGGGCGCGTTCGGGGGATCGTGCCTGCCCAAGGATGTCCGCGCGCTGCAACATATCGCGGGTGAGGTGGGCGCGCATACGCATCTGATCGACAGCCTGTTGCGTACCAATGACGCGCATAAGACCTATCAGGTGCAGGACATCATGACCCGGCTGCCCGAAGGGGGCAGGGTGCTGATGGCGGGGCTGGCCTTCAAGGCCGGAACCGATGATCTGCGCGAAAGCCCCAATGTCGATATCGCCCGGCGGCTGCTGGACGCAGGTCATCAATTGTCGGTCTATGATCCGGCGATCGAACCGGCCGATCTGCGCGGGCAGAACCTGGGCTATGCCTTTACCCATCTGCCCAATGTGGGCAGCCTGCTGGTGGATCGTGCCACGGCCGAAGCCGGGCCCTGGGATCTGGTGATCGGCTCGAACCGGATCGTGAATGACTTGACCCTTGGGACTGCAGAGGTGGTGAGAACCTATGAATATGACTAGCGCACCCTCCGCCGTTCAGCCGGTCTCGTTCGAGGAGCTGCGTCAGAGCCAGCCCCTGAAGGGGCTGAAGGTTCTGATCGTGGTGGAGAACCTGCCCGTCCCCTTCGACCGCCGCGTCTGGATGGAGGCGCGCACGCTGGCCGCAGCCGGCGCGCTTGTGTCGGTCATCTGTCCCACCGGCAAGGGGCACGAGGAACGCGTCTGGGAAGATGAAGGCATCAGGGTCTATCGCCACCCTCTGCCTTTGGATGCCAGCGGGGCGCTGGGATATCTGCTGGAATACGGCGCGGCGCTGTTCTGGGAAAGCTGGCTGGCGCTGAAGATCAAGTTTTCGCGCGGCTTTCACGTCATCCATGGCTGCAACCCGCCCGATCTGATCTTTCTGGTGGCGCTGCCCTTCAAGCTGTTCGGCGTGCGTTATCTGTTCGATCACCATGACATCAACCCCGAGCTTTACGAGGCCAAGTTCGACAAGCGCGGCTTTTTCTGGAAGCTGATGAAGACATTCGAACGGCTGACCTTCGCCTCGGCGCGGGTGTCGATTGCGACCAATGAAAGCTATCGCAGGATCGCCATCGAACGCGGCGGCATGGCGCCCGAGGATGTCTTTGTCGTCCGTTCCGGCCCCGATCTGAGCCGGTTGCAGCATCTGCCCCCCAACCCGGACTGGCGCAACGGGCGCAAGTACATGGTGGGTTATGTGGGTGTGATGGGTGATCAGGAAGGCATCGACCTGCTGCTGGAATCCGTGGCGCATCTGGTGCAGGTCCAGGGGCGCGAGGATATTCAGTTCTGTCTTGTGGGCGGCGGCCCCAGCCTGGACAAGCTGCGGGAACAATCCGCCGCGATGGGCCTGTCGGATTACGTCACCTTCACCGGCCGCGCACCGGATCACGATCTGTTCGAGGTCCTGTCGACCGCGGATGTCTGCGTGAACCCGGACCGGGTGAACGAGATGAACGACAAATCCACCATGAACAAGATCCTCGAATATATGGCCTTCGAAAAACCGATCGTTCAGTTCGACGTGACCGAAGGCCGCTATTCGGCACAGGAAGCCTCGCTTTACGCCAAGGCCAACGACCCGGTGGACATGGCCGACAAGATCACCGCGTTGCTGGCGGATGAAGAACGCCGCGCCGCCATGGGCCGCTATGGCCGGGCGCGGGTCGAGGCCGAGATGGCCTGGCCTCATCAGGTGCCGGCCCTGATCGCCGCCTATAAGCGGATCTGGAAAAGGTAGGGGCGCGCGCGGCCTCTATTTCACGGCCTGTTTGGTCTTGACCGGTTTCTGCCGTTTGTACCGGTGGCGCAGTTTCATCGCCGGTGCCTCAATCAGATGCCAGGACAGTACAGCACAGATCAGGGTGAAGGGCAGGGAAACGGCAATATTGATGACGGGTGCCGTTACGCCGGATTGTGCGACCAATTGCTGGATCGGAAACGCATAGATATAGACGCCGTAAGAATAGTCGCCCAATCGGTTGTAAAGCAAAAGCCGGGGCGTTGGGGCATACCCGAAGAAGAACACGGCATAAGACAGGCTGACTGCAAACACGGGCATGAATACAGGTGTGAACCAGGCCGCGACCGTCACGGCCGTTGCCCCGGCAAGCATCGTCCAGGACAGCGGTATGCGGTGGCGGAAAAGATAGAAAATCATCCCGGTCAGGAACGGCAACCCAAGCCGCGCAAGCTGTTCGATGCGTGGGTTCAGCTCAAATATCATCGTCGCGGCGTAGGCGCACAGGAACACCAGGGTCACGCCGACAAAGGCTTTGCGGTTCCCAAGCAGCCCGAGCATTCCGCACAGGAAGACGCCGGCGTAACAGGTGACCTCGTATGACAGGGACCAGAGCGAACCATTGATCCCGCCGCCGCCGGGATTTCCGACGAAGACGCCGGGCAGCGGGTATTTCAGATTGAACAGCAAAATATTGCGGATGAAATATTCGCCCGTCGCGGCCCAGTAGACGGAAGGGGCCGCTTCGGTCAGCAGCAGCCCGGCCACCAGAATGGTGATGATCAGCACCGTGGCAAGGGCAGGGAACAGGCGCAGGGCCCGGGCGATCAGGAATGATTTCGCCGACGGTGTCCGGTCAAAACTGCGGGTGATGAAGAACCCGGAAATGGCGAAGAAGATCCAGACGCATACGGTGCCCAGAGCCATGCCGTGCAACAGGGATTCCAGAGGTTGACTGGCGTCGATGCCCCGGCTCAGAGGATAGGCATGTGAGACCAGCACTCCGGTGGCGGCCAGAATGCGGATCAGATTGAAATTGTTGTCCCGCCCATCCGCCCGGTCCGAAATCCTGAGCGATGATTGTCCGGAAAGGGAATGTGAAACCTGATGTGTCATCGGCAACCCAAGATCAAAACGGCACAAATTGTGGCAGGCGGTTCAGGCTGGGTTCCATGAACCGCTGAAGCCGCGCATCTGCGTCGGCCTCGGTTTCCCCGGGGCGGATCGGGGTCACAAAGCGGACCAGCGCGCCATCGGTGCGGCCCATGGTGAACCCATCCTGAACGACGCTTATCTTGGCGCGGAAATCGTTGACGATGCGTTTGCCGCGCTGTTCGAACCAATAATAGACCAACTGCTTCGACAGCTCTTTCTGGATCACCGCGCGGTTCACCGTGAAGCTGCCATATGGGGTGTTGCCGGGATTGATCCCATAGGGTTCGAGGCTGAAGATTTCCCAACCGCCGACCGGCAGGCAGACCTCGGGCGAGTGGATGCCGTCGCCGTCGGTCTGTTTGTCGTAGAAGGCCACGAACATGTTCACGTAATCGCCGGACCCGGTGTCGATATAGGTGGCATTGAGATAATCGCTGGCCCCCAGCGTCTGTTCGACCTGCGGATCGAGGCTGGTTGTTGAGCCTGACCAGTCTCCGAGCTGTCGCGGGTAAAGGACAAACGGGTCCCGCTCGATGGGCCGCACCTCCGAGGCGGGCCGCAGGGCCCAGGCTGTTGACACCGCCAGCGTCAAAATGGCCGCCGTTGCCAGCGCCACCGAGGCGCGGATGCCAAAGAGGCGCAGCGCGACGGGGCCAAAACCTTCGGTATCCAGATCGATGGCCTCGGCAAAGGGCTTCGGGTCGGGGGCCAGCCGTTGCAGCCCGAGCGCCATGAGAAACAGAACGGCCACGCAGAGCAGAAAGATAATCCAGCCCTCGAAGAAATGCATGAACCCCTCGGCCTGTTCGATGCCGTTATGATTGACCAGAACGCCGATCACCCCGATGCGGATGGAATTCATCAGCACCGTCAGCGGCGCGGCAGAGACCAGCAGAACCACCTTGTGCCAGATCGGGCCACGATAGAGCAGGGCGAACAGGTACGAGAAGCTGAGGATCGGGAACAGATAGCGCAGCCCCGAACAGGCTTCGGCCACCTGCAGCTTGTAGACGCCGAGGTCGATGACATTGCCTTCGATGAAGACGGAAACGCCGGCAAGCTGGACAAACCAGACGCCCAGTTCCGACGACACCCATTGCAGGAAGATCGTGAGCTTCCAGTAGATGAACTGAGGCAGCGGCAGCATGAAGACCAGATGGATCACGGGCAACTGGTGATGTATCCCGCGGCTCCAGCCGAATACGGTCAGCATGACGCCGCCGGTCCAGATGATCATCGCATAGGTGACGATATCCGGAATGCGGGTCAGATTGCCCAGGATGGCGATGGCCAGGGCCACGGCAATGACGGCGATGCCGGGCCAGCGATCACGGACAGCCGGGTTGGGCGGTGGCATGTCCCGCAATTCGCGCAGGAACAGGTACAGCGAAATGATCGGGATCAGCGGCCCGTGGCTGTATTCCGGCGTGCTCCAGGCCGCGCCCAGTGAGACGATTCCGATCCAGAAGACAGGGAGTGACCCCAACAGCAGAAGGGCAAACCAGAACAATCCGGCCGCATTGACGTTCGGCGTGGCAGTTCCGGCTGCCCCGAAGGGCTTACCGCGCTGGTTTTGCGAATCGAAACGAAACATTGGTGACAATCATGCACACAAAAACGGGTTATTCGGTATCACCGGGGCCGGCTCCGGGCATTTTGATCGGAGATCGACACAATATGTTTGTATGGGTGCCTTTGTTCACACCCTTCGGTTCCAATCA
>NZ_JBSWTI010000005.1:0-153145 GCF_056158465.1 Ruegeria sp. ABV4_181
AGCATACCGGCACCGCGATCACAGCCGAAACGGATGAAGACTCTGTCACCCAGATGATGATCGGGCGCAAGTTGGACCTGTCCCGCAACGTCTCGCATCACGAATTGGGGGAGGTGGCCTTGGAGGTGCGCAACCTGAGTTGTGGCGATCTGTACCAAAACGTCAGCTTCAAGATCAGACGCGGTGAAGTGGTCGGGTTCTATGGGCTGGTCGGCGCGGGGCGTACCGAGATCGCCGAAACCCTGTTTGGGTTGCGCGATCCATCTGCCGGACACATCCTGCTTGATGGGCAAGAGATACGCATCCACTCACCCTCAGAAGCGATTGAGCGGGGTATCTCGCTGGTGCCGGAAGACCGCAAAGGTCAGGGGCTGGTCTTGGGCATGAACTGCAGGGACAACATGACCCTGCCTCAGGTTGATGATCTCAAGGCTGGTCCGTTTGTGGCCGAAGGGGCCGAGGTTTCTATCTTTGATCAATACCGCGACCGGCTGGAAATCCGAACGCCCGGTTGGCGGCAACTTGTCGGAAACTTGTCCGGTGGCAACCAGCAAAAGATCGTCATCGGCAAATGGCTGTCCATGCACCCGAACGTGCTGATTGTTGATGAACCGACACGCGGGATCGATGTCGGTAGCAAAGCCGAGATTCACAACCTGATCCGGGATCTTGCCGCGCAGGGATATGCGGTGATCGTCATCAGTTCGGAGATGCCTGAAGTGTTGCACGTCGCGGACCGGATCTACGCTATGTTTCAAGGGCAGATCACACAGGAATTCACGTCTGAAGATGTGACCGAGGATAACCTTGTTCGCGCAATCTCGGGCCTGTCCGACAACGGCTCGACGCAGGTCGCGTGATGCGGGTTGGTTTTGCTGGATTGGGTCGCATGGGGCGTCGGATGGCGGCCAACTGCGCCCGGGCAGGGCATGAGGTCACGGTCTGGAACCGCAGCACCGGTCCTGCGCAGGATTTTGCGCAGAGTGTTGGTGGCGGAATTGCCAACACTCCTGCAGAATTGTCCCGTGTTACTGAAGTTTCGGTGTCGATGCTCGCAGATGATGCAGCCGCACGGGCAGTTTACTTCGGAGATGCAGGTCTGATCTCGGCGCCGGGCGCGCAAACGTTGATTGAGATGGGCACGATGAGCCCCGCATTGGTCGCGGAGATTGCGGAGGCCGCCGAGACAGCCGGAAAACGCTTTGTCGATGCACCGGTTTCCGGGGCAACCAACGCCGCCGAAGATGCCACGCTTCTGATTATGGCAGGCGCCGATGCTTCGCTTGCTCCGACGCTGTCACCCCTTTTTGACACGATGGGGCGCAAGACCATCTGGTTGGGGCAGGCCGGTGCCGGTGCGGCCATGAAGCTTGCGGTGAATTTGCTGATCCACGGGCTGAACCAGACGGTCTCTGAGGCGCTCTGCCTTGCCGAGAGCGCTGGCATAGCCACTGATCTCGCATTTGATGTGATCGAAAACTCTGCGGCTGCGGCGCCGATGTTAAAGTTCCGCCGCCCTATTTATTTGAACGAAGCAAGCCAGGCTGTGACGTTCACAGTTGCGCTGGCACGCAAGGATGTCGCGCTCGCTCTGGATTTGGCGCAGGATGTCGGTGTGCCGATGCCGCAGGCTGAGACCACTTTTCAGGTGCTGAAAAACGCCGAAGCACAGGGCTTTGATGCCCGCGACATGGCGTCCATCTTCAACTACATGCGAGGACAATCGGGATGAAAGCCGCACTTTTTGTTGGGGGCTGGAAAGGCCATGCCCCCACGCAATTCAGCGATTGGTACGAGGCGCTCCTGAAGGAAAACGGGTTTGAAGTGGCTGTTTACGACACGTTGGAGCCCCTGGAAGATCCGGATGAACTGGCCGATCTGGATCTGATCACACCGATCTGGTCATCCGCCAGATCGGGCCATAAAGACAAATACGGGAATATGACAAAATCGCAGGAAGACGGGTTATTGAAGCTGATCGGGGACGGGTGCGGGTTGGCGGGCTGGCACGGCCATATGGGCGACGCGTTCCGCGATCGGCCCACCTATCACTTTCTGATCGGAGGTCAGTTTGTTGCGCATCCGCCGGGTTGGCCTGATAACCTTCAACCTCGCGAGGATTACATCGATTATGATGTGACCATCTGCAAACCCGATGACCCAATCGTTAAAGGGATCAGAAGCTTTCGTCTGACAACCGAGCAGTATTACATGCTGGTTGATCCCTCTAATGACGTACTAGCGACCACAACCTTTTCCGGGGATCATCTGTGGTGGATCGAGGGGACAGTCATCCCGGTGGTTTGGAAGCGCCGATGGGATAAGGGTCGCGTTTTCTATTGCTCAATCGGGCATGAGTTGGACGATTTGAAACAGCCTCAGGTCGCTGAGATCATTCGCCGTGGTGCAATTTGGGCCGCTGACGGAAAACCATAGCGCCGCAATATTTTTTTGTGAATTCAAGAAGCAGCTGTTCGTCCTGATCCAACGGTTAACCGTACCCGATACGATATATCTCGCAGGTCAGGTTGGCACCGAAGGTGCGCCGGTCGCGCGGCAGACGCAGGATTGCCTCGACAAAGTCGATGCGCTGCTTGCCGAGGTTGGCAGCGACAAGACACGCATACTTCAAACGACCATCTGGTTGGCCGATATGAAGGATTTCGCCGAAATGAATGCTGTCTGGGACGCGTGGGTGCCAGAGGGGCACGCACGGGCCCGTGCTTGCGGCGAGGCTAAGCTGGCAACCCCCGAGTATCTGGTGGAGTCTATAGTGGTCGCAGCGCGCTAACTGTAGTTAGTGAACAGACCTGAGAAACTCGGCAAGAACGTCGATTGCGACACCCAGATCTTCTGAGGGTGCAAACTCCTCGGGCCTGTGGCTCACACCATCACGACAGCGGACGAACAGCATCGCGACCGGGCACAGATCGGCCATTGCCGAAGCATCGTGCGTTGCGCCTGAGGGCAATGACAACCCTTTGACTCCCTTGGATCTGACTGCATTTGTCAAGACACATGACAATCTGGCATCGCAGGGCTGGGCTTCCTGGGAATATGTTACCGAGCACTCGATGGCCAAACCCATACTCACAGCTATGGATTGAGCGAATTGATGCAAGTCCTGACCTGCTTGCAGGCGGTTTCCGTCCAGCGGAGAGCGAATTTCGACCGTCAGCCGTACAATCCGCGGTATCGCATTGACGACATTTGGTTCCACCGTGAGTGAACCGACAGTGGCGCGCAGATCAGCCGTTTCGCGCCCCATTCTGTTCACCTCTGAAACGATCTCTGCTGCGCCGACAAGGGCATCCTTCCGTCCCTGCATTGGCAGGGTACCCGCGTGTCCGGTTTCTCCGGTCAGGATGATCTGATGCCGTTCGATGCCGCAAATAGCTGTGACGACACCAACAGCCTCATCTTCGCGTTCCAGAACCGGGCCCTGTTCAATGTGCGTTTCGAGAAATCCAATGATGTCTTCTGGATCTCGGGCGAGTGCTTTGATCTTCTCGGGGTTCAATTCAAACGAACGCATTGCCTGCATCAGTGTCGTGCCTTGCAGGTCGCGCATTTCCAGAGTTGACGGGTCAAAGGTTCCGGACAGCGCGCGTGATCCGATGAGGGCGGTCGGAAACCGCACCCCTTCTTCATCTGCAAAGGCAAGAACCTCTACGCCAAATGACAGTTCGGTGCATTCGCTTTGAAGTTTTTGTAGGGCGAGGATTGGCAGGACAACGCCCATGATCCCATCATATGCGCCACCTTCACGAACTGAATCCTGATGAGATCCCAGCAACAATGTCTTGCAGCCAGGTGGCCCGTCTTGCCGTCCCACCAGTGTTCCCGCGTCGTCGAGGCGTACAGTCAAACCGGTCTTGAACATTTCGGCCTTCAGTAACTCGAGAGCCGCATCATGCTCGGCGGTAAAAGGCAGGCGGGTCACCCCGGGGCCAGGTTCCGAACAAGCCGCAAGTTCGTTCAGCAAAGCTTCGGCGCGTGCACCCCAATCAATCAAGGATGCGCTCCCGGTCGTTGGGGGTTGGTACTTGTTCTGTCCATCTGGAATACGCGCCTGTTGTTGCTTTCCCATACAAGTCTTCAAGCGCTGCAATCGGGTTGGAAGGGTCATAGTCAATCCGCAATGACAGAGGCGGTTTGTCGGGGTGCAGTACCAATAACGCCGCGGATAAAAGTCCCCGGCTGTCGCCGCCCATTTGAGTGGCCGCCCTCAAGGACGCGAGAAGCTTGTCGCTGAGTCCCCCCTCGGTTTCAGCAAACCGATCGACCATCGCGTCTAAAACATTAGTGCTGGCCAGTAAGTTTCCGGCGACCACTCCATGGTGAAAAGCAAGGCTGCCTTTCTCTGGCTCGTTGGAAGCCCCGGTGAATTCACCAGTCTGCCCAAACAGATCGAGTGCAGTTAATTGACGATAAGCTCTGCCGTTATCCGCAGCGGAGATGTGTTCCACAGCATCCGCGGCACAGGCCCCGTTGTGCATTGCTGTCAGGACGTCTTCGCCCCAGATTGTTGACGGCGCGGCACCCTGGCTGGCTGACATTCCAGCTGAAACGTGGCCGCGCAGAACCCAGCCGCCAACACATAACGAGCCGGTCGCAGCTGCGCCACCAATGGCGCCAGACACAGGATCACGTGCAAGAATTGAAAAAGTCATATCGCTCCCGTATTCACATCCTTCGCTATTTATCATGAAAAATTGACCGGTGCAATTTATCATGATAAATAAGCTGTGCCATGCCAACTGGGAGAATGATAATGTTGTTCAAGACCTGGACCCGACGGGGTCTGATGGCCGCTGCCGCAAGTACGGCGTTGGTTGTCGGCGCTGTCACGTCCCCCGCAATTGCGCAAACGCCACCAAATGTTTTGATCGTCGGTCAGATTGCAGAGCCGAAATCGCTCGATCCGGCGGCCGTGACCGCGGTGAATGATTTCCGAATTCTGGTGAACGTTTACGAAGGACTGACCCGGTACAAATCCGGCACGCTGGAAGTAGAGCCTGCGCTGGCGACCGGGTGGGATATCAGCGAAGACGGCACGCAGTATACATTCACGCTGCGCGAGGGGGTGACATTCCAGGACGGAACGCCGTTCAACGCCGAGGCTGTGAAATTCAATTTCGACCGGATGCTGGATGAGAACCATCCGTATCATGACACTGGTCCATTCCCGCTTAGCTTTTTCTTTGGAGCGGTGGAATCGACCGAGGTCGTAGATGACATGACGGTGAAGTTCACACTGAACGCGCCTTATGCGCCCTTCCTGTCGAACCTCGCTTATCCGACCGGACTGATCGTATCGCCTGCTGCGGTTGAGGCGAACGGCAAAGAGTTTGGCCGCAACCCCGTCGGCACCGGTCCGTTCAAGTTCGGTGAATGGCGTTCGAACGAGGCAGTTGTTGTAGAGCGTAACAACGGTTACTGGGGCGAGCCTGCGGGAACCGAGGCTGTCGTCTTCCGCCCGATCACCGATGCCAATACCCGCGTAGCCGAGATGCTGGCAGGGGGCATCGACCTGATGGTCGAAGTTCCGCCCACTTCATTGGGCCAATTCGAAGGTGACGCGTTTTCGGTGGCTGAACAGGCCGGACCACATGTCTGGTTCCTGATCCTGAACGCCAAGGAAGGTCCATTCGCCGACAAACGCGTGCGTCAGGCTGCAAACTACGCGATCAACAAGGAAGCGATCGTCAATGACGTGCTGGAAGGTACAGCCACGGTTGCGGCTGGTCCAACTCCTCCGGCATTTGCCTGGGCATACAACGAAGAACTGGACCCCTACGCTTATGATCCCGAAAAGGCCAAGGCTCTGATCGCCGAGGCCGGCGCGGATGGAGCGGAATTGACTTTCTATGTCACCGAAGGTGGTTCGGGCATGTTGGATCCGGTGCCGATGGGAACCGCCATTCAGGCTGATCTGGAAGCGGTGGGCTTCGACGTCAACATCGAGACCTATGAATGGAATACATTCCTGGGAGAGGTGAATCCCGGCTTGGAAGGCAAAGCGGATATGGCCGAAATGGCATGGATGACCAACGATCCAGATACGCTACCATATCTGGCGCTGCGCTCGGAAGCCTGGCCTGACAAGGGGGGGTTCAACTCGGGCTATTACGCCAACGAAAAGGTTGACGAATTGCTGGAGGCTGCGCGTACCGCCACCGATCAGGATGAGCGTGCCAGACTGTACCGCGAAATGCAGGCCATTGTGCAGGACGATGCCCCATGGGTCTTTGTTGCCAACTGGAAGCAGAATGCCGTTACCAATGACCGGGTTGAGAACTTTGGTCTGGAGCCGTCATTCCTGTTGCACCTGCAAGGTGTTGTGAAGAACTAAACCTTAAAGTCAGGGGCCGGAATTTTCCGGCCCTCTGCGTCTGCAAATGAGGGCAGAATGGGCGGTTACATCGTCAAGCGTCTGGTATCGGCTGTCCCTGTCCTGTTGGGGATCACGATCATTGTTTTCTTGATCATGTCCCTGATTCCCGGCGATCCGGCCACGGCGATCCTTGGCTCCTATGCGACGCCAGAGAACGTAGAAAAACTGAATCGCGACCTTGGCTTGGACAAGCCTGTAATCACCCGGTACTTCATCTGGATCACCAACATGCTGACTGGTGATTTCGGTCGTTCCTATTCGCTGAACCGGCCTGTCATCGACGAAGTGCTGGAACGGTTCAATGCGACGCTGATACTGGCGGGCACGGCCTTTGTTTTGTGTTCGGTGCTGGGCATTCTCGCTGGGGTGGTCTCGGCTGCTCGCCAATACGGCGTCGCTGACAAGATCATTACATTTGTTGTTTTGATCGGCATTTCGGTGCCTTCATTTTTCCTCGGCATGATGATGATCCTGCTGTTTGCGGTGAATCTGCGCTGGCTGCCGGTGTCGGGCATGTATGCCATCTATGGCGGCGGTGATCTGCCTGACCTGCTGCGTCACCTGATTATGCCTGCGCTGGCGCTGGCCGCCGTAGCAACTGGCGTTATTGCGCGCCTCTCGCGCTCGGCCATGTTGGAGGTTTTGCGTCAGGACTTCATACGAACGGCTCGCGCGAAGGGAGTTCCTGAGCGTCGCGTCATCATGGGCCACGCATTGCGCGCGGCCATGGTGTCGATCATCCCGGTACTGGGCATTCAGGCAGGGTTCGTTCTGTCTGGTGCCGTTTACATCGAAATCGTCTTTCAGTGGCCCGGAGTTGGTCGAATGCTGGTCGATGCGATCCTCAAGCGCGACCTTCTGCTGGTACAGGGCGGCGTGGTGTTCGTGGCCGCCTGTTATGTGCTGTTTAACATCGCGGTCGATGTTGCGCAGAGCTTGCTTGACCCAAGGATCAAGACATGACGGCTTTTCTCAAGTTGTTGTTTCGCAACCGGTTGGCGGCGTTGGGCGCGGTTGTCCTGAGCGTGATCCTGATCCTGGTGTTGCTGACGCCGGTCCTGCCGCTACAAAACCCGGATATCACGGCCACGGCGGATCGATTTCAAAAGCCGTTCACTGAAGGCCATCTGCTTGGTACCGACCATTTGGGACGGGATTTGCTCAGCCGCCTTTTACATGGCACGCGCCTAAGCCTCGCGGTTGGTATAGCCGCAGCCCTGATTGCGGCCACGATCGGTTCGGCCATTGGCATTGTCGCAGGATATTTTGGCGGTCGTGCCGACAACATCATCATGCGGGGCGTCGATATGTTGATGGCCTTTCCGTATATATTGCTCGCGTTGGCAATTGTTGCTGCCTTGGGCCCGGGCCTGATGAATGCGCTGATTGCGGTTGCGGCCGTGAACGTTCCGTTCTTTGCCAGAAACATTCGCGGGGTCACGGTCGGGCTGGCTGGGCGTGAATTCATTGATGCTGCGCGGCTTGCAGGAATGGGGCACATTCGTATCATCCTGACCGAACTTCTGCCTAACGTGCTACCGGTCATAATCATTGCCATGTCGACGACTGTCGGCTGGATGATCCTGGAAACCGCCGGTCTCAGCTTTCTCGGCCTTGGCAGCCAGCCGCCGCAAGCCGACCTGGGATCAATGCTGGGCGAGGCGCGGTCTGCCCTTATTTCACACCCGCATACCTCGGTCGTTCCGGGGATAATGATCTTTCTGATTGTTATGTCGATAAACCTGCTCGGCGACGGAGTGCGCGATGCACTCGACCCGCGGCTGCGGTCTGGGGCACTGTCCCGTCCACGTGCCATGACGTTGGTTGAGCGCAAGGGGGAAGTCCCGGCACCAACCGACGATCTACTCGCAATTCAGGATTTGCAGACCCAGTTTCACGTTGGCGACCGCGTGTATCGAGCCGTCGGTGGTGTCTCTTTATCCGTCAAAGCGGGGGAATGCCTGGGTGTCATCGGGGAGAGTGGATCGGGAAAATCGGTCACGGCTCTAAGCGTGATGGGGCTGGTGGCGTCCCCACCCGGCGTGATTACCGGCGGCGCGGTGCGGTTTCAGGGCGAGGATCTGATTGGCGCTTCTTATGAGAGCCTGCGTCAGAAGCGCGGTGATCGCGTCGCATATATTTTTCAGGATCCACTATCTACTTTGCATCCACTCTATCGCGTTGGGCGACAACTGTCCGAAGCGATCCAGTCGCATCACGATATCCCAAAGGCCGAAGCGCGGGCTCGGGCCGTACAGCTTCTCAGGGATGTGCGCATACCGAACGCCGCGGCGCGGGTGGACAATTACCCGCACGAATTATCGGGCGGAATGCGACAGCGCGTTGGCATTGCGATGGCTCTGGCAAATGAACCCGACGTGATTATTGCAGATGAACCGACGACCGCCCTTGACGTCACCGTTCAGGCTCAAATCCTCTCTCTCCTTGACGATTTGCGGCACGAGCGTGGGTTGGCGATCATCTTTATCACGCATGACTTTGGCGTAGTCGCGCAGCTCTGCGATCGAATTGCTGTCATGTATGCCGGAAAGATCGTTGAGGAGGGTCCGACGCCATCTGTATTGGAAGCGCCAGCCCACCCTTATACCAAGCGTCTGATCGCCTGCGTTCCGGAATTAGGTGGTGGACAGCGCGCATTGGCAGCTATCCCCGGATTGCCCCCACTTGTCGACAACCTTCCGCCGGGCTGCGCCTTTGCCCCGCGTTGCGAAAAGGCGCAAGACATGTGCCGAACGGGCGAAGTGATGTTGAAAGGTGATACCTCTCGCGCGGTTCGTTGCCACTACCCCGAGGAGGCGATCTGATGCCTGCGCTCAAGGTGGACAAGCTTGCAAAGACCTTTGCGTTGAAAAAACCGCTTTTTGGCGCAGCGCTGCCAGGGGTGCGCGCGGTGCGGCCGATGTCGTTTCAGGTCCAAAGCGGAGAAACACTGGGCATCGTCGGAGAGTCCGGCTGCGGCAAATCCACATTGGCGCGAATGCTGGTCGGTTTGTTGGACGCCAGCGAAGGGACCATCGAAATCGAAGGCAAGGCGCTTGATACCGCCGACCCGGCCAAGTTCGGCAGGCTGATACAATATGTGTTTCAAGACCCGAACAGCAGCCTCAACCCGCGAAAAACCATCCGTCAGGTGATGGAAGCGCCGCTCAAGCGGCTTCACGGGATGCCGAGGGCCGAGCGCGATATACGGATTTCGCAGATTTTCGCCTCGGTCAACTTGCGCGAAGAATTCCTTGACCGTTACCCGCATGAGTTTTCGGGCGGGCAGGCGCAGAGGATCGGAATTGCGCGGGCATTGGCCGCCAATCCCCGGATCATCGTGCTGGATGAACCGGTTTCGGCGCTGGATGTTTCGGTGCAGGCGCAGGTTTTGAATCTGCTGGCTGACCTCAAAACAGAGTTTGGTCTGACCTACCTTTTCATAACACATGACCTTGCTGTGGTTGAGGCGGTCAGTGACCGGATCATGGTGCTGTATTTTGGTTCGGTGGTCGAGATCGGAGATGCCAGGCGCATCTTTGCAAATCCTCGTCATCCCTATACAAAACTGCTGGCTGAAAGCGCGCCAGTTGTTGGCCGTCCGCTCACCGCACCCGAGCAAAAGGGAACTGAGCTTCCGGACCCGCTAAATCCACCTCCGGGCTGCGCCTTTGCGGGACGGTGTCCGAATGCGACCGATCTGTGCCGGACGCAGGAGCCAGAACTTGAACCTGTGGGAGAAGACCAACTTGCCGCCTGCCACCATCCGATCCAAGACTGAACCCAGGCTCAGCAGACCGGTCCAGGTCGCTGAGGCGATCAAAGACTGGGTGGTAGAGCAGGGGCTGCAAGCCGGTGATCGATTGCCCGGCGAGGCGGATCTGATCGAACGTTTCGGAATGGCCAAAGGCACGATCCGCGAAGCGATGCGGGTGCTGGAGGCGCAGGGCCTGATCAAGACCCGCACCGGACCGGGCGGTGGCAGCTTTGTGCACGAAGTCAGCCAACAGCGTGCCAAGGCATTGTTGGGGAATTATTTCTACTTCAAGGATCTCACGATCGGCGACATTTACCAGTTGCGTTTGACCTTGGAGCCAGAGCTTGCAGCAACGCTTGCAGGAAATTTGTCTGAGGACGTCTTGCGCCAGCTTGAAGACAACATCGCGGAGTATCGCGAACCTGCAACCAGCGCTGATGAGGAACGTGAACAACATGTTGCGTCACTTCGATTTCACGCCATTTTGGCAGAACAAGCGCAAAATCCACTGCTTGGTTTCATCATTGATTTCATGGTCAATCTTTTGGCGGACCTGACGGTTTATCGCCGACTTTACTCGCCGCCAAATACCGAACTTTGGAAGCAGGGCCGTGATCATCAGCAGCGGCTTGTCGCAGCGTTGCGGGACGGCGAATCAGAGCTGGCGCGGTCCATTATGGCCGGCCATATGGAGATTGCCTGGACCCTAATGCGCCAGCAGGAAGCCGAAGTGCAGCGCCGGTTTCTGTCGGAATAACGTGACCAGTTTCAACCACTGAAACGAATGCACCAACTGCTTGACCGCTTGTCCAGCGGCGCAACACTAATCACAAGCCCGATCATTATGCTTGTTATCATTGCACATGAGAGTGACACTTTAACTTTGCGGGTACACGGTAGGGCGTCGTAATAGCAATTATGTGAAGTCTGCAAATCCGCACTTTCTAATACTGCGAAGAAGGGCGCCGCCGGCCTGGTTTACAGATATCTGATCCATAGGGCTTGATCGTCTGAATCTCCGAACACTTCGCTAATTTCAGCCTTGTTGAGGCCAAATTCCACCAACAGATTTTCGACCTGAACTGATTGGAAGCTTTCGAGACTTCGTACAAGTCGGCCTTCTTCAAATGCGATTAGTTCGTGTGTTCTGCCGGACCAACGGACGATCCCGCCGCAGAGCGTCCGATGTTCGATATCGACCAGTTCTGCCACCGGGTCTGCAAAAAAATCGCTCCATTTGAGAAATCCGGTACTGACAGCCCGCGCAACCGCTTGTTCGATCGTCCGGCTCTTCAGCTTGGTGGTGATCGAAGATATCTGCGCATCCACCGTTCGGGAGTGGCTGCCCGTCTGCCTGGCAATGACAGACGGCACCAAACCCGACGCAAGCATCTTCAGGACATCCAACTCATCACCGGACAGGGAGTCCGATGGAAAGTTGAAGACGGTTTCGATGACGTCTAGCGCGAGCAGGTGCAGTATCTGGGCTTCGTGGCGCAGGGCAGGGAGCATTGTCGCGATCAATGCCTCCCATTCGGCACGAGGTACATTGGATGTGACGGTAAACACGCCACGCTCACCAAAAGGATTGATGACCGGAATAGTCAGGCCGTTGCGGCCAACGCCAAACCGTCTGGCGGCCTCAAAGAGCGCTGCATAGTCCGCTTGGTTGTCGAATGCTGCCCAATCAATCGGAGCGATCATAGTGGCGCCGAACCGAATGAGGGGATCGGAAAGGATCAGGTCGTTTTCGACATAGTGTCGGGTCCATTCAGCCGAAAACGTGGTGCAGCCGTGAACGATGTTCTGCGACTTGTCGATATGGGCATAAGAGGCGTTCTCAAATCCAAACCTGTGGCAAATCTCCTGAAGACGTGCCTCCCCGGTTTGCCGAAAATCCAACTCAGACCTGCCAATATCCGCAATTTTCATAGACTGTCTTTCTGTTCCGCGTCGCCGTCGAGGCCGCATAGCAACCTAAAGCTGAGCAAGCTACTCGGGAATTCCCGTAGCCAATCACAGATTTGAATACAGTTCTGTTCAGAAGACGGAAACAGAGCGGAAACCTGCCGATAAGGCACGTGATTTTGAAAAGCTGGCAGCGCAAACCTCATAGGGTTGTGAAACATCCTTTCCGCCCTAACGAAGCCCATGGTCTTCCTCCCGCGCTCTTCGCGCCAGCAGCCCCATGAAGCTGGAAATCAGGTTCAACTCTCCGCGTTCATCTGCCTGAACCATGCCCCGCAGATATCCTCCCGGATTGACGACCAGCGGCAGTTTCGGATCACTCAGCCTTGCGTCTGTGATCACTCCAGCCAGGATCGCACCCATGAGCGTCAGTCGATTGATCGCCTCATGCCAGGCGGAGATGTTTGTATTGATCTCTGACAGCCGGGACCAAACACCGGCCTCGATCGCGTAGAGTGTCGGGGTGGGGTTCTGATCGCCGCCACCAGCAATATCGATATGCATGCGCAGCTCGGGTGAAGCCAGCTCATAGAGAATACGGTTATTCACCCGCGGTAGCTTTTGGGTCTTGTGCGCTGCCGCATCCGTCGGATGATTGCTTTCTAAGCAATGCGCAGGGCCGTCAGGCCCGAAGCCAGAACAATCTGGTTCCGAGGCTTCAGCCGAGGGCATTGAACTCTCGCCATCAGCGTTACAGGACAGAATTGTTTCTTCAATTTGGTCTTGTATATGGGACCCGAAACAAGCTTCGGGCGCACCCGAAATTTCACCGGGTTTTGCGACATGATCTTCGATACGTTTCCAAAGGTTACGAGCGGCCTGAACATGGCATTTGAGCTGATCCAGGGACATGTATTTCAGCTTGTCAGAACGCGGCCAGGACCGAAACTCATCCATCATGATATCAGCGCCTTTAGGAGGGCAGGGGAGTGAAACGAGAACCGCCAGCCCGTGTTTCACATATCGGTAAAGGCGCGACCGATCCCCGCGCAGCGCGTCATGTTGCTTCTTGTCTGCCTTGTTTTGTGCTTCCGCGTCGAGCATCTCGGGTATGAGGTTCAGGGCGGGTGTTAGGAAGAGGCCAAGCCCCTTACGTTTGCATCGTGCGCCATTGGCCCCAAGCCTGCGTTCAATGAGACCGATGGCTTCCAGGGTGCGTTCGTGATTGTGGATCGTCCGATCTGTCACGCCACGCCTGGCAATCAGCGTTTCCTGACGGGCATAGCAAAAAGGTTCCTGGGACGGATCACGAAACGCGTTTGGAGAGATCATATCGATGATGAGCTCAAAGGTGCGAATACACTGCGCCGATGCACCTCTGAACTGTGCGTAGCAGACGCAGAGTTGCCGAAACCGGTCCCGATTCCAGCCATCTGGCAGGCCGTTGTGGAAGCGCTTCGGGTCTTGAAGTCGGGCGGTCGAGATCTGTCGGAAACTCATGGCTTCGACCTCACTGGGCGTGATTCCGGTAGACCTGCACAGTGTCGCGCGTTGGCAAATTGAATAGAGTGGATTTCCTTCATGATCTGTTTCTCGTTTGCGAAGCAAAGCGGGGCGAACCTCAGCAATTAGACAAAGAAAAATCGTTCGCACAGATGCGTTTATCCTTGTCAGGTTTTTGGGAGTTTCCTATAAATCAGGTGATCAAACGTGACTTAAGAAGATCCCCGCTGAGGCCCCGCCTTGCGGGGGTTTTTTTGTTATTGGGGTCGGGTATTTCCTCTGGGCCAGACTGCCTTGTGGGCAAATGCAGTCGACAATTTCTGCAGCTCAGCCAGGATCATCGCATCCTGATGATGAGCCCGCCCTTCAGTATTTGACCAACTCGTAATCGCTGATCCCAAATGTGTCGGTCCATTCCACCCCGACGCCACGAAAGTAGCTGGGAGGCTCGCAACGATTGCCAAGTGGCAGCCAGGCTGGGATTGGAGCAGGCGCGCGATCGGACCATTGAAAGCTCGCGTTGTCGTCATAGGTGCCGACAACAAGATCCAGCGATCGCTCGCAATCTCCCTCCCGTGAGCGACGGCGATAGCTGTAGTGTCGCACGTCCCAAACCCTGATGGATCTGACAACTTCGAAATCAGAAGAAGAGGGACCGACGCTGACCGGCGTGGCCTGCGATGTATCAGAGAATAGTTCGAAGAAATCATGAGCCGCCTCAGCTGAAGTCGCAGCCTCCAGCAGCAGTGGCTCGGAGGATATATGTGTTGGCAGTTCCGGATCGGGATTGGCACTGGTGCGCTTGATGGCGTCCAATCTTTCCATTGGGCTGAGACCTGACGCGCTTAGTGCTGCATTCATTGGACAGCGCCAGAGTTGAAGCGGCGGCTCGACTGGGTAGGGGGTGATACGTCGAATGAACTCCGCCTTGGCTGCGACGCAATCAGTCGAACTTGGCCAACCTCCGGCGAGGCAAAGGAATATGGCACAGTCAATTGGATAGGCACTGGCCTGCGTGGCCGGCAGTGCAGCGAGTGCAACTGCAAGGGCCTTTGCGCGAGTTCTATTTCCGGATTTTGAGTGTTTCAAGATGGTCTCTCCTGCTTGCGAATCGCTTAAGCAATATCCGGCCAATATACTCCTGACAATCTAATATAGTATATTGGCGGGTTTTCTTATATTGACGTAGATTGTGTTTTAGTCCACAACTTTTGGATGTAGAAGGCGGCTCATAGGGGGTCGTCATGGCGGACAATAAGAGACAATACACTGTGGTAACCATTGAGATGGTTCGGGGCCTGAAAGAAGATCAGGTTCCCTTTACATGCCGCTACGAATTTATCGGACTCGCTTCCCTTGGACGACCAAAGTACCACTGCATTTACAGCTCTCCGAACTATGTCGGGGCATTGTGCAAGTCGAAGATCTCTCGTGCAGGCGCAGAGCCCAGAGAGTTCGATCTTTGGCCGGGGCTTTTTAAGCATCACCAGGAATTCGGGGATGGGCGCATTCTTTGCGTCAAATCGGACTACACGATCGAGTCCATTAGCCCTGAGGGTCTCAAAGCAGCTCAGGCTCTGGACGCGAAATCCAAGACCTGATCGGTCTCACGCAAACGCGCTGTTGAACCATGAACTGGGGCAGGGCGCATGAAAACGCTCCTGTTTCTCAGTGCCACACTCGCGTCTTTGTTCTTTGTTGCGGTCTGGATTGAACCATCACAACAAACAAAGACCCTGAGCGCATCCGAGGTGATTGCCGTTGATGGAGACACCATCGACCACGGTGATGACCGCTACCGCCTCATCGGTTTCGACACACCTGAGACCTTCCGCGCACAATGTGAGGCCGAGAGAGCATTGGGTCTGAAAGCCAAAGACCGCCTGACGGAGATCATTCAGACCAGTGGGCAGATAGAATTGGTTATCCAACCAGACCTGGACGTGCATGACCGTTTCCTCGCGGTCGGACGTTCAGGTGGTCAGGAGATAGGGAAAACTCTGATGTCCGAAGGTCTCGCGCGACCCTATTCGGGCGGCAAACGCGGGTCCTGGTGCGGCTAGACGAAAGGACTGAGCGACGATTTGCAGAAAATGGAGCGAAATAACTGAGCAATGAGCGGTCCTGTCGATTGCGCCAACAACCGACAGGACAAGAAACGCCCCAAATCCATCCGGGCATTCCTCCAACATCAAAAGAGAACTGTACTATGGTAAAAACAGTAGTCCTAGATGCCGATCCTAGATCGGACAGCACCGAAGCAGAGTCAATGGGTGCAACCCTGGACAACCTGTCTGCACCTCCGACCGCTTAGCGCAGACTGGCGCTTGAGGCGAACGGGGCATCCCGACATTTCAGCCAAACTTTCAGGCTGAGAGGCCCAAGCTGCACAACGGCTTGGTGCGGAGCTTGTGAAGGGCGTTGCGCTGTGTCGAAGCCCTGAAATCCTCCGTCTCCGCAGCGTCCGACCTTATGCCTCGTAATGACTATTATGTAAACTTTGCTGACCTATTTGCGGGAGCGAACTCGTGAGCAGCTTTTCCAAAATCTTCACTGAAAACGGACGCCAGCTCAACGCCATTTGGTCTTTGTTGGCGCTCGTCGGAACCGACGTCACCGCACAGGTCATCGAATACGAGCCCGATGGCAGCGTGTTTCTGAATGGTGCGCGGGCAGAAATCGTTGACGGCATCGTTCGTCCGATCCGGATGCGTGAATACTTGCTTGACGAACAGCCAGAAGCACCAAAACCCAAGCCACAGGAAAAGATCGAGATTGCGGGCAAGGCACCGCGGCCTCGCAAAGCCTCGGGTGGATGGTCGCAGGACCGGATCGTCAAAGAAATTCACGCAGCGGCGGATCGGCATGACATTCCGGCCGAGTTGTTCATGGCTCTGGTCTGGCAGGAAAGCCGGTATCGGGCAGACGCCCTATCACCCAAAGGTGCCTATGGCTTTGCACAGCTCATGCCGGGAACGGCAAAAGACCTGGGCGTGAACCCAAGGAACCCTGCAGAAAATCTCGACGGTGGTGCCCGCTATTTGGCGGCGCAGTACCGCGCGTTCGGAAACTGGAAGCTGGCGCTTGCCGCCTACAACGCCGGGCCTCACCGCGTCGTCGAATATGGCGGCGTCCCCCCCTTCACCGAAACCCGCAACTACGTGCGGATCATCCGAAGCAAAGTGAGCACTTCCTCATGAACAGAACCCACTTCATCCAACAGACCGCGTTCTTCGCGCTGGCTCTGATTGTCGTTAGTGCTGCACCGGCCTCCGCTGGCTGGCTGCAAGATGCCATTGGCGATTTCATCAACGAAACACTGGCCGACTCTAAGGTTGTTGGCGTGAGCCTTGCCGCTGTCGGCTTCATCTGGGGCTGTCTGGCCTATGTGTTCGGCTGGGGTTCTCTGAAGGGACCAGTGGTCGCAATTGTTGTCGGTGCCGTTATCGGCCTCGCTGATACGTTCATCGGAGCCTGATTGATGCCGCGCCGAAACACGGTCTTTCGCGGCCTGAACCGCCCCGCGGAATGGGGCGGCCTGCCCGTAATCTATCTGCTGGTGATCCTTGGGATGACCATGCTTTCGTTCTTCATGTTCGGGATAGCGCCAGCAGTCATTGCGGGTTTTGTTTTCTACACCGGGCTTCGCCTCTTTTACGAATGGGAACCGGCTTTCTTCCGCGTCCTGTCCGTAACCCTTTCCAAAACTCCGCGCACCAAAAACCGTCAGCACCACGGGGGAGATTACTATAGTGCCTAAGCCTGCAGCCCGAGGCATGTGGACCCTTGCCCGCTCGTTGATCGAGCCGAGCTGGCGCAAGGATGAAATGAGCCTCTTTCAGATGTTGCCGTATGGCTATGTCGTCGACGATGAGGTCTTTTCCACGCGCAACGGTGGTCTGATCGCCGCTGCAGAAATTACCGGTATCAACGCAAACACGCTGGACGAAAACGAGTTCGAGTTCCTTGCCGAACGGTTTGAGCGCGTGTTGCGGACAACACCCAATGAGGTCGCATTCTACGTTCATCGAGTGACCGTTCCCGCTGAGACGGGGCATGTCATCACGGACACAACCGGCTTTGCTGGTGCTGTGGCAGAAGCCATGCGGACAGCCTCACTCGATGCTGAACTGAAAGAGCGCAAAATCATCATCAGCGCCATTCTCCAAAGGCGGCAGGATGAACGCGCAAAACAGATCTTCGGCATGTCGTCAGGAACGATCGACGAGGAACGCCGCGAATTGATGGAACAGCTCGACGGTGTGTTCACAACACTGGCGGGCACGTTGGGTGAGGCTCGTGTGCGCCGGCTGAAGCTCAGCGAGGGGCGTTGGCTCGGCTATTATGGAATGCTGTTGAATGGTCGGTATCAGCCGATCATTCACACCAATATTGCAGAACCCATCGCCTTCAATATGCCGCAAGAGGATGTGCTGTTTCAGGGCAAGACCGGCAAACTGGTAACGGGCAACGGTTATGAACGCTCCATTCGTGTCTATTCCCTGAAGAATTACCCAATGGCTTCGTTCCCCGGTATTTTCGATGGGCTGGATCTGCCGGTTGATGTCGTCATTTCGCAATCGTTCCTGCCGATCAGCCGCGCCCAGGCACAGGAAATGGAACGCCGCAAGTCCGGACAAATGCGCTCGGCAGGCGACAAGGCTAAGTCTCTTGAAGAGGACTTGTCCATCCTGGCGGACGGCATTGCCTCCGGCACCATGTCTCTCGGCAAGCACCACCTGTCGATCTGCGTGTTCGGGACAGAGGAAGATCTGAAAACAGCCGAAAAACACATCATCGGTGAAATTCAGATTGCGGGTGGCACAGTGAAGCGCGAAGCGATCTCGGCGCGGGCGGTGTATTTCGCGCAGCACCCCGGCAATTTCGCGTTCCGCCCCCGCGAAGAACTGATCACAGATCAGAACTTTGCCGACATGGTTGCGTTCCACATGCGGCCAAATGGGTTGGACGATGAAAAGCTGCCCTGGCCGGGGCCATTGGCGACTTTCCCGACCACGCATGGCGACAGCTACGATGTTTCGCTGCACCTGCCCAAGACCAATTCAGACGCTGAAAACCTGCCTTCCGGACATACCATCGTTCTGGGACCAAACGGATCGGGTAAGACCGTGATTGCAATGCTGCTGGCGACGATGGCAGTAGCGCAGGGCGCGCGTATCATTGCGTTTGACAAGGACCGGGCGATGGAAGCCCCCATGCGGGCGCTCGGCGCACAGTACACCCGCGTCCGTGTGGGCGAACCCACTGGAATGAACCCGTTTCAGACGGAGAGGGATGAGGCGGGGCAAAGCTGGCTGGCGAATTGGGTCACGGCTCTGATGAGCTACGACGAAAAACTGACCGCTGAACAGAAAGACGAGATAGCACAGGCTTGTCAGGCCAACGCGACCCTGCCCCCGCAGCTTCAAAACTTCAATTCACTGGTGGATCGGTTCAGAGCCTTTGATGACGGCAAGAACCTCTTCAAGCGTGCAAGTGAATGGGCAGGTGACGGGCGGTTGTCGTGGATGTTCGGTGAAGGTGGCACAGATCCTTTTGGCTCCGACGATCGGCATCTTGTGTTCGACATTTCCGAGGTTCTGGATGACGAGTTGGTCCGGTTGGCGTGGATCAGCTACGTCATGCGCCAGATCGAGCGCCGGTGTGCTGCACGCGAACCTACAGTCTTTGTCATTGATGAAGCATGGGTGATTGCTGGCAACCCCTACGGCGCTGACATCCTCAAGAACGCTTACACCACGTATCGGAAGCTGAACGTCATGGTGATGATGATGACCCAGATCCCCGATCACATCCTGTCGTCAGCGGCCAGTAAATCGATCCTGGAAAACACCAGCACGCAGCTCTTGTTCCCGTCCCGATCCGGCAATGAAGCAGACTACCGGGCAATCGGTTTGAACGATGCAGAGCTGGGTGCATTGCGGGCGCATTTTGGCGACCGCGTGATGCTTATGAAAAAGGGTGATGAGAGTGTCTGGCTCGATGTCGATGTCGGCGCACTCGGCCCCTTGCTTCGTGTTCTGAGCGGATCAGACGGCAAGTCGTTCCCTGATGCCGACTGGCGACAAAACCCCAACTTCTGGAAGGAAATCACATGAGATCCCGCTTTGTAATTGCCCTTGTTGTTTTGGCCGCCGTTGCAGCCTGCACCAACACCTATTCGGGCTATCGCAGCAAATGCGCCTGTGACTTTGAGCGCATGACCCCGCCTGAAAACTTGGAGCTTGTCTGATGGACGTCCTGAAAACCCTTCGCACCACTGTAGCCGTCACCGTTCTGGCCGCCCTGCCCGTCATGACGGCTGCACAGGGTGTTCCGACCATCGACGCCACAGCCATTACACAGGACGCCGCCAACTCGGCCAAAGAAATCGCTGAAATGGTCCGCCAGTATGAACAGCTGTTGCAGCAATACGAAAAGCTCGAGCAACAGCGTGCCATGCTGGAAAACTCCTTCAAGGCCATTTCCGGCCTGACGGACTTGGACGAGTTCAATAGCCGCAGTTTTTTGAAGCTGGCGACTGCCGCTGACACGCTCGGCTATGCGCTGGATGCAACCGAAGACACGATTGGCGATCTTCCCGGCGTGGCCGGGCTGGCGATGGAACGCAGGTCAATCAGTCTGGGGCTGAACAACGGCGTTCTGAAAGAGTTCAGCACGTCAGACGTTCCGGCCCGGCGCATTCTCTCAGAGCGCGGTGGCGCGGGCTTGATGGCATCGGCCCTTGGCGAACAGGGCTATGACATGGCGGGCAAGCTCTCAGAGGATGCCGAAAAACTGCGCGGTGAAATCGGTCAACAAGAAGATCTGAAGGATGCCATCGACTTCAACACGGCGGTTTTGATGAAACTCCTTCAAGTTGAAATAGAAATCTTGCGCGCAACCTCGGCTAATGCTCTGGCATCGGGCACCGACCTGGCTGCAACCGCTGCCGATCTTTCGACGCTCAGCAACTATGTACGAGGGACATCACAATGAAACTTCGCTCAACTCTCATCCTGACCATTGCAGCCGCCGCCGTTATGTCGGGGGCTGCATCGGCACAGTTGAAGCTGCGCCCATCACCCAAGGTCGATATGCCGTTCGGTGAATATCGCAAGTGCCTTGGGTACTCGGGCGCGCGTGAGTACGGTCGTCAATTCGTCAAAGACGATCAGGCACGCATGGCCGAAGCGGGCCAATCCGCAGACAAACAGCCTCTTGTGACCAACTGGTCGGTGGTGATCCTGAATGAACAGGTCATCGCTGCGCACGAGGTCACCATCGAGCAATGCAAACTGCGCAAATCTGGCAAGACCTTCAGCACCGAATGTCCGCTGGGCGGTTTGAGCCGAGAGGACGCGGCAAAGGAGGTCGGAGCTGACCAAGACGAGTTTTGGACCCAACCGTCCGACAACCTTGCCGCGCTGAAGAAAGAGCAACGGACCCGTCTGGAAGCTCTGCGCCCTGCAATTGAAGAGGCTTGTGGGCCGTGATCCAGGACTTCGTCAGCTCGATTGAGGATGCGCTTAGTAACTTCTCGCAGCAAGCATACAACAGCCTGGCGGCGGATCTCGCAGCCGGTCTCTGGGCAATAGCCGCGCTGATCTTCGTGGCGATGCTGATCAACGGCGTGCTTCAAATCCGGGAAATCGGGTTTGGCGGCTATGTCGGCTGGATCATTCGGGCGACGATCATCATTGGCATGGCTTCAAGCTGGTCATTCTTTCAACCCATTTATCAGGGCATTTCGAGCCTCCCAGACAACGTTGCGGGAGAATTGACCGGCACAACAAATGTCTGGGAAGCACTTGATGACATTGCGCTTCAGTGTTTCTTGATGGGACAGCAGGCCATTGAAAACGCGACCTGGGGCTTGAGCATCACCGGGGCAATTCTCTGGGTTGTTGGGGCTGTTATCGTTGCTTTTGGCACTGGCATGGCGCTGATTGCAAAAGGCGGTCTGGCGGTCCTGCTGGGTCTAGCGCCTGTGTTCATCGCAACGCTGCTCAGCTCGGCAACAGCTAATATCTTCGCAGCCTGGGCGAAAACGACGGTTGGCCTGATCATGGTCATCGTCGTTCTGACAGGCATCGTTTCTCTCATTCAGGCCCTTTTCAGCTCCGAACTGACCGCTGTTGAGGATGTGAACAATATGGAGGCCAGTGGCCGGTTTTTGGCGATTTGCATTGTGTCAATCGTGATGCTCACGCAGATCCCGTCGCTCGCGGGTGGAATGTCGGGTGCTATCGTGTCGGCGTCTTCGGGCCTGGCCGTTGCAATGGGTGCCGCCGCTACAGCCAGAAACGCAATGGGCACGGCCAGAGACGGTACGCGTGGCGCTATCGCTGGTGGGAAAACTGCCGCCGCAATGGCCTCCGCAGCCCGCGACGGGACCGGGGTTCGTGATAGCGCCTCGCGCGCGATGCAGGCACGCCGAGACATTGCGCACAGAGCCCGCAATCAGGATGGGGCAGCGCGGCAAAGCTACGCCGCTGACCGTTACCGGCAGAGCATTCGACAAGCCCGTGCCGACAGAACTTCATAAACCGAGGTATTGAGCAAATGTCACACGTGACAGATCACGAAAAAGAACTCTTTCTGGGCGCACGCCGCGATGCCTTCAAATGGCAAGTGTTCGGTATGGCCGGAATGGCAATGGGCGTGGCCTCCATCATTGGTTGGGCGCTGCTCCTTCCCCTGAAGGAAATCCGCGCGGTGCCATTCTCCATTGATCCCGACACAAAGCTGCCGGTGCTGCTGACTGAAAAGGTCGAAGAACTGGAACCATCCGAGGCGATGGCCTTCCGCGAGGTGGCAAACTATGTGCAGGACCGGGAAACCTATGATGTCCAGGACAACAACGAGCGCCTGAAATCGGTGCTGCGACGTTCTGATGAGCTGGCCGAAACGTCCTACCGCGAACTGTGGGACGGCTCGAACGACAACCATCCGGACGAAATCTATACGCCCAAGACAAAGGTGCAGACAGAAATTCTGGGCGTGTCGCCGGTCAACGATGAGACGGTGCAGGTCGAGATCCGCAAGTCCCTGATCGTGCCAAACCAAGCAACGGCCTCAGCCCGCTACGTGGTCACAGTGACTTACGGGTTTGAGGAGAAAATCGTGACGTCGATGGATGAGCTTCTGGAAAATCCATTCGGCTTCGTTGTCAACAACTACCGCGTAGACGCCATGGGGAACATCTGATGCAGCGTAGGTTCAAAACACTTACAACCGCCGCTGCAGTCTTGGCACTCGCTACGCCCCTGCTTGCGGAAATCACACCTCAACCAGACGGCAAGAACGCGGACCACCGCATCACGCATTTCCATTACGTCGAGAACCAGGTGTACCGCATCCCTGTGGGTGAACGCCTGATCACCTATGTTCATTTTCCGCAGGGCGAAACCGTCCGCAGCATTGGTGCGGGCGACACTGAAAGTTTTCAGATCACCCGCCTGCAGGAAGGTCGCGTTATTGCGTTCAAGCCGGAAATCCTGAACTCGGATTCAAACCTGACCGTCCTGACAAATCGCGGGACATACAACTTCTATCTGGTTCCGGCTGAGAGCGCCGCCGAACGCAAACGTGTTCCATTCCGGGTCACGTTCTACAACAAAAACAACAGCGGCGGGACTACAACGCGCCGTGGCACGGTGGCACGCAGCGAGCCGAAACCAACAGGCCGGTTCGTCAACCAAAACTACTCGCGGTCGGGCAAAGCGGAGTTTGCGCCCACCGCCGTTTGGGATGATGGCGTACACACCTATATGCAGATCCCACAGGATGCGGAGCTGCCGGGTATCTTCCGTGTCCTGCCTGATGGACGTGAGCTGATGGTGAACACCACAGTCAAAGAGCGCGGCATTATCCAGGTGCAGGGCCTTTCAGATCTTTGGACACTGCGCATCGAGGACACTTCAATCTGTGTTCGCGACGATGGCGACGCGTTTCAGCAAGCGAGTGCAACGGGCAGGCCCGTCACTTCACAGACAGTTAAACATACGGGGACAGGCAAGTGATGAACCGTGAGCAGACAATTGCGGCACGGGTGGCGGCTGAACAGCCGCCCCTGCGTTCCCGGAAAAGGCTTGAACCCAAGAAGCTCATGGGCGTTGCCCTCGCGGGTGCCGTGTTCGTTGGTTTCGCGTGGTTTGTGCTGGGCGATGACGCCAAGAACAGCCGCGCAGGTGTCCGCGTCGATGCCCTGCAGCACAGCGGTGGCGAACGCTATGGCCTGCTTACGGCACGGGGGCCGGACGTAGACGAACCCGAACCAGACGCGTTGCCGGAGGAAATCGCCGTCGCAACGCCCGCCTCAGCTCCACAGCCGGTTGAATTCATCGGGTTTGATAAAGCCATGAAAACTATCGAACAGCTCAACGATCGTATTGCGGGGCTGCAAGGTGAACTGACAGACGTAAAAGTGGCGATATCCGAAAAGGATGGTGAAATCGCTTCGCTCACTCTGGCCAATGAACGCCTTCAGGTCAGGTACGACGAGCGCGAGAAAAAGTTTCAGACAGAGCTTGCCCAGGCCGTTGCTGATGCTGAGGCACGGGCACTTGCCAGCATGAGCCACTTGCAGACTACGGGTCTGACCGATGATGAGCGGCGCAGGCTTGAAGAACTCAAGCGGATGCGCGAACGCCAAAACCAGTCAGACGGCATCGTGTTTGATGAAAACCCATACGGCAGAAACTAGTGGAGCTGACGATGAACAGAACAGCACTTACCCTCGTCCTGGTCACGTTGGCCTCAAGCGCGATTGCGCAGGATGGCACCGGCCAAAACTACGAGCCGATTAACAGCGGATCGCAGCCGGTGATTTTCCAGCCCTTCCCCCCTGCCCCGCAGCCGGTTCACGTCCAGCCAGACGACACCCGCTTGCCTGAAGAACAGCGCGGCTATCAGGAAAACCCGAATACGACATGGCAAAACAATCTGGTCGAAGAATACCCGCCCATCGTCGGGGCTTCGATCATTGACGATCCGTCGCGCACTCTGACGCAAGGCACGGTGTTGTCGGCGGTATTCGGCGGTGCTGTCAGCTCGGAATTGCCGGGTAGCGTGGTGGCAACGATCACGCGTGGCGTCTACTCGATGGACGGTACGCGTTTGCTGCTCCCGCGTGGATCGAAGCTCTATGGCGAGTATCGGGCGGATACGACGCTGGCGCAAACGCGCATCATGATTGTTTGGAGCCGTGTCATCACGCCTGATGGCCTTTCCGCTCAGATCGGATCGGCTGGCACGGACGGTCAGGGCCGCACAGGTGCGACCGGCAGGGTGAACACACACTTTGGTAAGCGGTTCGGCACCGCCGCGTTGTTGTCCATCATCGGAATTGCCCCTGTGGCGCTGGTCTCTGACAGCGATAGCAACAACTCAGTTCGGACTGATCTGGCAACACAAGTGGGGTCTAACCTGCAGAACGCCACGGCAGCGGCGCTTGATGAATACCTGCGCATTACGCCGACAATCTTTGTCGATCAGGGCAGTCGCATCAACGCAATCCTGCAGCGCGACGTCGTGTTCGACAGCTTCTAATGAGCGGGCGAAACGGCAATGGTCTTCTGGAATATTATACAGGCAAGATCGAACATCTGTTGCACGATGAAAGCCTGAGTGAGATTTCTGTGAACCCTGACGGATCTGTCTGGGTCGAAGAAATGGGCACAACCCGCATGATCAGGACAGACATCACTCTGAACAGGGACGACGTAGAGAATATCGGGAGGTGTGTGGCTGGGTTCAGCGATGTGACATTCGGAGAAAAGAAGCCGATTGCGACGGCCAACGTGCCGACACAACAGGGCAAAGCGCGGGTGCAGGTTGTCATCCCGCCAGCAACTACCGGCGTGGGGTCCGTGGCGATCCGTCTGCTCCGCGTAAAAACCGTTGACCTGGGCGCATTCAGCTTTGCCAGCAAAGAGGCCGCACTAGCCGAAAGCAACGATCACAGCGCGCTTGAGAATGCACGGCGGGCTCTCGTAGCGGGCACGATGCGCTTTGACGAGCTGGCCAACCTTTCGATGCAGAGCAAATGGAACGTGATTATTGCGGGCGGCACATCGTCGGGCAAAACCACTGTTCTCAATGCCATGCTAAAGCGCGTCGATCCGGGCGAGCGGATCGTGACGATTGAAGAAGTGGCCGAGCTGGACATTGAGCAACCCAACTCTGTCGATCTGCTTGCTGACCGATCAGAAGAAGATGGCCCTCGATCACCAACAAAGCTGCTGGAATCCGCCTTGCGGCTCCGCCCGGATCGGCTCATCTGCGGTGAAATCCGGGGCGACGACGCGAATATGTTCCTGGAACTGGTGAATACCGGTCACGACGGATCTGTCTGCACCATGCACGCCAACTCGCCCGTAGATGCCATTGGACGCATAAGCAAAATGGTGCGGCGTGGATCTCCGACCGTCCAAAAGTCAGAGGTGGTCGATGACATCCGGGCCACCATTCACATGATCGTTCACATGAAGAAAATCGGGGACGAGCGAAAGGTCAACGGCGTGATCTTCCCGCCCCTGATGACCGCTGAACAACTTATCTGAAGGACTTACGACATGGCTGAATTTCAGGATCTTCCCAAAAGCAAGAAGGTCGCGATAGCCGGTACAATGGGCTTTATCGCTACCTCGGCTTGCGCGGTGTTGGTGGTCGGTCTGGCTCTCGAATACATCAACACCAGAGGCTTTCGCGGACTGGACATCTGGGCAATCCCAAAGAAGTTCATGGCACAGCCTGCAGAGACGCAGCAGATCATGGGTCTGGTGGCGGTGGTCGCGGTGGGTGTTTTGACCTTTGCATTCGTGGCAGCTGCGCTGCGTGGCCCCTCGACAAATACGGTGATGCGAGTTTTGCAAAGGCCCCTCAGCTCGTCCAGGAGGGCTATGCTTCGATGCTGAAGCTCAAAGACCAACTGGATAGTGAAATCGTTTTTGCCAAGTTCGGTTCACCAAAAGAGAAGAACGCCATCTACTATAAGCCCGGTCCGAGTGTTCAGAAGCCACATGCGATGTTCATTGCGCCGTCTGGCTCGGGTAAGACCAGTGGCTTTGTGATCCCCAATATTCTGCGGTTCAACGGCTCCTGCGTTGTTCTGGACATCAAGGGCGAGATCTTCCAGACAACCGGCGCACGGCGGGCGGCAATGGGTGATGAGGTCTTTGTGTTCGACCCCGAAAACCCGGAAAAAAGCCATAGCTATAACCCGCTGAGGCGCGCAGCTCGGGCAGACAATCTGGATCGACGCTGGGAAGAAGTGATTCAGGTCGCAACGCAGATGTTCGACACGCCCAGCTCATCCGCTCAGGGCTTTTTGGGCGGCGTTGAAGGCATGTTCTGCGCAATGGCGATGTTGGCAATCAAGCGGAACCGTCCGTACATTTCCGAGATCCTGCGCCTGGTCAAAACGACCAAGCAAAAGGATTATGAAAAGATGGCCGAAGAAGTAGGCTATGCCCGGGCAGCAGATGAGTTCCTGAATCTAGCAGCCGAAGAATCCAAAATCCTCCGGTCAACAATTTCGGTTATGAACAACTCCGGCCTTCAGCTCTGGCGCAACCCGTCTGTGGCAAGAGCCACGCAGGGCAATGACATCAACTTTGAAGATCTGCGTCGGCGCCCCACCTCGATCTACTTTTCTGTGCCGGGGAAAAAGGTCAAAGAGTTCCGGACACTCATTCGCCTGTTCTTCCTCGATCTGGTGAACACAATCGAAACCGTTGAGCCGGGCCCAGATGAGCCATTCAAGGTTTTGATGCTGCTCGATGAGTTTCAGCGCCTGGGTCATCTTGAGCGCGTCGTTGAAGCGTATGACACCATGCGATCATTCGGTGGCCGGATCATCGTGATTTCTCAAACGCTGTCCCGCCTGCAGGACATCTATGGGCATGAAGGCGTGCGGGCGATGCTGGCAAACGCTGGAACCCAGATGTTTGCGGCCTCTGAGGATTCAGAGGTGCGCGAACACGTGTCCAGGTCCATCGGTGACAAAACCGTCATGAGCAAGTCGAAGTCTCGGGCGCTTGGTAAAATGGAAATGGGCAGCATATCGGAACGCGAGGAAGGCATTCGCCTGCTTCGGCCCGAACACGTTGGCCGATTGCCTGAAAATGAGGTTGTACTGATCCGCGAAGGCAAGATGCCGGTGATAGCGAACAAGATCCGATACTTCGAAGATCCGTATTTCATGCAGTTTTTGGGCGGCGATAGTCCGAAGATCAAAGGCACACACCTCGATCTTGCCGCAGAGCAAGCCAGGGACACAGCAAAGGCGTTGGCTGAAGTGAAACCGGCCCCTGCCCCGGAGAGAGAAATTTCTGAAAAAGACCAGGAACTTCAGGCGGCATTTGATGCACAGCGCACGGTCGCAAAGCGGAAAAGCCGGTCAGCGAAAGATATGGCGATGGAGAAAATGAGAGCCAAACGGCCTGAAAGTAGCGCCTCCGCTTGACGGGCGTGCTGTTTCGGTAAATCTGCGCTTAACCATGTTCGTGAGAACATAGCGGTCTAACTATCAGAAGGTTATTTCAGATGAGATTGATACTCGCGATTTTGCTCCCGTTTGTGGTGTTTTTCACGATCAGGCGCCCATTTCAGGGCTTTTTCTGCCTGCTTTTGCAGCTAACGCTCATTGGCTGGATTCCGGCCGCAATATGGGCTGTGTACTCGCTTAGCCAGTACAACACGGACAAGAAGATCAAGGCTGCAGCGAATAGGTTGGGCGATCAATGATCTGAGTTGCCGAAAACCCGGAATGGTTTGAAGAAATAGAAAACCGCAAGATCAGCCCTGCCGTCGGCTAAATCAAATAGGGCCACCCCGAGGCGGGGGTCTACTCCGGTAGGGTGCAGGATCATACGTTCGTGCAAGCAGCCGTTCGCGGATCACGCGGCGAAGGTGCCGAGAGAGCCCGAAAGGGCCCAATGCTGCGCGTTCAACGAAGGTCAGCTTGACGAGGCAAAGCGCCAAACGTTTGCCCGACGAAATTTGAACATAGGCGCGAAGCCATCCTCATGCTAATTTTAGAGAGGATTTGTAGGGCGGGAAGCTGTTGGATCGCCAGCACACAAAAGAGATTGACCGTGTCTTAAGCGGGTTCGATACAGGGAGAGACCGGCTTGTCGCGGACAGCTGGCAGCGCTGTGTTGAAACCTATGGTATGGATCCCTCACGGCAGGAACCCGCGCATATCCTGCCTGACACCAAATTCCGTGAACATCTGGAGCAATCCGAACGTCTGATCGCAACAGCGCGCTCGGGGCTGCAATCGTTGTTTGCGCAGGTTGCAGGGCAGAACTACGTCCTACTGCTTGCGGATGCAGATGGCGTCTGCGTCGATTTCTTTGGCGACCGGAACTTTGAGGACGAACTCAGAACTGCCGGTCTTCATCTGGGATTCAAGTGGACGGAAGAGTTGGCAGGAACGAACGGGGTAGGGTCGTGCATCGTTACAGGTCAGCCGGTGACGATCCATCAGGGGGATCATTTTTCGATCACGCATACGCCGCTGTCTTGTACGGCAGCGCCTATTTTCGATACCAAAGGTGGTCTTGCGGCTGTTCTGGATGTTTCATTGTTGCGTGGACCTTCGCCTAAGGCGTCGCAGAATCTGGCCATGACATTGGTGACGAATTCCGCCCGTCGCGTCGAGATGGCAAACCTGATGGCATCGACTAGGCGCGATTGGGTCCTGCGCTTTTCAGCCAGCCCCGAGTTTCTTGAGGTCGATCCCGAAGCAGCGGTTGCCGTGGACGGCAGCGGCAAGATCATCGGTATGACCTCGGGGGCCCGACGCGCACTGGACCCGGACGGTTCGGGCCACCTGATCGGGTCGCAATTGCAGGACTGGCTTGAAATCAGTGTTGATGACATGCCGGAGTTCATGCGCGGCAGACCGTCCGAAGACCGCGTTCTGCACCTCAAGGACGGGCGCGCGCTCTATGGTCATGCCGTTGCGCCACAGACGTCGCAGATGACGGCGGCCCTGCGCACGCGAGAACAGGTTCTGCCCGGAGCACTTGGCAGTTTTGCGGGGCCGGATGCGGACCTTCAGCAGCTTTTGAACAATGCTGCGCGTCTTGCACCGACCAGCCTGCCGCTTTTGCTGACCGGTGAAAGCGGCACGGGCAAGACCAAACTGGCGCGTGCGATCCACATGGCCGATCCTGCGAGACAGGATTTCCACACAGTGATCTGCTGCGATACCGAGACATTCGATTTCTGCCAAACCATCGACCCCGGCACGCTGTTCCTGCGCGGTGTTGAAGACCTGAGCGAGCCTGCACAGGCCTCTCTTTTAGCAGTGCTTGAGCGGCGGGCTGATCTGAGGATCATTGCCTCATGTCGGCAGCCCCCGGCGGGATTGCAGGGCGGTCTGCGTGAAGATTTGCTGCACCGGATTGCGGGGGCCACATTTTCTCTGCCGCCTTTGCGCCACCGGGCGGATCTGGATTGGCTGATTGATCGCCTGCTTCGACGGTTTGCAAGCCATGATATTCACCTGTCGACAGTCGCGCGCGCCGATCTGAAATCACGACTATGGAGCGGCAATATTCGTGAACTGGAACATCTGCTGCACAGCGCGGTCGCCCTGTGTCAGGACAACATCATCGACTTGACGGATTTGCCAGCCCCGGCGCTCGCCCCTGCGCAAAAGCTGGACTCAGATGATTTGGAAGCACTGCTGCGTGCTTGCGATTGGAACATGTCTCAAGTGGCGCGACGCCTTGGCGTGAACCGGTCGACAATCCTGCGCCGTGTGCGAAAGGCCGGGCTTATTCCACCTGCATAAACGCACATGCCTTCGTGTTACGCCCTTGTTGCGCGCGCAACAAGTCTTGGTGTTTTTGGCCTAGGTCAAGCGTTGAGCCGCCAAATCGACTTGCCCGAAGGGCCGCGGATTTGCCAGCCTTTTGCACCGTGGAGATAGGGAGGATGAAATGCTCGACACAACACTCTCGGATCAGGTGCAGGGGTTCCTGGATGACTTCGGTGCGGCTTTGTCCCAAGGCGATATTGATGCCGCCTGCGATATGTTTCAGGACGATTGCTATTGGCGCGATCTGGTCAGCTTTACCTGGAATATCAAAACGGTCGAAGGCAAGGCGCAGGTGGCAGATATGCTCGCGCATCAGTTGGCCACAACCAAGCCGAGCGGTTGGAAAATAGCCGAAGGTGAAGTGCCCACTGAAGACGGCGGAATAACCACCGCATGGATCGAGTTCGAAACCGAAGTGGCACGCGGCTATGGGTTAATCCGCCTCAAGGATGGCAAAATATGGACCTTGCTGACGACGATGGTCGAGCTGAAAGGTCATGAAGAGCCCAAAGGGTTCAACCGCCCACTTGGGGCCAAGCATGGTGCGGGCAAACACAGGACCACATGGGCGGAAGAACGGGCCCAGGAAGAGGCTGAACTGGGCTACAAAACACAGCCCTACTGCGTCATCATCGGCGGTGGTCAGGGTGGGATCGCCATGGGTGCGCGGCTGCGACAGCTCGGCGTCCCGACGATCATCGTTGAACGGAATGACCTGCCTGGCGACAGTTGGCGTAATCGCTACAAATCCCTCTGCCTGCATGATCCGGTCTGGTATGACCATCTGCCTTATATCAAGTTCCCGGAAAACTGGCCCGTGTTCTCGCCCAAGGACAAGATCGGCGACTGGCTTGAGATGTACACCAAAGTGATGGAGCTGAATTATTGGACGCGCACGACGGCCAAATCCGCCACCTTCGATGAAGACAAGGGCGAATGGACCATCACGGTGGACCGGGATGGCGAAGAGGTGGTGTTGCGGCCCAAGCAGCTGATCATGGCGACGGGTATGTCCGGCAAGAAACGCATGCCTGATTTTCCGGGTATGGATGTTTTCAAGGGTGAGCAGGCACATTCCTCGGAACACGACGGGCCGGCCAGATGGGCAGGCAAGAAAGTTGTCGTGGTGGGGTCCAACAACTCGGCCCACGACATCTGCGCCGCGCTTTGGGAAAACGATGCCGATGTGACAATGGTGCAGCGGTCCTCGACGCATATTGTCCGCTCGGACACCCTCATGGAAATCGGACTGGGCGATCTCTATTCTGAACGTGCGGTGCGGTCTGGCATGACAACCGAAAAGGCCGATCTGATCTTTGCATCGCTGCCCTATCGCATTCTGCATGAATTCCAGATTCCGGCCTATGCCGCGATGAAAGAGCAGGACAAAGAGTTCTATGATGGTCTGGAAAAGGCCGGGTTCTGGCTGGATTGGGGCGACGACGACAGCGGGCTGTTCATGAAATACCTGCGTCGCGGATCGGGCTATTACATCGATATCGGTGCCAGCCAGTTGATCATTGATGGCGAGATCAAGCTGAAACGCGGTCAGGTCACTGCGCTTGATGAAACCGGAGTTATCCTTGATGACGGCACGCATCTGGATGCCGATCTGGTGGTCTATGCGACCGGGTATAACTCGATGAACGGCTGGGTCGCAGACCTGATGGGTCAGGATATGGCAGATCGGCTTGGGAAATGCTGGGGTCTGGGCTCTGACACAACCAAGGACCCGGGACCCTGGGAAGGCGAGCAACGCAATATGTGGAAGCCGACACAGGTTCCAAACCTTTGGATGCATGGTGGAAACCTGCATCAGTCCCGGCATTATTCACAGTTCCTGTCGCTGCAAATAAAGGCCCGGTTGGAGGGTATCCCGACGCCTGTCTACGGCCTTCAAGATGTGCATCACCTCAGTTAAAGCATGCGCTACAACCAAGAAGTGGACTTTCAATTTATTCGATTGAAAGTCTGCTTTGGGCCGCTCGTGAAGGTGGCCCAGCAGAGTGGAACGCCGGATGCTGCAGCGCCTCCTATGACCGCGAAGAGCCCGAAGTGTGAATTTGGATTTTTTGCTGCGCTCGCTCGCAGCACGAAAATCGCCGCGACCGCATCATTTTTCAACGCCGCTGTGCGGCGTAAAGAGTGGCCATTCATTCGGGATGCAACGAGATTGTATGCGGCAATCTACAGGCTGCGGAAAAACCTGCCTATCAATTCATAAACCTAATACCCGAACTAAGGCTGAGAGCCGACCTACATCGCGAGGTATTTTGATGCTCCTTACCTTACTTGAAGTTGGCGCATAAGGACCTCAAGCATCTTTTGTGCCTCAGATGCATCAAGCCGACCGTGCTGCAACAAAAACTCTGCGACATCTCTATCTGTGTACCGCCCTGTAAGTACGTCATCGCGCAAGATTAGCTTTTGGCGCGCAAATTCGGCGGCGTTATCGTGGCAAATAATGCATTTTTCTTTGAATAGGCGGCCAGATTGTTGGATAAACTCGAACTGCTGTATGAGCACATTGACTTCTTCGTCTGACAACTTGCCGTGTCCTGCCTTCAGATAGTCAATGACGGGGCGACCAGAAGCTTTTCCGACAATGCCACTTTCAGACACAATCAATTTTTCGGAGACAAAATCTCCTGCATGCGGCAGGTGACAAGACGCACAGTTTTCTTCGTAGATCAGATGTGGATTCGACTGCTGGGCAGTCGAGGAAATTGCCCAAACTCCAAGACCGATTGCTATGCCAATTTGGACAAACCGGTTCATGTTCCAAGCGTCCGAGTAATGCGATGACAATCCATTGTCAGAATAGGCGAATTTGAAGTGTCGATCCTTGACAAGTGTCAACTTGTAAGCAGGCTGGCGCTTTCTCGGTAGGTTTGGGCTCGGAGCGGCCCAATGCGTCTGCGGCGTTTCTCAACGAACAGGCAATCGGACAACGGCCGTTCAAATCACAAGTAAATTGAGGCGTCAGCGCTGTGCTGATGTCTGGGCCTGGCGGGAGGATTGGAGGGCGCACTATGCCAAGAGTCCAACTTCCCGCTGTCACCTCGAAACGAAGAGCCTGGAACAAGGGCCGGATCATTGGCCAGAAACGACCGCTGTTGCCGAAACAGGTCTGGGCGATCCGCGCGCCTCGAGCTGGCGGGCAACCTGCGCGATCTTGCGCTGTTCAACGTGGCAATTGATAGCAAGCTTCGCGGATGCGATCTGGTGAAACTGGCCGTCACCGACCTAGTGAGGGATGATCGCGTTCGCGAACGCGTGTCCGTGATCCAGAGCAAAACCAAGCGGCCTGTTCAGTTTGAACTCTCTGAAAACACGCGGGATACCATTGCCGCGTGGATCAAATCGCCGGAAATGATGGGCTGCCGTTTCATGTTTCCGAGCCGGTTTCATGACCGCCTGCATATCTCGACCCGCCAGTATGGCCGACTTGTGCGGGATTGGGTGGCCGCGATTGGGCTGGAAACGAGCGGATACGGCACCCATTCGCTGCGCCGGACCAAGGCGGCAGAAATTTACCGGAAAACGGGAAATCTCAGAGCGGTTCAATTGCTGCTTGGACACACAAAGGTCGACAGCACTGTCCGATACCTTGGCGTCGAACTTGAAGACGCCCTGAGTATCGCCGAACAAATCGACATCTGAACTATGTTGGCGGGCGGCACATGCCGTTCGCCAATCCTGATCGGACCTATGGTCGCGGCGCAGCAGTGTTACGGATTGAGCCCAAACTACTCAGATATCGCACTGCGGCGAATGTCCTGTTCTCAAACCGCAGCCAGATGTACTCCGCTTCTAGTCCGTGACGACGACCGCTATGCTGTTCGATATCGGAGGGAAGCGGTGTGACGCATCTTCAGAAACCCGTAACGGCTGATCGTGCAGTTGTAGAGCGCGCGCAAGGACAGCTGACGCGTCGCAACGAAGACAGATTTGCCGAGGCAGAGCAACAGGGTCTTTTGCTGGCCGCGAAGGTTCGAACCACAGCACTTTGTATTGTTTTGATCTGGGTTGCGATAGACACACAAAACCGCGGTGCCAGCTTTCTCTATGATATTTCTCAGGTTGCAGTATTCGCGGTGCTTGGAATCTTGCAGTACTTTTCAGCCAAGCATAGCGCGAATGCCAGTGTAATGAACTATGTCTTCGTTGCCATCGACTGTGCTTTGCTGGCTTTTATCTCCAGCACTCCAAACCCTTTCGTTGAATACAATTTACCACCTGCGATCCTGATGAATGGAAGCCAGTTCACCTATTTCTATCTCTTCCTGATGCAGGCAGCATTCAGCTTTCGCCCAAGCCTGGTTCTCTGGTGCGGCTTTTGCATCGTTACAGCGCGCACAGGAATGCTGGTTTGGTTTGTGAGCCAACCTGGCGCCTATACCAACCTTGATCTTAGTGAACGCACTGTGGAGGACTTTTTGATGGCGCGCTCTGATCCGAATTTCATCTTTCTGGGATTTTGGGCTCAAGAGATCATCGTTTGCTTGCTTGTTACTGCTGGCCTTGCCGCCTTGGTGCGTCGCTCTCGGTGGCTTGTAGAAAGTCGAATTCGTACGGAGCGGTCACGCTCCAATCTTGCACGCTACTTTTCGCCAAACGTTGTGGACCGTCTCAGTAGTGCCGAGGACAGCTTTGGCGAGGCGCGTGAACAAGACGTCGCTGTCATGTTTGTTGACATCATCGGGTTTACCACCATGTGCGAGAACGACGCACCTGGCGATGTCGTTGATTTCTTGCGCGGGTATCATGACAGGTTGGGCAAGGCAGTTTTCGAGAACGGAGGCACACTGGACAAATATCTGGGCGACGGGCTGATGGCGACCTTCGGGACACCAGAGCCCAGTGAGAACGACGCCAGAAATGCACTTCAATGCGCCTTTGACATGCTTGAGGCATTGAGCATCTGGAACCGTGACAGGAGTGCCGAAGGGCTTCCTCCGGTACGCATTGGGATTGGCATCCACTTCGGTCCCGTTATCTCAGGTGACATCGGAAACCGACGCCGTCTTGAATACAGTGTCATCGGCGATACCGTGAACGTCGCAAGCAGGCTTGAGCAGCTGTCCCGGAAACTAAAAGCCTCTTTGGTGGTTAGCGATTTGTTGATCGAGGCAATAAATCCGACGGACAAGATCGGGCACTCTTTAATCAAAAGATTGGTTCCTGCCGGAGTGCAAGATTTGAGAGGAAGACGCGGAAAGATCGGCGTTTGGACCTACACACCGAAATAGTAAGTGTTTGCGCATGGCTTTGCCATTCCCCTGAATTCAACTTTCGCAATCCATTCAGTCGGACCCGCTCATTGAGCCTATCAGCGCCTTCCATTTCCATATGGTCATGCAGCGTGTGATGATCGTAAAATAACTCCGGTCTGGAAAGTCGACTCATCCACGACGCTTAATCGACGTGCGGCACTTACCACAAACCGACTCAGCGGATAACGTGGACAGAACAATTGGCGTGGTGAACGACCCGGTTCGCAGTTGACCCAATAAAAATGTTCTCGATTCCTGGCTTGTGTGAGGCCAGCACTATGCAATCAATGTCATATTCATCTGCAAAATCAACGATCGCTCGGCCAGCGCTCCCCGAGATAAGCCGCGGTGTCGCGCCCGGTAACTCCGCAGCATTCCTATGTAAGCCTTCCTGAAGTTCTTTTCGCGTATTTGCCAGAACTTCCTCGGGTATCTGAGATGCCACATATGCAGGGATCGGTTCCTGTACATGAAGCACTGTGAATTCCGCATCGGCATTCGCCAACAAACGAGCAGCTTCAAATGAGGCCTGTGTATCGTGATCTTTGTCCAGTGCGACTGGTACCAGAATGTTTTTATACATGTTAGCTACCCTCCATTGCTCCAGCTTCGATCATTCAGGCCTCCGCGGTGATACGGCACTCTAAACCGGTTCGGATTTCGAAGACTTACCCGCTTTCTTTGCTGTGCTTGCAACATCATCTATTGTCTTTTCCACAGCTTCGGCTTCGGTTTCCGCTGCATATGCTGCACATCGGGCAACTGTTTCGAACCATTCCTGAGCGTCAGCCACAAGGCGTTCGGCTGAATGCTTCTGCCACTCTGCTATGGATTGCAGTGCTATCGCCGGATCAGTCGGGTCTGCAGCAGACACCGAGCGCGCAGCTTCTAGCGCGGTTCGAACAGCCTCGTGACGCCTCTCAAACCAATGTTGAGCAAAGGCCTCTGCCTCTTTAAGTGATTTTTCCTGCGTGTCCCAGAATTGCTCAAGCTGAGCGCCTAAAAACGGATTGGCCGTGGTAGTCGGCTGCATCTGCTTGAAAACATCGACAAGTGGGTTGGAGTAACTTGATTTTGGCTTCTCTTCAGGCATTGGAGATTCCTCCTCATCTTCCAAATGCCGAATGTTACCAAATCTCGCAGTAAACAACCTTAATGTAGATCAACCTGTGTCACCAAACGTAGGCAGTGGTGCTCTTCAATCTAATGGCGGCATTTGTACCAACCTACTCGATTTGAATAGACTCCAGATAATAAATCACATTTGCCAACGGCACACCTGCGATCATCGGCTGGCCGTCAGGCATGGTCAGCGCAACTTTTTGATCCGAATCCAAAGCTGGTCCAAAAATGGGCATTTCTCCGCCATGCGCGAGCAATGGTGCGCGACCATCAATTTGACGCGCCACCACCTCAATCGGAAAAATACCGTCGTTTTGGGCTGCGAGCCTCGTCAGATCAGGTGTCCTTATTGCCAGCATCTCCGCCATTGGACCATCTCCAGTGGCCTCGAAACCATGGCATTGCCAACAATAGGTTCTGTAGAGATCGTGCCCGTTTTTAAGGTCAATATCCTGCGCCAGTGCAGCACTTGCAGCAAATATTGACAAAAGAAGTGCGCGACAAACTAGCATCTGTTCCTACTCCAAAGTCAGCATTTCGAGTTGAAAATACGCGATATCGAATGAACGCTACATTGATCTCGCTCATATTCAGCCTTTGAGTACCATCTGGAAAAACCATCACGAAGGGACGGTCGCTTCAGTCGGTTCCGCTTTGTTTAACGGTCTTAGCGGCTAATGATATAGATCAATGCCAAATGAGGCATTACATAGCAAAGTATGAATGTTTCAGCAGAAGTTCGGCATGAGTGGTGACGAGCCCCTGATATATGATCGGGGTGCTTGTTTGCGGCGCAGCTTCAGTACCCAGGCAATTGTCCATCAAGGAGTGAGGTCAATGCATACAGTTGATCCACCGACACCTAAACTCCGGCGCGCGCTAACCACCCCGTTGCTTGCATTATATGGGCTTGGTGTCACCGTCGGCGCGGGAATTTACGTGCTTGTCGGCGCCACCGCCGATATCGCGGGCCCTTATGCTGCGTTTTCGTTTCTTGTTGCAGCGCTCGTCGTGTCGCTGACGGCTTTGTCGTACGCCGAACTCGCGACACGCTATCCCGTAAGCGCGGGAGAGGCGGCATATGTCGAAGCGGGATTTCAAAGGGGCTGGATGGCGGTTCTAATCGGTCTTGCCGTTGCTGCGTCTGGGATAATTTCAGCTTCTGCCGTTGCGATTGGGGCGGCCTCATACCTTCACACCCTGACGGGACTTGGCACCGCATTGCTTACGATCGGCGTAGTGTCGGTCATGGGGCTGATTGCACTCTGGGGCATTACACAATCGGTATATGTAGCAGCAGTGATCACGATCATCGAAATCGCGGGGCTTCTGTTTGTGATTGGTTGGGGTATGTCAGCGCAGGAACCGCAAGGCTATGCGATCAGTGAGATGGTGCCAGGGCTCGATCTCAACACTTGGCGTGGTATTTTTGCGGCATCACTGCTGGCATTTTTTGCCTTTGTTGGCTTTGAGGACATGGCAAACGTTGCCGAAGAGGTAAAAGACCCTATCCGCACAATTCCAAAGGCTATCCTTTTGACGCTCGTTCTGGCGACGGGTCTGTATCTGGCGACCTCAATGACGGTTCTGCTTGTTGTTCCTATCGATACCTTGTCAGCTTCGGCAGCCCCGCTTACCCTGGTTTTTTCGAACGCACCCGAAGTGATCAAACAAGGGTTCGCCGCAGTCGCGGTTGTTGCGACAGTCAACGGCGTCCTGATCCAAATGATCATGGCGTCGCGAGTGATCTATGGCCTTGCCGACCGGGACCATCTGCCGAAAATACTGGCGACTGTCCCGCAGGTAACCCAAACACCGGTCGTCGCAACACTGTTGGTTGTTGCGATAATCCTTCTGCTGACGCAAACTCTGCCAATCGGCATACTGGCGGAACGCACATCCCAGATCGTTTTGGGAGTGTTTGTTTTGGTCAACATCTCGCTGATATTGCTGAAGTCCCGGCCTGGGTCAACTCGGGAACATTTCCGCGTACCTCTTGTTGTACCAATCCTTGGGGTGCTGACCAGCGCCCTGCTTTTTGGTGCCGGATTTCTCTGAGAGGAAAACCGACAGCACAGGGTCACCAGAACGGGGTCCGACTGACGCATGAACACTGACCGATCAACATTTGGAAGGCGGATTTCAGGCTGGTGGCACCGGACTTTCGTTGATCTGGCCGCGCAATTGCAATGGTCTTACCTGCCACCATTGATGGTTTACTTTGCGGCCGGGGTTTCGGGACTAACATCTGTCGTTGGTGCATTTTTTCTTAAGGACTATCTGAATCTATCCGCCGCTTTTGTTGCGGGATTGGCATTCTGGGCTGGGTTGCCGTGGATTCTGAAAATGCCGCTGGGTCATCTGGCTGATCTGTTCTGGCGCTGGAAATCCCTGCTGATTGTCGTTGGCGCATCCCTTATCACGGCGTCATTGCTCATCATGTACAGGCTTGTGGCTGCGCCTGACCAAATGGCCGGCATTATGCCACTAGAGGATTGGTACGTCGTTGCCTTGATGTTGGCTCCTTCAGGTTATGCCATTCAGGATGTCGTTGCTGACGCCATGACAGTCGAAGCGGTGCCGCAATCGGACCGAGACGGACGCGCGTTTACGCCGGAAGAAGTTCGTGCCCGGCACACCACAATGCAGACCCTCGGCAGGATTGCGATCATATCCGGGTTTGCAGGGGTCGCCGCGGTTAACATCTGGATTTTTTCGGGGGCGGAAGATCTGGAGCAAGCCGATCGTTTGGTTCTCTACGGTCAGGTCTATCTCATTGCCCTGGCTATCCCACTGTTGTCTGTCAGTGGAGTGGTTCTTCACGCTCTGATACAGCGTCGCCTCGTTCGTCGAGGGCACCTTCCGCACAGACCAGATCAAACCACCAAAGTCAGGTGGCCGATACTGCTGGGCGGACTTGCGTTTGTTGTTCTCAGCTTAGTGTTGGGAACCGCAAATTTTGCCTTCGCGCAAGAGACCGTTTTTGCGGTGTCGCTCACGGTCATTCTCTACCTTATGTCGCGGTTGCTAAGAGAGCTGAAGCCGAAGCAAGCCAAAGTTCTGATCGGGACGGCGTCAATCATTTTCGTTTTCCGCGCAGTACCCTTGCCGGGGCCGGGCCTGACCTGGTTCGAAATCGACGAGCTCGGGTTTGACGAACAGTTTCTGGCCATTCTTGCGCTTCTGACCTCACTACTTGCTCTGCTTGGCCTGATTATCCTCAGGCCGTTTATTGCAAGTCGTTCGATTGCGCAGGTCGTAGTGTTACTCACGATTGCCGCAGGAGTGCTGGCCCTGCCAAACCTTTCCTTGTACTACGGGGTGCATGAATGGACGGCCGCGCGCACTGGTGGGGTCGTTGATGCGAGGTTTATCGCCATACTCGATACAGCAGTCGAGTCACCGTTGGGTCAGATCGCGATGGTCCCAATGTTGGCTTGGATCGCGCGTAACGCCCCAACACATCTGAAGGCTACCTTTTTTGCAGTCATGGCGTCGTTCACCAACATGGCAATGTCAGCAAGCAGCCTTGGTACAAAATACCTGAACCAGATCTTCACCGTTACCCGCGCGGTTACCGATCCCAGAACGGGTACAGTCGCCTCCGTCGCTGATTATAGCCACTTGGGGAGCTTGCTGATTACCGTGGGCTTGATCTCCGTCATCGTTCCACTGGCTGTGATTTTTCTTGTGCAAAATTCACCTTATCAGACGCGCGATTGAATATGCGGATCAACCGCTTTCATCGAGAAGTGTCTTGAGGTGCGACACCGGAACGCCAATATTCGAGCCGCCAAATTCCGGTAAGATCGCGGCATTGATGGCAACTACCTCGCCGTTTCGGTTCAGGGCAGGTCCGCCGCTTCCGCCGGTTGTGGTTTCCGCATCATAAACGACCGCACCAGGGCTGGTCTGAGCGACGATCCCCCGGCTGGCCAGAGGCCGGATCTTGTTCTGCTCTGAAAGGTGTTTTGCAATCGTCCAGAAATCGACGGTGCCATCGCTCTCAAGCGTTTTCAGAAAGTCCGGCCCGGCCTGCACAATCAAAGCCTTGAGGCCAGTCGGAAATCCAAGCAGGAAAACTTCTTCACCTGCGCGCGGCGGGTCAGGTGCCAGCGAAAGCCCAAGTCCTTGAACACGGTTCGCATCAACGGAAAGAAGCGCCAGATCGGCCGTTTCGGTTGTCTTATGCAACACCGCCTGCATCGGACCCGTCTGTTCCGGCAAATAGACCAGCAGGCTAAGCATCTCGGCCTCAAGCCCTGCGGCCTTCAGGGCCTGCGCCCGATCCCCAGTAGTCCAGGGCAAGGCGACATGACGGTTGGTCACCAACAGAGAGGTACCATGCAGCAGAAACCCGGTTCCGGTGAACTGAAACTCTGCCGGCGCGCCTGTTGCATCCGGTTCAATCCATGGTTTCCCGAATGGAGTTTTTAATTTCTCCCCGTCCGGGCCAAGCACATGCCGCAGCAATTTACCGCTTTCGGTTTGTCGCAATCCGTAGGCCCCTTGGATAAAGGCAATGGATCGCGTCGAGGCCGTGACTACCCGCCTGGACGCACCTGCACGGTCTTCCAATGTCCCAAGGCGCTGCTCGGTGGAAATTACCTGGTTGTCAAACGCCTCTCTGAGCGCGACCAGATCATCCGCCGTCAATGCATCTTCTCGTGTCTGCGCGAGCATCACGGCGACCGCCTCGATCTTGAGAGATTCCTTTTTAAGGCTGTCCGCCAGCTTCCGGTCGTTTTGAAAAAGCAAATAGCCAAAGGCAAAGATTAGAAGAAGTACACCAATAACGGTAACCCTGAACAAAACCGTGGTTTGTGAGGCCAGCCGACGCCCGCCTTCGCGCAGCGCACCGGACATTTTTCTGGCGAAGGGTCGTCGGCTGGAGCGCGTATACACATAAGCGTCACTTATTATGTCTTCGACCGTGTGATGTGCAGGGAATGAGTGGTCACACACCCTGTAGCGCGACATGGGGCCCTCTTCACCGAATTCAATCATGTCGCCATGCCCAAGAATTGTTGAAGCGGTTTTTTGACCGTTGACCCAGATTTCCCGGCCGGGCAACGCGTTTAGCGTGTAACCGCCTTGCGACCACTGAATGGTCGCCACGTCTTCGTCATGCGGGGGCAAATCCTCTTTCCGCCTGAACTTCAGGATACGATCGGGACCCACCGAAGCAGCCAAAGCGTTGCCGACAAGCCAGGTAACGGTTCCGCGGGACGGCCCCGTCATGCTCTCCAGAAATGCACGGACTTCGCCCGTTTCACTTTCCACATCGCTTTTGTCATGCGTCCGCATCGTCCATCTCAGTTCTCTAGCGCTATTGGCACATTATCATGCGCAGCAGTGAAACCGCTATGGCGGGCAATAATGCATGCATTCAGAAGAACGCCGAGCTTCCGCATTGGCTGCCCGGATCACGATGATTTTGCGTATTCCGCCAATGCGCCTATTTCGATGAGACCTTAATCTTCCGGCTGGGATCCTGAGGTTCGGTTTTCGGCATCGTGACGTGCAGGACACCTTTGTCGAACGCAGCGGAAATCTCCTCGATATCGACTGCATCAGGCAGCGTCATTGTCCGAGTAAAACTGCCATAGCTTCTCTCACTAACGCGCAGATCGCCCGCGTCATCATGCGTGACCTTCTTCTGGCCTCGTAGGGTCAATCTGCGGTCCTTGATTTCGACTTCGACATCGTCTTCTTCGAGGCCCGGCAATTCAGCGGTGAGAATTATCGCCGCATCCGTCTCGTGGATGTCAATCGCCGGCGAAATCGCACCCGTCATGTCCAACGACGGGAAGCCCGTGCGTTGCGCAGCTGTTTCCAGCGGCAGGAATGGCGCTGCGCCCCCGAAAAAGCGCGACATCATGGATTCCATTTCACGTCGAAAATTATCAGACAGCGGATGTGTTCCAGCAAACAGTTGCGGGTTTTTTTTGTCTTCAAGCATTTTCTGATCCTCCTCCTTTGATGCGATTGGGGGAGGCGGAATTATGGCAAAAAACGCGTCTAATTACCTTGATCTTGCGCAACCAAGCGTCCTTGGTATCGCGTCAAGAGACATCCCGGCCGTATCGGCATTCTGAATGAAACAAGGCGTATTACCGGTCATACGTCCAGGTCAAGGGGCAATCTGATCTGACTCTATTGCGCCACGGAGCGTCTGAAAAGCATCAGGCTTGACGCCAGAAGGATTGCGCCCAGTATCGCCATCCATAAGAACTCTGGCCAGACCGTTTCAAACCCCGCGCCCTTGAAGATGATGGATTGGCTGGCGGACATATAGTGGCGGGAAGGAAGGATCGATGTTCCGAACTGAAGCCAGTCGGGCTGACCCTCGATCGGTGTCTCTCCTCCTGACAGCATCAGCATTGGAAGGACTGTCAGCATTACCACAAGCGCGAACTGCGCCATTGAGCGCGCAATCGTTGCAAGAAATACCCCAAGTGCGGTTGCTGTGAAAAGAAACAGCGCGGTGCCAAAAAGAAACAACACCTTCGACCCCGCGATGTTGATCCCCAAGAAACCTTGCATAACAAAGGTCAGTGATAAGGCGGCCGCGACAAGAACCACCGCTGCGTTTGCCCAAATCTTGGCCATCGCAATGTCAAACGGGGTAAGCGGCATCGCAAGCAGGTGTTCTATTGTGCCATGTTCACGCTCGCGGATCATCGCGGCACCGGTGAGGATCGTGGTCAGCCACATGATCTGGCCGATGAGCGCCACGATGCCGGCAAAACGAACAGTATCACGGTTGGGATTGAACGCACTGCGCATGATGATATCGACAGGCAATGTCTCTATCAGGTCCGCACCGATGGCAAAGCGACGGATCTCGGCGCTGAGGATATTGATGATATAGTTTGCACCAATCCCGGCCTGTTCCATCGCCGTCGCATCAATCAGAACCTGAATTTCCGGCGTGCGCCCGGCGCGAACATCTTTCTCGAACCCTGGTGGTACCGCGACCACAAACAGGAAATGCCCAGCATCCATCTTTTCGGCTCCGGTACCCGGTGCGATCTGGACAACGGGTTGAAACTCAGGAGGGAAGAACGCCGTAGCAAGAGACCGTGAAAGGGGCGAGCCATCCTCATCGGCAAATGCAATGGAGGCATTGTTGACCGAGTTCGAAACCCCTGTCGCCTCCATCACGGGTGCCAGCGTGAATGACCAGACCAGCAGCGCCATCATCACCCAGTCACGTCGAAGGCTCATCATTTCTTTCAAGCCAAGCCAGAAGATGCAGGACAACCGTTGCATTCACTTCTCCTGCGCTCGAAGCAAAAGGGCCGCGATCAGCGTCAGCACCGGCCCGAAACAGGCCAGGGCGAGAAGATCGGGGGCAAGCGCATCCCAGCCCAGCCCTTTGGTGAAGGCACCGACATTCAGGTGCAGGAAATAGGATGACGGCCAGAGCGATCCGATTGTCTGCGCACCGCCTTCAAGCGTTGAAACCGGCTGCAGCAGGCCCGAGAACTGAATGGTCGGTACGACCGAGGCGATGGCGGTGGCGAAGGTAGCGGCCACCTGGCTTGAGGTCATGGTCGCAATGAGCAGCCCATAAGATGTGGTCGCCCAGACATACAGCAACGCGCCAATCGCCAGGGGAACCGGGTTGCCTTTGAGCGGTACATCAAAAACAAGGACCGTCATTCCGGCCAAGAGCAGGAAATTGGCGAACGCGATTGCAATATAGGGGATTTGTTTGCCAATCAGAAACTCAAGGCGCGTCGTTGGCGTCGCATAGAAATTGGTGATTGTTCCCAACTCTTTCTCACGCGCGACGCTGACCGCCATCAGAACTGCCGGCAACATTATCAACAGGATTGCGGGCATGGCCGGGGCCATTGCGGCAATACTCTCAAAACTCTGATTGTATCTGAAGCGCGGCTCGATACGGGCGATCTCGGCCGGATGCACACCGTTTTTGCGTGCCATTGCTTCCAAAAAGGTATTGTGGAGCCCTGCCACATAGCCCTCCACTGTCTCGCCTTTGAACGGGATTGCGCCGTCCACAATTGCAAGCACGTCCGTTGCTTCACCAGAGCGGATCTTGCGCCCAAAATCAGGTGGGAGTTCGACAACCAGCGAGGAATCTCCTCGGGCCAGCCGTTCATGGCCCTCATCGATACTCGTCAGTGGCTTCGTTGGGTTGAAGTAGCGCGATCCGGAAATCTCGGCAATGTAGGCGCGGCTTTCGGGCCCCTGTGACAAATCCAGTACCGCGAAATCCAGTTCTTCGATGTCCAGAGTAATCCCATAGCAAAAGACCAGCATCAGGATCACCGAGCCCAGGAACGCAAACGCCAAACGCACGCGGTCGCGCAAAATCTCGATGGTTTCACGCCTCGTATATGCCAGTGCGCGCCTGATACCCCCGCCAGCGCTGACATCAGGGGCATGAACCGAAGCCTCAGGCGCTGTCACCAGTGCCGGAGGGTCAGCCGCTCTCAGTACAGTAACAAATGCTTCCTCCAGACTGTCTGCCTGTGCCGCGGCGATCAACTCATCCGGTGTTCCCTCAGCCAGAACCCGGCCCGCATGCATGAATGACACCCGATCACAGCGCTCTGCTTCGGCCATGAAGTGGGTCGAGACGAAAATCGTTACATCCTCATCTCTCGAAAGCTCAATCAGCAGCGACCAAAACGAGTCGCGCGCCTCAGGGTCCACCCCCGAGGTTGGCTCATCCAGGATCAGCACGCGAGGTCGGTGGATCACAGCGACCGCCAGGGAGAGCCGTTGCTTGATGCCAAGTGGCAGCGCCGTGGCCAGCATGTCCATATGTGCAATCAGGCCAAAGCGCTTTGCCAATTCATTGATACGCCTCTCTCGGTCCGTGATCGCAAAGATGCGGGCGTGAAGCTCAAGGTTCTGTCGAACGGTCAACTCGCCATAAAGAGAAAATGCCTGGCTCATATAGCCAACCTCGCGACGCATCCTCAGGTCGCGCGCGTCAACCGGCCTTCCGAATAATAGCGCCTCACCCTCACTTGCGGGCAATAGACCTGTCAGCATTTTCATGGTTGTCGACTTGCCGCAGCCGTTCGATCCGAGGAAACCGAAGATCTCACTACGGTTGATTGAGAATTCGACGTCATTGACCGCGGTGAAATCGCCAAAGCGCCGCGTCAATCCACGTGCCGTGATCACCGGGTCGGCCTCACGCTGATGTATGGGCGCTTTCTTTGGTGCGATCAGGGGATCTCCGTGCGCCTGCAGCCGCCAGTAGGATGTTTCAAGATCACGGGCTTCCCCCTTCAACTCTGCCGGAGCACCATGGAAAAGCACGCGCCCGGCATCCATTGCGACGATAAAGTCGAATTCTTCGGCTTCTTCCATATAGGCTGTTGAAACCAGTATGGAGAGGTCGGGTGTAGCCTCTCGGACCGCGTCGATCAGTGCCCAGAATTGACGCCGCGACAGTGGGTCGATACCGGTGGTCGGCTCATCCAGAACCAAAAGCTTAGGGTCATGGATCAGTGCGCAACACAACCCGAGCTTCTGTTTCATACCGCCCGAGAGTTTTCCCATCAGCCGATCAGAGAAAGGCGCAAGCCCGGTTGCTGACAACAATGCTGCAATCCGGAAGTCACGCTTCTGCTGCCCCTGTCCGAAGAGACGCGAAAAGAACTCAAGGTTCTCGCGCACAGACAATTCTGCATAGAGATTACGGCCCAACCCCTGCGGCATAAATGCGATCGCAGGGCAGATATGGTGACGATGGGCGCGGTCGTCGATCGATCCACCGAGAACCTTGATCACACCGGATTGAAGCTTCTTCGCGCCGGTGATCAAACCCAAAAGCGTTGATTTGCCAACCCCGTCAGGCCCGATCAGCCCAATAAGCTGCCCAACCGGCAGATCAAGCGACAGGTTATCGAGTGCAATGCGCTGGCGATACTTATGCGTGACACCACTGACGCAGAAATCAGATTTGCCCGCCTGGGAATTCATTCGAACAATTCGGGTGGAATCCGCCTTTCCAGATATTCCGGCCATACACTGTCAGAAGAAAGCCTTATCACAGCGATACCGCGAAGGCCGGTTTTCACATGTTCGATCCGTTCTGCGATCAGATCCTCAGGAATGCGAACCCGAACGCGAAAGACCAACTGTTCACGCTCGCTTAATGTCTCGACCTGCTTCGGAGTGAACTGGGCTTCGGGGGACACAAAAGTGACGGTTGCAGGAATGGCAAAATCCGGCAAGGCATCGAGCACTATGCGCGCCTCAGCCCCGATGGGCAGCAACCCCGCTTCGCGTGCGGGCAGGTACACGTCCAAATAAACGTTTTCTAAACTGAGAAGCGTGAGGATCGGCTCACCCGCGCCAACAACTTCACCGGGCTCAGCCAGTCTGTAAAGAACGCGCCCTGGCATGGGAGCAACAAGCGAAGCATCCTCGATCTGAGCAGTGATCCGGCGCACTTCGGCTTCGGCAGCCGCGATCTGGCTGTCCGAGGTTGCAACCCGGGCCTTGGCGGCACCCAGAACGGCGTCGGCAACCTGAAATGCGGTTTCGCGATCTTCAAAGACTGTCATCGAAATGTTTTGACCGGCCAACAGTGCCTTTGCCCGTTCCAGTTCCTGCGCCGCGCGACGCTGTTGGCTTTCTCGTTGAACAACAACAGCCTCGGCTTCGGCCTTGGCTTGACGCGCCAATGCTACCTCGGCTTTGGCGCGATCAAGCGCTGCAGACAGTTCATCGGTGTCCATCTCGACCAGATGCTCACCCGCAGCAACCAAGTTTCCTTCTGCCGCCAATACCTGTGCAACCCGCCCGGCGAAAGTGGGGGCAATTTCCACTTGTTCGGCCTCTATCCGTCCATTGCCTTGTACAAAACCATCGGGCAATTCACTGCTGTCTTCAGAAACGAAAACGTACATCGCCGCGCCTGCGAGAAGGAGCGTTACGACGATCAGCATTGTGTGCACGTACTTATTCATGATCTGGCGTACCGCAGTTAGAGCTACCAGGTGACGTTAACTCAACCCCCGCAAAATGCTTTGCTTTGGATCAAACTGAGCGCTTTAGAGTGTTGTTCAGGCCGTATTCGGGTGGAAAACCGGTGTAGAAGTCTGGTTGTTGACCCATATCAATGGCTCGAGGCGGATATCACGGCGTGACGTTCAATTTTGGTTGCGCCGAACTGGCAGTAATGTTGTGCAAGCGCAAGTATCCTGTGGGCTGAACAAGTGCCCGATTGTCCATCTATCGTGTCAAAGCACCCACAAGTCATACTTCCAGCGCTTGGAAAAAACCAACTCTGCGTCAGTGTTGCCGATCGCTGTTATTACTTCGGCATCATGAAGAACTCTTCCAGTACAATTTTCCCATCTGCTACTGAATAAACTGCGATCTCCCTCAGAGTCATATGTCGGCCCGTATCTTTCTGCGTTACGTCAACCTTAAATCGTACACCGAAACGGTTTGGGGGATGAACATAAGGGCCATCCACGTCGAATTTGATGATTTCATAGGCTGCCAGCCAATCCTCTCTTTTTCCTTTGATAGCTTCCCGGCCTTTGGTGATGCGAAACTGTCGAACCGGAGGCACAACCGCCTCTATCGATTGAGCGTTCTCGGCATACATTTCATCAACACTTACAAGGCCCCTGCGATCACGCATTGCCTGAACAAATGTTCGTCCAATCTCGACTAATTCTTCCATGATAGCCCCCATTTTGGCATCAACTGTATCACATCTTACCTTTTCCAATCTTGACGAGGATCAATGAATTAAGATGTTGGCGAAGAATCCAGTTCGGGAAAGAGAGGGCAACTAGTGCAATGGCAAAGAACGGCCCAATTCCCGGTACCGTCATCAGCCAGTGCGCCATCTCCTTGCCTCGTGGTCGGTGAGTTACCTCCGCATCCAACTCTCATATCTGACTGATCAACCGGCCCGCATCCCAATCAGCGGACTTAGGCAAGCCTGTGCCGCTTCCCCTCGTGTTGCACCATCATGCGACAACCGATATCGACCACGAAGACAACCATGATCCCGGCATCTAGACTATCAAGTGCAGGACAAGCTTGATCTGGGCTGCACAATTAGACAACGCCTTCAAAACCAACTGAAACCGATCGTTTTGCTCTGGCAGGCGCTGTGATCGAAGAAGTGGGTCTTAACGTTTAGTAGCGCCAAGAAAAGCAAACCAGTAGGCCAAGGCGACTCCTCCCGCCCCGCCGACAATGTTGCCCAGAGTAACCCACAATAGATTGGTCGCCGCCGAGAAAACCGGCACAGTTGCCCCCGCTGCCCAACCCTGCGGGAAGAAAAACATGTTCGCAATCGAATGCTCGAGCCCCAGCAACACAAAAGCAGTGACGGGCCACAAAACGGCCAGAACTTTGCCGGCAACGCTGCGGGCGGCAAAGGACAGCCATACAGCAAGGCATACCAACCCGTTGCACAATGCGCCACGCGCGAAGGCCTCCATCGGTTCCAACCCCGCTTTGGCATCGGCTATCACCACGGCGGTATTGCCCATCGGCCCCTCGAGCAGGCCGGTCAGAGAGAAGGCCAATGCGAGTCCGAGGGCGCCCGCGAAGTTTCCGGCGTAGACGATGCCCCAGCTTCGAAACAGCAGTCGCAGCGGTATCTTGCGGTCGACCGCTGCGATCACCATCAAAACATTACCGGTGAATAACTCTGCACCACCTGCGATCACCAGGATAAGGCCCAAGGAAAACACCGCGCCACCCAGAACGCGGATCGGCCCCGAAGCGCTGTCTGCCCCAGTAACCGCCATCGTATAGGCAGCTGCGCCAAATCCTATGAATGCTCCGGCCAGCATCGCAAGAACGAACATGGGTGCCACTGGCAACTTTGCCTTTGCGACCCCTGCAGTCTCGACTAACGTTGCGATTTCAGCGGGTTTATGAGCATCAAAAGGGGTCGGTGCGTTCATGTGGTGCTCCAGAGTTAGCACGATCTACGTAGCAGAAAATTTACGGCCTACCCTCTGAACTTGAGCCATTGCGCATATAAAAGGGGAGATCATCTGTTCCCTCATGGTTCGGGTAGTTCCGCCTGACACAGTTTGGTTTCCGGTCATCGCCACAGGCAACCATGAACTCTATTTCAGCCCCCGTTTTCGTGCCACTGTTATGAAGCAGTGGATGCCTGTCTCTATTTACACAATCGGGAATTCAGCGCCGCGGAGTGGCCATCGAATCTTCGTTCTGTCACGGAGCTTCAATGCAAAGCTTTATGATCGTCCTCGGTTTGTGCCGGTTGGGGCCAAGTTTAAAAACTAGGCAACGGTTAAAACCGCGCAAGTGGCATTCCGACTGATGCCTTGAGAGGTGCTCCCTTGAATCAGGCTACCAATGCTTCCCAATCCGCGGCGGCCCGTCACAATCAGGTCAGCTTTGCATTGCTCGGCGCATGCGATGATCTCGTCGACCGGATCACCGCGTTGGGTATGCGTTTGCGAAACCGTCTGATTGTATTCTTTGGCAATCTCTTTACCCGCGGAAATGATCTTGTCTGCTGCCTGCTGAACTTCTTCGTCTGAAGGCATTGTCGTGACGGCGTGATAGCCAGCAACCGCGCCCATTGCGAAAGCCACGGTTTGCGGCTGAGGTGTATGGACAAGGTGAATTTGGGAGCCATATTTGCTTGAGATATCACAGGCAACGCGTAGTGCTGATTCTGACGCCTCCGATCCATCCAAGCCAACCACGATTTTATTGAACATGTCGCACTCCCTCCTTTGTGAGGGGTCAGTATGGGCGAACTTGCGGCAACTAGCATTGACTCAAATCAACACTTTTCGCTGCAAATTCGAGCGTATTCGTCCGTCCATTTCCAGAAGATTCACGGTAACTGAACCAACTTTGATAATCGTTGGAGTTGCAAACGGGTCAACCCAAAGGGGCAACAGAGCATATCTATTGCGAAAAACCTCCCGCAGACGCTGCTTTTTTCAAAGGGTGTCAATTTATGCCCAATGATAAAGATCAAGGGAAATGGCGAGAAAAATTGCTACTATGGACGTGCGTTTCAGTCCGTTTGGCGAGATCGGTGGATTGCCTACGACACGAAATTCAATCTTATTCCTGAGGAAAACAACGATGCCTTCCTCTCCGCCTTGGGTTCGCCCAGTTGCAATAGCCGCAGCACTCTTTGGTCTCTTTACCATTTTCTCAGGAGGAACGGCTCTGTTTGGGGGTGCTGCTGCCAAAGCTGCAGTCGGAGATGCAGTTCCATTCGTGCTTTGGTTCAATTTTCTGGCTGGATTTGTCTATTTGGTTGGCGCATTCGCAATCTACAAGTCCACAATCTGGGCACAACGCATTGCCTGGTTGATTGGCTTATCTACACTATTGGTGTTTGCTGTTCTAATTTTAGTGGCTGTTAGTGGCACGCCATTTGAATGGCGAACCGTCGGTGCAATGACCATGCGCACTGGATTTTGGCTTGCCATAGCTTTTGTGCTTTCCAGGACAGTATGAGCCAGTCATTTCGACGTCGCGCCTTTACCCAGATTGCTTAGAGAGACCGGCATTTTTGATTGAAATCAAAGGCCGTGGCGAAGAGTTTCGGCATAGTAAGTTCGCTGTTTAGACCGGTTTGCGGGAGCGTCATTATGACAGTACTTATTGCCTACGGAACTATTGAAGGTCAGACCGCCAAGATTTCGCGCTTCATCAACAAAGTCACATTAGGCGCAGGATACGAAACTAGGCTGATCGATATCGACCAACTGGCAGGTCCAGTGTCTTTGGAAGATGTAGACCACGTTATCCTTGCGGCTCCCGTCCATGAACGCCGGCACCCCAAGCCGTTCGAGGAGTTTTTAGAAAGGCACCATGACGCATTATCCAAGCGAAAATCACTTTTGCTTTCCGTCAGTTTAAAAGCAGCTTTTCAGAAAGGTCAGGAGGACGCGCGGGACTATCTCACCGAAATGCTGATGCGAACGAATTTCGAACCAGACGCGACCGCCTTGGTCGCTGGTGCCGTACGGCCTGATAGTTACGGGTATTTTGAAAGAGAGATCGTCCAACACGTTGTCATGCTAGGCCAGAAGATTGATCCACGAGATGGATTGAGAGAATTCACTGATTGGGATGCGTTGAAAACAACCGTAACAGCATTCCAGGACGATTAGGTCTGCCGTCACCTCGGAGAGCATCGAACCAATGACAGAGTTCGGCCGGCCTTTGCAGAGTGGGATTTCTCCATCACGCCAAAACGCGGTGCATTTGCTGCCCCGTGTCCGTTTCTCACAACTCGCTCACATCGTTGCAAAACAGCTCATACAATACTGCCACAACCGCTGATACTCTCTGATCGGCAATCCTGTAATAGATGCTCTTTCCGTCACGCCTGGCGTCAATCAAACCGGAAAGGCGCAGCCGGGATAGCTGTTGCGAGGCGGCGGCCTGCCGCATGGAGAACGTCTGTTGGATTTCGCCGACGGACTTTTCACCACTGAGCAGCAGGCACAATATCTGCAAACGGCCGTCATGCGCCATGGCCTTCAGAAACTCGGTTGCTTCAAGAGCATTCTGGCTGAGATCCGATTTCAAGCGGTGCCCCAAATAGAAGGATATATCTTGATATAATTATCACTGGCACCTGTCTCTCTGCCACAAATAAGCGGCGAAGAGGAAATTGCGGGTAGTGCGGTCAAATGATGCTATGCACGCAATGGGATTGGAGTGGCTGCGGCAGACAGTATTCACAGCACGAAGCTATACTGCGTTCGCGCCACCAACGATACACGCGCCGTTCTACAGGTCATACCCATCATCCTCGCGGGTATGCGACACCTGCTCTCGCAAATGAACAGTCTCCTGCACAACTTCAGCAATCCGGCTCGACGCTGCCTGTTGCAACTCCCCGACAACGGCCTCAGCACGTCGATAGCTAACCGGCATCGGGCTGCGACGAAAGTATGGTTTCGGTTCCGGCAAAATCCACGCCCGTAAATGACCGTTTTGGCGACATGCGCTGCGCCGCGACAACAAAATGCTGCGTCAGCGAATGAATGCCGCGTCAGCGAAACATGGAATTCGAATGACGGCAAAGTCCGCATCGCCGACAGCAGCTGACAACGATCGAACGACCGCCTTGCTGGACGGATAAACTACTACGGTGAAGGCCATGCATTGATGGGAACCGGTTAGCGAGCAGCCTGGGTCGGGAGGGAGTGTAGGTCGTTGGGCCAGATTGATGGCCGCGCCGCTTCGTCAGTGTGCCCTTTCCCTCATCTCAATCAGCAGCTCTGCGTAGTGACCTGGATGGTTGGCGTTCGCTCAGCCGGGGCGATACAGTCTGACATGGCGAACAAAAATACACGAGATCTTCCGGCAATTGATATTGCGGCGAAGTCCTTCATCGAGAACCCGGCCGAAGACCTTGCGAGGTTACGCGAGAGCGGCCCCCTGGCGCGCGCGCGTCTTCCACTCTTTGGCGAGTTGCTGTTGACCACAGACGACCGCACGGCGCGCAGCCTGCTGAAAGACCCCCGTTTCAGCCGAGATCCGGCTGCGGCAGGCGGCAAACCTATCCAGACGTATTTCTGGTGGATGCCGCGGTTCATGCGCCCGCTCATGGAGTCGATGCTGGCAAAAGACGGCGACGAGCACAAACGACTGCGCTCACTCGTCGACCGCGCCTTCTCTCGCCACTCGATCGAAGACATGCGCCCCGACATCGAGGCCATGGCCAATGGCTTGCTCGACGCCTTGCCCACGGATCGTCCCGTGGACATCGTCAAAACCTATGCCGCCCCTCTGCCGCTCATGGCGATTTGCGCCCTACTTGGTGTGCCAGAACATGATCGGCCGAAGGTGTCGCGGTGGATTTCTCCGATCTCACGCCCGCGCGGGGTTCTTACCATTCCATTTGCGATGCCGGGGCTCTATCGGACGATGACCTACTTTCGCGGCATGTTCGATCAGGTTCGTTCCGATCCGGAAAGCGTTGCGCCTGGGTTGATCCGTGAACTGACTTTGGTGGAGGAAGAAGGTGACCGGCTGACCGAGAACGAGCTCTTGTCGATGGTTTTCACACTCTTCACCGCCGGGCACGTCACAACGGTCCACCTGATCTCGGACGCGCTCGCGGGACTTCTTGGCCGCGCGGAGCCGGCGATGTCCATCACCTCTGATCCCACACACCTCTCGCTCGCCGTAGAGGAGTTCATGCGGTACTACACGCCCGTGCTCATGACCAAGGCCCACTTCGCAAAGGAAGACCTCGACTTTCACGGGGTACCCATCAAGCGCGGCGACAAGCTGTCAGCGCTGCTAATAGGTGCCAATCACGATCCGGCCCGGTTTGAGAACCCCGAGCAAATGAAGCTCGATCGCCGTCCGAACGCCCATCTGGGGTTCGGCCATGGCATCCATGTCTGTCTCGGGATGCAGCTTGCCAGGATCGAGGCGCATGTGGCACTGGAGCGTCTGTTTGAACGGTTTTCCAATGCACGTCTCGCCGGTCCACCTAAGACACTACACTTCAGCCGCCAGATCGGAGTTCGCGGGATCGACCGGCTGGAGTTAATCTTACGACCATAGCCCGATCTAGCGTTCGCCCGATAGGCCCGCATCCCTGACTTCGGGTCGGCCTGAATGTATTCAGGCGGTCGAAATGGCGCGTCGCTCGTCAGTATGAGTTTTTCGCGGAAACTCTGAAAGTGGGCGCGCGCCGTAGCTAAAGGCGGCAATCAGCCCTGTCTACAAGCTGTGAACCTCATCCTTATGGATTTGGACGGCCTGTTCGCGGGTATGGGCAATCTCTTGCAACACGGCGGCAATCTTGCTGGATGAAACTTGGTGCAGCTCACCGACAACGGCCTCGGCGCGCTCGTAGCTGTCCAGAACGCCTTGGCTATTGAAGTGGGCGGCAGCGGTGGAAATGTCCGCGTCTCGCCAAGTCGCCGTGGTGCCGACTGAAACGCTGTCATGATTGTTGTAGCGGGCCAGGAAGGTGTTTCCATCGAGTCCGAAGCTGTTGGCGGTCGCCACAATGTCATCACGCACAGCCAGCCATTTTTCGGCCTCTGTCGGGTCCAGGTTGTCCAACTCGGCCGCATTCATGGACGTGGTGTAACTGTCATCAGCAACAGTGTACGCCTGCAGGTCGGTGTCGTATGGGCGCAGTTCAGCGACCTCGCCCTTCAGCTCTCCGATCTGGACGTCCATAGAGGCGCGCAAATGCGGATCTTCGACCTCTCGTGCAAGAGCCTCCATGTTCTCGATGGACTTCCAGATGTCCCTGGTCTGTTGTTCGTAGGTCTCGAAACCGACCTGCCCCAAGGCCGATTGCATATACTGAACATAGCGATCACCGGGCGACTGGTAGTCGTCGGACTCCTGAAATTCTTTGTCGCCCGACAGATCCGCAAGGGACGAATAGTAGGGGTGATACAGGTCGTATTCCTGAGCATCACTCATGTGTTGAGACACCAATGCCTGCATATCGTTCAGATCTACCGGCTCCCCTGACCGCTCCGCAGCCTCCAATTCGGTTTTCAGTTCTTCGACCAGATCTTGTTGCGCCGTATGTTCGTCAACACGGCGGTTGGCCTGGTCCTCGATATCAGCCAGTCGGCCACCGATGGCGGCATTGTCATACCCCATACGCCGATGCTCTTTCGTGATGATGTCGATCTGCTCAGAAACGCGATCTTCACGCGGGGCGGATTGATCAAATCTGGAATAGGGTGCGAAGTGTTCGACTTCGTTCAAAAGATAGTCTGTACGAGAAACCATAGTTTGTCCTTTGTGAGTTGATGGAAAACTCTGTGAAGGATCTGTCTGCGGCGTTGGCGCGCTCGTCAGGCAGACCGGGTGAAGTCCTTATAAGCTGTGTCCGTCATCGTCACCGCGCCCTTGCACGAGCGGGTGCGTTGCATGGGCGTGAACCTCCGAGAGTTCTTCGGAGATTGCGATGATCCTGGAAGACGCAAGCTGGTGCAGCTCATCAACAACGGCCTCGGCGCGGTCAATGCTGTCGGACAATCCTTGCGCCTGGAAATGGGCTGCTGTGGTCGAGATATCGTCGTTGCGCCACCCCATTGTTGTGCCCAAAGTGACGTTGTGATGATCGCCAAAGCGCGCAACAAAAGCCTCGCCATCGAGGCCGTAGCTGCTGGCTGTGTCGGTGACTTCCTTGCGGATCGCGGCCCACTTGTCGGCCGCTGGATAGTCCAGGACATCCATTTCGGCGATGTCCATCATCGTTGAATAACGCCGGTCTTCGATGATGAAGGCTTGAAGGTCCGGATCATTGGTGCGCAGATCCGCAACCTCGCCCTTCAACTCGCCAATCTGAACATCCATTGCGACACGCAGATGAGGGTCGTCAACCTCACGGGCAAGCCCTTCCATCTTGTAGATGGAATGCAGCAATTCTTTGGTCTGGGCCTGGAAGTCCTCATAGGCCCCCTCGCCCAAGGTGTCCTGCATATAGACCTCGTAGCGGCGCGCTGCCTGGGCATAATCAGCGGACGCCTGGAACGCCTTGTCATCGACAATGTCAGCAAGGGCCGACAGATACGGGTGGCTCTGTTCGTTGTCCCGAACGTCGCTGATATGGGCAACGACCTGAGCCTTCAGCTCGGGTGCTATTGTGTCCTCGGACCCACCTGTTTCGATGTGCCGCCGCAGGTTGCTCATGACCTCGGGCGACACGTAAGACGCGTACCCCGGCGCGCCGTAATCATCAAAATGATGGGCTTGATCCAATAGGTGTTCCAGTCGCGAAACCACTGGCTCCTCTCCGTCTACGAGTTGGATGGCAAACTCTTCAATCCGGTCTTTGACGGCGTTGGCGCGCTCATCAAACAGATCCGACATTCTTGCGATGGAGAGAGTCATCACATCACCGGCCATGTCGCGGGCCGTAACTTCGACTTCCGGAGTGGTTTCAACAAGTGACAGTCCGGCCTGAACTTTCCACGTATCGGTCTCGACTTCCTGCCGCAATCCGCGCTCAAGGCGGGTCGTGGCGGTCAGCTCAATGCCGTATCCTTCGGCAACCTCAACCTGGATGGCGCGCTGAACATCTATGTTCATGTCGCTGCTCATGCCCATAGCGAGCCACTGCCCATGCTCGACACCTCGGTTGTTCACAACGATGTGGACATGGGGGTTATCGGTGTCGTTGTGGAACACGGTCAGATAGTCCCAGCTATCGCCAAAATCACCGCTGCCAAACAGGCGGTCTGCGAACTCCAAACCGGCCTCATGCGCGGCATCCGGATAGGTGCCTTCGGGAAAAGAAACGATCATGTGGCGGGTGTAACCGTAGTTGGTTTTCCCGTTGAAATCCTCGGCCCAGGTCTCGATCAGATCACTGACCTGATCCGCATCGAGCGGGGTCACGCCATTGTCCCGGATGTCCAACACGCCCTCTGCTCGGACGGTCAGATAGTTGATCTGGCGGCGCAGCTCATGGGCGTTTTTCACCCCGCCTTTGCGGACGTGCTTCACAACCGCCTCGGGCTTTCCAACCACGGCACCCAGCCGTGCCTTGATGGATGAGGCCCGGGAGATCATGAACTTCATACGCTTGGCGGTTTGCAGCTGCTGGCTGATCTGCTTGGACCGATCGACACCCTTTTGCGCTTCGCGGAAGGCAAGCTCAAGGAAATCCCCTGCTGTCAGATTGCGGGCTGCGGCGTTCATTCTTCAGGTGTCCAATCGTCGTCGCGCAAGATCCGGCGAATGGCGGATTCAGGCTCTCGGTTTCGGCGAGCAGCAGTGATGATCGCCTTCAAGTCTTGCCGGTGCTGGATGATCGCACGATGGAGATTTTCGACGTCGCACCGGTCGTCATCCGTCCAGATCACCGAGCCGCGCTTGGCCGATTTCGCCAGTTGATTGAGGTTGGTGTATCCACCCTGGACCTGGCGCAGATGCTGCTGCCAGAGATCTACAACAGCGGGGTCAGGATCGAGATAGCCGATCAGACGATAGATTAGTCGCTGGATGATCTGGTTGCGGCTCTTAGCACCAAGCGCACCCACGGCCTCCTCCAATCGCTCCAACGCATCTGACGGCAATCGAACAGAGAAGACTGTGGTGTCGGAGGGCTTGCTCAATCTATACCTCTGGTTGTATTTTGATTTTGTAACACAACTACCTTATCCTGTCATACACTCCAAGAGGAAACCGGGGGTGATTTTGGAAATCCGTATTTTCTCAAATTGCTCCCGGAACAGTTTTGCTCTTGGAGGCAATCTCCACGCCGGGAAAAGGGTCCCGCCCCTTTTCCAGCCAGCAGGCGTGGGTGCCGGTGGACCGGCGCAGGGCAATCATGTTTTGCATGAGCTGCCCGAACAGCGCCCGTCACATTCCGGCACGTTCAAGGTCAGTATGGCATTTTCCGCGCGCCTCAGCGCGCTCAATGTTCCGCCGCTTTCGCGGCGGGTGTGGCAGGGTTGTCTGCTGCCGCATTGGGGCAGGTCGACACCCCTGCCCGGTCTTAGAACCGCGCGCCATCTGTGGCGCATATGTGGTCCGGCCTGCGGCCGGAGCAGAAGAAAGGGCGGCTTGCGCCGCCCTGCCCTCCTGTCATTCGGTGACGGGATCGTCATCGATCCGCTTCGGGAAAGCCACCATCTCGACGCCGGGAAACATGCTGTGCTTGACCTGGATCGAGGTGATATTGCCACCCTCATCGGTATGGACGAAGAGCACCCCGCATCGGTCCCAGAATGTCTTGCCTTCTTTTTCACCGGTCTTGACGTTCAGTTTCAGAGTTTGAGTTGCCATTGTTTGATCCTCGCTATGGCGTGTTTCGATGAACATGGCTGAAGCTGGCTCAAAGGGGATGTCAGCAGGTAATTTGGCCCGCGCGGAATGCGCCGCAGGCGCAGGGGAAATTCCCTGTTGAAGCGCGGCGCCCGGTCCGGGCACCGCGCGTCTTTCCCGACTGCCCGCTTATGTTCATCCCTTCAGAAACACGGGCCAGTGAGGATCTTCTCCGGCAACGGGTTTGAAACTGTCAGGCCAAATGAAAGGCAAGGCATTCTAGGATCGCTGCACGCGAGGCATCTGAACGAAGCGATCAGACAAGTGACGGCAAAATCACCTCGGTCCATCACAGGCGCAATGCGCAATTCGGAGTGCGAGTGGCCTTTCCGGATCGGTATGACCTCCATGGCATAGAAGGTAGGATCACCTGAGGCAAAAGTTGCGCTTTCCAACAGGCGGAGGCCAAAGACCGGACGGTCCGGCCCTGGACCGCGCTTGCGCGGATCAGGTGATCAGTCGGACTCAATTTGGCGAGGTGGAATCTGACCAAATAACCGCCGCTAAATCTCTAAGTTGAACTTTGCTGCCCGAGCCATACCAAAGGTCAGGTAGTTGGGCGCAATGGTTGTTCACTCATCCAAACATAAGATCAGACTGTATTTCGAATCCCCGCTCCAATCAGAACAGGCATGACTTGCTCATCAGATTTGAACTCGAATATCCGTTCGACGCGAAGTGAACCAAGCCTTGCCGCCTCCAACGCGGCCTTCATTTGATTCAGCGTCAATCCGAAACCGCCATCATCTGACGCTTGCCAATCCCACTGAACGAAATGCCCGCCTTTGTTGAGCAAACCCGCCAGCACTGCCACAGCTCCACTGTAATCTGGGAGAAAGGCGCAAACGGAAGACGCGCAGATCAAATCGAAACCTGAAAACCCATTCTCTACTTCCGGAACATCTCCAGCCAGAATATCTCCATGAACTGCTCTAACATTGTGCAGCTGCTTTTCCTGCAGGACCGCAATCATATTCTCCGAAGTATCAACCGCGACAACTTCTTCCACATGCGATGCAATCTGCTCCGTCAGCAATCCGGTGCCACATCCAAAGTCGAGCACGCGTTTTGATCGCCAATCCTTCCCACGGAAACTCAAGTGGTCGTCGAGCGAGGCAAAAGCGCGACGCGCATAGCGTCTGACGTCGCCATTGTCATCCCAACCATCGGCATAGTCGTTCCAGTCATCAGTCATGTTGCTTGCGTTTCCTTGTGGGTTTGCATCGACCCCAACACATCTGCGCTGACGCAGACGCATCGATACGAACGCGCGACATTGGCTAGGTTGGCGACAACAGTCAACATGGGATTGGAACGGCATATGGAGGGAATAGAGGCGACCTCGGCAAGCCTCTGCCGACGATCTTGCACACAAGAAAGAGGCCCACCGAAGCGGGCCACAAGTTTAACCGAAGGAAAGTCTTGAGGTATGAATCTCAGGCTAACGCTTGCGCGCGCGATCGACAACACCGTCGGCTGTGATCGTGGCAATCCGGTCCTCGGTGCGCCGGGTCATTTCCACCCCGTCACCTGTCATATGCGCCTCGGCAAATTCGATGAACTTGAAGATGCTGCCATCGGCCTCAACATGCGTTTCATCCTCTGCCGAGCGGCGTTTCACCGACCCGTCATGCCGGATTTCGATGATGGTGTTGTCCGCCATTCGAACTGTCACGGTTTGCTCATCCACGGCCACACCTTGCCACCAGATATCCGCATCGCGGCGCACAACAATACGGTTTGGGTGTAGCTTGATCTGTACGTCCTGCGCGGCTTCCGGATCAGCCGCTTTGACAACAACAATGGCCTCTTGCGCGCTGGGGTCGCTATGAATCGACGCACTCCCGTTCTTTGGCGGCCAAAGCTTCGGCTGTTCGCGCGGCTTGCCTTTCTGATCCGTATGAAACCCGACAAACATCTGCGCGGATTTCCAAACGCGGCGGGCGGCTTTTTCGAGCTTGTTCGATGCGGTGTCCATGGGTCTATCTAAATCCGTTTCTGCGAAGTTCTTGCCTTTGAAAATGTGCTAGGCGACCGGCCTTTGATGGATAGTCTCGACGGGTTGTTCGCGCAATGCCACTTTGAGTTTTCATCACTGAGGCTGACACAGCCAGAGATTGATAGGCAGGGCGCTATGCGCCCTGCCCTGCTGGTTCAGAAGCACTCAGGCACCCATGCGTCGATCCGGGCTTTCTGGTCGGTGGTCACGCCCAATGCCTGCTGGTGTTCAGGGTCGTTGAACAGCTTGTGCAGCGCCTCGTTCTTCGCGCCTTTCTTGGATTTCGCGAAGGCTTTGAACATGTCGGTGTCACCATGCAGGTCCAGCAGGTCCTTGTAGAGATCATCCAGCTGCCAGCCCTTCAGGCGTTTGAAGCAATTCTCAGCCGAAGGCGTCCAGATCGCACGGATGTCAGCCCCGATCTCAGTCTCTATCTCCGCCATGAACTGCGGGCGTTGGGTCAGGAACCGCCGGGCCAGAAAAGCTGTGATCTCTCCATTGCGGGTCTTCTTGCCCAGATCGCGAAACGCTTTGAACGCCTCCACGCTGCCTTGTGCGGCCATCTCCTGGAACTGGTCATAGGCTGCCTCTGCCGCCGCATCCTGTTCCCCGCCAAGGCGGGGGTCGAGGATGAACTGGTCATCGACCTCGGGCGTATTCCGTTCAGCGCCACCATAGCCAAACCCAAACAGGTTGCAGGTCAGACCGGAGGCCGGGGTGGCATAGAAGGCAAACAGGCTCAACAGATAGTCAGGCTTGTCCAGCAGGGCCGTTTGCACTGCTGCCAGCCGGATCGCCACCATGTCGTCGATGAACTTCTGTGAATAGGCCGGCTTTGGTGTCTCCTTAATCTCGGGCTCTTTGACCGGAGCCAGAACACCGGCCTCGATGGCGGCCTGCACATGTTCCGCCGCGACATAGGCCGAGGATGTTTTGATGGCGCCATTGTTGCCGACATAGACAAACACGCCGGACAGCTTGCGTTGCTCGTCAGAATAAAACGGCGCGGCATAGTTCTCGAGCGCTGCAAGCTCCTTTTCACCCGCCGCGTCCAGAGCCTCAGCCTCATAGAGTTCGGCAAGTTCGTCATACCGCTCGGCCTGTTCTTCGGTGAACTCCCGGCTCACCATCTCAAGACGGTGCATGCCATCGGTCCCCGAGAACCCATAGGGAATGTAGCTTTCATCATGGGTGTCCACCCAGTCCCAGCCTTCCGCTTCACGCAGCTTTGCTGCTTCCGACGTCAGTTTCTCGGCAAACAGACGATCCAGTATCTCTCCTTCGTTGAACAGGGTTTCATCGGCAAAGAGATCGGCGGTGACGGTGCCGCCCGCTTTGACATAAGCTTCCTGTCCCACAAACACTGCCTTTCGATTGGTGCTGTTGACCGCTTCGGACGTGAGGGCCTGTTTGACATCGTGCTCACTGAACCACCGACAGTCTTTGGCCCGTTCCAGAACTTCCAGGATTTTCTCTTCCTCGGTGCTGACGGTCATGGCCTTGGCCAGTCCCATGCTGATCTCACCGGCTTTGAGCGCGTCCAGAACGGCGGCGGGCAGACTGGCAAGCGCGAGGCGGCGGCGCACATGGGCTTCGGTCACGCCAAACGCATTGCTGATCTTGGCAACAGACAGGGATTTTGCAGCCATTTTCCCATAGGCGCGGACCTCGTCCACCGGGTCCAGTTCCTCACGCGCGGTGTTTTCTGCATTGGCCCATTGCTCAGCCACAAACGGGTTGTCGGTGATCTTCACGGGAACCTGAACCAGATCAGCGCGTTCGGTCACGGCGATATTCAAAGCCCGCAGACGACGGCCACCGGCAACGATAGCAACCTTTCCATCCGCATCACGCAACCCGCTCAGGTTCTGGATCAGGCCGCACATGACCAGACTGTCGGCGAGCAGGGCGATGCCCTCTTCGGCAACATCCTGTCGTGGGTTCAAGTCGGACAGGTAGAGATCGGACAGCGGGATGGTTTCGATGGTTTCCGGTGCGGTGAATGTTTCAAGTTTGCTCATGGGGCAAATCCTTGTTTCAGAGTTTGAGATCGTGGTAAGGGTGCCCTACCCCTTCCGGGGTAGAGCGGAGCCGTTTAGATGGCTGCGTGTTGGATCAGGAAGCGGCGCGCGATGTGGAAATTGTCGCCCTTCCTGATTAGCGCCCACGCTTCTGCGATACGTTGCTGCAAGATTTCATTGCTCATGGTGTTCACCTCCTTTCTGGTTGGCAATTGAGATCAGTATTCGCTGGGGCACATGATGGTCAGGACGCGGCGCGTCACTGCCGGATCAAACGGGCAGTCAGACCCGTATGTGTAATCCGCGTCATAGAGATCGATCTTCCAGAACAGCTTCTGGTCACGGACCGTCACCGTTCCAAAAGCGTGATCGCCAAAGGGGTCATTGCCCTCGTCAAACTGGTCATCCGACGCAACCGCCACCAATGCCGCGGTCTGAAATTCCGACCCCTCACCCGACACGCCGGGCGTGACAAAAACCTGACCCTGAATGCCTTTGGACTGCATCTCAATGGCCGCAGTCGGATCGATCAGAGCTTTCCGAAACAGGTCATTCTGGGCTGCAATCTCTGCCGCCTGAAGGCTCGTGTCATTCTCGATGTCTTTTGTCGTCTCAAGGTTCAAAACCGTCTTTCCTTTCATGGTGCGCCCTCTGGGGTTGATCCCCGTTTGGTGCTGGTTTTGAGCAAAGCCCTGAAAGGGCGTCGTCTCTAAAACCTGCCCCGTGGCGAACGCGGAGAGGGGCGAGACAGGACAAATCGACAAGAGTGGTGCGGCCCGCAGCGCAGGCGCGCGAGGACACGGTCTTGTCTATTTGTCTTGTCCGAGGGGGGAGGCTGCGCCTTCCCCCTGACGTCGGGTGGCGTTTGGCTTGTCCAAATCCCGCCTGACCCACAAAAGAAGCCAAAGGATCTTCGATCCTGCGGGAGCGCAAAAGGGATCGTCACCCGAACGGGCAGATCACCACGGCATGAACCGACCATGACCCAAAGCCCCTGCCCCGGCTCGCAAAAGACGGTTCAGGGGCTATTGCGTCAGGGAGATCATGCTGGGGTGTTCTGGGTGGAAGCCGGCATGCCGGCTGGAACCTAGAGCCCGGTCACGAGACGACAGGCTCGGGATTTGCAACAGAAACTGATTGCAACCTGAAGTCACTCACCGACCGGAACATACCCTCGCCGGCGTTTTTGCTTTTCGAGATTTTGGAGCGCTTCATTGGCCTGGGCTTCGTCATCATACGTCACCATCATGGCTTGCCCGTTTGTTCCAATACGTCCCCAGGTACGAAGGACGGAAACGTCCCCAAATAGCGTCGGCTGCAACTCGATGCCATAGAACCGCGCCATGTTGACGTCTGGGTCAACATGGATCAGGTGGACAGGTGTGGTGTCTGTCAGCTCCATGTTCCGATTGTCGGTCAATTCAGACCGTCTGTCCAATGACATTGCTGGATCAATCAATTGGCAAGGATTCGGAACCGTGATGAAAACATTCGACAACTCAATCTGTCTGATGCTTGCCTCGTACCCATCCAGGTACAGGGGCTCATATTGGCACCATTCCACATTCCGCTGCTGGAACCGTTGTGACCACTGCCCAGAGTAGGTACGGTTTTCTCATAACTTGCAAAACGAAATAGAAGGATGAAAGGAACGTGGCTGAGATCTTGGAAGGCGGGTGCTTTTGCGGTGAAGTCCGATACCAGGTTACCGGCGAAGCGGTGATGCAACTCATGTGTTTTTGCAGAGATTGCCTATCGATGACCGGTACAGATGGCTACGCCGGGTATATGGTAAAGTCGGGAAATCTGCAGCTACTGAAAGGCAAACCACGGACCTTTGAAAAGACCTCAAAGGAAGGTCGACCTGTTATCAAGCATTTCTGCGGTACCTGCGGGTCAGGCTTGTGGGGTGTGACAGCCTTCGGATTAACGAGCATTGCAGCTGGGACATTGGATGAACCAAACAACTTCAGCCCAACGAACAAGGTTTTTGTGAAAGATGCACCCAACTGGGCCAGGATCCCCGAACATCTAGAAGAAATATAGCGTTTGAAGCTTTGGTATCACCTACATTTCTGTCTTGGAGTTGTTCCTCTTGGTGATCCGAGTTGCTACGATTGTCGTTGAGGCAATAAGCAGGACATCGCGATGCGCAATGCAATCTTTTTACCCCTAATGGCTTTGTTCCTGGGGGTCGTCGTGGACGTTAAACCGGCGGCGGCCGCGTCACTCGGAACATATGAGGTTTTTGGCGTCGAAGACGGTGACATGCTAAAAATGCGCAGTGGGCCTGGAACAGGGTTCAATGTGATCGTTGGTCTTCCAAATGGAACCGCACTACGAGTTCACAGCTGCGAGCAGACCGGTGGCACCCGTTGGTGCCGCGTCTCTTTGGAGCGTGCGCGTAAACTAAAGGGGTATGTCTCTTGGGCATACTTGCGGAAAATCTAATACGACGATGATCAGCGCTGCCATCTTACAGTAATTATAGAATGCCGGCAGAAAAGGCGTAGCGAAGCTTTCTTGTTGCCGGTGATGGGATCAAGCGGGAATCCACGATCGGGTTTCCGGACCACAAGAGACATTCGCCGGGTCACCTCACGCTGCGATGCGGCTTCACCGAAGCAGACATTGACCCTCAAGTTCAGCATTTCAGGTTTGGAAATGGTATGGTCGTGGACAAGCCTGCCTCTTGCTCGTGTGTCGCAAAAACCGGATTGGACCCGAGCACCTGCAGCGCGCAGCTCCCCGCAACTCAACAGATTAGCCGGAGCGGTCGTTCAGCTTGGCATATCGCGACGATCCGGAAATTGCGTTCGCTGCGGTCGGGCTGGGCGAGCTAAATGCAGGACCTTTTTACCATTCGGCTTTCACACTTGACCGGCTGGATTCTTCTCGGTCCCGTCTCACCGGGTTTGGGACCTCAGATTGCACCTCTCGGGGGATATCACCGGCTTATTCCGGGGGCCTCGCCCAATCCTCGGGCAAGCAGGTCGAACACGATCCTGATCCGCGGGCTGGTTTGCAGTTCTCGGTGAGTCACCAACCAGATCGGAAACTCCAGCGACGGGAAGTTCTCAAGAACTTTCTCAACACCCGCCTCGGCCTCTCCCAAGATTTCAGGTTGCATCGAAACACCATAGCCGGCCTTCATAAGTTCCCAGGCCACTATGCCATTCTCGGACGACATCACGAAGCTCTCGGCGCGAACCGGGATTCCCATATTGTGCAAAGGAGCCATGAGACGAACTGGGTCCGCATTTCCCACGAATAGATGATCAGCTACATCGCGTGGTGTGTTTGGCCGGCCCGCCTGGTCGAGATACTTGCTTGACGCGTACAGGCTCGCGCGGAAGTCCCCGACATGGCGCGCGATCAGGTCTGGCTGTTCAGGGCGGGCGTGCCGGATGGCGATATCGGCCTCACGCTGCATCAGGTTTTGTAAATCGTTCGAGGCTACGATGCGCACCCGGATGCCTGGCGCGCTCTCGCGCAACGGCCTGAGCAATTCCGGCAAGTGCATGGCAGACAAAAGGTCTGTCGCCGTGATCTTGACTTCGCCCGTCACCTCCTGCGACTGGCGGTCGGCGGTCATCGAGATCAGCGTTGCCGCGTCACCCATCATGCGCACATGGTCCAAAAGGTCGTGGCCGGCCTGTGTGAGCGTCTGACCCTTCACACTGCGTTCGACGAGCGTGACCCCCAGCGAGACCTCAAGCGCTGCAATTTGCCGCCCGATTGTAGGTTGGGTTGAATTCAGCGCCCGCGCCGCGCCGCTATACGACCCTTCCTCGGCCGTCGCCAGAAACGCCCGCACCTGGTTCCAATCGAAGGACATTGCCTGCCAGTTCATGCGTAGGCGTATAGCAGTTGCACGAATTTCGGCAATCGATCCTTTATTCGTGCATGGCGATATCTCTCCCCGAAACGAACCATCGCGACGTCGATCCCTAAACCAGACCAGCGATGGAATGCGGTTGTGCAATGGCACCGCAATGTGCTTCGGCGCGGGCCTAGCGAGCGAAAACTGGAGAAGATGATGCTTAGGAAGGTCGATCAACCCACCCTCGTGATCTGTCTGATCGCCATGCTGAACGCGATGGGTCTTGGTCTCATCATACCGGTCATGCCCGAATTGCTGTCGGGATTCGGGGACGGCTCGATGGCGAACGCGGCGGCCGTGGGCGGCTATCTGTCCTTGGTCTTCGCCGCGATGCAGTTCGTCTTCAGCCCGATCCTTGGCGCACTTTCCGACCGGTACGGCCGCCGTCCTGTCCTAATCGGGTCACTCGCGCTCGCCGCCGCCGATTACCTCCTGATGGCACTGGCGCCGCACCTCTGGATGATCTTCGTCGGCCGAATGCTCTCAGGCGCCAGTTCCGCCACCTTCTCGGTCGCGAACGCCTATCTCGCCGACCGCTCGTCCGGGCAAGACCGCAGCAAGGTCTTCGGGATCGTTGGGGCAGCCGCGGGTATCGGTTTTGTAACGGGTCCGTTCGTCGGTGGGTTGCTGGGCGCATTGGGTCCGCGAGCACCGTTCTTCGCTGCCTCGGCCCTGTCCTTCGTGGCACTGGTAGGTACGTTGATCGTCGTGAAAGAGTCACTGTCCCCGGATAATCGGCGTCCGATCTCGTGGCGAATTGTCAATCCGCTCTCACCTCTGCTGCGGCGCGTAGCAGGAACATCGACACTTCTTTTCGCCGTTTTCTTCCTCGACGCGTTGGCCGGCTTCGTCTTCCCGGCGGTCTGGGCCTATTTCGGAGCCGTTCGGTTTGGCTGGGACAGCACGATGATCGGCACGTCCTTCGGGGTGATGGGGGCTTGTTTTGCCCTGTCTCAGGCGGTCGTACTGGGTCCTGTTACGCGCCGGATTGGCAATCTCAACGCCGCCAGGCTCGCGGTCTTCGCTGGCACGATTGGGTTTCTCGCGCTGGTCTGGCTGCAATCCGGTTGGCTCGCCCTAGCCCTGTTGCCGATATTCGCCTTCCGGTCGCTCGCGGGCACGGCCATCATCGGCGAGAGTTCGATGCATGTCGACCAGGCACATCGGGGCGAATTGCAGGGCACGTTCTCTAGCCTCATGGCACTCGCTTCCATGGTCTCTTACCCGGTCATGACGCAGCTCTTCGCTGTCCAGCTTTCCGGCGCCCCGGCTGAGACTTGGCGTTCCGGGGCGCCGTTCCTGCTTGCCGCGTCCCTTTCGGCGCTGGCCCTGGTGCTATTGGTGCTTGGTGTTTTGAAACGAAAGCGTTCACCGAACCCAGCCGGCGCACTGGCCGTCGCGGTCCGAAGATAGCCGAAGCCCTGGGCGATCTCGGCCAGGGCTCATACGACCCAACACCCCTCCGCCGCCTTACAGCCCATGCATGGGCGTATAGCAGGTGGACGCATTTGGGCAATCGAATGTCTGTCGCTGTTTGGCGATATCACCTGAGCAACAAGAAAGGCACATCATGCGAACCACAGTTGACACCCAGCCCGCACAATCGTTCTGGGACAAGATCGCCCCGAAATACGCCGCCAAGCCCGTCGCTGATCCGTCAGCATACGAGGCTAAGCTGACACGGCTGCGCGCCCTTCTGCGCACCACCGACCATGTTCTGGAAATCGGCTGCGGCACCGACAGCACGGCGCTCCACCTCGCACCCAGTGTCACCCATTACACCGCAACAGACGTGTCAAGCGGCATGATCGAGATCGCAAACGCCAAGCTCAAGGCCGATGCCCCGGCGAATGTGGCGTTTTGCCAGGCAGAAGCAGGCGACCTGGGCGAGGGTCATCCTTTCGAGGCCATCTTCGCTTTCAGCCTGCTGCATCTCGTCGAGGACGTGCCGCAGGTCATCGACCGGGCCTATGATCACCTCAAGCCGGGCGGACTGTTCGTCTCAAAGACGGTGTGCTTGAAGGAAGCGTCAATGCCGATCCGCTTTTTGGTCCGTGTACTCACGGCGCTGAAGATCGCCCCTCAGGTTAAGGTTCTGAGCCGGGCCGCTCTCGTTCGGCACATGAAGCGCGCGGGCTTTGAGATCGAGCACATCACCTACTTCGGCAAAAAGCGCATGAACCCATTCATCGTGGCGCGCAAGCCCGCCTGAAGCAAACCGAGACGTTTCCCCGAAAGTACGAACCATGCAGTTTATCAGCCGTCGAGAATGGGCGTTCCTTGTCCTCGTGTTCTTCTACTCCTTCATCCCGGCTGTGATCGGGCTGATCCGGATTCCGGAGCTTCTTGGTGGCCCGATGATCGTACCGCCAAACCCGCGTGCGGTGATCGATCCCCTGCCGATCACCCTGCACATCCTCGGTAGTTCGGTGTTCTGCCTATTGGGGGCCGTTCAGTTTCTGCCAAATCTGAGGGCCTATCGCCCGGCCCTGCACCGGACTCTCGGGCGAGTGGTGGCGGCAGCAGGATGCGTCAGCGCGCTCACAGGGCTCTGGATGACCGTGTCGTACGCATTTCCGGAAGCCCTACAGGGACCACTACTTTATGGGGCAAGAGTCACGCTCAGCCTTTCGATGGCCGCCCTCATCTGCTGGGCCATCGTTGCGATCCGGTCGCGAGATGTCACCGGACACCGCGCCGCAATGATCCGCGCCTATGCCATCGGCCAAGGAGCCTCGACGCAGACCGCGCTCTTTTTGGTCGCGATGGCCGTCTTTGACACCGAGCCGTTGGGGCTTTCCCGTGATCTCCTGATGGTCGGGGCTTGGGTGATCAACCTCTCGGTTGCGGAACTCATAATCCGCCGCGCCATTGCTGCGCGCGCATCCGGTGTCGTGATCTGATCCCGCCCTGATGTCTGCAAACTCCCGAAATGAAGAAAGAAGACACTGAAATGAGACGGCTCGCCCCCCCACTTACATGGAAGACGCCTACCACCTCGTCATCGAGCCCGCGGCCATTGCTGAGGTTCTTTGAACGACATGGATGTGGCCCGATGAGCAATGCGCCGTCGCGTACGCGGGCGATCACCCTTTGTGTTGTGCAAGACTAGGACCAACCCAATGTTTGCGCAGATGCCCATTCGCGATGGTGTCGATCGATACGACCGGCTTGCACCGCATTATGACAAACTTCATCACCGCTGGCTGCGTCATGCAGGCGGCGAGGCGCAGGCCGCCTTGGAAGGTTTGGTGCGCGCGCTTGCCACGCCAGGTTCGAAGTTTTTGGATGCTGGCTGCGGCACCGGCAATCTGGCACGTGCATTGATCGGCGAGGGCATGTCGCCAGCCCTGATGACTTTACTTGATCCCTCTGCAGCCATGCTTGGGCGCTGCGCTGACATTCCTGTCCCAAAGATAAATGGACGATTGGAGTCGTTGCCGTTCGAGGACGGCGAATTTGATCTCGTCACTTGCGTTTGGGCATTGGAAACCGTCCCCGATCCTTTTCTTGCTCTGAATGAACTTTGCAGGGTCGTTCGACCCGGCGGCGCACTCTGTCTCGCGTTTTGCGCGGATGCGCCTGCTCGTGGATTGGCCGACCGTTTGATGCGCCAGGCGCTTTTGTATCGCGGAACCGGACGCTTCTTGTCTCGCTCACGATTGATGCAAGCAATTGAGAACTTCGAAGACTTTGAGGTGCGTGCAATTCCGAGCCACGGTCCGGCCTCGACCTTGCTTGCAAGGCGGTCTGGCTCAGCACCACAGGCGTCTTGGTAGCCGAGCGTCGAGTTGAAAATAACAACGACCGCAACATGGAGAACAAGCATGATCGGATATGTTACCCTCGGAACAAACAACTTCGAGGCAGCGCTGAAATTCTACGACGCCTTGTTTTCAAGCGTGAGCGCAAAGCGCCTTTGGAAACACGACAAGATGGCCGCATGGGGCCACTCAAGGGCCGAGCCTGCGTTATGCCTTGCTTGTCCATTCAATGAGGAACCGCCAAGCGTTGAAAATGGAACGATGATCGCTCTGAAGATGACTGACAAAATGAGTGTAGATGCGATGCACGCCAAGTGCCTCAAACTTGGCGGGTCAGATGAGGGACGTCCCGGCCCACGCGGAGGCCATGGTTTCTACGGGGGGTATCTCCGGGATCTAGATGGCAACAAATTGAATGCGTATATCCCAGCGTGACTGTAAGCAAAGAACTGGCTTGGAAGACGCGGTCCGCGAACGAAGAGCGACGAAAACATCGAAAGACGCCACAATGAAATCTGAAATAGAATTTGTGCGATTGTCGGAAGTCGACCCGGCCAAGATATTGGCTCACATGTCCGACCCGCGTGTGGCGGAGCATATGCCGCTTTTGAGAATGGCCTGGGATGCCTCGACCGTGGCGCGGTTTGTCGCCAAGAAGGAAGAATGCTGGGTACGTGACGGACTTGGACACTGGGCATTTTTGTCCGATGACCGATATGTCGGCTGGGGTGGCTTTCAAAAAGAAGGCGCCGAGTGGGACTTTGGACTGGTCTTGCGGCCTGACACGTTTGGCCTCGGACCGCGCATCTCGCGGAAGGCGATCGATTTTGCGATTTCCGATGAACGCATCCCGTATGTGACCTTCCTCTTGCCACCCTCTCGAACGCATTTGCGGGCACTCGAAAGACTTGGTGCGCGGCAGGTCGGCGAAGTCGATTATGATGGCGCGACCTTCCTCAAATTTCGACTTATGACCGACTGACAGAATTGCCCAATATGCGGCTAGCCGACTACTTCAGAGTGCGCCGTAGCTCGCGGCCCACAGTCGTCATCCATCGATTGGTTTGGTTGCTGCGGATGCAGCCCGCTTAGCGGTCATTCGCGGCGCTGCCAAAACATTAGTTAGCTCTGACTCATAGTCTGCCGCGGGTCCAGGTTTTTCCGACCTAGTGTTTACAAAACAGTTCAATGCTGCCGCTAATACCTCTGATTGTCTGGTTCGGAAACGCTGTGGTGTCGCGCAGCAATGCGTGGTCAACTCCGGACTCAGCAATGACCTGCTGGCGAACGGCATCCGTAAACAGAATCTGTGCCTCTAATTCCCGGGTCTTGGCCTCGACGCGACTGGCGATGTTGACGGTTTCGCCAACAACTGCAAATTCGAGTTGTTCGGCTGTTCCAATGTCACCGAGCATACAAATACCGTAGTGAACACCAATTCCGATTTTGATTTCCTCATCGCCCCGCGCAATCCGAGCGTGGTTCCACTTCCGGATTGACTCGACCATGGCACAGGCGCAGGCCAGAGCATTTGTCGCGTCTTTTGGTGATGTGGTCGGCGTTCCGAATGTCGCCATCAAACCGTCTCCAAGCAGCTTGTCCAACGTTCCGCGGTAGTTAAATATCTCAGTCGCCATATGCCTGTGGAAAGCGCGTAAAAGATCTAGGGTTTCAGCAGGGTCTTTTCTGTTGGCATAGGTCGTGAAACCAACGATGTCGACAAAGAGTACCGCAACATTCTGTTGCCTGCTTTCCTTGAAAGGTTCGTCGTTCTTAGACAGCTCTTCGACGATGCTCGGCGAGAAATAGCGCGACAGATTGATGCGTTCACGTTCCACAGATGTGTGCGTGAGCAATAGATCACTATACCGCCTGACCGTGATTGACAGGATGAATGTAACAAGGGAAAAGACGACAATTTCCTGCAACCGCATATCCGGCCGCAATGAGCCCGGATCAATGGCGCTTAGAACGTAGGGATAATCGACAAGAGCATACTGGACGAGCGCCGCACTGGGATGGTCTGCAGACAGAAGCCAGACGAGAAAGGCGCCGCCCGCCCAAATCATCGCCGCCAGACCCGCATAGGCGCGCAAGGACCGCCAGGAATAGGCGAGCGTGCCCAAAGCCAGAAAGATGAACAAAGTCGTGTGACCACCGAACCGATACTGCAGCTCGACCGGGATATCCGGATTTATCAGCGGGTTGGGAACGACAATCAGCCACGTCAGCAGCACCAGTTCGGCGGCCATCAATGATAGTTCCCGCAGTTTCCGATCTGGGCCAATAAACTTCAGTTGCGCCAGGCCGATCAGGGCGAATGCGACACCAAATGCCATCCAGTAAACGACCTCGGGACGGGGGTAGAGAACTGGCATCAGAACGAGCATGACTCCGATTGCGATGAACCTTGCGCGCACGGCGAGGTGTTTGCCGCGCTGCACATGCGCGTCGAGCGCGGCTTGTGTCGTTGATGTGAGAGAGGGCTGCGACCTTCCATGCCGCAGTACGTCCGATGTCATTAGTGCCAATGCAAAATCCTTCGGCGATGCACAGCTACGTGTTTTCGATGACTAGTCTTTGGTAGGTCATTGATATCTCTGAACGCGACAAACGAGCCGGCGCTTATTGAACTGACCCGCCTATGAACAGAGGCCGTTGGAAAAGCTTAGTTCAAGATCCTTGAATGCAATGAGTGGACCAACCATAACCCTATTCAGACCGTCAATCATGTATTTACGACAAACGAGCCTTGCTGGAGAACGAAACGTGTTTACCAAGCGGAAGCTCGCGGATGCGTTGCCCGGTCGCTGCAAAGATCGCATTGGCTAATGCGGCAGCTACGGGGGGTGTGCCGGGTTCGCCCGCGCCGCCGATCTGGTGGCCGCTGTTGATAATGTGCGTTTCGATCAACGGCGCAGCGGATATGCGCAGCGCCTCGTAGTCGTGGAAGTTGCTCTGTTCGGTTGCACCGTTGACAATCGTGATTTCGCCATACATCGCAGCGGTCAGACCATAGATGATGCCGGACTCGATCTGCGCCGTAACGCCGTCGGGTGTAACCGCAAGGCCAGGGTCAATGGCGGCGACGAAGCGGTCTACCGAAACTTCGCCATCCAAGGCAGATACCTCGACGACTTGCGCCACGATGGAACCGAAAGACTCTTTCAAGGCGATCCCTCGCGCGCGGCCCGCCCCCATCGGGCTACCCCACCCGACCTCCCGCGCTGCCTTCTTGAGCACTGCAAGGTGACGCGGGTTATCGGCCAGAAGCGCGGCGCGATAGGCAAACGGATCGGCCCCCGCGGCGGCGGCGCATTCGTCAATGAAGCTTTCTATGAAGAACCCGTGTTGCGATTCATCGACGCTCCGCCAGGCACCGGTCGGTACATGGCTAGGGCTGCGAAGGTAGCCGATGTTTTGGGCGGGTACACTATACGGGATCAAGGCCGCTTCAGGGGGTTCTAGCTTTTCGACGTACGTGTTCTGCCACCCCAGCAAAGAGCCGTCATTCCCAAGTGCCGCGCGGAACCTGCTGGTGGCTGCCGGTCTGTAGAAATCCTGGCGGACGTCTTCTTCGCGTGACCAGATCAACTGGACAGGCTTGCCAACCGCTTGCGCGACACGAACGGTCTGCAATGCCCAATCGGCCCGCGACTTTCGCCCAAAACCGCCACCCATGAACTGGTTGTGCAGCGTGACATTTTCTTCGTCTAAATCGAGCGCCTCTGCCACCGCGCGCCGGAATCCAAGCGGGTTCTGGCAACCAATCCAGATATCGCATTGACCGTCCCTGACATGCGCAGTAGCGTTCATCGGCTCCATGCAGGTGTGCGCCAGGAAGGGAACGCGGTAATCCGCGCCTATCACCTGTTCCGCTTCTGCAAGAGTGGCATCGATATCACCGGTTTCACGATCGCTCTCTCGACCATCACCGTTCGAGATTGCCCTGTCTTGCTGGGCATAAATGCTCTCCATGTTGACGTCGTCGTTTCCTCGGTTGTCCCAATCAATGTCCAGAACGCCGAGCGCTTGTTTCGCGGTCCAGTAACTGTCGGCGACCACCGCGACGGATTCGCCTGTTTCGGGATACCCGCCAATCCTTGCGTCATTTTCGCTTGGCGGCAGTCTGATGACATCTATAACGCCGTCCATGGCACGCGCTGCTTTGTCGTCAATCTGGGCGATACGTCCGCCAAAGACGGGCGACCTCTGAGTTGTCGCGTAGACCATATCGGGCAAGCGGACATCCAGCGCGAATTTGGCGGTGCCGTCGATCTTGGAGGGGATGTCGCGACGCGGAACCGAGCGGCCGATGATCTTGAAATCCTTGGGGTCCTTTAGCTCTGGCGTATAGGACGGCGTCATCTCTGCCGCGGCTGCTGCGAATTTCGAATAGGGCTCGCTCCGCGCACTTGCGCGGTGGTGGAGCATACTGTTTTCGGTCTCAATCTCCGAAACCGGAACACCCCATGCATCAGCCGCGGCGCGCTTAAGCATCTCTTTCGTCGCCGCACCGGCCACGCGCATGCCAAATTGACCGGTGGCCCGAATACTCAGGCTGCCGCCGGTGATCTGCATGTTCATGGAATTCGCCACGCGCATCATAACGCCGTCAAAGCTTGGCACCACAAAAGCCGGCAGGTCGATCCCACTCAGAATAAGGCCGCGGCCCAGTGTATATGTGCTGTATTCCGCCAAAGCAGGCGCTTCTTCAAAGTGAACGCGCTCCCAGTTGGCATCTAGTTCTTCGGCCAGCATTTGTGCCAATGCGGTATGCGCGCCCTGGCCCATTTCGCCATGCGGAACAATGGCGGTGACGACGTTGTCCTTGTCGATCTTGACGAAGGTATGCACCAATGTTTCGCCATCGCCTGCCACAATATCCTGTAGGTCATCTGCGAGGTTTCCCGGCCGCACAGCGAAACCAACCAGAATACCCCCGCCCGCAACGACACCTGCGGAAATGAAAGCACGTCGGGTCCACTTTTTCATTGTCTTATCCCTCCTGAGTAGCGGCGGATTTGATGGCTGCGCGGATGCGCCCATACATGCCGCACCGGCAGATGTTGCCCTCCATCGCGTCATTGATGTCGGCATCGGTGGGATTTGGATTGTCCTGAAGAAGGGCCGCGGCGGACATCAGTTGACCGGACTGGCAGTAGCCGCATTGCGGCACCTGATGCTCGATCCACGCCTCTTGCAGCGGGTGCAGAGTATCTTCGGTCGGCGCCAGCCCCTCGATGGTGAGGATCTCTGCACCCTCAGCCACGTCCACGGGGGTGACGCAGGACCGCGTGGCAACCCCGTCGATCATGACCGTGCAGGCCCCGCATTGCGCGATACCACAGCCAAACTTGGTGCCCGTCAGTTCCAATTGTTCGCGGATTACCCAGAGAAGTGGTTTTGCGGGGTCGACGTCCAGGGTGTGTCGAACGCCGTTTACGGTCAGTGTTGTCGTCACTTTGACGGTCCTCCAGTTTTTCGAGCCGGTGTGGCTTGGGTTTGAAAGGGTTGCGTGACCTCATCGCACAAGTCGTACAGCCGCTTGGCATCTTCCATGTTTTCAGCGGCCTTCGCGGGTTGGGTCACTTGGCAGTCGGCGTAGTAGGCGCCGTTTTCCAGGTCGGTGCCCGGTATGACTGCGCAGAGCGTTTGGGTACGCGCGCCTTCATCAGGCGTTACAATGCGCTGTCCACGTCCGGTCAGCATTGCCCCCAAGTACCTGACCATCAACCATTTCGACATGTGCCGCGACAGATTGGTGCGTACAACGCCGGGATGGACAGCACAGGTCTTTACGTGCGGATGCTCGATGGCGAACTGTTTGGCCAACAGGATAGCACCCAGTTTCGACTGTTGATAGCGGCGCCAGCTGTTGTAGGTGTCGGGATCCACGACCTTGACTGCATCAATATCGATACGCGGTGCTCTTGCAGGGTCATGGTTGCCGGGTGGATCGCCAATCAAAGAATGCCCACTGGACGACAACCAAACCTGCCGTTCGGTCCGATCCACCAGCAAACGGGCGAGCAGATGATGTCCGATGACGTTGGTGCCGAACTGGATTTCAAAGCCGTCCCCGGTTCTGCCCGGCGGCGTGTTCATGATGCCGGCATTGTTGATGAGGCAGTCGATCCGATTGTAGCGTGAGCGAAGGCTGCGGGCGAAAGTCGCAACCGATGCCAGATCAGCAAGATCGACGACCTCTTCTGCATCCACCAAAGCGCTCGGCCACGCCTCCTCAACTTCAACTGCAATACTTGTTTGGCTCTCCTTGTTCCGACCGGCCACAACGACGGTTGCTCCCGTGGCGGCCAGCGCCTTGCTGGTGGCTGCCCCAAGACCCGAATACCCGCCCGTAACTACAAAGACCTTGCCAGCAAGGTCTAGGCCCGCGGCAGCTTCGGTCGCAGTGGCGGGCAGCGTTTGCTTCGGCGAGGGTTTCATCGAGTACCTCTTGATCAGATATCAGAATCAAAATTCTGATTATGTTTTGACATGAAGGGCTGACTGTGTCAACAAACCGAATATGAATTCTGGTTCGGGAGACTTAAGTGACCAAAGACCGGTGGATATCCGAACTGCACTGGCGCCGCGACAGCAAACAGACCCGAAGCGAGAAGACTCAGGCGGCACTCTTGGATGCGGCTGAAGAACTGATCGTTGAAAAGGGAGTGGACGGCGCTTCGGTTACCGAGATTGCGAAACGCGCCGGCGCTTCTGTTGGGGCCGTCTATCACCATTTTAAAGACAAGACGGCACTTCGCAACGCCGTTTTTCATCGGATGACATCGCAAATTGCCGACATGAACAAACAGGCTGCGGACCCGGCCCGCTGGGAAGACGCAAGCGTACGCGAGATGATTGAGGCGTTTATCACTTTTCGGCTGCATCAAACTAAAGCAGGCGGCATGTCAAAACGTGCCACCGCCCTGGTGATGGCGGACGATCCTGATCTTAAAGCACATATGGCCGAGATCAAAAGCGAAGGAAATTTGCGTCTCTTACAACTCCTCCTTTCACGGAGAGAAGAAATCACACACCCTGATCCTGAATTCGCAGCCGCGTTTGTGATTGATCAACTGAGCGCCATGTTCTACGCCCGGACTGACCCCTACCAAAAAGCCTCGGCCTTGGCAGAATGCAGTGATGATGTGTTCAAGGCCGAAGCGCTCAGGTGGGCGACAGTTGTTCTCGGTTTGAAAGAATAACTGCCATAGTGGCTTGGCTCATGTCACCGACACCGGCCAAGATAGAGATTGCACTGTCTTATGAGCAACCCTGGTGCTGAAGTCGTAAAATTCGTGGCAGCCGGTCCGTCTTCTCAGGCGCCTGATAGTTGAAATCGGAGGGGGCGTTGTTTCACCATCCCACCTGCAGGTGAACTTTGGCAAGGACGGCCCATACCTGCCTTTGGCCGATAGATAGTTATGATGCGGTGCGGCCCGCCGAACCAGCCATTCGCTGCACGTGCAAAAGTAGTGGCCAATCAAATTCACACTATGCGGACAAAACCCGCCTTTTGCTCACGCGGCTATTGCTGATGCAGCATCCGCTTGCAAGCGCCGCACTTTGATCATTGCGATTCAGCACAAGTCAGCAGTAATTGGACGGCGCTGAGAATGCCGGTCACCCAATCGGCAAACAAAAATGAGCGCCTCTGCCAATCAATCAAAAGCCGCTTATGCGTTCAATTAGCCAGTACATCGACACTGAACCGATGCCATATGCGGCAATCACTGTTGCACGTTGGCCGATCGGGCGTGCCATCAGCCGCCAGATTGCAGGGAACAGAGCCAATGCACCAATAAAACTCAATTGTCCGGCTTCAACGCCAAGGTTAAATGCAAGCAAAGCAGCTGGAATATCGTTCGCGGGCAGGCCAATGTCAGCCAAGGCTCCTGCGAAGCCAAGGCCATGCAATAGCCCAAATCCAAAACAAACGATCCAAGGCTTTTGATTTGATAGCCGGTTCCGACCTTCTTCACCCTTTACAATCTCCATGGCCAGAAAAACGATGGACAATGCGATGACGGCCTCGACCGGCGGGCCGGGAACACTCAAGATACCAAAAGTTGCCAGCGCCAGAGTGATGGAGTGCGCGAGTGTGAAGGCCGTCACAGCACCGACCAATCTCCAGGGCTCGCGGACCAGAATGAACAGCGCAAAAACGAACAGAAGGTGATCCCAGCCTTCCAGTATGTGCTCAAAACCCAATAGGGCATAAGCGGTAAAAACTGACCATGTCGTCTGCTCAGAAGGTATGGTTTGGTCGGCTGTCTCAGGCGTTAAACGCAGCGTGGTCGGCTCAGTCTCGAGAGGGTGTAGACGGACCAATACGTCATTCTTTTGAGCCTCTAGCCCGTCGATCGCGATCGGCCGCCCTGCGATATCCGTGTGGCACTCAACGACCCAAGATGAAACCCATGCTCGACCGTCGTAGATTGGAGAGGGGCCGCGCATGGGCGTACATCCTTCCGGCAACACAGCGTCAATCGCCATTGGCTGGCCATTCACATCAGGCTTTCGCCAGTGGACGCTCCAGGTATCAGAGGAGATTTGACGTACCTCCAGATATCCAGGATCAAGTGCGTGGGCATTGGCCTTGGCTGCGGGCCACGCGCAAAGCACAAAAACCAAAAGGCAGATCAGCCATCTCATTCGGCTGAACCTGAGAGATCGGGGCCTACGATCTCGTAATTTTGAACCAAGCTATCGTATTGCGCCTGGGCCAGATCTTCGCTCGCGGCGCGACGCCAGTCGCGCAAAACATCACTGTGAATTTCGGACAAGGGCGGTGTACGGCTAGGTTCAAATGCGTGCACTTTAACAAGATGCACACCGTAGCCCGACTGGACCGGTCCTTCCCAAGGACCTATTTCAACCTCTATGAGTCTTTTTGAAAAGCCAGTGCCAAAGACCGAGTCAATTACTCTGGTCGCGGTTAACGGCATTGAAGCAGGTAACAGTGTTGAAGCGCCAGAAACGAGAGGCTCTTGCCCTCCTCTCAGTGCCGACAGGGCTACCGCAATCTGTACCTCGCTTGGTGCTTCACCCAAAAATATCTGACTAAACGCCACCCTGTCAGGCGTTGCGTACCGTGCGGGGTTTTGATTGAGAAACGCCTCTAGCTCTTCGTCCTCCGGAACCACTGACGCGGCTATTGCTTCTGTCAGAAAGTCCATCTTCTGGCTTAACCGAGACCTGATCACGGTATCTCCGCGATCCAGGCCAAGTTTTCTTGCTTCTCTGACCAGAACCTCTTCACGAATTGACGCGTCGACCAAGGCTATTAGTTCGGCATCGCTTGGTCGACGGTTCCACCTGGCTTCAAACTGATCTGCCAAACGAGCGACGTCGTCCTCGTCTATCGTTATGACTTCCAAATTCTCGACCGTCTCGGTCGTCGGCGCAACAATATGGAACCAAATGAAAATAGCCGCCCCAATCAAAAAGAAATGGAACAGAGGTTCTTTCAATATTCCCATTGGAGCTCCTGCAAGACCCGAGCTTGAGCTCTCATTTCAATTGTTTTTGCAAAGGATCCCACGCCACGCAAGCTTCATGCCTAAGGTGAATACGCCAAGGGGCGTTAACCGTCTCGCTGTCTAAATCCATGTCTAAATCATGCTACTCCGCCGGGGTGTACCAAATCGGTGAGGAATACGCACGCTCCTGGTGAGTTAAAACTGCATCTTGGGGCAACTCTGCACCGAACCTCAGCTTGTCATAGAGAATCCAACGAGGAGTTGGGATTTCGATTGCCCGAACGTAATAAAACGCCCTTGCATTGGGGTCGAAATCCGGGTCGGACCAAACCTTCACCAACTCGGCGGTACCGATTGTGTTGGTCCAACTTGCTGTCTCCAAGTCTACGGTGTTTCCTACAGCTGGAAGCTTACCATTTTCGTCAGCCACGCGGTCATCTGACCACGCGACATCGTAAACTTTTTCTTGCAAGCTACCGTCCGAGTCGAGCCATCCCTTTACAACCTGAACGCGGTCAAGATTTGCACCAACCGGGTCGCGCAGGGCAGCTATCAGGAAGGACGGTGCCCCATCACCTTCGCGGGGGCGCAAATCCGACCCCATGGGAACACCTTTGGTATAGCCAACATCTGCAAGGAACCGGGTCTCTACGTCAGCATCGCTAAAGTCCCATCCGCCAAAGAATCTTAACCCGATCCGAGGTCCGGTTGTGGCGTAGGTTTCGCGCCGCTTGAATGCGTCGAAGATCGCCGCGCGAGTGTTCTCGGTCGCCCAAACAGCTGTATAACCTGACGCAACCAGAAGATCACCGGGTATTTCACCTAGATCGTTGGCGATGAATGGGTGATTGATACGAGAAGCCGATGGCTCAACGCTGACCGACTTGCCAAAGAAGTTGTCCTCTTCAGCCGTCGCTAACGATGTATGGCTGTCCGTAGCGCCACCCATGCCGAACTTGTAGGGATTAACGCCGAATTTCTCTTCCAACATCAAACCGCGCTTCAGCGCTTCTCGAGCGTATTCTCCGGCCAGCATATCTTCTGTCTTAAGTTCGGTGATATCGAGATTGCCGACGTCCCAGTTTTCATAGTCTGCAAATTCATCATCCGGGCTCAGGAATGGGTGCGCTTCTCCGTCGCCCTTTATCTGCGTAACTTCATAGTGCGGTTCCCATTTAGCGCGCGCAGCTACGTATTCTTCGTCTACCTTACCGCCGTGGTATGTGTCTTCGGTCGGAAACAGCCATCCATTTGACAAGTTTCCGTTATGGGCAAAGGCAACAGCACGCCCCCCGGTCTTTTCCTGATATTCTTCCAGCCAGGCATACAGCGATTTTGGGTCTGTGTCGCCGTAAGGCGGTTGCGTGACTGGGGGAACCATCTGGAGCGCTCTGATCGGCCCGTCCCGCAACATTACGTTCCGGTGAAGGTTGAATCCTTTCGGGACAGAGGTCCATTCGAACCCAATAAAAGCTGTAAAATTCCCGGGGTCGTTGTGCCGTTCGGCTGCGAGAACAATGTGTTCCCAGGTAAACGCAAAGGCGTCCGCACCAGGGCTGTAGGACTCAAGCAGGATTTCCGGCAAGGTCATTTGAGAGAAATTTGTAATGATATCAAAGGCGGTTTTCCCGGCCTCTTCACCGCCAGCTTTATACCCTTCGTACCACTCAAGACCTTTTGGGTCGGAAATAACGCCCGGCTTGCCTGCTTGCAGATCCGGAGCGAACCCCATCAGATCAGTGTGATCCGTCAAGACCATCCAGTCCAATGGTCGCCCCAGTCTGACGGGTTGGCCTGTCGAGGAGATGACCTGTTCACCCTTGGCAAAGCGCCAAGCATCGTCTGGCAGCAGCGTGTTTCCAAAAGCGCCCGCGTCCAGAGAAAGCCCTGTGTGAAGATGGGTATCACCCCATAACGGCCGCTCTGGGAAACTACGTTGTGCATAAGGGGAGTAGGGTTGTTTCAGGAACAAGCCTTCAGCGGCCTCTTCGCTTGGAACAGCGTCAGAGACAGCGGAAGCTGGCGACAGCACCAGCGCTAAGACAAAAGCGGAAACCCGGTACATATTGACCTCCCAAATCAACAACACGGTTCGAAACAGGGCTCTTGTTGGCCCGCTAATATTCGATTTTGTTTATATCATAAGGTGTCAATTTCAGTTAAATAATTTTCTCCCACGATGTTCATTGAGCCATCATAGGATGCAATTCCTTTCCACACGAGCTTTTCAGCGGCCAATTCCAGGCCTCGGCACAATCATGGCCGATGACTAATCGTATGGGCGAGAGGTCGCAAAACAAGGCCTGCCAATTGGAAAGTGCCCTTGCAAAACATGTTCAAACTCGACTTATTCGGGTGCGATTTCGTCCTGTAGAACCATGTTTAGAAAAAACTGCGTAGCGGGGTCCGTTTCTTCATGCACAACCAAGGCCTCAAACTTTTGGTGCAGCGCAGTTTCGCCCCAATTTCGGGTTGCAACAGCGATCTGCAGGATCAATTCTGGATCTCTATCCAGAACAACTGCAAAAATCCGTATGATCTCATCCTGAAACTGCGTTTGCGAGGAACCAGCTTCGGACAATGCCCGAACCAGAGCCTTCTTGTCATCCCGCGTCTTTCTGCGGTCCTTGAGCGCGAGACCAATTGCGTTGATCGCAAGTAGCCTGTCTGCCTCTATGCCAGCCAGCGCCCAGCCATGAGAATGCAAACCACCGGATCTCAAAGATTTGGCAAAGCGCGAGCGGACAATCGAACGCGCCTGTGGATCGGTTTGTAGTCCCAATAGCCGAATTGCAACGGGCCAGTAGGCCAAGCGGTTCAAGTCATTCAACTCTTCCATAATCTGGACGGTTGAAACCCTGCCGCCAACCGGGCGCAAAATTGCATAATCTACCCGTCCGATTTCCACCATGGCCATGTTGTGCAGAACTTGATCTCGGTGCCACAAATAGTCAAAAAAGAATGAAACGCGTGCAGCGTCGTTGGTCTCTCCTAAACGCCAAAGCCCACCATTGGCTTTAAGTTTTTCAAGAAACTCGCTTCTTTCTGAATTCATCACAAAGATGCGTCGCCAAGCCCGCGAAAAATTGCGCCCAGCCCTGTCGTTGAATTCTGGTCCATAGGTCAGCAGAACCGTTGTCGTTGGATCAGCCCGGAATGCCCGCCGTGTAACGCTGTCTATGAGAAATGGAATATTGGGCGCGTTACTAAGCTTTTCGTCGCTCCCCTTAAAGACGCGTCGAATCGAATACTGGAATGGATTTTCTGGTGCTGGACCTGCAAATACAACTACTTCTGCAGCCAGTATTTGATCAGAAATTGATGCCTCCGGCAGTTCAGCACAAACCACGCAAGCATGCACAGTAAGCGGTGCCGTAAACCCGAGTATACATATGAAAGCTGCAAAAGTCCTTCGCATCGTTGGCTCACAGACCCAAAATTCAATTCGTAAGCGTTACAGGAGCCTTATAAGTACCAAAAATACACCGCTTTGCGAAACCGCGTTGATACTTGAAGGTCTCTCTTCGATCCTAAGGCTTTGAACGACAGCCTGAAAATGAGAAGAACACTCAATGTACACGCTACCAATTCTTTACACCTTATGGCTTGAAGAATGAAGAAGGTAATGCGACGCACTCGTCGCTTATCGACCAGTTGCAAACTCGATTGAACGTCCACCGTGCCCGCGACCTGTGAATTGCCCAGCCCAGCTTCGCTGTGCCAAACATCTATGAACAGTTTGCCCGTCGTACAGCAGCGCCCGCAACTTCGCAAATGCAGCATCTTTCATGCGGCGAGCGCGCGCAGCGAAATATAGCAATGACCGCCTTGGGCTCAGATCAGACCTCTGAGCCAATGCAGCATCGAGCAAATCAACTGTCCTTTCTTACACACGGCGGCCCAAACCGGTCACTCAACTATAGTCTGGAATGCTGCAGTCGCAGCCTGCTTTCCGGACATTCGCTGTACCAACAAAATCGTCGGAACAGTGAACCAACCGTGTGCGGACAACTCAGCCGCAAAAATGGGTGAGCGAAAGACGGTCGTTGTGAAAGCAGACAACGACACCTAAGCGCGACGATAAATCGACATCGATACTCCGTTCTTCAGTGCTGCGGATCTAACCAACGTCACTTCTAGTTGCTTGTTATTGTTCTCGACCAGCCGTTTCCCGGACCCCAGAATTACAGGAAACGTCCAAAGGCGGTACTCATCAATGAGATCGTGCGCCAGAAGGGATTGGACAAGATCGGCGCTCCCGTGAACTTGAAGCAATGGACCCTCTTCTTCCTTTAGAGCAGCTATCTCAGACGCGATGTCGCCCGAAAGTTGTTTCGAGTTTGCCCATTCCAGCTTTGGCGTGCCTCTGGAAGCCACATACTTGCGGGCGGTATTCATCATGTCCGCAGCAGGGTCGCCTTGCACATTGGGCCAATGCGCCGCGAAGGCATCATAGGTCTTACGACCAAAGACGATGTCATAAGGCTGGGACATCGCTTCACGTCCGACGTGATTTATCGCCCCTGACCAGTATGGGGCGGCCCATCCACCATGTTGGAATCCGCCGGACGGGTCTTCGTCTGGCATCATCGGTGATTGAACGATACCATCGATGGACTGAAACATAAGAATTGCGAGCTCTCTCATAAGCTTCCTTTCAATGCGACTGACAGACCCGGTCCAGGGCTTTCCAGTGGGCGAATCGTATGTTACTAATTAGTAAAGTAACCGATAGGTAAATTACTTTGTCAACTGACCAACTGAGCGTTACCTTGTCCGCGTTAGCCCACCCGGTAAGGCGAGATATCTTGGCGAACCTGATGTCGGGTGAGCGCACCGTGACCGAGCTGGCAGACCCGTTTGACATGACGGGTCCGGCCATAACCAAGCATCTGAAGGTGCTTGAACGCGCGGGCCTCATTGAACGCTCGCGCGACGCTCAGCGGCGCCCGTGCAAGTTACGCGCGGATCCACTCAAGGAAATTCAGTCACTGCTGAAAGTATATCAACCGTTCTGGGACGAGAGTTTTGATCGGTTGGACATCTTTCTCGCCGAAGAGGGCCAACGAGTTGAAGAGTGACATTCCACGTGTTGGTGCCAGTACGACGCCGGAATTGGTATTCGAGCGCTTATTCAACGCGCCCGCCAAGCCGTGTTTCGGGCATGGACCGATCCAACGCGTCTGGTCCAGTGGTGGGGACCGCACGGGTTTCACATGACGATCGAAAGCATGGACGTTCGCGTTGGCGGGACCTGGTCCTATGTCTTACACGGGCCTGACGGGGTCCAGTATCCTAACACGGCAGTCTTTGAAGTCTTTGAGCCGCCGCATCGGCTCGTTTTCCGCAACACGGGAGGGCACGTCGACGACAAGCATCTTACATGCCGGATGGTCGTGACATTTGCGGAGACGCACGGGCAAACGCAAGTCACGTTGCGTATGCAGTTCCAGTCCTCAGACAAACTGCGACGCGCCAAGAAGCGAGGTGCAGTTGAGGGTGGTGAACAGTCGTTTGAAAAGCTCGAAACTGTGCTGCTGGAGTCCCAAGGTTCCTAGCCTATCCAGGGAGCATCGTTCTGTTTCTGCGATCGTAGCCAGCTTTCCGGACATTCGTTTCGACAACGAGCCTGGCGGGTGATCGAAGTAATCAGGTCGCGGTCTTTGCTACCAAGCGCAACCTTGTGATAGCTACTGCGCATGAGCCTTCTGCACCTATCTATCAGCGCCGACGCTCCAGAGGATGTGGCGGTTTTTCTCGCTCATGTCATGGGTGGCGAAGCCCTGCCCTTTCCGCCATTTCCTAACTGCTGGATCGCCTTCTCAAAGCAGGACGACGGCACTGCGATTGAAGTCTACCCCACAACACATGTTCTGAAGGCGGGTCCAGAATCAGTATTCTGTGAAATAGAAGCGCGGGACACGAAACCGACGTTTGCACACATAGCATTATGCGCAACACTCAATCGTTCGGAGATCATCTCTTCCGCCGAAGAACGCGGGTGGTGCGCACGTATCTGCAATCGCGGTCCGTTCGAATGCGTGGAGGTCTGGCTCGAAAACAGACTGTTAGTCGAACTGCTCGACACCGAAATGCAGCAGGACTATCGCAATGGAATGACCCTTGAGAATTGGACGGCAATGTTTGGTTTGGCTCAGAAATCTTAGTCGAACCTTCATCTAGTCAGTACAGGCTAATATCTTGCTGCGGACGGCTCCAAGCAGACATCCAGCATTTGCTTCCATTGCCGCAGCAAAAACCTAAGTCGCAGGCGCACCGATCCAATTTCGCGCGCAATCGTGCTTCTCAATAGACCATCCCGATCACAAATGCGGGGCGCATAACACGCCCCGCACCAGTCTCTAACGCCCCTTGGCTTTGCCGGGAATGTCCATTCGTTTAGCCGCACGCGGTGGTGACTTCATACGCAGATCGTGCGGTGGTTTGGCTTTGCCTCTCACTAATTTGGCGGATTTTGGGGTGTCCTCCACAGCAGGAAGGGTCCGACCGAAGGTGGTTTTTGGTGGTTTGAAGGGCATGGTGCACCTCATGACAAGAGAAAGCTGAAGTCGCGCAGATGCACGACTGCGAACGCCCGCTAGGGGCTAGCGTCGTTTGTCCATTGTCAGAATCCTCCGCAGGAGTGTTTCAGTGCGCATTCTGTCAATCGAGGGCAGAGCGCGGCGGGATCAGAAAGTATACTGGTCCATTGTTAGATCCTCCTTTGCGAATGGCAGGAAGGTCTCAAACTACGGAGCATCTGTCAAACGTGCTCAAAGAACGGGTTCAACAATTTATCAGACAATCGGCTGCCGACCGAGGCTGTGTGAATACTCTGAAAGGTCGGCGAAATACGCCGAAAACACCCTTTACGTGCATTCTCTCGTGCTTCTGAGAGAGCTCGTAGGCCGGAGTTTTCACACAGCCTCAGCCCTTGCCGTCCATCTTGTCCGGCCCATAGCTGCCGTCGAAACCTTTTCCTGAAGCTGCAGTCGCAGGCCGCAATCCGGACATTCACGATGAGCGAAGAATTCATTGCCAGGCGGTGATCAGGAGCGCGGACAAATCCGCAATTCGCCCAGCAATCGCACCAATCTCGAATCCTCACATGTTGAGGCGCTCTAAGATTCCGTTGGTTTCAGGTGCCCGTCCTCAGTGAGGTCACTTTCCCTGTAGCCCACCTCCAGCATCATGCGCCGCCGCGCCTTTGGTAGAATATCTCCGTTCGGCATCAGGTCTTCGGGGTCATACCCTAAGTCGACGACCATCTTGCGCCGCGCCGTCGGTAGGGGCATGCCGTCGGGCGTCCAATGAGGACCGGGGCCGTCCAGCTTAGCGTCGATACAGGCCCGGTGTGGGGTCGCACCCAACACACCACCGCCATCATCATACTCAAAAGCCAGGCCATCGCGCTCTGTCACCGCCTCGTAGCAAACATAGCAATGCCCAATATAGTCGTCGGGCCTTTCCGGGTTCGACTCGGGTGGCGTGTAGGGCGCCGAAGGGGTCAGACGTATCAACAGTGCGTCCAGCGCCTCGTGCCACTCCTCCGCATCATCGTCCCACAACTCTGCCAACTCCGACTCGGTGCGCACATGCTTTACCAAGGCAGTGGCCTGGTCCAGCGTATCCTGTGACACTGCGTGCAACCTGATACCCGGCAACTCTGGCAAGTCGGCAGGCGCTCGCCCCAATCCAGCCGCTAACAGGTCGCAGGCCGCTAGCGCCACGCAGGCGTCCCCGGCCTCCAGCCCGGCCGGCTTGGCCGAGAAGGCAGCAACCGTCTCAATCACGGCATCGAAACTCGAGAGGCCATTCACATAATCAAGGGCGTCGTCGTTGCCAAAGCTGCCCGCGCTCCAAGCTCCCATCCGCTTCCTCACCGCATTGTCTCGCCACAGACTGCCCAAGAATTCCGGCGCTTTTATGTCTCCTTGCGGCTGGCCAGCATCGGTGAATGCGGCGGTCGCGCCCGTATTGCTGCCATTCGCTGCGAGAGTAAAATCAAGGTTCTAGCGAACTCACAGATCGCGGAAAAAGCCGTCGTTAGTACATGCGTTTGCTCGGGAATTTCTTGTCAAGAAAGCCTGTTGCTAATCTCAACAAGATTACCGTCTGGATCCCGGAAATAGACCGACATCAGGTCGCCGACAGCACCAAGCTTTTTAGTAGGCCCTTCGACAGTTTCGACATCGTTTGCGCGGAGTGCCCGTACAACTTCCTCAATCGGCGTTTCGGTCACGACGCAGAAGTTTCCACTACCCGGCACCGTTTTTTTGGCAAGAGCAGGCGCGGTCCTGGCATCCTGAAGGCTGATTTTGTTCGAGCCGAAGTGGAGCGACCATTTACCCGCCCGCTCTTCACGTGCCGTCATTCCTAGAACGCGCTGATAGAATTCCAGAGTGAGATCGACGTCGCCGACACAGAGGACAATGTGATCGAAACCGTAGATTTTCATGCCCAGACCATACAGGTGTTGGCCTCGAAGGGCAAAGCTGTAGGGCCACGCCTATTGGTGCTTCACACAGGCGGCGAAATGGTGCGGCAATTGTAAATTTGTGCTCTTAGCGGCCATCGGAGAGAATGCAGCATCTCGGGCGGGTAAACGCCACGTGCTCCTGGGGACGGCCCTCAGCTAACATCCAACTCGCCGGCACGATGCTACGACCGAAGCCCGTATTGCCGCCATTCACTGCAGGCGCAAGTTCTTTGCTCGAGCAAACACTCCAACTGCGTTGCATTCGCACCAGACTTACATACCTTGGTTAGAATTTTGATAGGTTTTTGGGAGAATTGAATGCCGAGACCATTTCGTATTGGCACGTATAACGTAGAGAATCTTTTTGACCGTTTTGACGATCCCTACTCAATTGGGGATGATCTCTACGGGCAATTCCGAACGAGCCCAAAATCTCGCGCGCATTCGTTTGATGTTGCAGAGCGCATTAGGGAAAGTGGTGTCGGCAACAATTCGATCGACATTGTCGGTTTGCAGGAGATCGAGAATTTTGGTGCGCTACTCGACTTCGTGCAGGGAAGCGTCGGACCAGACTACGGCCCCAAGACCGGTGTGGTCTCGATCCCGTCCAATGATCCACGAGGCATCGATCTTGGACTGATTTGTACCAAGAATTTCAAAATCGGACGAATAGTCAGCCATCGCTACAAGAAGTTCAGACGCTCCGATGGCAAACTCTATCAGTTTGGCCGCGATTGCTTGCAGGTCGAAATCATGGACAAGGACCAAGGCGGCGTCATTCTCACAGTGTTCGTCTGCCATCTGAAATCGAAGTACACGGGTATTGACCAGTTCGAAGAGTCTGATCGCTACGCTGAGGCCCAAGCTCTCAACACGATCAAGCGCAAGGCCGAAGCGGAACAAATCGTCCGCATCGTCACCGAGGAGGTCGATATTGAAAACGATCTCTTCGTTGTCCTTGGTGACTTGAACGACACGCCAGACAGCGAAGCCCTTGCGCCTCTTTTGGCCGAAGGAAATCCCCTTGGTCTAACCAATGCGATGACGCTGATCGAACAAGATGACCATGCACCGCATTCGGAAACGCGGCGCCCCAGAGACACCCACGTCTGGAACAGGCCTTTAGAAGATGGCAGCCGCCAACCGGAATGGGCGCAAATTGATTTCATCTTGCCGTCGAAAACCCTCTGGTCGCTTCGGACTGGGACTGCCGATGTTATCAACTCGCCAAAGGATCAGGGATCTGATCATTTTCTTTCCTTTGTCGAGTTCAATTTGCCTGATTGAGTGCATTGAAACAATAAAATGTTCGAGCAAGCGAAGGGGCAAATCATGTCCGAAGACGTAGACCTTATCCTATCGGAATGCCTACGACTTGAGTCGCATGATCACGTCGACCCAAGTGATGATGACGGCTGTATAGTGGTTCACCTTCATCAAAATAGTGATGGGCGGTATTTCCGATAAATCGAAGCCAGTGGTTTTAACACGGGTCACGGAGGTGCTGGCCACTTCATTGAGTGGCTGGGAGACACTAACGACGATAGTTGGAAGGAGCCTTAGGTACCAGTTGACCCAGCACAATGTTCAAATCCCTACAAAGCAGACATTCGCAATTATTTCTCACAAGTGAGCCAGCGCTACTTTTTGAAGCGCTTCAAACCATTTAAGGCCCGGAGTAGGAACGTCCTGCGTCGTCAATAGATTATTTGGCCGCATTCTCTGATGATACGAAATCGTCCCGGACGCCTAGTTTACTCCAAACACAGTCATGATCCGATAGCGGAATCCCGGAAGCCGAGATTGAGGTCAAAATGCCTGACTCGACTGGCTCTAGACCACGACCCGCCAGCCAATCCAGTTTCATATTTCTCTTCGGATGAGGCGTTATCAGACTGGGGCGCGTGGTATGGCCCTCAGGAGTGAAATCCCAAGAATACCTTTGTTCTTTGGCCAGATCGAACAGGGTTTCGTGGCGCCAGTCGAAATCTGGCGGGATGTGGTTGCCCGTATTGAGGTCGCCGCCGATCAGAACCGGCATGTCGGGAGCAAAATCGTCGATGGCTTTTAGCAACAGGTCGAACTGTGCGTGCCGGTGTGCAGCATCCGCGTTGCTTTCCAGATGGGTGGAAACGACGCAGACCGGCCCCTTGGCAGTTGGTGTCACGGCGGCGATTGCCATCCGACCACCAACGCGGGGTTGACCGGGATCTGTCGCACCGGCCTCGGGCACAAACCAATGGCCGTGGTCGTCCAGACGGATCAGGGCGGTACGCTCGAACGGGGCCGAGGACAGGATGGCGTTTCCATGCCAGCCAAATGCGTTGAAATCATCGGTGCAAAAGGCGCGCTCGGTTTCACCACCCAGATCAAGTTCGTGGAATTCAACACCAAATGCATAGGCCATGCCCAACGCGTACGCCATGTCCTGTGTCGTGTGGCGTTGCGCAGTGCGGGCCATGCCATGATCAACCTCGGACAGCAGAACGACGTCCGGGGCGATCTGGCTCAGATGGGCGGCGGTGTCCAGGGGAAACAAGCAGCGTTCCACGTTCCATGCGGCCACAGTGAATTGGGCAGGCAGTTGAGTGGCCGAGGGCGCTCCCCCAAGTTGCAGGGCGTTCATCGCCGGAAGCATGGCAAGGAGGCCTCGATGCGCCTCGGCCGTGCGCGGGGCGGACAGGATCGCCTTTCGCTGCTCCGGTGTGACAGCGGGCAAGGTGTTCAAGACATCAGTGATCACAGGGTTCTTCCTGTTTCCGCATCGAACAGCCGCAGGGCCTCGGGCCTGAGGGTTACGCGGGTTTCACCGGTCTGGACGTGCTGATCCTTGCCGACCATCACCGTAAAGGCTTGATCCGCGATTGCCCCGTGCAGCAGGCGGTGCGCCCCCAGTTCTTCCAGAATGTCGATGCGGAAGGGGATTTTGCCCTGCTCGTCCAGCGCGACATCTTCCGGGCGGATGCCCATGGTTACCGGACCAATGTACGAACCGGGCGCGGGCATCAGCCCTTCATAACCGTTGATCCGAACCTGCGCGTCGTCCACCTGTGCCTCGATCAGGTTCATCGGCGGTGCCCCCATGAACGAGGCGACAAAGGTCGAAGCCGGATTGTGGTAGATCTCGGACGGTGTGCCAATCTGCTCAATCCGGCCTGCGTTCAGAACGATAATGCGGTCGGCCATTGTCATCGCCTCGACCTGATCATGCGTGACGTAGACGGCGGTGGTGCCAAGGCGGCGTTGCAGAGCCTTGATCTCAATCCGCATCTGGTTGCGCAGCTTGGCGTCAAGGTTCGACAGCGGTTCGTCAAAAAGGAACAGCGCCGGGTCACGCACAACCGCGCGGCCCATGGCAACGCGCTGTCGCTGACCGCCGGACAGTTGCGCCGGTTTGCGGTCCAGATACTCGGTCAGGTTCAGCATTCTGGCCGCGTCCTGAACCTTAGCGTCAATCTCGGAAACAGGCGTGCCGCGGTTCTTCAGCCCGTAACCGATATTCTTGCGAACGGTCATGTGCGGATAGAGCGCGTAGTTCTGAAACACCATCGCGATGTCCCGATCGGCCGGGTCCACGTCATTGACGACCCGGTCACCGATATTCAGCGCACCTTCGGTAATGTCCTCCAGCCCTGCAATCATTCGCAGCAACGTGGATTTGCCGCAGCCGGACGGGCCGACCAGCACGACAAACTCTCCGTCCTGAATGACAAAACTGGTGGCCTCAACGGCCCGAAACCCGTTGGGATAGACTTTGCGGATGCCGTCTAAAGAGACCTGAGCCATGCGCGTGTTCCTTATTTGTCGGATTCTGTAAGGCCCTTGACGAACCAATTCTGGAAAAAGATGACAATGGCCACCGGGGGGATCATCGCAACGATGGCTAGCGCCAGGGCCTGCCCGTGTTCGGGGATCTGACTGTCGGTATAGGTCAGCACGATCTGCTTGATGCCCCGGACCAGCGTGAAAAAGCTTTCATCCGTGGTGATCAGCGTCGGCCACAGATACTGGTTCCAACCGAAGACGAACATAATGATGAAGATTGCCGCAATCATCGTCCGGCTGAGCGGAACGAGAATATCGACGAAGAACTTCCACGGTCCGGCGCCGTCGATCCGCGCAGCTTCGGCCAGTTCTTCCGGCACGGACATAAAGAACTGGCGGAAAAAGAAGGTGCCCGTGGCCGAGGCGATCAGCGGCACAATCAGCCCGGTATAGGTGTTGGTCAGGCCAAGCTTCTGGATCGCTTCGTAGGAGGGCAGGATACGCACCTCTAGCGGCAGCAACAGCGTTGTAAATATGACCCAGAAGGCCAAAGTGGCAAATCGCAGCCGGAAATACACGATGGCATAGGCCGCCATCATCGAGATGATGATCTTGCCGACAGCAAACCCGATGCCCAGAATGAACGAGTTGATCAGCATCAGCGTGCCATCGACCGTCTGGGTAAACCCGCCTTTTTCAAACATCGCGGCGTGGAAGTTCTTGCCCAGATCATCCCCGAGCGTGAGTTGCAGACCTTCGCGGTGAATGGTCACCGCGTCGTGGCTGGCCGTGGTCAGCGCCAGCAGCGGCGGCAGGATCATCAATAATGAACCCAGAAGCAGGACAGCGTGATCCCCGATTGCCTCCCACCGGATTCTGCGGGGGCGTTTGGTCAGTGCAGGTGTTTCAAGGGTTGTTTCTGCCATTATTCTGCCCCTTCACGTATAGTGGATCCGGCGTTCAACCAGCCGGAACTGAAAGACTGTCAGGATCAAAACCAGCACCATCAGGATAACAGACTGCGCCGACGATCCGCCCAGATCATTGCCGCGGAAGCCGTCCAGATAGACCTTGTAAACCAGCGTCATCGGGTTGTTGCCTGGCTCACCCTTCATCAGCGCGTCGATGATGCCGAACGTGTCGAACAGTGCGTAGGTAATATTGATGATCAGCAGAAAGAACGCGGTCGGCGCCAGCAGGGGGAAGGTCACTTGCCAGAACCGCCCTGTGGCCGAGCGGTTATCGATCATCGCCGCCTCGCGTACGGAACGCGGGATGGATTGCAAGCCCGAGAGGAAAAAGATGAAGTTCACCGGGATTTGCTTCCAGACCGCCACGATGATCATCGCGGTGGCCGTGGCGTTGTAGTCAACGCCCAGCTTGAAATCCCATCCGAATGCCTGAAAGAATTTCGTCATTGGTCCGGTACTCTGATCGAAAAACAGGATGCCCAGAAAGCCCGCGACGGGCGGTGCAATTGCATAGACCCACATCAACAGGGTGCGATAGGTCCGGGCGCCCCGGATGACCTTGTCGGCCTTCACGGCCAGCAACAGCGCGATGGCCAGCGAAAAGAAGGTGACCAGAACCGAGTAGATGATGGTGAACCCGGCGACGCGTTTGTACTGATCATTGCCCAACAGAGACGTGTAATTTTCGGTCCCGACGAAAGTCGAACCGAAGCCGAACGGATCCTGCAAAAAGAAAGATGACTGCAGCGCCCATCCTGCGGGCCAATAGAAGAAAATGGCGATGATCATTAATTGTGGCAGCAGCAGCGCCACCGGCAGCCAGGTGTTGTCGAAGCCCGCGCGTTTCATGGTCCGTCCAGTGCGAAAACAGTGGAATGGCCGCGCCATTGCGGCGCGACCAACCTGGGGGTGATCCCGGGGCTTAGCCCTGGGTCTTGGCGAAGCGGGCCAGCAGTTCGTTGGCTTCCGCTTCGATGGTTTGGAACGCGGTCTCCACGTCGGTCTCACCGGTCAGGATACGCCCGTATTCGCGGTTCATGATGTCGCGGATCTGGACATAGAAGCCCATGCGATAGCCCTTGGTGTTGTCACCTGCCTTGTCGGTCAGCTGGCTGATACCAACTTCAGCCGCGGGAAAGCGGTCATAGTGGCCGTCTTTCTTGGCAACTTCATAAGCGGCTTCGGTGATCGGGACGTAACCGGTTTCCTGATGCCAGAAATACTGAGTTTCAGGTGCGGTCAGGAAGTTGAAGAATTCGGCGGTTGCCTTGTTTTCCTCTTCCGACTGACCCGCCATTGCGAACAGGGCGGCACCGCCGATGAAGGTTTGGGTCGGCTCGGCAGCAACGGCTTCCCAATAGGGCAGTTCCACGGCGCTGAACTCGAACGGCAGGTCTTTCTGCAAGAGGCCGCCGAACGAGCCCGACGAACCCAGCCACATCGCAACCTTGCCTTCTTCAAAAGGCTTGGCATTGTCACCCCAGCCAGTGCCGTACCATTCGAACAGGCCGTCGTTTTTCCATTCGGTCAGAGCAGTGAAATGCGCCTTGATCGCGTCATTGTTGACCAGAATCTGGGTGTCGTTGCCGTCGTAGCCGTTGTTGTTGGTCGCAAACGGCAGGTTGTGGCGCGACATGAAATTCTCGGTGAAGATCCAGGGCAGGTGCGACTGGCTCAGCGGGATATAGCCTGCCTCTTTCAGCGCCGGAGCGGTGGTCGACTGGAATTCTTCCCAGGTTGCCGGCGGTGTGACGCCGGCTGCTTCCAGCGCATTGACGTTGAAATACATGATGGGGGTAGACGAGTTGAACGGCATGCCGATCATTTTGCCGTCGCTGTCGGCATAGAAGTAGCGCACGCCAGCGATGTAGTCGTTGATGTCAAAGTCGACGCCATTGTCGGCCAGCAGGTCCTGAACCGGAATGGTCGCGCCCTTGGCACCGATAACGGTGGCGGCACCGGCGTCGAATACCTGCATGATGTTGGGTTGCTCGCCCGCGCGGAAGGCGGCGATACCGGCGGTCAGGGTCTCTTCATAGCTGCCTTTATAGACCGGAGTGATCTTGTATTCGTCCTGCGAGGCATTGAAGTCCTCGGCGATCTGGTTGACGGTTTCTCCCAGCTGGCCGCCCATCGCGTGCCACCATGTGATTTCGGTTTCGGCAAAAGCTGCGGTCGCAGAAAAGGCGACGGCTGCAGCGGTTGCGCAGAACTTCAGATTGGTCATTTCTAAACTCCGGTTCGGCAGCGGCCCTGTTGGCAGGCAGGTGCGTCAGGTTGCGGGGCACAGGCCCCTTGCAGCAATAAAATCGGCGCATACAGGTTTGATCCCGGATGCGATGCACGGGATGTGCACACGTGCCCACCTACGCGGATCGTGTGACAGTTCGGTGAAAGATTTTTATCAATATTGACAAATTAATCGGAAACAGAGGACAGCTTGAGGGTGGTTGATGACAGTAGAATATCTGCCGAAAGGCCCCGCCGTGTCACGGCGCAAGCCGTAGCCGACGCGGCCGGCGTATCGCGGTCCGCCGTGTCGCGCGCTTTTACGTCAGGCGCCTATCTGGACGCAGAAAAACGCAAAAAGATAGAAGAGGTGGCCGCGCGCATGGGGTACCAACCCAATGCCTTGGCAGCGGGATTGAAAGGTGGCCGCTCGCACCTGGTTGCGGTTTTCGTGGGAAATATGCGGAGCACTTACGATTCCGAATTTGTAAACCGGTTGGTGGGTCAGTTGAATGCGCTGAACAAGTGGCCGATTCTGATTGATGGAGGCGATGAAGGTGCCGAAACGGCCTTGGACCATGTGCTGCGCTACCCGTTGGATGCATTGGTTCTCCGCGGGGGCAGCATGCCCGAGGCGCTAGTGGAGCAGTGCAGCAAGTTCGGTGTTCCAATGATATCGTCTGGTCGCATCGTGGATGCGCCGAGAGTGGACAACGTGTGCTGTAAGAATGCCAAAGGTACGCGGATAGCCACTGAAATTCTACTTAGTAACGGTCGCAAACGGTTCGGCTTTGTCTCGGGCGCACCGAGTTTCGCGTCCTCTGCTGATCGCAGGTCGGGAATGTTCGACACGTTAAAAAGGGCCGGCCTTTCTTTGATCGCAGAAGCGGCTGGAGAGTTCACAGTCGACGCAGGGTATCGGGCGTCGGTGAAACTGTTGGGCGAGCACAGGCTGGACGCGCTTGTTTGCGCCAATGACGCCAGCGCGATCGGCGCGTTGACGGCGGCGCGCGATCTGGGTGTGGATGTCCCGGGCGAGATGTCGATTATCGGTTTTGATGATATAGAAATGGCCAGGTGGCCAACATTCAATCTAAGCACTGTCAATAACCCGATAGATCTATCGGTCGAGCATGTTATCAATCTGCTCGAACGACGTTTGGCTGAACCAAACAAGGACGGCGAAACTCATTTGATTGACCCGTTTTTTGTACCGCGCGGCACGCATTGATACCAAATTTGCCCTGCGAAATTGGACTGAGTAATTCCTTCGACTTGCGATGAACTGCTATTATGATCCCACAGTTTCAGGTCAACTTGTCACATAGAAGGTTTAAACGGTGGTGAGCAGCATCTATTGATTTGACTTGCGCTGAATTTGTCCTCGGCTTCAATCTCGAACTTCAATGTACTTTGAGGCGGTCCGCAAAATTAACATCAGACGCTCTGCCATGTCTGAATTGGACCATGAACTCATACCGATAGAGGATTTTTTTATATCCCTGACCAAGATTTCATCAGCTGGCGTGGCAAGTTAGATAGAAAGTTAGCTAAATTTGCTGCCGAACACTGCAAGGCTCGCGTTGCCTAGCTTGGCAGCCGTCGCTAAGGCCCCGTATTACAAATGTGCTGAACGGCAGCTCTGAAGGAACTGAGAAACAGCAGTGGAACTAAATGGCCGACGGCGGGGCTGGGTCATACTTAAATCAACCAACGGCTGCTGCACACAGTTCGGACTCGTTCATGCATCGCGCAGCATTGATCGAACTGGGCTCAACTCGGTCATCGGATGCAACGCAGCATACGCTTAGCTGTGCGATTGCGCCATCTTCGAGGACGGCCCTTAGCGGACACCGGAAGTGTTCGACCTATGACAAACCATTTCCGCTCAAGTCGGACATTCACCGCGCATGGAGAACAGGGTAGCTGTTTTCGTGCCTGCCATTTCTCCTCAGCCAGAAAAATGGCGGGTCTAGTGTCAGAACCAGTTTGAAACCGAAACTCAGAGACCGGTAGACGGTTCAAAGCTGTGCAGCTCGAAAGTTCTCTTTCCGTCGGCACTGAACTTCTGGACCGAGTCCCCGACACGTAGAACTGTCATACAGCGATAGCGCCCCTTGTCGGCCGCCATGGAAACGCAAACCTTATCTGTATCGGTGATGGCAAATGCGCCGACACCGTTCCATCCACCGTTCGTAAGTTCTCCGCTCACGATATTGTTGGGGTCATAGAAAAAGCGAAATCTCTTCTCTCCGGAGGTGGCTGTGACAGTATTTCCGATCAGAAGCTCTGCGATCTGATCGGCATTGAGGCGCTCGGCACCGTTATCCAACGCCGCCTCAAGATCCGTTTCAGCCAATGCAGTGCTCCCCGCCAGAGCGACCGCAGCCGCGATGCAAAGTGTTTTCAGTTGGGCCATATCCAATCTCCTTTTTATTTTGAGTAATGCTACGGAACGCTAACCCCCGGACACGTTACTCTGGGCGAATACGCCGGGCTTGATCGGAATCTGATTTTTTCTGACATTCATCTAACAATCCGCAAACTTCGTTGAGCCAAGGACATGGCGGAGTGTAGGTTTCAGTATGTACCGTTTTTTAGAGTTCCAACTTGATCCGACACAGGGATTGAAACGCTGTGGCGAACAGGTTGCTCTGGAACCTCAGGCCCTGCAATTGCTGGAGTTTCTCGTCAGGAACCGAGACAGGATTGTCAGCAAGCAAGAGATCATTGACGAGATTTGGGGCGGCTCGGCGATCACGGACGCGGCGCTGAACACGCGCATCCGGTCCGTTCGCAAGGCCTTGGGCGACACTGCGGCAAGCTCAGACTACATCAAAACCTTTCCAAAGCGCGGGTTCCAATTTGTGGCCCCGGTTGCATCGGATGAACCGCCTGGGCGCGTTGCCCAAGCGCCCAAACGCGGCGTTCTTGTTGCGGGTGTTCTGTCGGCCTTGGCAATCGCCATGCTGTCGTTCTCCATATTTGCCGACCGGCAACGATTGCCGGACACCGGAAAACCCTCTTTGGCCGTTGTGCAGTTTGACAATATTGGGGACGAAAGAACGGGTCAGTATTTCGTCGATGGTCTCACCGACGACCTGATCGCGCATTTGTCGCGCAACCGGGAACTGTTCGTTGTGTCCAGCGCAACGATGTTCTCTTACGCGAAGGATCAGGTAACCCCGATCGAAATAGCTCGCGACCTCGGGGTTGGCTATGTTGTCCGCGGCAGCGTCCGCCGCGCCGATGGTCAGATGCGCATCAGCGGAGAACTTATTGATGTCGACAGCGCCGAAACCATCTGGGCCGAGGTATTTGATCGTCAGGTAACGGATGTCTTTGATGTTCAAGACGAGATCAGCCGGGCCATCGCCGGCCAGTTGTTGCCTGAGATATATCAGTCCGGCGAAGCACGGTTGCAGGAAAAACCGACCGAAGACATGGGTGCATGGGATCTGTATTTGCGCGGCCGGGCGCGGCAGGCAGTATTTTCACAAGAGGCCCAGCAGGACGCGGTGACTTTTGCACAGTACGCCATCGCAGCCGATCCGGAATTCGCGGCAGCACACAGCCTATTGGCCCGCGCGCTGGGAACGACATTCTTCTTTCAGTGGTCGGATACCCCTCAGGACACGTTGATTGCCGCGACTGAGGCCGCCAAGCGAGCAATTGAACTGGACGATCAGGACGCGCAAGCACATGCGGCCCTTGGCTATATCTACCGCTTTACCGGAAAGGCCGATCCAGCCATCGCAAATCTCGAACGCGCTGTCGTCCTCAACCCCAATGATGCGCGTATACGGCTGGAATTGGCGCATACCTATGACTGGTTCCGCATGCAGGACCTCGCCCTGCCCGAGATAGAGATGGCAATCAGGCTAAGTCCACGCGATCCGATGTTGCAAAACATGTACTTCTACCAGGGTCATATCCTTTTTCACCTGGAGCGCTACGAAGAGGCGTTGGACGCTGCCCGGCAGTTGGGCACGGTGGCAACAAGCAATACTTGGCGGCTGTTTCATCACTTGTTGAGCGCAGCCACTCTTGCCGAGATGGGTAGGGAAGACGATGCCCAAGAGGCCGTCAAAGATGCGCTTGAGATCAACCCCAAACTGTCAATCTCAGCGATGCGGAGGCAATTTGCAGGATCGAAGAACCACCCCGAAAACCGACGGATCTGGCTGGCAAGCCTGCAAAGAGCGGGCGTGCCCGAATAAGAACCGGTGCCAGACTTGGCACCACACTATGCCTTACCGCCCCCTTGTCAGTTAACCTGCGCTATCCCCCTTAAGCGGGGCAAACCGTCCCTCGGGCATGTCCACTGCTCTGTATGCTTCCACGAAAGGCAGTATGTGTTCATCCGGGCGTGCAAAGCGCCGATACATCCAGACAATGTCAGCAATTTTTATCCCCGGACGAATTTTGTTCAGCCTGTCCCGCGCGGAAATGGCGGCCTCGTGCGGACCCAGTTCAGCCAGAATTGCAACCTCGATGGACACCGACCACCAAATATCCGGCTGTGCCCCCTTGCGATAGGTGCTCAGCGCCGTTTCATAATCTCCGTTCAGGAAATGATACTCGGCGAGCGCCTGATACCAGTTCGGGTCTGCCGCATTTGGGTCAAGCGCAATTGCATTCTCAACAAGAGCGGCGCCCAATTCCAGACGCCCGGACCAAATGAACTCATAGCCGATCTGCCCTTGCAGATACCGATCTGTCCCCAATGCAAGCGCTGTTTCGGCGGATGAGAAGAACCCGTCGAGATCGCGCTGAATCTGAAGCACCAGCGCCAGAAGGAAATGAGCGCGCGCAGAATACGGGTTCAGCGACACCGCGTTCCGCGCCGCCTCTTCCGCGCGTTGGATTTTCTCATCCTGCGTCCCCGGATACAGCCCGGTAAATAGCTTCACATCCGTCAGCAGTGCCTCGGCCAATTGCGCCCACCCGCGCCAATACTCGGGTTCGTCTTCGACAACCCGCAGGATACAGCCGCGGACACGCTCTTGCATATCCCGTCGGTTCAGAAAACCAACGCGCAGCAGGGAACATTCATAAGAAGAGAGATGTTCCGGCGGTTTCGCACGCGCATGACCTGCGTGAATGCGTTTTATCGCCCCACCCGCGTCACCCACAGCCGAGGCAACTTTTTCAGTAATGTTCAGTTGAACGTCCAGAATATTTAAAGTCGTGAGGCTTTCGTCATACGCCCCCGACCAGACTTGAAGCTCCGAAGCTGTGTCTATCAGTCGTGCTGTCACACGCAGCCGATCTGCAACCTGCCGGACTGAGCCCTCCAGCACATAGTCCGCGCCGAATTTCTGCCGGATACTGCGCGGGTCACTTTCGTTTGGTCCAACGGAATGGGTGGATTGGCGGGACAGTACATTGAGGTCCTGGTAGCTCCCCAGCTCAACAATGATGTCTTCGCCAATACCAACAGCCAATAAATCGCGGACGTCCGTATTGCTAAGGCTCTGAAACGGCAGAACCGCAACGGTCGGACCTCTTGGCTCTGTCAACAGAGCGGCTTCATCAAAGGTCATGGCCTCGGGCGGCTCGTGATCATAGCCGATCCACCACGTCAACAAGCTTACAACGCCCAGACCAACCAGCACCGATGCACCGGTCATCAGTCGCAGCTTGTTTGATCGCTGTTCAGAAGCGGGCACTCTGTCAAGCAGGACGCGGAAAACCCGAACCGGTTCAGCGATGTTCTTCAGGTTTTTCAAACCGAGATCGTCAAATTCGGCATCTACCTTGCCCATTGCCTGCTGCGCGACACTGTCAGACACCGCGACACCACCTGGGTCCGCCAGACCTTCAATGCGGGAGGCAACATTCACCCCGTCACCATAGAGGTCCCCATCAGCGATCATGACATCACCGAGGTTTATCCCAATCCGAAGTTGTAGCCGCGACCCGTTGGCAAGGGCTGGAGCAGCCTCAGCCATTGCCCGCTGGATCTCGACGCCACAGGTAACGGCATCGACAACCGAAGCGAATTCGACAAGAGCACCATCCCCCATCAACTTGACGAGGCGCCCGTGATGTCTTGCGATTGCGGGATCAAAAATCTCAGAACGCAGCGTTTTGAGGGCGGACAATACCCCTGCCTCGTCGCTGCCCATCAACGACGAATACCCAACGACATCGGCAGCCATGATTGCGGCGAGTCGGCGCTGCATAGGACCCTCCTGTTCACAGTCTAACGGATGTCACGAAATCTCGACAATGCATGCCCTTCTGGTAATCCAACTAATTTGGCTGTCATGACACAGACTAAATGTCGGCTTCGCCACGACGACTCATACTATTTGCAGATGCAGGGAAAGTCTGCTTTCCGCCCCCCTGCAGAGAGATGGCTGTTTGGCGTAAGCTCTAGAGTCTTGGCAGTCGCGACGTATATATGTTAGAAAACCTCGGACTGAATGCGAAGTTGTCCGAGGTTACCCATCAGTGCCACGCGATCCGACACAGAGGCAGCGCCTCCTTGAATATCTGGAGTCCCATGCGCCGGCGCGCGCAAGGGATCTTGAGGGTGTGGGCGTCTCAGCGGCGACGATCTCTCGAGCGGTGCGTTCAGGCGAGATCCTTCGTCTTGGCCGGGGGCTTTATGGCCTGCCCGACAGCACCCCTGATACGCATGAAACTCTCATCGAAGTCGCCAAGCGCAGCCCCAAGGCCGTCATCTGCCTCACATCGGTACTGGCATTCCACGGCCTGACCGATCAACTTCCGCGTCGTGTCTGGATCGCCATTGGTGCCAAGGACTGGGAACCAAAGATCACCTATCCGAAGATCCGAACCGTCCGGTTCCGCGAACCCTATTTCTCCAGCGGTGTCGAGGAGCACCAGATGGGCGGGGCGACGATCAGAATGTACTCGATACCCAAGACGCTGGCCGACACGTTCCGGAACCGACGTCTCGTGGATCGATCGGTCGCTATCGAGGCGCTCAAGGCCGTGGTCGAGCAGCGCAAGGCGACGCCGTCAGCTATTGCCGAGGCAGCCCAGACCTACGGTGCCTGGAACCAGATGCGTCCCTACCTTGAGGCCGTGACGTCAGATGGCTGACATGCCCAAGAACATCGCTGCATCCGTGCGAGCGAGACTGCTGAACCTCGCGCGGACGGAGGAACAAGCCTTTGACGTCGTCCTGGTCGCGTTCGGACTGGAACGGCTCATCTACCGACTTTCGGTGTCGGCGCACCGCGATCGCTTCGTCTTGAAGGGAGGCATGCTCGTGACTCTCTGGACGAAGGACAGAGGCCGGTTTACCCGAGACATCGACTTCCTGTCGTTCGGCGCAGAGGATAAGGCGATCCTGAAGAAGACCATCGCGGAAATCCTCGAAATCGACGCTGGCGACGGACTGGTTTTTGATGGTGCCAGTCTCACGGCGGCCCCGATCCGAGAAGATCAGGTCTACGGCGGCATGCGCCTCAAGACAGTCGCCTACCTCGAAAAGACGCGGATCCCGATCACGATCGATGTCGGATTCGGAGACGCGCTTGGAAACCCCGACTACACGCTCGACTACGGTTCTCTGCTCGACTTTCCCTCGGCATCGGTGCGGGCCTACTCCCCGGAGACCGTCATTGCGGAGAAGTTCCAGGCGGTCGTCGCGCTTGGTGTCATCAATGGTCGGATGAAGGATTACTACGACCTTTGGGCGCTGCCGAGGGCTGTCAATCTCGATCTAGAGGACTTGCTGGCCAGCATCGAGAAAACCTTTGAGCGGCGTAAGTCAGAAGTCCCGAAGGAGCGACCGCCAGGACTTTCCGAGGAGTTCGCTACCGATCCAGCAAAGTCCGCGCAGTGGCGCGCCTATTCCGAGGCAACCGAGATCGAAGGTATGAGCCTTGCGCAGGTCGTCGAAGACATCTGGGCGATGCTTGAGCCTGTCTGCGCGCACGCCGGCACCGCGAAATAGTGTAGGCGGCCCGCAGGGAACGAACGCAGAGAGGGCCCGAGGACACGGGAGTGGCTGGAGCAGCGCAGCTGTTAAGTGATTTTACCGAATGAGGTTCTCTGCCACGTCCCATCCCTCAAGAAACACGTGCAGCCAAGGAGAGGGCCTTGATCAGGCGCTACAATTTCTCAATCTGCTTTTCAGCATCGGCTTCGTAGAAACGTGACCTGAGTCTGGCAGATGAGACGGCCGTGAAGGAATGACGTTGTCACGGAAGATACGATCAATGAAGCCCGGAACGCACCCTCGGATAGAAGTGTTCATACCTGGAAAGGTTGCTTTGACACGGATTGGACAAGGCGCGAGCAAAAATCCTAAATGTCAGCATAGTACTTGCAAGGCGAATACCGCGTAAGCCCCGTCTTTTACACAAAAGGACTTTGTAATGGATCACATTGAAGCATCAGAGGACAGTTTCGCGCGGGCCAACAATTACTACATTCTCATGTGGGTGGTCACAGCGCTGGTCGTGGTCACGGCCTTCCTGGATTTTCGCACGCACAGAATTGAAGAAACCACCAATCAGCAGATCATCGATTTCTATGGTCCCATGGAAGGAGATGCAGCGCGGTTGGCGCAAGAGTTGCGCTCGTTTGCCTATTTGGCTCCGGGGTTTGAAACCGAACGCGAGGCCATCGACACGATCCGCCGGCAACGAAGCCAGTTGCTTGCCAAGATCAGGGGAATTTCGGATCTCATGCTTTCGAAACGAGAGCTCTCCGCCGATCAACGTGTTGCCATAAATACCCCGATGAATCAGATAGGCGCCTTATTGCTGCTCAATGACGGGACCGATCAAACAGGTGAATTTCCGCATATTACCGATACCGAGCAATTGCTTCTGGCCGAACATTCGGCCGGATCATATTTGTTGGCAGATACGATTCCTGCCCTGAGGGTTGAGGATGCTGTGCGCTATCACTGGCTTGCAACATTGGGTTTACCTTCCTGGTTGGAGGCTTTTGATGAACTTGAAACAGCCTTGCAGGCGGACGACGATCTGACGGATCATGTTGCTGCTCTGAACGCGCTGCAGTCCAGAACCATGAGCAAGGATTTCCGAGATGTTAGAGCGTTTTCCGAAAAGGTCTGGACGGCGTGGATTACGTCGCCCCAAGACGCAAACACCGAGGAAGAAGAGCGTCGTCGTAAGCGCCTGACATTGCTGCAAACGAGCCAATTTCTGGAGCAGGCTCAGGAGAAAAAGGTACAATTGGCGCTCCGCGCAACCGGTCAGACCAGCACGGTGACGATCCCGGTGATTGCGATCCCGCTTCAACTGCGGGACGCCATCCTAGCAGCGCCATTGATCCTCATGTTTTGCGCCCTGGCGATTGCGACCTACACGCTGCGCGCCTTGCGTTACGCCCCAGAGAATAAGGTTTCCGATAAGGTGATCGGTAATCTGCCGGGATATTACGCTTTTTATGGCATGAATCCCTACATCGGCGTTGGCGTGGCCGTTTTACTGCTGCTCGCTCCCTTGGGTATTTTGAGCTTCGTCTTGCCAGCTTTCATCCCGGTCATCCTGGATGGGTGGGATTGGAAGGCTGTGGTCTATTTCATGAGTTGCTGTATTGCGCTCATTTTTCTCGCTGTCCCGCTATATCAGATCCCGCGCGTGATCGATCTTATGAAAAGAGGCATCGCGATCAAGGCGCGTCCCGCGTTAAACTTCCCGCATTTCGACATCCAACAAGGACAAGCGGGCCTTCGGGGCTTTGCGACAAAAAGCGCAACGGCGATCGTTCCTCCGCAGTTTGTTGGGTGCTGGAAAATCCAGACAACTGACCCAAGGAAATACTATCTGCGCATTGAGGCAGATGGGCGGTACTTCATCTCAGATGGGAAGCGCCCCTTTGCGGTCACTGCCAATGGCGCAACGCTCGACTGGGATAGCTCGATCTGGACGCGCGTTCAGGGCACCGGACTGACGATTGAGGGGGTTTGGGATCAGTCACCTGACACATTGACCGTCGGTTCTGATCTATCCACGAACATGACGATACCGGGGTTCACATTGCCAGGATTGATGGACACATATGGCAACAACGCCGGCGGCGATCTTTTATACTTTGAGCAGCGCGCATCGATCGTTTCGGTTGCGGATTTTGGAGACGGAACCTATGAGGCGACGATCCAGGCCATTTTCGGTGGCGTCACTACCTTTGAGATGGAGCACAAAAACGGTGTGATGACCTTTACCATGCCAAGTGGAGAGGACTTCAAATTTGACGACGTCAACTGCAATACGTTGACCTAAGACGTCAAAGATCCAGCCAAACGCATCGTCTTTCTTTTTTGGCGTTCGCCTTACAAATCGTGACAGATCAACCCTTCGATCTTTGCAACCAACGCCACCATCGAGGCGGCCACCACCAGGGTTTGGAGAACCAGCGTGTCGGATTTTCGTCAAGCAGTAGGAAGCCACCGCCCCGGCCCTTTACGAACCAGGCGATGCCGAAAAGTGCAAGTCCTGCCCATTCGCCAAAAAAGGTTAGGTTGTTTCTGTCCCAGAACGCAGGATCACAGCTGTCGGAAAATTTGAAGATGCCAAGGTCTTTGCTGAACGCATCGCAATTGGTGCCGCCGAGAGTCAGCCCGAAGGCCAGGGTCGCGATGGTGACAATCATCAACCAGCCACAGACCTTATAGATTGTGTTGCGCCGGCGCTTGTTCGGATTGTCCTGCTTCGTTTGATACTCGTTCGTCTTGTCTGTGGCTGTGAAGATAAACAGGTTGAAAATAGCCAGCACAATGAAGAGCGCCACGGCGAACCCGAGATGAAACCTCCCTCGAGGGGTGTCCACCGGAAAGGCCGTCTTTAGTAGATCGTCCTCGTGGGTGTCCAAAAGGATCCGCGATTGGGCAAACATGTCGTCACAACCCGACCCGTTTGTGGGGTTCATGGCCACCATGATGGCGCAAAGACCACCAAAAACGGCGAGGTATCGCTCGGGTCTGCTCTGGCCACGATAGAACATCAAAAAGAGGCCGACAGAGCAGGTTGTGGCCACGAACACATCACCCCAAAACGGCAAGTAGTACGAGTGCGAAATCGAGTCCCGGAAACACTCCGCTCTCATGTGTCCGTAGAAGAGAACAAGCGGCAACAGGAAGGCCAGGATGCCGATCCAGAGCGCCTGGATCTGGCGCTGTCGCTTGAACTGGATAAGATCCTTGAGCGGCCAGTCCTCCTGCGGCTCAAAGAAGTCCTGAATCGTCTTCCAAACTGCCATGATCCCGCTCCCGATCAGGCCACGAGCTGATGGTCATAGGCATACCATGGCGTGGGATTGAGGACGTCGCCGGGGGTCATGGGATCGCCGATCATCGAGAACATCGAACTGTTGATACGGTGGCCCGCAGGGCCTCGATTGGCGCGGGGCGCGTAAGTCCGGCCGTGCTCTCCCATCCAGCGCTCCCAGAGACGGTCCACATTGACGTGGTTGAGAAAGAAGACCGGATCATTGGGCGAGGTCCCGGGCGCCATGTCACCACCTACCCAGACATGGACGCGGTTATGGAGCTGCGGGGCTGCGACCCATCCCTCAAGAATGTTACGGTGGGATCGAACATCGAAATCCCAGTCCGCGACGTCATATTCGGTCTGATCGAGCGCGATCTGTTCTTGGGCTTTGGTAGGCAGGTTCGGAGCGGCGGTGTCCATGCCGGCAAACCGCTCGATCGGGCGGGGATCGAGCGATTGAAGCACACCCGTGATCGGATGCTGATGGATGCGAACACGCATTTCAGAGAGCCGCCCGGTACGGAGCCTGCCACGGGCTTCCCCCAGATAATTGGGCGACCAGAGATCGGTGCGCCATTGATCGCTATCATCAAGTTCACCGTCCTCGGCCCAATCCCAATAAGGCAGTCCGAAATCCGGTTTTCCAAGAACCTGTTGGCACATCTGTTCGAGCCGGATCATGTACATGCGGTGCCAAGGCAAAAAGATCGGACCGCTATGGGCTGCGTTGCCGGGCGGCAGGTCCATCGCCATTGCGACGACGTGCCAGAAGACGAAGATGTCGTAGCGCGAGACCTCCTGATTGCGACCTGCCATGCGCAAGGGGAGGTTATTGGAACGGATGTAGTTCAGAAGATCGGCGGTGGTGATGCCGGTATTGACTTCATCGAGCGCAGTCATCGCATCGAAGAAATCGTCCCGAACCTGGGGGCTGACGAGGATGTTTTCACGAATACCGGCCATCAGTGATGCTCCCCATGTCCATCATGATCGTTACCGTGGCCACCGTGATCGTGGTCGCTATGGCCATCATGATCACCGAGCTCGTCTTCAACAATTGGGATATGTCGCGCGGCATCAATGATGGCTTTGGCCATATCGATCGCTGACGAGAAGGCGTAGTTTGGCAGGCCGTGGTAGTGCACCTTGCCATCGTCTGTGACGACGGTATGGAGGGAGAGTGGCTCGCCATCGATTTCGATACGGTAGGTGGTTTTGATCTTGATTTTGCGGCCGTGGTACTCGGCTGTGCGGGTCGACGTGAAGCTCTTTTGATGTCCATGATGACCAGAACCCGGTTTGTATCCCGTCGGCGGCGTAAAGCTTTTTGGGTCGAGGGTGATTGTAAGATCGGAGTCTGTCGATTTGGCCATAAGGTCCTCCCTTTGAATAATTTGGATGCGACCGGGCCGCGGATGAGACGGTGGCAGCTAATATTCGAGTGTATATCATAAGTTGTGTCTTCGATCCTGCCTCAAGGGCTTTCAGTCAAAAGGCATTTGAGGGTGCGCAGGCCCGACTGTGCAAGGAATCGTGTCCTTTTGGGGCGAGCCACCGAACCGACGGCAGCTTGACTGGCAGAGTCTTGTGCAAGAACACGACATGGATCGCTGGCGTGAAGTATGGTTTACTATAACAATAAGTTGGAGAATTTCATCTGATAATTGAAAGAAGAGAATAGTTATGCTGCGTGTTCTTTTACCATTTCTGGGTGCTGTGCTTGTTTCGGCATCTGCCGCCGCCGAAGACTATATCAAGGTCGCAAGTTGGAATATCGAAAATCTGGGCAGCAGCGGATCCCGGCAGTCGCCGGCTGCTCTGGCACAACACATTCAGCTGCTCGCGCCGGATGTGATCGCCTTGCAGGAGATTTATGACACGGACGAAAACTCCGCAACGCGGACCAACGAACAATTGGATCGCGCCTTTGCGTTGGTGTCTGAATTGACAGGGCAAGACTGGACGTATGTTCTGTTTGAAAAGAAGGACCCGACCGAGACGCATCAACACACGGGTGTCGCCTGGAATATGGAACGTCTCAGCCAAATCGGCGATGTCTACCGGATTGATATTGTCGATAACCCGGCTGATGACTTCGATACATGGAAGCGTCATCCCCACGCCATCAAGCTGTCGGCGGGCGTAGGGAAAACCGATCTTGTTCTGGTCTCTCTCCATATGAAGGCCAACACGGATTGTCGCGCAAATGATAACTGCGACGAGTGGCGGCAAGCGGAGGCCGACATGCTTGTCGATCAACTTCCGGCAATTCGCACAGCATTTTCGGGCGAAGAAGACATCGTCCTCATCGGCGATTCAAACATGCGTGGAACCTGGGAGGCCGGGCATCAGCTCTTCGAAGCCGCGGGTTTCAACGATCTCAATAGCGAAGACTCCCCGACCTATGCGGGGAGCAGAGCCCCATTTGATCGCATCTTCGTGCCGCGCGGCCAATCTGAGTTTCGCTGGTCTCGTCAATACATCCTGTCTTCCGGTCGACCGGGTAACCATGAGAACGCGCTCTCCGATCATCACATGATCGCAGCCATGGTCAGAATTCTGGATGACGACGACTAATGCGGCAGATCTCGCCTGGAGGCAACATGATGGGATACAACCCGGACTTCATTGAAGGATTTAAGGTGCCGCTGCCGACACCCAGCTCGCGTGTTCTGGCATCGTCCTTCGACAATAGGTTTATTCATCACACGCGCCACTCGCTGCTGTTCAACCGCGATCGCGGATTGGCGGCAGTGACGGCTCACAATATCGACGGAACAACGCTGCCCGGAGAGCAATATACGAGGAGAGACTTTGACTTCGACCCTGAGATCGACGATGCGCTTCAGATCGGAAACGAGCAGGGGTACGCCGACAGTCCTGATCACTATCAGCGCGGGCACCTGACACGCCGCGCCAGCATGTCCTGGGGCAGTTCCAAGGAAGAGATCGAGGCGGCAAAACGGTCCGAGCTGGAGAGCGATTTCTACTCGAACATTGCCCCTCAGGAACGTCGCATGCATGTTGCTTGGGGCCGTGTCGAGGACTGGATGCTGGAGTTAACGGAATCCGGATCCACAGCCCGGCGGGCCTGCGTGTTTCAGGGGCCGGTGTTTACCGACGAAGATCCAGAAGTGACAATTACAGAAGGGTACGATCCGGTAACAATACCGGCCGGCTATTGGAAGGTCATGGCGATTAAGCGTGATGGCGAATTGCGCGCTGCAGGGTTTCTCATCTGGCAGAGGGACTATGCCACGCCGGAGCCTTTGAAGTTTGCGCCCGTTTTGGAACAGGTTCGACTGACAACAATTGAGGTTCTGACCGGGTTGGCCTTTCCGGACCTCCGAAACACGGATGCGATGATATTTGCCATAGAACGTGAAGGATTGGCCGAGTTCCAGCCGATGGCGCGTCGTGCCCCCACAGACATTCTGGGTCGGGTCAGGGACACGACCATGGTCACAATCCCAAGCTGGACGAAGTCGCTTTTCCGTGGAGCGCCCGCCCCTAAACCGAACATCGTGTCCGGTCCGCAGGACATTATCATCTAGCACCTCCCGTATTTCGCTTCTTGCTGAAATTGGGTCTGCACACGCGGGCGAAGCAGGATTAGCAGCAGCGAATATGATATCTCATAGATTGTTCAATTCCGACATCAAACAGCGTTAAAACCTAAACTGTGAACGACGCCAGAAGCCAAAACAGCGCCACTTTGAGTTGCCATCATCAGAGGCTTGAGGACTCTTTAGACTTGGTGGTGGTCTGCGGTCTTCGCCCGGGATCTACGGGTGCTTTTTTGCCTCGCCAACGGACAAGCGCTCCACGAAGCTCTTACGGCAATACACGCGCATCCAAGATGTCGGCTGCCGGCTTCCGATGTCAGGAGGATTATAACGGCGCTACTAGAGTAGAAACAGAAACACATACGAGGAGGCTGCTATGTCAAATTTACGAAAATTCACATTCTCATATGACAAAGGCAAAGATGACTGGGCTCTTACTGAGCAGGGAGCCAGCCGCGCGACAAAGCGCTTCAAGACAAAGACGGAAGCGACCAAAAGGGGAGTACTTAGCGACGCACCGGGCAAAAAGGGTGGTTCGGTTCGTATCAAGAAGCAGGACGGCAAGATCCAGGAGGAGCGGACCTTTCCTCGAAGCCGTGATCCGAAGAAGACACCCGGATAACCTTATGCAGTAGGAACTCTTCTAAGATAGATGCTAAAATCTGCACGCCAAATATCTCTCACCATCATTGTGCTAACGGGGATTGCCGTTCAGCTAGGGTGGTTCGAACGCGAACGGATCGAGCGTCACGCGGTCTATTCCTACATCGAAAAAGTCCTTGCCCTCTCTGAGACGTTCCAATCGGGACTAAACTCTGCCGAGATCGGGCGGGTTTCGCTGACAGCGCAAACTCCGCCGATACTCAATCTGACGGCGGGGACAGACAATCCTGCGGCCATCTTTGTTCGCTCCATGTCCGATGAGAACTTTTCTGAAGTCTCATTTGGTGCCAATTTTGACCAACTGAAGACACTCGGCGATCCAGGTGGCGATTGCACGGTTCGCGTTTTTCGGGGCAATGGGAGCGGTGTCCATGGCATCGAGAAGATCAATGCGTTGAGCACTCAGCAACGGTTCAGCGAGGTCAAGACACCCCGCAACGCAAATACCTATCTCGTTTTGTTTGGACGCGCCTGCCTTTATGTGATGGGCGATGTGGAGCCGGTCGTTCTCATCTACGATCCAAACGACCCCGAGCTAGCAGTTCCAAGCATGATTTTTTCCGAACGCGTCGCGAGATCGGCAGGTCTTCCCCTCGACAACGACTCTGACTTCGAGAACGAACGGTTCTTGTTTGCAGACACATACCCGAAAGAGGTTTTGGCCGAGTTAGAAGATATCGTAGAATTAACCCGGCCCGCCTATACGGAATCTGTTTTGCGCGCCGCGGTCGCCCGCGAGGCCATGAGCATTGGCGGATCACCCTTCAAACTCGAGGATTGGCGCGATGCGATCTCCAAGATCTATGAACGTTCGGCCCGGGCTCCGAGCATATTTGGCTTTAACTTGCCGTCTGAAGTTGCGGCTTTCTTCCTTCCACTCATTTTAACGGCCGTGGTCTTCTCTTTCATTTTTCGCGCCCGCCGGATTGAGAACCTGGACGGCGATGAAGTCTGGATTTTGACGCACTCGAATAGCTATTTCGAACATCTTGGCGCCGGTGCTTGGTATGTTGTTCTTCTCACTGCGCCTGCGGCGACGATGTGGGGGCTGTCGGCCTACGCGCCCGACCAGGTCGCCCAGATGTTCTCATCGCTTAAAGTGGCGGCATTTCTGCTCGATCCAGCTGGAACCGAGACCCGGTGGGATCAAGCAGTTTCGGTCTTCGTCGCGCCCGCTTTCTGGGCTTTCATCGCCACAATTTTCTCAACAGCGATGATGATTTGGTCGATCGTTATGTTGCTGAACCTGCGCCGCGTCGCGGCACGCCGATCTGCACTGACCCAGCGTCGCCGCGTATCGATCTATTCGGTGCGGCGTCGAAAGAAGAAGCGGTGACGCAACGTGTTTGATTGAACGCTATGCCCACCCCGTTGCTCGTTTGGTCGTCACTACCAGCGGAAACCGAGCATTGGAGATTTGCGCTGCGATTGCCCGTTCCGAGCCCTCAAGTGACAACGAAAGGTTGGACCGTCCGCAACTTGCCAGTCTGGCGACGCCAAGAATGGTAAGCCGAAAACCAGCGCTCCTAGGTATCTCACCTGCAGATTTCGTGTGATTTCTTCTATCCTGAAGGTCTGCTTTTCGTGCGACAGACTAAACCGTTCGCAGGTGCAGCTAATGTCTCCTTGCCGCCCGATTCTATGAAAAAACAGTATGTTGCAAACGCAGAAAGAAGCTCAAATCGGATTAGCTTCAGCGTACTTCCGGAAATATGCGAGAAATGCACGGTCGGGGTCTTTGGGTGGTTCCATTTTCGCTGACCATTCACGCCATTGGCCTTCAATATAATAGATATCATATCCTGGATGGCGCAGACGTGCGGTCTCATAGGTTTCGGTCTTTAAAGCATCACCACTCTTTTCTAGCCAGGCCGGACGGGGCTTGATGGTGGGAGCAGCAGGCACTTGAACAATTTCTTCCTGCCCTTGAGCCTTAGCCTTACGTCCTACGGACGAAAACTTTAGAGCACGTTCCGCAGCCCCCTGCCCTTCGCCGTCCTTTTTCCACCATCGCAATTCGACGTGGGTTACTCGGCGCCCGGTCTTAATTGGATCAATCGCTACCATGTAATCCGAAAGCGCATTGACCTCAGCAATTGCTGGCTCTATCGCGCGCAATTTCAAGTTGCTCCAATTGGTCAGTTTGCCTTTTGGTACACCAAGAATTCCACGCAGATCATCGACGGAGAACTTTTCGGAAGAGCGCCAGCGCAGATTGCCGCGTTTCTGCACGATCTCATACAGGGTCAGCGCATATTTCGAACTCAGCGCAAACATAATCTCGCGCTGTAAACGAGCAAAAACTGTGGAATTAGAGATAATTTTGCGCAACCGAGCTGGGATCTCATATTCGATAAGGCCGTCGCTACGCATTGTCTCAATATTGCCGCCCAACAACTGAACCCGCTCGACCGCGGGTTCGCCATCCCATACGACTTCCACTTTCACAATGGCGGACATCAGGCGCTCAATCAACTCCCCTACCCGGTCGTTCGAGTTATGCGACCCACGCAGCATGGATTTTTGGATCACATGACTGACAGGTTTGTCGATCGCATCCCAAGCGTTTTCCAGCAATTGATTGTAAATTCGTCGGTCGTTCAGCGTCAGCGGAGTGACTTCAATCACATCTACCAGTTCACCAGGTTTAACCAGGCTGTCTGAGTTTGGCCGAGCGTCCAAAGTACGATATGGTTTTTTTGACATGTTCTGCCCAACACCTAATTCTTACTTTTGTATGGCGTATGATGTAAGTATATCCATCGCTCCTATTCCGGTCCAGCACCCAATATGTATTTTTACGAATCGGCGTCGAGTCTTGAGTGATTCGAAGGAGCTCTCAAAAACCCCAATAAAACAAGGGTTTTTCGATTCACCTCTCCCGTCCCCAAAAGTAGGATTTAGACCCGTCCCGAAATGTAAGCTTTAGCCATCCGATATGTAAGGCAAAGCACCCCAATCCGTAAGGTTTTGCGCCCGATATGTAAGAGATACAACGCGCAACTTATTGATTTTATTCAGTATACACCCGTATGAACACTTGAATCCCAGAATCCTGAACAAGTCTGTTTTTTATATTTGGATTTTGGGAGATAAGCACCTGTTGGCAACGTCAGACATCAATTTCATCCGTATTTCCCATTCTGTGCTAGATTAATGACAACAACAGCTTTTGTTCGACCCAGATTTCCACTCCTGTAGCCCTCAACTTCAAATTTCCCATTTTTTTTGCAATCGGCCTCAAAAACCGCACTTGAGCCGATTCACCAATCCGGGCATGATTCAGAGAAGGCAGATTTCTACAGGACAAAAACCATGACCACCTCCCCTTTGCCCGCTGTTGGGTTGGATGAGATTGAGCAGCTATCTGATCGTGCCAGTACCGTGATGGAGCGACTGCGTGACCGAGTATTCTCCCCTGACACTGAAAAGACGCTAAACTTGAATTTCAATGTTCGCTCGGCCGCCGAAATGGTAGGCCGATCGGAAAAATTGATCCGGGATGCTGAAGCGGACGGCCGCTTGCCCGAACCAGAAAAAGACCCCGTGACAGGGAGAAGAACTGGGTACTCCCTATCTGACATAAATCGTATGCGGGAAGTATTCGGTACCCTACCCTATCGCGCGACAGATGACCCGACACTGGTTTTATCAGTTCAGTCATTCAAAGGCGGCGTTGGAAAGTCGACAGTAACAACCCATCTTGCCCAATTCCTTGCCCTCAAAGGCTACAGAGTTTGCGTTATCGATTGTGACAGCCAGGCTTCAACGACTTCGATCTTTGGCCTTAACCCTGACATTGACGTGGATGAGACCGAAGATACGCTTTACCCATTCTTTCAGCATGGCGGCCCGCAGACACTTCACTATGCACTGCGCGCTACTTATTGGCCTGGTATCGCGCTGATCCCTGCAAACCTTGGCCTCTACGACGCTGAGTATGAGTTTGCAGCGCGGATGGCCAGGGATCAGGTTTTCGTGCTGGATCGATTGCGCGATGGCATCAACACCATTGCCGATCAATTTGACGTTATTCTTCTGGACCCGCCACCAGCGCTGGGGATGATTTCGCTTTCAGTGCTTCGGGCAGCGAATGCGATGGTGATCCCTGCCCCGCCGAACAACATCGACTTCGGATCTACAGCCCATTTTCTTAAGATGATGGGCGCCACGTTGAGCGAGTTGGCTCAACATGGCGGAGCTCGTGACTATGCTTTCGTCAAAATTCTCGCCACCAAGATGAATGACAATAAGTCTGCCCATGCAGCGATCAAACGAATGATGGATGCGGTGTTTCCACAGGACATGTTGGCAAGTGTTCTAAAGGACAGCGCCGAGATTGATAACGCTACGGCGAACTTAGGCACGGTGTACGAGATCACGGGACCTGCGGCGCGCACGGAAACTCACAAACGCTGCCGGGCATATCTTGACGCGGTGGGACGCGAGGTTGAAATCTTAATGCGCAAGACTTGGCCCAGCCACCATGCAGCGCTGCGCAAGGAGGGCGTGCTATGAGCAAAAAACATGACGCAATTTTTGATGACGTGCTAAACGGCCTCGATAGCGGTCCTGCTCCCAAAGCAGAACGCGCCGGTGCTCGATTTCTAAACCGTTCAAACAGGGTGGCCGAACGGATGTCGGGAGATGTCGAGGAGAAGTCTCTGAGATGGGTCGATCCCGAAGAATGCCGTATGTGGAAACGACATAACCGCGCCTATGAGTTGCTGACCGAGGATAATTGCCGGGATTTAATCGACGGTATCCGTAGCCAGGGCCGACAAGAGTTTCCAGCTATCGTACGCAAGACAGGCGATCCGGATCAGCCGTACGAGGTAATCTGCGGTGCTCGGCGGCATTTCGCGATCAAATGGCTACGTGCCAATAACTATCCCCAGTTTCGATATCTGGTAGATGTAAGAGAACTGACGGATGAAGAAGCTTTCCGGCTTGGTGATATAGAAAACCGGGATCGGGAGGATATCTCTGACTATGAACGTGCCAGAGACTATTCGGACGCTGTGACTCGATATTATGGCGGCAAGCAAAAAGCGATGGCAGCAAGACTGGAGGTCAGTGAAACCTGGCTCTCACGTTATCTGCAATTGGCAAAACTACCAGACGAAATCGTTGCAGCATTCCCATCAATCCGAGAGATCAAGGAATTGCACGCCCGTACCCTAAAACCTTTTCTGGGTCGGCCCGAAGACCGCGAGAAGTTGTTGGAAACAGCAAAGCAGATGGCAGCGGATGGGGTCAGCCGCGATGGCGTGCAGGTCATGAATGTGTTCAAGGCAGCATTGAAGCCCCCGGTTCCGAAGAAAGAGGGCCCGGTGGTTTTCCGATCGTCTCCCGAAAAGCCTGGGCTGACCTGTAAGAAAAAAGGAAAAAAGATCGTGCTTGAGTTTCCGGCGGACGCTAGCCATGACGATCTGCATGAGGCTTTTTCTGCCTTCATGCTGAGTCATTTTGCTTTGAAAAACGACTGATTTTCGCGGATGACTCTGGAAATTGCCAATTGGCAATTTCCGGCCAAAGTTGACCAGGTTGAAAAATTGCCAATTGGCAATTTTTTTGAAACTGGTGACCAAGGTGCCGCTTCAAACACCTGTGCTGGTTCTATCTCTTCGATCCATCCGGTACGAATTTCTGTTGCCAACATAGGTTTATGAGCCTCGGTTGTCGGAAAGTCCTTTATCCGCCATTGACCGTACAATCGTCCGTATCGATCTAAACCATGCCTTGCGCACTCTTTCAGATTGATAGGGCCCTCAATCGTTGAACAGGTTCCCTCGTTGGCATATATTGCTAATCAGGAGGCTTATGCCATGGTAACCCGCAATGTTGTACTTACAGAATTGCAGGATCAGCTGGTGCAGGATCTGATTGCATCCGGTCGCTATCAGAACGCCAGTGAAGCGTTGCGCGCCGGCCTTCGGCTTTTGGAGCGGGAAGAAGCGGGGCTGGAGTCTCTCAAACAAGGCCTGCAGGAAGGTGTGGCGCAGGCTCAGGCCGGAGATTTGGCAGAAGGCAGCGGTTCGGATGCGATCCGTCGTGCCTTTGCAAGGGCACGAGCCAAGGCGTGACCAGACCCTTTCGACTGACACGCCGCGCTGAAGCCAGCCTGGTGGAAATTGCGCGATGGACCATCGAAAAATTTGGGCCGCATCAAGCCGATCTTTATGAACATGAGCTGATAGCGCGCTGCCAGGCCATCACAGAGGGCAGGGTGGCCAGCCGCAGTTGTTCTATATTGGTTGAGGAGGCGGCGGATCTCAGATATGTGCGCGCAGGAGAGCATTTTCTAGTCTACCTAGATCAGCCGGACGTGGTGATCATTGTTGATATCCTGCATTCCCGTTGTGATCTGCCGCGACATGTTTCCGCGCTGGCCACGTTAACAGATGCGACAGGAAACAAGACATAGGCACAGCAGCCGGAGTTTCCCTCAAGCGGGGATTATCAAACAGTCAGTAACTACTCACCCCAGTAGATCAGTCGCCGGGTTATCCGCGATGTCCACATCGTCGTAATATTTCTGCGCCTGAGCCATGGATCGGTGCAGCGACAGGCGCATGGCGGCCTGGATTGGCGCACCATCCAGCGCGGCCTGGGTTAGAAAACCCGAGCGCAGCCCGTGGGGGGAGGCAAAATCCTCCGGCAATCCGGCCAGCCTCAGTCGGTGTTTGACGATCTGATACACCGCATCCGGGCTGAGGCGTCGCCTAAGAACGCGATCGGCTTTGGAGACGGGACGGAATAGCGGCCCATCCTTGATCTGCCCAACCTCGATCCAATGCACCAGCGCTTGAGCTGCGCGGCCCTTCAGCACCAGCCGCGGGGTCTCGCCCTTGCCTGTGGTCTTGGTCTCCAGCATCGACAGCCAGGCGACGCCGGATGTGTCGAACTCCTTCAGCGAGACATCCTCGCGCATCAACGCGGTGATCTCGGAGCGTCTTCGCCCACCGCTGGCCCAGCCCAGCATCAGGATTGCCCGGTCGCGGCAATCCCGGCGCGATCCGCGGCAGGTGGCCAGCAGCTGCTCCAGCACATCGCGGGTGATCGGGTGTTGCGATTTCGGGGCAGGGGGGCGGGCGGCGGCGCGGCGGGCTTTCGACCGAGCCTGTTCGACTTGCGGTGTACCAAACGGGCTGGCGAGGTTCTTCATGCGGTGGAAGGCGAGCCAGGAGGCGATGCGCCGGTCCAGAGTGGAAGGGGCAGGGCAGGCCAGCGACTTGCGGAGCCCCTGCGCGATGAGTGCGTCAGCGGTCTGACGGGCGCTGTCTTCGGGCGGGGCGTCTCCGAGATTGCGGGCGTGATCCAGGATGAAGGCTAGCACGGTGGCCTCGGCCTCAGGCCAGTCCAGAGCGGCGTCGAACCGCGCCGCTTTCCACGCCGTCACATAGAGCAGATCGCGCTGATAGGCCCTGAGCGTATTGGCGGGCGTACCGCGGACATAGAGATCGGTCAGCGCCGCCTGGTCTTTAGCGGAAAGGGCAGGTGAGGGGACAGGAAGATAGGGCGCAGGAGGTTTCATGAGCATTATATTGTGCCGGATTACCGGAGAAATCAATTATACATGATAAGGGATACTTATCAAGTGTGATAGTGAATCTAGGGTAACGTGAAAGTAACGATCAAAAAGCCCCAATTATGCGCGTAAATCAGTTGGAGGGTTAGCTATATAACAGAAATCACGCAGGCAGGGGAGCCAGTCGACGCGAAAATTGCAACCGAGCCCGGGAGATCGAAGCATTTCACCTCGTTAAGTTAGCCTCGGCGTTAAAACATCTGGACAAACTAAACATCAGATGTTTAGTATCGCCTCATGAGTGAACTTCTGTACTACGATCTGAAAGATTCCGCGGGCGTGGCGCCCGGTCTTGCAACGCAGGTATGCCGCGAGGTTGGGCGGCGTATCGTAGCCGGGCATTTCCCGGAAGGCAGTTTGATCGATGACGAAAACAAGCTGTGTACCCGTTTCGGAGTCAGCAAATCCGTTGTGCGCGAGGCAATCAAGCTGCTGGTTGGCAAGGGGCTGCTTGAAGTGCGCCGCGGCAGTGGAACACGGGTGCGGCGGCGCGCAAGCTGGAACCTTCTGGATGATGATGTGCTGGCTTGGCATCAGGGCATCGAGCCAAAGCCCGAGTTTCTGCGCCAATTGATGGATGTCAGGCAAATGGTGGAGCCCAATGCTGCGGGTTGGGCGGCTGAAACGGCAACGCCAGAACAGATCGAAGACATACGCAAAGCACAGCACGACATGGAGCAGGCGACCTCGATCCAGGATTTTGTGGTTGCCGATGCACTGTTTCACCGCTCTGTCCTGCGCGCCGCGAATAATGAAGTGCTTATTGCTTTGGAGGGCGTGATCTTTTCGGCGCTGCTGAGCTCAATCAAAGTGACAAACAGTGATCCCCGCGAAAACAAAAGCTCATTGCCATTGCACCGGCAAGTTTTGAAGGCAATCGAAGCTCACGACAGTGAGGCGGCCTCATCTGCAATGCGAGAGCATCTAGCCGATACTTGTGAACGCCTTTCGGGGGCTCTGCCGGATTTCAGCGCAAAACGTGGTGCAAAAGAACAAAAGGGATGAGATGTCCACTGTCCGGGAAGGTGGCCGGGCTAGTGGTGACGACACGAGACATGCTTCTACCCAGCCTCGCGTCGTCAGGTTGGCCCGATAACTCGGGAGAACTCCACCAGATAATCCGGCGCAATGCGCCCGAAACATCGACGAGGAGGATATGATGTTTTCAAAGCTTTCGAAAGGCCTGCTGGCCGGATCTGTTGCGACGTCTGCGTTGCTGGCAGCCGGAACGGCATCGGCGGAAGACATGGTTGCACTGTTGCTGCCAGAAAACGTGAATCCGCGCTGGGAACAGCAGGATGCAGCGGCATTTGTGCGCACCATGGGTGAGCTTGCGCCCGACGTGAAAGTTGAGGTGTTCAATGCCAATAACGATACAGCCACGCAGCAGAGACAGGCGGAACAGGCGCTGACACAAGGGGCAAAGGTTCTTGTTGTCATTCCCATCGATGGGGAAAGCTCGGCCATCATTGCAGATACGGCGGCAGAAGAAGGCATTCCAACAATCGCATATGACCGGATGATCAACTCGTCCAACACCACGTTCTGGGTGCAGGCCGATCTGGAAGGCATGGGGTTCGATCAGGCGACCCACGTGATCGAGAACACCAAGGATGGCGATACACTTGTAATGCTCAAGGGCTCGCCGACCGATCCGAATGCGGCCGTCATCCACAATGGTCAGCTGCGTGCGTTGACGCCGCTGTTTGAAAGCGGCGCACGGGTCATGGGCTATGAAAACTGGACGCAGGGCTGGGATCCCGCCATCGCGCGTCGTTCGATGGATCAGGCGCTGACACAGCTGGATAACAACGTTCAGGGTGTCGTGTCTTCTAACGACGGGAACGCTGGTGCCGCCATCGCAGCGATGGAAGAACAGGGGATGGCCGGAACCGTCCCGGTATCCGGTTTGGACTGCACGGTGCAGGCGCAACAATTGATGCTGCTGGGCAAGCAGACCCAATGTGGATGGCGTCCGCTTGAAGATATGGCCGCAGCGGCTGCTCAGGTCACAGTGCGCTTGGTCAATGGCGAAGACTTCTCGGATCTCGCACCACAATCCGTCACCAACGGTGTCGGAGCAGAAGTGGCTTATGTGCCGGTTGGGTCTTACTCGGCCATCGGTGCCGAAGGTGTTGCCTATGTGATCGAAAACGATGCCTCGATCACCAAGGACATGGTCTGCCAGGGCGAAGCCGCCGCAACCGATTTCTGCAAGTAACAAGGTCCGGCTATGACGTCTGAAAACAAAATGGAGGGGCAAGCTGCCCCTCCAGCGCACCTCGCTGTGCGTGGAATCCAGAAACGGTTTGGTGGCGTGCATGCCCTGCGCGGCGTTGATTTTGAGGTCGCGCGCGGCGAGGTGATGGCTCTTGTCGGCGACAACGGCGCAGGCAAATCCACACTGATGAAAGTACTCGCTGGTGCACATCTCGCGGATGACGGCGCGTTTATGCTGGACGGTAAGCCGGTCGAAGTGACCTCACCCAACGATGCAACCGAGCTGGGCATTCAGATCGTCTATCAGGACCTCGCTTTGTGCGAAAACCTGGACGTTGCAGCTAATCTGTCTTTGGGGGCAGAACCCATTAAGCCAGGCTGGAGTTTTCTGCCGCGTCTCCTGCGCCCGCTGGACGACCTGGAAATGGAAGTGAAGGCCAAGAAGGCCATCGACCGGCTAGAGGTCCGCACCCTGCAATCGGTTCGCGCCAAGGTGGGCGGCCTTTCAGGCGGTCAACGTCAAGCCATCGCGATTGCCCGCGCCGTCGGAACTGAAAGCTCGGTTGTTATGCTGGATGAACCCACTGCGGCACTGGGTGTCGCACAGACCCGTCAGGTGCTGGAGGTTGTCAAACGCCTGCGCGAAACGAACCATGCGGTCGTCTATATCTCGCATAACATGCGCGACATTTTTGAAGTATCCGACCGGATCACGGTCCTGCGCCACGGCACCAATGTCGCGACCTATGAAACCACAGACACAAACCCGGACGAAATCGTTGTTGCAATGACCCGCGGCCTGGACACGGAGAGCGGTAATGCAGCCTGAGGCTAAGATGACGTTTCTCGACCGGTTCAGCGCTCTGCGTGAAACGCAATTCGGGGCTTTTGTTCCCGTCCTCCTGGCACTGGCTGCAATCTGGGGATATTTCGGGCTTGTATTACCTCTGTTTGACTTGATGAGCGGCGAAGCAGACAGCTTTCGCGCGATCTTTCTAAGCCCGCGCAACATCTACAACCTGTTTATGCAATCTGCGGTGATTGCGACGTTGGCGGTTGGGATAACAATCGTATTGCTGCTGGGCGACATTGACCTGTCCGCAGCCGCGACCGCAGGCGTATGCGCCGCCCTTCTGGGTGTGCTGGTGCTGAGCGGTGTGCCTGGCTGGCTGGCCTGTATCATCGTGATTTTCGTGGGCATCATCATGGGCGCCGCACAAGGCCTGCTGGTTGCTTATGTCGGCATCCCCTCATTTGTCGTCACGCTGGCCGGGCTTTTGGGGTACCAAGGCCTGATGCAGAAGATCCTGCCGACGGGAAACCTGAACGTCGGTGACCCGTTTGTGCGCGGAATAGCCCGGGTTCTGATCCCGGACCTGTGGGGGATGGTGTTGGGACTGGCTGTTGTCGGCCTGTTTGCATACGCCAACCTGCGTAAGCAGAGCCGGCGCAAGGCGCTTGGTCTGGAACAGGACAGCGCGTTGGCCCTTTGGGGTCAGGTAATCGCCTTTGCCGTTATCGTCGTGGCCGTGGTGTTGACGCTGAACGCTTACCGGTCCCTGCCTTTGTTGTTGGTGCTGCTTGTCGCGATCACCGCACTGTTGGGCTGGATCACAACCAGCACGCCCTATGGTCGATCCCTGTTTGCTGTTGGCGGCAATGCCGAAAGCGCGCGGCGCGTGGGGATGAAGGTCAAACGCATTCGGGTGTCCGCTTTCGCGCTGGTCGGGCTCATGGCTGCCATCGGCGGAATATTCGGAGCATCCCGCTACGGGTCAGTATCTTATACGGCCTTTGCCGGTGGCTCGCTGCTGCTTGAGGCGATCGGGGCGGCAGTGATTGGCGGCACCTCGCTTTTTGGTGGGCGCGGGTCGGTCTGGAATGCGATCCTAGGCGCTTTGGTCATCGGATCGCTTGGAAACGGGCTGGACCTGACCGGGGCAAGTGCGGCGGACAAGCTGATGGTGTCGGGTGCAATCCTGCTGTTGGCCGTGGCGATTGATGCCTTGTCGCGCCCGGGCAACGGAAGTGGAAGATAGGAGGCGGCGATGTCAGAGCATAGAAACACCAATCCGCAGTCGCCACTCGACGAGATCCTCGATGTCCTCATTCCGGCCAACCGCGACCGCGGCATCCCGGCGGCGGGTGAGCTGGGCGTGGCGGCATTTGTCACCGAGGCGGCTGCGCGGGATCGCGCTTTCAACAGCGCGCTTGACGCCTTGCTGTCCCGCGCCGGCGACCTGGCGGACGGTATTACTCCCCATACCGTTCGCCAGCTGGAAACTGAGCTGCCCGAGGCATTCGAGATGCTTTTGGTGGAAACCTACAAAGGCTATTACAGCGGCCCGGACATCCGCGCCAAGGTTGGGGTCGGGGCGCATCCTGTGCATCCGACAGGGTATGAGGTCGAACGTGAAAGCCCCGCGCTTTTGGACGAGCTGACCGCGCCTGTGCGCGCCCGTGGCCCGGTGTTTCGCGATCCGACCGGAGGTCAGGCATGAGCACCGATCCCGTTGACGTTCTGATCATTGGCGCCGGGGCATCGGGCGCGGCCATCGCCTGGTCTCTGTTGGAAACACGGATGCGTATCCTGTGCCTGGAACAGGGTGACCATCTGTCGGATAAGGATTTCCCGTCGCGTCGCGAGGATTATGAACTTGCCCGTTATGGAGAATTCTCCTGTGATCCGAATGTGCGGGGGTTAAAGCAGGATTACCCGATCAACGCCGATGACAGCTGCATCACCCCAGTGAACTGGAACGGTGTTGGCGGATCCACGATCAACTTCCTCGGCCACTGGCCACGTATGCGTCCGTCGGATTTTAGGACAAAATCTCTGGATGGCGTGGGCGCGGATTGGCCGGTCGACTATCACGACCTCGCGCCGTTCTATGACATGAATGACCGCAACATCGGGGCCTCGGGTCTGGGCGGAAACCCGGCCTATCCCGACTATACGCCGCCGCACCCGCCGATTCCGATGGGCAAGCTGGGGCAAACGCTGGCGCGTGGGTTCAACGAAAAGGGTTGGCATTGGTGGCCCTCGGACGTTGCGATCCTCAGCGAAGATGACGAAGGTCGCCAGAAATGCGTGAATGCCGGGACCTGCGATCTGGGCTGCGCAGCAGGAGCCAAAGGCGGCACCAATTTCACCTACTGGCCGATGCTGGAAAACGCAGGTGTCGAGCTGCGCACCAATGCGCGTGTCCGTGAGATTTTAGTGGACGAGGCCACGGGTTTTGCCACCGGAGTGCTCTATCATGGGGTCGACGGGCAGGTGCATGAACAAAAGGCCGAAATGGTGATCGTGGCCTGCAACGGGGTCGGCACACCGCGTCTGCTGCTGAATTCCAATTCCAAACTCTTCCCCGAAGGCCTGGCCAACCGGTCCGGCAAGGTCGGGAAGAACCTGATGTTCCATCCACTCACGGGGGTTGCGGGCGTTTTCGAAGAACCGATGAAAGGGCACGAGGGGCCGATGGCCTGTTCGATCCTGTCTCAGGAGTTCTATGAAAATGACCCCACCCGTGGTTTTAAGCGCGGCTATGGGCTGCATTCGGGGCGGTCGACGACGCCGATGACCTATGCGTTGGGCGGATACGGGATCGACAGTCCCATCCCGTGGGGCGCAGAACACCGTGAGATCATGGATAACGTCTATCCCTATCTCGCCGGCCTGACCGTGGTGACCGAGGACCTGCCGGAAGAACACAATTGCGTCACGCTCGATCCGTATCTGACCGACAGTGATGGCATCCCGGCGCCCAAGATCACCTATCGGCTGGGCGAAAACACTCGGGCGATGCTGAAACATGGCGAGGCCCGCGCCGAGGAGGTTCTTCTGGCCGCCGGGGCCAAGCGTATCTTGCCCAAGGGCGACAAGGTCTGGTGGCGGGCGGGCTGGCACCAGATGGGCACCTGCCGGATGGGCCATGACCCCGAGACGTCTGTGGTGAACGGATGGGGGCGCAGCCATGACGTTAAAAACCTGTTCATCGTAGATGGGTCGATCTTTGTGACGGCTGGGGCGGTCAACCCGACCTCAACCATCCAGGCGCTGGCGCTCTATATCGGCGACCAGATCAAAACCAACATCGCAACGCTGTTTGATTGAGGTGGCCATGGAGTTTCCAACGCAGATCTACATTGATGGCGCATTGACAGATGGCAGCGGGCACAAAGAGGTCATCAATCCCGCTACTGAAAATCACATCGTTACGGTCACCACGGCCGGATTCGAAGATGCCGAGCGCGCGCTACAGGCCGCGAAATCTGCGTTTCCCCGGTGGGCTGCGACATCCATCGCAGATAGGCAAGTGTGGATGCGACGGCTGCGCGATGAAGTGATTGCCCACGAGGAATTCCTACGCGACTGCGTGCATCAGGAAATGGGCAAACCATGGGCTCAAACCCATGAGGATTGGGACAGGCTAGTAGTTTCTCTGGATTTCTATGCCGAGGAAATTGCCCGCGTTCAGGACTATGGCCTTACCGACCGGGCTGGAACCCATTCACATCGAATGACCTATGAACCCGCCGGTGTCGCAGTGGCCTATCTTGCGTGGAACTTCCCTTTGCTAAACCTGGCGTTCAAAATTGGCCCGGCCATGGCGGCGGGGTGCCCGATCATCATTCGCCCGTCCGAGGCGACGCCAATTTCGGCTTACGCAGTGGGATCGCTTTGCGAAAAAATCGGCTTGCCGAAAGGCGTGGTGCAAATTCTGTGTACGGATGGGTATGACGTCGCCGATACTTTGACCGCCTCGACCATCCCACAAGTCGTGACCCTCATCGGCTCGACCCGGACCGGGCAGCATATCATGCGCACCGGTGCCACATCGATCAAACGCTATTCGATGGAACTGGGCGGCAACGCTCCGGTTATCGTGTTTGATGATGCCGACCTTGACTTGGCCGCTGATATCGTGACCGGGGTAAAGTTCTCCAATGCCGGGCAGATTTGCGTCTCACCCAACCGTGTCTTTGTGGCCGAGGCCGTGCGTGAGGCGTTTGCCGAAAAGGTGGTCGCCCGGGCACAGGCGGCGACAGTGGGGTTTGACAAGACGGTCGACATTACAACCGGGCCAGTGATTGACGATCGCGCAAGGGCGCGCATCAAGGGTTTGATTAACGATGCAATTGCAGATGGCGCAACGCTGCTTGCGGGTGGGGATCGACCCCCGCACCTGAACAAGGGTCATTACATCGCGCCAACCGTTTTGGGCAACGTGACCGAAACGATGGGGGTTTACCGGCAGGAAACCTTTGGCCCCATCGTCAGCCTGATCCCCTTCGCGGAGGAAGTCAGGCTGCTGGAAAGGGCCAATGATTGCGAGGAAGGTGGGTTAACGGCCTATTTGTTTACGCGTGATCTAGGTCGGGCCGAATATTATGCCGCGCATCTGCGCTATGGCGAAATTCAAATCAACGGGGTGAAGTACGATATCGACCTGCCGCATGGCGGGATCGGTCAGTCGGGGATCGGGCATGATTGCTCAAGCCTCGCTCTGCACGATTATCTTGTACAAAAGCGGATTACGCGCGCCCTCGATACCACTGGATTTGGAGGGTTGAACCCATGAAAATCACCCGTGTCTCCAGCCATGTTCTCAGCTACGATCTGCCCGAGCCGCTAGGGTATTCTCAGCAATATTATCACAAACGCTCGGCCCATCTGGTTGAGGTGGAAACCGACGAAGGTATCACGGGCTGGGGTGAATGTTTCGGGGCGGGCAATATCGCCCTGGCCAACAAGGGGATCGTCGAGCAGGTGATCCAGCCCATGGTTCTGGGTATGGACCCGCTGGATCGCGATGTGATCTGGCACAAGGTCTATAATTTGATGCGCGATCACGGCCAGAAAGGAATGCCACTGCAGTCGCTTTCCGGGGTCGACATCGCACTATGGGATATCGCAGGAAAAGTGGCAGGCTTACCTCTGCATAAACTCATCGGGGGCACCCATCGCGACCGCATTCAGGTCTACGGCTACGGCATGATGCTCCGCCCGGAGAGTGTGAACAATCTGGTCGCCCGCTTCGCAGACGAAGCCGCGGCTATCAAGGATATGGGATTCAGCGCGACAAAGATGAAAGTGGGGCTTGGTCCGAAAGACGACGTGCGCCTGATCGAAGCAGTGCGTAAGGGCGTCGGCGATGACTATCGCTTTATGATCGATGCGAACCACGGCTACACGACGCATGACGCATTTTACGTCGGTCGCGCGATGGAAGAGTTCGCCCCCTACTGGTTCGAAGAACCCGTCGCCCCGGAAGATCTGGATGGATATCGCGAACTACGTACCGGATTGAACGTCAACATTTCCGGGGGTGAGGCTGAATTCAACCGATGGGGCTGGCGCGCCTTGTTGGAAAGCCGGGGTTTGGATATCGCGCAGCCGGAGGTCTGTGCACTCGGAGGTATCACCGAATACCTGCGCGTTCTGGCTCTGTGCCATGCGCACTTTACCCCGGTTGTGAATCACGTATGGGGGTCAGCCGTCGCTGTAGTCACCAACATGCACCTTCTCGCGGCTATGCCGCCCCTGCCGGGCGGTTTATTCCCGTGGGAACCGATGCTCGAATTTGATACCACCGACAATAAGTTCCGGGATGAACTGCTTGAGGACCCGCTGAATATTCAACCCCAAGTCGCATCGACCGGTGGCTTTGTCGATGTTCCAAACGGGCCTGGACTGGGTGTGAAACCAGACCGGGACTTCATCAACCGATACGATATTTTCAGTTGAAGCGCGCTATGTCTGACCCTTCATTGATTGCTGTCGACTGGGGAACATCTGGTTTTCGGCTATGGGTGCTGGACTCTTGCGGAAACACCCTCGCCTCGATCGATGGCCCTTTTGGCATGTCAAATCTTGAACCCAGTGACTTTGGTCGCGTACTTGAAGAATGCTTGAATGAACTGGGCATAGGTCAGGATGTTCCAGCCATTATCTGTGGCATGGCGGGCGCCGCGCAAGGTTGGTGCGAGGCCCCATACCTATCGGCGCCAACGCGTCTTGATGAGCTTGGGGCGGGCGCAATCAGAGTCAGTCACGCTTCGCGTGAGGTACGCATACTTCCAGGGGTAAAACAGCAGTCACCAGCCAATGTCATGCGCGGGGAAGAAACTCAGATTGCCGGTTTGCTTCATCTTGTACCGGATTTCCACGGCATTGTTTGCTTGCCAGGAACTCACACAAAATGGGTCCGGGCCACGGATGGCGCCATAATCGAATTCGAAACTTGTATGACCGGCGAGCAGTTCGCGTTCTTTTCCAGAACATCCGTCTTGTCACACTCGATGGCTGATGATGGGTGGAGCGATCGCGCCTTTAAGGCCGCGATTCTCTTGGCAGCAGATGATCCTGCCGCTGTGCCACGTCGCCTTTTTGCAATTCGCGCGGATATGCTGGTTGGACAGCAAACCAGCGGGCAAGCCCGTGCCACTCTTTCGGGGCTACTGATCGGCCAGGAATTGATGGCAGTAAGGCAGTACTGGCGGGATCAAACGGTGACTTTGATTGGTGCGTCAACGCTGTGCGAACTTTATCTGACTGCTTTGGGTTTCATGGGCGCCAGTGGGAGGGTCACGGAGGTCTCAGAAATGACTTTGAGAGGGCTCACGGCAGCTTATCAGCACCGAAGAAAGTGTGTAAGTTTTTAGTAACCACGCTCTGGAGCAAACCCTCTGCTTTCGGAGGGTATTCGAGAAGTGCACAAAATCCTTAATCGGTTCTATTGCCCGGCAAAAATTCAGACAGTAGGTCGAAGTATCTGAATAACTTGATCGAGCAGGATCATCGGTTTATCAAGCGTCGCGTGCGGCACATATGCGGGTTCAAATCGTTCAGTTCCGCATCGGCTACTCTGGACGGCATTGAGGCTGCTAACATGATCCGAATGCAGCAATTCCCCAGCATTGCGACATCTGGCTTTCACCTGCTTGCCGAGATCGCAGGGTGAGTGGTCCGGCAAGTCGCTAGTTGGCCATTCCAAAAGTTTGCGACAGAACTAGTCAACGCTAATCATTCTCTGACGTTTCTCCATTGAACATGTGTTCCGCGCGGCTTGTTGCCTGGTTTATGTGCGAGATCATAAGCGATACCGATAATTCAACATCACGTGCAGTTACTGCATCAAGTAGCGCACGATGCTCCTCGGAATGTGCGTATGCCAACTCTGGGTTTCGTGCGAGATAGTTCACAAGACGATAATGAACGATACGAGCCATGCCAGTGTATTGCTTCGTAATGAAGTGGATCGTTCTTTGGAACCTAGATGGACCTAGTAGCGCGAGGTGGAACCTCTTGTTCAGCTCAGCTTTGGCCCACAGTTCTGTGCATCTAGCGTCCTCAGCCAGAATGTCTTCGCAATTTGAAAGTGTTTCGCTGGTATGTCGGGGAATTGAATCGCGTAGCACTTCGCATTCTAGCGCCTGTCTGATCATGTTTATTTCGTAGAGATCGTTCTGATCGATACCAGCGATAATTGGGCTGCGACGCGGACGTAATTCGATCAGGTCTTCTGCTGCCAACATTCGTATGGCTTCGCGAACGGACACACTGCTGACACCCAATTCCTCCGCCAGCGGCATGATTTTGAGCTCGGATTCCGCTTCGAGCTCGCCCGAAAGTATCCGGAGTTTGAGTGTTTCGAAAATCGCGGTAGGTCCGTCACCGTAGTTAATAAGTGTTTGTTCCATATGAATTATCCTCCGCGAGAATTTGACATCTTGCTCCGTCGATGGGTGTCGCAAGAGCCAGACCCTGACTTCTTAGACAGTATACTAATAAAAAAAGCGAGTTGCCATAAAATAAATAATTTATTATTGTGACCCAAGACTCAGTAAATGGCCGCGTGCCGCTCAAGGGAGGACAATATGTCATTGAACAAACTCAGCAGGCGTAGTCTGCTAAAATCTACCGGCGCGGCAGGTCTGGTGCTGGCAGCACCAAGCTTTGCTCGCGCGCAGGCCGGTAAAGAGTTGAACATTATTCTCATTACTAACCCGTTTTCCTTCACTATCCGCGACACGCTCGCGCCGATGTTCGAAGATAAGACCGGGATAAAAGTAAATGTAGAAATCACCGACTACGGGACACTTCACCAAAAGGCGATGCTCGACGCGACAACCGGGACTAAGCTCTATGACATCTACGGTCTCGACATCACATTCATCGGTCGGTTTGCCGTGGCTGGTGCGCTACATCAGATCAATGATCCGGATGACAACTGGCTCGCGCACGACGGGGCCGAGTTTGGCGCTGATGGCATGATACAGGCAGGAATTTACAACATTTGTGGTGTGAACGACAAAGTGTACGGGCTGCCATCATCGGCATATAACATCCTGGCGCATTACCGTCGTGACCTATTCGAAAAGGAAGGCATAGCCTATCCGACAAACTGGGATGACCATAAGGAAGTCATCAAGCATTTCAGCCGTGCGCATAACCCCGGTTCACCGACCGAGCATGGTGTGGCATTTATGGGCAAGCGTGGTACGCCAATCATTCACGAGGAAATGGCCTATCACTGGGGCTTTGGCGGTTCGATCTTCGGCAACGACCCGATGATGTTCCCGAACTTTGACAGTGAAGAGGGCATTGCCGCCGCGCGTTACTATGCATCGATGAAGGAATTTGCGCCCGCTGGTGTGGAATCCTATGAATGGGGCGACAAGACCAACTCCTTCATGCAAGGCGTCGTCCCTGTCATGATGGCCTGGTCAGCTTGGGGTCCTGACCTCGAAGATCCGGAAAAAAGTCAGGGAGCAGGCAACATTGAGTACCTGCCGGTGCCAACGCAGGACGGGATCAGTTTCACACCGTTCGGTGGATGGGCTCAGTGCATTAGCGCAAAAACCGACAACAAGGCAGAAGCCTGGGAATGGCTAAAGTGGCTGAATAGCTTTGATACGCAGATGGTCTTTGCAAACGAAGGTACCGGCGGCCCAACGCGTTGGGACGTTCTCGAAGACGGTGATCTTCAGACTAAATACCCTTGGTTCAAGGCGTTGGCAAAAAATGCCAAGACAGCTGAACAGGCGCCTGATTGGTACATCGAGGACTACTGGCACTTCCGAACCAGAGATGAGTACTACCCGGACTTCGAAGACATCGTTGGTCTTGCATTGAACCAAATCGTGACCGGAGATGTGGATGCTGAAGAGGGCCTGAAGCAAGCCAAGGTAGACTACTACAAGAAGCTTGTGCGCGGTGGCTTCTACGAAGCACGTGGTCTTGAGGTTCCGGTAGATCCGGCGAGCCTCTGACGCTCCCATCAGTGGCTCTTGCAAATCTGGTACGCGCCGTTGTGCGCGTGCCAGACAAATTAATCGCTGGAGATCTCTATGGCTGACTCTTCAAGCCGATCCAGAATTGCTGGTTTGCCGTTCATAGCACCAGCTTTTTTGTACTTACTGGCCATTACAATAATTCCGACTGTCATGCTGGCGCGCTATGCCTTCAGCGATTGGCAGATCGGAGATTTTGGCGGAATTCAATTTGTTGGCTTTGAGACCTTTGGACTGGTTCTGGAAAACCCAATAACGGCAGACAATTTTCGAGCAACAGTTGTCTATGTCGTGTCCGCGGTCGTCGTCGAGCTTGTGTTGGGTCTGCTCATTGCCCTCGTCCTGGTGCGCAGCTTTCGAGGAGCCGGATTGATCCGCACGCTGTTGATCGCACCGGTGATCATGGTGCCGATCGGGGCAGGCTTTGTGTGGCGCTATATTCTCAGCCCGGACCTTGGTGTGGTGAATTGGGCGATGGAAGAGTTGGGGTTGCCCTATGTTCAATGGTTCGGGTCAAAACCCTGGGCCATGTGGAGTATCGTCATCGCAGATGTCTGGCAGTGGACACCATTCGTGATGTTGATCCTTCTGGCCGGACTCGTGGCGATCCCGCAATCCCTTTACGAAGCCGCTGAGATGGATGGCGCTACGTCAGTGCAGAAGTTCTTTCATGTCACACTGCCTCTCTTGTGGCCCACCATCGCAGTCGCAACGGTCCTTCGGTTCATTTGGGCGATGAAAAGTTTTGACACGATTTTTGCCATGACCCGAGGTGGACCAGGCACCTATACGTCAATCCTCAATTTCGAGATCTACAAAGAGGCGTTCCAGAAATTCAATACCTCCTATGCCGCTGCCATGGGCGTATTGCTTTTGATCTTCACCATCGTGATCACCCGCCTGATCCTGAGATTTGTGAAGGATTGAGCCATTGACCCGGACATTCGGACGCATCGGGATCTTAGGCTTCATGGCTCTTGTCTTATTTTTCTTCCTGTTCCCGCTCTTCTGGATGACCCTCATGGGATTCAAGAACCAGGCTCAGGCATTCTCGGATCCTCCCTTGTTCCTTTTCAAACCCACGATGGAGAATTTCATTTTCGGGTTTGAGACTCTGGGTTGGGGCAGGAACGTCATAAACAGCTTGATCGTGGCCACGCTGGCGACCGCCATCTCTCTCGTTCTAGGTATTCCCTGCGCCTACGGATTTGCGCGGTTCACCATTGTCGGTGACAAGCACCTCAGGTTCTGGATTCTCTCTATTGTCATGATGCCGCCTGTGGTGGCCGCGATCCCGATTTTTGCAATCTGGGCCAAATTAGGGTTGATCGACACCCATCTGGGGCTGGCTTTGGCGCACACTATTTTCAACCTGCCGCTGGTGATCTGGCTGATGATTGGGTTCTTCCGGGACGTGCCCAAGGAAATTGAAGAAGCTGCCGAAATCGACGGCTGCAATGCATTGCAGACAATGCTGCTGGTGACAATCCCGGTTGCGAAATCCGGTTTGGCGACTGTGACGACGCTTTCGTTCATCCTGAGCTGGAACGAATTGCTGTTCGCCAACATTCTGACGCAGCGAAATGCTCAAACTTTACCGCCTGCAATCGGCGCGCTCTGGAAAGATTTTGGTCTGCTTTGGGGGCAGATCGGCGCGATTACGATTGTGGCAACGCTGCCGGTTCTGATCATCGGCTTCTTTTTGCAGAAACATCTGGTGCGTGGCCTGACGCTGGGCGCCGTCAAGGAATGAACGGAAAATCGGAATGGCGACGGTTCAACTCAAACAAATAAGGAAAAGCTATGGCGCCGTTCAGGTTGTCCACGGGGTCGACTTAGATGTTGGCGACGGAGAATTCATTGTGTTGTTGGGACCATCGGGCTGCGGGAAATCCACGACGCTTCGAATGGTTGCAGGTCTTGAGGATGTCACCGAAGGCACGATTGAGATCGGCGCCCGCGACGTTACGCATATCCGCGCGAAGGACCGCGGTGTTGCGATGGTTTTTCAGAATTACGCCCTTTATCCACACAAGACCGTGCGCCAGAATATGGCATTCGGTCTAAAGCTGGCCAAGACCCCCAAGTTTGAAATTGAACGCAAAGTTGCCGAAGTTGCCGAAGTTCTGGAACTCGGGCCGTTGCTCGACCGCAAGCCTGGACAGCTTTCGGGAGGACAGCGTCAACGCGTTGCCATGGGCCGTGCCATGGTGCGGACCCCTGATGTGTTCCTGTTCGATGAACCCCTGTCAAATTTAGATGCCAAACTGCGCGCGCATATGCGCCTGGAACTGCGTCAGCTCCACCAACAGTTGCGCACGACGACCATATACGTAACTCATGATCAGGTAGAGGCAATGACGCTCGCCGACCGGATCGTCATCATGAAAGACGGTTTGATTGAACAGGTGGGTGCGCCACGCGATGTTTTTGCGCGGCCGAACAGCGTCTTTGTTGCAGGCTTCATAGGAAGCCCTTCGATGAACCTGATCCGAACCACGGCCATATCTGAAGGCGCGCGCGTTGGTGGATTCTCCTTGCCGATTGCCCAAGATACAGGGGTTGCTTCCGGTCAGGATCTTGTGGTCGGCATACGTCCCAGCGATCTCGTGTTGGATGATGATGGCCCAATTTCTGCAGAAATTCAGGTCGTAGAACTTCTGGGCACCAATGCCATCGTCGCGTTGAAAGCGGGTGATCAGGAACTGATCGCCGAAGTGGACGGCGCAATGCCGTTGGAGGCAGGCCAGATCGTCCGCCTTTCTGTGAATCCGGCGGCACTGCACCTGTTCGACGCTAAAACAGAACGGAGGATCAATTGACCCCCGAAAGCTTCCGAGTCGTGCTGAACACCCTCGTACCGCCCAACCCCGTGCGCGGCATCCCCGGCGCTGGAGATGCTGGCACCGCTGGCTACATTGCCGAGCAACTTGCAAAGGATGAGGCGTTGCAGAAGGTTTTCGACAACGGACTGGGTCAGCTCTCGGAACTTGCCCACGATCCATTCGAAACCCTGCCTGAAAGCGCGCGGATTGCAGCTTTGCGGGACATAGAAACCAGGTCACCTGCCTTCTTTGGCCAGCTGATCCGCTTGACTTACATGGGCTATTACAGTCGTCCCGACATTCGCGGTTTACTCGGGCTCTCGCCCGAGCCTGTTCACCCAGCAGGCTATGACGTGAAGTCTGAGAGCCCCGATCTGATGTCGGAAATGACTGCACCAGTGGTCAATCGGGGAAAGGTGTATCGCGATGACAAATGACTCTGTCGACGTTCTGATCATCGGAGCCGGCGCATCGGGAGCGGCAATCGCCTGGTCTCTTTTGGAAACCCGAATGCACATCCTGTGCCTTGAACAGGGTGACCATCTTTCTGACAAGGATTTTCCGTCCAGACGGGCGGACTACGAGCTCGCACGCTATAGCGAATTCTCGTGCGACCCCAATGTGCGGCGGCTGGAACAAGATTACCCGATCAACTCCGAAGATAGCTGCATCACGCCGACCAACTGGAACGGTGTGGGTGGCTCGACAATTAATTTCACAGGCCACTGGCCGCGCATGAAGCCTGGCGATTTCCGCACCAGAACACTGGACGGCGTCGCGGAAGACTGGCCCATCGACTACCACACTCTAGCACCATTCTATGACATGAATGACCGCAATACCGGCGTATCCGGGCTTGGTGGCAACCCAGCATACCCCGATTACAGCCCCGAGTTACCGCCGATTCCAATTGGCAAGCTTGGCCAGACTTTGGCAAAGGGCTTTAACAACAAGGGCTGGCATTGGTGGCCCTCAGATGTCGCAATTTTGAGCCAGGATCACGATGGGCGTCAGAAATGCGTCAATGCAGGCACATGTGATCTAGGGTGCGCTGCGGGTGCGAAGGGTGGCACCAATTTCACCTACTGGCCGATTTTGGAGAATGCTGGCGTCGAGCTTCGCACCAATTCTCGAGTGCGGGAAATCCTGGTCGATGAAGAAAGTGGTTTTGCAACCGGGGTTCTCTACCATGGCCCAGATGGGCAGGTGCATGAACAAAAGGCTGAACTTGTTATCATGGCCTGCAACGGGATTGGCACACCGCGTATGCTGCTCCACTCAAAATCGAAACTGTTCCCCGATGGCCTGGCAAACCGGTCTGGGCTGGTTGGCAAGAACCTGATGTTTCACCCTCTCACCGGGGTTTCAGGCGTGTTCGACGAGCCGATGAAAGGGCATGAAGGGCCGATGGCCTGCTCGATCCTCAGCCACGAATTTTATGAGACCGATCCTGAACGCGATTTCGTTCGCGGCTATGGGCTTTATTCCGGGCGCGGGACCACGCCGATGACATATGCGCTTGGCGGTTTCGGTATCGACAATCCAATCCCCTGGGGGGCCGAACACCGTGACATGATCGATAATGTCTACCCTTACTTGGCCGGTCTGACGGTGGTCACTGAGGACCTGCCAGAAGAGGTGAACTGCGTCACGCTCGATTCAGAGCTGACCGACAGCGATGGGATACCGGCCCCAAAAATCAGCTATCGTCTGGGCGAGAACACCAGACACATGCTCAAGCATGGCGAGGATCGTGCCGCGGAACTGCTGAATGCTGCCGGTGCAAAAAAGGTATTGCGCAAAGGCGATGGCAAAGTCTGGTGGCGTGCGGGCTGGCACCAGATGGGCACTTGCCGGATGGGTGATGATCCCGCCACTTCGGTGGTGAACGGGTGGGGTCGCAGCCATGATGTAAAGAACCTGTTCATCGTTGACGGGTCGATTTTCGTTACCGCGGGCGCTGTGAACCCGACTTCGACCATTCAGGCGCTGGCGCTCTATATCGGCGACCAGATCAAGAACAACATCGAAACATTGTTTGATTGAGGTGATCATGGAATTTCCAAGTAAAATCTACGTTAATGGCCAGTTGATTGACGGTGAATCCAGTATCGACGTTTTCAATCCGGCGACCGAAGAACTGGTCGCAACAGTTTCTGTCGGGGGCATGGGTGACGTTCAACGGGCGTTGGAGTCTGCACGCGATGCGTTTCCAAAATGGGCGGCGACCTCTATTGCCGAACGTCAGGATTGGATGCGCAAACTGTGTGATGAGGTTATCGCCAACGAAGAACTCATCCGCACCTGTGTTCACTACGAAATGGGCAAGCCGTGGGAACAGACACGCGAAGACTGGGACCGGCTTGTGGCATCGCTGGTTTTTTATGCTGACGAAATTGCCCGTCTGCACGACTTTGGCATGCCTGACAGGGACGGGACCCACACCCATCGAATGGTGTATGAGCCGGCTGGTGTGGTCGTCGCCTTTCTGGCCTGGAATTTTCCTGTATTGAACATTGGATTTAAGCTGGGGCCGGCAATTGCCGCAGGTTGCCCGATCATCATCCGCCCGTCGGGAGAGACTCCTATTTCCGCCTATGCGGTGGCGCAGCTGTGTCACAAGGTGGGCATACCAAGAGGTGTGATCCAAATTCTGGGGACAGATAGTTTTGAGACTGCCGATGCTTTGTCAGCCTCTGAGATTCCAGCCGTTCTGACGCTCATCGGCTCAACCGAGACTGGTAAACATGTCATCCGCGAAGGGGCGACCTCGATCAAGAAATATGCCCTGGAACTTGGTGGCAACGCCCCCGTTTTGGTCTTTGACGATGCTGATCTGGACGCGGCGGTCGATGTGGTAGCGGGTATCAAGTTCAGCAACGCGGGGCAGATCTGCGTTTCGCCTAATCGTGTCTTTGTCCACAATTCAGTCATGCAGAGATTTACCGAAAAAGTTGTTGCCAAAGCTGAAGAAAAGAAACCCGGTTGGGGTCGCAACGGCAATTTCGACCATGGGCCAATGATAAATGCGCGCGCGTTTGAGCGCCTCAAAGGGTTGATCAGCGATGCCGTCAGAAAAGGGGCGACCTTACACACAGGTGGGGATCGCCCGGCACTTTTGAACAGGGGGCACTATCTGGCGCCAACCGTGCTCGGGGATGTCACCGAAGAGATGGAGGTTTATAAAACCGAGACCTTCGGCCCGATTATCAGCATTGTCCCCTTTGATAATGAAGCTGACCTGCTTGAGCGCGCTAACGACTGCGGTGTAGGTGGACTGACGGCCTATTTGTTCACGGATGATCTGGCGCGGGCTGAAAGATACGCGGCAGGTTTGCGTTATGGTGAAATTCAGATCAACGGGGTCAAGTATGATATCGATCTGCCACATCTGGGGATGGGATATGCCGGAGTTGGCTGCGATTGCTCGGCGCTTGCCCTGCACGACTACCTCGTTTTGAAGCGCGTCAGCCGCGCGCTTGATACCTCGGCATTTGCGGGGCTGAACGCATGAAAATCGAAAGCGTACACATCCACGTCCTTGAGGCCCCTTTGTCTCGTACATTCTATTGGGCTTTCGACGAAACAGACAGCCGTAGCTCGTGCATCGTGGAGATACTCACAGATACCGGGCTGCAAGGGTGGGGCGAGTGTTTTGGCCCAGCTCATCTGAATGCTTCGATCGTCCGGCACCTGGCGAAACGTCTCATTGGGAAAAACCCACTTGCGACGGACCCGATCTGGCAATCTCTTTACGCGGGCACGCGCGATCAAGGTCGTAAGGGCCTGATGATGACGGCTCTTTCAGGGATCGACATTGCTTTATGGGACATAAAAGGGAAACACTTCAATTGTCCCGCACATGTTTTGTTGGGCGGGGCCCTACGTGACAAGGTTCGCGCTTACGCAACTGGAACATATAGATATGGCGATGCTCCTGCCGCTGATTACATCCTGCCCGAGGTCGAAGGATATGCGCGAGAAGGTTTCTCCGGGATCAAGTTGAAGATCGGGTTTGGCGTCAATGAGGATGCTCAACTGGTCAAAGATGTTCGGGAATTTGTCGGTGACAGCGTTTCGTTAATGATTGACGCCAATCATAGCTATGACGTGTCCGAAGCGATTGCCCTTGGTCGCGCTGTTGCGGATGAACGCATTGATTGGTTCGAAGAACCGGTTCCTCCAGAGGACGTTCACCGTTATGCCGAGCTCCGCCGTCAGCAACCGATTCCAGTTTCGGGTGGCGAATGCGAGTATACGCGCTGGGGATTTCGTGATCTCTTTTTGCGCGATGCAGTTGATATCGCCCAACCGGATGTCGGAGTTTCCGGCGGGTTGAGTGAGTGCAAGAAAATTGTCGATATGGCGGCGGCCTTTGGGGTGCGATCTGTCCCTCACGTCTGGGGAACGGCGATCAGTATGGCCGCGTCTTTGCAGCTATTGGCCGTCATTCCGAACAATCCACATCGAAACAGACCGATCGAGCCTTGGTTGGAATTTGATCGTTCCGAACATCCATTTCGTGAGGCGATCGCTACAACACGTTTCGACCCGACCGATGGATTTGTCGATGTTCCAGCGGAACCCGGTCTCGGGGTCACTATCGATGAAGCGAAGCTCAGAGACTTTCGAACAGATCTTCACGAAATTTGACTTCATCAAACACCAATCATCCTGAGGATGCTCAAAAATGGCTGACTTTGATTTCGTTGGCGTCGACTGGGGTACCAGTTCTTTTCGCGCCTGGAATTGTGGGGCAGGTAGAACACCTTCTCCACTCATCAGGAGCGAAATGGGCATGTCAAAGCTCTCGCAGCGTGGTTTTGCATCTTATCTCGAAAAGACTTTGTGCGAAAGACAAGTATCGGGAACCATGCCGGTTCTTATCTGTGGTATGGCAGGCGCGCGAGGTGGATGGCAAGAGGTCCCCTATGTGAAGGCACCCACAGCGCGCGCCGGGGTCGCCGACAAGGCCGTGGCCGTAAGTGCGGGTCGCTACACTTGCCGGATTCTGCCGGGGGTGAGTTTTTCCGATGGGGAGCGTTTCGATGTGATGCGGGGCGAAGAGACACTCTTGTTTGGGGCTATTGCCTGCGGAGCAAGCGATGGAGTGTTTTGCCTCCCGGGAACCCACTCAAAGTGGTGCAGAGTTGAGAGTGGTCGCTTGGTCGACTGGCAAACAGTAATGACGGGTGAGCTATTTGCACTTCTCTCGACGCAGTCGACACTTTCCGGTTTTTGTAGAGATGGTTCGTCGGAGTTTCACAAAAAACAGGAGTTCGCCGATGCGGTACGCGAGGTACTGAATGGCCAGCGGTCAGCCTTCCACGACCTTTTTGCGATCCGGGCGCGCGCCCTACTTGACCCGAGAGCACACTTGCTCGATTTCGGGGCCCGGCTTTCTGGACTCTTAATTGGGCAGGAGATTATCGGGTCTGATTTGAACGACGTCACTGAAATCACTTTGGTATCAAGCGGAGCAGTTGGTGGTGCCTACCGCGAAGCTCTTGGCATCGCCGGAAAGAAGGTCACGACCCTAAATGCTGAAGACGCCGTATGTGCAGGGTTCGGCCTATTTGCAGAAGAGTTGTGGGAAAATGGCGGTTTTACAGAGACTATCGGATGAGCCATTCTGTCTACGCTTGTATGAAACAGAAGATCGTAGCGATTCGTCGGATGGAAGCGTGGCAAACTTTTGGAACGTCCAGAGGCGGCGACTTACTAGACACATCTATCCTGCGATCTCAGCAGACATCCGAAATCCGCTAAGCTAGTGAAGGCCAAAGCCAAGCCGCAGCGCGATCTGCGTGTGAAGACACCACCGCGTGTGGCCAAACGGATGAACATGCCCGGAAAAGCGGGCAGTCGTTAGAGACTGGTGCGGGGCGTGTCGTGTGCCCCGCGCTTCTAATCAGGATAGTCCAAAGGCGCCCAATACTCTCCACGCTTCGCCGAACGCCGGCACGAACTGTTTTTCAGACATAGTCATCCCTTCATAGAGCGACATTCGAGTCGCTTGATGAAGTCGCTTGCTTTGCGACGGCAGTGCTCTCAAGAATTTCGCAAGACCCGGGGCCTCGAAGGTTATCCGCACCAGACATCAGACCAGCGGTAATCGAACCCAGGTACCCAAGCGACAGAATTGTAACCGCCACCCATACAATCCTGCCCTCTACCGGATCAGTCCCCATATATCCAAGCCGAATGTGATGTTTCTGTTTCCGGGCTTTACTCAGCTTGAAAATTCCAAAATCACCAACTGGCCGAGATATACTGAGTTTCCATGAATTCCAGCATACCCTCGTGGCCGCCTTCGCGTCCGAGGCCTGATTGTTTAACACCGCCAAACGGTGCTGCCGGATCGCTTACCAGTCCTCGATTCAGGCCAACCATGCCGTATTCCAGTCGTTCACACACCTGTAATGCGCGTTTGAAGTCATCCGAGAACACATAGGCCACAAGGCCGTATTCCGTGTTGTTTGCCCGGCGGATCACATCCTCTTGGTCAGTGAAGGTCTGTATGGCGGCGACTGGCCCGAAAATCTCATCATGCACGCAATCGGCGCTTTCCGGCACGTTGGAGAGGACGGTCGGCGGGTAAAAGAACCCGGTCCCGTCAGGCGTGGCACCACCACATTCAACACGAGCCCCTTTTGCGACCGCATCGGCGACAAACCCGGCCACCTTGTCACGCGTGTCAGAGTTGACCAATGGGCCGACATCGACGGAAGGGTCGGTGCCATCGCCGACTTTCAAGGCGGACATTTCATCAGATAGGCGCTTCGTAAACTCCTCGGCGCGGGAGACGTGGACATAAATGCGGTTGGCGGCCGTGCATGCCTCACCCAGATTGCGCATCTTGGCCAACATCGTGCCTTCGATTGCAGTTTCCATGTCGGCATCTTCCAGAACGATGACCGGGGCGTTGCCGCCAAGCTCCATCGCGGGTTTCAGCACCTGATCTGCCGCGCCTTTCAAAAGCTTTCGGCCCACACCAGTAGAGCCGGTAAAACTCACAACGCGCACGCGCGGATCATGCATCATGTGATCCACCAAGGCGCCAGTGCGCCGTGATGGTAGCACATTGACCAAACCGGGTGGAACGCCGGCCTCTTCCAACAAAGGCATCAATGCCAGCATGGTCAGCGGGGTTTCCGAGGCGGGTTTGATAGTGACGGCACAACCGGCCGCTAGGGCCGGGGCGATCTTGCGCGTGCCCATGGCGGCGGGATAATTCCAGGGCGTCACCAACACAGCCAAGCCTGCGGGCTTATGCTGCACCATGATCCGCGCACCTGAACTGGGCGCGTGGGTGATCATGCCGTCTGCCCGCACCGCTTCTTCGGCAAACCAACGAAAGAATTCTGCGGCATAGGTTGCCTCACCAATTGCGTCCGACCGGGCTTTACCGTTTTCCAAAGTGATCAGATGTGCAAACTCTTCCAGGCGATCCGTCATCAACTCCCAAGCTTTGCGCAATACCTCAGAGCGTGCGCGCGGGGTGCGCGCGGCCCAATCTGCCATAGCCGCTTCGGCGGCATCTAACGCAGTGTCTGCATCCGCGATTTCGGCTGACGCGACCGATGCAATCACCTCTTCGGTTGCTGGGTTGACTACGTCAAATCGGTGACCTGCTGCACCTGCTTGCCACTGGCCATTGATATAAAGATCGGTGTTTTTCATGGTGAGTCCGTTCAAGTCAGAGCAAATAGTGCAAAGGATCGGCCAGTCGTTCGGCAAAGCCTGAAATCAGAGAAATTGCGGCCGTGTCCTCCAACTGGTCCGACGTGAATTCAAGGCTGAGACGCAGCATGTCCCTTTCGTTTGCGACGCTCAGAACCGGAGTGTCAGGGGGACCTAGTCGCAACCCGGTGATGGGGCTGTCTGTCATGTCTCTCAATACCAGATCCGGGTGGTTATCCGGCACTTCGATCTGATAGAGCAGGCGCGTTTTGTCTGGGTTCTTTAGAACTGTGGTTACGCCGGTCAGATTCGAAAGTGCGATTACCAGATCCACTGTGTCTGGCATCGCAGAACGCAGTGCTCCCGAGGCGAAACTGGCCCACAGCGCAGTTGGTGCAATGGTTATTCCGCCGTCTTCCAGCATCCAGTTGAGGAAGTCATCCGTGCCGGTTCGTGGCACACATGCTGTGATCTGAGAAAGATGGGCCGAAGTGGCTGCGTTGCTGCCGGTTTTGGGTAACGTTCGAAGCACCTCGATGTCGGCGACATGATAGGGTTGTGGATGCCCGGCCAATACCAGCCGGTTCAGGTCCAACCCAGCTTCGTGGGCAAGGCGGCGCGCTTTGGGCGAGGCGAGAATGCGTTCGTTCTCTGCGACCGGTGCGACGGCGATGTTTGTGTTTTGACGCGACCCAACGGGTGGATCAGCGACCTTGTATGTTGGGATTGCGGCCGCTGGTTCTGTGTCGACCTTTTCCGCGACTTGGGTGTCAACGAAGTCGCTGGGGTCCTGCGTAAGCCCTTCACCCTCGGCAGTATCCGAAATCAGGGCGATGATCTGACCCACTGGTACTTCTGCACCTGCTTCGGCTTTCAAATCGGTCAAAAACCCATCGGCAGGTGCCTCTACTTCCATAGTCGATTTGTCGGTTTCCACTTCAAAGAGCGGATCACCCAAGCGCACGGCCTCCCCCGGTGCTTTCAGCCAATTGACCAAAAGACCTGTGTCCTGCGCCATGCCAAGGGCTGGCATGATCACCTCATGCGGCATGAACCATGTCCCCCGCCATAAGCCTGCGGGCGTTTACAGCAACACCTTCCGGAGTTGGAACCGTCATGTCCTCCAATGCGGGCGAGAACGGGATGGGCACGTCCATGGCCCCCATCCTCAGCACCGGTGCGTCAAGGTGGTAGAACGCCTTTTCATTAATGCGGCTGGCTATTTCACCCGTCACACCATAGCTCTGGTGCCCTTCATCCACGACAATCACCCGGCTCGTTTTACGGGCAGAGGTGAGCAGCGTTTCTTCGTCCAGCGGAACAATTGTACGAGGGTCTATCACCTCGGCCGAAATCCCTTCGGCTGATAGAACCTCAGCAGCCTTCTCACAAACCTGAACCATCGAAGATGTGCCGATCAACGTAATGTCTGTGCCATGGCGTTTGACATTGGCCTCACCAAAGGGAATGAGGAACTCTTCCTCAGGGACCGGTGCCTTGTCGTTGTACATCAGCTTGTCTTCGAAAATCACAACCGGGTTTTCGTCGCGGATTGCGGTCTTTAGCAGTCCCTTGGCCTCGTAGGCCGAAGAAGGTAACGCCACTTTCAAACCCGGAATGTGGGCCACAAGCGCATGCAAGGATTGGGAGTGTTGCGCAGCGGATCGTCGAGTCGCGCCCAGATTTGTGCGCAGGACCAACGGCGCGTTCATTTTACCGCCAGACATGTAGTGGATCTTGGCCGCCTGATTGCAGAGCTGGTCCATGACCAGAAAGATGAAATCGCCAAACATCAGATCAACGATCGGACGGGTGCCGGTCATGGAGGCACCGACCGCAAGCCCCATGAACCCTGGTTCCGCAATTGGGGTGTCGACCACGCGATCGGTGCCGAATTCTTCGACCAGTCCGGAAAGGATCTTAAAAGGTGTTCCTGCTTCGGCCACATCCTCACCGATGATGAATGTACTGGGATCGCGACGCATTTCTTCGGCAAGCGCTTCGTTGACGGCCTGAGACAGAGTAATTTCTCGCATATTTCGCTCCTCAGGCCAGCGCGTGTTTGACGTCGGTGAACACATGCATGTCGACTTCGGCGGCGTCTGGATAATCTGCGTTCAGGGCGTATTCAACGGCGGCGGTAGCTTCGGATTTGATGTCAGCGTTCATGGCCTCAATCTCGTCCTCCGATGCAATACCTTCTGCAACAAGCCAGGATCGGAACCGCGTGATCGGATCGCGGTTATCCTTCCAGTGCTTTTCTTCTTCTTTCGACCGGTAATATTCGCGATTGATATCGCCGACGTGGTGGCCGTGGTAGCGATAAGTCATCAGTTCGATGAAGAACGGACCTTCGCCCTTGCGAGCGCGTGCGACCAACTTCTCGGTCAGTTCATTCACGGCCAGCACATCTTGTCCGTCGACCTGGTGAGCCTCAATGCCAAAGGCTTCGGCGCGTGCAGTGATGATGCCTGCCGCGATTTCGTCCGTGCGGGTGTATTCTGAATACCCGTTGTTTTCGCAGGCATAAATCACCGGCAACTTCCACAAGGCGGCCATGTTCATGACCTCGTACATCAGCCCCTGAGCGGTGGCCCCATCGCCAAAGAAACAGACGGTGACGTCATCCTTGCCTAACAGTTTGGCAGAAAAGGCAGCCCCTGTTGCGATACCCATCGACCCGCCAACAATCGCGTTTGCACCAAGGTTGCCATTGGACTGATCCGCGATATGCATCGACCCGCCTTTGCCACGGCAATAGCCTTCTTCCTTGCCCAGCAACTCGCAGAACATTTCCTTGAAATCGGCGCCTTTGGCTACGCAATGGCCGTGGCCACGGTGGGTCGAGGTAATTTTGTCGGTGACCCGCAAAGCTTCGCAAATACCAACTGCCACGGCCTCTTCACCGGAATACATATGGGTCAGCCCCGGCATCTTGGCCGACAGGTACAACTGGTTTGCGTTGTCTTCGAATGTTCGGATGCGAACCATCTGGGTGTACATCCGCAGATAGTCCTGAGTGTTGGTTTTTGCGGCGCTCATGGCAAACTTTCCTAAGGAGTGAACGCCGACCCCTTGGGGGCCGGTTGGATAGGCGTCAGTAGCGGTTGGCGATTGGCAGGTCCTCAGCCGGGAAAAGGCTGATCACTTCGCAACCGGTTTCGGTGACCACGACCTCTTCCTCGATCCTCGCGGCAGAGTAGCCGTCGGTCGCCGGGCAATAGGTTTCTAGCGCGAAGACCATTCCCGTCTTGATCTCCATTGGATGATCAAGGCTGACAGCGCGGCTGATGATCGGCCGTTCATGCAACGCCAGACCCAGCCCGTGACCAAATTGAAGGCCAAAGGCAGACGCTTCGTCGGGAAAGCCGAACTCCTCTGCTTTTGGCCAAACTTCCGCCACCTTGTCGGTGCTGACCCCCGGTTTGATCATCGAAATCGATGCATCGATCCATTCGCGCGCCTTCACATAGGCGTCGTTCTGGGACGGCGTGGACCGGCCTATGTTAAAGGTCCGATAGTAACAGGTGCGATACCCCTGATAGGATTGCAGAATATCGAAGAATGCCTGATCACCGGGTCGGAACAGCCTGTCGGTGAAGTTGTGCGGGTGCGGGTTGCAGCGTTCGCCGGAAATGGCGTTGATCGCCTCGACATCGTCGCTGCCCATCTCATAAAGCATCTTGTTGGACAGCGCCACGATGTCGTTTTCACGCACGCCCGGTTTCAGCTCTTCATAAATCATGTGATAAACACCATCGACCATCGAGGCGGCTTGCGTCAGCAACTGGATTTCATCCCAGTTCTTGATTTCGCGTGCTGCCAACATGATTTGTTGGCCGTCGACGACATTGATGGCCTCAGCCTTGAGCGCTTCGAACATCGCCGTTTCTGCATAGTCCACTCCAACCGGCATATCCCCCATTCCTGCGTCGCGGATTAGTCCGGCGATTTCTTTGGCGTATTTGCGCATCAATCCAAATTCGGGCGGGATGGTGCCCCGCATGCCGACTACACCTGCACGGCAATGATCCGGCACCAGCCAATCCGAATATATTTTGTGATGCATCGCAGCGGACCCGAAATCCCAGACATAGGGCGCATCGTCGCCCGTCAGCAGGCAGAACCGGCACATCTTGTCGCGTTCCCATTCACCGATTTTGGTGGCCGAAACGTAGCGAATATTGTTCACATCAAACAGGAGGAGAGTACCAGCGTTCGACGCTTTCAAAGCCTGACGCGTGCGTGCCAGACGATAGCGGCGCAGACGGTCATGATCAATTCGACGCTCAAAGTCGACGGATGTATGACCCCACGCCGGCAATCGCCCTTCCCATTTCCAGTTGGGTTCAAGATCCTGAGGGGTAAGCAGGTTGGGCATTAATGCTCTGGACATGACGGCTCCTTCGGGTGGTTGCACCACCGGTGTGTTGTGTGGGGTCAGCGAAGTGTTGCAGCGTTACTGAATGCACCAGCCGCCATCGATGTGGATCATCTGGCCGGTCATATAGTCGCTGTCATCGCTGGCCAGGAACGACGCGGTACCGACGATGTCATTGGGGTAGGAGACCCGTTTGACCTGAAGTGCATCACGCACGATGTCTTCATACGCTTGCCCTTCGCGTTCCTTGAAACCGATATCGACCAGATCCTTGTCGAGTTGCTCCCAGAGTGGGGTTACAACGACGCCTGGCGCATATCCGTTGACCGTGATGTTGTGCTCGGACAGCGCAACGGCGCCGCAATGGGTCAGGGCCAGACAGCCATATTTTGAGGTGCAGTAAACGGTCACATCCACAAGCGGTTTGCGCGAAGCGATTGAACCGACGTTGATGATCTTATAGGGATGTCCCTCCATCGGGCCTTGCTTGATCATCTGACGTGCAGTTTCCTGCATCCCCAACCACATCGCCTTGGTGTTGACGTTCATGATCATGTCCCAGTTGTCTTCATCGATATCCATGAAGAACCGGGGTTTGTTCAGGCCCGCGTTGAACAGACCCACGTTGATACTGCCAAAGGCTTCGACGGTTGCCGCAACGGCACCCGCATTGTCTTCGCGCTTGGTCACGTCCATTTTTACCGCGATTGCGCTGCCGTTACCGTTGGCATTGATGCCATCCGCAACTTTCTGCGCCTCTGCGTGATCAATGTCTCCAATGCAGATGTTTGCACCCTGAGACGCAAAGCACTCGGCGTTCGCCTGTCCCATGCCGCGAGCGGCACCAGTAATCAGAATATTCTTACCTTTCAGGCGATTGGGGTCCATGATCTTCTCCTTGGGGTTCTATCTTCGGCGCTTGCCACTTAGCGTTTCGTCAGCACGATCCTGCGCACGGCGCAGAGCTTCTTTTGGGGGTATGATCCCGCGCAGCATGTCGTGGAGTTCCTCTCCACAGATGCGAATGACATCGCTGATCTCAGGTACGGGTGGGCGTGGCCAGAATTGCAGCTCATCTCGCCAGGACATGGCGTCAACTGCTTCGAAAATCGGCGACGATCGTCGTACTTCGGGGTCGGCACCAACCGAATAACGCGGGTTGGTCCGGCTGCCGTTCTGGACGTACAGCTTTTGAGCCTCTGGAGACGTGAAGACCCGTAACGCTTCTGCTGCTGCGGCACGACGCTCGACCGGCAGGTTGGAAGGGATGCCCATAACATACCCCCCGACCGGTGCTACCTGAGTGGCGCCACGTCCTGCAGGATGTGGAAGGAAACCGGTCTGCCCGTGTGCGGGCGAAGACGGATCGCTTTCGAAATAAGGCGCCAACAGCGTGTAGCCGTATGCCATCGCGACCTTGCCTGCGGCAAAGGGACGGATACGTTCGTACCACGACATAGACAAAATGTCGGGCGGTGAGTACTTGAGCAGCTCCATCAGATACTCGGCAGCACTTAGCCCCACGGCCGTGTCGATAGTGAATTGATAGGCATCTTGATGCAGGTCTTCGGTGTCAAAACCGCCGGCGATCTCTTTTAGATCAACGATCGGCTGCCCGAAATCTGAAAGCGTCGTCAGGAATGTATGTCCGAGCGCTGTCCCACGTGCCGCGTTCCAAGCTATGCCATATCGCCCGTGCTGCGGATCGTGGAAAGCCTTTGCCGCAGTCAGAAGTTCATCCGTCGTTGCAGGTGGTTCCAGCCCCGCATCGGCAAACTGATCGCGCCGATAGAACAAAAGCTCTGGTGTGGTTTGCGCCGGGACACCATAGGCCTTCCCGCCCCAATGTGCTGCTTTCCAGCCTGCGGTATGGAAATCGGCCGGATCCAGCACGGCCAAATCCATCACGCCCTCTAACGGCAGCAACACGCCTTTTTCGACAAACTCACCGATCCAGGGAAGATCGACTGCGATAATGTCATATCGGCTGGTTGGGCGTTCCGCGTTTTTGAGCGCTTCTTCCCGCAAGCGATCAATTGAAAAGGCGCGTTGCTGGATCTGTGATCCGATCACTTGTTCAAATTGCCGCTTGAGCGTTTCCATCACCATGAAGGTCGGGTCACCATGCACCAGAACGCGAACCCCACCAGCCAGTTTCAGGGGTTCACCCAGAACTTGCAGCGGTGGTATCGACTTGGTCGCCATGTAAGATCCGCCAAAATAATAGTCGGTGGACTCTGCCCGCTCTTCGCTTGTTCCAAATTCGATTTCGGCCAGGCGCCGGATGCGGGTGGACAGCTGCATCCATCCCTCAAGAAGATGTTCGCTGGGATGAAGCGAGAAGCTTTTGCCGGAACTGGTGCGCGGGCGCTGTTCGATCAGGCCTGTTTCGATCATTTCCTTCACGCGGCGCGACGCAGTGGCATATGGAATGTGCGACGCCGATATGAGAGACGTCGGGGTGACGGTTTTACCCTCAATGTGATTTCGGATCAGGAAAAGGGACATCAGGAAAAACGGGTTCGGGGCAAAGACCTCGATCACATCTTCCAGCTCTTCGCAAAAGCTTTCCAGAAACGAAACAACCTGAAGCATTTCGGTCCTGTCCTGATAAAAACCCTGCTGAAATGTCGAAGCTGAGCCGTCCATGGGTTTGTACCGCTTTGCACCCTGATCATGAGTTTGGGCCGAGTCTGGCGCTGGATTGTTCGATTTGGACAAATTCGATTCGCTCATATTGCCCTCCCTCTCAAAATGTTCAGAATGATCTTGGTGCAGTATCGCTTAGATATCCGTTCTGGATACCACGATTCTCAATTTGGATATTTTCGGGGGGTCTTAGCGCGGAAGTTTTCGCGAACCTGTCAGGGCTAATCCGATCTACGGATGATGATTCCCGCGGAGGAAAGACGGGAGTTGGCAAGACCAAGAATTTACCCGGGAGGAAACCGAATGAATATCCGCAAAACTCTTGTGGCGACTACCGCTCTGGCCCTGACGGCTTTCGGTGGGGCAGCTATGGCTGATACAATGACTATTGGCATTACACAGAACAATGTCGGCGTCGACAGCTACCAGACGACTTATGAGAAAGCCTTTATCGCAGCCGCTGAGGCGAACAACGATGTCGATGTTGTCGTTCTGGATGCAGGTGGCGACGTAGCTCGTCAGATTGCCCAGATGGAGGACCTGATCCAACAGGAAGTGGATGCCATCATCATCTGGCCAACCAATGGCGAGGCTGTGATCCCAGCGGTACGCAAGGCGCACAAGGCCGGTATCCCCGTTATTGTCACCAACTCAAACATCGCCGAAGCAGGCTTCCCGTTCGTCGCGTCCTTCTCTGGCCCCGACAACATCACACAAGGTTCACGTTCAGCGGAAATCATGTGCGATAAGTTCAAGGACATGGGCATCGAAAATGAAGCACGCGTCGTCCAGATCTCGGGACAGCCGGGGTACACCACGGCCATCGAACGCCAAAAGGGTTTTGATGATCGCCTGCCGGAAGTTTGCCCCAACGTGACGCTGGTTGAAACCCAACCTGGCGACTGGAACCGTGAAAAGTCCCAGAAGGTCATGGAAGCTTTCCTTGTGAAGTATGATGACATTGATGGTGTCTATTCCGGCGATGACAATATGGGCGTGGGCGCATTGAACGCCGCAAAAGCCGCTGGTCGTGAAGGCATTATCTTTGTGGGTGCCACAAACTTCGCTGTTGGCTACGAAGCAATGGAGCGTGGTGAATACTGGGGATCGATCTACCAGTCACCTGTTGACGATGCCGAGGCTGCATTGAAAACAGCGATCGAAACGCTGGAAGGTAAGGAACTGCCGTTCCTGAACTACTTCGACACACCGAAGATCACGCAGGACAACCAAGGCGAGTTTACCAAGCCGGTTTTCTAAACCTCTCCCCAGATGCGCGGAGCCCACTGGGCTCTGCGCTGCTTCTTCAATTCAATTGAACAGGGAGAAACCCATGGGGCGAGTCTCTGGACGTTCCTGTATTGTCACAGGGGCAGCTCAAGGTATCGGCCGCGCCATTGGCGAGGCGCTGTTAGAACAAGGCGCGGATGTCTGTTTTGCCGACATAAACGGCGACAAGGTGGCAACGGTCGCCGCCGAAAACAGACAGAGAGCCAACAGCCATGGCGGTCAAGTTACCCATGCATCCGTCGACGTGACCAATCGCCAACAGGTCCGTGCGATGATCGAACATACGGTGAGCCTGTTTGGAAAACTGGATGTGAAATTCAACAATGCCGGTGTGAACAAGCCGATGAATTTCCTGGATGTGACAGATGAGAACTGGCATTTCATCATGGGCGTCAATGGGTTGGGATGCATGATAGGCATGCAGGAGGCCGCACGTCAGATGATTGCTCAGGGAACTGGCGGCAAAATCATCAACACCGCATCAATTGCCAGCCGACAGGGCTTCGACAACGTCGCACCTTATTGCGCCTCGAAATGGGCTGTTGTTTCGCTGACCCAGTCGGGTGCGCGGGATTTGGCAAAGCATGATATCACGGTGACGGGCTTCGCCCCCGGCGTGGTCGCGACGGAAATGTGGGAAGAGGTCGACCGCGACCTGATGGAGATCGGTGCCGCCGAGCGCCCCGGACAGGCGATGGAGGAGTTTTCGGCTGAAATATTGCGGGGACGTGTTGCTCAGCCTGAGGACATCACTGGTACGACAACGTTCCTTGCATCACACGATAGCGACTACATGACCGGTCAGATCGTGATGATTGATGGCGGCATGACGCTGGTATGAACACGCTGCGCCCGGTGAGCGCACGAATAAGATAGGTGCTCCGGCTTGTCGGAGACGGGGAGAACGGGATGGCGCAACTGAAGAAATCCGACATTGGAGGCATACTGGCCCGGCAAGGTATTCTTGTTGCTTTTGTCGTGTTCATCATCGGATTTACGTTGGCGAACCCCAGATTTCTGGATCCGGACAACATTATGGGCGTGATCCGCTCATCTGCTATTCTAGGTGTCATGGCGCTGGGGGTGACCTTTGTTGTGATCAGCGGCAATCTTGATCTGTCTGTCGGCTCAATGATGTCCTTTTCAACCATTGTTGTTCTGGACCTTCATGACAAGATCGGGCCAACGCTGGCGATCCCTTCGATGTTTGCCATGACAATGTGTCTTGGCGCCTTGATCGGGTTTCTTGTTGGATACCTGAAACTCAACTCGCTGATTGTGACGCTTGGAATGTTGTCGGCCATCCACGGGCTAACGCTGACCTATTCCGGCGGCAAGAACATGGATATCGCCGACAAGGAAAGCACCTGGTTCAGCGTTTTCGGCCAGGGCGATGCGTTAGGAATTCCCGTTCCGATTTTGTTGTTTGTTCTGCTGGCCGCCTTTCTGGGCATTGTGCTGGCTAAAACCCCGTTTGGCCGCAAGGTCTATGCCGTGGGGGGCAATGGAGTTGCTGCAACCTTCTCGGGCATTCGGCGTGCGCGCGTTGTTTTCACCTGCTATCTTGCGTCATCCTTTTGTGTCGCAACTGCTGGTCTAGTTCAGGCGAGCCGTTCGATGGGCAGCCAGAACACGGTGGGCCAAGGTCTGGAGCTGGAAGTGCTGGCGGCGGTAATTCTCGGAGGCGCGTCTTTGCTGGGCGGATCCGGAACAATCTTCAAGACGGTGATTGGCGTCCTGATGCTTGGGTTCATCCAAAACGGGCTATTGCTGGTGGGCCTTCAATTCTACGTCCAATACGTCGTGACCTGGGTGATCATTATCCTGGCGGTATGGCTCGATATCGCGGCCAAGCGCGGCAAGCTTTGGTCACCGATCGCGTAAGGGAAACGGATACATGCAAGCTGGTACTCTGAGCACTTTCCTGAAGCGAGGCGCCATCTGGGGTTTCATCGTTTTCGAGCTGATCTTTTTCAGCGTTGCGGGTGAATATTTGTCGCTCAGCGACAAGGCCTTCATGGATCTCGACAACATGCTGCTGTTGTTCAAACAGTCCGCGCCGATCGGGATCATCGCGATGGGGATGACCATCGTCATGATCAATGGCAACATTGACCTCAGTGTCGGGGCGACGTTCGCGCTCTGCGCTATCGTCCTGCTGGACAGCCTGACCTGGCCTGCTTTCGCGGGTCTTGGGGATTGGGTCATTCCGGTTTCGTGGAGCCTTGCCTTGCTAACCGGCGTCGTACTGGGCGCAATCAACGGATTGATCGTCTGGAAAACAGGGGTCGATGCATTCATTGTGACGCTTGGTTCGATGCTTGGCTATCGTGGTCTGGTGTTCATGTACAATGGCGAGCAACCGACAAGCCATCTGAACTGGACATTGGTTGATTTCGCTGAGGCTCAGTTTCTTGGCCTGCACACTGCCACCTGGTTCCTTCTGGCGGTGACCGTGGTGATCTGGTTCGTGATGAACCGCACCATCCACGGACGCAATGCCTATGCCATTGGCGACAACCGCGAGGCGGCGGTGAATGCGGGTATCAGGGTCGGCCCACACATGATGCTCAATTTCATGATCATCGGGTTTCTGGCGGCCCTATCGGCCGTGGTGTTTTATTCGGAAAGTGGATCCGTCAACCCAAACGATGGCGAGCTCTACGAGTTGTGGATCATCACAGCGGTGGTTCTGGGTGGCACCAAGCTGACCGGTGGGGCTGGCTCGGTGATCTCGACCTTTGGGGGCGTGCTGGCGATCCAGCTTTTGCGCAAGGGCTTGGGGCATATCGGCGCGGACACCTCAACCGTCAATCTGGTGATCGGTCTGATCCTGATTGCCGTGCTCTACCTCGACAAGCAACTGAACCGCAAAGGTGCTGAGGAGTTGAAGACATGACCGAACCCACACCCGCCCTGCGCCTTGAGGGGATCGTAAAGACATTTCCCGGCGTTCGCGCACTGGATGGCGTGTCCTTTGCGGTCATGCCCGGCGAAGTGCATGCGTTGATGGGCGAAAACGGCGCCGGGAAATCAACATTGATGAAGGTTCTGGGGGGGATTTATCAACCTGAAGAAGGCCAGATCCTGATCGAAGAGTCTCCGACGGCCATGACGTCACCTCTGGAAGCCAAGGCCAAGGGTGTTGTGTTCATTCACCAAGAGCTTAGCCTTGCAGACGAATTGTCCGTGGCCGAGAATGTCTATCTTGGTGAGCTGCCGCGCAAGTCTTTCGGGCGGGTCGATTGGGACAAGCTGTATGCCGACACGGCAAACATTCTGAATCGGCTGAAGGTTGGCTTTACGCCCAAGACCCTTGTCGGGGATCTGTCCATCGCCAATAAGCAAATGGTCGAGATCGCCCGCGCCCTCACCGTAGACGCCAAAGCGGTGATTTTTGACGAACCCACCGCATCACTGACGGACACGGAAAAAGATGTTCTGTTCGACGTGATCGCCGATCTGAAAGCGCGGGATGTGGGCATCATCTATATTTCGCACCGGATGGAAGAGATCTTTCGCATCACCGACCGGGTCAGTGTGTTACGTGACGGGC
>NZ_JBSWTI010000006.1:0-495379 GCF_056158465.1 Ruegeria sp. ABV4_181
TCACCACCGAGGTCCAGCCCTGACCGTCCGCATTGCGCACAGTGAACCCATACCCGTTTTGCAGGCCGACCATACGAATGGCCGGCAGGGCGAGCAGCCCGTTCTGGGCGCGGGTCTTGCCAAGTGGGCGATAACGCGCGGTCACACGGGTATAGCCGTCCGGGTCTACTGCAAGATCGTCCAGCACCTGTGCGGCAAAACTTGCATCCTCGCGTACCGGCTTGCCGTTCAGGGTGTAGATCGCCGCGCCGCGCTGAATCCACTCGCCTATGACCGACATGTCCCGGGCCGGGTCAATACCTGTAACGGCGATGGTGCTGCCGGTCGATGCCCGGCGCTTGGACGTCTGGAACGGTATTTCGACATCCCAGTGCGAGAAGGCAACCTGCGTTTCCGCCAGATTGACCGGGGCGGCAGGGGCAGGTTCGCTGGGTGTGGTTTCGGCTGTCTGGGTTTCAACCTCTTTTTCGACAGCCGGCTGGGCCTGTGTCTGCTCGACAGGCTCTGGCGTGGGTTCTGCTGGCGCCGGTGCAGGGTCGGTTGCTTCGGGCGCGCTTGCAATTTCGGTGGTCTGAGTGACAGGTTCCTCGCGCGGTTCGGCCGCAACCGTTTCACTGGCCGCTTCCGGGGCGGTCAGGGTGGCGCTGTCCTGTTCGGGAATCGTATCGTCGCCGGACATCAGGAAAAACCCGCCAGCGGCCAGACCGGCCACAACGACCGCGACACCGGCAACCATCTTGCCGCTGCCGCCTGATCCGCTTTTGACCACGGTATCGACTGCGACAGGGGCGTCTTCCTTGGGTGTGAACTTGGCCAGTTCATCCTCGTTCTTGTCTTCATTGCCCAAAGCGAGATCTGCATTCCCGGCCAGCAGAGCGGTCACCACCGCTTCGGCATTTTCGCTTTCAGCCTTGATGCGGGCTTTTTCAGCCTCTTCATCCTTGCGGTCCATGGCGACGATCACCGAAACCGGGCGGTGTTCGAACGTGTCGAACATGACGCCGGGACCGCGGAACATGCGCAGCCAGTCCAGCGCGGATTGCAGCCGGTCGGTGGCGTGCACCTCCATCGCCTTGTCGATCGCCTCCAGGAAACCCTTGGGATACCCTTGGAAACGCCCGGCCAGCGGGGCATAGGGATCGTTCTGACCGTTGTTGAAGGCGTTCAGGCGGGTTTGCCCGTCGATCGGACGTTCACCGCTAATAGCGTGGTACAAGGTGGCCGCCAGCACATACAGATCGCTGCTTGGGCCCTGTTCCGAACCACGGACATAGAATTCATGCGGCGAGTAGCCGTCCTTGATCACGCGCAGCGTCAACAGCGCTGCCGACTGGTTTGCCGCCTGTTCCCGCGCGGCGCCAAAGTCGATCAGTACCGGTTCGCCATTCTCGTCGATCAGTATGTTGTCGGGGGAAATGTCGCGATGCAACATGCCGCTCTGGTGGATGAAAGACACCGCCGACAGCATCTTTTCCGTGACCTGAACGATAAAGTCAGGACCTGCGTCGGTATTGGAGTCCTCGACATAGTCCAGCAGGTCGCAGCCCTTGATGAAATCCATCGCGATATAGGCGGTGTCGTTGTCCTCGAACACCTGATGAACGTCGACGATGTTCGGATGCACCAGCCGGGCGTGGTTGCGGGCTTCCTGGATGAACAGATCGATGATGGCGCGCAAATCGGCCTTGTGGGCCGGATCGGCCGGTTCGACCATGTCGCCGTTGCGGTGGCACAACGCGCTTGGATAGCATTCCTTGATTACAACGTCGCGCTCCAGGCTGTCGCGGGCCAGATAGGTGATCCCGAACCCGCCATTGCTGAGAAAGCGCAGGATTTCATACTGACCGCGCAGCAGCTTGGCGCCGGGTTGAAGTCCTTCAATTTTCGGTTCGTCGTGCGTAGCACCGACAGCCTGGTTGTGGCTCATTTCTTTCCGCCCGTTCTGATCGTTTTGCGGTTTTTCTAACTGGGCCGATCGCCCGCGAACTCACAACCAAACACAACCGCAGGACACTTGCAGACGGTTAGACGGTTCAAATTTGACTTTATTGGGGCCGCCTGATGGCTTCACTAAGGACCCTATTTGTCGAATATCTATATATAGGGGTGTGGTGTGCCAGAGTGACAACATATAGATTTTTCGGGTCTGGAATTTGCGGACTGAACGGCCAATTCCACCCGCTTGGTCAACGGATTCGAAACAATAGCGACTCGATTCTGGGCACATCGAATCGCGATCCAGGGACTCAATTTTAACGAGAAGTATTCAGGTTCCGGTTTTGGCCCGGATCGAATCCACCCGGCTACCGGCCCAGGCGAGGTTGTCGCTGAGCTGCGCAAGGATGCTGATTGCGTCCTTCAACGGGGCGTCGCCGCTTTCGAATTGCAAGAGCAACAGCAGGTCCGTGGCTTTTTCGAACTCACCGGGAATCCAGTCTGCCTGAGGATCGATTTCGTCGCCCTGTTCCAGCCGCTCGGCAAAGTCTTCGACGATCTCCTGGCACGCATGCAGGAACGCCGCAGGCTCGATGTCGGAAGATTCGCGAAGGTCTTCGTAGATGCTTGCAATCGCGGCCAGCCAGTCTTCGAGGATCGGGTTTTCCAGCGGCGGCAGCGCACCTTCCAGCGTCGCCTGCATCGACGGCATATCTGGCTGAGACGGCTCGACCGGGGGCAAATCCAGCGTTTCCATGAAAGGCAGGAAATCCTGTTTCAGATCGGCCCGCGCAGCGTCGAGGTCGCTTTGACGGCGGTTCGACGCAATGTTCAGCACCTGTTCGGCCAGATCCTGACCACCGCAGGTCTCCCACAGTGCAAAATCCGGTTCCGGCTCCTGGGCCATGGCGCGGACGGCAACCGGTGTGCCAATCGGCACGACGGCGCGGAACAAATCGCCTTTTTCCTTGTTCAGCCGGCTCAGGACGCGGTCCAGCGCGTCACGGACCGGCGGCAGGTCCGTATGGGTGACGGCCAGCAGGCTGTTGGCGCGCAATTCGGCCGGGACCTGCGTCCACAGATGACGCTCGGTCTCGCGCCATGCGTTGGTTCCGTTTGTGCACCAGATCGCGCAGTCGACAAATTTCAGCAGGTCCAGAGTGGGTTTGTAGGTATCGTCCAGCGCGCCCGAACCCGGCAGGTCGAACAGCGAGATTTCTTTCAGGGCAGGGGTGTTCAACCCGACCGAGATGAAATCAGGATTGTCGCCTGCCGCCTTTTCCAGCGCAATGCCGGAATACACTTTGGGTTCCTTGCCCCACCAGCCCACCGTCGTTTCCGGTGTCTCGGCATAGGCGACGATGACCAGAGGCAGTTTGAGGTGCTGTGGGCCCGTGGGCAGAATGTCCGCACCCGCCAGCATATTGGCAAGGCTTGACTTCCCGGCACCGAATTCCCCGGCGAAACCGATATTGACCGCATTGGACAGTCGCTCGGCATGGGCCAGTGCGCGGTCGCGCATCTCGTCCAGCGCCGCGTCGGCGGGCAGGTTTTCGGTTGCGGTCAGGAAGCGCTCGAGTTGTCTCACTTCCTGTTCGGTTCCGGGAAATTCAATCATTCCGCAGCCTCTGTTAATCTTTTGTCCACATAGTCCGCCGCATATACGGCGCCCAGTTCGTCAGCAATCCGCTGCGCCTGGTCATAGGCCGATTGCGCTTCGGCTTTTGCGTTGGTTTCGCCGCTTCCGCTCCGGTGTTCAAGATGTCCGGCCAACAAAGCCAGATAATGGTCCAGAACTGTGGTCAGACGTTCCATCAGATCACCACGTGCGGTGTCGACCAGATCGTCGCCAATCATCTCGAATTCCTGGACGATCATGCGCTCGGCACGGGCCACCACGCTTTTCCGCGAAATCAGACGCGACAACCAGTTGACCCGCAATTCAACAGTGATCCCGCGTGTCAGCGCTGTGGTGTCGGGGCGGAACCAACGCACGGCGCTGGTGTTCATCCGGTTGTCGGCAGGGTCCTGCCAGCCGGGCAGAGCCCGCAGGGCGGCGTTGCTTTGCATGTCGATCGCATAAAGCTCGCTGAGCATTCTTTGGCGTACCACCTGCGTGGCCCCCTGCACAAGCTCGCGCATGCGGTCCCGCAACGGGGTGAAATTCAGCTCGGTCTCACCCCCCTTGGCCAACAAGGGCGAAGCGCCGTTCGGACCCCGAACCACGGCCGATACGGCCTCGGCCACCGTGTCGTCCATGACGCCGCGCAGATTGGCGAGGACCTCGTCCATGTCACCGACAATATCGGAGGTTTTTTGGGTGACGAGCGCGCGCAGCTCTGCCAGCGTCTTGTCGTTTTCGTCGGTATTCTCGGCTGCGGGGCTCGACTCGTCTTCGATCACCCGCAGATGGGCTCTGGACCGTTCCAGTTCGCCCTGCGCGAAACTGTTCAGATGCTGCCATGCCATGCGCAGCTGCTCTTCGCGGGGACCATCGGTCAGGGCATTGGTGACGTGCCGGCGCAGGTCCGGCAGACCCGAGGCGATCATTGCGGCAAACCGCAACACGCCTTCGCGGCTGATCGGACCGGGCCCCTGTTTGATCTCTTCCACGCCGTCCAGATATTGCTTCATCTGTTCCGGATGTGCCCGCAACCATGCGAGGACGTGATCGTGGTTCACACCGGTTTCGTCACCGGTCAGGGCATAATGCGCCCATTGGGCGCTGCCCATCAATACGTCGATGTCCGAATTCCCCAGTGCCTTTTCAAGACCGTCCATCACATCGGCACGCACCTTGCCCGCGTCGTCGGCGCCGCCGCCCAGCTCATCAACACGGTTGATGAACACGACAATCTGGCCCAGCTCCAGCGCCTGCATCAGGCGGAACAGTTTCAGGTCGGCCCGTGACAACGCCTGATGGGCGGACAGAACCACCACAAAGAAATCGGATTCCTTGAGGTACTGGCGCGAGATTTCTTCGCGGATCAAAAGCGGGTCATTGACGCCCGGCGTGTCAGTGACCGTCAGCGGAAACGGGAAATGGCCGATGTCAAAATAGACCTCGGCCTTGCGGGTGATGTCACTGTAAAGACCGCGATCCGAGCCCGGATCATGGCCGCCTTCTTCGGTCGGGTCGTCGCCAGCACAGACATAACGGGCCAGATCATCCGATGTCAGCTGATCCAGATCGTGATGCTGGCCCAACAGGTGTTTATAGCTTTCGCCCAGACGCAGCTTGGCGCGGGTCTTCATCGCCTCGACCTGTTCCTCGATCATCTCGCGCTTATAGCTGTCCTCGTCATCCGGGAACATGTTGCGCAGTTCTTCGCCCTCAGCGATCAGTGCCTGCCACTGGCGGTTGTCGAAGAAATGGAACTCGGCACCTGCGGTCCGCCCCGAAGGGTGTCCGAAATGCATGTCGGTGATCACCGTCGTCCAGGGGTTCACATCCGACGGCAGGTATTCGGCCTGACCGGTGAACCCGTTGATCAAACGGGATTTGCCCGCCTTGATCTGCCCGACAAAGGCGATGGACGGCTTCAGGTTGGAAAGATCGCTGACGATGCGCGAAATGAACTGGCGGGTCTCGTCATTGCTGACCCCGTTCATGTCTTCAGCGATGCGAATTAACTCGCGACGATTGTTTTCACTCATAAACCTTACCCTGGTAACTTGTAATCACGGTTTGAATTAATCGAAAAATTGAACAGTAGGGGCGGTGTCATCCGTCCGGTCCCGTCAGAGCTTTCCACAGATTGACGACCGCACCCAGCTTGCGCGCTTCGTGGACGGCCATCGCAAATTGTTCGCCATCGCGCAGGATGGCCAAACCGGCGCCTTTCCCGCCGGACGGTCGCAACACGATCAGTTGCGGGTGGTCAAGGGCCGCGGCCGCGTCACCATCCCAGCCTGCCAGATCGCGTGCAAAACGGCCCAGCAGGCCCTGATCGGGATGCAGTGGCTTGCCTTTTGCGCAGGTGCCATCCAGCCGGAGCGTCACGCCATCGGTTCCTTCGGCCAGAACCCGACCCTGCGCAAACCGTTCAGACCCCTCGTAGAAGTTGGTGGCCAATCCTTCGGCCGGGGCATCCTGACCTTCATCCGCTTCTTCCGGGGCGGCGTCGGCGACGATTGAGATCACCGGCTCGGCAGGCAGTTCGATCCCTTCGCAGGCGCTTTCGATCTCGCTGAAGGTTATGCCAACGTCGTCGGCTTCCAGCGCGGTGTCCGGTTGCAGCGAAATCAGCTCAAGCGGCGCCGGCGCGGCGGCGATGTCGGACACCAGCCTGGCAAGCTTGCCCGCCAGTTCCTCACGCGATTCGGTTTCGAAATCCGGGGCGACACCGGACTGAACCCGGAACACATCCGTCACGCGCGAACTGTTGACTTCAATCGCCAGACAATCGCCGTTTGCTGCGGTGAATTCCAGACGCCGCGGCAGGATCGTGCCGCGAATTGTGCGCAAAACTTTTTCACGCCGTATCAGCGCGGTCTCACCCGACACGGTGACCGCCGGATTCAGGCGGGCAACGGAAGAACGCCCGATGTCATCGAGCATGTCGAGTATGTCTGTGTCCATCATGCCGCGACCCCCCTCTGGTCCCGTCTAAACCGCGGCCGCAACCGGCCCCAGGCTGAGATGTGATTTTGTCAGCGCCAACCCGACATTGGCACTGTTGCGACAGATGTAGCAGACCACATGATCGGGATATTCCCGGGTCCGCAAAAAGATATTCAGCCGGTCCTTGGAAAACACGGCGATCTCTCCGAAACCCGGGTTGTCCGTATCTTCCGCACCAGCGTCGCGCAGCAATTCCTCGAACGCTTTGACCCCTTTCCCCTGAAAAAGGTTAGCCACGGCGACGGCCACGCTGTCCAGAACAGCAGCGTTTTCGGGGTCAGAGGTGTTGGCCCCCAGCAACATACCCGTTTCCATGTCGACATACCCGGCTGCAACACAGTCGGGTATGGTCTGGATCGCGGTGCTGAGGGCGGCTTCGATAGTCATGTTTTCGACCCGGATATTGTTCTACGACACATGCCATTCCGCTCCGCCGTTGTCCGTGGCTTTCGGCACCGGCCGGACCGTTTCTTTGGTTTGGCGGGCGAAATGCTCGGCGGCGATCTGGTCAAACTCTTCCAGGAACGCCTGGAACACTTTTTTCAAACCCTCGGAATCGTCGGGCAGTTCCTCGTCCTCGACAATCCCCCGCCACATGGCTGCAGCGCTCAGAGGGGACCCGGCGGGGACGTTCAGCAATTCCTCCAGCGCGTCGCCGTTTTTGGCTGATGGTTCGGCGGCGTCCGCGCCATTTCCGTTCTTCAGCGGCACGACCTGAATATCCACAAGGCCGCTGGTTTCGGGTTCCGGCTCGTATTCGTCCTCGGACCCTGCCGACTGCTCTGCCATCAGGGCTGTGATCGACGACACGGAATCGTCCACGCGCGACTCTTCGGGCAGATCCGATACCGGCTGATCCCGTTCCGGTTCATCCGCCAGCCTGCTTTCCAGCGAGGTCATGAAGGCGTGGGATTCCTCTGGCTCCGGTTCGTCCTGCGCCTGATCCGCATCGGACAGCAGGTTGAGATCGTCGTCCAGATCGTCCTCGTCCAGTTCATCGTCATCCAGCAGGTCGAATTCGTCTTCGTCCTGCATCGATTCCACATGGTCGGCCAGGTTCAGCGGCTGGCTGGTGGAATCCCGGAAGAACGCGCGCAGATCATCTTCCTCCGGTTCCGCGATCGGTTCCGTGGTCTCGGCATTAGCCGCCATTTCAGCGCGCAGGCGCTCGGCCTCTTCCGCGTCGATACGTTCGGCGCGTTCGGTTTCTTCGCTGCGGCGTTCGACCCGCGCGGGGCGGACCGGAAAGCTTGTAACGACTTCGTTGTCCGCATCAGGTTCGGAGTTTTCAACCGGGTTGACCAGCTTCAGCGGCGCGGGCCCCTCGACCGTGTCGGCGTTCCGTTTTGGGCGCATCGGATGCACGCGCGCACCCTCGGACAAGCTGTTGTCGATCTGATACCGGGCCAGCAGATCGGCGCGGTTGTCCATGATCTGTTCTGTGATCTCAAGAAAGCTGTCGACCATCTTGCCGCCACCGCTGCGCGTCCAAAGCTCGGCATCGCCGCTTTTGTCACGCGCCGTAATCGCGTCCCGGGCGGAAAACAGGATCGATCTGTTGAACAGGTGGCCCGCCTCGCGGTTGACCCTGCGCAGCACTTTCTGCCGATCCTTCGGCCCCAGCACATCGGCGCGGGTCACCAGCAGCAACGAATTGTGCTGCAACCGTTCCGGCAGCGACACCCAGGTCGCCCGCTCGGTTTCGCGCCAGGCTTGCGTCGCATGCGTGCACCAGAGCACGCCATTGGCCTGTCCGACGGCACGACGCCAGACATCGGTGGAAATCTTGGGATCGGAAATACCGGGCGTGTCAATCAGGTCAACCGCTTCCAGAATATCGGATTCCAGGAAGATGCGCACAAACTGGGCGTCGTTCACACCAACGGATTCAAGCTGCTCCAAACTGATATTTTCACGTGTACCATCAGGACGCTGGACATAGGCCGATTGCCGGCCCCAGCTGAACCACACAGGCGGCAGTTGCGTGGCGGTGACTTGAGTTGGCAGCGCATGCGAGCGCAGCAGAAAATTCATCAGCGTCGACTTACCGGCGCTGAACTCTCCCATAAGTGCAAAGACCGGCTTGCGGCGGGACCACTGCTCGATGCGTTCCCATGCCTTGGGTGAGACGAAGCGGGTTTGTGAATCTTTTGCCATATCGCTACTTATGCTGCCTCGTTACTAAGATCTTTCAGGATGTCGCCCAGAATGTCGTCGCGCGATTTCTTGGGCGCCATCCCCGCCATCAGGGCGGCCTGGTTCGGGTCCTGCTCGGCAGATGCCGAAATGCTCAGCAGGGTTTCTTTCTGCTCGCGCAGAAAATCGGCCAGCCCGGCCCGGACGTTTTCCAGCACAGCCGCAATCTGGTTTTCTTCGATATCCTTGGTGATCGAGTTCGCCTCGGACGCAATCAGGCGCGTGTAATCGGCGGCATAAGCCTCGAACCCTTTACGGCGCTGCCACCAGCGGCGCCACCATGTGCTTTGAAGGTCCAATGCTATGGTGCGTCCGATGCCGAGCGGCGGCGGAACCCGCGGCACGATCGGAGCTTCGATACTGAACTCGCCCAGATGGTTGCCCAAAAGCTTCTGGTAAAGCGCCTCGATATCTGCGGCGGCGGCGTTGTAAAGCGCACCGGCCTCTTTGCGCATTGCGCGGGCAAAACTGAAATAGGCCGCCTTTTGCAGCGTGCGCAGCCCGGCGGGGTCGTATTGCCAGGTGCCCTGTTCGCCATTCTGTTCCAGATGGGCAATCAGTGAATCCGTCGCCCGTTTGACAAAGTTGGTCTCGGCTGAATTCAACCGCTCCAGCACTTTCTCGCGCAGCGATTTGGTCAGCGCGACGGCCTTCTTTTCGTATTCCTCGGCAACCCTGGCGATCGCCTCTTCCGGAGAAATGCCATCCAGGTCGCGCACCACGCCCTCGCCGTCAGACAGGTTTTTCGCCACTGCCGTGGCGCGAATCTGGCTGGCGATATTGCGTGCCCGGTGGCGTACCCGGTCCAGCAGTCGGGTGCCCGCGCCCTCGGCGATGCGTTCGTTCATCGCAAGCAACAGATCCGGCAAACCAGACAGCGCCCAGATTTTGTCCAGCGACGGGGCCTGGTCACCGAAACCGGCGGCCAGATAGAAGGTGTTCAGCGCCTCGCGGGATTCCTCGGTCAGAATGTCAGGGTTCCCGGTCAGCGCAGCCTCGGCCCAGAGCGCGCTGCCGAAGACGACACTGGTATTGGTGTCGATGTTGTTCTGTTTCAGCGTGTCCTGAATTCGGTCGCGGATTTCAGGCACCTGGTTGACCGGGTCCGCCAACTCGTCGATCCGGTTCACAAACAGGATGATCTGCCGGTTCTCGAACTGTGCGATGATCCGCATCAGCGCCATGTCCATTGTGGTCAGGGCCTGGCTTGCGGCCAGAACAACAACGCAGACCTCGGACCCACGCAAGCTGCGCAGCGTGATCTGTTCGCGCACCATGAAGGTATCGTTCACGCCGGGCGTGTCACAGAGTCTCAGTGAAATCGGATATTGCGGAATGTCCATGTACAGTTCCGCCGATTTGGTGACATCGGCAAAGCGCCCGGTCTTGGGATTGATATCCGGGTCGTCATCATCACCCAGACAGACATAGCGCTGGATCAGCTCTTCGTCGAAATAGTCGTATTGATGGCTCTGGCCCAGGATCAGGTCGAAATGCTGACCCAAGCGGGCTTCGGATTTGGTCTTCATCTCACCGATCTGGCGGCGGATGTCTTCCATCTCGTCATCGGCACCGGCCCGGTTGGCCAATTCGCCCAGACGGCCGCCCCCGACCATCAGATTGTCCCATTCTTCCTGTTCGAAGAAGGTGAACCGGGCCCGCTTGTCGCCCTCGGTCCGAGTGTTGATGTTCAGCGTGGTCACGACCGAGGTCCACGGGTTCACATCCGACGGCAAAAGAGCGGGGCGCCCGGCCAGAATGTTCACAATCGAGGATTTGCCCGCCTTCACCTGACCAACCAGCGTAACGCTGGCGGTAAAGTTTTCCATGCGCGTCTTGAGGGTCGCCAGACGCGCCGAGGAGCGCGCATCCGCCACCTCTGTCAGTTGGTCTATCTGTGTCGACAGCGAAGTGATGGCCGAGGTCATCGGCGCCAGCGCTTCGTTGCCGACGGACAGCAGGTGGTCGTTGCGGGCCATGGTCAGCCTCCGGTTCCTGTGGCGGCGATGTGGGTTTGAACCTGACCGTCGGGGGTGCTGGTCAGGGTGTCGATACGGGCAATCAGGTTCAGTGCATTGCCCAGAATCGCGGCTTCGGCCCCCGGCGAGATCGACTCATATGCGCGGGAATCGGCAAGCACTTCGATCGAACGGAACCGCTCGCTGTTTTCCAGACAGGCAACGCGGCGTCCGGTCGGGAAACCGGCGGATTTGGTCTCGGGCAGCGGCATACGGGAATTCGCCAACAGGTAGTGGCCCCCGGAATGAGTGCGCAGCGAAACGCCGAATCCGGTGTTCGGGTGTTCACGGTTCAGGGATTTCAGTTCCCCAAGAAAACTTTCACGGGCAAGACCGATGGCGTCTTGCTCAGCAGCAGCGGAGTTCATCATATTGGTCACGGCTAAGACCCTTGTACTGGAGTTGAGCAACAAACTCGTACGGTGCCCAAAGGCAAAAAAGACTCATTAACTCCCATCCCCCATCAACTACTGGCAAGGCGGTGTTATTTTGACGCGAATAAGATTTTTTGGCGTTTGAAATGTGGCGCAATTGTGATCGTCGATCCGTCAGGCACTTCAACCCTTAGGGGAAACGCTGCCTTCAGATTTCCGAGGTAAGGGCGAAAGAGAGCGGAGTGGAGAGTGACATCAACAACCGGATTTGCTTCGCCAGATGCAAGATTAGCCATTTGTAAAACAAAGGAAACATCTCCTTGTGCCGCAAGAATGCTTAGAAAAGTCTGAAACCGTAGCAAAATGAAATTGGCCGTGATCCAACGTCATTCGATTGGGCGGTCAGCGCGCCAACCTCCTGTCACTCAACGTAAAGGGGTTTAGCTTCGGGGTGCTCGGAATCGTGAAATCTATCTAAAGCGCGAACAACAATCTGCTGAAGTTCCACCGCCAACAAGGGTTCGGATTGTTGCGAATTTCCTTGTTAAAATGAATACGGGCATTTGGGACAGAATGTACACAACCATCTCCGGTACGTTCGGGCGCGCGACTCGACGCAACCCTTGCAACAGACCGGGCATACAGCCGCTTTTGCAGCGTCGTGAAGGTCTGATCAATAATCTTGCGGGCACGCGATTTTCCCTCTCGCGCTTGTTCGCAAGCTTTGTTATTGAGCGCGTCAGTCCGGCGCGTTTGGCCGGAAATGCGGGTGTGGCGAAATTGGTAGACGCACCAGATTTAGGTTCTGGCGCCGCAAGGCGTGGGGGTTCAAGTCCCTCCACCCGCACCATCTTTTTCCAGTAGAAGCAATAATGCGGCCCGGCGCCCTTGATCCGCGAGACGGGTTCAGCCGGTGTGAAAACAATGTGACGTCCCGTCAGGGTAAAGGCCGTGACTTGGAACAAGCCCCGGGCGACAGTAACAATTTCATATCCGAACCCGCAGTGTCGCTGCTGACGGTGCACGGTAGTTACGGCCACAGGGAGGAAACCGATGCAGTATGACTATGTGATTGTCGGCGGGGGTTCGGCCGGATGTGTACTTGCCAACCGGCTGAGCGAGGACCCGGCAGTCACGGTATGCCTGCTGGAAGCGGGCGGGCAGGGGAACAGCCTGCTGGTGCGCATGCCCGCCGCCGTTGTTGCCATGCTGCCGGGCAAACCCGTCAAGTTGAACAACTGGGCTTTTGAGACGGTCGCCCAGCCGGGCCTGAACGGGCGCAAGGGGTATCAGCCGCGCGGTAAAGCCTTGGGTGGATCCAGTGCGATCAATGCGATGCTGTATGTCCGCGGCCAGCGTCAGGACTATGACGCATGGGCAGAGCTTGGGTGCGAGGGGTGGGACTGGGACAGTGTGCTGCCCTATTTCAGGAAATCCGAAAACAACGAGCGTGGCGGCGATGACCTGCACGGGGATTCCGGGCCGTTGCAGGTGTCGAACCAGAAAGAACCCCGCCCAATCACAAAAGACTTCGTCGAAGCGGCCAAACAACTGCAAATCCGCGAAACGCAGGATTTCAATCGCGGCGATAACGAGGGTGTGGGCCTCTATCAGGTCACGCAATTCCACGACAAGGCCAAGAATGGCGAGCGTTGCTCGGCGGCAGCGGCATATCTGTTTCCGGTCATGGACCGCCCGAACCTGACGGTGATCGCCCAGGCCCATGCCAGCGGGCTGAGGTTTGACGGAAAGCGCGCGACCGGCGTCATCTATAAAAAGGACGGCAAGGGAGGGGATATCGAGGTCACCGCGACCTGCGAGGTCCTGCTGTGCAGCGGCGCCCTGAAAACCCCGCAACTGCTGCAACTGTCGGGGGTCGGTGATCCGAAGGATCTGGAAAAACACGGTATTCAGGTACGGCACGCCCTTCCGGGTGTGGGCAAGAATCTTCAGGACCACATGGACTTTACGCTGGCCTACAAAACCAGCGACACGGACAATTTCGGCATCGGCCCGGTAGGCAGCGTCAAATTGGTGGGTCATCTGAATCGCTGGCGCAAGACCGGAGTGTCGATGGCGGCCACATGCTTTGCCGAAGGCGCGGCTTTCCTGAAAACATCGTCCGATCTGGACCGGCCGGACATTCAGCTTCATTTCACGATCGCGTTGGTGGACGACCATTCGCGCAAGCTGCATTATGGCTACGGCTTTAGCTGCCACATCTGCAAACTGCGCCCGGAAAGCCGCGGCACCGTGACGTTGAACAGTACGGATCCCTTCGACACACCAGCCATTGATCCCGCCTTTCTTTCCGATCCGCGCGACCTGCAAACGATGATCGCGGGTGCCCGCTTGACGCGCGATATTCTGGAAGCGCCGGCTCTGGCAAAATACCGCAAGCGCGAGATGTTCGGAACGGAAACCGCCAGCACGGATGCGGATTGGGAGCAGCATATCCGAGCCCGCGCCGATACGATCTATCACCCTGTCGGGACCTGCAAGATGGGGGTGGATGACATGGCGGTGGTCGACCCTCAACTGCGCGTGCGCGGCCTGGAAGGTCTGCGGGTGGTTGACGCGTCGATTATGCCGAACCTGATATCCGGCAACACCAACGCACCCACGATGATGATTGCCGAGAAAGCGGCCGATCTGATCAAGGAGGCGCAGTGAATATTTCGCTGATAATGACGCCCGTAATCTGAAGGTTGCGCGCGCCCTTCAAACAAAAAGGCGCCCAAGGGCGCCTTGTTTTATTGGTCGGAGTGAGAGGATTCGAACCTCCGACCCCTGCCTCCCGAAGACAGTGCTCTACCAGGCTGAGCTACACTCCGACCGTGGCGGGTGATCTATACCCGGGGATTTGGATGTGCAAGGGGGTTTTTGCGCCGTTTTTTGGAATTGGTGCTGGACGCTGAAACGACTGTTTGGGATCACTCATACCTTGTCAGGAAAGGCGATCTGTTCTGTACAGCCGGATCTTTGTGCCGCCATGATCCACCACCGGTCCGGCGGGCAGCAGCGGCAGGCGCGTCGCACGGGCAAGCGACGGGTTACTGGTGACGATTCCGGCCCGCCAGCCGGAAAACTTGTTCATCAAGACCTTGCCGAGACTTCCGTAGAGGGAGCGCAGGCGCTTTTCATCCCCGATTCTCGCGCCGTAAGGGGGGTTGACGATGACGAGCCCGACCGGTCCGGGCGGCGGTTTTATGTCGCTCACCGACCGGCACAGAAAGCTTGTGGCCGGGGCGACACCTGCGCGCTCTGCATTTGTGGCGGCGGCCTCGACCGCTCCGGCGTTTCGGTCGGACCCGTAGAATTGCACGCTTGAATCTGACAGGGGGTGCCCTTTTTTCAGGGCTTTCCAGGCCAGCGGATCGAAACCCTGCAAGTCTTCAAAGGCAAACTCGCGGGTGCGTCCGGAATTCAGCCCAAGGGCGATCTCGGCAGCTTCGATGACAAAGGTGCCGGAACCGCACATCGGGTCCAATACGGGTTCCGATCCGTCAAATCCGCATTCGCGCAGGAACATCGCCGCCATCGTCTCGCGCATGGGGGCTTTGGCGATGGCCGGTTTGTGGCCGCGCTTGTGCAGGGGCTCTCCGGATGTATCGACGGAAAAGGTGCAGATGTCCTTTTCGATACGCAACAGGACACGCAGACGTGCCTCGGACGAGATCGGCGCGCCCAGCGTTTCCGAAATTGACTGCTCGACCCGCTGACGTGCAGCGCCGGCGTGATAGATCCGGGATTTGCGGCTGGTGGCTTCGACTTTGACCGGGATGTCGGGTCTAAGAACGTCAGCCCAGGGGAACTTGCGGGCCCTCTTGTCCAGTTGCGCAAGATGAACCGCCGGGAAACTGCCGATGCGGACCAGAACCTTGTTGGCACCGCGCAGGCACAGATTGGCGCGCCAGACCTCGGACCAGCCGCCACGACAACTGACGCCGCCGGGCAGAACTTTAGCCCCGGCGAATCCCTGTTCGGCGGCTTCGGCGAGCAGGGGGGCCTCCAGCCCCGGCGTTGCCACCAGGAAGATTTCAAGATCGTTGGTCGGTTCCATCCGCGCTGCTTATACCGGAAGTCTTCCAGGTGCGACATGCAATTTCGGTTGCCCAAAATCTGATAACTTCAAAGGAAAGTGACATAGAAAGGCCAATTTAGGCGGTAACGGGTTTGCGTTTGGCACCATCCCCGCGTAAAGGGTCCCCAATCAGAGGGACGCCCGCGGATTTCGAACGCAATTCGACGCTTTTGCGACGACTGTTTGAAAAACCCGCGCTATTGTCTGACCCTGAAAGGGTGTCGGCATAGCTGGCGCAGGTAAAGAGGCTTGGAAGACCGTAGCGACATGCAAACTTTCAAACTGAAAAAAGGGTTGGAGTTGCCGGTGCAGGGTGCGCCGGAGCAAACCATCCATCCGGGGCCTGAATTCAAGTCTGTCGGCGTTTTGGGGGGCGACTACCTCGGCCTGAAGCCGCGCATGCTGGTTCAGGAAGGGGACGAGGTTCAGCGTGGTACGCCGCTGTTCTGCCACAAGGACGCGCCCGAGGCGATGATGGTCGCACCGCTCAGCGGCAAGGTCGTGGCAATCAATCGCGGTGCGCGCCGCGTTTTGCAAAGCGTCGTGATCGAGGTTTCGGATGCCAATGACGCCGGGCTGGACTTCTCGGCCGCAGGCGATGCCGACAGTGCCGAAGGCGTGACTGCCAAATTATGTGCGGCCGGATTGTGGACAGCGTTCCGCACGCGCCCCTATTCCAAGATGCCTGAACCGGGCACCCAGCCGGCTGCGATTTTCGTGACCGCGATGGACAGCGAGCCTCTGGCAGGGGATGCCAGCGTTATCATCAATAACGCGGGTGAGGCTTTTGCTGCGGGTCTGGCTGCGGTTTCCAATCTGACCGAAGGCAAGACTTACCTGTGCCACCAGGACGGAGACACGGTTCCCGGGTCCGATCTGCCGGGTATCGAGGCGGCGGCGTTTTCCGGCCCGCACCCGGCCGGGCTGGCCGGAACCCATATCCATTTCCTTGAACCTCTGGCGGGTGACAAGCAGGTCTGGACCATAGGCTATCAGGACATCATCGCGATTGGCCGCCTGATGCAGACCGGTCATCTGGACCCCAATATCGTCATCGCACTGACCGGACCCGGCGCCCGGCAGCCGCGGTTGATCCGTACCGTCATGGGCGCCTCGACCGAGGATCTGACGCGGGACGAGGTCGACCTCGACGGCACCCCGCGGATTATCTCGGGTTCGGTTCTGTCGGGCCAGCAGGCTGATGGCCCGACCGCCTATCTGGGGCGTTTTGCCCGCCAGATCACCATCATCCGCGAGGATCCCGATCAGATCCCCATGGGTTGGATCCGGCCGATGCCGTCGAAATTCGCGGTGCAACCGGTGCTGGGCTCGGCCTTTGCCAAAAAGCTTTACGCCTTCACCAGCAACCTCAATGGCGGTCGCCGCGCCATGGTGCCGACCGGCACGTTCGAAGAACTGATGCCGCAGGATTACCTGCCGACGCAGCTGCTGCGCGCTCTTTTGGTGATGGATACCGACACCGCGCAGGCGTTGGGTGCGCTGGAGCTGGACGAAGAGGATCTGGGCCTTGTGGGCTTTGCCTGTCCGGCCAAATATGAATACGGGCTGGCGCTGCGCGACTGCCTGACCAAGATTGAAAAGGAGGGCTGAGCCACATGGGTTTGCGCAGCTTCTTTGACCGGATCGAGCCGAACTTTACCAAGGGCGGCAAGTACGAAAAGCTTTTCCCCATCTACGAGATGGTGGAAAGCTTCATCTACACTCCGAAAACCGTCACCTCCGTCGCCCCTCATGCGCGGTCCTATGTGGATATGAAGCGGATCATGACCTATGTCGTGATCGCCACGATCCCCTGCATCCTGTGGGGAATGTGGAACACCGGCTATCAGGCGAACACTGCCATTGCCGCGCTGGGTCCGGACTCGGCCACGGGCTGGCGCATTGCCCTGTTGCAGATGTTCGGCATTTCGCTGGACCCGTCCAGCATCTTTGCCAACGTCATGCACGGGTTGTTGTACTTCCTGCCGATCTACATCGTAACACTGGTCGCAGGTGGTATTTTCGAGGTCATCTTCGCCACCGTTCGCGGGCATGAAGTGAACGAAGGTTTCCTTGTTACCTCAATGCTCTACACGCTGATCATGCCCGCAACCACGCCCCTGTGGCAGGTGGCTTTGGGCATCATCTTCGGCGTTGTGATCGGCAAAGAAGTATTTGGCGGCACCGGCAAGAACTTCCTCAACCCGGCCCTTGTGGGTCGCGCCTTCCTGTATTTCGCCTATCCCGCGCAGATGTCGGGGGACGCGGTCTGGACACCGGTTGACGGGTTTTCCGGCGCAACGGCCCTGGCGGTATCGGCCGCCGACGGAATGCAGGCGCTGGCCGCCGAGGGCATCACCTGGTGGAGCGCCTTCTACGGTACCATTCAGGGCAGCTTTGGTGAGACCTCGACATTGGCTTGTATCGTTGGTCTGGCCTTCCTTCTGGTGACAAAAATTGCCAATTACCGCCTGATTCTGGGCTGTCTGGCCGGAACGATTGTATTTACCTGGCTGCTGAACCTGATCGGGTCGGACACCAACCCGATGTTTGCGATGCCCTGGTACTGGCACGTTGTTCTGGGTGGGTATGCCTTTGGTCTGGCCTTCATGGTCACGGAACCGGTCTCGGCCAGCCATACCAATCTGGGGCGCTATATCTATGGTGCGCTGATCGGTGTCATGGTTGTGTTGATCCGCGTGGTGAACCCGGCCTTCCCCGAAGGCATGATGCTGGCCATTCTGTTCGGCAACGTCTTTGCACCGCTGATCGACTATTTCGTCGTGCAGGCAAACATCAAACGGAGGGCGCGTCGCCATGTCTGATCCGCAATCCCCAGATAACAACGACGCCCCGAAAGGCGCGATTGGCAGATTTCTGGCCGCCTCGCCGGATTCCGTCGGCAAGACAATCATTGTTGCCGTCGCTGTGTGCCTTGTCGCCTCGATGGTCGTATCGGCCGCCGCGGTCAGCCTGCGCCCTGTACAGGAAGCCAACGCGCTGAAGGACAAGCAGGTCAACGTTTTGCAGGTGGCCGGTGTCTATGAACCCGGCATCAACGTGACCGAAGCCTTCGCCGCGTTCGAGCCGCATGTTCTGGAACTGGCCACTGGCGAGTTTGTCGATGATCAGTTCGACCCGGCCACTTTCGACGATCAGGCAGCGGCCAGCGATCCCGAACTGAGCGTTGCGCTGGCGGACGACCCGGCAGGGATCGGCCGTCAGGCCAGGTACCGGGTGATCTATCTGCTGCGCGACGATGCGGGTGATCTGGACAAGGTGATCCTGCCGCTGCACGGCTATGGTCTGTGGTCCACGCTCTACGGCTTTATCGCGCTGGAAAACAACGGCAACGATATTTTCGGCCTGCAGTTCTATCAGCACGGTGAAACACCCGGTCTTGGCGCCGAGGTGGATAACCCGCGCTGGAAAGCGCTGTGGAGTGGCAAGAAACTGCGCGACGAGGCCGGCGATCTGCAAATCACCGTCGCCAAGACGCAACCCGCCGCAGGCCCCGATTATTACGTCGACGCGCTGGCCGGTGCCACGCTCACCTCGGTCGGGGTCGATAATCTGGTGAAATTCTGGATGGGTGATGCGGGCTATGGCCCCTTCCTGGCCAAACTGCAAGCAGGAGAGTTCTGATGTCCCAGACAAGGAAAGAGCTGCTGGTCGATCCGCTGGTCGACAATAACCCGATCACCTTGCAGGTGCTGGGCATCTGCTCGGCGCTGGCGGTGACCTCGTCGCTGCAGGTGGCCTTCGTGATGGCGCTGGCGGTGACCTTCGTGACCGGTTTTGCCTCGATGTTCATCTCGATGCTGCGCAATCAGATCCCGGGTTCGATCCGGATCATCGTGCAGATGGTGATCATCGCCTCGCTGGTGATCCTGGTGGACCAGATCCTCAAGGCCTATGCCTTCCAGATTTCCAAGACACTCTCGGTTTTCGTCGGCCTGATCATCACCAACTGCATCGTGATGGGCCGCGCCGAGGCATTCGCCATGAAGAACCCGCCAATGGCTTCGTTCATCGACGGCGTCGGCAACGGTCTGGGCTACGGCCTGATCCTGATGCTGGTGGGTTTCATCCGCGAGTTGTTCGGTTCGGGCAGCCTGTTCGGTGTCACCATCCTGCAGACCGTCAACAATGGCGGCTGGTACGTGCCCAACGGTCTGTTGCTGCTGCCACCGTCGGCCTTCTTTGTGATCGGCCTGCTGATCTGGGCTTTCCGTACCTGGAAGCCGAACCAGGTCGAAGAACGTGAATACAAAATCCAGCAGGTAGAGGCGCACTGATGGAAGGGCTTATCTCTCTGGCCGTAAAGGCTATTTTTGTCGAAAACCTTGCGCTCAGCTTCTTTCTTGGCATGTGTACCTTCATCGCCGTGTCCAAGAAGATTTCGACCGCGCTGGGTCTGGGGATTTCGGTGATGCTGGTGCAGGCTATCACCGTGCCGACGAATAACCTGCTGCTGAACTACCTGCTCAAGCCGGGCGCGCTGGCCTGGGCCGGTTTCCCGGATGTGGACCTGACATTCCTCGGCCTGATCTCGTATATCGGTGTGATCGCGGCGATGGTTCAGATCCTGGAAATGATCCTCGATAAGTATTTCCCGCCGCTTTACAACGCGCTGGGGATTTTCCTGCCGCTGATCACTGTGAACTGCGCCATTCTGGGTGGTTCGCTGTTCATGGTGGAGCGCGATTACAACTTTGCCGAGGCTGCGACGTACGGCCTGTCTTCCGGCTTTGGCTGGGCGCTGGCGATCACCGCGATGGCGGGCGTGCGCGAAAAGCTTAAATATTCGGACATTCCCGACGGCCTGCAGGGTCTGGGTATCACCTTCATCACCGCTGGGCTGATGGCGATGGCCTTCATGTCCTTCTCGGGCGTGAAGCTGTAAGGAGGGGTCAATGGAAACGTTTAGCCTTGGCGTAATCCTTTTCACGCTGATCGTTCTGGCGCTGGTCGGTATTATCATGGCGGCACGCTCGCGCCTTGTTTCGACCGGCAATGTCAACATCACCATCAATGGCGAAAAGACCATTTCGGTCCCGGCCGGTGGCAAGCTGCTGCAAACGCTGGCGGCGGAGAAACTGTTCGTCCCGTCGGCCTGTGGCGGTGGCGGCACCTGTGCTCAGTGTCGGGTGCGGGTGCATTCTGGCGGCGGGTCGATCCTGCCGACCGAGGAGAGCCATATCACCAAGCGCGAAGCCTCCTGCGGCGATCGCTTGTCCTGTCAGGTGGCGGTCAAGCAGGACATGGACATCGAGGTTCCCGAAGAGGTCTTCGGCGTCAAGAAATGGGAATGCACGGTTCGTTCGAACGACAATGTTGCAACCTTCATCAAGGCGCTGACACTGGACCTTCCGGAAGGCGAGGACGTGAACTTCCGCGCCGGTGGCTACATCCAGATCGAAGCGCCCGCACACCAGTTGAAATACACCGATTTCGACGTGCAGGAGGAATACCGCGAGGACTGGGACCGCTTCAATCTGTGGCAGTACGAGTCGGTTGTTGCCGAGCCGATCGAACGCGCCTATTCGATGGCCAACTACCCGGACGAGAAGGGCATGATCATGCTCAATGTCCGGGTAGCGTCGCCGCCTCCGGGGTCTGACGGAATTCCACCGGGTCAGATGTCATCCTACATCTTCAACCTGAAGCCGGGTGACAAAGTGACGATTTCGGGTCCGTTTGGTGAGTTCTTCGCCCGCGAGACCGAAAAAGAGATGGTCTTTATTGGCGGTGGTGCTGGTATGGCACCGATGCGCAGCCACATCTTCGACCAGCTCAAGCGTCTTGAGAACCGCAACCGCAAGATCAGCTTCTGGTACGGCGCGCGTTCGAAGAAAGAGATGTTCTTTGTCGAAGATTTCGACACGCTGGCCAAGGAATTTGACAATTTCGAATGGCATGTCGCCCTGTCGGATGCGCAGCCCGAGGATGACTGGAAAGGCTATACCGGCTTTATCCATAACGTTCTGTTCGAGGAATATCTCAAGAACCATCCCGCGCCCGAGGATTGCGAGTTCTACATGTGTGGCCCGCCGATCATGAACCAATCGGTCATCAATATGCTGCTGGATCTGGGCGTGGACCGCGAAGACATCATGCTCGACGATTTCGGCGGGTAAAAGACCAAAAACCGGCGCTGTTGCGCCGGTTTTTTCTATTCGGGCTATTGGTAGTATTCCCGATACCAGGCGACAAATTCCTTCATGCCCGTCGCGATATCCGTTTCGGGTTTATAGCCGGTCAGGCTTTGCAGCAAACTGGTATCTGCCCATGTAGCGGGCACATCCCCTTTTTGCATCGGCAAATAGTTTCGCACGGCCTGCTTGCCGAGCGCCCGTTCGATCGCTTCGATAAAGTCCAGCAGGAGGACTTTGTCGGAATTGCCGATATTGACGACGCGGAACGGCGCAACTGGTGACAGGCTGTCGCCCTCGGCGATGTCATCTCTGCTTTCGGGGCGAACCGGAACCGCGTCGATCAGCAGGCGGATCCCACGTACCAGATCGTCGACATAGGTAAAGTCGCGATACATATCGCCGTTGTTGTAGATGTCGATGGGCCGGTCGTTCAGGATGGCGTCGGTGAATTTGAAATAGGCCAGATCGGGGCGCCCCCAGGTGCCGTAGACGGTGAAGAACCGGAACATGGTCGTCGGCAGGTTCCACAAATGGGCGTAGGAATGGGCCATCGCCTCATTGGCTTTTTTCGTGGCTGCATAGATCGTCAGTTGATTGTCGGCCTTGTCGGTTTCGGCAAAGGGCATGTCCTCATTCGCGCCATAGATCGAGGATGTCGACGCCATCAGCAGATGCTCGACCTTGTGCTGTCGGGCCACCTCCATCACGTTGAAGGTGCCGACGACATTCGAACTCGACATAGCTGCGCGGGTTTTCCAGGCTGTAGCGTACACCGGCCTGCGCGGCGAGGTGCACGATCACTTCGGGCTGGAACTCATCCGCGACCTGCAACAGGCGGTCGTTGTTTTCCAGCAGGTCCTCGCTGGCCGTGAAACCGGGCGTTTGCAGCAGCATCTGGTGACGGCGACGTTTGAGCGTGACGTCGTAGTAATCCGTCATCCCGTCATAGCCATGCACGCGAAACCCTTCGGACAGCAGGCGCTTCGCAAGGTGAAACCCGATAAATCCGGCGGTGCCGGTAACCAGAACCCGTTTCATTCAACCCTCGACCTTTATCCGGAACAGTTTCAACATCAGGGATACCGTCGCCGGGGCAAGGTCAAGGGGATTTTCCGAAGACGCGATCAGCCCACGATCATCTGCTTCATCCGAAGCGCTTCGTATTCCAGTTCTTTCAGACGGAAATGCACTACGTCGCCGATAGTAATGACGCCGCGCAGATTGCCGTCGCTCATAACCGGCATGTGCCGGAAACGTCCTTCGGTCATGGTTTTCAGAACGTCGTTCAGGTAATCATCGGGCGCGCAGGTTTTGACGTCGCGTGTCATCAGGTCTTCGACCGACTGGGGCAGGGTCTGACCGGGCGTATCCGCCATGCGCCGCACGATATCGCGCTCGGACAGAATACCCAGCAGCGTCCCGTTCTGGTCGGTCACGACCACGGCACCGATCCGCTTTTCCTTCAGCGTGTTTACGACGGAATGAATCGTCTCGTTCGGACGCACCGCAAAAACCGCATCTCCCTTGCCCGCGAGCAATTTTTCCACGGTCGTTTGCGAATGCGACAAGTTGGAATCAACTGACTGGCTTCGTGTCGCAGTGTCGGCCTTGTCGCCGCGCGTAGGGGGCTGGTAAGAGCTTGGGGCCATTGGCAATCTCCTCTTTTACCTGAGATGGCTTTGTTTTTACCTTACCGCAGCCAAACGACCTGTATAGGGTGCAAATGCCCCGACCGGGGAAAACTGCCGCAAACCAAGGATATCCGGCCTTTTGTCTGAACTCTATCTGACCCCGCCCGTTGCCGCCCTGATCTTTTTTGCGGTCGTTGTCTGCGGCCATAATTTCCGCAAGGCCTGGAAACAGCAGGCGCAGGGCTGGCAGAAAAGGGCCTGGTTGTTCGGCGTGCCGGCGGGCATCGGCCTGCTGGTACTTGGATTCTTGCCCCTGAAACTCTGAAGCCGGTTTGACTCTGATTGGGGGCGCTGGCATACGCCGGGCACGGTTATCCTTCGGAGGTTCCTCAATGCGCCTTTTGCCTGTTCTGGCTCTTGCGACACTTGTTTCCGGGTGTCTGTTCGACAAGGAACCCGAAGTGGTGCGACTGTCCGGTGAGACGATGGGCACCACCTTCAACATCACCGCGATCGGCACCGATCTGGACACCGACGCGCTGGCCAAGTCAGTTGAAGGAACGCTGGCCGAGGTCAACGCTAAGATGTCCAACTGGGACCCGAATTCCGAGGTTTCGACATTTTCCGCGTCGCCCAGTACCGAGCCTGCGTCGGTATCGGATGAATTCGCCCTTGTGATCGCAGCCGCCAATGAAGTGCATGAGAAATCCGGCGGTCTCTTTGACGTAACCCTCGGGCCGCTGATCGAACTTTGGGGCTTTGGTCCGCGCAAGCCCGAAGACCCGGTTCCCTCGGATACCGAGATTCAGGCGGCGCTGGACAGTGTCGGACAGGCGCGTCTGCTCAAGCTGGACCGGGATCAGGGCACTTTGGCCAAGTCTGATGCAGGTGTCGGGATCAACCTGTCGGCCATCGCCAAAGGATACGGCATCGACGCGGTGGCGGAAACGCTGCGCGATGCGGGGATCGAGGATTACATGGTCGAGATCGGTGGCGATCTGGTGACCATGGGCGACAATGACAAAGGTGAAACCTGGCGGATCGGTATCGAAAAGCCCGAAGCCGGGACCCAGAACCTGCAGTTGATCGTCGAACTGGATGATCTGGGGATGGCGACCTCGGGCGACTACAAAAACTATTTCGAACAGGATGGCGTGCGCTATTCGCATATCATCGACCCGACAACCGGGCGTCCGATCACGCACCGGACAACTTCAGTCACCGTTCTGGCCGAAAACGCGATGATGGCAGACGCCTGGGCGACCGCCATGCTGGCGCTGGGTCAGGAAAAGGGTCTGGAGCTGGCGGAAGAGCATAAACTTGCCGTGTATTTCATCTCGCGGGATGTGACAGGCGGCGAAGATGCCTATATCACTGTGCATAGCACGGCGTTCAAGGACGCATTGGGCACCAACTGACAGGTAGGAAGCAAGATGAGCACGTTTATTTTGGCCTTCGTTCTGCTGCTGATCATCATGGTTGGCATGTCACTGGGTGTCATGCTGATGGGCAAGACCATCAAAGGCAGCTGCGGCGGCCTGAACGCGATATCGGGTGCCGATAAATGCGTGGTCTGCCAGAAAGACGTCGATCCCGACAGCCCGCTGCGGGATCAGTTGCAATGCAAGCGCGCCAGAAAGATGCTCGAACAGATGGAGCAGAAGGCCTGAGCGCAGTTTGCGCTTCGCTCTGATGGCGGGAATGGCTAAGTAGATCCCTGACCAGAGGGGGGGGCGCTGACTTGGCCAAAGCCAAAAATATCCTGTTCATCATGTTCGACCACCTGCGCTGGGATTACCTGAGCTGTTACGGCCATCCGCATCTGCATACCCCGAATATCGACCGCCTTGCCGCGCGCGGGGTGCGCTTTGACCGCGCCTATATCCAGTCGCCGATCTGTGGCAGTTCCCGAATGTCGACTTATACCGGACGCTATGTGCAGTCGCACGGGGCGTCGTGGAACGGCATCCCGCTGAAGGTCGGTGAGCTGACCATGGGCGATCACCTGCGTCAGGCCGGGATGGATTGCTGGCTGGTCGGCAAGACCCATATGCGGGCCGATGCCGAGGGGATGGCCCGACTGGGTCTGGAACCCGACAGCCTGATCGGCGCCCGGGTGGCGGAATGCGGTTTTGACGTGTTTGAACGCGATGACGGCATGCTGCCGGAAGGACCGGACGGGTATTACGACCCGGACGGCGCCAAGGAATACAACAAGGATCTGACCGCCAAGGGTTACGAAAGCGATAATCCGTGGCACGATTTCGCCAATTCCGGATTGGATGCGGATGGTAACGTGTTGTCCGGGTGGTTCCTCAAGAACTCTGCCGAGGCTGCCAACATCGCAGAAGAAGACAGCGAAACCCCGTACCTGACCGGACGTGGCATTGAGTTTATGGAAAGCCACGCTGGTCCGTGGTGTTGTCACCTGAGCTTTATCAAGCCCCACTGGCCCTATATCGTCCCAGAACCTTATGCGTCGATGTATGGGGCGGAACACGTGCTTCCTGTGGTCCGGTCCGAGGCCGAGCGGCAAAATGCGCACCCGGTTCTCAAAGCCTTCATGGATACCAGGATCGGTCAGGCATTTTCGCGCCAGGATGTGCGCGAGGCGGTGATTCCGGCCTATATGGGCCTGATCAAGCAGGCAGACGATCAGATGGGACGCCTGTTCGACTGGATGGAGGAAACCGATCGGATGCAGGACACGGTGATCGTCCTGACATCGGATCACGGCGACTTTCTGGGTGATCACTGGATGGGTGAAAAGACCTTTTTTCAGGATGCATCGACGCGCGTGCCGCTGATCATCTGCGACCCGTCTCCCGAGGCGGACGGAACCCGGGGTACGGTCTGTGACGCGTTGGTCGAATCCATCGATCTGGCGCCGACATTTGTCGATATCGCCGGAGGTGACGTGGCCGGGCATATTCTTGAGGGGCATTCCTTGCTGCCAATTCTGCACGGCAAGTCAGACGAGACACCGAGGGAATTCGTGATTTGCGAATATGACTATTCCGCCTCACCCATTGCGGAACTGCTGAACACCTCGGTCCGCGATGCGGTGATGTTCATGGTGGCGACCAGGAAATGGAAGCTGATCCATTGCGAGGGCGGGCACAGGCCGATCCTGTTCGATCTGGAGAATGATCCGAATGAACTGACCGATCTGGGTACAAGTGCCGAACATGCAGACATCATCGCCCGGATGTATGAACATCTGTTCGACTGGGCCCGCCGTCCGTCTCAGCGGACGACACGGTCGGAACAGCAATTAATCGAAATGAGAACAAAGAGCCGCAACAAGGGCATTGTCCTTGGTGTTTATGACGAAAATGATGCGCCACCGGAGCTGACGGTCAAATACCGGGGCCGCAAGGCGCGGCCCTACAAGGATCGGAATGTCAAGGAATGACCCCGGCACATTAAATCTGGGCACAGCGGCAGAAAAGGCGGTTCAACTGCCCGGGGTCAGGCGGTACAAGACAAACCAGCAGCAGAAATCCGGAGAGCCGCAATGACCGTCCCCAAACCCGTTGTCCTGTGCATTCTCGATGGTTGGGGCCTGTCCGGGGACACCAAGGCCAATGCGCCATTTTTGGCTGACACGCCGACCTTCGATGCCATCATGGCCAAGGGTCCGCACGCAACCCTGATCACACACGGACCGGATGTCGGGTTACCCAGCGGTCAGATGGGCAATTCCGAGGTCGGCCATACCAATATCGGTGCTGGCCGAGTCGTTGCTATGGATCTGGGACAGATCGATCTGGCGATCGAGGACGGTTCCTTCTTTGAAAACGACGCTCTGAAGGATTTCATCGACCGGATCAAAGCTGCGGGCGGAACCGCACATCTTATGGGTATCGTGTCTGATGGCGGGGTACATGGTCATTTGAACCATATCGTGGCTGCGGCGAAGGCGATTGCGGGTGCGGGCGTGCCCGTGGCGCTTCACGCAATTACGGACGGGCGCGATGTGGCTCCGAAATCGGCTTTCACCTATATCACTGAATTGGAAGATCGTTTGCCCGAAGGCGCCCGCATCGTTTCGGTCAGCGGGCGCTATTTCGCCATGGACCGGGACAATCGGTGGGAGCGTGTCAGCGAGGCATATGCCGCGATCATCAAGGGCCGGGGCCGGACGGCGGCAACCGCGCATGGTGCGGTCGATCACGCCTATAACCAGTCGGAAACCGACGAGTTCATCGTGCCTACGGTTCTGGATGGGCACGGCGGCGTCAGGGACGGGGACGGGTTCTTTTGCCTCAATTTCCGAGCCGATCGCGCGCGCGAAATTCTGCGGGCGATTGGCGAACCCGGTTTTGCCGAATTCGACACCGGTCCGCGCCCGAAACTGTCGGCCCTGCTGGGAATGGTCGAATATTCGGACGGGCACAACGCCTATATGACGACCGTTTTTCCAAAGCGGGAAATCGTGAACACGCTGGGCGAATGGGTGGCCAAAAAGGGTCTGCGCCAGTTCCGGCTGGCCGAGACCGAGAAATACCCGCATGTCACGTTCTTTCTGAACGGCGGCAAGGAGACGCCCGAGGTCGGCGAAGACCGCTTTATGCCGAAATCGCCCAAAGTCGCGACCTATGATCTGCAACCCGAGATGTCCGCACCCGAGGTCACCGCCAAGTTCGTCGAGGCCATTGAGGCGGGGTATGATCTGATCGTCACCAACTATGCCAACCCGGACATGGTCGGGCATACCGGTGATCTTCAGGCGGCGATCAAGGCTTGCGAAGCCGTGGATCAGGGCCTGGCCAAGGTGGTTGCGGCGCTGAAAAAGGCAGGGGGTGCGATGATCGTCACGGCCGATCACGGCAATTGCGAGGTGATGGTCGATCCCGAAACCGGCGGACCGCATACAGCCCATACGCTGAACCCGGTTCCCGTGGCACTGGTCGGCGGTCCTGAAGGCGCAACGCTGCGCGACGGTCGGCTGTCGGATCTGGCGCCCACCCTGCTGGACCTGATGGTGCTTGAACAACCCCCGGAAATGACGGGAAAGAGCTTGCTGTCATGACCTTTCGCGCCATTATTCTGGCGGCGCTGCTTGGAACGTCTGCCGGCGCTCAGACCGATCCGTCGACAGCGGCCTTGCAGGCGGCGCAGATGCTGGAACAGGCTTCCGTTTCACTGACCGAGGCCGACGGGGCACGGGATCGGGTGCGGGCGCTGACCGAGACCATTCAGGCCTATGAGGCCGGTCTGACCGCGATGCGCGACGGTCTGCGCCGGGCGGCCACGCGCGAGGCGCAACTGACAGCGGAATTGCGGACCCGCGAAAAAGACATTGCGCAGTTGCTTGGCGTTTTGCAGACCATCGAGACGACCGCTCCGCCGGTTCTGATGTTGCATCCGTCCGGCCCTCTTGGCTCGGCCCGGGCGGGGATGATGTTGTCCGAGGTCACGCCGGGCCTGAACGCGCGCGCGCAGGCGCTGGCCCATGACCTGCACGAGGTTCGGACCCTGCGGCAATTGCAGCAAAACGCGTCCGAAACCCTAACTGAGGGCCTGACCGGGGTTCAGACCGCACGCACGCAGCTCAGCGCTGCCATCGCAGACCGGACGGACCTGCCAAGCCGTTTCGTCGAAGACCCGGTCCGCACCGCGATCCTGATTTCTTCCACCGAAACGCTGGAGGGGTTTGCCAGTGGCTTGTCCGAGATCTCGGAAGGTGAGATCGCAGGAACCAACGCGGACATTTCCGACCGAAAAGGCCGGATCGAACTGCCTGCACAGGGGGTTCTTTTGAATCGCGCCGGTGAAACGGGTGCGGCGGGCGTCAAGCGGCCCGGTGTGGTTTTGGGCACCCGCCCACGGGCGATCGTGACCTCTCCGACCGCGGCCACAATTCGTTATCGCGGCCCTTTGCTGGACCTCGGCAATCTGGTGATCCTCGAACCTCAACCCGGGTTGCTATTCGTATTTTCGGGATTGCAGGAAGTCTATGGAAATACCGGGCAAGTGGTGCCCGAAGGAACACCGGTGGGATTGATGCCGGGCAAAACGCCGGAAATCGGCGCTATTTTGTCAACAAGCAGTGATGGCACTGGAACTGACCGGTCAGAAACGCTCTATATAGAGGTAAGACAGGATAACAGCCCCGTGGACCCGGAATCGTGGTTTCGGACCGACAAGGATGGATAAACGAGTATGAAGAAATTTGTGATGGCCGGATTGGCCGGAACCGTGGCAGGTATAATTGCGACAACCCAGATTGCCGGCCCCCTGCTGGCGCAGGAGGCGGAAAGCAAGGCCAGCGTCTATGAGCAACTGGACCTGTTCGGCGACATATTTGAACGCATCCGCGCGCAATATGTCGAAGAGGTCGAGCCCGAAGAACTGATCGAAGCCGCCATCGACGGCATGCTGACCTCGCTGGACCCGCATTCCAGCTATCTGTCGCCCGACGACGCAGAGCAGATGCGCGTTCAGACCCGCGGCGAGTTTGGCGGGCTGGGCATTGAAGTCACGCAGGAAGAAGGCTTTGTCAAAGTTGTCTCTCCGATCGATGATACTCCGGCGGATGAGGCCGGGATCGAGGCCGGCGATTTCATCACCCATGTTGACGGCGAAAGCATCCTGGGTCTGACGCTGGACAAGGCGGTGGATCTGATGCGCGGCCCGGTCGGGTCTGAAATTGTGATCACCGTTGTGCGAGAGGGCGAACAGGAACCCTTTGACGTCACCATCATCCGCGACACCATCAAACTGACAGCCGTGCGGGCCCGCACCGAAGGCACCAGCGTCGTGCTGCGCGTGACGACATTCAACGATCAGACATTCCCCAACCTTCAGGAAGGGTTGAATGAGCAAATCACCGAAGCCGGAGGTATCGGGAAGATTAATGGCGTCGTGCTGGACCTGCGCAACAACCCGGGCGGGCTGCTGACCCAGGCGATCAAAGTCTCGGACGCTTTCCTGAACGAAGGTGAGATTGTGTCGACCCGCGGTCGCGACCCCAGCGAAGGCGAACGGTTTAACGCGACGCCCGGCGATCTGGCAGAAGGCAAGCCGATTGTCGTTCTGATCAATGGCGGCTCGGCCTCGGCGTCTGAGATCGTGGCCGGTGCGCTGCAGGATCATCGCCGGGCAATCGTTGTCGGCACCAAGAGCTTTGGCAAAGGGTCGGTTCAGACGGTCATGCCGCTGCGGGGCGACGGGGCGATGCGTCTGACGACCTCGCGCTACTACACGCCTTCGGGGCGTTCGATCCAGGCCCTGGGCGTCAGCCCGGACATCATTGTCGAACAACCGCGCCCCGCACCTGAGACCGAAGAAGAGGCCGACGCGCGCACCCGGTCCGAGGCTGATCTGCGTGGTAGCCTGAACAATGACAGCCTGAGCGAGGACGAAATCCGGCAGATCGAGGAAGACCGGGCCAAGGCCGAGGCCACTGCCGAGCTTCGGGAAGAGGATTACCAGCTGGCCTATGCCATCGACATCCTCAAGGGGCTGTCAGCCTTTAATCCGAACGGTCCTTCCCAGTGACGAAAAAAGGGGCCGCCTGATCCGGCGGCCCTTTTTCGTGGATGGCATCAGCTTTCCACTTTGTGCAGCTTTTCTTCATCCAGCATCACCGCCAGAATAATTCCGACCGACACCGACAGGGCGGCAAAGACAAATGCCCAGTTCATACCGGTGTCGAAGGCTGTGGCGATGGCTGATTTGACCGTGTCTGATTCAGCCGGGGACAGCTTTTCCATGACCGCCTGCGCTGATGGCGTGGTCAAGGTGCCGCCATTGATGGCCCGCTGATCCGCGTCCGACAATTTGATGCCTGCGGATGACAGATGTTCGGCCAGGCTGCGCATGCTGATGGCATACATAATGGCCGTCGCGCAAGCGACCGAGATCGCACCATAGACCAGATGCGTCATAAAGCTGAGCCCACCCACCAGCCCGGCCCGTTCGGGTTTGACCGCACAGACGGCAGCCGTGCCGGACGGCCCGACGGTCAGCGTGGCCCCAAGCCCGATCATGGCCATGCCGGGCAGGATCTGAAAATACCCAAGCCCGGCGGGCATCACGACAACGCTGACGGCGCCGACCGTGGCGCAAACATAACCCCAGAACAAAAGCCGTTTGGGTCCGAAATCATTATAGAGCTTCCCTGACACGATAGATCCGACCGCCAGCAGGATCGTCAGCGGGGCCAGACCAACCGCAGACCCCAAAGTCGACCAGCCCAGAACCTTTTGCATATATTGCGGAAAGTAGAGCAACCCGACGAATGCGGCCGATACGTTGAACATGTTCAGCCCCAGCGTGATCCTGAACTCTCGGTTCTGCATCATTTGCGGCAACAACAGCGGCTCTTTCACGCGCTTTTCCACCTTTGGAAACATGAGGAACAACGCTGCGCTGAGGAAAAACAAAAGCAGCAGCGGAACCGAGGTCCAGCCCCAATCCGCGCCCACATCCAGCCCGTAAAGTAGCAGCAGAACGGCAAAGGACAGAATCCCTATACCTGCAAAGTCGATGTGCTCGCCCTGCTTGTGCTGCGTTTCCCGCTCCATCAGCACCAATGCCGTGACCATCGAGATGCTGGAGAAGATCACATTAGCCAGAAAGAACAGCCGCCAGTCTCCGAAATTCACCGCTGTGCCACTGATCAGCGGGCCAAAGACATTGCCGGTGGTGACGCCCGCCAGAATCATACCCATGATCATCGCGCGGTGTTCCGGTCGTGAAACCTTGGTTGCGCCAAAGGCAAGTGTGCAGGGCCAGACACACCCGGCCCCGATCCCCTGCAAGGCGCGCGCACCGATCAGAAAGTCGAGGCTGGGTGACACAAAGCACATGACGGACGAAAACAGGAAAATCGACAACCCGATCAGCATCATCCTGCGATGCCCGAACATGTCGCCCATCCGGCCCCCGGCGACCATGGTCATAGCAAAGAACAGCGCATAAATGTTCAGAACCCATTGGGTGCTGGTGATGTCGGCGTCGAAACTGTTTTCGATCGCCGGAACCAGCATCAGCGCTCCGGTGAAGTCGATGCCGATGCCAAAGCCGGTCACCATCAGGGCAAAGACTTTGATCATGCTGCTGCGGTCCATGGGCCTGTCCCCGTTGCTGCGGATAGCCCAATCATGCCTTAATTTCGTTCAAAAGATAAGGATTGCCCAACCGGGAGGGCAGGCCGGTTCAACTGTCCGGGCTTTGGGCCCGCCGGAACGCCCGCTTCAGCATGTCGAGTTCGGCGCGCAGCAGTTCGACTTCGGCGCGCAGGTCATCTGCCGCCGGTGTGCCTGCGATAATCGTGAAATCGCCCAGCTTCTGCGTTGTCCCAACATCGACAATCACAAAGGAATGCACCCCGTCCGACAGCGCGGCGACAGGCACAGGGATGCTCAGGTCCCAGCCCTTGTCCGACGCGGTCACGCGAACATCGTCAAGAGCGCGGCCAAGGTAACGGACCTCGACCTTCGGTTCGGTTTCGGCCTGGAGATGCCCAAGCCAAATGCCGTCTTCGAACCGGATGGGGGTCAGGGTAGGGTGCGTCATGGCCCGGGTTCTCACAAATCGGCGCGGTGATGGCGGCAGAAGGTCAAATCGCGCAGCATGATACGGTTCATCTGCGGCTGTTCAAAGATCAGGTCCAGCCAGATCTTTTCTATCCGCCGCTCATTCAGGGGCAGGTGCGCAAGGTCGAAGTCGACCGAGTTGTCGGGCGCGAACAAGTCCAACTCACGAAGGACCTGTTCCGTGTTTGGCCCGTGCTGGATATTCAAACGGGCAAACACGCCAAGTGCACGTTCGGGCTCGATCAGGGCGTCGACACGCATCAGGTGCTGCCGGGTGAGGTCCTCTGCCGCCTCGGACGGCAATTCCACCGACAGCGACAGGAAGGATCCGGCAAAGCTGAATACTTCGACCGTCAATCCGAAGGCAGCCAAATCTTTGTCGCGCGTGTTGCGCGTCTGGCGCATCCCGATTTCGGCCAGCGGGCAATCGTGGAACAGCGTCACCTGCCGATCCATCACGGCCTTGCGCGGGGCCGAGGCCAGACCCGGACGGGACAGGGGGCCGCGCCACAGGTCCGGACGCCAGCACCAGTCAGTCCCCAGAGGTTTCGGAAACTGTGTCGTCCCGATCCGCGGGCGGGTCAGACGGCCGTTGGCCTTGTGAAGCAGCAGATCCAGATGCGCGCGCAACCTGCGCGCCTCATCCCTTTGCAGGCGCAATTGCGGCGTTGGGACATCTTCTGCGCCGTGCGCGGCCTTTTGCCAGCGCTCCAGAACCTTGCGGTGAATATAGCGATCCAGAAGTCTGCCCATGGTCCTATCGTTCGAACTTGACCCTCTTTAGTCAAAGACGGTCCGGGGGATAAGGGTGAATTGTCACAATAGGACCCAAAAATCAGCGAATTGTGAATGCGCAATTGTCTGGGCAGTGCCGCATGGGTCTGATAGACGGTCCGCTATTCTTGCAATCGACCCGGCCAGTGCGTACCGTCTGGCACCTGATTGCAGTGGATCATCCGTATAAAACGCATCCATAATTCTTGAGGCAAGGCCGGGGCATGGAACCCACTCTGTTCGCATTCATCTGGAAACATTCGAAGAAACAGCAGCTTGTGCTTCTGTTTCTGACGGTTCTGTCTTTTCCGTTTCTCTACGCGTCGCTTGAGCTGCCCAAGCAGATCATCAACGATGCGATCGGCGCCCCGGCGGACTCGGTCACCGTGCTGGGCTTCACCTTTACGCAGGTTCAGTATCTGATGATCCTGTGCGTCGCCTTTCTGGCCACTGTCATCGCCAGCGGCCTGATGAAGATGCGCATCAACACGATGAAGGGCATCCTGGCCGAACGCATGCTGCGCCGGTTGCGGTTCACGCTGATCCACCGCACCATGCGGTTTCCGAAATCCTATTTTGCCACGACCAGCCAGGGCGAGCTGGTGTCAATGATCACGTCCGAGGCCGAGCCGATGGGCGGCCTGATGGGTGACGCAATCGCGCAGCCTGTGTTCCAGTTCGGCCAGATGATGACCATCGTCACTTTCCTGTTCATGCAGAGCGTCTGGTTCGGGTTAGCCAGCATTGCCCTGATCCCGTTGCAGGCCTGGCTGATCCCGAAACTGCAGCGTCAGATCAACCTGCTGAACAAAGAGCGTATTCAGGAAGTGCGCCATCTCAGCTCGGAAATCGGGGAAAGCGCTGCCGGTATCAGTGACCTGCGCACCAATGGCGGCTGGCGCTATCGGCTGGCGCAGTTCAGTCATCGTCTGGGGAACCTGTTCGAGATCCGATTCAAGATCTACAACAAGAAATTCTTCATGAAGTTCCTCAACAATCTGATCACTCAGATGACGCCGTTCCTGTTCTATTCGGTCGGCGGCTATCTTGCGATCAAGGGTGAGGTTACGGTCGGCGCACTTGTTGCGGCCCTCGGGGCCTACAAAGACCTGAGCGGCCCGTGGAAGGATCTGCTGACTTACTACAATCAGGTGCAGGATATGTCCCTGCGCTGGGAAGTGGTGACCGAGCGCTTCGCGCCGGATGACATGATCCCCGAGAAATTGTTCGTCGGCGAACCCGAAACCATCCCGCATCTGACAGGCGACATCGAACTGCGCAACGTCACGGTGCGCGACGATGACGGTAAGACCATCCTGGAAGATATCGATCTGACCATTCCACAGGGCGCCCGCGTTGCCATCAAGTCCTCCAGCGCCGCCGAACGCAGTGCGCTTGCGCAATTGCTGACTCGCGAACTGCTGCCGGTACAGGGAGAGGTCGTCATAGCTGGCCACAACCTGCAGACCCTGCACCAATCGGTCATCGCTGCACGGATCGGATACGCCTATTCGCGGCCCTATCTGTTCGATGGAACTCTGGGCGACAACCTGTTGATGCCGTTGCGAACGCATCCCCAGCATGCGGTTGAGGCGAAAAAAGCACCGACCCGGCGGCAGATCGAGGCGGCGCGCTCGGGCAACCCGGTGGATTCGTTGTCGGATGAATGGGTTGATCCGGGGCTGGCGGGGTTGGACGATATTGAAGATATCCGCAACTGGTGGTTCCAGCTGGTCGAGGCGATGGGCATTGACGAGTTCATGTTCCGCCGCACCCTGCGCAGCCAGTTCGACCCGGACCAGCATCCGGCGCTGGCCCGCGACATCGTTCTGCTGCGTGAAACCGTGGCGGAACGGCTGCGGGAAAAGGGTCTGGACCGGTACGTCTATCGCTTTGATCCCGAACGGTTCAATCCGGCTGTTCCGCTGGGTGGAAACTTGCTCTATGCGGCACCGTCGCGCGATATTTCTCCGGATATTCTGGCCGGTGATGAACGGTTTACGTCGATGCTGCAGCATCACGACCTGGATGGTGATGCGATGTCCATCTCAGCCGCGGTTCTTGAAACGCTGCACCAGACTTTTGGGCGGGATGGCACCGATCACCCGCTGTTCCTGCGGCTTGGCATGACCAAGGATATGTATCACCGGCTGCTCGATATCGAAGACCGCCGCAAGGCCAAGGGCGAGGACGCAATCACTGAAGGCGAACGCGCGTTGCTGCTGACGGTTCCGTTCCTGTTAACGGCCGAACAAATCGGGCCGGATTTTCCGAGTGAATACAAGGACAAGATTCTGGCCATTCGCAGCGGTCAGGCGGAAAAGCTGCGGGCATATATGAACGGTATGTTCATCCCGGTAACGCCTGAGACCTATATCGCCCGCATGACCGCGATGGAGAATGCGCTGTTCGGGCGAATTTCCCTTATGGCCGGTGCGCATAAGGACGAGATAGAAGACGTCGTGGCCGAGGCGATGAACGAGGCCGGACTGCGCCGTCGTGCGGCGGCGATCATTTATGATCTGCCCTCCGGTCTGGGCGGAAACAACCTGCCGACCGTGTTTCAGGAAAGGGCCGCGTTTTCCCGCGCGGGGATCAAACGCCCTGACGTTCTGATTCTGGACAAGGCGCTGGCCAGTCACGATTCGGAAAGCAGGCTGCGCACACGCCTGAAACTGCGGGAGTTGCTGCCTGACTCGATCATGATTTTCATGGAGGATCACTTTGCTCATCCCGAGGCTTATGATTTGTTTGTCGAGGTCAAGCAGGGCCGCATAGACGGCGTCTCGAAGACCCATGCCGAAGAAGACGCGGGCGCGACGGCGGACCTGAGCCGCAAGCTCAAGATCATCTCCTCAACCGAGTTGTTCGCCGGCATCGACGGGCGCAACCAACGCCTGCTGGCGTTTTCCGCGCAATGGTATGACGCGGCGGCCGGGCAGGTCATCTTTTCCAAAGGTCAGGCCCCGGACGCGGCTTATTTGTGCATAACCGGGCAGGCGCGACTGGACTGGACGGAAGACGCGGGCAGAAAAAGGACCGTGTCCGTCGTGGAACCCGGGCGCCTTATTGGTGATCTTTCGGTAATTACAGGCGAATCCCGGCAATTGGATCTGGTTGCAAACAGTGACTGTTCGTTCCTGCGTATCGGCGCGGAAGAACTGCGCGCGGTATTGGAAAGCGACGCTTCGGTCGCCGCGCAATTGCTGAAATCGGTGGCGCAGAATTTCACTAATCTGGCGAGCAGGATCAACGACACCGAAAATCCAAGCGCCTTTTTCCCGGATATTCCACAGCTTGTTGAGGTAGAGGAAGCAGGCGGCAATGCGTAACGCCGCCTATTCCGCCCATGAACAGCTTGTGCGGGATGTGCGCGCGTGGCCCGAACTTTGGCGGTTGCTTGTAGGGCTGGCCCTTGTCGCTGTGGTCGTGACTGGCCTGAACCTTGTCCTGTTCGCGACTGTTGCGGGGCTGGGGTCACAGGAATGGGCCGAAGAATTTCTGAATGGCTCATCCCCCATGGCAATGGTGGTTCTGCTTGCCAGTTTCGGCTTTACGACCGTTGGGGTCGCCCTGGCGGCGCGGAAGTTGCAACATCGGACGCTGCAATCCGTTCTGGGTCCCTACGGCGAAGCGATTTTTCAATTCTGGCGTGTTTTCAGGGCCTTGGTAATCCTCGTTGTCGTCGTCGCCGTCCTGCCGCCATATGATATGGGCGCGCCGCTTGACCGGAATATGGACGTGTCGCGGTGGTTTCTGTTTCTGCCATTGTCTCTGGTCGCGGTATTGATTCAGACCAGCGCAGAAGAATTGCTGTTTCGCGGATATATCCAGCAAAGCCTGGCGGCGCGGTTCCGGTCTCCGATCATCTGGATGGGATTGCCGTCGCTGTTGTTTGCCGCCGGCCACTATGCGCCCGGTGCCGCGGGTGAAAACGCGTTTCTGATCGCATTGTGGTCGGGTGTATTTGGCTTGTTTGCGGCGGATCTGACGGCGCGGTCAGGGACGCTCGGCCCGGCTATCGCCTTGCACTTCTTCAACAATATCATCGCGCTGTTGTTCATCTCTCTGCCTGACAGCCTAAGCGGTCTGGCGCTGTTCCTGTTGCCCTATGATATGATGGATACCGGCATCCTGCGGCTGTGGCTGTATGTGGATTTCGCAGTGATTATCGTCAGCTGGCTGGTCGCGCGCCTTGCGCTCAGGCGTTGATTGCATTTCTTTCCGTTGCGTCTTATTTGACGTCAAAGCCGCACTAGCAAGGTTCCGATATGAACTGGATCACAAACTACGTCCGCCCCCGGATCAATTCGATCTTCTCACGCCGGGAAGTGCCCGAAAACCTTTGGCACAAATGCGACGAATGCGGCACGATGCTGTTTCACCGCGAACTGGCGGAAAACCAGAATGTCTGCACCCAATGCGATCACCACATGGCGATCACCCCGCGGGACCGGTTCAGCCACCTGTTTGACGGTGGCATCTTCACCGAGGTCGATGTGCCGGCCCCCAAAGATGACCCGCTGCAGTTCCGCGATCAGAAGAAATACCCTGACCGCATGAAGGCGGCCCAGAAAAAGACCGGCGAGAAAGAGGCGATGCTGGTCGCCAAGGGCGAGATCGGGCGTACCCCGATTGTCGCCGCCGCGCAGGATTTTTCCTTCATGGGCGGTTCGATGGGCATGTTTGTTGGCAATGCCATCATTGCCGCCGCGCAAGAGGCGGTGAAGCTCCAGCGCCCGCTGATCCTGTTCTCGGCCGCCGGTGGCGCACGAATGCAAGAGGGTATCCTCAGCCTGATGCAGATGCCGCGCACAACCGTGGCCGTCGAGATGCTGAAAGAGGCGAAGCTGCCTTACATCGTCGTGCTGACTCATCCCACCACCGGGGGCGTCACCGCGTCTTATGCGATGCTGGGTGATGTGCATATTTCCGAACCCAATGCGCTGATCTGCTTTGCCGGACCGCGCGTGATCGAACAGACCATCCGGGAAAAACTGCCCGAAGGGTTCCAGCGCGCCGAATATCTTCTGGATCACGGTATGCTGGACCGGGTGACCAAGCGCACCGAGATGCGCGATGAACTGATCACGATCACCCGCATGCTGATGAACCAGCCTCCGGCGGTCAAAGGGGATCTGCCCGCACCCAAGCCCGAAGAGGTTGCGGCCGAAACGCCGGCCGAGGACGACGGCGAGAAATGACCGCCCGGTCATCCGACCTCATCCTTGAACGGATGATGGCGCTGCATCCCAAGATCATCGACCTGACCCTGGATCGCGTCTGGCGGTTGCTGGACTCGCTGAACAACCCGCAAACAAAGCTGCCGCCGGTGATCCACATCGCCGGAACCAACGGCAAAGGATCGACACAAGCGATGATCCGCGCCGGGCTGGAAGGCGCGGGCCTGTCTGCCCATGCCTATACCTCGCCACATCTGGCCCGGTTCCATGAACGCATCCGCCTGGCCGGAGACTTGATCTCGGAGCCCGGCCTGACCGCGGTGCTGGATGAGTGCTATGCCGCCAATGGCGGCGAGAACATCACCTATTTTGAGATCACGACCTGCGCCGCATTACTGGCTTTCTCACGCGCGCAGGCCGATTACACACTTCTGGAGGTGGGCTTGGGCGGGCGTCTGGATGCCACAAATGTCATCCATGAACCGGCTGTCACCGTCATCACGCCGGTCTCCATCGACCACGAACAGTTTCTCGGCAACACGCTGGGCAAGATTGCGGCTGAAAAGGCAGGCATCATCAAGCCGGGCGTGCCCTGCATTGTCGGTCCGCAACTGGATGAGGCGATGGAGGTTATCGAATACACCGCCGCGCGTCTGGGTGCGCCTCTGCTGGTTCACGGGCAGCACTGGCACGTCACCGAAGAAAACGGCCGGCTGATCTATCAGGACGAAACCGGATTGCGCGATCTGCCCTTGCCGAACCTGCTGGGCGCACACCAGATTCAGAACGCAGGGGCTGCGCTGGCGGTTCTGCGCCACCTGAACCTTGGGGACGACGCTTATGAGGCGGCAGTGACCCGGGCCGAATGGCCGGCGCGTATGCAGCGGCTGAAGACCGGGCCTCTGATCGACCAGGCGCCCCAGGCTGAACTGTGGCTCGATGGGGGCCATAACGCCGCCGCTGGTATCGCGCTGGCTGACGTGCTTGGCAGGCTGCCAGCGCGCCCGACGCATATGATCTGCGGCATGCTGAACACCAAGGATGTCACCGGCTATCTGACGCCGCTGGCCGCGCAGGTCCAAAGCCTGACAGCCGTCTCGATCCCGGGCGAAGCCGCCACGCTCAGCGCCGAGGACACCGCTGCGGCCGCCGCACAAGTGAACCTGCCTGCCACAACCGCCGACAGCGTCGCTGATGCGTTGCACGCAATCGTGGCAAATGACCCGCAGGCGCGTGTTCTGATTTGCGGCTCGCTTTATCTGGCCGGCAACATCCTGCGCGAAAACGGCTGAATCGACCGCCCGCAGGGCTTCATCTGGCCAAAAATACCTCGGGGGAGGCGCGCAAGGCGCGGCGGGGGCAGAGCCCCCTATTGCCCCCAGTCCCGGTCCTGCATCTCCCGCAGGCGCGAGGCCGTACGTTCGAATTCAAACGTGCCTTCACCCTCGACATACAGCATCTCGGGTTCGGCTGCGGCGGAACAGATCAGACGGACCTTTGCCTCATACAGCGCGTCTATCAGAGTAACGAAACGCTTGGCTTCGTTGAAGTTGTTGCGTGACAGCCGCGGGATATCCTCAAGAACCAGAACCTTCACCTCTGCGGCGATGGCCAGGTAGTCCGCAGGTCCCAGCATCCGTCCGCACAGATCATAAAAGCTGGCCCGGGCCACGCCGTTGCGAAAGGCGGGCAATTCCACCGCACGCCCGTTGACCTGCAGGATCAGCGGCTCAGCCGCCCCCCCAGACAGATCGTTCCAGACACTTCGGATGTTCTGCCGCGCTTCCGGCCCGATCGGCGCAAAATAGACCGGAGCCCCCTCAAGCCGGTTCTGGCGGTAATCGGTGGGCGAGATCAGCTCCCATACTTCAAGCTGTTCTTTGATATGTGCGATGAACGGGAGGAACAGCTGACGGTTCAGCCCATCCTTGTAGAGGTCGTCCGGGTGACGGTTCGACGTTGTGACAATGACGACGCCACCATCATAAAGCAGGTCGAACAGGCGACCCACGATCATCGCGTCTGTGATGTCGGTGATCTGCATCTCGTCAAACGCCAGTACCCGGACCGATTTGACGACGGCGGCGGCGACCGGGGCCAGCGCGTCCTCGACGCCGTCCTTGCGGGCCTTGTGCATGCCAGCGTGAATTTCCTGCATGAAGGCGTGAAAATGCACCCGTCGCGCCGGAATGTCCGTGAGTGAATCGACAAACATGTCCATCAGCATGGATTTGCCGCGCCCGACGCCGCCCCACAGGTACAATCCTTTGGGCGGTGGCGGGGCCTTGCGGAAAAATCCGCGCTTTACCGGTTCGGCCAGAGCCGCCCGGATGCGCTCGAATTGGGGAAGTACGGCCTCTTGCGCGTCGTCTCTGGTCAGGGTGCCGTTGGCGACCTCAGTGTCGTAAAGCGAAATCAAACCCGTCATGATCCGAGGCATAGCGCCCGGTTTGCCCGTTGAAAAGCAGCCATTTTCCCGACGCATCAATTTTACTGATCCGTGACCGCAAAACTCGTGAATTGACCCGTAAGCAATTTCAGATAACGTCCCGGTTCCGTCACCCCGAGGTTGCAATGCCCCAATCCGCTCGTCTGCTGAACCCGATCCTGATCGTCGGCTGCATCATCATCACGGTCAGCTTTGCCGTGCGCGCCTCGTTCGGGGTGTTTCAGATTCCGATCGCGGATGAGTTCGGCTGGCTGCGGACCGATTTCTCGATGGCGATTGCGATCCAGAACCTTGCCTGGGGCATCGGTCAGCCGATCTTTGGCGCCATCGCCGAAAAAGTGGGCGACCGGCGCGCCATCGTTCTGGGCGCGCTGACCTATGCTGCGGGTATGGTGCTGTCGGCGTGGTCCGTCACACCGTTCGAACATCAGATGTATGCCTGGCTGGTCGGTTTTGGCATTGCCGGAACCGGGTTTGGCGTGGTTCTGGCCGTCGTGGGGCGCGCGTCATCGGATGAAAACCGTTCCATGTCGCTGGCCATCGTGACCGCGGCCGGCAGTTTCGGTCAGGTTCTCGGCGCGCCCACCGCAGAATATTTGCTGAGTTTCCTGCCCTGGCAACAGGTGTTCATCGTCTTCGCCATCGCGATCCTGGCGCTGGTGCTGACCCTGCCGTTCATGCGGGCCCCGCAACCGGTCAGCAAGACCGAGCTGGAAGAAAGCATGGGCCAAATCCTTGGCAAAGCCTTTCGCGATCCGTCTTACGCTTTGATCTTTCTGGGATTTTTCAGTTGCGGCTATCAGCTGGGCTTTATCACCGCCCATTTCCCGGCATTTGTGACCGAGATGTGCGGCCCGATCCAGCCGGGCGGGGTGCTGCATTCGGTTGGGATCACTACGACATCCGCACTTGGCGCGGTGTCTATCTCGCTGATCGGTCTGGCCAATATCGCCGGCACGCTTCTGGCCGGGTGGGCCGGAAACCACTTCCCCAAGAAATACCTGCTTGCCGCTGTCTATACCGCGCGAACATTGGCGGCGGCGGCTTTCATCGTGTTCCCGATCACGCCGCTGTCGGTCATCGTTTTTTCGCTGGTGATGGGGTCGCTCTGGCTGGCCACGGTGCCGTTGACCTCGGGCCTTGTCGCGCATCTCTATGGATTGCGCTACATGGGCACGCTGTATGGCATCATCTTCTTCAGCCACCAGGTCGGCAGCTTTCTGGGTGTCTGGCTTGGCGGGCGCATGTATGACCAGTACGGCGATTACACCATGGTCTGGTGGATCGGCGTTGCCATCGGCGCCTTCAGCGCCATCGTCCACCTGCCCATCCGCGAAAACAGGCCCGTTGCAGTGGCAGCCTGACCTAGCTGGCCTGGTCCCGGGTCAACAATCCCTCGGCTACCAGCCGGTCGGCCCAGCCTTGCGGCCCCGTGAAATGGTGCGTTTGCCACCCGCGCGATTGAGCGGTTTCAATGTTTTCCAACCGGTCATCCGCGAACAGCAATGAATCCGGCGCCAACCCGCAATCGGCTTCGACCATTTCATAGATCGGGGCATGTGGTTTGACGGCTTTCATCCGGCCGGAAACATATTGCCGGTCGAATTCATTCAGGAACGGGTAGACCGTTGTGGCATAGTCGAAATTCTGCACACCAAAATTGGTCAGGGCGAAGACGGGAATATTGCTGGCGCGCAATGCCCGCAGCAACCGGACGGAATGGGGAATTTCCGGCGCGGCCAGTTCAATCCACTGGTCATGCCACATGCGGATCTCCTCGCGCCAGGCAGGGTATTTCTCGGCCCAGTCATAGATCGTATCGGTAAAGTGATGCCCCTGATCGACAAGGTCGTTCATCCCATGCAGATCAACCTCTTCGAACATGGCACGGCGGCGGTCTTCGCCGATGATCCGGTCATAATAGCGCTCGGGCTGCCATTCGATCAGCACATTCCCAATGTCGAAAATCACGGCCTCAATCGGCATGGAGCTACCTTTTCAATCAATTTCTGTCACGGCTGAATGAACCAATCCGCGCAGGAAGTTACAAGGCCCGGGCGCCGCGCAAAACGCTACCCGCGCAAAGCAGCCCGCAGCTCGCGTTCCAGCGCGTCCAAAAACCGGGACCGGTCCGCTTTTCCAAAGGGTTTGCCACCGCCACCAGCGCCCAACGGGTTGGCCGCCCGCAGATCAGCCATCAGATCGCGCATCGCCAGTTGCTGGCCGATATTGGCCACGGTGAACGCTTCGCCGTTGGGGCGCAGAACCCGCGCCCCGGCTTCCACACATTTCGCCGCCAGCGGAATGTCGGAGGTCACCACCACGTCCCCCGCGTCGCAGCGGTCGGCGATCCACTTGTCCGCCTCATCCGCGCCTTGCGCCACGATGACAACCTGCACCAGCGGGTTCGCCGATGGCCGCAACCCTCCGTTCGAGACCAGAGCCATCGGCACCTTGTGTCGCGTGGCGACACGTTCGGCTTCGGCCTTTACCGGGCAGGCATCCGCGTCGACATAGAGTGTCGTCACGCCTTTTTCGCCTGCTTTTCCGCAGGTTTCTTGCGCACCTTGAACTCGTCGGGGATCGGCATCCGGTTGAACGCGTCAAGCCCGGCGATCTTGTAAGCCTCGGCCAGTGTCGGATAGTTGAACGTGTTCTGCACGAAGTAATCCACGGTGCCTTTCAGATTCAGAACCGCCTGTGCGATGTGGATCAACTCGGTCGCGCCTTCGCCCACGATCTGAACACCCAGCACACGGCGGGTTTTCAGCGAAAACAGCATCTTCAGCATGCCATGTTCCAACCCCATGATATGCCCGCGCGAGGTTTCCCGAAACCGCGCCACGCCCACCTCATAGGGAATGCCGCGCTCCTGCAACTCTTCCTCGGACATGCCGCAGGTGGAAATCTCGGGCACGGAATAGATGCCATAGGGGTACCACGGGCTTTCCGGCAGCGTCGGTGTTTCCAGGGCATGGCACGCCGCCACGCGCCCCTGCTGCAACGAGGTTGACGCCAGCGACGGGTGGCCGATCACATCGCCGGTGGCATAGATATGCGGCACGGCGGTCTGATAAGTCTTGCGGTCGACTTCGATCCGGTTGCGGTGGTCCGTTGTCAGACCGACCGCATCCAGGTTCAGCGCCGAGGTCGCCCCCATCCGCCCGGCTGCGAACAACAGCATCTCGGCCCGCACATGGCGGCCGTTTTCCAAGGTCACTTCCACATGGCCGCCCGCGTCCTCGATCTTTTCAACCGCAGAGCCCAGACGCAGATCAACGCCGTTTTCGCGTATCTGGTGGGTGAAGTCGTGGATCAACCTTTTGTCGATGAAGTCCAGAAACGTCTCGCGCGGTTCGATCAGCGTGACGCGCACGTCGAGGGCCGAGAACATGGTGGCGTATTCCACGCCGATCACCCCCGCCCCGATCACCACCAGCGAGCGCGGGATTTCCGCCATTTCAAGAAAATCATCGCCATCCACAACGGTTTTGCCATTGAATGGCACATAATCCGGGCGATAGGTTTTGGTTCCGGTGGCGATCAGGAACTTCGCCGCCGTCAGCTGTGTGGTTTCACCTGCATCCGTCGCGACCTCAACCTCATGCGGGCCCACGAATTTTGCCAGCCCGTTCAGGGTTTCGACGTGGTTGCGGTTGAACTGATGTTCCAGCACGTCGACTTCATGGTCGAGCGTCATGTGCAGGCGCGCCTTCAGGTCCTCGGCGCGGATCTGATCCTTTACCCGGTAGGACCGGCCGTAAAAGCTGCGCTCGCGCCAGCCGGACAGGTTCAGCACCGTTTCCCGCAGGGTCTTGGACGGGATCGTGCCGGTATGGACCGAAACGCCCCCCAGCCTGTCCTTGCGATCAATCACCAGCACGCGGCGTTTCAGTTTGCCCGCCTGAATCGCCGCCGAGCGACCCGAAGGACCCGAGCCGATGATGATCAGGTCATAGTCGTACTTGCTCATGCCTCAGTCTCCGTACAATGCCTCGGCGTGGAAGGTGACGTGATCTTCCATGAATGTGGACACAAAGAAATACGAATGGTCGTACCCCGGTTGCAGCCGGAAAGTTGCCTGTTGACGGCGTTCGGCGATTGCCTGCGCCAGAGTCTCGGGGCGCAGCAGATCGATGAACTGGTCGTTCGCGCCGGTGTCGATCAGTATCGGGCCGTCAAAGCCCTTTTCCTTCATCAGCACCGAGGCGTCATGTCTGGCCCAAGCTTCCGGATCATCGCCCAGATAGGCGCTCAGCTGTTTGCGACCCCAATCCGCGCCGGTCGGGTTCGAGATCGGCGCGAAGGCCGAGACTGACCGGAACCGCCCCGGCAAATTCATCGCCAGCGTCAGCGCACCGTGGCCCCCCATCGAGTGGCCAGTGATCGCCTGACGGTCGCCGTCGATGGCGAAATTTTCGGTCAGCAGCGCGGGCAGTTCCTCGGCCACATAATCCCACATCTGAAAATGCGGCGCCCAGGGGGCCTGTGTGGCATTCACATAGAACCCGGCCCCCTGGCCCAGATCGTAATCGTCATGGTCGGCAACGCTTTCGCCGCGTGGCGAGGTATCCGGAAACACCACGGCAATGCCTTGCTCAGCCGCCCAGGCCTGCGCCCCGGCTTTGGTCATGGCGTTTTCATGGGTGCAGGTCAGGCCAGAGAGGTACCACAGAACAGGAACGGGGCCGTCTTTGGCTTCGGCCGGAAGGAACAGACCAAAAGTCATGTCGCATTGGCACACGGCCGAGGCGTGGCGGTAGACGCCCTGCACGCCACCGAAACAGGCATTTTCCGAAAGGGTTTCCATCTGGTTTTGTCCTTACGTTAGGGTTGCGACATGGCTAACGATCCCGGGCTCTGACGTAAAGTCCGACCGCCACGGGCAAAGGCATTTTTCGCGCGGGCGACGATCAGGGGGTTCCGACCCAGGCGATGACGAAGGGAACCGTCAGAATGCTGGCCGCCGTGGACAGCAGGATTGCCGCCGATGCGCGATGCGGGGCCACACCATAATGCGCGGCAAGGATGTAGACATTGCCCGCAACCGGCAGTGCGGCTGCGGCAATGGCGACGGCTGCCGGAAAGGCGGCGACGGGAATCAGCCAGATCAGCACGACGGCGACGCAGGCCGGGTGGATGACCAGCTTGCAAAAGCTCAACCATGCAGCGACCTGAACGCGTTCGGCCGATTTGCTGGCCAGCGAGGCCCCGATCGCAAACAGTGCCCCCGGCGTGGCCGCCCCACCCAGTATCGTCAGGAAGTCATTCAGCGGCGCGGGCACCGGAAATTTCATGGCTGACCAGAGCATCCCGGCCGAAATCGAAACGATCATCGGGTTCTTCAGCAACCCCAATCCGATCAGTCGAAATGTTGCCGGTGTCAGTCGCCCGTCACGTCCCCCGTTGATCAAAATCACAATCAGAGAGGAAAACACCACGAGATCAACGGTCAGCACCAACATCACCGGACCGATTGCCGCCTCTGAAAACAAAAGGGCCAGCATGGGCAGACCAAGAAAGCCGACATTCCCGATCGCGGCACATTGCGCCTCGACCGCAGTTGTGGGGATGTCGAGGCCGCGTATCCAGGCCACCAAACTGGCAACGGCATAGACGGCAACCGTCCCCAGCAGGTAACCCACGACCAGCCTGCCGTTGAAAATCTCGGCAAAGGGCAGGGTGGCGGCAAAGCGGAACAGCATCGCCGACAGGGCAAAGTAGAACACGAACTTTGTCAGATAGGCTGTTGCTTCTTCCGAGAAGAACCGGCTGCGCCCGGCCCAATACCCCAGGCCGATGATCGCAAAAAACGGGAGCGTGCGCAGAAAGATATCGACCATGGCCGAAGTGTTAGCACGGTTTTTTCGCGCCGCAAGCCCTGCGCGCGGCCCGGATTTCGTGGCTCTTGAGGGCAAACCGAGCACGCGGGCTGACGATAAAATGATGGGACGTCACGACGCAAAACACCGGCTTGGTCATGAGAATCGTTGTATCTGAACTGAACGGTTTATAGATTCGAAGAATCTGCGATCAAAGGAGACCTCATGACCCAAGCTGCCGCTATCCTCAGAACGGGCCGCAAATTCGATCAGGTACTGCGCGGGGCCCGAGAGGTGTTCATGGCGGACGGCTTTGAAGGGGCCAGTGTGGATGACATCGCCCGCGCTGCCGGTGTGTCCAAGGCCACGCTCTACAGCTACTTCCCGGACAAACGCCTGTTGTTCATGGAAGTCGCCCAGAACGAATGCAAGCTGATGGCCGAAAACATCATTGCAATGATTGACGACACCAAGCCCGCACGTGAGGTTCTGACCATCACGGCGACGCAGTTGACCAGCTTTCTGGTTTCCGAATTCGCCCAGCAGGTCTTTCGGATCTGCGTGGCGGAACGGGACAGGTTTCCTGAACTGGGCAAGGCATTTTACGAATCCGGACCGCAGAACGGTCAGCGACAGATGGCAGAGTATCTGGAGAAAGCCGTCAAGGCGGGTGAACTGGCGATAGAAGATGTTCACATCGCGGCCGAACAATTCTCGGAATTGTGCAAGGTCAGGATCTGGACCCGTGCCGCCTTTGGGATTCAGACCAGTTTCGCGCAATCGGAAATCGATGAGGTCGCGCTTCAGGCGGTGGATATGTTCATGGCCCGCTACGGCGTCTGACCAATTACCGTCATCCCACAGGCTCGAATTTTGGCAGCCTTCGGTGACTTAAACCACTGATTAGTATGGGTATTTTCGATTCTCCCACCCGTTGGAACCAGGCTCTTCTTTGCCTGAAACCGTCTTTTGGAACGGCCAGCATTCTCTTGCAGGGATTGCGAGCTGCTGCGCAGGTCAGCAACCGCGTTGATCCGGGCGGGCGCTGCGGAAATGACCCAGAAGCAATAAACGTCGCAGATCATTCAACCCGCCCAAAAACCAGACCTGTGACAGCTCAGCGAAGCCAGTTGACAATGGATTTTGTATTTTGGATACATTGGGCAGAGATTTCGCGGCGATGAGAGTCGCCTGGGATTGCTCTGGTCTAAACGAGCAACGCGAAGGTCTGAAAATATTTCTGGGAGAAACTCATGAAACTCAAATTAATGGCCGCAACTGCTGCGATCGCCTTGTCGGGCGCTGCGGCACAGGCAAATACGCTGGTCTATTGTTCCGAAGGCTCGCCCGAAGGGTTTGACCCGGCGCTGTTCACGGCGGGGACAACGTTTGATGCCTCGTCGCATCCGATCTACAACCGCCTGCTGGAATTTGAAACCGGTACGACCAATGTCATCCCCGGTCTGGCGGAAAGCGTCGAGGCCAGCGATGACGGCCTGGAATACACATTCAAACTGCGTCAGGGCGTCAAGTTTCATTCCAACGACGAATTCACGCCGTCTCGCGATTTCAATGCGGATGACGTGATCTTCTCGTTCATGCGTCAAAAGGATGACAGCCATCCCTACAACCAGGTGTCCGGTGGAACCTGGGAATATTTCAAGGGTATGGGCATGCCGGATCTGGTCGAGTCGATTGAAAAGATCGACGACTACACCGTGAAATTCACACTGACCAAGCCCGAAGCACCATTTGTCGCCAATATGGCGATGGATTTCGCATCAATCCTGTCTGCGGAATATGCCGATGCGATGATGGCAGCGGGCACGCCTGAAAAGCTGAACACAGCGCCCATTGGTACTGGCCCGTTCTCGTTCGTGGCCTATCAGAAAGACGCGGTGATCCGTTACGGGCAGAATGCCGATTATTGGAAGGCACCTGCGGATGTTGAAAACCTGATCTTTGCGATTACGCCGGACGCGTCGGTTCGCTATCAGAAGCTGAAGGCCGGCGAATGCCACATCATGCCCTATCCGAACCCCGCGGACATTCAGGCGATGAAGGATGACGGTGACATCAACATGATGGAGCAAGAGGGCCTGAACGTCGGTTATCTGGCCTACAACACCACGATGGAGCCGTTCGACAATCCGAACGTCCGCAAGGCGCTGAACATGGCGATCGACAAGAACGCGATCATCGACGTGGTGTTCCAGGGCTCGGGTCAGGTTGCCAAGAACCCGATCCCGCCGACCATGTGGGGCTATAACGACGCCATCACCGATGACGCCTATGACCCCGAAGCGGCCAAGGCGATGCTGGAAGCCGAGGGCGTCAGCGATTTGTCGATGAAAGTTTGGGCGATGCCGGTGCAGCGTCCCTACAACCCGAACGCGCGTCGTATGGCCGAACTGATCCAGGCGGATTTCGCCAAGGTCGGCGTGGATGTTGAGATCGTGTCCTATGAATGGGGCGAGTACCTGTCGCGCTCGAAGGAACTGAACCGTGACGGTGCGGTTTTGCTGGGCTGGACCGGTGACAACGGCGATCCGGACAACTTCCTGGCCGTTCTGCTGGGCTGTGACGGCCGCGAAGCGTCGAACCGCGCACAATGGTGCCATCAACCGTTCGAGGACCTGATCCTGCAGGCCAAGCAGTCCATCGATCAGGCGGAACGCACCAAGCTGTACGAAGACGCTCAGGTGATCTTCAAGGATCAGGCGCCGTGGGCAACCATCGCACACTCGGTTGTTTACATGCCGATGAGCAACAAGGTGCAGGGCTACAAGGTGCACCCGCTGGGCGGCCACATCTTCTATGGTGTGAGCGTCGAATAACCAAATGTCTTTGATCGGAGCCGCCAGCAAGGCGGCTCCGGTTTTCTATTTCTGGAGGTCGGCACATATGCCGGATTTGTCCGAGTACCGCCAACTGGCAAAGGACATGTCAGTGGACGCCGTGGCGTTGGTGCCCGGTCCGAATTTCACCCGCGCATTGGGAAAACCCTTCATGAGTCACGAGCGGCCCTTTGTGGTCGTGATCCCGGTCGAAGGTGTCCCGGCAGCGATTGTGCCAAATCTGGAACTGGGGTCATGGGCGCTGGTTGGGTTCGAGGGCGCTGTCTTCGACTGGATGGACCAAACTGGCTATGACGATGCGTTCGATGCACTGGCCGAACATTTGCCATTGCGTTCCTTGGCCGTTGAAGGGCAGGTCATGCGCGTCTTTGTGTCCAAGGCCCTGACCCGCGCGATGCCGGACCTGCACATTGTTGATGGCGAGCGTGAGATTTCCGGTCTGCGTATCGTGAAAACCGATGAGGATATCGCCGCGCTTCAGGCGGCAATAGAAATCTCGGAACGCGCGCTGGAGCGGGTCATCGAAGATGTTCGGGTTGGCCACACTGAAAAACAAATCGAACAGGCCTTGATCCAGGCGCTGTTTGCCGAAGGGGCGGCTTCGCTGGCCTTTTCGCCCATCGTTGCCGCCGGGGGCAATTCGGCGCAACCGCATGGCAAGGCCCGCGCCGATTACCGTATCAGACCGGGCGATGCGCTGCTGTTCGACTTCGGGGCGCGCAAAAACGGCTTCGCGGCGGACATCACCCGTACATTCTTTGTCGAAGAGGTCTCGGACGAGGGCAGGGCGGTCTACGACACCGTTCTGCGCGCAAATCAGGTGGGGTTCGAGGTCTGCCGCCCGGGCGTGACCGCCCACGATATCGACGACGCGGTGATCAGCGTGCTTGAGGCGTCGCCCTATGCCGACCGTATCCGCACCAAGACGGGCCACGGTCTGGGCCGGGACGTGCACGAGGCGCCGTATATCATGCGTGGCAATGACCAGAAAATCCTGCCCGGGATGGTCTGGACCAACGAACCGGGCCTTTATGATCTGGACAATTTCGGCGTGCGGATAGAAGATGACGTGCTTGTCACCGAGGATGGCTGCCGGTCGCTGACCCGCTTTCCCAAAGATCTCACAATCATAGGTCGCTGATGTTTGGCTACTTACTCACACGCCTCGGCATGTTCGTTCCGACATTTCTGGGTGTGACGCTGATTTCCTTCATGTTCATCCGGGTGCTGCCCGGCGATCCCATCATCGTCATGGCCGGTGAACGCGGTATGACCGAAGAACGCTATCAGGAGATGGTTGAAAAGCTGGGCTTCGACAAACCGGTCCTGCAACAATACTGGGACTATCTGGTCGGTGTACTGCACGGTGATCTCGGTGAAAGTTTTGTCACCAAGAAACCGGTGTGGGACGAATTCTTCGCTCTGTTTCCCGCCACGCTGGAGCTGTCGCTCTGCGCGATGATCTTTGCGGTGGCTCTGGGCTTGCCGGCGGGTGTGATCGCGGCGGTGAACCGGGGCAAGTTCTTTGACCGGGCACTGATGTCGTCGGCGCTAGTGGGCTATTCGATGCCGATTTTCTGGTGGGCGCTGCTTCTGATCATCGTGTTCTCGGGCAACTTGGGCTGGACGCCGGTCTCGGGCAGGATCGACCTGCTGTACTACTTCCCCAGCGTCACCGGATTCATGCTGATCGACAGCCTGCTGTCGGGGCAGGAGGGGGCGTTCGGGTCCGCTGTGCGGCATCTGATCCTGCCAACAATCGTGCTGGGCACCATTCCTTTGGCGGTGATCGCACGCCAGACCCGGTCGGCGATGCTTGAGGTGCTGGGCGAGGATTACATCCGAACCGCGCGCGCCAAAGGGCTTGCGCCCGCGCGGATCAACGGGCTGCACGCGCTGCGCAATGCGCTGATCCCCGTGGTCACGGTGATCGGCCTGTCGGTCGGTACCCTGCTTGCAGGTGCCATCCTGACCGAAACGATCTTTAGCTGGCCGGGCATCGGCAAGTGGATGGTCGACAGCATTTTCCGCCGCGACTACCCGGTGGTGCAGGGTGGCCTGCTGATGATCGCCGTGATCGTGATGCTGGTAAACCTGCTGGTCGATGTCCTGTATGGCGTCATCAACCCCAAAATCCGGAGGCGGTGATGGCAGAGCTTTCCGCAACCCAACCCAAGACGGAAGCGCGCCCGAGCGCCTTGCGTGAATTCTGGTTCTATTTCAGCGAAAACCGCGGCGCGGTGATCGGCCTGTGGGTCTTTACGGCGTTTGTTCTGTGCGCAGCCTTTGCGCCCCTGCTGGCCCCCTATGACCCGACCGAGCAGTTTCGCGATCACATCCTCCAGCCGCCGGCCTGGCAGGAAGGGGGCAGTTGGGCCTTCCCGCTGGGCACCGATCCGCTGGGCCGGGATATGCTGTCACGGCTGATCATGGGATCCCGCTATTCCTTCTTTGTCGGCATCGTTGTGGTCTGTGTCGCGGTAACGGGCGGCGTGATTATCGGCTTGCTGTCCGGCTTTGCGCCGAAATGGGTCGATACGCTGATCATGCGGGTGATGGATATCATCCTGTCCTTCCCCTCGCTGTTGCTGGCCCTGGTTCTGGTCGCCATCCTCGGCCCGTCGCTGACCAACGCGATGATCGCCATCGCGATTGTGTTCCAGCCGCATTACGTGCGCCTGACCCGCGCCTCGGTTTTGTCGGAACGGCAAAAGGATTATGTGACATCAGCCCGCGTCGCAGGAGCGGGCAAGGCGCGGCTGATGTTCAAGACCGTGCTGCCCAACTGTCTGGCCCCAATCATCGTGCAGGCGGCATTGTCGTTTTCGACCGCGATTCTGGACGCTGCGGCCCTTGGCTTTCTGGGCATGGGCGCACAGCCGCCCACGCCGGAATGGGGCACCATGCTGGCTGAAGCGCGCGAGTTCATTCTGCGCGCCTGGTGGGTGGTGACCTTCCCCGGCCTGGCCATCCTGGTCACCGTGCTGGCCATCAACCTGATGGGCGACGGTCTGCGCGACGCGCTGGATCCGAAGCTAAAGCGGAGCTGACGATATGAGCCTGTTGGACATCCGAAACCTCACCGTCGAATTCGCCACCGCTTCGGGAAAGTTCCGTGCCGTGGATGGCGTCGATCTGTCCGTCAACAGGGGTGAGCTTATGGCCATCGTCGGCGAAAGCGGCTCAGGCAAATCGGTGTCGATGCTGGCGCTGATGGGTCTGTTACCCTGGACCGCCACGATCACCGCCGATCAACTGAGTTTCGAAGGCATCGACCTGACCAAAATCTCGGCCCGCGACCGGCGTAAGATCATCGGCAAGGACATCGCCATGATCTTTCAGGAACCGATGTCGTCGCTCAACCCCTGTTTCACGGTCGGTTTCCAGATCAAGGAAGCCTTGCGCATCCATCTGGGGCTGAACCGCAAGGACCGCCACCAGCGCGCTATCGAGCTGTTCGATCAGGTGGGAATCCCGGCCCCTGAAAGCCGGCTGAACACCTTCCCGCACCAGATGTCGGGCGGTATGAACCAGCGCGTGATGATCGCCATGGCCATCGCCTGCAACCCCAAGCTGTTGATTGCGGATGAGCCGACAACGGCGCTGGACGTCACCATTCAGGCGCAGATTCTCGACCTGCTGGTCCGCCTGCGCGACGAACAGGGGATGGGGCTGGTGCTGATCACCCACGATATGGGCGTGGTCGCCGAAACAGCCGAGCTGGTTCAGGTGCAATATGCCGGGCAAAAGGTCGAGGAGCAGCCGGTCGCCGATCTGTTCCGCACTCCGCGCCATCCTTATACCGCGGCGCTGCTCAGTGCGTTGCCCGAGCGGGCGACCTCCAGGATGTTGCCCACCATTCCCGGTGTTGTGCCCGGTCAGTTTGACAGGCCAAAGGGATGTCTGTTCAGCCCGCGATGCCAATTCGCGGATGATCTTTGCCGCAGCCTTCCACCAACGCCGCACAGCGCGGAATTTGGCAAGGCCCGGTGCCATTATGTTGAAAAGATAACCGCCGGAGAACTGGCATGAGTGCCCCCATCGTTCAGGCCAGTGCATTGGCCAGATTCTACACCGTCAAGGGTGGCCTGCTGTCCAAACCGGCGACGGTCAGGGCATTGTCCGGTGTGGATTTCGATCTGCAACCCGGCAAAACGCTGGCCATAGTTGGGGAATCCGGATGCGGAAAGTCGACGCTTGCGCGCGTGGTGACGATGATCGAGGAACCGACCTCGGGCACCCTGACCATCGACGGGGTTGATATTACCCCGTCGAAATGGGCGCAGATGCGCGAGACGGTGCAGATCGTGTTTCAGGACCCCTATGGCTCGCTCAATCCACGCCAGCGGATCGGTCAGATCCTGCAGGAACCGCTGATCATCAACCGCCCCGACATGTCCGCCGCTGATCGCGAGGCGCGCGCGCGCGAAATGATCGACCTTGTGGGCCTGCGTCCCGAACATTACGACCGCTATCCGCATATGTTCTCGGGCGGGCAACGCCAGCGGATCGCCATTGCCCGCGCGCTGATGCTGAACCCCAAGCTGCTTGTGCTGGACGAACCGGTTTCGGCGCTGGACGTGTCGATCCAGTCGCAAATTCTGAACCTGCTGGTCGAGTTGCAGGAGCGTCTGAACCATGCCTATCTGTTCATTTCGCACGACCTGTCGGTGGTGAAGCATTTCGCCGATGACGTGATCGTCATGTATCTGGGCCGCGCGGTCGAAAAAGCCCCCAAAGAGCAGCTTTTCGCGGCCCCCCGGCATCCCTATTCCAAGGCACTGCTCTCCACTACGCCACGGGCCGACCCCGAAGCCCGGAAAGAGCGGATCAAACTGGAGGGTGAATTGCCATCACCGATGAATATTCCAACGGGCTGTGCATTTGCGCAACGCTGCTGGCTTGCAACGGATGAATGCCGCGCGGCACCGCCAGAGTTGAGCGGCTCAACCCATCAGGTCGCCTGCCTGCATCCTCTGGACTGAAGCAGCCGTCAGTCGGCGGCTCGTGTGGAAATGACCATGTCCAGCAGTTGTTCCTTGGTGCGGCGGATATGTTTTGTCAGCAGGTCACAGGCATCGTCCACCCGCCCCGCGCGGGCCAGCGACAACAGTTTGCGGTGATCCTTTTTCGCCGGTTCACGCTGTTCCATGACGCTGAGATGCATGCGGACATACCGGTCGGATTGCAGGTTGACCCGTTGCAGAATGTCATTGGTCAGCCCGCGCCCGGCCGCCGCGTATAGCGCAAGGTGATATTCGGTATTCAGACTGCCCCACCGGCCGACGTCATAGGCGTCATAGGATTTCTCCATCTCGTCCAGAATGCGTTCGCACTCGGCAAAATTGACGTTGGTCATCTTTGGGATGGCCTGTCGGAACAGATCCAGTTCCAGCAGGACCCGCAGGTCAAATATCTCTCCGATTTCCGAAAGTGAATGGGTCGTGACCGAGGCCCCGCGATTGTTTGTCAGTTGGACAAGCCCTTCGGCGTCCAGCCGTTTCAGCGCCTCGCGGATCGGCATGCGCGAAACGTCGTAGTCCTCGGCCAAAGCCTCCTGACGGATGGTTTCGCCCTCGGCCATTTCACCACTCAATATGCGCTCGCGCAGGTCGTTTGTGATAACATCGGGCAGGCTTTGTCGTGGGATCGCGCGAGTTCTGGGCATTCGGGTGGTCTCTGGGTGCTGTCAACTTGTATCCAAAATACAAAATGAGGGCGCGATTTCCAAGGGGCTTGCATGCGGCGTTAACTATCTGGTGTTGATTGGTTTCAGGTGGTGGCCAAAGCGGGTCGTGCAGGGAGATCGGATTTGGCCCCGATGAAAGCGGAGGATGAAATGGACAGCCAGCGTTTCCTGCCCAAAGGCGCAATATCCGTGGACGTCCCCTATGACGGGCCGCCCAAAACCTTCTACTTCCTGCTTTTGCCCAAAACGACGATGCTGGCCTTCAGCGCCGCGATAGAACCTTTGCGGATTTCGAACCAGTTGGCCCGAAAGCAACTATTCGAATGGTATGTGCTGTCGCCGGATGGTGAACCGGTGACCTGTTCCAACGGCATTCGCATTCAGGTGGACCAGGCGATGCACGATCTGGACAAGGGGGCCTATACGTTTGTCTGTTCGGGGACCGAGCCGATGAACTCGTTCGACGCGCCGGTGCTGAACTGGATCCGTCGCCAGAAGGCGCATGGTTGCGACTTTGGCGGCATCTGCACCGGGGCATTCGCCCTGGCCAGGGCCGGGGTGATTGGCAACAAGAGATTCACGGTGCATTGGGAAAACCGCCCCGGTTTCTGCGAGAACTTCTCGGCAATCGTCCCTACGCAGAACCTGTATGAGATAGATGGCAAGCTGCGCACCTGCGGCGGCGGGCACGCCAGTACGGACATGATGCTGGAGGTCATCGAAGAGATGTTCGGAAACGCGCTTGCGGTCAGCGTGTCCGAGATGTGCTTGCATCGCCGGTCCGGTGAAAGCAGCAGCAAACAGGTCTCTCCGGTGTCGGCCCTGCTGGGCACCCGGAACGCAAAGCTGATCGAAGCGGTTCAGATCATGCGCGACAATCTTGAATCGCCTCTCAGCCTCGAAGCGGTGGCCGAACAGGCCGCCTTGTCCCGGCGCCATATGGAACGTCTGTTCCGGCAGCACACCAACATGTCGCCGGGCCGATTTTACAACAACCTCAGGCTGGATCGCGCCTTTGCGTTACTGAGCGAAACCGATCTGAGCGTATCTGAAATTGCCTTTGCGTCCGGGTTCTCCAGCACTGACCGGCTGTCGGTTCATTTCCGGGCGCGATACAAGGTCTCTCCGTATAATTTCCGGCGATCCTGGGCGCATGAAGGGCAGGGCTGAGCGAGCGAATTTGCTATAGAACTAACCAATAGGTTTTATCCAAACAATCTATTGGACCGATGGAATGAATTCCACCAGATTGCGACCCAACCCGGCGATTCAGCAACTTTCGTGAGGCCCGCAATGTGGACATATTCCAATCCGGTCAAAACCGTATTCGGGGCCGGATCTGTCAGTGAGTTGCCGCGGCTGATCGGCGGCCGTCGATATGCGCTGGTGACCTATCCGGATACCCGTTCCAAGGATCTGACACGCCGACTGGCGGAATCGGCGGGGCCTGCCGCGTTGATCATCGACGATGTTGCCCCGAACCCGGACTACCGGTTGTTGCGCGATCAGTCTGCTCGGTTTGGTCACCCGGACTGTGACGTCGACGTCATCGTCGCACTTGGCGGCGGGTCGGTCATAGATTCGGCCAAGGTCTTTGCCGCCGCCGGGGGCGATTTTGGCAAGGTCGCGCATTTTCTGGAGACAAGGTCAGGAGCAGAGGCTTTGTCCTCTCTGCCCGTCATCGCCGTGCCAACAACCGCGGGAACCGGCAGCGAAGTCACATGTTGGGCGACGGTCTGGCACGAGGAAAGCGGCAAGAAATACTCTTTGGCGAGAAATAACCTGTACCCCGAAACGGCACTGATCGACCCGGAGCTGATGGTCAACAAGCCCTATGGACTGACGCTGGCCACCGGGCTGGACACGCTCTCGCACGCGTTGGAGAGCATCTGGAACATCAACGCCAATCCGGTCTCGGCCCGGCACGCCGTGGCGGCCGCCAGAATGGTTCTGGACACGTTGCCGGCCTTGCTTGGCGATCTGGGCAATCTGGACCTGCGCACGCGCCTGGCCGAAGCGGCGCTGAGCGCCGGTCTGGCTTTTTCCAACACCAAGACCGCCATCGCGCATAACCTGTCCTATCCCATCACGTTGGGGTGGGGGGTACAGCATGGGATTGCCTGTTCCTTCACGCTGCCGGTGATTTTACGGTCCGTGGACGGAATCGGCGGGTTCCGGCAGGCCGCGTTGCACGCGGTTTTTGGCCCCGATCTTGTGGTGGGCTCGAACGACCTGGCTGCGTTCCTGACACAGCTTGGGGTCGCCACCCGTTTCGCCGACTACGGTATTTCGGACGGCCAGCGCATGGACATCATCGACGAAGCTTTTGCAGGTGAGCGGGGACGAAATTTCGCCGGTACCAAAGAGGCCTTTCTGAACGCCGCTGACGCGATGCAGGCCGCCAATTCCAGGGTGGCCTGACGCAATTCAAATCAATCCTGACCGAAAAAACCTGAACTCCGGTGCCAGCATCAGATGGCCCGCTTATCCGAGGATCAAAAGATGACACTCCAAACCCCGATCACCGCCAATGAGCGTGTGTATCCAACGCCAAAGGTTCCGGCGATTGCGATCTGCCTGGACGGGTGCGAGCCGGAATATCTGGACAAGGCCATTGCCAAGGGTCTCATGCCCACGCTGAAGCGGATGCGCGAGACCGGAACGGATCGGCTGGCGCATTCGGTGATCCCGTCTTTCACCAATCCCAACAACCTGTCGATTGCTACGGGGCGGCCCCCGATCGTGCATGGGATTTGCGGCAATTACCTGATCGACCCCGAGACCGGAGAAGAGGTGATGATGAATGACGTGCGGTTTCTGCGCGCGCCCACCATCTTTTCGCAATTCTACGATGCCGGCTATCGCGTCGCCATGGTCACCGCCAAAGACAAATTGCGGGCCTTGCTGGGCGCCGGGCTGAAATTCGACGAGGACCGCGCCGTCGCGTTTTCGTCCGAGCGGTCGGGTGAAACCACCAGGGCCGAACATGGCATCGACAATGCCAGCGACTGGCTGGGTATGCCGGTTCCCGAGGTTTATTCAGCCGACCTGTCCGAATTTGTTTTCGCCGCCGGTGTCAAGCTGCTGAAGGAGTTCAGGCCGGACATCATGTATCTGTCGACCACCGACTACATCCAGCACAAATTCTCCCCCGATCAGCAGGGCGCGCTGGATTTCTATGCGATGTTCGACCGGTATCTGGCGCAGCTGGACGAGATGGGCGCTGCCATCGTCATCACCGCGGATCACGGCATGAAGCCCAAGCACGGCACGGATGGAACACCAAATGTCATCTATGCGCAGGACCTGATGGATGAGTGGCTGGGCAAGGATCAGGCCCGCGTGATCCTGCCAATCACCGACCCGTATGTGGTGCATCACGGCGCATTGGGCTCGTTCGCCACCGCCTATTTGCAGGAAAGTGCGGACAAGGCGGATATCATGGCCCGGCTGGACGCCATCGAAGACATGATCCTTGTGGTCGATAAGGAAGAGGCGATCCGCCGCTTTGAACTGCCGGCGGACCGGATCGGCGATATCGTCATGATTTCGGGCGAGAACATGACCATTGGCACATCGGCTGACCGTCATGATCTGGCGGCGCTGAAGGAACCTCTGCGCAGCCATGGCGGTCTGACCGAACAAGAGGTGCCCTTCATCGTCAACCGCGTCATTGATCTGGGGAACGCGCCCGATCTACGCAACTTTGACGCTTTTTTCTACGCCACCACAGCGGCGGCCCTGTAAAAATGGACGGTATCATGAACACATCCGACATCCGCAACGAAGGCATGCGCATCGGTGGTGAGGTTGTCTTCACCGAAGCAACGGTTCCTGTACACTACCCCTATACCAACGAGGTCGTGGGCACGGTACCCGCAGGTACCGCGGAGCACGCGCGCAAGGCGTTCGAGATCGCGGCGAATTACACCCCCAGGCTGACCAGGTATGAACGCAGCCAGATTCTGCAACGCGCGGGCGAACTGATCGGCGAAAAACGGGAATATCTGGCGAAATGGCTGACGCTGGAACTGGGCATCTGCCACCAGCACGCCATCTATGAAACCAAGCGTGCGCAGGACGTCTATCAGTTTGCCGCCGCCGAGGCGCTGAAGGATGATGGTGAAATCTTCTCTTGTGATCTGACCCACAATGGCAAAGAGCGGAAGATATTCACCAAGCGCGAACCCGTCAATGCCATCAGCGCGATTACACCGTTCAACCACCCGCTGAACATGGTCAGCCACAAGATCGCACCGTCGATTGCGACCAACAACTGCATGGTGTGCAAGCCAACCGAACTGACCCCTCTGACGGCGCTGACGCTGGCCGATATCCTGTACGAAGCCGGACTGCCGCCCGAGATGTTCCAGGTGGTCACCGGCTGGCCGCAGGACATTGGTGACGAGATGATCACCAATGAAAACATCGACATCATCACCTTCACCGGCGGCGTTCCGGTGGGCAAGATGATCGCCGCGAAAGCGGGTTACAAACGCCAGGCGCTGGAGCTGGGTGGAAACGATCCCCTGATCGTTCTGAACGATCTGAGCGATGCCGATCTGGACAAGGCTGCCACCATCGCCGTAGCGGGGGCAACCGGCAACTCCGGTCAGCGCTGCACTGCGATCAAGCGCATTCTGGTGCAGGAAAGCGTGGCGGAGAGGTTCGTGCCTCTGGTTCTGGAGAAGGCCAAGGCAATCCGGTTCGGCGACCCGCAGGACCCCGAGACACAGCTGGGATGCGTCATCCACGCCGAGGCCGCCGAACTGTTTGAGAAACGCGTTTACATGGCCGAGGAAGAGGGTGCGGAAATCCTCTATCACCCCGGTCGTCAGGGCGCGCTGCTGCCGCCGATCGTCGTCGATAAGGTGCCGCATGACAGCGAGCTGGTGATGGAAGAAACCTTTGGTCCAATTGTGCCCATCGTGCGCGTGCCCGATGATGACGCCAAGGTCATGGAAATCTCGAACGGTACCGAGTTCGGTCTGTCGTCGGGCGTGTGCACCAATGATCTGAACCGCGCCATTGCCTATATCAACGGTCTGGATGTTGGCACCTGCAACATCTGGGAACAGCCCGGTTACCGGATCGAGATGTCGCCGTTCGGCGGCATCAAGGACAGCGGCAACGGCGTCAAGGAAGGCGTCATCGAGGCGATGAAATTCTTCACCAACGTCAAAACCTACTCGTTGCCCTGGCCGGGATGATCACTCTCAATATGGCTCTAAACATCACCCCGGGTTCCTTCGCCAATCCGGGGGGATGTATTGAAGTCTTCGTCAGGGCTTACCCCTGCACGACATCCTGCCGCTGTATGCCCAGCCCGTCGATGCCAAGTTCGATCTTGTCCCCCGGCTTCAGATAGGTCGGCGGGTTTTGTCCCATGCCAACCCCCGGCGGCGTCCCGGTCGAGATCACGTCACCCGGCTGCAAAGACATGAAGTGCGACAGGTGTGATACGATTGTGGCCACCCCGAAATGCATGGTGTCGGTCGAACCGTTCTGAAACCGATGCCCGTTCACTGCAAGGTACATCGGCAGGTTTTGCGGATCGGTGACCTCATCCCGGGTCACCAGCCATGGCCCGATCGGACCGAAAGTATCGGCCGACTTGCCCTTGACCCACTGGCCCGAGCGATGCAGCTGAAAGTCACGCTCGGACAGGTCGTTGACCACGCAATACCCGGAAACATGGTTCAGGGCGTCGGCTTCTGACACGTATTTTGCGGCCTTTCCGATCACGACACCTAATTCAACCTCCCAGTCGGTCTTGACCGATCCGCGTGGGATTTCGACGGTATCATTCGGACCCATTATGGCAGAGGTCGCCTTGAAAAAGATCACCGGCTCTTCCGGCAGTTCCATGCCGCTTTCCGCCGCGTGGTCGGCATAATTCAGGCCGATACAGATAAATTTTCCCACCTGCCCAACGCAGGGGCCAATTCGCGGATCGCCGTCGACCACCGGCAGGTCAGCAAGGTCCAGCCCGCGCAGCTGCGCAAGGTTTTCGTCGTCCAGAACTGCGCCTGAGATATCGTCAACAACCCCCGACAGGTCGCGGATATTACCTTCCCTGTCCAATACGCCGGGCTTTTCCTGTCCCGACGGTCCATAGCGCAAGAGCTTCATGTGATATTCCCTTTCACCTCAGATGGTCCAGCCGCCGTCAATCGCAATGGGCTGTCCCGTTGTGTACCGGCTTGCATCGCTTGCCAGATACAACGCCAATTCGGCAATTTCGTCCGGGGTTCCGATACGGCCCATAGGCTGGCGGGCGATGAAATCCGTCATCGCCTGGGTGTAATCGCCTGTGGCGCGCAACCGGTCGTGCAGGCTGGGGCTGTCGACCGTTCCGGGGCAGATTGCGTTGCAGCGAATGCCCTGGGTTACAAAATCGGCGGCGACGGATTTCGTCAGCCCGATCACCGCGGCCTTGGACGTGCAATAGGCAAAGCGGTTCGGAACACCTTTCAACGACGACGCCACCGAAGACATGTTGATGATCGAACCGCCCCCGTTTTTCAGCATTTTCGGAAGGCACAGACGGATCAGGCGATACATCGCCTTGACGTTCAGTTCAAAGCTGAAATCCCAGTCCGTTTCCTCGCAATCCAGAATAGACCCGCCGGCAACGTATCCGGCGCAGTTGAACAGCACATCCAACGGCGGCAGGTCCGCCGTGGCGGCGTGAACCGCCGCGGCATCTGTGACATCCAGCGTGATTGTCTCGATGCCCGGCAGGGCAGACAAGTCCTCCAGTGCCGCGGCGTTGATGTCACAGGCGATAACCCGCGCGCCTTCGGTTGCAAACAACTCGGCGGTGGCCCGGCCAATTCCCTGACCAGCAGCGGTGATCAGCGCGGCTTTGCCGGCAAGGCGGCCAGATTGGGACTGAGTCGCCATGCTGATCCTCACGTATTTTCCGGCAGCAGATCGGCCGGGATATCCTGATAGCAGACCGGACGTAGAAAGCGGCGGATCGACAGGGTGCCAACCGAGGTCGCTCCGAAATTGGTCGACGCGGGGTAGGGGCCGCCATGCACCATGCTGTCGCACACCTCGACACCGGTTGGGAAGCCATTGGCCAGCAGGCGACCGGCCTTGCGCTCCAGCAGCGGCAGCAGTGCCCGCGCCTCGGGTGTGTCGCTGTCGTCAAAATGCAGCGTGCAGGTCAATTGACCTTCGATTGCGCGAGCAATCTGACGCATCTGTTCCGCGTCACGGGCGCGGACGATAATTCCGAGCGGTCCAAAGACCTCTTCCTGCAACTTGTAATCTGCCAGCCAGTCGTCACCGGACACCGTAAACAGATAAGGCGCGGCGCCTCGGGCTTCGCAGCCGGTGCCGATGATCTGGGTGACACCTGTCCCGGCCGTCACACGCGCCGCGCCATCGCGATATGCATCTGCGATGCCGTCCGTCAGCATGGTCTGAGTGGGTACGGCCGACAGGCCCGCCTCTGCGGCGGACTGAAACGCGTCCGCTTCAGGGCCGGTGATCACCACGGCGATGCCCGGGTTTGTACAGAACTGTCCCGCGCCCATCGTCAATGACCCGGCCCAGCCTGTCCCGATCTCCGCGCCGCGCGCAGCGGCGGCGCCGGGCAGAATGAACATCGGGTTGACCGACCCCAGTTCGCCGAAAAACGGAATGGGCTCATCACGCGCCGCGCAGAGATCGAAAAGGGCGCGCCCGCCGCGCAGGCTGCCTGTGAAGCCAACGGCCCGGATCAGCGGGTGCTGCACCAGCCGCGCGCCAATATCCTGAGTATTGCCCTGAACCAGAGAAAAAACGCCAGGATGCACACCGCTTGCACGGATCGCGGCGTCGATAGCCTGCGCGACGATCTCGCCGGTGCCCGGATGGGCCGGATGCCCCTTGACCACCACCGGACATCCTGCTGCGAGCGCCGCCGCCGTGTCGCCACCCGCGGTCGAGAAGGCGAGCGGAAAATTCGACGCGCCAAACACAGCAACGGGGCCCAGCGGCCGCTGCATCATCCGCAGATCCGGCCGGGGCAGGGGTGTGCGGTCGGGCAGCGCGGAATCGTGGCGCTGGTCCAGGTATTCGCCTTTCTCGATGTGGTCGGCGAACAGGCGCATCTGGCCAACGGTGCGGCCACGTTCACTCTGCAGACGCAGATCCGGCAGACCGGTTTCCTGCGTTCCGATCTCGGTGATGGCGTCACCACGCGCGTCGATCTCATCCGCGATCCGCCGCAGCAACGCCGCGCGCTCACTGCGAGACGACCAGCCAAACGAGGTAAACGCTTGTTCCGCGGCCTCGACCGCCGCGTCCACATCGGACGGTGACCCCACGGCAAAGCTGTGGATGGGCCCATGCGCGGGGTCCGAGCCGAACGTGGTCTCGGCACCGACCCATTCGCCGGCGATCAGGTGTTTTCCGGTCAACATCTACTTTTCTTTCTCAAATCAGGCCGCGACCGGCCAGGTTTCGCATCAGGTGAGACGCCCCGAACCGCCACTCGGGACATTCTGTGGACAGGCGGACAGTGTTGGCTAGCGTGCCCAGTTTATCATTTGATATCGTGACGATATCGCCAAGCTTGTGGGTAAACCCCCCACCCGGAGTATCGCGATCCTGCGTCGGCGCAAAGAGGGTTCCGAGAAACAGCATCAGCCCGTCCGGATACTGGTGGTGCTGCCCGATGGTCTGGCGCACCAGATCCTCCGGATCGCGGCTGATCTGCGCCATAGATGAGTGGCCGTTCAGCACGAACCCATCCGGTCCGGTCACTTTCAGGCTTAGTTCAGCCTGACGGACGTCATCCAGTGAAAAGCCTTCGTCGAACAACCGGATCATCGGTCCGATCGCGCAAGAGGCGTTGTTGTCCTTGGCCTTGCTGAGCAGCAGGGCCGAGCGGCCCTCGACATCGCGCAGGTTGACGTCGTTGCCCAACGTCGCGCCCCTGATGTGCCCTTGCGATGAAACGGCCAGAACAACCTCGGGCTCGGGGTTGTTCCAGGTCGAAACCGGATGCAGACCAACATCCGCGCCGAAGCCCACCGAAGACAGAACCTGCGCCTTGGAAAACACCTCGGCATCCGGGCCGATGCCAACCTCAAGGTACTGGCTCCATAGCCCTTCGGCGATCAGCGCCTCTTTGACCCGGGCCGCCGCATCGGATCCCGGCACGATGTCGGACAGGCTGTCACCGATCCGTTCTCCGATCCGGCGGCGGATTGCCTGGGCCCGGGCCGGGTCCCCGGCGGACTGTTCCTCGATCACCCGTTCGACCATCGAACCGGCAAAGGTGACACCGCAGGCTTTGACGGCCTGCAGATCGCAGGGGGCCAGCCAGTGATGTGTCGCGTCGACCGATCCGATATCTTCGCCCGTCGCGCTGCGAACGTATTGCGCCGCATCCTGACGCTCCAGAATATCCCGCACGGTCGGTGCGGATTTCGAGGTGATGTCCAGAAGCTGCCCGTTGCGCAGAGTCACCACGGACGGGCCGATCCCCGGCCGTTCGATACGCCCGAGCCACAGCCCGGCGGGGTCCAGTTGCACAGATGTCATCCTAGTCCCTGAGTTGATAGGCCCGGGCGGCGTTGCCCCCCAGAATCGCTTTGCGTTCGCTGGCGGTCAACGCGCCGATCAGCATGTCTGTGGTTTCCAGCCAGCGTTCATAACTGCTGGTCAGGGTGCACACGGGCCAGTCGCTGCCCCAGATCAAACGGGATGGCCCGAAAGTGTTCAGCAAATGATCCACATAAGGGCGGAGGTCATCGGCCTGCCAGTCCGGTCCGGCCTCGTTCACCAGCCCGGACAGCTTGCACCAGGCTTCTGTTTCCCGGGCCAGAGCGCTCATGCCCTCGGCCCATTCTGCGATCGCACCGTTCCGGATCGTGGGCTTGGAGGCATGATCGATCACGACACGCAGCCGGGGATGCCGGGCCAGAAGTTGCCGCAATGGGCCAAGATGATGCGGCAGGGTCAGGGCATCGAATGTCAGGTTATGCTTTTGCATCGCCTCGATTGCCGGGGTCAGAATATCGTCAACCATCCAGAGCGGATCGGCGATATCCTGGATCATCGGGCGCAACCCGACCAGGGCCGGGTGAACTGCCAGCTCAGCGATCTGAGACGGGGCGTCTGCGGCCTCGAAATCGACCCAGCCGACTACGCCCTTGATGAATTCATTCTGATCGGCCAAAGCGAGCAGGAATTCCGTCTCGGCCACGGTCGGGGCGGCCTGAACCAGAACCGTGCCCTCAATCCCGGCCGACTCCAGCAAGGGGGTCAGGTCTGCGGGGGTGAAATCCTTGTAGATCCCGCTCAGTTCCGGGGTCAGCCAGCCGTAATCCCCGCGCGCCAGAGCCCAGAAATGCTGGTGCGCATCGATCTTCATGCAACGACGCCCTTTTTGAGGATGATATTTCCGTACAGCCTGCGCTCCCCTGTCTGCACGATCGCAAAGGCACCCGCAGCGCGGTCGTAAAACGCGAACCGCTCCAACCCCTGAATTTGGGCCGGGTTGTCCGCCGTATCGTCAATGATGCGCTGAAAATCGACGACGGCTTCGGGCACGGTCTCGGCGTCACCGACCACCTGCATGGTCAGGGCCGGGTCTGGGACGAACGTGTCAAGCGGCATCAGGGTCAGAACAGCCCTGAGAACCTCGCTTGCGGTTGAGCCGTCGGCCCGGATGCAGTCAGGCCCGATGCTGGTGCCGGGGAAATTTGCATCTGCGATCACGATCTCATCGCCGTGGCCCATAGCCCGCAGCGCATGCAACAGTGCGGGTGACAGGATCGGGTCTATGTTACGCAACATCGGCGGCCTCCATCGGTAAGGGCGCATCGGGACGGATCAGTCCTTCGCTTTGCAGATCGGACCAAAGGCCGGGTGGAACGGTTCGGTTCAGCAGGGCCACGTTGGCCCGGACCTCGGCGGCGCTGACCGCACCGGGGATTACGGTCTTGACGCAGGGATGGCCCAGCACGAATTGCAAGGCGGCGGCGATCAAGGGCGTATCATGTGCGGCACAAACAGCCTGGATCTTTCGGACACGATCCAGAACCTCTGGCGGCGCATCGGCGTAGTTGTACTTTGCGCCGGCTACGGCACCGGTGGCCAGTATACCTGAATTATAGGGCCCGCCCAGAATGATGCCGACATCGCGCTTTTCGCACAGGGGCAGAAAGCTGTCCAAAGCCTCCTGCTCTAACAAAGTGTACCGCCCGGCCAGAAGGAAGCCGTCAAAATCCCCCAGTTCCAGCAATCTTTCGCACACCTGCCATTCATTTACGCCTGCGCCGATTGCGGCGATCTCACCAGCGTCGCGCAGTTCGATCAGGGCCCTGTACCCACCGCCGTCAAACAATTCGCGCACTTTGGCATCCGAGACTTCCTGACTGCCCTGGCTGAACACGCAGACGTCATGAACCAGGAGGATATCGGCGTTCGCAATGCCGATCCTGTCCCGGCTGGCCTCATAGGATCGCATCACCCCGTCATAGGTATAGTCGAACACGATCCGCTTTTGCGGGACATCAACAAAGGCTTCGGGTGTCACCTCATGCGGTGCGCAGTCCAGCAGCAGACGTCCGATCTTGGTGGAGAGTTGGATGTTCCCGCGCCCGAACCGGGCGATGGCTTTCGAGAACCGGTGTTCGGACCGGCCAAGCCCATATTGGGGTGCGGTGTCGAAATACCGGATCCCCGCGTCAAAGGCTGCGTGCAGGGCGGCCTGCGCGTCTGCGTCCGACACTTTGCGATACAGGTTGCCCAATGGCGCGCCGCCAAACCCCATGCGGGTCAGCGGAACGGGCCGGGCCGTACGATTGTTCAGAACTCTGGTTTGCGAAACGGTCATCCTGCCTCTCGTACGGGTTGCGCGGTGACGTTGAACAGCGCGGGCCGTTCGCTCATCAGGGTTTCGATCCGGGGCATCAACTGCCCAAGGTGATGACGCATGGCCTGCTGCGCGGCCCCTTCATCGCGGTCCTGAATGGCGGCAAGGATCGCGCGATGCTCTGCCAATGTCGCGGCCACACGGCCGGGCGTGGGCAACAGCAACATTCGCGCGCGGCTGACCTGAAGGGATACGGTCTGCGCAACATCCCTGAGGCGGGTAAATCCGGTAAACTCCATCAGAAGGGCGTGAAATTCCTCATCCGCCTGAAAAAATCCGGGAATGTCATCGTCTTCGACCAGCAATTCCTGCAGGCGCATATTGCGGCCCAGTTTCCGGCGCTGATCTTCGGTCAGGTCGCGCGCGACCTTTGCCACCGTTGCCAGTTCCAGCGCCTCGCGCAGAAACGCACCTTCGCGGATTTCGGGCATCGAGAAATAGGACACCCGCGTACCGGATTGCGGAACGACATCCACCAACCCTTCGGCTGCAAGACGGGTGATCGCTTCGGTGACCGGCGCGCGCGACACGCCCAGACGCTCGCAGATCAAAGCCTTTCGCAGATTGGCACCCGGCGGGAAATCCAGCGACAGGATCGCCAGTCGGATGACCTGATAGACCCGCTGTGCCAGCGTGCCTTCGGTTGCGGTGATCCCGCCCAACAACCGCGCGTCGATGTTCTGGGGTTTGGTCATGGCGCTTGGCCTAGCATACTAACATGTTAGTTGACAAGGCGGTGCCGCATGCCTAGCAATCCGGTCAGACATACGGGGAAACGATGCAATCAAATCCCAGAACTGCGCCCACGTCGGCGACACTTGGCGACACGGTCAGACTGAACCCGGACGACAATGTTGTGATTGCGCTGCGGGACCTGACGGCTGGAGAGCAACCCGCTGGCGTACCCGTACCGCTGACGCGCCCGGTGACACGTGGCCACAAGATCGCGACCGCGGCGATTGCTGCAGGAAAGAATGTGATCCGCTATGGCCAGATTATCGGGCAGGCGAAAATTGACATTGCGCCGGGCGAACATGTGCATGTTCATAACTTAGGCATGGGTGCGCATCAGCAGGACTATGCACATGCCAGCGCAAACGCCCCATTGCCCGAGATCAGTCCCGCGCGCAGTTTCCAGGGGTTTCACCGCGCGGACGGCAAAGTCGGTACGCGTAATTACATCGGAATTCTGACGACCGTGAACTGCTCAGGCTCGGTGGCGCGGTTCATTGCGGAGGCTGCCGAAAAATCCGGGCTTCTGGACAAATTTTCCAATGTCGACGGTGTGGTTCCCATCGTTCACGGGACAGGGTGCGGCATGTCGGCCAAAGACGAAGGGTATGCAACCTTGTTCCGGACCCTTTCAGGATATGCGCAGCACCCGAATTTTGCCGGCATCCTGCTGATCGGGTTGGGGTGCGAAGTCATGCAGGTGGCGGATCTGATGGGCGGACGGCCAATCCGTCAGGACGGGGTCCTGCGCTATATGACCATCCAGAACGAAGGTGGCACGCGCCGAACCATTGAGCGCGGTCTGGAAGAATTACGCGGGATTGCAACACTGGCCAATCAGTCCACGCGCGCAGACGCTCCGGTCAGTGAAATAACGGTTGGGATGCAATGCGGCGGCTCGGACGGGTACTCGGGGATCACTGCCAACCCGGCGCTTGGATATGCCTCGGATCTTCTGGTGCGCCATGGCGGCACGACGATCCTGTCCGAAACCTCCGAGGTTTATGGGGCGGAACACCTTCTGACATGCCGTGCCGAGACGCCCGAGGTCGGTCAAAAGCTGATCGACCGCATTCACTGGTGGGAGGACTACACAGCACGGAACGGTGGTGAAATGGACAACAACCCCAGCCCCGGCAACAAGCGCGGCGGGCTGACAACCATACTTGAAAAGTCGTTGGGCGCGGTTGCCAAGGGCGGAACCGCGCCCCTGCGCGACGTCTACAGATTTGGTGAAAAGATCGACAAAAAGGGGTTGGTATTCATGGACAGCCCCGGATTCGACCCATGCTCGGTCACCGGGCAGGTGGCCTCGGGCGCGAACCTGATCGTGTTCACAACCGGGCGCGGCTCAGTCTCGGGCTATCAGCCGACACCTTGCATCAAACTGGCGACAAACGCGGAAATGTACACGCGCATGGCCGAAGACATGGACCTGAACTGCGGCGACATCGTCACCGAAGGTGTCAGTGTCGAGGCAAAGGGCAGGGAACTTTTCGAAATCCTGATCCGTGTAGCCTCGGGTGAAAGAACCAAAAGCGAAGAACTTGGTTTTGGCGGGGTTGAATTCGTTCCCTGGCAGATCGGCGCGGTGATGTGATCCGCGCCCACTGAATACGATCGGAGCAAAGGGTGAGGGCGAGCAGGCTGATGAAAAATTCGTTCAGGAGTTTCAACGCAAAGGCAGGATTCAAATTTAGGATACACTTCCCGCGCGAACGGACATCGGTCGTTTTCCGCCGCTTGGACCGGATTTTCTCGTTTCCTGTTTGCGACATTTTTGTGCTACTGTCCCGCAAGCGATTTATTTCTGACATTATTTAAAGGTTTTTTCTCTTGCCCGACACTCCTCACCGCGTTTTCAGGCTGCGCCCCATGGAAAAGGCAGATCTGGAAACTGTCACACCCTGGTTTCAGGACATTGAAGACCTCGCCCGCTTTGACCGCACTTCTCGTGTTCCATTCAATCTGGCGCAAACCGAAGAAATCTGGAGCGATGTATTCAAGGCGGCAGACAGCTATAGCAAATGTTGGTTCGTCGTTGAATCCGACGACGGGCAGGCGCTGGGACTGACCGGGCTCGAAGCGATCTCTCCGATCAACCGCGATGCCATCGTGGCCGTATTTATCGACAAGTCGGTGCGGCGTCTGGGGGTTGGGATCAGGGCAACCGCGCTGGTCGTGGATTTTGCGTTCCGACAGCTTGGGCTGAACCGTCTGACCTCATACTATCGGACAGATAACGCAAACAGCCGCGACCTTGTCGCAAAACTGGGCTGCAAGGTTGAAGGCACCATGCGTCAGGCCTGGTATGCGGACGGACAATTCCGCGACATGGTTGTGGTGGGGCTTCTCAAACAGGACTGGGACGAACAGCGACTTGTGCTGATGAAAGAACTCGGCGCTGGCCCGACCGTCAGTTTCGGGGCGAGCGCGACTGCGGCCTGGACATGGCCGCCGCAGGTTGATGGATGCAAATAGAAGGCATTTATTTGCAGCCGGATTGCAAAAGCATTTTTTGCTATAGATTAGAGACCGGGCTCATGTGCAGCCCCTTAAACGAGTATCGCCTGTGACCACCACAAGTCCAAATCCTCAAATTACGCAGAAACTGGGCGCAGTATTGTTCGCGGACGTCGTCGGCTATTCCCGACTGATGAGCGAGAACGAACTGGACACATACAACTCTTTGAAATCATTGATTTCTCAGCTTGAGCAAACCTGCGCGCGTTTTCATGGTCGCGTGGTCGAAGTGCGGGGTGACGGTATTCTGGCGCTGTTTGAAACGGCCACCAGCGCGGTTGAGTTCGGCGTTGAGTTGCACCGTATAGCGAGCGAACAGAACGAAACACGCGAAGACGGTCAGCGAATCAAATTTCGCGCCGGTGTCCATCTTGGAGAAATCCTGATCGACGAGCGCGGCATTCACGGCGACAATGTCAACATCGCCGCCAGGCTTCAGGAGATCGCCGAACCCGAAAGGGTCTATGTCAGCGCCGCCGTATACGATCAGGTCTGCAACCGCTTGCGGTACGGATACGAATTCCTGGGTCCGAAACAACTGAAGAACATCCTTTCGCCGGTCTCGACCTATTGTGTCCGCAGCGAAGTCGCCGGCGCGACCATGGCTGGAACAATGCGCCCGGACCTGCCCGGAGATTTGCTAGAACGACCGGACACGCCCTCGGTCGCGATCCTACCCTTCAGCAGCAATGGCGGCGACGAATCCGACAACTGGATCGCCGAGGGCCTGACAGATGACATCATCATGAATCTGTCCAAGTTCCGGAACCTGTTCATTATCGCCAGAAATTCATCCTTTTTCTTCAAGACCCAATCTATGCCGCCCAAGGAGGCGGCGCAGAAACTGAACGTCCGGTACGTTGCCCGCGGCAGCGTGCGACGGTCCGCCAGCCGTATCCGCATTACCGCCGAACTGGTCGACGCCAGCACCGAACGCACGATCTGGGGCGAGAGGTTTGACCGGAAGATCGATGACATTTTCGACATTCTCGACGAAGTAACCGAATGCATTGTGGCCGCCACGGCGGTGATGATCGAATCTCATGAAAAGCAACGCATGATTCAGGCCATTCCGTCTGATCTTGAGGCGTATGGGTCGGTTCTGCAGGGCCAGCATCACATCTTCAAATACACGCGCAACGACAACAGGAAGGCGCAGCATTTCTACCAGTCCGCGCTCGCGCGTGACGAAGGGTATGCCCGCGCGGCGGCCGCGTTGTCGCGAACGCTCAACATCGACTGGCGATACTCCTGGACAGAAGACCCGACGGACGCTTTGGACAAGGCGTTGTCCTTTGCGCAGCGAGCGATCGAACTGGACCCGACCGATGCCCGGGGGTTCGGCGAGCTGGGCTATGTACACCTGTATCGCAAGGAACATGACGCCGCGATCCAGTCCTATCAGCGGGCGCTGGCGTTGAACCCCAATGACGCGGATATGCATTCAGACTATGCCGATGCGCTGGCTCATTATGGTGACAATGAAACCGCCATCACGCATATTCAGCAGGCCATGCGGTTGAACCCGTATTTCCCGGACCAGTACCTGTGGCATCTGGGTGGCGCGTATTACAACCTCAAGCGCTATGACGATGTCATCGAAACGGTCAACAAAATGAACAACCCCACCGAGGGGCAGCGTATGCTTGCGGCCAGCTACGCGCAGCTGGGTCAAACCGATCTGGCCCGTCAGATCACCGACAAACATCGCGCGGCGCATCCCAACTTTTCACTGGATCGCTGGGCAACCATTCAACCGGACCGGTTGGAAGAAGACACGCAGCATTTTGTGGAAGGTCTGAAAAAGGCCGGATTCTGATCCGCAACGAAAAAGGGCGCGTCCGCGGCGCGCCCTAAAGTCCTTAAGCCGGCAGAAGTTTAATCGCCGCCACGCGCCTTTGCGCCGCTGACTTTCGCCCCGCTGACCTTGGCACCGCTCACTTTGGCCCCACTGACCTTGGCGCCGCTGACTTTCGCGCCCGAGACTTTGGCACCGCTGATCGCCGGGCTGTCGAAGCCGAAATAGATGTCGAGCAGGACTTGTTCGATCATACCGGTCATTACGTCCATCCGAATGGTAAAGTCGGCCTTGTCATAGGGCCAGAATTTAATGTCGTTCGCGATCTGGTAATCAGCGCTTGCTACACCAGTTTTGGATGGATCAAGCGGAGCACGAGCTGCTTGCCTTGTTGTATCCTTCTTCGGATCGTAATTCGCACCCGAATTGCCGCCAACCTGCTGAGACAAATTGTACGGAAGGTTTTGATCGGGAAAGAGATTTTCGTCATCCGTTGCGCTCTCTCCCGGTCCGTCAACCAGGAAAATCGCCGGTTCAGGCAAATCGTAGTGTGTGCCTTCAAAAGAAAACGAGTAAATCCGCGCAAATTTTGGGTCGGTCAGTGCAAGCTGATCTTCCAAATGTTTGTTCTTGCCTTTTCCACGTTTTGGTAAGGCGTTCTTATCGTATTTGAAATCTTCAAGTACACGACCAAACAGCAACACTTCTGAAAAACTGAGCAATGACTCAGACATATCACTCCCTCCCAACTTTGGGCTTGACGCTGTCAGAGACCTCATCTCCCCCTCAATGCAGCCTGACTAAGTGCAGGCAAAAAATGTTCCACAAAAATCACCCCACGTCTAAATGCCACAAAACGGCTGAAAAAAAAAGGATTTTAGCCGTCAGCCCGGAACCCGTGTTCGAACCGAATTCGCGTGGCTGTCTTCATTCGGATCGGGCATACGCGGGCCGGCGGTCGTCAGACCGATGTCGCGCATGCGAAAGTTGCCCTGGATGATCCGGCTGAACGCGCCGCCGGTGATTTCCTGATCGACCGCCAACAGAGCTTTTTCAACCCCGAAATAGCTAAGCATATCGGCGTCCAGCCGTTCCCATGCGTCGGCCAGGTAGGTACCCAGATAATCCCGCGCCTCAAGAAGGGCGATGCGGAAACCGTCGGGGTTCTCTGCATACCGCGCGTCGAAAATACCCTGCATTACCTCGTTGTAGTCCGGCGAGTCCTCCAACTGATCCGACAGGTGTTCCTCTTCGGCAGAGATGAGGCCGTGCACCAGCAAACGCTCATGATAGATGTCGACGAAAATATCGAACATCGCGCCGGTCAAAGGTTCGGACAGGGCGTGTTCGCTGGACCAGCCGTCGGCAAACTCAGACAGGGACCGGTTGTTGGCCGCGACGCGGATCTGCGCGTTTTCGGACAGTTCGGCGAAACGGTTCAGACGATTGAACGTATAGAGGTTTCCGCGCGTGTTTTCGAGCAGCGTCTCGACAACCGATCCGAAATGCAGCGAAGCAAGCAGCGCCACCATATCCGCTGCGGATTCGTGAAACCCATAATACTCGCCCGAGGCATCACCGTCGGACGGCATCCCGATCACGCTGTAGATGATGGCATGCCCGATCTCATGCGCCACCACGTCGAAATTCAGACTGTAGGGGCGGTATTCATCGCCGTGTTCATGCGTGCCGCCTGTTTCCAGAAACCCCCAGCCGATATGCGCATTGTCGAGACTGGGCAACAGCGACAGCTCCAGTCGGTTGAAATCACGGGCGAAATGCCAGGGGATCGGACGGTCGAAATAACCTTGCCAGACATCCATGGTGAAATGCGCGGACCCGAACAGATGCGCGGCCTCGAAGGCGGGGTCCGAGGGATCAATGTGGATGAAATTGCCAAACTCGTCTGGCATGGCGGGCGGCTGGATATAGCCGTCCCACGGGGGCAGATACATGCCCGGCCCGTCCGGACCCGGCACGATCGCGCCATAGGGCGTGGTTTTGCCAACCGGGTTGACGGTGTACATGCGCGGGCCGGACGGGCCGGGCCCGATGCTGCCTTGGGGGGCCGAAACCTCAACCAGTTCCAGTTGCGCGTCGGGTTCCAGAAAGGGCGATTGCGGGAACAGCAGGAACCGCGTGCCGGGCTCTTCATTGTCGGTATGTTCGGGTAAGTTCACAAAACGCCCTCCGGTATCATGCGCGATCAGGCGGTTCGGCCACCCGCGCGGTGGACTCCCGGTGATCGGCCGCCCCATGGCAAAACAAAAACTCGGCTTCTATCAATTCGTAAAACGCGTCACGCCCGGCAAGGCCGAGAGAAACTGCGTATGATTCAAGATCATCGGGCACCTCGCGGTCAAGTCGTGTTTCGAAATACCACATAAGAATGCGCAACCGGTCCGCGCCGGATGTGCTGTCCGGGGCGGTCTGGCCCGCCTTGCGGGCCGCGCGGTCGCGCAGTTCGGCAAAGCGGTCCGAAAGGCGCAGTTCGGTCAGAAGCGGGGCATCCAGTTGGCCGCTATGCGCGGTCATTGCGGCATCGACCCGGGCAGCGTCGGCCAGCATCGCCTCGTACCCTTCGGAGCTGAGGTCATTCGCCTCAAGCCATGCCATCAGATCAGAGCGGCGTGAAAGCCCCCTTTTGCCCCTGTGATCCGCCATCTGCCTGACCAGAGCGTTGCGGTCAGGTTCGCGATCCTGTCTGGCTGCATCCTGTTGCGACAGCAGAGCCAAGACCGCGCGGTCCCGCAATTGAAAAAAGAGATCGGGTCGCAGTCTCAATTCATCGATCACGGCTTTATCTTGGCTTATGTCTGCCCCATCGACGCGGTTGCGCAAAGCTTTCCACATCAGGGTGGGCTCGGTCCGGGCCGTATTGGTCGGGGGCAGGGGGGTGCCGGCCAGATACTCAGACATGCGCACCAACATGGCGCGAGCGTCTTCGGCCTTGGCGTCGACGCTGCCGTCGGCGATCCAGTCTGCAAAACCTTCAATGCCGCTGTACCCTTTCATCGCTGCGATGATGCCCGGCCAGTCGCGATTGCGATAATGCATCGCCTTTGCGCATCGCAGCAAATCGGCAGCAGTTTCCTCCGGCAAAACCCCGGCCGCCTGAGCCCTCTCTGCGGTGGCGCGGATGGACACCATCGGCTGACTGAGGGGCCGGAAGCCCAGCTCGGCCGGGCTGTGCAGAACCGCGACCTCATCATCATCCGTAAGGACCCCGCTGTGGTAATCTTCGAATATTCGCCCGACGCCGATCATCCCGAAATCGGCCAGTTCGGCAGCCCGCAACGCGCCCATGCTTGCACTGCCGAAGACCGGAATGCCCTGTTCCATCGCCCAGAGGATTTCCTTGTGCCAGACCGAAGGGACACCTTCGAAGTACCCGTCGATTATTCCGATTGCCAAGGGTTTGGAGCGCGCGACCCGATAGACATCGCCCTGCCGCACAGGGGGAAGAACCGTGGCGTCCAGATGCTCGGACACCGCATCACGCGAAAGGGTTGGGCCCACGAAAACAACGGCCGTCATTCGAGCCCTTCCACAATGCGTTGCACCCGCGCGCCGGGAACATAATCCGGATCGTCGTGCGGCGCCTCCAGCCCCGGGATAACCGCCCGGACAACTGCGATGTCAAAACCCGGTCGTGACAGATTTACCGTGACGACCTGCGATATCCCCGCCGAAGACAACCGCGCCAGCAGCAGGTTCAGATCCTCCTCAAACGCGCCGGTAACAAAGGATGGACAATCCGCGAATTGCTGTCCAGCAACCGAGCCGTCGATCAGATCGCGCACGTATTTGCTGCGTTCGATCTTTGCCCGGTCGGTGAATTCGTCGGGGTCCAAATCGTCGCGGGCGCCGGATATATAGGTCAGCCGTGTCTGCGCCGCTTCGGTCAGGGCGCGCAGCAGGGCGATGGCGCGATCCGGATGACAGCCGTCCCCGATACCGATGTGGCCGGGCTGGTCACTTTTTTCGCAAATCACGCAGCGAAAGCAGGCAATCCCGATATCCGAGGTTGTGTTCCACACCCCGACCTCCAACCCGGCAGCGGTGATCATCTTCAGCGCCTGTTGGCAGCGGGTATCGTCGATACTGTGCGGATCAAGGCGGGCGTTCCGTTGCCGGTGATGCCAAAGCGTTGTCGCATCGCGCTCGATTAATTCGCAGATCGCATGGCAGCTGGCCTCGGCCAGATTGTTGCCGGACGCCAAACCGTTGGTGGTGCGGGGAAAAGCGGCCTGACCGCCGACAGGCCGGGCCGTATAGTCGGTATCAACCATCTCAAGCGGAACCCAGCAGTTGCGATCGGCGACCAGATCCCGCCCCCGGACCCATAGCATATTGCGATGCGGGTCAAAGCGCGCGCCGGTCACCCGGGGCAGCCTGTCGACATCCACAACCGACGCCTCGCCGATCAGGTCGGAATATCTGGCAAGGCGTTGCGGCAGCTGGATCTGTTCGGCATGCCAGGATTCGATCGCCTCCATCACGCCCGACGCCTCAGCCGCGCGCAGAGACAGGCCTTTGCCAAGCGAAACCGCAACCGAGCGCGAGTTCGGACGGGCCACCATCACGGTGGGCAGCCCGATCCGGTCCAGACCTGTCAGGTTCGCGATCCGGGTAATGCCCATCTCTTTCAGTCGGGGCTTTACGATTTCCAATGTTTGCTCGGGGTCACGGGCGCGATGTGTGTCCAGCACATATTGCTTCTGCGATGTTTCGGACATGTCGCGGGCCTTGCCAAAAATACGAGCAAATGACCGCAACGTGAAAATTACTGCGCCGGGCCAGTCTGTTAGGGGTCAGGATGATGGATCGGACCGCCGCGGTCAACAGCGGCGACGATGGGGTTCAGTCCCCACTAGCCCCGTCGCGGCTGAACGCGAACTGCGATACGTGGCGGTACAGTTGGCCATCCCGCAGAACCGCGCCGGGAAAATCCGGGTTATTCGGCGCATCCGGCCAGCACTGAGGTTCCAGTGCCAGACCTGCGAATGCGGTGTAGCCTTCCCCCGAAAGCGTCGCTTTGCCGGGCTGGTTCAGATGCATCCCTGAATAGACCTGCAGCCCCGGTTCGGTCGAAGACAGTTCCAGCCGCACACCTGAATTGCGCGAATGCAGCTTCGCCACAGGCTTCTCTGCGGTCCTGCCATGAGAAACGCAGAAGTTGTGGTCATACGGAAACTTTCCAATCGCCTTGGGCTCGCGAAAGTCAAAATCCGTACCTTCTACGGGTGCGGGACTGCCCTGCGGTATCAGATCATCATCAACCGGCAGGTACTGGTTCGCAAACACCTGCAGAACATGGTCCGTGATGTCACCGGTTCCGTTCAGGTTGAAATAGCTGTGCGGCGCAAAATTGCAGATGGTGTCACCCTCTGACCGGGCCTCAATCTCCAGCACAAGCGTGGCCGGCGCTTCGACCCGGAACCGGGCTTCGACGGACAATTTCCCGCCAAAACCCATATGCCCGTCGGGCAGAACCAGGGCGAAAGTTACGCAGGTTTCGGATTGCCGCGTGACTTGCCACATCTGTACCGCGGCCCCGTCCCGCCCGCCGTGCAGGCAGTGCCGGTCGCGGAAGTTGCGATCCAGGGAGAACTGCTGTCCGCTCAGGCTGTAGGACGCCCGCGCAATTCTGTTCGCGCAGCGACCGACAATGGGCCCCAGATAATCGTCGTTGCAAAGGTAGTCGTCCGGGTTTGCCCACCCCAGGACCAGCGGGTGAGCGACGCCAGCAAGACGCAGGTCGCACAGCGTTGCGCCCAGCGGCGAAAGCTTCGCTGACAGACCCTTGTTTCGGATCACGATCCGTTGTGCTGCCCGCGCCTGCAATTCCGAACTCATTCTCCGCACCCCGATCCAATGATAGCAAGGCCAGGACACATTTTCATGTGAATGCGAGACCCGATCAGACGACAGCGTCAGCAATTCAGAGCAATGGATGCCCGACCGATTACCCTGATCCGTCATTCCGCAGGTAGCTGTCAATCGCCTGCCTGCTGCCATTCTGCCAGATCTCGCGCAGCCAGTTCGAAAATGCCTGCGAAAAACGCGCGTCCCGTCCTGCGTCGCCGTAAAGACCGGTTTGGTCAATCCAAACCTGCGGGTTTTCTCTGGCAGCGTGGGCGGATTGCTGCAGCGCACCCCACATCGGATCGTTCGCGGCAATCTCGGTTCCGTCTTCGCGCGTCCCCACGCACATCCGGGCCCAAAAGGCCGCTGCCAGTGCCAGACCGCTCACCGGCGCGCCTCTTTTCAACGCGTCGCGCAGCGACGGCAGCAGAAAACCGGGGTGTCTGGCAGAGCCATCAAAAGCGACGCGGCGGGTTGTGTCGCGTATAGCAGAATTCGCAAACCGGCCTTCGACCAGGGTCAGATAGTCCTTGGGCGTCGTTCCGGGCACAGCCTGAACATGCGGCAGGATCTCGGCCGCCTGAACCTTTCGGAAGAACGCCGATACCTGCTTGTCCTGCATGCAATCGGAAATGGTTGGGATGCCAAGGATTTCACCGACATTTGCAAGGATCTGGTGACCCCCGTTCAGAATGCGAAGCTTCATCATCTCATAAGAATGGACGTCATTCGTCATCGTCACGCCGACATCTTCCAACGGCGGCCGCCCGGCGCAGAACCTGTCTTCGATCACCCATTGGCGAAAATTCTCATGCGTCACCGGGGCCAGGTCCTCGATGCCCAAGGCGCGACATTGCGAAATGACCTGTTCCGTGGTGGCGGGCACAATGCAATCAACCATCGAATTGGGGAATGCAGCGTTTCGGTCGATCCAGTCGGCAAGGTCCGGGTCCGACAGCCGGGCCAGCCTTGTGACGCAGTTGCGCAGAATTGCGCCGTTGCCTTGCAGGTTGTCGCAGCTCAGCGCGGTAAACGGGTCCAGCCCCGCGTCCCGGCGCTGTCTGAGCGCGGCGACGATGGCCCCGAACACCGTATTTGGATGCTGCGGGTTGTGGGCATCGTGCTGGATATCTTCGTGGTCGGTGTCGAATTCACCGGTGTTTGCATCAAGGTAATATCCGCCTTCGGTCACCGTCAGGGACACGATGCGGATGGAAGGCTCGGACATCTGCCGGATCAGGGGCGCATTGCCTTTCTCGATTGGCAGATAGTTGATCATCGGACCTGTGACCTCGGCCGACATGCCCGACGGGTCCAGCTCGATCAGCGTCGTCAGACAGTCCTGCGCAAGCAGCTTATCCCGCATGGCGGCGTCATAGGTGCGTACCCCGGCACCGACAATGGCCCAATCATGGGCAGCGCCCTGCTGCATCAGCCGGTGAATGTACCAGGCCTGATGCGCGCGGTGGAAATTTCCCAGTCCGATATGAACCATGCCGGGCTTCAGGTCTTGGCCCAGATAATTCGGCGCTTTGACCGTCCCGGGCAGGTCCTGCAGTCGGTCGCGACGCAGTTTCATGGGGGGATTTGCAGCAGCCTGAGGGTCCATCAGCTCATCCAGTTCCCGCCGTCCACATTGTAGGTCTGGGCAACAATGTAGCGGGCGTCATCCGTGGCCAGGAACACCGCCATTCCCGTCAGGTCCTCGGCGCTGCCCATGCGGCCAAAGGGGACCGCGGCGGCAACTTCGCGCTTTTTCTGACCCGGCTCCTTGCCTTCGTATCTGGCGAAGAACGCATCCACGCCGTCCCAGTGTTCTCCGTCCACAACACCCGGCGCGATGGCGTTGACGTTGATGCCATGCGATATGAGGTTGAGGCCCGCAGACTGCGTCAGCGAAATGATCGCTGCCTTGCTGGCGCAATACACCGCGACCAAAGGCTCTCCACGCCGCCCGGCCTGAGAGGCCATGTTGATGATGTGACCCTTTACGTTGTTTGCGATCATGTGCCGGGCGACGGCCTGCATGGTGAAAAGCGTGCCGGCGACATTGATGTCGAACACGCGGTCATAGTCGGCGCGGTCAATCTCGGTGATGGGTGCGGCCGTAAAGATGGCCGCGTTGTTGATCAGGATGTCGATGGGTCCCAGACGTTTCGCCACATTCCGGACCGCGTTGTCGATGCTGGTCTGATCGGTAACATCCATTTCGACGGCCACTGCGGCCTCACCGATATCGGCGGCGGCGCTCTGCGCCCTGTCGATATCAATATCTGCGATGGCAACCCGGGCACCTTCGGACACATAAGCTTTGGCAAAGGCCAGCCCGATTCCCCGCGCAGCACCCGTAATGAGTGCGGTTTTGCCGTCGAGACGTTTCATTCGATCCGCAACCCCTGCGCGTCAAATCGGTGAATCACATCCGCACGCGGGGTCAGATGAATCCGGTCTCCGTGCCGGAACCCAACCTCGCCATCCGCCCTAACGGTGATTGTTTCGGCAAGCCCCGTCTCATGGATGTGGAAGAACGTGTCCGAGCCGAGATGTTCGGACACTCCAACCACGCCGGACCACGTGCCTTCACTGTCGGACACGGCGATATGCTCGGGCCGCACGCCGATGGTATTGGCACTGTGTTTTGCAGCTTCTTCGCCCTCAATAAAATTCATTTTCGGTGAGCCGATAAACCCCGCGACAAACAGGTTACGCGGCGTGCGATAGAGGTCGAGCGGGCTGCCGACCTGTTCGATCACGCCGGCCTGAAGAACCACGATCTTGTCGGCCATTGTCATGGCTTCGACCTGATCGTGCGTGACGTAGATCATTGTGGTCGCGAGGCGTTCGTGCAGTTCGCTGATCTCAAGCCGCATACCAACGCGCAGAGCGGCGTCGAGATTGGACAAGGGTTCATCAAACAGAAACGCCGCCGGTTCGCGCACAATGGCCCGCCCGATGGCGACGCGCTGGCGCTGTCCGCCGGACAATTGACCAGGGCGCCGGTCCAGATAGTCGGTCAGGTTCAGCACGCTTGCAGCCCCTTCGACACGCTTGTCGATCTCGGCCTGATCCAGTTTGGCCATGCGCAGCGGAAAAGCGATGTTCTTGCGCACGGTCATATGCGGATAGAGCGCATAAGACTGGAACACCATCGCCAGACCCCGCTTGGCGGGTGGCACATCCGTTGCATCCGCCCCGTCGATATCGACAGATCCGGTGGTGATGTCCTCCAGCCCCGCAATCAGACGCAGAAGGGTGGATTTGCCACATCCCGATGGGCCGACGAAGACGGTGAATTCGCCATCCTCGATGGTCAGATCCAGTGGGGGAATGACCTGCACATCGCCGAAGCTTTTGGTCACGGACTTGAGTTGAATACGTCCCATGTGTCGTGTTCCTTATTTCACAGCGCCGAAGGTCAGGCCGCGGACAAGTTGTTTCTGGCTGAACCAGCCAAGGATCAGGATTGGTGCAATCGCCATGGTCGAGGCCGCGCTGAGCTTGGCAAAGAACAGGCCCTCGGGGCTGGAATAGCTGGCGATGAAGGCCGTCAGCGGAGCCGCATCGACGGCGGTCAGGTTGAGGGTCCAGAACGCCTCGTTCCAGGCCAGGATGAAGTTCAGCAGCACGGTCGATGCGATGCCGGGCACGGCCATCGGTGTCAGAACATAAAGGATTTCCTCTTTCAGCGTGGCGCCGTCCATTCGCGCGGCTTCCAGAATTTCGCCCGGAATTTCGCGGAAATAGGTGTAAAGCATCCAGACGATGATCGGCAGGTTGATCAACATCAGGACCACAACCAGCCCCCCGCGGCTGTCCAGCAGACCGAGCCGGATGAACAGCAGATAGATCGGGTAGAGCACGCCGACGGCTGGCAGCATCTTGGTGGACAGCATCCACAACAGGATGTCCTTGGTGCGCTTGGACGGCACGAAGGCCATGGCCCAAGCCGCCGGAACCGCGATGATCACACCCAGAATGGTCGAGCCGCCCGCGATGATGACCGAATTCCACAGGAACCGCATGTAGTCCGAGCGTTCCTGCACGATGGCATAGTTCTCAAGCGTCCAGTCGAAATTCAGAAACAGCGGCGGGCTGGCAATGGCCTGTGCTTCGGTCTTGAAGCTGGTCAGGATGGTCCAGAGGATCGGGAAGAAGATCAGCAGACCGATCGCCCAGGCTATGGCCGTGTTGATCGTTTTGCGTTGCGTTGTGACTGCGCGGGCCATGGTTCGTTCCTCCTCACGCGTCCAGGTTTTTGCCGACGATGCGCATCAGGAAGATCGCAACGATATTGGCAAGGATGATGGCGTAGACACCTCCGGCTGATCCAAGGCCGACATTCTGGCTTTCCAGCACGCGCTGGAAGATCAGGTAGGTGAGTGTGCGGGTGCCGAATGCGCCGCCGGTGGTCACGAAGATCTCGGCGAAGATCGACAAAAGGAAGATCGTCTGGATCAGGATGACAATCGTGATCGCGCGGCTCAGATGCGGCAGGACGATGTGATAGAACCGTTTCAGGACCGGCGCACCGTCCATCTCGGCGGCCTCAAGCTGTTCACTGTCCAGCGACTGGATCGCGGTCAGCAGGATCAGGGTGGCGAAGGGCAGCCATTGCCACGACACGATCATGATGATCGAGGTCATCGACGCTTCGGACAGCCACGAGATCGGCTCGGCCCCGAAAAAGCGCCACAGATGCGCCAGCAAACCGTTCACCGGATCCATGAACATGTTCTTCCAGACCAGCGCGGACACGGTCGGCATGACAAAGAACGGGGCGATGACAAGGATGCGCACGACACCCTGGCCCCACATCGGCTGATCCAGCAGCATCGCCAGCAGGATGCCCAGAACCACCGTGATCACCAGCACGCCGCCGACGATCATCAATGTCGCCTGAACCGCGGGCCAGAAGGAACTGGACGAGACAAACCGGACGTAGTTGTCGAACCCGACCCAGCCCAGATCACCACCGCGCAGGGGCAGGTATTTCTTGAAGGAAAAATACAGCGTCATCGTCAGCGGCACGAGCATCCAGCCGAGAAGCAGGACCACTGCGGGTGCCATCATCAGGCGTGCAACGGAGCGGGAATGTTGGGTAGCCATGACGCAAGACCTCTCTGTTCAGGCGTAAAACGCAGCCTGCGAGAAAAACGGGAATTGTGGAAGTGGGGAGCGGGGGACAGATACCTGTCCCCCACCGGGGAGGAGGCCTCAGTACCCTGCGGCTTCCATCTCTTCAGCGGTGAAGGCCTGTGCTTTTTCAAGCGCCTCTTCCACCGATTGCTGTCCGGCATAGACGGCCGAGAATTCCTGGCTGACCTGCGTGGCGATGCCCGCAAACTCCGGAATGGCGGCGAACTGGATGCCGACATAGGGCACCGGCTTGACCGTCGGATTGTTTGGGTCGGCCGACAGGATCGAATCCAGCGTCATCTTGGCGAACGGAACCTTCAGATATTCCGGGTTCTCATACAGCGAGGTCCGCGCGCCTGGCGGCACATTGGCCCAGCCTTCATTTTCGGCCACAAGTTCGATGTAGTCTTTCGAAGTTGCCCATTCGATGAACTGCTTGGCCGCGTCGCTCTGCTGGGTGCCCGCGGGAATGGCCAGCGCCCAAGCCCAAAGCCAGTTGGAGCGCTTGTCAACGCCTTCCGAATTCGGAGCCAGCGCAAAACCGACCTTGTCGGCCACGGTTGAATCATCTGGGTTGGTCACGAATGACGCCGCGACTGTCGCGTCGATCCACATACCGCATTTGCCCTGCTGGAACAGCGACAGGTTTTCGTTGAAACCGTTGGTGGCATAGCCGGCCGGGCCAGATTCGCTCATCATGTCCACGAAGAAGGTCAGCGCCTCATTCCATTCCGGCTGATCGAACTGGGGCTTCCAGTCTTCATCGAACCAGCGCGCGCCGAACGAGTTTCCGGTCACCGTGATAAAGGCACCGCCTTCACCCCAACCGGCCTTGCCGCGCAGGCAGATGCCGTTGATGTCGTTGTCACGATCGGTCATCGCCGCCGCGGCCTCGCGGATGAACTGCCAGGTCGGCGCGTCGGGCATCTCAAGACCGGCCTTTTCCATCAGGTCGGTGCGATACATCACCATCGAGCTTTCGCCATAGAACGGTGCCGCAAACAGCGTGCCTTCGTGGCTCAGGCCGCCGCGCATGGCGGGCAGGATGTCATCGACGTCATATTCCGCGGACAGACCGTCCAGCGGAACCAGCCAGCCATTTGCGCCCCAGATCGGGGTTTCGTACATGCCGATGGTCATGATGTCGAACTGACCGCCCTTGGTGGTGATGTCGGTGGTCACGCGCTGACGCAGGACGTTTTCTTCCAGCGTCACCCATTCCACATCAATGCCGGTCGCTTCGGTGAAATTGTCGGTATAGCCCTGCATCCGGATCATGTCGCCGTTATTCACGGTGGCGATCGTGATCGTCTGTGCGTGGGCCGCTGCCGTTGCGACGAATGTCAGTGCAGTCGCCGCACGAAGTGCGTTCTTGAGATACATCCCTGTCCTCCCTGAGCTTGGATGTCGTACAGGGAGCGTAGTGCAGAACTTGTCGCGGCGTCAATAAAAACTTTACGCGCGTTAAATTTGAGGATTAAGCGGACTCCCTCAATACCAGCCTGGCCGGAAACAAGGTTTCCGATCGCTTGTCGAATTTCCCCCCGTTTTCAATAAGTTCGAACAGAGTTTCCACGCTGCGCCCGGCCACGTTGTCGTAATCATGCGCCGCCGTTGTCAGAGAGGGGCAGGTAAATTTGGCAAATGGATGGTCGTCATTCGACGCGACCCGCAGCGTGCAGTCCTTTTTGCGCCCCACCCGAATCCCCCGCTCGTAACAGGCGGCAAGGAAGCCGATGGCCAGACGGTCATTGCTGCACAGAACTGAGTCTGTCCTGAGCCCACCTTCCTCAAGCACTTTTATCGCGCCGCGACGCCCGATATCTTCGAACGCCCAGCCCTGACCGTCGATCTTGATCACATGCGGCTCAAAGCCCAGATGCTCCATGACGTCGACATAGGCCTTGCGCCGTTTGTTCGCATTCGGGTTCGCCGGCGTGCGCATCTCAAAAAACGACGGCGGCTCACCCGTGCGGGTCATGTATTCGACGGTCTGCGAGACAAAGCTGAAATTATCCGAGCCGACAAACGCCGCCCCCAACCCATCGAGGTTGCTGTCGAACAGAACGGTCGGCACGTTCTCGCAGAACTTTTCAATTTGCGACCGGTCCGACGCCCGCCCCAGAGGCGCAAAAAGAACGCCAGCAGGCTTGAGCGAGCGAAGGCTGTCGAGGATTTCGTTTTCAAGCTTCTGTTCACCATGCGAACTGAACAGTGACGGGCGGTATCCGGCGGCGATACAGCTTTGTTCCAGATAGCGCGCAATCTCGGCAAAGAACGGATCGGCCAGATAGGGCACCACGATTCCGATATTCTTGGTCAGCTTCCGGTTCTGATTCACCGCAAATATGTTCGGGCGATAGTCGAACCGCTCCAGCGCCTCTTCGATGCGCGCCCTCGTTGTGGCCCGCACGCTGTCGGGATCGTGAAAATACTTGGAGATCGTGGGGCGCGAGATGCCGCTGACCGCAGCAAATTCTTCCATGTTCTTTATTTTGGTCATGATCACCAGCCTGCGGACGCTTTTCGTCTCGATCTTGTCGCAACTTTACATATTCTTTGCGCGCGACAAAAATCAATAGTTTGTCAGCCCCTGACTGATTTTTGCGCCCCTGAATTGGCAATGTCAGGATTTACCCTGACCGGCGCAAAACCGAGTTCCGCTCGACCAGTGCCGCCTCAAGTTTTTCAGCGCGCGGCACTTCCTGATCGGATATCCACCGCGCCAGCGCGACGGCGGCTCTTTCACCCATCCGGGTGACGGGCAGGTGTACTGTCGTCAGTGCCGGAACGGCCACGGCGGAACTGGGCAGGTCATCGATGCCGACCAGGGACATGTCGCCCGGCACTTTCACACCCTGCGACTGAAGACCGAATAATATGCCCAGGGCAACCACGTCTGACAGGCACAGGATTGCATCGGGCATTTGCGCGGCGGCACAAATGCGCAGGGCGGCCTCTGATCCCCCGCTGAGGCTGATGGAGGTCTCATAAGCCGTCAGATATCCGCCCCAGTTCAGGTCATGCAGCCCGGACAGGCGGGCGCGGGTTCTGTCGTTGTTATGGGCAGGGCCGTGCACGACCGCGATGTTCCGGTGCCCAAGATCAGCCAGATGTTGCAACGCCAACTGCGCCGCCGCTGCGTTGTCGTAACCGATTGTCGGCAGTGGGTTTCCACCATCAAAATAGGACGTGATGATCGTCGGCAGCATCGAGCGTTCGATCAGGTCATGAAACTCGGCGCTGTGGGTGGCGCCGGTAATGATCAACCCTTCGGCGCCAATGTCGATCAGACCTTTCGCCTTGGCCGCCTCGACCTCGGTATCCGAGTCGGTCGTGGCCACGATGAGGGACAGCTGATGCAAGGACAGGTTGCGTTCGAGCGAGGCCAGAAACCGGGCAAAGATGGCGTTGTCCAGGGTCGGCACCAAGGCCCCGACAAAGCGGGTGCGCCCGGAATTGATGGCCCGTGCCGCAGCGCTGGGAACGAATTTCAGCGCGGCGATGGCCGCCTGAACCTTTTCCAAAGTGTCCTTTTTTACGACCCCGGGTTCATTCAGCACCCGGGACACGGTGGCGACAGAAACACCCGCAGCCTGGGCCACGTCCCGAAGATTTGCGCGTTTTCTGGTCTCCGAAGCTTTTTTTGACACCGATTTTCTGGCCCATCTGACGATTGTTAAGGAAAGAGTTGACATATGTAACTAGTTTCATCAACTCTTGTAACTAGTTTCATAGCCGAGAATCCGACAAAACCATGCTTGGTTCCTCAGTCTTGCACAGTTTTTCGAATACCGGGTTTGACGGCCCGGGCCGCCGGTTTCCCGGCTTTCCGAACGCTGCGGACACGTCCAGCTTTGTTCTGGCCCCGCGCGAGGCCGAGCGGCTGGTGCTACAGCAGGGCGATCTGCTCTCACTGGACGGGCTGACGGCGGACACGCCCCTGACGGTTGCGGCTTTCGCTGCGAACGGGCGACCGATGCTAACGGCCCTGGGCTTACCGGCGAACGCTGTCGTCAATACAGACGCGTTCGACAGTGCCCTCTATCGGGGCTGGATCGGTGCACAGGGCGGAAAACCGGATGCGCCGTTTCCCGGTCACCGGACAGGGCAGGTGACGGACGAGCTGATCCTGCGCTCGGATCACCAGGTCACCGTCTGGCTGATCCGTCCGAACCCGGTATTGGGGTTAATCGAAGGTACGGACGCCGGATGCGTCACCGTGCGGCACAGGCGTGCGAACGCGACCGGCCCGCTGCTTCCTCCGCCTCTGGGCGTAATCCGGGACGAATTTACCGTGCAGCGCGGCACCGGAACGGCCTATGAGCTGAAGGCCGGAGAATTTGTGCAGATCATCGACATCGAGGGGCAGCAATGTTCCGATTTCATGGCCCTGCGCGCCGACGGGCTGAGCAACGGCGATGAATGGATGATCGACTCGACTGCGACGCGGTCGATGGTGCGCCGCGCCTATCCGGGCCCCGGTCTGCTGGACAAGTTCTACGATCGTGAAATGCGCCCCCTGCTGAACGTGGTGCAGGATACCTGTGGGCGGCATGACACGTTCGGGCTGGCCTGCACCGCGCGCGGCTATGAAGAACGCGGGTTCCCGGGCCATGTGAACTGTTCCGACAACATGTCGAACGCGCTCGCCCCTTACGGCGTGGCGCGCCGGTCGGCCTGGCCCGCGATCAACTTTTTCTGGAACACCTGGATCGATCCGGCGACGCATCACATCCTGACCGAGGAATCCCATTCGCGCCCGGGCGACTACGTGGCTATGCGGGCGCTGGAAGACCTGGTCTGCGTTTCGACGGCGTGCCCCGACGACATCGACCCGATCAACGGCTGGAATCCAACGGATGTGCATGTGCGCATCTATCGCCCGGAAACCCCGATCCGCCGTGCGGTTGCCTATCGTGAAAAGGAAGATGCCCCGATGGCTATCAGTCAGGAATCCGCGTTTCACGACCGACTGGCCCCGCTGACCCAGCATTTCGCCCCCGCGCGCGATCTGTGGACTCCGGTCAGCTATCCCGCGCATGGCACGCTGGGCGAATACTGGGCCTGCCGCGAGGCGGTGACGGTGCAGGATATGAGCGGTCTGCGCAAATTCGACATCATAGGCCCGGACGCCGAGAAGCTTTTGCAACTGGCCACCACCCGAAATGTCGCCCGTCTTCCGGTCTGGCGCGGTTCATACACGTTGATGTGCGACGAAAGCGGTTCGGTCATTGACGACGGCACCCTGTTCCGGCTTGCGCCTGAGATTTTCCGCTGGTGCTGCGGGTCCGAGGAAACCGGACGCGTGCTGCAGGCGCTCGCCGCGGAACAGGGATTGCAGGTGCGGGTCCACGCAATGCGGGGGGCGATGCCGAACCTCGCCATTCAGGGGCCGAAGTCCCGCGACCTACTGCGCAATATCGCCTTCACTCAACCGCATGTGCCTTCACTGGATCATCTGAAATGGTTCGGGGTTACCGTTGCCCGTCTGGGCGACCGCGACGGCGCGCCGTTCATGCTGTCCCGCTCCGGCTATACCGGTGAGCTGGGGTATGAGGTTTTCTGCGCCAAGTCCGACGCGGTTGCGATCTGGGACGCGGTTATGGAGGCAGGTGCCGAGTTCGGGATCACCCCGATGGGTTCGGCCGCGCTGGACATCATCCGGATCGAAGCCGGTCTTGCCGCCGCCAACGCCGAATTCGCGCCGGGCATCGATGCGTTCGAGGCCGGGCTGGGCTTTGCGGTCGATCTGACGAAAACCGATTTTACGGGCAAGGCCGCGCTGGAACGGAACGCCCGCGACCCGCGCCGGGTGCTCAAGGGGCTGCTGATCGGCTGCGACGATGTCCCCGCAGCGGGCGCGCACGTATATGCCGGCGAAAGACAGGTGGGGGTAATCACCTCGGCCACCCGCTCACCCATGCTGGAACATGCAATCGCGATGGCGCGGGTGTCGGTCGAGCACGCGCAAAACGGAACCGACCTGGAAATCGGGCAACTGGACGGGCGCATGAAACGCCTGCGCGCGACCGTCTCGGACATTCCATTCACAGACCCGCACCGCAAGCGGGCGCGCGCCTGACGGCGCATGTAACCACACGCAACGGGAGAAACGACATGAAGAAACTGACAACATTGACCGCAACTCTGGCGCTGACCGTAGGGACAACAGCAGCGATGGCGCAGGAAAAAGTCATGGTGGGCGAGCCTAGCTGGCCCGGCGCCAAGATCATGAGCCGGGTGATCGGTCAGGTCATCGAAACCCGTCTGGGCGGTGAGGTCGGATATGCGCCCGGGGCCAATGCGGTGATCTTTGCCGCCATGGATGGCGGGCGCGGCGACATTGATGTGCACCCGGATGTCTGGCTGCCGAACCAGTCGTCCTTTACGGACGAATATGTCGATCAGAAGGGCACCGTGGCCCTGTCCTCCGGCAGCTATGAGGGCCGCGCCGGGATTTGCGTGCCCAACTATATGGTCGAAGATCACAACATCCGCTCGATCTATGATCTGGCAACGCCCATGGCGCAGGAGTTGTTCGACTCGGACGGCGACGGTATGGGCGAGGTCTGGGTTGGCGCGTCCGGCTGGGCCTCGACCAACACCTTCAAGGTGCGGGTGCGCGATTACGGGATCGAGACGTTCCTGACGCCAACGACCGAGGACGAGACGGTGTTCTATTCAAGGCTGAAGGATCAGATCGACCAGCAAAAGGGCGCCGCATTCTACTGCTACGCACCGCATTACGTGCACGCGCTGTATGACGTGACCATTCTGGAAGAACCCGAACATGATGCCGCCACCTACAAGATGGTGCAGCCTGATCAGGATGCCGACTGGTACAACAAATCGCATGTCAGCACCGGCGAGCCGGTCAAGACCGTAACCGTTGCGCATTCGAAATCTCTGGAACAGCGCAACCCTGCGGCGGCCTCTTTCCTTGCCAACGTCAACATGGATGCAGGCCAGTTGAGCGGTCTGACCTATGAGGTCGTGGTCAAGGGCCGCGACACTGACGAGGTGGTGGCCGAGTGGATCGCCGCCAACGGCGAAACCGTCGACGGTTGGCTTGGCCTGACAACAAACTGAGCCTGACGCACCCCCGGCGCGCTGCGGTCGGGGGTGCCTTTCAACACGTTCAACAGGGATGGGGCCGGTATGACAGCGGAAATCGCAATTGATGCGCGCGGGGTCTGGAAAGTGTTCGGCGCACGGGCGCAGGAGGCGCTAAGCGCCATTCACAGCGAAGGGCTCAGCAAGGCCGAAGTCCTGGAACGGTTCAACTGTGTTGTCGGCGTTGCCGATGCCAGCTTTGAAATTGAACGGGGCGAGCTGTTCTGCGTCATGGGGCTGTCAGGGTCGGGCAAATCGACGTTGGTACGCCACGTGAACCGGTTGCTGGAACCGACGGACGGCCATATCTATCTGGACGGCGATGACGTCATGGGTCTGAATGACGATGGCTTGCGTGATCTGCGCAACCGGCGCGTCGCGATGGTGTTCCAGAACTTTGGTCTGATGCCGCACCGGACCGTGCGCGACAACGTGGCCATGCCGCTGGAAATTCGCGGCACCGGCAAGGCCCGGCGTTGGGAAGAGGCCGACCGGGTGCTGGAACTGGTCGAACTCAACGGCTGGGAAGACAAATACGCGCACGAACTGTCCGGCGGTATGCAACAGCGCGTCGGTCTTGCCCGGGCCATCGCGGCCGATCCCGAGATTTTGCTGATGGACGAGCCGTTCTCGGCGCTTGATCCGCTGATCCGCAAACAGTTGCAGGATCAGTTCATGGATCTCAGCCACAAGCTCAATAAGACCACAATGTTCATCACGCACGATCTGGACGAGGCGATCCGCATCGGCCACCGCATCGCGATCATGAAGGACGGGCGCATCGTGCAGATCGGCACACCCGAAGAGATCATTCTGAACCCGGCGGATGATTACGTAGCCGACTTCGTCGCGGGTATCTCCAAGCTCAACATGATCTTCGCCCATGCAGTGATGAAACCGGTTGATGAGTTCGAGGCCAATCACGGCGAAGTACCGGACGACGCGAAACAGGCGCATCCGGATATGGACCTGTCCGATCTGATGAACCTGTGCGTGGATGGTCACGGCGTGGTGGCGGTCACGCAGGACGGCAAAACCGTGGGCGTCATCAACCGGGCCGGTCTGATCCGCGCCATTCAGGACAGCCAGGCATAAGGGGGCGGCCATGAAACATGTAGACGCACAGCAGATCAATCCTGAAACCGCCGACCGGCTGAACGGTTTGATTGGCGAGTTTGTGGGGCAGGGGCAGGCATATTATCAGAAAACCTTTGCCTATATGATGCAGGCGCCCGGCTATCGGTTCACGCTGAACAAAGGTGCCGCACTTCTGGGGCCGATCTGGTTCGGCGCGCGCGGGCTCTGGTCCTGGTTTCTGGGGTTTCTGCTGCTCGAAACGCTGGCCTATATCCAGATCGGTCTGGGGCTGTTTGGCGATCTGGGCCGTGAATTCCGCGAGCGGGCTGTACAGATCGAACAGACGCTGGATCTGCGCCGGCAGCAGATCGAAGCGGCGGAGCAATCCGGCGCATCCTCGCTGGAATCTCTGAAACGCGCCGCCGAGTCGCTGGAGGGCGCTTTGGCCGGCGCGCAGGAGGCGGCGCGAAGCGCGGATTCAACAGGGTTCGCCTATCTTGCCATCGGCATCCTGTTGTTGCTGGCGGTCAAGTTGCTGGCCGCGTCGCTGGCAAACTGGACACTGGAAGGGCAGTTCGCGCGCTGGCGCTCGGACCCGGGCGTCGCGCATGGCTGGTCCGTGCCGCGACTGGTCGTGGCGTCCGTCCTGACCGGCGTGGTTGTCATCCTGTCCGCAATCAAGTTTGCACAGCCGGACGCATTGACCATCCTCAAGACCTTTCCAACCAACCGCGACTGGCGGCTGAATGTGGGCGACGGGGTGCAGGCCGTCTTTGAGTGGACCAAGACCGCCGGGCGCGGGTTCTTTGACGGGCTCACATATGGCATGCGCACCCTGCTGGACTGGATCGAGGTGGTGCTGGTCGATACACCCTGGCCGGTTGTATCGCTGGTGATCATCATGTTGGCCTATCTGTCCGCCGGACCCCGCGTGGCGATTTTCACCGGCGCGGCGCTGGCCTATCTGGGTTTGCTGGATTTCTGGGAAAAGGCAATGACCACAATCGCCCTGCTGGGCGCCGCGGCGCTGATCTCGATCACGCTGGGTATCCCGCTGGGCATCTATTGCGCCCGCCGTCCCCGGGCCTTCGCCATCGTTCGGCCCATTCTGGATTTCATGCAATCGATGCCATCCTTCGTCTATCTGATCCCGGTTGTGGCTTTTATCGGATCCGGTAAACCGGCAGGCGTGGTCGCCACCATGATCTTTGGCAGCCCCCCGGTGATCCGCTTTACGGTTCTGGGCCTGCAACAGGTTCCCGAAACCGTGCGCGAGGCCGCGTTGGCCTTTGGCGCAACGCCGCGCTACCTGCTTTGGCGCGTGGATCTGCCGCTTGCGCACAAGACCATTATGGCGGGTGTGAACCAGACCATACTGATGTCGCTGGCCATGGTTGTTGTCGCATCGCTGATCGGGGCCAAAGGGCTGGGCGAAGACGTTCTGGAGGCGCTGCAATACGCGGCAGCCGGGCAGGGCATTCTGGCAGGGCTTGCGATCCTGTTCTGTGCCCTCATCCTGGACCGCATCGTCGCTGGCAAGAAATAGCCCGTTGAGGCGCACGGGCATCAGTCCGCCCGTGCGCTTGCAAACCTCGCCATAGTTTCCTAGGTTGCGCCTGTCTGGATGTTCACAAAGGGAGGGCAATTGCTGAGCATGCGCATCACACGCCGACTTCAGCATGGTCCCCGTTATGCCCTGCAGATCCGTTTGCAGGGCTGACCGCATTACCTTTCAATCGACGGTCTGCCCAAAGCCGCGTTGCGGCGCTATTTTTGTGACACGAGACCGTTATGACACTTCTCAGCACCAAGTCCCTTGGTATCACCCTGGGCAATTCCCTGTTCAAAAACCTCGACCTGACGATTTCCAAAGGTGATCGCATCGGTTTGATTGCCGCCAACGGGCGCGGAAAATCCACCCTTCTGAGTTGTCTGGCGGGAAAGCTGGATCAGGCCACCGGCGAAGTTACCCGCGCGCGCGGGCTGCGCGTGGGTCATGTGCCGCAGGACGTCCCGCCCCAGGCCCTGAACATGACCCTTTATGACTGGGTACTGGCCGCGCTTCCGACAGAAATGGCCGAATATGAAAGCTGGCGCGTCGACGTGGCGCTTGCGGATTTGCAGGTGCCTTACGAGATCCAGCACACGCCATTGCAGCAACTCAGCGGCGGCTGGCAACGTACGGCATTGCTGGCGGCGGCCTGGGTCACCGAACCCGACCTGTTGTTGCTGGACGAGCCGACAAACCATCTGGACCTGCACCGCATTGCCTTGCTTCAGGACTGGTTACACGCGCTGCCGCAGAGGGTTGCCGTTGTGATGACATCTCATGACCGCGCATTTCTGGACGAAACCACCGGCAGGACTCTGTTTATCCGTCCCGAACGCTCGCGGCTCTTCCCGCTGGCCTTTTCGGCGGCGCGTGCGGCGCTGGACGAGGCGGATGCCGCTGATGAGAGGCATTTTTCAAATGAGATGAGCAAGGCGCGACAGTTGCGCAAACAGGCGGCAAAGCTCAGGAACATTGGCATAAATTCCGGCTCGGACCTGTTGCAGACGAAAACAAGACAATTGACCGAACGCGCCGACCGTTTGCAGGAATCGGCGACACCCGCGCATCAGGAACGGTATGCGGGGCACATTATTCTGACCAACAGCGACACTCACTCCAAAGCGCTGATAACGTTGGACAATGTGGTTGTGCCTAAGCCCGACGGACAGCCGCTGTACCAAACCGGCACGAAATGGATCACCAAGGGCGATCGTATCGTTCTGCTTGGGTCGAATGGCACCGGCAAGACACGCCTGATCGAGATGATTAAAAGGGCGCTGACCGGTGAGGCCAACGCGATCAAATGCGCGCCTTCCGTCATCCCGGCCTATTCGGGCCAGAATTTTGAACAGCTTGAGGGGGCGGACACACCGATGTCCGCCGTGACCCACCAATTTGACATCGGCGACCGGCGTGCGCGTCAGGTGCTGGCCGGCGCGGGTATCGAGATCTCAATGCAGGAGCAAAGGATCGAAAGGCTATCCGGTGGGCAAAAAGCCCGGCTTGCCATGCTTGTCCTGCGTCTGAAGAACCCGAATTTCTATCTGCTGGACGAACCGACCAACCATCTGGACATCAGCGGGCAGGAGGCGTTGGAAAGCGAACTCATCGCGCATAACGCATCCTGCCTTCTGGTCAGTCATGACCGGCAGTTCATCCGCAATGTCGGGACCCGGTTCTGGTGGATAAAGGGCACCCGGTTGGAAGAGGTGGAAAGCGCCGAAGAGTTTCTGAGCCGCGAAATGACCCGAGGTTGAGGGGACAGCGGAACCGCCAGCCCGCTTTGCGGCAAGCCGGGATTTGGAATAAAACTCCGGTCCAGGACGTTTTTGTTTCGAAGCGCCTCAAACTCAAGTGGATACTGAAATGAAAAAGCTGACGAAACAGGCCGTTCGCACCTTTCTGACACTGGGCCTTCTGCTGCCAGTTCAACTGGCGGCGCCAGCCGATTGGCAAACAGGTTTCGTCTCGTCCGCTTGGGCGGATGATGATGATCGTGATGACGATAGCGATGACGACCGGGACGACAATGATGATGACGACGACCGCGAACGGGGCAGAGGCGGCAGTCAAAGACCCTCGGGCGGCAACCCGTTTGAATCTCTGTTCCGACGGCCGGCCCCAACGCCTTCACTGCCCCGGACCACGCGGCCAACGGCACCAGTCACCCTGCCGGCGCAGGCACCGTCCGAATTAGTCGTTTCGGATGCATCCGATGAGGACCTGGAACAGCTTTTGTCCGAGGGGTTTGTCGTCGCAGATACCGAAACCCTTGTGGCCAGTGACCGCGTACTGACCCGGCTGACGACGCCAGCAGGGCTTGGGCTGGAGGAAGCACGGGACCGGGTTCGGGCCCTGCCATCGGGTGGCAATGCGGACTTCAATCACTTCTACCGCTCCGAGTTGAATGAAACACTGGAACTGGCGTCGGCTGCCTGTTCTCATGAAAACTGTGCAGCCTGGGACATGATCCGATGGCCGATGGCAGCACAGGGATCCGATACCTGTGCGGTTCGGGTTCCGGTGGGGATGATCGACACCGGGATCAACGCGGACCATGAAATCATGGCTGGGGCGCGGCTGGAGCTGATACAGGTCGCAGATACGGGCCAAAACCCGTCCAAGGCCATTCACGGCACCGCCGTCGCGTCGCTGATGATCGGCGACCCCGAGAGCCGGGTGCCCGGTCTGATCCCCGGTGCAAGGGTCATCGCCGTGGATGCCTTTTCGCGCAAAGGCACCGACGAACGGGCTGATCTGGTGTCTCTGTTGCGCGGGCTGGACGCCTTGCGCGAGCGAGATGTCAGGGTCATCAACCTCTCGCTCGCCGGGCCCAGAAACAGCCTGCTTGAAGAGGTGATCGACCAGTTGGCCACCGAAGCGCAGATCGTCATGGTCGCGGCCGCAGGCAATTCCGGCCCTTCGGGCGCGCCCGCCTATCCGGCCGCCTATGACGCCGTTATCGCCGTCACCGCAGTCGATGCCCGGGCGCGGGTTTACCGGCAGGCGCAGCGCGGATCCTACATTGATCTGACCGCGCCGGGGGTGAACATGTTGTCGGCCACATCCATTCGTGGCGCGCGTCTGAAATCGGGAACGTCCTTTGCGGTCCCTTTTGTCACTGCGGCGGTTGCCCTGATGCTGTCCAGGGACGATACGCTGACGCCCGATCAGGTCCGTGGGTACCTGTCAGACTCTGCCCGGGATCTGGGTGCGCCGGGCGTGGATGAGATTTTTGGGCATGGTCTGCTGAACGCATCGACCTTGTGCTAGGGCGTCCATCCACGCGAAATCAGGTCTGCCTCGTGATCCGGAGAAAGCGCATCGCCCGCGCCCAGCCGATCCAGAAACGGCAGTAACCCCTGCATCTCTGTCCCACTGGCGGCAACAAATCCGTCCTCGGTGCCCGCTGCGGACAGCGGCTCCGAGACCGTGACCTCGATAACCCATTCCCCGGATGAGTTGCAGGCGATGCCCAGATCGATCCGTTGGTCGGCGCGGTCGACAACCTCAAATTCGCGGCAATGCCCGCCGGCAACCGGAAGCGTGGCGAGGATCATCAGGTCTTCATCCGAACCGGCGGGTTCCGAGATCCCCGAAGGCAATCGGGTCAGGGCCGTGGCCAGAGCCGATCCGTCACTCACCGGCCCAACGGCCAGGGTTGAATCACCGTTCGGCGCCAGAAGGTCAGAGCCAACAACAACGGCAATGACAAGCGTGGCCGCAACGGCCAGACCCATCCAGGCCGCAGGCCGTTTTGGGAATGGCACAACCTGAGTGGATCGGACCCGACCCAGAATGGTGTCCTTGATCGCATGTGGCACAGGTTCCTCCAAGGGCTCCGCAAAGGCTTGCGACAAGGCTTCGTTCGCGGCCATGAGGTCATCGACATAAGCCTGATCCTGCGGATGATCGGCCAGATGCAACACAACAGCTGCCGCGTCTTCGGGCGACAATTCTCCGTCAACAAATGCGGCAAGGCGGGACTTGTCCATTATGGTGTTGGCAGTCATTGCATCGGTCCTTTCGACATCCCAAGCTGGGGCAGCAAGGCTTCGCGGGCCCGCGATAACCGGCTCATGACCGTGCCGACCGGCACGTCCAGAACATGGGCGGCCTCCTTGTAGCTCAGCCCTTCGATCGCCACGAGCGACAGCACGACGCGCTGTTTCTCGGGCAGCGCGCCCATGGCGTCCCGCGCCATGTCCAGCATCAGCCGATCTTCGGGCAATCGCGCGGCACGGCCTTCGTCACACAGGCCGGCGGCCTCGGGGTCTACCGACGCGCCGCGTGTTCTGGCGCGCCTGCGGTCATCGATCCAGAGCGTCTGAATGATGCGGTACATCCAGCTGTCCATGCGTGTGCCTTCACGGAACTGAGCCGCGTTCTTCAGGGCTTTGACACAGGCCGACTGCACCAGATCATCCGCGTCCGGCCTGTTGCCCGTCAGCGACAGGGCAAACCGGCGCAGTTTCGGCACCAGTGTCACCAGATCCCTCCGGAACCGATCCGTCATTTGGCTGCTCCTGTATGGCGTCATGTTCCACAATAACGAGCCAGCCCAAAACCTATTCCAAAAAATTTTCGACCGCGGGGCGACATGATCCGATGTCCGAGTGAAGCCCGCCGGAACCGACGGGGCAGGAGTCTGACCGATTGGAATAGAACCCCGATTGCGGCGTTGTCCCTTCAAGACCCCAGATAAACAGGAGCTGAAAAATGTTTGACGCCGCTATGGATGTATTGCCTGCCACCGGCCCAATGGCCGCTACCAGGCTTTCAGTGTGTACAGGTGGGCGCGTTCTGTCCGCTGAAGTTCGCATTCCCAGCATACAAAACCCAAATCTACCGCCGCTCTTGGCCCTGCACGGAATCTCGCGCGATGCGGAGGGGATTGCCACGGCGTTTGCGACCCCCTGCACGGAAAAGGGGCAGGTTTTGATTACACCGCTGTTTTCGCAAGAGCACTGGCAGCACTTTCAGCGGATCGGAGCGTATCGCCCGGATCGGGCGCTTCTGGCCTTGCTCGACCTTGTGCAGCAATTGGGCTACGCGCAAACGGACAGGGTCGAGGTTTTTGGGTATTCCGGCGGCGCGCAACTGGCGCACCGGTTTGCCATGCTGTACCCGCAGCGGATATCGCGCCTGCATCTGGCCGCGGCCGGCTGGTATTGCCTGCCAGACATGACCCAGGAATTCCCGATGGGGCTGGCGCCACCAAACAAGCGACTGCGCACAAACATTCCCGCATTGGCCCACAGCCAGTTGAAGCATTTCCTCGCCCTGAATTTGCGCGTCTATGTCGGAGCAGAAGACACCCTTCGCGACGACGCATTGCGGAAATCGCCACAGATTGATGATGTTCAGGGCCGGCACCGACTGGCCCGCGCGCGCAGCTACTGCAAGTCGTTCCGAACGGCAGCAATCGCTCGGGGGATCGTTCCCGACCTTTCGCTGGCCGAACTTCCGAACTGCGCCCACAGCTTTTCCACCTGCGCCGAGGCCGGACTGACCCGGCTTGTTTGCAGCAATTAACATTCAGAATTTTCAGGAGTCTTTGCTATGGAACACTGCAACTTCGATACCGCGAAATGGTGTTTTGCCACCAGACGGGTCGATCCGGAACTTGCCAGCGGCCTGTGCCGGGATTTTCACAAGGCACGGCCGGGTGATCTGATCCTCGGGCGGGTCACCTCAATCGGCAACCACCGGCGAATTCAACTGCCTGCGGGGCGTCCCTCGCAACTTTACCCCGGCGACCTTGTAGTGTTGCCCTGCGGCGCGCGCTACGCGCCCGATCAGTTCGAAGGAATTGCCGAAATCGACGCCGAGGGCTGTGAGATGCTGGCCGGGGGTGGGTGCATCGGGCGTATGGTTCAACACAGCGAGCGCGTCAAGCAACCGACACGCATCCAACCATTGGGGCGAATTACGGCGCGGAACGGGACGGTGCTGAACACCGGTGACTTTGGATTGTCGCCGCGCTCACCATCCACCGGTTTTCCGGTTATCTGTGTGGTGGGAACCACAATGAACTCCGGTAAGACAACCGCGACAGCCGCGCTGGCACACGGTCTGACCAGAGCCGGCTGGCGGACGGCGGTTCTGAAGGGAACCGGCACGGGGGCGTTCGGCGATTACAACGCCTATGTCGATGCCGGTGCGTCTTACGTGGCCGATTTCACCGATGCGGGCATGGTTACGACCTATCTGGAACCCTTGTCCCGGATCAAAGCTGGCATAGACGCCTTGTTGGGCGAAGCCGAAGACCGGGGCTGCGACATCGCCGTCATGGAACTCGCCGACGGCATTTTCCAACACGAAACGGCTGCCCTTTTGGCCGATGCCGAGGCGCGCAGCCGGTTTTCAAGATATCTGTTCACCTGTGGCGACGCGGTTGCTGCCAAGGGGGGCGTGACCGATCTGGCGCGAAATGGAATTCGACCGCTGGCGCTGACTGGCGTTCTGTCCTGCTCACCCATGGCGGCCGCAGAAGCACACGCCGCGACCGGAGTGCAGGTTCTGACACGCCGACAGCTTTTGGACCCGGCCTATGCCAATACGATGGCGGCGCGCGCGCTCATGGGGCGGGCGTCGCGTGCGGCATGACCCCTCCGGGTTTGTTTTCCGGCGCAAGGCGCCATCTGCTGGGTCGGATCATCGGTGTGGTACTGGCCCAGGCTGTCGCTTTGTCCGCCGCTGCTTTTGCGACGCGCCGCGTGTTCTTCGCGCTGCACTCCGGCGCAGAACTGCCGGTTGCCGCAATTGCAACGGTTGCGATGGCCGGTCTCTGCGCCGCGCTGCTGCAACTGGCCTTCCGCAATCTCGCCGAACGTCTGGGGCAGGATTATGCGCGGGATGTAAGGCTTACCCTGTTCGAACACGCCAGCCGCAGTGACCAAAAAGAACTCGACCAAAGGCGCATGGGTTATCATGTGCTGCGCTTTACCGGCGATCTGGCCGGGCTAAAGGACTGGCCCGGCCTCGGGGTGCCGCGTCTGGTGCAGGCGGCCATTCTGCTGCCGGCATCCACGGCAGTACTGATCCATCTGGACGCACGCTTTGTCTGGGTTGCCCTGTGCGCGATACTGCCGCCGGTACTTTGGGCCGCAGCCACCCAGCGCAGGCTTTTTCGCGCGCATCGGGACCTGAGAAAGCGCCGCGCCCGGCTGGCCGCCGACGTGACCGAGCGCCTGCCAATAGCCCCCAGACTCGCCGCGCTTGGGCGCCGGCATGTCGAGATGAATTCGCTGCGCCGTCAGGCCGACCAAGTCTTGGCGGCGGCATGCGCCCGGCGAAACGTGTCGGAAAGCAGAAAAGCAATCCCCGAGCTTTCAGCGGCGATTGCAGCCGCTTTGACAATGCTGCTTGGAAGTTTGAACGACACGCCGGCGGGCACGATTGCGGCTGCTTTGGCGACCCTTGGCCTGATGGTTCGCCCGATGGGAAACGCAATGTCCTCCAGCGATCAGGCGGCAAGGTTCCGGGCTGCGTATCTCAATCTGGTGCGGGCGCTGAACCGCCCGCTTGCGACCCCGCGCGGCGCCAAGGCACATATTGCCCGCAAACCCCTGTCTGTTGAGATCGCGGTTCGGGGCGGTCCGGTTCTCAAACTGCCCGCCGGTCAGCGGGCCGTCATATCCAGCGCCTTGATGAACCGGGTTGAACTCGCCCTGCTGGGAAATGCGACGGTTGACGACATCTCTCTGAAGCTGGAAGGCAAAAACGTTTCGGATTTGACACCTGGAAGCCTGCGCCGATCCGTCGGCGTCCTCAGCGAACAGCCCCTGATCCTGAAAGGATCTCTGCGGCGGGCATTGACATTGGGCCTGCGCCCCCGGCCGTCCGACGGCCAAATTATGCAGACGGCGCGCGCCACCGGATTGCGGGACGTCATTAGCAATCTTGGCGGGTTGGATTTCAAGCTGGCCGAACGTGGTGCAAATCTGACAGCGCAGCAGCGACTTGGCATCTCATGCCTGCGACTGGCCTTGCAGAAACCTGGGCTTATCCTTGTTCGCAGTGTCCCGCCTGACGGAGCGGGCTTACCTGAATGGGAAACGGCGACAACGCTGGAGGAGCCGCCGGTTTCCGGTGATCAACCGCCTTACCATTTTTCTCCGAAAGGCCGCAGTTCCACATCGAAGGACCATGTGGACCGGTCCTGATGGGCGATATGAAAGACCTCTTCTGCGATGGCGTCGGGTTTGCTGAAGAACGCCTCGGGCATGTCGGGATTGAAGGGAACGCGGGTCCACGGCGTATCAATGGCCGCGTCGATCACCACATAGGCGACATGGATGCCCTTCGGCCCCAGTTCGCGGGCCAGCAAGGCAACGCGGTATCCATCCCGTGCAAACCGGCGGGCAACAGATGCGCCGGTTCCGTCGCCGACTCCGGTGATCAGACAGACCTTATCTTTCATGACGGCTCTCCTTCTGAAATGTCTCGCTTGCCCGATGATGCCCTAGATCAGGGACTTCATATCCGCCGCGAAGGTCGGAAAGGCGTAAAGCGAGGTCTTGAGGTCATTGGCGGGAATGCCGTGGCGCATGGCCATGGCAAAGAGATGGATCAACTCATCGCCATGATGCCCAAGGATATGCGCGCCCACGATCCGGTCATTGCTCTGATCCACCAGAACCTTGGACCAGGCAGCGGTTTCGGCATAGGTCTTGGCCGAAAACCAGCCGGACATGTCCGACACCGTGACCGCCACATCCAGACCGCGCTCGTGGGCTTCGGCCTCGGTCAATCCAACCGAACTGAGGGCCGGAACGGTATAGACCGCGCTGGGGATCACGCTGTAATCCGGCTTTTTGGTGGGGCCGTTGACAATGTTATGACCGACGATCTGGCCTTCATAGGTCGCGACAGGGGACAGTTGCGCCGAATGCGCGACGGCATCGCCCGCCACCCAGACCGAGGGGTTCGAGGTGGATCGCATCGTGTCGTCGATCAGAATGCGCAGCCCGTCATGGTCGACGCCACCAGCCTCAAGGTTCAGGCCGTCGATATTGGCGATACGGCCCGCGCCGTTGACGACCCGTTCGGTGGTCACGCTCTGGTCGCGGCCTTCATGCTGGAACCGGACTTTGAGGCCATCTGCCGTCTTTTCGACGGCCGTCACCGACACCCCGGTTTTGACAACAACGCCAAGGCGTTCTGTTTCGGCACGCAAGGCGGCAACGGCGTCACTGTCGAGACGCGGCAAAAGCTGCGGAAGTGCCTCCAGGATCGTCACCTGCACCCCGGCACGCGCGTAGACATGGCTGAACTCCATCGCGATGACGCCACCGCCGATGAACACGACCTCACGCGGCAGGGTCGGGTCGGACAATACCTCGTCCGAAGTGATCATGTGTTCGGCTCCGGGGATTGGCAGAGGTCTTGGTTTCGATCCCGCGGCAATTACAATGTTCCGGCCCCGGATGACCTGACCGTCCACGTCGACGCTGTCCGGCCCGACGAAACGCGCGGTGCCGCGAAAGACATCGCCGCGTTTTTCGGCCAGCCCGTGCATCGCGTCCGGAATAAACCCGATCAGGTCTTTTTCACGCCGAATCAGTCTGGCCCAGTCCAGCCGGGGCTTGCCAACGTCGATTCCGTGGGTTGCGGCCTGTTCGATCTCATGCATGGAGTGGGCCGCGGCCACCAGCACTTTCTTGGGCGTGCAGCCGCGATTGGGGCAGGTGCCGCCAAAATCGCGCGCCTCGATAAAGGCGATGGATTTCCCGGCTTCATGCGCAATGGCCGACACTCCGAACCCGGCATTGCCGCCACCGATAATGACTACATCATAAAATTCGCGCATGTCCTTGCTCCTATGGTTTAAGTTTCATTTGCCCCTGAAGGATCACGTCAGATCACCCGGCGGGACCGAAACTTTCGGTATGAATATGCTCCGGAGAGATGCCCCGGCGTTCCAGATCGGCGTGCATCCCGGCCATGAAACCGACAGGGCCGCACAGAAAATAATGCGCGCTGGCATCGTCGATCAGCTGCGCCAGAAGTGCTCCGTCAACGCGGCCATGCGAGTCATAGTCCACACCGATCTCATCCTCTGGCGCAGGTTGACTATAGGCCACATGTGTCGTGATACCCGGTCGTCTGGCGGCCAGATCGCGAACTTCACCGGCCAGCGGATGGTGCTGACCATCCCGCGCGCCGTGGATGAACCAGACAGGGCGATTGCCGCGCTCGCCTGCGACCTTATTCAGAATGCTCAACATCGGCGTGACACCCACACCGGCGCTGACCAGAACCAGGGGACATCGGTCGCAGGTCATCACGAAATCTCCCGCGGGCCGGCGACTGTTGATGATCGCGCCCGGTTCCAGATGATCGTGCAGATATCGCGACGCGATCCCTTTGGGCTCACGCTTAACCGTGATCCGATAGCGATGCTCGTTCGGTCCGTTGCTCAGCGAATAGGTGCGGCGCACCGGTTCGGAGATCCCCGGAATTTCAAGCTCGATCGGCAGGTGTTGTCCGGGTTCGAACCCGGCCAGGGGACCGCCGTCTCGGGCTTCGAAAACAAACGAGGTGACATCGGCGCTTTCGCGGGTTTTTTCGATCAGGCGGATCGAGTGGACCGACTCCGCATCCGAATTCCACCTGAGGCTGACCGCCGACCGGGTTTCCACGACCTCGTCGATCTCCAGCGTCACCAGACGCCGCGCGCCGGGCACCTGTGCAATCTCATCGCTGTCCCAGTCGATCGAGGCGGTGCCGGTCAGTTGCAGCAGGCTGCCGCTTTCGAAGTCGACGAACAGGAACCCTGCCTTGGGATCAAGCAGCAGGTTGCCGATAGTGTTGAAGTGATTGTTGCCGGCGTAATCGGGAAACCGCAGTCGACGGTCGTCCAGAACCTGCACGAAACCGCGTTCACCGCCGCGATGGGATGCATCCATCCCAAAGGTCGGGCTGTCGCCGTCTTCGCGATATCCGCTGGCAATAAAGAAAGTATCGGCGGTCTCGATCCACCGGGTTTGATCCGCCGTCAGACGCTGGCCGCGTGTGGCCAGCCCGGGCCCCGAGCTGTCGACCCGGGTCCACGCGCGTTCGCGGATGTATTGCGGGCAATTGCCAAAGGTCTGGTCGACGTGAAAGTCAAAGCCGGTCGGCGTGACGCGGCCAGCGCGCCCATTGACCCGGTTGCGCCGCCGCGTGGCCAGTTCGATTCCAAGGATGCCGATATCGCTTTGCGGATGAATGGCGTCGTGCAGCGGATCACCCCGGACGGGCAGGGCGGAGATGGACAGCGTTTTGGTGTCCGGCGCCGTGACAAACCCGTCCGGCCCCTCGACCAGCGTGGCCCAGGGCCTGCCTTGTTCGTCGCGGGCGGCCATCACCAGAAACGGCAGCGCGGTGTGAAAGTCCCGATGTTGTTCCGGCATGTGGTCGCGAACGACTTTGCGCGCCCAGTGTTCGATGTCGCGAACACCCACGCGCGCCTGCGCCATGTGTTCGCCCCGATGGAAAGGGGAGGTGCTGCTGTCGCTGGGGTCGGTGGTAAGCATGGGATCTCTCCTGGGGCGGAACACAGGGCAGTAATACGCGCCCGGCCTTCGGGACCGGGCGCGCGGCTAAGTCAGGCGGCGAGGCCGACTTTGGTGCTTTGCATGGGCACAAAGCCGGGCAGCGCCTCGACCCGGGCCAGCAGGCCGCGGATGTTGGGATAGTCGCCCAGCGAAACGTTCCCTTCGGGGGCATGGGCCGTATAGCTGTAGATCGCGACATCGGCGATGGTGGGGCCGGCTCCGACCAGCCAGTCGCGCCCGTTCAGATGCGACTCAAGACGGTCGAAGGCAGATTTGGCGACAGTTTTGGCGCGCTCGGCATCCAATTGCGCACCAAAGACGGTGATCAATCGTGCCGCAGCAGGGCCGTGGGCGATGTCTCCGGCGGCCAGCGACAGAAACTTCTGAACCTCGGCCTCACGCACCGGATCGGTCGGCAGCCAGTCGGGCGCGTATTTCCGGGCGAGGTAGATCAGAATGGCGTTGGAATCGGCGATGGCGGTTTCGCCATCCTCGATCACCGGCACCTGTCCGGCCGGGTTCAGGGAGAGGAACGGTTCCTTCTTGTGCTCACCGGCCAGCAGATCGACATCTACCAGTTCGTGATTGATGCCGCCCAGCTTGGCGAACAGCTCGACCCGGTGCGAGTGACCGGACAACGGATGGCGGTGGATGCGGATGGCGTTTGGCATGTCTGTTTCCTTTCGGAGGTTTTTCCTGAGGGTGAGCCGACGAAACCCGTCAGCGATCACTGGCGCAAACATGACAAAAGCCTGTTTCATTTATAATCCCACATTTCATTCAGTGACTATGAACATTTCGGGTATAATAGGATGAACACCAAATAAGACGAAGGAGCGGTGCGTTGGATACGATCGACACGATGCGGGCTTTTATGGCCGTCGCTCATGAGGGCTCGTTCACCGCGGCCGGGCGGCGGCTGGGCCTGTCGACCAAACTGGTCAGCAAATACGTCGCCCAGTTGGAGGCCAGGCTATCTACGCAGTTGTTCAACCGGACAACCAGAAGCGTTTCGTTGACCGATGTAGGCGTTGCCTACCTCGAACGCTGCCGCCCCATCGTAGAGCAGATCGACGAGTTGGAAGACCTTGTTCAGGAACGGCAATCGGCACTGGCCGGACCGATCCGTATGACCGCGCCAACTGGGTTCGGCAGCATCAACCTGACACAGGCTTTGGCCCCGTTCCTGCGGGCGCATCCACAGGTCGATATCGACCTCAAACTGTCGGATTCGCGCGTGGCGCTAGTCGAAGAAGGGTTCGATCTGGCCGTGCGGATCGGCGTATTGCGGGATTCGACCCTGATCGCGCGAAAACTGTCGGATATGCCACTGATCGTCTGCGCGTCACCTGAGTATCTGGAGGAACGGGGGCGTCCGGGTGATCCGATGGCCTTGGCCACGCATAACTGCCTGATTGACGAAAACCCGGCCGACGCAACTGCTTGGAGGTTTCGGGCCGGGACAAGGGATTTTGTAGTAAAGGTCGCCGGGGTGTTTCACGCCAACGCGCCCGCAGCAATTGCCAACATGGCGATTGCCGGGCTGGGCATCGCACGTTGCCCGCATTATGTGGTTGCCCGCAGTCTGGAAGAGGGCACCCTGGAACATCTGTTTCAGGACTATGAAACGGAAAACTTCGGCCTTTATGCGCTCTACCCGCCCAATCGTCACCTGACGGCCCGAGTGCGCGCGTTGATCGATTTTCTGGCGCTGCATTTCCGGTCGGGATGACGCGAAGCGGCTGAACCGTGATCTCCGGGTCCAGCCGCACGCTTAGCTCAGCATCAGTAACCAGCGGTGAAGGCCGACCGGCTGTGGGCGGCCGCACTGACCTCGTCGACGATTGCAACGGCAAAGTCCTCCATCGAAATCGCCGAATTTCCTTCATCGTCCACGATCAACGTGTCAGTGCCGAGCCTAAATTTACCCTTGCGTACACCCGGCGTCAGCATCGCGGAGGGGCTGGCATAGGTCCAGTTAACTGTCGGCATGCTGGCACACAGCTCTGCCTGCGCCTGCGACGCGCGGGCAATCGGGACCACGTCGTCGGGCAGGAAATCGGGGTCCGTCAACACGGTGTGAGGGCTGCCATTAGGCAACCGCAGGCGCGCGGCACCACCTGCAATGATCACGCGCAGGTTCAGCGAGTCTGCGGCTTCCAGAATGGACCGGGTCAGCCGAACCAGTTCACCTTCCTGCCCCTGCGGTGGCCGAAGGGCGGTGATGGCCAGATCATGACCGGCCATCGCTTGTGCAACCAATGCGGTGTCGGTGGCGTCCGCCACGCGGACCGCAACGCCTTTCGGCAGAGCCCCGGCCTTTGCGTTATCCCTGACAACAGCGGTGACATTGTGACCACGCGTCACGGCTTCGGTTACGATCCGCGAGCCAACGTCGCCAGTTGCGCCAAATACGATGATGTTCATTTGAACCTCCATGATTGATGTTGAGGGGTGAGTTTTGGAAAAGCCGGACGGCGGCTGAACCGGTCCGGGTTCTGACCGATCCAGACCGACAGCAGGATCATGGCCGCACCTGCAAATTGGGCGGCGGTCAGCGATTGCCCCAGCAAGGCCCAGCCGATGACCACCGCTGCCACGGGGCTGAGAAAGGCGAGGATGGACACCGATGAAGGCTCGATCCGGGCGATGCCGCGGAACCAGAGCAGATAGGTGACCGCGCCACCGATCAGGGTCAGGTAGGACAGGCCAAGTAGGTTCGCCGTGGTCAGTTGCGGCAGCGCGGGTTCCAGCGTCAGGGCCAGCGGCAACAGCAGAATCCCACCAGCGGTCAGTTGCCAGGCCGTGAAGGTCAGCAGCGGAACAGGCGGCTGCCAGCGGCGGGTCAGAACCGTTCCGGCGGCCATGGCCAGCGCTCCGCCAAGCCCGGCGGCAATGCCCCAGCCATCCAGCGCCAATGTCGACGTCAGCACCAGCAACGCGACCCCGGCAATCCCGATCAACGCCGAGACCAACGCAGCCGGGCGCACCGAAGATCCCAGCAGCACCGCCGCCAGAAAAACGACGATCAGCGGTTGAACCGCGCCAACGGTGGCGGCGACACCACCCGGCAGCCGGTAAGCGGCGATGAACAGGAACGCCCAGAACAGGGTGAAGTTGAGTGCCCCAAGAACGGCCGATCGCAGCCACCAGATGCCCCAGGGCAACTGCCGCGCGATCAACAACAGGATCAGCCCCGCCGGCAGCGCCCGAAGTGCCGCCGCCGTCACCGGATACCCGTCCGGCAGGAATTCGGTCGTGACGTAGTAGGTGCTGCCCCAAACGATCGGAGCCAGAGCAGTCAGTGCGGTATCGGCCCAGCGGGTCATGGCGATCTCCTTTATCTTGATATCAAGATAAACATATTTGCCTTGAAGTCAAGATAAATGGCTAAATGACTTCTGATGATCTGCTCAGCCAGCGAACTTCCAGCGGAACGGCTGAAAAATCTACTTTGCCGCGCGTGAGGTGTCCGCGGTCATTTGTTGCGCGCTGTAGGCTTCAACAGCAACGCTGATGTGCCACGCTTTGAACCCGGCATGGGCCAGCAATAGGGCAGTGATCGCCGCATAGGCGGCACGGGAAGGATGGTCTTGATTTTGCCGGGGAAAAGAATCTAACTTGACGTCAAGGAAAACTGAACGAGGACCGAGAGCATGCCGAAGGACCACGTTGACACTGTTCTCAGCCAATGGCGCAGGGAACGCCCGGATCTTGATGTCGCTCCGATGGGATTGATTGGTCGCCTGAAGCGCCTGACCCAGCGCCTGACGACCGAGATGGAGAAGACCTGGGCGCAATATGGGCTGAACGCCGCAAGTTTTGACATGCTGGCGACATTGCGACGGTCCGGCAGCCCGTATCGGCTGACCCCCAGCGCGCTGATCGCTTCGACCATGGTGACGTCCGGCACGATGACGAACCGGATCGATCAACTGGTCAAGATCGGGCTGGTCGAACGCATTCCCAACCCCGAGGACGGGCGCGGTTTTCTGATCGCGCTGACCGACCGGGGGTTCGATGTGATTGATCGCGCCGTGTCCGCCCATGTCGAAACGCAGCACCGGCTGGTGGCGGATGTTCCCGCCGACGACCGGGCTGAACTTGACGCGCTGCTCAAGTCTTTTCTGATTGCGCTGGACGAAAAAGAATCCGGGTAAAGGCTCCTATTAAGGGAAAGCGCCTCGGCCCCCAGCGCGCAGGACAAGCGCCGGGGACAGTGACACCAGTAGTTTCAGGTCAGCGCGGCGGACTGGAGGTTTGCGCGCCGCGGCGCTGCGGGCCGTTCCATGTTCGTCCTCCTTCCATTTGCGGACAGACCGCCGGTCAATGACCGGCAGCGTCGGCATGGTGATCATCCGCATCATCGCGTATGGCAGGGATGGGATGGTGTTCGGTCTCGCGCAGTTCGGTATAGGTAGCGAATTTGAACGGGTTGAAGTACTGGTTGGCGCTGCGCAGACGATCTGCCGCCTCATTGCGCAATGCCAGGAACTCGGCGTTTTCCGGCGACACGGTGAGGGCCGAGACCGCCATCCGCAGCGCCAGGGCATTGTCACCCCCATCCAGCATTTTTCGGATGCCCTTGGCGATACGGTTGTGCGAAAGCCCAAGGTAGTCGGACAGCATCCGCCCGTATTCAACTGACCCGATGACATCCAGCCCGCCGGGCGCCTGACCGGTGACGTCTTCCTGCCAGATCCCCGTCATGCTGTCGGCAATCCTGCTGATCGCGGCCTCATAGGCGGCGAGATAGCCAAGGAAAACCTCGGGGTGGTCCTTGATGCCGGGCGGAATGAGGTCCAGCTTGATAATGTCGGCAGCCGAATACCCGGCATCGATATGCTGCCGGGTTTCCCGCGCCAGCCAGGCCAGCGCATCCCGGAACGCGGGCAATTGGTGAACGTCGTAGATGATGGTGATACCGTAATGGCCGTGCAGAATGCGGTCGGGCTGCATATCCAAAAGCGCATCTATCGCTTCAAGCGCGCCGTCCACGCTGCCTTCTTCTTCCCAAGGTTCGCCGAAGAATGGCATCAGGACATCACCCGCGAAAACGGTGCCAAGGTCAGGAAAGTGGATCAGCAGCGCGTCCTCGGTCTCGCCGCCGGTGGTGGGCACAAACCGCACCGGCGAGCCGCCGATCTCCATATCCGTCGGTTCCGAGATCACGATATCCGGGCGATAATTTGTAACCCAGTCATCTTGCCAATGCAGGCTGCGAAACTGCTTGTAGCGCGGGGTGCGGGCGGTGTTCTTGTGAACGGTGTGCCCGAAATTGTCATGCCCGATGAATTGCGGCCGGGGTGACATTTCACGGAAATGCAGTTGCCCGCCGATATGATCCCAATGGGCATGGGTCACAAGCACATGGCTCAGCGGTGGCAGATCCGGGCGCTGTTCGGCAAGATAGTCCATAGCGGCGCTGGCGCTGAACGGCTGCGTACCCGCGTCGATGGCAATCAGGTGCCGCCCATCGGCGGAAACGACGAAGTGGAAATCTGAGAAACCGAACCCGCGCAACGCAAAGACGCGGTCCGGCACGACCTCTTCCATCCAGGGGGTCGGTGCGAATTGCAGGCCCTCGTCAAATGTCGATGCAAACCAGCCGGTGAAGGGAACCGCGGGCGGATCACCGCGATACCCGGAGCGGATTTTCAGATCGTCTGTGCGCGGCCGGGCTTCCTCGTCCTCCAGAAGATCGGCAAGGTATCTGTAGGCTTCGCGGTAAAACCCGGATGTCGGCTCACTTTCGGGGTGGTCCAGCAACCATGTCAGCGCATCGACCGCCGCGTCGCGCTTGCCGAAAAACCCGGGAACCTGCGCGTATACCAGCCCGGCGGACCATTTCACCAACGGATGCGATCCTTTGGAAATGGCATCGGCCTCTTCCAGCATGCGGAAGGTGTCACGCATCCAGCCAACGCGGCGCAACAGCGAGACGTCATCGGCATAGGTTGCCCTCAACAAAGCCAGCGCGGCCAGATATGTGGCACGCGTTTCGTCGGACATCTGACCGCCGTATTTAGACAACTGGCGTTCGAAATAGGCAATCCCCTCGGCTTGCTGACGCGCAACGATATAGGAATTCGCCAGCAGAAAGACGGGATTGGGATCGTCGCTGGGCGCATAAGACAGCACGGTCTCCAGAAACGAGATTTCGAAGTGGTAGCTGCGGTCAGTGCCCGTTGAGCCGAACGCGCTGAAGGCCGGCGCAGGGGCCAGCCGGGTCGCCATTCCCGCAGGGACGGTTTCGGTCGCGCGGGCTGGCGAGACGGCCAGAGTCACAGCAAGCAGTGCGCCGGCCACAACCGGAGCAATCGCGGCGGATAAGTGGGTTACAGCGTCCGGAAAAGCTGAAGCGGGGGTCTGTCGGTCAAAGAAGTGGCGCATGGGCGGTGCCTCCGTTTTGCAGGAAAAACATGCGGGTCTTCTCGTCGCGATACGAGATGGTTACGGTTAGTAACGCAGGTTACGGCATGCGAAACGCTGCAATTACAGAATGTTATGAGGGGTGTCGCATTTTGGGCCGGCTCGCTGTCCCGGGGTGCAATTTGACCATCCCCTGTCACAGCCGGGTCCAAGTCGGAACGCTCAGGTGGTCGAATCCTTTGCCTTGACCTAAAGTTATCTGGCGAACAGGACAGGGGAGACCGAACATACCCAACCCCGAAAACGTCGATCCCAAACACATTCGAGACCAGCTTGAGCGCATTCTCGAAAGCGATTTCTTCGTGCACGGGGAGCGCCATGGCAGGTTCTTGCGTTACATCGTCGAGGCGGCGATTGAAAACCGGACAAAAGACCTGGGCCAATACAGCATTGGTATCGACGTTTTCGATCGGAGCCAGGAATTCAATCCGACCTCGGATTCCATTGTCCGGGTCGAGGCAGGGCGGCTTCGCTCCAAGCTCGCCGAATATTATGCAACGACCGGCGCAGACGATCCGATCGTCATTGATCTGCCGCGCGGCGGGTACGAACCGGTGTTTTCCCAGCGTGTCGATAAGGCTGACGCCCCGGATGCGCGCCCTGATCGGCTGTCAGACAGCAGCCCGCCGCGTCGGGCAGCGGTCTATCTGGCCGCAGCTGTACTGGCCTGCGGGGCGGTTTTGGCGCTTTGGTTTGTATTTGCCACTACCAGCGGCTCTGTCCTGACGCCGCGCGACGCCGGCGGCAAAATCTCAATCGCCGTTCTGCCCTTTGACAACATGAGCACCGATCCAAGCCAGGACTATTTCAGCGATGGGATTTCGGAAGACATCATAACGGATCTGTCCGTAATCTCAGACCTGCGCGTGATCGCGCGGCATTCGACCTTTGTTTACAAGGGCAGGCCCGTCAGTATCAGTGAGATCGGCGATAACCTGAACGTCCATTATGTGCTGGAAGGCAGCGTTCGCCGCCAAGGGGAGAGGCTCAGAATAACGGCCCAGTTGATTGAAGTTGCAACCCAGGCGCATGTCTGGGCCGCGCGGTTTGATCGCGACCTGTCGGATGTTTTCAACGTTCAGGACGAGGTGACCTCGCAGATTGTATCAGCGCTGGAAGTGGTGCTGTCCGACACCGAGGCCGAGCGGCTGATCCACAGAAACACGGCAAGCGTCGAAGCGTACGACCTTTACCTGCGGGGGCAGGAACGGTTCTGGCATCTGGATGCGACGGGCGTGAACGAAGCCGTCGCGTTGTTTCAGGCCGCCATTGATGCAGACCCGGACTTTGCCGAAGCCTATGCCTGGAAAGCCCGCGCACTGACTTTCGCCTTTCTGAGCGGCATAATCCCGTCAGAACTCGCCCCGGTCGACAATGCCATTGCGCTGGCCAAGAAGGCCATCAGCATAGATCAGGGACTGCCAATGGCGCACGCCAATCTTGCATGGGCACTCAGGTGGCAGGGCGATCTGCAAAGCGCGGCCGAGGTCGTCAATAGGGCGATCCGGCTTGATCCAAACGCGGCGGATGCGCTGCTGTGGCAATCCATGATCCTGTCTGCGGCCGGGGACGGCGACGGGGCGCTGAAAGCCATTGACCGGGCAATCGCGCTCAACCCGAATTACAGCGTGACCTACACGCTTGCACTTGGCAGGGCCTATATCGCGCTGGGAGATTACGAAACCGCCCTGTCGCATTTTCAGCGCACCGTTGCCCGCAATTCGAAATTCCTGCCCGGGCGCATTCATCTGGCCTTCGCCCTGGAAAGGCTCGGCAAGAGCAAGGCCGCAAAGGCTGCGTTCTTGGAAATTAACGCCGAATTTCCTGCATACCGACAAAGCCCCAGCTACAGGTTCTTTTTGTCCGAGTGGCCGGACGATCGCTGAGCCAACGGAAATGATCGCAGCCCCTCGGCTACCAAGACGCTTTACGCAGCTTCCTCAATCCCGATATACCGATGCGCAAACAGCAGGCGGGCAGGATCATGGCAGCAGAAGATTTGGGCTTCTCGTATAAGCGCCTTAAAGGAGGCGACCTGAAAATCACGCATCACGGGAAGCCGGCAACAACCCTAAGGGGCGAAAAGGCTGACTGGTTTCTGGAAGACATGGAGTCCATGGACTTTGCGTCTCAGCAACAGGAGATGGCCCGCATCACGGGAAATTACCGGCGGGGCAATGAGCGCCTGGCAAAATCCCATCCCCGCAACAGGTAGCCGCGTGCGGCGGCGAGTTCCGGTACGAGTCACGATGTTGAAATCGTCCGGGATCCGGGCGCGTTGGTTTGGCCGCGCAAGAACATCTTTTAACATAATCATCCTTATGAGTCACGTTGGTCCTCAGCTGTTTGTCCTAAAGCGGACCTGCATCTAAATCCCAATAAGGCACGTCGCGCCCGATACGACCCACGATGAAATCCAGAAAAGCCCGCACTTTCGCCGGCATGTGCCTTCGTTCAGGGAAGACGGCGTAAAGCGCCTGTTCAGGCAGGCGATAGTCGGGCAGCACCCTGACCAAACGGCCACTGGTCAGGTGGGCCCCGGCGATAAAGGTCGGCAGGCGACCGATGCCGAGCCCGTCAAGAAGCGCGGTGCACAGGGCTTCGCTGTTGTTCACGCGCAGAACACCGGATGTCTGAACGCGCACGTCACCCGCGGGACCGGCCAAGCGCCATTCCGAGGGGTCACGCGAATAGGCGTAGTGAAGGCAGGTGTGCGTCAAAAGATCCTCGGGCATGTGTGGTATTCCGGACTGTGCAAGATAGTCCGGCGCAGCGACAATCACGCTGTGGATCGGGGCGAGTCTGCGCGCGATCAGGGCCGAGTCCGGTAACGTGCCGGCGCGCAAAGCCACGTCGATGCCCCCTTCGACGAGATCGACAAATTTGTCATCCATCGTCAGATCAATTCTGATCCCCGGATATTGCCTGAGGAATGCAGCAATCAGAGGCGCAACATGCAGCTGTCCAAAGGACATGGGCGTACTGAGCCGTAGTAATCCAACCGGTTGCCCCTGCAACGCCGCGACCGCGTCTTCGGCGTCCTGCGCTGCGCCAAGCGCCTGCGCCGCATGGGCCAGATAGATTTCGCCCGCCTCGGTAAGGGAAATGGACCGCGTCGACCGATGAAAAAGCTGCGTTCCCAGATGGGCCTCCAGCACGCCGATCCGCTTGCTGACCGCTGATTTCGTCAGACCCAGATGCCGGGCGGCGGCTGCGAACCCGCCATGGTCCGCCACAGCAACAAAAACGGGGATAGCGCCAATTTCAGTCATGTTTAAGTTCCTTTGGGCGAGTTTTACTCACCTATAAGTTTCCATTTCACACGATTATCACCAAAATGGAAGGTAAATAGGTTGTGGGCATGTCCTGTTAACGCCGGAGGCTGACATGCCCAAGATGCTCATCAACGGAATACTGCGTGATAAACCGCCGGCCTCGGACGGCCGTTTTCACCGCCTGCAAAGCCCATTCAGGAGCCACATCAGCGCGCAGCCGGGCGCCCCTTTCCCGAATACGGCGGGTCGGTATCACCTGTACCTGTCCAAAGCCTGCCCCTGGTGTCATGGCGTCGATCTGGTTCTGACTTTGAAGGGCCTGCGCGATGCGTTCAGCATCACCTGGATGGACCCGATCATGTCGGAAAACGGCTGGGTCATCGACCAGACCCTGTTCAACGACCAAAGCAGCGTCGAACGCACCCACTTTCTTTACGAAGTCTATCAGCGCGCCAAACCGGATTACACGGGTCCGATCAGCGTGCCTGTGCTGCTGGACAAAGTGACGGGCCGGATCGTCAGCACCGAGTCGGCCGAGATCATGCGCATGTTTCAGACGGCGTTTCCCGATGCCGCGGGACCCGATCTTCGCCCGTCCCATCTTTGCGATGAAATCGACCGGATCGCCGAACAAATTCAGTCACCGATCCGCGAAGGCGTCTATCGCGCCGGGTTTGCCACCAGCCAGATCGCGTATGGCGAGGCCGTAACGGCGCTCTTTGCCTGCCTCGACGCGATTGAGGAAAAGCTTGGTCAACGCCGGTTCCTAGCCGGAGACGTGCTGACAGAGGTTGACCTGAAGCTGTTTCCGACACTTCTGCGGTTTGACCCGGTCTATGTGACCCACTTCAAGACCGACTACAAACGCATCAGCGACTATGTTGCCCTGTCCCGCTATCTGGCCGACATCATGCGGTTGCCGGGCGTGGCTGACACTGTGGACATGGCGCATATCCGTCAGCACTACTTCCTCAGCCATCGGCATATTAACCCCAGCGGAATTATCCCGATCGGCCCGGCTTCTCTGCGCTTAACCGATGTGCCGGAAATGGGGGCCGCGTGATGCCTGATATTGTCAGAAGATCCCCTGTATCAGCGCTGATCATGGCCATCGGCGTCCTGGTGGGGGTCAGTTTCACTTTGTCCAAATTCGTCTCGATGGCGGGAATATCAGCTCTGACCGCGTTGTTCTGGCAGGTTTTGCTGGCAAGCATCGCGCTGTTGGCGTTGTGTTTGCTGTCGCAGAAGCGCGTGGCGCTCAACACGCGGCACATCCCCTATTATGTCGGTGCCGGAGTTTTCGGTGTCAGCGGCCCCGCTGTGATCGGGTTTCTGGTGCTGGAGCACGTGAGCCTTGGGTTCTATTCCGCCCTCGTCACGCTGTCACCGCTGTTTACCTTCGCGATAACGGCACTGATCGCGCGCAGGATGCTGCCGTTGCACCGCCTGTTTGGTATTCTGATCGGCCTTGCCGGGGTCAGCCTTGCCACCATGGGTGGGTTTGACCTGTCGGGTGTTGAGCCGGCGTGGATTGCCCTGTCGCTTTTGGGGCCCTTGTTTCTGGCCTGCGGCAACGTCTTTCGCAGCTATGCCTACCCGCCCGGCGGCGATCCGTTGGGGCTGGCGACCGGAACGCTTCTGTCACAGCTGTTGCTGATTTCCGCCCTGATACTGGGACGCGGCAGCACAATCAGCGACGTCTCGGTGCCCCCTGCCCTGCTTGGCGCAATCTTCGGCATCGGATCCATCACCGCGCTCAGCTATGCGCTGACCTTCGAAGTACAGCGGCGCACGGATGGCGTTGGGTTCGCGCAGGTCGGCTATTTTGCCACGCTTTCCGGCATCGCAATCGGGGCAATTGTCTTTCGGGAACCTCTTGGCCTCGGACTGCTGGGTTCCCTCGCAATCCTGTTCCTTGGGCTAGCCGTCACCAACGGCCACCTGAAACTCCCGCCGATCCTGCACCGACGGTCACAGGCCAACCAGACTTAGACCCACCGATAACTTTCAAACCGAAAAGGAAACCAAAACATGCAAATCACGGCCCCCACCACAGCGGCCCACGCGCCCCGGATCGCGTCCCTTTACACCGCGGTTGACGCGCTCGACGAAGCCGGCGTTGTCGAGCATGTCACCGAAGATGTGCAATTCCAGCTTGGCAATTTTGAACAGATTGACGGCCGCATAGCAGTGCAAGCCGCGAACGCGGGCTTCTTTGCCACGATACAGGGTATGCAACATACCATCACCGGCATCTGGTCCAGCGGCGATACCGCGTTCTGCGACGGCACCGTTCACTACACGCGCAAGGACCAAAGCACGCACGACGTGCGCTTTGCTGCACGGTTCAACTTTCGCGAGGACAGGATCGCGGATTACCGGGTGTATGTGGATATCTCAGGTCTTTGATGCCTGTGGCCGGGGCGGCGCGCGTTGCCTGCCGCTCTGGCCGACACGGGCAGAAACAGCCATAATTGCGATCCAGCTTCGGAAGAGGGTTCGATGACCGATCGCAGCATTCTGGAACAGCTCATGACGATGTCCGACGACGTCTGGGATCGGCACACCAACCCGTGGAGCGGCTGGAGCCGCCTGAGCATCCCGCCCCTGTTCGTTCTGGCCGTCTGGAGCCGGGTTTGGCTGGGCTGGTGGTGCCTTGTTCCGATCGTTGTTGTTGTCTTTTGGACTTGGTGGAACCCGCGCGCCTTCCGCGAAACGGACAACCCGGATAACTGGATGTCCAAAGGTGTTCTTGGGGAACGGATTTGGCTTGCGCGCGCGAAATCGCCGATCCCTGCAAGGCACCGCCGGATGCCTCTTATTCTGGCCGCAGTCAGCGCGGTCGGTATCGTCCCCTTGGTCTGGGGGCTTTGGCAGCTTCAAATCTGGCCGACGCTTCTGGGGTTGCTGCTGGTTATGGGTGGCAAGCTGTGGTTTCTGGACCGCATGGTCTGGTTGTTTGAAGACACCCGGGCGGAGGGCAAGGTAAATAGCAGCGCAGCCCGACAAAAACAGAAAGCAGGAGCATCAGATGCCCCTGCCATTCCGGGTCCGCCGGGACACGCTTAAGCTTGTGGCCCCCCATGCGCTGAGGACCGCTGCGACAGCCCCAAAGACATCAAGGACACACCGGCGAATATCAGGTTCAGGCCGGCAAGAACCCCCAGCAGAACAAGGGACGCGCCATTGACGATACCGGTCAGGATCAGCCCGCCAAGCAGGATAGCCATCGCGCCGGACGCAATCATCAGCGCCATGGGCCGCTCCTGACGCGACCTAATGGCAATTACGATCCTCAACACGCCTTCGGCCAGAAAAACCATGCCAAGCGCAAGGGTCAGTGCCAGAACGCCGCCGAAGGGATCAAGCAACAGGACAAGCCCTGCAAGCACGTTCAGAACACCGATAGCCAACAGCCAGAAGAACCCTTTCCACGCCTTTTCCGCAAATGCCTGAATCGCTGTGACGATGCCTCCGCCCAGCAGGGCCACGCCGACAAATGCTTCGACGGCCAGCGTGGACATCAGCGGGAAGGCTACAGCGCAAAGCCCGACACAGAGCATGGCGATGCCGAGCACGATCAGCCAGACTGGTCGAGGCTGCCAACCGAGGGCCTCTTCCATGAGCGCGGGTTTCGGCACGGTTTCATTAACTGAATCAGTCATGTCGACCTCCGGGATCAGGGTCAGGCGACCGACTTGTCGAGATGATCGCGATAGGCGGCAACTGCGGCGTGCAGGGCCTCCCAATGGTTCTTCGCCTGATCATGCGCGTCCGTAACGGCGTCTTCGCCTTCTTTCTGGATGCGGTCGGCAAGGTCGGTGACCTTGTCTTTTGCTTCCTGCAGATCCGATTGCAGCTTTGTCACCTGCTCCTGGGTCCACTTGTCGGTCGCGTCGCCCGCGTCCCTGACCTTCTGTTCGAACGATTTCAGCTCGTCCTCGACACGGGCATAGTCGTCTTTGGCTTTCTGTACGAATTCGGAAAATGTTGTCATGGTTCAGTCCTTTCATGGGTCATGTGTTTGCTGGGCCCGTTTGAGCGCCATGACCCGGACCCTCGCAAATCCCCGGCGGGCGTCCGAGTGAGTCACGGTTAAACCGCCGCGCTGCCTTGTGACGCGGCCCGTCATCGGACAAAGTTGAGCGACGGAGGGAAACATGCTTGCCGAAGTAAGCTCTGCCATAGATCCGCGCGCCATTCAGGAACAGTTGAAGCGCGTCCTCGTCAGTCCGCATTTCGCGGATACCACGCGCCTGAACCGCTTTCTGTCGCATATTGTCGGCGAAGCGCTGGCGGGCCGGTCCGAGAAGCTGAAAGGCTATGCAATCGGCATTGACGTTTTCGACAAGCCCGAGGATTTCGACCCCACCATCGACACGATCGTTCGGGTTCAGGCCAATAAAATGCGCAGCCGGCTGGATCTCTATTACGCTCAGGAAGGGCGCGAGGACCCGGTGAGGATCCATATTCCCAAGGGGTCCTACGCCCCGGTTTTTGAGATCGCGTTTGACCCCGAACGCCGGACCGATGCCGAAACGCCCCCGGCGGCAACAGGCCGGGTTGCGGTTGCGGTGATGCCTTTTGACAACCTGAGCGGAGACCCGTCGCAGGAATACCTGGCCGACGGGTTCACCGAGGAAATCATCTCGGCCATCGCCCGATTTCGCGAGGTGAGCGTGCTGTCCCGGCACGTCACCTTTCGCTTTCGCGGGCGCGGCCGTGATCCGCGCGTGGTCGGAGGCGAACTGGATGTTCAGTATCTGGTCGAAGGCAGCGTGCGCCATTGGGACAACAAGCTGCGGGTGACCGCCCAGCTGATTGATGCGGAAACCGGCCAACAGGTTTCCGCGGACACTTATGACCGCGACCTGAGCGCGGACAGCCTGATTGAAATTCAGGACGACATCGCCGCGCGGATCGCCACGGAAATCGCGGAACCCCATGGCGTTATCCACCGAACGGGTGCCGTGCAACGCAGGGCGCAGACGCACACGCTGGATGCCTATCAGTGCCGGTTACTGGCCACCGAATACTGGCGTGAGCCTACGGCTGAGAAACACAAGAAGGTCCGCGACCTTCTGGAGCGCGCCGTTGAGATTGATCCCGAATATGCCGGGGCCTGGGGGATGCTTGCGATTGTCTACGGCGACGAAGTGCGCGGTGGGTTCAATTTTCGCAAGTCCCCCCCGCCCTTCGATCGCGCGCTGGAGGCCGCGCAGCGTTCGGTCGCTTTGGATCCGCTGAATGCCACCGGCCAGCACGCATTGTTTCTGACACATTTTCATCGCGGCGAGTTCGAAAGCTTTGAAGACGCGGCTGAAAAAGCCTTGCGCGCCAATCCGAATTACCCGGACATGCTGGCCGATCTGGCGGCCTGCTTTGCCCTGCGCAGCGATCTCGAACAGGCCGCAAGACTGAGCGCCCGGGCAATCGAGCTGAGCCCCAACCCGCCCGGCTGGTACCACGCAGGCACGTTCCTGATCTGTTTCATGAACGGTGACTACAGCGGCGCGCGGTCAGCGGCGCGCAAGGTCGGTGGTGGCATGTGGAATGGCTCTGAAGTGCTTGAGCTTATGTGCGTCGCTTACACGGAACCGGACGCTGACCTGGGTTCAACCCTGTCGGCCCTGAAGACCAACATTCCCGATGTAGACCGGTTTATCCGAACGCTCTACGCGATCTGGCATGTGCCATCGGACATCTCACAGAAAATGACCGAGGCGCTGCGCAGAACCGGGGCGCTGGACTGAGGTCCGGCCGTCAGGAATTTAACGGTGACTCACTCTGCCCGTTCCACCGATGCGCGTAGGAAGGTCCTGACTTCGCAGCAAAACCCGGAAACGACCCATGCTAACTCTGCCTCAGCGCCTTGATCTGATGAAACTTGCGACGGATATCGCAAAAACCAAGGCCGGCTGGTCCGAAGACAAGCCGGCCAAACTGGAAGAGGATATCCTGTCCATATATGAGCGGCTCAGGCCAAGCGTCGAAAGCGGCAGCGCCTTTGAGAACACCAGCATGTCCGATGTAAAAACCGCGGTTGATGTCGCCTCGACCATCGACGGTTTTCTGGAATAGCCGGTCCTTCTTTTCTATCCCAATGGAAGCCGCATCGCATCAGGATGTTGCGTGTTCGCTTGCCGTCCGGGGGCGGCAGGACATCAGGATCAAGACCAGAAATGACAGGTTCAGAACGACGTTAAAGGGCGCGCCCACCAAAACGGAGCCTGAGCTGTCGACGCAAAACCAGGACCATGCCGCAATCTGTGCAGTCCTGGCCGCGGCCACCGCCGAAACCGGGGCAACATAGGTTCCCAGCGCCCACTGCATGCCCCCCAGACCAACCGTAAGGCCGCCGGAGATGACCAGCAACAAGGGCGACGGAACCGTCAATTCCGGGGGAATGTCGTGAATTGGCCAATACGCAATTTGCAGAAAGATATGCGCGACGGGGTGCAGAAACGGCAGCGCCGCCAGCGCAAAGAGCACCCCGGTCGCGACAAGAACACCGCCAGATATCCGCATCGCGGACTGTTGTTGGGTCATGATCGTCTCCTTTCGATATGCGTCCTTCATGCGACGCGCGGCGGATGCAAATCAATTACCTCAGAGGTAAGTGATTTCTGTCCGGTCCCTTGCTAAGCTTGGTCCATGACACCCTACCCCGGCATGCTGAAAGAGTGGCGAAAGCGACGCAGGATGAGCCAGCTGGACCTTGCGGTCGAAGCTGAGGTCAGCGCGCGCCATATCTCATTTCTTGAAACCGGACGGTCCCGGCCCAGCCCGGACATGATCCTTCACCTGTCCGAGGTCATGAACCTTCCGGTCGATACCCGCAATCAGATGATGCGCGCCGAAGGGTTTGCGCCACGTTTTGCGGCAACGCCGATTGATGACGCGGCCATGTCGCCAATCCGGGATGCGGTCGAATGGACGCTTCGGCAACATGACCCTTACCCGGGAATGGTGCTGGACCGGCTCTGGACGGTTGTAATGCTCAACAGCGGTGCGCAAAGGCTTTTCAAGCCGCTGGGGATCGGCGAGGGGCAAAGCCTGCTGGAATTGGTGACCAGCCCGCTGATGGCTGAACTTGTCGAAAACTGGCCCGAGGTCGCGCATCACACGATGTTGCGCCTGCGCGCCGAAAGCGCCAATGCGGGCGGCATACCCGAACTGGATGCGGCGGCGCGCGCGTTGTCGCAACAGGGACATGCCCGCAGCGATGCGGTGATCGGGCCGACAATTTCTACGATCTACCGCTTTGGTGGTCAGCGGCTTTCCCTGTTTGGAACCATTGCGCAATTCAGTACGATCACGGATGTCACGCTGGACGATATGAAGATTGAACTGTTTTTTCCTGCCGACGACCAAAGTGCGAAATTCCTGCGTGACCTTGCGCACGCGGCTGCCAATTAGAGGCCGGTCTGGCCAGTGCCCCCACAACATACCGGCAAACAGCCCTGCAAAAGCGATCTGGACGCCGGTCAATTATTCCCTTAGAACCTTACACGTTAACTTGTCCCCAAAAGGACCAATCTCATGGTGTTCCCGTCGCAGGGCTGAGCAGCCCCTCTTCCTTCCGAGCATAAAGCTCCTTACCGCGACTTTTTCGCCGGACCTTGTCCGGCAGGTGACCCATGACAGACCAAATCCTGATTTCGCAGGCGCCCACCCGCGCCGAGTTCATGCCGCTGATCCGGCTGGCCGTTCCGCTGATGGTCGGGCTGGCCGCCGCGCTTTTGATCGGTGTCGTAGATACGGCGATGATTTCTCCGCTCGGGACGGTCCCGCTGGCGGCGGCAGGCGTGACCACGGCCGTTCTGATCATCCTGATTTCCGCCCTCTGGGGCGTGATCACCGCAATTTCCGTTCAGATCAGCCAGGCTGAGGGCGCGCGCGATGCCGCGCGGGTTGCGCTGGCGTTGCGCAGCGGGTTGTTGTTGTGCCTTCTGGGCGGCGGCGGAGCAGCCTTGGTGATGATGGCACTCTATCCGCTGCTGGGACCTTTGGGACAACCGAAGGAGGTTCTGGCGATCCTGCTGCCGTACTGGATGTCGATGGCGATCTGGATCGTGCCATTTACGCTGTTTTTCGGCCTGAAGGCCCTGTTCGACGCCGTCGGACGGCCCTGGACGGCTGTGGCGCTGTCGTATCTGGGGGTCCTGTTCAACGTACCCGCAAACTATGCCTTCATACATATCCTTGATCTTGGAATTCTGGGCGCAGGTCTGGCCAGCATACTCTCACAATGTACATCGCTGGCTGCCGGGATTTACGTGCTGATGCGCGCGCCCGGGCTTGCCGCCTTTCGTCAGCGGGTGAGCGTTGCCTGGGCGGATGTCTGGTCACAGGCCAAGGACGCCCTGCCGCTGTGCCTTGGATACGCAGGTGAGGGCGGGGCCTATGCCGTGGTGGGCCTGATGATGGGCTGGTTGGGGGCCGAGGCGCTGGCCGCCCATCAGATCGTCAACGCGCTTGCGGGGCTGGCCTATATGATCCCGCTTGGCATGGCGGGCGCGGCCTCGATCCGTGTCGGTCTTGCGGTCGGCGCAGGAAGTCAGGAGAGGCTCAGACCGATCCTGAAGGCGTCTTTTGTGATGGTCACGCTCTGGCAGGCGGTTGCCGCCATCGTCTTCATTACCGCTGGCCGTGTGATGGCGGAAACCATGTCGGATGATCCGGCCGTCATTGACCTTGCGGTCACGCTGTTTTTCATCGTGGCACTGCTGCAGGTCGCAGATGGCGTTCAGGGCACCGCGCTGGGTGCGCTCAGGGGGATGTCGGACATGAATCTGCCGACGATCATTACCCTGACAGCCTATTGGCCGCTTGCTTTGCCGGCCAGCTATGCGCTGGGATTCCTTTTTGATCTCGGAGCGGTCGGCGTCTGGATTGGCTATACTCTGGGTCTGGTGGCAGCGGCGATCGCCCTGCCCCTGCGGTTCTGGGCGCTGACACGGCCCTGAGTTTGGAGGCGGTGGTTTCGTTCCGCAAAGACCGCCTTGAAACTTTTGTGCCGACTTCGGCCGGCGAAGACGGCAACCCTCAAAATCTTTCGGACCGGATCTCAAAGGACCCAGCATGGGCCAAGAGCATTCGCACTGATAATGTGTCGATAAGTTCCGAGGGCGTCTATCGCCTGATGCCAGGCCAGAGCTAGGATATCGGCCTCGCCGGCTACATCCCGGAACTGGCCGCTGAGTCGTCGATTTTGCCAACGGAGCTGTACGAATTTGCCTGTCATTTTCACGCGATTTAAAGAAAGAACCCGGGCAGAACTGAAGGCGGCGCATAACATTCATCCGGAGTAGAAAAGTGAAAGGCGACATGGGTGGTACCAAAATATTTTCGCCTGCATGTCACACATCGCCCCTCTGCCGCGTCCTGTATTCGAACACCACAGAAACAGGAGCTATGAATGCAACCCCGTCTCAATCATTTCGCCGTTGCCCCGCAACTAATGCAACCAATGCTCGATATGGAAGAAACCCTGAAAAAGTCGGGCCTGGAACACAGCCTGATCGAGCTTGTCAAACTGCGCGTGTCGCAGATCAACGGCTGTGCTTTTTGCATCCATATGCACACCCATGACGTCCGGGCGCATGGCGAGAGCGAGGACAGGATGCACCTTTTGAATGCATGGCGCGAGTTGTCGCTTTATTCCGAGCGTGAGCGCGCCGCGCTGGTCTGGGCGGAAACCCTGACCCGCATCGCGGATGAAGGGGCCCCGGATGACGCTTATCAGGCAATTTCGGCGCAGTTCTCGGACCCGGAAAAGGTTGCGCTGACGCTGGTCATCACTGCGATCAACGCCTGGAATCGCATTGCCATCGGCTTTGCCATCCCACATCCTGCCACCAAGGAGGCCTCTGCCGCGTGAACACCAAGACCCCCGATCTTGAGGACCTGACTTTTGTCGATCTGCAACCGCGCCTGTTCGCGGTTGCCTATCGGATGCTGGGAGCCGTCAGTGATGCCGAAGACGTGGTGCAGGACGCATTTCTGCGCTGGCAGCGGGTTGATCAGGGGCAGGTCAAAGATCCCGTCGGGTATCTGATCCGCGTCACGACCCGTCTGTGTCTGGATCACCTGCGCGCGGCCCGGTCCCGGCGCGAGACCTATCCCGGAGAATGGCTACCAGAGCCTTTGATGACTGACGACGCCACGGAACGGCTGGACCGCGACGTTTCGGTGGCGCTGCTGCTGGCACTGGAACGTCTGACCCCGCTCGAACGGGCGGCTTTTCTGCTGCACGACGTGTTCGAACATTCCTATGGCGAACTGGCGCAAGCTCTGGATCGCGGGCCTGACACCTGCCGGCAACTGGTCAGCCGCGCCCGCAAACACGTACAGCGCAACAAACCGCGCGCACCAGTGGAACCAGACCGGGGCGAAGCCCTGACCCGGGCCTTTTTTGTCGCATCCAAAAGCGGTGACACCGCTGCGCTGACCCAAATGCTGGCGCAGGATGTCGAATTGTATACGGACGGCGGAGGGAAGGTGCCGGCGACACTCAACCCGATATTCGGGCGCGACAAGGTGATCCGGCTGTTTCAGGGGCTGGCCCGCAAGCGGTCTGATCAACGCGCCCGGCCCTGGCAGTTCTGTCGGCTGAATGGCTTGCCTGCCGTATTGAGTCTGGAACCGGGGGACATTCTGCAAGCCACATCGCTGGACATCAACCAAGGACAGATCACAGCGATCTACAGCATCCGCAATCCGGACAAGACGCGCCATCTGGCCGGAGTTCTGCCAGAACACCCATGAAACACGCTGCTGCGTGTTGAACATATGCAGATCGCACGCGGACCGGGCGACGCCGGCATCACTCCGCTGGCAGCGCCTCGTGCAGAACGGTGCCTGCGGCACCGCTTGGCAACGTGGTGCGGAAGATTCGGCTCAGCGTGACGGCAACGTCGGTTGTGGCAACCCGGTCATGGACGCGGCGCGGTGTGATCCCGGGACCCGAGAACAGGATCGGCACATGGGTGTCGTACCGCCAGGGCGAGCCGTGCATGACCGCCACCACGCCCTGATCCAGCAGGAACGCATAAGGGGACTGAACCACATAGATATCGCCGGACCGGCCCGGGTGAAGGTTGTTTCTGATCGGGGCCTCGAAATAGCTTCCAGCCTGAACCGCAAGCGGGTCGCGCGGCATCGCCATTGCAATGCCCGACCGGGCCATCAGGCTTTCGGCCACCAGTGTTTCAATGTCCCGTAGGTCCGCCCCGGCCTGTGCGATGACTTCATGATCCAGATAGATATAGGGGCGAAAGAAGGCTTTGATCGCCTTTCCCACGCCGAACTTCTCCGCCAGTTCCTGATTAAGTTCTTCCAGCAACACCGAGGGCTGATTGCGCGCGCTTTCAAAACCCTGATCGATCATGAACTCGGCAAATTCGGGCATTCCGTGATCGGCGGACAGCACAAAAAGCACGTTTTCCGCCCCAATTTCGGTATCCATGAAGGCAAAAAACTCCGCAAGGGTCCGGTCCAGCGCGCGGACCATCTCTTCGTTTTCCAGGCTGGAGGGGCCAAAGAAATGGTTGGTCGCATCCACGCCTGAAAAGCTAACGCTAAGATAGTCGGGATACGCATCCTGCCCCAGGCTTTCGGCCAGAACCGCCTCTTTGGCCAGCGATGCAACCAGTTGGTCGCCCAGAGGCGACAGCAGGACCTGCGTGTAATACAGCCCATCCTCGGGCGCTCCATAGGGGTGCGGGAAGGTCCGGCCAAATCCCTTCAGATCCGCCTCATAAGGGCGGTCATCATTGTCGGCCAGAAGATAGCTTTCCACCGGGTCTGCCAGTTCCCAACTGGTGCCGATGGCCGCGTCCGCGGGCCGGACCATGTTCCAGTTCGCCACCCATTCAGGGTAGGCGTCGTAATAATAGACACTGGTTTCAAACGCACCGGTCGCAGCCGACATCCAGAACGCCTTGCCGAAATGCCCGGCCATGGACACTGCGGACCGGTCCTTGCCGGAAAGGGCAATGATCTTGGACCGGCCATTGTTTGACTTATAAAGCTCGTCGCCAAAAGTGGTCACCAACAGGTTGCGCGGCGACCGTCCACCCGCTTCGGCTGCGGCCTGCGCCGGGTCAGTCTGATCCGCTTCTCCGGCAAATCCCTGCACCGGCAACAGGGGGAAATCGGGGTCTTCGATATTGTATCCGATCCGGCCGGATTTGCGGTTGTACCACGCATTGCCGATCATCCCGTGTACCGACGGATGCGCACCGGTGGCCAGCGTTGCATGGCCGACGATGGTTTCGGTATTGGCGTGAAGATGGTGGGCATCCGTATACCAGACACCGCCATCCATCATCCGCCGAAAACCGTCCGGTCCGAAGCTGGACCCGTAGCGCGAAAGAAGATCGCCGCGCAGCCCGTCCACCGTGATCTGCACGATCAACCGGATGTCCGACGGCCCCTCGGCGCGTGCCTGTAAGGGCGGTTGGACCATCGCAGCGGCAAGCAGGGCAAAAGCCGGAACAAGTCGTGTCATGAATTCCCCCTTCTTTCCTCCCTCATAGGCCACGGCGGGTATCAATTCGCCCAGCCCAACCGAAACAGCATGTGCGTCCCGTCAAACCCCTTCAATTGAACGTCGACCGGATCGTCGAAGTCAAATCCGCGGTTGGTCCCCGCCATCAGGCGCGTGATGTCCGACAGGCGGATTTCATCCGGTGCGGCCGCGCTTGTGACGCGGGCGGCCTTGTTCACCACATGGCCGAAAAAGTCGTCCTCTGTCTGGACCACATCGCCGCTGTGGATACCGATCCGCAGCGATAGCGGCGGCTCGTGAACCTCGGCCGCGTTCTGTTGCTGGATCATCTGTGCCGCCGTCAGGGCAGCGTGGGCCGACGAAAAGGTCGACATCGTGCCGTCCCCGAGGGATTTGACAAAAACCCCTCCAGCATCGGTCACGATACGCTCAACCAGCGCAAGATGCCGTCTTACGGTTGCCGCCCAGCTCTGATCACCCATCGCGTCGGCCAATGCGGACGAGCCGACGATATCGCTGAACATGACCGAAGCCATGCCCTCCTTTTGGCCGATCGTGAAATTTTCGCGTGCCGCCCGGACCAGGGCATCCATCGCGGTTTGTTCGATCCCCATCTTCTCGATATTGGGCATGGCATTCGAGCCATGAAACTGAATCATCCGCCACATTCCGTCCTCGATCACCAGAACGAATGTGAAGCGGCACGGAACCAGTTTGCCGTTGCTGTGAAACCTCAGGTTGGCCAGGCAATGCGCCCATCCCACCTCGCCCAGTTCAAAGGCGCGCAGACTGGCCTCCTCCCAATCGAACTCGGGAATTTCACGCGCATGGGCTGCAAACCCGTCGCGCAGAACCTTGCCCCACCAGGTCTCGCCCTCGGCGCTGCCCTGATAACAGAGGTGTTCCGACGTCGACAGCATGTTTGTCAGGGTTCGGCCGTCCTTGCGCCGCATCGCTTCGTTCCATCGGCGAACGACGGCAACCAGTTCGGGCGACGCGGTGGGTATGTTTGCCATTACTGTATCGGCCTGCCAGTTCTCAAATCCCGGTCTCCTTTCAGGCGGCGACTGCAATGCGATACACCTGCCAACGAAGAAGCTAAGTAGACCAACACTGCCCGCCCCGTTCGGACCGATCAAGTCAGGCGTGCGTTTTGACGGGCTGACAAGGCCTGAATTCAAATGAAACGACCGCTGCGCGCCCGTTCGCGTTTATACAAAGAAGATGGTGAGGCCGCCAAATACGCCGTCCCTGACAACCAAATCCCGGGTGTTTCGGCGGCGAACTTAGGGCGGGCAAAAACGTGAAGCTTGTCCACGCAGTTCGCCCGCCGCATTTGGTCCAATGCCACGCGGTTTGGAATTACCGCGTCAATTCAGGAAAGATCGTCGACACGCGCGTCTGGCGCATTTCGCTTGACGGACTCGATCCCGTTATCCCGCCCTGACGTGCTGGTATAGCTTTCGCTGGTGCCGATGACCTGACCGTTGCTGGCCTTCAGGTTGAACATATGACCACCGGACTTGGTTTCTTTGCGCTCATACCTGTCATCATTCGGCGCATTGTTCTTGACCAACTCGATGCCGTTCGTGGCTCCTGCTTTCTGCGCATATCCTTCGCTGGCCAGAATGGTTTCACCATTTCCGGCTTTGAGGCGAAACCGGAACTCGCCGGCCTTGTCTTTGTATATTTCGAACTTCCCGGCCATAAGACGCCATCTCCTCTGTTCTACTATCGGTTTTTCCAAAGACGTTCCTATAATTGCGCAAATGTCTCAAGAAAAAAGATGAATCCGGTGTTCGACTGCCGACACCCCGAAGCGGTAAGCCCGCGTCCGAGGGCGTCAGTATTCCAGTGCCGCCTCGCGTTTCAGGCAGTTCGCGGCAAAATCGACGAACGCGCGAACCTTTGCGGACACCATCCGCCCTTCGTGATGCACGATGTGAACCGGCGCCGGGGGCGGGTTGTAAGCGGATAGAACAGCCCGCAGACGCCCGTCAGCCAGATAAGGTGCGACTTGATAGGACAACAGCCTTGCCAGACCCTGACCCCGAAGCGCCATTTCGATCACCGCATCATTGGTGTTCATGCTGATCCGTGGATGAACGCGCACAGATACCCGCTTGCCCTGCTTCTGAAACTGCCACTGGCCTGACGGTGACAGGGCTTGCGAGTTGATCAGGGCGTGCCGGCTCAGGTCTTCCGGGCATTCGGGTTCGCCAGCCTGCTCCAGATATTCGGGTGCGGCAAACACAACCTGCCTGACCGAACCGCAGCGCACCGCCATAAGGCCAGAATCCGCAAGCGGACCTATCCTGACGCCAACATCAACGCCCTCGTCTATCAGGTTGACAACCCGGTCCACGTATAGCGTTCGCGCCTCGATGCTTGGATGCTGCGCCAGAAACTCGGCCAGAATTGGCGTGATGAACATCTTGCCAAACAGAACAGACGCAGTGAGGTTAAGCAGCCCTTTGGGTTCCTTATATGTCCCGAGTGCCGCGCTTTCCGCCTGTTCCAGATCAACGAGAATGCGCTTGGCATCTTCCAAAAATCTGCGCCCGCTCTCGGTCAGCATGACAGACCGCGTTGTACGCACGAACAACCGAACGCCCAGATCGCTCTCCAGCATCGAGATGGTGCGCGTCACGGACGGCGGCGACATGTTCAGATTGCGCGCCGCGACGGCAAAGCCACCCAGATCGGCCACTTTCGAAAAGACCAGAAGCGCGTGAAATTTGTCCATGTCATTATTCCAAAACTCTGAATAATGAATTTATCATTACCACCATTCCGCCAATTTGTGAAACGGCCTATGTTGCAGCAGACGGCAGCGAACACGCCACCAAGGCACAAAACGCCTGCGGGATTTGGGAGATATGCAATGAACGTAAACAAACCCATCGGCCGAAACGTGACCGTTCAGATCGTGCACGGATTTGTGGACAACGGACAGGGTGGCAATCCTGCCGGGGTCGTTCTGGATGCCGACGGCTTGACCGAGGCGCAGATGCTGAAAGTGGCGTCACAGGTTGGCCTGTCCGAAACCGCCTTTGTCTCGCAATCCGCGACCGAGGGCTTCAAGCTGGATTTCTTCACCCCGAACCGGAGGATCGCCCATTGCGGTCACGCGACCATCGCGGCGTTTTCGCATCTGGATGCGCTCGGCCGCATTCCCGAACCCGAAACTTCTAAGGAAACCGTGGATGGCCCACGGCGGATCAAGATGAAGGATGGCGCCGCGTTTATGGAACAGTTGGCCCCCAAATATGAACCGCCTGAGAACTGGGCCGCCAAAGGTGTTGGGCTGCAGGACGTGTTGGGATCACTTGGTTTGTCCACGGATGACCTGGACCCTGACCTGCCGCCGGTGCTGGTCAATACCGGCAACAGTTTTGTCGTGATCGGAGTGGCCGACAGGGAAATCCTGGCTTCGATCAATCCCGACTTCGAGCGGATCACAGAAATCAGCGATCGTCTGGACCTGATCGGATACTATGTATTCACAACGGCCCAATGCACCGACGGGCGCGATGCCACCACGCGCATGTTTGCCCCCCGATACGCGATTCAGGAAGAGGCCGCGACAGGAATGGCCGCGGGACCGTTGGCCTGTGTGCTGCATGACCTGGGCCACCGCCGGCAAAGTGAATTTCTGATAGAACAGGGCGTGTTCATGGACCCCCCCTCGCCCAGTTTGATTCAGGTGGAACTGGAGGTTCGCAACGGTGCAATTGCCGGCCTGATGGCCGGCGGTCATGGCAAAGTCATGCGATCCTTTCAATTGTCGGTGTGACTAAAACTGCGTTTGGGGCGACATCACAAAACACGGATGCCGCCCCAATTTGAAAACAATTGCAGATTGTCGATGCAATTCACGCACCCGGGCCGGATGGCGGTAAACTGCCAGAGAAAACGTAGGGGCCGGAATTAGGCCTGTGACTTCAGCAGGTCCCGAATTTCTGCAAGAAGCTCTTCGGTGCCGGGACCTTTGGGTTCCTCGGGCGCCTCTTCTTCCTTCTTCATGGCGGCATCCTTAATGCGGTTGACGGACTTGACCAGCATGAACACCACCCAGGCAATGATCAAAAAGTTGATAACCGCCATGATAAAGGCACCATAGGCGAATACGGACGCACCGGATTCCCGCGCTGCTTCCAATGAAGCTCCTTCGGGAACGTCACCCGCAAGCACCGCATAATTGTTGGTAAAATCCACGCCGCCGGAAACCAGCCCGATTATGGGGTTGATCAGATCTCCGACCAGCGAGGTTACAATGGCGGTAAAGGCCGCACCGATGATAATGCCGACGGCCATGTCCATGACATTGCCCTTGGCGATGAAATCCTTGAATTCGTTCAGCATACGTAATTCTCCCTCGATTTACTTTTTCATTGGTTCGTTATCTTTCGAATTTCCGTCAATATAGCGCGAAATCAGAGATGTGTAACGTCTGAGAAACAATGGGTTTCTGCCCGGCGGGAGTGGACACCCCTGCCCCATTGGTTAGTTTTACCAAATTCCCGGTCCGGGCGAGTGACGCTCGCGGCAATGGGCAAGAACTCGCCTGTACAATAGACGAGCCGTCTTCCGGACCCGCCGACCCACGTCGACCTTCCTTTGTTTCTTTTCCCGACAAATTCACCGCATCCCTCTTTACAAACCGACCAGCGGTCTCTAATTACCGACTTCCGGTCTGTTATCGGCGGATTTGCTGCGGCCGACCGGGTTTGACTGTGTTCTCCTGCCGTGAACCGCCCATCTTTTGCGCATCAGCCTCTCTACGAACACCACCCCGAGGAGTGTCCAACTGCGCCTGACAGAAAAGGATTGAATCATGCTTCGTGAAACCATTCGCGCACCGCGCCTGATCCTTGCATTTGGCACCTTCAACTTTGGTCGGGTAAGGCTGTGGCCGGCATCGGGCCGAACGGCGAGAGACCCCAAGATCACCGCCAACCTGCCCGACCACCTGCACCGTGACGTCGGCCTGATCGCGCCGGCCCCAGAAGATCGCGAACTATGGTGGAGGTACTAATTCCCTCGGTCCAGCCGTACTGGCGTCGACCAAATACGGGAAAATAAAGCCCGGCCAGAGTTTCGGCTCTGGCCGGTTGCCGCCTAACCTTCCGGCGGAGAAGCAGGAGGTTCCGTCGCCATCGTGACCTCTACCGCTTCGGGCCATCCGAAATTTGTCGTGCCATCGGGCAAGCCCAGAATACGGTCGAGGGTTAGGAACTGCATGTCGATTGCGGCCTGCAGTTTTTTTGCGGCATGATCCGCCGCATCGGTGCCCCGTGCGTCAATCGCCCGGATCAGCGCAAGATCCAGGAAGGTGCTCAGAAACAGGATCAGTTCAACGGCGGTATCGATATCGGCGACGGTAAACGTCCCGTCATCACAGCCCTTCTGCACTATTTTGGTCAGCACGGGCGTCGCGCCCGCCCTGACCCGGCGCTTGAACTGTTCCATCAGGACCAGGTTCTTGTCCTGATTCATGACCCGGAAAAACTCGACCTGACCCGGGTAATCATGTTCGCGCAGGTAGTTCGCCCGCAGGTGTATAAAGTTGAAAAGCAGATCCAGTGCCGAGGACGTCTCATCAGCGGCGACAACCGTCATCTGCGACAAGACAGCTTCGGCCATTCCATCCAAAACACCGAACAGCAACTCGTCCTTGGATTTGAAGTGATGGTAGAACCCGCCTTTCGACACGCTGGCCAGGTCAAGCACATCCTGAATGGTTGTATCCTCGAAGCCTTTGGAAAAGAACAGCATTTGCGCGCAACCAAGCAACTGGGCGCGCCGTTCTTCGGGTTGCATGTTCTTGCGCTTCGTAGTTTTCATCCACTTTCCTCTTGAAAACCGACCGACAGTCTGTAAATACAGACCCACGGTCGGTTTATACTCCGACTCACCGGGCAGGGCAACGCAATTCCCCTGCCGACCCGATTAATACGACGCGCTGACGCAGCCCGAAACCGTAGGCTCCATGCTTTACGGACCCGGTCGGGTTGTGTCCACCAAACAGGATGGAATGCCATGTATGCGCTTGCTTTTGGACCCGTTTCGCCGTCGCAACTGCGGCGCATGTCTCGGCTGAACGGACTGTGGGACCTGCTGCAGCTTATGCGCGCAGGGTCGCTGAAACAGGTCGGAGTTTCGCATGCGGTGACCTCGGTAAAGGTGCAGCGGCGTGTCTGACTGCCATTCTCACTCCATGCCCCATTGACCAAAACACAACTCTCAAAATTTGTGGAAAACCCATGAAACGGAACAGAATACCAACGGTGGCGGCCTATGTCGAAGCCGCCGAAATCAACCCTTTGCACCATCGCGCGGACCAACCGGTCCGGACCTGTTTCCGGCATTTACGCAGGATGGTCGCGGCACTTGCCTGTGGTGCCGCGCTGAGCGGATGCGCCGCCAACATGGCCGCGACCGGCAGCAACGGGCCAGACCTGAACGTTGTGGGGCAAGAGACCACCCGTCTGAACGTCGAACGCAGCCTGGGTTCACCCGAAAAGCTGCAGCAACAAGCCAACGGAGATTGGGTGGCGGTCTATGAGGTCGAACCCAGGACGAAACCAAGCCTGGCACGCGCTGCGGGTCACGGAACGCTTGATCTGTTTACCTTCGGGCTGTGGGAAGTTGTTGGTGGCCCGGCGGAAATGGCACATGCGCGAAGGGTGCTGGTTACCGCCAGATATGATCAGGCGGGAAACCTGCTTCAGATGACCAGCAAACCGAAGCCCATCCTCTGATCGGAATCCCGTGAAGTTGGCGGCCCGCAACGGGACCACGGCCAGCCCACTGACACCCTCGACCCCTGATCACTACCGCTGGCACGTCACGTACGGCCAGCGAACGGACCCCCTTTGTCCACAAACAAGAAAGCGAATGAAAACAATGAAAACGATCACGATGATCATGCTGGCTGCGATGGTGCCCTCTCTGGCCCTTGCAGATGAAAGCTGGACAGGGTTCAACGCAGGGATGCAGCTGTCGTCCATAGATGTCTCTCAACGCGATGACGACAACGGAAACGCGTCGCTGGGCCTTCACGTGGGATATCTTCACGACTTCAATGGTTACGTGTTTGGTGGCGAACTGACTTATGACGCGGGTGCCGAGCTTGTCGCCTATAACGAAACCGAGAAGGTGGACACCGTCCGCCTGAAATTCAAAGGCGGCCACGTGATCGGCAGAACCTACCTCTACGGGGTGATCGGTTACGCAAGAATTGACGGTGGCTCGATAGATGAGGGCGGGTATTCCGCAGGTATCGGTGCCACCTTCCGCGCAACGGACAGGATACTGCTGGGGCTGGAATACCTGCGGGACTCCTACAACTCATCCGATAATGACGTAACCGCCGACTCTGTTGCGTTACGGGCGACTTACCGGTTTTGACCCTGATTGCATGATGGTAAGGAAAGGGAGCGGCGGACCCGCGCCCTTCCCTTGCGGCGACAGAATGCGCCACGCGCCCCCTTTATTCAGCCGCGATTGCACCGGTTTCGCAGGTTTCTGCAACCATCCTTTCCCATGTGAGGTTGCCCCGATAGCGCCAGGACAGCCTGCCGTCGCCATCCATTGCAATCAGATGCAACCAATTGTTGTCAAACAACGCGCGCACGGAGGGGTGGCGTTTCAGGATGTCGGACATTGCCTGATGTGGCGCTTCGATAATGACCGACAGGCGCAGCGGGTCGTGCTGAAACCCGTCACCGTCATGAACGGATTGCCATGGCAGACCGGGGCGCGGGGCTCCGTTGTTGCCTTCCAGCACGCCGATGCCTCCGACGACATTGTGCAGCAACTTGTTGCCCCCGCCCCAAAGGTCCGGAGCCACGGTCGATCCGTAATATTGCAGGCTGATCCAGCTGGCGACGACCACCGGAGCCGTCATTATCAGTTCGAGAACGCCAAAGTCTTCATCGCAATGCCAATCATAGTCGTGCAGGAACGCCTGACCGGACAGGTAGGCCCCCTGCGTCCGATGGCGAGGGGCTGCCACGAAAGCCCGGCACCCGGCAAGACCCCATTCCGGGCGGGTTTCGGCCCAGTTCCGCGCGCGCCGGGCGATGTCAGATGCGGCATCGGCGCGCGGCAGGCGCTCCGCACGTTCAGCGCGCGCCAACCTCCCCGCGGCATCCAGCCAGGACTTCAGACGGGCAAGATCCGGCGTGGGCCGATATTTCGGCAGGTCCTGATCGTAAAGGGTGATCCGGTCGGTTGTCGTGTGGTGCATCGCTGGCAGAATAACCGTGTCTTCCGGGATCGTGATCCCGTTTTGCCGCAACCCTTTCCGCACCTCGCCGTCATTCAGCAAACCGGCCAGTAAACGCGCGTTCACGTCGCCTGCATGGCCGCCACAGGCCCCGCATTGCAATGCACTCTCATGCGGGTTGTTTGTCACATCCGCACCATGCCCGGCGAGCAGTACGACAGGAGCAAAATTGTTGGTGAGGGACATCGCCGTCAAAACGGACCGGGCCAATCCAACGCGAGTCTCAAGATCGACATCCATATCCAGTCGCGGCTTAGGATCGGTTCCGGCCGTTCCACCCAATCCCATCGCGTCCCGGACAAGTTTGCCAGCATAGACCGGTCCCGTCGCTTCGACAAAGGCAAAGGACGAGACGGCCGCCTGCTTGAACCGTCCCCATGCGCGACCGGCGCGGGCCGCGTATCGACGGTCAAGATCGGCTTTTACCGGTTCAGCCGCCTGCGAGGTCACCCCCGGCTGCAACAGCACCGGACCGCGCAGTTCCACCATGTCCGAGCCTGCGGTCCGATGCGCGCTGGCAAGGCCAAAGAACCCGGCGAAACCGATGGTTTCAATGGCGCTGTCCTGCGCCTCAAGCGCGCGGCGGAAAATCTCGGACCGTACATCGATGCAAAAGGCGGCTTGCAGGGCCGGGCGCCCATTGGCCCCTCGCGGTGCGACCTGCGCCAACTTCTGAGACAATCGGCGCTGTTGCGCGCGTTCGGCGGCCTCTTGCAGCACAGCATCAATCACCAGATCAGGTGATGGTGCAAGGGGCGCTTCGTGGGCCGCGACCACATCGGCCCAGCGCGCCGCGATCTGATCGCGATACAGGTGGAAAAGCGCCTCGTCGAACACCATGCGAATGGCCAAAAGTTCGGTCACCGTATTGTCCTGTTCACCACCCAGCTCGGCCTGCCATTGCAGGTAGCGTGCGTATTGCGCCCATCCTCTCATCGTGATCAGCCAGCGATGGAATGCGGTTGTCGCGCCCCTGGTGGTCAGCCCCAACGCCTCTGACGCGCGTCCCAGTGCCCGCCAATGCGACCGGCTGGTGGCGGCGACAAACGCGCCAAAGCCGGCCAGCCCGTGGATTTCCGGGGTCAGATCGCGCGATGCGAACTCGCGCCAGGACGCAAACGCGCCGCCAGCGCGCGCCGGTTGCCACAGGGCCTGACCCTGATCGAAATGGCTGGCGGCCCATTGCCCGATCCGGTCTTCGATCAGCCCCGGCCAGTCGACACCCGAAACCTCGGCCGCCAGTTCAGCCACCGTAGGCAAGGCGCGGGGCTGATCCGCTTCGGCACGCACCGCAGCTTGGATCGCGGCAAGGTCCGGAATGTTGAACTGTCCCTTCAGCGATGACAGCGCACCCAGAATGTCGGCGTCGGTGATTTCACCGGCGTCCAGCTGTTGCGCCCAGTCGGCCCGCGCCGGCATGATCCGCGCGCCCGCGACCCTTGCAAGGCGTGCGGCCGCAACCGGTAACGGCTCGGCAGTCTGACCGAGGAAGGGGTTGACGGCAACACTTGACGCCAGCGGAAACAGCGGCGGGATGGCAAGGGCCGCTTCTCTGGTTTCGGTCACCAGTTCCAGAAGAGGCGCGGGATAGGATTCGAGTTTCGCAAACATCAGATCACTCCTTTCAGGTAGCAGACCGCCTGGACCAACCGTCCAGAAGCCTGTCGAAAACTGCATTGGTATAAAGACCGTTGGACAGGTGTACCCGCAAACCCGCCGCCGCCGGATGCTGCGCCCAAAGCGGGAAGGTCGCCTGCGCCACGGCAACGATACCAAAGCTGAGCAAGGCAAGGAGGATCAGCGCCCATTCCAGCGCCCCGGGGGCCGGGGTCGCCGGCAGCGTTCCCGCAGTGATCTGTTGCGCAATGATCTGCAGGGCGAAATAGCTGACCGAGGTCACCAACGCGTAGAGCACGGTGCGTTGCGTCAACCTGCGCGGCGCGGCATCGGCAAAGCCCTGCGCCAGCAGGTATGCGACGCCAAAGATCAGAATCACCCCAAGCGCGATGGCCTGTACCGACTTTCCGTCAAAACCCAGCACAAGACCAACCAGCGCATAGATCACGATGGCCGTGGCAAAGGCCTTCAGAACATTGCCCGCACTGGGGACGGCAATCGGTCCGGGCCTTCGGATGGCCGCGACCTGTCTGACCGCCTCGCCGGAACTGAGGAAGGCATGCGCCTTGTAGAGCGAATGCGCAACGATGTGCAGCAGTGCCAGCGGGAACAGGGCCAGACCGCATTGCATCACCATGAACGCCATCTGCGCGATGGTGGACCATGCCAGCGAGGTCTTGATCGCGGGCTGCGTCAGCATGACCAGCCCCCCGAACAGTGCCGTGAACCCGCCCAGCATGACCAGAATGGCCATGACGCCCGGTGCCGCCAGCATCACATCGGCAAACCGGATCAGAAGAAATCCCCCGGCATTGATGACACCGGCATGCAGCAGCGCGGATACCGGCGTTGGTGCCTCCATCACTTCGGTCAGCCAGCCATGTACCGGAAACTGCGCCGAGGCCAGGACCGCCGCAAGGGCGAGGCACCCGGCGGCCCCCATCCATTGCCAATCGGGTTCGGCGGCGGCAAGGATGGTGTGGATGTCGGTGGTGCCGGTGGCCGCGATCAGCAGCAGGCCCGCTCCGGCCAGCGCTACTTCGCTCAGGCGTGCCACGACGGCCTTTTTGCGCGCTGCCCGCCTCGCCGTCGCGCGGTCGGGATAGAACAGCAGCAACCGGTGCAGAGCCAGGCTGGTCGCGATCCAGGCTGCCAGCAGCTGGATCAGATTGCCGGACATCACCAAAAGCAGAACCGATGCCAGCGCCGCCGCCATCCAGCCGGTGAACATCCCCTGCTTGTCCTCACCATCCATATAGGTCGCCGCGTAACGCAACACGATCCAGCCAATGAAGCTGACCAGAACCAGCATGACGGCACTGACTGCGTCCAGCCTGACGGAAAGCCCAACCCCCGAGAACCCGATCAGACCCGATGTGCCCGGACCATGAAGAACCATCAGGACGCCCGAAATTGCCGCGACCAAAAAGGCTGCAAAAGCAGCCGCTTCCGTCAGCCTCGGAACCAGGCCCGGTCGCTTACCCGGGTAACGCGCCGCAAGCAGAGCGGCCGTGATCAGGAACAGTGGGCTGAGAAATGGCAGATAGAGGTAGTACATGATAGTGTTTCCTTGGTCATATGGGCAAACGCCGCTGGACCGTCAGTTAGGACAGAACCAATGCCATTAAAAATTCATTGTTATTCAGTAATCGTTCTACTAAGTGAAACGATATGCCGCTCAACTATCACCACCTGCGCTATTTCTGGGCTGTCGCGCATGACGGAAACCTGACGCGTACGGCGCAGCGTCTGAACCTGTCACAATCGGCATTGTCGGTGCAGATCAAGCAACTGGAAGAACGGCTGGGTCACGCGCTGTTCGAACGCCGCGGCCGACAGTTGTATCTGACCGAGGCGGGGCGCATCACCCTTGACCACGCGGATGCGATATTTTCCACCGGTCAGGAGCTTGTCGCCACATTGAATGAATCGGTGCGGAACCGAAAGGCGCTGCGCGTGGGGGCTCTTGCCACCCTGTCGCGCAACTTTCAGATCGGTTTCCTGCGCCCAATTCTGTCACGTCTGGATGTCGAGGTGATCCTGCGTTCCGGCAGTCCCACCGAACTGCTGGAGGGTCTGGAGACGCTGAACCTCGACCTCGCTCTGATGAACCGCCTGCCACCGGATGACAGCCTGACGCCATATGAGACGCATCAGATCGCCGAGCAGGCCGTCAGCATTGTCGGAACACCACAGCGCCTCGACCCCGACCTTTCGGTCAAGGAACTTCTAAGCACGCAACCCTTCGTGCTGCCCACAACCGACAGCAGCGTGCGCACGGCTTTTGACGCGATGGCGAGCCGGCTTTCCGAACGGCCGCAGATTGCGGCCGAAGTAGACGACATGGCGATGATGCGGCTTATGGCGCGGGAAGATATCGGGCTGGCGCTGGTTGCGCCGATTGTGGTGACTGACGAACTGACCTCCGGCCGGCTGGTCGAGGCGAAGGAACATCCCAAGATCAAGGAAACCTTTTACGCTGTAACCTTGCGGCGGCGCTTTCCCAACCCTTTGGTCCGGGACCTGCTGTCGCTCAGCCAGGATCCGGCGTTCATGACCTGAGCAGGTGCCATGAGGGCCTTGGATATTGCGTTGCGGATATGCTTTGTTGTCCGCGACAACGGCCATACCACAGCCAATTTCGTTCACTGTCCAAAAACAGGATTGATCCGGACATGAGCCATCACCCGATCCTCTGGAGTTTTCGCCGCTGCCCCTATGCGATGCGGGCGCGCCTGGCCATCCTCAGCGCCGGGGTCAGGGTGGAATTGCGGGAAGTTGTGCTCCGAGACAAACCGCACGCATTTCTGCAAACCTCTCAGACCGGCACAGTACCCGCGCTGCGCCTGCCGGATCAAGTTTTGGACGAAAGCCTGGACATCATGATCTGGGCGCTGGAACTGAACGACCCGCAACAGCTTTTGAACATGCCGGACGAAGGCTGGGACCTGATTGCAACCAATGACGGGCCCTTCAAGGAGGCGCTGGATCATACAAAATATGCCACGCGTTACCCGGATCTGGACACCGAATCCGAGCGCGCAAAGGCCGCCGAGCATTTGTCCCGGCTGGACAAGCACCTGCGCGGCCAGACTTGGCTGTTCGGAGAGCGCCCGACGCTGGCTGACCTCGCATTATTGCCGTTTGTGCGTCAGTTTGCCCATATCGACAGGGCGTGGTTCGACGCGCAGGACTGGCCAAACCTGATAGCCTGGCTGGATCGGTTTCTGGACAGCGACGCATTCGGGCGGGTCATGGGCAAATACGCACGCTGGGCGGCAGGCGACTCTCAAATCTGGTTCGGCAACCGCTAAAGGCGCAGGCTGCCCTGCCCCGACCCTGAGGTGGCGAGCCCAAACCCAGGGTCCGGATCAAGGCAGATCAGGTAAAGTCAGCTCACCAGTCAGGTGATGTGGTAGCCCGGCGTCGATTGCGAGATGTTGTTCTCTTCGTCCGTCATCTCGACGGCGATACCGTCGAACAGCGGCGTGCTGAGGTATCGTTCGCCGGTGTCAGGCAGCATGCACAACACGGCAGAGCCCGCCTCGGCCTGTTCGGCGACGCCAATCGCAATCGCGAAGGTGGCACCACCGGAAACACCCGTCAAAATCCCCTCCTGACTTGCCAGTTTCCGGGCCCATTCAATCCCGGTCGGGCCTGACACGGGGATCAGTTCATCGAAATAATCCTCGTCAATCGCCTCCTGCAAAACCGCGGGGATAAAGTCCGGCGTCCAACCCTGAATCACATGCGGCTCGAACGCCGGGTGGCTGGACAGCGGATCGTTATCCGCGCCCCGGTCGGTGGCAACACCGCTCCCGACGAGCTGTGCGTTGGCGGGTTCGGACAGGATAATGCGAGTATCCGGACGCTTGTTTCGCAGAACGCGGGTGACGCCGGTCACTGTTCCGCCCGTTCCATACCCGGTAACAAAGTAGTCCAGCCGCCGACCGTCGAAGTCACTCAGGATTTCCTGCGCCGTCGTCGAGGCGTGGATTTCCGCATTGGCCGGCGTTTCAAACTGACGCGCCAGGAACCACCCATGTTGTTCGGCCAGTTCAACGGCCTTGCGATACATCCCAAAACCCTTTTCAGCCTTGGGGGTCAGGACAACCTTGGCCCCCATCATCCGCATCAGCTGACGACGTTCTGTGGAAAAGCTTTCGGCCATGGTCACCACCAGCGGATACCCCTTCTGCGCGCAGACCATTGCCAGCCCGATCCCGGTGTTGCCGCTTGTGGCCTCGACAACAGTCTGACCCGGTTTCAGCGCACCGCTGCGCTCGGCCGCTTCGATGATATTGACTGCCAGACGATCCTTGACCGAACCGGCCGGATTGAACGCCTCAAATTTCACGAAGAGATCGACATCCTTCGGACCCAGATTATTGACGCGGATCGCAGGTGTGTTTCCGATTGTGTCGAGAACACTGTCAAATACGCGGCCATTTCCCGATGTGGTTCTGAGCTTCTGGTCGGTCATTGGATTTCCTTACCTTGTCGAATAATCGCAACGGTCACATGCCCGGCGACGCGCCAGCCATACGAGGTCTCACCCGCCATCTTTAACACGCGCCCACGCTAAAGTCGTGATCGCCTTTACCGCTGGCATCTGTGCCGAAACCGCCTTTGAATGGTTAGCCTGGATCAATCCTGGAAACCCTGCGCCTTTCACGTTTCCGCAACGTTGGAAACCAGATCGGGATTGCCGGTTGCAATTTTATCTACCTACTAGTAGGTTGCTTCCTGACACATGATTCTTAACGGAGGTTCCTCAATGAAAATCTATGATGTCGAAGGGTTCCCGAATCCTGCTCGCATTCGCATTGCGCTGGCCGAAAAAGGCGCGTCGGATCAGGTTGAATTCGTCCCCGTGGACGTGATGGGCGGCGAACATCGTAGCCCCGAGTTCAAAGCCAAAAACCCCGACGCAGTTGTGCCATGTCTCGAACTGGCCGATGGCTCGCACATTTCCCAATGCAACGCGATAACCGAATATATCGACGCAGTGTTCGACGGCCCGTCGCTGACCGGTGAAACAGCCAGAGCGCGCGCGGAAATTTCGATGATGAACCTGCGCGCCGAAAACGGTCTGCTGAATGCGGTCGGGGCCTATTTCCACCATGCCACCCCTGGTCTGGGTCCGGATCTGGAAACCTTTCAATGTGCAGAATGGGGCCAAAAACAGAAAGAGGTCGCCGGCGAGACAATGGTCTATCTGGACTCGGTGCTGGCAGAAAACGAATATCTGGCGGGTAACGATTTCTCGATGGCGGACATCACAGCGTTTGCCGGGCTGATTTTCGCCGATTTCGCAAAGGTTGAAATTCCGCCTAACCTGACGAACCTTCTTGCATGGCGGGAAAGAATGTCCGCCCGCCCATCGATTGCCGCCTGACCAAGTCCGCGCCGCCACAGCCGAAAAGGAAATGAACCCATGGAACTCAACTCGGACTTTTCCGCCCGCGTCGTCGTCCACTCGGACCAGTTGGAATGGCAGGCCTCGCCCATGAAGGGCGTGGACCGGCGCATGCTGGACCGAATTGGCGGCGAGGTGGCGCGCGCCACCACCATTGTGCGCTATGCGCCCGGCAGCCAGTTTTCGGCGCACACCCATACAGGCGGTGAGGAATTCATTGTGCTGGACGGCGTTTTTCAGGACGAGCACGGGGATTTCCCGGCGGGCACCTATGTGCGCAATCCACCGACCACCCAACATACCCCCGGATCAGAGCCGGGCTGCACAATTTTCGTCAAGCTATGGCAGTTCGACATGCAGGACCGCACCCAGTTCCGCAAGAACATGGCGGATGAACTTGCCGACCCGGTGAACGGTGTCGCGACCACAACTCTGCACAAAGACGCGCGCGAGATCGTCAGCTACAGCCACATCGATCCGGGCGCGGCGTTCACATCGGATGCCGTGGGCGGCATCGAACTTCTGGTCATCGACGGGTCGATCACGACCGGGGATGACGATCTGGCCAGAAACGACTGGTTGCGTCTGCCCGAAGGGGAACCGCTGTCCGCCACCGCCGGACCCGAGGGCGCCAAGGTCTGGATGAAAACGGGCCACCTGCCTTTTGCGCAACCGCCGGCGGTCTAGCGGATGTCGGACCGAATTGTATCTGCTATTCAGGACGCGAAAGCGATCGGCAGCCGGTATATGCTCATCAGGTATATGCGCTGCAGCGGATTTGGGACAACCGCCTGATCTTTGCCGGAACCGAAGTTGCGGAACACTCAGGCGGCCTTATTGAGGTAGCGTTGGAAGCGGCAGAACGCGCCCTGTCGCTCATCCGGAATGATAAGGGTTGAACGACGATGACGACCGACACCAAAACCGCCCTGCTGGATGTTGCCGAACGCGCGGCGCGGGCACAGGGGTTTGACGGGTTCAGCTATGCTGATCTGGCGCAGGCAGTCGGCATCCGCAAAGCCTCGATTCATTATCATTTTCCTACCAAGGCCGACCTGTCCGCCGCGTTGATGGATCGATATCACGCAGCCCTTGAAAGCGAATGCAACCGCATCGCGGCCAGTTCTGAAACCGGGGCTGAACGTCTGCGGGCCTTGATCGCTGTCTACCGGGACGCGCTGAACAACGGCAAAACGCTGTGCCTGTGCGTGTCACTGATCAGCAGTCGTGAAAGCCTGTCAGACATGGTGATCGAAAAGATCAAAGCCTTCCGTGCGATGATGATTGATCAGATCGAGGCGATATTCGAGCAAGGCAAACAAGATCAGTCCATCGCAGGCGTGATGCGCCCTGCGTCCGAGGCCCGCGCAGCGCTGGCCTTGCTGGAGGGGGCGCAACTGACGGCACGGGCCGAGGAAGACAGCGAGGTTTTCGACGCGGCGGTTGAGGTTTTGAAATCCCGCTGTTGACGCGGTGCCTGAGGGATCGGATCGTTACCGGCGTGCGGTCAACGCGCATCCTTGCAACATGGAGGTATTCCAATGTCCAAAGTCATTCTGATCACCGGCACGTCGACGGGTCTGGGCATTCAGATCGCGGTGCAGGCTGCGCAGGCCGGCCACAGCGTATATGCCACCATGCGCAACCTGTCCAAGCGCGGCGCACTCGACGCCGCCGCCAGCGAAGCCAACGTGACGCTCAACGTCCTTGAGCTGGACGTTCAGAACAGTGACAGCGTGAACGCGGCGGTTGACCGGATCATTTCGGCCGAGGGACGCATCGACACGCTGATCAACAATGCCGGTGCCGGTTTTGTGCGCACGACAGAACAGGCCAGCGAGGCGGACATCGCCTGGGTCATGGATGTGAATTTCATGGGCGTGGCCCGCTGCACCAAGGCGGTGATGCCTCATATGCGCCAGGCGCGCGCCGGGCATGTGATAACAATCTCATCGGTTGGCGGGCTGGTCGGCCAGCCGTTTAACGAGGTCTACTGCGCCGCGAAATTTGCGGTCGAAGGATATACCGAGGCTTTGGCCTGTTATGTGACCCCGCATTTCGGCATCAACTTCACCGCTGTCGAGCCGGGCGGGATTCAGTCGGATTTTGCCGCCAATGTCATGAAACATGTCGAAGCGACCGGTGGGATGCTGGACGACGAGTACCTGCCCATTCTTCAGAAATATGTTGGTGGCGCGCAGAGCCGGATGGGCGGAGGTGATATCTACCAGACCGCCGAACAGGTGGCTGCCGTTGTCATGAGCGTGGTCGATGCCGCCGACCCGCCCATTCGCCTGCGCACGTCCAATTGGGCCGAGGATTTTACGAAGTTGAAAACCCAACTGGACCCTGATGGCAAAAAACAGCAGGCCGCGGTCATCGAGCAGTTTCTCAGTTGACCAGCCCGACCCTGAACACGGCCTGCAGGAGTTTCGAATGCGCTTCCTTGCCCTGGTCCTGCTATCCGGCCTGACAGCGTTCGCCGCAGCGGCACAAACCGAGGTTGAACTGGAGCTTGTTCTGCTGGCGGACGCCTCCTCCAGCATCAAGGGCGATGAGTTCGAATTGCAGATCAACGGGTATTCAAGCGCGTTCCGGGACCCCGAAGTCATTGAGGCCGTCCGGAACCTTGGCGGAAACGGCATCGCGGTCACTTTCATTCAGTGGAGCGCACTGTTTCAGCAATTTGACATCGTTCCATGGCGCCGCGTTTACGACACGTCCAGCGCACAGGAATTCGCGTCGGCAATAGAATCGCAGGCCCGGCAGGTCTTCAGCTTTGGGACAGCAACCGGCAGCGCCCTTATCTACGGGTTTCAAAGCATGGGCGCTAATGGCTTTTCCGGAAAACGCCGGGTGATCGACATCACCTCGGATGAGCGTTCAAATTCCGGCCCGCATCCCCGCTCTGTCCGCAGGGATCTTGTAGCCGCTGGTGTGACGATCAACGGGCTGGCTATACTCGATGACGCTCAGGACCTGGAAACCTATTTTCGAGAGTCCGTGATCGGTGGACCGGGTAACTTCGTGCTGGTCGTCAATTCTTACGCAGACTTCGCCTGGGCCATTCGGCTCAAGCTGGAACGCGAGATTTCCGGCACGCCCCTGTTTTGACAACCTTTTTCGCGCGCGGTTCCGCGACTTGACCGGTTCGCGGCCAACCCACCAACAAATCTCCAGAGCACGCGCTTTGTCGCCCATGCGAAGAATAACACTTGATCTTTGCTCATACATTCTCATCCTATGAGATATCGTCTCATGAATATGACGGATTCTCGTCACGATGCACCTTGAGCGCCTGATAACCATTCTCGAAGTCATCGCCGTCGTCGGGCGGCCGGTAACTGCGGGCGAGGTTCAGGCGGCCAGCGGCCTTCCAAAACCTACCTGCTACCGGCTGGTGCAGACATTGCTGGATCAGGGGCTGGTCGAAGACCCGAATGGCGATGGGCGATATGTGATCGGCGACCGGTTGATCCGCATAGCGCTGCTGGGAAAGTCCGATGTTGATGTCAGACGAGTCTCGGCGCCCTTGCTGAAGGCCGCGGCCACCACGTTCAACGAGACTGTGTTTCTGGCCCGCTTCCGGGAAAGCAGGATCGAGATCATCCATGTCGAAACACCCGAGGATCCGGGTCGCGCATTCATCCATCCCGGCATCGGCGAACGCCCGATGCACGCCTGCTCCTGCTCAAAGGCGATTGCCGCCTTTGCCGAACCCGGGTTCCGGGATACGATTTTGAACGGTACGCTCAGGGCGTTTACGGAGCACACGAAAACCACGCGTGAGGAGCTGGAGGCCGAGTTCAGCCGGATACAGGCCCAGGGATATGCCGATTGCGATCAGGAGATCGACATCGGCATCTCAAGCGTTGCCGCGCCTGTCGCAGTTGGCAGGATCGGAGTGACATTCAGCGTCGGAGCCGTCGGCCCGGTGCGGCGTTTTGGAACCGAATACAGAAAGGAAATCGGCACCCAGCTGAAGGAACTGGCGACCAAGGTCAGCGGGGCTATACAACTTTGCAACGTCGGGAACGTGTAGCAGAGACATCTTTGCGACGCTTGCAGGCGCGCCCCAGGGAGGTGGGGCAAAATCACCTTAGGGAGGAATGCAATGAATTTACGACCAGATCCGACGTTTCACGCGTCGCCCAAACTGGCAATGGAAGCGCCGGTCGAGAACTTTGCCTTCACCGTGATGCTGGGCAAGGACGCCAGCCACCACGACGGGCTGGCCGTTATCGACCTGCGCCCTGATTCCGATACCAGGGGCCAGATCGTGCACACGGTCATGACCCCCACAACCGGCGACGAGTTTCACCATTTCGGCTGGAATGCATGTTCGTCATCCCTGTCCCCGTTGTCAGGCCACGCGTTTCTGGAACGCCGCTATCTGATCGTGCCGGGCATCCGGTCGAGCCGGGTCTACATTTTTGACGTCAAGGACCCGCTGCAGGCCAAGATCCACAAGATCATCGAGCCCGAAGAAGTCTTTGCAAAGACCGGGTATTCCCGCCCCCACACGATCCACTGTGGCCCCGAGGGTATATATGTGTCCACGCTGGGCGGGCGCGGACCGGACGGGACTGACGGCCCTCCGGGCATTTTCATCATGGATTGCGAAAGCTTCGAGATCATTGGCCAGTACGAAATGGACCGGGGCAAACAAGACAAGCATTACGATTTCTGGTGGAACCTGCCGCAGGACTACATGGTCAGTTCGGAGTGGGGCCTGCCGCCACAATTCGAAAACGGCGTTGTACCCGAGGATCTGCTCAGCAACAAATACGGTCACTCGATCCATTTCTGGGACCTGCGCGCGCGCAAGAACATCCAGACCATAGATTTCGGTGACAACTACCAGATGGCGCTGGAGATCCGTCCGGCGCACGACCCGACCAAATCCTACGGGTTCTGTGGCGTCGTCGTCGATACCACCAATCTGCAGGGCGCGATCTTTACATGGTGGCGCGACGATGACGGCAAATGGCAGTCGAAAAAGGTCATCACAATCGACCCGCGCCCCGAAGATCCGGAAAACCTGCCAGAGTTGCTCAAGGGGTTCAGCGCGGTGCCGCCGCTGGTGACGGATATCGACCTGAGCCTCGACGACAAATACCTTTACGTCGCCTGCTGGGGTCTGGGCGAGATGCACCAGTATGACGTCTCGGACCCGTTCAACCCGGTGCTGAATGGCAAGGTTGATCTGGGAGGCATCGCGCGTGAGACCAAACACCCCAACGGCGAGGATTTCGTCTATGGCCCGCAAATGGTCGAGATCAGCCGTGACGGCAAGCGGGTCTACTGGACAAACTCGCTGTACTCGACCTGGGACAACCAGTTCTACCCGCATCAGGAAGGCGGGCAAATGGTGATGGCCAATGTCGGCGAAGACGGCAGCTTCGCGCTGGACCCCGATTTCTACATCAACTTCCCCGAAGGCACCCGCGCCCACCAGATCCGTCTGGAGGGAGGTGACTGCTCGACCGACAGTTTCTGCTATCCTTCGGTCTGACACGTGATGGATGGACTGTCCCTGACGGCCCTTTGGTGGGCCGTCATTTTTTCTGGGTTCTATCACGGCATCAATCCCGGCATGGGATGGCCACTGGCCGTATCCGCCGCTCTGATGGAACGCAGGCCGGCGGCCATGGTCAGGGCGCTGGCAATGCTGGCGCTGGGGCATTTTCTGGCGATGATCGGCATCCTGTTGCCGTTCTCGATGATGATCCTACTGGTCGAGCGCGAGGCAGAAATCCGGCTGGGGGCAGGTTTCATAGTTGTCGCCATGGGCGTCTATCTGCTGATCAACCGCAAACATCCTAGAATACTGGCCCGCATCCACCCGGCGCGGCTGGTCCTGTGGTCGTTTCTTGCGGCCATGGCCCATGGGGCCGGGCTGATGCTGGTGCCGATCTATCTTGGAATTTGCGGCGTGCTGACGCTGGACGGTGTCGCCGCCACGGGACACGCCGCGGCGCAGACCCTGATGAACAGCGATGTCATGACCGCGTTCCGCGTCGCTGCCGTTCACACGCTGGCCATGACAGTCGCCGGTGCCGCCATCGCGGTGATCGTCTACCACTGGCTGGGGCTGAAGTTCATCTCGAAAAGCTGGTTCAATCTGGATGTAGTCTGGGCGCTCAGCCTGATCATCGTCGGAGGATTCGGCATGTATTCCGCCTATGCCGGGCACTGACCCCACACGACGGGCCATGCGCCTTTTGCCGGAAGCAGAAGATCAACCGGGTTCAGGAGGCAAGCAGGCTCGAAAGTTTTTTTGCCCCATCCTGCAAAACACTCAGAAACTGCATCAGACTGCGTAAATCGTGGCGCTGGGTCGGCGCATGCACGGATAGCGTGGCGACCAGCCTGTCTTGCCCGTCGACGACCGGAACCGCGATCGCCGTCATCCCGGGCATGAATTCCTCGTCATCTGTCGAATGGCCAACTTGTGCAATGCGCCCGATTTCGTCGCGTAGCCCTGATGGATCGGTCAGGGTCCGCTCGGTATGGGCGTGCAGCCTGCGCGCCGACAGATACCCGCTCAGCGTTTGCGGGCGCAGCGTCGACAGATACATCTTACCGCTTGCCGTACAGTGAAAGGGGACCTGCGTGCCTATGGGCAACTGAATCCGCAGCGGCCACTTGGTTTCCACGCGGTCGAGATAGATCATGCCTTCGCGGTCCGGAATGGCCAGGTTGCACGTCTCTCCGATTTCATCCGCGACGCCACGCAGGATCGCAAGGCGCGCAGTGCGCAGATGTTCCGAAGACACGGTATCAACGGACAGCTTGCGCAGGCGCGGGCCGGGACCATAGGACCGCCCGTCCAGATCGCGTTGCAGGAACCCTTCGGCCTCAGCGGTTTGCAGCAGACGATGGACCGTGGGCTTTGCCAGACCCAACGCATCAATCAGGTCTGACGGTTTTACGGCGACCCCGCGCTGGGCGACCTCTTCCAGGATCAGCAACAGGCGCAGGTTTGTCGGTATCTGAGTTTCTTTGACTGATGCGTCCGTATGGGCCATCCCGCTACATTCTAGCTGTTTGGCAGCAGGATCAAGGCCAGATCAGGAACCAGTGACACCAAAATCCAGACCGACAGCAGCGCAGCCAGATACGGCACGGTATAGCGCAGAAGGCGGAAATACGGCACGCCGGTCACACCCGAAGCCACATACAGATTCAGGCCGTAAGGTGGCGTGATGAACCCGATCGAAGCGCCAACAAGGAAGATCACCGAGAAATGGATCGGATCAACCCCGACCGAGGCCGCAATCGGCGCAAGGATCGGCGCAAGGATGATTGTCACCGGTAAGCTCTCTAACACCATGCCCGAGAAAAAGACGATCACCATTGATGTAAACAGCACCGCATAATACCCGCCCATCGACGTCACGAAATCGCCGATTGTCTGCTGGGCGCCCAGCAGCGACAGGATCTGCTGCATCACAACGGATATTGCGATCAGAGGCGCAAGAATACCGGTGATTTGGGCCGAGCGGATGACAATCGACGGTATCTCCGGGATCGTGAATCCTTCGACAACCAGCATTTCAGCATAGCTCTTGTCCGTAGGCGAAATGTCATCGCGTGCGCCCATGATCCGGTTGATGGGATAGCTGACAAGCCCTGCGATGACACAGAACCCGACAGTGACGCCTGCGGCTTCGGTCGGAGAGAATTTGCCCGTATAGATACCCCAGAGCACCAGCCCGATGGCGAAAAAGCCAAGCCACGCTCCAAAAGCGGTTTTTAGGATGCGGTTCAACTGCAACGGGATCAGGTGACCCCAACCATTCATGCGGCAAATGACCCAGCAGGCAAACTGCATGCCGAAAACCATCAGCGCACCGGGCAGAATGCCCGCGACGAACAGTTCGGAAATAGGCAGGTTCATCAGGAAGCCGTAAACGATGAATATGATCGAAGGCGGGATGATGATCCCGACGGTACCGCCGGCAGCGGCGGTCGCCGCGCTGAACCGTTCGTCATAGCCGCCCTTGACCATTTCGGGGTGCAGCATCGACCCGATAGTGGCCGTGGTGGCAGAGTTCGACCCCGAGATCGCCGCAAACAGGCCACAGGCCCCCAGCGAGGCCATCGCCAGCCCGCCGCGAATCCAGCCCAGACAGGCATAGGCAAAGTCGCTCAGGCGGCGCGCTATGCCCGACTTGTTGATCAGGTCCCCGGTCAGAATGAACAGCGGCATCGCCAGCAGCGCGAAACCCTTGTTGAAAACGTTCAGCAGTTCAGCGCCCATGTTGTCCAGCGTCAGGCCCAGAACGAACGAGCAGCCGATGACCCAATAGCCGATGACCAGCAGCACAGGTACGCCCAGCATGAACAGGAACGTGACGCCCAGCGAAATCAATGTAACCAGCGTTCCGTCTGCCATCAGTCTGCCCCTATCACGGCCTGCTGGATCAGCGGCTCTCCGGTTTTCCAGTTGTGCAGGTCGTCTGCCAGATTCTGAAACACGCGCCCGACCATCAGAAAGAAGGACAGCGGCGCCGCCAGCAGGAACCACCACTGCATGATATTGTCGGTCCCCAGCACGATCTGAAAGTTCGATGCCGACAGGGCCACCAGCCGCGTTGTCGTAACGATGACAATGACAGCAAAGATGAACCACAGCACTGCATCCAGGATCAGGCAGGCCAACTGCCCGCCACGCGGCATCGAAGTGCGGAATTCGCTGAAACTCAGATGGGTGCGAAGGCGAACGTTATATGAGGCGCCAAACCAGGCCATCACCATGAACAGAAGCGGAGGAATGGTAGTGGACCAGGGTTCCTGATCATTGAAGACAAAACGGTCGATCACGCCCCAGAAGATGATCAGAGCAATCGCCAGATACGAATACACCATGACCGAGCGTTCCAGATGCCGCTCGATCAAAGGCACCTTGCGATAGATCAGCATGACCAGAAGACCGCCAAGCGCGGCGACAACAGTGCCAACAACCCATGCGGCGTCGGACTCCAATGCCAGTTGAATTTCAAATAAATCCTGGCTGAGCAACGCGCTGAAGATCGCGCCGATATCGGCCCAAAATGACATGAATCCCGTCCTCCCAGTCGGTGTTCTTGGTGAACCGGCCCACGCGGGGCCGGTTCGTTTTGTTTATCAGGCCTGACCCATCCACCAGCGGCGCGGCTCGACGTTTTCCGGCAGGGTATCTGCCGGAATTTCCCGCGCAATATCATAGATTTCCTGATACGTGTCGATGCCGCCAGCCCATTTGTTAAGCCGCTCGCGCCACTGTGCCCAGGGCTCGGGGTTGAAGTTCGGGGCGCACATCTCTTCGGCCAGCTTGATCTGATCGTCCGCCAGGAAGGCCGGTCGCACACCGTTTTCGGCAAAGATCGTGCCCGGCAGTTGCGGATTCGAGAAACCGACCGTGTTCAGCAGCGCCGCTTCGTTGGCACCCTGAATCAGGGCCTGCGTGAAGTAGGACGACTCCATGACTGCATCCTGCAACTCGCCACCAAGGCTGTCGAAGACCTTGGCCGACATTGAGGTATGTTCGGTGCCACAGAAGAATTTCAGGTTCACCGATTGCGACACCACCGGCGACATGTTGGCATAAGCCACGGCAGACGCCCAGGTTTCGGCACCGTCAATCAGACCGGTTTTAAGCGCGTCCAGCGTTTCTTCCCACGCGACCGGAACCGGGTTCAGGTTCAGCAACTGCATGGCGATACGACCAAGCTGCGTGCCCGTCACGCGGTTTTTGGTGCCGAAAAGCTCTTCCAGTTTGGTCACTGTGGGTTTGTCGGCAAAGGTCGACCCCATTTGCAGACCGCGCAGTTCGCAATGCGTAAACAGGAATTTTAGACCGTGCCGCTTTTCCAACGGCTCTCGCAGAATCCGCTGGCTTGCGGGGCTGTAGAAGAAGTGATACTGCGCCGCGCGGCTGGGGAACATGTAGGCGTAGTCCAGCACGTTCAGATAGGGCGCGCCCCCGGCCGAGTTCTGGGTCGAGGCGGCATAGATATCGACGATTCCCTGCTGAGTCTTCTCAACACAGCTCAGCTGACCGCAGATCTGGTTGTCGCCGATGAACTCGATGCGAATCTCACCGTCTGTCCGTTCTTCCAGGTCGCGGGCGAATTCGATGGCCCCTGCCCGTTCGATCAGCAGGTTGCGTGTATTGAACCCCGATGCGCCGAATTTCAGAGTATGCTTCGGTTCTTTCGAGAATCTCTTTTCATACGTTGATTCAGCGGCTTGCGCCAGATTTGCCAGGCTCATCGCACCGCCAAATCCACCCGCCGCCAGCAGAGTTGAACTCATGCCATAGCGTCCGGCGACGCGGAAAAAATCCCGCCGCGAAATCCCGCTTAGTTTTCGACCGATCTCCATTGCTTTCCTCCCAGTTCGCTATTATTGAGACGTTTTGTATCAAAAAAAGCTAGTATAGTTCGAGCAATTTGCATAGGTTTTTTTTACAAATCGCGGAAGGAGACCGTCATGGAGGTAGATTATGCAGTCGTCGGGGCCGGTTCATCGGGCTGTGTCATTGCTAATCGACTGAGCGCGGACCCCAACACTTCGGTGGCCTTGCTTGAGGCCGGCGGCCGCGACACCAACCCATGGATTCACATCCCCGTCGGGTATTTCAAAACCATGCATAACCCGTCAGTCGACTGGTGCTATCGCACCGAACCCGACCCGGGTTTGAACGGGCGTTCGATCGACTGGCCGCGCGGCAAGGTTCTGGGCGGGTCCTCTTCCCTGAACGGCCTTCTGTACGTGCGCGGCCAGAAAGAAGACTATGACCGCTGGCGGCAGATGGGCAATGTCGGCTGGGGCTGGGACGATGTGCTGCCCCTGTTCAAACGCAGCGAAGATCAGGAACGCGGCGAAGACGATTTTCACGGTATCGGCGGCCCGCTTTCCGTTTCCAACATGCGCATTCAACGACCAATCTGCGACGCGTGGGTCGCAGCGGCACAGGCGGCAGGCTATCCGTTCAACCCCGATTACAACGGGGCCAATCAGGAAGGTGTGGGTTACTTTCAGCTGACCACACGAAACGGCCGCCGATGCAGTGCGGCGGTTGCCTATCTCAAGCCGATCCGCAACCGGCAGAACCTGAATATCATTACGCACGCGCTGGTGACCCGGATTGAGCTGGACGGCAAACAGGCCACAGGGGTCGTCTATCGCGACCGCTCGGGCGAGCAGAAGACGATCCGCGTCCGGCGCGAGATCATCCTGTCGGGCGGCGCAATAAACTCGCCGCAGATTCTGATGTTGTCGGGAATCGGCGACCCCGATCACCTGAAAGACAACGGCATCGAACCGCGCCATGCCCTGCCCGGCGTAGGGAAAGGGTTGCAGGACCATCTGCAGGCCCGTCTTGTCTTCAAATGCAACGAACCAACGCTGAATGACGAAGTGCGCAGCCTGTTCAATCAGGCAAGGATCGCCCTGAAATACGCGCTGTTCCGCGCCGGTCCGATGACGATGGCAGCCAGCCTTGCGACCGGTTTTCTCAAGACCCGCCCCGAAATGGAAACCCCGGATATTCAGTTCCACGTCCAGCCCTGGTCGGCCGACAGCCCCGGCGAAGGCGTGCACCCGTTTTCGGCGTTCACAATGTCCGTGTGCCAACTCCGCCCGGAAAGCCGCGGCGATCTGCGCCTGAACGGGCCAGACCCGTCCCAATATGTCAGGATTTTCCCCAACTACCTGTCGACCGAGACAGATTGCCGGACCATCGTCGACGGCGTGAACATCGCGCGGGATATCGCGCGGCATAATCCGCTTGCCTCCAAGATTTCCGAGGAGTTCCGGCCTAATGCCGAACTGTCCAGCTCTGATTACGAGGGCACGCTGGACTGGGCGCGATCAAACTCCGTTTCGATCTACCACCCCACCGGAACATGTGCGATGGGCACGTCCGATGCCGCTGTTGTCGATCCCGGCCTGAAAGTGATCGGCATCAATGGCCTGCGGGTTGCCGATTGCTCGATCATGCCCGAGATCGTCAGCGGGAACACCAATGCACCCGCGATCATGATCGGGGAAAAGGCGAGCGATCTGGTTCTGGCAAAACCCTGATTACAGGTGACCGCGTTCGCCACTCCGGTAATCCGCTGGCTTGACGGCCCTCGTCCGGCAGGCTTGTCTTCGCCCGACGGCGTCAGGATGCGTCGAATCGATCATCACCAACAAGGGCAACACAATGGGGTTCCGGCTGTTGAGAAAGTGCGCCGCAGGCGTCGCTGTCCTTGTTTTGATTTTCGCCGTGACCTGGGTGATTTTCATGCCCACAAAAGCCATGCGCGGTGTCTGGGCAGCCCCGGCATACGGGCAGGTCCTTCGCATATCGGGACTGCGCGCCGAGCTTTACCGGGTGACATCTGTCAGCTGCTTTCGCGAGCTTACATTCCCCGCCCATCTTGGTCTGGTTCAGCTATTGGCCGGGGCGACCCTGAAGCGGGAAGGAGGAACTCTGACCCTTCGCGTGGATGGCGCGCTGGAACCCATCAATCATGACCGCGCCGAATTTCCACGCCTGTGCGAAAATCCCGACCATTCAGACGGCGGGGCACGGCACACGTTCGATGTTTTCTGGACAGCGATGGCCGAACATTATCCGTTTTTCGACCTGCACGGGGTCAATTGGCCTGATCGGCGTTCGCTGGCACCCAAGGCGGATGACATCAGTGATGCCGAACTGGCGGCGACACTTGTCGCGGCCATGCAGGGCCTGGATGACGGCCATGTGCAACTGACCATGGGGGCAGAAGGGTTTCATTCGCCCGAACGTTCCCCCGGATGGTGGCAGGAAAACCCCGGCCTCAACCGCCACGCGCTGTGGGACGTGGCCGCGGATACGATTGGGGTGGACTTGACGAATGTCGAAGGCACCCCGTTCTGGTACGGGCTTCGCGCGGACGGCATCGGCTATATTCAGATCAGAGAGATGGAAGTGCAGACGCGCCCGGGACGGATGCTTGGCGATGTCGCGTCTGAGGCAATGGCGTTGATTGCCGAACAGATTGAAACTGCCGGGTCAGTTATCGTGGACGTGCGGTACAATCCCGGGGGATCAGACAGCGTCGCAATGGCTATTGCCGGGCATTTCGCCGCCTCGCCCACCGCCGCGTTTCACAAAGCCGTCTGGACACCGCAGGGGCTTACAGAGCCGTTCGATTATGTTCTGACGCCTGCGCCAGATCGCCGTTTAAAGCAGCCGGTCGTTCTTTTGACCAGCGAGCTGACCGGAAGCGGGGCTGAGATATTCACCCTCGCGATGCGCAGCCTGCCACAGGTCACGACCATGGGTAGCCGCACATCCGGCGGCTTGTCCGACATTCTGGAATTTACCTTGCCGAACGGATGGACGCTTGGCCTGTCTTTTCAGGAATACCGTTCAGTGGACGGCGACCAGTTTGAAGGCACGGGCATCCCGCCGGATAAGTGGATCGCGACGGATGGCGCCAACCTGCTGTCCGGGCAGGACAGGGTTCTGGCCGCCGCAATCGGGTTGTTTGAATAAGTTTCACCTTTTGGCGGGTGAACTCCGCCTCCGGATCCCACGTTCGAATTTCCATTCGGAGGATGGGCAGGAACAACCTTACGGACCCAAGACAACCCGGAACCTTGGAGCGACTGTCTTCACAATGCTCGTTTCCCAATCGGTTCACACGATGGGGCAATCTGGCATGCCCGGATCGCTGGGCTGGATCATGCAGGAACGCGCATTGACCATCCAAACCCGTCCGAATTTTCGCAACAAAACAGCACGCTTCCGCCGATCCCAGATAAGAACTTTACTCAACGTCAATTCAGGCGCACACTTGTCAAGCGAGTCTCTCAGCCAGCCCCTACCCCTGGGAGTTTTTCAAAGTGTCGCAGGTCCAGGAAGCCTCACCGCTGAGTGCTGCGGTGGATTACACGATTGCCGCTGACAGGTTTTCCGGGGCGGCGTCGGTCAGCGTGACACTGGATCTTCCGTCCTCCAGAAACGGTTTTGGGCCTGCTCTGTCCCTGATTTACGGGTCGGCGCGGCGGCAGGGTATTTTTGGACGCGGCTGGTCACTGGGCGGCTTGCCGGTCATCGGCGTTGATACTTCAGAAGGGTTGCCAACCTATGATGGGCGGGATGGGTTTGCATCCTCGGTCGCAGGATCACTGGTGCGCGAGCGGGACGGCGCGGGCAATCCGGTGCGCCGAACCGACGGCGGGTTCGTGGTCGAGCGGTTCCGGGCGCGTAATGACAGCGTTCGGATGCGCTTTGAAAAATGGACTGAGACAGCCACACGCGATGTGCACTGGCGCTCACGCGATACCGGCAATGTCCTGACGATTTATGGCCGGTCCGGTGCCACCCGAGTGGCCGACCCGGATACGCCCGGACGGGTCTATCAGTGGTTGCCTGAAATCACCGCCAATGGTCGCGGCGACGCGCTGGCCTATGAATATGCCGCCGAGGACACCCGCAATCGGGATAACAGCCGCGTCTACGAGGCTGGCCGACCCACGGGCGCGCAACGTCACCCCAAAAGCCTGCGCTGGGGCAATGCGGTCCCGGTTGCCGATGCCGCTGCGACGGACCCGAATGCAATCGACTGGGCCTTTACCGCCGTGTTCGACTTTGGCGACCATGATCCTGTTGCGCCCGGGGTTGCACCTGACGGTGCCTGGCCGGCCCGACCCGACCCGTTTTCCAACGGGGCAGCCGGATTCGAATTGCGCACCTGGCGATTGTGCCGCCGGCTGCTTGTATTCCACCGGTTTGATGCGCTGGGACCAGACCCGGTCCTGACCCGCGCGATAGGGCTGAACTATGATGAACGCACCGATGGCACCCGGCTGCTCTCGGTCACCAAGACCGGGTACCGGGGCACAGGTCCCGCGCGCGAGGAGCGGTCCGTTCCGCCGCTGACATTCACCTATACCCAACCTGATCTGGCCGAAGTATTCACCCCAGTTACGGCAGAACTCCAGGCCACCGCCCCCGAGGGCGTCGCCCCGGCCGGGGCACGTCTGGTGGATCTCTATGGCGAGGGTCTGCCGGGCATTCTGCACGAGGACCGCACTGGCTGGAATTTTCAGCGCAATCTGGGCGGCGGTCGCTTTGCCGCGCCGCGCAGCCTCCAGACCCGTCCGGCCCACAGCCTTGCTGCGGTTTCGATTGGTGATTTTGACGGCGATGGGTCGATGGATGCGGTTGTCATGTCGGGTCAGGGTGCCGGGCATTACCGCTTTGATGCCGAGACGGACAGTTGGAGCGCCTTTCACCCGTTCGAGGCAATGCCAGCCGAGGCCGCGCTTGGCGGCGGCGAGCGGCTGGACCTGACCGGCGACGGGCGCTCGGATCTGGTGCGCCGGACTGATAACGGCCTCAGGATATACGAATCCCGCGGCGCACAGGGCTTCGCGCCCCGGTCGAAAGACGTGCATCTGGCCGCCAGTTCGGCCCGGGGGCCCGGCGGTGCGCCGCCTTTGCAGACGGACACGGAAACGGACTTCCTGTTTGCCGACATGACGGGCGATGGCTTGTCCGATCACGTGATGGTTCGGGACGGATCCGTCGTCTATTGGCCCGGGCTTGGGCACGGCCGGTTCGGGGCACCGGTCACGATGGAGAATGCGCCACGGACGTCGACGCAGGGGCGTTTCGCAATCGACAGGATTCTGTTTGCGGATCTGACCGGAAGCGGAACCGCCGATCTGATCCATATCGGCGCGGGCGAAATCAGCATCTTTTACAATAAATCCGGAAACCGGTTTTCCCAGCCCCGTGTCCTGAGCGGCCTGCCCATGATCGACACCACCGGGGTTCTCGACATCCGGGATGTACAGGGCGACGGGCGTTTGTCCCTGGTGTGGGCTGAAAAACGGGCGGGCCGCATTGCCAGTTATCAATCCCTTGCTTTGTCAGGACCCGTTCCGCCGGGCCTGATGCAAACGATTGAGAACGGCATGGGCCGGCGTGAGAGCGTGACTTATGGCAACTCGGCTGCGCATTATCTGCGCGATCAGGGCTCTGCCCGTCGCTGGACCACCGCCTTGCCCCGGCATGTGGTTACGGTCGACAGTATCGCGCGGGAAGATCTGATCACCGGCCTTACGGTCGACACGCGGCTGGAATACCGCAACGGTGCGTTCGACGGGCGGCAACGCGTGTTCGCAGGTTTTGGCGAAGTTGATGCGATTGACGCCGAATACCTTGAGGACGCATCAACCGGGATGGTTGCGACCGCCCCGCTTTTGACCCGTACGTTTTTTGATCACGGGACAGGTCAGGATGTCCAAGGCCGGTTCTGGCAGGGCGACAGCGAAGCGATTTCGTTGGATGTTCATACGCTTGACGCCAGTGGCATCGCGATGCCGCTGGATTCGGACAGCGCCCTTGATGCAAGAACCGCGCTGCGCGGACGCGAGGTTCGGACCGAACTGTTCGCGATGACGGAAACCGGGCCGGAACCGGCTCCGATCGTTGTGGAACAGAAGGGGTATGTTGTCCGGATCGAACAGGCGGCGGGGCCTGCGGGCAGCGACGGCATTCGGCATCCTTTGGACAGGGTGGCGTTTTCCGTGATCGACCGCGAATCCACCCGGTCGCTCTACGAGGGCGTCGCGGTCGATCCGCGCGTTTCTCATGACATAGTTTTGGACAGCGATGCGCACGGTGCCATGCAACTGGCCGCGCAGATATCCTATCCACGCCGTCCGGGCCACGCGCGCGAGGACCCCGGGCAGGATCGTCTGGGCTGCCTGATCAAGCGGGTTGAAATGGCCCACGACACGGATACCGATCTATGGGCTTTGAATCGGCCGGTGTCGCAAGAGGAATTTGCCATAACCGGGCTTTCGGCCCCGGGTCGCGGTTGGTTCCTGTTTGACGAGATTGCGCCCATCGTAAACGGCGCGCTTGTGTCACCGCTGAACCACGACGCCGCGCCAGTGCCCGGACGGGCCATCCGCACCAGCCGGTCCCGCTGGATATATGTGGGCGCAAACGGCGTTGATCCCGCGCCATTGGGTGATGCCGCGCAGCCTGCGCGTTTGCACCATACGGAAACCGCCTGTTTTACGGATGCCTTCGCTTCGAACCAATTCGGAGCCGGGATCAGCGTCCGGCTGCCGGGCTTGGGGTACAGCTTTGATGACGGCTATTGGTGGAACGCGTCCGAAGTCCAGCTTTATCATGCCGCCGACCGGTTTTTCCTGCCTGCGGGACACCGGCTGTCGGACGGACGCACAGTCGATATCGCCTATGATGTTTCCGCCTTCTATCCCACTCGTGTTACGGACGCATTTGGCGCAATTGCTACAACGGAAATAGATTATGTTTCCCTTGCGCCCCGGCGCACCGAAAGCCCGACAGGCGCGTGGACGGAGACCGCCTATGATCCTTTGGGCCTTCCCGTGCGAGCCAGCCATGGCGGAACCGTGCTGGACGCGGGTGGCATCGATCAACCGTGGGGGTTCGACCCTCTGGCACCGGGGGCGGCCCCAACCTTTGCCGCGACAATAGCGGACCCGGACGCCGCACTGGCGGCGCAGAGCCAGATCGTCGCCCATGACATCGACGCGTTCCAGCGCGATGGCAGCCCGCCCGCTGTCGTGAGCGTTTTGGCTTCCGATCTTGCGCATGATGGCACCGGCGGCAACCAGACCGGAGGGCACGCTGCGGTCGAAGTGACCTATTTCGACGGGTTCGGCCAGAGCGCCCTGTCCAAGATCCGCGCCGAAGCCGGAGACGCGTTCTTCCGCGACGGAACAGGGGCGTTGTCCATGGGCCCGGATGGCGCACCGGCGACGCGACCTGCCGCGACGCGCTGGCGAAGCTCTGGCTGGTCACGGCGAAATGCCAAGGGCGAGCCTATCGAAAGCTTTGAACCCTATTTTGGCGAAGGCCCGGACTACGAAGATGATGACGCCCTGCGCACCCATGGCCGCGCCACGCACCGCTTTTACGATGCGGCGGGGCGTCTGGCGCAGACCCTGCTGCCCGGCGGTACGGTCGAACGGGTGGATCACGGCGCATGGGTCGAACGTTTTTTCGACGCCAACGATACGGTTGCGACCTCGGCCTGGCGTCTTTCGCGGGGAATCCTGCCCATTGGCGATCCGGACCGGCATGCGCTGGACGTCACCCTGCCCCATGCGGACACACCTGTTGAACGCATCTTCGACAGCGAAGGACGGCAGGTCCGGGTCCGCGAGGCGGACGGGCTGGGTGGGGTGCATGAAACCCGGTCAATCCTGCTGGAAACCGGTGAAAGCGCGCGTGACATTGATGCCCGGGGCATCGAGTTGGCCCGGCATGTCTATGACATGGCAGGCCGGAAAGTCGTCGAATGGTCCGCCGATGCCGGTGAGACGCGCGTGCTGTTCGATGCCCGCGACAACCCGGTGGAAACCATAACACCGGGGAACATCACGCGAACCACCGAATATGACGCGCTGGACCGCCCGCTTTTCGTTACCGTCGATACCGGTACGGGTGTGCGCCGGATCGAAGGGATCGACTATGCGGACGATCCCGCCGATGTGGATGCCATCAGGCGCAACCTTTACGGGTTGGCGGTCGAGACGCGTGACGAGGGCGGTCGGCACCGCATTCTTGATGCCCTACCCACTGGTCAGGTCAACCGAACCGCATGGGAACTGGTGTCCGACCCGGTCGCGGATGTGGACTGGACCGGCGGGGTGGCGCTGGATGGTGAAGTCTTCGAGATTTCCGCGCGCCACGACGCACAGGGCCGGCAGGTGCAGTTGCGCAACGCCGACGGGTCGGTGGTGCGCACGGCCTATTCCGAAGGCGGCGCGATTGCCCGGCTCAGCGTTGAAACAGCAGACGGGCAGATCAGCGAGACTCAGGTTCTGAGCGACGTCCGACATTCCATTTATGGCGAGCGCGAGCGGGTCGAATACGGCAATGGCGTCACTGTCGCGCGGGAATTCGACGGTGGAACGCGGCTGGTCCGGCGCATCCACGCAACCCGATCCGCCGCCGGGGGCCGGCCACCCGTGCTTCAGGATCTTCGCCTGACCTACGATCCGGTCGGCAATGTCACCGGCAGCGCCGATCTGGCGCACACCACCGGCACAAGGGCTGTGTTCTCGGCCACGGCCGGCGCGGATGCGGCGCGCAGCTATACTTACGATGCGCAATACCGCCTGACCCGGGCCGAAGGGCGCGCGCATGGCGCCCTGACGGCAAACCCGGGGCCAAGACCCGTATTGCCGCTGTCGGACGGAACCGGCACCGAACGCTTTGTGCAGACCTATTCCTACGACGCGGCCGGAAATCTGACGCGCCTGCGCCATGTCGGGACGATCGCCAATTTCACCACCGATTTCTGGATCGACCCCGCCAGCAACCGGTCCCGTGCAACAACGCGCCCCGATGGTACGCCCGTCAGCCCCGCTGCTGCCGCTGCCGAGTTCGGTGCGGGCGGGGAACTTCTGGTGGTCGATCATCTGCAAAGCCTCAGCTGGCGGCACGATCAGCGCTTGCGACGCGCCGTCATCATTGACCGCAGCGCCCAGTCGCAACCCGATGATGACGAGATATACCTGTATGACGGTGGCGGCACACGCCTGCGCAAGATCACCCGCAGGATGCTGGGTGACGGCAGTGTTGAGCGGATCGAGGTGACCTATCTGGGCGGGGCAGAGCGTCGCAGGATTTATCGCGGCAACACTCTGATCCTGGAACGGCTGGTCACCCGCCTGTCAGATGGAATATCCGAGTTTGCCGAACTGCATCGCTGGACCATTGATTCAACTGCCCGCGAAACCGCTGACCCCAACGCCGTCCGGCTGCGCTATACGTTGAGCGATCATTTAGGGTCAGCAACCCTTCGGCTGGATGAGGCCGCGCGGGTCGTCAGCTATGAAGAATTCATGCCCTATGGGCAAACCGCTTTTGCCGCAGCCGACAGCGCCCGCGAAACCGCGTTGAAGGCCTATGGCTTCATTCAGCGCGAACAGGACGGGACCACTGGGTTCCACCATATCGGACAGCGCTATTATGCAAGCTGGCTCTGTCGATGGATCTCGCCCGATCCCGGAGGCGCGATTGATGGCCTCAACCTGTATATCTACGCGCGCGCCAACCCGGTTTCGCATTTTGACCGATCGGGGCTGCAGACAACGCGCACCCGTCGCGGGCGGCGCATCGCGGCTCCGGCGCGGCCCGATCCCCCGGTCGTGACCGCAGCGCTTGGACGACAATCCGCGGCGGTTCAGCTGAAATACGCGATGGGGCAGATCACCTGGTATATAGACAGCGAAGGAGCGGTTCATTTCGGAACCCGTGCCGATCTGGAAAGAATTGTCTCGCGCGATCAGGCCAACGGGGCCGATATCCTTGTGCTGGGTGCGGCCGGTCGCAGGGGCGAAGGCGACAGCGGCGAAGGGGGTCAGGCGGGCGGTGGCGGCCCGGGCGGCGGCGATCCCGAGGCACCGACCGGCGATCCGGCAAGCGACACACCGGATGCGCCGCCCGACCCCGGCGGCGGAACCGGAAGTGCACAGGCCGACGGCACCGGAACCGATACGGATACCGACACGCCCCCATCGGACACCGGCGGGCAGGACGGAGGCTCTGACACCGGAACCAGCCCTGATGGAACCGGTGAGAACGAGCTTGGTGCCGAGGATGGCGATCCCGACGGCACCGGAACGGTGCAGGGCTCGGACCAGCAGGGCCCCGGCGGTGGCGGCGATTCCGAAGACCCCAACGCCTTGGGCCGCGGCGACACAGGCGCGGGCCGCGGTGGTGGAACCGGTGATCCGCAAAGCCACGGCACCGGCCACGAAGACAGCCCCGCACATCGCGAAGGCGGCACCGGTCGTGGCACCGGAACCGAACCGGGTGGAACCGAGGGCGGTACTGCGACCGAGGGCGGCGGCACCAATCCCGACGCGACCGGAACAAACCCCGATGCGACCGGCACCGCACCCGGTGGCGCCGAAGGCGGGACCGGAACTGAACCGGGCGGCGGCCCCGGAGGCGGACCGGGCGGTGGTGAGGGCGGTGGTCCCGGTGGCGGCAGCGAAGGCAGCGCCTCGGGTGACCCCGACGGAACAACCGCGCCAGCCGGCGAGGAAGGCAACGGATCCGGTGGCAACGGTGGCGACCGCAGCGCCCCGCCCGGCGACGCGCCGCCCGAAAACTCGGGTGGGCAGAACGGCAACCGCGGCTCGGGTAATCCGGGCGGCAACCGGCCGCCGGATCAGGAAGGTCCGGGCAGCGGCGATGGCCCCGGCGGTCAGGAGCCCGCAACGGTGATGGACCACGTCGTGCGGGCCGCCGGTTGGTGGCACCTTGAATTCGGATCGGACGAACCCGGCGAGTCCGGCGGCATCCCGGGCGGAATGGGCAGCCTGAATCTGGGGTCCTGGGGTCAGGCGGCATTTCTGGCGCTGACCGTCGTCGACATCGTGTTGACGGTGGCATCCTTCGGCAGTCTGGCAGCGCTCAAGGTCAGTCTGAAACTGGCGCTCAAGGCGGGCATGCGGGCGCTGGCATCAGCAGGCCGCCGGGCCATGGCTGCGCTCAGCCTCAAGAATCTGCGCCAATTGGCGATGCGCACGGGTTTACGTTCCGGCATCAACTGGAACCCCTTCCGCAGCCGGATGCTGCGCGAGTTCTTTCCACAGGTGGCCAGCCGGCTTTCGCCGGGCGCATATCGCATCGACATCATTCCGCGACTCTGGTCGATGGTCAAAAGCAAGGTCGTGAACTGGCGCGCATTCTCCAGCCCCACGGGCAGCCGTATCTGGACTTCGGCAGAAACCGTTGCCCATTCCCACGTGGACGACCTTGTCCGGCATCTGGACAACATGCCCGGAAACGGGGTGATCAATGTTCTGACAGGCCGGCACGGCACGCCGGCAGGGTTCGATCTGGCGCAGCGCGAGATGAAATTCTTTGTGGATGACCTCGTCAATCTGCCGTCCAGCGCACGCATTGATATTCACGACGTCACGCGCCTGACCGACAGCCAGCTGACGGCAATACTGGAACATTCTGACGACGTTGTACTTGCTTGGTGCCATTCGGAAAGCACGCGCCGCGTTTTGCGGGCGCTGGGGCTGAATTTCCGGGGCGGCGCACCGTTTTAAAACTCTGCCGGTCGGCACGCGCCCGGCGGATCATCACTCCGGCGACAACAGCGCCGGAACATTGGGGGCAAATCGTGAGTTGCGTGACCCTTACCCAATTCACCGGCCCACGCCACAGCGGCCATTCGCTGCGGTGCTTTTCGTTCAGTGCCCGGATTTCGGCGGCTGAACCTGATTTCCAGACGGAGGACTCCTCATGCCCGATCCCATCCTAGATCTTAAGAACCTTCGTACGCTGGCCGGACTTCGCGACCGCACGCTGCACGAGTTGAAGGATGAAAAAACAGTGATCGCTGCATTGGCGGGGATCCGGCTCAACGGGCTGTTGCAGGCCATGACCGACGCGACACCCGGGAATGAGGACGCCGTTCGCGATGCGCTGAAAAAAATCAAGCCCAAAGACCTGGCAAACAGCACCCCCGAAAAGATTGCGCGCACCGTTCTGGATACCGTGGGCCTTGAAGAGGAAGCACGGGCAAGGGCCGAATCTGTCTTGCTGGACGGTGGCAGGCTGGCCGGTGTGTTCGGCCCTGAAATCACCGATCCCGCGGCTGTGGCGATTGCCGATTTGCCGGAACTAAAGGCCGAGATCGCGCGCGCCAACGTTGCGAAACTGACCGGCATTGCCGGGCTGCGCGACGGCGCGGCCAAGGCGCTTGTGGCGGCCGTGCCGAACAGCGAATTGCTGACCGATCAGCGGGTGGGCACGCTGGTCATCGATCAGGCGCTGACGCAGGCGGAAGGGGAACGGATTGGATTGGTTGCCGGAATGGCCAAGGTTCTGGGCGATGACACCGACGCCGTGGAACGGGTGATCGGAACCGACTATTCCGCCCTGCGCGGGCGGATCAAGAAACTGACGGATGTTCTGCGCGTTGAGGACGAAGAACTTGCCAAATCCGTGGACCCGAAACTGGCCGCCAGCGACCGGGCCGAAGCGGTGGCCCGCGCCCAGTCGATCAAGGTCAGGATCGAAGAGAGATACCCCACCGAAGGTCTGGCGGCGCGGCTAAAGACCCCGCCCACCGACCAGCTTCGGCAAGCATATGGCAGCGTACGCGCGCTGCTCAAGGACGATCCCGCGGCGCTGGACACCACACCTCCCGGCACGGACGAGGCCACCGCCCGGAGGCTGTCGGAGGTCCGCGCGACGGTCAACGCGTATCCCGGTCTTGGCATGCGCGAGATCGTGGCACAGGGCGCGGCGGTTCAGTCCACGGTAACCAAACTGAATCAAAGGGTTGCCGTATTCGAGGACTTTGCCAAAACCAACGACTCGATTGACCTGCGCAGCATGGATTTCACGCCCGGTTCGAAAGACATGAAGACGCTGGAATTCGGCACCATGTCAGCCGCCGATCAGGATGCTGTTGTCGGCGTTCTGAAAGCACGCGCGCGGACCCTGAGTGTCGGCGGGTCGGTCCGCACCAGTGCCGCGCTGATGAAAAGTGGCCTGCATTCCGGGCTGAACATTGCGGACATGCACACCGACGAGCTTGTTGCCAAGGCCGGCGTTACCGATGCCGAGGCGAGCATCATCATCTCGTCAGCCCGCGACATGCGGCTGGGCGTCAGCAACATTGTCGGAGCCCTGGCCGACGAGTTGCGGTGGGAACGGCCGGACTGGACCTGGATCGGACCGCTTCTGGAAGATGTCACCGACGGCCTGAAGGACCTGCCGGGATATGCCGACCTGTTTGGCGATCAAAGCTATTGCGATTGCGCGCATTGTGACTCGATCCTTAGCCCCGCAGCTTATTTCGTGGATCTGATGACCTTTGTAGATGAGAAGGTCACTCAAAAGGAATTCACCGGCGCCAAGACGGATCACGCCCTGAAGCTGCAGAACCGGCGGCCCGACCTTTGGACGGTTCCGCTGACCTGCGACGCCACACATGATCTCGTTCCGACGCTGGAAATCATCAACGAGATACTTGAGGCCGCAATCGCCACACGTGCGGATGCCACCATTGGCGGTACCGACGTTCCGGCCATACTGGACAAGGTCTATGGCGATCTTCTGCCCACAGCGATCCGATCCTTCGTGACGCCGTTCGACCGCCGTGTCGCTTCGGCCGACCTCAATCTCAGGGATTTCGATACGGACCGCGCGGAAATCGTGTTGCTGACGGACCCGGATGCCGGTCCGGCGGCCAGAAACAGCGCCGCCCTCGGCCTGTCGGTTGCGTCCTACGAGATGATCACGACGCGCCGCAGCCAATGGGCCTATCTGCGCGCGCTCTACCGCAACAGCTTCCCCAGATCGGGCAACACCGCCGATCCCTTCGACGTACAGGAGCTGCTGCCCGTCATGGAGGTCGACCGGGAAACGCTGGGTGCGATGATCGAGACGGACTTTGTGCAGGGCAGCGACAATATTCGCATCGTGGCGCAGAAACGGTCGATAGACAGTGTTCAGAACGACATAGAACGCGTGACCGGCATGACCCGGGATGCGCTGGACCGGATGCATCGGTTCTGGCGGCTGGCGCGCGCGGTTGGCTGGCATCCGCGCACGCTGGGGGTCGTTCTGGAACGGCTTGGCGGAACACTGAACGATGCAACGCTGTCACGCATCGTGGCAATCGCGCGCCTGGGTCAAAGCCTCGGCCTGGATACCGATGAGGTCCTGTCCTTGTCGGGCCCAATTCCAACCGATCCGGTCGGACCGGACCCCGACGAGCCGGGATTGATGGACCGGCTGTTCAACGGCGCGGCCGCCGGCGTTGGCGCGGCCCCCTTCCCGGCCCCGGCGCTGCGCTTCGTGCATCCGGCGCTGCGCGACGATGCCGCTCTGCCGGAAACCGGCCCGAATGCGGGCGTCTTTGTCTCACAGCGTCTGCGGGTCGCCTTTGGCATTTCGGATGAGGACCTTCTGGAACTGATCCTGATGCTTGCAACAGATCTTGGTATCGACCCCGAGGCCGCAGCCGAAGAGGACCGCGGGTTTCTGCTGTCCGGCGATGCGCTGAGCCTGCTCTATCGTCACGCGTTGCTGGCGGATGCACTGCGGCTGAGTTTCGGCGAGCTTTGGCTTGCCATTCGCATCGCCACAGGCGGCAGCGCCGTGACCAACGCTGCGGAATTGTTGCAGCTTGTGATCCTTCACGAACGGTTCGGCCAGCTTTCCGTCGATCTCGAAGTGGCGGCGGCCCTGATGGGGTTGCTGGATGATCCCGTCGAAGACGGGTTGTTCGCCGATGCGGACGTCCTTGCGCTTGATGTAACCGACCAGATCGCCACCGAAGAGCGCACGATCTTCGCCCCGACGGTCTTTGCCTTCCTCGACGGCGTAAGCGAAGACCAGTCACGCGCCATCGTCGCGGCAAACCCGGCGTTGTTCGACGCGGCACCGCGCGACATGCTGCGGCTGGCCGCCGATGTGGGATTGGCACCTGCCATCGCCGCCCCCGCGGGCGGTTTCCCCAGCGGCATTGCCGAGGCGGACCTTCAGGGTGTGCTTGACCCCTACAATCTGCGCCTTGTCATCCCCGAAGTCACAGCCGCCGCACTGGACATGACCACCGAAAAGCTGAACGCAATCGCGACGCTGACCGGTGCGGACATCGTCGCGCAAGCCGTGATTGACGGCATCATTGTGTCGGACCACATTCCGCTTAGGGATGCGGTGGCCCCGATGGTCCGGGCGCTGGCCGCGTTCCAGCACGAGGTTCTGACCGCAGATCGTGTGGTCTTTGTCGATGCCAACCGCGGACTGTTTGATCTGGCTGATCCGGTCGCGCCTTATTCGCGCGACGCCATCCTGTCGCTTGCGGCCTATTTGGACGCGCTGCTGGACGATGACGATCTGCCGGATCATGCCGAAACGGTTGAAACGGTTCTGCTCGCCCATACGCCAGTCGGCGGGTTCGCGGCCGCAGATACAGATCAATTCGCACGCGCAGCCGGGGGCGATGTCGCCACGATCCGCGTGTTCGAGGCCGGGGCCGACCTGCCGGCAAACGCCCTTGGTGCGCTGGACCGGTTGCGCCGGATCGTCTCATTCGCTGACGACCGCGGCCTGGCCGCCGACGCCATTGCGCTGCTGTCTTCGCCCGATCCCGTAGCACTGGGTGAAGCCGCCGAAAGCCTGAAGGCCGCCCTGCAACTGCGGCTGGTCGACGCCGAAAGCTTTAGCAAAGCGATGGAGGTGCACGAAGACGCCCTGCGCGGGCGGCGGCGGGACGCGTTGACCGACTATATCATCCGCGACAGCAATGGTCGGTTCGAGGACCGCGGCGACCTTTACAACTACTACCTGATCGACCCCGATATGGAGGGCTGCGCCCGCACCTCGCGCGTGGTTTCGGCGATCGGATCGCTGCAAAGCTATGTGCATCGGGTGGTACTGAACCTTGAACAGGACAGGCGCGACCCGGATGCGGGCAACCATGTCCATGTCAGCCCAACCCGCATTCCCGCCGATGAATGGGAATGGCGCAAGAATTACCGGGTCTGGGAAGCAAATCGGAAGGTCTTTTTGTGGCCCGAGAATTACATGCTGCCGGAATTGCGCGACAACAAGACGCCGCAGTTCGAGGAACTGGAAAAAACACTTCTGCAGCAGGACATTACCGAACAAACGGTGCTGGATGCCTATGCCACCTATCTGCGTGGCTTCGAAGAGGTTGCCGGCCTGCGGATCGCCGGGGCTTATCACGAACATGTCTGGAGCGACGGGCGCGATGTGCTGCACATGTTCGGGTGCACGTCTGATGACCCGCCAACTTACTACTACTGGACCGTCGAGAACCTGACCTTTTCGAAGCTCAGGGATGACCGGCGCGTTTCCTATTCGGCCCGGCAAAAGCTGGGGATCGCCATCCCTGTGCGCGACGTGTCGCCCATCATCTACAACAACCGGCTGCACGTCTTCTGGCTGGAGGTCAGCACCAACCCCTGGACCCGCGTCCGCGACGGCGAAAACGAGTTCCGGGGCTATAAACACACGCTGCGCCCGCGCTTCTCCTTCCTTAAACTGGATGGCACCTGGAGCACGCCACAAACCATCGAACTGAAGGGCCGCTACTTCACGATGCATGATCAGGGCGTCCTTTTCGAAGGCGTGTACGAACGCGGGACATCCTGGGACGTACCGGCCTGGTCGGATGATTTCTCGACCAGCCATACCGAGGCCCAGGACGGTCACACGCTGGTGACGCCGGCCTGGAACAAGGTGTATCCGGGCCTTCGGGACGGTGACCTGTACCTCAGCGTGGGCGGGCATCATGTTCCCTACCGCATCGATATGTTCGAACGCATCGGCTATCCGCCGACCGCGGCCGAGCGCAGCGGGCTGGACATCTACTGGAACCAGGATCCGACGATCATGCACATCGCCGGGTCTCGCAACGCGCGGCGTATCTATGAACAATCGGTTGAGGGGAGCGCTTTCTGGTTGCCCGGTTCGACGGCCGCAAGACAGGATTTCACCACTGCGCGGTGGAATTTCGAAAGCAACATCTATGGCCTGTCCTACAGCCAGGGCAGCGTGGATGTGGCAGATGATTCCTGGAACCTCGATTCCAGTGACCTTGGTGCCTCGGTGGCCCGGGTCAACGATGAGGAACCGCATGTGGTGGTTCCCGTGTCAGACTGGGGCTTTCCCGCCGCGTTGGTTCAGAAGGATTCGGATGTCAGCTTCTTTCACTGGTCCTTTGACTGGTCCGGGCGCCCGTACGAGGCGCGGCGGCTGGGAACGACCGTGCTGGGTGACCTGAGCCGGACGCTGTTCTATGGCGGGGTCGATGGTCTTCTGGACAAGAAAGCACAGGCGGATTACGCCGAGAAATCCCACCTGATCACCAGCGCAAACAACCGCACCCGCGTGGTCGGGCCGACCACACGTCTGGATTTCACCGGGCCTCTTGGGGTCTATTTCCGCGAGCTCTTCTTTCACATCCCCGCCCTTCTGGCCGCACATCAGAACAGCCGGGGGGATTTTGCCGCCGCACAGGGATGGTATCAGACGATCTTTGATCCCACCGCCAAGTTCGACAGCGGCGTGGACCTTGGCAGCCTGTCGGATTCTGCCCGGTTGCAGGCCGAGCGGGATCGCGTCTGGCAGTACTACGAGTTTCAGGGCGTCGCACCGCCAAGCCTGCGCGCCATTCTCACGGACGAGGACGCACAGGAGGCGTATCGCAAGGATCCGTTCAATCCCTATGCAATCGGACGGCTCAGGTTGTCGGCGTTCCAGAAAAATATCGTCATGCGCTACTGCGACAACATTCTGGACTGGGCGGACGGCCTGTTCCGGCAATTCACGCGCGAAACGGTGGACGAGGCCCATATCCTTTACGATCTGGTCCGCCAGATTCTGGGGCCGCGCCCCGCGGATGCAGGGGATTGTGGCGAGGGCATCGTGCGCCCCCGCACCTACGAACGCATCAAACCGCATATGGAAAAGGGTCAGGACTTCCTGATCGAAGTCGAAAACTGGATCATCCCGAACCGGCCCTACTGGGTCGGCTCCAATGATCTTGTCATCGCGAACCGCACTTATGTGAACTACGAAAGATCCGATTCACTGGGGGCCGAACTGCGCGGCAAGGTCGAATCCGCCGCCAATCTGGATATGCGCTTTGACCAATCGCGGCCCCCGCTGGCGGCAGACAAGGTCGAAATGGCCAGCCTGGGCGCGACCGAGCTGATGCTGGGCGACGACAAGACGGTCGCCAACCTGCCGGATTCCGCAACCGCCAAGCCCGCGCCCAAGGCCGTGTCGGCCCATGTCGCCGAGGCGCAGCGGTTCGAATTTGCGGTTGCCACCGATGGCCGGCCCGGACAGCAGCTTGACTGGAAGCGGACCGGGCGCGTCGATGCCGAACGCGCCAACCTTCGCTATATCGGGGGCGGCGGGCGCAACGGCCGCGTCTGGGGGCGCATACGGCCCGACCGGTTTACCTGGCACGTCGTGCGCCAGGTCGGTCCCGTCTTTTGCATCCCGCGCAACAAGGACCTGCTGGAGCTTTGGAACCGGGTCGAAGACCGGCTCTACAAGATCCATAATTGCCGCAATATCGAGGGCGAGCGCGTCGATCTGGCCCTGTTCGCGCCCGAGATCGACCCCATGGCGCTGGTTCGCGCCCGCGCGGCCGGGCTGAGCCTGAGCGACATTCTGGGCGCATCTGCGGGCAACCTGCCCCCCTACCGCTTTACCTATCTGGTCGCCAAGGCGCGCGACTATGTGGGGCTGGTTCAGGGGTTTGGCTCCAAACTTCAGTCGGCGCTGGAAAAACGCGATGCCGAGGAACTGGCCAAGCTGAGGCTCACCCAGGCGATCAACATGCAGAATCTGGTGACAAAGATCCGTGAAAACGAGGTCAAGAGCGCCAAGGAAAGTCTGGCAGAGCTGGAAAAACGCAAAGAGATGTTCGAATACCGCGAAAGCCATTTCCAGCAAAAGATCGACGATGATCTGCTGCCCTGGGATCGGGCTGAACAGGTCCTGACCCACGGTGCCGGCGTCAGCAAAATTCTGGCGGCCATTTTGAACGGAACCTCGGGCATTCTGCACCTGATCCCGCAGCTCGGATCGCCGTTTGCGATGAAATATGGTGGTCAGGAACTGGGCCTTTCGGGCGAGAAATGGGCCAAGGTGTTCAAGGACACCGGCGATCTGCTGATGATCGCCGCCAAATCCGCATCGCTTGAGGCCAAATACGCCAAACTGCGCAAGGAGTGGAAGCACGGGCTCAAGCTTGAAGGCTTTGAACTCAAGCAGATCGAAAAGCGTATCAAGGCCGCGAAAATCCGTGTCGAGATTACCGAAAAGGCGCTTTCCAACCATAAGCAGGCTATAGAAGATCAGGAAGAACTGCTTGAATTCTACGAATCCAAGTTCGCCGGCGAGGCGCTGTATTCCTGGATGGCGTCCACGCTCCAGACCATTTTCCGGCAGGCCTTCAACGCGGCCATGTCGATGGCGCGGCTGGCGGAACAGGCCTATCGCTTTGAGCGACCCAGCGATCAGGCGCAGCTGCTGGAGCTGACATATTGGGAACCCGGACAGGCCGGGCTGCTGTCAGGTGAAAAACTGGCCATCGACCTGATCGAGATGGAAAAACGCTATCTCGAAACCAACTACAGGACGCTGGAAATCACTCAGCCCTTCTCGTTGAACCAGCTGAATCCGGCTGCTTTGATGGCGTTGCGCGAAGACGGCGAATGTGAATTCACCGTACCCGAGCTTGCCTTTGACCTGCTTTATCCCGGCCAGTACCGCCGTCGCATCCGGTCGGCGCGCCTGTCGGTCGCCTGTGTCACGGGGCCGTATGTCAACATTCCGGTGACGCTGACGCTGACCGGGGCAAAAATACGGGTCGAGCCAACGCTTGACGGTGCAGCCGGACTGTCGGATTCAGTGCTGCGACACACGGTGCAGATTGCAACCAGCACCGCGCAGAATGACTCGGGCACGTTCGACTTCAGCTTCTCGGACCCGCGTTACATGCCATTCGAAGGAGCCGGGGCCGTGGACAGCACATGGAAGCTGACCCTGCCCAAGACCTTTGCGCCGTTCGACTATGACACGATAACGGATGTCGTTCTGCACCTGTCCTACACCGCCGAGAACGATGGGGTCCTGCGGGAACGGGTCGAAGCCGAAAACGCCGCCCTCGAAGGGGCGCTGATCGGTGTGCTGGAAAACACTGGCCTGCCACGGGCTTACAGTCTGCGACAGGAGTTTGGCACTGCGTTCCATCAACTGACCACCGGACCTGCGAATGTGGACGCGGTTGTCACCCTGGACGAGCGCGCCTTGCCCTTCCCGCTGCGCGGGCGCGACCTTGCGATAGAACGGGCGCTGCTGCTTCTCAAACCGTCCGAAGGCCGCAATGCGACCGGCACGGAACTGACGGTGAACGGCACGGTGCTGTCGGGCTTTGCCGCAACGCCGGAATTCCCGGGCTATGTCCTGACGGACGCAACCGGCGCTCTGGCCGCGGGGATCACCGGGGATCACACGATCGCCGTGACCGATGCCGGCGACCTCGGCCCCGGTACGGCACCTGCGGCGCTGGCCGAAAACGCGCTGGAAGACATTGTCGTTTATGTGGAACTGACGCTCGACTGATCGGAGGTTTCGCTGAATCAAATGGAACAAGGACCGGTTGGGCTGACGAAGCCCAACCGGACCCAAACTAGGTGTTGGACGTCATTTGTTGCCCGCCCACGCCGCGCCACTGGCGGATGGACAGGGGGACTGCCCCCTTTGACCATCGGTTCCGACAAGCCACCCCGAAATGAACGAAGAACCCGCAAGCCAGACACCTCACCATATCTGAGGCCCATATTGCATCTGGCTTGCAACGCAGCGAAAGTCCGGCTGAACCGAGAGGTAGGGGAAACGCTGTGAACATCATGTGCCTGAACGGTTGGGGCGGTAAGCTCCACGAACAGTTGTTGCCGTATCTGAAGGAAACCGCCCCGGACATTCTCTGCCTTCAGGAGGTCGTGCACAGCCCGGCATCGGACAAGGATTGGCTGACATACAGGGACGGCGATCACGTCCTGGCTCAGCGTGCGAACCTCTTCCGGGACGTTTGTCATGCCTTGCCCGAACATGAGGCTGTGTTTTGCCCGGCGGCGCAGGGCGAATTGTGGGACGAAGTTAAACCGATCCCGTCACAATGGGGACTGGCGACCTTCGTTCATCGCGCGTTTCCGATCATCGGACAGGTGCAGGGGTTCGTGCACAAGGACTATTCTCCGGACGGATATGGCGATCACCCGCGATCCAGAACGGCGCATGGCGTTCGGGTGTATGACCACGCCCGAAACCGGTTCATGAGCGTGACACATATGCACGGTCTGCGCGACCTGAACGGCAAGATGGACACGCCTGAACGTGCCGCGCAGGCACACAGATTGCTCGGCATCTCCAATCAGGTGGCCCAGCCGGGTGATTTTCGGATCATTTGCGGTGATTTCAATGTCGCGCCGGACAGCGAGACCTTAAGGCTCCTGGCTGGGGCCGGGTTCGCTGAGTTGATAACCGGTCGCGATTTTACCGGCACGCGAAGCTCACACTACAAGAAGCCCGGCAAGTTTGCCGACTACATGCTCATTGATCAGGAAGAAGCTGTCCTCGGATTCGATGTGATCAGCGATCCCGAGGTTTCGGACCACTGCCCGCTTGTTCTGGAGATTTAGCCTGGATCGGGGCTTGGGCGTCACAGACCGCCACACTGTCGGCCGCTGATGGTGCGCGGGCTTCATCCATGGTCAGTTCAGCAAAGCGAGCGCCTGTGCCGCTATCGCATCCTTCTCGGCGTCGCTCGGGGACAGGATACCGCGAATGGACAGGCCGCTGTCTATCGTCACCAGCAATTGCGCAAGCGCCTGCACGTCCCGGTCGGCCGGTAACTCTCCGTTTTCCTGCGCGGCGATCAGGTTTTTCAGGAACAATTCGCCGGCCTGATCCATGACCTTGCGCGCCGCATCAAAGGCCGCCGGGCTGACGACATTCTGTTCGGTCAGCGTGTTGATCATGAAACAGCCGTGGTAATCATCTCCGTAGCTCAACGCCTTGAAATAATTACGGATATTGTCCAAACCCGGCGGTTCGGCATCCAGCGTCGCCCGGTACGCCACAAGCGTTTGTTCCAGATACAGATCGAGCGCTTCGCGAAACAGGCCGTCCTTGCCGCCAAATTCTCCGTAAAGGCCAAAGCGGTTGACCCCCGTGACCTCGACCAGTTCGGCGAGATGTGTGCCCTCGAATCCTTTCGCCCAGAACAACGCCATCGCGTTTTCCAGAACCTTTTCGCGGTCGTAACTCTTATGCCTGCCCATGATCTGAATATGGGCCATCGGCTGTCGGCGTGCAAGTTTTACCACGCATCGTTCAGAAAAATCTTGACGACATCTGCGTCACCGTGATTTATCACCTATCGTTCAGAAAAGGAGATTCCCATGTTCAAAACCCTTGCAATGACCGCCGCACTGGCCGTGGCGGGCCTGAGCGCCCAGGCGCAAGACAGCACAATTCTGGAGATCGCGTGGTTCAAACTGCACCCCGGAACCGATGAGACCCGCATGCTTGACGGGGCGCAGCATGTGCAGGATCACTTCCTGCCAAGGTTCGACGGGCGGCTCTATCGCGAGCTTATGGTGGATGATCAGGGCAGTTACTGGATCGACTCGATCCGTTGGCGCTCGGTTGGCGACTTTGCCAAGGCGGCCGCCGAAATCCTGACCGATCCGGACGGTGCACCGATCATGGACCTGATCGACCCATCCACAATGGCATGGTTCCACGCCGACCGGGTGCGCCACTGGAAGACGACGGACATCCCTCAGGGCAACGGGTTCACGGAAATCCACGTCTTTCGGCTGGTTGCACCGGGATCAGAGCTTGAATACCTGACGCCAACCACGGACGAAGCGTTCCTGACCGCCGCCGACTCTGTCCAGGATGTCATCGCGGCCCAACCCGGCTTTGCCGACCGCGAGCTTTTCCAGACAGCGGATGGCTGGTGGATCGACATGACCCACTGGCAGTCGCGCGCCGATGCCGAGGCGGCCGAGGGGGCCCTGATGGCCGACATGGCTGACCCGCAATCGCTGGCAATGCAATTCATTGCCCAGATCGATCCGAAAAGCCTGAAAACCTTCAAAATGAACCAGAAGCGCGTCTGGTGACACTATGGAAAGCCTGCAATACGCGGGCTTTCCCATCCGGCCGGCGGCCGACGCCGCGCCCTGCCTTGCCGACATTCTCAGCCCCGAACTTTCCGGCCCTTTCAGAGACGCTGCAAAGTTGACCCTGGGGAGGAATTCAACAAACATCGAAATGGCACCCAACCCAAACGCGGCGAGGATGGCCAACTGATACGATTATTCATCATTGCCCTTGCGGTCACCATCCTGAATACGATGCCGATCTGGCTGGCCGAACTGGCGGTCAAAAGCGGGATTTCCGAGGTTGCTGCCGGCCTTTTGGCCAGCGTTGTCCTCCTATCCGCCGCGTTTGGATGTGCGATTGGCGCCGACACCGAAAATGTGACATTGCCAAGAACCGCAGCGCTTGTTGCCTTCGCAGGCATTGCAGGCGCGGCGGCGGTTCATGCAATCGCAGCAGCAGCGCTTTTTATCGGAGCTGGAATCGTCGGCTTGTCGCTGGGTATTGTTTTGGCCTTGCCCTTGTCGCGCAGTTTCAATGCGACAAAACTATTGCGAATGATCAGCAATGGCATGGCCATCGGCTGTGCCGCTTCATTCGTTCTGCTGGCAGGGATTCACGCAATCGAAACGCCGTTGCTGCCCCTGATGGCGCTTCTGGCGGCGGTTCAGGCGGTCCTGTTGCTGCGGCACCTGCCGTTGGCAAAGAAACAAGAGGCCCGGCACTTTGACTGGAAGCAGGATCTGAGCCTGCTGCCATTCTTTATCTGCATGGGTGCCTACTGGGCCTTTCTGGAGATCTATTCGGTTGAGCAAAACCTGGGCAGCCTCAGCGCCTGGCTGGCGGGCAGCCTGCTGTTTTCGGCATTGGGATCGTTTCTTGCCGGAACCCTTCCCGACCGGCTGAACCTGCATGCCCGAATTCTTGGTCTGCTGCTGGCCGCGTTTGCGGGCGGGCTGACCTATTTGTCCAGTAGCGAGCTGTTGATTGGCGTGACGATCCTGATCAACGCCTTTGGCCTGTTCCTGCTTTTCCCGCTTTATCTGGACCGGACGGACGCGCCAGCGGCGGGTATGGCCCGCTATCTTCTGGGGTTCGCGATGGGTGGCGGGATCGGGGGGCTTGCAATCGCTTTCGGCGGTTATCCGGCGTTGGCCGCCGCAGTCGCCATCTCGGGCCTGATTGCCCTGCCCGCTCTGATGCGCCTGCAACCTAAGACGGATATTCCGGGATTCTGAGCCCGGCTTTGCGCCAGCCGCGAACGGCCATCTCACCGTGTTCCGGCGTGATGCCGGTCAATGCAAGCTCGTCATAGGCGACCTCTTCGAAGACAGGAAACATCTCTCGCATGATTGCCGCGGCGGCCTCGGCTTTTTCTGTGTTGCCCAATTCGCCGTGAAGCCATGCCAGATGCGCCTGATACCAGAAAAACTCGGGCATGGGGACCTTCTCAATCTCGACCAGCGCAGCCTCGGTGAAGCCTTGCGATGCATAAAGCCAGCAGCGGGCATAGTGATACCAGCCGGGGTGGACCGGGCTCAGGTCCATCGCACGGTCCAACAATTCCACTGCGCGGTCATATTCGCCCAGAAACAGGTGGCAGGAGCCGATCTCGGCCAGAACATCACAATGACCGGAATTTAGTTCCAGCGCCCGATCCGCAGCGGCGCGAAACCCGGCAACATCCATTTGATAGAACAGCGTCAGCGCCAAAGTCATCCGGGCAAAGGCGTTCAGCCCATCGCAATCCACCGCCCGGCGCGCGGCCTCTGCCGACAGGTCCAGAGCATCAACTTCGGGACGCTGATTGATATGATAGCGATACTCTTCCAACAACAGCATGGCATAGGCAGCCCACCCGTCGGACGACTGGGCATCAATGGCCAGCGCGTCCTTCAGCCGGTCCCGGATTTCTGCGTGAAGGGAATGGTTGTAGGACCTGTAATATTCATAAAACTGCGCAACGAGTATGTATGTGTCCCAGGAATGGGTGCGCCCGTCGGGAACCGAGCGCGCAGCCTGCTTAGCCATCAATCCGTGGCGGCTGCCCAGCCTGCCGGCGATAAGGGCTGCGATGTCCTGCTGAATGTCGAACAGGGTCTCGGGCCCGCCACCCCGATCAAACTGTTCTGTCGCGACCAGCCGGCCACCCCGGGCTTCGGTCACCTGCACGGTGACCCGCAACTGGTTCTGTGACCTTCGGATGCTGCCTTCGACGACATGGGTGACTGCATATCGTTCCGACATCTTCGTGTTCGGAACCCTCTCGGCAGCCAGTTGCGCGGTTGTGCGATGCGACAGCAGAGTCAACTCGCGAAATCGGGACAGGTTCGTGATCGTGTCTTCGGTCAGACCTTCGGCCAGAAACGCGTCATCGGGGTTGGAGCCAAGACTTCGGAATGGCAGAACGGCAAGAACAATTCCGTCCGACGGCGGCGCGGATGTGGCAGTGTCTGTGGCATTGTCGATATCCGCGACAAAGCGAAACCCTTTGCCATGTATCGTTCGGATCGTGTGCTGATCCCGCCCCGTGTCGCCAACGGCCTGCCGCGCCTCTTTCATTGCCGTCGATAGCGTGGCGTCGGTGATGAACCGCCCCTGCCACACCTGTTCGACCAACTCGTCCTTCAGAACCACCCGGTCGCGGTTTGCGATGAGGAATTCCAGAATTTCCAGGGTCTGGGGTGTCAGGCTTTTGCGATCCGCGCCGCACGATATCTGAAAGAGGTCGGTATCGATCACACAGTCATTGAACGCGTATTTCATGGCCCGGAACCGATCATGCTTGAAACAATTCTCGTTTGAAACAAACCTAACCCTCATGCTTTCTCAGGAAAAGCTCAGATGCGGCTAAAGGTTCGAAACCGCCGCGCTGCTATTCCCGTTTCATTCCAAACGGCCCGCCTGCGGCCCAGAAACAGGAGAATAGCAATGAAATATCGCAATGCCCTGCCCCAGTTGAACGGGACCCAGATGCTGGCCGATGGTGGCCTGGAAACCACCCTTGTCTTTCATGACGGGATCGACCTGCCGCTGTTTGCCGCCTTTAAGGCGCTGGATAGTCAGGACGGCATCGACGCCATCGACCGGTATATGCGCGGGTTTGCCGAACTGGCGGTTCAAAACCGCCGCGGGTTTGTCATGGACACCCCGACCTGGCGCGCCAGCCCCCGGTGGGCGGCCGAGCTGGGCGTGGACCGCGATCAGCTGAAGGAAGTGCACCGCGAGGTCATCGCGACGCTGGTCGAGATGCGCAAGAAACACGAGACGCCGGAATCGCCCTTTGTGATCAACGGGGTGATTGGACCGCACAGCGACGGATATGCCCCGACCGAAATTCTGAGCGCGGCAGAGGCCGAAACCTATCACCGGACACAGGTGAACTGGTTTGCCGGGCTGGGCGCGGACATGGTCTCGGCCATCACAATGACCTATGTCGATGAGGCCATCGGTATCGTGCGCGCCGCGCAGGAAGTCGACATTCCGGTGGTGATTTCATTCACTGTCGAGACCGACGGTCGCCTGCCTTCGGGTCAGGGCCTGCGCTCCGCCATTGAACAGGTCGATGCTGCCACAAACGGCGGTGCGGCATATTTCATGATCAATTGCGCGCATCCAGACCACTTTCGGCCCGTGCTGGAACAGGGTGGCGACTGGACCGCGCGGATCATGGGAGTGCGGGCAAACGCGTCACGCCTGTCTCATGCCGAGTTGGATGCGGCCGAGGAACTGGATGACGGAAACCCGCAGGAATTCGGCGAGCTTCATCAGGAACTCGGGCGGCTTCTGCCCAATCTGACCGTAATCGGCGGGTGCTGCGGCACCGACCACCGCCATGTCGAACACGTCTGCAAGGCGGCCCGGCAACCCGCCGCAGAAACCGTCTGACCGCCAGGTCGGACATGCAAGTCCGGGCCTCCTACCCCGCAAATCATCGCGGCACACCAAAGGTTCGGTGGGACCTGGTGAGCGGGGGCCCGGGCAATTTCGGCGCAATCGCGCCAATTTAAGGAGAGAAAAATGTCCATTGATCGAAATTCCTTTTTCAGGGCCCATGGCGTCCCGATTCCACGTGATTGCAGCTGCATGTCGCTGGAACCGCAGCACGGGTTCAACGGCCCGGTTCGAAAACTGTTCAGCCTGTGTGCGCAGTTGTTCAGAGCCCTCATTCGCAAGTACCGGCTGCGGCGGGATATCCAGCACGTCAACAAGTTGGACAAAAGACTGCTGAAGGATATCGGCCTTGAGCCGGACCGTTTCGTCGACGCCTTGCGCTATGGGCGCGACTTCAATTGGAAGGGCTGAGACGACAACACTGTCTTGCCGCTGCAAAGCAGTGGCAAGAAGCCTGAAGGGCGTGCTTTGTATTTCCAGAGCACGCCCAATCTCTTCAGCCGCGACAATTCCCCGGCCGGCACTTCACCCTTGCTAAGAGCCAAAAAGTTGCAAGCCGATTAGATCGCGGACCCAAGGAATTCGGCTCAATACCTGTCAGTGAGCGCCAAAATTGCCCAAAAATTGTTCAAAAACTCTCGGGTCAGCAGGGCTGACGCAGCGTCGCTCTCCACCGCCAAGGAAATTACTCAGGTTCAGGTCTTTGATTTCGCTCGGTTCCTTCGGATCAACGGAAATCCCGGCCCTTTGGGTCTTTGACAGACCGTTGTCTGATATGATCAGTTACTCGGGCAGCACGCCCGCAATGACGACACAGGAATTCTGAAATCGAAAATTTAAACCGCTTTGACTGGCTACACGCGCCCTCTGACCATTCGGGAAATGGGATCGTTGTTACGGCGTGGTGCAGACGCATTCGTCCGCAGGGTCGAGCCTGGAAAAAGCGGAACGTTACCTGCAGTGGCGGCAGAACACACAGCACCCGGGGACGATGATGAATAGATTCTGACTACGTGAAATCCCTGTCCGACCGCGAAGGTACAGCCTTCACAACCAATCGCCCCCGAACTCTTTCTAAAAAAGTCGACAATGAAATCAGAAATCCTCAAACACCTCACCTACTCGCTTGGCAAGGACGCCGAGCACGCTTCGACCTATGACTGGCGGATGGCCCTTTCGCTGACTTTGCGGGACCGTATCGTCAACTCGTGGTTCGAAAGCACGCGCGCGACATACCAGTCCGGGGCGAAACGCGTCTATTACCTGTCGATGGAATTCCTGATCGGCCGCATGATCGAGGATATGGCCGCCAATCTGGCGCTGACAGATGACATCCGGGCTGCTCTGGACGAGCTGGGTCAGGACGCAGATGTCATTTTCCACGATGAACCGGATGCCGCGTTGGGCAACGGCGGGTTGGGCCGGCTGGCGGCCTGTTTCATGGATTCGCTCGCAACGCTGGGCATTCCCGCGATCGGCTACGGAATCCGGTATGAGCACGGGCTGTTTGAACAGAGCTTTTTAGAAGGACGGCAGATCGAAGGTGCGGAATCCTGGCTGAGACAGCGGTTCGCGTGGGAGTTTGAACGCCCCGAAGTCCGCTACCGGATCGCGTTCGGCGGGTATGTCGATCACAATGGCGGCAAGGCCGAATGGCACCCGTCTGATACCGTTGTCGCGCAGGCGTTTGATGTTCCGGTCGTTGGCTGGCAGGGCAAATGGGGCAACACCCTTCGTCTGTGGTCGGCACAGCCGGAAAACGACTTCGATCTGGAAAGCTTCAACAAGGGCGATTACCTGGCGGCCAGCCGGTCCGAAGCGTTGGCGCGGACAATCTCGCGGGTTCTCTATCCCGACGACACGACCGAAGCAGGTAAGGAACTGCGGCTGAAGCAGGAATATTTCTTTACCGCCGCCTCGATCAACGATCTGGTTCGCCGGTTCCTGACCGACCACGATGATATCCGTGAATTGCCAAATGCCGTCGCCATCCAGCTGAACGACACCCATCCCGCCATCGCTGGGCCGGAACTGGTGCGGATTCTGGCCGACGACCACGGCCTGCCGCTGGATGCGGCGATCTCGCTTGCACGAAACTGTCTGGGTTACACCAACCACACGCTGTTGCCCGAAGCGCTGGAAAGATGGCACGAGGGGCTTCTGGGTCGCGTCCTGCCCCGACATCTGGAGATCATCCGGGTCATCGACGACATGCAACAGCAGGAATTCCCCGGCAGCCCGCGCATCCTGCACCACGGCGAGGTCAGAATGGGAGAGCTGGCGTTCATCATGGCCCATAAGGTCAACGGTGTCTCGGCGCTGCACACCGATCTGGTGAAAGAAACGGTCTTTGCCGATCTTCACCGCATTCACCCCTCGCGGATCGTCAACCAGACCAACGGCATCACGCCGCGGCGATGGCTGCATACGTCCAACCCGGCCCTGTCGGACCTGATCACACGGGAAATCGGCGACGGCTGGGTTGCGGATCTTGAACAGTTGAAACAACTGAAGGATCGCGCCGGAGATCAGGCGTTTCTGACGGATTTCCGCGCAGCCAAACGGCACAACAAGGAACAGCTTGCAGGCTGGATTTCTGAGAAATGCGGGGTTTCCGTCGACCCGGACGCCATGTTCGATGTGCAAATCAAACGTATTCACGAATACAAGCGCCAGTTCATGAACATTCTGGAAACCATCGCGCTTTGGAATGAGATGCGGGATGAGCCGAACAGGGACTGGACCCCACGCGTGAAAATCTTTGGTGGCAAGGCCGCGCCGGGCTATCACGTGGCCAAGCGGATCGTGCACCTGATCAATGACGTGGCCAAGGTCATCAATTCCGACCCTGCCACCGCTGACCTGCTCAAGGTGGTGTTTCCGCCGAACTACAACGTGACCATGGCGGAACAGCTGATCCCGGCTGCCGATCTGTCCGAACAAATCTCAACCGCAGGCAAAGAAGCGTCCGGCACCGGAAACATGAAATTCGCCCTGAACGGCGCTTTGACGATCGGCACTCTGGACGGGGCTAATGTCGAAATTCGCGAACATGTCGGGGCGGACAACTTCTTTCTGTTCGGCCTGACCGCATCGGAAGTCATGGAGCGGCGCACCCAGCATGAATACGCGCGCCGGGCGATTGCCTCCAGCCCGCGGCTGCAGCGGGTGCTGGGCCAGATTTTTGACGGCAGGTTCTCTCCGGAAGAGCCGGGGCGCTATCATTCGCTGATCGGAACGCTGTACGACCATGACTATTTTCTGGTGACATGCGACTTTGACAGTTACTTTGAAGAACAGCGCCGGGCCGATGCGGCCTATCGCGACACCGACCGCTGGACTGCGATGGCCTTGCAAAACACGGCCAGCATGGGATGGTTTTCGTCCGACCGGACGATCAAAGGGTATGCGCGCGACATCTGGCATGCCGAAAGCGCCGAAACCTTGGCTTTGGGGAAAACAGCATGAACACCGAACTGATCCCTCGTGACACGGTACTGGCTATTGCCGGCGGCGCGCACGGGGATCCGTTCTCGGTTCTTGGAATGCACAGCGTCGATGGGCGTTTGTCGATCCGGTGTTTTCATCCTGAGGCGGACACTGTCGAGGTGCTGGATCAAAAGACCGGGCGCAAACTGTGCGCCCTGTCGCGGGTTGAACCCGAAGACGGCGGCGTGTTTGCCGGAACTGTTCCGCGCCGGAAAAAAAGGTTTTCTTACCTTCTGCGCCTGACCCGTGGCGACGATACCTGGACCGTGCAGGACCCGTACGCGTTCGGGCCATATCTGGGCGAGATTGACGAATACCTTCTGGGCGAAGGCACGCATGGGCAGCTTTGGCGCGCCCTGGGTGCGCATGTCGTTGACCACGGCGGTTCCGACGGCGTTCATTTTGCCGTCTGGGCACCAAACGCGCGGCGGGTGTCGGTGGTGGGCGATTTCAATGGCTGGGACGGGCGGCGGCACGTGATGCGCCGACGGGGCCAGACAGGGGTACATGAGATATTCCTGCCCGATCTCGGCGAAGGTACAGTCTATAAATACGAGATCGTGGGCGACAACGGCCAGCTTCTTCCGCAAAAGGCCGACCCGGTCGGGTTCGGTGCCGAGATGCCGCCCAAGACGGCCTCGGTGGTGCGCGATCTGAAAGGCTATCAATGGGGTGACGACGCATGGATGTCGGCCCGCAAGGGACGGCATGGCGTCGATCAGCCAATGTCCGTTTACGAAGTGCACCTGGAGAGCTGGCGGCGTGTACCGGAAGAAGGTGGGCGAGCCCTCTCTTACCGCGAACTTGCGGATGTTTTGGTTGGGTACGTCCGTGACATGGGATTCACCCATATCGAACTGACGCCGATCTCGGAATACCCGTTTGGCGGCTCATGGGGATATCAACCCATCGGTCTATTCGCGCCGACCGCCCGTTTTGGCCCGCCCGAGGATTTTCGCGCATTTGTGGACGCGTGCCATCAGGCTGATCTGGGCCTCATCATTGATTGGGTTCCGGGCCATTTCCCGACGGACCAGCACGGGTTGGGGCGGTTCGATGGCACCGCGCTTTATGAACATTTCGATCCCAAGGAAGGTTTTCACCCGGACTGGAACACGCTGGTTTACAACTACGGCCGATCCGAGGTAGCCAACTACCTGACTGCCAATGCTAAATTCTGGATGGAAGAGTACCACATCGACGGGCTGCGGGTGGATGCTGTCGCCTCGATGCTTTACCGTGACTATTCGCGCAAAGAGGGCGAGTGGGTGCCCAATGTCCATGGCGGCCGGGAAAACCTTGAGGCGATAAGCTTCCTGCAGCGCATGAACGAGGCGGTCTATGCCGCCTATCCCGACGCCATGACCATTGCCGAGGAATTGACCGCGTTTCCCGGCGTTTGCGGCATGACCTCTGACGGCGGTCTGGGGTTCGGGTTCAAGTGGAACATGGGCTGGATGAACGACACCCTGCGTTACATGGCCGAAGACCCGGTGCACCGGAAATACCATCACGACAAAATGACCTTTGGTCTGCATTATGCGTTCTCCGAAAACTTCGTTCTGCCGCTCAGCCACGACGAAGTTGTGCATGGCAAGGGGTCGTTACTGGACAGAATGCCCGGCGACGACTGGCAGCGCTTTGCCAATCTGCGGGCTTATTTTGGGTTCATGTGGGGACATCCCGGCAAAAAGCTTTTGTTCATGGGGGGTGAGTTTGCGCAGGCCTCGGAATGGAACCACGAACAAAGTCTCGACTGGCATCTTCTGGAACACGGCCCTCACGAGGGCGTGCAACGGCTGGTGCGGGATCTGAACGCGCTCTACCGTGCGACGCCGGCGCTATACGAGAAAGATTGTCAGGCCGACGGGTTCCAATGGATTGACGGCGGCAACGCCGATGAATCGGTGTTTTCGTGGGTGCGTTATGGCATTGACGAAAGCAAACCGATCCTTGCCGTGGCGAACTTCACGCCTGTACCCAGAACCGGCTATCGGATCGGAGTACCCGCGCCAGGGTTCTGGGCCGAGCGGCTGAACACGGATTCCATGTTTTATGGCGGCAGCAATCAGGGCAACGGGGACGGCGTGACATCCGCGCCCGTTCCGGCGCATGGCTGCGATCACTCGATCGCCTTGACCGTGCCGCCGCTGGCCACCGTATTCTTTGAGTTACGATAAGAATAATTGAAAGGCTTCATTGGGAGGGGACATTATGGAACGAGACCGTTACCGACTGGCACAGCAAACGATGGCTTACGTCCTTGCTGGTGGCCGAGGAAGTCGCCTCAAGGAAATGACGGATGTACGGGCCAAGCCGGCCGTGTATTTCGGCGGCAAGACCCGGATCATAGATTTCGCTTTGTCCAACGCAGTGAATTCGGGCATCCGGCGGATCGGCGTCGCCACGCAATACAAGGCGCACAGCCTGATCCGGCACCTGCAACGGGGCTGGAGTTTCTTTCGCGCCGAGCGCAATGAATCGCTGGATATCCTGCCCGCGTCGCAGCAGCTCGACGAAGAGAACTGGTACAAGGGCACCGCCGACGCGGTGACCCAGAACATCAACATCCTGCGCGGCTACGGTCCGAAATACATTCTCGTCCTGGCCGGTGATCATGTCTACAAGCAGGACTATTCCCACATGATCGAACAGCATGTCCGGTCCGGGGCCAAGGTAACGGTTGGATGTGTCGAGGTGCCCCGGGAAGAGGCCAAGGGGTTTGGCGTGATGGCCGTGGACGAAACTGACAAGATCCTGGATTTCGTGGAAAAGCCCGCCGATCCGCCGGCAATGCCTGGCAATCCCGATCAGTCGCTGGCCAGCATGGGAATCTATGTTTTCGAAGCCGAATACCTCTACAGCATCCTCGAAAAAGACGCCTTGAACGCGGAGTCCAGCCACGATTTCGGCAAGGACATAATCCCGGACATCGTGGCCGAAGGCGGCGCGATGGCGCATCCCTTCAGCCGCTCCTGCGTCATGTCGGGTCTGGAGGACGAGCCATACTGGCGCGACGTCGGAACGATTGACGCCTATTGGCAGGCGAATATCGACCTGACCGATTTCAAACCCGGGCTCGACATCTATGCCACCGACTGGCCGATCTGGACCTATTCCGAACTGACCCCGCCGGCCAAGTTCATCCACAACGAGGAAGGCCGGCGCGGACAGGCGGTGTCGTCAATGGTGTCCGGTGCCTGCATCGTCTCCGGCTCGTCGCTCTATCGGTGCTTGTTGTTCACCGGCGTTAAAACACATTCCTTTTCGCAGCTTGAAGGCGCGGTCGCGCTGCCTTACTGCGAGGTCGGGCGTCGCGCCTACCTGAAAAACGTTGTCATCGACCGTGGCGTCAAGATACCACCCGGGCTCATTGTCGGCGAAGATCCCGAACTGGACGCCAAACGGTTCCGGCGTACCGAAGGCGGCATTTGCCTGATCACACAGGCCATGATCGATCGATTGGAAATGTGACATGAAGATACTGATGGTTGCGTCGGAATGCGCACCATTCATCAAGACCGGCGGACTTGCGGATGTTGTTGGCGCGCTGCCAACGGTTTTGGCTGAACACGGGGTGGAATGCCGCACGTTGTTACCGGCCTACCCTTCATTGCAGCCGCTGCTGTCCAAGGGGCGTCAGATCGCCAGTTTTGACAATCTGCCGGGCGGATACGGGCAGGTGGTGCATGTAAAGGCCGAAGGGCTTGATCTGTTACTGCTGGATGCCCCGCAGCTATTTGACCGCCCCGGTGGACCCTATTCAGGACCGGACGGGGCGGATTGGTCCGACAATCACCAGCGCTTTGGCGCGCTTGCCCAAGCCGCGGCGCGGATCGCGGTGAACGGGTCGGGCGATTGGGTCCCGGATATCGTTCACGCGCATGACTGGCAGGCGGCCCTGGTTCCGGTCTATCTGAAACAGGCTGGCCACAAGGTACCGAAATCGGTCCTGACGATTCACAACATTGCCTTTCAGGGCCTATTCTCGCCCCACGTCATGGGCGATTTGGGATTACGAGGGGACTGGTATCATCCTGATGGGCTGGAATATCACGGCGCGCTGGGATTTCTAAAGGGCGGTCTCATGTTCGCCGACCGGATCACGACCGTCAGCCCAACCTACGCCAGCGAGATCCTGACCTCGGAATATGGCATGGGGCTGGAAGGCGTCCTGCAGGCGCGATCTGCTGTCTTGTCCGGCATCCTGAACGGCATAGACACCGGCGTCTGGGACCCGGCCAGCGACCCTGCACTGGCGCGCACCTATAATGCCCGCAGTCTGGCGCGCAAATCTGAGAACCGCGCAGAGATTGCGGCCCGACTTGGTCTGGCCAGCGACAGTTCCGGCCCCTTGTTTTGCGTGATCAGCCGCCTGACCCGGCAAAAGGGGCTGGACGCGCTGGCCGGCGCGATCCCGCACTTCGTCAAGCGCGGCGGCCAACTGGCGGTTCTGGGCACCGGCGAGACCGACCTGCAAGGCGCCTTTGCGGGCGCCGCCAAGGAATACCCTGGTCAGGTTGGCGCCCTGATCGACTATGACGAAGGGTTCGCCCATCTTTTACAGGGCGGCAGCGACGCCATCCTGATCCCGTCGCGGTTCGAGCCGTGCGGCCTGACACAGCTTTATGGCCTGCGTTACGGCACCCTGCCCGTGGTTGCCCGCACCGGCGGGTTGGCCGATACCGTGATTGACGCAAATGCTGCCGCGATGGATATGGAATGTGCCACGGGATTTGTGTTTGATCGGGTGACTGCCGACGGCATCACCGCGGCGCTTGACCGGGTGTTCGACGCCTATGCCGACACTAAGACCTGGCAGACGATGCAACGCGCGGCGATGCGGCAGCCCGTCGGGTGGGACCGGTCTGCATCCGCCTATGCGCACCTGTATAATGAGCTGTGCGCATGAAGGATATGGGCCGTAAGGACATGGCGATCAGGCAGGGAAACCCGGCGCGCTTGGGCGCGCATTTCGATGGCGAGGGCGCAAATTTCGCCCTGTTCTCCGAACATGCATCCCGCGTTAATCTGTGCCTTTTTTCCGATGACGGGCAGACCGAATTGGAGCGGCTGCCGCTGCCGGAAAGAAACGGCGCGGTCTGGCACGGCTATGTTCCCGGCCTGAAACCCGGGGCCTTGTACGGATATCGGGTCGACGGCCCCTTTGCGCCGGAGCGGGGACATCGGTTCAACGCGAACAAACTGCTGCTCGACCCCTATACCCGAGAGTTCTTTGGCGGCTTCACCCATCATCGCGATGCACTGGGATACCTGCCCGACTCCCCTTATGGCGACCTGTCATTCAACGAGGCCGACAGTGCGCCCCATGTTCCGAAATCCGTGGTTTCGCACCCCGACAGCTTTGTGCCTGACGCGGTTACGCTGGGCCGCGGCTGGGACGGAACATTCATCTATGAAACCCACCTGAAGGGCCTGACCAGACAACACCCCGACATTCCGGAGCATTTGCGCGGCACCTATGACGGGCTGGCATCGCAACCCGTTCTCGATCACCTGAACCACCTTGGTGTCACGGCAGTTGAGATCATGCCGGTCCAGGCATTCACCTCCGAGGGTGCCCTGAACGCGCGTTCGCTGAAAAACTACTGGGGCTACAACTCCATCGGTTTCTTTGCCCCCGACCCGCGATACTTCGGGCCGTCGGGTGTGTTTGGCTTCCGGGCAATGGTCGACCGGTTTCACGAAGCAGGTATCGAAGTCATTCTGGACGTCGTCTACAACCACACCGCTGAAGGTGATCATCTGGGTCCGACCCTGAGCTTCAGGGGCATCGACAATGCCTCATACTATCTGCTGCTCGACGGTCAGCCCCGCTATTATGTGAATGACACCGGCACGGGAAACACTCTGAAGGTCAGCCATCCTTTCGTGCTGCGACTGGTGATGGACAGCCTGCGATTCTGGGTACAGGCAATGGGTGTGGACGGGTTCCGTTTCGACCTTGCGACCACGTTGGCGCGCGAAGTGCACGGGTTCGAGGCCAACGGAGGGTTTCTGGATGCCCTGCGACAGGACCCTGTTCTGGCAGGCGTGAAGCTGATCGCAGAGCCCTGGGATATCGGACCGGGTGGTTACCAACTGGGTCGTTTTCCGCCGGAATTTGTCGAATGGAACGACCGTTTTCGCGACACCGTGCGAAAGTTCTGGCGCGGCGACGGGCATTCGGCACAGGATATGGGCTCGGCCCTGCTGGGTTCGGCGGACCTGTTCGACACAAAGGGGCGTCAGGCATGGTCATCCGTAAACTTTGCGGCGTCGCATGACGGATTCACATTGGCCGACACGACACGTTACCTGCACCGCCACAACATGGCCAACGGCGAAGACAACCGGGACGGTCACCACAGCAATTACAGCGATAATTTCGGCGTCGAGGGCGACAGCGACGATCCCCAGATCATCGCCGCACGCCGCCAGCGGGTTCGGAACATGCTTGCGACGGTCATGCTGTCACAGGGCACCCCGATGCTGTTGGCCGGTGACGAGGGCGGCAATTCGCAAAACGGCAACAACAATGCCTATTGTCAGGACAACCCGACAAGCTGGATTGACTGGCAGGCAATGGATCAGGATCTGGTCGACTTTACTGCGGCGCTGTCACGGTTCCGCGCCGGCCATCCGGCGCTGCGGCAGAACCGCTTTCTGCACGGGGCTGAACGGGCGGACGGCAAACCGGACGTCGAATGGCGGGCGATGGACGGGTCGGCGCTGAACTGGCGCGACCCGAGCTTGTCCAGCCTGTGCCTGATCCTGCGCGGATGTGCCGAAAGCGCAGCGGGGGACGCTTTGTCGGACGTGGTCCTTCTGGCGTTCAACCGTGAAGCTCAGGCGCTGGACCTCACGCTGCCGTCAGCGGGCGACAGGCAATGGCAGCAGGAGATCGACACCTCGTCGGACTTGCAGCAAACCCGCCCGATCACGACGCCGACGACCAGGATTGCGGCCAATTCGGTCGCGGCCTTTGTTCTGGCCTAGCGCCCGCCATGACATTGACTTCGGACGATAAGCTCAGGCTCCTCGCGCAGGAGTGGGGCATTCACCTGGAATATGACGGCTGGAGCGGGCATCGTCAGGTCAGTGAGCCGCCGACGCTGCGGGCGCTGCTGACCGCATTGGGCATCCCGACCGACACCGACGCCGCGATCACAGACGCGCTGCACGCGCGACAAGCGTTCGTCACGGCCAGACACCTGCCCGGTGAACTGGTGGCGCAGGCAAGCGCACCGGTGGACATCGCGGTTCCGGATTCCTGTGAATGGCATGTCCTCGACACGGATGACAACGAGGTGCAGGCAGGGCGCAGCGACGCCCGGATTACCGTTCAGGCGTTGCCGGTCGGGTACTTCACACTGCTGGTCAAAAGCGCGGACTGGGCCGAGGAGGTCTTTATCCTCAGCCGCCCTGCGGCGGCACCGGACATCGCCACGCTGGCCGGAACCCAATCAGCCTGGGGGGTGTCGGGCGCGCTTTATGCTTTGCGGTCATCCTTGAATGGCGGGCTGGGAAACTATTCCGATCTTGCTTCTGCTATGGCGGCGTTGGGCCGCGCCGGGGCGCAGTATTTCGGGGTCAACCCGATTCACGCACTGGGCTGGGCAGCCGATGACACGATCAGTCCCTATTCGCCCTGCCATCGCGGTTTCCTGAATATCGACCACATCGCCACCAAAGAAGGACTTGGCCCGTCACCCGAATGTGCATTGGTGGATTATCCGGCATTCCGCGCGCGTCATCGCCGGGCCCTTGAGGCGGAATTTGCGGGATTCGAGCAAAACGCGACCTCATCCAACACCAGTTCTTTTCGGTCTTTCTGCGAAAGAGAAGGGGCGGAGCTTGCTCACTTTGCACGCTTCGAGACCACCAGCGAACACTATGGCAGCGACTTCCAGGATTGGCCCGACCACCTAAGAGAGCCCAACGGACCCGGGTCCGATCCGCGCGATGTGTTTCATAAGTGGCTGCAATGGCGGGCGGACACGCAGATCGAGTCCGCCCAGAAAACCGCACACGAAAACGGCATGGCCTTTGGGCTCTATCTCGACCTTGCGGTCGGTGCGCGGCCGGGCGGCGCCGAGGTCTGGATGCATCAGGACATCGTTGCCGAAGGCGTATCGATCGGCGCCCCGCCGGATCATCTGAGCCCCGGCGGACAGTCCTGGACCCTCGCCGCCTATGCGCCCAACAAGCTCAGCCGCAACCGGTATCAGCCGATCCGGGCACTGCTGGGGAAACTGATGGCGCGGGCGGGCATTGTCCGGATCGACCACGTGCTTGGCCTCATGCGCAGCTTCTGGGTGCCGGATGACGGCAGCCCCGGTGGGTATGTGACCCAACCCTTCGACTCACTTCTTGCCGTGGTAGCCATCGAGGCGTGGCGCAATCGCTGCCTTGTCGTGGGCGAGGATCTGGGCCTCGTCCCGTCGGGTTTTCGCGAGCGGCTCAACAACTCGGGCCTCTACAGCTATGCCGTATGGCAATACGAGGCAGAGTCCGACGGGTCCTTGCGGCCCGCGCAGCACATGCGGCCGTTCAGCATGACGTGTTTCGGCACCCATGACACACCAACGATCAAAGGTTTCTGGCGTGGTCGGGACATCGAATGTTGGCGCGAGCTTGGCTGGTTGTCTGTCGACAGAGCCAAAGCAAGCCATGGCAACCGCGCGCAGCAGCGCAACAGCCTGCGCACACATTGCAACATACCCCCCGACGCGACCCAAAACGACATTCGCAACGCAATCCAAACGGGCCTTGCGCAAAGCCCCGCCGCCCTGGCGACGGTGCAACTGGATGATGTGTTCGGCTGCGAAGATTCGCAGAACCTGCCGGGCACCGTGGACGAACACCCGAATTGGCGGCGACGGCTGCCTGTGGCCGTTGATGACTTTGCCACCTCACCCGCTATTGTGGAAACATGCGCGCTGATGGCGACAGCGCGGGGAGCCCCTTTGCCTGAGATCAGCAAGGAACCAGACACATGCCTCACGTGACTCATTCATGCACGCCTTTCCCGGGGCAAAAACCGGGCACCTCCGGCCTGAGAAAGAAGACACGGGTCTTTATGGAGCCAGGTTATCTGGAAACCTTCGTTCAGTCGGTTTTCAACGCCATTGGCGGGGCGTCGGGCAAAACCTTCGTTGTGGGCGGCGATGGGCGGTTCTTCAATGCCGAGGCGATCCAGACCATCTTGCGCATGGCCGCCGCCAACGGCGCGTCGCATGTGATCGTCGGCCGGGGCGGGCTGCTGTCGACACCGGCGGCATCGAACCTCATTCGTCAGCGAGGTGCGGATGGCGGGCTCATCCTGTCGGCAAGCCACAACCCCGGTGGAATCGATGCCGATTTCGGGCTGAAATACAACACGTCCAATGGTGGTCCCGCCCCCGAAGGACTGACGGAAAAGCTGTACGCCGAAACTCAGCGAATTGTCGAATACCAGACGCTTGATACCAGGGATATCGATCTGGAACAGATCGGAACATCCAATCTGAATGGCATGGTTGTCGAAATTGTCGATCCGGTGGCGGACTACGCCGACCTGATGCGACAACTGTTTGATTTCGACCGGATCAGAGCGCTGCTTTCCGGTGGATTTTCCCTGCGCTTTGACGCGATGCACGCAGTGACCGGACCTTATGCGAAAGCGATCCTTGAGGATGAACTGGGCGCCCCCGCAGGGTCGGTGATCAACGCAGCACCCTCTGTCGATTTCGGCAAGGGGCATCCCGATCCGAACCCGATCTGGGCAAAACCGCTGGTGGATCTGGTGATGTCGCCGGACGGCCCCGATTTTGCCGCCGCCTCGGATGGGGACGGCGACCGCAACATGATCCTCGGGCGGGGCATCTACGTGACACCTTCCGACAGCCTGGCGGTTCTTGCGGCCAATGCCCACCTTGCACCGGGGTATGATCGGGGTCTCGCCGGAGTGGCGCGATCCATGCCCACAAGCACAGCCGTGGACCGTGTCGCCGAAGCGCTGAGCATCGAATGTTTCGAAACGCCCACCGGGTGGAAGTTTTTCGGCAATCTTCTCGACGCAGGGCGCATAACGCTGTGCGGTGAGGAAAGCGCCGGGACCGGCTCGGATCACGTACGCGAGAAAGACGGCCTTTGGGCGGTGCTGCTGTGGCTGAACATTCTGGCAGCGCGCAAGACTTCCGTTCTTGAGATTTTGCAGGATCACTGGCGGACCTACGGGCGCAACTACTATTCCCGGCACGATTATGAGGCGGTGGAGAGCGCGAAGGCGGCGCAGATGATGGACGAACTGACAGCGCGGTTGCCCGATCTTTCGGGCGCTGTCGTGGGCGGGTATGTCGTCGCTTCGGCAGACCAGTTTTCCTACCACGATCCGGTGGATGGATCGGTCAGCAGCAACCAGGGCGTCCGCCTGCAATTCGAAGACGGAAGTCGCGGCGTGCTGCGCCTGTCTGGCACCGGAACCGACAATGCAACGATCCGCGTTTATCTTGAGCGCTACGCGCCCAAAGACGGCGCACTGGACGTCGAAACGCAATCGGCGTTGCAGGGCGTCGCAGAGGCAATCGCGGAAATATCGAAGCTCCGCGAAATCTGTGAGAGGCCGTCTCCGGACGTTATGACCTGAATCGGCCTGCCGGCTGAACACACCAGAGTTTGGTACCGCCAGCTACACGCCCAACTCTCGGATGTCTTCAGAAAAGGGTCTGACGCCGCGGCGCTGACGAGGTTCCAACTATGAACTCCGACTCCACGAGGTGTTGCTCGTGTTCTGCGTCCGGCGTTCGAATCCTGCGGATCAGAGTTTCGGCGGCAAGATTGCCGGCCTCGCGCACCGAAGACCGCGTTGCGGTGAAAAATGGCGGGTTTCCGTCGTTAGCCATATAGTAAAGATCGTCGTCATGGGTCACCACAGAGACATCGACTCCAATCTTCAGGCCGGCGGCATCGATCGCGCGGCGCACACCCCAGGCAATAATAACCGAAGAGGTCAGAAAGGCTGTCGGCGGGTCAGAAAGGCTGAGCATTTTCGACGCTGCGCTGAACCCGTACCCTTCCGTCATCTCGTCACTTGTATGCAGGTCCGGGTCGACGGCAAAGCCGTTGAGACGCAGGACTTCTTCATACCCCGCGCGCCGGCTTGAGGCGAAACTCAGCACTTCGCGCCCGTTGATCAGACCAATGCGCTGATGCCCGAATTCGACAAGATGCTCCGTTGCGCGCCGAAAACACTTGCGGTTTTCTATATCCACCCAGCTGTAGGGTTGCGAAACTTCGGACACCCGACCGTGGACCACAAACGGAAGACCGATATCGCTGAGCAGCGCAATCCGGGAATCGTTGGCGACAGGCCAGTGCACGATGACACCGTCAACGGTTCCCCGCGTTTTCAGGGCGCGGAAAACATCGCCCAGAAAATCGTCTTCGACCAGCGACAGGTTCATGTCGAAACCTTCGCGCGCGTAGACTTCATTCGCGCCCACCAGAAAATCGCCGAATACAGGATTCAGCGTTTCGCGTTTGTTCGAGATGGACACGATATGGCCAATTGCGTTGGCGCGACCGGTGGCCAGACCGATGGCGCGGGCGTTGGGTTTGTAGTTATAACGCGCCGCCGCCGCAAGGACGCGTTCCCGGGTCGAAGAACCGACTTCGGGGTAACCGTTCAGCGCCCGGCTGACGGTTGCTTGCGATAGATTCAGTCGCTTCGCCAGGTCTTTTAAGTTCATATTCCTTTAGCCACCACGCTCGGACCCGACGGATCCGGGTCATGTGTATCAATTTCAGTTGCAACGGAGTTTGACAGAATCGTCTGCATCCGTCACGTTTGAAACAATGAAAGCGCTTTAAATGGCCTGTCACGGCACAAAAACGACAGTCCGTGCGATCATGCTAGGGAGGAAAAAATGAGAAGACTGTTGGGTTGCAGCGTTGCTGCAATGGCATTAACGGCGTCTGGCGCAGTTGCGGAACAGGTAACGGTCTTCGGCCCGTGGCTGGGGCCTGATCAGGAAAATGTCGAGGCCGTTCTCAGCGCCTTTGCAGAAGCATCCGGTCACGATGTCCGCTATGTGGGTTCGGACAGCCTGGAGCAACAAATTCTTGTCGATGCCGAGGCCGGATCGGCGCCAAATGTCACTGTATTCCCGCAACCGGGTCTGGCCGCTGATATGGCAAGCCGCGGATTCCTTACGCCGCTGGCCGAAGGCACCGGTGACTGGATTCGTGACAATTACGCGGCGGGTCAGTCCTGGGTCGATCTGGGCACCTATGCGGATGCCGACGGCAATGATCAGCTCTATGGCTTTTTCTACAAGGTCGATGTGAAATCCCTGGTCTGGTACCTGCCCGAGAACTTCGAAGACGCCGGGTACGAAGTGCCAGAGACCATGGAAGAGCTGAAGGCGCTGACTGACCAGATTGTAGCCGATGGCGAAACGCCATGGTGCATCGGTCTGGGTTCGGGCGGCGCCACCGGTTGGCCGGCAACCGACTGGGTCGAAGATATGCTGCTGCGCACGCAGACACCTGACGTTTATGATGGCTGGGTGGACAATTCGATCCCGTTTGACGACCCGAGGATCATCGCCGCCATTGAAGAATTCGGTGCATTCGCCCGCAATGACGACTACGTGGCCGGCGGGGCCGGCGTTGTAGCTTCGACCGACTTCCGCGACAGTCCCAAGGGCCTGTTCGACAGCCCACCGCAGTGCTACATGCATCGCCAGGCGTCTTTCATCCCGTCGTTCTTCCCTGAAGGGACAATTGTCGGCGAGGACGCGGATTTCTTCTATTTCCCGGCCTATGCGGACAAGGACCTCGGAAAACCGGTTCTGGGGGCGGGTACGTTGTGGGCGATCACCAGCGAAAATCAGGCCGCGCATGATCTGATCAAGTTCCTGCAGGAGCCCGAGGCGCATGAAATCTGGATGGCCCGCAAAGGGTTCCTGACGCCGCACAAAGGCGTCAACCCGGACGCCTTCAGCGATCCAACGCTGCGCAAGATGAACGATATCCTGCTGGGCGCGACCACCTTCCGCTTTGACGGCTCGGACCTGATGCCCGGCGGCGTTGGCGGCGGAACGTTCTGGACAGGCATGGTCGACTATGCCGGTGGCGAAGACGCCACGGCGGTCGCGCGTGAAATCCAGTCCAGCTGGGACGCGCTGAAATAAAATTAAGACCCGGGCCGCACCGGCCCGGGTTCCGTTCGCACATTCCTGGCGCCTGATGTGCCTCAAAAGACCGGGATCAGTCTCGGTTCAGCAATGGGAATCCTGCCATGCATCCTTCTCTTCAAGGTTTGATTACAATCATTGTCGGTGTTGGTGGGTGTATCGGGTATTACTATTTCTCGAACCAGTTTCTGGATAAGGTCCTGTTCCCCGCCAAGGGCCCCAATGCGGGGCGCAATATCAATCGGGCCAACAGGATAAGACCCTGGCTGTTTCTCTTCCCGGCAATGTTCGCGCTTGGCCTGTATCTTGCCTATCCGGTGGTGGAAACGCTCCGCCTGAGCCTGACGGATCGCAGTCAGGGCGGTGCCTTTGTCGGACTGGCCAATTACAACCAGATGTTCAGCGAAGCGAAGTTCTGGGAAGCCATGCGCAACAACATGCTTTGGCTGATCGTAGTGCCCGCGGCGTCGACGGCTTTCGGCCTTCTGGCCGCGCAGCTAACCGACCGTATCAAATGGGGCAGCATCGCCAAGTCGCTGATTTTCATGCCGATGGCGATCTCATTCGTGGGGGCCTCGGTGATCTTCAAGCTTATCTACGACATCCGGCCGATTGAATCGAACCAGATCGGCGTTCTGAACGCGGTATGGCTTCAGTTCAACGGAGGGGTCGGATCTTTCCTGCTTCTGAAACTTGTACCGGGGCTGATGGTGCTGAGCATCGCGGGCATTTTGCTTTATGCCGGCTGGGTCCTGTATCAGCTGATACGACAGGGCAGCGGCGACAATTCCTCAGGTTTCCTGTCGACCATACGGTTCGCCGGCATTGTCGTGGTGGGTTATTTCGCGGTTCGCGCGCTTGTGCTGGTCGTCAACATTTTCAGCGCCGACCTGCCCTACGGCCAGCCCCAGACCTGGCTGACAATTCCGTTCTTCAACAACTTCTTCCTGATGGTTGTGCTGATCTGGATTCAGACGGGTTTTGCCATGGTGATCCTGTCTGCCGCGCTGCGCGGCATTCCAGAAGAGACCATTGAGGCTGCGATCATTGACGGGGCCAACCCGTTTCAGGTCTTCTTCTCGATCAAGATACCGCAGATCATGGGCACCATCGTCGTGGTCTGGACAACCATCACGCTGGTCGTTCTCAAGGTCTTCGATATCGTCTTTGCGATGACCAACGGCCAGTGGGAAACGCAGGTTCTGGCCAATTACATGTTCGACAAACTGTTCCGCGCAAATGACTGGGGCGTCGGCTCGGCCAGTGCGATTATCATCATGCTGCTGGTGTCGCCGATCCTTGTCTGGAACGTTCACAACGCACGCAAGGAGATGAGCTGATGGACGGCATGGCAGGAACCAAATCGTCCCTCACATGGGCGGTGCATATTTCAGTTGTTCTACTGGTGGCTCTGTGGTTGTTCCCGACCGTTGGGCTTCTGGTGTCATCCTTCCGGACAGCTGATCAGATCACCAGTTCGGGCTGGTGGAACGCGATGTTCCCGGCCCAGCAGACCTTGCAGATGCGCACGGGTGGTCGGGATGCCGCCACCCAGCAGGACGGGCTGTATGTGGTTGAAGGCAACCTGCTGACCGACGCCGAAGATGGCCCCGGAACCGAGGTGACCCTGTCCAGATACGGCGTGTCCTCGCGTGATGTTTCGGCCTATGAGATCGGTGAAAAGGCCGAGTTCGGCGAAGAGACTATGATCCTAAACGCGGATGGCAGCTATCGCTATACCAGTGTCGAAGAACCCGGACGTCGCGGCCAGCGTGTGTTCATCCAGGCCGAGGTGCCACCCGAATTCACACTGGAAAATTACAACCAGATCCTGTTCAGCGGTTCCAGCACGGACAGCATGGCCAAGGCGTTCTTCAACACGCTGACGGTAACGATCCCCGCAACGATCATTCCGATCGTGGTCGCGGCCTTTGCGGCCTATGCGCTGGCGTGGATGCAGTTTCCGGGCCGGGCGCTGCTGATCGCCTGCGTTGTGGGCTTGCTGGTTGTGCCCCTGCAACTGGCGCTGATTCCGTTGCTGAAGCTGCATCTGGGGATCGGCATCGGCAAGGGATATCTTGGCACCTGGCTGGCGCATACCGCATTTGGCATGCCGCTGGCGGTCTATCTGCTGCGAAACTATATGGTCGGGCTGCCGCGCGACATCATCGAAAACGCCAAGGTCGACGGAGCGACGGATTTTCAGATTTTCGTGAAAATTATCCTCCCCCTGTCGTTCCCGGCCTTGGCGTCCTTTGCGATTTTCCAGTTCCTGTGGACGTGGAATGACCTGCTGGTTGCCAAGGTGTTCCTGATCGACGCCACCGGTGAGACAACTGTGATGACCAACCAGATTGTCGAGCTTCTGGGCACGCGTGGCGGAAACTGGGAAATTCTTGCAACCGCTGCTTTTGTCTCGATCGCGGTACCCTTGTTGGTTTTCTTTGCGATGCAGCGATATCTTGTTCGTGGCCTGCTGGCCGGTTCGGTGAAGTGACCCTGACATGCACGGATCAGTCTCCCCCTCCCCTCAGATCGAAAGCCGGATCGACCCGGACTGGTGGCGCGGTGCGGTAATCTATCAGATCTACCCACGCAGCTTTCAGGATTCCAACAATGACGGCATTGGCGATCTGCCGGGGATCATCCACCGGCTGCCCTATATCGCGGAACTCGGCGTCGACGCGATCTGGATTTCACCGTTCTTCCGGTCGCCGATGCTGGATTTCGGGTATGATGTCACCGACTACCGCGACATCGACCCCATGTTCGGAACTCTGGGTGATTTCGGCGCGCTGGTTGAACGGGCGCATCAGCTTGGCCTGAAGGTTCTGATCGACCTCGTACTCAGCCACACCTCGGACCAACACCCCTGGTTCGCCGAGAGCCGCACCGACCGCGACAACCCGAAATCGGACTGGTATGTCTGGGCAGACCCGAAACCGGACGGCTCGCCCCCCAACAACTGGCTCAGCATTTTCGGCGGTTCCGCCTGGGAATGGGACGGCCAGCGGATGCAGTATTACCTGCACAATTTCCTCAAAGAGCAGCCGGACCTGAATTTCCACTGCCCGGATGTTCAGCAGGCGCTGTTGTATATCGTGCGCTACTGGCTCGATCACGGGGTCGACGGGTTCCGTCTGGACACCGTGAATTTCTATGTTCACGACGCGCAGTTGCGCGACAATCCAGCTCTGCGACCGGACCAGCGCAACGATGAGACCGCACCCGCGGTAAACCCCTACAACTTCCAGGATCATCTGTACGACAAGACCCAGCCAGAGAACCTTGAGTTCCTGCGCCGGTTTCGGGCGCTGCTGGATGAATACCCCGCAGCGACATCCGTTGGCGAAGTTGGCGAAAGCCATCGCGGCACGCAGGTTCAGGCGGATTATACGTCCGGCGGCGACAAACTGCATATGTGCTACGACTTCTCGTTTCTGGCCAACGCGCATCCTTCGGGATCGCGGGTTGCGCATGTGCTGGAACATCTCGACGAGGTTGGCCCGGATAGCTGGGCCTGCTGGGCCTTTTCTAACCACGATGTCGTGCGTCACAAGTCACGCTGGAATTTGACCGATCCGGCCTATCGCGCCTATCTTGCGCTGCTGTGTTCCATCAAAGGGTCGGTCTGCCTGTATCAGGGCGAAGAGCTTGGCCTGAACGAGGCATATGTCGGGTTCGAAGACCTGCAGGACCCCTACGGTATCCGCTTCTGGCCCAAGTTCCGCGGGCGCGACGGCTGCCGCACGCCGATTCCCTGGCGCCGGACCACGCCCAATGGCGGATTTTCGGATGCGCGCCCGTGGTTGCCGGTTGCCGTGGAACATACCGAACGGTCGGTCACAGTTCAGGAAGACGATCCGAACAGCACGCTGAACTATTACAGATCAGTACTGTCCTTCCGCGCGCAACACCGGGCTCTGGCCAATGGGCAGTATGAACCGGTCGCCGCACGGGACGATTTCCTCAGCTTCATCCGAAGCACAGACGACGAACGCATCTTTTGTGCCTTTAACCTTAGCGACAGCGAACAAGCAACGGACTTGCCGGGTGAAGACTGGGCGACGATTGCGGATGCGCCCTGCGCCCCGCAAGACCTGTCCGGCCGCACCGTGACCCTGGGTCCGTGGCAAGCCCTATTCGCCAAGGCAGCAGTGACTTCCAAGGGGAGAGCAAATGGCTGAAATCAAACTAACCGACGTCCAAAAGGTTTACAGCGGCAAGGTTCACGTGCTGCACGATATCAACCTGGATATTAAAAAAGGTGAGCTGATCGTTTTTGTCGGCCCTTCCGGCTGTGGGAAGTCCACCCTGCTCAGGATGATCGCCGGGCTTGAAACCATCACAAGCGGGACGCTGGAGATTGACGGCCAGGTCGTCAATGACGTTCCCCCGGCGCAGCGCGGTATTGCGATGGTGTTTCAGTCCTACGCGCTCTACCCCCATATGACAGTGCGCGACAACATGTCGTTCGCCCTGAAGCTGGCCAAGAAAACCCCGGAAGAGATCGACGCCGCGGTCACCAATGCGGCGCGTATTCTGCAACTTGAACCGTTTCTTGACCGTCTGCCCAAGGCGCTGTCAGGTGGTCAGAGACAACGGGTCGCCATTGGCCGCTCGATCGTTCGGGACCCCAAGGTCTATCTGTTCGATGAACCGCTTTCGAACTTGGATGCGGCGCTGCGGGTTGCGACCCGTATCGAGATTGCCCAGCTCAAGGAATCCATGCCTGACAGCACGATGATCTACGTCACGCATGATCAGGTTGAGGCGATGACGCTTGCCTCGCGCATTGTTGTTCTGACGGTTGGCGAAGGGATCGGACAGGTCGGCACACCGCTGGAGCTTTATGAAAGGCCGGAAAACGAATTTGTTGCGCAGTTCATCGGGTCCCCGGCCATGAACCTGTTGCCGGGCGAAATCACCGCAACGGGCGAACAGACAACGATCCGGATGGAAGGCGGCGGAACCGCCATCTCAGCGGCGCCATCAACCGAGGCGCTTATGGGACGGAAGGTCAATGTCGGCGTTCGGCCCGAGGATCTGGTTGAGACAACCGGTGATTACATATTCGAAGGCAAGGTGAATATCACCGAGGCGCTGGGTGAAGTCACTCTGCTGTATTTCGAAAGCACCGGCGACAGGGACCCGCTGATCGGAAAACTGACCGGCATCCACCAAGATCGGGGCAAAACCCTTCGGATGACGGCTGAGCCCGAGAAGGTGCAGGTCTTTATGGACGGACGCTCGCTGTATTACATGTAAGCGCGCTGGCGTCTCAGACGGCATGCGATATCCCAGTGTCAGCCCGTTCGTCATGGCCTCAATTGCCGGAGGTGAACGGGTCGCACGGGGGTGAATGTTCCATCAAGGCCGGGTTCGTTATCCTGACGTCACGGACGAAACCGGACAAGGCTGCCATGTTCCGGATTACCTAAGACCAATTTGAAGCTGCCCCAATGCCACCAAACAAGGTCCACAACGCCTCTGACGATATCGGCGAAACGCTTTTTGACCTGCGCTATCAGCGCAGCCGGGACGACCTCTGGCCGATGCTGGAGCGGCTTTACGGCCATCGCGACGACTTTGACCAATTCCGGAAGGCGCTGGACAGATTGCTTCGCAGAGCCTGGAAAAACCGCCCGGAAGACTTGCGTATGCTCGATCTGAAACGGGATCTGGAACCGGATTGGTTTCAACGTCAGGACATGGCGGGATATGTCTTTTATATTGACCGCTTCTGCGGTCACTTTCGCGACGTTTCAGGCAAGCTGGATTATCTAAGCGACCTCGGCATCAATTACGTGCATTTCATGCCCTGCCTGAAACCGCGCAAGGGCGACAATGACGGCGGCTATTCTGTTCAGGATTATCGCGCGATCAATCCCGCCTTTGGTACGATGGAGGATTTTGAAAGCGCAGCCCGCGCCTGCCGCGCGCGTGGGATCAGTGTCTGCATCGACATGGTGTTGAACCACACCGCAAAGGAACACGCCTGGGCCAAAAAAGCGCGCAAGGGTGATGCGAAATATTCGAACTACTACCTGATGTTTTCCGATGACACGCTGCCGATACAGTACGAACAGTCTCTGGTCGAAGTCTTCCCGGATGGCGCGCCCGGTAATTTCACCTGGTATGACGATTGCCAAAAATGGGTCTGGACCACGTTCAACGAACACCAATGGGACCTGAACTGGGCCAACCCGCAGGTTTTTCTTGAGATGACGGACATCATGCTGTCACTGGCCAATCGCGGGGTCGATATCCTGCGATTTGATGCGGTTGCGTTCATGTGGAAGCGCATGGGCACGCGTTGTCAGTCTGAGCCTGAATGCCATGTACTGCTGCACGCGCTGCGCGCCGCCAGCCGGATCGTCGCGCCATCGGTCATTCATCTGGAAGAAGCCATTGTCAGCCCTGCTGAGATGTTGCCCTATCTCGGGCGCGGTGAACACGACGGCAAGGAAGGCAACCTGGCCTACCACAACTCGCTTATGGTGCAGTTCTGGTCATCGCTTGCGTCCCGGGACACAAGGCTGATGACCCATGTGCTTGATACGCATTTCCCCAAGACGCTTACAAACGCCACTTATGCGACCTATCTGCGTTGCCACGACGATATCGGCTGGGCCGTGACGGATGAAGATGCCGCAGCTGTCGGGCTCGGCGGTCAGCCGCACCGGGCCTTTTTGTCGGACTTTTACGAGGGCGTGTTTCCCGGAAGCTTTGCCAAGGGCGAACTGTTCCAGTTCAACCCCGATACCGGCGACAAGCGGATCAGTGGCACCTGTGCATCGCTTGCCGGGTTGGAACGCGCCGTGGCGGCCGGTGACGGCCCAACAATCGACCGCGCGATCGACCGGATACTGATGGGTCACGCGATTATCGCCAGCTATGGCGGCATTCCCCTGATTTATATGGGCGATGAAATTGCGTTACTGAACGACTGGAGCTATCGCGACGATCCCGCCAACGTGCATGACAGCCGCTGGCTGCACCGGCCCATGATGGACTGGGATCGTGCGGGCACAGCGCAGACCGAACCGGATGGCGCGCCGGGGCGTGTCTATTCCGGGATGCGGGAAATTCTGGACCGCCGCGCCAGAACAAAGGAGTTTCATGCCGCCAACCCGACAGAAATTCTGAACACCGGCACATCCGCATTGTTCACATTTGCCAGACGGTCACCGACCGGCAGCGTTGTCTGCGCCTTCAATTTTTCCGAAAACGCAGTCGAAATGCCGGTGTCCTGGCTTCGCCGGCAAGGCGCATCCGGACTGCATGACCTGCTATCCGATACAGCGATCAACCCCGTTGATGGGCGCATTACTTTGCCGCCTTACGCACGTCTCTGGCTTCGTTGAGAGGTCACGTCAAACCTGACGCATTCAGATCGAAAGCAGCAGGGAAACAGACGGGAATGCGATAAGCAATGCCAGACGAAGGATGTCGGCCACCCAAAACGGCAAAATCCCCGCAAACATCGTCCGGATCGGGATATCCGGCAGGATCGTACGCAGTACGAATACGTTCAGTCCGATGGGTGGCGAAATCAGGCTGATCTCGGTCACGACAACTACGATAATCCCGAACCAGATGGCCACCGCCTCGGGGCTCGACAACAAGCCGTCTCCGAAGTCCAACGCCATGACCATCGGAAAGAAGATCGGCACCGTCAGCAGGATCATCGACAGGCTTTCCAGAAATGCGCCCAGCAGAATGTAGATCAGGACCAGCACAAACATCACGACAAAGGCATTGACGTTCAGGGACTGCACAAAGCTCAGGATCGCGTCGGGCAGGCCCGCAAAGCTGACAAAGTTGGAAAACACCTCGGCCCCGATGACAATCGCGAAGATCATGGCGGTGGGCCGGACCGTGTCGATACCCACCTGAATGAGGTCGGGAAACCTCAACCCCCCCATGCCAATGGCGATCAGCAGAGAAAGGAAGGCCCCCACAGCCGCAGCTTCGGACGGGGTAAAGAACCCACCATAGATACCGATCATGATCAGAGCAAACAGCCCGACAACCGCGCAGACCCCGACGATATCCCGCGGTGTCAGTGGGATATCGTCGGAACCCGCTGGTGCCAGTTCGGGTTTTACCTTTACCGCCGCATAAACCGCCGCCATGTAAAGCAGCACGCCTAACAGCCCGGGAAGCAATCCTGCCAGGAACAGTTTGGCAATATCCGCTTCGGTGATGATGCCGTAAATGATCAAGATGACCGAAGGCGGGATCAGAATACCCAATGTCCCGCCGGCTGCGATGGACCCTGTCGCAAGGCTGTCGGCATAGCCGACCTTGCGCATGGATGGCATGGCCACCTTTGACATTGTGGCAGCGGTGGCAAGCGACGATCCGCAAACCGCGCTGAACCCTCCGCAGGCCACCACCGTCGCCATCGCCAGACCGCCGTGCAGATTGCGCAGCAGCCGTTGCGCGGCGGCGAACAGGGAATGGCTGACACCCGATGCGGTCAGCAGGTTTCCCATGAGAATGAACAACGGGATGACCGACAGGGTAAACGAGAGAACCGTGTCAAAGGTTGTATTGCCCAACAGGGTAAAACTCGCCTTCCAGCTGCGCAGCAGGGCAAACCCGACCGTACCGACGCAGATCATGGCAAATGCAATCGGCACCCGCGCCAGAACCAGCAGAAACAGGACGGCGATACCCAGAAGTGAGGCGATCATTCATCAGAGCCTTTGAAAAACGCAACCGCCGCGGCAAAGACCGATACGGCGCAGGCCGCAGAAACGAGGAATGCAACCAGATAGACAGGGATGGATAGAGAGTTCGTCACCGTGCCCCGCTTCTGCAGCTTTGCGGCGTGTTCCCAGACCTCCCACGCCATGGCTGCAAACGTGCCGGCCACGATGACGAAACCAACGAGAACGAGAACTCTGGACATCAGCGCGCGGGACGGCAGCGTGAGGAGATCGACTGTCACATGTTCGTTGGAAGCGGTGGTCAGGGGCATGGCCAGAAACACCAGAACGGCAAGACCGATTTCCGTCAGCTCAAACGCGCCTTTTATCGGGCTGTTGAAAACATAGCGCGCTACCACATCAGCGGATGTCAGCAGCATCATCGCCAGCAGGACCACCACAGAGCCGACAGCCATGGCGCGGAACAGCATCACGCTTTTGCGCGGACGGGTTGCCGTGTCCTGCTGGCGCATGACGGTTCAGTTTCCGGCCTGAGCGCGCATTTCCTTCAGCGCAGCCGTCCCGTCAAACCCGGTGGCGGCCACTGCCTCGGCCCAGGCCGCTTCGTGCTTGTCCGCGAAACCGCGAATGGTGTCGAGAACCGCATCCGGCGCTTCGTAAACCTCGACCTGGCTTTCGGCCACATATTCGGCGCCCACGGCATCTGCTGCATCCCAGGCCTGGCCGGCAAGCGCGGCAAAGGCTTCACCGGATACGGCTTCAATGGCCGCCTTGTCAGCGTCCGCGATATCGTTCCAGCGGTCTTCATTCATGATCAGGAACCAGGACGTGTTATACATGCCGCCCGGAATGCGCATCGTGTGGGTCACGTGATCCGTAAGCTTGAACGCTTTCAACGCTTCCATCGGGAAAGTAACGCCGTCGATGACGCCGGTGGACAGTTTCTCGAAGACCTGACCGGGGCCCATGAACTGTGTGGTGATGCCCAGATCCGTTGACAGATCCGCTATATACCCGCCCGGGGTACGAATTTTCAGACCGGCGAAATCGTCGGCAGTTTCGATCTTGCGCTGGTTATTGTGGAACATGCCCGGCCCGTGAACGAACAGACCAAGCAGCTTGGCGCCTTCGTGTTCAGCCTGTGCATCCAGATCCCCGGCATAAACGTTCCAGTAAGCCACTGAGGTGTTTTCCGCCGAGTCTCCCAGAAACGAAAACTGCCCGATCCGCGAGCGCAGGAACCGGTCGTCGCGGGTAAAGGAATGCAACCCATAGGTAATATCCGCGACCCCATCCACGGCCAGATCATAATGCGCCGGGGGCGGGCCAAGCGGTTTGGGAAGAATACGCACGGTCACCCGGTCCTCGGTGGCTTCGGCGACGGAATCGGCCCATGGCTGGATGACGTTCGCAACGACCGGATGCTGCGGCGGCAACCATGAAGACAAGACAAACTCTTCGGCTGTCGCGACCGAAACGGTCAACCCGGTGCTTATCAGCGTGGCTGCCAGAAGTCCGCCGATCTTGGTTCCAGTGATCATGTCATTCTCCTCCCCAGAGATAGCAGTTCCCAGATTGCAACTAGTTACTATCGAAACTATATTGCAAGTATTGGTTTCATGTGCAACGATGTCAACTAAAATCACGACAGACTTGGCCAACCGCTATTGCGGTCGGTGGGAGATACCGCATGGGACAAAAGTCGAAGATTGAAACCCACGAACCAGCCAAACCGACCGAGCTTGATCTGAACAGTTTCTTTCCCTATCAGCTGCGCCGGACCTACGCCGCCGTGAACGACCTGGTACGGGCCATCCACCAGGACAAGTTTGATCTCAGCTCAGCCGAATGGCGGGTTCTGGCAATTCTGGTGCGCGACCGGAAGATCACCAACCGCGAAATCGTCGCTGCCGCGACCATCGACAAAGTTGCCGTCAGCCGCGCCGTGGGAAAACTGGAAAGCCGGCACTTGCTTGAACGGCACCCAAACCCCGACGACGGCCGAAGCGAACTGCTTACACCATCGCAAAAAGGGCTGGATCTGTACAAGGCAATGTCCCCCCATCTGGTCGCACTGGAAGAGCAGATCCTTGGCGCATTGGCACCGGATGAGCGTAAGACACTGACGAAGATGCTCGGCAAGCTTGAGCAGTGTGCGCGTGCGCAACGGTGACTTGGGGCAGATGGATATAGTCCGTGTGCCAAAATGCAGGCTGTCCGCAGGATAAATTCCCGCCCCGAACGATCCCTCGGTTCCGACATAGGTGCTTAGTGGACCCGGAGTGTTCTTAATTTTGCAACAGAGTCGCCGAATAAATTGCGGTTCCGGTTCTTTTCGGGAATTTGAAGGCTTTACGCGTATATTCCTATGCTTAGAAAAGTAAGAACCATATTTGATGATTTTGATGGGCAAGGCATGGGACAACCAGCCCCGGTGGCTGTGACTTCAGGATGACAGACCAGGCGCTGAAATTTGACCGGAGCGGATCGCTATGATTTCTGCCAGCGACCGGGCCGCCACATTGATACCTGATCCGTGTATGGAGTGCGGCGGATGAACCGGCATTTCTCGCGAAATGTGGCCTGGATCACCGGATCCAGCCTGGTCGAGAACCTGACCGGGATTTTCGTCTTTATTCTGGTGGCCCGGATCATAGGCGCCGAGGCTTTTGGCATCGTCATGATGGCCTTTGCCTTTGTATTCATTGGCGAGGTTCTGGTTCGCGACACCATGACCGAAGCGATCATCGAGCGTCACACGATCGAGGATGGGCGGCTTGAAGGCACATTCGTCGCCCTCATGTTTGTCTCGCTTGCCATTGTCGGCCTGCTGATCCTGTTTTCGCCGGCGATCGCCGCGCTATACGGCCAACCAAAGGTTGCCGGTTTGCTGACGGCTGCAAGCCCGGCGATCCTGTTTCTGGGCGCTGGCGGAGTATCCAGCGCCATCCTCAGGCGCAACCACGATTTCCGGATCATCGCAATTCGCAACGCCGTGGCCGTTGTGGCGGGCGGCATTGTGTGCATCACGCTGGCGGTCAATGGCTTCGGAGCCTGGAGCCTGGTCGGGCAGCGATTGGTGCAGCTTGGCGTCAACTCGGCGATCTCGATTGTCGCCGCGGGCTGGTTGCCCAAGCGGATTCCGACACGCGCCGATCTCGCGCTTGTGCACGGGCTGGGCCCGAACACGCTTGTCCTGCGGACATCCTCACTGGTCATCGTCCACACACCGACCATCGCACTGGGCCTGACAACAGGCCCGGTCGCGGTAGGTCTTTATTCCTTCGCGTTCCGGCTGGTGGAGTTGTTGACGACACTGGTTTCGTTTCCGCTGAAAGGCGTCGCACAGTCGAGCTTTGCCGAACTGCGCCGCCAAACGGGTGACACGGCGCGCTTCCTGCTCAACGTGTCCCAGATCGCGGCGCTGATTGCTTTTGTGGCCTTTGCCGGGCTGGCCGTGGTCGCAAAACCCGGCGTTCTGCTGACTGTCGGTCCGGACTGGACCGGTGCCGGACAGATCCTTCCGCTGATGTGCCTTATGGGGGCAGTGAATGCGCTTGTCGCCATACAAGAGGCCTATCTGCTGGCCCATGGCAAACTTTCGCGGTTTCTGGTTGCCGCAGGAATCGAGGTCGCGGTTGGTTTCGCCCTGATAGGTGTCGCGGCGCAGTTCGGTTTGTTTGCCGTCGCGGTCGCTGCCACGACCCGTGCCGTAATCGCGTTTCCAATACGTTCGAATGTTGCGCTGGCGACCGAGGCCATCGGGTGGCGGCGTTATCTGGCGAAGCTGGTCGCGCCTTTGCTGATCTCTGCCGCAATGGCCCTGGTCGTGCTTGTGTGGCAAAAACTGGTCGGTGGGTCTTTGGGCGTTGCGGCGCTGTTTTTCAGTTCCATCGGCATCGGAGGATTGGCGTTCTTTGCCCTGATGCCCGTCGCCATGCCCGGCTCCATTTCCCAGGCGTTGCGGATGATCCGTGGCGAGACGTAAGCCAAGGAACCGCCACTAGGCCAATGTGGCAATCCGGTGTGCGTTGGCCATGACTGACAGGGTGATTGTACTGGCCGGGATCGCCGGCATGACTGAGGCATCGACCACATATGTCCTGGTGGCGCCGTGCGGCCGTCCGAGTGTGTCGGTATCGCCCAGCCCGGGATTATTCTTCATGGGCAGGGTCGCGCCGCAATGAAAGCTTGAACCCGGCAGGCCGATCTGGCCCGCCTTGGTAATTGCGATCAACCCTGCGGGCCGCAGGTATCTTGCCATTGCGTGCCGGATTTGGCCAACCCGTTTTCCAAAATCCTCTGCCTCTTCGACCTCTGCGCTCAGCCGTCGTTCAGGATCGCCCGGCGCGGGCCGCAGGTGAATTTTGGCACAGTGATCCGAGTGCAGGAAGCTCTGCACGACAATCAAACGACGCGCGACGCGGTCGAATACCGGCCGCAACAGGCCAATGCCATGCCCGTATTTGTTGAACATTTCGCGCGCGTAGAAGTCATTCCAGCCGTAAAGCTGCGAGTGTATGGTCCAGGGGGATATCGCCTGGTCGCGCAGTTCGACAAACGCAAGCGCCAATGTGTGATGGGGTCCGGACCCGATATTTCCCGCCCCCCAGGTCGCCAGATGAGGTGTGAACATGTGCCGGCTGTCGCGGAGAACCACGCCGCGCCCCGCCAGTTCGCCATTGCTTTCAAACAAAAGCCGTGCGGTCTCGAGCACGCCGGTCGCGACGAAGACGCGCGCGCCTGAAATCGGCGAACGCCCGTCCGCGATATCCAGTGTTACACCGTCTGCACCCTCGCGGATCCGAACGACCTCAGCCTGTTGGTATGCAATCCGGCCTTCCCGCAGGTGGGCGGCCATTTTGGCCGAACTGTTGAAAATCTGACCGTATGGGCAGCCGTACAGGCAAAGCCCGCAGGCGCGGCAATCGGGTCCGGCCGCCTGACGCGCGAGTCCCGGCCAGAACTGTGCTCCGCCCGGTGTGGTTTTCGGTTTCAGGCGGCGCAACAGCGTCCTGGCCTGTCGCGTCGCGGGTAACTGATGCGCAAGCGGCAGGTCGCCCGAGGCCAGAATGTCGTCGAATGAGGCCGCGCTGCCGGCAACAGATACCAGCGACGCGACCTCGGCATAATGTGGTTTCAGATCGGTCGCAGTGACGGGCCAACCCGCCAGATCATCAGGAGCCCAGGGCAGAACTGCCGACCCCCACACATTGCTCAGGCCGCCGAAAGCCCGCGAAGACTGCAAAACCACATCCGTGTTTTCGGGAAAAACCACGTCGTCCCGCGCGCGCAGCGCAAAGCGTGATCCGAAACGCGCCGCACTGTCGGTAATATCAAGCTGACGGGCGCGGAGTTCAGCCAGCGCGCCCTGATCCCAGCCTTCCGGTTCCGTCGCACCCAGAGTATCGCGGAGCGCGGCGCGGTTCGGTTCAAGCTTCCGACCCGCATCCACAACGGTTACTTTCCGGCCCCTCGCCAACAGAGCCTCAACCGTTGCCAGCGCCGAGGGACCAGACCCAATAACAATGTCGGTCAGCCCCTCCGTCATGGATACCGTCCATGCGGGCCGTTCCCGTCATCAAAAATGCGCTTCGTTTCCAATGGTTGGCGCCTGTCTCAAAAGTCCGGACCAGATTGTAGATCGGATACCATATGTCAACCGCCTGACTCCGGCCGCATCGGCAGGTGGCGGTTGGGGATGGGTGGCTTTGCGTATTGTCGGAATTGCCGGCCCCTGTCTGGAAACATTTTGCCGATCTACGTGCCATTGTTCACTTTGCAGAACACGTGCGAAGGCGCATTCCCCTGCGCCTTGCAACGCTGTGCGACCTGTGAAAGTGATGTAAATATGCAGCGATTACCCGCGCGCAGTTCTGATACGGCCGGAGAAAGACCCATGACGACCGAACAGTCGCAAAATGGTGACCAGCCACCCCTGTCGGTTCTTCAGATCGGCACGCAGTTCAACCTTGGCGGCATCCCAAGGCACATGCTGGCGCTGACTCAGACATTGCGCGAACTTGGACATGACATCACGCTGTCGGGCAACGCAGGCGTCTGGTACGGGGGTGATGACGACGGTTTTCTGCAACTTCCAATACGCTACGTGGCCAGCGAGGGGGGGCGCATCCCCGCGCGACTGAAACACCTTGCTCATTCGGTTCTTGGATTGCGCCGATGGCTTGGGCGGAACCGCGTCGATCTCATCCATGCGCATGAATCGGCACCTGCGTTGGTTTCGCTGATGGCCCGCACAGGACGGCGTATTCCGGTTGTGGTGACCTATCACGGCTCCGAGCCCGAACGCGTGAAGACGTTTTCCCGCGTAGCCAGACACTGCGATCTGGTGATCACGCCCAGCCATGCCTCGGCGCGGGACCTGATCGAGATCGGCGGAATCCCGGCAGCACAGGTTCAGGTCCTTGGCCTCGGCGTCAAACCGGCACCGGTGGATTCGGCCGAAGCGATTGCCGCCGTGCGGCAGAAATATCTTGGCGACGGCGAAAAGCTTATCGTGACCGTGGCGCGCCAGTCGCACCAGAAGGGCATCGATATCCTGATCGACTGTGTCGCCCGTATGAAAGACATCCAGCCCGGTTACCGTTTCCTGCTTGTCGGTGATGGACCACTGGAAGAAACCTACAAGGCGCTGGCAGCAGAAAAAGGCGTGCTCAGCCATCTGACCTTTGCGGGCCGCACCGAACAAGTGCATCTGCACGTGCGCGCGGCGGATGTGTTCGCCCTGACCTCGCGCTACGAGGCGCTGCCCTTTGTCATTCCCGAAGCCTTTCAGACCGGAACCCCGGTCGTAGCGACCGCCTGTTCGGGGGTTGTCGAACTGGTCGATGACAGCGTCGGGCGTGTTGTGCCCGTCGGTGATGTGGCCGCGATCTGCAATGCGCTTCATTCGGTTCTTGCGGATGAGGCCGCCTTAGAGCAGATGGGGGCCGCCGCTCTGGAAAGAAGCCGCGAGGACAGATTCAACCCGGATTGGGTTCACCAGCAATTTATCGACACATATCGAAGGCTGGCCGCGAAACGCTAGCTCAGGTGGTTCCGCCCCCTATTTGTAATAGGCTGCCACATCTTTCATTCGGTCCTGTATGTCGGCACCGCGCGAAAGACCCAGCTCAGCTTTGGCCCGGGATACGTCGATTTCACCGGTCGAGGTGTAAAGTTCGAACAGGAAACGATCGGGAAACTGCTCGGCTGTGCCGCTTTGACGATACTTGCGGAGCTTCCGCCCGACCATGTCGATGGTGTCGTTTCCGACGATTGTTCGCAGTTTCGAGCTCACGCGGGCCGCAAGGCTCGGCCCCTGATCGACCGGCCCATCGACCTGCGGCGGAAGCCGGGACTCCAGTTCGGCGAAGGGCCGGGTTTCCACCGTTCCGGTGCCAATCGCACTCGACAGCGCCCGGTAATAATCTGGCCAGGTGATCGGTGATGGATCGGAAATCAGATAGGCGCGAACTCCAGGTTTCGCTATGGCACCCGCGTTCACGGCCGCCATGGCCAGATCGCCCACGTGGACAAGATGGCACAGACCAAAGGGGCGCCCGGCCGGATGATCCGCAGGCGCATCCGGAACAAGGATCGGACCGGATCTGAGGCGATCGACAACGGCCTCGCTCCACATCCGGCTGCCTGGCCCGTAGACAAGCGTGGGGCGCAGCAGGGTTGCGGATGCCAGTTGCCCGTCATGGACGGCCTCGGCAATCAGGTTTTCCATGGCGATCTTGGCACCACGATAGCTGGAACCATTGTCCGGCGCGGTTATCGGAGCATCCTCGACAAGCGCACCGGAAGGCCAGCCATCATGGACGACGACCGAGCTTGCGTGCACGAGATTGCGCACACCTGCCTTGGCAATTGCGTCCAGAAAACTGCGAAAGGCCGACAGGTTATCCGATCCCGAAGCGCGCAAATCATAGGCAAGGTGAAACACCGTATTGACGCCCTTCAGCGCCGATCCCGGGCTGCTGATGGAGCCCCGCGAAACCTCAACCCCAAGCTGCGAAAGCGCGCTGGTGCCCGGACTTCGCGCCAGCGCACGTGTGCTGGCCCCGGATTTTATCAGGCATTGCACAACCGCCCGACCGATGAACCCGCTCGCGCCGGTCACCAGAACCGGCGCGTCGCCCTGCGGCCATTTGGACGTGCTAATTGCGTCTTGCTCGGTCATTGTCGGCCCTTTCCGGTCAGCCCCTTCCGGCAACTGAGCCCCACTGCCGCGCCCGATGCAAGGAAAACCGGCAGGGTTCATCGCTGCTTGGCGTGTGTTTGGCCCGGCGGATGCCCCGATTTCGGGTTACAGAGTTCTTTGCAAGTTTCGCGTTCCGCTTATCCTGCGTGACGGGAGAAATTGGTATTGCGGACTTACCGCGTTCACTTTATGTTCTACTCAGGTAACAGTCGGACACGAATTATTATGACAAAGATTGCGGTACTGCTGACACAGGGATTTGCAGACTGGGAATACGCGTTGATCGGCGGAGCGGGTAGGTCTTTTTACGATCTGGATGTTCAATATTTCTCTCCCGACACCGGAGAAGTCAGTTCAATGGGCGGGCTTCGCGCCGTCGTATCTCAGGATCTGGATGCGCTGTCAGGCTGGAAACCGGATGTGGTCGTGGTTGTTGGCGGCACGATCTGGGAAACCGCGGAAGCACCAGAAATCGGCCCTCTCCTCGCCGGGCTGCATGAGGGCGGCGCAGCGGTTGGCGGGATCTGCGCAGGGACGCTGGCTGTGGCTCGTGCGGGGCTATTGAACGACGTGCAACATACCTCGAACGCTGCTGATTTCCTGGTCCAAAACGTTGAGGACTATAAGGGCGCTGCCCGGTATCAGGACAGCGCATCGGCGGTCTCTGCCAGCCGGGTCATTACGGCACCGGGCACCGCACCCGTAAGTTTCACCGCCGCCGTGCTGGAGGCGGCGGGTGTCCCGGATGAGGCGATTGCGAAGTTCAGGGGCGCCTTGTCCGCTGAGCACGGGTAGACTGCGAACTGTAAGTTCGCGCTGCGCCCAAGGGGTTGGGCTTCCCTCACATCACTACTGTCAAAACAAACACTCGCAATCAGGGGTTGAGCGCTGACGGCAAGCGTGCAATGCTCTTACCTATCTGTTTCCACAGTGTTTTTTGTATTGCGCGCAGCTTATGAGATTAAAATCGGCATAACCCGAACATATGCGCCATTACGTTCATAGTTTTGACTGGGTGCGGTTTGGAATGAAGCGATTTAGTGGCCGGCTTACGGGCAAGATCAGCAGGCTTTGCCGAAAGAGGCTTGATTACTGCCTTTGCATTGCTCTGGCCGCGCCATTCGGCGTTTTGCATCCTGCGCAGGCTCAGAACAGTTGCGGGTATCCAGGCGGGGCTGCCCCCCGACAGGTTGAAACTGTCCCGCTAGGTCCGCCCGGTTCGGGCAGTTTCCACGGAGGCGGCGGGTTGGACACAGTCGCGCTGGATGGCCCTACCAATCTGGTAGCCGGCCGCGGACGTCTGGAATCGGTCGAGCGGATTGACGTGGAAAACGGACAGTTTGACACGGTGGTGGTGCTGGGCGATCTGCTGAAAACGGCCGATGAAGGCGAAGTGGATGTGCGCGCCGACTGGTTCGACATCGTTATCGTTGATCCAAGGCTGCAATGGGAACGCACCCCAAGCGAGTCCTTTGCCGATGAATTGCTTAAAACCCGGATCGACGGAACCCACTTGCAAGTCCGGGTTCCGATCGGAACCTATGTCTTAACGGGAAAAGACATACCTGCCCTTGTCGCAACCTCGGGCCCGGCCGGAGACTTCGTCTGGGGCCCGAGCATGGTTGCCAGTTCGCAACCCGAAACGCTCAATCCGGAGCCTCAGGAGGTCACGCTGCGGTGGGCAGAGGCCGGGATCGCGCGCCCAGACCTGTCTGCTTTTCAAACCGGGGTACGGCGGGTCAATCTAGACCTACAGAATGACGCTGCCAACATCGTCGAAATTTCAACGGATCAATTGTACAGCCGGGATATCGACGAAATTCATTTGAAAACGGATGCCATCGACCGCGTTTTTGTGTCTGATCCGCAGTGCTGGACGCGTCAGGGCCATACGGACCCCGATCTTGCCCGGCTGAGTTCCGAGCACGACAGTGGCCGATCCGCCGAGATACACCTGTCCCGATTCCATTTGTCCCGCAACAGTTACGGACGAAACCGGCACGGGCGCGCTGAAAACCCCGGTGTCTGGCACCTGAGCCGTGACGCGCAAAAGGCTCTGGATGCGATCGACTTGCGAAACGGCGGGAAGGACTTCCTTATTCTGCGCAATGATGGGCGGTTACGGCGCGCCACAACCGCCCTGATCTTTGGCGACCCCGGCGACGAAGTGTGGCTTGACGGCACGGCGGGCTGGTCGATTGGGTTCGACGATCTTGGGCTGACCGCGCGGCTACCGGCCGATTTCCGGAACGCCGCGCTTGTTGTCGGCGTCAATCCCGGGGTTGTCCTGCGTCAGATGCCCATGCCGGCATTTCTGGGCAACCCGGCGCTGCTCGACCTTTCCCACTATCCGGGCTCCAGGAACGAATCCGATTTATCCAAAACGCTTTACGTCACGCGGGGCGGCTATGTCGGGTTTTCGGCCGAACAGTTTGCCAACCGGCAGCTGATCGACCTGACCAATGGGGCCCAGAACATATTGCGGCTGCACCCGGATGATTTGTCCAAGGCCGCATCCAGCGTTGAGATTCGGGGCGATTCCGATCTGGACATCCTGTTTGCCAGGGAAATGCCCGCGCCTGAAATTCAGGCCGACGGCACCTATGTCTGGCGGCTGACCCGCAACGGCGCCACCCAGACCATAACCTCTAAACCGCTGAATATTATAAGATAAAACCAGATTTCAGGGATTTTCACCATGTTCCAAAACCCAGACACCGCGTTCGACCAAAAGGCCAGCGGGATTGGCCGGATCACCCTGGCGGCCTGTGCCGCCCTGATGCTTTCGGTCAGCGGATCACCGGCACAGGAACAGGATGACCTGTCCGCCTTTGCCAACCGGCTGTCCCCGGACATACTGAAACAGTTGGGGCGGGCAAAAGGGCAATACCTGCAACAGGCGGCGACGCAGATCTACTCCTACGCCCCGGACGGCGTATTGACCAAAGACGCGATCGACATCGTCGAACAACAGCACGCCGCCAAGGCCCGGGCCAAGCATCTGACGGCCATTCTGGGGCATGATCTGAACGGGGATTTCCGGATTTCGCAGGACGAAATCCAAAAGCAGGCCCATCTGATCAACCAGCACACAAAAGGTCAGCTTGCACTGGCCTTCGCGGGGTTCGACGCCGATGGCGACGACATTCTGACCGCGGCAGAGCTGAGCGCCTTTTTCGACAGTCTGGGCACTAACCGCTTTCGCCGGGAGCAGCTGGATCAGTATCTGGCCTTCGATTTCAACAAAGATGGTCAAGTAGACGTCGCCGAAATCTCGATGGTGGCCAACGCGATCAACCCGGACGTTCTGGAAGTATCTGCCAAAAGGAAAACGTCGCGAAAGAATGCGATCACGGCCAGGTGCCTGGCTCCGGCTGTGCCAAGCGGGCATGACGTCGTGCTGGTCTCGGGATATCAGGGGCCGGCCACGTCCAACATTGCCGTAAACGGGCAGGACAGCACGACGACGGTTGCCTCAATCATCGTAGAACCGGGCGACACGCCGCTTTATGTGTTTGCCGTCGCGCGCGGTCCTATCGTCTGGAAATTCGAAGGTGCCACAGATCGGATCAAGCAGATTGTGGTTCAGCCCGGCAACAACGCGGCCGGACCCGGGGCGGCGGTTCAAGGTGTGGATGCCAAGGCTGTCACCTTTGTCGCGCCGCGCAGTTGTGTGAGCAAATACACCAGCAAGACAGGGCCGGAACTGAATGCCCTGACCAAAGAGCTTTCGGCAAAGCTGTCGACCCGGATCGCGTACCCGGTCGCGACCTACACGCTGGATCATGTTCAGATTCCGTCTGGCATTCCGGCCGAGGACCGGCAAGCAGGCGCTGGACGGCCTTACCGGACACCGGTGGACATTTCCGTCGGGTCGAACCGGTACCGTTTGGACGTGACAGGCATGGTCGCGCTGGACGCCGAAGGCAACCCGAAAACCGAACCCGGCCCTGAGCGCCAGACCATTCGTGAGATGATCCGCTTTTTCCGCGGCGGGTTGACGCCATTTTCCGCAGAAGAACTGATCGCACCAGCCAAAGTCGAACCCTATGACGTGCTGCCGGATCAGGCTGGGCTGCTGCAACTGATCGCTGATGGCAAACTCCAGGTCCTGCCGAACAGAACCTACCGTATTGTTGCGGACATTCCCCGGTATCCTGCGGGGTTGACCGGCTCACATCTGGTGACATTTGTGGTTGCCGATGGCGTACAACTGCCGCCGGGACGCCCCGGCCATTCCTCGGTCATCCTTGAGGAAACCGGCACCTGCATTATCGGTGCAAGATGCTGAAACGGCTCAAAAGTGGTTAGAACAAATCCTGCTTTGGAACCGGCGGTGTCAAAACCTGCAAGGGCTTTGTCCCCCGCCGGAGTTCAATAGGACACTTTCAGGACGTCCCCATCGATCACAAATTTCGGGCTGGCGTGATGTATCTCGTTCGCCTCGAACGCGTTTGCGTCCAGATCGGCCATATTCGGGGCCTGCAGAACGGGATATTCCACACCCGGCTCGAAACTGTGTCCTTTGGGGAAAGTAAAGAACATCCGCACCGGCGACAGTTTGATTTCCAGCGCTTCTGCAACGGTCAGGGTGGTGGGGTCCGTTCCCAGTTGGATATTCACTACTCCGTTGGTCAGTTCCAATTGGCCGACGCGCAGCCCGCCCTTGTGATCGCTGACGTCCAGCGTGCCGTTGCCGAACAGGCGGATCTTCGCGGTTCCACCGGAGGAGCTGTCAGAAAACTGAATTTGCCCCCCTGCCCCGCCATGGGTTCCGCCATAAGCAATCAGCGTGGCATTGCCTGCCGATCCGGTATCCGTAAAGGACGTATATCCGCCCTGTTGTTCCGGCGTATCGCTGCCCAGATTGAAAATCGTGGCATTCCCGGCGGTTGGCGGTTGGTTTGGCGCGCCGGTGCCGTATGAGGATTCGAAGACTGTAAACCCTCCTGCCTGCCCCGGATGGTTCCAGATGGTCGCGTTGTCAGCGCTGGAAAAGAAGGCGTTCGGCGGCTTGATCGAAAAGATCGTGTGACCGGCGGTCGAGGCGCTGTTCAGGGCGCTACCGAAGTTCAGGATTTTCGCGCTGCCCGCGGTGGCATAGCCAAAGCGGGCGGTGAATTCGGTATGTCCGCCGCCGCCGGGGCTGTCCTTGGTGGCACCGTAATTGATGTATGTTCCCTCACCCGCCGAAGCGCCCGCATTGTCCATTTCAGGGAAATTGGGGTTGTTGTTAAAGCTCGTCACGCCGCCATGCGCGCCGTCGATCGTGGCCGGGTAATTGTAAAATAACCCCTGACCGCCCGTCGCCGCGCCGTCAAAGGCGACATCGCCGCCATTGGCCCCTTTCCAGTCGGCATTCACCGCCGCTCCGCCGTGATTGAGGTACGTGCCCTGCGCCGCCGAGGAATAGTCATAGAACTGGGTATTGCCGCCATCGCCGCCCGGCACCGTCCCGCCACGATTGATGAAGGTTGCACGATCAGCCGAGGCCGCCTGATGAAACACCGCATTCGCAAACGTGTCTCCGTCACTGCCCAGTGTCCCAAAGATCGAGAATGTGGCGGTTCCGGCGCGTGCACGCTCGCTGAACTTGACGGTGCCACCAAGGGTGCTTTGACGGTTTGGCGGGGGCGCCTTTCCGGTTCTCAGGGTAAAATAGGCCGCCCCTGCGCTGGCATCGTCGTGAAATGCGATGGTGCCGCCGCCATAGGTCGTCTCCAGGTCGGGCGGACCCGCGTAAAAGCTGACCGGTCCCTCGCCTGCCGAGGCTGAACCAGTGAATTTAAGCTGCGGCTGATTGTAGGTGCCGAAAGATGCCACGACAAAGCTCTGCGTGTTGAGCGAGCGGTTCACGATGCCCGCGCCGGTGATGGTCAGGGCAGGCTGCTTACCCAGTTCCCGCACGGTGAAGGAATAGGATGCGGCGGTTTCGGCAAACTCGATTTGTTCGATCTCAGCCGCGGACTCGGCGGCGAAAGTGATCGTTGTCCGGGATGAAGCGTCGAACAGGGCACCGTTGTCGGGAACCTGTCCCGCGTCCCAGTTTTCCGCCGCGTTCCACTGATCAGATTGCGGATTGGCCTTCCAGCGAGATGTCGTCACGATCCGTCCCCTTCCGAAATTGAAGTTTCAGCCGTCGATCCGGCTTTCTAATGATCATCGCGCGCGCGCCTGCACGATGCGGGGGCGCAGGCGCGATGCCTTAAATGTCAAACAGGCGCTGAAATGTTGCCGTGTAGGCCGCCGAAGCACCGTCCAGCACCGGCGCCCCGTGACCGCAGAACACATGCCTGTATTCCAGCGTCGCAAGGCGACGGAAATCCTCGGCACCGGGTTCTGCGACCTGTCTCCAGACCGGGCCGACATTCGCCGGGGTGAAAAACCCCATCCCGGTCATCATCTCGGCAGAGTCGTTGCTGAAAAACTCATCCGGCGCCAGATAGTTTTGCAGGGCATCGCAGGCGATCAGCACTCCGCCGTCGCGGTCCAGCCGGAAAATGCATTCAGGCGTCTTTGTGGTTTTGAACGTGAACAGTTCGGCCCCGGACACCGGCAGCGGGCCGCCTTCAACAAGCTCTTTGTCCACCGGAACACCGTCCTGCCCGGCACCGGGCTGCGCCCAATAGGTCGCGCCGAATGTGTCCCGGTAAAAGGCGTCATCGGCACCGTGCAACCCGCCCACCTGCACCACATTTGTGATCCGGCCAAGAGCCTCCAGCGCTTTCAGCCCGTCCTCGGACAGACGCACCGCATTGAACAGCGTCAGCTGATCACCCTCACGCAGGACAGTCATGTTGCGGCTGAACTGCCAGTCGATTTCGTTGAAATGCATCTCGCGCGTGCCGGTGACGAAAAAGATGTCCCGCAAAGGTTCCGAAATGGCACCATGTGGTGCCGCAGCCAAATGCTGGGCGTCCGAAAAACTCATAATATTCCCCCCAAAAAATACGCTATCCTAGCCTTTTTTCCGCAGGCAGGGAAGTATAGTCGAATTGACCCACATAGGCGTACTCATCGTCGAAAGCGTGCAGATAGGTGTTCAGACAATCGCGCTGATCCGGGCGCAGGCGGCCAGCCAGAACATCCGCAAGACGTTCCGACCCGTCGCTTGTGTCCAGACGTTTCAGCAGGAACAGCGTCACTTCCTTGCCGCCGAACCAGTCCTTGCCGATGGATTGGGCCGCGCGGGCGCCGGACATGTCAAACACCGATCCCGCAAGCGCCGTCAGATGCGGCGCCAGCCCGGTATGGTCCAGGCGCAGGCCGGTCGGCGCGGGTTCGAAGGGTGCCAAATTCGGGGGGCGCAGGACAGGCCGCGCGTCCAACTCGGCGATATAGGCGGGGTCCAGCCCGGCCTCGGTGGCACCACGGGTCAGAATGTTCAGATACCGCCGGGTCGGCCGGCAGGCATCGTTCACGAACTCCGGCAAGCCGACATAGGCCAGCGCCCGTTCCGTGCCCTGTGCGGTGTCGACCGTGACCTCGACCCGGTCGTAGCCAACGCCATAGGCTTCCATCTTGTCCAGCGCCGCAAGGTCGCTTTCGTCGCAGCAATGCAGAACCCCCAGCACCCGGTCGCCGGGCGCGCCGGTGCGTTGGATATTCCCGACCCCGCCTTCGTGACGAAAGAAATGTTCGACATTGAATGCCAGCCGCCACCCGCTCAGCGCCGCCGCGCGCGACGCGGACGGGATAACCCCCTTGGCCCTCAATGAAGTAAAATTCATATTTGAGCCGTATCCAAAATACTTAATCAAGGCTATGCTCTGAACCGGACCCGCTTTGCGCAGTATGGCAGCCTGCGGGGTCCGAGTCATAGTTTAATTAATTGGTGCATTTGAAGCTTGCGAAAAGGTAGTTTCTGCCTTGAATGCTGAAATAGCCGGATATCAGATCGAACAGCAGATCGAGGCCTTCTACTCGAGCACGCTTTTCCGCGCCCGCAACAGCCTGAACGGACAGCCGGCGATCCTCAAGACCCTGTCCGCCGAATTTCCCGATACCCGCGACGCGAAACGGTTGGAGCGGGAATACTGGCTGCTGACCGAGTTCGGGGAGGGCGACGGAGTTCTGCCGGTCTCGGGCATCCATTTCCGCCGCAACGGAACCCCGGTCATGATCAGCCCGGCGACCGGCTGGCCGCTGTCGCATTTCCTGCGCGAAAAGCGCGCGGCCACCTGGCCGCTGGACAGGATCCTCGGCATCGTCATCGACCTGACCACCGCGCTGAGCGCCGTCCATGACCGCAACATGGTGCACAAGAACGTGGCCCCGCAGAACATCCTGCTCGATGACTCCGACTGGAGCATCCGGCTGATGAATTTCGAAATTGCCGCGGCGCTGACGCGCGAACATCAGGGCCGGGTCGCCTCGAAACTGGTCGAAGGCCATCTGCCCTATATCTCGCCCGAGCAGACCGCGCGGATTTCGCATGATGTCGACTACCGGTCCGATTTCTATTCGCTGGGTGTCGTGTTTTTCGAATTGCTGTTCGGCCACCTGCCTTTCACCGCAGAAACCCAGCTGGAATGGGTGCATGCCCATATCGCCAAACTGCCGTCCATCCCCGACGACGCCGGGGCGCATGTGCCCGCGCCCGTCATCCAGATCGTGCTGCGTCTGCTCGCCAAGGACCCCGAGGACCGCTATCAAAGCTCATACGGGCTGCTGCATGATTTGCGGCATTGTCACCGGCAATTGGCCGACACCGGGCGGGTCGCACCGTTCGAGATCGCGCAGCGGGACATTTCCGAAACGTTTCGCGTACCGCAACTGTTGCTGGGTCGTGATGCGGAGCTGGCTTTCCTGACCGGACTTCTTCGCAATGTCGAACGCGGACCGACCGAGCTGTGCCTGATTTCCGGCAGTTCGGGCGTCGGAAAATCCGCTCTGGTGGACGCGCTCAACAAGCCGGTCACTCAGGCCCGGGGGTTTTTCCTGCGCGGCAAGTTCGATCAGTTCGAACGCGCCAAACCCTATAGCGGCATCGCCGCCGCCTTTTCTGGGCTGGTACAGGAACTGCTGGCCGAACCGCCCGACCGGCTGGCCATGTGGAAGAAAACCATCCTGGACGCGCTGGGGCGAAACGCGCAGGTCATGCTGGAAATCCTGCCGGGGCTGGAGCAGATCACCGGACCTCAGCCCCCGGTCCCGGCATTACCGCCGACTGAGGCGCAGAACCGGTTGCAACTGACGTTCCTGAGCTTTGTCAGACGGCTGGCCAGTGCCGATCATCCGCTGGTACTGTATCTCGACGATCTGCAATGGGCCGATGCGCCGACGCTGAACCTTGTGCAGAAACTGGCGACAGCGCGGGATGTCGGCCATTTGTTCATTCTGGGCGCCTACCGGGACAATGAGGTTGACGGCAATCACCTGCTCAGCCTGATGCGCAACGATGTCACCAAGCTTCGCGAGGTGCACGATCTGTCACTGCCACCGCTTTCTCTGCCCGTGGTGAACCAGATCGTTGCCCGCACCTTCCGTACCGACGAACAGGAAACGCAAAAGCTGAGCGCCGAGCTGTACCGGACAACCGAAGGCAACCCGTTCTTTGTCAAAGAGCTTTTGCAGTCCCTCTTCGATGACGACATGATCCGGTTCGACCGGGCACGCGGCCGGTGGCACTGGGATCTGGCCGAGATCAGCCGGGCCGAGATCGGCGACAACATCGTCGATTTTCTTGTCGGCAACCTGAACAAACTGCCCGAGGACACCAAGGACACGCTGCGCATGGCGGCCTGCATCGGACACGAGTTCGACATGGCCAAACTGTCGGTAATCCATCAGCGCTCCAAGGAACAGCTTGGGCTGACGCTGATGAGCGCACTTGCAAGCAACATCATCCTGCCGCTGGACGACAGCTATCAGCTTTTTGATCAGATCGCCGCCCAGACCGCCGGCAAGGCAGACGCCACGATGAACCCGCGCTATCGGTTTCAGCACGACCGGCTGCATCAGGCCGCTTATGAGCTGATCGACGCGGCCGACAAGCAACCAGTGCACCTGTCCATCGGCAGGCTGCTGCAGAAAGAGGTCACCGACGAACCGCCCGAAGAACGCGCGGTCAAGATCGTCCGCCACCTGAACGAGGCGCAGGACCTGATCCGGGAGCGGCAAGACAAATGCGAACTGGCGCGCCTGAACCTGACCGCAGCGCGTGTGGCCCATGACGCTTCATCCTATCATGTGGCGCTGAACTATCTGCGCGTGGCCCGGTCGCTATTGCCCGAACATCCATGGCGCGACGCCTATGACCTGACGAAGGCGCTGTCCTCGCTTTATGCACAAACCGCTTACCTGAACGGGCTGCATGCCAAGGCCGACGCCGAGATTTCCGACGCCCTGGACAACCTGTGGACGCCACTTGAAAAGGCGCGGGCTTTGTCGATGCGAACCCGGCATTATTCGACGCTGGGCCGCATGCGGGAGTCCATCGATGCGGCCCTCGAAGGGCTGGCCCTTCTGGGGATCCGGTTCACGGCGGATGTGTCGCAGGCAGAACTGGACGCCGAGATCGCCGAGATATCGACCAACCTTGGCGGCCGCCAGATCGCCGATCTGATCCACGCCAACCGCATGACCGACGACAAGATGACCACGGCGATCGGATTGTTGATGGAAATCTTTCCCGCGGCATTCCTGTCGGGCGCGGGAAATCTGTTCCGCCTGCTGGTCCTGAAATCGGTCAATCTGTCGCTGAAATACGGAAACTCGGCCGAGACGGCCTTTGCCTATTCTTCCTACGGAATGCTGCTCTGCGGTGGCATGAACCGCCCGGCCGAGGCGCTGGAGTTCGGCAAGCTTGCGCTGGCGATGAACGAAACCTATGACGACATCGCACTGAAGTCCCGCATCCTCTACGTCTATACGATGTTCATCCATCACTGGAGCCATCACTGGACGACCATGACCGACTGGTTCAAACGCGGGCTTGAGGCCGGGTACCAGTCCGGCGATCTGCTGTATCTGGCCTATAACGCACAGGACTGCATCATCTGGGACCCGCGGCTGGATCTGGAAACCGCGATTGCCGAACAGACCCGCTATCTGATGATAGTGAAAGACTGCAACTATGCCGACAGTTACGATTCCGGAAGCCTGTTCCTGCAGATGCTGCAGAACTTTGCAGGCAACACGCGGGACATGTTCTCATTGACCGATGAGGCGTTTGATGAGGAAGCCTGTCTGCTGAGGATGCAGGACCGCAAATTCATGACCGGGGTGGCGAATTACCATATCTACAAGGCTGAAGTTCACTGCATGTATCGCGATTTTCAGGGCGCCCTGCCGCATGTGACCGCGCAGGAACAAATGATGGACAGCGTCATGTCCCTGCCGCAATCCGCCCGGTTCCGGTTCATCGCCTTTCTGACCTATGCCGCAACGTATGAGGCCAGCCCCGAGCCAGGGCATTGGCAAAAAATGACCCGACACGCGGATCAGATGGCCAGTTGGGCGCAGCATTGCCCCGAGAATTTCCAACATCTCGACCTGGCCATGCAGGCCGAAATGGCCCGGCTGCGCGGCGATAGCGTGGCGGCTTTCTCGGACTTCACTAAGGCAATCTCCAGCGCCGGGGCAAACGGCTTCACCCGCGATCAGGCAATGATCCATGAACTGTGCGCCGTGGCCTTCCGGCAGATCGGACAGACCCTTGCGGCCCAGGCTCATATCAACGCCGCCCGCCACCTGTATGGCCTGTGGGGCGCCAGGCGGAAGGTCGGGCAACTGGACAATCAAAACCCGACGGTTTTGCCTGCTGCACCTGATGGGCAAGCCGGTGGGGACCGCGAGGATAACCCGTCAGCCTTCGCCATCTCGCACAGTGCGCTGGACCTGCAGGCCGTCATGAATGCGGCCCGCGCGATCTCGGGTGAAATCGTGCTGGACAACCTGCTGTCGCGCACCATGCAGATATTGCTGGAAAGCACAGGCGCGCAGCGTGGCGTGTTCCTGAGCCAGAATGACGGCGATTTGTGGGTCGAGGTAGAATGCGCTGCCGAGGCTGGCGGTCTGACCACGCGGGACGACCGGTTCCGACCGGGACCGGACACCGTGCCGCTGTCGGTGGTCAACTATGTGTCGCGCACCCGCAAGCCGCTGGTTTTGGACGACGCATCGGCGCTGCCGCGCTACAATTCTGATCCTTATGTAGCCCAAAACGGCACCCGGTCTGTCATGTGCGTGCCGATCATCCGGTCGGACCAGTTTGCCGGCATTGCCTATCTGGAAAACGGTCTTGCGGCCGGCGCTTTCCCCGAAGCCCGGGTTTCGATTGCCGAATTGCTGGCGGCGCAGGCGTCAATCTCAATCGAAAACGCCAAGCTTTACGACGGGCTGGAACAAAAGGTCGAACAGCGTACCGCCGAGCTGAGTCAGAAGACCAACGCGCTGGAAGCTGTCGCCAACCAACTGTCAAAATATCTGTCGCCGCAGGTCTACCGTTCGATCTTTGACCGCGAGAAAGAGGTCCGGCTGACCTCGGAACGCAAACTGCTGACGATCTTCTTCTCGGACCTTGTCGGATTCACCGAACTGGCCGAGCGGATGACCTCGGAAGAACTGAAGTCGCTGCTCAATCACTACCTGTCCGAAATGTCCGAAGTGGCACTGTCCTTCGGGGCCACCATCGACAAATATGTCGGCGATGCGATTGTCATCTTTTTTGGCGACCCGGAAACCCGGGGGTCGGACAATGACGCGATCGCCTGCGCCGAAATGGCAATTGCAATGCGCGACCGGCTATCGGCGTTGCGCCGGGAATGGCGCGACGCCGGTATCGAAAACCCGCTGGAATGCCGCATCGGTATTCATACCGGGTACTGCACCGTCGGGAACTTTGGCAGCGAGACGAGGATGGATTACACGATCATCGGGCGCGCCGTGAACCAGGCCTCGCGGCTTGAAAACGCGGCGCGCACCGGTGGCATTCTGATTTCGCAGGATACCTATGACAGGATCAAATCCCGCATCGACTGCGTCCCTTGCGGGGCGATCGACCTGCGCGGCATCGCCGAGCCAGTCCAGACCTATGAAATCCGCGGTGTGAAGCACGATGCGGCGAGCGACACGGACTATCACTAAAGCGGCCGGGGCGCAGACGGCGTTTCGTCACCTATCTTGGGGATGCTTCATGCTGTTCTTAGGCCCCGGCGGCGGCCCGATTTCGCAGCTGCAAGGTGCATTATCCGCCCCTTCGCACCGCTCCATCGCCTGATCGAACGTATATTTCGGGTGCGGCGGCGGCCCGGCGCAATAGAACAGATCCATCTGGGCCAGGGCACACATGACCTGCGCGTCCCGCGTGTCGGCGGGTTTGGGCGGGCCGGTGCCGTCTGTGTTGCCGAACCACCGTTTGCAGGCCCGCGCCTTTGCCTCTTCTGGCTCGATATCCGGGGTCTGAGCGTATTCATACAGAAACGAGGCGGCCACCAGATCCTGCGCTTCATACATGCGGATATCGGGAATTTTCCTGGCGTGGTCGGTGCATTTTCCGGTCACACCTGCCGCGATCATGTGATTGGCGATCATATAGGGCGTCTCGCGCGGGTCGTCAGGGGACAGCCGCACCTTGCCCACTTGCAATACCGGCGTTTCCGGGGTGCCGTTCTTATCCGTGGGCATGTCATCCTTGAACGCCACCCGGAACCAGCCGGGCGCCTGCGGGTCGTAAAGCGGCGAACCGCAGACCAGCAAAGGCAACGTATGGCGCTGGCCGGTGGCGTTGGGCCCGTTCAGATACAGGCCCAGCATCGTGCGGATATAGGCGCGTTCAGGCGGTCCATCAAAAAACCCCGAGGCCATCATGATCGGAAAATAGTCGTTGGGATACTCGCTCTGCCCCGCGCCGGGGGCGGCGATGGGATTCACGTCCACGATGGTCCGGTAGAAACTTACCTCGTCGGCGGGAATGCCACAGGCGCGCAGCACCGTGTCCCAGCGGTGCATGGTCATGCATTTCAGGAATGTGCCCTGCTGCAAAACCTGCCATGGCGGGTAGTGCATCAACAGCAACCCCCTCTGCCCCATCACGTTCAGCCCCAGCGGCGGAAACAGATGCCATTTGCACAGACCGTCATCCTTGTCATTGTTGACGGGATAGCCCGCCATCGGGTTCCAGACCCCAAGCTCCTGCAACAGCACCTTGCCCACAACGGCCTTCCCCGCCGCGCCGGGCGCCAGCAGCTTCTGGTGATGTTCCCCAAACTGCGCCAGCGCAGCCTCCGGCGCGTCCGCCGTGACCAAGACCCAATACTGCCCTTCGGACCGGGTGACCGCGACCTTGGCCGCCGCGAAACCGTCCGCCTCAAGCGAGTTCCGGGTGTAATGGGCGATGACGCTTTCGCGGTCGGTCAGCCCAACATCGCGATTTGCCAGATCCGCGGGCGGAAACAGCTCGTCCAGCAGATCGGTTGCGCCCAAGGAATAGGAATGGCGTGCCACCCGATCAGCCCCCGGACCCTCCGGGCGGAAAGTTCTTGTCATATGGCGGGGTGAATGCCGGTTTGTCCGAGCGCGGTTCTTCCAGTTCAAAGACCGACTCGAAGGTCGGTGCAACCTGCACCCGGTCGCCAAGCCCCCAGCGGGCTCGCGGGATGCCGTACCACTCCAGTACCGTCGACAACAGCGAGGTCCCTTCGTAAGGGGTCGGCTGACCGCTGCGGAACACGGTGTTGGCCTTGACGTGTGGCGAGACCACGATCGTCGGCACGCGCGGCCCAAGCACATCGTATTTGAACCCGTCATTTTCATCCCGCGGCCAGGCGGGCTGTGCGGCGGGCGTGGCTTCGTGATCGTAGAGGCCACCGCCCTTGCTGAAGGTGATCACCAGTGCGGTTTTGTGCCATTGCGGCCCGTTGCACAGCGCTTCGTATATCTGGTTCAGCGTCCGTTCGCCGGGCACCATGTCCCCGGACGCGCCGGGGTGGTACGAGGTCGCCCCGGTCGGCGCGATCCAGGCCGGTTCGACGAACGAGAACTTCGGTAGCATCCCCGCCTTCGCATCCGCGATGAACGCGTTCAGCGTCTGCACATACTCGAACTTGCTCGCATCCACGCTGGGCAGTTGGTTGCGCATGTACAGATGGTAGGTGAAGACTTGTTTCTCCCACTCGACCGAGTAGTAGATTTTCCAGTCATTGTGGCCGTTGTTCTGCAGCACCTTCCAGATTGGCTGCCGCAGGGGTTGGTCGGCATATTGGGTATATTGCGGCTCGCCCTCGCAATTCACCGTGATGTTGTAGTTTGATCCCGACAGGGCAAATCCGCGATTGGCCACTGTTCCGCCCGGCATCGGCGAGAACCAGTAATCGCTGACCGCAAAATGCTCTGCCAAACCGTTCAGAACCGGCAGCTGGGTCGGACTGAAGGACACCATCGCCTCGGGGCTGACGTTGTTCGACACGAACCCGCCCATATCGGGAACCGCGCCGCTCTCATACGCTGAAAAGCCGCCGCTGTATTGCTGATCTATGCAGTCGGCCGTGGCGTGGAACGGATCGATCTTTGGCGAGGACAGCACGATATCGGCGCTCAACTCACCCTTGTTGTACTGATGCACGGCGTAGTTTTCACCGTCATAACTGTTGGTATGGGAATAGGAATTCGCCTTAAATGGCGGTTCCGCATTCACATAGTTCAGATGCGGCGCGTCTGCCTCGTAAAGCCAGCCCAGAACGCTGTCCATTGTCCGGCTTTCCAGCATATAGACGACCACATGTTCGATGTTCGAGCGCATGAAATCCATCGTGCCCGGCACCGCCGCCCGCGCGGCATCAACCGGAACCTCGGTCTGCACAGGGGTCAGATCGCCGGTAACGTCAAAACCCTGCGGCAGCGTGCCGGATTTCAGCGGACCGACAAGGGGGTCGGACCGAAACGGGTCAAAGCCCCACAGCCGGTAACTGCTGTCGCCCGTGGCAATATCCAGAATGAATTCACCCAGCGCGATCAGCCGGTGAGAGGCGTCCATATCCGCGCGTTCGCCCTCGGATATCGTGGGCAGCGCCAGAGGGTGCCAGTTCTGCGGGTCAAAATTCCACACGCGGTACTTCGAGTGGGCCGGAATCCATTCCAGCACGTAATTGCCCATGGGCAGCAGCTCGCTGCCTTCTCCGATCTCGGCAAAGGCATCCTGCGGACCCATTGCGTTCGGCAGCGGATCAGGGGGTTTCACCGGGCTGGGTGCCGGGTCGAAATTCCACAGCATATAGGTTCCGCGGGCCGCGGTCGGCATATAGGCCATGACATATCCGGTCATCGGTACAAGCTGCACGATATCCGTGTCGCTCGCGTCCCATGTGTAATGGTCAAAATACTGCCAGAACTTCATTTTCTTCCACTTGCCCGACTGCAAGGGCGCCACGTTCAGCGGGTCGGGCAGCGTCGGGTCGAACCTGAAAAGGTCATAGGCAACATGGGGATTGTCCGCGTCCTGCAGCGGCGCCAGATCGTAGGCGAACATATAGCCCCCAACCGGGCACAACTTTTTTCCCGCGGCAAATGATGCCCCCGGCCCCAGCTCCATTGGCTGAAACAGGTCCGGCAGATCCGAATCCATCCGCCAAAGCGCATAATTGTCGCCCTGGGAACTGTGGCTGATGACATATGTTGGGGCTGCGTTTGCAATAAGGTCCTTCTCGGTCATGGTCCGTCCAATCGATACAGGGTCAAAACTTTAAAAATTGAGATTTGGGAAACGATTTGTTGACCAATGTGCAACAAACGGCAGTTCACAAAAAGAAAAATTGCAATACGTGCACGCACCTCAAATCTGCCCGCCGTGGTGCAAGCTGCCGGATTCGCAAGGTTGGTTCGCCTTGCCCAACCGTCGGAAAACTGCGGCACTCACGTCGTCAGCGGCGCTCTTTTGTTTGCGCAACTTTGGAAACCAGCGACACCTGTCGCGTGGAATATTGGCACGCAAACAACAGCTTGCCGATTATCTGTCCTTGCAGAGCCGATCGACATATCCGGGACCCAGAGCCGAGCAGGCCCGCAGGCGACACGATCCCTTGCCGACCCGCGCGCAGCAGTGCCTGTACTCCTTCTGAGCGCACCGCCAAATTGACCGTGACCTGCACGACCAGACGCTGGAATCGAGGTCACGAAACCGAGAATTCGCAGAGAATCACCTTTCAGAGGTTTCGTCTGAGGTTCGTTCAGAAATGTGGCCGCCACCTAAACGTCGAGACCATTTGCCTTTCCGAAATCGGTGTAAAAGGACGCACTGCGACACCTGGCCAGCGTATCCTCATCAGCGCTCTTCGGATCGCCTCCGGGACTCACGACACCTGTGCCTTCGATGAACCGGTTCACTAGATTGAAGACACCACAAACCTGGATTGCGTCAAACAGCGCGGCTTCCGACCAGCCCGCCTCATAAACCGCGAGCGCGTCGGCCTCGGTTATTCGGGTTGGTCTCAGAGTCAGTTTCTCAACATATGCAAGAACCGGCTTCAGCTTTGGCGGAACCGGCGCGGTTTCCCGGTCCTCCATCAGTGCTTCAATCGTCTCAACATCAATTCCGTATGCCCGGGCAAAGACGGTGTGTGCGTTGTGGCAGTAATCGCAGGCATTCAGCCCCGAGACATAGGCCGCAATGAGTTCACGTTCTCCAACCGAGAGGTCGCTTTCACCTCTCATCACCAGACTTTCATACTCACACCAGGGGCCGAGCTTGTCCGGAAAAGCCTGAAAGACACTTCCCAGAGTCGCATCCCTCGGCAAGGAAGGGAACAGACGCTTCATTCAATGTTCTCCCCAAATGATCGGAGGACCAATCTCGTCATTTTGACGAAAGTAAATTGTTCCGCGCAACCCTGATAATCGCATCCAGAGCCTACGCTGTACTTCGATGCCACCCTGCTTGTGGCTCATCAGGTCTAAGTTGGTGCTGAACAGACCAAAGTCGCGCACAGTAATTTCGGAACGCTGCTTGATCATAGCCAGCGCCACTCAGACCGCAAAGGATGAGATGCCTCCGGCGAAGGAGGCAAGGATCGGTGCGACCAGCGCAAATCCGGCGCGCAGGATTTCTCCGGCCCCTTCTTTCAGCCCGTGCGATGCCTTCCAGCCTTCGACATCGAAGCTGTCGTCGCTCTTTACGCCGCGGCCAGCGATCCGCGACAATTTCTTGACCCTGCCGTCCAGAATCAGGGCCACCGGAAGGTAGAAGCTCAGCATCAGCAGGCAGAAATAGGTTCCGGTGAACAAGGCCGACGCGGTCACAAGCGCAGTGTAGTCAGCCTTGGCGGACTCGGCGATCAGGGGCAAAGGCCAGTACATCCAGCTTGAGGCAAAAAACATGCCAAAGGTTAGGATCAGACTGGTCAGGTACAATTGCTGCCGCATCTGATGCAGGTTTCTGCCCAGTTGATCGGCGGTATCTTCAACGGTTTCGCCGTCGCCGGACGCCAGACACAGGATCATGCCCGCAATCAACGCGCCAACCGCAAGCCCGGCAAGTGCGTTGATGATGTCCAGCACCCGCCCGAACATGGTAAATACCGGTATGTCCCCGCAGCGCCCCAACAGCCAGTAATCGTCAGGTGACAGACAGCCCGGCAGCGTCCCTTTGGACAAGGCCGTTTCGAAAACCTCCTTGCCGACCTGATGATAAATCCGGGGCGCGCTTGCCGTTGCGTATTGCTGGATCGTCGGCAACAGGGCCAGGGCAAACACGGCCAAGGTGGTGGCAATGGCGGCAAGTCTGGTGTTTCGGTCGGTTAGGCGCATCAGGTTCCGGACAAGCACCGCGACGGCCAGAATAGCAAGCGCTGCAAAAAACCACGATGCCGCCAGAAACCGAAAACGTCCGACGGCTTCCAGCCAGATGTCTTCGTCCTGAAGTATCTCAAGCGGTACGTCCAGGTCTTTGGCGATCAGGTGCGTTTGCATGATTTCGTGAATAGCGAAGATCAGCACCGGTAACAGCGCGATCGTGAAATAACGCAGTTCTACTCGACGGTTAGACACGCCTGACCTCTTGCGCTTCTGATGTTCCCTGTATTTTCCCTAGCATAAATCGGGGCCATCGGCATCGGTCCGGCAGCATACTCTCTGGATCCTGCGGCAATTTGGGATCAGGCCGGGTATGTCCGACAAGACGTTCCGGCATGGGCCATTTGCTGTCTTCCGGCGGCATTCTTCTGAATTCAGCCGTCTTGTGATAGGGTTACGCAAGCCCACAGGCGTCGCGACGCCTGGCACGGAATGGCCGGAAACGGTGCACATACGCCCGAAGGTGAAGCCTCTGACCAGTCAGAGGCTCTCATTCTCTATACGCGCAGTCGCGGGAGTGCAGAGCAGGCCGAAACCGAAAAACCCGTAGCAAAAGACAGCCGGGCAGGTGCTTGGTTTGCCGAGCTACTGATGTCGCTGACCAAAACCTCGGTCGCCTTTTTTCTGGCCTATCTGCTGGTTCAAAGCGTCGAGCTTGATCTGAAACGCGACCGGTTCACGGCTGATGCGGCGGACAAGCTCAAAACATATGTTATCGATCTGAACAGCCCTGAATTGGAAAACGACGCTGAAAAGTCCAAGGCAACCGCGCTTGCTCTTGGAGGGTTCGGAAGCGTTGCGGCCTATCCGCTTGTGCAATTCATCGATCACGGGAACGAATTTCAGATCGGTTGGGGAAAGCTTGGGCTGGAACAGGCCGGACTGATCACAAATGACGCCACCTGCGACGTCATCGTGCGCGTCATTGACGACCCGACCGAGACTTTCAAATGGCGCACGCGCAAAGCGGTGGCTGAAATCGCAGGCACAGTGGGATGTCGCGACGCGGTGGACCCGTTGATGCGACTGAGCGCGGGTTTGACCGGTGCTGGCGTGCCGTCGGGCGCCCAGCCGGATTTCGAGACGGCGATCCGGACAGCGCTGACACAGATCGAAAGAGCCAATCAGAGGGCGCAACCATGGTGGAAGTTTTGGTGACCCAAATAACCGATGTGTGCCGCTCGTGGCTGACCAGAGCTGCCTTTGCCGCTGCGGTTTTTCTTGCGTTTCAGGCGCAGGCCGAGCTTCAGGGCTGTCCGGACGCGACCGCGCCGAATGACAAGTTGCTGATTGGCTCGATGGATCTTGTCAGTTCGATCAGCGAACGGAAGAGGCGCGCCTTGCTTGCCGCCTTCGAAATGCATTTCGACAAGGCCGATGCGTCGCTGGGGTCGCTTGCAAAGGTCATCTATTGCCCGCAACGGCAGATGCGGGACCCTAACAATTACGACGCAAGCGTGACCGGGGTGCTTAACGACGAAAGGGTGCTGCTTGAGGTCGGGGCCCGCGTCAGCGGCGGTGACATCATCGTGGCCTATGTCGTTGTACCGCTCCGCCACTACGAATACCACAATGCCCGCCCGCCCCGCATGCCCGGCTATCACGAAGCCCTGTATGAACAGACGCAGATCGATGCCGGGTTGGCGGAGCTGTTTCGCGGCAATGCCGAATTGCGCCTTCTGGCCGCGCTGGCGCTTGGTCTCAGGCATGAAAAGGTGGCCGAGGCATCCCAGGCGCAGGAGCGCAAGATGATGCTGCTGCGCGCGCGTGGCTTTTATTGCGACGCGATCGGAACACTCGACGCTGCGCGGCCCAGGCCGGATTTTCTGGGTTTGGATCAGGATGAATGGGAGGCGCTTGGGGATTTCGCGCATAACGGTGCGGATCGGGTCTATCAACAGACGGTTGCCGAATTTGGCGATCAGAGCACACTTCCAATTCTTCAGGAAATTCGTGGCGGTGACGGTACGGACAGCGGCGTTTGCGTGGACCTGCTTCCCTCTCAGACCGACGGCGGTGGAGGTCAGTGATGAAACACCCAACCGATGTACTCAGGACAGTTTTGGCAGCGGTTTTCCTTTGTGGGCCGAGCGTCCTTCCCGGACTACGGCAGGCCGAGGCAGGCGGCTTCACCGCATGTGACAACCCTTACATCTTTGACGGGTCCGCCGCGAATATCGTGCCGCTGGAATATCTTGCAACCGCGGCCGAAACGACCTCATCCGATGGCAACCGGCTGGAAAGGTTGCAGAAAACGGCGCAGCGGTTTTCGTGGCTGTTCAAGCTGGACAGCTGGCACCAGCCGACCTATGGCAGTCTGGGCGTGGTCGCGCATATGTTTCTGGAGCGGCGCTGTGACCCTGACGAGGTTCTCGGCATGCTGCTGACCGAAGGCGCTTCACAGCCACTGCGTACGGATCAGATCCTTGTCTTCCTGCAAGGGCGGATCTTCATCGAAGACGAACAGATTTTCGTGCAATCCAGGCTCAGAGGGTTTCGCCGCCACTCACCCCAATACGAGTTTCTGCAGCCGATGCCGCTGAACTTTGCGGAAGAAACCCTGCAGATGCCCCTTGCAAGGTCTGATCGGAGATTGTCTCTCACAGTACCAGTGCTGGACGTGACCTTTGCGCCGCGCGTTATTTCGGCAGAGCTGTTCGACAGCATCGACAGCGCGTTTTTGGAGGCCAGCCGGGTCTTTGCCGAGCCGGATCTAAATGCGTCCAGCGAAGAGTTGGTGTTCGAACCAGAGCAGCCAAGGGCGTTCAGCGTGCGGATCACAAACGAGCCGGGCTGGATCGAGGTGACGGATATGATGGGTGGGTATCCTGATCACGGCTTTATCCGGGCGAACCCGGACGCCTCACGGATGTTTCACAACAGCCTGCCCGAGCTTGACTTTCTGAATGGGACCCTGGGGTTCCTGCGGCTCAGGCAGGTTCAGGAGTTGATCGAGTATCCGCCAGTGCCCGGACAGGCTCCGTTACAGGCCATGGCGGCGTTCAGGCGCTTTCTGGACAATGACCTGACCGGTGACGAGCCGGAACTGCGTGCGCTGGCGCATGGGTTGACCGGGTTTATTGCGGCGTCGGAACTGGAGGACTGGTCCGCAGCGCGCAAATCATTTCTGCGCGCGGCTGAGCTGGCGCCGACAGATACCCACTATCGCAATGCTCTTGGTGTGGCAGACGCGATGCTGTGCTGTTCCGGGGATGCGCTTCCCCCCTATCGCGACCCGGCAAGGTGGTTCGCAGATGCGCTTTCGGTCGATCCGGAAAACGGTGAAGCCCTGGGTAATCTGTTACAATTCCTCGAATTTCTGACCTCTGCAGAACGCACGCCCCAGGGGATCGACACTTCAAACCTGCCGAAAGCGCTGGATGTGGTGCGAAAGGTCGCTGAACAGAACCCGGACCTTCTCCGCAACGACCATCGGTAACGGCCTATCCCACGTCTGGAACCCGCCGGTGTCAGGCGCGCGAGGGCGGATTGGTGCCCGTTTTGTCCACGCGCAGCACTACTTATACGCGAGAAGCCCTCCGCACTGTTTCTAAAAACCGCAGTTTCTGTTATCATCGGCGGTTATTGTTGAGACCTTTTGTTGGATGGCATTAGATGCGGGTTTACGACGCGGTTGTTGCCGCTCTCGAGACTATTGGGGTTGATGCTGCATATGGCGGGGCCGGCGAAAACGCCGCGGGGATGATGCTTGCCCTGGACGCATCGGAAAAAATCCGGCCGATAATCGCAAAGAATGAACAGGGTGCATCCTTTATGGCCTGTGGGCACGCAATGTTCACCGGCAAGCTGGGTGTGTGTTTCGCCACGGCCGGACCGGGCGCGTTCAACCTGATTTCTGGCATGTGTGTGGCTTTGACCGACAGCTATCCGTTACTGGCGATCAGCGGCTATTCCACGGTTGCGTGGCAGGGGCGTGGCGGGTTGAACGAAACATCCGGGCTGGCGCGTACGCCGGATTCGCGGATGATGTTCCGCGCCGCCACCAAGAAAGACGCGGAAACCGGTGAGCCTGCGGATTTTCTGGTCACCGACCCGGATGACCTGATCGACACGCTGCAAAAGGCGATCGACATCGCCTTTGAGGGACGGCCCGGCCCGGTGCATGTTGCGATCGCCGAGGACATCACAGATCCGAAGGTCGAAGTGACAAATTTCCGGCCGCTGAGCCAACCCCAAACCGGTGTAACGCCAGAACCCGATGACCTGAACAGGGTGTCGGGCGTGCTTGAACAGGCGATCAAGGCAGACAAGACCGTGGTTATGCTGGCCGGTTTCGGCGCGATCCTTTCCGGGGCCAATGACATCACCAAATCGTTCGTCGAACGGTTCCAGATACCTTTGCTTACTACGATGGACGGCAAAGGTATCGTCGCCGAGGAAAACCCGCTTGCGATCGGGCTCTATTGCGATTCAGGGCACAAGGCGGCGTGGGAATTGTTCTCGGACGCGGATGTGGTGCTGGCGGTTGGCAACTCTTTCGCGCAGCACGCGACTTTCGACTTTTTCGACGGGCTGTTTGACGACAAGACGCTGATCCATATCAACGTGGATGCGGGTGAGTTCGACAAGTTCTACAAGGCGGATCACGTGATCCTCGGGGACGCGCGGCAAGCCCTGCAGAGCCTGTATGAACGCCTCGACGCGGTGATCGGACCGGTGCCCCAGCGGGACTACCGGCCAAAAGACTACGACGATCGTTTTATCATTTCACCGCAGAAACAACTGCATCCGGGCGAAATGGTACAAAAGATTTCGCAGTTGCTGCCGCCGGGCGGGGTCGTGCTGGCGGATGCCGGGGCTCATGCCGCTTGGGCCGGGTATTACCTGGAACTCAAAGAGGGTCAGAACTTCCGCAAGCCGGGGACGTACGGGCCGATGGGCATCGGTGTTTGCGGAGCGATCGGCGCGAAGTATGCGGAAATGCACCGTCCCGTTGTCGCCGCGGTTGGCGATGGCTCGTATCTGATGAGCGGTTTCGAACTGATGACAGCGGTGCAGTACAACATTCCCGTGGTCTGGGTCATCTTCAACGACCGCGAGTTCAAGCTGATCAAGCTTTATCAGCTTTCTGCCTTCTTCAAGACCGGACTGGTCGAATTCGACAACCCCGACTATGCCGCCTATGCCCGCGCCTGTGGCGCCGATGGCTATGTCGCCAACCAGCTGGACGAGTTTGAGCAGGCGTTTGCCGCGGCCCTGGCAAGTGGTCGGCCATCCCTCATCGATGCGAGGATCACGCGATTGGCTTTGCCCAACTACTCGCCTCATCCCGAAGGCGTTCTGGCCGCGATCTGGAATGGCATACGCACGCGGTTTGGATTGTAGCGAAGAGGAGGCCCCCATGGACGGCAGCTCGGAACCCCTGCGCAAGTGGCGAGAGGAATACGTGGGCGGGTCGCCCGAGGCTGAACTGAAGGAAACCAAGGCACTTGCCGAAATGATGATGGCCGCGCAGCTGAAGTCCATGGCAGCAGGTGGCGCGCGCCAGGTTGACCGGGCGTTTCACAAAAAGCCCATCGCGGCCTTCAGGGGTGCCGAATTGCGGTTCGCTGATGACCTGCCGGATGATCTGCAGGTTGGATTTGTCCGGTCCGGCAGCACGTACCCGGCAATCGTACGGTTTTCGAACGCTTCTTCGCAAACCCAATCCGATGAGGACAAGGATCTGCGCGGGCTGGCTGTGCGCGTAACGGAAGCTGACGGTGTCGATCACGACCTGCTGGCTACAAACTTCCCGGTGCCGCACGCCCGGAACGCCCGGCAGTTCGTGGTTTTTGCCCACGCCGTATCAGGCGGGCGGCTTTCCAAACTGATCGGGCTGGTGCGCCTGTGTTTTGTGCTGGGATTTGCCGAGACCCGACGCATGCTGGGCAATGTGCGAACGGCGCTGCGGGTCTGTGACAGCGTAGCGCTGGAAAGCTACTGGAGCCGCGGCGCAATCGCCTGGGGCAACGAAGCAGTGCGCTATACTTTCAAGCCGGCAAAAGACGCAGCAGGCGTTTCGGGGACCTATGCCGGTGCCGCCCGGCTGTCGACGGAATACGCGGTACGCCAGGCAAAGGGAGATGTCGTATTCGACCTTTTCGTGCAGCGGTTTGTGTCCGAGGACCAGACCCCTATCGAGGATGCGGCGCATGAATGGGACGAACTGGTCAGCCCGCCGATCAAGGTTGCGGAACTGGTTCTGCCGCAACGCGATCTGTCCACGCCCGACGCATTGTCTGAGGCGCTGGACATCGAAACCATGGGGTTCAACCCCTGGAATACGACTGAGGATTTTCGCCCGCTGGGAAATCTGAACCGGGCGCGCAAGGCTGCTTATGACGCGTCCGCGTCCCATCGACAGGGCAAGCGGTTCAAGGCACCGCCACCGCCCCTTCAGAACCGGATATTCGGCACGGCCGCCCGATCCATACTGCGGGCAGTGAACCGACGCGTGCCATGGCACCGGATTCCGTTCCTGCTGGTGCAGCTTCTCAATTTGGATGCGCTGCGGCACGATCTGCGGCAAAAGAACCTGATCGACACGGACCCCGAAGAAACCGTTCCCAGCGCCCGGTCCGTGCCACCCGAACCCTCGCCCGAACATCGCGTTTTCCGCACCCATGACGGCAGCTATAACGACCTGTCCGATCCCAGGATGGGTGCGGCAGGCGCCACGTTCGGGCGCAACATGCCACCGCAGGTGCAGCCCGGAGACAGTCCGAACCCGATCGAGGTTGCACGCAAACTGATGGACCGTCAGGCCTTCATCCCGGCCAAAATCCTCAACATCTTGGCCGCATCGTGGATTCAGTTTCAGGTTCACGACTGGGTCGCTCATGAACGCCGCAAGCTGGACGAAGACGATGATGTCGTCCCGATCCCGGACGGCTATCCTGAATGGAAGAACCGGCCTGGTGGCGACCCAGAACGCAACATGCGGATTGCAGGCAACATTCCCAAGCAGGGCGCGGACGATCCTTTCCTGTTTGCCAATGAGAATTCGCACTGGTGGGACGGCTCGCAGGTTTACGGTGTCAATTCCGAAGCTGCCAGAAAACTGCGCGACGGGGCGAAACTCAAGCTGACGAAAGAAGGCTACCTGCCGCTGAACACCAAGGGGTTCGAACTGACCGGGTTCAATGAAAGCTGGTGGCTGGGCCTGTCGACGCTGCACACGTTGTTCGCCCGCGAGCACAATGTGCTGTGTGACGCGTTGCAAAACGCCTATCCGAAAATGGATGAGGAACGGGTGTACCAGACCGCGCGCCTGATCGTGTCCGCCCTGATTGCCAAGATCCATACCGTCGAATGGACCCCGGCCGTATTGGGAACCGAGGCGCTGGATATCGGCATGAAGACCAACTGGTATGGTCCGCCGAAATCCTGGCTGACACGGCTGGGCATCTGGCTGACGGAGGTGCACGCGCTGAAAGGCATTCCCGAAACCGAACCGGATCACCACACCGCGCGTTATGCCCTGACCGAAGAGTTTGCGACCGTCTACCGGATGCATCCTCTGATCCCGGACGACTATATCTTCTTTGATTTCGCAACGGGCCGGGAAAAGGCTCGGCACGGATTTCTTGAGATTCAGGGCGAACAGACGGATGAGCAGCTGCGCAATCTGGGACTGCGCGACTGTCTCTATTCACAAGGGATCGCGCATCCCGGCGCGATTACGTTGCACAATTTTCCGAAATCCCTGCAGAACTTCGAAAGGTTTGGCGAGTTGATCGACCTTTCGGTGGTGGACATCGTGCGCACCCGCGCCCGTCGCGTTCCGCGCTATAACGAATTCCGCAAGGGCCTGCATATGCCGCCGGTGACCGAGTGGGACGATCTGACCGCAAGCCCCGAAACAAACCGGATACTGAAGGAGCTATACGGTGACATCGACAAGGTCGATACCGTGATTGGCCTGTTGGGGGAAACCCCGCCAGACGGGTTCGGGTTCTCGGATACAGCGTTCCGGGTCTTTGTCCTGATGGCATCGCGCCGGTTGCAGTCGGATCGGTTCCTGACCACCGATTTCCGGCCCGAAATCTATACGCAGCTCGGCATGGACTGGGTTGCGCAAAACGGCATGAAATCCCTGCTGTTGCGGCACTTCCCAGAATTTGCGCCGGTGCTGCCGAAAACCGCCACGGCCTTTGCGCCCTGGCACAAGGTGCAGGAGGGCTGAGGCATGCCGGATGACAAGGCCCGAAGCGGGTTGGATTCGTTCCTGAACGCGCCGCTTGCGCGAACATTGTGGAACCGGCGCACCAAGCGGGTCAGCCGCGGGTCGAACGTGGTTGCCGGATCATTAAGCTGGACATCCCAAAATGACCGCGCGCCGCTGTCCCCCCTGCAGGAAGCGATCCTGATCGCCGCGACCGGGGCCAGTGGCATCACTATGCCCGACCGTCCGTTTTTCGATGACGAAAGCGGCGACCCGATCATGTCCAAGCCAAATCTGGTGATGGAGGGACGGACCGCAGGCAGCCCTGACAACGCACAGGGCACCCATTTCTTCATGATCAATGACAGCGGCACCTATTTCCTGCGCCGCCTGGACCCGCTGGAAGGCGGAACCGCGAACTGGACGCCCGAGGTGCTGATCGACCGCGCCGAACAGGCGAAGGTCCGCATCCTCGACCGTCGCATCGATGTGCCGGAAGGGATGCGCGATTTTCCGGCCTATCTGGATTCGAACCGGTTTTTGTCGAACACGCCCGGATCGACGATTTTCTTTCCCGTCGTCGACCTGTCCTATCAATACATCAACGCCCTGATGTATATCCTGACTCAGCCCGACAAGGCGCGGCCCGTCATTGTCGATGACCGCAATTTCTATCGCCCTGCCGGGGTGAAAAAGTGGATCGACAAGGGTTTTCTGAATCCCGACATCAAAATCCCGCTGGGCGTGCTGGGACAGATGCGGACCCAGATCGAAGCCGACCTGCTGATCCAGAACCTGTTTCTGGTAACCGAGGCGTTGGGTCTGGGCGGTTGGATTCATGCCGCGATTTCTCCGCCGGTTCTGATGGGTGATCCGAAGTTCAGTGACCGGTTCGGCACCATGCTGAGCTTTGATTATGTCACCCCGAAATGGCGGCTGATGGATCTGTTGCGCTGGCATACTCTGCCGATCGCGGCGATGAAGCATGTGCGCGCCCATGCGGTCGGCCTGCGCCATCACGGAGAGCATCTGATCAAGGGCAAATGCCCGCCCTACTACGCCACCATGTCCGACGCCGTCGATGCGGTGGTGTCCGGCAAGTTCGGGCCTGACGGTATCTACAAGAACGAGGCGCTGTTTGAGCGGATCTACAAAGGCGATTTCGGAAGCAAGTATCTGGAAGAGGCCGGAGAATACGAGCAGGACATCATCGAATGTGCCCGTGACATCTGCACCTATATCTACGACACCCATGGCCGGTTCCCGGCCCATTGCGAGGCAATCCACGCGCCCGGCATCTGGCTGCAAACCCATCGCGTAGAAAATGAATACTACGACACTTTCTTTCAGAACGGGCTGACGACAGCTCAGCGCGAACACGACTCGAATTGGGAATAGGATTGCGGGTTTTCGCCTGTGCTGAACTACGTGCCTTCAGTTGCCCCGCACAGCTTCGGGCCGCGTGCACCCGAGGCATCATCATTCCGTGGAAACCAATGTTCCCCTCTTTCGGCATGGACTAAACGCAAAATCAACCGGTTTCCGGAACCCCCAAAATCCGCAGATCCTCCAGCCATCGATCCCGATAATCATCGCTGGCAAACGGCGCTTTCTGTGCCTCTTCAATGGAATACCCCGGGTTGGCGGAGAGAAACTCGCCAATAATGATTTGCGCATCTCCTTCGCGCCCGACGTGCAGCAAGGCGGGCGCAAGGGTACGTTTCACACCGTCCGGGATTTCGTTCATCTTTTCAAAGGATGCCACCGCAGCCGCGTAATCTTCCGCGAAATACTGGGCCCACCCCAGATTCCACAAATACCAGTCCTGATGATGGGGGTTCAGCCGGATCGCCATTTTCATCCGCTCAACAGCCTCAGGCGCGTTGCCGCCATACACCAGCGGGTCGATTAAATCCGCCAGAACCGACGCCGAGTTCGGATTGAGTGATATAGCCTTGTCATAAAGCGCGGCCGCGCGGTCCAGATTGCCCGTCTGCGTCGTGGCATTGGCCAGAACCCAATGGCCCTTAAAGTTGAAGGGCTCCAATTCAATCGCCTTCCGGGCCATCTGAAAGGCGCGGTCCAGCGATGCGTCCCGCGTCAACGTGCTGGTCCAGCCCCAGCGGTAGCCGTTGATATGCGCCCAGGCGTTTTCGATGTACGCCCCGGCATAATTCGGGTCGAGTTCAATGGCCTTCGCGCTCAGTTCCTCGGCCCGGATGTTGCCTTGTTTGGTGAAGGTAAACCATTCCTCCTGCGCCTTCTTGCGCAGCTCGTAGGCCCCAAGGCTGTCGGTGGGTTGCCGTTTCAGCCGGTCATATTCGGCCAGGTCAATGTTCGCTGAAAGCAACGACGCGATGGTTCTGGTGATTTCATCCTGGACCAAAAAGATGTCCTGCAGGTTCCGGTCATAACTGTCGGCCCAGATGTTTTGGCCGGTCGTCGCATCGATAAGCTGAGAGGTTACACGCAACTGGTCACCGGCAATCTGAACACCACCTTCAACCAGATAGCGAACCCCCAGCTCCCGGGCCACCTGTTCGACCTCGGTCGGCTTGCCCTTGTAGGCAAAGCTTGAATTGCGAGCGACCACGAAGAAATCCGAGAACCGGGACAAGGCCGTCAGGATACTCTCACTCAACCCGTCGCTGAGGTAGTCCTTGCTGGGATCGTTGTTCAAATTGTCGAAAGCCATGACCGCAATGGCTGGCTTACCGGCCGCAGACAGAGTCTGGCCACCAACTTCGGACGAACCCGTGACAGAGGTCTGTGTCTTCCACCAACCTGCGACGCCCAGGATCAGCGCGAGCAGGACAACAGATGCCAGCGCCATCCAACGCCGCGCCGGTATTATAGCAACGCGGGGAATTGGCGACACCGTTGCGGCCGCGTCTTCATCCAGCACCAAACTGTACACATGGATCGGGTCAGCAATATTCTTGACCTTATGCATCCCCAGATCATCGAAGTTGAGTTCAAGTTTATCCTTCACCTGCTCAAACACGCTCGCCGACAAACAGATCGTCTCGGGCCTGGCCAGGGTTTCAAGGCGCGCAGCAATGTTGACGCCGTCGCCGTGTATGTCGTCGCCATCGACGACTATATCCCCCAGATTCAGCCCTATCCGGTATCGAACTCTGGCGTCGTCCGGAGCTGTTTCGTTCTCGCGCCCTACGAAATGCTGCATTTCAACGGCGCATCGGACCGCTTCGACGGCGCTGGCAAATTCAATCAGCAAACCGTCACCCATCAGCTTCACAATGCGCCCGTTTCGCGCCGATACGATCGGTTCGAACAGGTCTTCCCGATGTGCCTTTACCTTTGCCAGAGTGCCGGCTTCGTCATTCTGAATGAGGCGGCTATAGCCAACTACGTCGGCGGCAAGTATTGCGGCGAGACGGCGTTCCAATTTCCTACCTCCGTGAGCCTGTGCCCAGGCGACTCTGAAAACACGCTCCGAACCTCAGAGTGCGGATGGCCACAGTATCCGAAGGGCGTTTCTTAAGGTCAGCGCTTCGGCAGCCAGCATCAAACAGACCAAACGCTTGGGTATCAAAATCCGTCATATGACCTGTGTATCACAGTGAAACGCTTAACATATATCCCCGGTGCGCCAGTGTTGTGCCGCGTGACGTTACGCCCGGGAAAACAAGGTTCCCTTTCCACTTCGGCGCGCTGTCCCGAGGGTCAGAACATTGCGGAACTCCTCACACCAAAGCAGGAACGATTGGAAACTCGCGGAATTCTATAAGTGCACGAAAACCAAAAGGGGGTGGAAGCATCTGCGCCTGTTAGGTAGAAATATCCCGTTACGTTAACGCTAACAAACCTGCGTAGGCTCGCAATGACCACCATTCTGACGATCACGCTCAATCCTACCGTCGATTTTGCAACGACCGCTCCGCACGTGTTGCCAGGTCCAAAACTTCGCTGCTCAGAAGCTGAATTTGATCCGGGCGGCGGTGGCATAAACGTGGCCAGAGCCGTTCGTATGTTGGGCGGTGAAGCAACGGCACTGATTGCTATTGGTGGCCCAACGGGTGCGCAGCTTCTGGAGTTGCTTGCTTTTGAAGGCGGGTCGACCGTCGCAATCCAGGGCCCCGGCGAAACACGGCGGTCTGTATCCGTCATTGACGAAAGCACCGGAGAGCAGTTCCGGTTCGTGATGCCCGGTCCTGTCTGGGGCGAAAGCGATGTCGATCGGGCTCTGGCTGCTGTTGACAGGGCGGCCGGTGCCGGGTCGCTTGTGGTGCTGTCGGGCAGCCAACCGCCGGGTGTCGCAAAGGACTTTCCGTCGATATTGGCGCGCCATGTCGAAGGCCGGAATGCGCGGTTGATCGTGGACACATCCGGACCTGCCCTGAAACATCTGGCCGGGACATCGCATGAGGCCATACATCTGCTTCGCATGAACGTCGAGGAAGCCGAGGAGCTTGCAGGCCGCGAATTGCCCGCCGTTGCCGACACCGCCACTTTTGCGCGTGAGCTGGTGACCCGTGGTGTCGCACAACAGGTGGTTGTCGCACGGGGTGCTGACGGTTCGGTGCTTGTGACCGGGGATGCGGCCTGGCACGCCGTTCCGCCCGAAGTCGAGGTTGTGAGCGCGGTCGGCGCAGGCGACAGCTTTGTTGGCGGCTTCACGATTTCAGCGGCACGAGGCGAGCCGGTCCAGGAATGCCTGTGCACAGGTGTCGCAGCGGCGGCAGCGGCGGTCACCTCAGAGGCGACCCGATTGTGTGACAAAACCGCGACTGAAAAACTGCGCAACGGGACAAAGCTGACACGGATCTGAGCGTCCGTGGATACCAAAAGCTGACGGTTTGCATCAAATTGCCGGGCAGCTTGGCGTTCACGCCATGCTGTGTATCGACCATCTTTAGTCGCCATACGCGCGGCACCACGTTGCTCAAAAGGCGCGCGTCCAGCTCGCTGCGATACTGAAAACGCGATTTCCGGTTATGGAATTCCAAAGTAATAACGGATCAGCGAAATCAGCGCGTCACCAACAATCTCTCTTGGTGTCACATCGTCGGCAACGACAATCATCGGTGGCTCGACAAGCGGCGGCGCAATAGTCACTCCGTCACAGTCGGTTCGTTCACTCCGATAGATGCGGACGTCCTTGAACTCGATCTCATAATTGAAATCCCGGGCATCAGAACCGGGCGATTTTGCGCCGAATACTTGTATGTGACGACCGGTAAGGACAAGGTCGTCGGCAGATTCCTCTGAGCCTCCCCAATTGAACTAGTCCACCGCTATGTGTAGGAAACGGAGGACATAGAATTGCAAACAACCGACCAAAGCCCGAAGAGATAGTTGCGAATTTGCGGCAGGTCGAGGTGTTGATGGGGCAAAGAAAGTCCCGTCTTGATGCAATCAGGAAGATCGGAGTTGTCGAACAAACCTATTACCGCTGGCGTAGGCAATATGACGTTGGACAAATTGTTCCTGAAGGTAGCCGCGAGGGGAAACTTCTGAGCCCCGCTCGGCGTCGCGCTTGCATCGATCATGCCCGGGGTCAGTTCAAAGTGTCTGACCACACCGCCGCCGCGTATTGGTTCAACTCTGCTCTACACAAAGTTATGTTCCCAAGCGCTGTACCGATGAAGATAGGCTGGTGGCTGACTGATCGAACTGGCTTGTTAAATTGGTCGATTTGGATATCGAAAGGTTGCAGCATTGATCCGAGATGCAGGTTGGGCGGTCAGTGATGGTCGTGTCGAACGGCTTTGGCTGCGCGAGGGGCTGAAGGTTCCAGCAAAATCGCCTAAGAATAGGCGGCTCTGGCTGAATGACGGATCATCTGTCTGGCTTCGGCCAGAGCATCAAAACCACGTATGGTCTTATGACGTCGTTCATTGCCGAACCGATGATAGGAAGGTCTTCCGGACGCTGAACATCATTGATGAGTACAGTCGGAAATGATTGGCTATCAGGGTCAAGCGGAAGCTGAACTCGGCGGATTTGATCGGTGCTCAAACCGATCTGTTTATCCTGCGTGGAACACCTGCGTTCATCCGGTCCGACAATGGCCCCTAGTTAATCACTGGGGCCATCCGGGATTCGATGCCGCCGTCGGCGCGAAGACCGTCTACATTGAGCCAGGTTCCCTTTTGGGGAACGGGTATTGCAAAGGCTTCAACGAGCGGTTGCGGGATGAACTGCTCAACGGCGAGATCTTCAATAGAATGCGCGGAGCGCAGATACACATCGAAAATTGCAGGAGGCATTACAGCACCAAGATTGCCCTTATTGCTTTGGGCTGTCGCCCACCAGCCCCGGAAACCATCATCCCGATGGATCACAGGCCGATGACGCACTAACAATCAATCTGGACCAGTCAGATAAGGCTGCTCACCATAACAACGAAGTCAGTCGTTGGGATTGGGTTTCAATGGGAGAAGTTCGAGGACGTCCTCACCGCTCAAAACCGGTGCGATGTGGTCAACGGCCAAGTCCGTCCAGCCGCTTAGCAGCTTCGCAAGCACTGATGCGTCGTCCGCCTCAACAATTCCCCACCCTTCCAAAAGAGTGGTCGAAAACCATGGACCGGATATGGACTGCACGCCGTCGGGAATGCCGTCACCGGCATTCATGAACCGCTTTAGCGCAGCGTCGCGGGTTTCTGGAGTGAACTCAAAATGAATGTGAAAATACACAGTTTGATCCTCGGTTTTAAAAGGTTCGGAGTAGCTTCGCATCAAGATAATTTAGAATTAGATTTGTAGCTCAACCGCCCTGTTTTGTCATCATTGAGCCTACAGGTAGTTTGCTCCGATTTCTTAGCGAGAGGTGCGTGCGGTAGCAAGAAGTACCAACACCGTCCTAATAGAACCTAGGTATTTGACCCCAAAGTTTGATTGTTAGGTTTACCCAACGGATCTCGACCGAAAGGCGAGATGGGTAGCAAGGCGACTAACACAAGAGCCCATAGCACCACTTTGGTGTATCAACTACTCTGCGTGGATATTCTTGACAGGAATGACCCATTGACCGAGGCCCTGACCCTAGACGTTGTCGCAGTTAATCCGTCAGTTGGATCGAACAATGTCAGACTTCAACATGCCCGTCAGAATTTGACTGCGCATTTTCTGGCCGTCAGGTTTTTGGTTTTTTGCCACTAACTTAGGTGATAGAATGTAAATGCATACTAAGGGGCTTCAGATGAAAGTACCCAAGGATACCAAAAAGATCATGGAACTTGAGAGGGAACTGCATTCGCATCTTCCTTCTGATCCGGCTCTGCGGGTCAAAGCGCTTGAGAGTCTGCTAGTCGAAAAGGGTCTGCTCAACAGCGCAACAATCGACCGATGGATTGAAGTATTCAGTGACGAGGTGGGTCCAAAGAATGGGGCACACGTCGTTGCCAAAGCCTGGTCCGATGAAGCCTTCAAAGAGCGCCTTATGGCTGACGCCAGAAAGGCGGTCGATGAATTGGGATACCCCAAACTCGAAGCCAACAATTTGGTGGTTGTTGAGAACACGCCCAAGCGGCACAACGTTGTCGTTTGTACCCTGTGTTCCTGCTATCCGTGGGCCATAATGGGATTACCGCCAACCTGGTACCGGTCCTTTGAATATCGCTCGCGCGTAGTGCGTGATCCGCGCGGCGTGCTTAAGGAGTTCGGCTTGGAACTGGACGATGACGTTGAAGTCAGGGTGTGGGACAGCAACGCCGACGTTCGCTACATGGTGTTGCCCGAGCGGCCCCCTAATACCGAGGGATTAAATGAAGCTGAGCTCGCGGCCCTCGTGTCGCGCGATGCAATGGTCGGCACCGCCAAAGTAACCACCACAGAGCAAGGGAACTGAGTCATGGATGGCGTCCACGACATGGGTGGGATGCATGGTTTCGGGACAGTTGATCCATCGCGTGAGCAGCCATTTTCAAAGACCGAGTGGCGCGCCCGTATGTTTTGTCTTGAGTTGTCTTATACACAACCTGGCGGGTTCAACGTCGACTGGTTGCGCCACGTTCTGGAATGCATACCGCCCGATGTTTACCTGACAAGCGATTATTTTGATCGCTGGTACTGGCGCGATATTGGCGTTCTGGCCAACGTGGGCTGGGTCAGCATCGACGAGTTGGCAACCGGTGTGGCATCCAGTCTGCCAAAGGACGTAGGTGATCCGCTACCACCCGAGGCGGTTTCGGTAATGCTCGAACAGGGTCTCGACAGCCGTCGCGATGTCGCGGACCCACCGGCTTTCAAGCCAGGTGACCGGGTCCGCGCTAAATTTCACTCGCCACTCGGAGCAACGCGTCTGCCACGCTACGTGCGTGGGCATGTCGGTGTGATAGAGCAATACCACGGCTGGCACGTTCTGCCCGACGCCAACGCCATTGGCGACGAAAGACCTGAACCGCTCTACAGTGTCGGCTTTCTCGCCCAGGATCTGTGGAGCGATGCTGCGGCCCCTGGGGACAAGGTCTTTCCTTGCTTATGGGAGAGCTATCTTGAGCCAGAATGAGACATTGCAAACCGCAAGCGCGAAACTAACCGAACCTTGGCAGGCTGAAGTGCTTGCCCTTTCAATAGCACTTCAAGAAATGGGGCATTTTTCACCGGCCGAGTGGGCGACTATCCTGGGCGCCGAGATCAAAAAAGCCCGCGTGGCCGGGGATCCGGCCGATGGCAGCACATATTACAGTCATGTCCTTTTAGCACTGGAACGTATTGTTGCTGAAAACGCGCTCATTCCTGGTGAAGCGCTTCAGCAAAGACGCAACGACTGGGAAGATGCCTACAGGCGGACTCCCCATGGCCAGCCGGTCACTCTACTAGAGGACCCTACAACGGGTTAGACACTCGTATGCTCGTCGCAAAAAGGGGTTTAGGTGTTTCGAATGGTACCAACTTTTTCTGGGTTGGCTCTTTGCGATGGGCATGGTGGACCCCCTAATTGAACGTCCGATCCAACGACGTCCCTGGCAAAGACCGCGAAGATCAATATCGTCACCTGTGGCCCAAAACTGCTGGTTCGAGTGAAACGACAATTCTGCTATATTAGCCGAAGAACCAAAGGCATTTTTATCATCGGTACCTTCACACCAAATCTGAGACGTGTATCCACAGCGAGGTATGCTCATGCCAATTACTGGACCAGAGTTAAAGGGCCCCGCTCCGCTTTATGATCTTCTAGGACACACCACTGCTGACACGTTTGCCGACCCAGCGCTGGTGTCAGGGGCCAACGGCTGGACATGGCAACAATTGAAGCGACAAATCGAAACGCTTGCCGCGCATATGCTCGCATTGGGCCTGCAACCGGGGGATCGCGTCGCGTCGCTCGTGCCTAATTGCGGTGAATTGCTCGTGCACTATTTGGCATGCCTAAAGGCTGGGCTAGTCGTGGTTCCCCTAAACTATCGTTACACAGCAACGAACATCGACTACGCACTGAGGGTAAGTGAAGCGCGAATCATGCTGTTTCATGCCGAGCGGTTCGAGGACCTTGAGGCCAGCGAACAAGCACAAGGGCTGCCATTGGGGCGGATTTCAGTTGGCGGGCATGTGCAAGGTGCGCGATCTTTTGAGGAGTTGCTTCAGCTTGATCCTCCAACGATTGCGCTGCCAGAGCCCGATTTGAATGCGTTGGCTTTCATATTTTTCACATCCGGCAGCACCGGCACCCCAAAAGGGGTCATGCACAGCATTCGCAGCTTTGGCTCGATCACAGCAAGTTTCGCGCAAGCAATGTGTCTGACCAATGAGGATGTCGTGTTCCCGGGTGGTTCGATTTCTCATGTCGGCGGTTTGTCGACGGCGTTCGCAGGGCTGTTGGTCTGTGCACCCGTAATACTTGATCACCGATTTGACAGTGATGTGGTGTTGCCCCTTTTGCGCAAATGGCGCCCCACCGTCTTGGTTGCTCTACCCGCCGCGTTGATTGCACTCCAGCAAGATCACAATGCGGAACGCGCCGATTTCAGTTCACTTCGGTTATGCATCACCGGTGGAGACAAGTTTCCTGTCAGTTTGGAGAAGGAGTTTAGCAGTCTTACGGGATTGGAAATCAAAGAGACCTATGGGCTGACAGAAGCCGCCGACTGTCTATTTGACCCTCCCAACAAGGAAACCAAACAAGGATCGGTCGGAATCGTCTGCCCGGGCTATTCAATGTCCGTGCGAGATTCAGAAGGGAATGAGGTCGAAGAAGGTGACCTGTGGCTGTCTGGTGATCCGATGTTCCTGGGATACTGGAAAGATCCCAAGGCAACCGCAGAAGCTGTTCAGGACGAATGGTTCAACACAGAAGACATTATGCGAGTCGATGCTGACGGGTATTTCTGGTTTGTTGGACGGACAAAACAGATCATCGTGCATGACGGATCGAACATTGCACCGCAGGAAGTGGAAGAAGCAGTCATGGCGCACCCGGCGATCGAATTAGCCGGAGTGGTTGGTGTGCATGATACTGTGCACGGCGAAAACGTTTGGGCTTATGCATCATTGAAAGACGGTGTTGCGGCACCCCGTAGCCAGGATGTCGTCGAATTGGCCCGGGAGAAAATTGGCTACAAGGCCCCGGAAGTCGTCATTTTCCTTGACGAGATACCCTTGAACACCACCGGAAAAGTGGACCGGCTTGCCTTGAAGAAACTGGCGGCTGAGCGGCTCTCAACCGCACACATCGATTGATCGGGTCTGGCAATTTTTGAGAGAGACTTCAACAGACCGTCCCAATTTGACTGTTGGCGCGTTCTTGGCGCTCAATCCATTGAGATAATCCTTTCAGGCACGAGCGGGAGGTCGTTCAAGGCGGTGTGCCTCCCAAATCTAACAAGGTAAATCACCTCACCCAAAACCTTGCCGCGGTTATCGACATTGCTCAGCGTGCATGAGCCCCGAAACACATTCAAAGTACATTCCATTGTCCGTGTCGCTTGTCCGCTGTTCAACTGTTATCCTATCGGGAATTCGATCTTGGTTTCGGATTCGCTCTACTAAACATGCGGCTGGCCAAGGACGCATCCGACCGCGCTGCCTGAACTGGAGCATTTCCGCGATATGAGTTATTTTGATTTGCAATGAGCTTGAAACGGCATTGCCAGTCAGGTGTTAGTCTCCATGTTCAACCAAGATTTGTTCTTTGATTTTCTTCTTGCTCTTCTTGCGTTCGTCAATCCTCTCTACACAGTGCCCGTCTTTGTCAGTATGACCCAGGACTTCTCTAGTGCGGAGCGTCTACGAACATCCGTTACTGCCGCAGCAACAATGTTCTGCGCGCTAATCGTTACGGTCATCGTCGGAGATCAACTCCTGCTCTTTCTGGGCATCAATGTGCCGTCATTCAAGATTGCGGGCGGCCTGATCATTCTAGCCCTCGCATTTAAGATGCTGTTTGTTGCAAAAGACAAAGTTGAAAAACGCGTCTCAACGGCTGGGGTTTCTAACGCTTCAAGGACCAGGAATATTGGTGTCTATCCATTGACCATCCCGCTTCTTGCCGGTCCCGGAATGTTTACAACAGCCATCATTTTCAGCAGCCGCATAAATTCGCTCACCGATTTTTCAACAGTACTGGCCGTCGCAGTAGTGATCGCTTTGCAATTCTGGATCTCCATGGTCTTCGCAGGCGCCGCCGCGCGGTATTTAAACGAAACGACGGTTCAAATTGGCACCAATATTCTGGGTATACTGTTGGCCGCCGTCTCTGTTGACCTGATGCTTTCCGGCATTGGAGAATTTGTTCAAATGCTCTCCTTGCGGAATTGACCTGGCGTTAAGGCCAGTCAGTGAGGTTTCCTGATGCCCGGAAGGCCCACAGTTTGCAATTTTGACCATTTTTGCTGAAAAGCGGCCCAGTTCGCACTTTCGACCGACCTTCAAACTGCTGCGCCAGTAACCCGTGCTACTGACATTAGGCGCGAGAGCAAAGCCTGGCACGGCTCAAACGCACATTTTGCGCAACAAAACCGTCTTGTGCGTTCGCGGATATTGTTTACGCAGCATCTGTTCGCGGTTGCTTTGCCTCTACTTTAGATATTCAGCATGGCTCGACGTAGTGGATCTTCGCTGCAGATTCAGGATTAAATTCGGCAGGAAATTGAAAGGGCGCGGGATCAACAAACTGGTTGGGACAGGGAGAGCTAGAGCTGAAAATGAGCCGACCATAGAACTGGAACACGAGCTGATGCAGGAACAGGAAAGCAGCCCTCGCGCCCAACGAGTGTCCTGCTAAGTCTATATGAATCGATTGGCAAACAGCCAGAGCTATTGCAGAGCGACAGCATAGAATTGGATGGCCTTAGGCTGTGAACAGGTCGCGCGGCAGGTTCGACAGGATGCGGCAACCATCGGCGGTGACGACAGCGACTTCCTCCAGACGGACACCGAACCGGCCCGGCAGGTAGATGCCTGGCTCAACCGTAAAGACCATGCCTTCCTCCAGAACCAGGTTGCTATTGCCGGTCAGGTAGGGGGATTCGTGTATTTCGGTCCCAAGCCCGTGCCCGGTGCGGTGGGTAAAGAATTCGCCATATCCCTCCGCATCAATGACATCGCGGGCGGCCTTATCTATCATCCCCGCTTCGACACCGGGTCTGATGGACGCCAGCGCTGCCTTGACCGCAGCATCAACAATGTCGTGAATTTCCTGATACCCATCGGGTGGGTGACCCATGCAGGCCATGCGTGTGATGTCCGAGAAGTAGCCGCCCTTTTGACCGCCGATATCGACAAGGACAGCATCCCCCAAGCGCACCGGCGTGTCACCGGATTGATGATGCGGGAACGCAGAATGCACCCCTGCCCCGACAATCCCGAAAGCAAGGCGTGCACCATCCGCTTCGAACCGGGATTTCGCGACCTGAACCAACTCGCGCTCGGTTATGCCATCGCGAAGCGCTTCGCGAATGGCGGCATGTGCGGCATCGGCAATGCCTGCGTTTTCCTGCAGGGCAGCCAGTTCGCAGGCGTCTTTTATCATCCGCAGGGCACCGATCGTGCCCGAGGCAAAGCCGCGCCTGGCGTCAGGCATGGCATCCAGCAACAAAAGCGCATGGTCAGCGCGCATGGCCTCATCAACTGAAACGCTTTTGGGTCGCGCGTTTATGGCGCGTAACGCATCCGCAAACGCGGCATCCGGGCCTTCGTCATCGCCCCATTCCCAGAACGGCAAATCGGTGTGCTGTCTCGCATCCTGAGCATTCAGCGCAGGCATCAAAAACCCTGCTTTGTCGAGGCCAATCAAAAGAAGGCACGGACGCTCGTCAGGATGCGGTGCAAACCCCAATAGCCAGTGCATATGCGCGCCGGGCGACAACGCAACAAGGTCAACCCCGGTTGCTGCCATACGACCCCGCAAACGCTCAAGCCGTGTCATGAGTTATCCTCCAACTGCGCGTCATCGAAAGCAGCGTGCAGATCTGTCTGCGCGTCCTTGACCAGTTGCTCCAGCACTGTCACGCGCTGCTGAGTGAAATGCCCTGCTTCATCAAGGATATTCACGGTGCCGACTACCAACCCTTCTTTGCGCACCGGGATGTTCAAGGCCGCCTCACATCCCAGCTCATTGATAAGATCATGATCTGAAAAATAGGGCGCGAAATCCGCGGTTTGGTTGGCGACAAATGTCTCGCCGCGCTCAAGTACCATTTCAGTCCAGTCATTGCTGCCCATGGGCTTGGTCCCTGTGACGGGGTAATCCAAGGGGTGCGAGGAATAGGCGCGGCGGGCAAGATTCGCCTTTCTGTCCAAAACGGTGACCGTGAACAGACGCGCCCCGCATGCGGCATCAGCTGCACGATGCAATGCCGCAAATACTTTGTCGGGTGTCATGAAACGCTTTCAATAAGAATGCCGGGAGCGAAAACCGCTCCCGGTTGGACCATCAGTTTTTTTCGACAAGGCGGTAATAGACGTAATCCGCGTTGGCCCCGTTCACGAAACCCTCGACATTGTCCGCCATCGCAACCTGCTTCACGGCCTGGAACATGATCACAAACGGTGCTTCGTCCTGCATGGATTTCTGCAGTTCGATATACATCTGATTGCGCTTGTCCGCGTCCTGTTCAGCCAAGGCCGCCTTGGTCTTGTCGTTGATCTCGGCAGGCGGCATCCATGCGTTACGCCAGGTTGTTGTCGATGCGTATTTGTCGTCCGAGTTGTCGGCGTTATAGGCAAAGGCCTTGGCGTTCGAATGGGGATCCATAAAGTCGGGGCCCCAATACAGCAGCATCCCTTCATGTGTGCGTGCGCGGTACTTTGTGATCACTTGCGCACCTGTACCCGGCAGGATCTCAAAGTTGATCCCTGCTGGCGCGAAAGTCTGCTGCAAACTGGCCGCCATATCGGTAAACGGCGCGGCGTTGATCACGTCAAGCTCGATGGTCAGGGGCAGTTCGACGCCCGCTTCCTCAAGGATCGCTTTGGCCTTGTCCGGGTCATAGCTGAACGGAGTGTCGGTCAGAGAGCCGGGGAAACCTTCGGGCCAAAACGCCTGATGCACCTCCATCTGACCTTTAAGGAAACTGTCGGCCATACCATTGTAATCTACCAGATAGCGCGAGGCCTCCCACAGCGCGGGATTGGTCAGCGGTTCGTGTTTCTGGTTGAAGCTGAACCAGTGCACCGCGGTCTGCGGATAGGTTTCAACCTTGATATCGGCATTACCTTCAAGACCGGCCACCTGATCGGGGGTCAGGTTCTTGGCCATATCCACGTCACCGGATTCCAGCAACAGCCGCTGGGTTGCCGCTTCGGGCGCATGGCGGATCATCACCCGCTCGGTCTTGGGCGCGCCGTTCCAGTAATTCGGATTTGCCTCAAGCATCAGAACTTCGCCCGGTGCGTATCGGGCAAGCGTAAAGGCTCCGGTTCCGGCACTGTTTTGGTTCATCCAGGCGTGGCCCATATCTCCGTCAACCTCATTTGCCATTGCGGTTTCGAAATCCACGATAGCTGCCGGGCGTGAGGCGAGAACATTCAGCACGAAAGACGGCGCGAAATCACCATCCCAACGCACTGTGACAGTGTTCCCGTCCACTGTGACCATCTCTTCGAGATTGTCAGCGGACCAACCCAGGTTTTCCAGAATGAAGGCCGGCGCCTTTTGCAGAATCAGAACACGCTTCCAGCTTCCGACCACGTCTTCACCACGCAAGGGATTGCCTGATGTGAATTCGACACCATCGCGCAGCTGGAACGTTACGGTCTTGGCATCCGCATCAATCTCCCAGCTTTCCGCCAAACCCGGTGCCAGTACAGTGGTGTCTTCGGCGTCGTACTGGACCAGCTGGTCATAAGTATTCGTTACGTATTCGCCCGAGGTAAACTCATAGGCCGACGCAGGATCAATGGTCACGATGTCGTCGATATTCTGCGCGATCACCAGCGCATTGGCAGGTGTTTCCGCCAATACCGGAGCGGTCGAAAGGGCAACAATGCTCACCGCCAGCGATCTGGCAATGTCAGGGACGTGTTTCATTGGTCTCTCCTGTTGATGTCGTGATTGTTTTGTGCGCCCGGCTTGGGGCCAAGCAATCTGGGCGAGGTGCCGGTCCACAAGAGTTTGGCCGGCCCATCGCCTACGTTCTCAAAGGCATGCGGGGTATCGCCCATAAAGTGCAGGCTGTCGCCCGGGTGCAAAACGAAATGCGTTTCGTCCAGCGTCTGGCGCACGGTTCCTTCCAGCACGATAATAAGCTCTTCGCCGACATGAGCGGTGACCTCTGACGCGTATCCGGCAGGGATATGGATAATCAGCGATGACAAGGTTCCGCCGGGCAAAACCGTCGAAATATGTTCGTAAGACAACGACGAATCCGCCAGCGCGAACCGGGGGCGTTCACCTTGCCGGGTTACACTGTCGGCAGGTTTTGGCGTGGAGATGAAGGTATCCACATTCACTCCCAAAGTCGCCGCAAGATTGGCCAGTGTTCCAAGACTGGGTGTCGCCTTGTCCCGCTCAACCTGACTTAGAAAGCCCACCGAGATACCGGCCTGATCTGCAAGTGTCTGCAGCGTCATGTTTGCCTTGCGGCGCAAATCCCTGATGCGACCACCAAATGCAGGCGGGCGCGCAGAATCCAATTTGGGCATGGGTTGGGACATGAACTCTCCTGCAACAATTTTTGATATTAGTAAAAAAATTTTGATCAGTCAAAAAATCTTGATAATATGGGTGAAACGGAGCCGAACTTGACCCGATCAATCCCCGTCTTCCAGTTCTTTATGACGCTGGTCGTGACCTTTCTCGGCCTGCTCGCGATCACCTTTGTGATCGGGCGGGTGGTTCCGATTGATCCGGTGGTTGCTATTGTCGGCGACAGGGCCAGCGCAGAAACATACGAGGCGACGCGACTGGATTTGGGTCTGGATGATCCCCTTGCCGTGCAATTCATGCGATACGTGACTGAAGTGCTTCGTGGCGAGCTTGGTATGTCAGTTTCCACAGGCCGCCCGGTGGCCGAAGACCTGGCACGCGTGTTCCCGGCCACTTTGGAAATGGCCACGATCGGCATCATCATCGGCGTGCTTCTTGGCGTGCCAATGGGTGTTTTCGCGGCGTCCCGGCAGGGAAAGCTGGCGGATCAGGTCATCCGCGTGATCGGTCTGGCGGGTTATGCCATCCCTGCATTTTGGCTGGGGCTTGTTGGCCTGGTGGTCTTTTACGCCAACCTGCGTTGGGTTGGCGGCCCGGGCCGGATCGACTTCTTCCTCGACGGTACGGTGCCGACGCGCACCGGGCTATTGCTGGTCGACAGCGTCATCGACGGAAACTGGGACGCACTGGCAAGCGCCTTCCATCACATCGTCCTGCCAGCGACAATCCTCGGTTTCTTTGCCCTTGCCTATATCGCGCGAATGACACGCAGCTTCATGCTTGAACAACTGAGTCAGGAATACATCATCACCGCACGTGTCAAAGGCGTCCCCGAACGGCTGGTCCTGTGGCGTCATGCGTTCCGCCCCATCCGCGTTCAACTGATTACGGTGATCGGGCTGAGCTATGCCGGATTGTTGGAAGGCTCGGTGATGATTGAAACTGTGTTCAGTTGGCCGGGCATCGGCAGCTATCTGACGACCGCCCTTCTGAATGCCGACATGAACGCCGTACTTGGCGCAACATTGGTGATCGGTGCGGTCTTTGTCGGGATCAACAAGACATCTGATGCACTTTATCGCCTGCTCGACCCGAGGGCGCGGTCATGACCGTCCGTCACTATCTGCTTTCCGACGATCCCGAAACACGGATGCAAGCTCGGTTGGGTCAATCCTACAGGCTGGCCCGCGCATTGACCCGCAACCCGCTGGCAATGGTTGGGCTCTTCATCATTCTAATGTTGTTGATCGTAGCGGCGCTGGCACCGTGGCTCGCGCCTTTTTCACCCATCGAAGGCGATCTGGCGAACCGCCTGCAACCACCATCCGCAACCCATTGGATGGGCACCGATGAGCTGGGCCGGGATATCCTGTCCCGCGTCATTTACGGTGCACGCATTACCCTGATGATCGTTCTGCTGGTGGCGGTGATTTCCGCCCCGCTTGGCTTGTTGATTGGCACGTTCGCCGCCTATTTCGGCGGCTGGATCGATCGCATCCTGATGGGGCTGACGGATATCTTTCTGTCCTTGCCCCGGTTGATCCTTGCCCTGGCTTTTGTCGCGGCGCTGGGTCCGGGGATCGAAAACGCCGTCATTGCCATCGCCATCACCGCCTGGCCGGTCTATGCACGGATCGCGCGTGCCGAGGTGCTGACTTTCCGAAACGCCGAGTTTCTTGATGCCGTACGCATGCAAGGCGCCTCTTCTTTGCGTGTTATCGCGCTTCACGTCGTTCCCTTGTGCCTGTCATCGACCATCGTTCGTGTCACACTCGACATGGCGGGGATCATCCTGACGGCCGCCGGACTGGGCTTCCTTGGCCTGGGCGCGCAACCTCCCTTGCCGGAATGGGGCGCGATGATTTCGCGCGGGCGCTCATTCATACTTGACCAATGGTGGGTGGCCACCATGCCGGGTTTTGCAATCGTGATCGTCTCGCTGGGTTTTTGCCTGTTCGGAGACGGGCTGCGTGACGTGCTGGACCCAAAACAAAGGTCACGCGGATGAGCCTGCTTTCGGTTGCAAATCTGCGCGTTACCTTCCCCTCGGACCACGGCCCGGTCGAGGTTGTGCGGGGTCTGTCATTTGATCTTGGCCGCGAACGGCTGGGCATCGTCGGAGAAAGCGGTTCGGGCAAAAGCATGACCGGAAGGGCCATCATGGGGCTGATCCCGCCCCCAGGACGCGTGTCCGCGGACCAACTTGAATTCGATGGGACTGATCTGCGCAATCTGCCCGAGGCTGAGATGCGCCGGATGCGCGGCGCGCGCATGTCCATGGTGCTGCAGGACCCGAAATTCAGCCTGAATCCGGTCATTCGTATCGGCGACCAAATCGAAGAGGCCATGGCCGTACACGGTACCAACCACCCGGGTGAACGCCGCCAACGCATGTTGGACGCCTTGCGAGATGTGCGCATCGAAAACCCCGAACGCGTCGCAAAGCTGTATCCGCATGAAGTGTCCGGTGGCATGGGACAACGGGTAATGATTGCCATGATGGTGGTGATGGAACCGGCACTGATGATCGCGGATGAACCCACAAGTGCGCTCGATGTCTCGGTGCGGGGTCAGGTGCTGCAGATACTCGACGACCTCGTGCAACGGCGCGGCATGGGCCTGATGCTGATCTCGCACGACCTGAACATGGTGGCGCACTGGTGCGACCGGATACTGGTGATGTTTCAAGGCAAAATTGTCGAAGAACTGGGTTCCGGCGAACTCTACAGGGCCCGGCACCCCTATACCCGCGGATTGGTGGCCAGCCTGCCCAAAATCGATGAAAACCGCGCACGCCTTCCGGTTCTGGACCGAGGCGCGCTATGATTCAGGTTCAGAACCTTGCGGTAAAATATCACGAAACCACAATTCTGCATGACGTCTCGTTCAGTGTTGCAGCCGGTGAGAGCTTTGCGCTTGTCGGTGAATCCGGGTCCGGCAAATCGACCATCCTCAAAGCGCTTGCCGGGCAGGTCAAACCGTCCAGCGGCAGTGTGCGGATTGGTTCAAATCCTCAGAAGGGCGCAGATCGCCTGACATTGGCGCGACAGGTTCAGATGGTGTTTCAGGACCCATATGGCAGCCTGCACCCGCGTCGCACGGTCGACGATACACTCAGCGAGCCGCTTGTCATTCACCGAATGCCAGATCGGGACCGGAAAGTGCTGAACATGCTGGATGCCGTGGGATTGCCCCGACGCTCCCGCTTTCGCCTGCCACATCAGCTGTCCGGCGGACAACGTCAACGGGTTGCCATCGCCCGCGCGCTGATGCTTGATCCTCCGGTATTGCTGTTGGACGAACCCACCAGCGCCCTGGATGTCAGCGTTCAGGCAGAGATTCTGAACTTGCTGAAGTCCCTGCGCGAAGAAAAAAACCTGACGTTCCTTCTTGTTACACATGATCTGCCGGTTGTCAGTTTCTTGTGTGACAGGCTGGCGATCATGAAATCGGGGCGTATCCTGGGGCTTGCGGATGTAGCCACATTGCGAACCGGCAATTTCGCGTTTGACTACGGAAAAGAACTTTTCCAACGATCAGTCGGATACTGAACCACTACCGACTGGCCTTGGCAGGATCGGCGATGTGATTTTCGAGGTATTGCAGGACGATGTCTTCTGTGATCGCCTCATTTGTGGTTGAGAAATATCCCCTGCCCCAGAACCAGTGGCCTCAATAGCGCCTGCGCAGTGCTGGAGACTCCCGTTGCATCTTGTGGGACGAACGGCCCTTCATTCTGCGTGCTAGATCGGAGATGGCAATTTTTGGCGACGCCTACACAAACACGTGGACGCGATCTGATGACAGGACCCCGCGCAGGATGTCGACATCGTTCTCACGGCATATCTGACGAATGATGTCACGTACCCGCAGGCGCACCTGACCGGTCAGCACCTTGAACCTATACTTGGTGGACCACACCAGATGGTATCGATGGTAGAAAACGCAGTGCTTGCCGGCGTCCACTGAATGATTCTTTGCGCTGAAGCTGATCCGACTGGAAATCGGAGGGTTTGCTCCAAGACGTGGAAACTAAAGATTGCAGTTTTCACTTGGCTGTAGCGTGCAGCACGGAGCAGCTAGGGTTAGGATGCATTGATTTCCGCCGCGCCGCGTGATTCACGGCTCCGAAAACGGAGCGGTGACATGAGTAGTCTTTTTTTGGCTGGCCGACGCGCAGATGGCGCATCTTCAACCCCTCTTTCCGAAATCGCATGGCAAGCCTCGGGTTGATGACAAGCGGGTGTTGAGCGGAATTATCTTCATCAACCGCAATCGGTTACGCGCCTGCATCCCCGGCCGCAACCAACGCATGGCCCCGGTCAAATACGACAAGCGCAGGTACAAACGCCGCAACCGGATCGAGATCATGTTCAGCAGGCTCAAGGATTGGAGATGCGTCGCAACCCGCAAGGACCGCTGACCCAAAGTCCTCCTTTCTGCCATCGCGCTCGCAGCAACCGTCATCTATTGGTTATGAACCCGGACCCAAACGCGGGGAAGCAGGCATTCGTAAGCCACGCAGAAATCGACAGTATTTGGATTAGCAACCGACCTCAGAGACCGTGCGATATCTTCGGTCACGAAGCACGATGGGCCCGTTGAGGACGGTCCCGTGTCGTCGCCTAGCTTGGGTCGGTGATGCTGCGCTTGCACCCGCATTCCCAACACTCGCTGAATGCGCAATATGTCAGGAACCGGTCAACAAGCCGCGCCATAGGCAAAGCAGCGGGATGTATCTGCGGCGGATCTAGCCTCTGTGCTCTGCCGGAAGAACTCGGTTGCCCGACTTCGAGCCTACCGGATCGCAGTTGTGCTGAGCCGAGTGTGGGTCATAGCTGGGCTGTTGGTCTCGCTGTCTTTGATTTGGCCTCAGTTCAGTTTTGTTCAGGATGGCTCAATCGCAATCGTCAATAGTATTGAGCGGCAAAACGAGCGATATGTTCGGGGTGTTTGCCGCAGAAAGGAACACACCGCGTGCAATTTGTGTTGCACGTTGGACCCTGCTGCGTGGTTTACAAGACGCCATTCACGCGGCACAAGTCAAAACGCAGGGCGGGCTTCAAGCTACCGGTCTCCGGAATCGAAAATGCCTTCACCCTGCTCGTCAATCACCTGCTTCGCTTTCGTAATGCTGAAGCTTTCGGCCTGATCCAGGCTGTCAAAAACATCCGCCCGGATCACCACATAGGTTTTGCGATCTCCGTCGATGGTCTTTTCGATACGGGCGGACAGGCGGTACTTGCCGCCCTCGGCTATCAGGTCGGGGAAGATGTCGAACCCCTTGTACCCGACAGGCTCCGGATCCGACTTTTCACCGCCTCCGAAGAGTTTTGAAAACAGGGACATGCGGAGGTTCCTTTCGGCGTTGCTCGGATCGGAGACTAACACTGCTCAAAGACGTGGTGAAGCGCGTTGCGCGTTCAATTCACTGAATGCTCGATCCGACGGCCCTCACCGTGCAAGGTCTGAGCGTCCGGATCTGCAGTGAAGAACCGGACCCCTGAATGAGCGTTTCGGACACGGGGGCTCCATATCGTATCAGACCCGCAGTTATGGCGATTTACGCGGATGCCGCTTGGCTCAATTGGTTTCACATGCAATGCTCCAACTGCAAAACGACAAAAGGGGAGTTGTCAGATGAAACACCACCTGCTTGCGCTGACTTTTGGTCTAACGGCCACCATTGGTTCGGCCGATGAATGGCGCTTCAACAACTTCTTGCCCGAAACGCGACCGGAATCCGCCGAGCTGTCGCAGTTTGTCGACGAGGTGAATGCTGCAGACACTGGCACCACGCTAAAGATTTACAGCGGCGGATCGCTCGGGCTTCCAAATACCGACGTGTTGCGCTTTGTGCCCAAGGGCGCCGTCGAGATGAGCCTGATGTGGGCGAACTACCTTGGCCGCGACGCGCCGGAACTCAGCTCGGTCGTGGTTCAGGGTACAATTGCGTCGGTTGAAGAATTCAAGCAGGCGCTGCCTGTCGTGCGGGAGATTTATGCCGAGGCCTATTCGGATTGGGGCATTACATCCGTGGGCTATGCGGCCATCCCGATGCTGTCGGTATCGGTCTTTTGCAGGGACGAGCCGGTGAACACTCTGGAGCAACTGAAGACGAAAAAGTTGCGCGTCTGGGCGCGCGATCAGGTAGAGGCCTTTACCCGGCTTGGCGTAGCAGCACAGATCATTCCGCAGGAAGAGATGTATGTGGCAATGAAAACCGGTGTCGTGGATTGCGCCCTCTATCCGGCGCTCTACGCGCATACCGTGTCGCTGCAGGAAGTGTCGAAATATGGGTCATTCCTTTATCCGATGGCGTCTGGCCCTTATGTAATTGGCGTGTCGAACGACCAGTGGGATGCGGCGGATGATGCTTTCAAGGCTGCCGTTTCCTCCGCCGCTGATGGCCTGTGGGAACGAACCAACCAATACGACGACGATCTCGAACGAGAGATGGCGGCCCGTGAAACACTGGTCGAGCAAGGCATTGTCTGGGGCGAGGACTTTCCTGAGGCGGATCGAGACGCATTTGTTGGAGCCGTGACGGGCATTTGGGCAGAACTGGCCGAAGAAGCAGGCGGCAAGGCCCCACAATACCGCCAGCGCGTATTGGACGCTCTGGGTCGCTAGTTGCGCGTCCAGAATTCAATCGCCTGGGGGCTTGAAAAACTGGCCCTCGCTTGCGCAGGGCTGGCCGCGTTCGGGATCGTGACGATCATCGGTTTTATTGCCACCAGCGTCGTACTGAGAAAATTCGCGAATGCACCGTTGCATATGACCGAAGAGGTCGTAGGCCTGTTGCTTAGCGTCAGTCTCCTGATGGGACTGCCGATGGTCACGCTGAGATCCGAACATGTGAAAGTGTCACTGCTGACGAGCGCTCTTGGTCCCGTTGCGTGCAAATGGGTAGCGGCGGCTGGAGCGGTGCTGAGCATAGTTTTCTTTGGATGGTTGTTGGTTGAATCCTATGAGTGGTTCGAGTTTGCCTACCAACGGAACTTGAAAACGCTGACTTCCCGGATCTTGCTTTATCCGTGGATGGCGATGCTGCCTATGTCCTTGATAATTTGCACAATGATCCTGCTTGCCAGGCTCGCGGGGATCCTGCCCGAACCGGCGCAGCGCTCATGAGCCTGTGGACCACCTTGATTGGCGTGCTGGTCGCCACTGCAAGCACCGGTATGGCCCTAGGAGCAGCGTTAGGTTTGACCGGGATGGTCATCCTGTACTTTTATTCCAACGGGGCGACCTCTCTGGCTATTGACGCCATCTGGAACGTCTTCAACTCGTTCACGCTCAGCGCCGTGCCGGTGTTTATCCTGCTGGGCGAGATCCTATTGCGCAGTGGCATCAGCAAACGCGCTTATGCCGCGTTCTCCCCGATTTTCCGCCGCGTTCCCGGGGGCCTATTGCATACCAATATTGCCGTTTGCACGCTATTTGGCGCGGTCAGCGGTTCAAGTCTGTCGACTGCCGCCGCCGTCGGGTCGGTCGCCTATCCTGAAATGACGCGTCGCGGCTACGACAAGGATATGATCGTCGGCAGCCTTGCTGGAGGCGGGACACTGGGGCTGCTGATCCCGCCAAGCCTCTCGTTTCTGATCTACGGTGCTCTTACCGAAACATCCATTGGACGCCTGTTTGCTGCCGGGATTGTACCAGGATTGATGGTCGGTTTGATGTTCATGACGTACATTCTGATCCGCAGCCTGCGAACGCCTTCTCTGGCTCCGCGCACAGCCGAAGCAACGGATCTGTGGCAAGTCATAATGGGCTTTCGCGAAATCTGGCCCATCCTGGTATTGATCATGGCCGTCATAGGTACCATCGTGGGTGGGATCGCCACCCCGACTGAGGCTGCGGGGCTGGGCGTTGTGATTGCCATAATAATCTCTTCAGTGTGGGGAGATCTGACGCTGCGCAAACTGAAAGATGCGGTCTACAATTCGGTGCTGTTATTTTCCTCCATCGGATTTCTGGTGCTGGGTGCCACCATACTCGCACTATCGGTCAGCGTATTGGGGGTCCCTCAGAAAATCCTTGAGACAGTGGCGCATTCGGGTTTGGGCTCCTATGCCGTTCTGGCTGTGGTTCTGCTGACTTACCTGATCCTCGGCTGTTTCTTCGACGGTTTGTCACTGATGATCATGACGTTGCCCGTCGTGTTTCCGCTTTTGACCGGGCTTGGGTTTGACCCAATATGGGTTGGCGTCATCATCACGATTGTGATCGAGATCGGTCAGGTGACACCACCTGTGGGGCTGAACCTGTCCGTGTTGACATCGCTCACGCGCGGCGAGGTGCCCTTGGGGCGGGTTGCGATCGCTACTATACCCTACTGGGTCATCCATCTAATGGCGATCGGCCTGTTGGTCCTGTTTCCCGCGATAGCACTCTACGTGCCAAATATTCTTTTCTAAGGGACGAGACAATTGGAAGCTGTTTGGACCGGGAATAGCGTCAATCATTGATGTTCAAATCTCAGGGTTACAGGGAGATCTGACTCTCCAAAGCGGTAATGACAATCGTTCGAGGGGCACAACTGGCCTAAGGTGTTTCTACTTTGCGCGTCGGGCTACACCCTAGGCGCAAGCCGCCATAGTCAAAGGCCCAGACCGGACCCTCAACACCTGGTCAAGATGCTGCGCTCGCAGCCCGCTTTGTTGCCAATCGCTGCGAGCACGAATTCAAGGACCAACCAAACTTGCATTCTGCGGGACAAAGGCGACCTTGAACAACTCGAACCTCTGGCCAATGATTGCGAAAGTAAGGACATTTCTGAAGCGGGATCTGCATGCTGTTTATAGCTTCAACTTAAAATATTCCATTTGGTCTCGGAGCACTCTTGGACTTCTACCGTGCTTCCTTTTGGCTAGTTTTTATTGTTTCTTTGTGTCCGGTTGCACTGGTTCTGTCGGTTTTTGACCCAACTGCAAAATCGAACTTAGTCATGATTTCTGCCTATTGTGGGATATCGGCCATTTCGACAATTGTAGGCTATTTTTGGGGTAAGTTTCTGCGAGGCCGCGCCGCCAAAAAAAGAACAAGATTGAACAAATGTTTCAGCAATACGGGCTCTACATGATGTTTCGCCGCTTGAAGCCCCAATGGCCGGGTTCGGTTGGCGCAGCCGTCCACTTCATCTGCACCGAACGGAGAAGGAGCGGGACATTGCCGATCTTCGCGGTATGCGCACCAATGTCTGAAGTGGCAATCCAAGGCTACCCAAACTAAGGTAATCATATGCGAAATACGCAAGACAAAGCGATATTAGCGGCTCACAACAACGCCGACCTTTGTGCTGCAATCATGGCCGCAAACGGAGTACGTACCGAGCGCAATGAACTAGCGTACTTTTGCATCGACACCCCTCTCCCGTACTACCCCAAAATAGTCACGCTTGATCCAAACGCTTCTAGCGAGTTCAACGCTGGGATTCGTGGGCATAGCGGTATCAAAGACAGTTTTTCGTGCTTGGATGTCGATGCTTTGGGCCTGCGAGTTGCATTCGAAGCATCATGGATTTGGTCAGATGCCGTCTCCCGAGAACAATCGACGAAATGGATTCGGGTCGAAAATGTGCATGATCTTTCGAACTGGCATCAAGCATGGAACGGGAACGATAGCACGTTAGATGAGCTGATCTTCAATCCAGGCTGCTTGAATGACCCTAACTTAGTTTTCCTTGCGCGCATGTCAGAAGAAGCCATTGAAGCCGGCTGTATTGCCAACCTTTCGAAAGATGTAGTTGGCATGTCAAATGTGTTTTCTACAAAATCAAACGATACGTTACTTTACTCTGAGGCTTTGGCGGCGACCTCCTCCGTCGGCCCAAATCTTCCTGTTGTGGGATATGAACGGGGCGCTGAACTTGATGCTGCCTGCGAGGCGGGGTTCAAAGTAATCGGCCCTTTGCGTATTTTGGTGCGCTAAAGGCAACCGCTCCCAGGTATTGCTTTAGCATGGTGTTACCTAGAGCCGCCGTTTGTTGACGACGCAGCATCATTCAAAGGGAATTCGCTGTGGACCTTGGCTGCAAAGCACGGCGCGGCAATGCGGACTTTGCATCCATCCGTATTTTTACTCCAATGGACCGCAGTCAGTCCGAAGCGGGCATTCACAATTAGACGTTTAGTTTCCAAGATGTTCAAAGACGCGGGCATTTGCATGAGGCTACACCTGATGCCAGTTTTCAACGTCTTGGGCAGCTTCCTCGACCGTAAAAGCGGCCTCTACCTCCGCGATTGCACACTGTACTTCGTCCGGGCTTGCACTGAGTTCTAAGATGTTGCCCTCAAGGTCATGGGCTGACCCGGCATCTGAATAAATCGTATCGACCACAATTCCGATGGCGTTTCGGTGTTGCAGCAAGTGCTCAAATAACCGGACATAGATCGTCTCTTCGTATGGAGAATGGATGCCCGCCTCAGAAACTAAGCCCAATTCCACAGCCTTGGCGCATGTCTGGCGCCAGGCCAGTTCCATTGTCGATGGAGGCGCATCTCTGGCCTCATTGGGATGTCTAGGATTCGCAAACGTAGATCTTCGAATGGCTTCGAGATTGTCGCGCAAACTCATTGTGGGAACCGGATAGATGAATGTGGTTCCCGCGGATGCGAGGGCTGGTTCAATCGGATCCGGCTGCACTTGGGTGAACTCAGAATATCTGTTTCCAATGATGGGGACTTCACCGACAATCATGTCGTTTGGATCAGTATTCTCTGCCTGCCATCGCGCCAGGGCTCTCCGGCCCCACAATCCGGCTGCCTTTCGGATCAACGGATGAGTTCCATCCGAAACATCTGGATACCTTGCGAATATGTCGTCGGTTTGAAACGAAGCGAGCCCTGTATCCCAACGCATGATATGCACGCGACGTCCCAAGCAGACCGAAATGGATATCTGTTGGCGCAGTAGGAACGACTTTCCAGATGCTGGTAATCCAGTGAAGAACACCATGCGGCAACGACGTGCAGCTTCCGCCAGGTGTCTTCCAATCTCTGTGTCCGCAAAACTGTCGATAGAAATTGCGGGTCTCCTAATTCTGTGTCGGCCACACAGCCCAGAGTGGCGAGCGCTCGACACGTTCAAGATTGTTGCCCGAGAAATACGCCGATTTCACGGATGAATTTTCAACCTAAGTCGCCCTATAGCCCAGTTTGAGAGCTTTCCAATGCATAGAGGTGTTTCAAGGCTCGCACCAAATCCGCGCCGCGCCTGGCTCAGACGGCAGAATGCAGGCCAAACCGAATGTTCATTACTAATCACGGTTTACGAAGTGCGTAACTGAGCGGTAATTGGGCTTCATGGCCCAATTACCACTTCCAGCACGCTCCCCTTATTCCAGACATGGCAACATCAGGCGCAATAAGGGTGACGCGCGTACCAATGCTGCCTGTTCAGTCGGTTGCGAAGCAATAAAATAGGCCCGCCCCGCCAGAACGTGGCAGATGTTCCTCTCCGCAACCGCGCGAGCCGTGCGATGAGTTCCAGGACAACATGTTTCGGGCATCGTTGAGACCTACACGGTCATGGTGCCCAACAATCGCAGACCCGTCCTCACTATTCGAAGTCCAATTGCTGCATGTCGTGTCACCACCTGCCGTCGAGAAATATCCAGCGGAATCGGAGCCGGTCAGAATGTCATGTTTGTTCGGCTGACTGCCACGCCCATTGACAGGGTTGCCGTTTTCGTCGAGCGCGGTCTGTAGATTGATATTCACACCGTCACTGTGCAGGTCATCAACATTGTTGGCGATAAGCTCTCCATTGGCATTATACCAAGGACCCGACCCGATCCGGTCGCGTGCAGAAATGCCATTGGTGATTGTCATCGGGTCGGTGCCGCGATCAATGGACATTGAGGTGCTCAGATAGGCCGCAAAAGTCTTGGTAGAACCGGTCGCGGAAGCAAGCGCATTGCAATGAGCATCGGCACCTTCGAGGCCGCCCAGGTTGGCGCCGTCGCCCTTGCCGACGCTAGTGATGAAGAACGACATCTCTTCGCTTGCCGATTGCGCGTGTCCGGTCGCCGCGATACAGCAGATTACGAGTGCAACAACCCCATGAGCAGTTTTTCTGCTGGTGAACTTCGACATGTGTGTCTCCCTTCTTGCTGTTTGATCACTGATGCTAGCTATATGTAACCATCGGGTCCATCTGAGTGACGGATTTATGACACTATGGTGTTGGCGCCATTCACTACAACCGGTCGTGCATGACCGACCCTGTGGCCCTATTCATTTTTACCTTACTCCCGTCACACGTGTTAAGTACGGTAGCTCACCTGTTCCCAGGATTTATTGTAACGATTGACTGAGGGACATGACGGAATGACACAAAAAATCGCTCTTTGGAGCATTCCAATATCCCTCGCGGTACTGGCATTGAAACTGTTGGCTTGGTGGCTAACCGGCTCGGTGGCGTTATTGTCAGACGCAATGGAATCAACCGTGAATGTCGTCGCGGCGCTGCTGGCGTATTTTGCGGTTCGGGTTGCCAATAAACCTCCTGATGAAAACCACCCCTTTGGTCACAAGAAAGCCGAGTATCTATCCGCCGTCGTTGAGGGCGCACTTATTGTGCTGGCAGCGTTCCTGATCATCAGAGAAGCCGTGCAGGCCCTTCCCAATCCGCAACTTGACGATGCGCCACTGCTTGGAATTGCCATCAATATCGTTGCCACGGGCGTGAACGGTGCATGGGCCTACCTATTGCTTACGATCGGCAGACGCGAGGGGTCGCCCGCCCTGGAAGCAAGCTCCCGGCACATTTTTACAGATGTTATGACTTCAGTTGGTGTGATCGCGGGACTTATTCTCACGCTTGTCACCGGATGGTTGATCCTGGACCCGGTTCTGGCAATTCTTGTTGCATTGAACATCTTGTGGGAAGGATGGAAAGTTATCCGGGCTTCTGTCGATGGCCTGATGGATGTGAGCCTTTCCGATCATGACTTGCAGACTGTCTCTAGTGCAATCGAAGCAAATCTCGGCGCAGCGTTAGAGTACCACGACCTCAAGGGGCGCAGATCCGCAAATGTTATTTTCGTGGAGTTTCATCTTGTTGTGGACGGCACAATGCCGGTCAGCGCAGCGCACGACATATGCAATGACATCGAAGAAGTATTGGAGCGTATGTACCCGGGGTCTGTCTTTGTCATTCATCTTGAACCTGATGACGAGTTGAAGGGCGACGGAGTTAGTTCCCACTAAACTGGTAATAAGGCTGTTCTAAACCAAACTCGGTTGGTTTTGCTTTTTGACTACGACGTTCGGCTTGAAATTCGTCAGACCTAAGCCCGATGTGGGCAAGCCAGACCAGAGTTAGTCTGCCTCCAATGTCACAAAACGTGGCGATCAGAATTGGAGGCGAAAATGAAAATTCAAAGAAAGCTTGGTCAACTTCTTAGTACTGCGGCCTTGGCTTCGTTGATTGTAGCGACGCCTTACGTACCAGCGTTTGACGCCGATGGTCGCCTACATTTTGAACCGTCATATGCCTTTGCCAAGAGCGGCAAGGGGAAAGACGGGGATGGTCGCGACGATGATCGCGACGACGATCGGGATGATGATCGTGATGACGATAGGGACGATGATCGCGACGATGACAGAGATGATGATCGTGACGACAATTCAGGATCAGGCAAAGGTGGTCGCGACGACGACGATGATGACGACGACGATGACTCCAAACGCTCCAATAGAGGCAGCGGAAAGAAAGATCGCTCTCAATCTGGGGGCAAGCCGTCGGGTTCGGCTGGGGTAACAAAGGTCGAAACAAACGCTAACGGCATTGAAGTGCGTTACGCCGACGGAACCAAGGAAGAGATCGAAAATGGGCGGTTTGAGAGAAAAAATGCTCAGAACCGAACCGTTGAAGAACGCCCCGCGACCGGTGCTGACGTCTCAAGGCTGCGGTCTTTGGCGAATGGTATTTCTATCGATAGCGTACGCTCTGCTGGGCAAGGCGGCACTGCTGGTAGCCGTCCCACGAAAATTGAACGCCAGGGCAACAATATCGAAGTAAACTATGCCAATGGCTGGAAAGAAGAGATTGAGTTTGGACGCTACGAGTTGAAAGACCCGTTCAACCGGACTGTTGTTGAACGAAACGCAACAGCCTCTGATCGCCGGAGGTTACAGGCGGTTGCCAACTGAACAACAGCTTCAGTCGATGATCCGTTGGCGGCTTTTCTTGGCGAGGGGCCGTCAGCGTCGTCATAGAGACCGCAGTTAGTCCTTCTTATTCCAAACATCATGGGCAATGAGGGCGGCTTCTACCCGATTTCGCGCATGAAGCTTGGACAGGATTGCCGTCATGTAATGCTTCACGGTCTTTTCCTGAAGGTCCAATTCCTCAGCGATTTCCCGATTGCTAAACCCCTTGGCCACACGTCGAAGAATTTCTTCCTCACGATGCGTGAGGTCATCGAGAATGCTGCTGTTCTTAGATGTGGCGGTGTCAGTCCTTATTTGAAGTAGTACACGCGAGGCCAAGCCCGGAGAAACGAACCCTTCACCCTCGGCGATGCTGCGTAGGGAAGCTGTCAATTCGCTCGCCGTCACTCCCTTCACGATGTACCCTAACGCGCCCGCCTCCAACGCGTCCGCGACATCGCTGCTGTTCTCCGAGACCGTCAAGATTGCGATAAAGGGCGGATTTGCCATCGCTGCGATTTCGCGCGTCGCTTTGATCCCACCGCCGGGCATCGAAAGGTCAAGAACAGCTATGTCGGGCTGGTGCGCGTTGACCAGCGATACGGCCTCTTCAGCATTCGAACCAGCAGCCAAAACTTCGAATCCTTCAGCTTCATTCAATGTGCGTTGCAAACCATCCCTGAAAATTGGATGATCATCGGCTATCACAACAGATGTAGTCATGATGCACCCAGCTTTCTGGGAAAGAGTGTCATGGCAATGGTGGTGCCTTCACCGGGTCTCGACGCGACTTCGAACCTGCCACCAATACTTTCGACCCGATCTTGCAAGCCCATAAGCCCCTGGCCGCCATCGTCACGCAACGCGGTTTCTTCTGACCTGTCAAATCCAGGTCCGTCATCTTTGACCTTTACAACTATGCGGTCGTTTTGCGCCTCAGAGATCACAGTGCAGTTGGCAGCCGGGGCATATCTCGCGGCATTGGAAAGCGTCTCCTGAAGGAACCGAAAAACGCACAGTTTGTCGGACAATGACAACTCCGGAACCTGGCTACCCCGGAACGAAACATCCGGCCGCAACGGGCTGTGTTCTGCGTGATCCTCTACGGCTCTCTTCACAACATCGCCAAGTGACAGGCTGTCGATATCCGGGGCCGACAGCCCTCGTGATATAGCACGAATTTCAGCCAGAGATTTTTGCAAAGATTGCTGAATTTCCTCGGCCTCTTTAGGCCTTTCGGGCCCTTTGGAAAACGCCGCCTCCAGTCTAAGGGCGGCCAGCGACAGGTATTGTGCCGGACCATCATGTAGCTCTGCACCAAGTTTCTTGAGAAACCGATCTGTTTGCGTGGCATACCTTTCTGACGCCTCGACCACACGCGACCGCAGCAAGGCATTCTGCTCAGCCATCCTCTCACTTTCTGTCAGGCGCTGTTTAAGTAGTGCCCCCTGTCGTCGAATTGTTTTGTCGCCAATTGCGACGATGGAATACAGAACAATCGTACTTGCCAGAAATGCGGAACCGACGACCAGCCAACTTGTTCGCCTGGCCTTGGCCAAGTCTAACTCCAGCTGATCGGCCCTTTCGTAGAACTCCGCAACCGCGATGATTTCGCCGGACCAGAGTTCGCGGATGGGGCTGTAAACTTCAAGCAATGGTATACCCAATGCCGCCTCGGCGGCGCTCTCAGCATGATCAAGCTCTTCGAAAGAGCCGGAGATATCACCGTTCCATGCCCGCCTTAAGTCGTCCGTTGGATTGAAACGGTTTCCAATGATGTCTGTATCCGAGGCATGCGCAATCACTCCGCCTTGCTTCCAGAATTTGTAGGAGACAATGCGGTCACGCATCGGCTGGCTCATGAAAATCTCATCCAGTGCCAGGCTCGCCTGCTCAGAAAGGCGGTCGCCATGTGCCAATTCCTGGCTGAGCGGGGAAACAACGCTTTCCATATACAGCGCCGCGGAATTGGCGGAGTTCTGCACGACTGCGTTCTGAATTCGATTTGACACCCAGACCCCGACTATTGCCGTAGCAGCGCCCATCACGAAGATGCTGGCCGCAAGAAAGACTCGCGACAACGACCAATTTCCAATCGTCAGGTCATCTATTTTCGCTCTCATCGTGAAATCGACTATGAACTACTACCTGTTATCGCACCACAGACCTTGGTCTGACGTGATCTGGCAATATCTCAGACACTGAGCTTCGGCACGGTGGCCAGAGTCAGATTTCATCCATCGTTCTCAAGCTTTGCAGCATCGGGCAGTGAACGTTTCCGCTATTGCAATTGGCCGTAAGCTCGCTCAAGGCGCGTTCCAGGCGTCTGAGCTCATCAATCTTGCTTCGAACGCTGGCAATGTGTGCCTCGGCCAGTTCTCTCACTGATCGGCAGTCTTCAGCACTTCCTTCTGACAGCTCCAAAAGCGCCTTTGCGTCTGAAAGAGGAAACCCCAGGTCACGGCACTTCTTCAAAAATCGCAGTCTTCCCACCTCGCTTGCTGAATAGAGGCGACGGTTGTTCAGCGCTCGTGCGGGTTTTGGTACGATGCCTTCGCGTTCGTAGTAGCGGATGGTTTCTATTCCGACCCCGCTTTGCCGGGAAGCCTCACCTATCGCAATCACGCGAAGTGCCCCCTCTTGATCCTGTAGCCGCTACAGGAGTTATACACCCTGAATGTCGACGCCTCAACACAATCAAATCGAGTATCTTGGGGAGCAAAAGGTGAAGAAATATGTGACCCTCAGCTACCTGGGATCGGTTTCCGCTCTGGGGGTTGCGACATGTTGTGTTCTTCCAATGATCATGATGTTGCTCGGCTGGGGTGGCAGTTGGTTGGCGGTATTCGGACAAATTGCGGCGGCAAGCTATTATGTTCTCGCCATCTCAACAGCGCTGGTCGCTGTTTCGTGGTTCGTATCGCATCGATACGGGACGTTGGTAAATCTGAAATGGTGGCTTGTCGGAAGCACGGCAATCACCGTGCTGGCATGGACTATCGTGTTCAATGAGGTTCAAATCAACGACTATCTAATCATGCAGATGTGAAACAATGACAAAACAAACTGTGGTGCTCGATAGCACTTTGACCTGCCCTCAGTGTGGGCACGTTGAAACCGAAAGAATGCCAACCGACTCGTGCCAGTGGTTTTATGAATGCAGATCATGCAAGGCGGTATTGAAGCCCCTAGAAGGCGATTGCTGTGTTTACTGTTCTTACGGAACGGTTCCGTGTCCGCCAATTCAACTAGGTGACTGCTGTTGTGGATAAGCAGGCCGCAACCGCAACATCCGAGAAAGATGTTGATTGCCCGCATTGGCTCGTCCGCCAAAGTTTGCAAAGTCGGCTTTCTGCGCGTTGCTGCAATTGGGACTTAGCGCGGCATCGGTCAACGTGGGGCTCAGAGCGGTCATCTGACCGTTTCAGTAGTCACAGGGTCGGTTCAGACCGCATCAATTTCGGCTGTTCAGGCAAACCTGCGTTCTCTGCGAGACATGCTGATAAGTGATATAGCTGGACAAAGACGACCAGCACGAAGAGGGAGATTAACATGGGCGACAAGGTCTGCGTAATAATAGGTTTTGGCCCGGGGCTCGGGGCTGCCTATGCCGAAACCTTCCAAAATGCAGGATACGACCTCGCGCTTCTCAGCAGATCAGGCGAAGGGCTCAGAGGAACACCGAACACTGGCAATTCCGTGAGAACATATAAGTGTGACGCTGGAGATCCTGAAATTCTCAAAAATGCACTGACTTCGGTCCAAAACGACCTCGGTGAGATCGACGTTGCTATCTACAACGCGGACCTTGCACAATTTGGCGCGCTCGATGACGTATCGGAAATTCAGTTCGAGCAGAGTTGGCGCGTCGGCGCGTTGGGCCTCTTCACGACAGCCAAAGTCCTTGGGCCTCAAATGTCCGAGCGCGGGTTTGGTACCATCGTTGCATCCGGTGCCACCGCTGCCCTTCGCGGAAATGTATGGACGACGGCCTTCGCACCCTCGAAATCGGCTCAACGCACATTAGCCAACTCGCTGGCAAAGCAACTCGGACCAAAAGGCGTACACGTTGTGTACCTCGTCATAGACGGTGTGATCGATACCGAAGACACACGGACCAATTTCGCACCGAACGAACCTGACGAGTTCTTCATTAAACCTGACAAGATTGCAGAAACCGCATTGATGCTCGTAAAGCAAGACAAGTCCGCATGGACCTTTGAACTCGACATTCGTCCATTCGGCGAGAAGTGGTGAACTGACTGCAATGTGAATGACGGCTGTGCGGAGATAGTGTTGAAAAAGTCCGTTGATTGGTTGGTATGGCACTGATTTACTCCAGTTGAGAGTGGAGGTGCAGCGATAATGGGACCGAGGCAGGTGGCGCAGGGCGCGCTGTTCTACGAGTTTTCGCTTGAAGAGTTTGTGCCTGCGGACCATTCGTTACGCGGCATTGATCGGTTTCTGGATTTGTCTGAAATCCGCCCACTGCTTGCACCATCTTACAACTCGCATGGTCGCCCTTCGATTGATCCAGAATTGATTATCCGGATGCTGTTGCTAGGCTACTGTCAGGGCATTCGGTCCGAACGCCGTTTTTGCGAGGAGGTCCACGTTAATTTGGCGTACAGGTGGTTTTGCCGCCTCGACCTCACCGATCCTGTGCCGGATCATTCTACCTTTTCGAAGAACCGGCACGGGCGCTTCCGGGAAAGCGACTTCTTCCGACACCTCTTCGAAACCGTTCTGAGGCGCTGCATTGACGAAGGTCTTGTTGGGGGCGAGAGCTTTGGCGTCGACGCCAGCCTGATCCCTGCCAACGCAAACCAGTCGCGCGGCGTTGATAGCAAAGAAGGTCTGCCGCCCGAGCTGACTATGCGCGTAGTTCAGGAATATCTTGAAACACTGGATGATGCCGCATTCGGCGCGTCGACTAAGGTCGTCCCCAAATACATCTCGCCTGTTGACCCCGCCGCGCGCTGGACCGGGGCAGATGGTGGTGCAGCGTTCTTTGCATATTCCACCAACTATACGGTGGACTTGGACAATGCGATCATTGCCAATGTAGAGCCGTCAGTTCCAATCCGAACCGCTTAGACCTTTTCAGCACGCCGTATGCTCGACCGGATTACGGATCGCTTCGGCGTGAAGCCGGACAAGCTGGTTGGTGATGCAGGCTGCGGGTCAGCCGAGATGCTTGGCTGGTCGGTGGAGGAACGCGGCATTGCTCCGCACATTCCGGTCTGAGGTAAATCGAAGCGGACAGACAGCACATTCTCACGCGAGGACTTTTTCTACGACCTGGCATCCGACAGCTACACCTGCCCGGGCGGCAAGCCTCTGCAAACGTATCGACGGAATTTCTCCAAGCCACGAAAAGCAAATGGCGGCAAAGACGGCTTCGTCAGATACCGCGCCTCAAAGCACGATTGCGACGTATGCCCACTAAAGCCTCAATGTTGTCCGAAGGACAACGGGAGACGCCTCATGCGTTCCGTCCATGAAGCAGCTCGCGACGTGGCCCGCGATATCCGCAAAACCGACGCCTACATGACTTCGTTCATTCAAAGGCGGAAAGTCGAAATGTTGTTTGCCCATTTGAAACGATACATAGGCGTGCCGATGATGCGGCTACGCGGACCGAAAGATGCATACGAACAGTTCCAACTCGCAGCCACTGCCCAGAACCTCAGGAAACTCGCAAAACTGGTCCCGCAGCCGGCACCAACGGGCTGAAACGAAAAGCTCGCGTTGGCGAGACACTCAAGGCGGGCCCAAACCTCCCGTTTTTCAACACTATCCGGACAAAGCCAACCTTCGGTCTGATCCAAGAAACCGGAGGTTCTGGTCCCATAGCCGACATTCGCCTACTTGTCGCAAGTCGGTCCAGATGTACATTCCCTCCCATCGGTTTTCTTTTTGTAAAACACTGTTGTTCAGCTTTGCTCGCTTCCTGCTTCATCTATCCCAGTTGCATGAGGGTTGGCTTTCACCGCTGACAACATCTTTAACACTTCCGCTTTCCAGCCCGCCTTGATCTTTAACGCCAATTGAGACGGTGGCCGGTGAACGGGCTCAAGGAGCGCATATTCATATCTGTGCGGTATTTTGAAGGGCACGAACGCGACTTTTCCGTTGGACAGGTTTAGTTCTCGTTCAGTCGCTACGGTCAACGGATCCACGATCGAATAACACTGACCTGAGCTCACAAATGGTATCAAGGGTAGAAAGTACTGACATGTCACCGTTGGGTTGTAGTTAGCTGAAACTTCTTGAAACTCTTGTCGAATTTTGCGCTGGAACGGATGCGTGGCATGCAATCCCCCCATAGGGGCCCCGTCGAGATCAGAAATGGATACAGTCCTGCGCGAAGCAAGCGGGCTGTCACGATCAACGGCGCAAAAACAATCTGCCTGGATCAGTTCTGTTGAATACTGAGGCTCTTTCCTGGTTGAATGCTCGAAGTCTGCGAAGCCGAAATCAATATTTTGCGTGCCCGCAAGCTCCATAATCTGAGGCGAACTGCGTGTAGACAATGTGATACGTATCTCGGGGTTCTCGCCGACTGATTGGCTGATGAAACGCGGGAACAAGAATGCGGATGGGCCCGGCATTGTAGCGATATTCAGGCTGCCAGAATGCCCTTTAATCAACCCTTCCATTGTACTGGAAATCGTCGCCAGGCGGTCCAGAATACCCGTGGTTTCGGCCAAAAGGTAACGCGCTTCGGGAACAGGGACCAATCGCCGCCCCTTACGCTCGAACAGTGTCAGGCCAAGGGTCTTTTCAAGGTTCTTCAAGGCCAGACTGATCGCAGGCTGAGTGCGGTTCAGTTTCTTGGCGGTTTGAGAGATAGAGCCGGTCTCCATCACCTCACGAAAAACGGTCAACTGCATCAGGTTCATGGTAATTATATAAACTAAACCTTAGTTTTGTGAAATATAACAAATTTGTATTTATGATAATTGCCACTACGCTTGCGGGATCGAAATTCGGCCAAACCGAATCCGACGATCCAACAAGGGAGATGATGATGAAATTTGTGAAATGTTTGACGGGACTGGCCCTGGCAAGTGCGCTTGCCGCCCCGGCGCTGGCACAGGATCCAACTTTTTTCCGCATCGGCACAGGCGGCGCAGGCGGAACTTACTTCCCCATCGGGGGCACCATCGCAAATGGAATCTCCGCCCCTCCTGGCTCGCGCCCCTGCGAAGAAGGCGGCCAGTGCGGCGTGCCGGGCCTGATCGCCATCGCGCAATCCACCACCGCGTCGGTCTTCAACAACGCCGCCGTCCAGAATGGCGAGCTTGAGGCCGGTCTTGCCGCCGCCGACGTGACCCGCTCGATGTATCTGGGTGAGGGTAAGTTCGAAGGCAAACCCCACCCCAACCTGCGCATCGTCGCAAACCTGTTCCCCGAAGACCTGCATCTGGTGCTGCCAGCCGGTCAGACGATCAACGACCTGAGCGATCTGGAAGGCAAGCGCGTCGGTATCGCGCAGGCCGGTTCCGGCACGCAGGTCGCCGTGTTGCAGATGCTGGACGCCTGGGGCGTCAACCGCGACAACATGGACGAGGCCGAGCTGAACAACAGCCAGAGCGCCGAGCGTCTGGCCGACGGTCAGCTTGACGCCTATTTCTATGCTGCAGGCTGGCCGGTTGCCGCGATGGTGCAGCTGTCCTCGACCAAGGGGATGAACCTGCATTCTTTCACCGACGAAGACATGGCTAAGATCAATGAGATCATCCCGGCCTATATCCCCTCGACCATTCCAGGCGGGGTTTATGAAGGCATCGACGGGGAAACCAAGACCCCGGCGGTCAGCGCGATGCTGGTGGTGTCTTCGGAACTGTCCGACGAATTAGTCTATGGCCTGACCAAGGCACTGTGGAACGACAATACTCGCAAGCTGCTGGACAATGGCCATGCCAAGGGCAAGCAGATCACGCCTGATACGGCGCTGGATGGTGTCGAGGCGCTGGGTGTGCCGCTGCATCCGGGGGCCGAGAAATTCTATAAAGAAGCCGGTCTGCTTCAGTAACCGTACCTTACTGACACCTGTCGTCGGTGCCCCTGCGTGGGGCACCGCACTCCGGAATTATGCGAAATCAGGGGGCCATCATGTCCGAGACCCAGAAACTTGATGACCACGAATTGACGGCAGAGGAACTGGCCGCCATCGAAGAACAATTCGACGAAGGTGCCGCCGTCCGGCAGGTCACGCGCGCCGCGGGCAAGGTGCTGCGCTTTGTCGCCCTGATTCTTGCGTTCTACGAATTCTTCACAGCCGGTTTTGGCCTGCCCGCCGACCATTGGCACATGGGTATCTATCTGTCGCTGCTGTTCATTCTGGTCTACGCGACAATTCCGATTTTCGGCTCCAAAAACCTCTATGCGCTCAAGATCAGCCGGTACCGTATCGGCAACATCCCTCTGTACGACTTGGTCTTTATGGCGCTGGGGATCATCGCAGCTTTGTATGTTGGGGTCGCATGGCGCGGCATTCCGTTTCTGGGTATCGAGGAACAGACGTTCCGAATGGGCAACCCGAACACCTATGACGTGGTTTTGGGCGTAATCATCATCCTGCTGGTTCTGGACATCGCACGCCGCACGCTGGGTTGGGTGCTGCCGCTGATCATCTGCGTGTTTATCTCATACGCCCTGTTGGGCCCGTATTTCCCCGGCTTGCTGCAGCATCCGGGCGTGAACTTCAAAACTTTCGTGTCGTCGATGTATTTCCCGCAGGAAGGAATCTACGGCGTCACCCTTTGGGTCGTCTCGACCATCGTGTTCCATTTCGTCCTGTTTGGCGTGATCGCGCAGCGCACGGGGTTGGGGCAGCTTTTCATCGACAATGCAACCATTTTGGCGGGCCGCTATACCGGCGGGCCGGCAAAAGTGTCGGTGGTATCCTCGGCGTTCTTCGGCACGATCTCGGGCTCTTCGGTGGCCAACACCGTTTCGACCGGCGCGCTGACAATTCCCAACATGAAGCGCCTTGGGTACCCCGGCCATTTTGCGGGCGGCGTCGAGGCCGCGTCGTCGGCCGGAGGGCAGATCACACCGCCGATCATGGGGGCCGCCGCCTTTATCATGGCCGAGTTCCTTGAGGTGCCCTACACCACCATCGTCATTGCCGCGATCTTCCCCGCGATCCTTCACTATGTCGGAGTCTTCGCGGTGGTGCACCTGATGGCACGCAAGCTGAACCTGCAAGGCTTGGCGAAAGAGCAGCTGCCGCAGCTCAAGGCTGTCTGGGCCGAAGGTTGGGCCAACATCGTGCCTCTGATCGGTCTGCTGGTCGTGCTGTTTACCGGCTACACGCCGTTCATGTCCGCCTTCTGCGGTATCTCACTGGCGGTGATCGCAGGCATGTCGCGCATCAAACAGCCGCCCACGCTGATCTATGCCGCGGCGTTCCTGGCCTTCGTGCTGTGGAAATTCTCGGATGGCGGGTTCGATCTGACGATGACGGCGATCCTGTGTGCTTTATCGGTAATCGCCACGCTGAACCCGCAGAAACGCATCGAAGTACCCGAGATGCTGCAAGCGGTTGAGTTGGGAGTGAAATACTCGCTGGCCGTGGGTGCCGCCGCTGCCGCCGTCGGCATCGTTGTCGGTGTTATCAACACAACCGGCATTGGCTTCCGTATCGGGTTCATGGTCACTCAAGGTGCAGGCAATCTGGCCTCAGACCTGTACAATATGATCTCGTTCGGCAGCTGGCAGCTGTTTGCGATGGAAGACCTGCAACTGTTCATCTCGCTGGTCTTCATTGCCATCGTTTGCATCCTGATGGGCGCAGGCATCCCGACCACAGCGCTTTACATTATGCTGGTCTCGGTCGCACAGCCCGCGCTGGCGCAGCTGGGTGTCCCGCCGATCGCAAGCCACTTGTTCGTACTCTACTACGGTGTGGTATCCGAGATCACACCGCCAGTCTGCACTTCGGCCTATGCGGCAGCGGCCATTGCGAACTCCAATCCGTTCCGAACTGGTCTCTCTGCCTTTACCCTTGGGTTGGGCAAGGTGATCGCGCCAATGGCCTTCGTTTATGCGCCGGTCTTATTGTTCGTGTCCTCAACCGGGTTCAACCTGTGGGAATTCACCTACACCGCCACCAGTTGTATCGCCGGGGTCATCGCCCTGTCCGCAGCTGTGGTCGGATATTGGCTGAAACCGCTGAACATCGCGTCGCGTATCCTGATGGCCATCGCGGGGGTGATCTTCGTTGCGCCCAGCCTGACGGCTGACCTGATCGCGCTTGCCGTCGCCTCGCCGGTCATTGTCACCCAACTGATCGCGCGCAATCGCAGTCATTCCCCGGCCTGATGCGATGACAGAGCAAGTGACCATCATCGGCGCAGGGATCGTCGGCATCTGTTGTGCGCTGTCGCTGCAAGAACGGGGCATACCGGTCCGTCTAGTCGACCGGAGCGACCCGGGACAGGAAACCTCTTTCGGCAATGCGGGGGTTGTGTCGCCCTGGTCGATCATTCCGCAGGCCGTTCCGGGCATCTGGAAAAAGCTGCCCCAGATGCTGTTGGACCCGAAAAGCGCGCTTTCAGTCCGGGCGTCCTTCTGGCCGAAGATGATCCCGTGGGGGCTGCGCTTTCTGGGCAAGTCCGGCGAAAAGACGGTTCGCGAAGTCTCAGATGCGATGGAGCTTTTATGCCGCCCGTCCATTGATCTGTACCGTCGGCACCTGCAGGGCACGGGTCACGAAGCGCTGATCGCGGACAGTTACTATATTCACGCGTTCCGGAACCCTGAACAAGCCAACCTGAGTGATCTTGGTTATCTGATCCGCCGGGAAAAGGGAGGTGAATTGGAGCGTGTCGACGGCGCTGAATTGCGGCGCCTGGAACCGGCGCTCTCAAAAGACCTCAAGGCTGCGATTGTGATCAAAGGTCAGGCCCGCGCAACTTCTCCCGGGCGTTTGGGCGCTGTATTGGCCGAAAAAGCACGTGCGCAAGGGGCCGAGTTTGTGCGGACCGAAGTCACTAGGCTGAGCCACACCGAAGGCGGCATTTGGCAGCTTGCAACGTCACGTGACACGCTGCACGCGCGCAATATTGTCCTTGCAGCCGGAGTGTGGTCCGCCGACCTGCTTAAACCCCTTGGCATACCTGTGCCGTTGGTGGCTGAACGGGGTTACCACGTTGAATTTCGGGCCCCTTCGGCTGTGCTGAACAACTCGGTCATGGATGTGGACGCAAAGGTCGTCGCAAGTTCGATGCAGGGCGGTCTGAGGGTCGCCGGTACGGCCGAGTTTGGCAGTGTCGATGCCCCAGCCGATCCGCGAAAAGAAAAGATACTGACCGATCAGGCAAAATCCTTAGTGCCGGACCTCAATACTGGCGAGGCACAGTTCTGGATGGGTCGGCGCCCCTCTTTTCCCGACAGCCTGCCAGCGATTGGGCCGCTGAACGGAAAGGACGGGCTTTTGGCCGCGTTCGGTCATTCTCATTACGGGCTGATGATGGCGCCAAAGACCGGAGAGCTTGTGGCGGATCTGGTGTCCGGACGCAGCCCGAATATCAACCTGGACCCGTTCTCGCTGGCCCGTTTCTAATTCCCCTATGCAAAAGGACCTGAGCACCATGCCAATTTACGAAGGCGGCCAAAACATCTGTGGGGCTTCGATTGGGGTTTTGTGCCTTGAAAGCTATTTCCCCAAACCGCCCGGGCACATCAAGAATCCGTCCAGCCTTCCTTTTCCCGTTCTCTACGAAATGATCGACGGCATTACCGTCCCGACCCTGCTAAACAACCCGACGCCCGAGCTTCTGGCCCCCTTCATCAAGGGCGCGCAACGGCTTGAGGCCGAGGGTGTTCGGGCAATCACGGGAAGCTGTGGATTTCTGGCTTTATTTCAAAAGGAACTGGCTGCGTCTGTTTCCGTACCCGTCTTTGCATCCAGCTTGATACAGGTGCCTCTGGCCTTTCACATTACCGGGGCGAATGCCCCGGTGGGCGTGTTGACCGCAGATGCATCTGCTCTGACGCCGAAGCATTTCGAAGGTGTCGGAGCAGGTGGTATTCCCGTCGCAGTACAAGGGTTGGAGGACACCAGCGAATTCGCTGAAGTGATCTTACGGAATACGCGAACCCGCATGGACACAGATTTGATCGAGGCCGAAGTGCTCGAGGCCGCACGGCAACTCAGAGATAATTCACCGGAGATACGGTCCTTGGTATTGGAGTGTACCGACTTGCCGCCATATGCCGCGCGCCTTCAGGACGAGTTGCAGCTTCCCGTCTTCGATTTGACGACACTGGCGCAGATGGCGCATACCGTTGCGACGCGCAAATCCTATGTTGGCATTATGCCTTGGACCTAAAGGAACTGAATTATAGCGTGGTACTTGGGGGATTTAAGTGTCCGTTGACCTAACCATCCTGTTGGTTGCCATCGGCCTTGGCGCAATGCTGCAAGTCGGCGTCGGCATCGGGTTTAGCATCCTTGCCGGACCGCCGATGATGATCCTGCTTGGTACATCAACGGCTGTCCCAATGCTGCTGCTGTTGAATACCATCGTTTCAGCGGTCGCGACAGACCGACAGGTGCTGAAGGCCGACCGACAGACCATTCGCACGGCAATCATCGGATGCCTCGTCGGAGTGGTCGCGGGCCTTGTCGTGTACCCCTGGCTGAGCGAGGCGTTTGTCCTTGCCTTGACGGCCAGCCTGTTGCTGATCGGGCTTGTGACGACCTTGCTGCCCTTGCGTCGCTCAATTGGAGCAGCAGGGTTTTCGACCGTTTCCGGCTTATCCGGGCTGGCGACTGTTTGGGCCGCGACGCCCGGCCCGCTAATGGTTTTCGGGTTGATTGCGAAAGGCCGCCCAGCCAAAGAGGTTGCCAAGTTGGTACAACCCATTGCGCTGGTGGCGTACGGCATCGCATTCCTATTGCACAGCCTATCCGAGACGCAGGCCTTTGCCTATGGCCCGCAGCTATGGGGCTTCCTGGCGCTCACACTGATCGGCAGCCTTTTTGGTCGTGCAGTGGGGCCCCATTTGCCTCAGACCTTGGTCACAACGGCGATCCGCGTGGTTTCTCTGATAGCCTGCGGCGTTCTCTTTCATCGCGCATTTGCGGTCGCGTAAACTCGAAGGGCAGACGATGACACAAGACAACAAACTGGACGGATTTCCCCGTGCCCAACTCATGTCAGGCCCAACCCCATTGGAGCGGCTGGACAGGTTGTCTTCGGAATTGGGTATCGACCTCTGGCTGAAACGCGATGATCTAACCGGGCTTGGGTTTGGCGGTAACAAAACGCGGCAGCTTGAGTTCTATTTCGGTGATGCCCTTCAGAAAGGCGCGGATACCATTCTGATCACCGGCGCAGTTCAGTCAAACTTTGTTCGGTCCGCTGCAGCCGCCGCAGCAAAACTGGGCATGCAATCCGTTCTGCAACTGGAAGAGCGTGTGTCGGATATGGGCGAAGCGTATTACAGCTCTGGGAATGTGTTGTTGGCACAAATTCTGGGTGCCGAACACATGACCTACCCCGAGGGCGAGGACGAAGTCGGTGCGGACGCAGCGTTGCACGCGCGTGCCGACGAACTGAAGGCGCAAGGGCGCAAACCTTATGTCATTCATCTGGGTTTAAACCATCCGCCTTTGGGTGCTTTGGGCTACGTCGTCGCCGGAAAAGAATTGTGTCGTCAGATGCCGGATATCGATGCGGTTGTCGTACCCTCAGGTAGTGGAGCCACACATGGAGGCTTGTTGACTGGAGTAGCCTTGGAAAACAACTCCGCTTCTGTGTTTGGCGCCTGCGTACGCCGGGACAGCGATAAGCAAATGATCCGAATGTACGCCGTTCTGCAGAAACTGGCGGATATGTTGGATATCGACGCAGCGCCTTTGCAGGACAGGGTTAGCGTTCTGGATGAAGCGCTGCCTCCCGGCTACGGGAAACTCAGCGGAGGGACACGGGCTGCATTGGAAAAGATGGCTCGCACCGAAGGAATATTTCTTGATCCCGTCTATTCCGCGAAAACTTTCGCTGGATTGTTGCATTTGGTAAATGCAGGAGAAATCCAACCCGGGCAGAAAGTAGTCATGGTGCACACAGGTGGGTTGCCTGCTCTCTTTGGGTACCAAAACGAGTTGGTAGATAACCAATCCTAGTTCCACCCAAACCACCATAAAATTCACTAACAGGATCAACTCGAAACATGACCATTACCCGGATCGAAACCGGCCAACGCATGAGCCGTATCGTCAAACACAACGGCGTTGCCTATCTTTGCGGCCAGACATCGGACGCACCCACGGTAACTGAACAAACACACGACATTTTGGCCAAGATCGAAGACCTTTTAGCTAAAGCCGGCAGCGATAAGACTCGCATCTTGAAATGCGAAATCTGGCTGGCCGACATGGCCGACTTTGCTGAAATGAATGCCGTTTGGGACGCCTGGGTACCAGAAGGCCACGCTCCAGCCCGCGCCTGCGGAGAGTCCAAACTTGCCCGTAATGTGTTGAAGGTTGAAATGATTGTGACGGCAGCCTGTGACTGAACCGCTACCGGGGGTTTTCGCAAAATCGGCGAAACGGTCTGCTAGGTATTGCAGGCATACGTGCCCAGTTGGTGCGCCGTTACTTGCGAAAAAGTGCTGCCTGCTCATAAGTCGCGATCTTCAGTGGCAACCTAAGCGCAAAACGAACTGGTCAGGAGCGGACGAAGCGGACCTCCGAGCTACAGTGCGCCGCACGCCCCCAACACGATTTCGACCCGTTCTTGAACCGGCACCTTGGGTAACTCAATTCTGATGTAGCCGAGCGCATCCAAAGCTTCCTCGATGCGGAGGTGTTCCTGCACTGCTGCATCGAATTTGTGCCGACGTTCAGCGTCATTGGCAAACAGTTCCCTCCAAGGCGGGACCACAAAAACGCGCTTCCAGTATGCTTGGGTTTCACCAAGTGTCTCCTCCATCGTTTGGCCGCCAGAATGTGCCAAAGCGACAGCCGCGTCGATCAAACCACGGTCGAAGAACACAATGCCATCAATGTGTTTCGCGACCTGTAAGTCAGACTTAGCCATCTCAACTGCGCGCAGTGCGAACGCCTTCTTATCCGCCCATGGCAGAGCCTTGCCTTGTCCGGCCAGTTCATCTGAAACGATGCGGCGGCCGGGCTCTTGGACTGTCGGAAACCCGCGCTCTTCCAAGGCCTTCAGCAGAGTCGATTTTCCGCCGCCAGAGCACCCTGTCAGCAGAACAAACCTACGACTCAAATCAATTCCCCTTCCGTGGCTCGATGACCTTCAATGCACTTGATGCTGCGTTGCCGAAAATTGCAACAAGGTTCATATCGCGGAACTTAGCTGCAAGACCCGTGGATGACAGAACGGCGGACAGAGCAGATCTAGCGCGCAGTGCGCTGCAATAGTGAATCATTGGTGGATCGTCGCTGCCAATAAAACTCTGTACCGCTGTCGAGCTGTCGCACTTCGAAGCCGATTTTCTCTAAAATTCGCATTAATTTTGGGTTTGGGGTTGAGCAGTTCCGTGCGAGAACCGACCACTCAATAGCAACGATATCCCGTATCAATGCCGCTTTTTCGATTGTGTCGATCAACACCGGCAACACGCCTTCACCACCTTGTTCAACAACAGCAATTTCAACCGAAAGCACTTTTCCCGATTTGGAAAACTCAGCAAGAACTTCCGCTTCTCCGACGGAGAAAACAATCGGACGATTGGCGAGCGCGTAGGCTTCTAAATCATCAAGGTTCACAAGCTCACTTGGCTTGATTCCATCTATCAATAGTTCGCGCTTGGTCATCATGCTTCCTTCCATTGGCTCAGCCTATATGAAGCCGATAGCGGTGCAGCATCAACAAACAGTTTGGGCTCGTTGTGGACATCGAAGGCAGTGCAGCTACGGTCTATTCTTTGTAGGAGATCCTTTCGGGGACGGCCCTTTCCCGACCTTCGACCGACCGGCTATACGCTGCGGCGCGGCCCGTCGAACCTGCTGTTCGCTGCAAGCGCAAGATTATAGAGTGGCTGGACTTACACAATGCGAACAAAGTCGCCTTTAAGCTTAGATGACTTATCCGCGTCCGCTCACGCTCGCCTGATAGGCGTCCAGCGAGCCTGAAAGGGCAAGGCCGCAGGGCACGTCATGCCTTTCGCAGAACTCCTGCCAGACTGCTCCATAGGGCAGGTCCTTGAGCTCTTCGGTGAAAATGAGACGCTTCGTAAAGTCCAGCGTCGCTTCCGCGGTCTTAAGTTCTGCTTGCGGCATAAGCAGAGATCGCAAGAGTGCCTTTTGCATATTCCGCGTCCCGATCACCCAGGCTGCGGTTCTGCTGATCGTCGCATCAAAGAAATCCAGCCCGATGCGCGTCCGGTCGAGGAGGTTGGCAAACACGAGCTCGTTAGCCATCGCCTGTATGTCATCGTTTAGAAGGATCACGTGATCGCTGTCCCACCGCATGGGCCGGGAGACGTGAAGAAGGATTTCGTCTAGCGAGAGCGCCACGGAACTCAGCTTGTCCGAGATGTTCTCGGTGGGATGGAAATGCCCCATGTCGAGGCACAGGAGCGTTCCCTTACGGATCGCGTAGCCCATGTAGAACTCGTGACTGCCGACCGTGCAGGCCTCGACACCGATACCAAAGAGCTTGCTCTCGACCGCATCAACCATCTGCGCCGGGTCCTGGGTTTCGGCGCGCATGGCATCGAGTGAGGCCTCAAGCCGTGCGCGTGCCGCCATGCGGTCGACGGGAATGTCCTTGTATCCATCTGGCACCCAGATGTTGTTGACTGCTGATGAGCCAAGCTCCGCTCCCATCTTTGCCGCGATGTCTCGAGTGCGGCGGCCGTGCTCGATCCAGAAGTCGCGAATACCATTGTCAGGGTGGCTGAGCGTCAGATTGTCGTCGGCCTTCTCGTGCGAGAAAAACGTGGGATTGAAATCTAGGCCAATGCCTTGATCCTTGGCCCAATCGACCCACGGCGCGAAGTGGCGATACTCGATTTCGTCCCGGTCGGGCGTTTCATCCGTGTCGAGGTAAATCGCGTGAAGGTTCAGCCGATGTGTGCCTGGAATTTGGGCATAGGCGAATTCAAGGTCAGCGCGCAGTTCGTCAGGTGTGCGGGCGCGCCCCGGGTGGTTGCCGGTCGCCTGTATGCCACCGCCCGAAGTGCCGCTTCGGGTCTCGAAGCCCACCACGTCATCGCCCTGCCAACAATGCATCGAGATTGCGATCGTGGCGAGGTGGTCAAGTGCAGCCTCAGTATCCACACCCCAATCGGAAAAGACGGCTTTTGCGATTTCGTACGTCATAGTAGCCACCTCTATCGCGTGAAGGCCTGAACATTACCGGCATCGACATTGACAATGTTGCCAGTCGACTTGGCAGACTTGTCAGAGGCGAAGAAGTAGGCGGCCTCTGCTATGTCTTCTGGCAGGACGACGCGCTTGAGCATGGACCGCTGGCGATACATCTCTTCGAGCCCGTCCTTGTCGGTGCCGTAGGTCGAGGCCCGCTGGTCCAGCCACTCGCCTTCCCAGATACGCGAACCGCGCAGGACAGCGTCGGGATTGACCACGTTTACGCGGATCCCAGCTTCTGCACCTTCCAGCGCGAGACAGCGTGCCAGATAAATCTCAGAGGCCTTGGCTGTGCAATAGGCCGACGCATTAGGGCTGGCGGCCAGGCCGTTCTTAGAGGCGATAAAGACGATCGAGCCGCCGATACCCTGAACGCGAAGTAGCTTAAAAGCCTCGCGGCTGACCAAGAAGTAGCCCGTGGACAGGATGTCCATGTTCTTGTTCCAGAGTGCGAGTGAGGTCTCTTCAACCGGTGCGGAAGATGCGATACCCGCGTTTGAAACAAGGATGTCCACGCCGCCGAACTCGACAGCAGAAAATGCGAATACGGACTCGACAGCCTTCTCGTCGGTGACGTCCATTTTCACACTGCGTACAACGTCGGGAGAATAGCGCGCAGAGAGGTTTTCTTCGACTGCTTCAAGCGCCTCTGCGTCGATATCCGCCAAAACGACGCAAGCCCCTTCGGAGAGGTAACGCTCAGCGATCGCAGCACCGATGCCACCGGCCCCACCTGTTACAAGCGCTATGCGGCCCGCAAGCGATTTCGGCCTTGGCATGCGCTGCAGCTTAGCCTCTTCCAGAAGCCAATACTCGATGTCAAAGGCTTCCTGTTCCGGCAGGCCCACATATTGGGAAACTGACGAGGCCCCGCGCATAACGTTGATGGCGTTGATGTAGAACTCGCCCGAGATACGCGCGGTGGCCTTGTCCTTTGCGAAGGTAATCATGCCGACACCCGGGACCAGATAGACGACCGCATTTGGATCGCGGATCGCCGGGCTGTCGTCGTGTTTGCAGCGCTCATAATAAGCGGCATAGTCGTCTCGATACGCCGCGACCTGATCGGGCAAGCCGCCCAGCACGTCATCGATATTGTTCTTGGCCGGGTCGAAGTCCACAACGAGCGGACGGATTTTCGTGCGAAGGAAGTGATCGGGGCAGGAAGTGCCGAGTGCCGCGAGCGGACGCATATTCGTGGAATTCACAAATTCAAGGACGGCGTCGCTGTCGTCAAAATGGCCGACCATGTGCTGCTTGCCCGAAATCATGCCGCGGATCGCGGGCATCAGGCGCGCGGCAACAGCTTGGCGGCCGGCAGGCGAAAGACTTTGGTGAGCAGCACCGCCAAAGTCAGAGTCGTCAGCTGTTTTTGCCTCGAACCAGTCCATCGCCTTTTGAATTATCGCGAGTGAAAGCTCGTAGCATTCCTTGGCGTCGTCGGCCCAGGTGAAAAGGCCGTGTGACTCAAGCACGACGCCTTTGGCGTTTGGGTTGGTATTGCAGTAATCCTCAAGCCACAGCCCCAGTTCAAAGCCCGGACGCTTCCACGGCAGCCAGCCAATCGCGTCGCCAAAGATCTCATGCGTCAGTTCTTTCGAATTCTTCGAGGCAGCAATCGCGATGATCGCGTCGGGATGGAGGTGGTCCACATGTTTCATTGGCACATATGCATGCAACGGCGTGTCAATCGACGCAGCGCGAGGGTTCAGCTTGAACGTGCAGTGCGGAAGGTAGCCGACCATTTCGTCTTCGAACTCGACACCGCGATAGAGACCTTTCAACGCCTTCAGCTTTTCCATGTAAAGTGTGGCGAACCCATCCATTTTGATCGAGCCTATGTCGCCGCCCGAACCTTTGATCCAAAGCACTTCGACATCCTCGCCTGTCAGTGGATCGCGCTCCATCGCTTTGGCTGACGTATTGCCGCCGCCGTAATTAGTAATGCGTTTGTCCGATCCAAGAAGGTTGGAGCGATAGAGGAGCTTTTCCGACTCGCTCATCTTTGCTGCAGCATTATCTTCCCAGAGGTTCTCAAGGGGTTGTTTTTCAACGGTCTTCAACATCTGACCCTCCGGCTGCGTCCAAATTCAGGATGTGCGTTGCAAGAGAGGGTGCGGGGGTTGTGTCACTTTGTCAATCAAAAACGCTCACAAACAATCATGCTGCGATGCAGAATGATTGTTTGTGATTGAAAATGATTGACAAGTGATACGAATCTGGACATCGTGCTGGGCCAAGGGAGGCAAAATTGCACGAAACTGAGCGTCATACTGTTATCTTGTCTGCGGTTCAGGACCGCCCATTCGCCAGTGTCGCCGATCTTTGCGGGCTGACCGGTGCTTCTGAAGCCACCATTCGCCGGGACATTGCCACGCTTCACATAGAGAAAAAGCTGCGCCGCGTTCGCGGAGGCGCGGAAGCGATCGCACCGCCTCAATTCGTCGGACTTGCGGGGCGGACGTTTGCTGTTAACGAATCCATTCGTATTGACGAAAAGCAAGCCATTGCTCAGGCCGCAGCCGAGCTGTGCGAAGATGGTGATCCGATCATTATTAACGGGGGCACCACGACGTTCCAGATGGTGCATCCGCTGGCCAACCGGCGCATGCAGGTCTTTACCAATTCGTTTCCGATTGCAGAACACCTGCTCAAGCATTCCAAGAACACCGTCATGCTGCCCGGTGGTGCGATATACCGAGAACAGAACATCATCCTGTCTCCGTTCGAAAATGATGTCTCGCGCAATTTCTATGGGCGCCGCATGTTCATGGGGGCTCAGGGAATTGGCCCTCTTGGCCTGATGGAAAGTGATCCCCTTCTCATCCAGGCCGAGGAAAAGCTCATGGGTCAGGCGGACGAGTTGGTCGTTTTGGTCGACAGCAGCAAATTCGACTCCCGCTCCAGCCTCGTGCTCTGCCCGCTGGATCGTATCGACGTTGTCATAACAGATACGGGCATCCCCGACCGGGCTGCTGCGATGCTGGAGGCTGCCGAAATCAGACTAATCGTGGCGGAAAAGAACGCCGCGGCCGAAACCGGTTCGACCTAAGCGGACCATTCACAATCGCTCGACAGGGAGGATTAACCATGAGCATGACCAGAAGACTCTTCGGCGGCACAGCGATCGCGGCCGCCATGCTGGCAGGAAGTGCTGTGCACGCACAAGAGGACATGCGCATCGCGCTCGTTGTCAAGGCGCTGGGTATCGGCTTTTTTGAAGCGGCTGCGGAAGGCGCTGAGGAGGCAGCGGCTGAGCTTGGTAATGTCGAGGTCATCTATACCGGTCCGACCGACACTACCGCAGAAGGTCAAATTGAGGTCATCAACTCTCTGATCGCTCAGGGCGTCGACGCCATCGCGATCTCTGCCAACGACCCGGACGCCGTATCTCCTGCGCTCCAGCGTGCGATGCAGCGCGGCATCACAGTCATATCGTGGGATTCAGGCGTCAACGAAGAGGGTCGGATGATGCACCTGAACCCGTCCTCGACCCCGCTGATTGGTAACACAATCATCAAGCTTGCGGCTGACCACATGCCCGATGGCGGCCAGGTGGCCATCTTGTCGGCATCGGCTACGGCCACGAACCAGAACGCATGGATTGCTGCTGCAGAAGAGGTCCTGCCGAACTACGAAGGCATCGAATTGGTCGCAACTGTCTATGGCGATGATCTTTCGGACAAGTCTTATCGCGAAGCACAAGGCCTGATGGCGTCCTACCCGGACCTCAAGGCCATCATCGCGCCAACCACAGTCGGCATTCTTGCGTCGTGCCAGGCCGTGTCTGACGCGGGCAAGATCGGCGAGATAAACGTTACCGGGCTGGGGCTGCCATCCGAGATGGCGGGTTGCGTCGAATTTGGCGCCACGGAAAGCTTCGCAATCTGGAACCCGATCGACCTTGGCTACTCGGCAACGATGATAGCGCACGCGTTGGCCTCGGATGCTGCAACCGCCGAGCCGGGTGCGGAAATTCCGACGGGGCGCATGGGGTCGGTGACGCTGGATGACACGAACTCTGCCGCGATGTCGGACCCGTTCACTTACGACGCGTCGAATATTGATCAGTTCAAAGACATATTCTGATCGCTGAAACGGATCGGCGCAGCGTTATCGTTGCGCCGACACTACTCCGATATGGCAGCCGAACCTTATGTTGATGGAAGCAGATCCCGAGCCCGCGCTCACTCGCGATGAAACCAAAGTACCGGTTCTTTCGCTGAACGGAGTAACGAAGAGGTTTCCGGGCGTTACGGCTTTGTCAGAGGTTTCGCTTGAACTCTTCCCCGGCAGGGTTACAGCACTGGTCGGAGAGAATGGCGCCGGAAAATCGACTGTCGTCAAGATTCTGACCGGCATCTATCAACCGGATGGTGGTCAAATAAAGATCGATGGTTCGCCCATTCGGTTCCCGACCGCTCAGGACGCTGGCAATGCTGGCGTCACCGCGATCCACCAAGAGACAGTTCTTTTCGATGAATTGTCAGTGGCAGAAAACGTGTTTCTCGGCCACGCACCACGCGGGCGTTTCGGCCTGATCGATACGACTGCGATGATGGACAAAGCCCGAGAAATCCTGAAAGCCATTGGTGCCAACATCGATCCCAGAACGAAACTCAAAGACCTGGGTATTGCGAACAAGCATCTCGTGGCGATTGCCCGTGCGCTGTCGATCGACGCACGTGTTGTGATCATGGATGAACCGACCGCCGCGCTCAGCCAGAAGGAAATCGAAGAGCTTTATGAGCTTGTTGAAGAGCTGAAAGGGCAAGGCAAGGCCATCCTATTCATCAGCCACAAGTTTGATGAAATCTTCCGCATTGCCGACAACTACACGGTTTTCCGGGACGGCGCGTTGGTGGGCAACGGTGTAATCGCCGATGTGTCCGAGGCTGAGTTGGTCAAGATGATGGTCGGCCGGGATGTCAGCCAGATCTTCCCCGATCGGGAACACAATACCGGCGACGAGATCCTTTTTGTCGACGGCTACGAACATCCGACCGAGTTCGCCGATATCAGTTTCACTCTGCACCGCGGGGAAATTCTGGGCTTCTACGGCCTGGTTGGCGCGGGACGTTCAGAGTTTATGCAATCTCTCTTTGGTATAACCCGCCCCTCAGCAGGCGAGGTGACAATCGACGGCAAGCGCGCGGTCATCCGGTCCCCTGCAGATGCCGTTGGCAAGGGCATTGTCTATGTTCCAGAAGACCGCGGCCGACAGGGCGCAATCACAGCGCTTCCGATTTTCCAGAACGTCACCCTGCCCTCGCTTGGCCGCACCTCAAAGAACGGATTTCTGAGGCTGGCCGAAGAATTCAAGTTGGCTCGGGAATACACCGAAAGGCTCGATCTTCGCGCGGCCTCTCTGGACATTGACGTTGGCAATCTCTCGGGTGGAAATCAGCAGAAGGTCGTCATTGCCAAGTGGCTGGCCACCCAACCAAAGGTTATCATTTTGGATGAACCGACCAAGGGCATCGACATCGGCTCGAAGGCCGCAGTTCACGAATTCATGGCGGAACTGGCCGCTCAGGGATTGGCGGTCATTATGGTCAGTTCGGAAATCCCCGAAATCCTGGGCATGTCCGACCGCGTTATCGTGATGCGCGAAGGTCGGATTGCCGCAGAACTATCAGGCGACGAGATGACCCCAGAAACACTCGTGCGGCACGCGGCGGGAATTTAGGAGGGACGAACCATGTCGAAGCAAATCCTCAGGTCCCGCGAAGTGTTGCTGACCGGCGCGATCGTTCTTCTTCTTGCAATCATCTCGTCCCGGTTCCCGGCTTTCATTACACCATCTAATCTTGCGAACGTTTTCAATGACACTGCACCATTGATCCTTTTGGCCATCGGTCAGATGATCGTGATCCTGACGCGGTGCATCGATTTAAGTGTTGCCGCCAATCTCGCCCTCACAGGCATGGTCGTTTCCATGATCAATGTCGCTGTGCCTGGGCTACCGGTGCCGGTGATCATAGTCATCTCAGTTGTGTTTGGCGCGCTGCTCGGGATGGTGAATGGTGTCCTTGTCTGGAAGCTGGCGATCCCCCCAATCGTTGTCACCCTGGGCACGATGACGATTTTCCGCGGCACTATCTTCCTGCTTTCCGAGGGGAAGTGGATCAACGCACACGAGTTCAGCGATCCATTCAAGGCGTTCCCTCGAACCGAGCTTCTCGGGCTGCCACTGATGAGCTGGATCGCCATCGCCGCCGTTGTTGTTTTCTCGATCGTCATGTCGCGAACCACCCTTGGCCGAGCGTTCTATGCCGCTGGTGGAAACCCACATGCGGCGACGTATGCCGGCATCGACGTGGGTCGCACACAGTTCTGGGCGTTCACGATATCGGGGGCGCTTGCGGGTTTGACCGGTTACCTGTGGGTGTCGCGCTTTGCGGTCGCCTTCGTCGACCTCGCAGGAGGGTTCGAACTCAGTGTCGTTGCCGCCTGTGTGATTGGGGGCGTTGCCATCATGGGCGGCATCGGCACGGTTGTCGGAGCAATGCTTGGCGCGTTATTTCTGGGCATTATCAGTAACGCATTGCCGGTCGTGAACATCTCGCCCTTCTGGCAACTGGCGATCTCCGGCAGCGCAATCATTATCGCGGTTGCTCTCAATGCGCAGGCAAACCGCGAGAAGGGCCGGATCATCCTCAAGCGCGCAGAGCATGCCACATGACCGACACCACACGCTTCATTCCGGATCGCTTACAATCGCCGCTGGAACGGCGCCTGAAAAGCTGGGAGACACTGCTTCTGGCTGTCGCCATCGCGATCTTCGTCGTGAACAGCTTCACATCGCCCTATTTCCTGAACGCTTGGAACCTGAGCGATATGACCTTCAATTTCACGGAAAAAGCGATGATCGCCTTTGCAATGGCGCTGTTGATCATAGCAGGCGAGATCGACCTTTCCGTGGCCTCAATCATTGCGCTCGCGTCCACGGCGATGGGCGCCGCCGCGCAGATCGGCGTGGGTACTTCAGGGCTTGTGCTGATCGGGCTGGGTGTCGGCCTGATCTGCGGGGCGTTCAACGGATTTCTCGTCACAAAAATGAGGCTGCCATCCATTGTTGTGACCATCGGCACGATGAGCCTGTTTCGCGGGATCAGTTATATCGTTCTCGGGGATCAGGCCTATCGCGGTTACCCGTCAGATTTCTCTTTCTTCGGACAGGGTTATGTATTTTGGGTGATCTCTTTCGAGTTCGTGCTGTTCGCGATTATCGCCCTGATCTACTTCGTAATTCTGCACAAGACGAACTTCGGGCGGGCGGTCTATGCCATCGGAAACAATCCGATCGGTGCCGAGTTCTCGGGCATCCGCGTCGCCCGTGTGAAGTTCATCCTGTTCCTTCTCACCGGGCTCATGTCCGGTGTGGCAGCAATTTGTCTGACTTCACGGCTGGCCTCTACGCGTCCGTCCATCGCGTTTGGCTGGGAGCTCGAAATTGTCACCATGGTGGTTCTTGGCGGAGTGAGCATTCTCGGAGGCTCGGGCTCGATCCCCGGTGTTGTGATCGCGGCCTTCGTTATGGGGCTCGTCACCTTCGGGCTTGGCCTTCTCAACGTGCCGGGCATCGTCATGTCCATCGTCATCGGCCTTCTGCTGATCGGGGTCATTGCATTGCCTCGCCTGTGGGAAAAGTGGAGGACATGATGGAAAAATACGCGTTCAAGATGCGCCTTAATCCCGGGGCAAACGACGAATACAAAAAACGGCATGACGAGATATGGCCGGAACTTATGGCACTTCTGAGGGAGGCAGGTGTAACGGACTACTCCATCCACCTCGACGAGGAGACAAATTTCCTGTTCGGTGTTCTCTGGCGCAGGGACGACCACGGTATGGATGATCTACCATCTCATGAGATCATGAAGAAGTGGTGGGCGCACATGGCCGATATCATGGAAACCCACGACAACAACGAGCCCGTTGCCGTGCCGCTAACCACAGTCTTTCATATGCCATGACCAGCGGGAACATCACTGTTATCGATATTGGCAAGACGAATGCCAAGCTGGCGCTGGTACGTTGTTCAGACCAGTCCGAGATCTCTGTAATCACGCGGCCGAACGCGGCCCTGCCAGGCCCACGCTATCCGCATTTCGATGTTGAAGGGCATTGGCGGTTCATTTTGGACGGGCTCGCATCGTTCGATACCGAGCACGGTATAGCAGCAATCACGATCACAACGCATGGCGCAGCCGGCGCACTCCTTGCCAAGGATGGATCGCTGGCAGCCCCCATCCTCGACTATGAACACACAGGTCCGGACGATCTTGCGAGCGAGTACAATGCGATCCGGCCGCCATTTGCAGAAACTGGGTCGCCCCGATTGTCGATGGGTCTGAACCTCGGTGCGCAACTCCATTGGCAGTTCACGAACGACCCATCACTCCGAAAACGGGTTTCCGATATCGTGACCTACCCGCAATTCTGGGCGCATCGCCTGTCGGGCGTCCTTGCTACGGAGGTGACGTCGCTGGGGTGTCACACGGATCTTTGGAACCCCTTTCAGCATCGGTTTTCTTCCTTGCCGGAGACGCTCGGGATCGCTGAAAAGATCGCACCGCCTCGCAAGCCCGGTGACGTTCTCGGGACCATCACACCAGAGGTCGCCCAGCGAACGGGGTTGTCTGCAGAGACACCCGTATTCTGCGGCATCCACGACTCCAATGCCTCGCTATTGTCGCATCTTGTCATGCGAAAGCCGCCCTTCAGCGTGGTTTCGACCGGCACCTGGGTGATCGCAATGGCGGTTGGTGGCAAACCCGTCGTCCTCGACCCCGCACTCGACACGCTGGTCAACGTCAACGCCTTTGGAGATGCGGTGCCATCAGCGCGCTTCATGGGTGGGCGAGAACACGATCTTGCTCTCGGTGGACCGGCTGTTCAGGCTAAGGCCTCTGATATGCTTGAGGTGCTGAGCAACGGCTGCATGCTTTTGCCTGCTGTGGTATCAGAGACAGGTCCGTTCGCCGGGCACCAAACGCATTGGCTTGGTGGGGATCCACCAAAAGGGTCGGGCCAACGGAGTGCTGCAGTCGGCTTTTACCTCGCTTTGGTCACGTCTCATTGTCTTGACCTAGTAGGCCATAGAGGCCCTGTGATCGTTGAAGGGCCGTTCGCACGGAATGCAGCGTACCTTAAGATGCTCGGAGTGGCTACGTCCTCTCCTGTCGTCCCGACAGAAAGCTCGACGGGAACGAGTCAGGGAGCAGCTCTGCTCGTGGCGCCCAGTGAAGGTCAACGACACCAGATACCCGCGCTTCCAGTCCCTGACAAACAAGTGAGCAATATGTTTTCGCGTTATGCAGCCGAGTGGAAAAGAACCTTAACTAAAGTTTGATCGGACGGCGTCTGCGGGATCGCAACGAACCATGGAGACAGCGCAGCACTGACCGAACAACAAGTCACGTTGTCTTCATCGGCCCTTTCCCACCGTTACTCACTTCACTCAGTTTCTGAGGTTGCAGCCCGCTTTCCTACCTTTCACTGCAACGCCAAATATGCTGATGGATCGGCACGATGAACTCGGACATAATGGACCTATTTCGCCAAATGCTACGGTTGCACAAGGCTCAAGGAAATCGCCCGAAGCTTTAGCGGCACAAAGTGTGGAACGTCTCGGATTTTCGACTCGTGCGGCGGCGAAAACCACCGAAAACGGGCGGATTTGATTCCTGATCCTCGCCCGACTGCTACATACAGATTCTAAACTCTTTGGTTTTATTGACTCTTGCCAATCTAATGAAGGCGGCCGGTTCTGAAACCCCCTCCCAATTGGTATCAGATCGATTTACCAAACAATCCCCCAGCAAAGAGTGACCGGGAAGTCGCTGGCGATGCAGGGCCCGGTACGTTCAACCCCCGTCGGCCAGCATCCATTTGCCTTCCGGCCAGAAGGCGTGGAATGCAAAGGCGAACATGACATCATGGGCGATATCCTGTCCCGATGCGTTACGCACCCGGACGGAGCCTACATCGCGCCCTTTGGCGATGCGACCGGTGTCGAGCGCCGAGGCCTGCCCCGCGCGCCAGGTGAGCGTTATCCCGGCCTCAGAGATCTCACCCTCTGCGCTCAGCCTCTCCAGAGGCCAGGCTTTGTCGCCGACACGGACCAAGCGCGCCAGTGGGCTGATACCATGGGGCGGGTTTTCACCAGAATAGAGAAAAGGCCGCGACAAGGTGTCGTAGCCGCGATAAGGGTTGCGCCCATAGTCGCGATTATAGGCCGGTTCCTTCATCACCAGCCCATCCGGGTTACGGCTGCTGAACTCCTCCCAGCTTTCCATCCAAGTGGGCAGGGCCTTGAGTTCGGTGCCTGTCAGATCGCCGACGATGGCCCGGCCGATGGCCTGCTGCCACCAGCTTTCAGTTTCGCGGTCATACATCACCATGTCGGAATGGCGCAGCTTGCCTGTGACGCCGAATGTGAGCGTGCCCGCAGCGGTGCGACGATCGAAGCTCATGCCGGAATTGCACAAAGGGCAATAGGTGACGGCCACCGGGATTCCGCCGACCCTGTCATTCACAATCTCGTGCCATATCAGATAGCGTATTGGATAGGCTCGCGGCTCGGCCCCGTCGATCTCAAGCGTGATCACCGGCTCGCGTTTGCCCAGTCTCGTTTCGTCAGAGGTGCGCAAGAAATTGGGATCGCTGATCGCAGGGATTCCGTCCTTGGGCGGGCCGCCGGACTGAATCTCGGACCAATCCGTGACCGCACTGCGGCTGAAATTGGTCTGCGGCCACTCAAGTTTCCAGCGATCAGGGCTGGCGAGCGCTGTACCGGCGACGAAGAGAAAGGCGAACAGGACAAGACGGCGCATCGGCATCTCCGGTCGGTGGATGCGCAATCCTGACGGCTGGACACCTGTCTGCATAGGGCTGGCACAAGAATGTGAAGAGAATTCATGCCTCCGGTATCGGATTGCTCCCTCGGGGCGTCGGCAAACCAGGGTGGAGGCGAGAGCCGGGGTTCCGGCCAGGACCTGCACAACATGGTTCACTGTACCCCAAAACCGGCAAGGCGCCAGCAACGCAAGGCCCGATCAGGTCGTAAAATCTACGCTGCCTGTCCTTATCATGGGCCACGTTTGGAACTGCCACCTCCGCTTCGTGATAGCGGATAGTATCGATTTTGAGCCCTGACCAGGACGCGGCTTCTGAAACACTCACAAAGGATGCCCTCCAAGCTCCATGGCTGTACCGGCCTCAAGTAACTCATCGTCGAGAGAAAACTTGGAGAAACGGCTCATAGCATGCGTAATTGAGCGCCCCTGACCAGAGGTCGAGCTCCCGATAGGATCACAGCAGATCTGTGAACATGGGAGATTTTGAATGGAGTATTTTGCGGGCTTGGATGTTTCGCTGCGGTCCTTCCCTATTTGTGTTGTCGACGGCAAGGGCACGGTTCTGCATGAGCGAGAGCAGCCTTGTGAGATTGAGGAGATCGCCGGATATCTAACTGCGCTACGCTTTCCGTTTGAGCGTGTTGGCTTTGAACCCGGCACATAAAGTCAACATTCGTATTACGGTTTGAAAGCGGAAGGGTTTGAAGTTGTCCGCAGGGAAGCGCGTCAGGTGAATACCGCCCTATCGGCGATGCGTAACAAGACGGATCGGAACGATGTTCGTGGCGTAGCCCAAATCCTGCGGACGGGTTGGTTCAGCCCCGTTCATATGAAAAGCCGGGAGGCGCACGGTGTTCGTGCACTTCTGAGCACGCGGAGACAAAACCACTCGGCCGGACCAACTCTGGCAGACCGACTTCACCTACGTAAAGGTCATCGGCTGAGGCTGGTTCTATCTGTCGACCATCCTCGATGATTTCAGCCGCTATATCATCGCAGGAAGCTCTGCAGGACGATGAAGGCCAGTGATGTCACCGATACGCTGGACCTGGCCTTGCAGGCCTCGGACTGTGCCCAGGTGACCGTCTTCCACAAGCCACGGCTGCTCAGCGATAACGGGTCCAGCTACATCTCTGGTGAACTTGCTGAATGGCTGGAAGATCAGGAAAAAGATCATGTCCGAGACGTGCCATATCACCCACAGACCCAAGGCAAGATCGAGCGCTGGCACCAGACTCTCAAGAACCGCATTTTATCGGAAAACTACTATATGCCCGGTGACCTTCAGCAGCAGATCGACGCCTTTGTCGGTTATTACAACCACCGGTGCTATCACGAGAGCCTGCAAAACAGCACCCCAGCCGATGTCTACTTCGAGCGCGGCCACACCCTTTTGAAACAACGAGAAAGGATTAATCGGAAGGCACTCGAAACCCGGCGCTTGCTTCACCGCAAATCCGCCGCATAATCAGACCAATCGGATGAGCCACATCCTCTCTTAGATCAAAGCGCCATTTGTCCCAAAATCCCTGACAACGGACAAACATCGCGCCCGATGCAGATTCGATCTGATGGCATCTGTGGTGTTGATGCTGCTATGGCTTATCGCAAGAACATCAACCAAATGATCTAAACCTTGCGGTTTTTCGGATTGTTTTAGGGATTTTCCCGGTGAAGCCATTGATCGGAAAACTGCCAAGGTCAGCTTCGTTCCGGTCTGAGTTTTCCGATGAAGCTGCGGCGAAATTACGGATTCAGCTCAGGCCACGTTGACGCCCGCTGCGTGGCAGCGGTAGGTCTGCCGCAACCGCGAAGGGCTGCTGCTTCAGCGAAGTGCCAAGATCCAAGGTCGCCTTTGCCCGCAGACTTTGAATTCAACTAGCCCTCAATTTTGCCCCTGCAGCGAACGGTAGGTACGGCGGGCGGCAGAGAGCCCATTTTGATGATTTCTGCTTTGCCGCTAATTGCAAGAAAGTCTAACCTTCCGCGGTTTCGATCTTCCACGCTTCAAGAAGTTTGGGAAGCGCAACGTTCCAATCCAAAACACCCGTCTTCTGCGCCCAACTTTCGTATTGCTTGATTAGCTTCGCTTCTAATTTGGCATTGCTGCCCCGCAAATTCGTCAGCTCTGTTCGGTCCGCTTCGATATCGTAGAGCTCCCAATCCCGACCGTGCTGCCTGACAAGTTTGAAGTGTCCTAGCCTGATTGCGGAATTGCCCTCATGTTCAAAAAAGATAGGTTCTTCTCGGACCCAATCCTTGCCGCGAAAGACGTCCATCAACGATTGGCCTTGCATGGGCTGAATTGCGTGACCACCCACTTCGGTTTGGTAGGCACATCCCGTGGCCTCCAGAATGGTGGGCAGGATGTCAACAACGTGACAGGCCGCATGCGCGTTGGATGCCGGTACAATCCCTTTTGGCCAATGGGCAATCAGCGGGGTCGAGATACCGCCCTCATGGACATAATGCTTAAACAGCCGAAACGGCGCATTCGAGACATTCGCCCATGGTTTGTCATAGCTTTGATACGTCAGAGCATCGCCCGGCATCACGTCCGGGCGGTTTCCCATTGTAATTTGCCGCCCATCCTGCGTCGTGTCGGGAAAGAACTTGGCCCATCCGTCTTCGGCCATGAACTCCGCGCAACCACCGTTGTCAGACAAAAACATGATCAACGTGTTTTCGAACTGACCCATGCGTTTCAACTCTGCAACCAATCTGCCGATGGATTGATCCATGCGGTCCACCATGGCCGCATAAGTCGCCATTTTGCGTGCCTCCCAATCGGTGTTTTCCTCACTGGCCCATGGATGCACATCGGCGTCGCGAGGTGAAATGTCCCAATTCATTTGAAACACACCCATCCCGTTCATTCTTTCATGTCGGGCTGTGCGCGTCGCATCCCAGCCCTTGGAATACACGCCGTCATAGCGCGCGATATCTTCTGGATGGGCATGCAAGGGCCAATGCGGTGCGGTGTGCGCGAGGTAAAGAAAGAATGGCTGATTGTCTGGTGTTTCTTCGATCATCCCTATGGCTTTGTCGGTGATTGCATCTGTGAAATAGAAATCATCCGGGAAGGTTTCGACACGGCTGTCATCTTCAAGCATGTAGTGGGGCGAGAAGAAATGTGTGACCCCGTCAACAATCCCGTAGAACCGATCGAACCCGCGCTGACGTGGTGTTGGATGCTCCAGATCTCCGACGCGCCAACTGTCGACCTCTCTGGCCATGAAATCCCCGGCAACATGCCATTTGCCTGACATAAGGGTCCGGTAACCGTTTGCTCTCAGATGTTCCGCAATCGTGGCGCTGTCGTTGCGCAGAAACCCCTGATAAGCGGGCGTACCAAGATTGGCACCCATATGACCGACGCCCGCATCATGCGGATAAAGCCCGGTCAAAAGGGAGGCACGCGTCGGACAACATCTGGCGCAGTTGTACATTGAAGTCAGCAGCACGCCATTGCGTGCGAGCGAGTCGAGGTTCGGGGTGCGTATTTCTGATCCGGTGACCCCCAAATCTGCAAAGCCCATGTCATCGGCCAAGATTAAAATGACGTTCGGCCGACTTTTGACTTCCATGCTGGGACTCCGTCTATGAGTTTGAGCAAACCTTTACAGTTCAAGTGATCTTGTCACGAAAAAAGTGTGTAGGTTCATGCTGAAAGTTTGCAAAGACGCTGAGGTGAGTGCGCCAAAAGCAGCCGCTGATGCCCGAAAATCTAACTTGGTACCCGCGATGCGTGAGTTCATGCAGCTCTCGACTTCGGATCTGCAGCGAACGGCAGGATTGCCGGGCCGAAAAGCAGCATCGCAGGTCTACGCTGGATGTCTCCTTTGGGCCGCTCAAGTCTTGGTGGATCGCAACGTGCGATTTTGCCATTGGAGTGTCGGCTAGTGCCGTCAACCCCCGCCATGCATGAAGGAGACAAAGGCGTCCTTGTAGTCCGGATGAAAGCGACGGAGCGCGGGGCGATTGTTAATCATGTCCATAAAACTCCAAGCAATGTGTTTTTCGTCGATCAACTCGTTCAGTAAAACCTGGAGGCATGGTAAACTTAACAGCACGGCAACAACACGGTCTGTGTTCTACGCACCCGGATTGGTGTCACTGTGCTTTTGATTTTGGACGCAGAAAAAAGAGGCTTCCACCTTGGCTGCGTAGCCTCCATTCTCGGATTTACACAGGCCTTTACTTCCCGCGGTGGCAATACACCGAACCCTCAAGACAGCAATACGAACGGCGCCAGGGCGCAGGGCAGGCCGGCTGAGTCGGGGCCGCCTTCGGCGATCACCCAGAGCATATAGGGCCCCGGGGGCGCCACTGCTCCATTGGGCGGCGCGGTGACAGTCAGTTCGTCATCGCCCCGGCTGAATTCCAGCCCGACATAGCGCTGGTCGCCGTCCCAGGCGTGGGTGACCGAGCCGCAGCGCATCAGCGCCACGCGTTCAATCCGGTCGGCACGCGTGCAGTGGACCGAGAAGGTATCGCCGTAGCCGATCGTTCCCGGCGCTTGCAGGATTTCGGGCCGGGAGGTGCTGTGGAACCAGGGAGGTGTGTAGGTTTCGAGCGCGAACTCTTTGACCGAATCCCCGCCCGAGCTGCCGTTGATGTTCGACCCGGCCGTCATCACCCGGCCGTTGGGCAGCAGGAGCGCCACGGAATGGTAGTTGCGGGTAATGCCTGCCTCGGCCGTCGTGACCCAATTTTCGTCCTCAAAGGTGATGCGCCCTGTATCCCAGTCGATCCCGGGCGTGTAAATTTCGGCTGCGTGCACCGCAGCGGTATCGGGCAGGCCGGCATCCGCATTCTCATTGATCCCACCCGAAAACAGGACCTGGCCGGTAGGCAACAGCGTGGCGATGCCGTGCCGGCGTTTGGGCGGGATCTGCGGCCATTCGGGTGGCGGGATATCGGGCCAGTCGCGCGGCGGTGTCTCCTGCCATGCAGGAGCTTCGGTGGCGTCGCTGGTGCCGATACTGAGGCGACGGGGCCCGGAATTTCCCATGAACAGTACATGCGCGGCGTAGTTGCCGTCTTCATCCGGCAGAAGCGGCAGCAGCACCGCAGTGTGGTTGGTTTCGGCATAGGTGCCCCCATGGGTGGGCCCGTCGATGAACGGACCGGTGGGCAGACCGGTTTCAATGTCATACCAGCGGCAGTTGCCGTCATTCGGCGAGGCCATGAACACTCGGCCTTCCGGGACGACAAACATGCGCGGATAGTACAGGTAATTCCACCGTCTGTTGGGATCTTGCACTGGCCCGTCTTCGGTTTCCACAACCGGGCGTGTCTGCCCTTCGGGAAATTCGAAGAGTTCGATCAGATTGCCGTCCACATCGAGGATCGGTTCGCCCAGTTCGTCGTCGCCTTCGGGGTCTTCGCGTTCGACCGGGACATCCTGCCAGTTGACGTAAATCCAATGGCCGGGCTGATAGGTCCAGTTGTCATCGGCGGGATTGTATGTTTCGGGCAGCCAGGCGCCGTGGCGGCCATCGGACAGTCGTGGATGCCCGCCAACGGCAAGCACGCGCCCGTCCGGCAATGTCAGCAGCGTGGGATACCAGCGCCCGCCGCCGCGTTCCTGATCCTGATCGGGTTGGAACAACATGTCCGCCGCTGCGGTCCAGGTTCCGTCATTGTTGTAAATTGCGCATTCGATTGCGCCGCTCCAGTGATCGCGCGGCTGCCCGTGCATGTCGACATGCGGGTCGGGGTCCGGCATCCCACCTTCGCCTTCGTCATCCGGCGGGGTCGGCCTGAGGTTCCAGTGTTCGGTCCCGCCGCCGACCAGCAGACGGCCATCCGCCAGAAAGGCGTGGCCGCAGCAGAACACATCCGCTTCGGGCGAGTTGATGCTGATTATGCGATTGTTGCGCACGTCATAGATGCGGGTGTTCAGGAAATCGTCATTCTCGGCCATGCTGGGGTCATGCTCGTCCCCGCCCATCATCAGCACCTGCCCTTCGTGACTATGCGGGACCAGAGCGGCATGGATCGCGAAAATCTCGGTGCTGTCGAGCGCAACCTCCCACGGTGAGAGGTCGAGCTCTTCGATATTGTCGAGATTGTTTTCTTCCGTGGTATCGGCCTGCGAACGCAAATACGGCCCGTCGGGGTCGTTCACCACCTGTATGGGACGCATGACGCCCGTGGCGGATTCGATGAGGTAACGGTGCCGGTCCTCAAGAATGTCCTGAATGGCCCAGTTTGCGTCGCGCTGTTGCCAGTCCGAGGATGGGTTGCCGATTGCGATGATGTTGCCGTCAGCGTTGCGGGCAGCACGGGTAACTGTGCGATCTGCCAATTTACCTCTCCCAATGCGTGAATTCGAATGCCCTAAGGTACCACATATGGGCGTATTTCTGAATTTCGGCAGGGCGCAGAGGGTGCAGTTGGCGGGGTTTTGCTTTCGGCGTGTATCTAAGTCAGAACCGCTTTCAACTGTTTCGGTCGAAGGCGGTTCATCGTGAAACGGCGCAGGTTGTCGTTGTAGATGTGACGACTTTGACAGGAGTTTTGCGTGATTTCTGATTTCGAGACACAGTCATGGGGGACGAAAGGAACCTGACAAGGCCATCTAACGCCTCCCCCGTTGTGCCTCCACCCGTTCGAAGCGCACGGCTTTGACATGGAGCACCAAAGAGGTTCGGGATAAACACAGAATCCACAATGCAATCATCAAAGGGATCGCTGCAATGCTTGCGAACGAAGCCTGAAAGGACATGGTGCTGACCAGCGCACCGGCCACGATTGGGCCGGCGATCTTGCCCGCGTTCCGGATCGCGCCGATGCTGCCGAAGGCCAGGCCGAGGTGCTGCGACGGTGTTGCGCCGGAGACAAGCGATAACGTCGCCGGGCCGAACGCGCCCTGACCTGCGCCGATGAAAATCGCTGCCGTCAGCATTGCGAAACGCGTCGGGCCTATAGCCGACAGCACCAACAACCCTGCGGCGAGGGCTCCGAGACCGAGCAGAAGCGGCAAAACCGGACGGGTCCGATCGGCGAGCCGGCCCATCGGCGGGCGTAACAATGCATTTGCAATCTCCTGAATCGCGAGGAATGTGCCTATCGCAATAGGCTGGTGACCGGCCACAAGAGCCATGACCGGCATGAACGCCCTGACAGCATAGATCGCAACGTATGTCGTGCCCTCGATCAAAGCCAGGACAATGAGGGGGCGGCTGGACGCGATGGAATGCACCGCGCCGGTCAGCGACCATTTTCCGGGGCTTGCGACGTGATCTGCATTTTTCAGATACAGAGTAGGAATGAACGCCAATGCTGAAAGAAAACAGGTTGCGGCATAGATCATTTCCGGTGCTGCGAACGTTAACGCGACACCACCGATAAGCGGGCCAAGGATGTAGGCCGCGGTGCGAGCCAATCCGAACCAGCCAAAGGCTTCGGCCGCCTTTTCGCTGCGCCAGGCGGCGACATAGGCCATGGTCACCGGGCCATAGATCGCGGTCGCGAGCCCGTGCACAAGCCGCAAAACAAACAGATCAGAGGGGTGTTCGACAAACAGATAGAGGCACGGGATAACTGTGAACAGAGCGGTTCCTGTCAGCAGCCAGATCCACCGCCCGCGATAATCCGACAGCAACCCAAAAAGCGGCTTGATAAACAGCCCGGTTGCGGTCGATACCGATATGATGGCGCCGAGCAGCAATGGCGAGGCACCAAGACCATGTGCAAAGACAGGCAGCACTGGCGCTTTGCCGATCTGATAACTTGTCCGCACTATTAGGTCGGCGAGGAACAGAGCCACAAGCGCCGACCCACCGGTCGTGACCTTGTTTCCGGGCAACAAAATTAACCTCGGCCTGTGTCGTCAAGTGACCGCCGGGTCGGACTGCGACCGCGAACAAGCAAACGCCGGCCAAATCCGAAGGCGCACAAACCCAGAACCAATATTATGATTGCCAGGATAAACACGCTCATGATCAACATGGCGACAACTGCCCCAACCAGAAATGCCGAAAGAAGCACCGCGAGCCCGGGCGATAGAGTAAGCAACGACCCATAACTGGGACGCTGGTGCTTCACCGGCATTGTGCCTTGGTAACGTGTGATCGGTCGGCGATGGGTCAACAGGATTTCCCCGCCTTGATCATGTCACTCAACTCTTGCCCGGCCCAACACTTCAGGGCCGAGTGCAATGTGCGTTTCAAGTGACCGGTTACAAAGATCGACACCTTTTTGTTGTCTGGATCGTCGGTCTTGACCACAAGCTTGCAACAAGCTGAGTTGTTGCAGGTCGGCGTGTATTTCACGATCAGATCCAGACAAGAGCCGGGCTTAACCGTCGCCGGGAACGGATTGCTGACGATCTTGAAGTTGAGACACTTCTGGTCGCAGTGCCGCTTTTTCTTGCTGTGTTTGTCATCACCGTCGTCCTGGCATCCACAGTCACACCCGCAATTACAATCGCATCCGCAACTATCACAGTGAGAGAGCTCTTCGCAGCGGCTGGGTTGCTTGAAGCCCACCTTGGTCACATGTAGATCGCAATCGCCGGTGTTGCAGATTGCAAATGTGGTCAGGGCGTGCGTACCCAGTTCGACTCCGCCAAAGCACCCCGTTCCTGTGATCTTCAGCCTACCACTTGGGGCCATCCCGGTGAGATCGATGCTTGCCGGGCTCATCGGGTCGTCGCTGACCACCGTGATCGTACCTGCTTTCGCGCCGAAAGAGGTCGGCTGGAACCGAATGGTCACCGGCAAAGCAGCCCCCGAAGCAATGACGATCGGGAAGGTCAGGACCTGTGGCACGATGAATTCTGCCGAATTCGACGAGATTGCAGTGATCGTCAGCGGGCATTTGCCGCTGTTGGACAGCACCAACGGCTTGTCGCTAAAATGATCAACACAAACTTTTCCGAAATCACCATCATCGGCGAAGGACAGGACCAGCCGCGGAGGCGGCGCAGTTCCGCAAACTTCAAGCTGCGCCGGGCTATCCAGATCGTTGCTGCTGACTGTGATCACCGCCAGGTCACTGCCAAACGCCGTTGGCTGATAGCGCAGCGGCAATACCATGCTGGCACCTGGCGCGATCTTCAGGGGGAAGGACACAGTGTTGGGCACAAAGAATACCGGCGCAGAAGACACAATACCGCTGACCAGAAGCGGGCAGAGGCCGGAATTGTTGATCACAAGCCCCTGATCGCGGAACTTGCCAACGCATACCTCACCAAAATCGCCGCTATCGGCAATCGACAGCTCGGCTTTAGCGGTGCCGCCTTCGCCGCTTGCAAGCAGATCCACGGTTGGCGACTCCGCGTCGTTGCTTGCGATCCGGATGGTTGCCAGATCCGCTGCGCCTGGCGCCGAAGGCGTATAGGTCAGCGTGAAATCGACCTCTCCTCCGGGAGCGATCGACAGGGGCGTCGATGGGAAGGCTTCGATACTGAACGCGGTCGAGCCAAGGATACGCTGCACGCTTTTTATGATCAGGTCGTCGGTGCCGACATTGAACACCTGCAATGTCAGCGACACCGGGCCTTCGCAGACCGTTCCAAACTCGAACCTGTCCTCAAGGTTTACGGCAATGACCGGACCTTCGGGCGCGGCAAATTCGAAGACGCCACGCCCATAGGTTGCCGCACGCAACACGTTTGATCCGCGCCCGACAACGATATCGGTCACCGGAGCGTTGGGGAAATGCAGGTCGTCCAGAACGTACCATGTATTGCCCCGATCCACTGAGCGCAGCACGCCCAGGTCGCAGCCTGCATAGATTGTCGACGGTGTCTCGTCCCCGTCCAGTGCAATGGCGCCGAACGGCACGTTTACATCGGGCGATATATCGGCCCATTGGGTGCCGCCAATCGTAGTGCGAAAAACGTGGCCAGGCGCGCCAACCGTAGCGAAACCGCCAAGCACACTGAAGATCGCCGTCTCATCGTTGGGATCAAAGGCCGACCGGGTGACATTTCGACCCGGCAGGTTCCGTGTGATATTGGCGAAAGTGACGCCATTCGGAAGGCCAACCGTCGCCGCCATGGCGTTGGTCGACACGAAGACCTGCCCACCGGCGGAAACGACCACGTTGTTACCGTTGGTCGGCGACACAGCGATCCGTGGCGTAATAAAGCCCGAGGCGATCGGAAAGATCGTACGCCAGGTGACGCCGCCATCTAGGCTCTGCCAGATATTTGCGTTGCTTGCGACGTAAAAGATCCCGTCATTGCCAGGATCGGCGGCAAGGCTGGCCAAATAAAAGGCGTCTTCAGCGCTGCCTGCTGCCCACGGCGTCACATCGTTGTTGCTGCCGCCATCATCGGTTGATCGGCGCACCCGAGTGGCGGGGTTCCCGCCGTTGCGCGTGAACAGCATGCGATCTGCGGTCACACCGTCATAGACGATGTCCCAGCCATCGGCCCCACCGATTGATGTCCACCCAAGCGCGCCGTCGGTGCGCTTGTGCCCATTGTCCTGAAAGCCCGCGACGGTCACGTCGCCCGTGGCTCCGGGTTTGATGTCCATGTTGTAGATCAGCGTCGTTTGGAAGCCGCCGGAATTCAGAGCTGTCCAGGAGGCGCCGTCATCCGTCGATCGGAATATACCACCGTCATTGCCGCAATAGATCGTGGTCGCCGCCGGCGCTGGCGGCTGAAAAAAGCCCCAGGCATGGGTATCGGCATGCAGACCGTTCGAAACATTGGAGAAGTTTGCACCGGAATCAGCCGAGCGAACCTGGTTTTGCGTGCCCCAGTACAAGATGTCGTTGGCACCATCCCCGGGCGAAGCCGGATCAACCGCAAGCGTCATACAATAGCCTGCAAAGGTCGTTGCGGCGGCAGCGCCCGCTGCGGCCTGCTGAGTCCATGTCGCACCTTGGTCCGTGCTCATGAACAGACCGATCGGATCGGGGTTGGAGCCGCGAACGTTATGCGCAATGACGGCATAGATCACCTGGATGCCACCCGCTGCGGGCGGCGACGCCGGTGGCGCAAGCCGCGCAAGGACCTGACCCATTACCACACCGCCACCCAGAACGGCCGCTACCGCCGGGGTGGCTGCCGTCATGACCGGTGCCCAGTTGGCACCGCCATCGGTGGACTGGAATACGCCCTGACGGCTCATGCCCGAATAAAGTATGCGTGCACCGGCCGGTGAGGTGGTGTCCAGCTCCAGCGAGCGGGCGTCAAAATTCGCGGTCCCGGTACCCTGAACCCAGTTCTGGCCGCCATCATTCGAGACCCAGACACCACGGTTCGTCGCGGCATAGAGGATCTGCGAATTTGCCGGATCAACGATGATCGAATTGACATTGCGGTTCGCGAAATCATCTGCGTTACCATCGTTGCCCTCGGGGTAACCCGAACCGAGCAGAATCCAGCTCGACCCACCGTCAGAAGATTTGAAAATGCCAACCCTCTGCTGAACCGAGACCGCACCTCTCGTGCTTGTGCCGACATAGATCACATCGGTGTCCCCCGGATCGATGGCCACGCAATTGGGCTCTCCGATCGCCAGGCACAGCTCTTCGTCAAAAAGGGCCAGCCAGTTGTCACCGCCGTCACCGGTTTTCCAGACGCCGCCGTCGGCAGTACCGACATAGACGATGTCCGGATCGCTGGGATGCGTCGCTATTGATGTGATCAGACCGTTATCTTCGCGCCCGCCCGTGATCGGGCTTGGGCCGATGGGTTTCCAAACTGTTCCCGGTATCATTTCTTGCCCTCCGCTCCGCCGCTGGTATCGCCGCTATCTTCCTCTTCGTCCTTAGGAGGGGCGGGAGGGATGAAAGCAGGCTTGCCACGGATGGCACCTGGAAGTTTTTTGAATTGTTGGGCAGCACGGGCATAGGCCTGTGAGGAGGGCGTTTCACCCCCTTCGAGCCGATGCTTCAAAAAGGCTTCGTGAACATCGAGGTTTTCAGGCACTTCGCCGATTGGTTCATCATCACCACCGCCGCCGCCATATCCCCGGCCGTTCCCACCACCGGAACCGCCCGAGCCCTTTTTACCTGGTTTTCGTGTCTTTGGTTTCGTCGATTTGGAATTCGCCATTACCAGATGCTCCTCTGAAACTGAGGTCCTGAATAACGAGCGACACTGTCCGGTTTCCGTTTGGCCGACACTAAAGTATCAGTATCACGAGACCTGCCAGATGTTTGAGGTCACTTCGATTTGTTGGGGCCAGCCTTCGAAAATTGCTGTCACTCATCAACTTGAACGCGCGCAGATCAAGTCTGCGCGTAAAAGAATTAGGACTAAAAAATATGGTGAAATGGTACCATCCGGCCCTGATTCCGTCAAACGGCTCATTATGAACTGGGCCAGGTATCGCTCATCTGAGGATTGTGTCACAAATTCTTGGAATGGACAGGTATAGCCTTCGCTTTTTCGCATCTGTCTTGGAATTTTGGGTGTTGTTACATTAACTGTCACTCGGTCGCACACGCCCTTAATTGGACATAGGTGACATCGATGAAGTCATCGTCAATCAGCTACAAGCGCCAGCGGCTTCTTCCTCAGATCATCGCGCACGCGGTGAGGCTGTACCTTCGCTTAAAACTGAGTCAGCGTGAAGTTGCAGAGGTGCTTCTGCAGCGTGGGATCGACGTGTCTTACGAAACTGTCCGGCGTTGGGTCATCAAATTCGGACCGGCGGTAGCTCGAAACCTGCGGCAGAGACAGAAACGTCCAGGTGATGTCTGGCATCTAAATGAAGTTGCCTTTAGAATTTCAGGTCGCAAGTACTGGCGTTTGCGCGCGATCGACCGGCATTGCATGGTGCTGGACGAAGTCCTCCAATTGAAACGGGACAAACGGGCGGCAAAACAGCTGTTGCGCCGCCTGAAAAAGCCCCTTGGTTTCATTCCAAAGCGGATCATCGCGGACAAATTGCGCTCATACGGTGCCGCCAAGTATGAGGTCGCGCTACGGTTGGATCATTGGTCGCACAAGGGCCTCAACAATCGAGCTGATAATAGTCATCTCCCATTCCGAAAGCGGGAAAGGACGACGCAAGGCCATCGCTCTCCAGGAGGGTTGCAATGGTTCGTGGCGACCTACTCAACCATCCGCAATCGCTTCGGCGTCGCCGCTCAGCCTTAACAATTCGATATCACCGTCTCGAGACTTTTGACGAGTGGAATGCTGCCACATGAGCTGCTTGAAATCTGAGCACCAGCACATCTTTGTAGACTGGGTGTTTACGTGACAACACCTGAACGAGACTTAGGGGCTTCTGGTTCCGGTGTTACTTCCTCTGTTCTTTGCCTCGGCGCGCCACACATCTTGTCGATGGGGAATGTCCTGTCGCGGCTCAAAGAGACGTACCAATATCGGGGAAAACAGACGCATTTCAAAAAGAAGTGGCCCAGGTTATGGATAACGGTATGGACCCTGAAACTGTAGCCGAGTGCGTATTGGAAGGGATGAGAAAGAAGCAATTCTGGCACTTTTCTCACGACCACGTTCCACAAATGGTATTAAAATAAGCTCGGATCTTGTCCGACAGTCGGGAGCTCAGCCAGCTATGAAACGGTGTTGTCATGTTAGTTGTCCGTGTGGTGGTTGTGTTTCAAACTTTTGTTTTAAATTGACGGGGCAGCCCGTTCTGCCATTTGTCTTACGGAACAGGGTTTGCTGCTACTTTCGCTACGGTTATCTGACAATCGAAACCACGCGCAGGAAGTCGTCAAAAATTCTAGATTGCAGACGTTCGGCTCCGGAAGGTGAAGTTCAGCTTTGTCAGCAAAGCGTGAATTCGCTGCGATCTCTCCAATAGCCGGTTTGGGCAACATTCTGCTGGGCGTGCATAGGGTGGAAAAAAACAAAACATCCACGTCGTGGGCCGACACCTGACCAGATTTTTCGCGGTAGCTGTGCCAGGTCGATTTGCGCAAGGAAACAAAGGGGTGTCCCCTCGATTTCTGGCCATGCGAGTTCTTTTGGCAACTTTGCCGTTCCGCCAAACCATCCCACTGCATCTTCGACCGGCCGTGGCTCTGCCGGAGTCAGGATTGCAGATGGACCGGCCTCGGTCCTCGCGGCGTTTTGCATCTCCACGATCACAAACTCATTTTCGAGAACGCGAACTAAGAGTTCTTTGGCGTCAGGGTCGATGCTCTTATTCGGCTGCTTTTGGAAAGAAGCGGTTAAAAATCTTCAAAGGATGGGTTCTCTCAGAGTCAGGTTGCGCATGCATGGCCAAAAAGTATGGCGGTTTTTTGGCGAACGAAGTCTATCGCAAGGCTTGCCGGATATAGCTTTGCGACAAAGCCGTTGTCTGTTTGCATTGCAGCATCTGGCATATTGGGCTCGCAGCAGACATTCAAGATATTTGGTAGGGTATAAATGCGAATGTATTGGCCGGAAAGTCAGGTGTGAGGGCAATGCTGCCTCGGACAAATTAACTTCAACTCTCGATCAATTGTTTTGCTCAGGGAGGGCCTTCATTTCTCATACCACGCGAAATCCAACCCAATCTGACCAATCCTTTTGCGCTCACTGGTGCGACGAGCGGGGCGTGTCAATTCAACGTGCCCAGCAAAATACTGCCTTTGTAAACTCGCTTACACTCAAGAACTTGAAATGACAAAGCAAGATATTGACTAGGGTCGGGACTCATGGCCAATAGATAACGAGTGCTGCGAGGGCGATTGCTGACAGGAAGACCTTCGGGCACCTGTCGTAGTGGGTTGCCACACGCCGCCAATCCTTCAACCTGCCGAACATGATCTCGATCCGGTTGCGCCGTTTGTAACGACGCTTGTCGTACCTAAACGGTTTCTTCCGCTGCTTCCGGCCAGGGATGCAGGCGCGTATCCCTTTGTCTTTCAACGCTTCCCGGAACCAAGCGGCGTCATAGCCACGATCCCCGAGCAGCGAATCGACATCCGGCACGCCGCTCAGCAGTGCCCGCCCACCAATGTAATCGCTGACCTGACCGGCGGTGATGAACAGGTTGAGCGGACGTCCCCGGCTGTCGCAGATGGCATGCAACTTGGTGTTCATGCCGCCCTTGGTGCGACCGATCAGGCGTCCACGCCCCCTTTTTTGACGCCCAAACTGGTCGCGGTACGGTGGGCCTTCAGGTAGGTGGCATCGATCATCACGGTCTTCTCTTCACCGTGTTCGGCAGCCAGACCGGCCATCATCCGGGCGAAGATGCCTTTGTCGCTCCACCGCTTCCAACGGTTATAGAGCGTCTTGTGTGGGCCATACGCCGAAGGGCATGCGCCATCTCAACCCATTGCGATTAATGAAGATAATGCCGCTCAACACACGTCGATCATCAACGCGTGGGTTGCCGTGGGTCTTGCGGAAGAAAGGCTCAAGACGCGCCATCTGCGCATCCGTCAGCCAGGAAAGATCAGACATGGTCACCGCTCGATTTTCGAACCGTGAATCACGCAGCCAAGCGGAAATCAATGGGTCCTGACCCCAGGGCACCGGGATGCGCGCTGGAGATTTGGGGTTACCCAACCTTGCTTGCATCTGGCAGCACCGGAGGGTTCGTACGGCCAAATTTTGTGGACAAGTCTTTCTCCTATTGCGGACTGTCTTGGCGAATGACTTAGGCGCAGTAAGTGACGAAGGGAGTTCGTTTCAGATACGAATTTCATGCCACAAGAGTCATAATCAGATCGAAGGTAAATGACATCCTCCTGTTTCTCCCGGTCGTTGAGACCGGGTGTTTCGTAACCGCCGGCAAGTTGTACGGGCTGTGTCGATCTACGGCTGGAAAAGCCATCGCGCAACTGAGGACGGTTATGGCGCTCGGCTCTTGAACCGAAACATGCTCGCAGTGGACCTGACTGAGGAAGGCAAGCACCTCCATGAACACGGGCTGGCCATTCGTGAAGCAATCGAGACCGCCGACCACAGCATCGCCAGTGATTGCCGCGCGCCGCGCGGCGTCTTGAGAATAACGCACCAGACGCACTTGGACGCAAACTATTGCTGCCCACGGTGCGCCGGAAACTGAACACCAGCCGGTAATGGGCCTCTTGCATGTGGCCGTTGTAGTCGATCCACTCAGGCTTTACTGTGGTTTGAGAAGTGAACTTTAATCCGACGGCACCTCAAGATCATAGAAACGCGCAGCGGTTTCTCTGAACACCGCCGGTTGTGCCTCAACGGGAACCAGATCACGGTAAGACTTTGTCAGAGATTTGTAATCGCGGTAGAGCTTGTCGACCGGGAAGTTTGAGCCGAACATGACCCGATCCGCTCCGAACTGTGCAAGGCACTCATCCACAATTGGGCGTATGCTCTCCGTGGTCCAGTTGTGATCGAACATGCCCAGGCCAGAAAGTTTGCAAGTAACCTGAGGAAGATCGGACAGGTACCGTAAGTGTTTGGCCCAGTCTTTCAATCCTTCAGGGCTTCGATCGTGCGGCGACCCCGCGTGACATAGCGCAACCTTTGTATCCGGAGCCTGCGCCAGTACCGCACCTGTCTTCTCCATTAAGCCCGGAACGAGTTGCAGATCAAAGCTGAGACCGCGCCGACCAGCTTCCTGCAACCCGCCCAAAAATCGCGGATCCTCCAGTAGAGAATTGGTGCCGGTCTTCGCATCCTCTCCCGGTGCGCGGCCGACGATCTGGCGCACGCCGCGCACCGTTGGAAGGGCCTGAAACGCGTCAAGCTGAGCGGACAGGTCGACCGAGGTCAGATCACAGAACGCAACCTGCGCCATCGGCCAGTCCGGGTTGGCATCGGCGACGGATTGAACCCATCTGGCTTCGTCCAGACCGTTTTCGGCCCCCACCTGAATGTGGACTGAGGCGTGGACTCCGCAAGGCGCGGCTTCGGACCGGAATTCGTTGTGCAGGTAATTCCGCTGAATTGGCGTCGGGTCGCCAAAGAACCTTTCCACTCCACGTGCCATCAGCCACGGATAGTGCACTGCCTCAAGGTCCCAAAGGTGGTGATGCGCGTCGATCCAGCCGGTCATGTCCGCGGCACCTTCGCCATGCGCCCCAGAATATCGACACCCTGTTGTTTCCAGAAATGCAGCAGGTCGATGAAAATCCAGTTTTCGGCCAGCTTGTCACCCTCGCGTCGATAAATGTCGATCACACGGAATTCACCGGCCTTGTCGGTGGCGGGCATGCCCATGAACCCACCGGTGGGCCGCGCCGTGAAATTCGGCCAGCCAAAAAAGCCGCCATAGTGACCCTCCGCCATGCGGCAAATGTGCTTGGTCTTTGAACGGTCTGCAAAGGAAGCGCGGAACGGGCCTGAGTGCTGCTTTACATAGCGCTCGATCGTATAGGTTGCACCAATCCCTGCCGGTCCCCACCAGATCATGTCTTCGCACCACGTCCGGCGCAATTCGTCCTCAAGGCTCAGGCCGCTGTTCCACTGGCCGATATCGGATATCATGGCATTAATCGTGCTGAGGGTTTTCTCGCCTTCTTCGGCGGGTTGCGGGCCGAACATCAATCCGTCATGCGTCATCGGTCCGGGTTGAACCAGATGGGCCGCAGTCTGGGGGGGAAGGGCTGCAGTCCGGCCTGCATCATGAAATGCGGGATGTCGAAATACATCGCCGTCTCGGTGACTTTGCCATTCTCGACCTTGTTGAATTCGCAATAGCGCAGAAACGCCATCTTGCCTGTTGGGGCGATACCCAGCCATGCATTGTCGAACAGGCCCATCAGGTGTCCCATCGACACAACCCAGACCGAGGTGAACCCGTCCAACTCGTTTTTGCCGGCCATGAAAACGTCCATCCGCCGTTGCAGATGCTTTAGGCTGTACATCAAAGGGTGCCAGAATGTCTTCGCCACATCTTCAATGCCTTGCTTCTCATCAAATGGATGAAACCCGCGCCACAGGTAGTCTTCCGCGCAGAACTCAGACACGGCGTCGGCGACATCCGATTGTTCAGCGTTGCCTAGTGCCTTGTAGTACTCAAGAACGACTTCTTTTTCGGTCTGATAGGACATTAGCTTTTTCTTTCAGTGCCTTACCTGCTGCATTGACGACTTTGTAGAGCGGCCGGGTTTGCTCTTGCATGCGCATGCAAAAAAAGCTTGCCAGATGTTTCCCTTGTTGTCTATGCTTTTTGCAAACGTATGCACGGTGACCCGCAGGGAGGGACTCAATGGCCGAGATACAACTTCGCAACGTTGGAAAGCGCTGGGGTTCATTTGTCGGGGTCGACAATTTCGATCTGACAATTTCCGACAAAGAGTTTCTGGTTCTTCTTGGTCCGTCAGGCTGTGGCAAAACAACGACCATGCGCATGATCGCCGGTCTGGAGGACGCCAGCGAGGGTGACATTCTGATCGATGGCGCCCGAGTAAATGACATGGAGCCCAAGGATCGTGACGTCGCGATGGTGTTCCAGTCTTACGCTTTGTACCCCAACATGAACGTCTATGAGAACATTCGGTTCCCGTTGAAGGTTCGCGGCATCGATCCGTCCACGCATGACGAAAAAGTACGTCGCGCATCCGCCATGGTCGAGCTGGATGACTTCCTGCACCGCAAACCTGCAGAGTTGTCGGGCGGTCAGCGTCAGCGCGTCGCGCTTGCCCGTGCCATCGTGCGCGAGCCGAACGTTTTCCTGATGGACGAGCCGCTGTCCAACCTTGATGCCAAGCTGCGCGTTTCCACCCGGGCACAGATCAAAAACCTCAGCCACGAACTCGCGGTGACCACGATCTACGTCACCCATGACCAGATCGAGGCGATGACGCTGGCCGATCGCGTAGTTGTCATGAAACAGGGCGTTGTGCAGCAGGTTGGCAGCCCGACTGACATTTACGACACCCCGGCCAACACCTTTGTGGCCAGCTTTATCGGCAACCCGGCAATGAACCTTATGGAAGGTGAAGCCCGGGGTGGCACCTTCACCGCCAAAAACGTTGAAATCTCCGGGCTGAAAGCTCCGGACGGCCCGATGACCTTGGGCTTCCGGGCCGAAGATGCCAGCCTTGCGGCGGAAGGACAGGGGCAGATCAACGCCCCTATCTACACGCAAGAATTGCTGGGCGACGCCACAATGATTTCGGTTCGCGTCGGCGGTGCCCTGGTCTCGGTGAAAGCGGACAAGAATTTCCGGGCAGAGATCGACGACATGGTGTCGATCTCGGTTCCAGCTGAAATCTGCCATCTGTTTGATGGCAGGACCGGCGCCCGGCTCTGAACACGGCCCTGCTCAATGATCGGGGCAAACCCCGGCGAAAAAACTTCATGCGCGCACGGGCCACGCGCTCAAATTCTCAAAAAGACAGGGAGACAGAAATGTTCCTGAGAAAAATCGCAACAGCAACCGCCTTTGTAGGGCTGATGGGTTCGGCAGCTTACGCCGCCGATTGTGGGCCGGAAGGTCAGTCCATTCGAATCCTCGCCAGCGACTTCCCGGCAATCCACGCAGTGGCAGGAGCCGCCGAAGCGAATTGTGCGGGGTCCGCGGCTGAATTCAACACCAACCACACCACCGAAGCGCGCTCGATCATGAACGCGGCTCTGACACCGAACCCTTCGGAATATACATCGGTGATCCTGGCCAACTCGACGTTGACCCAACTGATGAACGACGGTCTGGTGCGGCCGCTGAATGATCTGGTTGAAAAATACAAGGACAGCATTCCGCCGAACCTGCTGATCACCATTGATGGCAACGTCATGGCCGTGGCCTTCATGGCCAACTCGCAGCACCTGTTCTCGCGCAAGGATATTCTGGAACAGGCTGGTTTTGAGGGCATTCCGGCAACCTATGAAGAGGTTCTGGAAGCGGCTGAGAAAATCCGGGCTGCAGGTATCATGGAACATCCGATCGCAATGAACCTTCAGACCGGATGGAACCTGGCCGAGGTGTTCAACATGATCTATCTCGGTCATGGCGGTGAGTTCTTTGTTCCCGGTTCGGCCGAGCCGTCGATCAACAACGAAAGCGGCGTGGCCGCGCTGGAAGTCATGAAGGCGCTGGCGGAATACGCCCATCCAGACCACCTGACCCACGCGTCGAACGAAACGCAGGGCCTGTGGGAATCCGGTCAGGCGGCTCTTGCGGTCATGTGGGGTTCGCGTGGCGCGCCAATTCTGGATGATGAAGGGTCCACCGAAGAAGTGACCTCGAACACGGTTCTGTCTGCTGCACCGACCGTTGGCGGTGGATCGATCCCTTCAGCCACGCTGTGGTGGGACGGTATTACCATCGCATCCAACGTGTCGGACGAAGAGGCCGAAGCAACCTTTGCTGCGTTGATCAGCGCGCTGACACCGGAAATGGTAGCTGCGAACAACGACGATGCCGTCTGGCTGCTTGAAGGGTTCAAGCCGGGACCGGCTGCGGCAGGTGTTGCCGAAACCGTACAAGGTGGTGCGAAACCTTATCCGATGATCCCGCAAATTGGCCTGCTGCATGCCGCACTCGGCGCGGAACTCGCAGATTTCCTGAAGGGTGACGAAAGTGCTGAACAGGCGTTGGCGGATGTCGAAGCCGCTTACAGGACCTCAGCCAAAGAAGCCGGCTTCCTTAAGTAATACTCCCCGACTTGAGGGGGTGCATTCAGCCCCCTCATCTTTTCCGGACTAAAAAACTGGGACGTACGCTATGAAGCACCGCACCTTTTTCTGGTTCATTCTGCCAACGCTTTCCGCAATGGTCCTGTTCATTGCTCTGCCGATCGTCTCGGTTTTTGTCCAATCGCTCTTTGTCGAGCACGAGCAGGTTCTGCTGGTCTCCGAAAGCTGCGGCCCGTTTGGATGTAACCCGACCACAACGGTCGACATCGAGGCAACAAACAAGCTGCGTGAAGAGCAGCCTTTGGGTCAGTTCAATGGTCTGGGCACGTATATCAACCGTTCGCACCTGGCATTTGCCGAGATCGGAGAGGCATGGGCGAATTCTGACAGCTTGGGCGATTTTTGGGCTCAGGTGTATAACCTGCCATTCTACAGCGCCCTGACATTCACTTTGGCCTATACTTTCATTGTCACGCCGTTGGTCCTGGCCCTGGGGCTGGCAATTGCCGTAGGTGTCAACAACCTGCCCCGCGCGCTTAAAGGGGTTGCGATCTTCATCTCGCTTCTGCCGTTTCTCGTTACGCCGCTTGTTGGCTCCTTGATCCTGTTCTGGATGGTCGATGGCGACGGCGTAATTGGCGCCACAATTCAGCGCATATTCAACGACCCGTCACTTAGCCTGAAGGCTTCGACGGCGCTGACATGGACCATGCTGATGGTCTACGGCGTGTGGCACACATTGCCGTTCAGTTTCATCACCTTCTACGCGGGTCTGCAAACCGTCCCCGATGACACCATGGAAGCGGCGCAGATCGATGGCGCGACGAAGTGGCAGCGCCTGATCCACGTGATCGTGCCACACCTGATGCCGCTGGTTTCGTTTGTGACGCTCATGCTGATCATGGATAACTTCCGGGTTTTTGAGCCGATCGTCAGCTTCAAGGCCGAAGCCCATGCACAGTCGCTCAGCTGGATCATCTACAACGACCTGCGCGAAAGCGGCAATCCGCTCTACGCGTCAGCAGGCGCAACATCGCTGATTACCATCATTCTTGCGGTCATCCTGATGTCACCGGTGCTTGTTCGCACCTGGCGTGACTTCACCCGTAAATCTCACTGAGGACACGACATGGCGACCAAAGCACAATCCCGCATGACCCCGCTAAAACTGTTCTCTTACGGGTTCGTGGCTTTCTGGCTGATTATCGCCGCCTTCCCGTTCTTCTGGACCTTCTGGGGTAGCTTCAAGGTACAGGCCGACTTCTTGTCCAAGGCCGACTGGATGAATGCCCTGACCGGAGCCAACACGATCGAGCAAACCGGCAGTGCCTTTACCGGTGCCGGCTATCACGGGGCATGGGTTCTGGAAGATTTCTGGTTCAACTTCAAGAACACCGGCATCGTGGTTTTCTTCACTGTGCTCATCTCGCTGACCTTCGGAACGCTCGGGGGGTATGCGTTGGCGCGGTCCGGTTTCCGCTATGCGTTCTGGATCCTGATGGCTGCACTTGTGTTCCGCGCGATGCCGCATATGACATTGGTCTCGGGTTACTTGCTGTGGTTCTTCGAGTGGAATGTCTGGGGCATCCTGCCGACCACCATCATCGTGCTTGTGGCGATCAATCAGCCCTTTACCCTGTGGATGCTGCACTCGTTCTTCAAGAACATCCCCAAGGACATGGACGAAAGCGCCATGGTTGATGGCTGCACCCGGTTCCAGGCCTTCCGGCATGTAATCGTACCGGTCATGTGGCCCGGCGTGATCACCACCGGCCTGTTCAGCTTCCTGCTGGCTTATAACGACTTTACCGTGGCAGTGATGCTCTTGAGTGAAGAGAATGAGACCATCATTCCCGCCATCAACAGCTTCATGGGAACAACCCAGGTCGAAGGCAAGGTCATGTACGCGGTCGCGGCCGTGGTTTCGGCCACTGCACCACTGTTTGTCCTGATCCTGTTCTTCCAGCGCCAGATCGTCAGCGGTCTGACAGCAGGGGCGGTCAAGGGCTGATGAGCGCATCAGCCAGACATAACGCCGTTGCGCGCCATCCGGCGCTCAACCGGATGCCAAGGGATTTTCTGACGGCCGATTGACCCTCCCAGTCCACACAGAAAGTCCCTTGGTAGCCATAAAAGGAAGAGAGATATGAAGGGCTCCCGCCCAGAACAGGCCGTGCTGACTCGTGACACGGACATGAGCAAAACCGATGAGACCTGCGCGGTAATCGAAGCGATGGTCGACGGTCTGAACGACCACCGTATCGACGATATTGGTGAGTTTTTCTCGGAAGGGTTCCGCTGGCTGGGCAATCAGGGCTGCGGTACCAAGACCGGGTTGAAAGAGTTTCAGGAAAACTGGCAACGCCCGTTTCAGGCCGCCTTTTCGGATAAGACCTGCATCGACGAAGCGCGCCTCTACATGGGCGAATGGGCTGCGGCTTTTGGCCGGCAAGAGGCAACCCATTCCGGTGAATTCCTGGGCATCGCCCCGACCGGAAAGCGGGTCGAGATCCGCTATATGGATTTCTGGAAAGTCGTCGACGGCAAGATCGTCGACAATTGGGTGAACGTCGACTTCGCCCATGTCGCCGCGCAGCTTGGCGTTGATCTGTTCAACGGCGAAGGCTGGGAAACATTCGACCGGGGAGAGAAAACTCCGCCCCGGCCCGACAATTGAGGATTAGGACAATGGCAATTGAATATCTGAAACGCGGCAAATCTGACGCCGACCGGGCCGAAGACGACGCTAAAACACGCGCCGTTGTCGAGGCGACGCTGAAGGATATCGAAACCCGCGGTGACGCGGCAGTGCGCGAATTGTCCGAGAAATTCGACAACTATTCGCCTGAGAGTTTCCGCCTGAGCCAACAGCAGATCGACGACCTGATCGCATCGCTGACCGAACGCGAGTTGGCCGATATCAAATTCGCCCAAAAACAGGTGATGAACTTCGCGCAGGCGCAGCGAGACTCGATGCTGGATATCGAAGTTGAAACGATGCCCGGTGTGATTTTGGGTCACAAGAACATCCCGGTGCAATCTGTTGGCTGCTATGTGCCGGGCGGTAAATTCCCGATGGTGGCTTCGGCGCATATGTCGGTGGCGACGGCCAAGGTTGCGGGTGTGCCGCGTATCATCGCCTGCACCCCGCCGTTTCAGGGCAAGCCGAATGCGGCAGTGATCGCGGCGATGCATCTGGGCGGCGCGCATGAGATCTATGTCATGGGCGGCATTCAGGCCATCGGCGCTATGGCAATCGGGACCGAGACCATCGACCCGGTTCATATGCTGGTTGGCCCCGGCAACGCCTTTGTGGCCGAAGCCAAGCGCCAGTTGTTTGGCCGCGTCGGCATTGACCTCTTCGCTGGTCCGACCGAAACCATGGTCATCGCTGATGAAACCGCAGCCGATGCCGAGCTGTGTGCGACCGATCTGCTGGGGCAGGCCGAACATGGCTATAACAGCCCCTGTGTCCTGGTTACCAACTCGCGCAAACTGGCCGAAGAAACCCTTGCCGAGATTGACCGTATCCTCGGCATCCTGCCCACTGCAGGCACCGCCAAGGTCAGCTGGGCGGAATATGGCGAGGTCATCGTTTGCGACAGCTATGACGAAATGCTGCAAGTCGCCGATGACATCGCCTCCGAGCATGTTCAGGTCATGACAGATCGCGACGATTGGTTTCTGAAAAACATGACCTGCTACGGCGCGTTGTTCCTTGGCCCGCGCACCAACGTGGCCAACGGAGATAAGGTGATCGGTACCAACCACACCCTGCCGACCAAAAAGGCAGGGCGTTATACCGGCGGCCTCTGGGTCGGCAAGTTCCTGAAAACGCACAGCTATCAGAAAGTCGTCACTGATGAGGCTGCGACGATGATCGGCGAATACGGCTCGCGCCTGTGCATGCTGGAAGGTTTTGTCGGCCATGCCGAGCAATGCAACATCCGCGTCCGGCGTTATGGGGGCATCAACGTGCCGTACGGCGAGGGTGCGGCTTATCGCGAGACTGCCGAGGCATCCTCGTGACCGCCACAGAGCTTGCGCCCGGGACCGCCCGGGCGTCACGGATTTTGAGAAAGAAGCAGTTAACAAAATGCGAGATTTCGCAATGGACACACATTCCACCCACAAGGCCCTGATCGCGCCCTTGCGCGAGGCCATGTACAACTTTGACGAAACCGGCGTCCGGGCCGCGCTGGACGCGGTGATTGCGCCCGATGCCGTCATCCATATGCCGCATCCATTCGGCGACCTGACCGGGCCCCAGGAACTCTACGACACCTGCTACGCACCGCTTTTAAAATCCATGCCTGATTTGGAACGCCGGGATTGGATCGTGATGGGCGGGGTTACGGAACATGGCAATGACTGGATCGGCTGTGGCGGCCATTACGTTGGGACCTTCGTGACCCCCTGGCTGGACATCCCGCCGACCGGGCATCTGACCCATATGCGGTTCCACGAATTCTACCGCTTCGAAAATGACAAAATTGTCGAGATCCAGACGCTTTGGGACATTCCCGAAGTGATGATGCAGGCCGGGGCATGGCCGATGGCCCCGTCGCTAGGGCTGGAATTTTGCATTCCCGGCCCGGCGACGCTGGACGGCATCGTGCCCGGGCCTTGGGATGAGGCGAATTCAATGGCCTCGTGTACCCATATCGTCGATATGCTGAACCATCTGAAGAAACACCCCAGTCAGGGTGGGCCCGAAGTGATGGAGATGGAGAAATTCTGGCATCCGCGCATGAACTGGTACGGCCCTGCGGGGATTGGAACCGGGCGCGGCATCGCGGGCTTCCGCAACTGGCACCAGATACCCTTTTTGAACGGTATGCCCGACCGCGGAAAATACGTGGACGAGATCAACTATCACTTCTTTGGCGATGGCGACTATGCCGCTGTGACCGGTTGGCCCGATATGATCCAGACCGTCACTCATGATGGCTGGATGGGCATTGCACCCTCGGGCAAGCGGATCACCATGCGCAGTCTTGATTTCTGGCGATTGGAAGGCGGGCTGATCCGCGAGAACTGGGTCATGGTCGATCTGCTGGACGCCTACCGGCAACTGGGCGTAGATGTCTTTGCCCGCCTGCGCGAGTTCAACAAGGCACGTGTTCCGGGCACAATTCCGTTCCCGGTCGGCGAGGTCTGATATGCCCCAATTCCCCAGCACACCGAGTTTCGACCTGAGCGGCAAGCGCGCGCTGGTTGCCGGAGCCTCGTCCGGCATCGGTATGGCCTGCGCCGTGGCGCTGGCGGAACATGGTGCTGAGGTCACACTGGCGGCGCGACGTACTGGTGCGCTGCAAGACATCGCACAGGATATGTCGGCGCGGAGTTGGTTGGCAGAGGTTCTGGAACTGGATGTCTCGGACGTGGCGGCAACAACTGAAGCCGTGGCACAGAACGGGCCATTCGATATTCTGCTGAACTCCGCCGGGCTTGCCCGCCATAGCAAGGCCGTGGATACGCAACCGGATGATTTTGACGCCGTTATGGGCGTTAATGTCAAAGGGGCCTATTTCCTGACCCAGGCCGTTGCCAAGGGCCTGCTCGACGCCGGTCGCCCCGGTTCGCTGATGAATATCTCCAGTCAGATGGGCCATGTCGGCGGTCGCGAACGCGCCGTGTACTGCGCATCGAAATTCGCGGTTGAAGGTTTCTCAAAGGCGATGGCGCTGGAATTCGGTCCTTCTAAGATCCGGGTCAACACGATCTGCCCCACCTTCATCCTGACGGATCTGACAAAATCGACCTTCGACGACCCGGACAAACGGGCCTGGATCCTGGACAAGATCAAACTTGGTCGCCCGGGAGAGATTGAAGACATCATGGGGGCCGTCGTTTACCTGGCCTCGGATGCGTCGGCATTGGTGACCGGTACGGCATTGATGGTGGACGGAGGTTGGACGGCGGACTGATGGCGACAAACAAGGTTACATCCATGGAAGTTGCCCGCCTCGCAGGGGTCAGCCAATCTGCGGTCAGTCGCGTTTTCACGCCTGGTGCATCGGCGTCCAAGAAAACTATAGAAAAGGTGCGCAAGGCCGCCGAAGAACTGGGCTACCGCCCGAACGTTCTGGCCCGTGCCGTAGTGTCCGGGAAAAGCCGGATCATCGGCCTGGTCGTGGCTTACCTGAACAACCAGTTCTACCCCGAAGCGCTGGAAAAGCTGACGAACGCTTTGCAGGAGCGTGGATACCACGTGCTGATATTCATGGCCTCACATCAGGCTGGCAACATCGACAGTGTGGTCGAGGAAATACTCGATTTTCAGGTCGACGGAATCATCGCTGCTTCGGTGGCTTTGTCGTCGGATCTGTCCGACCGCTGCCGAACCGCAGGTGTTCCGATGGTGCTGTTCAACCGGGCACAAGACGACACTGCAATGTCGTCGGTCACATCCGACAACGTCGCCGGAGGACGAAAGGCCGCTGAATTCCTGCTGGCCGGAGGGCACAGGAAGATCGGATATATTGCTGGATGGGAAGGCGCCTCTACCCAGCGTGACCGCGAAACTGGCTTCGTTGCGGCCTTGCAGGAGGCCGGTGTTAACCTGCACGCTCGCGGCGTCGGAAATTTTGTGGCTGAAGAAGCCCGGCAAGCCACGCTAAAGATGTTCGATTCCGACCCGCCCGATGCCGTTTTTGTCGCCAATGATCACATGGCCATTTCCGTGATGGATACTCTGCGGTTCGAGTTGGGGTTGTCTGTTCCGGACGATGTTTCGGTCATCGGGTATGACGATGTGACCGTCGCCTCATGGCCAGCCTACAACCTGACCACAATTCGACAGCCCGCCAACCGTATGGTCGCGGAAACGGTGGATATTTTGCTCAGCAAGATTGAGGACTCCGATGCAGGCCCGCGCAGGGTTGAAATTGACGGACCGCTAATTGTTCGCGGCTCGGCCCGTATACCTGAAGGATGGAAGACATGAAGGGATTTGATCCCAAATTCAAAGATTTCCCCGACTTTATCATCGGGATCACCAAAGAGATTTGGGAGGATCGCGGTATCGCCACCCTGCACCACTATTATGCGCCGGATATCGTGGTGCGCTCGCCTGGTTCGGTTGTGGTCGGCAATCAGGGGGTTATCGCCGCCACGATGGCGACTTTGGCCGAGTTTCCGGATCGAACATTGCTTGGCGAGGATGTGATCTGGTCGGGCACACCGGAAGAGGGCATGCTGTCGTCGCACCGCCTGCTGTCCACGGCAACGCATTTGGGCGATGGCGTTTATGGCAAGGCAACCGGCAAAAAGCTGGTCTATCGCATCCTCGCCGACTGCCACGCAATCAATAACCAGATCAACGACGAATGGCTGATCCGCGACCAAAGCGCGATTGTCCAACAGTTGGGCTGGGATCCCAAGGAATACGCCAGCGACTTGATCGCCCGCGAGGGCGGACCTGACGCCTGTATTCAGCCCTACACGCCCGCAAACGATCAGTCTGGTCCTTATAAAGGCCATGGCAACGACAACGAATGGGGCCAAAAATATGCCGACATTCTGTCTCGGATCATGAATGCCGATATGGGCGTGATCGAGGCAGAATATGACCGCGCCGTCCTGTCGGAATATCCCGGCGGCACCACAGGACATAGCTGGAGGCCGGTTGATCGGTTCTGGATGGGTTTGCGCGCCTCTTTCCCGAATGCCGAGTTCAAGATCCACCATCAGATCGGACGGGACGATCCGATGATGCCACCACGCGCGGCGATCCGCTGGACGCTGCACGGCAAGCATGACGGCTGGGGCGTTTTCGGCGTGCCGACCGGGGCCGAGGTCTTCGTGCTTGGCATCAGCCAGGCCGAGTTTGGTCCCTGGGGTCTGCGCAAGGAATACACGCTGTTTGACGAAACTTCGATCTGGAAACAGATCCTGCTGAAAACTGGCGATCTCTAGAATGTCGCGCCCTGTCTCAAATCTGGATGCCGGGCAGGCGTTGCGGCGGTTCCACGCCCACCGCGCCAGCCTGCGCGCCCGGCGGCTGAACAATCGCCCGCCGGGAGGTTTGGTTTGATCCGATCAAACCCAAATCTAAAGGAGACAATATATGAGTACCATCGAAAGCCGCATCGTCCGTTATGGCGAACTGAAACCTTGTAAAACCGCGTTCATTGACGCCCACACACCGGGCTCGGACCAGAAAGAGAACTTTACCATCATTGGCGGCGGCGTCAGCGAAAGCCCTGATCAGCACGTCCACATCACCGACAAGATCGGGTTCAACATCGGCGCAGCAGGGCAACCGCCGAAATGCCGTAACTCGCTGCATAGCCACACCACCGCCGAGGTGTTCTTTGTCGCCAAGGGGCGCTGGCGGTTCTTCTGGGGCCGTTACGGGACCGCAGGTGAGTTCATCGCCGAAGAAGGGGACATCTTCAACATCCCAACCGGCATCTTCCGCGGGTTCGAGAATGTCGGCCAGGACTACGGCATGATCATGTCGATGCTGGGCGGGGATGACGCCGGTGGCGGTGTGACATGGGCTCCGCAAGTTATTCAGGACGCGCAGGCCCATGGGCTGGTGCTGGGCAATAACGGCGTACTTTATGACAGCAAAAAGGGCGAAGAACTGCCGCACAACGTGCAGCCCATGCCATTGCTGACCGAGGAGGAGCTGAAAGCGTATCCCGAAGTTCCCGTTGATGGGGTGATAGGCAAATATGTCGCCCGCTACTGGGACCTAATGGCGTTGTCGGCGGACAAGCCGGCGATTGTGATCGGCGAAAATGGTCTGATCAAGGACAAGCCCGGTTTCGAGGTGGAATTCCTGACACGCGGCTCTGCCGTGGCTGATCAGTTAAAGGCAGAAAAGCCTGTGGTTCTGATGCCGGCCAGCGGCCATTGGCGCGTCACGATCAATGAGGTCGAAACCACTCTGTCCAAAGGGGATACCGCGCTGGTTCTGCCCGATGAAAGCTACAGCGCCGAGCCCTCGATGACCGGCGAAGCGGGTTTGTACCGTATCACTGCCACCGACGATCCGGCTGGAGCGACCTGGACAGGTGCATGAGGCCATAATTGCGTGTCCCGATTTCAATCGGGGCATGCTCAGCGCATCCTGCACCAGGTTTCCGGCCCGGCGCAGGAACAAGATTTGAAGGGAGATGAATACATGACCCGCATTTTAACCACCCATGTGGGAAGCCTGCCGCGCAGTCAGGAGGTCGTGGACTTCATCTTCGCGCGCGAGCGGGAGGAACCGTTCGATCAGGCCGCGTTCGATGCCTGCATAACCGCTGCCGTGTCTGAGACAGTGCGAAAACAGATTGAGGCCGGGGTTGATATCGTCTCGGACGGTGAGACCTCGAAAATCTCCTATGCCACTTATGTGAAGGATCGCTATATCGGCTTTGATGGGGACAGTCCCCGCAATGCGCCGGCGGATCTCAAGATGTTCCCGGGCTTTCTGCAACGTTTGGCGGATGACGGTGGAACGCCGCAATACGCGCGACCCATGTGCGTCGGCGAGGTGCGCTCGAAAGGACAGGGTGAACTGCAGAAGGATATCGACAATCTCAAGGCGGCCATGGCCGAACACGGGGTCGAGCACGGTTTTATGAACGCCGCCAGCCCCGGGGTGATTTCCCTCTTTCTGCAAAATGATTTCTATCCGACGCGCGAGGCCTATCTGGCCGCGCTGGCCGATGCGATGAAGGAAGAATATGAAACCATCGTTGGTGCGGGTCTGGATTTGCAGCTGGATTGCCCGGATCTTGCCTTGTCGCGCCACATGCTGTTCACCGATCTGTCCGACGATGATTTCGTGAAAATCGCCGACATGCATGTCGAGGCGCTAAATCACGCGTTGCAAAACGTCCCATCTGACAAAGTGCGCGTTCACATTTGCTGGGGCAACTACGAGGGCCCGCATTGCTGTGATATCGGCATGGACAAGGTATTTTCGACGCTGATGTCCACCAAGTCTCGTTATGTGCTGTTCGAAACTTCGAACCCACGACATGCGCATGAATGGACGGTGTTCCGTGACCGCAAGGATGAGATTCCAGATGACAAGATTCTGGTGCCCGGTGTGGTCGACACCACGACCAATTTTGTGGAACACCCCGAGGTGGTCGCCCAACGCACCCTACGCTTTGTCGATATTGTCGGTGCCAAACGCGTGATTGCCGGATCGGATTGCGGCTTTGGCACCTTTGCAGGCTTTGGCGCGGTCGATCCGGATATCGCCTATGCCAAGCTGGGCGCGCTTGCCGAAGGGGCTGCCCTGGTCAAATGACGCCGCTTATCCTTCTGCCCGGCATGATGTGCGATGCGCGGTTGTTCACACCACAGATTGACGCCTTGTCAGGCAAATACCCGGTCCTGGCCGCACCAATCGGCGGACAGGACACAATGCAGGCGCTGGCCGCCGATGTGTTGGCCTATGCGCCTGAACGTTTCGCTATGGCGGGGCTCTCCATGGGTGGCATCGTGGCGATGGAGATCCTGCGGCAGGCCCCAGACCGTGTGGCAGGTCTGGCATTGATGGATACCAATCCTCTGGCAGAGTTGGACGAGGTCAAGGCCAGACGCGGCCCTCAGATCAATGCCGTCGAACTCGGCAATCTGCGCAAGGTAATGGCCGAAGAGATGAAGCCGAACTACCTGACCGACGGCCCGCACCGCGCCGCCATTCTGGATTTGTGCATGGATATGGCCATAGCTCTTGGGCCGGACGTTTTCATCAATCAATCCAAAGCTCTGCGCGATCGACCTGATCAGAGCAATACGCTGCGCAACTTCACCGGCCCCGCGCTGGTTCTCTGTGGGCGCGACGATGCCCTGTGCCCCGTCTCAAGGCATGAATTGATGCACGATCTGATGCCGCAGAGCCGGTTGGAAATCATCGAAAGCGCCGGCCATTTGCCGACTCTGGAACAACCGCAACAAACCACGGCGGCTCTGACCCGCTGGCTGGAGATGATATGAAACAATCCCTGCTGGACCTGCTGAAAAAGGTCGACACCCCGACTGTTTGCAACGCCATCGAAGTCGCCCAGGGCAAGCGCGGTTTCAATGGTTTTACCCGGGGCACAATGTTGTGCTCTGATCCCGATGTGGGCGCGATTGTGGGATATGCCCGTACCGCGAAGATTGCCGCCGTGAACCCGCCGACCGAGGCCCCCGACGTGATCCGCGCGCGCCGTATGGATTACTACCGGCACATGGCCGCAGGCACCGGTCCTGCTGTGACCGTGGTGGAAGATTCGGATTACCCCGACTGCATTGGTGCGTACTGGGGTGAGATCAATACGACCGTCCACAAGAGTTTCGGCATCAGCGGTGCGCTGACCAACGGCGTGATGCGGGACCTTGGCGACCTGCCGGATGGATTTCCGGTGGTTGCCGGGTCTGTCGGGCCAAGCCACGGATTCGTGCACGTGACAGAGGTTGGAACGCCGGTGACAATCTTCGGCCTGTCGATCAAGGACGGCGATCTGGTGCATGCCGACCGGCATGGCGCTCTGGTAATCCCGCCCGAAGTTGTGGCCGAGCTTGAACAGGCGATCATCAAGCTGCTTGAAACCGAAAAACTTATCCTGGAACCCGCCCGCGCGTCAGGGTTCGATTTCGACACCTTTGAAAAAGCATGGGCGGCGTTTGAAGCCTCGCGGACTTAGGGTCAGGATGCATTGATTTCCGCCGCGCCGCGTGATTCACGGCTCCGAAAACGGAGCGGTGACATGAGCAGTCTTTTTGGCTGACCGACGCGCAGATGGTGCGTCTTAAACCCTTCTTGCCGAAATCGCATAGCAAGCCTCGGGTTGATGACAAGCGGGTGTTGAGCGGGATTATCTTCATCAACCGCAAAGAGTTAAAGTGGCGCGATGCACCGGCAGCCTATGGCCAGCACAAAACGCTCAAAAGCCGCTGAAAGCGCTGGAGCGAGAAAGGCATCTTCGCATGTATGATGGCTGATCTGGCCGCTGATTACGGCGAACTGAAGACCGTGATGATCGACGCGATCCACCTGAAGGCACATCGAATGGCGGCCAGCATGGTCGCCAAAAGGGCGCGCGGGCGTTGCTCAGCAGCCTGCCAAAGTCGACTGGCTGCTCAGGGATCGCGGCTATGACGCAGACTGGTTCCGAGAGGCGTTAAAAGACAAAGGGATACGCACCTGCATCCCCGTCCGCAAACAACGAAAAACCCCGGTCAAATACGACAAGCGGAGGTACAAACGCCGCGACCGGATCGAGATCATGTTCAGCAGGCTCAAGGATTGGAGATGCGTCGCAACCCGCTATGACCGCTGCCCCAAAGTCCTCCTTTCTGCCATCGCGCTCGCAGCACCTGTCATCTATTGGTTATGAATCCGGACCCTATGACGTCTCGATCAGATGCTGGATGAAGTGAAATCCGGTGACGTTTTTTTGAAAATGGCAGGGCGCCAACGTTCATAATACGGATATCTGCTATCTGAGCTCCATCACCGCTTGATGAGCCAGCAGCCAGCGTCAGCATCACTTCCGAATTTACCGGTTGTCTGCAAGGATCGCTCAAAGTTGCGGCCCGTTCTGGTCATAAAGCACGTATCCACGACTTTGCAGGCGTGCCAGCATGCCGACCATTCGTTACGAGCGTAAGACCAAGACCCGCACTGGTTCATACGTCGCACCGCAATTCCCCATTCAATGACTTCGATTGAATGGAAGCTTCAAGTATTATCCCAGCCTATCAAAAACCTGAGATCGGCGCTCCAATCTGCTTGGCCTGTTTTGTAGCTCATGGGTGTGAAAGTTAAGACTGAACCTGCTCTACAAGCGGCAGAGGCGCTTCTAACTTGATAGCGCTGTCGTTTTGTTTGCTGCAAAAGGAATCTCATACGCAGCCGCTATTTGGACACTTAGCACGATTTCTGTTATTATTCCTAAGTCTGTTACGGCAATCGTATTAGATTTTTTTTGCTGTGTCGGGTAATAAATCATGGCTATTAAGCTGGATATTCAATCTTCTGAACTGGATGATCAAGCGCTGTCGACATTTGTGGCGCTGCTTGATCGTGACTTGAACAAAGCGGCCGGTGTCAAATCTGCCCGTGCGAAGCGCAAGCCCGCACCAGGAGAGCGCGCATTTGAGTTACTGCTTGACCCGCAGCTCTGGATCGAAGTTGCGCAATCAGCCGCAGTGTCGTCGTTAATCCAAGTTTTGAAAGCTTACGTTGTCCGAGAAAAATCAGTCGCATTCGCACTGCGTACAGATGACGGTACAGAGATAGCATTTGACGCCAAAAACTTTAGCGAGAAAAAGGTATTTGACGTTCTATCCAGACTTGCCCCAGATGCCTCGCAAACTTCATCTCAAGCTGTTGCGGAAACCGATCAATCAGACGTGACAATCGAACTTTTCGAGCCCTCACAGAAGCAAACTGGATCCAGCCAAACAACGAAGAAGACTGCGGTTGTCGTAGGAATGGACAAATTCGAAGACCCTGAATTGGACGATCTGAGCTACGCACGTAACGACGCTACGGCGCTTCACAATCTGCTACAGGGTGAGACTGGCGAACAATTTGATCATGTCGAACTGATAACCCAAGGCAACCATTCCGATGCACTGACAACGATTGAACGGATAACCACCGGGACACAGCGCAGTGATCTTTTACTGATTTATTACGCAGGTCACGGTTTGGTAAGAAATCAAAAATTACATTTGGCATTTGCAAATACGCGCTCAGATCTTGTCCATTCAACAGCTTTGAAATACGGCAACCTGCTTGATGTTGTTGAGCAGGCAACGGCGCGTTTCCGATTGGTGATACTCGATTGCTGCTATGCGGGCGCTGCTGGAGAGGATGCTTCTCGCTCAGCCCTGAGTGAGCAACTTAAAATGGAGCTTGGAGCAAACAGCCGCACTTTGGTGATGACTTCGGCTACCAGCACGCAAGTAGCTCGGGAAACCGAGAGCTATCGCCATGGTGTGTTCACGAAACACCTCTTGAACGGGTTGAAAGGTGCGGCTGACCGAAACGGTGATGGTACAGTCGATACTCGTGAACTATTTGATTACCTCGAAGAGATGATGCAGGTCGAACACCTTCAGCGCCCGCAGAAATTCAACTTTTCAGGCAGTGGCGCTGTCACCCTGCGAAAAACCGGCTTGCAACCACATCGCGACCTCGCACGGCGTCTTCGCAAGCAGGTCAACGACTTGCAACATGAAGGACTTCTTTCAGAAAGCCAGTCGGATCGACTGACCGGATTGTTGAAGCTGAATCTCGACCAAATGGACCCGGTGCAGCGCCGTCGTTTTCGGCTGTTAGATACTCATTTGCAAGGTGATTTCAAACCGGGCTTGTTTTTCGATGAATGGGAGCGGTTGAGTGCGAACAAACCTTCTACGCCGCGAAAGCAGGCGAAGTTGCCACCGCCTGAAACTTCTAATGCAGTGAATTTCGGCGAGAAATGGGAACGTCTCAAGTCTGGTGCAAACGAGGTAGTTTCCTCGGCCAAACAGCGCGCGAATGAAACAAAGGAAACCTTCCAAAACACATCGTCCGTATCAGAAACTCAATCCTCCGCGACGTCGAAAAAAAGGCTATGGAAGTCACTAAGTCCGTGGGACAAGTTCATGCGTGTCTGTAGTTATATTGGTCTGCTGTTTGTCGTTTTATTTGTATTTTTGTTCATCGTCGCGTCGGGCATGTGAAGATTCCGCATCTTGCGCTAGTAGCGGGCCTTCTGGCCTTCCGTCAGATTAGGGTCAAGATGCATAGATTTTCTATGCGCTGCATGATTCACGGCTCGAAAACCAGAGCGGTGACATGAGCGACCTTTTCTGGCTGACCGACGAGCAGATGGCCAAGCTTTCCCCTTTCTTCCCGAAGTCGCACGGCAGACCACGGGTCGATGATATAGGGGTACTTAGCGGGATTATCTTCATCAATCACAATGGGTTGCGGTGGCGTGACGCTCCCAAAGAACACGGACCCCACAAAACGCTTAATAGCCGGTGGAAACGATGGAGCGAGAAAGGCATCTTCGCTCGGATGATGGTCGGTCTGGCAGCCGAACACGGCGAGGAAAAGACAGTGATGGTCCCCTCTCATCGAAACTGCGTTTCGACTGCCAGGCAGTGGACGCGACCTATCTGAAAGCACTTTGTACCGCGACCAGCATGGCCGCAAAAAAGGGGAGTGTGGCCGCCTGATTGGTCGAACCAAGGGCGGCATGAATACCAAACTGCATACTATCTGTGATAGCCAAGGGCGACCGATCAGCCTTTTTGTAACCGCAGGCCAAGTCAGTGACTACATCGGTGCGCGGGCACTTCTGAGCAGTATTCCAGATGTCGACTGGCTGCTCGAGGATCGCGGCTATGATGCAGACTGGTTCCGAGATGCATTGAAAGACAAGGGGATACGTGCCTGCATCCCAGGTCGAAAGCAACATAAGACCACAATAATGTACGACAAGCGCCGATACAAACGGCATAACCGAATTGAGATTATGTTCGGCAGGCTGAAGGATTGGTGGCGCGTAGCGACACGCTACGACAGATGCCCAAAGGTCTTTCTATCAGCAATCGCTCTCGCTGCGACCGTCATTTATTGGTTATGAATCCTGACCCTAAGGTGCGAGTCGACTGGCTTCTTTTGAAAACTATTCAATGTTGCAATGAGAGTTTGTTAAGCAATCAAGAAATAAATTCAGCCGTCGACCTTCGGAGGCGCTTTTTCGTACAATTGCTGCCATGGTGGTCGAAAATCTTGCAACCTTACAATTTATTACCCGAACCAGATCGGTTTCCAAGAATGGACGGGCTGTGTGGGTTGGCAAGAACCCGAGATAGCGGCCCGACAATATCAGAAGGGCCAATGCCTCTTCATTTTGCACAAAGGCGGACTTTCGCAACTTTAACTTTTGATGAACCGCCATGTTGGGGGAGTTGATACTCAGCCCCGCAAATGAGTGGCGCCTCAGCTCTTTGATGTTGAACTCATAGTTTTGGTGTTCAAACAACTCATGACCCCGACCACAAAACAGCAGCATATCTTCTGTATAGAGATGCGTGTAAGTCAACATCGGTGATTGACGATGTAGAGGTACTATACCCAGGTTATAACCGCCGTTAATGACACCTTCTTCAATAATGTTTGGCGGTTCCATCGAAATGTCCAGCGTGACGCCCGGCGCCTTGTCGCGGAACATTTGAATTGCGCCATATACATTTGCCATCGGGTTCGAAGAAGAATGATCAAAAAATGCGATCTTAAGCTTGCCGGTCAGTTCCGTTCGCGCTTCAGCGATCTGTTCCTGAAACTTGTCGATGGAGGCAAAAAGGATCTCCGAAGATTCAAGGACATGCTGCCCGTCAGACGTAAGTGAAAATCCCGCAGGGCCTCGGTGACACAGTTTCAGTTTTAAACGGGTTTCCAGGTCGGATATGTGTTTGCTGATTGTTGAGCGGCCTATGTTCAGCTCGAATTCGGCAGCGGTGAAACCACCACACGCCACAACAGTCTTGAAGATATTAAGGAGCCGAATATCTGCATCCGATACCCGATGTAAGGCATGTTTCTTGGCCATGTTAAAGTTTCCAATTTATCGAACCATGGGTCAATAACTTTGTATTAACTGCGACCTTTCCGCAAACTATAACCCGTACAATGATCGGCGTCCGTAAGCGACACGGCAGCCGGGGCATTTCTGCCAAGGCTAAGAAAAACAAAGGGAGAACCTATTCATGAAAATGTTCAAAACACTATCGGCTGCGACAGCTGCGGCGTCGGTTGCCGCGTTGACATTCGCGGCTCCGGCATTTGCGAAGAACTTCAAGATCGCGGTTGGCGACAGCGGCGGCTCCAGCCAGGAAGCAACCGGTTTGGGCTTCAAGAATGCCCTAGAAGAACTATCGGGCGGAAAGCACACAGCGACATTGTTCCTAAACGGCCAGCTTGGCTCGGAGCAAGACACTGTCAACGATGCGGCCATCGGCACGCTGGATATGTCGCTGCTGGCGATCAACAATGTGACACCGTTCTCGCCCACCGTCGGCGTTTTCACCCTGCCTTACGTTATTCTTAGCCTGGAAGATGCAGAAACGCTGACCCAGGGTCCGATTGGCCAGGAACTGACCGAGAACACCATCAATGACGCGGGTGTTCGTATCATCGCCTGGACCTATACTGGGTTCCGCCGCCTCACGAACTCAAAGAAGCCGGTCAAATCGGTTGCGGATCTTGAAGGTCTGGTCATTCGCGTTCCCAAGAACGAGATCATGATCGACACATACAAGGCCTGGGGCATCAGCCCGACGCCGATGGCATGGTCGGAAACCTTTGCCGGTCTGCAAACGAAAGTTGTGGATGGTCAGGACAACCCCTACACCACCATCAACGCGATGAAGTTCTACGAAGTTCAGAAATACGTCACGAATATTCGTTACATCTTCTCGATCGAACCGCTGATCATTTCCGAGCAAGTGTTCCAGGACCTGTCACCCGAGGATCAGGCCATCGTACTGGAAGCCGGTAAGGCAGCCACCGCAGCGTCAGCCCAGTTCCTGCGCGACAAGGAAGCTGAGATCAAGCAAATCCTGCTCGACAAGGGAATGCAGATCGATGATCCGGAAAACAACGAACAAGAGTTCATCGACCTGGCCACCGCGGCCGTATGGCCGAAGTTTTACGATAGCATCGGCGGCGTCGAAAAGCTGAACGAAGTGTTGGCCGCTATTGGTCGCGACCCTGTTTCGGAATAATCTTCCGGTAGCAATAAATGGAAAGCGCCTTTGGGCGCTTTCCTCAAAACAGCGAGGGGCCAATGACAAAATTCTGGGGTATACTCAATAATATAGAAAGCTACATTTGCCGCACTCTCCTTGCGCTGTTTGTCTGCCTTCTGTTCTTGCAGGTCGTCGTCCGAACTCTCTTCAATTTTTCCTTTTCCTGGGTCGAAGAGCTTTCAGTCTATATGTTTGTCTGGTTCGTCTTTTTCGGGGCCAGCTACGCGGCCAAAATGAATGCCCATAACCGGGTAACCTTCCAGTTCAAATTCCTGCCACCGCGTGCGATCAAATTCATCGAAGCATTCGCGGATCTTTTCTGGCTGTTTTTCAACGTCTACTTCATCTACCTGGCGATTGATTTCATCTTCAACAGAATGAACCGTTTCCAGTCTTCTCAGACATTGGGGTTCCATCTCAGCTGGGTCTATATCGTTCTGCCCATCGCCTTCACGCTGATGACGATCCGCATCCTTCAGGTGAACTACAAAAAGATCATCCTTGATGAGGATCTGGCCGATCCCGATGCTATCGACCTTGATGAAGTGCGCGCCGAAACCGGCGCCACCGAAATCGATCTCGACTCAATTACTCAAGATCAGGAGAAGAAATAGTGGGATCCGAAATCGTACTCCTCCTGTTTGGAGCCTTTTTGCTGCTGCTGTTTATCGGCGCACCGATCACAGTTGCTCTGGGTGTCTCAACCCTGCTGACATTCCTTTACCTGGGCGAAAACCCGATCAAATTCGTCCAGATCGCCTTCACGTCCGTGGGATCGTTCCCGTTGATGGCCTTGCCGGCCTTCATTCTGGCTGGGGCGTTAATGGAAGCGTCAGGTCTTTCCCGAAGGCTAATCAATGTCGCGGAGAGCTTTGCCGGCCCTTTCACTGGCGGCATGTCAGCCGCAACCGTCTTCGCCTGCCTGTTCTTTGGCGCGATCTCGGGTTCGGGCCCGGCGACAACGGCCGCCGTAGGCATGCTCATGATACCGGCGATGATCGAACGCGGTTATAGCCGCAGCTTTTCATCGGCAATCACCGCATCGTCGGGTGGACTGGGTATTGTGATCCCGCCTTCGATCCCGTTGATCATCTTCGGAATTGCGGCTTTGGGTATGCCTGCCCCACCCGAAGCGGTTGCCGAACACGGTCAGTTCCAGACCGTTTCGATCCCTAAACTGTTTATCGCCGGGTTCATGCCCGCCTTCCTGATCGCAGGCAGCCTGCTGACTATGAACTATTTTCTAGCCAGGAAACGCGGCTACAGAGGTTCAGCCGAAGGATGGTCTGTGCGTGAGATTTGGTGCGAAATGTACAGAGGATTCTGGGCACTCATGGCTCCGGTCGTGATCCTCGGCGGTATCTATTCCGGGTTCTTCACGCCAACCGAAGCCGCGATCGTTGCGATTTTCTACACTTTGGTTGTCGGCGCGTTCATCTACCGCGAACTGACATGGGAGAAGCTGTTCACCTCGTTGGAAACCACCACCTGGCTGACCGGGCGTGTTCTGCTGATCATGTTCACTGCCACCGTGTTTGGCCGCCTTTTGGTTGAAAACCAGATCCCGGCGGTGATCGCGGATGGCATGCTGTCGATCACTGACAACATTTATGTGATTTGGACATTGGTCATTTTCTTCCTGCTCTTCGTGGGCATGTTCATGGAGACACTGGCCACCATCCTGATCCTGGTGCCGGTGATGCTGCCGGTGGCTTACAGCATGGGGATCGATCCGATTCACTTTGGTGTCGTTATGGTCTGTACCCTGGGTATCGGCTTTCAGACCCCGCCGCTTGGTGAGAACCTGTTCATCGCATCGGGTATATCCAACATCTCAATAGAACGGATATCGGTGGCGGCCCTGCCTTTTGCCGCCATCAACACAGTCGCGATTTTCATCATTGCGTTCTTCCCGGAGATCGCACTGTGGTTGCCACGCGTGATGGGCTACTGATCGTTGGAACGGAAAGGATTTCCTAATGCTACCTGAAATCAAAGATATTCTGTTCGCAACTGACTTGTCCCGGAACTCAGACAACGCGCTGCGACACGCTCTGTCGATCGCGCGCGCCCATGGAGCCAAAGTTCACGTCTTGCACGTGACCGAACCTCTGTCACAGGACGCCATCGTCACGCTGCAGATGTTCTTGCAGGATGATGAATCCCGCGCGAAGGCAATCGGCGAAAGGCATAATTCAGTGAAGCAGTTGCTTAAGAAAAATCAGAAGGACTTTTTAAGCTCACTGTCTGACGACGACAAGGATGCCTATCAAGCCGTTGGATCAGTCGAGCTGGTTGACGGCCATTCCGCTGAAATGATCTTGCAGCGCGCAATGGAACTGGAATGTCAGCTGATTGTGATGGGTACTCACGAACAAGGCACCGGCCACACGTTTATCGGGACTGTTGTAAAACGGGTGCTCAGGCGATCAACGATCCCAACGCTGGTCGTGCCCAACAGCAAGTAATGATACCACCCTCCCTGTTGGAACTTATGGCGGCCTCGTGCCGCCATTTTTTGACACGTTATTTCAGTTGAGCCGGTAATGATGATGTCGTGAAACTTGCCCGGTGGAGCATTTCCAATAACAGTCAGTCTTGCAAGATGCAGCACCTGTTGAAACGGGGCTGTTCTTCCCCTTTCGTCGCACAGAAAGCGGACGGAGGTTAACTGATTAGTCGTTGATTTTAAATCTTGCGGCCCTCAGCCTTCTCACTGACGATCTCAAGAATTCTGTTTCTTTGAATTTTCCCCGACGGTCCCTTCGGAAGATCCAGCAAAATATGAACTTTGTCGGGGGACTTGAACTGGCCCAAGTGGGCCTGGCAAATCTCCGACAAGTCCTGAGAAGTCAACTCGGAACCTTCTCGAATTTTGACAGCGGCTTCAACGGTTTCACCGTAGCTGTCGCAGGGACGTGCGAAAGCTGCGGCTTCGACAACGTCGGGATGAGAATAAAGGGCCTCGTCAATTTCGCGCGGCGCAATATTTTCACCACCCTTGATGATAAGCTCTTTCAGCCGCCCGGTGACGAAAACGTATCCGTCCTCATCCATCCGTGCCAGATCTCCTGTTCGCAACCATCCGTCGGAGCTAAACGTGCCTGCGGTGGCGTCGGGGTTATTGAGGTATTCCAGCATCACATTCGGTCCGCGAATGACCAGTTCGCCTTCCGTTCCGTGTGGAACAGGGCGCAGGTTCGCGTCGAAAATGGCTGCCTCGTTTCCGTAAGGGATGCCAGGGGACCCAATCTTGCGAACGCCCGGAGGCAGGGGATTGGACAGGATTTGTGCGGCGGTTTCGGTCAATCCCATCGTTTCCACGATGGCAATTTCGAAACGGTCTTCGAAGGCCCGCTGCACGTCCGGTGCCAATGCCGAAGATGCGGAGCGACCAAAACGCACGCGCTGGCAGACATGGGCATCCGGCGTGGCATCCGAGTGCAGCAAGTGAGAAATGATGGTTGGTACAACCGAAAACCAGGTCGCCTGAACCCTACCCAGATTGTCCCAGAACCGGCTGGCCGAAAATCGTTCGCACATGGCCAACGATCCCCCGGACACAAGCGTGCCCATAACTGTCACGCACAGCCCGTTGATGTGATAAATCGGCAATACGCAAAACCCGCGATCAACCTCGGTCAACTCGTGCGCTACCGTTGTCGTCCAGCCACCTGCCAGCAGGCTGGAATGCGTGTGGACCACACCCTTGGGGCGACCGGTCGTTCCCGACGTGTACATCAACAGCGCATGGCTATTGGATGAAATGTTATGCAGTTCACCTTCGGCATCAGCCGCATCAGTAACTTGCAGCCGGGTGATGCTGTTGGGATCGGCTGTGCGTTCGAACAGTTCCGTTTGTCCGGAATGCACAAAACCACAGCGTGCACCACTGTGTTCCAACGCATAGGCGACGGCGCTGTCGCCCGCGACAAGGTTAATCATCGTTGCTCGAAATCCGCCGTAGAGAACGCCGAACAAAACCTCAAGCGCCTCACGGCAATTGGGGTAGAGGATCGCAACGCTTTCGCCTTTTGCCACACCCTTTCCGGTTAACATGACCGCAACACGGCGGGCCGTCTCGCGCAGTTCTCGCCAGCTCAGATCCGGCGCCCCGTCCGGGAAAACGAACCCGGTTCCCCCCTGACTTGCTCGGTGATCCAGCCAGTCGCGGACGGTTCCTGTGGGCGGATCCATCATTGACCGGCCTCCGACCAGTAGTCGCCGAAAATCTCTTCCAGCGCGGGTTCCCGCAGAGGTATTTCGCGCACGATCTTGGTGGTCTGGACGAAATGCCGCCAATGCAGGTTGGTGTCGATGGAATTCCCGCCCCAACTGCCGCAACCCATCGAAAGTGAAAAGGGCATGCCATTTGTAAAACTGCCGCCAGTGGCAAAGGTATGTGCCTGGTTTACGATGACCCGACAGGTGGGCAGGTCGCGTCCCAACCCAATCGCACGAGTGTCGTCATCCGTATGAATGCCGACCGAATGCCCGGCCCCCTGATGCTCCAGAATGCGCGTGGCGATGGCCTTGGCCTCTTCAAAATCCGCTGCGCGGTAGAGCGCCAATACCCGGCTGAGTTTTTCACCGGATAACGGGTGATCCGGGCCTATGCCGTCGGTTTCGACCGCCAGAAACCTGGTCCCTTCAGGTACCTTGCCTGCCATCCCCAGGGCTTCGAGCATTTTGTCGGCATCCTGCGCTATGGCTGAACGGTTGAGAAGACCATCGGGCCAAAGCCTGGTGATGATGGCACTTGCTTCGGAAGACGGCACCAGGGCGCCGCCTTCAATGGCCATCGCCGCGGCAAAGGCGTCATAGACGGCATCCACCACGACCAGAGCATTTTCCGATGAGCAGGATGTTGCGTTGTCAAAACACTTCGAGGCGGTGATCTTGGCCGCCGCTGCCTGCAAGTCGGCGGTCTCATCCACAATCACAGTGACATTGCCGGCACCAACCGCCACGGCCGGTGTACCGCAGGATTGCGCACGATGGACGTTGTTTTGACTGCCGGTGCAGATCACCCGGTCAACAGATTCCATCAGCCGTTGTGTCCTGGCTTTTGAGCCCGGCGCGGGGACCATTTGAACCAGATCACGATCCAGCCCAAGCTTGTCGAATTCAGAGTGGATGTAGCTGACTAGCAACTCGCAAGACGCCACGCCTTTGGGCGACGGTGCCACCACGATGGAATTGCCGCCTTTGAGCGCATTGATGATGTTGTTTGCGGGCGTTGCGGCAGGGTTGGTCGATGGCACAACCGCGCCAATCACGCCGATAGGGCGGGCAATTTCGGTGATACCAGTCGCCGGGTCGTCACTGATGATGCCGTAGGTTTTCGCGCCGGCTATGTCACGAAGAAGGCCGAGTGTCTTACGGTGGTTCTTTGTGATCTTGTCGGGCACATTGCCCAGACCGGTCGTTTCCACCGCAATCTCGGCCAGTGTCCGATTGCGGGCAGGTTCCATGATGGCCCAGCCCGCCGCCAGCGCCGCTTTGTCATAAAGTACCTGGCTGCCGCGATTTTCATAGGCTCTTTGAGCGGTCCGCGCGCGTGCAACGATACGATCTACTTCAGCGATTTCTGGGGAAATCCCGTCCTGAGCGTTCATCTTGGTCCTCGATTGTTTATTCGGGGCGGATCGCTTCCGCCCCGGAAAGGTTGTTCAGATCAGAGCCCCGCCAGCAATTCGTTCAGTGTTTGCTGGCGTTGCGCCCACATCTCGATCACCTCATCGCGTGTCATTATGTGCATGGGTGATCCGCCAGCCTCCATCTTTTTGGCCACGCGGTCGTTGCCGAACATCGCAGGTACCGTTGCCGCCAATTTCTCAATCACCTCGGGCGGAGTCCCCTTGGGCACCATCACACCCCGGAAGTTGACCGACGAATTGTCGACGTCCAGTCCCTGTTCCATCATCGTCGGAACATCCGGCAGGAACGCGTTACGCTCAAGATCTGCGACACCAAGGATTTTGACGTTGCCCGCCTCTTGAGCGCGGAATGCATCCGACAGATTGTTGATACCGCCCATAACTTCACCGGCAATTACCGCCTTCATGGCCGCGGCCCCGCCACCTTTGGTCGGGATATAGGCCATCTTGGTGCCCGCAGCCTTGTCGATCTGCAGCGCCGCGATGTGGTGACCCACAAAAAGGCCAGCGCCGGACACCGTAAGCTTGCCCGGGTTTTCCTTGGCGTACGCAACGACATCTTCCATCGAATTGAACGGGCTATCCGCACCAACAACAAATACCGCAGGGTCCGCACCCCAGTTGGCAATGGGTTCAAAGCTGTCAGCCGAATACTCGACCCCACCCTTGATCGACTGGGCAATGAAGTGCGGCACGTTGTAAGCAGCCAGTGTGTAGCCATCGGCGTCAGCCTGGGTTGCGAACCAGTTCCAGCCTACGCGCCCGCCGGCGCCGGGTTTGTTGATGATGGCAATGGGCATCCCCAGCGCATCTTCATTCCCGGACGTCATGGTGACAATCCGCGCCTGAAAGTCGGTCGCACCACCCGCACCATAGCTGACCATCATCATGATCGGTCGCTCGGGGTATTCCTCGGCCAGAGCCGCGCTTGTCAGGCTCATAAGGGCTAATGCCGCGCCAGCAATAATTCGTTTCATTTGCGTTTCCTCCCTATTTTGGTTCACCCGCATCCTCTGTGCGGTCAGAACAGAATTTCCCTTGGTGTGTAGACGTTCAGAAGCATGGCAAAGAGGCCGTACATCACCGCCACAAAGATCGCCGTGATGACGCCACGCTTGACCCAGGTTTTTGTTTCGGAATGCGGGGCCGGATCGTAAATCGACAGCAGAATGAAAAACGCGATTGCCGTCGCCGTGTAGAAGCCCAGCGACTTTGCCGCCCAGAAGACGTAGATCAGCGTGACGATCAGCCCCGGCAGCATGTTTACAAACATCGTGCGTGTCACACCGTTCCCGACTTTGGACAATCCCATGATCGCTTTGCCGAAGGTCCACCCGGCCAGAACCACAAAGACCGATGCGATAAGGCGCGGGAACAGGAACGCCTCGGCAGGTTGCTGTGTATAGCTGACCCAGGTCACCCAAAGGCCCACTGCAAAAACCAGACCGGACCCGAAAACATGCTGTGAGCGGTTCATGCCTGTGCCTCCTCTTTGGTGGTGTAGCGACGGTGGCGCAGTTCCATCCAGACCGAGTAGGCAACTGAGGCCAGCACCACCGCGATCAGCAGCAGGTTCAGTCCGCCGGTCAGAAAATACGACGCCTTGCCCACGGTCGCGTCAGCGATCATCCCGCCTTGAATGAAGTTGGCCTCGGCGATGGGTCCAAGGATCAGACCCAGAACAAGCGGCGCGGCAGAAAAGCCGAAACGTTCCAGAAAGAACATGCCGATGCCCAGGCACGCCATGACATAGACATCACCCATCGAGCCCTGAACCGAATAGGCTCCAAAGACCGACAGGGCCAGAACGATGGCCGCCATGACCGATTGCGGCACCTGCGCGACGCGCGCGGCCAAACCGGCCACATAGAGCCCGAAAATGCACATCAAGACCTGCCCGATCAGCATGGAGTTGATGAAGGTCCACGCCACGTCCGGGTGATTGTCGAACAGATCCGAGCCCGGAAAAATCCCGTGGATCAGCAACCCGCCCAGCAGAACGGCAGCAGTTGGGCTGCCCGGGATCGACAGTGTCAGCAACGGTACCAGCGACGGGCCGACCATCGCGTTATTGGCGGATTCCGCGGCAATCACGCCTTCGGAATGCCCTGTGCCGAACTTGTCCTTCTCTGCCGAAAACTTCTTGGTCTGATCATAGGCAACCAGCCCGGCAATCTGCCCACCAACACCCGGGATCAGTCCGATGATCGAACCAGTCAGTGTTCCGATGCTGAGCGCGCGGGTCCGGCGGAACAGCTCTCGAAACGCGGCCAGGATCGAATGGCGCTGAACTTCGATGACCTCGGCGCCCGTGTTGTGGCGACCCTTTGCAAACATCGTCAGCACCTGAGGGATCGCAAACAAACCAATCAGCGCGGCAATGATGTTGATGCCTCCGCCCAAGGCCGGGTGAAAGATAAAGCGCTGCGCCCCCATGATGTCGTCAAACCCGATGGTCGCCAGCCACAACCCGATACAGCCCGACAGCAAACCTTTGACCACCGAGGCGGAATCCAGCGTCCCGATCACCGTCACGCCCAGAATGGCCAGCCAGAACAGGTGCGAGGGACCGAACGCCAACGCCCATTTGGCTAGAACCGGGGTCAGAAAGATCAACAACAGCACGCCAAAGATGCCACCCACGGCCGAGGCCAGAAAGGACAGTTGCAGCGCCCGCGCACCCTGACCCTGCTTGGCCATGGTGTGCCCGTCCAACGTCGTCGCAATGTTGGCCGGCGCGCCGGGAATCTTGAGCAAAATGGCGCTGACCGCACCGCCCGCCACGGTTGAGGTGTAGGCGGCGCCCAGCAGGATCAGCCCCTGCGCCGCTTCAAGTTGGAAGGTGAACGGGATCAGCAGAGCGACAGCCATCGTGGGTGACAGACCGGGCGTCGCGCCCAGGATCAACCCTCCGATCGTGCCGCCCAACAGCAGCAAAAACGACAGCGGTGTGAACACATCTCCGAAGTAATAAATGAATTCCATTCAGGGCCTCCCAACCCGTCGGGTCACACTTTTACTTTTGTTGACAAATCAGGTTAGGCGATGAAAATAGTATTGCAAATGTTTTCATAAATTCGGCCAGATGGAAGAATATTATGGCTAATTATCAAAAGGATAAGGTGGATATTGTAGCAGTTGCAAAGGCCGCCAAAGTGTCACCGTCCACGGTATCACGCACCTTCAATCACCCGAATTTGGTCAGCCCCGCAACTCGGAAAAAGATCAATCGGGCAGTGCAAAGGTTGGGGTACATCCGAAACCGGGCGGCGCAGACGATGCATGGCAAACGCTCTGGTACAATCGGCCTTGTTGTCCCTACGATCAACCACGCCATTTTTGCCGAAGTCATTCAGGCCTTTTCGGATTCCATCGACACAGCCGGATTCAGTCTGTTACTTGCGTCGCATAGCTATGATCTCGATCGTGAATACGCGATGGTCCGCAAGCTGTTAGAGCATCGCGTGGATGGGGTAGCGCTGGTTGGATTGGAACATTCCGAAGCCACCGCCCGGCTGATCGAGCAGCAGAGAACACCTGCGCTTGCCATATGGAACTACTCGGAAGATTCGCTCCTACCGTGTGTCGGGGCTGACAATCGCTTGGCGGGGCGCCTTGCGGCAGAACACCTGCTGGCCCTGGAACATCGTGACATTGGACTGATCTTTCCCAAAACCACCGGCAATGACAGGGCCCAAAACCGGCTTTCCGCCGTGCATGACGTGCTTGACGAATGGGGTATATCCGTTCCACGTGAGCATGAGTACGAAGCGCCATACAGTGTATCTCAGGCCAAGCAGGCAGCCATGTCCCTTTTGACTGAAGGCTCTCGTCCTACGGCTCTGCTGTGCGGAAATGACGTCATTGCACAGGGCGCTTTGTATGCTGCCCAGTGTCTGGGACTGAAGGTTCCCGATGATCTGTCCATCATCGGCATAGGAGATTTCAAAGGATCAGCGGATGTTGAGCCAGGGCTCACCACCATTCGCATCCCGGCAGAAACCATAGGAAAACTCGCCGGCGAGAGGTTCACCGACTACATTACCTCGGACGATCCGGAGCCTTTTAGAATCTGCTGCGAATTGGAGCGCATCGTCAGAGGAACAACTGGTCCGGTGGCGGTTTGCCACCCATCCAAGGCAATCCAATTGCCCCGCGGACCGTAATCGCATTGTACGTTTGGCGAAAAACAACGAGCACTTGCCCTGGATTACTGAAGTTTCTGGATGCCAACTGAATTGAATGTCCGTTTTCGCTTAACGGGAGAAGGCGCTGTCGCAGGCGAGACTGCAACTTCGTATGAAGGAACTTATTGCTGTTTACTCAACCCTTTTTCCTCGTCCCTGTCCAACTTTAGCCAATAGCGTGTATACCGGCGTTCACCTGTTCGAGTCAGAGCGCCCTTTTCTACCAGATCCTGAAGATCCCGCGTCGCAGTGGCGCGCGATGTTCCCGTGATCGAGATATAGTTCTCGGCGCTCAACCCCCCTTGGAACCCCTCTGGCCCAGCCATGAACAAACGGGCGACTACCTTGTTTTGGCGGGCGTTGAACTGATCACGGTGACGGTCATGGAAATGCGTCTTGGCTATAAAGAAGCCGACGCGCTGAAGAGTCACCTGCTGCGCTGTCAGGACAGTCTCGGCAAACCAGATAAGCCATGGTGTCACGTCCAGAGTCTTTTGATGACGTTCAAGCTGATCATAATATGCCTTCCGTTCTCGCTCGATCGTGAAAGCAAGCGCAATCAGGCTTGGCTGACCAATGTTCTGCGCCAGGGACTTTTCCGCCAGCGCCCTCCCCAATCGGCCATTGCCGTCTTCAAAGGGGTGAATGCTTTCGAAATACAGATGGCCCAATCCGGCCCGGATCAGTGCGCGCAATGGTTCGGGACCATCCGGTGCGGTCCGATTGAACCAGGTTATGAACTGTTTCATTTCAGTCGAAACCTGACGTGAAGGCGGCGCTTCGAAATGCACTGTTGGACGGTCGAGACGGCCTGAGACGATTTGCATCGCATCCTCATGGCTCCGGTATGCTCCAATCGTTTCCAGATGCCTGTCATGAGACAGAAGCATGTCATGCCACCGAAACAGGGTGTCGTGTGACAGTGGTTCCGAATAGGTGGAATAAACATCCACCATCATTTCTGAAACACCCTGTTCGCGCGGTTTGGATGGATAGCTGTCAGGAGCCAGCCCAAGTTGCCGACGCAGTGACGATTGCACACTGAGCCGATCCAGCATCTCACCTTCGATTGCGCTGGTCTTCATCGCTTCTTCGCTTAGCAGGTCGATACGCAGTTGATCTCGATCCGATGTGTTCACATGATGAACCGCTCCGAGAACTTTCCCTGAGGACAACAGGAACTGTTGCTCGTACGGTTCGAGTCTTGCGGCATCGTAACGAAAAGCCGGCCAATCAGGGTTCTCCCAGTTCCACATCGTGAGGTATAAGGATCCAATCTATAACTCATTATTTATTACTTTTTGATCCATAGGGGTCAATCCTATAGCTCACCTCTTCCCGAACAGTTCAGTTCAATCATTGATCAGAAGGGCAAACTGACGACAGAAAATCTCTTCCAGTTTGCTAATACATACGAAGCATTCGAGGTCCGCGATAGCAATTCACCTAAAGACAGTTCTCCATTTTCAATCTTGGCCAGCAATGAAATTTAGTAAGCCCCTGGAGACTGTATGTTCTCAGCACTTTGGAAGATATTCGAGAACCATGAAGCGTATAGTTGGGCCATGGTCTTTGTACCATGTTATTGAGCATACCGAGTATTTCAGCGGTCTTACCGAAGTCAGTTTGCCAGCAGCAGAAATTAGGCGCATTTAGACGACAGCTACTTCAGCGAATGCACAGGAAAAACGTTTGACTCAACGGTTCATCGTGGAGTGGTCAACGGGTAAGCCACGCTCAGACATGATTTCTTCCAAGTTTGAAAGGAAGCACCATCGCAAATAGTTGAGCACTGAAAACAGGATCACATTCTTTGGATATTGCGCACTTTTGAAAAAAATAAGGGGCCAACCTTCAACAAGGTAATGCCGTTCCACATGCGCGCTGACGTCCCGGGCGTGGGTTTCATAGGCGGCGAACGTGGCCGGCTTGTCCGCGTAGTGCGACTTGAAGCACCGTTCGCCGATCATCGCCCGGCGCAGCTCGGCCTAGACTATTGTCAGTCTCGGCTCACCCTTCAGAGCGATCACTACAAACTCATTGGTGGTTTCCGAATAGCTTTCCCACCAGCTTTCAGCCGATCGCGAGGGCAGGATCACCTTCGCGCCCGGAAACGCGTCGCAAAACACGCGCCCAAAATGGGCACTGGGCCATTCCACGCAGGCGCTGCAACCCTCAAGAAAAGTCGGCGAGTCGGGATGTTCCCCGTCAACCGCCTGACGCCAGACCGGCAGTTGATCCTGGTATTTGTGTTGACCAATGCCGGGCAAGCCTTCGGGGAGTATTGGATCCATACTGAAGGCCAGAGGCAGGCAGGTTTTGACCTTGGCTTTCGCTATGCCCAAAAAGCATTGAGCTTGATCCAAGAGAATCGTTCGCATCCACGCCCTTGGTGCGATGCACTTTGTCGTCGGCAACCAGGAAAGCTCCTTGATGGCGTTTCAGCGGGCCATCGAGCTGAACCCCAGTTTCGCCCGGTCGTATCACCTGTTGGCGACGACGAAAGTCCATCTTGGCCATTTGGATGAGGCCAGCGACCTCCTAGATACTGCGATCCGCACCAGCCCGCGCGATACGCTGATCGGCATTTTTCTGGCCCGGATATCTCTTATCGAGTTTTTCCGATTGAACTATGACGGCGTCGTTGTGTGGGGCGGCAAGGCGATAATGTACCCCAGCCGAGATAGGTGCATGCCTTTGTACTGGCGGCACTTGGCCATCAGGCGCGCAGGGAATAGGCCGAAGAAGTCCTGAAAATCATTTCGCCCTCAGACCTGAATTTTCGGTCCGCTATATCGAAGGGCATTTCGAATATTGAAGTGTGAGGCGAAGACGCTGCTGTTGACCGGCCTGAAGCTTGGCGGATTGCCGGAACGTTAGGCGGTTGCTAGGACGTTGTGGAACATCGACCATCTACCCTCGCAGGCCATGCGCAAAATGATCCGAAAACGGGCGATTGGGAAAGCCGCGCCCCTGTTTGTCGTACTATTCGACTTCGGTCCGGCCCTTTTCGTGCGGCGTCCCGCACCCTTGCCCGACTGGCGTATTAGGCGCACAATATGGACTCACACACTCATTCGCGCCCTGGATGCGCACGGTGGTTCGTTTCGCGACCGGGACGCCTTCGACGATACGGAGGGCACCATGACTATTGCAACTCGTCTGAAACATCATCTGGACGCCCAAGGGCTGCCGTTTGACACTGTCCCACACCCCTATGCCGCCACCGCCAGCGAATGCGCCGAGGCGGCGCATGTGCCCGGTGATCACCTTGCCAAATCCGTTCTCATCCACATGGAGGAGGGCCCGATGCTTGCTGTTCTGCCCAGCAATCACCAGGTCGACCTTACCGCCCTGCAATCAATGATGAACCGCCGTCTCGGGCTGGCCCCGGAATCCGAAATGCGGGATCTTTTTGATGACTGTGCTCTTGGCGCAGTTCCCCCTGTGGGCGAAGCCTATAACCTGCCTACGGTCGTCGACAACAGCCTGACCGGGCTTGATAAAATCTGGTTCGAGGCCGGCGACCACAAAACCCTGATCGAAATGCGCGGCGAAGATTTCGACACGCTGATGAAAGATGTCCAACACGGCGCATTCTGCTGCATGCATTAGGTCGGTCTGGCTATCCACGTGGCACCGCAATCCGGACCTGCGGGCGTTTGGGTCCGAAAAACTGCCTAATACACGGGGCCAGTCAGGCTCCGTCAGGTCAGCAAGGCCAAATCGCTTCCGGTTGTCTTTCTTCGGGTCGGCATTGTCTCTGAGTCTTTGCCCCCAATTGTCAACGCGAGGTCCTTGTAAAACCCGTCATTGTCGAACCACCAGCGATGCGAATAGATCCGGGTCCGCTTTGGTTTGGGCACATCGCGTTTGTATTGCTCGTTGCAGTAAATGTCCCAATGACCTTTTGTCGTGAGGTCCGGCATTCCGACGTGACCCGCGCGGTCGCGACCGCCGTTTATCAACCCTCCGGACAGAGCCAGAACCTTGTCCCGCCCGCTGTAGTAATTCGTGAAACGTTTGCTGCGTTTTTTCAGTACCAACCCGCCCCAGGCGCCTTTCTCAAGCCAGGTTGAATCCACGTCGGCTGAGGCAAACATGACCTGGTCCGCGCTCCAGGTGTTGCCCGGCCCGGCGGAATCCCCGAAATCGGAGAAGGCGCGCAGGACAACCAGAGCGCCCATGGAATGCGCTACTATGTGAACCTTTGGACGCGGTGACATGGACAGCAAAGGCAAAATGCCGTCCTGGACCAGAAAAGGCGCAACCGTTTTTGCGTCGGAACGGTCCCTGTCATAGGCATGCACAGACCCGTCGCTTGGCCAGTCGAAAGCCACCACGGCACCCCGATAACCATTGGATCTGACGCCCGCTTCGATCTTTGCCAACCGGTCCAGCATGCCCTTTTGGGACGTGTTAAACCCGTGAACGTAGATCAGGACCTCATTGTCGCTGCCCTGGTCGCCAACAAGCTCAAGCCACTTTGCCTTTTTGACAATGCTTCCCTTTCGGATCCGCCCATCTGAACTGGATTGGGTGATATTGACATAGCGCGTCTTGGCCGCGGGCTTTATGGTAAATTTCTTCTTTGATGCATTATAGGTACGACGGGAAAAGAACAGGGCCATCCGGATTACTCCTTTCGTTCAATCCGGGAAGTCTGCCACGAAACACCTTTTCCGCAAAGACATCGGGGCCAGTCGTTTTGGCCGGTTACAGAGTTCCGGGTCTTGGAATTGCGACTTACCTCATGGAACCAGTAGATTCTGGTTACGGCATGAATAGTCACTTCTTACCCAAAGTGCCGGTAAACCAGATCCGCAGGATCTGGCCGCTGGGCAGTTGAATCCAGCGTTGCGCCCAACCGTTCTGCCAGACGTGCCGATCTTGTGTTGTTCGGGTCAATGTAGCTTACAAGTGCTTCGAGTTGGCGGACATCACGCCCCCATGCCCGCAGTGCGCTTGCGGCCTCAAATGCAAACCCGTGTCCTTCCGCGTCCGGGTAAAGAAACCAGCCCAGTTCGAACTCCGGGAACAGCGGCCCGGAATTGATACCGACCTGTCCAAGGCAAATACCGTTGGCCGTGCTCTCAATCATGAGTGCGCCGCATCCGAAGAATTCCCATTGAGCATGGTCCGCGCAGAACATCCCCCATGCGACGGACGGGGAAAAAGGTCCGCCCATGTGGACCGAACGGTCAGACGCCATGAGGCGGGAGTAACGATCCCAATCCTTCGCCCGCATAGGGCGCAAAGTCAGACGCGGGGTTGTCAGAGTAGGGATCAGGGTCATGTAAAGGTGCCTTTATCTTCAGCCTAGAATATTCGCATCACCGAACATTTTTGAAACTATAGCGTGTGGAAATGATTGGATCGCACACTCTTCAGAGCGCAACTACCCGTTCACCTGCGGTGCCGCAGGCCGAACAATCAATCGGAACAGATCAAAATCGCTCTTCCGGCGCCAATTCAGGTGAGAGGGTAGCGCGCCAATACGTCGTGTCGGGCGCCTTCGGGGCGCAGGGTGGATTGGTAGAGTGCGAAGCTGGTGACCATAACATCCGGCAATGGGTCCGAATTGAGGTCTATCAGGCTCTGCCGGCCCATTTCGGGTTGACCGGGTCTTAACCGGATGATCGTGACATGCGGGCGAAAACGTCGCCGAGGCAGCACGATCCCGGCCTGCTGCGTGGCGGTCTGGACCTTCCTGTGCAAAGCGGTCAGCGCATCACAACTTGCAACCCCGACGGCCAGAACCCGCCCCAAACACTCGATCCCCGTGAAAGAGAGGCTGAAGGGCGGGGCTGACAGCGTCAGAAGCTCCTCATGCAGCGCTTCCAGCGCTTCTTCAGGCTGATGGTCCAGAAAGGCCAGCGTCAGATGCAAGTTATCCGGCGGTACCGGTCGACCGACCGGCAATGCGCGCTGCAGCGCTGCAAGGGCCGCCTTCACCTCATCGCAAAGTGAAATGGCAACGAAGGACCTCATGGGCTTCTCTTGGTTTGACTGCGGGATCGGGTTCGTATCACACTAACCATTCCACCGGGCACTGTCAGGTCCGGGCACAGACAAAACGCACGCATTGGCATCGTGAATTTGCATCAATCCCGCATCAAGGTGAGTGCCCCGCATGGCGGGGGTAGTCATGCCGATCGCCTATCTGAACGGCGCGGAAACTGGTGAAACCTCGCACGATTGTGGTCTGAAACCCGGGTGAACGACAGCGCATGGTCTTTGCGGCCGTCCACCCAACGCCAATCCGGTTATGCGGAAAACTGCCCATATGCCGAGATCAATACCGCGATGATCAGCAACTCAGCGAGCAGGGGCGGCAAAACTGCTTTGTCGAACCCATCGGCCAGAAGGCCGACGATGCGCCCGAAAACCACGACCCCCATCAGGATCGCCACTGCAAGAAAGCCCAGCGTCTGACAGGTCATCAGGGCAGTAACCAGTAAGGCCACCGAGGCCAGAAACAGCCCGCCGATCACCGAGCGGATGGTGCTGAGCCCCGCCGCGCCCACCGGTTCAATGGCAAAGTTGGCGACCATGCGCCGGGGCGCGAACATCGACATGATGCCAAGTCCCGCCAGCATGAGGGTTGCGAGGATGACAAGAATGTTCAGAGTGGTTTCCATTTCGTTTCTCCTTGGTTTCAGGCGAATTGGCGCAGAGCCTGGTTGGCATTGTCCTGAGCGGTGATGTCCGACAGAGCCGCATCGATGCCGGCCTGATCCACGATCGGCCCTGTCGGATACCCCGCTTGACTGGCGTAGAAATGGCCGGACTTGAATTCCGGGTTCAGCAACCCGTCCAGATACCGTTTTGCCCCGGTTTCGACGCTGTGCATCATGCCGAACAGGGGCATCAGCACGCCGCCCACATGTTTGAAAAAGATCCGTTTCATGAGGGGCAGATCGTCAAAGCCCGCCGTACCAGCCGTGCCGCCCGGGCTCATGGTGACAAATCGGATATGCGGGTGCTGGCGGGCCATCGCCCCCATCCACAAGGTCGCGGTCAGCTTGGCATAGCCATAGGTCTGCATCGGATCGCCCTCAGGGCCAAACTTGCTGCCGTCAGCGATGGACCGGAACTCAGCCACGGTTCCGTCGGACAGGTCGGGTCGGTGCATTCCCATCTTTGGAATGCCCCGGGCGGCTTCGGACCCGGCGTAAAGCACCGTGGACGTCACCAGTTGACGCTCCAACAACTCATCCACCAGCACCACATGGCCCAGAACATTGGTTGCGAATATGTTCGTCACACCCGCATCGGTAAGGCTGTTGGGCTGCCGCCCGCCGGTGCCGCCCGCATTCAGCAAGACAGCGTCAACGGGGGTTTTGAGGTCCCCCACGGCGGCGCGGACCGAGGCGGGATCGGTCACATCCATCAGGACAATCTCGAAAATCTCGCGCCCGGTTTCGCTCTCCAGAGCGGTCTTTGCAGCCACGGCTTTGCCTCGGTTGCGGCAGGCCAGATAGATCCTGTCGATGCCCTTCTGCAGGGCAAGCTGCCGGGCGGCCTCGCGGCCCAGCCCGGCATTTGCGCCGGTAATCAAAACGGATTGAATTGGTTTCATGGGACGGTTTCCCTGGTTTCGTGTTTGGTGGGTCCAGGGTAAAGCGGTCGAAAATTGAACTGTAGATGGCAATTTCTGGACACAATGGCTCAAAATTGAAACACTGCGCCCATGTCGATACAGGAAAGCCATTCCTTCAACTGGGACGATCTGAAGTATTTTCTGGCCGTTGCCCGGACTGGAACCCTCAGGGGGGGCGCGGAAAGCATCCGGGTGAACCACACCACGCTGACGCGCCGGTTGTCGATCATGGAAGAGCGCGTGGGCAGCCGGCTCTTTGATCGCTCAAAATCCGGTCTGGCCCTGACCCAGCTTGGCGAAGACCTGATGCCGCATGCCGAGCGGGTCGAGGCTGAGATGACCGCTGCGTCGCGGGTCATCGTCGGCCGCGATGCACAGCCGTCTGGCACGATCTACGTCACTTTGCCTCATGGGCTGGCGATGACATCCCTGATGGATGACTTTGCCGCCTTCGCCGATCTCTACCCGGACATCAACCTCAACATGAACTTCACCAACGATATCCGCGACCTGATGCGCCGGGAAGCGGATGTGTCCCTGCGTGTCGCGGACGAAGTGACGGATGATGTGGTCGGGAGAAAGCTCGTCCAGATGTCTCAGGCAGCCTACTGTTCGCGCGACTACGCCGAACGGATCAGGGACAACGACGGGAAGGGGCTGCACCTTATCGGGTGGCACGAACCCGAAGAAGCGACCACGGCAAAATGGGTAAAGGCCAGCTACTATCCCAAGGCCACGCTGAAACACCGGGTGTCGGAACTGGTGCCCTTGATCACACTGGCGGCATCCGGTTTGGGCATGGCCTATCTTGCGTGCAACCTCGGAGACCGCCATCCCAATCTGATCCGGGCGCCCTTCCAAAAGCCAATACCCTATCGGAGCATCTGGCTGCTGTTGCATCGCGATCTTCGAAACACGGCACGGGTTCGGTTATTCGTCGATTTTCTGGCCGAGCGTGTCAGGTCGAGGCGAAACGAGTTCTGGGTCTCTGGTACCGTGCCGACCGGTTAGCCGACGTTCAACGACCCCGCAGAAACGTTGTCTCCTTGGGCGTTATAGATCGGATCGCTCCGACACTGCCGGTCCCGTGTTCGGCACGGCTTTTTCCCTCCAACTGGTAACTTTGCCATTCGAGGCATCGACGTTGATTCCCCGGCGTCATTTTACGCACGGGGTCTAACAAGCCTTCCATCCTTCGATGAGCCCAACCGCTGCCTCGGCGTAACTTTGGGGGAACTGATCCGATGTGCGCGCCTTCAAAATCGTGTGCAGCCCCAACAAAATACTTATGAGCAGCCTCGCAGATTCATCCGGATCGACTTCTGTCCGGATCGCGCCCTCGGTTCTTGCGCGGCTCAGGATCTCAGCAAACCGGCCTTCCAGCGTGTTCAGGTATCTCTCGATTCGGGCGTTAATCTCCGGGTCCGAGCGATCAAATGCGCTGATTGAATTGAAGGCGAGGCATCCGGCATCGTCGATCCTGGGCATGCGTTCGCGCGACGCTATGCCTCTGAACCAGTTGCCCAGATCATCCAGCGAACAGGTGTCAGGGTCGGGGAAGTGCCGCGCCTCTGCGTTGTCCAGGTAAGTATCTAATGTCTTTAAGAAAAACTTCTCTTTCCCGCCATAGGTGGTTTGCAGCGTGAAGCGGGTCAGCCCCGTCTCCTGCTCCAGTTCCCGCGTGCTGGCACCGTGATATCCACGCCGCCAAAACAGGTCGAGCGCGCCCGCCACCGCGCTGTCGTGATCCGTCTTGCGTTTACGCGCCACAGAAATCTCCTTGATTTTTCTATCCATGTGGATAGTAATTGGTTTCTATCCACATGGATAGCATTCCGGGCGCGCTGCGGCAAATACTCGGCGCAACGCCGTTCCAACAAAAAAGGGAGATTTGAAATGGCCGCCATCGACCCGACACCCGGGGCAACAAAGCCTGTAACCTTGCGCGTCATCTTCATTCTGAACGCGCTCAAAATCCTGCTCGCCCTTGGTTTTTTCGCCGCATTCAAATTTTTCGGGCTGCAGGTCGGAGAACTGGCAGGCACGCCAGCGGCCAATTTGATGCTGTATACGATGCTGGGGTACATGCTGACATTTGCCTGCATTGTCGCGTCCATCCTCAAGCGCAGCATGATCGGCATTCGCGCAGCGATCGCCGTAGACTTTCTGGTTTCGATCCCGGCGACCGCGATCATCGGCTTTGTGATCGCGATCATCAGCATGGCTCTGACCTTTACCGCATCTGTGCGGGCGTATTTTGCGAATCGCGGCTGAAGCAATCGCAAAGCACGAGGCGTACCGATGACCAATAGCTGTGGAATAGACGGGCAGTGCATCTGCGGCGCGGTACGCTTTCGGGTGCAGGATGACATGACCGCGTTCAAGTTATGCTACTGCAATTATTGTCAAAAAGCGTCGGGATCAGCCCATGTTGCAAATGCGTTCACAAGGCCCGATCAAATCGAATGGCTTGAGGGTAAAGACGTGCTGACATCCTTCGACGCACCCAATTCTCAAGTGCGGCGGGTGTTTTGCCGGTTCTGCGGAACATCCCTGCCCTTCGAGACGCAGAATGGGAGGTTTCTTGTCGTTCCCGTAAGCAGTCTGACCCGCCCGCCATCCGGCCCCGTTGACACGATTGCCGGATGGGCGTCCCGGCCCGCGTGGTACGATGACGCGCTGGGTATGATCGAAGAGACACGAAAATCCAAAAGGACGGCTCAATGAGTACTGAACAGGCGATTTCACCCGATTTTCCGTTTGAATCCAAATTCGTCGAGGTGAACGGGCAGCGCATCCACTATGTCGACGAAGGCCAAGGCGCGCCGGTTCTGTTTCTGCATGGCAATCCGACCTCCTCCTATCTGTGGCGCAATATCATTCCTTACGCTGCTCGGCAGCATCGTGCCATCGCGATGGACCTGATCGGCATGGGTAAGTCCGACAAGCCTGACATTCCCTATCGTTTTGTCGACCACGTCCCGTTCGTGGACGGGTTCATCGACGCGTTGGGGCTGAAAAACGTCACGCTTGTCATCCATGACTGGGGCTCGGCCCTGGGGTTTCACTATGCCTGCAGGCACCCGGAGAACGTGCGCGGCATCGCGTTCATGGAGGCTGTAATCCGGCCGATGACCTGGGCTGGATTCCCACCCGATTTCCGCGCCGGGTTTCGTATGATGCGGACCCCCGCGCTGGGATGGGTGATGATCTCGGGCCTGAACATGTTCGTAAACAAGATACTGCCAAGCGCCATCGTGCGTGATCTGACACCGCAAGAGATGGAGCAGTACCGCGCCCCGTTCCCCACCGCCCGCAGCCGCAAACCAGTTCGGGTCTGGCCCTGCGAGATTCCGATCGACGGAACACCGACGGATGTTCATGACATCGTCAGCCGCTATAGCCGCTGGCTCGGTGAAACCCGGACCCCGATGCTGATGTTCCACGCCACGCCCGGCGGCACAATCGGCCCTGACGAGGTCGCCTGGTGTCGTCAGACTATTCAAAATCTTGAGGTGGTGGATATCGGCGCAGGTATCCATTTCCTTCAGGAAGACAATCCGCATCTGATCGGCGAAAAGCTGGAGGATTGGCTGAGTCATCTTGCCGTTTGAGCATGGGCGGCGCGGGTGTCGGCCGGACCGCATATACAAATTGGATTTCCTGATTGTATGCTTTGATAACTGCCTCAACACGACCAGAGGCCGGTCACGGGAGTTGAACCTTGCTGAATATGACGATCCCAATACCCTTGATACTCGCAGCGGTTTTGCCAGCTTTTCTGGACAGATGCTCCGGTTCCGATACGAGTTTGGCTCTGGGCATATTGGCTCGTGACCGTGTGGCCCTGACCGCGACGGCCAACGAGATCGTCGTGGATCTGCCGGTAGCCGAAGGGGCTGTCGTCAAAGCCGGTGATACGCTGGTTCAACTCGATGGCACCTTGCAGACCGCAAAGCTGAATCTGGCGCAGGCCGAGCTTGAAAAGGCACAGGCCACGCTTCTGAAGCTACAGGTCGGCCCGCGCGTGGAAGAAATCGCCATCGCCGAAGCCAAGGTCGCCGGCGCAGTCGCGCGATTGGCCGATGCCGAGGCAACATACCTCCGAAACGCGAAACTGGTCGAAAACTCGGTCGTAACCGAAGCGCAGGTGGCAAATGATCTGGCACTGCGCGATTCCGCGCAGGCCGAACTGTCCAGCGCGAGGGAGTCGTTGAAGGAACTGCAAAACGGCACCCGACCCGAAGACCTCGCCGTGGCCGAGGCCAATGTGCGGGCGGCCGAGGCTTTGGTTGATGCGGAACAGACCGTTCTGGACGATCTGACCGTTGTTGCGACCCGCGACGGTGTGCTGGACTCGCTCCCCTGGAACCTCGGAGAGCGTGTGACCACAGGAAGCCCGGTGGCGGTGCTGGTCAGTGGGCAAGTACCCTATGCGCGCGTCTACGTTCCGGAACCGCATCGCGTAAGTCTGAAGCCGGGCGACACACTTGAGGTGCGCGTTGACGGGCTTGAGGCGCCATTGGAAGGCATCGTCAGGTGGATCAGCGACGACGCATCGTTCACGCCCTATTACGGGTTGAACAAGGATGATCGGACGCGCCTTGTGTATCTGGCCGAAATTGACCTGCCAGCCGCATCTCCGGATTTACCTGCTGGCGTGCCGGTGCAGGTCCGCATGCCATGAAGGATGTCGTCGTCACGACGCAGGGGCTGACCCGGCAGTTTGGGGACAATACAGCGGTCAACAATCTGGATCTGGAGATCAGAACCGGACAGATTTACGGATTTCTCGGCCCCAACGGTTGCGGCAAGACAACGACAATGCGCATGCTGACCGGGTTGCTGACGCCCAGCAGCGGATCAATCTCGGTTCTGGGACGCTCCATGCCCGAGGCGGCAGAGCCCCTGAAAAACGAAATCGGGTATATGACCCAGATCTTTTCCTATTACCGCGACCTGACCGTGCTGGAAAACCTCAGGTTCGCTTCGGAAATCTACGGCATCCACCCGAAAGACGCGGCAACGCGAATTGAAGAGTTGTTGCATACCTATGATTTGACGGCGAATGTCCATCAGCTCAGCGGCAGTATGAGTGGCGGCCAGCGACAGAAACTGGCCCTTGCGGCAACCGTCATGCATCGACCGAAACTGCTGTTTCTGGATGAACCGACATCGGCGGTCGACCCGGAAACACGCCGGACTTTCTGGGAGCAATTGTTCGATCTGGTCGATCAGGGTGCAACCATGATTGTGTCCACCCATTTCATGGACGAAGCGGAACGCTGTCACCGTCTGGCCATTCTTCAGCACGGCGTAAAAAAGGCCGACGGGTCCCCGCGTCAGTTGATGGATGATCTGCAGGCCGACGTCGTCGAAGTCGAAGGTCCGGACCTGCGAAAGGTCAAGCACGCGCTGGATGGCACGCCCAAGGTTTTGTCGACCGCGCAGGTCGGGTCGCGGCTGCGCGTTTTGGTGGATAAGTCCGAACCGAAACCGGTGGACATGCTGCACACCCGGCTGGACGCATTTCCGGACCTGTCCCTGACGCCGCAGCGACCAAACCTCGAAGACGTGTTTGTCAGCGCAACGCGAGGGCCGGAGTCATGATTTCTCCGCGTCGCATCACCGCCGTTCTGAAGAAAGAACTGCTTCAATTGCGGCGGGACAGGATGACATTTGCGATGGTTATCATGATCCCGTTGATCCAGCTGTTGCTGTTCGGCTATGCGATCAACACCAACCTGCGCCACGTGCCCGTCGCGCTTGTGGACCAATCCCGGACAGAGCTGTCCCGAACGCTGGCGCAGCTGGTTCAGGCCACGCAAGTGGTGACAATTACCGAAGATTTGACCACCCCGCAGGATGCCGAACGCGCGATTACGGAATCACGTGTGCGCGCTGCGCTGATCATTCCGCCTGATGTGGCCAACCGCGTCGCACGCAGCCCTTCTGTCGGGCTGGGCCTGCCCAACGCAACTGATCAGACCAGCAGCCGGCCAGTCGCCCACTGGATCGTGGATGGCTCGGACACGATGGTCGCCAGTGCCATCAAATCCCTGCGGATGATGCCCCTGACCGAGTTACTGAAACTACCGCCGAACCGGCAGGTTCCCACCTTCGAAGTGACGCTCTATTTCAATCCCGAACAGCGGTCCGCTGTGAACATTGTTCCCGGGCTTGTGGGCGTCATCCTGACCATGACAATGATCCTGTTCACCTCGGCCGCTATCGTCCGGGAACGCGAACGCGGCAATATGGAGATGCTGATCAACACGCCGATCAGATCGATCGAACTGATGATCGGCAAAATCATACCCTACATCTTTCTGGGGCTTGTGCAGGTCGCGATCATTCTGGGTCTTGGGCACCTTTTGTTTGATGTCCCGATAAATGGCGGGTTGGGCACGCTGCTGGTGGTGACACTGCTGTTCATCATCGCCAGCCTGTCGCTGGGGCTGGTGATTTCCACTCTCGCCCAGAACCAGCTTCAGTCGATGCAGATGACGATCTTCGTTCTGCTTCCGTCAATCCTGATGTCCGGGTTCATGTTTCCCTTCGACGGCATGCCGCAACCGGTCCAGATCATCGCACAGGTTCTGCCCGCAACCCATTTCATGGATATGATCCGGGGTGTCGTTCTGCGTGACGCTTCGCTGTATGAATTGCGCTGGGAAATCCTCTGGATGGTCGGGTTTGCTGTCTTCGGGTTGGTTGCTGCGACCCTGAGGTTCAAGAAACGGTTGGGTTAGCAAGTGGCCCAGCTTTTCTGAGCTGAAAGCGAAGGACCCTTTTCCCGTCTTGCGCAATTTTCTTTCCGCGCCCGGCTCGGCGTGCCAGCCTGTCGTTAACGGCTTTTCTCCACTAGAAAATCAATCATCGCACGGGTTTTGGCCGGCAGGTTGTCGCGGCTTGCGTAAATCACGTGGACACCGAGCGGAGGTTTCTCAAATTCAACTAGAATTGGAACCAAATTACCGGCATCCAGTTCCACCTGACATGCAACCTCGGGAAGGCGCGTGATCCCTCTGCCTGCGATAGCAAGGGCTTTTTCGGTATGTGCATCATCACATCGAACTCTTGGTGAAACAGGCACAGTGAAAATTTCTCCTGCCTGACCGGCATAGCTCCAGGTTTGATTTCTCATGTGAAAGGAAAAATCAATGAGCGCATGATCTCGCAACTCTTCCGGGTGAACCGGCGTTCCATGCCGTTTCAGGTAGGCGGGTGACGCAACTGTAAGACCCCGGGTTTGGAACAGCTTTCGGGATATCTGGTCAGTGGACGGTAACACGCCCATACGCACCAAAAGGTCGAAACCTTCGCCGATCATATCTGCATGCCGCTCAGAAATGTCGATATGAAGATCGACATCCGGACATCGCTCAAGAAACTCGGGCAGCCATTGATTGAGCCAGCCATGCGCAAAGACGACCGGCACGCTCATCCGCAATTCTCCGAACGGCCGGTCTCCGATTGACTGCAATCGGTCCTGCATGGCGTGCGCGTCATTGATCATCCGCAAGGCGTTTTCATAGTAAATCCGACCGGATTCCGTAAGGCTGATCCTGCGGGTCGTCCGGTTCAGCAAGCGGGTTCCCAGCCGGGTCTCCAGCCGGGCGATTTCCTTGCTCACATGGCTGGGCGTGTGTCCCAGCCGCTTGGCTGCCGCGCTCATACCATCTTGTTCCACAACCGCGCAGAACAGAACCATGCCGTCAAAAAGTTCCTTACTATAATCCATTTGGAAAAGATGCCGTTCTTTTTGCGCTATTAAAGTTCAATACAGGCCCTACTACCTTCGTGGCAAGCAAGGAAAGGGCTATGCCATGTTGGACATCAGAAATTTCGATCACATCGGTATCCGGATCAGCGAGCGCGACGCGTCTGTTGCCTTTTATGAACTACTCGGGTTCGAGCTGATCGCCGATGGTGGCTATGACGCGGGCCATCCGCTGGTGATGCTGCACCCGTCCGGCATCAACATCAACCTGCTCGGTCCTGCAACGGCCAAAGCCGGAGAAAACGTCCTGATGGACGAGGCCGAAAAATACCCCGGCATCACGCACCTCGCATTAAAGGTAAAGGACGCCGAAGCAACCGAAGCATTCGTCACTCAGAACGAAATTGCGATCACCGGGCGCCGCGAGTTTCGCGGCACCAAGACGATCTTTATCCGCGATCCCGACCGCAACGTGTTGGAGCTTGTCGGCCCCGGCCCCTCGGTCGCGCAACTGATCGCCGAACACGTTCACGCAGAATAGATGACTCCGGGTAGGACCCGGGCAGAAAGGAAAATCATGTACAACCTCATCCGAACAACCACACTGGTGGCCATAGCCACTTTGACCGCAGGATCTGCCATCGCGGATGTCGCATCCTCCGACACGCTGCGCGCCCAACGCCTGGAGCGCTTTGCGACCCAGACGATGATCCAGACCAAGGACCGCATCGGTCAATACCCCGAAGGTTACCAAGGCACGCCGATACGTCCAGCCAGCGAAGATCCGTTTCTGTCGCCACTGAATTCGGCGCTGATCCTGATCGACTACCAACCGCCCATCTTGCGTGGCGTCAACAGCATTGATCATGAGGATCTGATCAACAACACGACCGGGCTGATCAAGACGGCCGTCCTCTATGACATCCCGATCATCTTCAGCCACGTGTCCGTCGGTTACGAAGGGTATGAACCGATGATCGAAGAGCTTGGCGAACTGGCTCCAAACGCTGTTTTTGTCGACCGCACAAATGTGAACGCCTGGGAAGAGCCGGAATTTGTTGCGGCCGTAGAGGCCACTGGTCGCAGAAAGCTGATCATGGGCGGGCTGTGGACAGATGTTTGCCTGGCCTATCCCGCTATCGAAGCCGAACGGGAAGGGTATGACGTCTACGTCCCCGAAGACACCGTTGGAAGTATTTCGCAGAAAAGCCATGAGAACGGGATGAAACGGATGATCGCCGCCGGTGTCGAGCCGATTACCTGGAACGTGGTTCCGGCTGAGCTTTCCCGCGATCACGCGCGCTCGGCAAACACCGAAGGGCTGATCCCGATTTTCATGGAGCATCTGTTCAAAGTCGACCCCAACGCCGAGTGGAATTGAAGGAATGGCAGGGTCAGGTCATGTGGCTTGGCCCTGCTTCGAACCACAAAACGTCACGATCGCCCCTAATCAAAACAAGGAAACCACGGTATGAAACTTTACTCGGCACCCGGCACCTGTGCCACTGCGATGCATATTGCCCTTGAATGGATCGGCAAGCCTTACGACGTCGAGCATCTCGATTTTGCAGGTATGAAGTCACCGGACTACATGAAGCTGAACCCGTCCGGGGTGGTGCCAACATTGGTGGATGGAGACCTCGCCCTGCCCGAAGGTATGGCCATTCTTCTTTACCTGATAGACCAGAACCCGGATGCCGAAATCGGTCCGGCTGCCGGTTCGCCCGACAGGATCGAATTGCACAAATGGCTGGTCTATTTGTCCGGTACGCTGCATCCCTATTTCTGGCCGCATTTTATGCCGATGAGGTTTACCACTGACGAAAGCGGGCACGCCGCCGTTCAGTCCGCCAGCCATATGCTTGTCGACAAGGCACTGACCCTGATCGACCAGCACCTGGAGGGTCGCGATTGGATGGTGGACGGCAAAAAATCCGTGGCGGACGCTTTTCTGTATCCGATGGCGAGTTGGGCCTATGGCTTTGATAAATCAACCTCCGAATATCAGAACATTGATCGCGTGATCCGCAAACTCGCGGCAGACCCTGCCGTGCAAGCCGTTCACAAGGCGCAGGGAACGTCCCCCAGAGTCAAACTGGCGGCCTGACCCCCGCCGCCACCCCGCGGCCTACCCCCTGGCCGCGCTTTCGGGCGATTTGCCGCTGCTGAATCGCCCGATCCGCGTGGAGGCTTCCGAACGGAACGCCTGCGTCCCAACGCCGTTGGACACGATGGCAGCAAAAAACGCCACCTTTTCAAACCTGTAAGTTTCCGAAAAAGGTCATCGCCCGGACCTACGTCTTGCTTTTCCGCCACTCAGATGGGGGCGTGCCAAAATGGCGCTTGAAGGCCCGGCTGAAGGCGGCTTCTGATGCGTAGCCGACCCGCGCCGCGGCATCGGCGATGCTCAGTTGCTGTTCCGCAAGGTCGCGCGCTGCCAGTTGCATGCGGGTGTTTTGCACAAACTCTCCGGGCGAGCAGCCCAAAAACCGATTGAATTGTTCACCGAGTACCGTACGGGAAACGGCGCAATTCTGGGCTAGGGATTCGATTGTCCAGCGTTCCCCGGGATACCTGTGGATCAGCCCAATCGCCGTACTGACGGCGCGATCCTTCAAAGCCGCCAGCAGACCGTCGGCTGGTGAATTCGAGATATGATCCCGGACGGCCTCGACAAACAAGAGCTCGGAAATCCGCGCCAGAACAGCCTCGGATCCCAGCCTTCCTTCGGAAATCTCTGTCGCCGCGAACTTCAACGAAGCTTCCACGACGCGACCGGACCGGCTGTCGGAACCGTTATAGCGGAACACCGGTGGCAGAGCGGACAGAAGCGGATCATTTCTCAGCCCCTGCCCACCCAGAAATCCGCAGACAATTCGCGTTTGCGCGCCCCCGCCGCCGTGGCGAATGACCATAAGCTCGCCCGGTCGGCTCTGGTCTGTGACATCCAGGGCAGGAACTGTCGCGGCTGCCATCTGCCCTTTCAGAATATGCGGATCGTTGCGTGGAAGTATGACCGCCTGCCCCGGCAAAAAGACATGCGCCTTGTGGTCCGGGTCAACCACGGTCAGGCAGCCTTCAAGAACGTAGTGATAAAGCACCATGTGATCGGCGGGACCCAGAAGATGGCTGCAATCGGACGCTTTCAGCGCCGAAGAAACGCACCAGGGTTCGCTGAATTCAGCATGCAGGAACACGCCACCCGTCAGCCGTGCAGCCCGCAGAATTTCTGATAACGCATCCATTCCAGCCCTCGCCACCCGATTTCCGGCAGATCGGCAATGCAATCCGGTCAGACGATCATTCATCAGGTTTTCGCAAAGGTCTACCTCTGCCTCGGGCAATCGAACAGCCCAGACACAGAAAGGAACGACAATGAAACTTGGAGATATTGTTCCGGACTTCACCGCCGAAAGTACAGCGGGTGAAATCCGGTTTCACGACTGGATTGGAACGGACTGGTGCCTGCTGTTCAGTCACCCAAAGGACTTTACCCCGATCTGCACGACCGAGCTGGGGTCGATGGCGCGGTACCATGCTGACTTCACCGAACGGGGCGTCAAGGTCATCGGGCTTGGCACGGACAGCGTCGAAGACCACATCAAATGGTCGGGCGACATCGAGGAAACCCAGGGCGCGCGCCCGAGATACCCGATTATCGCGGATACCGATCTGAAGGTCGCCAAGCTCTACGACATGATCCCGGCCTCTGCGGAATTCGACCTGAAAAGCAGAACCGCGCAAGACCTGTTCACCATCCGCAGCACGTTTCTGATCTCACCGGACAAACGGCTTCAGATGGCGATGACCTATCCGATGACGGCAGGCCGGAACTTCGAAGAGGTGCTGCGGGTGATCGACGCGATCCTTCTGACCGCGCGGCACGATGTCGGCACGCCGGCGGGATGGCACCCCGGCGACCCGGTCATGATCCTGCCATGGGTCACAGATGAGGAAGCGCGCAGGCGCTATCCTCAGGGCTGGCAGACAATCAAACCCTACATGCGCGTGGTCGATCAGCCGCAATAACCAGCCTGACTTTGATTGAAAGGAATTGTTACCATGAAAAACCCGTCAAATTTCAGACTGCCGCAGGTCCTTTGCATTTTCGCCGCAGTTGCAGCAACGCAAACCCACGCGATGGACCTGAGCATGCAGCATGCGAGTGTAAACACACACCGGTCGCAGGGCGAAGTCCGAGTGGTCGACGGCGCGTCGGCGACCATGGTTCGGTCCGCACAGGGGATATTTGTTGATGTAAAATCCACGGACCTGACACCCGGCCATGCCTACACGATGTGGTTTGTGGCGATCAATCAGCCGCAAAACTGCAGCGCGACGCCCTGCCCCAGCACGGATGTTCTCGGGTCTCCGGACAAGGTGGGCTCGGATCTCGGGCTTGCCGATGGGGCCATCGCGGACCCCGACGGACATGCGCGGTTCGCGACCTTTCAGCCCTTGGGCAACCTGCCAAACGCCTGGTTTGGAACGGGGCTTGTCCATTCAGACGCGGAAATCCATCTTGTGTTGCGCGACCACGGACCATTGCAAATGGGCAATGAGCGTCAGATGCTGTCGACGTTCCGGGCCGGGTGCACGGATGAAAGCGTTTCCTATACCGTGCCCGAGACGGCCAGAGGCGACGGGCTGGTGGGTTACTACGATTGTTCCAACCAGCAAACGGTGATCTTCCCGCCATCCACGGATGCCCAAAAATCGTGATGGGTTAATGGGTGATCATGCGGCCAGACTAAGCCGACGAATGCCCGGCAATTGAAATCTGCGATGATCGGGGTTGTTCGGATATTTTGGCGGCCCGAGCAACCCCGGCCAAACTCAGCACGATGGCCGCGTCATGCGCCAGTAATATTGCTTCGAAATGCAACCAAGCCCAACAATCGACAAGGAGGGTCCAAGGTGACGAAACTGCGTTCCCCCGAACAAAGTGAGCTTAAGGCGGTATCTGACTTGTGCCTTCGTTCCAAAGCCCATTGGGGATATGACGCGAATTTCCTGCGCGCATGCCGTGAGGAACTGACCGTTACGCAAAAAGACCTGGCCACCGATTTAGTCACATTGGCCGTGGACGGCGCCAAAATCACCGGCGTGGCGCAGGTTTCTGTCAGCGCCGGGAATTGCCATCTGGAAAAGCTGTTTGTTGATCCCGCGCATATGGGAAAGGGTATCGGGCGTCGTCTGTTTGCATGGGCTGCGCGCAAGGCGCGACTCGGACATGCTTCGTGCATGATTGTTGAGGCCGATCCGGATGCCGTTCCTTTTTACAAGACAATGGGCTGCGTGGAATCGGGCAGCGTACCGTCTGGCTCCGTTCCGGGGCGGCACCTGCCCCGCCTTGTTTTCGAAACAGGCGAAACTTGAAACGTTGTTGGGAGCTGGGACTAGGGTCGGATTCCAGCTCAGGCGAGAAACTTTTGAATGTTCTGTATCCTGTCAGATGAATGCCTGAACTTTAGCCCGCGGTTCACGCCCTGCCGGAGGATTAGACGGAACCGCCAACCGGAGCGTCTTGGATGAGAAAAGGCTCGACCATGTTCAGATTTCCCGACCACATCGGCGAAATTGTCGGGTGCATAGATGGGCTGGTAATTGCCCATAAACAAAACTCACCGATCATCATCGCAATTGACGGCAAAAGCGGGTCCGGCAAGTCGACCATCGCCAAAACGCTTGGCCCAGAACTTGATGCAGTGATTATCGAAGGGGACGACTTTTTTGCCGGCGGTATTGGAATCAGAAGCGACCCGCCTCAGATCCTTGCAGACGAGTGTATCGACTGGCGCTTTCAATCCCGGGTGATCAAGGCGCTCAAAGAAAAAGGTGCCTGTGACTACTCCCGGTTTGATTGGGAGAAATTCGATGGCTCGCGCATACCCCACAGAATTTCTCTGCAAAACAAATCGGTTGTCATTCTGGAGGGCGTATATTCAGCGCGTCCCGAATTGCGTGATCTCATAGACTTGTCGGTGCTCGTGCGACTTAGCAGAACCGAAAGACTTAGGCGGATGACAGTGCGCGAAGGCAGACTGGGTACCTGGGAAAAGCAGTGGCACGAGGCCGAGGATTGGTATTTTGCCAATCGGGTTGCCGCCGACGACTTTGATTTGATCATCGAGAATTAGGTTTTTTGCAGATCGTATGATTGCCCGCCGCCATGAGTTTTCGTTGAACTCACGTCTGCCAAGGGAACAAACGGGCAAAAAACGCGATGACCCAGGGACCTTCAGTCGTCATTTCGTGCGGTCGATTTCATCAGGGATAAACACCATGTCGACATGCAGGTTCGGCTAACCCGCTCTCTTCTGCCCTTAGTTGGTTTACGAATGCCACCATCAACCAAAAAGCGCGCGGCAACTGACGGCGATCAGACAAACCTGTTCACATAGTTCTCCAGAATTTCCTGACGCCCCGATCGCGGAGCCGGGTTGATGTTCTGCGACAGGACGCGCGCGGTGATGTCTTCCAGGCCCGAGGACAGCATGGACTGTGCTTCCGCTGAGGTCCAACCTGCGTACCGGTTTGTCAACGCAGCATCCAGTCCACCGTCTTCGATCATTGCCGCTGCGGCTTTCAGCCCTCTGGCACAGATATCCATGCCACCGATATGCGCGGCAACCAGATCCTCGGCATCAATTGACTGGCGGCGTATTTTGGCGTCGAAATTCGTTCCGCCAGTGGTAAACCCGCCCGATTTGAGAATGTGGTAATACGCCAGCGCAACCTCGGGCGTGTTGTTCGGGAACTGATCTGTATCCCACCCTGACTGATAGTCGTTGCGGTTCATGTCTATCGAACCCAGCATTCCCTCGGACGTCGCCACGGCAATTTCATGCTCGAAACTATGGCCGGCAAGGATGGCGTGACCCTGTTCTAGGTTCAGCTTCACCTCATCTTCCAGCCCATATTTTCTGAGGAACCCGATGCAGGTGGCGGCATCGTAGTCATACTGGTGTTTCGAAGGTTCCTGCGGCTTGGGTTCGACCAAAATGGTGCCGCTGAACCCGATCTTGTGCTTGTACTCGACCACCATGTTCAAAAAGCGTCCCATGTGATCAAGTTCGGATTTCATATCCGTGTTGAGCAGGGTTTCGTACCCTTCGCGGCCACCCCACAGCACATAGTTCTCGCCGCCCAGTTTGTGGGTCGCGTCAATGCAGGATTTCACGGTCGCGGCTGCAAAGGCGAAAACCTCGGGGTCGGGATTTGTACTGGCACCGGACATCCAGCGGCGGTGGCTGAACAAATTGGCCGTACCCCACAGAAGCTTTGTTCCTGCCGTCTGCATCTTTTCACCGATATAGTCGGTGATTTCCTCCAGCGTTCTCAGATTGTCGGCGAAATTGCCCTGCTCGGGTCTGATATCTGCGTCATGCCAGCAAAAATATGGTTGGCCGAGAAGTTCAAACATCTCAAAGGCGATGTCGGCCTTCAGCCGGGCGCGGCCCATGTCGTCCTGCGGATGCCAGGGGCGTTCGAACGTGGGTCCGCCAAAGGGGTCGCCGCCTTCCCAGGCAAAGGAGTGCCACCAGGCAACGGCAAACCGAAGGTGGTCTTCCATCCGTTTGCCCATGACGACCTCGTCCGGGTTGTAGTGGCGAAAGGCCAGCGGGTTGCTGCTGTCCACGCCTTCATACCGGACCTTTTCGATCCCTTCGAAGAAACCGCTTGTCATTCCTGCCCCCTACTCTGCTTTCTGACCTGGTTGTTTGCCGAGAATGATCATCGACAACAGGTCGTCGTCTGTTACGTCGGCGATATCGACCGTTCCCACCAGTTTGCCGTTTTTCATCACTGACGCGCGGTCGCACAGTTCCATGACCGCGTGCACATCATGGTCGATCAGGAAGATCCCGATACCCTGCGCCTTGAGCTGGTGGATCAGGTCGGCCACCATTTGCGTTTCATGCGGTCCCAGGGCCGCGGTGGGCTCATCCATGATCAGGATGCGCGCGTTGAAATAGACAGCCCGGGCAATGGCGACGGATTGCCTCTGCCCGCCGGACAGGGCCGAGACAGGATCGTTGAATTTCTGAAAATTCGGGTTCAGCTGCGCCATGATCTTGCGGCACTCGGCCTCCATCGCGGCGTCGTTGACCAGGCCGAAGGGCGTCGTCATCTCGCGCCCCAGGAACAGGTTTGACGTCGCATCCAGATTGTCGGCCAAAGCCAGCGTCTGATAGATCGTCTCGATATTGTTGGCCCGCGCATCGCGGGGGTTGCCGATCTCAACCGGTTTGCCGTCGATCAGAATCTCGCCGTGGTCCATCTGATAGGCACCGGACAGAACCTTGATCAGCGTGGATTTCCCCGCCCCGTTATGCCCCAGAAGGCCGACAACCTCACCCGGGTAGAGATCGACAGAGACATGATCGACCGCCTTGATACCGCCGAATGAGATCGAGATGTCGCGCATTTCGACCAGGGGTGCGGCACCTGACCCGCGACCGGTGTTCGAAGGCGTCTTTTTCGTATCCTGAACCTGCATCACTTAGCCCCCAATCGCTTGCGGTAGACGATGTCGATAAATACGGCCAGCACCAGAACGCTGCCGACGACGATGTTCTGGAACGGTGCATCGACCCCCACCATGGCCATCCCGGATTGCAGCGCCTGCATGATCAGTGCACCGAGGATCGCGCCATAGATGGTGCCGATGCCGCCCGACAATGCCGTTCCGCCGATAACCGCAGCGGCAATCACGCGCAGCTCGTCCAGCGTGCCGATATCATTGGAATGGTTGGCCAGCCGGGCCGAGGCGACAACGGCTGAAACGGCGCAGAGAAACCCCATCAGGGCGAAGATTTTGACCGTCAACAGGCGGGTGTTGATGCCTGAAAGCTCGGCCGCATCCGGGTTGCCGCCGGTGGCAAAGATATATCGGCCAAATCGGGTCTTACGGGCCACAACGGTCAGGGTCACCGCAACAATGATCAGGATGAGGACCGAGATTGGAATGCCGTATCCAACGACCAACCCCTCCGGCATCGTTTCGCCGCGGGCTTCAAACATGCGTTGCAATCTGCGGGTCGGGATAGAGTAGCTGTTGACGATAAAGACATATCCCAGGATCGCGACCGCGATGACGCCCGCCAATGTGGATTCCGCCCAGACGGGTTTGACGGGGAAGCCATGCGCAGCTTTCGCACGCCGGCCGCTCCACAAGGCCCAAATGGCGACGGCCGTGGCAAACAATCCGAACAGCCAGCTTGTCGTTGCGCCCAAAGTTCCGTTGGTGCCGCCGAACATCAGGAATGTGCTGTCCAACGGCCCGATCGTTTGCCCGCTGGTCAGATACCAGGCAACGTTCCGCCAGACAAGAAACCCGCCAAGCGTCACGATGAAGGCGGGGATCGTCAGGTAACCCACCATCCAGCCGTGAAACGCGCCGATCAGTGTGCCGACAAACAATCCGACGACTATGGTGATCGCCCATGTCGCCGGGTTGTTCAGCCCCAGCCCCAACATATGCGGCAGCAGTTCGGTCTGTGTCATTGCCATCACCGCCGAAGTCGTCGCCAGCAGCGCGCCGACCGACAGGTCGATATGGCGGGTGACGATGATAAACACCATTCCGCAGGCCATGATGGCCACAGATACCGTCTGGATCGACAGGTTGAACAGGTTTCGGGGCGTCAGGAATCGCCCATCCGTGACGATGTTAAACCCGATGCACAGGATGACAAACGCGCCGATCATGCCCAATAGCCGCATATCCAGTTCCAATTGCTGGAACAGGCTGGGTTTGGCTTTCTGAGGTACCGGCTGAGACGAAGTTTCGGTCATTTCCGATCTTTCAAATTCAGCAAATATCCCCGGCCCGTCGTTGCGGGCCAGGGATGATGGGTTCAGTTACAGGGGGCGGGTCCGTTTTCGACGCCCTGACACAGGTCCTCCAGCGGAATCCATCCTGCATCCACAACAACCGACAGGTTGTCCTTGGTGATCGGAACCGGTGCCAGGAAGACCGAATTCATCTCGGTCCCACCGGGCGATGTCCAGCTTACCGCACCATCAACGTCGGACGGGCTGGTGCCGCTGCTCAGGGCGACGGCGATTTCACCCGCTGCCTTGCCAAGCTCGCGGGCATCCTTCCAGACCGACACGGTTTGCGTGCCAAGCGCAACCCGGTTCAGCGCCGCGTGGTCGCCATCCTGACCCGAGACCGGAATGCCTTCCATACCCTGCGCGGTCAGTGCAGCAACGACGCCGCCGGCTGTCCCGTCATTCGAGGCAACAACCGCATCAACGTTGTTTTCGTTCGCGGTCAGAATCTGTTCCATGTTCCGCTGGGCGTTGGCCGGAAGCCAGCCATCGGTATAGGCCTCTCCCACGATCACGATATCACCGCTGTCGACCGCGCCCCCGATGATCTCTTGCTGACCACCGCGCAGGAAATCAGCGTTGGGGTCAGTGGGCGATCCCTTGATCATCACGTAATTGCCCTTGGGCATCGCCTCGAACACAGCGCGAGCCTGCATCCGCCCAACTTCGACATTGTCAAAGGTCAGATAGAACGCGCGATCATCTTCGATAAGGCGGTCATAAGCGATAACCGGAATCCCCTCATCCGCAGCGGCCTGAACAGCCGGTCCGATCGCCTGCGCATCCTGCGCCAGAATGATCAGGGCGTCCACGCCCTGCGCGATCAGGCTTTCGATGTCCGACAACTGTTTTGCGGATGACGACTGTGCGTCCGCCGAAATGTACTCGGCGCCACCGGCTTCCAGTGCGGATTTTATCGCGGCTTCATCCGTTTTCCAGCGCTCCTCCTGGAAATTGGACCAGCTGACGCCGACGACCGGTTCTGCGAACGCTGTCGAGCCCAACAATGCAACCACAGCCGAAAAGCTGAGAATTCTTTTCATGACTTCCTCCCGTTTGCCGAGCCATCGTATCTCGATTCGTGACTCTCAGAATTTTGAATATCATATTTATTTTAGCTAGTAAAATATTTACTCTATCAGAACCTGCGGAAACCCAATAAATTGGGGCGAATACCAGAATCAGGGGAACAAGATGCTGAAAAGCAAAGATTCTCAAAACTCCATGGACCAGCGAAACGTGACCCGGCTGAGGGTTCTGGAACACATCCGGACCAGGGGTTCGACTTCGCGGATCGACATCGCCAGCGCGTTGCAGACAAGTCCGGCGACGGTCACGGCAGCCACGGCTGATCTTATCTCGGCCGGCCTGATCAAAGAGATCGAAGGTGAACAGCAATCGAAAACCGCGAAAAGGGGACGACCCCGCGTACTGCTTCAACTGGACGGCGGCACCCACCTGGTCGCGGGTCTGAAGGTTGCGCGTCACGTCTTGTCGGTGATCCTGGTGGATTTCGAAGGCACCTCTGTTACCTCGTACAAACATCAGCTGCCCGACGCCCAGATGACACCGGAAGTATTCGTAAAGACCATTCGAACCGTGCTGGAAGAAGCCTGCGCCCAGATCGACGGGACGCTTGAAAACCTGTCAGGCGTCTCAATCGGCGTCGCCGGTCTTGTCGACGCCAACCGGAATTTTGTGCACTGGTCGTCATCCCTGACGGAAAGAAATGTCGATTTCAGCCAGCTGCTGTCCACCGCCCTGCCCTGCCCGGCCTTTATCGAGAATGACGCCAACCTCGTGGCCAAGGCAGAACAGCATTTCGGCTTTGGTAAGGGTCTCAGAAACTTTCTGGTGGTCACGATCGAACATGGTGTCGGCCTTGGCATCGTGCTGGACGGCAAGCTGTTTCGGGGGGAACGGGGCTGCGGTGCCGAATTTGGGCACGCCAAAGTTCAGCTGGACGGTGCGCTGTGCCAATGCGGCCAGCGTGGATGTCTGGAAGCGTATGTCGGAGACTATGCGCTGATCCGGGAAATGACGGTCGGCGACCAGAGCAAGAACACCAGTACGGTCGCCGATATCCACGACCGGGCCGGCGCCGGAGACGAAATGGCAATCTCTGTCCTTGCTCGAGCGGGCCAGATGTTTGGTCTGGGAATCTCGAACCTGATCAACCTGTTTGACCCCGAGTGCATTATTCTTTCCGGGGCGCAGATGGGGTTGGAACACCTGTATTCCGAAGACGTGATGAACCGTATCCGCAGCGGCGTGGTGAATGTTGACACCCCGCTGCCGGAAATAAAGGTTCATCACTGGGGCGACCTGATGTGGGCCAAGGGTGCAGCGGCATACGGCATCGAACAGGTCTCGATCCTCAAGGTGAAAGAACTGGCCAAAAATGCGTCCTGAACTTTTTATCCTCATTGCCTTTGCCTCAGCAGCCAGCGCCGAGGTCCGGACCCCCCAATTCACGCCGGTTGACATAGAGGAACATGTCTATGACGGCGCCTGGGAGCATTTTGTGGGCGGCGGCGTGGCCGTTTTCGATTGCGACGTGGATGGCCTGCCCGAGCTCTTTGCGGCAGGCGGTGCCAATCCATCCAAACTGTTCCGGAACATATCAGGCGACGGCGTCGCGTTTCGCGCGGACACCCCGGATCAATTGGCCCTGACCGGTGTCACCGGTGCCTACCCGCTGGATATCGACGGGGATGGCCTGATGGATCTGGCCGTTCTGCGCGTCGGTGCCGATCTGCTTTTGAAGGGCGCACCGGATTGCGCATTCAGCCCCTTTGACGCTCTCGGCTTTCAGTCAGGCGATTATTGGACAACCGGGTTCTCAGCAACCTGGGAGGCGGATCAGACCCTGCCCACGCTGGCCTTCGGTACATATGTGGACCGCAGCAACCCCGACGGACCGTTCGAAGCCTGCGGGCCAACGGTTTTGTATCGGCCGGATGGGGACAAATATCGCCAACCGGAAACCCTTGAACCGGGCCATTGCTCTTTGTCTCTTCTGTTCTCAGACTGGTCGCGGACCGGCCGGGCGGACCTGCGTGTCAGCAATGACCGCCACTATTATGTGCGGAACGGACAGGAACAGCTTTGGGCGATGGAGGAGATACCCGTTCTTTATGCGCCCGCGGACGGATGGCTGCCCTATTCGATCTGGGGCATGGGAATTGCCTCTCGGGATCTGACCGGCGACGGCTTCCCCGAGGTCTATCTGACATCGATGGGCGACCAGAAACTGCAGGTGTTCGATCCTGAAGCAGGCGGCCCGACCTGGCGCGATGCGACCTATGACAAAGGCACCACGGCGCATCGGCCACATGTCGGTGAAGATGGCCGCCCATCGACCGGCTGGCATGCACAGTTTGGCGACGTCAACAATGACAGCCTGGACGATATCTTCGTGGCCAAGGGAAATGTTGAGCAGATGCCGGACGCGGCCTTGAGCGACCCCAACAACCTGCTTTTGCAGAACACGGATGGGCGGTTCGTCGAAACCTCGGTTCAATCAGGTGTTGCGTCGATGGCAAAGTCGCGGGGCGCGGCGTTGGCCGATCTCAACAATGACGGATGGCTGGATCTGGTGGTCGTCAATCGCGGCGCGGCACTTGAGGTTTTTCAGAACCAGCCCGGGACGGGAGGTTGGTTGTTGGTGGATGTTGCGCAGCACCATCCGAACCGGTTCGCCATCGGCGGCTTTATCGAGGTCAGAACCGCATCGGGCGTCCAGACCCGCGAAATCACAGTCGGCGGCGGGCATGCCAGTGGCATCGCGGGGCCTCATCATTTCGGGATGGCGGACGCAGAAACAGCCGAGCTACGGATTATCTGGCCCGACGGCGAAGCCGGTGAATGGCAGGAGTATGACCTCGACCAGACCCTTCGGATTGAGCGATGATCAACGCTCGACCGGCAGACCGCTCGGAACGCTGTCCGGAACGCCCAGCCGCACGGCCGGGTCTTCCAGACTGCCCAGAAAGCTGAGGATCGCGTCAACTTCCCGATCCGTCAGGCTGATCTCGGTCAGGTCCCCGGTTCTGGCGATTGCTGCTACATGCTCGGCATCCATCAGGGGCCGTTGATCATCCGAGCCCGGAAAATCCGGCAACAGCGCCATGTCCAGAGAATAGCTGCGCAGCGCATCCGCGGGGTTCAGGTGATGACGCACAATGTCTTCAAGCCGCGCATATGCACCGTTATGCCCGTAAGGCGCGGTAAGGGTCACATTTCGCAGGGGAGGTGTGCGGAAAGTAAAGGCGTCCTCTGTGTTGCCGGTCACCCGCAGGCGGCCGTCATCCCGGACATGGTTTTCAAATCTGGCCGCCTTCCCGGGGCCGATCTGTGGCAGCGCGATGGAATGAAAACTGTGATCCGTTTGAAACCAGCCCGAATGGCAGGCGCTGCACCCGGCCTTACCATAGAATAGCTCCATCCCGATCCGGGCTTCTTCCGGCAACGTCGCCTCGCCCCGCATCGCACGATCAAACGGGCTGTTGTCGGCGCGCCATTCGAAGGCGATGAAATCCGCAATCACATTGGCGATGGCTGTGAACGTGATCTCTTCCCCGGGGGACACCCGCGCAAAACGATCCCGATACTCGGGGATTGCCGCGACGCGCGCCGCAATCAGATCCCACGCACCCCCCTCCTGCGTGAGCAGACCAAGCCTTACCGCCTTGCTCACGTCATTTTCAGAATAATGGCCCGCCATCTCATCAGGCGACAGAACCGGAAACATCGCCTGAGCGGCCAGAGCAGATTGAAAACCGGGTCTCATATGTTGGCCGAGCGGCGTGCGGATACCGTTGGGTTTTGTCGGGTCGGCCTCAAGCCGCCCGTCATGGAAAAAGGATTTGAACTCGGTGGCACCCAGATTCCACAGGCCCGGGGAATTGCGCGGGATGCGCTGTTCCGGCGGGTTGTCCGGGTCGAACCTGCGCTTTGTCCCAAGCCCGACCCCGCCCTCGCCGATGCCAAGCGAAAGGCCGTCTGACGTGCCCAAATCGGGGTGATGACAAGTTGCACAGCTGATGTTTTTGTTTCCGGACAAGATCGGGTCGTAGAAAAGCAACTGCCCCAACTCAACGGCCTCAAAGTCGGGCTCGGCAAATTCCGGGCGCGGTCCCAATTCCTGGGCAGCGACGCCAGAGCAAGTCGCAAGAATAAGACCCCAAACCGTAACTCTTGCCGCGAACCGCATATCTCTCCCTCGGTGGACTTCGGACTCTGTGTTGGACTGTAGAGTAATTCAGGTGAGCACGTCATCGGCGGAAACGTTGGGAAAATTGGATTCGGTGCGGTTTACGCCACATCCCCATCTGTCAGGGCTTGTCAAACCTAGTGCGCAAAAATGATTCTTTTTGCGCACTAGGTAGCGAAGTCAATTTTCACGATGACCAAACCACTCTAAAGACGCGGGCGAAGGATTCGCACAGACTGTGGCAGGATACCCTGTTTTCCTTTCGCTCTATCCCGCACCCAACCCGGTTTCGCCGCGAAACTACTCGAAATGTTCGGCGATCTGTTCCAGAAGCGATTGAGCATCTTCGGCCGAAAACTCCCGACCGCGAATGCGAATTCGCAACTCGTCTGCAGAAACTTCACCCGAGATTTTTCCTCCGCCCTGCAGGGATACCGACACCAGACGCTGCACCTGTTGCGGGCGGCCTCCGCGCGACGTGTCTTTTTCCGGCGCGGGCGCATCCTTCAATGCTGTCTCAAGTAAAGCCCATTCGGATTTCGGGTCCAGCGTCCCTGCCCCGGCCAGCGCCTGGCGAAGCTTTGCCTGCGCGCCGTCGCGCAACGCCGCGGCCAGCTTCAATCCTGCCTTCTCGGACAGCGCGACGGGATGTTGCAGCAAGTCGCCAAGGGCCTCGTGCACAACCGCAAAGCTGCGAACCTTGGACCGCTTTGCCTTCGATGCGGCCGCAAACAGCACATCGACCGCCGCCTCGGTCGTGGCAAATACTCCCTGCCCCGCCGCTAAAACCGATATCCGCCCACGCTCATACGGGCTGAGATTGGCACGCAGTTCATTCTCTTCAACCATTGAGACATAGGCACCCTGCCCCGATCCCGCATCGCGGATGAAGGCCGGGATCTCGGAGAACCGGGCGTCCGTTTCCACCAGCCGCCGGAATGCGTTCAATCGCCGGAACCCCGAGATCAGCCCCCAACCGTCACCATCGCGTGTGACCTCGATCGGGGTGCGCAATCCGTGGACCCGCAACGAGTCCAGAAGCTCAGCCATGGCCTCCTCATCCTCGACCATGCGATCCCGGCGAATGAAATCGGCGTCGATCCGATCAAGGGGCAGCATCTCGGCCACCAGCCCGGCATCCTGCGCATCACGCCAACGTGCGGCGTCACCCTGATCCTGCGCCAGCGCCAGTCGATCAGTCACGGCTGTCATGCCATTCAGGGTCGCCGCCTCTGCTGCAACCTGCGCTATGGGCGGGGTCGACGATTTCCCCTCGAACGGGCTGATCGAGGGTTTCGCGGCGAAACCGGCTTCAAGCTGTTCAAGCTCGGCTGTGTCCGGTGCGGTCAGTCTTCTGCGTTTAGCCATTTGCCTCTTCTCCCATCTGTGCGTCGCGCCACCAGCATCCGATCAGAACCTCTTTGAATTCCGCATAGGTCCGATCAAAGGTTTCACGGCCCCGCACATAAGTGTCCCGGTTGAAGTCCCGGTAATCCGCTTCGTAAATTCCGTTGACCTGCTCCCCCGCCTGACCGACCAGCGCGGTATAGTCCTGTCGGTAGGCATTCATGAAATCCCCAAAATAGGCCTGGATCACATTGGCCATGTCTGTTTGCTGACTGGCATCAAACCGGGTCACGATCGCCCTCACGACGTCCCACTCGAACTTCAGCTCCGGCAATCCGGCTGCCCTCTGGGCTGCATTCTCACCATCCTCAATGCTGGCAAAGGTGGTGTAGAGCATGTCGAAAAACCGCCCCGTTGAGTTGAACTCAAGGAAAGACGCCCCCAATGGCACCAGCAGGATATCGGCGGCGGCCAGTGCGTTGATCGTTAGGTACCCAAGTGCAGGAGGGGTATCGAGGAAGACGATGTCATAGTCATTCAATACACCTTCATCGTTCAGAAAGTTGGTCAGCCCGTCCCATAACGGCCAGCTGCGCAATCCCATGCGCCAAACCGGTATCTGAAACTCGGCCCAGTACAGGTTCAGCTGCGCGCCGATCAGATCGATATTCGGCCAGTGCGTCTTTTGAATCACGTCGCGGGGCAGGGTGTTCAACGCCTCCTGCAGGGTTTCATCCAGCGGAATTTCCGGCTGCGCCGCAGCGGCCCGCACCCGGTTTTCCTCTTGCACCGCCCGGGCATAGTCCTTGGCGATCAGCGGAAATACCGTTTGCCACTCATCAGCGACATTGCCGCCGAGAATGGACGTCATCGAGCCCTGGCTGTCGAGATCGATGACCAGAACCTTGTACCCGTCCAGAGCGGCAGACATGGCCAGATGCGCGGCGGTCGAGGTTTTGCCGACACCGCCCTTGAAATTCGCAACAGCGACCACCTTTGCCGGAAGTCCCTCCGGCCGGTAAGGCAGGTATTCCTTGGTGCTGACACCTTCGGCGGCAAAGTGCTTTCTGAGCGTCAGAACCTCTTCCAGCGTAAACCATTTGGAACCGGCCTCGCCTTCGCCCTGCGGCAGTTCGGGATGTGCTTTCAGAACCCGTCGGAGATGGGCAGGAGCAATGGGGATCAGGTACTTGGTAATTTCCCAGATCGAAAATCGGCGCAGGCGCTTTTCACCATCGGGTGCATAGCCGCGACGGGCCAGGTCTTCACGCCCCTTGGCGCAGAATGCCGCTGCTTTTGCGAATCGTGAGGTTCCGATAGGATCGGGCAACTTTGCCGCCGCGAGTTCGGGATCCAGATTCAGGTAAGGGGGCAAGGGAGGTTGGTTAGATTTATTCACTGTCGATGCCTCAGGTAATGTTCGCCTTACCGGCGTATATAGCTCAATATAGCGAACATCAGCATTCAAAGCTATCCTCTGTACGCGGGTTTTCCACAGAATTCGCCATAGAAGTCCGGTTTCGCCACGAAACCCAAAGAACGAAGCACACCAGGAAGAACAAAGAGTTTATTCTTTTTAGAGAGTTTAGATTCTTTACTCCCAAAAAGGCGATATATTTCAAACACTAAAATACAAATGGGTACCCGATTCCGGTGCGAAAGGCACCAGAATACAGGACTGAAGGTACCCGCTTACAGGAGAGATAGCGCCCGAATCCGGGAAGAAGGGCTCCGATTCGCAGGTTGCTGATTTTCTGTGACTTTTAGACCCTAATCCGGCATCGAACTGTACGCGATCCGAGGTGTTGGGACTCGGCATCCTGGATTGTCCCCGATGTTTCTGGGGATAACTCGACCGCACTCGCATTCAGGTACCCAAACACGGGATTCATGTGCCCCCGTATTTGGGTACCCAAAGAAGATTGATCCACAGGTACTTTTCATGCCACAAATACCAAAACGAGCAGCCAGGCAGAATCATGCCGGATACAGACCTGAACATGGATCACCTGACCGGGGCATTGCGCCGGGAGACGGTGAAAAAAAATGTCGCCGCGATTCATATCAGCGGAAAGCTCACGCTATTGCAGCGCAAGCTGTCCAATGTGCTTTTGCTGAACGCCTATGACGCCCTGACATCCGCCGCAACGCACACGATCGACGCGCGCACTCTGGCGATGATGGTGGGGTACAATTCCAACGACTTCGACACGTTGCGTGCCAGCTTGCGGGCGCTGGCGGAAACTGTGGCCGAGTGGGACATGCTGGACGAGCAAGGGCGCCAGGAATGGGGGGTGTCGTCGCTGCTGAGTTTTGCCAAGCTCAAGAACGGTGTGTGTGAGTATGCCTATTCTCCGGCATTGGCGCAGAAGCTGTACGACCCGAAAATCTATGCTTTGATCAATGTCCAGATCCAGAGGAATTTCAGCTCTGGTCACGGATTGGCGCTTTACGAAAACTGCTATCGTTTTGTGCGAACCGGTTCGACCGGGTGGTGGGCGCTGGAGGTCTTTCGGAAGCTCATGGGCGTGGATGGCAGTGATTACTACAGCAGCTTCAAACATCTGAACGCTAAGATCATCAAGCCGGCCGTCGCCGAAGTGAACAAAAGCTCGGACATCCTGATCGAGCCCGAGTTTCAAAAAAAAGGACGCACCGTCACCGAGATTCGGTTTCTGATCAAGGGAAACCCGCAAAAGGCGATGTTCGAGATCGATGACAGCGATGGCGTCCGCAATTTGCAGGTATACAAAACGCTACGCAAGCAAGGGGTATCGGACCGGCTGGCCCGTCAATGGATTTCGGAACACGGTGAAGATTACGTTCAGCAGAAGCTGGACTATGTCACCGGTCAGGATGGGGTGAAGTCCACGGTCGGGTATCTGTCTGCAGCCTTGCGCGACAACTATCAGCAGCCGGAAAAGGACGCGCGCCAGGAACCCAGCCCCGAAGCGGTTGAAGCTGCGCGGCAGAGAGACGCTGAAAAGGCGCTGGAGGATCAGGCCTATGCCGCGCGTGCGGCGGATCGGGCAGAGCGGTCCCGTAAATTCAAAGTCGTGGAAGAGCTGGTTTCGCGGCGAAACCCCACGCAGCGCGATGCGGATAAACGGCTGTTCCTTGCCGGTCTGGACAATGATCTCGACCGCGAACATTTCCGCGCGCATGGGTGGCGTTCGGGACTGAATGCCGCCGCCATCTTTGAATTCTGGCAGGAACTCGAACCCGACGCCTTTGAACCCATCCATTAACCATCGCACATGAGGCACCTGAAGCAGCCCCTCATTTCGTCACCGGTTCTTCATCGCGGAACGCAGCGCATCGCCAATTGCGCTGTTCTGCTCATTTTGCCCGGATTTTGCGCGTTGCGATCCGTTGCGTTTTGAATGACCTGTGCTCTTCTTTGGGCCCTGACTGGCACGATCCTCACGGGCTGAGGCCCCGCCATCCTTGCGCATGGTCAACCCGATCCGCTTGCGCGGCACATCCACAACGACCACGGTGACTTTGACAACCTGGCCGGTTTTGACCACCTCATGCGGGTCCTTGACAAAACGATCAGCCAGTTGACTGACATGCACCAGACCGTCCTGATGCACCCCGATATCCACAAACGCTCCGAAAGCGGCGACATTGGTTACGGTGCCTTCCAGCACCATTCCGGGTTTCAGATCGGTTATGTCCTCGACGCCATCGGTGAAGGTTGCGGTCACGAAACTGGGTCGGGGGTCGCGGCCGGGCTTTTCAAGTTCGGCGAAGATGTCCCGCACGGTAGGCAGGCCAAAGGTGCCGTCGGCGAATTGCTCGGCCCGCAAACCTCTGAGCGCACCCTCGTGGCCCATGATCTGACGAATATCCCGGCCACAGGCGGAAACGACCCGCCGGGCGACCTCATAAGCTTCGGGGTGGACAGAAGAGGCGTCCAGCGGTTCCGAGCCGTCCCGAATGCGCAGAAACCCGGCGCTTTGTTCGAAGGCCCGAGGTCCGAGGCGCGCAACCTTCAACAGATCGTGGCGCGACTGAAACGCCCCGTGCTGATCGCGGTGCAGGACGATGGCTTCGGCCAGACCGGGGCCCAGACCCGACACATGAGAGAGCAGGGGCGCAGATGCCGTGTTCAGGTCGACGCCTACCGCGTTGACCACATCCTCGATCACCGATTCCAACGATTGCGACAGACGATGCTGATCCACGTCATGCTGGTACTGACCGACGCCGATGGACTTCGGCTCGATCTTGACCAGTTCGGCCAGCGGGTCCTGCAACCGTCGGGCAATCGAAACGGCCCCGCGCAGCGAGACGTCGAGGTCGGGAAACTCGCGGGCGGCCAGTTCAGATGCAGAGTAGACCGACGCGCCGGCCTCGGACACAACGACCTTGGTGGGCGTGGCGACAGACTTCGGCAGCAGTTTCAGGGTATCCGCAACCATCTTCTCGGTTTCCCGGCTGGCCGTACCGTTGCCGATGGCGATCAGTTCTATCTTGTGGCTGGCGATCAGGGTCAGAAGGGTGGCCTGCGCGCCGCGCAGGTCGTTTTTAGGCTGAAAGGGGTACAGGGTGTCCGTTGCAACCACTTTTCCCGTGGCGTCGACGACCGCAGCCTTGACGCCGGTGCGAATGCCCGGGTCCAGACCCAGGGTCGCACGTGCACCGGCAGGTGCTGCAAACAATAAGTCTTTGAGATTTCGCGAAAAAACCTGAATCGCGTCGTCCTGCGCCCGGCACCGCAGGTCAGCCATCAGTTCGACCATCATCGACAGCGACAGCTTTACCCGCCAGGTCCATCCCGCCACTTTGCGCAGCCAGACATCGCCGGGACCGTCGCCGCGGGTTTGCAGTTGGGCCGCCACAATGGCTTCGGCCCGGGCAGCGCCGGCCTCGGGCTCGGGCGCAATGTCAAGTGTGACAATGCCTTCCTTCGAAGCGCGCAGCATGGCAAGCGCCCGGTGCGACGGTGTTTTGGCCCACAATTCGGTGTGATCGAAATAGTCGCTGAACTTCGTCCCTTCCTGTTCCTTTCCGTCGATCACCTTCGAATTCAGCAGGGCCTCGCGCTGCATGAAATTGCGCAACTCGCCCAGCAGGGTGGCGTTCTCTGTCAGTCGCTCGGCGACAATATCGCGGGCTCCGTTCAGGGCGTCGCGGACCGAGGGCACCGCTTCGGTGACGTAACCCTGCGCCATAACTTCGGGACCGGTGGCGCGATCCGCCAGGATCGCATCGGCCAGCGGCTCCAGCCCGTTTTCCCTCGCGATCATCGCCTTGGTGCGGCGCTTGGGTTTGTAGGGCAGGTAGATATCTTCCAGTTGCGCTTTGGTGTCCGCCTGCGCGATGGATTTGGCCAGATCGTCGGTCAGCTTGCCCTGTTCCCTGATCGAGTTCAGGATCGTGTCGCGCCGCGCTTCCAGCTCGCGCAGATAGGTCAGGCGGTCGGACAGCGTGCGCAGTTGCGTGTCGTCCAGCCCGCCGGTCACCTCTTTCCGATAGCGGGCAACGAATGGCACGGTCGCCCCTTCGTCAAGCAGCCTCACCGCGGCACCGACCTGTTCAGGCCGGGCATTGATCTCGGTGGCGATGGTGCGGGCAATTCGGTCCAAGGGGGCCTCCTGACTTTGGGTTGGAGGAGCTTCTTAGCCAGCGCCGGGAGCCAGGGGAAGGGGTCTTGGCGCTGCTATGCCTGATCAGCCAAAGCCCGCAGATCATCGTGCAGGGTTTTCGCAATCTCGACATATCCGCGGGCGGTGTTTCGGGCCCGGGCGGCAAAGCGCCGTTGCGAGGGCAGGCGGGCCCCCTGATCTGTGATATCGGCAAACAGGCGCTCGGCCCGGGCATCGTTTTCGGCAACGCGGCCCCCGCTGAACTGTTCCGGGTCAAAGGCGAGGATGATCTCGCCATGATAGGGCGCGCCACCTGCACCTTCCGCAAATGCCATGCTTTCCAGGCTGGTCAGGTCGTCGATCAGCGGCCCGGCCATCAGCTCGATCATGATCGACAGGGCCGAGCCCTTGTAACTGCCGAAGGTCAGCATCGCGCCGTCCATAGCGGCTTGCGGATCGGTGGTCGGGTTGCCGTGTTTGTCGATGGCGACGCCTTCGGGCAGGGGCTTTCCGGCGCGGCGATACAGTTCTATCTCGCCCCGGGCAAAGGCGCTGGTGGCGAAATCGAAGGTGAACGGGTCCTGTCCCTGACGCGGCCAGCTGAAGGCCAGCGGGTTTGTACCCAGACTTCCGCGCGTGCCCCCGGCAGGCGCCACCCAGGCGTGGCTGGGCACCATCGCCATCGCCGCCAGACCGGCTGCGGACAAGCGCTCTACCTCGGGCCAGAGCGCGGAAAAGTGGAAACAGCGGTTGATGGCCATGGCCGCGATTCCGTGTGTGCGGGTTTTCTCGATCAAATCGGGCAATGCCTTCTCGAAGGCCAGCAATGACATTCCACCTTGCGCATTCACCCGGACCAGGGCGTTGTCCGAAGGCGCAAGGACGGGTTCCGCGTGCCCGTCGATTTTTCCGGCCTTGATTGTGTCGACGCACATGAACAGGCGAAACAGGCCGTGCGACTGACAGTCGTCGATCTGGCAGGTGGTCAACGTGTTGGCGATCGCAGACGCATGATCCGGACCGAACCCGGATTTGGTCAGGATGGACAGGCTGAGATCCCGGATGTCATCCAATGTCAGTTTGACCGTATCGCCCATGCCCCGCTTCTCCCTTGTCTGAGGTGGGACAAGGGATAGCGTGGCAATGCAGGGATTGGAAAGCCCGGTTTCCGCCGGAACCCGGATCAGCCCTGCGTTTCGGCCCTCAGATAGGCGATGAGATTGGTGATGTCCTCGTCCTTCTTCAGGCCGGGGAACTGCATCTTGTTGCCGGGGACGGTGCCGCGCGGGTCGGACAGGAAGGCGGTCAGGGCTTCGGCCGTCCAGACGATGCCGGAGGATTGCAGCGGCTCTGAGAACCGGAACCCGTCGGCTTGCCCGGCCGTCGCTCCGATAATGCCATGCAACGAAGGGCCAACGGTATGGCGGTCCGGGTCCAGCTTGTGGCAGGCGCTGCATTTGCGGAATACTTTCTTGCCCGCTTTGACGTCGCCTGCGATATCAGCAACGGCAACCGGCGCAGCGGGTTCCGCTGCGGCCTGAGCGCCATCCAGGTTGAAGATCAACCGCGCGGTCACGGGCACGGTTCGGGTGATGCCAGGCAGGTCGGCCAGTTCCATCAGCTTATCGACGCCTGCGTTCACACCTGCATCCCCGGTGCCGAGGAACACCATATCGTTGGTTGATACCATCACCGATGTCTCGGACAGGCGCGCCACAAACATCTCGGCATCGAATGCGATATCCGTCCCGGCCAGCGACAACACGGCCTCGGCATCGACCGTGGTGGTCTCGCCAGTGCCAAGATGCGAAACTTCAGCCATATCAAAGGAGGCAATCAGCAAGGCGGTGTCCATCCCTTGGAACACATGCTCGATCATCCGCTCATTGCGAATGTCGATATTGGTCTCGATCGAAGACAGGTCGATCCGGATCTCGGCCTTGCCATCCGGCGTGACATGACCGCTGAGACCGGTGAAAGAATTGACCTCACCCACAGTGTTCTTCTTGATGGTGCCATAGGCCAGATGCGACCCCTCCGGCGACAGGGTCCAGCTGTCGGCAAGTATCGGGGTTGCAACAATTGACGACGCAATCGTGACCACCTTCAACAGAAGTTTCATTTCTTTCCTCCTCGGGTTATGTCAGTCCTGACCCCGCGGGCCCGGTCCGTGACAGACAAACACACACAGGTCGCGAATTATTCGATGGGTGGTGAGATAACTTCCGAACAGGCCGTGCGTGCCGCGATCCAGACGCATTCGAAACGCGTCTGGCGGTTCGGGCTTGCGCTGTCGGGGGCCTCGGACGTGGCGGATGACCTGCTGCAATCCACCTGCCTGCGTGCGCTTGAGCGTCACCATCAGGTAACCTCCTATGAACGGCTGGACAGTTGGCTGATGACGATCTGCCGGTCGATCTGGCTGAATGAGGTGCGGTCGCGCTCGGTGCGCAAGGCGCAGGCGCTGTCGGTTACTCCGGAAGCGGAATTAATTTCGTCCGGACCGGACCCGGAAACGAATATTTTCGCCGCCGAAGTGTTTACGAAAGTGATGCAGCTACCGGAAGCGCAGCGGGAAACGGTGGTGCTTGTATTCGTCGAAGGCTACAGCTACCGCGAAGCCGCTGCGCTGCTGGAGGTGCCGATAGGAACCATCATGAGCCGGTTGTCCAATGCCCGGCAAAAACTGAAGAACCTGATGCAGCATGACGCGGCGGACGCCGTTCGACGGAGTGGCAAATGAAGTTTTCCGACGAAACGCTACTGGCGTATCTGGAAGGCAATCTGGATGAGGCCGAGGCCGGCGCGATCGAAGCTGCCGTCGAGACCGATCCGGAACTTGAACGCCGCCTGATGGCGCTGGATCCGATTGCGCCGGTGGTCGGGGCCGTGTTCAGCCGCATACCCGCTGAAACACCGCAGCCCGATCTGCCCAAAACAGCACCTGCCAGCCCGGCGCAGCCTGCCGGAGGGCCGTTGCGGTTGCTGGCCGTTGCGGCCTCGGTCGCGGTTATCGCGGTCTCGGCGACCTATTGGGTGATGCGTCCCGAGCCGATGGGCTGGGCCGAACAGGCGGCCATTTACCAGTCGCTCTACGCGCCGCACACGATTGCCGAGCTGGACAGTTCGCCCAAAGCTCTGGACGCGCAGTTTGCGCAGGCCGAAGAACAGCTTGGCCGCTCGCTCAACCGCGCGGCGCTTGAGGCGCTGCCCGGCATGGAACTGAAGCGGGCGCAGACGCTTTCCTTCAGGGGCAAACCGCTGGTTCAGGTGGTATTTGCAGACGAACAGGGGCGACCCTTTGCCTTTTGCGTGATCCGTCAGGGAGAAGGCGCGCCGAGCCGGGATGTGAAACACGCTGTTCTCAGCGGGCTGGCTACCGCGACCTGGGCGCAGGACGGCTATGGTTACATGCTGATCGGCAGCGATGATCAGACGGATCTGGGCGGAGAGTTGGACATCCTGTCCGCAACTTTCGCCGGCTGATGCCCGGGAAGTGCCGAAAAGCGCCTTGTGAACCGGTGGAAATGTTCGAAATATACAGGGTATGACGTCGAACCCTGTCTCGCCTGATCCTGATGAGGACGCCGAAGCGATCGGCCCTCCGAGCATTTATGATGCTGACCCGGCCGAAGAGGACGATCTCTGGTTTCTTCCATCCGACGAAGGCGAACCTTCCGAAGATTTCCTGCCTCCGGGGCCAAGGACCGACCAGCGCCTGCTGTTCGATCCCCGAGACTGGCGCGCGGCGCAGTCGGATCTGTCGTTCGAGCTTGCCGATCTGGCGGTGACCTTCGGTGCATTGGATGAACGCCTGCGCGCCGGTCCCAAAGGGTGGGCACATCGTCTGGCATTGATGGACGTCTCGGACCTTGGCTGGTGGACCGGGGACCGGATCAGCGTGGACCGGCTGGCGTTGTGGACCGGCCTGCGGATCGGAGCAACCGGCGATGACGTTCAGGCGCTGTTTCGCGCCGGTTGGGCGGTGCGGCGACTGACATCGGGTCCGGGCCCGTCAGAAGGCGGTTGGGAATCCGGGCTGACCGCGTTTCTGGACCGGATGGCGCAGGGGATCGAGGAGATTCCCGATGCGGTCGCTGATCTGGCCGAGGTTATGCGCAATGCCGAAGGGTTGCATCCGGTCACCCAGGCCGCGATGGGGTTTCATGCGTGGCGGGCTTTATCTCCGGGGATCGGGCAGGATACCGAAGCCGCCATTATCGCCGCGCGCCACGCCGCGACGATGGGGCGGGGCGGGGCGATGTTCATGCCGCTGGCGCTGTCCGGTCCGGGCGCTCTGCGCGGTGTGGGAGAGCCGGCAGAGAAACTGTCTGCGTGGATCAGAGGGGTGGGGCAGGCCGCGCTGGCCGCGTTGCTGCATCTCGACCGGGTCAGCGCCTGGGAACGGCGCGCGCGCGAAGCCACGGCCGAACTCAGCGGACGAACGCCGCCCCTGCTTGTCGATGTTCTGACGGCATGGCCCATGGTTTCAGCCCCGCTTGCCCAGGAAAAGACGCAGGCATCGCGCGCGGCGGTCCAACGCAATATTGACCGGTTCACCCGGCGCGGCCTGATCCGCGAAGTGACGGGGCAGGGGCGTTACCGGGTTTGGACAGCGGCGCTGTAGTCCAGCAGCCAGTCGCGAAAGACGCGGGCGGCGGGGCGCAGCGCGGTGCGTGACGGGTAGATCAGGTGATAGGCTTCCTGCCCCGCGACCTCAATCCCGGGCAGGCAGGGGACAAGCCCCGACAGTGTCATGATCCGGTCCGAGGCGGGGGCGCGGGCCAGCGCAATTCCACCGCCACTTGCGGAAAGTTCCGCCGCCATCAGGGAATTGTCGGCAAAAAAGTATCGCGCCTGACCGGCCGGCAGTCGAAGGGACTCGAACAGATGTGGCCAACTGGCCCGGTGGGTCGACACTTCGATCAGCGGAAACCCGAACAGGTCTTGCGGGTGCGTGATCTGCTCTGCGATCTCTTGCGGGGCGACGGGATACAGGCGTTCGCGCAACAACTCGTCGCCTTCAGTGCCAAACAGGGTCGGATTGCCGAACACGATTTGCAGATCGGTGAAGCGGTTGGCGAAGTCTGATATCAGATTTCCTGTCGAAAGGGACAGGTTGATCTGGGGGTGGCCGGATTGGAAGGCTGGCAACCCAACCGCCAGAATCCCGTGCGCGTAGAGCAGAACGGATTGAACATATAGTCGCTGCGCACGCGTTTCACCGAACAGACCGGTGGTGGCGGTTTCCAGCATCAGCAGGGATTGCTGGACCGATGGCAGATAGGCGCGTCCGGCTTCCGTCAACGTCACCGCATGCGCATGACGATGGAACAGCGGGGTTCCCAGCCGGGTTTCCAGCGCCTTGACCTGCTGGCTGACCGCCGCGGCCGACATGTTCAGCTGCGCGGCGGCGCGCGCGAAGCTTTCGGTTCTGGCTGCGGCTTCGAACACACGTAGCCAGTTGAGCGAGGGGATACGCGACGACATAGAAGTAGGCTAAGCAAATCTTAGCCTGACCGGCAAGACAATACGTTCTGAGCTTTGGCGCCGCACCCATACACTTGCCAGCATCAAGCAAACACGATGAGCCCCCGCCATGTCAGACCCGGCCCTGCCACCGCGCCCCAAACGCAAGATCTGGAACTATACACCGCACCTGCCAATTCAGACATCGCCCTATTGGGACTGGCCGATGAAACCGCTGGCCGCGCTGAAATACCTGCTGCAAAGCTGGAATCCGCTGGCTCTGCGCGCGTTTCTTCTGATCTTTGCGATCATCACCTGGACGTTCCTGACGCCGTCACTGGCAAGGATCGAAACGTTCAGCTGGGATTGGGTGGCCGAGATTTGGTTCCGCAATTTCTGCATCCTGATGGTGGTCGCCGGCGGGTTGCATCTGGCGCTTTGGAAGTTCCGCACGCAGCAGGACGAGTACCGCTATGACATGCGCCCGATGATGAAAGGGACCAAGGTCTTTACCTTCAGAAATCAGGTCTGGGACAACATGTTCTGGACGCTTGGCCCGGCGCTGACCTTCTGGACGTTTTGGGAATGTTTGATCCTGTACGCCTATGCCAATGGCTGGGTCACGATGATCACATTCGGGTCAAACCCGGTCTGGTTTGTTGTGATGGTGATCTTTGTGCCGATCTGGGCAGGGTTTCACTTCTACTGGCTGCACCGCCTGCTGCATGTCGGCCCGCTTTATACAAGGGTGCATGCCTGGCATCACCGGAACATCAACACCGGCCCGTGGTCCGGACTTGCCATGCACCCGGTTGAAAGCTTTTTCCTGATGTTCGACACGATGATCTTCTTCCTGCTGCCGTCGCACCCGGTCCACGCGATTTTCCTGCTGTTTCACCACGGCATCGGCGCGCCGACCTCACATGCCGGGTTCGAGCATGTGAAACTTGGCAACAAGGCCAGGTTTCAAGTCGGGGATTTCTTTCATCAACTGCACCACAGGTTCTTCGATTGCAATTATGGCACGTGGGAAACCCCGTGGGACGAGTGGTTCAATACCTTCCACGATGGCACCGAAGACGGCAATGAACTGGTCAAGGAACGTCGCCGCAAAATCTGGCTGGCGGAATAATGGGGCAGGGCGGTCAGCGCCCGACGCCGACATAGGCGTCAAAGCCCGATTGCAGGGCTTTGCGTTTGGAATAGATGTTGCGCAAATCGACCATGCGGGGGCTTTGCATCGCCCCGGCCAGATCCGTCAGGTTCAGCGCACGGAATTCATTCCACTCGGTCAGCAGCACCACAGCGTCGGCACCTTTCGCGGCCTCGTATGGATCGCTAAGCCATTCGACCCCCGGCAAAAGCGCTTCGCCCTCGGACTTGCCCTGCGGATCGACGACGCGCACCTTTGCCCCGCCGCCGATCAGTGCCGGAACGATCGTCAGCGACGGCGCATCACGCATGTCGTCCGTATTCGGTTTGAAAGTAACGCCGAGGATGGCGATCGTCTTGCCGTTGAAACTGTCGCCGCAGGCTTCCCGGATCTTTTCGATCATCCGTTTCTTGACCTCGTCATTCACACGCATGACGGTTTCGGTGATCTGCATCGGATGGGCATGTTCCTGACCGATCCGGGCCAGCGCCGCAGTGTCCTTGGGAAAGCACGACCCGCCATAGCCGGGACCGGCATGCAGAAACTTGTTGCCAATTCGGCCGTCCAGTCCGATCCCGCGCGCCACCTCCTTGACGTCACCGCCGACGCGTTCGCACAGGCCCGCGATTTCGTTGATGAAGGTAATCTTGGTCGCCAAAAACGCATTGGCGGCGTATTTGATCATCTCGGCGCTTTCCAGATCGGTGGTCAGGATCGGAAAGTCGCGCAGGTAGAGCGGCCGGTAGATCTCGGCCATGACATCAGCCGCGCGATCGCTTTCAACCCCGACAACTACCCGGTCCGGGCGCATGAAGTCGTCAATGGCCGCGCCCTCGCGCAGGAATTCGGGGTTCGAGGCCACGTCGAACTCGGCATCGGGGTTGGCGGCGGCGACAACCTTCTGAACCTGTCGGTTGGTCCCAACCGGGACGGTCGATTTGGTCACGATCACGGTATAGCCTGTCACCGCCTGCGCGATTTCTTCGGCCGCCGCCATTACGTAAGTGAGGTCGGCGTGGCCGTCGCCGCGCCGGGTGGGAGTGCCAACGGCGATGAACACCGCGTCGGCCCCGTCGACAGCTGAGGCCAAATCGGTGGTAAAACTCAGGCGCCCGGCGGCGACGTTTTTCGCCATCAGCACGTCCAGGCCGGGCTCATAGATCGGAACTTCGCCCGTTTGCAGCGTCTGGATTTTCTGTTCGGCTTTGTCGACACAGATCACGTCATGACCGAAATCGGAGAAACACACACCAGAGACAAGCCCAACATACCCGGTGCCGATCATCGCAATACGCATACCTGAAAATCCTTTTTCGCGATCGTTGCCTTAGAAATGCATTCATTCAGGAAAGTTCCGCCTGTTTCAATGGCCTCGCCGTGCCTTGGGTTGCAATTCGGTACTTCTTGCTGTTTTTGAGGCCACAAATAGGAACACAAGTATCCGTGGGAAAATACTATGACTAAAAAGGCATTGATTACCGGTATTACCGGGCAAGACGGATCATATCTGGCCGAATTTTTGCTGGAAAAAGGTTATGAAGTTCATGGGATTAAACGCCGGGCATCGTCTTTCAACACTCAGCGGATCGACCATATCTATCAGGACCCGCATGTGCCCAACCCCAAGCTGCATCTGCATTATGGGGATCTGAGCGACACTTCGAATCTGACGCGAATCATTCAGGAAGTTCAGCCTGACGAGGTTTACAATCTGGGCGCGCAGTCCCATGTGGCGGTCAGTTTCGAGTCGCCGGAATACACTGCGGATGTGGATGCAATCGGTACTCTGCGTCTGCTCGAAGCGATCCGTTTCCTGGGGCTGGAGAAAAAGACCCGCTTTTATCAGGCCTCGACCTCGGAACTTTATGGTTTGGTGCAGGAAATCCCGCAACGCGAGACGACCCCGTTCCACCCGCGTTCGCCTTATGCGGTGGCCAAGCTGTATTCCTACTGGATCACCGTGAATTATCGCGAAGCCTATGGCATGTATGCCTGCAACGGCATCCTCTTCAATCACGAAAGCCCGCGCCGCGGCGAAACCTTTGTGACGCGCAAGATCACGCGCGGTCTGGCGAACATCGCGCAGGGTTTGGAAGACTGCCTGTACATGGGCAATATCGACAGCCTGCGGGATTGGGGCCACGCGAAGGATTACGTGCGGATGCAGTGGCTGATGCTGCAACAGGACAATCCCGAGGATTTCGTGATCGCCACCGGCGTACAGTATTCGGTGCGCCAGTTCATCGAATGGTCTGCAGCGGAATTGGGCGTCTCGCTTGAGTTTTCAGGCGAGGGCGTCGACGAGATCGCGACCGTCAAATCCGTCGAAGGCGACAACGCGCCGGCCCTGAAGCCCGGAGATGTGATCATGCGCATCGACCCGCAATATTTCCGCCCGGCCGAGGTGGAAACCCTGCTGGGCGATCCGTCCAACGCAAAGACCAAGCTGGGCTGGGAACCGGAACTGACCGTGCAGGAAATGTGCGCCGAGATGGTTGTCGAGGATCTCAGGACCGCGAAACGTCATGCCCTGTTAAAAGAGCATGGTTATGAACTGCCGGTAAGTCTGGAAAACGGCTGAGGAGAGCGACATGCGCAAGATCTATGTGGCAGGTCACCGCGGCATGGTGGGTGGTGCGATCCTGCGTCGCCTGCGGGATCGTCAGGGGGCCGGCGAGCCGATTGAGCTGATCACCCGCACGCATTCCGAGCTGGACCTGACCGATCAGACCGCCGTGCGCGACTTCATGCAGGCCGAGCGCCCCGATGTGGTCATTCTGGCCGCTGCGAAAGTTGGCGGCATCCATGCGAACAATACCTACCCGGCGGATTTCATTTACGAAAACCTGATGATCGAGTGCAACGTGATCCATCAGGCCTTTGCCGCCGGGGTCAAACACCTGCTGCAACTTGGCAGTTCTTGCATCTATCCGCGCGCCGTCCCGCAGCCGATGCGGGAAGACGCTTTGCTGACCGGCGTTCTGGAGCCCACTAACGAGCCTTACGCCGTGGCCAAGATTGCCGGGATCAAACTGTGCGAAAGCTACAACCGTCAACACGGCGTCGACTACCGCTCGGTCATGCCGACCAACCTCTATGGTCCGGGCGACAATTTCCACCCGGAGAACAGCCATGTTCTGCCTGCCCTGATCCGCCGTTTCCACGAGGCGCGGCGCGACGGTCTGGACGAGGTGGTGATCTGGGGCACAGGTAAGCCGCGCCGCGAATTCCTGCATGTGGACGATATGGCCGAGGCATCGCTATTTGTGCTCGACCTGCCGCGCGACGTCTATGAGGCGAATACCCAACCGATGCTGAGCCATATCAACGTGGGTTGCGGTCAGGATGTCTCGATCGCAGAGCTTGCCGCTCTGGTGGCCGAAACAACCGGGTTCACCGGGCGCATCACGCAGGATGCCAGCAAACCGGATGGCACCATGCGCAAGCTGATGGATGTTTCCCGTCTGGCGGATATGGGCTGGCGCGCACGGGTCGGTCTCGCAGATGGTATCCGCGAAACCTATGCCTGGTTTCTGGAACAGGCCGACGCGGACCTGCGCGCCAGTTAACCGCCCGAACGCAGAGCCGGACGGCAGCAAAGCTCAGAACCAGCGGCCAATTGCCGTGGCCGTTGGTTGCAAGGCCGTTGCATCCGGCGCAGCCGCCAACACTTTGAAGGTCACCGCAGTCTCGGTCGGTGCATCGAAGCCGACGAACCGGGCGGCCGAGCCGCCGCTGCCGCTGACGGCGACCTCGGCGCCGGAGGCAAAGGCAATCGGGAAATCCCAGGACGCGGCGTCGCTGGCGAACATCGCCCCCTCTGCGATCGTGCAGCCCATTGCCGGCAACGTGGCCGTGCAGATCTGTGTTCCGTCTGCAAACCGGACATATGAACCGTTTGCCATGCTCCCCCGTTCGATCACTGCGCCAGTTGGCGTTCCGGCATTTTCGGTGACCGGTCCCAACACATTGCCCGGGCTATATCCGTAATCCGCCCGCATCAGGCGACCGGTGGTTGTATCGCTGGCGCTTTCCTGAATCGCCGAACCGCTCGCGGCTCCGGTTGCTGGATCAAAGCTCAGCGCCTCTGTCCAGCTACCGCCATCTGGCGAGACCTTGATGGAAAAGCCGGCGCCACCGGACAAACCCATTTCGGCATGTCCGGTCCAGTTGGACTGGAACAACAGCGAGGCCGTGTCGCCCACGCTGGCCTTGTTGATCTTCAGCTGGTGCCCGCCGCCATCATGGCTGAACAAGGTTGCCGGGGACCGGACCGACAGGCGGTTTGTACCGTCATAGCCTGTGGCAATCCCCAACCCTTCCAGATTCTGTGTCTCCACCGGGGGGGTGATCCAGGTATTGCCATCCCAGATCTTCATCTGCCCGGCACCTTCGTCCCATACGCGCCAGCCCGTGCCCGGCGTGACAAAGTGCCAGGCATTGTCCAGCCACGCTGCAAGCATTCGTCCTTGTCCCGCCCAGTCACCGGTTGGCGTGTCGCCAAGAGCATAAACCTCACCCTGATTCGGGACAGCGGGCGGGGTGGATGCGTTTGTCGCGGAAACGCTCATCTGAACGATCAGGTCCAGCTGACGCAGCGCCTCGTTATGCGTGACGTGTTTCTGGGCTTGCGAGGGTTGCAGAAAGGGCAGTTTCAAACGGGGCGAGTTTTGTGACACGGCGCGTCCTCCTGTGGCTGTCGGTCCGACACTTGCATTGCGCGCCACATTGCCGTGATGCCCATGAATCCGGTCTGACCGGGCCGAACGCCCGTGAAACTATTTCCTAATATGCACGCCGCACGTCACAAACGGGCACCCGCCAGCGGGTTGCCCGGTTTGATGTGTCATTGGTTGGGATGTGAGGAAACCCGCTGCCTACTGGGCCGCCTGGCCTGTGGCGACGATATCGTGCAGGTAGGTGTTCAGATCGTCGCGCAGGTCGGGCCGAGCAAGGGCAAACGCAACAGTGGCCTGAAGGAATCCGGACTTGGATCCGCAATCAAAGCGCTGGCCGTCGAACTTGTAGCCGAATACCGGAACGCCGTTGCCGATATCTTCGGCGATGGCGTCGGTCAGCTGGATTTCACCGCCGCTGCCCTTCTTCAACTGGTTGAGATTGTACAGCACCGAGGGGCCCAGCACGTAACGGCCGATGACGGCCAGATTTGACGGCGCTTCATTGGGTTCGGGTTTTTCGACCATGCCACGTGCGCGGACCACCGGGCCGATGTTCTCGCCCACATCCAGAACCCCGTACGAGCTGGTTTTGTCTGCGGGAACTTCCATGGCCGCAACCATGTTGCCGCCGGTGTCTTCATAGGCTTCGACCATCTGCTGAAGGCAGGGTTTATCCGCCGCAATGACATCGTCGGGCAGCATCACCGCGAAGGGTTCGTCACCGATCAGGCGGCGCGCGCACCAAACCGCGTGGCCCAGACCCAGCGCCTTGTGCTGACGGATATAGGCAATGGCACCGCTTTCCATATTGGTCGCGTTCAGCGTTTCCAGCAGCGCGTCTTTTCCCTTGGCTTTCAATTCCTGCTCAAGAACGAGGTTGTGGTCAAAATAGTCTTCCAGCGCGGATTTCCCGCGGGAGGTCACGAAGATGAACTCGGTAATACCGGCCGCGCGGGCTTCGTCGATGGCGTATTGAACCAACGGGCGGTCGACCAGGGTCATGATCTCTTTCGGGACCGATTTCGTTGCAGGCAGAAACCGGGTGCCCAGCCCCGCGACGGGGAAGATCGCCTTTGTGACCTTGCGTGCCATTTTACCTCTCAAGTCTTAAACTACGCGGGGTGGTCCTCGTGTACACTGGACCATCTCATAAGCCCTGCGGACCAAACAATCAACGGCGGCAGACATACGGATGTCGAACCGCAGGGATGGTGCCACCGGGGGGCAAAGATGTCAAAAGACCCGCTGTGGCGCGATTTCTTATCCGGATGCTCGGAGTGCAATCCGATGCCAATGAAAGACCCCGAAGCCGGATGGCGGCTTCGGGGTGCGGGCGTCAGGTCCGGGCCATGATCGCCTCAAGCGGGTCATGTTCGGCCACGAAATGATCGGGCTTAACTTCGCTCAGTTGTGGCACATAGTCCGTTTCACCAACGGACAGGCGGCTGGGCAGGAACCGCAGGGCCGCCTTGGGATCCAAAGGCGATGGCAGCTCGCCCGGCAGCTTTAGCCTCTGGCGGGTGCGTTCGACATCCGGATCGGGGATCGGCACGGCCGAGATCAGCGATTTTGTGTAAGGGTGGATCGGCTCGGAACAGATCACCTCACCATCACCCAGCTCGACGATCCGGCCCAGATACAGCACCATGATCCGGTTCGAAACCGCGCGCACAACCGACAGATCGTGGCTGATGAAAATCATCGACAGGCCAAACTCTTGTTGCAGTTCGCGCAACAGTTCCACGATTTGCGCCTGAATGGACACGTCCAGCGCCGACACCGCCTCGTCGCAGATGATCAGTTTGGGTTTGTTGATCATCGCACGTGCGATGCCCACCCTCTGGTTCTGACCACCGGACAACTCGTGCGGATAACGGTTAATCATGTTGGCCTTCAGACCGACCCGCTCCATCATCTCGGCGACCAGTTCCTTGCGTTCCCGCTCGGTCAGGTCCGGGCGGTAGGTCTTGAGCGGCTCTGCGATCGAGGCTGAAATCGTCATCCGCGGGTCAAGGCTGGCCAGCGGGTCCTGGAACACGATCTGCAGGTCCTTGCGGTACTTGTTGAGCTCGGCGCGTTTCAGGCCAACGATGGGATGGCCCAGCCAGCTGACATTGCCCGCGCTGGGTTCGATCAGCTGCAACACGGCCCTCGCCAGAGTGGACTTGCCGCAGCCGGATTCGCCCACGACCCCCAGCGTTTCGCCCTTACGGATGTCAAAACTGACACCGTCGACTGCCTTCAGGGGCACCTTGCGCCCGAACAATCCGCCCGAAACATGGATCGGGAAGTGCACCTTGACATCATCGACCCGCAGCAGCGGATCGTCGACCTTGTCGAGCGCCTTGGGCGCGTCGCCGGCGTCGATGCGCGGCATCGCTTCCAGCAGGGTGCGGGTGTATTCGTGCTTCGGCGTGCGGAAGATTTCGCGCGTGTCTCCGGCCTCGACGAACTGACCCAGACGCATGACCTGAATCCGGTCGCACATCCGCGCGACGACGCCCATGTCATGGGTAATCAGCGCGATTGCCGTGCCTTCATCCTTTTGCAGGCGCACCATCAGGTCCAAAATGTCAGCCTGAACGGTTACATCCAGCGCGGTGGTGGGTTCGTCCGCGATCAGCAGCTTGGGGTTACACAGCATTGACATGGCAATCATGACGCGTTGGCGCATCCCACCGGACAGTTCGTGCGGGTACTGATCCAGACGCCGCTTGGCTTCGGGGATACGCACACGATCCAGCCACTCAAGGCAGCGCGCCCGCGCAGCGGACCCCTGCAGCCCTTCGTGAACCTGCAGAACTTCCCGCATCTGCTGCCCGATCCGCAGATGCGGGGTCAGAGCGGTCAGCGGGTCTTGAAAGATCATACCGACATCGTCGCCGCGGATCTGGTTCAGCTTGTTGACCGGCAGGTTCAGAATTTCCTTGCCGTTCAGCATGGCCGAGCCCGCGGCCCGCCCGGCCGGCGGCAACAGCCCCATCGCGGCCATGAAGGTCTGGCTTTTGCCCGACCCGCTTTCGCCCACGATGCCCAGGCATTCACCCGGGTTGATGTCAAAGCTGATGCCTTTGACGGCCTCGACGACACCATCGGGGGTGTTGAACTGGACGCTTAGGTCCTTGACGGAAAACAAACTCATATCAGCGATCCTTCGGGTCCAGAGCGTCGCGCAGGCCATCGCCGATGAAGAACATCGTGATGATGATGGCGACGTAGAATGTCAGGGGGAACAGCAGCTGCCACAGGGTCCCGTAGCCCATTGTACCGGCACCCTCGGCGATCAGCCGCCCCAGCGAGGTGTAGGGTTCGGAAATCCCGAGGCCGAGGAACGAGATGAAGCTTTCGGTCAGGATCATCTCGGGCACCAGAAGCGAGGCGTAGACGATCACCACGCCCAGCAGGTTGGGCAGGATGTGGCGGTACATGATCGTAAACTCGCTGACACCGGCAGCGCGCGCGGCTTCGATGAATTCCCGGTTCTTCAGCGCCAGTGTCTGCCCTCTCACGATCCGGGACATCGTCAGCCAGCCAACGGCGCCCAGGGCAATGAAGAGCATAAAGAAGGACCGTCCCGCCACGACAAGAAGAAGGATGATGATCAGCGTCGCGGGGATCGCCAGCAGGATGTCGACAAAGCGCATCATCACGCTGTCGGTCCGGCCGCCGATATATCCGGCCGCGATTCCATAGCAGGTCCCGACGATCAGCGCCGTTGCGGCCCCGATCAGACCAACCAGCAGTGAGGTTGTGGTGGCCTGGATGACGCGGCTGTAAAGGTCGCGCCCAAGGTCATCGACACCGAAAAAGTGCCCGGATTCGACGGACGGCATGCCCATGCCGCGCACGTCGCCCATAACGTTCCAGTCGATCTCTTCGTTGGTCCAGACTGCGAAATACGGGCCAAAGATCGTGAACAGAACGATCAGACCTAGAACCAAGACGCTGGCCATTGCGGCCTTGTTGCGGACGAACCGCATCCGCGCGTCCTGCCAGAGTGAACGCCCCTGAACGGCCGTGAAGTCGGTGACGTCTTCGGCCAGTTGGGCGGCTTTTTGTGATTTACCAAGCATTGCCAGCCCCTCAGTAACGGATTTTCGGATCGAACCAGGCATAAGCCAGGTCGGTCAGCAGGTTCACGAGAACGGTCAGAACGCCGTAGAGGATCGTAACCCCCAGCAGAACGGCATAGTCACGCGACAGGGCAGAGCCCACATAGGCCTGACCCAGACCGCCGGTCGAGAAATAGATGTCCACGAAAACCGATCCGGTCAGGACGTAGACAAAGACCGGACCCAGATAAGATACGACGGGCAAAAGCGTCGGCTTTAGCGCGTGTCGCCAGATCACGGTTCTGGTTGGCAGCCCCTTGGCGCGCGCCGTGCGGATGAAGTTCGAGTTCAGAACCTCCAGCATCGACGAGCGCGTGATGCGCGCGATCGATCCCATATAGGACGTCGCCAGCGCAATCACCGGCATGATCAGATATTGCCACTGACCGCCGTTCCAGCCACCGCCGGGCAGCCATCCCAGCCACAGCGTGAAGGTCAGGATCAGGATCGGGCCCATGATGAAGTTCGGCAGCGCCTGCGCCGCGATCCCCAGACCCACGGCAAAATAGTCGATCCAGCTGTTGTGCTTGATCGCCGCGGCAATACCGAGCGCCACACCGACACCGGTTGCGACCAGGAAGGACAGCGAACCGTAAGTCAGCGAGATCGGGAAACCCTGCGCGATGATGTCATTTACATCCCGGTCCTTGAATTTGAAGGACGGGCCAAAGTCGAAATGCACGACGATGTTGTACAGGTAGTCCCAAAGCTGCTTCCAAAGCGGCTGGTCCAGCCCATAGCGCGCCTCGATATTGGCCAGAACCGCGGGCGGCAAGGGCCGTTCCGAGGTGAACGGGCCACCGGGTGCGAAGTGCATTAAAAAGAAACTTGCAACGATCAGCAAAAGGATCGTTGGGACGGCGATCAGCAGTCGCCGGATGATATAGGCAAGCATTCCATGCCCCCAATTATTGACTTTGCCCCGGAGAGAACTCCGGGGCAAAGCGTGATCAAAGGAAGATTACTCGGCGATTTTGTAGAGGTTCTTGGAGTACCAGTTCTGCTCTACGTTATTGACGGGCCAGTTCCCGACATCGCTGTCCATCATGTAGACACCAGCATAGTGGTAGATCGGGATAACAGGGGTCTCTTGCGCGATGATGCGCTCAACCTCGGTGTACAGAGGTGCGGCGTCGTCCGCAGTCTTGGCCTGGGCCAGCAGTTCATCAACCTTGGCGTTGTTGTACTTGCCGTCGTTATAGCCGGAATCCGACTGCAGCAGGTCCAGGAAGGTCGAGGCTTCGTTATAGTCGCCACACCATGCGCCACGAGCCAGATCGAAGTTCTGGTTGCCGCGCTCTTCCAGGAAAATCTTCCACTCCATGTTTGCCAGTTCGGCATTCACGCCCAGTTTCTGCTTCCACATCTGGCTCAGCGCCACGGCCACCTTCTTGTGCGCTTCCGAGGTGTTGTAGACCATCTCGAAGCTTAGCGGGTTGTCGGGGCCGTAACCTGCAGCAGCCAGCAGTTCCTTGGCCAGTTCGTCGCGTTCCTGCTGCGACATCGAGGCCATTTCAACTTCGGGAACGGTGAACCCGGCGGTTGCTTCAGGCGCGAAGGTATAAGCCTGCGGCTGACCACCTGCCATGATGTTCTCGGTGATAATCTTGCGGTCTACGGCTAGCGACAGCGCCTGACGCACGTTCGGGTCCTTGAAGGCCTCGGGGCCGCTGTCGGACATGTTGAACGTATAGTAATAGTTGCACAGACGTGGGAAGCTGATGGCCTCTTCGGGGTGCTCGCCCTGAAGACGCGGGAACTGGCCTGCGGGTACTTCGGTACGGTCCAGCTCACCGGCCAGATAGCGGGTCAGGGCGACGTTTTCATCGTTGATGACCAGCGCCACAACCTTTTCGATGATGGTGTTGTCGTTGTCCCAGTACATCTCGTTGCGCTCGCGGACCGAGCGTTCCTGCGGCAGATGCTCGGTCAGAACATAAGCGCCGTTCGAGACAATGTTTTCAGGCTTGGTCCAGGCGTCGCCGAACTCTTCGATTACTTTTTGCGGGGCAGGGAAGGTGGTGGAGTGCGTGGTCATCTGCGCGAAATACGGCAGCGGCGCGCTCAGCTTGACCTCAAGCGTACGGTCGTCGATGGCGGTCACACCCAGATCGTCGATCGGTTTGTCGCCCGCGATGATTTCCGAGGCGTTCTCGATCGACATCAGTTCCATGAACCACGCATAAGGCGAGGACAGGGCGGGATCGACGGCACGTTTCCAGGCAAAGACGAAATCACCTGCGGTGACCGGATCGCCATTCGACCACTTGGCATCTTCACGCAGAGTGAAGGTGTAGACGTCCTTGGTGTCGTTGGTGGTGAATCCGGTGGCGACGCCCGGAATCAGGTTGCCGTCCTCGTCCTGGTTCATCAGGCCTTCGAACAGGTCACGGACGATTTCCGCGCCGGATACGTCCTCAACAACCTGCGGGTCGACCGAGCTGTGTTCGTCCAGGATGCGGTAGGTAAAGGTCTGGTCATCCGCCAGCGCTTCGCCGGTTTCTGGATGGGTGCCAGCGGCAAAAGCGGCGCCGGTGATCATGGTCGAGGTCAGCAGACTCGCCAGAGACGTCCGAATGTACTTGTTCATATTTTTCTACTCCCGTTTTTTGAAGCGGCACAACACGCGCATCCCTACAGGATGGCGGGTTGCCACCATGTTTGTCCGACCCTGTACAAGACCGGGACTGGTTCGAATTTTGCTTTGTCAGATCGCAATGAACACCGCGTCGCAGTCTTTCGGTTTGCAGTCGGAAACGTGTTTGCGAAAGTCGCCTTTCACTGACGCAGAAGGTGGCACTATTTCAAAAAAGGTTAAAGCCTTTGGCTGCAAATTGAGCAACCGGAGGTGGATTGTGAATGAAACGAGGTCTGCGACAGAAATATTATGATGAAACTCTGGGACTTCGTGACATTTTCGTGAAAGCGGAACGCTGATTATTGACCGCCCTTTTCCGGGACCGTGTGCAGATTGCCTTAACGTCAGGGCGAATCGCTAACGAATCAGTTCCGCTTTCATGCGGGCTTCGGGGAAACAGGTCGCGGCGCGGCCGGTCGCCTGTTGCCAGCGTCCGATCGAGCGGCGGGTCTTGAACCCGGGCAACCCGTCGGCACCGCCGACATCATGGCCCTGCTGCTCCAATGCGCGCTGCATCGCTGCCACATCCGAGCGGTACAGATTGCCGACCTTGCCCCAGCGTCCGCTGAAATTGCCGACACCATATTGTATCCGATCCCCGACATGGCCCACGAACAGGGCGTACAGATCGCTTTTGTTGTAATCCTTGAGCACGTAGAAATTGGGCGTCACCACAAAGGCCGGGCCGTGTCGCCCGGCAGGCATCATCAGGTACCCTTCGCCTGTCATTTCATGTGCCGGAAAGGGCCTGCCGGAAACCCGTGCGATCCCCATCGCGGCCCAGTCCTGAACGGGCCTGCCCTGATCCGGCCCTTCCAGGGCACAAGAGACACTGGCCGGGACGTTCACTTCAAACCCCCAGTCCCGCCCCGTGATCCAGCCATGTTGCGCAAGGAAATTCCCGATCGAAGCGATAGTGTCGTCGGCTGAGGTCCAGATATCCGCCCGCCCGTCGCCGTTTCCATCGGCGGCATAGGCCAAAAAGTTCGAGGGCATGAATTGCGGCTGACCCAGCGCCCCGGCCCAGCTGCTTTTCAAAGCTCCGGGCGGGGCATGCCCGGCTTCGGCGATTTGTAGCGCGGCGATCAGCTCATCGGTGAAATACGCGGCGCGGGTGCTCATGAAACCTTTGGTCCCCAGCACCTGAAACGCATTATGGCGAATGGGAACCTGCCCATACCCGCTTTCGCGACCCCAGATAGCCAGAATGATCCGGGCCGGAACCCCGGTTTCCGCTTCCACGCGGCTCAGCGTGGGCGCATGGCGGTCCGCCATCTGACGGCCAACTGACGCCGCCCCCTGAACCGAACCTGCTTTGAAGTAGCGCCCCGGCGATCCGAACTCGGCCTGCTTTTGCTGCTTCGGGGTCTGTTTGGCCTGCCCCGGCGGGGCCAAATCCGGCAACTTCCAGTTGAGGCTAACACCCTCAAAAGCCTGCTGAAACGTGCGGCGGGATACGCCTCGTGTCTTGGCGCGCGGCCAGACAGTTTCCTGCAACCATGTCTGAAACTGCCGCTCGACTGCTACGCGGTCCTGCGCGGTTGCGCTTGTTGACAGCCACATCAGGCCAATGGCGAGAATGATCCAACGCATTTAAAAAAATGTCTCACCTGTCCCGGACCCCAAGTCAACCACAGGCCGTCTGCCTGATGCACGAAAGGTTGTTCGGATTCGGCACCGGACAATCACTGGTTTTGGAAAAACCCTTGAGAAATCTTATGACTCTGCCGATAGTTGGCCGAAAGCGATGGCATGAGAGGACGATCAGGCGTGGCCCCATACAGACGCTCAACTGTGTCACCGGTAATTCTGGTGGCCGCTGTGATCGTTGCCGCGTCAGCCCAGATGGCAGGGGCCAGCGACAGCTTCATGGAACCGCAGGGCCCGATAGCGACGATCCAGAAGACCCATCTTTTGCGTGCCACATTTCTGATCCTGATAGCCGTGGTTCCTGTCCTGGTTTTGGTGCCCCTGATCGCCCTGCGATACCGAAGACGCAAAGACGGCCACGCCGCCTACGAACCCAAATGGGATTTCTCGGCGAAGCTGGAATTTGTCATGTGGGGCGTGCCGGTTCTGATTGTCGCCATCCTGTCGTTCTATCTGTGGAAGGCAACGCATCGGCTGGACCCGTACGCGGCCACATTCGGCGAAATGCCGGCACTTCAGGTTCAGGTCGTCGGGCTGGATTGGAAATGGCTGTTCATCTATCCCGATCTGGGCATCGCAAGTGTGGGTGAACTGGGGATTCCGGTTAAACAGCAGGTGGCGATGACTCTGACGACCGACACGGTCATGCAGTCTTTCATGATCCCGGCACTGGCCGGTCAGATTTACGCCATGCCGGGTATGACCACGCAATTGCACGTTGTCGCCGACCGGCCCGAGACGATGCAGGGCGAAAACACGCAATATAATGGCCGGGGTTTCACCAAGCAGAAGTTCGAAACGCTGGCAATGCAGACCGAGGATTTCGATGCCTGGGTAGCCACGGTTCGCGCCAATGGCATTCCCCTGGATTCCGAGACTTATCGCACATTGGCAATGCGAACGGATCGGGATGAGGTACAGGCGGCGTTGGGAACAGCACAGATGCCGGACAACGCCCTGTATTTTACCTTGCAGGGCGGTGATCTGTTCCAATCCATCCTGCATCGGTATCACGGCGACCAACCTCTGCCGGCAGATCAACAGCCGGGCACCGCCGAATTCGGGCAGGAGGGCGCACAATGACCACCGCCGATTCCGGTTTTTTCGGGCGATTGAACTGGGATGCCTTCCCGATCGCCGGGCTGATCCAGACGCCAAACACCAATGAGATCGTTGCCAATGCCGCGGCGGCGGTTGTCATTATTGGCGTCATTGCCGTGGTGGGGGTGCTGACCTGGTTCCGGCTGTGGGGGCCGCTGTGGCGCGATTGGCTGACCAGCGCGGATCACAAGAAAATCGGCATCATGTATATCGTCTTTGCTATCGTCATGCTGGCACGCGGTGTGTTGGAAGGCGTCGTCATGCGCGCCCAGCAGGCAGCAGGGCCCGGCGACGGTTTTCTTGAGGCCGAGCATTTTGCCGAGCTGTTCAGCACCCACGGTACGATCATGGTGTTCTTTGTTGCGGTGCCTTTTGTGTTCGGCGTGGCGAATTTCCTGATCCCGCTGATGATCGGCGCCCGCGATGTGGCCTTTCCGGTGATGAACCAGATCAGCCTTGGCCTGACGGTTTCGGCCGGGATGATGCTGATGGTGTCTTTGGTCGTCGGAGAGTTTTCGACCGGCGGCTGGACTGCCTACCCGCCATATACCGGTGCGGCGTTCAATCCCGGCGTGGGGCCGGACTACTGGATTTGGGCCATTGTCGTATCAGGTATCGGCACGACGCTGACGGGGATCAACTTTGCCGTCACGATCTACAAGCTGCGCGCGCCCGGCATGAAGTTCATGCGGCTGCCGATGTATTGCTGGACAATCATCTGCAGCTCGATCCTGATCGTCTTTGCAATGCCGCCGCTTGGGGTCGCGGCGCTGATGCTGGCCGCTGACCGGTACCTGGATTTCCACTTTTTCACCAATGATCTGGGCGGCAACATGATGAACTATGCCAACCTGTTCTGGCTGTTCGGCCACCCCGAGGTCTACCTGCTGGTTCTGCCCGCCTATGGCATCTATTCCGAAGTGTTCGCCACGTTCTCGGCCAAGCGGCTATACGGTTACAATTCGCTGGTCATAGCGACGATGTCGATCGCGGTCCTGTCCTTTACCGTCTGGCTGCACCATTTCTTCACCATGGGGCAAAGCGCCCTGATCAACGCGGTATTCGGCATTGCCACCATGCTGATCGCCATCCCCACCGGGGTAAAGGTCTATGACTGGATGGCGACGCTATTTCGCGGGCGCATCCGGTTCTCGGTGCCGATGCTGTACGGTCTGGCCTTTTTGATGCTGTTTGTCATCGGCGGCCTGTCCGGCGTGATCCTTGCCAACCCGACGGTCGATTACCAGGTGCATAACACGCTGTTTCTGGTTGCCCATTTCCACAACGTATTGCTGCCTGGTGTGCTGTTCGGCCTGCTGGCCGGGTACAATTACTGGTTCCCCAAGGCTTTCGGTTTCCGTCTGAACGAGTTTTGGGGGCGGGTGACGGTCGTGTTGTGGACCGTCGGCTTCATGCTGACCTTCCTGCCGCTGTATTTCGTGGGGCTGATGGGGATGCCCCGCCGATCCTTCAGTTGGGAAGACCCAAGCTTCCACCCATATATGATCGTCGCGGTGTTGGGCGCGCTGGTCATCCTTGCGGCGCTGTTGTCGGTCATTGTCCAACTGTGGGTCAGCATCCGTGAGCGTGACAAGACCCGCGTTCCGGTCGGTGATCCCTGGGACGCGCGCACGTTGGAATGGTCGATCCCCGCTCCGCCGCCGCCCTATAACTTCGCGGTCATCCCAAACGTGACGGACCGGGACAACTTTGCCGCTGCCAAGGAACGCGGAGACGCATATCCAAAGCCGGACGCCTATGAAGACATCGCGATGCCCCGCAATACGGGGATCGGGTTCATCCTCTGCGTGCTCAGCGGTGTCTGGATGTTCGCGTTGGTTTGGTGGATCTGGTGGCTGGCGGCGTTGATGACTGTTGCGATGCTCCTGTCTTTCATTCTCTGGACCTTCAAAACCGACACCGAAGAGGTCATTCCGGCCGAAGAAGTGCGCAGACAGCACGAGGCCTGGCTTGATCTGGTCCACACATCCACGCCCGTTGACCGCGACCACGAAACCGCGCCCGAAAACCGCGGGCTGGCCCGCCCGGATTTGGAGGCCACGACATGAAACGCGCGCCCACGCACAGCTATCCGGGGCTAAACCTTGGGCGGCGTCACGCCAGCGCCCACAAGGCCACCGAGGTCGTCACCTTTGGCTTCTGGGTCTTTTTGATGAGCGATCTGGTCTATTTCGGCCTGATGTTCGCCATCTACATCACCATGATCGACGCGCAGGCGGGCGGGCCCGGTCCGCATGAGTTGTTCGACCTGACAAGCATATTCGCGCAGACAATGATCCTGCTGACCAGCAGCCTGACGGTCGGGCTGGCGATGCTGGCGTTGAAATACAACCTGCCGAGGACCCGGATCGTGCTGTGGTTCTGCGTAACGCTGGTGCTGGGGCTCAGCTTTCTGTTTCTGGAAATCCGGGACTTCATGGCGATGGCGGAAAAAGGCGGTGTACCGCAGCGCAGTGGGTTCCTGTCCGCCTTTTACGGGCTGGTGCCGCTGCATGGCTTGCACGTGGCGGCGGGCTGTGTGTGGCTGATCGTGCTGGGCATTCAATTGCGCATGTTTGGTCTGACCGATCTGCTGATGTCGCGTGTGGTGCGGCTGGCTCTGTTCTGGCACTTCCTTGATCTGATCTGGATCGGCATCATCACCATCGTTTATTTCGGAGGGCTGACCTATGGATAAGCGCAGCGAGATGCACCGCCGCGAAAGGCGCCGCTATGTGATCGGCTATGGCGGATCGCTGCTGCTGACGCTGGCGGTATTTGCCATCGCGCACAGGTTTGGGATCGAAACCAGAGGTGTCTACCTGTCCATCGGCCTTCTTGGACTGGCACAGCTGGTCGTTCAGCTGGTCTATTTCCTGCATATCGACCGCCGTCGCAGCAGCCGCGAGGATCTGGACCTTGTTCTGTTTTCGACACTCGTCCTGCTGATCATCATACTGGGGACGGTTTGGATCATGGGCAACCTTGCGGTGCGGATGCATACCTACCCGATGTAAAGACGGACCCTACGAGCAGCGAAGAGCCCAGACATTGAAATCCGTGATAACGGTCATCGTTGCAGCAAAGGCCCGGTGCCATCGCCTTAGCTCATCAGGGCAAGACCCAGCCACAGCGCTGCCCAACACAGGATCAGGCTTAACAGGATATTGCCGGCAGCCAGTGCAATCGTGCGGTCGCGCCTCAGTTCCAGCGATTGAAAGGCAAAGCTGGAAAACGTGGTGAACCCGCCGCAAAACCCAAAAACCAGCCGCCTTTCTTCCTCGCCCATGTCCACCGGTCCGCCGAGGTAACCAATCCACAAACCCAGCAGCAGACTGCCCAGAACATTCACGATCAAGGTCGACAAGGGCAGGTCATGACGGACCCGCAGTGCCATCCAGTGACGCAACACGGCACCAAGGCCGCCGCCCAGCCCAAACATGGCGTGCAGGTAAAGCTCGTTCATTCCCGCGACCTCGCGGAATGAAAACGCCGCCCGATTGTTTCGCCCAGAATTGCGGCGGCGAGGCCAAAGACGATTTCCAATGTGGCGGCGGAAACTGCGGCCCACGGGCTGGACATGGCCATACGCTCAAGCTCGGCAACAAAGGACGAAAAGGTAGACAATCCGCCGCAGAACCCCACGGCCCCGAGGTGCAGAACATGGGCATGAACGCGGTGCCGGATGGAATACAGCCAGCCGAGGATAAAGCACGCGACGACGTTGATGCCGAATGTCGCTGTGAATATTGCGGTGCCGGGAAGGCTCGTCGAAAACACCTCGCGCAGCAGCGAACCGGCTGCACCGCCGACGAAAACGGCCAGGAACATAACGGCAGTGGTCCGGACTGCGGTTCGGGTCTTTGTCACGGCCAATGGTCCTGCCCAAATTCACCTCTGACCGGGGATACCGATTGACGCCGCGGGGATCAACCGCCGCCAAAGGCTTTGCCAATTTCACAAAACCGCCCGATCGCGTGAGGCCAGGCACAAACGCTTGCAATCAAAAGCCGACTTGTACCACGGTTGGCCTTGGGCAACCCTGTCTGAACAAACCGGGCCGGCGCCACATTGGGAGAGCACGAATGATTGTACGCAGACTCTATTACATCCTGAGTTACGTTTGCCTGCCGCTGACTCTGCTTTGGGGGTTCTTCTGGCCGCCCGCCCACTGGTTGCTGGTATTTCTGATCCCGTACGCCATAGTCGGCCTGTATGACATGCTGACGACCAAACATAACGTACTGAACAACTATCCGGTGCTGGGTCACTTCCGCTATATGCTGGAATTCGTCAGCCCGGAAATCCGGCAGTATTTCGTGGAAACCAATGAAAGCGGCCGCCCGTTCAACCGGATCATTCGCGGGTTGGTTTACTCCCGCGCCAAAGGGCAGGTGGACACGCAGGCCTTTGGAACACAATACGACATCATGACGGTTGGCTATCACCGCGCCAATCATTCGCTTGCGCCAAAAGATGTGCCGGAAAGCGAAGAGCGGGTCATGTTGGGCGGTCCGCAATGTTCCAAACCCTACAACGCCTCGCGCCTGAACGTGTCGGCGATGAGTTTCGGCGCGCTCAGCGCCAACGCGATCCGGGCGCTGAACGGCGGTGCAAAGGATGGGGGATTTGCGCATAACACCGGCGAAGGAGGTCTGTCGCCGCACCATCTGGCCGAAGGCGGCGACATCATCTGGCAGATCGGCACCGGCTATTTTGGATGCCGCACGCCCGAGGGCGGGTTTGACACGGAAATGTTCGCCGAAAAGGCAAAAAAGGACGTGGTCAAAGCGATCGAGATCAAGCTGTCACAGGGTGCCAAACCCTCGCACGGCGGGGTGCTGCCCGCGGCCAAGGTGGACAAGGAAATCGCAGAGATCCGCGGCGTCCCGGAACATCAGGACGTGATTTCCCCGCCCATTCATTCGGCCTTTGAGGGCCCGACGGGATTGATGCATTTTTTGCAGCATCTGCGGGAGATGTCGGATGGTAAACCCGTCGGCTTCAAACTGTGCATCGGCAGACCGTCGGAATTCATGGCAATCTGCAAGGCAATGCTGGAGACGGAAATCCTGCCGGACTTCATCACCATCGACGGGTCCGAAGGGGGCACGGGCGCGGCCCCGGTGGAATTTACGAACCGGCTGGGGATGCCGCTGAACGAGGCTTTGATATTCGTCAATAATTGTCTGCGCGGCGTGGGTCTGCGGGACAAGATCCGGATCATCTGTTCGGGTAAGGTGGCCACCGGGTATGACATGGTTGAGAAATTCGCCCTTGGGGCCGATATGTGCAATGCGGCGCGGGCAATGATGTTTGCGGTGGGCTGCATTCAGGCCTTGCACTGCAACACCAACCGATGCCCGTCTGGGGTGGCCACACAGGATCCGATCCGGGGGCGGGCCGTTAACATTCCGCAAAAACGTCAGCGGGTGCGCCGTTTCCACGACGCCACGCTGGAAAGCTTTCGCGAGCTTCTGGGTGCCATGGGCAAAGAAAGGGTGGCAGACCTGCGCCCCGCCGATATCCGTCGCCGCACGGCGGATGAACGCGAAAGATCTTATGCCGAGCTTTATACTTTCATAGACGAGGGCGCTCTGCTGTCCGAGGCGATCCCGAACGGCTTTGCGGCAGACTGGCAAATGGCATCGGCCGCGCATTTCTGAAATTTTTTTGTTCCTCCGCCAAGGATTGACAGTTTTGATCCGTCTTACCCATCGTGATGCGCATGACTACATCGGATGAGGATTTGGCAAAGGCCGCCGCGAAAGGGGACGCTGATGCGTTTGCCGCCCTGTTGGCACGGCATTATGACCGCGTCTTTCGCCTGTCTTTCCGTCTGACAGGACGGGCGGATCAGGCCGAGGACCTGACGCAGGACATATGTGCGGCCCTGCCCGCGAAAATTGCCGGGTTTCGGGCACAGGCCCGGTTTACCACCTGGCTGTACCGTGTGGTTGTGAATGCCGCCGAAGACGCACGCCGTCGTCAGGCCAGCCACAGCCGCGCAGCGGCAGGGTGGGGCGACATCGAACAGATGCGCCGGGCCGAAGCAGCCGAAACCGCGGAAGCCGTCGATTGGCTGCAGCGCGCCATGCGGTCCCTGCCACAAGAATTGCAGGACACGCTGGCGCTGACACTGGAAGACGAGATGACCCACGCCCAGGCCGCCGAGGTGCTGGGCGTGTCCGAGGGCACAGTGTCGTGGCGCATGTCGGACATCCGCAAGCGCCTGCGCGCCCTTCGGCAAGAGGAACTGGCAGAATGACAGACGATCTTGAACACCTCAAAAGGCTGATGGAGGATGCAACCCCACCTCCGAACGCGCAGCGCCGGGCCGAAAATCTGGAACTGGCGCAGAAAAATTTCTCGCACAGCCAAGAATTGCCGCACGCCATGCGTCCGACTGTCAAGCGAGGCCCACTGGCCCGCCTGACAGAAGGAGCGAAGTCCATGTTGAATGCCCTCTCACACCGCGGTGCCCTGACCGCGACAACTGCAATCGCCGCCGTGGCGCTGGTGATGATCGTACCACAGACACGCGATTATGTGATGGACCCGACGCAGGTAAGTGACAGTCAGCGGCAAACGCAGATCGCCGAACTGGACGATGAGGCTGCCTCAGCGGATCTATACGAAGGAAATCTGGAGGAGCCGGTCGTCGAAGCTCCAGTTGTCGTGGAAGAACAGGCGGTGCCCGAACTTAAACGCCGTCTCGGGTTTGCGGCACAAAGTCAAAGTTCCGACCTGTTTGGATTGACAGAAAGCGCGCCTCTTGCCGCGTCCCCGGCAACCGAACCTGCGATCAGCAATCTTCTTACTCGGGAGTCCGGTGATCGCCAGGAAATTCAAACTGAAACCGAGGATTTCGCCAACGCGGACACCAATCCGCTAAAGGTCACAAGCGAAGACCCGGTTTCGACATTTTCGATAGACGTCGACACGGCTTCGTATTCGATTGTCCGGTCGTCACTGATGCGCGGTCAACTGCCGCCGAAAGATGCGGTGCGAGTTGAAGAGATGGTGAACTATTTCCCCTATTCCTATCCCGCGCCCGACGGGGCCGCGCCCTTCCGCCCGTCGATCACCGTGACACCCACACCGTGGAACGAAGGCACGCAGCTTGTCCATATTGGGGTGCAGGGTGCGTTGCCGCAGATCGAGAACCGCCCACCTCTGAACCTGGTCTTTCTGATCGACACGTCCGGGTCCATGCAGGATGCGAACAAATTGCCCCTGCTAAAGCAGTCCTTCCGCCTGCTGCTGTCGGAATTGCGACCCGAAGATCAGGTCTCGATCGTGACCTATGCGGGCAGCGCCGGGCAGGTGCTGGAGCCGACGGCGGCTTCGGAGCGGAGCAAGATCCTGACATCTCTGGACCAGTTGGAAGCAGGCGGCTCGACAGCGGGGCAGGCCGGGCTGCAGCAGGCTTACCAGGTTGCCGAAGGGATGTCCGGGGACGGAGAGGTGACACGTGTGATCCTGGCCACGGATGGCGATTTCAACGTGGGACTGTCCGACGCCGAAGCGCTGAAAGACTTCATCGCAGGAAAGCGCGACAGTGGCACGTTTCTGAGCGTCCTGGGCTTTGGCCGGGGCAATCTGGACGACGCGACCATGCAGGCGCTGGCGCAGAACGGCAACGGGCAGGCCGCCTATATCGACACGCTGAGCGAGGCGCGCAAGGTGCTGGTCGATCAACTGACCGGGGCGCTGTTTCCGATTGCCAATGACGTCAAGATTCAGATCGAATTCAATCCGGCGCGGATCGCCGAATACCGCCTGATCGGGTATGAGACCCGGGCCCTTCGGCGAGAAGATTTTGCGAATGACAAGGTGGATGCCGGTGATATCGGCGCCGGCCACTCGGTGACGGCAATTTACGAAGTTACCCCGGTGGGATCGGATGCGATCCGAAATGGTCCGCTGCGCTATGCCGAACAGGCGGTATCCGAGGGAACGGATGAAATTGGCTTCTTCAAACTGCGCTACAAGACGCCCGGCGCGTCCGATAGCCAGTTGATTGAACAGCCGATTTTGCCCGGGCAGGGGCGCGTTACCGGAGAAGTCCAATTTTCCTATGCCATTGCCGGGTTCGGTCAGTTGCTGCGTGGCGGCGATTACCTGGGTTCGTGGTCCTATGCAGACGCAATAGAACTCGCCAATTCTTCAAAGGGCGACGACCCGTTTGGATATCGGGCCGAAGCGGTCACGCTGATGAGGCTGGCCGAAACGCTGACCCGCTGACAGGTTCGCGGCTTCAGAATTGCCTGGGGTTTTTGGCAGCGTGGGCATTGATCCTGCGCACGCTCCATTCCACCGCGTCGCGCATGGTTTTGCCCAGGGCTTCATCAAATGCGGTGACCAGATCCGGAGTCTGGTCACTGGCGGCAACTACAAATTCCTGAAAAGAATCCGAGGCGATGATCTTGTCTTCGAACTCATCAATGATCTTGATGTTCATGCGCACCTCGACCCGAATGGTGGGCGAGTCTTCGGTTTGGCCGACCACGATCCCCTGAAACTCACGCAGGTCCGGCACGATGACGTAATCCGCCCGAAGGCCAACTGTGGATCGGCCGACAGCGGCCACCTTGCCGCTGTTTTCGTAGCTTTCGACAAGCAGCGCCTGGACGATAAGCGGGGCCCGATCAACCCAGCGCGCGCGCGGCAGGTACTGGACCTGCAACGGAGAGGGCTGAACCGCGATCTGATCTGTATTGACGGCCGCCGTCGCGGTTGGTTCCTGCACGACGATTTGCTTTTGGATGCGCGGCAGCGAAGAGGAAAACGTACTTTTCGGCGTCAACAGGTACAAATCGTTTGGCTTGGATGCCTGACGCAAAGTGCCCAGCCCGGTGCACCCCCCCAGCGACACAAGCGCCAGAGCCACAAGAATATGCCTGATCATTGGCGAAACTCCGATGCTTGGGTCCCCAGCAGGAACCGCGCAGGATCACGTTCGACCTTATCCACCAAACGATCCATGCTGATCACCAGACGCTGTGACTCTTCGATGAAACGTGTGAACTGCGGCAGGCCGACGCGCAGGAAATCGGACAGCTGACGGCGGTTGTCCTGCACGATACCGTCGATGGTGCCCAGCAGTTCCGAGGCTGATTTTGACGCGCTGAGGATATCGGCCGAGATGTCATCCAGCCGCTTGGTCACGTTTTGTACGGTGGCGGCCACTTCGTTTGCGGCGTTTCGGACATCGTCCATCACCGACCCGATATCTTCATTGATAACCTTGTTGGCCGAGTCAAAAGCGCGTTCAGCCGAGGTTAGCGTACCCTTGGCGCTGTTCATTGCAGCGGTGATGGACCCCAGAGTCTTGTTGGCATTCAGGAAAGTTTCGGTAACCGTCGCCAGCGCCACGCTGCCTTCATCCGACAAACCCGACAGACGTTCGGCCAGGGCCGATGCCTGTTCGATGAAAGGTTTGAGATCCTGCTGGATCACCCGGTCGGCCGTTTCGATTGTACCTTTGGCGCTGTTCAGCGCGGCGGTCGCGGATTCCGAGGCGGTTTTCACGCTTTTCAACGTGTCCGTGCCGGTGGTCAGCGTCGTTTCGGCGGTATCGGCCAGCTTGTCCAGCCGATCCGTAAAGTCGCCCAGCTTTTTCGCCGCACCACCCAGATCGGTGGACAGGTTTTCGAAATCGGACAATGTCTTGTCCAGCCTGCCGGACGCGGATGCCAGGTTCTCCAAGATGTCGCTGACCGATTTACGGTTCCTGTCGTCGACCACCGCATTGAGGTTTTCCAGCAGGGTCACCGCCTCGTCCAGCACTTTCGGTGCACCCTCAAACAGTGATTGAATGGTGCTGCGTTTGCTTTGGATCACACTGTTCTGCGGCAGCTTTTCACCGCCCGGGGACCCGCCGGACAATTCGACATAGCTCACGCCGGTCACGCCAAGCGACTGCAATTGCGCAATCGTGTCCTTGGTCACCGGGATGTCCGCATCGACCTCAAGTTTCACCCGTACTTTCGACGGGTCGTCGTCGTCCAGTTGCAGTGAAATGACCTGACCGACCGGCAGGCCGTTAAAGCTGACGCCGCCCGCAGCCGACAGGCCAGACACGTTGTCAAACAGAACATCGTAATAGGCGTATTGCCGCGAAACCTCGAATTTCGCGAGCCACAGGAAGAAGCCGAACGCGCCAAGAATACCCGCAAGGGTGAATGCTCCGATCAGGATATAGTTCGCTCGGGTTTCCATCGCCTTTACCTGTCCTGCCCCTTCTCTTGCGCTGCGCGCGCCCGGGGGCCGGTGAAGTATTCCTGCACCCAAGGATGGTCGACTTTGGTCATTTCTTCAATCGGCCCTTCAACCAGCACGCGTTTTTCTGCAAGAACTGCGACCCGATCGCAAATGGCGTACAGGCTGTCGAGGTCATGCGTGACCATAAACACCGTCAAGCCCAAAGCATGCTGCAACTCACCGATCAATTCGTCATAGGCGGCGGCCCCGATCGGATCCAGCCCGGCGGTCGGCTCGTCTAGGAACACGATCTCGGGGTCTAGTGACAGGGCGCGGGCCAGAGCCGCGCGTTTGCGCATGCCCCCGGACAGTTCCGACGGAAACTTGCCGCAACTAAGCTGTGGCAGTCCGACCAGGCTGATCTTCAGACTGCCAAGCGCCTGCATCAGGTGTTCACTGATGCCTGTGTGCTCGCGCAGCGGTGCCATTACATTCTGAAGGACGGTCAGCGATGAAAACAGCGCCCCGTCCTGGAACGCAACACCCCAGCGTTTTTCTATGCGACGCCGTTCCTGTTCCGGGCCGTTCAGCACATCGACCCCCAGCACCTCGATGCTGCCGGCGGCGGGTTTGTTCAACCCCACGATGGTGCGCAGCAATACCGACTTGCCCGTACCAGAGCCGCCAACGATGCCCAGAACCTCACCGCGCCAGACATCCAGATTGAGGTCTTTGTGCACCACCTGCGGCCCGAACTGGTTGGTCAGATTGCGCACGCGGATCACAGCCTCGCGCTGCGCGTCGGTCTTAGCGGTCTGTTCCAGCACGGTTCCGTCCATGTCAGACCCCAAGCACCGAGAAGAAGATCGAGAACAAGGCATCCAGCGCGATGACCATGAAAATGGACTGTACGACCGACGCCGTTGTTCTTTCACCGACGCTTTGGGCCGATCCCTTGACCTGCATCGCCTGCCAGCAGGCGATGACACCGATAACCAGCGCAAAGAACGGGGCTTTGATCATGCCGATCGCCAATTGCCAGACGCCGGTGTTTTCCTTCAGCCGTGTGGCGAACATGCCGGGGCTGACGCCAAGGTCGATCCAGCTCATCAGCCCGCCGCCGATCAGGGCTGCGATGTCGGCGATGAAACCGAGGATCGGCAGGGTGATCAAAAGGGCCACGACGCGCGGGATGACCAGCACTTCGATGGGGTCCAGACCCAATGTGCGCATGGCGTCAATCTCTTCCTGCACCTTCATCGAGCCGATGGACGCGGTGAAGGCCGACCCCGACCGGCCCGCAACGATGATGGCGGTCAGCAGAATGCCCAATTCCCGCAGAACCGAGATCGAGATCAGTTCGACGACAAAAATCTCGGCCCCGAACTGTTTCAACTGGGTGGCCCCCTGAAAGGCCAGCACAACGCCGATCAGAAACCCCATCAGGGCCACAATCGGTATCGCCTTGAACCCGGTCTGCTCCATTTGCGAAACCAGAGCCGCACGGCGCAGTCGCCACGGCATCACGATTGTTCGGCCAAGCCGATGCAGCGTCAGGCCCAGAAACCCGATCATCGAAAGCGTGTCTTTCCACGCCCCCACTGTACGGGCACCCACGCTGGCCACCCAATCGACAAAGCTGCGTTGACCTGCCTCGGTTCCGGGTTCGTCAGGTATGCTGTGCGATACGGTGTCGAGCAGCATGGAATGCGCGGGGTTCAGTCCCTTAAACGTGACCCGCGCGCCAACGGCCCGCGCGCGGCGCGCCAGATCGGCAACCAGCCATGCGCCGCCGGTATCCAGCGCCTCAACTTCCGAGAGATCAACGGTGACGTTGCCGCCTTCGGGCTGGAAGGACGCAAATGCTGTTTCAACCCTGTCCAGCGATTGCGTCAGCAACTCACCTGAAATGCGCAGGCAGACACCATTGGCATCGCGGTCCGATTGTATCATTGGCTGCGTCATGGGCGTATGTGATGTGAAACCGCCTTGTGCTGCAACGCATTTCTGCCAAGGGCACGGGAATTGCTGCGATGCAATTGCGTGCAGGTGACAGTTTCAAAAGCGCGGGACAGACATCGCGCGCGGGTAGCGTGTCAGACTAACGATTGTCCGCATCTGACAGGCGTTTTTCTTTGGTCCCGGGCAGGTGCGGTGTTCTGTCCACCTTGCACGCCATGGGCTGACAATCCTGTTGCCGGAATTGCCGAACCACGACAGAGTTCGCGGAAAACCACGACTGTGGAATCAGGGGAAGCAATATGCGGCAAGCCGGAAATGTCCTGTTCATCATCATTGACCAACTGCGGGCCGACTGCCTGAACGGTGCACTGGCGGCGCATGTCGATCTGCCGAACCTGCGTGCGTTCATGAATGAGGCGGTTACGTTCGAGCGGCATTTCTCGGTTACCAACCCGTGTGGCCCGTCGCGCGCTTCGATCCTGACCGGGCAATATGCGATGAACCATCGCTCGGTTCGCAATGGCACGCCTCTGCGGCACGACACGCCTAATATCGCGACCGAGATGCGCAAGGCCGGTTATATGCCGATGTTGTTCGGTTACACGGACACTTCGGCGGATCCGCGGGTCCACGACCCGAACGATCCCATTCTGAAGTCATACGAACAGCCCATGGCCGGATTCAACGAGGTCATCGAAATGCGGCTTGAGGAGTCGTTTCCGTGGCGGTCGCATCTAATGCAAAAGGGATATGTGTTCGATGACTACTGGGACGTGCACAAGCCGGTTTCACCGGATGGCGGCGCGCCGAGGTTGAACGACCCTGCGCTCTACCGCGCAGAAGACAGCGATACGGCCTTTCTGACCGATGCCTTTCTTGACGGAATTACACCGCTTGCCGGTCAGAATTGGTTTGCGCATCTGACATATATCAGACCACATCCGCCTCTGGTCGCCCCGGCACCCTATAACGATATGTACGACCCGTCCGCGCTGCCCCAACCGGCTGGCTTTCCCACAGTTTCCGAGGAACTGGCCCTGCACCCGTTCTTTGGTCCGACAATCGAAAAGCAAAAACCCGTGGATTTTGTGATGGGTTTCGACACTGTCGCGCCGACGATCGAGAACATTCAGACCTTGCGTGCGATCTATCTGGGCCTTGCGACCGAGGTGGACCACCATATCGGCCGCGTCATCCGGCACCTCAAAGACAGCGGTCAATACGATGACACCTTGCTGGTGATCACCGCCGATCACGGAGAAATGCTGGGGGACCGGCACAGCTGGGGCAAAATGACGGTCTATGACGCGGCTTACCACACGCCGCTGATGATCCGGGTGCCGGGCAATCAGGCGCAGGCGGGCGAGATGGTGTCGGTGCCCACGGAATCCATCGACATCACACCGACAATACTCGACTGGGTCGGCCAGCCGATCCCGAACGCGATGGACGGGCGCTCCTTGATGCCGCTGCTGCAAGGTCAGACACCGGCTGACTGGCGCGCCTATTCTTTCAGCGAGCTGGATTTCGCGGACCCGGAAAGCCCGACGCTGTGGCAGGACAGACTGCGGACGGGCAACAGCGACTCGTGCCTTGGTATCCTGCGGGACAACAGGTTCACTTTGGTCGAATTTGCCGCCGACCTGCCGCCGATCCTGTTCGACCACGCGGGCCGGGGAGAGTTGGAGAATGTCGCCCCTAACCCGGACTACGCGGCGGATCTGGCCCGTCTGGGGCGGCAGATGTTGCGGCACCGGATGCGAAACATGGATCATACGTTGTCCCTGCACTCGATCACGGCCGAAGGGCCGAAATCAAAGCTGCGATATTAACCGGATGCCTTAGCGGGCTGGCCCAAAGTGTCGCGTCCAAGACCCCTACACCTGCGACAGATCGGATGTTACGCATATGTCGCAGGGGGATGATGTTGGACATAACCGAACGGCATATCAAGGAAATGACGACCGCGGGCCTGAACCTGATCGGTCAGGCCCTGTCGATCTATGACAGCCAGTTGCGGCTGGTGGTCAGCAACCGGCCCTTTCAAGTGATGTTCGATCTGCCGGACGAACTGGTACAGCCGGGTGCCCTGTTCCGCGACACGATCCGCTTTCTTGCCGCCAAAGGCGAATATGGCGAGGATGCCGATGTCGAGGAAATGGTGGAATTGCGGGTCACGCAGGCGCTGGCCTTCGAACCCCATTATCTGGAACGTGTCCGCGCCAACGGACAGGTCATCTCGGTCGAGGGCGCGCCGCTGCCCAAAGGAGGTTGGGTTGCGGTCTATACCGATATCACCAACACAAAACAGGCCGAGGCCCTGCTGCGCGCCCGGTCCGAGGAACTGTCCGGGCAGCTGCTGGATCGGGCCGAGGAATTGTCGGCCGCAAACCGGAAACTTGCCGCCACCAACGCTGCGCTGGTCGAAGCCAAACGGCAACTGACCGAGATCGAAGCCCGGACACGGATGACAACCGAAATGATGCCCGCCCATATCGCGCATCTCGACGAGGACGGGCGGTATGATTATTCGAACCGGCGCCTCAGTTCTGTGATGCCGGGGCGCCCGTCGGAAATCCTAAAGATGCATATCTCTGACGCCCTTGGTGCCACGGCGTTCGGGCGGGTCGAACCCTATCTGAATAAGGCGTATGCTGGCGAAACATCCGTTTTTGAATTTACCGAGGACCAGGATTCCCGCCGCATTCGCGTGTCGTTCACGCCGGACGGTGAAGGGGGCGTATATGTGATGTCCGTGGATATCACCGAAGAAACGCAGGCCCGTGTGGCGCTGCAACAGACACGACGCCGGGCGATGGCAGCACAGATGACCAGCGGGTTGGCGCATGATTTTTCGAACCTGCTGACCATCATTCTGGGGATGCAATCCCGGCTTGAAAAGATGGATCTGTCCGAAGACGCGCGCGAACTGGTGGCGGCGACGCAGCAGACCGCGCGCCGGGGCGGGCAGTTGCTGAACCGGATCGCGGATATGACCGGGAACCGGACACCCCAGCCGAAGGCGACCGATATGCACGGTCTGTTGGAGGATTTGCGCGTTCTGGCCTCACCATCGCTGCCGCGCGGGGTTGGCCTGTCGGTCGTCAATACCCTGCCGGACGAAGCGCTGATGCTGGATCCGGGCATGGTTCAGGACGCCTTGCTGAACCTTGTGCTGAACGCGCGCGACGCCTGTGGCGGGTTCGGGCAGATCACCATCAGCGCGCACACGATCGGTGCGATCTGGGTTGAGATCACGGTGTCCGACACAGGCCCGGGATTTTCAGAGGAGGCACTGGAAAAAGCCCTGAACCCGTTTTTCACCACAAAAGGCAGCAAGGGTTCCGGGCTGGGTCTGCCGATGGTTTACGACACGGTCAAGCTTGCCGGAGGTGACCTGAGCCTGCGCAACACGCCCTACGGCGCATCCGTGATTCTGCGCTTGCCATACCGACCCGCGCCGCCGGTGCAGGAAGGTCTGGTTCTTCTGGTCGAGGACAATGACGACCTGCGTGGTCAGTTCCGCGAAATGCTCGTGGATCTTGGATTTACGGTGATCGAAGCCACATCTTCCGATGAGGCGCTGGCTTTGACGGCGGATATCAGGGATATCGCGCTGGTCTTGTCCGACATTCGCCTGGAAGGGGCGGGAACCGGGCTTGATCTGCTGGCCCAGCTTCGGCCGGCATTGCCCTGCATCCTGATGACGTCGCTTCCTTATTCCGACCCGTTGCACCGGCAGGCGCTGACGCAGGCACCGGTCCTGCGCAAACCGTTCACCCGGGCACAGCTGTCCGCCCTGATCCGCACCGAGGCCGCCTGATGACGCAACCGCTGGTAACCATTGTCGATGACGAGCCTGAAATCCGGCGCATCCTGACCGAAGCGCTGGAGGATGCCGGTTTTCGGACGCACAGCTTTTCGCGCGCGCGGGAATTCGAGGCATCGCTAAAGCGCGTGACCCCGGATGTGTGCCTGGTAGATCTGTCTTTGCCGGATACGGATGGGTTGGCTCTGGTGCACAGGCTGGCATTGGAACAGGGGGCGGCAGTCATCATCATATCAGGGCGGGCGCAGGTACAGGATCGTGTGACCGGGCTGGAACTTGGGGCGGATGACTACATCACCAAACCCTTTGATCCTGCCGAGGTCGTGGCGCGGATACGCGCCAGATTGCGCGCTCCGCGAACGCAGATGACTCAGTCAGACATTGCCGAATTCAATGGCTGGACCGCGCATTTCGACCGCTACGTGCTTGAGGATGGAAGCGGCGCGGAAACGCCTTTCAGTCACGCGGAAGGCGAGGTATTGCGGCTGTTTCTCGAAAGCCCGAAACGCCTGATCAGCCGCGCTCAGATGCAAGAGGCGTTCGGTGGTGCCGCAGGCGACAGTTTCGACCGCGCCATGGATGTTCGCATTTCACGCCTGCGCACAAAACTGGGCGAAGATCCGAAAAATCCCCGATTAATCAAAACGATCTATGGGGCCGGATATATTTTTCTTGGGGATGTCGAGTGGCGGTAATACGCTGATCCAGATTGTGAACCGCACGATCTGTTATTGGTAATCTGGTGAATTAAGTGTGTGCAAACAATGAATTGAGCGAGGGTCTGGGTATTCACGCCGGCGCATGGTTTGAAATGAATGACACCCGTTTTCATTATCTGAGCGCTAACTATGGATTCTTGGACCGGTCGCGCATAACTAACAGCATCCCGATCTTCCGGCAGTAACCACGCATCTATGCCGCCGGATCAACAGTCTGACCATGTCGCGGCCAGGCATCGAAGCTACAAAAGGTTTTGGAGTTTAGAATGTTCAAAGAAGCCTTGGCTAAATGGCGAACGGGTCATATTGGCCGTCTTCTGGGCGAAAGCCTCCGAAGCCAGGGGTGGCTGTACGGGATTGCCATGATCGCAATGGTCATCGTGGCGGCAACAACGGCCGGTACGGCCTGGATGATGGAAAATATCGTCAACGCAATGACCGAGCCGGAAATGCGGTCGCAAGTGTATCTGGTGGCCGGCGCGGTCGTGGCGCTGTTTTTCGGCAAGGCAGCGGCCTCATACGTTCAGGCGGTGTTTCTGGCCCGCGCCGGGAACCGGATCATCGCTGTTCAGCAAGAGCGGCTTTACGGAAAACTGATCAAGCGCGGTGTTGGTTTTTTTGCGAAAACGGAATCCTCCAGCCTTCTGATGCGCGTGACGCAGGGTGCACAGGCCGCCCGGCGCCTAGTTGACGTAATCGTCACCAGCTTTGTTCGCGACGCGCTGACCCTGGTTGGGTTGGTTTTTGTCATGGTCTACCAGCAACCGCTGTTGTCGGTGTTGTTCTTCGTCGTTGGCCCGGTTGCGCTGTTTTGTGTGCGATACCTTCTGAAAAGCGTGCGTGCGATCATGCAATCCGAGATGCGGGCGCTGTCTGAAATCATCAAGGTTCTTCAGGAAACCTCCGGTGGCATTACAATCATCAAAGTCTTCGCACTTGAAGACCACATGACCCAGCGCATGAACGGTGCAATCAGATCAGTAGAAAACCGCGCCAACTCCATCTCAAAGCTCCAGTCGGTCGCAAGCCCGCTGATGGAGTTTCTGGCCGGGCTCGCCGTCGCGGGTGTTTTAATTATCAGCACTATGGGCATCGCGGGAAGCGAGCCGACAACCGCGGGCCAGCTGATGTCCTTCATCACCGCGTTGCTGATGGCTTATGAACCCGCAAAACGCCTGTCGAAGATGCGCGTTGTCATTGAAACGACGCTGGTTCCGATCGGCATGATGTTCGACTTGCTGGATCAGGAAGAGCCGATGCGTGAAATTCCCGATGCCAAAGAGCTGAGCACCGGACCTGGCAAAATTAGGCTGAGAAACGTGACCTTTGGCTACAAGGGAAAGCCGAGGGTCATCGACAAGATGAACGTGACTTTCGAGGCGGGGAAAACGACCGCGCTTGTTGGGCAATCTGGCGGTGGTAAGTCGACGATCTTCGGTCTGATCATGCGGTTTTACGACCCTGACCGCGGTAAAGTCGAAATTGATGATCAGGACCTGCAGGATGTCACATTCGCGTCCCTGCGCCGGAAAATATCCTATGTAGGGCAGGACACATTCCTGTTCTCGGCAACTGTTATGGAGAACCTTCGCTTTGCTCGACCCGACGCAACCGACGAAGAGGTGATGGAAGCCGCCCGTGCCGCCCACGCGCATGATTTTATTACCAAGTTGCGCAAAGGCTATGACACTCAGGTCGGAGAGAACGGGGCGTTTTTGTCCGGTGGTCAAAAGCAGCGACTGGCGATCGCCCGTGCCATTCTTCGCAAGTCCGAGATCCTGCTGCTGGACGAAGCAACCAGTGCTCTGGATGCCGAGTCTGAGGCGCTGGTGAAAACTGCATTGGACAAGCTGACGAAAAACGTGACCACGATTGTAATCGCGCATCGCTTGTCCACAGTACTAGAGGCAGACAAAATCATGGTCGTTCAGGACGGTGAAGTTATTGAGGAAGGCAATCTTGACACCTTGATCGAAAAGGACGGGACGTTCCGGCAATTGTTCGACCAGCAGTTCAAGCAACCGGTGTCAGATCACGGCTAGAGCGTCCGGCTTAAGGAGAGCGACCCCGATCTGGCAGGACTTTCCGTGAAACAGGGAAGATTCCGGCGTCGTGCCAATTTTTTCGGCTGCCCTAAACGGGCAAACCGCAGCGGCAATCAACTGTCTACTCTCGCAACGCGCGGTCCTTTATTTTGACAACGGGTTGCAGCAAATAGTCCATGACCGTCTTCCTGCCGGACAGGATATCCACTTCGGCAATCATTCCCGGGATGATTTCCACAGCGACGCCGCTGCCGTCCAGCATGGAGTTGCTGGTTTCGATTTCGACAACGAAGACCTCTTCGTCATTTCGCTCGGATCGTGTGATCGTATCCGCGCCGATGCGTGTGATCCGGCCGCCGAGTGCACCGTATCGGGCAAAGTCGTAAGCGGTGATTTTGACCTTAACCGCCTGTCCTGCATGCAGAAAGGCGATATCTTCCGGCCGGACATAAGCCTCAACGAGCAAGGTATCATTCAGCGGCACAATTTCGACCAGTTCTTCGCCGCTGCGCGCAAGCCCTCCGATCGTGCTGCGGTGAACCCGGTTGACGATACCACGCACCGGCGACCGGACCAGAGCGCGATCCGCCCGATCCTGCAGCGCGGGTAATGCTGGTTGCAGCGCTGCCAACTCGGTCGTGGCCAGCGCCAGGTCTGTCAAGGCGGCAGTCCTGAACCGGCTGCGCGCCGCGCGAATCCGGTCATCCACCTCATCCAGCCCGGTTTTCAATCTGTTGGTTGCGGCTTTGGCGCGTGTCTTGTGGCCTTGCCATTCCGCCTCGCTCCGGCGCAATGTCAGGAGGGTCGTTGCCGGTTCCATTTTCTTTTCGACCAACGGTTCCATCATCTCGCGTTCTTCCGCCAGCAGGCGAAGTGTTTCGTCGGCGGTCACCTGGTCCACCAAACCTTCCTCATATTCCTTTTGTCGCTGTTCCCGCTGACGTTCGAGAATGGTGATTTCTGCCTGCAATTCTGACCGGCGCCCCTGATACAGCGCCGTTTCCGAACTGACGACGTCAGGCGCGCCTTTGATCAGTCTCTTCGGAAAGCTGAGGTCTGTGCCGTCGATTTCCGCCTGCAGTCTGTGGGCGCGGGCCATCAATCCGAAGGCTCGCTGTTGTTCCTGGCTGAGTTGGCTGTCGATCTGGGTGGTATCGAATTCCATCAGCAACATCCCTTTTTCAACAACTTGTCCTTCGCGAATGTTCAGCGATCGCAGGACGCCGGGCTCTGTCGCCTCGATGACCTGGATATCCGCCGAGGGGACGATTCTGCCGTCAACGCGTGTGACATCGTCCAGTTCGGTGAATTTTGCCCACAGGCCCAAGGCGATCAGGCAGACGCAGATCGCCAGCAACAGCAGGGACCCGCGTACCGGAGAGCGGCCGCGCATTTCGCGCGCGAGGGCGGCGAGATCAGGATGCCGCGACATTCAAGTGGTTCCTTGGTTTGCGGGCATGCCGTGCAAGCAGGCTTTTTGGTCCATCGGTGCTGACGCGCCCACCCTCGATCACGATCACCCGGTCCACCAGGTCCAGCAGGCTTGTGCGGTGAGTGATGATCACCATCGTCGTATCCCGCGTCTCGTCTTTGAGACGGCGAATAACCTCGGCTTCGGTTTGGATGTCCATAGCGCTGGTCGGTTCATCCAAAAGCAGCACCGGAGGGCGACCTATCAAAGCCCGGGCCAGCGCAATGGACTGGCGCTGCCCGCCCGACAACCCTTCGCCGCGTTCCGCCAGTTTCAGGTCATAACCGTTGGGATGGTGGGCGATGAAGTCTTCGACACCCGCCACCTTGCCCGCGCGCACCAAATCGGCGTCACTCGGGCGGATGGCTCCGCTGTTTATGTTGTCGCGTATAGTGCCCGAAAACAGCCAGACATCCTGCAACACGGCCCCGACATTTCCGCGAAGATCGCCCGGGTCGATCTGGCGGATATCCACACCGTCCAGCATAACCGACCCGGCCCGGGGCTCGTAGAGGCCCAGAATGAGACGCGTGACAGTGCTCTTCCCAGAGCCGATCGGCCCCAGAATTGCGACCTTCTCACCGGGTTCAATCGAAAACGAAACGCCCTTCAATGTGTCCTCGGACTGATCAGGATAGGCAAATTTGACATTTCTAAACGAGATGCGCCCGTTGTACCCGGGTCGACTGATCCAGTTGCGCCCGTCCGGGCGTTCGCTTTCGGCCTGCATCAAAGCATTCAGATTTCGGTAGGCACTGCGCGCTTGGTTCACGCGGGTCAGTGTCTGCGCCAGTTGCCCCAGCGGTGCCAGCGCCCGGCCTGTCAGCATGACAGAGGCAACCAGCGCGCCCATGCTTGCCTGGCCGTCCGTAATCAGAAAAACGCCACAAAAAACAATCAATACTTGCGCCGCCTGCTGCGTGAACCCGGTCAGGTTCAGCGCAAACTGCGTGATTGCGCGGCTGCGGGCACCGTGCATCGACTGCCGTTCGATCGCGCTTTCCCAACGGTTGCGCATTTGTCTGGCCGCGCCGGTCGTTTTGATTGTCTCAAGGCCAGAGACGGCTTCGACCAAAACCGATTGCTTGGACTGACCATCGGAAAAACTGCGTTCGGCAAGGCGGGACAACAGCGGTTGCACGGCCAGTCCGGTCAGCAGAACAACGGGTACGGCGAGGGCGGGGATGATGGCCAGTGGACCACCGACCAGATGGATCACAAAGACAAACAGGGCAATGAACGGCAGATCGACCACCGCGACCAGTGTCGCAGACGTAAAAAACTCACGCAGAGTTTCAAATTCGCGCACCGTACTGGCCATGGCGCCAGTGGATCCCGTGCGCGACTTCATCCGAATGTTCAGAACCTGATCGAACACACGCCGCCCCATTTGCATGTCAGCCTTCTGGCCCGCACGATCAATGAAACCGGCGCGCAGCAACTTCAGGACAAAGTCAAAGCCGAGTGCCAGACCAACGCCCATGGTCAGCGCGATCAGAGATTCCGTGGCTTCGTTCGGAAGTACCCGGTCGTAAACCACCATTATGAATATAGACGTGGACAGACCCAGAAGGTTTGCAAGTGCTGCAGCCAGCGCCACCTGCAAATAGGACCATCTATTTGCGGCCATCGCCGACCAGAACCAGTGGTTCATAGGCGAGGCGTCACCGGTTGAAACCTCTGCTTCGTGGTTTCGTCGAAACAATATGGCATAGCCGGTGTAAACGCTGCGCAGCGTTTCTTCCGCAATTTCGCCGACACCGTCACCCAGATCCGGATCGAACATCAACAGCGAATTGTCGCGGGCGCGACCATGGAGAACGACCGCTCTGCCATCTTTCAGCAACAAAAGCGCGGGTGCCAGGCTTGCGTCAAACGCCGATAGTCTGCGCTTGCCATACCCGACCTGCAATCCGACCCGCCGCGTCACTTCGATCGCGTCGCGCAAGGTCAACTCCTCGGAAGGTCCGGATTTAATCGCGTGCAACGCGGCCGTTGTCAGTGGCCGGTCCAGATAAGCAGCAACGTGCAGAATGCAGGTTTCCAGGGCGGACATGACGGTTGTCGTCGCAGCAGGGTTTGGCTGTGTCATGGTCCCTCGCTCTGTCTGATCATGGAAACCCCGAGCAGGTCCAGAATGTCGCCCGTCAGGCTCAGCACCGCATAGTTGGTCAGGAAATAGCTTTGTTCGGCCAGAATCAGCCTTTCCTGCGCGTTCACGTAATCGCGCTGCGCATCCAGAATATCGATCAGACTGCGCCGCCCGATGGTGAATTGCGCCCGCGCAGCGGTGACACTGTCGGCGTTGGCCTGAACGGCTATCCTCGCCGCCCGCAACCGTTCCGCGCCCGCCAATTGGTCAGAGCGGATGAATTCCAGTTCTCGCTTGATGTCCCGGACTACGGATTCCCGCGCGAATTCTGCCTCCTTCACCTGCGCTTCTGCCGCAGCTATGGCGGCGCGGTGCTGACCTGTGCTGTCCAACTCGTAGTTGAAGGACAGATCGACGCCAAAATTGGCGTCATTGGCAGCATCCCGATCCGCGAAAGCTGCAATCTGAACGTTGGGTCGGCGCCGGGCAAGCGCGGCTGCCTGATCCGCTTTGGCCGCCAGCAGGGCAGCGTCAGCCCGCCTGACCAAAGGGCTGTCCATCACGATCTGAGTGTCAGTTCGGGACAGCGTCGGGGCGGGGACTGGGGACGGCAGATTTCCCGGTGGAACCGCGAAAACTTCCCGAAATTGCGCGTCAGCCCGGTCCAGCCGCGCTCTGGCATCGGCAAGACGTGTGCGAGCATCCGCCATTCGCGAATGGGCAGCCAGGACGTCCGCGTTGGAGCCGACGCCCTGTGCAGATCGTTCAGTGATCTGAAGCACCAGCTCTTCGTGGACCGCGAGGTTCAGGGTCGAAATGCCCAAAACTCTTCGCCTGTCCACCACAACCACATAGGCTTCGATCGCGGCAAGCGCGGCTGCCGCTGCAGTCTGCAATTGATCGCCCCGGCTTTGCAGAACACGCGCCTTTGCTGCGGCAAGATCACCCGAAGCGGCACCACCGTCATAGACCAGTTGCGAAACGCGCAGATAGGGTGTGACATCCGCTATATCCGAGTCGATACGCTCGGTTCGGGCGTTCAATCCAACCGACATCTGCGGCAGAAACGCGCCCTTCGCGGCGTCTTCATTGGCCGCAGCAACATCCAGCCGTGTGGCGCTTTGCGCCAGATCCGGACTTGTCTCGACAGCCGACCGGATACGTTGCCCAAACCCACTTTGCGCCAGCCGAGGTGACGGGGCGCTCGCACCTGCACCTACCGATCCGGGTGAAAACGACATCTCAGCGCCGGCCAGATCAGGTGCGGGGGCACAGGCAGAAATGGCTGCGGCGAGAAGAAGGAAAGCGAAACTCTTTAATGAGCGGTTGCGATTGAGCATAGGTGTTTCACACCCCACAGATTCCAAAATTGGCGCCATTCTGAGCATTGGCTATGGCATCAAGAAAATCGGAAAAGTCTGAATTTTCAGTATATTTTTGGTGTTTAACTTGCTGTCGCCACTGGTTTTGGATCTTACTCAGCCATTCAATATGCGACAGCGATATTTGGTGGGCGTGTATCAGCCAAAGGGCGTCCGATTCCGCCAATTGCAGTTTCTGATCCCGCGACAGGTCATTCAGGCGCGACGGCGCAACACCAAGAGTGCCGGGTGGAAGCAAGGTTTTTTTGTGCGAAGACAGGGGTTCGAACAGGCCCATCTGACCTATCAATTGGCACAATTCGAGGGTCGCAGTCCTGGCCCTAAAACGGGCCTGCAGAAACGACGCGACTTTTAGCAACTCAGCCGACGGTTCGTTTTTGCTATCGAAAAACGGTACATCATCAGGGTTGGTCGACACCAACCCGGACAATTCATCCACAAGCAGTTGAAAATTCGAACATCCGTGCGCATTTCGGCCTTCTGTCGCACTCGCCTGAAATGGGTGGCATCGCAGTGCGGACGGCACATAGACGGCCAGCCATCGACCATCCTGCGATACAAACGGCGTGTCTGTTTCTTCCGTCAGGGACAAAAGGGCATGCGGTTCCATGCCCCGTTCGGTTTCACGGAAAACTATTGGAAAGGCCGCAGCGATCTGCGAAACCTCGTGCAGAACAATGGCACAATCCGTCCGGTGTGAAGCAAATTTGTAGGAGGTGAAGCGCCTCCAAAACCGCTGTCCGTGACGGGCAAAGCTCACTGGATACAGGCCATTCTGTGCCATCTATTTCCTCTTGCAAAGGGCGTGGCCGCCGATTGAAACCAGCGGCCATTGGTGGGATCAGGCGGTTGCCCCTGTTGGGTCGGTATGGAGGATGTTGTCCGCACTCAGGGTGCTCAGATCGTCCAGACCCGTGAATTGCGCAACCGTTTCGACAGCCGCCGAGTTCGGAGCCGAATAGTCGACCTTGACCAGAACACTGTCTGAGCCGTCCGTTGCCATCACATAGATTTCGTCGCCGGCCTGAACTCCGGCAAAGCTTTCGACTGCGGCTTCGATCGTTCCTGCGGACAGGTCGCCCAATACCGTTGTCAGACCCACGACGCCGGTGTCCGCCCCAATGGAATCCCCGACAGCCAGTGCTTCCACGTCCTGCCCATCACCGCGCAGAGTCCCGAACTCCAGACCGCTGAACATCAGCGCATCGGTCACTTCGGCGGCCGGGCCAACGAAGAAGCCGGTGATGGTATCCACGCCGTTCGCCGTCGGATCCGCCTCGAACACAATCACGTCTCGTCCGGCATCAGAGACGTCGATCGCGTCGTCTCCTTCCTGGCCGCGAAGGATATTGTCGGTGTCGGTTGCGATCAAAGTGTCGTCGCCGCTGGTGCCAAGTTGCAGGACAGAAGGACCTCCATCAGGCGTTGTGATCGTCAGTTCGATAGGTTGGCTCGGGTCCTGAACGGTCATGGTGAAGGTTACCAAGGGCTGCGACAGGTCAGTAAACGTAGTTGCAATACCGCCGAAATTTATGGCCGAGCCCCCGACCGGGTTCGGCAGGAACAGGTCAAAAGCCCCGTTTTCTATGCTGGACCCGGTATCGAAGGTAACAACAGATGGATCGAACCCAAGTTCCGCGGTCATGGCCAAGCCGCTTGAGATGTCGCGATCCGCATCGGCGTAGATCTCGAATGTCACGGTCGACCCGCTGATACCCGCTTGGGTGATGATGTAAGCCGCGGGCACATGCGCCGCGTTTTGGTTGGTTGCCGGCAATGGATCCGGCCCGCCCGAGACAGTTGCCTGCGCCGAGAAGATCAAGTCATCCCCTGCGGTTACCCCGGTGAAATCCGATGCCGGAAGGTTCAGCGACCAACTGCCATCAGCGCCCACTGTGGCCGTGCCGATGGAAACGCTGTTCAACGCTACATCCACGGCCTGCCCTGCGCCAAGACCCACTGACGTCCCTGAAACCGTCACGCCCGAGGACTGGGCATCCGACAGCGACACGGCGTTGTTTGTGCCCACCGGGTTTAGGGTCAGAACCGGTCGAAGGTCGGTGGTCAGCGTAGTTGTCGCTGGCGTCGCTGCGTTGCCTGCCGCGTCTGCAATTGCAGCTGTTACCGAATAGCCCGTGCTGTCCGACAGTGCTGCCAGGTCGCTGGCGGGAACGGTGGCGGACCATGTCCCTCCGGATGCTGAGCCCGTATAGGTCTGACCATTCAGGGTGACGGAAACGGATTGACCATCCTCGGCGTTCGTCGTGCCGGAAATCGTCAGGTCGCTTCCCTGTTCGATTACGTCCAGCTCCGCTCCGGTCGGTAGTGGATCAAGCGTAATAGATGGTGCCGAGAAGTCTGTGCCGAACCCGGCCGATGCGCTGGCACCGTTGCCCGCGGCATCCGAAATGGATGCGGTGACATCGTATGAAACACTGTCCTGCAATGCGCCCATATCTGCTGCCGGGGCCGTAAAACTCCAGTTTCCACCGGTGACAATCGCAGTGCCGCTGACATCGACCGTGCCGTCTGGCCTGGCAATTTCAACCGTTACCTGCGTGCCGTCCGCCGCGTCCGAGGTGCCTGTGACCGTCAGGTCCGTGGCCTGTTCGGCGGCATTCATGATCGCGCCATCGGACAATCCGGTGATCGCGACAGCCGGGGCGGTGAAATCCGTATCAAAACTGTTGCTGGCCTGCACCGCAGGGTTTCCGGCGGCGTCGGTCACATCTGCTGTCACATTCACGGTTGAACCGTCCGGCAAAGATGAAAGGTCCACCGCCGGCACTGTTACGGACCATGCGCCACCGACTGCGGTGCCAGAATAGGCTTGACCGTTCACTGAAACGGACACGCTCTGCCCGTCTTCTGCGGTTGTCGTGCCGGAAATCATCAGATCCGTGCCCTGTTCGGCGGCGTTCATGACCGCGCCGTCCGAGAAGGTGTCGATACTCAGCAGAGGTGCCGTGACATCCTTTGCCAGCGAAACGCTGGCTTGCGGGGCCGGGATCGCGTCGGAATCCGACACATCCGCTGTGACGGAAAAGGTCCCACCATCCGCCAATGCCGCCAGATCCACGGCGGGGACAGTCACACTCCAACTGCCGCCGGCGACCGTTCCGGTGTAGGTCTGCCCGTTCAGAGAAACGGAAACCTGCTGCCCATCCGGCACATTTCCCGTTATGCCCGTAATCGTCAGATCCGAGGCAATTTCGGCCGCATTAAGAACTGTGCCGACAGAAAGCGGCGCGATGCTGACCGACGGTCCTGTCAAATCCACCGGAACCGAAGCGGAGGCGGGAACCGACGTGTTGCCGGCAGCGTCGCGGACCGTGACGCTGAACTCGGCCGGAACGCCAGTGGACAGCCCGCCCAGATCGGCGCTTGGAATGGTGATGCTCCAACCACCTGCCGAGGCGGTACCGGAATAGGTTTGCCCGTCGAACATCACCGAAACCGGACGACCGTCAGCGGCGGTGGTTGTCCCGGTCAGAACCAGATCACCACCAATATCGGCCAATCCGATGGCCCCCCCGGAAATCTGGTTCAGCGAGATTGTCGGAGCGGTGAAATCCGTATCAAAACTGGCGCTGACCTGAGCCGCCGAATTGCCTGCCTGGTCACTGACATTTGCGGTGACGGCAATTGTCGAGGCGTCTGGCAGCGAATTTAGGTCCGTCGCGGGGACACTCACGCTCCACTTCCCGTCGGAGACGGTGCCAGAATAATCCTGCCCGTTGATCGTGACCGTTACCGTCTGGCCGTCTTCCGCATTCGTCGTTCCGGTCACCCTAAGATCGCTGTCCTGTTCCGACGCGTTCAAGACCGCGCCGCCGGAAAACCCCGATATCGACAGGGTGGGGGGAACGGTATCGACATCGAACCTGACGGTTTCGACCGAAAGCTCCTCTCCGTCGCTGTCCAGGTTGCGGATTGTGACCGTCCTGACCCCTTGCGGCAGGTTGGCGGCCTCGTCAGCCGTCAGCGAAACGCTCCAAGTTCCGTCCGCTTTCGGAGTCACGGTTTTGGTCAGAGACCCGATCGAGATTTCCACGGTCTCCGTTCCGTCCGGGGCAAGTATCTTTGTGCTTGCACTGCTCAGGGCGTTTGCCTGTGATCCGGTAAGGTTGAGGCTGGGATAGCGGGGTTCGGGCGTGGGGGCGGTTTCTTCATCATCGCCACCCCCACCGCCGCCGCCGCCAGCAGCAGCCGCGCCGGCAAGGCCAAGGCCGCCCAATACGGCGCCGGTGCCGCTGATGCCGCCGGCCGCTGCGGCGCCACCAGCTTCGGCGGCAAGGCTGAACTGGGCGATTTCGGCCACGGCCTCTTCGGCGATCATGATCGCGCCACTTTCCAGCACCTGAACATTTTCGGCCGCGACGATCATCGTGCGCCCATCCGCAAGTTTCAGCAGAGCATCGCCATTTTTGAGCAGCTTGACCGACCGCACTCCGGGAATCGTTTCCGCAAACTGATAGGCATACAGTTCCTCGATGGTCGCCTGTGCCAGTGCCGGCAAAGCCAAAAGCGTGGATCCAAGCCCGCCGGCAATTCCACGCCCGGCCCAGCGACGCATTTTTCCGTCGATCCACCGGCGGATGCCCTGCTTACGCTCTGCGTCCGGCAGAAGATCGGCTGGATTGAACTTGCGATCAGGTTCTTTGGTCATCTTGCCCTCACATGTGGTTTCCGCGCCCGCCCGACGGGTCCAGGTTTTGTTCATCTGTCTTCCCCATCGGTGACTCATGCGGCCGGACCAGAAAAAATTGAGTTAAACTGAAGCCGAACTCCTCGTTTTCACCACAATCCCGCTCGGGTTTCGGACCTTGCATCGGATCATCCTGCATTTGGTGCCAGGTGTGGCGTGGGGTGATTTGGTATGATGCTTCAGTTCGAAGGCGTGGTTGCAACAGGAAGCGCAGCGCTCGATTCAGGTATCGGCGATACGGCTTTAAAAACGTTTAACGGGGAAACGTACCTGTACAGCGTGACGGGTCCCGGCGGCGGCGTTGCGGTCTGGAAGCTGGTCGAAGGCGCGGTACCGCAGTTACAGGACACCAAGTATTTCAGCGGAACAATCACGTTTCAGGTTGGTCGCAGCGGCTCACCAATTTCCCTCGCCGGAGAAGAACAGTTGGTGCTGGACGTGAACTCAGCAACGGGGCTGGTCGGGTACGCACTTAATCCCGATGGGACGGTGGGCACCCTTCAGGAGACCGGGACTCTGGTGGGTGGCGGCGACATCTCGGCGCTGGTTCAGATCGGCAATCTCCTGACTGTCGCGCATGACGCAACCAGTCAGATCGCGACTTATATTGTAAACGGTGACGGGACGCTGAGCCTTGCGGCATCTGTTTCAGGTGAGGCCGATTCGATGCAGGTGGTGCAAGCCGGCGGTGACTTTTTTGCGGTCGCGTCGGATGCGGCCACAAGCACAGTCAGCACCTTCAGTATCGAAGGGGCCACTGGCGCGCTGAGCATGATCGACAACAGTGATGCGCTGTCAACACTGGGCATTGCGACGCCAACGGCGGTTGAGGTCGTGCAGGCGCAAGGGCAAACCTGGGTCATTGTGGCGGGGGCGGACAGCAACTCTCTCAGTGTGATGGAACTGGCGGGTGACGGTCGCCTGATCCCCACCGATCACGTACTGGATACGCTGGATACGCGTTTCGAGTCGGTTCAGGACATGGCCGTCATCGAAGCGGACGGGCATGTGTTCGTTGTGGCCGGTGGCGGTGACGACGGGGTCAGCCTGTTCACACTCACCCCCGATGGTCAGTTGGTGCATCTGGACAGTTTTGCGGACACGCTTCAAAGCGGATTGCAGAATGTGGAAACGCTCAGCGTTGCCCATGTAGGGGACGAGTTGCAGATCATCGCCGGATCACAGCAGGAGGCGGGGCTGACGCAGCTGAGCGTGTCGATTGCCGATCTGGGCATTGTGCGCGACGGATTTGGCGCGGTGGCCGGAACTGCGCAGAACGACATGCTGAGCGGCAGCATTCTGGAGTCGACCCTATATGGCGGGTCCGGCGACGACATTCTGATCGCAGGTACAGGTGCCACGACGATGAATGGCGGGCCGGGTGCCGATATCTTTGTCATGCAATATGGCGGCGATCCCACCACCATCAACGACTTTCAGGCTGGCACGGATCGGCTGGACCTGTTCGACTATCCGATGTTGCGAAGCCCCGGGCAACTCACCTTTACGTCCACGGCGCAGGGGGCGCAGATCGAATACCTCAACGAAATGATCGAGATCATCTCGGCCTCGGGCGGGCCGTTGACCAGCGCCGACGTCTTCGGTGCGGGCTTTGGGGGTCCGGATCATATTCCCGTTAATTTCGGAGATTTCGGAGGGTTGGACCCCGACAGCTCAAGCGGGGTGCAGGGGAATATTTCGATCCGCTCCGATACGGCAAACGCCGGTCTGTCGGACGCAGAAATCCGGTTCACCCCCGATGGCGGCGGAACCGTCAGTGTCCGAGCGGATGCAGAAGGCCGGTTTGATCTGGATTTGCCAGCGGGAACCTTTGCGGTCGAACTTGACATCATCAAGACCTATTCGACAGCCAGCACAGAGATTACCGCACTGGACGCCTTGCAGGTTTTGCGCATCTCGGTGGGGCTGGACCCGACCTGGGGTCCGGCGTCGCCCGAAATCCTGATCGCCGCTGACATTACCCAGGATGGAAACGTCAGCGCGCTTGATGCGCTGGCCATCTTGCAGGTTGCCGTTGGGCAACCGGGCACGCATGACGCGGAATGGGTGTTTCTGGACAGCGCGGCGGACCTGTCGGCAATCACCAAGACCAATGTCACCTACCAGACGGGCGTCGATGTGGTTGCGGTGGACAATGTGATATCCACCGACATGACATCAATTCTGCTGGGCAATCTGGAACCGTTCTGACCGGCAGGCTAAGTTACTCCCGGAAAGCCCGGTTGAAATAGTCGGCCATCGGCTTGACCAGATAAGACAGCGGCGTTCTTTCGTCGGTCTTGATCATGGTTTCAACCGGCATCCCCGGCAACAGCGCCTGCCCGTTCAGGCGTTCCAGCTGATCATCCTCGGGCACAACTTCGGCGCGATAGAACGTCTGGCCCGAGTTTTCATCGGTAAACGTATCAGCCGACACCGTGATGACGCGCCCGTCAATCTCCGGCGTCTCGCGCTGGTTGAACGCGGGAAAGCGCAGGGCCACGGGTTGCCCGATATGCAACTGATCAACATGGATCGCATCCACGCGGGCAGCCACCAGCAGGGGCGTGTCCTGCGGCACGACATACATCATCGGCTCGGCCGGCTGGATCACTGATTGCAGTGCAAAGACCTGGCTGCCGTAAACTGTTCCGGTGACGGGTGCGCGAATGTCCAGTCGGGACAGCCGCACATCCAGCGAGAGGCGGCGTTCAGCCAGTTCAGAAATCTGAGTCTGAACATCGCGCAGCTCGGTGATCGCCTCTTCCCGCCGAGTGGCGGTCAGTTCGACGATTTCGATCTCTGTCGCAGCGATCTGACCTTTCAGACGCGCAACAGCGGATTCAAGCCGGCCAATTTCGCCGGTCAGGCTGGCTTCTTCCCGTTGCAGGGCCGATACCCGGCTGGCCTGCGTCAGACCGCGTACAAGCAGGTTTTGCTGGTCCTTCAGTTCCACCTGAATCAGCTCCACCTGACGGCGCAGGGACACAAGCTGCGCATCGGTGCCTTCGATCTCGCTTTCGATCTGAACCAGTTGCTTGCCCAGTTGTTCGGTCTGCTGCGTCAGCGTCTCCAGGCGCGCCTCGAACAGGCTTTTCTGGCCATCTACCAGTTCAGGATCGATGCCTTCCTTTTCCTGAATGGCCTGCATCTGCGCCGCCAGAGTTTCGGCGTCCACCCCATCGCGTTCCGCCTCCAGCCGGGTTCTGCGAGCCAGCAACTCGAACAGTTGCAGATTCGACGATCGTTTTTTCCGACGTCAGAAAGGTATCGTCCAGACGCACCAGCAGGTCGCCTTCGGAAACCGCGTCACCGTCGCGCACGTAAATCTCGCCCACGACGCCACCATCCGGGTGTTCGACCACCTGCCGGTTGCTCTGAACCTCAATGGCGCCCTGAGAGATGATGGCACCGGCCAGGCGCGTCTTGACGGACCAGACGCCCAGACCGCCGACGAGAATGATCAGGGCCAGAAAGCCGACAAAAGCGGGGACCGTAATTTGCCAGACCGGGCGATTTTTATTTGCTGCCTTGTTCTTCATCATTCGCCCACCTGGCTGAGACCGCGTTTGATGGCGCCGGCGTTTTGCACCATGGCACCCAGCACTTCGTCGCGGCTGCCAAACTTCACAACCTGCCCGCGTTCGACAACGGCCAGATCGTCGCATTCCGAAATCGCCTGCGGGCGATGGGTCATGATAATCGCTGATTTGCCCGCGGATTTGAGCTCTCTCACAGCGGCATTCAGCGCCTCGGTGCCATCGGCGTCCAGTGCCGAGTTCGGCTCATCCAGGATCAGCAGGACTGGGTCGCCATAGAGCGCACGGGCCAGGGCGATACGCTGCTTCTGACCGCCGGACAACTGACTGTCATTGCCTTCCAAGAATGTGTCATAACCCTTTTCAAGGGACAGGATCAGCTCGTGCGCCTTGGCTTTCTTGGCGGCCGCGACGATTGCCTGCGGGTCCGGTTCTTCGGACATCCGGGCAATGTTTTCGGCCACGGTACCGTTGAACAAGGTGACCTCTTGCGGCAGGTAGCCGATATGCTGACCCAGGTCATTCGGGTCGTACTGATCCAGAGCGGCACCACCCAGGCGGATTTCACCGGCGGCGGGCCGCCACAATCCCAGCAACGCTTTGGCCAGGGTCGACTTGCCCGACCCGCTTTTGCCAATGACCCCAAGGGCTTTACCCGGTTCCAGACGCAGTTTGACATTGCGAAGCGTAGGCGTATCCGCGCCGGGCGGAATTACAGTCAGCCCCTTGGCGGTCAGCCGCGCCTCGGGGACCGGCAATTTGGTGCGCTTGGGTTCCGGTGGGGTCGCGTCCAGATACATGTTCAGCGATGTCCACGCCGTGCGCGCCCGTTCGATCAGCCCCCACTGACCCACGGCCTGTTCGACAGGTGCCAGCGCCCGTCCCAGCAGGATCGAACCGGCGATCATTGCGCCGGGCGTCAGTTCGTTGCGCAAAACCAGCCACGCGCCAAGCGCCAGCATGGCGGATTGCAGAAACAGTCGCAGCGATTTGGTCAGTGACGTAAAGCTGCCGGTCCAGTCGCTGGCCGCAATTGTCTGGCGCAGGGCGTTGGTCCGCTGCTTTTGCCACCGCATGGTGATGTCTTCCTGCATTCCCTGAGACCGCACCACTTCGGCAGCCTGTCTGGCATGTTCGGAAAAGGCGTTGGCCTGCGCCGAGGCGCGCTGTGCCTCGGCAACTTTGCTTTGGGTCAGAAACTGGTTCAGCAGGGCAATGACGACCAGCAATGTCCCGCCGGCCACGGCCAGCCAGCCCAAAAGGGGATGGAACAGGAAGATTGCCGCCAAAAAGACAGGGGTCCAAGGGATGTCCATCACCGCCAGCAGAACCGGCGAAGAACAGAGGTTTTGAATGGTTTCCAGATCCCGCAGGGCTGTGGCCGGGGCCGACCGCGCCTTGGGAAACAGCGACCGCCGCAAGGTTGCATCAAAAACCCGCTCGTCCAGCTGCGATTGAAACCGTGCGCCGAAGCGCGCCACGATCCTGCCGCGAGCGTAATCCAGCATCGCCATCAGGCCGTAAAGCAGCGCCACCAGCAGAAACAGCGCGGTCAGGGTTTCGACGGCGCGCGATCCCAGAACGCGGTCATAGACCTGAAGCATAAACAATGGTCCGGTCAGCATCAGCAGGTTGACGAAAACGCTGAACAGAAACGCCAGAGCCAGAAATACAACGCCCTGATTGCGTACTTTGCGCAGCTCATAGCGGGGCGGTACGGACATGTGTCTTCCGATGTTCACGAAGCGGACCTTTGCAGCAGGTAATTGTGGCACAGGCAGGCCTGCGATGCGCGCCACCTTATTTTATTGTCGCAGGGCTGAAAACGAAGAAGTCGGTGTATCGGCGAAATGCCCCAGCCTGTCAACAACGGGACCCCGGCGCAGGCGGACCTGCGCCACATCACATGCCGCCAAGGCTGGTTTCCATCGCTGTTTCGCAAAACGACCGCACCAGTCGAGACTCGGCGCGGTCGTTGAGATGCGCAAGGTAATATCTGGTTTCCACACGTGCATCCTTGATGGGGATCGCGCGCAGATTGGGGTGGGGAACAAATTCAAAATCTGCAACAAATCCAATGCCGATCCCCTGTTCGACAGCTTTCCAGATCGCCTCGCGGCTGCCAAGTTCCAGTATCGGTTCCATTTCGATTTCACGTTTTCCGGTTTCGGTCTCGATGGCTGCTCTGGTTGTTGACCCGGCTTCGCGGCGGACGACCTTTTGCCGGTGCAGGTCGGACATCAGGATACCGTCCTTTTGAAAGAACGGGTGGTCCGAATTGACAAAAGCGACCACCTCATGCGTGCTGTAGAGCCGAGTCGTGACGCGCGGGTCGGATTGCACCTCGGCCAGAATCGCAACGTCGGCTTCGTAGGAAAGAACCCGCTCAAAGCATCGCTGCGAGTTTCCGAACCAGACCTCAAGATCAATGGCCGGATATCTGGACTTGAAGGCAACAATCATGTCGGTCGCATGAAAGGGTCCGACGGCTGCAATGCTGAGACGACCGGCGTGGAACCCGCGAAATGAATCCAGCAAGGTTTCGGCATCGACCTCGGCCTGATGCAGCCGGGATGTGATCGCCAGCAATTCCTGCCCCGCGTGGGTTAGGCGAACGTCGCGCCCGACGCGGTTGAACAACTGAACGTCATAGCGCCTCTCCAGGTCGCGCACCTGAGTCGATAGAGTAGGCTGGCTGATATTCAGCTCATTGGCGGCGGCGGAAAACCCGCGAAACGTAGCCACGGCGTGAAAGGATCTGAGCTCGGATTTTAACATAGGCTCAGAATATGGAACGGGCGGATGAAATCAATTGGATCGATGGATTTGCCATCGGTATCAGAGCGGATTTGCTTGCACAGTGTGCCACGAATGCGCTCGGGTCTCACTGTTTTCCTGCTTGAGCTACTACGCGAACTTCGCGTAGAAACCCGGGCAAACCTTGGGTGTTGGCCGCATGGCGAACCGTCCCTTCCGGGACGGAACAGGCAAGATTGAAAAGAACCCGGCGATCTTCGGCCACTTCGCGAACGGATACCGCGCCCCGGTGACAGAAGCAGAGAGCCTCAGAAACGGGTCCGGCGAAATCCAGCGCCGAAACGCCCGGCTATTTCCCTTTCCAGACCGGATCACGTTTCTCTGCAAATGCCCGTGCGCCTTCCAACTGATCCTCGCTGGCGTAAAGAACGTCCACTGAACGCAGCTGGCGTTTGGTGATGCGGTTCATTGTGTCCTGAAAGTTGCTGTCCTCGGCCTCGCGCACGATTTCCTTGATTGCCGCGTAAACAAGCGGCGGACCCGATGCCAGCAGGCGGGCAAGCTCCCGCGCGCGGTTCATCAGTTGATCTCCCGGAACAACTTCGTTCACCAGACCCCAGCGGTTGGCTTCTTCGGCATCGAACCAGCGGCCCGTCAGCAGCAGTTCCATCGCGATGTGATAGGGGATGCGTTTCGGCAGCTTCACGCTGGCGGCGTCTGCCACGGTGCCGGACCGGATTTCCGGCAACGCGAAAGTGGCGTGGTCAGCGGCAAGGATCATGTCGGCGGACAGCGCCAGCTCCAGCCCGCCGCCACAGGCGATGCCGTTGACGGCGGCGACCACAGGTTTGTTCAGATCGCGCAGTTCCTGCAACCCGCCGAAACCGCCCACACCGTAATCGCCATCCACGGCATCTCCGTCAGCAGCGGCCTTCAGGTCCCAGCCGGGGCAAAAGAACTTCTCATCTGCGCCGGTCAGGATGGCCACGCGCAGATCCGGATCGTCACGGAAATCGGCAAACACGTCGCCCATGATCCGGCTGGTGGCCAGATCGATGGCATTGGCCTTGGGCCGGTCCAGCGTCACCTCAAGGATTGCACCGTCGCGTCGGGTTCTGATCGGGTCCATGGCTCAGGCCTTTCTGATAAGAGCGTCCACCGCGACAGCCCTATCCGGCGTGCAGAGGAGCGGGTTGATTTCGACCTCGCCAAGCGAGTCGGCGTTTCGAATGACATAGTCCTGAACGGCCTCGACCGTGGCAATAACCGCGTCCATATCAGCCGCCGGCTGGCCACGATAGCCTGTCAACAGCGGCGCGATACTCAGTTTCTGGGACGCGGCACGGATATCCTCGGACGTGCTGGGCACAAGCAGAGAGACGGTATCTCGCAGCACTTCGGTCAGCACCCCGCCCGCGCCCAGCGTCAGAACGAAACCATGCGCCGGGTCGCGAACTACTCCGACCAACACTTCGGCCACAGCGCCGGTGATCATCTCTTCGATCAGAATGTCCTGGGTGCCAATCTCTGCCGCGACATCTGCCACCTCCGCGGTCTCGACACCCAATCTCACCGCTGCATGTTCGGTTTTATGCGCCAGACCCACGCCCTTCACAGCAAACGGGGCGTTCAGAGCCTGTGCCGCGGCGTGTGCCTGGGTTGGGCTGCGCACCGTGCGGTTCTGCGGAACTTGTATGCCGCAATCGGCCAGTGCTTGCTTGGAGTCAGCCTCGGACAGGGTACGCATTGCCCCGGCCGAGCCCGGCAGGCACACCGGGTCCGCAGCCGGGGCCTTGATCTGACCGGCCGCGCGAATGGCGGACAGCGCTTCGCGCAGCCCCATGAACGGCACCACGCCGCCTGCGACCAGTTCTCGTGCGATATCTTCCGGCAAAAGTTCTGGCAATGTCGCGGCAATGGCAAAACGCGCGCCGGTCTCGGCCCGCACATTCAGCGCAGCGCGGGTTGCATGGGCCCAGTCCGTCGGATCTGTGGTCGGGTAGTCCACGATCGAGAGGGTCAGGTCGATATCCTCGCCGGTCATGCCGGACCACACCTGTGTCATCGCCGCCTCGTCGCGCCATATATAGGTGTGGTAGTCCAGCGGGTTGTTCAGGGCGACCATGGTCCCGAGGGCTGCACGCAATCGGGTCTTCTTGTCCTTTGTAAGACAAGGGAAAGTCAGACCGGTTCCAACAGCCATATCTGCGATCAGGCTTGCCTCGCCACCCGAACAGCTGATTGAGGCAATATTGCTGCCGGGCAGCGGGCCATAACAATGAATCAACTTCAGCGTTTCAAGAAAATCGGGCAGAGCCGTCAGGCGTGGAATACCCAGCCGTTCCAGCAGGGCCTGCGCGCCGGCATCGCTGCCGGCCAGGGACGCGGTGTGGGAAACCGTGGCGGCCTGCGCCTGTTCCGAAGCCCCGACCTTGAGCGCGATCAGCGGGACGCCCTTGTCATGCGCCTTCGCCGCCAGCGCCTCCCATTCGCGGATATCCTTGAACCCTTCAACATGCAGGCCCACGGCCGTCACGCGCGGATCGTCGATCAGGCAGGCGGCGATTTCCGCCTGACTGGTTTGCGCCATATTCCCGCAGGCCACCATATAGGCAATCGGCAATCCGCGTTTCTGCATGGTCAGGTTGATCGAGATGTTCGAACTTTGCGTCAGGATCGCCACCCCCTTGTCAACCGGAGCAGCCCCATGCTGATCCGGCCACAACAAGGCCCCGTCCAGAGCATTGATAAAGCCATAGCAGTTCGGGCCCAGTATCGGCATCTGACCGGCGGCAGTAATCAGTTTTTCCTGCAAGCCCTCGCCGCTGTCATCCTCGGCTAAGGCTTCGGAAAAGCCCGAGGCGAAGCAGACCGCACCCCCGGCACCCATGTCGGACAAGGCCCTTACGGCCTCGATCGTGGAGTGCCGGTTTATGCCGATAAACACGGCATCCGGCGCGGCGGGCAGGTCTTCGAGCCGGGCGTAGGCCCGGTGCCCCGCAACCTGATCAGATTTGGGATGCACCGGCCAGATTTCACTGGAGTATCCCATGCGTTCCGATTGCAGAATAACCTGCTTGCACCAGGCGCCGCCGCCAATGACAGCGATGGAGTTCGGGCGCAGCAGGCGGGTCAAATCTTTGGTCATGACCGGATTAGGCACCCAGGGGGCGCAGCAAGTCGCGACTGATGATGTGGCGCTGAATTTCGCTGGTCCCGTCCCAGATGCGTTCAACGCGCGCATCGCGCCAGAACCGTTCGATCGGGAAGTCATCCATAAGACCCATTCCGCCAAAGATTTGCAGTGTGCTGTCGGTCACCCGCGCCAGCATCTCGGACGCATATAGCTTGGCCGAGGCGATTTCGCGATTCGCGGGCAGGTTCTGATCCAGACGCCAGGCGGCGGACAGGGTTAGCCAGTCTGCCGCATCGATCTCGGTGATCATGTCGGCGATCTGAAAGCCGACACCCTGAAACTTGCCGATGGGCTGCCCGAATTGTTTGCGCTCGGCGGCGTAGTTCAGCGCATAGTCAAAGCAACGGCGCGCGCGGCCAACTGAAAAAGCGGCAACCGTCAGACGCGTCGCATAAAGCCATTCGTTCATCACGGCAAAGCCGCCATCGACCTCACCCAAAACCTGCGCGTCGGGCAGGCGGCAATTGTCGAAGTAGAGGATGTAGTTCTTGTATCCTTTATGACTGACCGAGTTATAGCCTTCGCGCACTTCAAAACCGGGCGTGCCGCGATCCACCAGAAACGTGGTGATGCGCTTTTTCGGCCCCTTCGGGGTTTCGTCCACGCCGGTGGCGATGAAAACGATAAAGAAATCCGCGTGCTCAGCGCCCGAGATAAAATGCTTCGAGCCGTTGACGACCCAATCGCCGCCGTCCCGCACGGCCTGACATTTCATGCCGCGCACATCCGATCCCGCATCCGGTTCGGTCATTGCCAGCGCGTCCATCTTTTCGCCGCGCACGGCAGGCAGCAGGTAGCGCGCGCGCTGGTCGTCATTGCAGGCCATCAGAATATTCTGCGGCCGGCCAAAGAAATGGGTCAGCGCCATGGATCCTCGCCCAAGTTCACGCTCGACCAGTGTGAAATCCAGATGGGACAGTCCGGCACCGCCGACCTCTTCCGGGAAGTTGCAGGCATAGAACCCCAGATCGATGCATTTCTGCTTGATCTCAGCGCCCAGTTCCAACGGTACAGAGCCGTTGCGTTCGACAGCCGCCTCATGGGGATAGATTTCGTTTTCGACAAAACTGCGAACCGTGGAAACGATCATTTCCTGTTCGTCTGACAGACCAAACTGCATGTCACGCCTTCCTTGGCTGGGTGATTGACGAATGAAACGGTACAAGACATGTTGGCGGTATGCAGAGTTGGAGCAAAAACATGCAGAGTTGGTAAATTTTGGCCCAGCGTTTCAATATTCTGCTGTTTGATGGCTTTTCGAACCACTGCCTTGCCAACATGGTCGAACCGTTGCGAGCCGCCAATACGCTGGCGCGGCAGGCGCTCTATGCGTGGCAGTTCTGTTCTCTGGACGGACACCCCATCCGCAGTTCCAGCGGTCTTGTCGTCACACCCGATGCGGCGCTGAGCGATCAGACCGGTGATGTGCTGGTTGTCATGCCGTCCTATGGCTACCTGAAGCTTGACACGCACCCAACCATCCGTGTCCTTCTGGCGGCGGCCAGACGGCATTCGCAATTGGCCGGGCTGGATACCGGAAGCTGGCTGCTGGCCCGCGCGGGGTTGCTGGATGATCACCGCGCAACCATCCATTGGGATGAGCTGTCGCGGTTCGAAGAGAGCTTTCCTGCGGTCAACGCAGTTCGGGAGCGTTTCGTCATAGATGGCAATCGGATGACCTGTTCCGGAGCGATGGCGGCGTTTGATCTTGCCTCAGCCCTGATCCGGCGCGATCACGGTCCGTTTCTGTCGATGGAGGTGGCTCATCTGCTGATGAGCCGCGGCGCTGCCGATCACTACGCGCTGCCGCTGAAATCCGAGGACACTCTGGTCAATCGCGCGTTGTCGGTCATGCAGGCAAATCTGGAAACCCCGCTGACGATCAGCGAGCTCGCCCGCAGGATCGGATGCTCGCAAAAGCGGATCGAAATGCGGGTTCAGGCCCAGCTCGGAACCACCCCACAGGCATTGTACCGGCGGCTGCGCCTAATTCTTGCGCGCAGGCTGGCAGAAGAGACAGAACAATCCATCGCGGAAATCGCCGCTCGGTGCGGGTATGAAAACGCCAGCGCCATGACCCGGGCGTTCAGGGCTGAGTTTGGTCAAACCCCGACATCGTTTCGCGGCCAGTGACATCCGGCTAGCCTGTTCAGACCGTGGCGCCCTTGATGCGGATCAACGATCCCAGCGTGCCCGCGCAAAGGCCGATGATCACCGCGATCAGAAGTTCGAAGGTTTCGACAGAGGCGAATTTCCAATGTGCGAATATCATCGTTTCGACAACACCCACCAAGCCGCCCATCGCGGCACCCAGCCAGAGGCGGCGCGTCATCATTCCCAGCGCCAGGCCAAGGATACCCGGCAGGCTGATGATGTTTGCGCCGATGGTTCCAAGCAGTTCCAGCATATCGCGCCCCTCTTCAGTCTGCCCGTGTGGTCAGATATGACCGGATTTCTTGACTGCTATCCGCCAATTGTTGCGGGTCCGCCCCTGCGGCATGTCCGGCAAGTGTTTCCGTAACTTCCTGATAGCGCTCAAGATATCCCGGTGGCAGGTTGTGGGCGATGCCCTGGTGGCAGTCGATGCAGGTCATGTCATTGTCGATCGCGCGCTGGTGTTCTGACGCGGCGCGGGCTTCCTGAATGGTGAAGTCCATGTAATCGAAATTGTGACAGTTCCGGCATTCGCGGCTGTCCGAGGCTTTCATCTTTTTCCAGACGGCCGCAGCCATGCTCAGCCGGTGCTCCTCGTATTTCTCGGTGGTGCTGATGGTGCCGGCCACTTCATGATAGACGTCTTTGACGGCCATGATCTTGGCCTTGATCTTGTGGTTCCATTCATGCGGTACGTGACAGTCGGAGCAGATCGCCCGCACGCCGGAATGGTTGTTGTAGTGTATCGTTTCGCGGTATTCGCCCAGATTGGTTTCCATCGTGTGGCAAGAGGTGCAGAACTCTTCGGTATTGGTCAGCTCCAGCGTCCAGTGGAAACCGCCCCAGAACAGGATCCCCGCCAGAAAGCCCGCCAGAATCAGAAAACCGGAACTGAACAGGGCGGTGGGTGTCCAGATCGCGTTCCACACCCGTCCAATCCAACCGCGTTTTTCAGGGGAGTCGGCCATTTCGGTGCTCCTTTCAAATCAGCGTCGGATCAGTCGACGGACGATGGTTGAAACACGTTTTCAACCAGCGGCGACGTATCGGCCTGCGGGACATGGCACTGGTTGCAGAAATACCGCGTGCCGGCGATGTAATCCAATTCGTTGCCGTCGCGATCCAGATAATGCGTCATCGACAGCGTCGGGGCGTTGCGTTCGCCCGCCTTGGTCCAGTCGTGGCAGGAAAGGCACTGGTTGGTCCGCAGGTCGATCTGGTACTGGGTCACGGAATGCGGGATCAGCGGCGGTTGCTGGCGATAGTTCCGGACCATTCGCCCCTCGCGAGTGTCCCATTGAAGGTTCATGTTCACGACACTTGGGCTATTGGCCGGGGCGCCACGCAAATCCTGAAGCTCTTGTGCGACGGCAAAACCGCCTATTGCGGTCAGAAGGGCGGCTGCCAGGGCGATTAACTTTTTCATCTTGCATGTTCCTTCTTGTTTGGCCGGGCGGCAAATCTTTCGATCTGTGTCCCGGCGTCAGGCACGCTCGACCTTGCAGGCGCATTTCTTGAAATCGGTCTGTTTGGAAAGCGGACAGGTTGCATCGAGTGTCAGCTTGTTGGTCAGTTGCCCCTCGTCGAACCAAGGCATGAACACCAGCCCGCGCGGCATCTTGTTGCGGCCCTTGGTCATCACCCGGCTGGTTACCTCGCCGCGGCGGGTCGTAATTTTGATTTCCTGACCGTGCCGCAAACCGCGATCTTCAACATCGTCGGGATGCATGTACAGAACCGCAAGCGGGAAGGACCGGTGCAATTCGGGGACACGGCGGGTCATCGAGCCCGAATGCCAGTGTTCCAGCACCCGACCGGTGCAGAGCCACAGGTCAAATTCGTCATCCGGCGCTTCGGGTGGCGCTTCGTATGGTGCAAAGATGATCCGGGCCTTCTTGTCCGAGAACCCATAGAACTGAACTTCGGAACCCGCCTCGACATATGGGTCGTGACCTTCGCGATACCGCCACAGCGTTTCTTTTCCGTCCACCACGGGCCAGCGCAGGCCGCGTGTCTCGTGATAGCGTTCAAACGGCGCAAGGTCATGCCCGTGCCCGCGACCAAATTCGGCGTATTCCTCGAACAGACCCTTTTGAACGTAGAATCCAAAGTGATTGGCGTCATCGTTCGGGTGACCGGGCTGGATCTCGCTGAGGGGGAACTTGTCGACGTTGCCGTTCTGAAAAAGCACCTCGAACAGGGTCTTGCCGGCCATCTCGGGTGCAGTGGCCAGAAACTCTTCACCCCAGGCTTCTTCAACCGTGAATCGTTTGGAAAACTCCATGACTTGCCAAAGGTCGGATTTCGCCTCGCCCGGGGCATGTACCTGCTGGCGCCACATCTGGGTGCGGCGCTCGGCATTGCCGTAACAGCCTTCCTTTTCAACCCACATAGCCGTCGGCAATATCAGGTCCGCGGACAGGGCCGTGACGGTCGGGTAGGGGTCGGAGACCGTGATGAAATTGTCGGGGTTACGGTAGCCCGGCCAGCCTTCCTCGTTCATGTTCGGCGCGGCCTGCATGTTGTTGTTGCACTGAACCCAATAGGCGTTCAGCACCCCGTCGTTGAGCATGCGGTGCTGCAGAACGGCATGAAAACCGACTTTGTCGGGGATCGTGCCGTCCGGCAGTTTCCAGATTTTCTCGGCCTTGGCGCGATGTTCCGGGTTGGTCACCACGTAATCCGCCGGAAGACGATGGGCAAAGGTGCCCACTTCGCGGGCCGTGCCGCAGGCCGATGGCTGGCCGGTCAGCGAGAAGGGCGAATTGCCCGGTTCAGAGATTTTACCCGTCAGCAGATGCACGTTGTAGCACAGCGAATTCACCCAGGACCCTCGCGTGTGCTGATTGAAACCCATGGTCCAAAGGCTCATGACCTTGCGGTCCGGGTCGGCGTATTGCTGCGCCAGACGTTCCAGCTTTTCTGCGGGCACGCCCGAAAGTTCGGCGGTGTAGTCCAGCGTATAGGGTTTTACGGATTCCGCGTATTCGTCAAAGCTGATCGGTGTCAGCTCTCCGGAATTGGGGTTGCCGGCGGCTTGTTGCAACGGGATCTCATCCCTGAGACCAAAGCCGATATCCGTGGCTGTCCGTGTGATGTTCACGTGTTTGGACAGGAATTCCTCGTTGACCGACCCGGTTTCTATGATGTGATTGGCGACATAGTTGAGGATCGCCAGATCGGTCTGGGGATGGAATACGATTCCGTTGTCTGCCAGTTCGAATGAGCGGTGCTCGAACGTGGATAGAACGTGGACCTCACAGCCTTCTTTGGTCAGGCGCGTGTCGGTCAGCCGCGACCACAGGATGGGGTGCATCTCGGCCATGTTCGACCCCCAGAGGACAAACGTATCAGCAGCTTCAAAATCGTCATAGCACCCCATGGGCTCGTCAATGCCGAATGTGCGCATGAATCCCACCACGGCCGAAGCCATGCAGTGACGCGCATTGGGGTCAATATTGTTGGACCGGAAGCCCGCCTTCATCAGCTTGGACGCGGCATATCCTTCCCACACGGTCCATTGCCCCGAACCAAACATGCCGACACCGTCGGGGCCTTTGTTCTTCAGGGTCTCCTTCCATTTTTCGGCCATGATGTTGAAGGCTTCGTCCCACGAGACCGGTTCGAACTCGCCGTCCTTGGCGAATTTGCCGTCCCGTTTGCGCAGCATGGGCTGTGTCAGACGGTCTTCGCCATACATGATCTTGGACAGGAAATAGCCCTTGATGCAGTTGAGCCCCCGGTTCACCTCGGCATGCGGGTCACCCTGCGTGGCAACCACGCGGCCGTTCTTTGTGCCGACCAGAACAGTGCATCCCGTTCCGCAGAACCGGCAGGGTGCCTTGTCCCACCGGATATCCGGGATACCGATCTGAGCATCGGCTTCCCCTGTTGCAAAAGGCAGCCCGGCAGCAGAAGCGGTTGCCGCCGCAGCGGTCGATTTCAGAAAGGTCCGGCGCGATTCAGAAATGGTCATTTCAAGCCTCCTGCTTGTCGGTTGGCGTGGGGCGTTGGGGCGCGGCTGGGGCCGCGAGATCTTCGAAATGGTGATAGGTCAGGCTCACCGAGATCACTCCGGGGATCTGGTGCAGATCCATGATGGTCTCAGAGGCCAGGCGTGTCGGGGTGTCTTCGATGACGACGACGAAACGGCCGTCTTCGGCGCGGGCGTGTATTTCGACGCCCGGTATCTCTGTCATCGTTTTTGCAACGGCTTCTGCCTTTTCCGGCAGAACATGGGCGAGGCACCCGCAGATATTCATTGGATCGCCTCCGTCTGGGACAGGGTCATGCGTTCAAGCGCAATGGCACTGGCCGGGCAAAGCGACGTGCAGGCGCCGCATCCGGTGCAGGCGTCAGGGTCCAGAACGGGTTCGGCGCGGCCGCCCAGTTGCAATCTGAATCCGATGGCGCGCTGGTCGCAATTGTCCTGACAAAGGCGGCAGCTAACGCCGCGCATCGACAGGCAGGCATCGCCCTTGATGGCGGCACGCCAGGGCCAATCTGACAGGCGTTCGATATCCAGCGCATCGGTCGGACAGGACAGGGCGCATACGCCGCAAAAGGTGCAGGGTCCCGTGCTAGTCTGCAAGACGGGGTAGCCATCCGCCCCGATGTCGATCACGGCCTCGGGGCAGGCCTCTACACAGTCGCCACATTTGGTGCACTGATCGACAAACCCCGGCACAGCCGATCCGGGGGGCCGGACAATGCTGCGGTCCTCCATCAGCGGTTTGGCGCTGAGAAAAGCGCGCCGGCTGGTCAGTTCGCTCATATCGCTGTGACCTGGCTAAGCTTGATTCCCTGTTCCAGCCTACCCCAAATCGCCTGAATTACCGACGCTTTTTCATTAATTTCGTGCCCCAAGCCTCGCGCGCTTCATGTTCTCGGGAGTTGTCCGGGCGTTGGCGAGGCGCAGGTGATCCGGTGCACCAGAAGATGAAGCTGTTACATTTGACTGTTATGCGGCGGCGCGGCATAGAACGTGCTAAACCCCAAGGCGGTAAACGCTACAGAACAGCGCCGGATCTTGCTGTTCGCAAACCAAATACCGGCTGTGGCCCAAAGGTTGCGACCAAATCACAGGCGTGCAAGGGGACCACGCTGAACAGGATCAGCTTGCTATGAAGATACATGAAAACCGCACGTTCTCGCAGCTTGAGGTCGGCGACGAAGCACAGCTGACGCGGTTATGCACGGTTGATGATCTCTATGCCTTTGCGTCGGCGTCGGGCGATCACAACCCTTTGCATCTGGCTGGATATGACGGTGACGGCGACGGACGCCCCGAGGCCGTGGCACCTGCGCTTTGGCCCGCGGGTCTGGTCGCGGCCGTTCTCGGCAACATTCTTCCGGGGGCCGGGACGCAGACGCGGCAGGCAAGCCTGACCTTTCATGTCCCGGTTCTGGCCGGGGATGAGTTGACGGCCGTTGTGTCAATTCTTGAGAAGCGAGACGATGGTGATCTGCTCTGCGCGGCCGAAGTGCGCCGTGTCGGGGACAATGCCTTGATCATGAGCGGCGAAGTGCAGGTCACGCCGCCGGCACAACATCTGGAATTTGAATCCATCGAAGTACCGGGTCTGATCGTGCAGCGTCATCGCCATTTTGACGCCTTGTTGGAAAAAGCCAGACCGCTGGATCCGATGCCAACTGCTGTGGTTACCCCGGAGGAACCGAATTCGCTGGGCGGGGCGTTGCTGGGCCAGTCCAACAGCATAATCACACCGATCCTGATCGGAAATCCCGACAAGATTGCGGCCGCGGCGGCCGAATTGAATGCGGACATTTCCGGGATCGAGATCATCGAGGCCCGCAGCCACGAACAAGCTGCTCATCGCGCCGTCGATCTTGTGGTTGAGGGCCGAGCACAGACACTGATGAAGGGGCATCTGCATACAGATGTTCTGCTGCGCGCGGTTTTGCGCCGCGACAAGGGCCTGCGGACCGGGCGACGGTTGTCGCATGTGTTTGTGATGGATGTGCCGGGCATGTCCCGGCCGATCATGGTCACGGATGCCGCGGTCAACATCGCCCCTGATCTGGAGACCAAGGCCGATATCGTTCAGAACGCAATCCACCTCGCGCATTCCATCGGCATCGAAACTCCCAAGGTCGGGGTGCTGTCGGCTGTTGAGACGATCAACCCGCACATGCCGTCTTCGGTCGATGCCGCGCTGTTGTCCAAGATGGCCGAACGCGGCCAGATTACCGGCGGCATCGTTGACGGGCCACTGGCCATGGACAACGCGGTGGACCTGAATGCAGCCCGCACCAAGGGCCTTACATCCGAGGTCGCCGGTGCCGCCGATATCCTGGTGGCGCCGAATATCGAAGCAGGCAACATGGTGGCGAAACAGCTGACCTATATCTCTCATGCCGAAGCCGCCGGGATCGTTGTTGGTGCTGCGGCGCCAATTATCCTGACATCGCGCGCGGATGATGACGCGTCGCGTCTGGTGTCCTGCGCGGTGGCGGCTTTGCATGCGATTGCGAGCAAGGAGAAATTCCATGGCTGATCATGTGGTGGCGCTGAACGCCGGGTCCTCGTCGCTGAAATTCGCACTGTATGAGCTGGTGGAAGCCAATCGGCCCAGCATGCGGTGGCGCGGGCAGGTCGAACGTCTGGGCGATGCGCCCCGGCTGCTGGCACAATCCGCCGGTGGTCGGTCGATCGACCAGCCACTGACCAACACAAATAGCCATGATGAGGCCATTCACGCCTTTCTGGAAATGGCTCGCGAAAACCTGCCGGATATTCACGTGCGCGCAATTGGTCATCGCGTCGTACATGGCGGCACAGTTTATTCCGAGCCCGTGAAGATTGATGACAGCGTCATCGACACATTGCAGGGCTTCATCCCTTTTGCGCCGTTGCACCAACCCTACAGCCTTGCCGGAATTCGCGCCGCCAGTGCTGCGTTTCCGGGAACGGCCCAGGTCGCGTGTTTCGACACTGCGTTTCACCGCAAGCACCCTTGGGTGAACGATACATTCGCTTTGCCACAGAGCTATTATGATAAGGGTGTGCGCCGGTACGGCTTTCACGGGCTGAGCTACGACTATATCTCTCAGAAGCTGAAGGAAATTGCACCGGGGCTTTATGACGGCCGCGTGGTCATCGCGCATCTGGGCAACGGGGCTTCGATGTGTGCGGTGTCCGGCGGGCGGGCCGTTGCATCCACCATGGGGTTTTCTGCTCTGGACGGCTTGCCGATGGGGACACGCAGCGGTCAGCTGGACCCGGGCGTCGTACTTTACATGATGCAGCAGGACGGGATGACGGCGGAAGAAATCGCCGAGGTCCTCTATCGCAAATCCGGGCTGCTGGGTCTGTCGGGGATCTCGTCTGACATGCGCACGCTGCTGGCGGCTGCCACGCCCGAGGCGCGCAAGGCCATCGACTATTACGTGTTCCGTATCCGGCGCGAACTTGGCGCGCTCTCCGCCGCGCTGGAAGGGATCGATGCATTGGTCTTTACCGGTGGTGTCGGGGAAAACTCGGCCCGGATCCGTCAGATGGTGTGTGACGGTATGCGTTGGATCGGAATTGAGATGGACCACAACCGCAATGCCGACGGAGGCACGGTTTTGTCGACAGATTTCAGCCGTGTCCGTATTCTGGCGATCCCCACAAACGAAGAAATGGTGATCGCGCGGGCCGCCGCGCAAATGATCTGAAACTAGTCAATTCGCCTAGTCTTTGCGTCTGCGCGCGTATTTGATCAGGGTGCTGAGGATCGCGCTGACGACATCAGGTGTCAGTGCGCCAATCGGGTCGCGCCGGATACCCTGAACCGTATTGCGGGCATCAGACAGGCTGTCCTTTATTTCCGTTTCGATATCTTGCAGAGCCATGTCGCGCAGTTCGACGGCCGCCGTGGTATCGGCCTGCGCGTTCTGAGTGTTTGCCACCAAGGCGAGCACAAGTGCCAGCAGCAGGTTTCCGGCGGCCAGGATCAGGGCCGACAACGGCTTCGACAGTGTCGCAGACAGCCAGAAAAAACCCGCCACATTCAGCATGACAACGGCCAGCCCCACCGCCAGCCCTGCCGCGGCATAAAAGCCGGTGCGCTTCGCTGCGATGGTCAGATGCCGTTGCGCAATCAGCCGTTCGGCACGCAGAATGATTGAGATGTTGCGGGAAATGCGGCTCATGATTGGGCTCCTACCGGGAACGGCCTAGCAGATAGCCAAGCGTGAAGATGCCAAGGGCAAACAGGATCGGCTTTTTGTGCGGCAGGTCTTCCAGTTCCGTCAGCGCCTCTTCCAACTGGGCTGACCACGCCTCAAGGCTATCGGCAATGCGCTCTGTAACCGTTTCTTCCGGGTCGGCGGCGCCATGGTTCGCATCGGCCTGCGCAGGACCACTGCCGGATTGCTCGGCCAACTGACGGCGGAGTTCCGCGACCTGCGCTTCCAGTTCAGCTTTTGTTACCATGACACCGATCCTTGCATGATCGCCCGCAAACGGGTCTGCGGCATTCAACCTTGTTTCGACGTTCATGTTAATGCGCTTTTCCGGTTCAGGAAAAGGGACTTATCCAGAGCCGATGGAAATTGCGCGGCTAGCTGGGTACTTGCTGATGACCCGCACGTTGACCAGGCGCAGTCGTGACCCTACAGCGGAGAGCTGGTGGCGCAATGCAGCAAGATCGGCGTTTTGACGATCTCTTCCGGCCGGATTGTCGACGCCAAGGGAGTCGACAATGTTTGTTGTTGGAACGCGGAAGGGACGCGGCTTGCCGCGCGGGACGCACTAAGCGCCCCGGGTTTCACGCGAAATAATCTGCGACAAGCAAAAAGTCGGGCTCGGCATCTTCTTCGATAGTTGCGAAACGCGGAATCGGTTCTTCGAACACGTTGTCGGTGCGATCGTCATTGACGGTCGATACTTCCCCGATCAGGCAATCGCCTTTTTCCGCCCAGAAGGCATGCCAGATGCCGGGCATCAGGGTCACGCTCTGACCGGGTTTCAGGCGCAGCAGTTCGCCGGGGCGGATCGTCACGGGACAGCCATCGCTGGGCACGGTCACAGACGTATCCCGGTCAATGCCGCCCTGCGGGTCCGAGGCATAGATTTCCATCACCAGATCGCCGCCGCCGCGGTTGATGATGTCTTCGGCTTTGACAACATGACGGTGCATCGGGGACAGTTGCCGGTCACGCGAAACCAGCAGCTTTTCCGCGTAAAGCATGCCCCGACCCTGGCTCAGATCGCCAAAGTCCCCATTGCGCAGGGTGAACAGGAACAAGCCCAGTTCGTCAAAACGACCCTGCCCATAATCGGTGATGTCCCAGCCCAGCCCCCGTTCGCGAATGCCTGCCGCCTCATCGCTGCGCATCCGGTCCGGGGACCAGTTGGCGAAAGGCGGCAAAACCGCCCCGAAGGATTGGATGAAAGCCTCGGCCTCGGTCTTGATGGTGTTGATGTCTGAGCGTTTCATGTGTGTTCCCTCGTCGGTCAAAGCTCGTGCGCCCAGGGCGGGTTCGCCCCGGCGCGGGAAACGGTGACGGCGGCAACTTCGGCACCTTTGGCAAGGGCGGCGCGCAAAGTATCGGGTGTCAGCGCACGCACGCCGGCCTTGGTCAGATGGCCCGACCTGTCCAACTCTGCCAGTACGCCGGCGTTGAACGTGTCACCGGCACCTACTGTATCGACCACTTGGACCGGTTGAACCGGCACCGACGTTTCGGTGCCGTCGGCCAGAAATCCGGAGGCACCCTGACTGCCCCGGGTCACGATGACAACAGCAGGGCCAGCCTGCAGCAACAGCCGGACTTTGTCGGAAACGCTTTCCGGTCCGGGGATGATCCAGTCCAGATCCTCATCTGAAACCTTGATGACATCGGCCTGTCCGATCATCCGATTCAGGCGCGTGCGATACCGGGTCTGGTCAGAGATGAACCCGGGCCGGATATTGGGATCAAGCATGACGGCCCGGTCCGACCCATGACGATCCAGCAGCGCGGCATAAGCGTCGGCACAAGGTTCGCAGGCCAGGCTGATACCGCCGAAATAGAGCGCCGACACCGCAGGGAGCTGAGCGGGCATGTCTTCGGGCGTCAGCATGCGACCGGCCGAGTTTTCATCCATAAAGCTGTAGGATGCGTGCCCGTCCTTCAACTGCACGAAGGCCAGCGTCGTCGGGCGGTCCGAGCGGATGACATGGCTTGCATCGACATGGCTGGTTTGCAGGGCATCGCCCAGTTGCAGACCGAACATGTCAGAGGACAGGCCGGTCAGCATGCCAACCGGTGCCCCCAACCTCCCCAGCGAAATGGCCGTGTTGAAAACAGCGCCGCCAGAGTGAGGCACGAATCCTTCGCCTCCGGAAACGGTCGGGGCGGCGATCATGTCGATCAGGGCTTCACCGCAGCACAGGATCATGCCCGGTCCTTTCTGTTTGCGTCGTCAGGCGGTCAGTTTACCGCGCAAGCGCACTTTTGCAGAAGTTGTTAGCGCCAACAATGCCAAATTCATCCTGTTCCGACACATAAAGGTTCATGGAACGCCGCAACCCGCTGAACCGCCCGCCGGCATTGAAGGCGTCGCGGAAGGCATCCTTGAACAGCCATCGGTTTTTCTCGGCAACGCCCCCCACAAGGAACACGCCGCCTACGGGCATGAGGACCACAGAAAGGTCGCCCATAACGGCCCCCAGATGGGTGGTGAACATTTGAGCGGTTTTTTCGGCAATCGGATCAGACCCGGTGCGCGCATCCTCCAGAATGTCGCGGGCGTTGCGCATCGGCGTATCCGCTTGCCCTGCGGCCATTCCCGCCGCCCGGTACAGAACCGGCAGCCCCGTCCCGCTCAGGAACATTTCGGCCTCAAGTGTCAGGCCGTCATCAAAGAAACTATCCGGCGCGATGTGGCGGGCGGCCCGGAAAATCTCGACCTCATCAGCGTGGCGCGGCGACAGCCCGACGTGACCACCTTCGCCCGAAGCGGTGTGATAGCGGCCGCCGGAATAGATCAATGCTCCGACGCCAAGCCCGGTGCCCGGGCCAACCACCAGCCGCGTTCCCTGCGGAGGCGTCGCGGTCCCCTGCAGAACCTCGACATCGGCAGCGGTGACTTCGGCCACGGACCACGCCGCGGCGGTAAAGTCGTTGATCACGAATGTGTGCTGCGCACCGGTTGCCTTGCCGATATCGCTTTCAGACAGGTCGAGATGCGCGTTTGTCAGGCGGATTGTTCCGTCCCGCACCGGACCGGCCCCGGCGGCGACAACGGCGCGCGGGTCAGTGCCGATCTCGTCGCGCAGGCTGTGAAACGCCTCCAGCAATTCGGGCAGGGTCCCGGTGGGGTATTTGCGCAGATCGGTCAGTATACCGTTCGAGATTACGCCCAGTCGTGTGTTGGTGCCGCCGATATCGGCAACCAAGTTCCAATGCTCGTGCATCGCTCCGGCAGGTTGGGCCAACGGAACGGATACCGTGCTGCCGGCCAGTGCGGTTTTCAGCGCGTGATATGAGGCTTTCGGCCTGCGTTCGAGCGTTTCGAAATCCACGTCGACTAGGCCAAAGCGTTTTTCATAGCCAAAGGCCCACTCATAATTGTCCAGCAGCGACCAGATGAAATAACCCTTTACCGGCACGCCCTGTTGCAGCGCATCCTGAACCGCTGTCAGGTGTTGGTTGAGATAGTCGATCCGGTCGTCATCCTGCACCCGCTCGGGGCTGGCCATACCGTTTTCGGTGACATAGATCGGCAGATCACCTGTGTAATCCTGCCGGGTACGGGTCAAAAAGCGGGTGAGGGCGGTGGGTTCAATCTCCCACTTCATCTGCGTTTTTGGCAGCGGTCCGGGAACCTCTTTCAGGCCGGGCCATGCGGTGTTGGCAGGGGCGATGAGTTTGCGGGTATAGTAATTCAGCCCGCACCAGTCGACCGGAGCGCCAATCGTGTCGAAATCGTCCCGCCAGCCCTCGGGCAGATGGGGTTCCAGCCCCTCAAGCACGTTTTCGGGATAGGCCTTGTTGAATACGCCGCCCAGGAAGAACCGATTGTAGATGCCGTCGTACAGGTCGGCGACGCGGCGGGCTTCGGGGGTGTCGTCGGAGGGCTCGGCCCATTCCAGATTGAACACCGCACCCAGATTGGTCATTCCCAAACCGCGCATCGCCTCGATGGCGCGGCCGTGGGCCAGCAGAACGTGGTGCATCGCGCGGGCCGCTGCGCGAATGTCGCGCAAGCCGGGGGCGTGATGGCCCTCGAAATGGCTGAGCCAGCTAACACACCAGGGCTCGTTGATGGGGGCAACGCTGTACATGCGGTCACCGATGCGGCCCATGATGACCTCGGTGAAATCCGCGAACCAACCGGCAATGTCCCGGTTGCGCCAGCCCCCGAGATCCGCCAGTGGCGAAGGCAACTCCCAATGATACAGCGTGGCGCAGGGGCGTATGCCGCGCTCCAACAGCGCATCGGCCAGCCGGTCATAATAATCCAGCCCTGCCTGATTCACCGTGCCGCGTCCTTCGGGCAGCACCCGTGCCCAGCTTGTGGAAAACCTGTAACAGTCGAATCCGGCGTCCCGAACAAGATCGAAATCCTGCTGAAAGCGGTTCAGATGGTCACAGGCCAGATCGCCGTTTTCGTTGCGCAGCACATTGCCCGGAGACGCCGCAAACGTATCCCAATGGGTTTGCCCCGCGCCGCCCTGCGCATGCCCTTCGATCTGATAAGCCGATGTGGCAACGCCAAAAAGGAAATCCTTGGGGAAGTCAGAGCGGGTGTACTTCATGGTCAGAACCTGTTGGGGGTAGGGCCGGTCGAGCCACCAACTAGCAGGTCGGTCACCGGCAATCTAGTTTTAACCGGATCCGCCGGTGAATTGACCCGTCGCATCGACGGTTCAGCCGACCGGTGGCAACGATATCTTTTGTTTCCTGGGCGCCGTTTCACGTCAAAATACCCGTCCACTCGCAGCGCTTGACAAGAGCCGTGCCGCTGCTTCAACCTAATTGAAACGTTTCAATTAACGGTGGAACCCCGGGAGATGCGTGCATCGGCGCAACCTAATACCGTCAGGCAGGAGGGAAATCAGGCAACCCAACCCGGTCAGGTTGCGAGCTGTGGCTTTACCGATGGCGAGGCGGTCGGGGAACATTGGGACTGGCGCTGTTTTCTGCTGGATCAGGTGTCCGGAGGGGTCGGGTAATGGCCCGCGCGACCATAAAGTCTATCGCTAGGGTAACTGGTTACTCGGTCGGAACCGTGTCAAATGCTCTGCGGGGTGTTGCCTCAGTCAAGGATGAGACACGACAGGAGATTCAGGCCGCTGCCAAAAAGCTTGGGTATCGCGTGAACATGGACGGACTAAAGCTGCGCACCAACAAATCCTATCGCATCGCCGTTCTGGTCAGCGTTTCGGCTGAGGCTGCGGAAGAATGGGAGGGGGTTGAATTCACTCGCATTCTCGGCGGGATTTCGAAGGCGATACAGGGTTCAAAATATGAATTGAGCGTTTTCAACGTCGTCGACATTTCGGATGCGATGACCGTGTTGGCCAGGATCGTCCATGACGGTCTGGCCGATGGGGTGATATTCTCGGGTACGCGGCATGATGACCCGCGCATCACCTTCCTGCAACAACATGGCTTCCCTTTTGTGCCCATGGGGATGAGCGATAGCGCAACGCCCCATGCCTATGTTGATTTCGACAGTCAGGCCGCGGCCTTTGACGCGACCGCGCGCCTTGTACGGCTGGGTCATCGGCGGATTGCGCTGATCAATCCTCCGGCCGATCTGATTTATGCGACCCAGCGCCAGCGCGGATATTCCAGCGCCCTGAACGCTGCGGGCCTTGCGACGGATTCAACGTTGATCTTCAACGGCCCGACCACCGCATCCATGGGCCGAAAGTCCTTTGAGGCACTGATGCAAATGACAGAGCGTCCCACGGCGTGTATCTGCGCCAACGAAGCCATGACATTGGGTGTGCTGTCGGCTGCTCATGAGGCCGGAATTCGGGTTGGTCGCGATCTCGTTGTGATTTCGACCGATGATCTGCAACTGAGCCGTTATTTCGTGCCGCCGCCCAGCACCTATTACGTCCCCATCGAGGATACCAGCCGCCTGCTGGGCGAATACATGCTGAAGGTGCTGGACGGCGCCGAGCCGACGGAAACCCAAAAAAAGATCAGGGCCACCCTTATCGAGCGGCAACCTGACACCCCTGCGCCGCAACGTGCGCATGCCAACTAAACCAACAGAGGAGTAACCGGAGATGTTCAAAAACCTGATTGCTGCAGCAGCGCTGACAGCGCTTGCCACACCGGCCGTATTTGCCGCAGATCTGGAAGGGCGGGTTCTGAAAATCGGAACCGACGCGACCTATCCGCCCATGGAAACCGTGGATGAGACCACTGGTGAGATTGTGGGATTTGACGTCGATGTGATGAACGCAATCTGCGAAAAAGTGAATTGCGTCCCGAACTTCGTCAATACCGCGTGGGACGGCATCTTTGCCGCGCTACAGCAGGGCGAATTCGATCTGGTGATCTCGGGCGTTTCGATCACGCCGGAACGGGAAGAGACGATGGACTTCTCGGAACCCTATATCGTGGTCAGCCAGGCCATCCTTTTGCAGGTCGACAATGCCGACATGACGCTGGACGATTTCAAGGCGGGCGGCCAGAAGCTCGCGGCGCAGACCGGCACCACCAACGCCCAACTGGCCGAAGACCTGGTCGGGCGCGAGAATGTCAGCCTGTATGACAACTTTTCGGCTGCGATTCTGGCCCTGCAGAATGCCGACGTGCAGGGCGTCATCATCGACGGCACCTCGGCTGCGGCCTATGAGCAGGAGTTCGCGGGCGAACTGACGGTCGGGATTACCGGGCTGCAATCCGATCCGCTGGGCATCGTGTTTCAGGAAGGTGACGCCACCGTCGACGCCATCAACGAAGGGCTTGAGGCAATCAAGGCCGACGGCACTCTGGACAAGCTGGTCACAAAGTACTGGGGCACCGAATAAGCCCAACCGGCACGTAACGGCCCGACACCCCTAAGTGCCGGGCCGCATTTCAGCAGAGAGGTTTCATGTCGCGTCTAAGCTCGATCCGCCCGAGCAATCTTGTTCTGCTCGCCGCCGCCCCGTTCATCATCTACCTGTTCGCAACCTCTTCGAAATACCTGCGGTCGCTAACCGCCATCCTTGGGATCGGCAACAATGCCGGGCCGATTTTTGTCGGGTTTCTTCTGGTTCTTGTGGTGGCTGTTCTGGGATATCTCTGCGCCCGCTACACCCGGTTTCAGGCCGGGGCACCCGGTTGGCTGCGCCTGTCCGCGCTGGCGGCGTTGCCGGCTGCACTGGCACTGGCCGCCCTTGGCTATGCAGCGCCGCAGGTGCTGATGCCTTTTGCCGAATCCGTGTTCTTACACGCGCTCAGCGAAAACACCTCGCCACTGATCGACAGGTCATCACAGACCTGGGTGCTGTTGCCCGAAGTTATAGGGCAGGTACGCGCCGGGCTTCAGGTGCTGCTTTTGTCCTACGCGGTGATGGTTGCGATCATCCTGCTGACCGTGCTTCTGCCCGAAGCAGTGCGGGGGAAGGTTCGGCTCGGGTTAGAAATTCTGACCGGAGTCGCGCTGTTTTACCTTATGTTCATGGCGCATTGGCAATTTGCGACCGGTGTGGCCATCACGTTCCGCGCGGCCATTTTCGCCTATATCTTCGCGGCGATCCTGGGTCTGATCTGGGTTGGGCTGCAATCGTTCAAACCCAGGGCGCGGACAACGGTTGTCTACGGGTCCGTCAGTCTGGCCCTGCTTGCGGTGTCTACGTTCTTCTTCATGCAGCCGAAAGTGGAATATCAACTTGTCGGCAGCCTTGATGCACGGGTCGCGATTGTGCGCGGCACGCCACAGGCGCAGGCGGACATCATCCGGTTTGGCGAGTTCGACGGCGGCGGGGATCAGCAATACCGCATCCGCAGCGCCCCGGACGCGGCCAGCGCGCTGGCGCAGATCGACACCGTCGACAGCGTGTCCGGCGCCTTTGTTCCGGTTGACATGGACACCAAAGGCCATCCGGTTATCTGGCGGACCAGCTTTCTGCCAGACACCATTCGCAACGCCGCGCTGGCCTTTGCGGTTTTTGGATTTCTGCTGCTGACCCTCACGGTTGGCGGAGCCCAGCACAAACTGCACCCTCTGGCTGTCGGATCCGAGTTCTTTGTCGATACCATTCGAGGGATTCCGATGCTGGTGATCATCCTCTATATCGGTCTGCCGCTGGCAGGCGCAGTCAAGGACGCGACCGGAGGTGGCATCGATATGACGAACATGACCCGTGGCATCATCGCCATTTCGGTTGGATACTCGGCCTACATGGCGGAAATCTTCCGGTCCGGGATCGAGGCGATTCCAAGGGGTCAGATCGAAGCCGGCGGCTCATTGGGATTGTCGCGCTGGCAGACGGCGCGGCTGATCATTCTGCCCCAGGCCCTGCGCATCGTCACGCCGCCTCTGGGCAATGAATTTATCGCCATGATCAAGGACACGTCGCTGCTGTCGATCCTGTCGGTGCGCGACATGACCCAGCGCATGCGAGAGTTTCAGGCCGCCAGCTTCCTGCCATTTGCGCCGTTCAATACGGCCGCCATTCTTTACGTCGTCATCACGCTGGGCTGCGCCAGCTTCCTGAAATGGATCGAAAGACGTACCGCCAGGGAAGACCGATGAGCAAGCTGGAGCTTGGGGTCTGCTATTACCCCGAACAATGGGACCGGTCGCTTTGGCCCGAAGATGCCCGGCGGATGGTCGAGATGGGGATCGACTGGGTTCGCATTGCGGAGTTCACCTGGTCTCTGGTCGAGCCGCAACGCGGGCAGTTCCGATGGGACTGGCTGGACGAAGCAATAGGAATACTGGGTGAGGCCGGGTTGCGCGTGATGATGTGCACGCCCACCGCTGCACCGCCGAAATGGCTGGTCGATGGGCATCCGGAAATTCTGCCTGTCGGGTCGGACGGGCGGGTCCGCGGGTTCGGCTCGCGCAGGCACTACTGTTTTTCAAGCGAGATCTATCTGGCCGAGGCGTGCAGGATCGCTACCGAATACGCCCGCCGCTATGGTGAGAATCCTCATGTTCACGCGTGGCAGATCGACAATGAATATAACGATCATGACACGGTGCTCAGCTATTCAGACGCGGCACGGGATGGGTTCAGGCTGTGGCTGGCGGATCGCTACGGCTCGATCGACAAGCTGAATCAGACATGGGGCACTGTCTTTTGGGGCTCCGCCTATTCCGGATTTGACCAGATCGAATTGCCCAATGGGCTGGTTGCCAGCCCCAATCCGACCCACGCGCTGGACTTTGCGCGCTATTCCTCGGATCGGGTGCGCCTGTTCAACCGGGCGCAGGTCGACATTCTGCGAGAGTATGCGCCGGGCCGCGACATCACCCATAATTTCATGGCGGGCAGTTTCGAATTCGACCACCACACAGTGGCGGCCGATCTGGATATCGTGGGCTTTGACAGTTATCCTCTGGGCAATCTGCTGGGGTCCGCCCTGTCGGTGGAGGAAAAGCAAAAGTACCTCAGGACTGGCGCGCCGGATTATCAGGGTTTCCACTGCGATCTCTACCGGTCGCAGGGCAAAGGCCGTATGTGGGTTCTAGAACAACAGCCCGGGCCGGTCGACTGGGCCGAGAAGAACCCTTCTCCTGCGGATGGAATGGTCAGGCTCTGGACCTGGGCTGCCTACGCGCACGGGGCGCAGGCGGTGATGTTCTTTCGCTGGCGTCAGGCCAAATTTGCGCAAGAGCAGTATCATACAGCCCTGCTGCGGTCCGATGGCACGCCGGATCAGGCAGCGCTGGAAGTGGCGCAGGTGGCGCGCGAACGTGAATCCCTGCCCGCGGTGCAACGCGCGCCGGCAAAGGTGGCAATCCTGCTGGATTACCAGTCCGTCTGGGCCGCCGATATCCTGCCTCATGATGATGGGTTTCCGAATGCTCAGATCATCCGGGAATGGTATGCCGGACTGCGATCTCTGGGGGTTGATCTGGACTTCATAGGGCCAGATGACGACCTGTCCGGCTATCACCTGATTGTTATCCCTCAATGCATGATCATCCCGCTGGAACTGGCGGTCAGATTGAGGGCCAGCCCGGGCAAGTTTCTGATCGGAGCGCGTGCGGGCAGCAAGACGCCCGACATGCACACTCCGCCTAACTTGTCGCCCGGAGAGTTGGCCGATCTGACCGGCGTCCGGGTCCTGCGGGTCGAATCACTGCCGGAACTGGCGGGGGAATCGGTTCGGTTGTGGGACGGGACCGCCCATTCGTTCACCGGATGGCGCGAGATCGTCGAGACGGAGCAGGATGTATTGGGCTGGTTTTCAAGCGCTTACAGGGATGGAAGCCCGGCAGTCATACGGTCGGAACGGGCGATGTATCTGGCGATGGTTCCGCGTGGGACACTGTTGCAGGCTGTGTTGTCAGAGGCTTTGAACTGGGCCGACATCCCTATAAAGGACTGCGGCACCGACCTGCGGATCACGCATCGCGGGCCTTTGGGGTTTGCCTTCAACTTCGGGCGCGAGGAGCAGGTTTTGCCGCAGGACGACGGGCGCAAGTATATTGTTGGTTGTTCCGCCATCCCACCCTATGGTGTCTCAGTCTGGCTGGAACCGGGATCTGATCGCGGTTTCACTCGGGCTGGTCGTAAACTGGACTTATGAAATCCGCCAACTGTCACTTTTGGACTGACAGCTCTGACGCAAAGGTCTAGCGTGCAATCACAAAACAAAAACAACACAGTCCAATATCGGGAGAAACAATTATGGCTGAACGGAAAAACCTTTCCAGACGTTCTGTTCTGAAAGGCGCAGGTGCGGCAGCTTTGGCTGCGCCACTATACAGCAAATCTGCACTGGCATCCTCGGGTGAGATCAACATTCTGATGTGGTCGGATTATTTGCCGCCCACCTTCTTGCAGGAATTCGAAACGCTCACCGGCATCAAGGTGAACTACACCGGGATCGGGTCGAACGAAGAAATCATCAACAAGATGAAGGCCACTAAAGGCCAGGGTTTCGACATTGTCTCGCCCACCAACAACCGCTCGCTCCAGTGGGAGCCGCTTGAGCTGTTGCAACCCTTCGACATGAACAAGGTTCCGATTGACCTGGTGAACCCGGCGATGGCGCAGATCGGCACCGAAGCCTGGAACTTTGGCGACAGCGGCGCGCATTGGCTGCCGCATATCTGGGGAACCGAAGGCATTGCGTATCGCACGGACCTGTGGCTGCCGGAAGGCGATGCACCGTCCTACGGCGATGTCTGGTCGGAAGAGAATGCCGGCAAGACCATGGGCCGGGCGCATTCGATGATGCTGGGTGCCGGTCTCTACATGGAACGCGCCGGCGAGATGGAGCCGGGCTCGGTCTGGGCTGCTTATGGCGACGAAGAAACCATGCGCAAGGTCTGGGGTCAGATCACCGACTGGTGCATCGCGCGCAAGAACCGGATCAAGCTGATCTGGAACGACGCCGATACCCAGAAGAACGGCCTGCTGAACGAAGGCGTCGTTGTCGGTCAAACCTGGGACGGTCCGCCGCTGGCGCTGAAATCGGCCGGCGAGCCGGTGCACTATCAGGCTCCGGTCGAAGGCGCGATGGCCTGGGTCGACGGCATGGCCATGCCGACAGGTGCCACCAATATCGATCAGGTCTACGCCTTCATCGACTTTGCCTATCAGGCCAAGCCGGCCGGCGTCGCGATTGACAGCCACGGCTACAACTCGCCTGTTCTGGGCGCCGATCAGTATTCCGGCGACACCTACAAGAAGAACTTTGCCGAAGCCTATCCGGGCGACTCGCTGGCCAACCTCAACCCGTGGCCGGCCGAGGCACCGTGGTATGCGGAAACCCGGACCGAGTTCGTCAACAAGTTCAAAAGCGCCTGATCGCTTTGAATTTGTGCCCCCCGCCGGCAAGCGGGGGGCCGTTTGCCCGTGCGCCCATCCGGCGTGACGGACCCTATTTCGGTGCGGTCTGGAATCGCACCAGACGGAGATACCTAAAATGAGTGCAGGGGTCGGTGTAGATCTGGAAAACCTGTGGATCCGGTTCGGTGATTTTGTCGCCGTGCGTGATGCGAATGTTAACATCAACGGGGGCGACTTCTTTTCGTTCCTCGGCCCCTCGGGCTGTGGCAAGACGACGATCCTGCGCGCTGTATCGGGGTTTCTGGACCCATCCGAGGGCAAAGTCCTGATCGGCGGCAATGACATGCGCGGTATCGGTCCGAACAAACGCCCGACCGCGCTGATCTTTCAGAACCTCGCGTTGTTCCCGCTGATGAAAGTGTGGGAAAACATTACATTCTCGATGGAGATCAAGGGCGCCAGCAGTGCCGAGCGCCGCAAGCGGGCGGATGAACTTCTGGACATGATCGCGCTGCCGGGGCAGGGCGACAAGCTGCCCAGCGAATTGTCCGGTGGTCAGCGTCAGCGGGTTGCCATCGCCCGCGCCCTGTGCGCGGAACCCGATGTGTTGCTGCTGGACGAACCATTGTCGGCGCTGGACCTGAAACTGCGCCAGCATATGCGGACCGAACTGCGCGAAATACAGCAACGTGTTGGCATTACCTTCATCTACATCACCCACGACCAGGGTGAGGCGCTGACCATGTCCGACAGCATCGCCGTGATGCGGGCCGGGGTGATTGACCAGATCGCAGATGGCAAGACCATCTATAATGATCCGAATACGGCTTTTGCGGCCTCGTTCGTGGGTGAAAACAACGTGTTCCGCGGCAAGATCAAGCAGGTCATGGGGTCCGAGGCGCTGATCTCCACAAACCGCTCGGGCGATCTGGTGGCGCGGGTCTCGACCGCCAATCAGGGCACGCTGAAGGAAGGGGATGACGCCATGATGTTCATCCGTCCCGAAGCCTTTGCCGTTGCACCGGATGGCGCCACCGGCGACCATTTTGTCACCGCACGCGTGAACCACGAGGAATTCGAGGGCAACGTCTTCAACATCTTCACCGAAGGTGAGGGCGGCAAGGAAATCAAGGTATCGATCCCGAACCATGGTCAGTCGTTCAAGGACCACACCGGGCAGAACATCACGCTGGAATACGAACCCCACAACGCGGTTCTGGTTCCAGCGGGTGAACTGGCCGCGGAATAAGAGGGTCTGACTCATGCCCGGATTTTTGAAAGACTTCTTCACCCGCAACGGCACCGGCATGGGGCTGGCGATCCTGGGTCTGGTCCTGTTCTGGACCATCGGCCTGATCATCCTGCCGCAGCTGTCGATGCTGGACTTTTCCTTCCGCCCGAACCTGCCGCCACCGGAAATTGGCGGGCCCAAGGACGTCTATACGCTGGAGAACTATAAATACCTGATCTACGGGCCCGAAGGCGGCAGCCAGGATTATAACGTTGTCGATCTGCGGGTGTTCTTCCGCACGCTGCTCGCGGCGGTCTGCGTGACGATCTTCAACCTGATCCTCTGCTATCCGATTGCCTATTATCTGGGTCAGTCCAAGGGCAGCCATATTCGCATCTTTGCGATCATGCTGATTATCCCTTATTGGATCAACGAGATCCTGCGCGCCTTTGCCCTGCGGATCATCTTTGGCGAAACCGGGGTTCTGAACACCCTGTTCATGGGTCTGGGCATCTGGGATACGCCCTTTGATTTTATCCGCAACGACATCGCGCTCTATGCGGGTCTGGGATATGCCTATATCCTGCTGATGATCTTCCCGATGTACAACGTGATCGAAAGTCTGGACAAAAACCAGATCGAGGCTGCGCGGGATCTCGGCGCGCCCTGGTGGCGGATTCACTGGCGGGTGGTCATTCCTTATGCCAAGCCGGGCATCAGCTCGGGCTGCACCATGGTGTTCATGCTGAGCGCCGGCGCACTGGCCGCACCGCAGATTCTGGGCGGACCGTCGTCGCTGTGGTTCACGCAGCTGATCTATCAGCAGTTCAATGACAATAACGACTGGCCGCAGGGGGCCGCCTACGCCATCGTGCTGCTGGTGACCTGTATCCTGTTCGTTCTGGCGGTGATGCGCCTGTTCAAGGTGAACATGGGGGATATCGGGAAATGAACAATTCCTTCCTTCGTGTAAGCATCTGGGTCTATCTGGTCATCTTCTTCCTGTACCTGCTGGGCCCGCTGGTGATCATGTCGGTCACCGCGTTCAACTCGTCGGCCTTCCCGCGGATGACGCCCTGGGAATGCCTGACCTTCCAGTGGTTCGGAGAGCTGTTTCAGGATCAGCGCATTCTGAACGGCATCAAGAACTCGCTGATCATCGGGGCCGGGACGGTGGTCCTGTCGGTGGCGATGGGTCTGGCCGGCGCGCTGATGCTGACGCAGATCTGGCCCAAGCTGCGGGCGACCTACTACACCATCATCATCGCGCCGATCCTGATTCCGGGCGTGGTTCTTGGTATCTCGACCCTGGTTTTCTGGGATCGGATCAACCGGATGTTGGGGCTGGGCGCGGACAGCGTGCTGTCGAACGGGATCTTCCTGACGGTGATCGGCCAGTCCACCTTTATCGCCAGCTATTGCATGCTGGTGCTGGTGGCCCGGCTACAGCGCTATGATGTCGCGTTGACCGAGGCCGCACTGGATCTGGGTGCCAGCCATGCGCAGGCGTTCCGCAAAATCCTGCTGCCGTTCATGCGACCGGCAATTGCAAGCGCCGCGGTGCTGGCGTTCCTCGCCTCGTTCGAGAACTACAACACCACCACCTTCACCTTTGGCGAATACCCGACGCTGACCATCGAACTGGCGCAGAAGGTGCGCTATGGCATCACGCCGTCGATCTCGGCGCTGGCATTCATCATCGTGGCACTGACGGTGTTCTTCGCCCTGATGAACGAAGCCAAGCTCAGGCGCCAGGAACTGGTGGCCGCGGCGCGTAAGAATGCCACGGTCGAGGAGCTGGCAGGCAAGATCAGGCTGCCCAGCTTCTTTGCCGGAAACACGGCGGCGGTTCTGCTGGTTGTGTTCGCGGTTGCGACGATCACCGTTGTCGGCACCGCGACCGCCTACAATCCGGGTCAGTGCATCGCCAACGTGAAAGAGCAGAAACGGCTTGAGGCGGAACAGCGCATTCAGGAGCTGCGCCAGCAGCGCGAGGAACGTCGCCAGCAGCGCTTTGAAGGCGTGTTCGACCCCGACGAACTGCAACCCGGTTCCGAGGACGAAGGATCTCAGTCCGGGACTGGTTCGAACAACTCGGGCTTTGGCAACGTGTTTGCACCGAATTCGCTTGGCGGAGAGTCCGACGGAGAAAGCTCCGACACAGAAGAAACACCGCCCTCGAACAATGGTGGCTTCGGCGGGGCATTTGATCCCAACAGTCTGCAAAGCGACTGACGCCACCTGGCACACGCACCGGATGCGCCCGAAAAGGTTATACCTTTTCGGGCGCATCCTTTTTCAGGACCGAGACATCACACGCGCCAATTTCGTGGCCGTTCCAAGAAATCGGTGCGCCGTTGTAGTTGATCAGGAATTCATGGTCCGCAGTTTCTCTGCGCCGCAGCCCCACTGGCATTGGATGCAGGTCCAGACCAGCATTCTGTGCAGCCAGTTCCATGACCCGATCCCACAACGCCTCATCGGGAAAACCGGCCAGATACCAAAGACCTTTATCGCCCTTCAGCGCCGGTGTTCCGTCGTCAAAGGTCAGCAGGTCCGGAGCTGTGCCGGACAGCCGGTCGATCCAATGCTGTGCGGCACCCCCGCCGATCACCCTGCGATTTACCGTGGGGGGCAGGGTTTCCACCAGATCGACCTCGCAATCCAGCCCGGTCAGGCCGGGTCGTCCGGTTTCCGGTATCTGAAAATCACGCGTGATTGCACCACTGCGGGGCCCGAGAATGACCAGATCGCTACTGTCGGTCACCTGGCGCTCAAGACCTTGGGTCATCGTGGCCAGGCCGGGTGCCAGGATCATCTTGTAGTGACCCTTGGGGCCGTCCTCCGCCGAAACAAAATCCACCGACAACCCCGCCCGGCGCAGAGCCTGATAGGCGGCAAACACCAGACCGAAATAGTCGAAACCCGCGCCCTGTGGCTGGGTTGTCCAGGCCCAGTCCGAAGCGTAATCGAACAAAATGGCGACATCCGCCTGCATTTGTGTGACCGCGCCCAGTTTCGTCAGCGTGTCCGCGGTCTGCCGCGCTTCGGTCAGTGCCGGGGCAGGGCGGTTGTTCGGGGTCAGCAGGCCAGCGTGCATCTGTTCCTGCGCGAACGGGGCTTGCCGCCAGCGGAAGTAACTGACGACTTCGGCCCCGTGGGCGACGGCCTCAAGCGACCACAGCCGGACCATGCCGGGCAAGGGTGCCGGGTTATAGGGTGCCCAGTTCACAGGGCCGGGCTGTTGTTCCATCACCCACCACCGCCCGCGCCCGACGGCGCGGTACAGGTCATGGTGAAAGGCCTGCATGTCCGGATCGCCCTGTTGCAGAAAGGCCGTCTTATGTTCCGGATCAGCCTCCAGCCGGTCGGACAGAAAGCCGATCGGATAGCTGTCCCATGTCGCGATATCCAGATCCGCGCCGACTTTGAAATGGTCGAAATCCAGCACGCGCCCCATGTAATTGTGCAGCAGAGGCGCATCGGTCAGGGGTCGCAAAACATCGACCTGTGCCTTGTTGAGCGCCACCACCTGATCCGAGCTGAAGCTGCGGAAGGCCAGAACATGCGCCGGGTTGGCCTCGGTCACGGTCAGGTTGGGCAGGTCAATCTGGCCGAAATCGTCATATTCCATCGACCAGAAGATATTGCCCCAGGCCGCGTTCAGCGCTTTGATTGTCCCATATTGCTGTTTCAGCCAGACGCGAAATGCACGCAGGGCCGATGCGCTGTAACTGACAGTAGTGTCGTGACATCCATATTCATTGTCGACCTGCCACGCCGCGACCTGTGGGTGGCGCCCGTAGCGTTCGCCCATGATCCGGGCAATACGCGCGCTTTCCTCGACATAACCCTGATGGCTAAAGCAATAATGCCTGCGCGACCCGAATTTGCGCGGCTGCCCCTGCGCATCCACTGCCAGCATATCCGGGTGTTTATCCAGCATCCAGCGCGGCGGGGTCGCGGTGGGCGTCCCGAGAATGATCTTCAGGCCGGCATCCGCCAGTGTTTCGATAGCACGGTCCAGCCAGCCGAATTGCAGCTCTCCCGGTTTGGGTTCCATCCGGCTCCAAGCGAACTCACCGATCCGGACCCAGGTCAGACCGGTCTTGACCATATCGGCCGCGTCCTGTGCCCACATCTCTTCGGGCCAGTGTTCCGGGTAGTAGCAGACGCCTAGTTCGGGCTTCATAGAATGACTCTGTGTTCCGCCTGACCCTTGCCTGCGCCGATGGCGGCAAAGGTCATGCCATTGGTAGGTTGGGTTTCAAGTGTTTCCGCACTCAGACCTTCACGGGCCGTGGTGCAGAACAACGTTGTAAGATCGCTGCCGCCGAAGGCGGGGCAGGACGTATGCGCGGCCTGAAAACTCTGCGCCCTGAGAAACTGCCCGGCGGGGTCATAGGCCGCAACGCGGCTGGCGCCCCATTGCGCAATCCAGATATTGCCTTCGGCGTCGATGACGGCGCCGTCGGGGTTCAGGCCGTCCACCCGGAAGTCCAGAAAAACCGTGCTTTCACCCTCGGGCCAGCCGGTGTTGGCGTCCAGCGACCAGCGCATGACTTGTTTTGTCGCCGTGTCCGCGTAATAGGCACAGGCCCGGTCCGGCGCAAAACAGATGGCGTTCGAGATCGTGATATCTGGCACCAGTCGCCGGACCTCACCCCGCCAAAACCGATAGATCGACCCTGCGCCCGGTTCGGCATTCTTTCCCATCGTTCCGATCCAGAAGCCACCCCACGGATCCGCACGCCCGTCATTGGAACGTGTGACGGGGTTGTCGGCTTCAAGCGGGGCGATCAGTTCCTTCTTTTCGGTGTCCGGTTCGAACCGCCAAAGACCTGTTTCCGAGGCGATCAGCAGCGTTTCCCGGTCCACCCAGCCCGCGGCAGAGACATGTTCCGGGAATTGCCAGCCAAGCCGCATGTCGTCTTGCCGGGACATTAACCGATTGCCCATGATGTCGAACCAGAACAGCTGTTGCCGTTCCGGGTGCCACAACGGCCCCTCGCCCAGTTCGCACGGGCGATCGTCGAAGACGGTGCTCATCCGGCAGCCTCGTCATAGGCCGCGACGATCTGCCGGGCGCGGTCCGCGATTTCCTGGACGGTCAGGCCGGGCTTGAACAGCGACGATCCGATCCCGAACCCATCAGCGCCAGCGGCGATCCAGTCGCCGAAATTCTCGGGACCAGCACCGCCCACCGCATAGACCAGCGTTCCTTTGGGCAGGATCGGGCGCATTGCCGCCAGCCCGGCAGGGCCGGCCATCACGCCGGGAAACAGCTTTAGTCCCGTGGCCCCGGCGTCAAGCGCGCCGAAAGCCTCGGTCGGGGTGTAGACGCCCGGCCAGCTTTGCTGATCCAGAGCAACCGAACGGCGGATCACGTCACCGTTGAAATTTGGCGAAACGATCAGCTTGCCGCCGACACCGGCAACGGCATCGACCTCGTCAACTGTCAGAACGGTTCCTGCGCCAATCAGCGCCTGTGCGCCGAAACGATCAGCCAGAATGCCGATGCTTTCCAACGGGTCGGGTGAGTTCAGCGGAACTTCAATGCGGTCGATACCGGCATCGATCACGGCATGACCAACGTCGGCGGCCTCGGTCGGCTGCAGGCCGCGCAGGATGGCGATGATGGGACGGCTCATGCGGTTTGCCTCGTCAGTTTGCGGGCCTGCAACAGGCCTGCCAGTGTGGATTGCGTGCCGTTGACGGTTTCGACAAAGGCACCCTGTTGTCGCAGCGCAGCGGCATACACCTCGGAAATGCCTTCGGCGCCGACGATTGCCAGTTGCTGACCCAGCCAATAGGGGCGGGTTGCGGCCAATTCCGCGCCGATCAGGTACCCCGAAAGGCGGGCCCGGGCAACGCCGCTGTCCTGTTCATGCAGCAGATCGGCGGCGCGCAGCCCAAACAGCCTTGCGGCCATCTGTTCGGGCTTCGTCAGGGCATCCGCCACGCCCTCGGCAAAGGCGTCGTCGTTCCAGCCGTCACCGACCGAGTGTTTCAGGACCGATTGCCGGCGCAGCAGTTCGAACATCTCTCCGGTCATGAAAGTGCGGAAACTGACGACTTCGCCGGCGCTGATCTGCGACCATTTCGTGTGGGTTCCCGGCAGGCAGATCACCCCTTCCCAGTTCTGGCGGTCGGCCAGAAACCCTGCGATCTGGGTTTCTTCGCCGCGCATGACGTCGGGCGGTGAATTCTGTTTCAGGCCCGGCACCACGAAGGCCCGGATGCGGGGGTCGGTGTCGGGGACACGGATCGGGGCGACCGGTACCGGGGCCGACGGAACCGCCGAATAGGGGGCTTCGACCCAGCCTTGCCGCGCGCCGACCATCCCGCAGGCCAGAACGTCAAGGGGCGCATCGCCCAGCCAGCCTTCGATCAGGTTCAGCAATACGTTCTGAAACTCGCCCTTGACGACGCGCGCCATCCCGCGATCCGACTGGGTCTGATCCAGCACGGTGTCGCCCCGCATGGCCCAGACCCGAAGATGAGATGTTCCCCAGTCGACAGCGATCCATTCTGTGTTCATGGTTCTACCCCGTTACGACAACGCCGCCATCGACCGCCATGCACTGGCCGGTCATTGCCCGGCTGGCTTCAGATGCCAGAAACAGGGTCGGCGCGATCATGTCTTCGGGCGTCAAATGCTCCTTGAGGCACTGGCGATCCATATGCGCGGCCAGGTCTTCGGGCGTGGCCCACATGTCCAGCTGCTTCTGCGTCAGCACCCAACCCGGGGCCAGCGCGTTCACGCGGATGTTCCGCGGACCCAGTTCCCGCGCCAGCGACCGCGTCATGCCGGTGATCCCGGCATTTGATGTCGTGTAGATCGGATAGCCGGCATTGCCCATCATGTAGCTGATGGAGCTGAAATTCACGATTGATCCACCCTTGTCCTTCATTTGCCGGGCGGCTTCCTGACAGGCGAAGTAATAGGCTTTCAGGTTGACCTCGATCATCCTGTCCCAGAAATCCGAGGTTGTTTCTTCAAGCGAATGCCGCTTGTCGTTGGCGGCGTTGTTGATCAGCACCTTGATGGGGCCGTGGGCCTCTGCGGCCTTGGTCATGGTGGCGTGCAGCAATTCGGTGTCGGTCATGTCGCCCTGCAGAAACAGCGGCGCACGCCCGTGCTTGTCCCGCATCTCTTCAACAAAGGCGCTGGCGTCCGAGCGGCCGATGAAGGCGACATTTGCGCCCTGGGCGAGGAACCCGTCCGTCAACGCCGCGCCGACACCGGACCCTCCGCCGGTAATATAGACAGAGGCTCCGTTCAAATCGTGAAATGTGGCTGTCTGTTCCATCAGTGGCTCTCTCTCGTCACCAGGCGGGTGTCGTTGCCGACAAGGAAATCAAGGTCTGCGCCGCGATCGGCCTGCAGAACGTGGTCGATATACAATTTTGCGTATCCGCGCGTGTAATGCGGCGCGTCCGGTTGCCATGCAGCGCGGCGGTTGTCCAGTTCCTGTTCGTCCACCAGCAGTTCCAATGCGCCCTTGCTGGCCGAAACACGGATGCGATCACCGGTCCGGACCAGCGCCAGCGGACCGCCGGCCTGCGCCTCGGGGCTGACATGCAGGATCACGGTGCCGAACGCGGTGCCCGACATGCGCGCATCTGAGATGCGGATCATGTCACGCACGCCTTCTTTCACCAGCTTGGCCGGGATCGGCATATTGCCGACCTCGGGCATGCCGGGGTACCCCTTGGGGCCGCAGCCTTTGAGGACCAGGATCGTCTCGGGCGTGACCGGCAGATCATCACGGTCGATATTGGCTTTCAGGTCTTCGATACTTTCAAAGACGAAAGCCTCGGACTCGGTCTCCAACAATGCGTCGGTCGCGGCCGAGGGTTTGACGATTGCCCCATTCGGCGCAAGGTTTCCACGCAGCACCCGCAGCCCTGCCGCGGGTTTGACCGGATCATCGAAAGCGTGGATGACATCGCGGTTGAAACACTCCGCGCCGTCGTAATGGGCCGAGATATCCTTGTTCAGAACCGTTTTGGCCGGGCGCAGAAAGGGTTTCAGTTCTGACAGGACAACCGGCATGCCACCGGCATAACAGAAATCCTCCATCAGATACTTGCCCGAGGGCATGCAGTTCACCAGCAGCGGAATTTCCGATCCGATCTCAAAATCCTTCAGCGTCAGATCAACCCCGACACGGCCCGCAAGCGCCAGCAGATGCACAACCGCGTTGGTCGATCCGCCCACGGCGGCATTGGCCAGAATGGCGTTCTCAAACGCCTGCTTGGTCAGGATGTCCGAAGGTTTCAGGTCTTCATCCACCATTTCAACGATCCGCTTGCCCGTCAGATGCGCCAGCGCGATGCGGCGGGCGTCGACGGCCGGCAGGGCGGCATTGGTGGGCAGGCTCATCCCCAGGGCTTCGGTCAGCGAGGCCATGGTACTGGCCGTGCCCATGGTCATGCAGACCCCGGCGCTGCGGGACATGCCGGATTCGGCATTCATGAAATCCTTCAGGGTCATCTCACCCGCGCGGACCGCTTCTGAGAATTTCCAGACGTCGGTGCCCGAGCCGATATCCTGACCGCGATACTTGCCGTTCAGCATCGGACCCGAGCTGACAACGATTGATGGCAGATCGACCGAAGCCGCACCCATCAACTGACCCGGCGTGGTTTTATCGCACCCGCCCAGCAGGACGACGCCATCGATGCCATAGGCGCGGATCGATTCCTCGACATCCATGGCAAGCAGGTTGCGGAATAACATGGCGGTGGGCTTCATCTGGGTTTCCCCCAGGCTCATCACCGGGAATTCAACCGGGAATCCGCCGGCCTCCCACACGCCGCGTTTGACGCCTTCGGCCAGATCGCGCAGGCCCGAATTGCAGGGGGTCAGTTCAGACCATGTGTTGCAGATGCCGATGATCGGACGCCCGTCGAAAGCGTGATCGGGAAAACCCTGGTTCTTCATCCACGAGCGGTGGATGAATCCGTCCTTGTCCAGCTTGCCATACCAGTGCTGTGAACGACGTTTATTGGTCATAGTTTCTGGCCTTCAATCACCCACATCGACTGCGGGAAGCTCCACGGCAGGGACAAGCCGTGGCTCATCAGATACTGGCCGCTTACGGTTATCGGTCCTTGTTTAAGCGCCGGACTGCCGCGGGACAATGTCGCGGGCGCTTCGGCCGTATTGCGCAATGCAACGCGGTATTGCGCATTTGCCTCAAGTCGGGTCAGTCGCAACGGTCGGGGTGCGATCTGTGGCGAGGTATCGACCTTGCCCGCGAATACCACAAAGCGCGAACCGTCGCTGGTTTGTTGCTGTTCGGCGACAACCGAGGGGTCTGGGCTGTCGAGCCGCAGGATGTCGGCATAATACAGCCAGTCACGGTTGTCTTTCCACCATTGCGTGACTTCCCGCAAAACGGCTTCTTCTTCCAGGTTCAGCTCACGGGGGTCCATCTCGAACCCCATGTGCCGCTGCGCGGCGACCCAGGCGCGGAAACGGATGTCCAGCACGCGGCCCGAAGTGTGGCAGATGCGCGGGCCGACATGGCTGCCGGTGACGGCCATGGGCAGGAAGATCGCGGCGTTGTGCTGAATCCGCAACCGTTCGAGCGCGTCGTTGCTGTCGCTCAGCCAGACCCGCTGGGTCCGTTTCAGGATACCGAAATCGATACGGCCGCCACCGCTGGCGCAGCTTTCGATCTCGACATGCGGAAAGTCCTGGCGCAGCCGGTCGATCAGCGCATATGAGCCGCGCGTCTGCGCCGCGTCAGGCATCGGCAGAACCCGGTTGTGATCCCACTTTATATAGTCGATGTCGTGTGCGGACAGGATCGCCGCCATACGCTCATAAAGAAACTCGCGAACCTCGGGCAGCGCCATATTCAGCGCCTTTTGCGCCCGGCCCAGGATCTGGTCCTCGCTGCCCAGTGCCCATTCCGGGTGGGCCCGGTGGATGCTGCTGTCGGGATTGATCATCTCGGGTTCGAACCAGATACCAAACGTCATCCCCAGCGCATGGACGTGCCTGATCAGCGGGTCCAGACCATCGGGATATTTCCGCGTATCAACCTCCCAGTCGCTGAGAGACGAGGTATCGTCGTCCCGCTGGCCGAACCAGCCGTCGTCCAGAACGAACCGCTCCGCCCCGAGGGATGCGGCGCGTTCCGCGATTTCCTTAAGCTCGGGCAGGTTGTGGTTGAAATAGACGGCTTCCCAGCAATTGTAGTGAACGGGGCGGGCGCGGTCGGGCTTGGGGAAGGCCACAATGCGGTCGCGCAAGTGGCGCTGGAACGCCACGGCGCAGCCATTGATGCCATCGGCGGAGAACACGGCATAAAGCGGCGCGGTTTCAAACCGCGTCGAGGCCTCTCGCTCCATCCGGGCGGCCTGACCGAACTGAATCTGGCGTCGCCCGTCGGGCAATTCCTCAGCCACCATTCTGTGCCCGCCGGACCAGCCGTAGTGGAACCCATAGGCCTGCCCCTGCGCGTTTGTCGCGCCGCGGACAGGGACGATCAGGCCGGGAAAATGCTCGTGCCCGGTGCGTCCGGTGCGGTTTTCCCGGTACCGGATTCCGGGCGACCACGGGGTGGTGTTCATCTGGAATTCGCCACACCAGCGCCCGGCAAAGTCGATCAGTTCGTCCGACAGTTGCGGGGCCGGAAACACCGGCGCGGACAGCCAGTGCAACAGAACCGGGCGATCCGCTTCGAGCGTCGCGCGGGCTTCGATGATATGCGTCTTCGGGTCGATCGAAAACCACGCCTGATAGGTCAGCCGATGCGTTTCGTCCCGAAAGGTCAGCTCCAGATGGTTGTCGCCGACTTCCTCGTGCTCATAACAGAACTTGGGCAGGATTGGCGTCCCGTCACCGTCCCGTATGATCAGGCCGGGCTGGCCCGGAAAACTGCGGGTCGCCTCGGGGCAGATCGACAGTTCGGGGTTGGCGTCCAGCATGCCGCCGGTGACGTCAAGGCCGTAAGCTGCAAGCAGGGTTTCCGTGTTTTCCTGATCGGGCAGGCGGGGCCCGAAATAGACCACCTCAGGCAAGTGCTCGCGGCGGGCCGCGAGCACTAAGGATTGTCGCTCATCATGAAGCGACCAGGTTCTTATCATTATTTTACCGCTCCGAGGGTCAGGCCCGCGATGAAGTGTTTCTGCATGAGGAAGAACATGGCCACCGGCGGCAGGGCCGCAACGATCGAGCCGGCACTCATTAAGTGATAGGCCGCCCTGTATTGCGCGTTAAAGCTGGTGATACCAGCGGTAACGGGCTGACTTTCGGCACCCTGAGTCAGAACCACGGCCCAGAAATAGTCGTTCCAGATGAAGGTGAACATCAGCACGCTGAGCGCAGCCAGAGCCGGCTTCATCAGGGGCAGCACAACGTACCAGAAAATGCGCCATTCACTGATCCCCTCGACCCGCGCAGCTTCGATCAAGGCAAACGGAAGTGCTTTGATAAAGTTGCGCATGAAGAGGGTACAGAATCCGGTCTGGAAGGCGATGTGGAAAAGGACAAGGCCCGTCTTTGTATTGTACAGCCCCAGATCCAGCGTCAAATCGCGCACCGGAACCATCAGAATCTGGAACGGCACAAAGTTACCGGCCACAAACATGAAGAAGATCCAGAGGTTCGATTTGAACTTGTAAATCCCCAGCGCAAAACCGGTCATCGTGCTGAGGGCCACAGCCCCGATCACGGTTGGAACCGTGATCAGAACCGAGTTCAGCAGATACCGGGGCATGTCACTGTTGAAAAAGACCTGCCCGTAATTGTGCATGAACTCGAACGAGGACGGGAGCCCCCAGTAATTGGCGTTCACAAAATCCGCGTCCGGTTTGACCGAGAACAGAGCAACGGCCAGCAGCGGTCCGAGCCACAGCAGCAGAGCCACCGGCAGCAACGCCTGATAAGTAACTTGAACCGACTTGGATTGCTTTTCGATAGGTGTCGGGAACATAGTTAATGCCCTCTCTCTTCACGGTACATCGACCAGAGGAAATAGGTGATGAAGCACAGCATGATCAGAAACAAGATCACGGCGATAGCTGCGCCATAGCCCATACGGAAGCCGTATTCGGACAAGGCGACCTCGAACATGTAATAGGCAAGCACACGGGAGGATCCGAATGGTCCGCCCTGAGTCATGACCGAGATCAGGTCGAACGACCGCAACGCGCCGATGATCGTGACCACAAAGGCAATGAACGTCGCGGGGCGGAGCTGCGGCAGCACGACGTGCCACAACATTCTGAAACCTTTCGCGCCGTCAAGCCGTCCGGCCTCGATCTGTTCCGGGTCCACGGCGTTCAGACCAGTGAGGTACAAAATCATGCAATATGCGGTTTGTGGCCACAGACCGGCGGCGATGATGCCGTAGGTGACAAGATGCTCGTTCCCAAGCACGTTGATTGGCCCTGCGCCGAACAGACCCAGGAATTGGTTCAGCAGCCCGAAGGTGGGGTCATAAAACCACGTGAAAACAAGGCCGACCACGACCTGGCTGATCACGAACGGGAAGAAAAACAACGACTTATAAAGCCGGATGCCAAACACGGTTTGGTTCAGCAACAACGCAATGAACAGACCCGCAGGAATTGCCAGCAGATACAGGACAAGCCAGATCAGGTTGTTTTTCAGCGAAACGTAGAAGGCGTCCCTGTCGACCCATTCCCAGTACAGGTCCTCATAGTTGCGCATTCCGACGTATTCTGCAGCACCCAAACCGTCCCATTCATAAAGTGACAGGTTAAAGGACTGGAATACCGGAATGATCACGTAGACCATGAAGAAAAGGATGCCTGGCGCAAGGAACAACCAGGGGGCAATACGTTGCTGATTTTTGTGGAACCAGCTTTCTTGTTCTGGGACGTCTAGGGCAACGGTCATGGCAAAACTCTGGTTTTAGGGGGCACGGCGGGCAGTGACCCGCCCTGCGAAACGTATGTTTCAGGCCGGAGTTCAACCCCGGCCTGAGACTGGCTTTAGTTGTCGTAGATGCGCCCGCGCGCACGCTCCAGCTTGGCCAGGATGTTATCTACGTTGTCAGGCTTGACCATGAATTCCTGGAAGCCTTCCATCGAGACCTTGGCCATTTCCGCAGGCGCGTCACGGTCCCAGAACTGAGCAACACCGCCGGGGCTGTTTGCCGACAGCATTTCAAAGCCCTGTTGCAGGAACTTGTCGTTATCCACAGAAGACTGCGCGTTGACCGGCAACTGGCCCAGGTTGGCGCCGTTGTTGATCTCGGTCTGCTGATCCGGCGACACTGCAAAGCGCAGGAACGCGCGTGCAGCTTCCTTGTTCGAAGCGTTGGCCGGAATGTGGAACGTGTCCGTCGGCGCGTCTTCGGCCAGTTCGACATCAGGGTTGATGGCAACAAACTGGTAGAAGTCCAGCTGATCATCGGTCAGACCGGCATCACGCAGGGGCGCGACGGCAAAGTTGCCCATCAGATAGGCTGTCGCGTCGCCATTGACCATGAACGGCAGCGCTTCCTGCCAGCTATAGGTCTGGTGGTTGTCGATGAACGCGCCCATGTCGATCAGCTGTTTCCAGTTGGCGAAGGTCTGCTTGACCCGATCGTCTTCCCAGCTGACTTCGCCATTGGCAAGCTGCTGGTGGAAGTCGAAACCGTTGGTGCGCATGTTCAGATAGTCGAACCAGCCGCCGGCGGTCCAAAGGAACTTGGTGCCGATGGTATAGCAGGCCCGGCCCGAATCGACGATTTTCTGGCAGTTCGCCAGTTCCTCTTCCCAGGTGGTCGGCTCGCTCAGGCCCAGTTCGTCGAAGATGTCCTTACGATAGTAGACGCCCCACTGATAGTAGGTATAGGGCACGCCCCACTGCTTGCCGTCGATCGTCATCGCGCCTTTGGTCGAGGACAGGTTGTCGGCAATCTCGGGTTCGGCCCACAGGTCGGACACGTCCTCGAACAGGCCCGCCTCGACATAGGGTTTCATCCGGTTGGCCGCGTACCACGTCGCGACGTCCGGCGTGTCGGCCGTCAGGAAGTTGCGGATCTGCGTCTTGTACGCTTCGCGGTCGATCACGGTGGTTTCAATTTCCAGCCCGGGGTGCTGCTGCGCGAACCGGTCGATCATCGCCTCCATCGTCGCACGGGGCGCCGGGTTCGATGTATCGAGGAAGATTCGCAACTCGCCGGTCAGCTCGGCCGCAGCCGGAGCGGCAAATGCAACGCTCATGGCCAGCGCGGCCGTTGTGCGCTTGAAGATGGAATGCATGGTTTCCTCCCTTAGCTTCCATTTCTGTTCCAAATAATGGAACCAAGTTTTATATATTGAAAACTACACATCAACTCGGTTAGTCTTGTCAAGACCCTCGTGCCATTGGTCGGGGGTAAGTGGAGGAGATAACGTGCCAGTGTCTGGTGACGGAACTATAGGAAAAGCATGTGATGTGCTGGATCAGGTGGCGTCCTTTGCGCGACCGGTCCGATTCGCGGAATTGCTGGACGGCAGCGACTTTCCCAAGGCGACGCTGTACCGGTTTCTGCAATCTCTGACCAATCAGGGCATGCTGTATTACGATCCGGACCGGCAGACTTACTCGCCGGGGATGCGTCTTGTGCGGCTGGCTCATGCAGCCTGGACGCAAAGCTCGCTGGCACCGATCGCGCGCCCCTTTCTTGATGCGCTCAGCCGCGAAACCGGCGAAACCGTGCATCTGGCGCAGCTCGATTCCAGCCAGGTGCTGTATATCGACAAGCGCAACGCAGCCCAGCCGATCGAGATGTTCTCGCAGGCGGGCAAGGTCGGCCCGGCCTATTGTACCGGCGTCGGCAAGGCAATGATGGCCTTTCTGGACGACAAGTCGCTGAACAAGGCCATTTCCCAGCAAAGCTATCACCGGTTCACCGACAAGACGCTGACATCGGAACAGGCGCTGCGCGCCGACCTCGATCTGGTACGTCACCGGGGGTACGCCATAGATGATGAAGAGCATGAGCCTGGCATCATCTGTATTGCCTGTCCGATCCTGACATCGGGCGGGCGCGTGCTGGGGGCGATTTCGGTCACCGGATCGACCGAGCGCATGAATCTCGACCAACTGGAAACTTGGGTTCCCCGTGTTCGCCGCGTGGCCGGACAGATCGGAACCGAAGCACAGGCCTGGCGGTTCCCCGAGAGCCGCCCAAACGCACACAATGACAGGATGCAAGCAACATGACGGGTGTCACTCTGAATCACGCAATCAAGCGATACGGTCAGACTCAGGTCATTCACGGCATTGATCTGCAGATCGAGGATGGGGAATTCTGTGTGTTTGTCGGGCCTTCGGGCTGCGGCAAGTCCACTCTGCTCAGGATGATTGCCGGGCTGGAAGAAACCTCGGAGGGTCAAATCCACATCGGGGCGCGAGAGGTGACCCATATGGACCCGGCCAAGCGCGGCGTCGCAATGGTGTTTCAGACATACGCTCTGTACCCGCATATGACGGTTGCCGAAAACATGGGCTTTGGTCTGCGTATGAACGGGGTCGCGAAGTCCGAGATTGAAGAAAAAGTGCAGGAAGCGTCGAACATCCTGAAGCTGGACCAGTACCTCAAGCGCAAGCCAAAGGCTCTGTCGGGCGGTCAGCGCCAGCGCGTGGCCATCGGACGCGCCATCGTGCGCGGGCCCGAGGTGTTCTTGTTTGACGAACCTTTGTCCAACCTCGATGCCGAACTGCGTGTCGAGATGCGGGTCGAGATCGCGCGGCTGCACAATGAGATCGGCGCGACCATGATCTACGTGACTCACGATCAGGTCGAAGCGATGACCATGGCGGACAAGATCGTCGTGCTGCGCGATGGGCGTATCGAACAGGTCGGCGCCCCGATGGACCTGTATCGCAATCCGGACAACCGGTTTGTGGCCGGATTTATCGGCTCACCTGCAATGAACTTTCTTGAATGCGATTTCGTGGATGGCCAGGTGACGCACCCGGCGCTTAGCGGCCCCCTTTCGATGACCGCAACCGTGCCTGCGGGAACGACCAGGGTGACCCTTGGCATCCGACCCGAACATATCGAGATCGACCGCGCGGCGGACACCTGTACCGTTGATCTGACCGAAGCGCTGGGGGGCGTAAGCTATTCCTATCTGCTGACCCCGAACGGCGAAAAGCTGATCGTCGAGGAACGCGACGATCAACGCAGCGCGCATGGTGACCGCATCGGTATCGTCGTTCGTCCGGAACGCGCCATGCTGTTTGATACTGAGACGGGTCAACGGTTCAGGTAATCGTAACTACCTGATCGAATAAAGGGCGCGCCGATCCCCGGATCCGGCGCGCTTTTTTGCGTCGGAATTCTTATGGATTTTGTATCCAATATCCGTTATGGCGATTCCGAGAGCCAGGGCAAACGGCTCTGACGCAATTTTCTGAAGGATAATACCGATGTCGACCAATGTTTTCACCGGCACCATGCCTGCGCTGATGACGCCCTGCACGCCGGACCGTGCACCGGATTTCGACGCGTTGGTACGCAAGGGGGAACAGATGATCAGTGCCGGCATGTCCGCGGTGGTCTATTGCGGATCGATGGGCGACTGGCCGCTGCTGACCGACGCGCAGCGGATGGAGGGCGTGGAAAGACTGATAGGCGCGGGATTGCCCGTTGTGGTCGGCACCGGTGCCATCAACACGAGATCCGCGGTGGCTCATGCGGCCCATGCGCAAAAGATGGGCGCCGTCGGGCTGATGGTCATCCCGCGGGTTCTGTCGCGGGGCAGTTCACCGGCTGCGCAGAAAAACCACTTCAAGGCAATTCTGTCCGCAGCGCCAGATGTTCCCGCGATCATCTACAACAGCCCCTACTACGGGTTCGCGACCCGGGCCGAGCTGTTCTTTGCATTGCGGGCCGAACATCCCAACCTCATCGGCTTCAAGGAATTCGGCGGCAAAGACGATCTGCGATATGCCGCTGAGAACATCACCAGCCAGGACGATCAGGTTACCCTGATGGTCGGCGTCGATACCGAAGTGTACCACGGCTTTGTCAATTGCGGAGCCACCGGATCAATCACTGGAATCGGCACGGCTTTGCCGCGCGAGGCCATGTTGCTGGCCGCGCTGTCCAAAAAGGCCGCGCAAGGCAATGCCGAGGCGCGTCAGCGGGCGCTTGAACTGACCGAGGCAATCCATGTGCTGTCCAGTTTTGACGAAGGTCCGGATCTGGTCCTGTACTATAAGCACCTTCTGGTGCTGAACGGAGAACAGGAATACCGCCTGCATTTCAATGAGACAGACGAACTGTCCGACGCGCAGCGCAACTATTGCGAACAGCAATATGACCTGTTCCGCTCGTGGTTCGCCGACTGGTCCAGACAGGGTGGAGTGATCGCTGAATGCATGTGATCGACAGCCATACCGGGGGTGAGCCCACGCGGGTCATCCTCGACGGCGCGCCCGATCTGGGTTCAGGTGGGCTGGACGAGCGTGCACACCGTCTGGCGACCGACCACAAGGCGTTCTACCGCTCGGTCATGCTGGAGCCGCGCGGGCAACCGGCCATGGTCGGGGCTCTGCTGGTCGAGCCGGCAGACCCCACCTGCGTGACCGGCGTGATCTATTTTGATGCGGATGCCGTGTTGGGCATGTGCGGGCACGGAACCATCGGCCTGACCGTCACGCTGGCCCATCTGGGGCGGATCTCTGTCGGTCGACACAAGATCGAAACGCCCGCCGGTGTTGTGACGGTCGAACTGCACGATACCAACACGGTTACGGTGACAAATGTAGAAAGCCGCCGGGTTCACCGTGGCATAACGTTGGACGTTCCGGACTATGGCCCGGTGTCCGGGGACGTGGCCTATGGCGGCAACTGGTTCTTTATCGTCGATCCCAGCCCGATCCCCGTTGATCCCGGCAATATCCGGCAGTTGACGGATATGACGATTGCGGTCCGCAGGGCGTCGATCGCGCAGGGTATTGGCGGCGAAAAAGGCGAGCCGATTGATCATGTGATCTTTCAGGGAGACTCTGACGATCCGGACGTTCACAGCCGAAACTTTGTTCTGTGTCCGGATGACACTTATGACCGCTCGCCCTGTGGCACCGGAAGTTCCGCGCGGCTGGCCTGTCTGGCCGCCGACGGAACGCTGGCCCCCGGTGAGGAAATCGTCCAACAGAGCGTCATCGGCAGCACATATCGCTTGTCCTATCAGCCGGGTTCGAACGGCGGCATCATTCCGTCGATCACCGGACAGGCTCATATCATGGCCGAATCCCGCCTGATATTTGCAGATGGTGACCCGTTCCGGAGCGGAATCGAGTTATGACCCGACAGGTTGTGGTGATCGGGGCCGGGGTGATCGGCATCACAACCGCGCTGGAACTGCAACGGCGCGAGCATTCGGTTCTGGTTCTGGATCGCGAAGGTGTCGCCGCGCAGACCTCGGCCGGAAATGCCGGGGCCTTTGCTTTCCCCGAGGTTGAACCTCTGGCAACCCCCGGAATAATGCGCAAGGCACCGAAATGGCTGCTGGACCCGTTGGGTCCGCTTTCAATTCCACCAGCCTATGCGTTGAAAATCGCCCCCTGGATGTTCCGATTCTGGCGCGCCAGCCGCCCGGCCCGTTACCGGGATCTGCTGACGGCGCAGGCCAGCCTGATGGATCTGTCCAGCGGCGCGCTGGACCGATTGATCGACCATGTTGACGGCGAACCCCTGATGCAGCGCGACGGGCAGTTGCAGCTTTATGAAGGCGAGGCCGAATTCCGCGCCAGCCTGCCCGCATGGGACCTGCGCCGCGCGCATGGGATCGCCTTCGATCTGCTGGAAAGTCGTGAGGCCATAGCAGAACGGCAACCCGGTCTGAGCCCCCGCTTTACCCATGCAGGCTTTACGCCGAACTGGTTGAATACGATCGACCCGAAGACATGGGTCGAACATCTGGCACAGGTATTTCGAACGCGCGGCGGCCGGATCGAAACGCGAGAAATCCGAGCTCTGACGCCCGGGGAAAACGGGGTCGGGATTGCCATTTCGGATGGTCTGATCGACGCATCGCGCGTTGTGGTCTGCGCCGGCGCGTGGTCACACCATCTGGCCCGCACCTTGGGCGACCACATCCCGCTTGAAACAGAACGCGGCTATAACACGACCCTGCCGGAAGGCGCCTTTGATCTGCGCATGCATCTGACATTTTCGGCCCACGGCTTTGTCGCCAGCCGGATCAATGGCGGCGTCCGCGTCGGCGGCGCGGTCGAACTGGGTGGATTACACCTGCCGCCAAATTTCAAGCGCGCCGAAACCCTGCTGAAGAAGGCCGCACAATTCATGCCGGGTCTCCGAACAGAAGGCGGCACACAATGGATGGGTTATCGACCGTCCCTGCCGGACAGTATCCCTGTGATCGGACCTTCACCCAACGCACCCGCGGTCATATACGCCTTTGGTCATGGCCATTTGGGTCTGACCCAATCCGCCGGAACGGCCGAACTGGTCGGGGCGCTGAGCGACAGCCAACCCTCCCCGGTGCCCCTGACCCCGTATTCTCCGACCCGGTTCTGAGGAGGAGCCATGCGCAGCACCAAAACCATCCACATCATCTCGGCCCACGCAGAAGGCGAAGTGGGCGATGTGATCGTTGGCGGCGTTCAGCCGCCCCCAGGTGGCACGATCTGGGATCAGCGTTCTTACGTGGCGCAGGACCAGACATTGCGCAATTTCGTGTTGAATGAGCCGCGCGGCGGTGTGTTTCGCCATATTAATCTTCTCGTCCCGCCCAAACACCCCGAGGCCGACGCAGCGTTTATCATCATGGAGCCCGAGGACACGCCGCCCATGTCCGGGTCGAACGCGATTTGTGTCTCGACCGTTCTTCTGGACAGCGGGATCATCCCGATGCAGGAACCGGAAACCCGGATGACGCTGGAGGCGCCAGGTGGCCTCGTGCGCGTGCGCGCCGACTGCCGGAACGGCAAGGCCGAGCGCATTCACGTGCAAAACCTGCCTAGTTTTGCCGATCAGATATCGGTGCCGCTTGAGGTTCCCGGGATCGGCACTCTGGCTGTCGACACAGCTTATGGCGGTGACAGTTTCGTGGTTGTCGACGCCACGGCGCTGGGGTTGAGCATCGACCGGGACGAGGCCCGCGATATCGCGCGCCTTGGGGTTACGATCACGAATGCGGCCAATGAACAACTGGGCTTTACGCACCCCGAAAACCCGGACTGGAACCACATCTCTTTCTGCGCTTTTTGCGGACCTCTCCAGAATACCGGGGCCGGCCTGACAGGCAAATCCGCCGTCGCCATCCAGCCGGGCAAGGTTGATCGGTCGCCAACCGGAACGGCGGTTTCCGCGCGCATGGCGTTGATGGCTGCGAAGGGGCAGATGAATGTCGGGCAGACCTTCGAGGCGGTATCGATCATCGGGTCCCGTTTCACTGGTCGGATCGTTGAGAAAATCCATGTCGGAGGCCGGGCCGCAATCATCCCCGAGATCAGCGGTCGCGGCTGGATCACCGGCACGCACCAGCACATGCTGGACCCGGATGATCCCTGGCCGGAAGGTTACAGGCTAAGCGACACCTGGGGTGTGTGAACCCTTACCGCGAATCTCATGTAGTATATTTGCCTCACTATCAGATTGTTGCGGGTGCGGGTCCCTTGTGTGCAGACCGCGCGACACCACCTTAAGATGAGTACCCCAAATCTGAAGGAGCCTTGATGCATATACGCCTTGCCGCCCTGTTTGTTGTAATTGCAGCGCTGCTGCTGTCGTTCAATTCCCCGTCGAAATCCGCGACGAATTTCACCGAACTGGCCGAGGCATGTTTGGGCAACAAGGGAGGTGCCACCACAGTCATTGCTGCATGCACGACGTTGTTGGAGGCTGAAGAGATCAGCACTGAGCAACGAAACGGGCTTCTGAGGGCGCGGGCCTGGGCCAACTATTGCGGCAAAAGGTATGACGAGGCGATCTCAGACTATACCAGTGCGTTGGAATTGCATCCGAACGACCCAAACTCGATATTGAGGCGCGCGTTCGCTCAGGACGCAATCGGGAATACTGAGGCCGCGGAAGCTGATTATGCGAAGGTCCTGCTGATCGACCCTGACAGTACCTATGCGTTGTATAACAAGGCCAGATTTGACAAGCGCCAGGAAAACTTTCGTGCTGCCATTTTAGGTTTGGAGAAAATCTTGGAGGTCGATCCAAGCCACGAAGGAGCAGGCGGAGAACTGTCGTATGTTTACTATGACAGGGATGGAATTGAAGGGGCCAAACGGTTTCTGGCGCAAGCCAAACAGCGCTGGCCCGATGAAACCTGGGTGTACGCCTCTCAATTTAGCCTAGATCTACAAGTCACCGGCGATCACGAAAGTGCTTTAGAGGCTGTGTCAGAAATGGCACGGCTGGAACCCGGACCGTTCTACGAGTCGTGGTTCCCGGCCATGATCCATCTAAAGATCGGCGACGAGGAAAAGGGAATTGAATACGTTGAGGAGCAGGCGGCTCGCATAGTTGCGGAAGATGATTCAAACGAAATATTCTTCAGAAGGTGGTTCTACAACGCCATCGAATGGTACTTATGGAGTAGTAACGAAGAGTTGGTGCATCGTGGTGAATACTACGCGATTCTGGGTCGACCAGATTTGGCAACGAAAGAGTTTAAGTTATTCCTGCAAGGAACCGGGCGGGCAGGTCGAAAAGCACTCTTGGACATTTTTTGCAAAGCAGGCGTGTCTGTTCCCCGGCAAGCTTACATTGGATCAATCGATCATCTCGACAAGGCGGTTTCAGAATACGTAACGCTCGTTGGCAAAGAATTGAACCACCATTTGTATGAACCTCCTAAGTCAACCACTGAGAAATGATATGGGCATGCCAATTTGGGGATTATCCTTCTAGCTTCACTCAAACTCCAAAATTTCCGCCAACCCGTGGCAATTTGCGCCCCCTTTAGACGATTGATCCCGGGCCGAACCTCATTTAAGGGAGGCCCTGTCAAAACAGAGTCATCGTCGGCGCGGTAGGATACTCGCGCCCCGCCCCCGCCACGCGAATGTGGCACACTCTTGGATCGCACGCCCCGAAAGGCTTAAAAAAGGTAAAAGAATATGGCAGATAAATCGAACTTCGACATATTGTATACCATTGTAGACGAAGCGCCCGAGCTGGCCAGCGCCTCGTTCCTGCCCATCATTCGCAAATTCGCCTCGGCGGCGGGTGTCAGTGTTGGCACCAAGGATATTTCGCTTGCAGGTCGTATTCTGGCGACCTTTCCGGAGAACTTGACAGACGATCAGCGCATTACCGACGATCTGGCGGCGCTGGGTGAACTGGTGAAAACGCCCGATGCCAATGTAATCAAACTGCCCAACATCTCGGCCTCGGTTCCGCAATTGGCGGCGGCCATCGAAGAGTTGCAGTCGCAGGGCTACGACATTCCGAATTACCCCGAGGAACCTTCGAATGACGCGGAAAAGGCGATCCGTGCCCGTTACGACGCCATCAAGGGTTCGGCAGTAAACCCGGTTCTGCGCGAAGGCAACAGCGACCGCCGGGCGGCGCGGGCGGTCAAGAACTACGCCCAGAAAAACCCGCATTCGATGGGGAAATGGGCGTCGGACAGCAAAACCAAAGTGTCGTCCATGCCCGGCAACGATTTCTATGCCAATGAGAAATCGGCCACCATCACCGCCGCGCAGGCCGGTGACGCCAGGATCGAGTTTGTGGGCAAAGACGGCAGCGTGACCGTTCTGAAAGACAGCTGGCCGCTGGCAGAAGGCACCGTGGCGGATGCGACTTTCATGTCGGTCAAGGCGCTGTCGTCCTTCCTGGCCGACGCCATAGAGGACACCAAACAAGACGGCACCATGTTCTCGCTGCACATGAAGGCGACGATGATGAAGGTCAGCGACCCGATCATCTTTGGCTATGCGGTCAAGGCATGGCTGGCCCCGGTGTTCGAGAAATTCGGCGCCGAGCTGGACGAGTTGGGCGTGAACCCGAACTCGGGTCTGGGCGATCTGCTGGAACGTGTTCAGGGCAATGCTGACATCATGGCCGCCATCGACGCGATCAAGGGCGACCGCCCGTCGATGTACATGGTCGACTCGGATCGCGGTATCACCAACCTGCATGTGCCGTCGGATGTGATCATCGACGCCTCAATGCCCGCCGTGATCCGCGCGGGTGGTAAAGGCTGGGATGAAACCGGGGCGAAGGGCGACACCAACTGCGTGATCCCCGACCGCTGCTATGCGCCGGTCTATGACGAGACCATCAAGTTCTTCAAAGCCAACGGCGCGCTGAACCCCGCCACCGCCGGTGCTGTGGCGAATGTTGGCCTGATGGCGCAGAAAGCTGAAGAATACGGCTCGCACCCGACCACGTTCCAGGCACCTGCCGACGGCACCATTCGCATCGTTCTGGCCAATGGTGAAACGCTGCACTCGCATGATGTTGAACAGGGTGATATCTGGCGGTCCTGCACGGTCAAGAAAGCCCCGATCGAGAACTGGATTCAACTGGCGATGGACCGTCAGCGTCTGACAGGTTCCGAGGCGATCTTCTGGCTGGACGCAAACCGCGCCCATGACGCGGAACTGATCAAATACGTCAAACCGGCGCTTCAGGCCGCTGGCGTGGCCGACAAGTTCCTAATCATGGCCCCGCGTGAGGCAACCCGCCAGTCGCTGGAAACCATCACCGCGGGCAATGACTCGATTGCCATCACCGGCAACGTGTTGCGCGACTACCTGACCGACCTGTTCCCGATCCTAGAACTGGGTACCTCGGCCAAGATGCTGTCGATCGTCAAATTGATGAATGGCGGCGGCCTGTTTGAAACCGGTGCGGGCGGCTCGGCCCCGAAGCACGTCCAGCAGCTGGTTGAGGAAAACCACCTGCGCTGGGACTCGATGGGTGAGTTCTGCGCATTGGGGGAATCGCTGAACTTTCTGGCCGACAGCAAGGGCAACGCCAAAGCTGGCGTTTTGGGTGCCGCGGCCGAGGCCGCAACGCAGGGCATTCTGGACAACAACAAGTCGCCCAGCCGCAAAGTCGGACAGCCGGACAACCGCGACAGCCACTACTGGTTCGCCCGGTACTGGGCCGATGCGCTGGCTGCGCAATCTGATGATGCGGACCTCGCGGCCGAGTTTGCTCCGGTTGCCGCCGAACTGGCTGCCAAGGAAGAACAGATTCTGGGCGAATTGGCTGCAGCACAGGGCGCGGCGGCGGATCTCGGCGGCTACTATCACACTGATCCGGTCAAGACGGCCGCTGTCATGCGTCCAAGCGCGACCCTGAACGCGATCATCGGTTGATCAGAATAAGCCACACCGCAAGGTGTGGCTTATTCGTTTGAAAATCAGTGAGTTAATCAGAAAAAGGGCCGACCCCCAAAGTCGGCCCTTTTTGAGTGAGTGGCGAGGCAGATGCCTCACCGGTGCTGTTACCTTCACGTTAGCAAGTTTATCCGGTCATGGTATTAGGGGTTTCCCGTAGTGCGTGCGGAATATGCCGTGAAGAACGGAAAATCCGGGCCTGATCCGGTGCAAACCGCACGCAATCGGATGGCTTAGGCAGGATGGAATCGGATTGTTTGCCTCCGGTATCGGGGCGTTGGTCAACCGTACGACAGGCGACAAAAAAGGCCGGTCCTAAGACCGGCCCCAGAGCGCTTAAGTGAACCGAGGGATCAGTTCGACGCTGCCATCAGTTTCTCGTTGTGCTCGCGCAGAGTGTCCGAAACGATCGCGTACCATTCGCCGGATTCCCGCATCTCGTTCAGGCCCTTGTTCAGCATCGCCAGATACTGCTTGCCGAACGGGTTGCTGCGGTGGCTGATGAAGCGCAGCGAGGACAGCGAAGTCACGAACGGGTTCTCGACCAGGTCGTTCTGGTTCAGACCCATTTCAACCATGGTGTCCGAGAACAGCTGAACTTCGAAGGTTGCGACATCGGCGGTACCGGTCAGAACCGCATCCAGGCATTCACGCGCGGTGATCGGCTGCATCAGGGTCATGGTGTCGCCGTTGTGCAGGCCTTCCTGCTCCAGATCGTGGATGAACCAGCCGTCCATACGGCAGATGGTGGCGCCTTTCAGCTGCTCGAACGTGGTAGCACCGGCATAGTCGCTTTCCGGGATGGTGTAGAAGCCGACCACGATGTCATAAACCGGAACGGAGGCGTCGAACTGGGTGCAGCGTACTTCGGTTTCCCACGACCATTCATAGGTACGGTTGGTGCAGTCCGGCATGTTCCACGCCATCGACACGTCAAACGCGCCCAGCGGCAGCAGAGTTTCAAGGTGCGAGTTCCAGTCGTCCACGAAGCTGACCGAATAGTCGCGAGCGTTACCGCCACGCTGCAGCGCGGTGGTGCCCAGACGGGTGATCGCGCCGCCGCCGTTCAGTGATTTATCGGCGAAGGGAGCCCAGCCGTTGCCGGTGACCAGCTTGATCGGCGGCTGATAGACGCTGGAGCGTTTGACGCTGGCGGCACGGGCCTCTTCCGCGGCGATAATTTCCTGAGCGGACTGGCCGTTCGGCAGGCTGCCATCCTCACAGGGCAGGGCCAGAACCAGACCAGGCTCCAGCGCGTTCGGGTTGGTGATAACGTTGCGGTTCGCGTTGAAGATCGGCTGATAGTTCGAAGTGCCATAGGCCGCGATGGCGATGGTCGCCATCGTGTCACCGTCTTCCACGGTATAGTTGGTACAGGCTTCCTGCGCGGCCGCAGCTCCGGCGCTCAGGGCGGTGACGGCGGTGGCCGACAGCACGACTTTTTTCAGGTTAGAATTCAACATGTCCACTTCCTCCAGACTTTTTTGTTGTCAGGCCTATCGGGGCCTTAGCCATTTTCCATTTGGTGACGCAGGGCGGTCGACACGATGTCACGCCATTCGCCGGATTGTTGCATGATCGCCAGACCCTGGTTGAGCGTCTCAAGGATCGCTTCCCCATCCGGATTATCTTTGTGGGTCATAACGTTAAGCGACTTGATCGCCGCCAGGTTGGGGTTTTCGATGATGCGGTGCTCGTAACCCAGCCGCGCGATTGCCTCAACAGCCAGATGCGCCTCGACCGCAACGATATCGGCCGTGCCATCCATCAGCGCGTGAAAGCAGTCATCCGGCGAAACCGGGCGCACAAGCGAAATCGCCGGTTCGTACAGACCTACGGCGTCCATGTGCGACAGCGACCAGCCTTCGGGGCGGCAGATGGTCGTTCCGGCAAAATCGGCATAGGTCAGCGTCTGTTCGTAACCGGACCCTTCGCGGGCAAAGAACGTATCCACAACTTCGTAGAACGGGTTCGAGAAGTTGTAGGTTTCACAGCGGGCGCGGTCCTTTTCCGACAGCGCGGCGGCCTCTTCGCAGTTCGGGCGCGACCAGGGGAAGGTCGCGTCAAAGGCCAGGGTTGGCATCAACAGATCCAGATGCGAGGACCAGTCGTTGACGAACTGGATTTTATAGGCCTGCTCGGGCGCCGCGCGCAACATCGCGGTTTCGACCAGATTGGTGTAAAGGCCGCGGTTGGGCAGGGCCTCGTCGGTGAACGGCGCGTAGTTGCCGCCGGTGATCAACAGCAGCTGACGGTCACGGATTTCCGGCCGCTCGCCAGCGTCTGCATTGCGGATCAGTGCCGCCGCTTCGGCGCGGGCCGCCTCGATCTCTTCCTTGGCCGCCGCTTTGGCGGCGATTACCGCGTCCTCGCTGGCCTTCTTGGCCTCGGCCTCAGCTTCGGCCACGCGCGCTTCGGCCTTGGCGATGGCTTTGGCTGCCCGATCCTCGGCAGCCTTGACCAGTTCCGAGGCCATTTCGGCCGCCATCGCTTCGGCTTCGGTCTGCGGAGCGGATGGCGCACGGCCGATATCTTCCAGACAGGGCAGGGTCAGTACGTCACCTACCCTTATGATGTTCGGGTTGTTGCCGATCACATCGCGGTTGGCATCGAAGATGATGCGAAAGTCTTCGGTCGAATACACTTCGATGGTCAGCTCACGAAGGCTGTCGCCGCGCTGAATTTCGTAGGTCGAGCACGCCTCTTGCGCAGAGGCGGCTCCGGCCGCGGCAGCAAGTGCCAGGCTGGATATGATCAGATGGGGTCTCATGGGTCCTGTAGCTTTGCCTTGGTTAGTTTCTTGTTAGTTTCACGACGCCGATCGAGGCATTGTCCTGATCGGGGTCGGCCTTGGCCTGCAGCGCCTGTAACAACGCGTCGGCAATGTCCTGAGCCAGCGATTGGGAATTCGCCCGCAGGATCGACTCGATTTCCGCATCGCTGAGATATTGCAGCCCGTCGCTGCCGATCAGCAGAATGTCCGAGGGCACCAGTTCCACCGGGTCTTCCGGGCAATCCACCTTGGGGATGGCGGCGCCCATGATCACCGAAGTCAGCTGGTTGCGGTCCGGATGCGCCAGCGCCTGGGCCTGCGTCAGGCTGCCTTGCGCCACCTGCGCGTCAATCACCGGAGCCATGGAATGGTCTTCGTTGATCTGACGCAAATTGCCGTTGCGAAACAGGTACAATGGGCTGTCGCCGATCGAGATCCAGTAGAGCCGACGTCCCATGAGCAGGACACCCAACAGGGTCGAGCCCATATGGAAACCGGGGCCCTGTTCCTCGGTATGGTTGGCGATGAATGCGTTGGCCTGCATGGCGGCCAGCGGCAAGGCATCAATCAGGGTGGTCCGGGACGGATCCTCTGCCTCAAGTTCAGCGTCCAGCGCACCGCGCCAGGCTCTGATCACCAGATCGGAGGCCACTTCGCCTGCGGCGTGGCCGCCCATGCCGTCAGCGATGACAACGTAGCCGGCATTCGCCGCGTCAAACATGCGCGCCGCAACCGCGTCTTCCTGCGTGTCGCGCTGGCCCTTTTCCAGGATCAGCGCAATGTCATATGCCGGAGTCGCCAGCATCAATCAGGAATCCCGCCAGTCAAAGCCGTCATCGCAGAAGGCGGCAAAACGGATCGAGGTTTCGCTGATGCGGATAAGATCGCCGCTGGCCAGCGGTACGGTGCTGAGCACGGGCTTGCCGTTCAGGCGCACCAGGTTGGCCTTGCCGCCATGCCCCAGATAGCACTTACGATCTTCGGGATCATAGGCGATGACAGCATGATTGCTGCGGGAAATGCCGGTGTCGCCAAAGTCCAGTTGAATGGCCTGATCGTCGTTGCGACCGATCTGCATCAGACCTTCGGTCAATGTGATGCAGGCGCCGCGTCCCGGCCCGCCGGTTACAACCAGCCATCCCACCGGGAAGGTCTCTTTCGCGGTTTCGGTATTGGCCACGGGCTCGGCCGTCTCGATCAGGTCCTGAACATGCGTGTCCGCCCGTTCAAAGCCAAGGAAAGTGGTTTTTACGCGACTGCGCCGGTCGGACGCGGGGGCAGGCGCGGGTTGGGCTTCAGGCTCGGTCCTGACTTCGGCCACCGGGACGGGTTGAGGGGCTTCGGGCGTTTCGACGACAACCTCGACAACCGGGTCTTCTTCCACGGTTTCGGCGGCGGCGGCTTCCTCCGGCTGCTCTTCCTCCTCGTCCGTTGCCACATGCAACGTCACGACCGCTTCAGGCTCGACTTCTTCGGGTTCATCCGCAGGCGTGGTGGCTTCGGGTTCCGCGTCGGTGACTTCGGTGACAATCACCTCATCATCTGCCAAATCTTCGGCGGGCTGGTCCTCGGCCTCGGCGAACTCGGGCATATCCTGTTCCGGAAGCAGCTCGTCACTTTCTTCATAGCTTTCAGAAGACATGTTGCCGCCGGCAAGTGCCTGACGCAGTGCGTTGAAATCCGCGATCGGCTGGGCTGCATCCGTTTCGGGCGCGGCGGTTTCTTCGATTTCGGCTTCGGTCTCTTTGGCTTTGCCGGCACCTTCGAGAAGCCGGCTGAGAGGGCTTTTGTATTTGAACATGGTGTCGACACCTTTGTTTCTTTGCACAGAACGACGTCCCGTGGGGCTGCTACTCACCTCTGCGCGTTTGGACGCAACGGTACTTATGATCTTGTAACCAAATCACTTTTACATTCCGCGACGGGCTGGTCCCCGTCAGAGCGGCGGGATTGCCCGCGACGCCCTCAGCAAACACACACTGGCGGATTACATTCCGAACCGGTCCGATTACTCCTGCGCTAGGGGCATGACTGCATCCGTCTCGGCGCCGTTGCGCCGCACGGTCAAACGGGCCTCAGGCAAGTTGTCGGACACAAGCTTATCCAACATCGCGTCCAGGCTTTCCGACCCGTCGATGGTCATGCCGGTCTGGGATTCCGACACCAGCACATCGCCCTTCTGAAGGCCGCCGGTCGCCGCGCCAGCGGGCATGTTGG